>CAWCDI010000001.1:0-2065638 GCA_963794415.1 uncultured Actinomycetes bacterium
TGACTGAAGCACAGGGCTAAAGGAGACCGAAATGGCCAAGGAAAAGTTCGAGCGCAACAAGCCACATCTGAATATCGGCACCATCGGTCACATCGACCATGGCAAGACCACCCTCACGGCGGCCATCACCAAGGTCCTGTCCGAGAACGGCACCGGCACTGTTGCTTCCAAGTTCGATGAGATCGACAAGGCGCCGGAGGAGAAGCAGCGCGGCATCACGATCAACTCGGCGCACGTCGAGTACGAGACTGTCAACCGCCACTACGCCCACGTGGACTGCCCGGGTCATGCCGACTACGTGAAGAACATGATCACGGGTGCCGCCCAGATGGACGGCGCGATCCTGGTCGTGTCGGCCACCGACGGCCCGATGCCGCAGACGCGCGAGCACATCCTGCTCGCCCGCCAGGTCGGCGTGCCGTACATCGTCGTCGCGCTGAACAAGGCCGACGCCGTTGACGACGAGGAGCTCCTCGAGCTCGTCGAGCTCGAGGTTCGCGAGCTGCTCTCCAGCTACGAGTTCCCCGGCGACGACATCCCCGTGGTGCGCGTCTCGGCGCTGAAGGCGCTCGAGGGCGACGCGGAGTGGACGCCGAAGATCCTCGAGCTGATGCAGGCTGTGGACGACTACGTCCCCGAGCCCGTGCGCGAGATCGACAAGCCGTTCCTCATGCCTGTCGAGGACGTGTTCACCATCACCGGCCGCGGCACCGTCGCGACCGGCCGTGTGGAGCAGGGCATCGTCCGCACCGGTGAGGAGATCGAGATCGTCGGTATCCACAAGGAGACCGCAAAGACGGTCGTCACCGGCGTCGAGATGTTCCGCAAGCTGCTCGACCAGGGTCAGGCCGGCGACAACGTTGGCTGCCTGCTCCGTGGCGTCAAGCGCGAGGACATCGAGCGCGGACAGGTGCTGTCCAAGCCCGGTTCGATCACGCCGCACACCAAGTTCGAGGCGCAGGTCTACGTGCTCTCCAAGGACGAGGGCGGCCGTCACACGCCGTTCTTCAAGGGGTACCGCCCGCAGTTCTACTTCCGCACCACCGACGTGACCGGTGTGGTCGAGCTGCAGGCCGACGTCGAGATGGTCATGCCCGGTGACAACGCCGAGATGACCGTCGAGCTCATCGCCCCGATCGCCATGGACGAGGGACTTCGCTTCGCCATCCGCGAGGGCGGCCGCACCGTCGGTGCCGGCGCCGTAACAAAGATCATCGCCTAATCAATCAGCAAACGATCGACGGGAACGACTGACAAGTGGCAGCTCAAAAGATCCGCATACGCCTGAAGGGTTACGACCATACCCAGGTCGACCTGTCGGCTCGCTCGATCGTGGAGACCGTGCAGCGGTCCGGCGCTTCGGTGTCGGGCCCTGTGCCTCTCCCCACCGAGAAGAACGTGTACTGCGTGATCCGCGGTCCTTTCAAGGACAAGGATTCACGTGAGCACTTCGAGATCCGTACCCACAAGCGGCTGATCGACATCCATCAGCCCACGCCCAAGACGGTTGACTCGCTCATGCGGCTCGATCTGCCGGCCGGCGTCGACATCGAGATCAAGCTCTAACTCATGGCTCAATTCGCATCCAAAGGCATCATCGGCACCAAGATCGGGATGACCCAGCTGTTCGATCAGGAATCGGGCCAGGTCACGCCCGTCACCGTGATCGAGGCGGGTCCCTGCCCGGTCTCCGCCGTGCGCACCCAGGACGTCGATGGGTACACGGCTGTGCAGGTTGCGTTCGGCGAGATCAAGCCGCGCAAGCTGAGCAAGCCCGAGGCCGGCCATCTGGCCACCGCGGGCGTCGGCCCGCACCGGCACGTGTTCGAGCTGCGCGGAGTCGAGGGCCCGGTCGTGGGTGACACCGTCACCGTCGAGGCCTTCGCGCCCGGCGACAAGGTCAAGATCTCGGGCACCTCCAAGGGCAAGGGCTTTGCCGGCACCATCAAGCGGCACAACTTCCACCGCGGCCCCGTGTCCCACGGCTCGCACAACGTGCGCGCCCCGGGCTCGATCGGCGCAGCGGCCTACCCGGCCCGCGTCATGAAGGGCATCAAGATGGCCGGTCACATGGGCAGCGCCCGCGTGACGCAGAAGGGCCTTCGCATCGTCGAGGTCGACGCCGAGAAGAACCTGATCCTGGTCAAGGGCGCAGTCCCCGGCTCGGTCGGCGGCGTCGTCGAGATCCGGAGCGAGAGCTGATGGCCGCCCTCAACGCACCCGTCCTCGGCGCGACGACCAAGGCCAAGCTCGATCCGGCCACGTTCGGCCTCGAGCGCAACGACAGCCTCGTCCACGAGGTCGTCAAGGCCGAGCTCGCTGCGCGCCGGCAGGGCACGCACGCCACCAAGACCCGCGGCATGGTCTCGGGCGGCGGCGCGAAGCCGTGGCGCCAGAAGGGCACCGGCCGCGCCCGCGCAGGCACAACCCGTGCACCGCAGTGGACGGGCGGCGGCGTCGTGTTCGGCCCCAGCCCCCGCAACTACACCGGCAAGGTCAACCGCAAGGCCTACCACAAGGCAATGCAGATCGCGCTCTCGGCCCATGCGGCCGGCGGCACGCTGGCAGCCATCGACGGTGCCGCTTTCAAGGCGCCGAAGACCAGCCAGGCAGCCGAGCTCGTCGCCGACTTCCACGTCCGCGGCCCGATGGTGGTGGTCGTGACCTCCGAGGAGGACGCCGTCGCCCGCTCGTTCCGCAATCTCGATCGCGCGCACGTCATCGACGTGGGGTCGCTCGAGGTCGCCGATCTGGTGTGGGCCCGCCGCGTGGCCGTCTCGAAGGCCGCCCTCCAGCAGCTCGAAGGGAGAAACGCATGAACGGCGACGCTCGCAGCGTGCTGATCTCACCGGTGGTGTCGGAGAAGAGCTACGGCCTCATCGCCGAGCGCCGCAAGTACACCTTCAAGGTGCTCCAGCACGCTCACAAGACGCAGATCCGCCAGGCAGTCGAGGAAGTCTTCGGCGTGGACGTGGTGGCAGTCAACATCGTGAAGGTCCAGGCCAAGCCCAAGCGGCGCGGCGCCAGCGTGGGCACCCGCCCGGGCTGGAAGAAGGCGATCGTCACGGTCGCCGAGGGACAGAGCATCGACGCGTTCGGACCGGGAGTCTAGGAACCGATGGCAATCAAGAAATACAAACCAACGTCACCGGGTCGCCGGTTCATGACGGTCTCGGACTTCTCCGAGATCACCAAGACCGAGCCCGAGAAGACGCTTATCGCGCCGCTCCACAAGAACGGCGGGCGCAACGTCAACGGCCGCATTACCACCCGGCACAAGGGCGGCGGCCACAAGCGCCGGTTCCGCGTCATCGACTTCAAGCGCAACAAGGACGACTATCCCGCCAAGGTGCACTCCATCGAGTACGACCCCAACAGGTCGGCGCGCATCGCCCTGCTCCACTACACCGACGGCGAGAAGCGCTACATCCTGGCGCCGCTTCGGCTGCAGGTCGGCGCGATGGTCGAGTCCGGCCCCGCCGTGGACATCCGGCCCGGCAACGCGATGCCGCTCTCGAGCATGCCCACCGGCACCACGGTGCACAACGTCGAGCTCCGGCCCGGCCAGGGCGCCAAGATGGTGCGATCGGCAGGCGCCTCCGCGCAGCTGGTCGCCCGCGAGGAGGGCAAGGCGCTCCTGCGCCTGCCGTCCGGTGAGATGCGCCGCGTCCCCGAGGAGTGCCGTGCAACCGTCGGCCAGCTCGGCAACGTCACGCACGAGCTCGAGTCCGGCGGCAAGGCCGGCCGCTCGCGGTGGAAGGGCAAGCGCCCGACCGTCCGCGGCACCGTCATGAACCCCGTCGACCACCCGCACGGCGGCGGCGAGGGCAAGAACAAGGGCAGCCATCCGGTGACGCCCTGGGGCAAGCCGACCCTCGGCTTCCGCACCCGGAACAAGAAGAAGGCCTCGACGCAGGACATCGTGCGTGGACGGCGCCGAGGTAAGGGGAAGCAGCGATGAGCCGATCGAGCAAGAAGGGGCCCTTCGTGGACCCCAAACTGTTGAAGCGGGTCGAGGAGATGAACACCACGCAGCAGAAGCGCATGCTGAAGACGTGGTCGCGTTCGTCCACCATCTTCCCCGAGTTCGTCGGGCACACGATCGCGGTGCACGACGGCCGCAAGCACGTTCCCGTCTTCGTGTCCGAGTCGATGGTCGGCCACAAGCTGGGCGAGTTCGCCCCCACCCGCACCTACCGCGGGCACGGCAATGACCGCACCTCCAGGCTGAAGGGCCGCTGAACCAATGGCTACCGCTACACCCGAACGCGAGATCATCAGGGCTCAGGCCCGCTATGTGCGCACGTCGGCCCGCAAGGCGCGGCTGGTGCTCGAGCACATCCGGGGCAAGTCCGCCCTGGAGGCTCAGACCATCCTTGCCTTCCACACCCGTGCGGCAGCCAAGGACGCGAACAAGGTGCTGAAGTCGGCCATCGCCAACGCCGACAACAACAACGGCTACGACGCCGAGGACATGGTCGTCGTCGCTGCCTATGCCGATGAGGGCCCGACCCTGAAGCGCTGGCGCCCCCGCGCTCGCGGCCGCGTGAACCGCATCGAGAAGCGCACGTGTCACATCACCATCCAGCTTGCCGTCGCCAACCCTGGCGAGATCAAGCGCCGCGCCCCCCGTGCTGCTGCAACCGCACCCGTGGCGCCCACGCCGGAGCCCGTTGCGCCGGTGGAGGAGGAGACCCCGGTGGTGGAGGACGTCGCAACCGAGGCTCCCGCAGCCGAGGCCCCCGCGGCCGAGGAAGCACCCAAGCCCAAGCGAAAGCCCCGCGCCAAGAAGCCCAAGGTCGACGAGGCGGCAGCAGCAGCGTCCGCCGAGGAGGCAGCCGTCGCCGAGCCCGAGGCCGCGCCTGACGCAGAGGCCGAAGTCGTGAACGAGGCCGACGCCCAGACCGAGTCCGCTCCCGAGCCCGAGGTCGAGGCCGGCGAGCAGCCGAGCGATACCAATGATGAGGAGGCCTCCAGCTAATGGGCCACAAAGTCCATCCCGGCGGCCTTCGCGTCGGCGTCATCCATACCTGGAAGTCCAACTGGTTCACCAGCAACAAGGAGTTTGCCGGGTACCTGGCCGAGGACTACAAGATCCGGGACCACATCAACGGCAAGCTGTCGCATGCCGGCCTCTCGGACATCCATATCCGCAAGGACAAGCAGAAGATCACGGTCGACATCTACACGGCCCGCCCGGGCATCGTGATCGGCAAGTCCGGCTCCGAGGTGGATGCCCTGCGGCGCGAGCTGCACGACATGACCGGCAAGGCCGTTCAGGTCAACATCACCGAGATCAAGCGCCCCGAGCTGGACGCCCGGCTGGTTGCGCAGTCCATCGCCGAGCAGCTGCAGAACCGCGTGTCGTTCCGGCGCGCGATGAAGCGCTCGCTCTCGTCCTCGATGCGCTCCGGCGCTCAGGGCGTGAAGGTGCGCTGCGGCGGACGGCTGGGCGGCTCGGAGATGAGCCGGTCGGAGACCTACAGCGAGGGCCGCGTGCCGCTGCACACGCTTCGCGCCGACATCGATTACGGCTTCACCGAGGCCAAGACCACCTTCGGCCGCATCGGCGTGAAGGTCTGGATCAACAAGGGCGAGATCATGCCCGAGGGCTTCGAGCGCGACGGTCAGTCCACCCGCCTGGGTGAGGTCGACTCGCGGCGTCGCCGCCGCGGCGCGCTGCCCGGCGAGATGGAGCAGCTCGGTCCCTCCAGGCCCGGACGCCGCGAAGGTGGCGGCGGCGGCGGCGGTGGCCGCGGTCGCGGTCGCAACCGTCCCGGTGGCGGCGGACCTCCCGGCGCCGGTGGCGGCCAGGGCGGCGGTCGTCCTCAGGGCGGCCAGGGTGGCGGCAACCGTGCCGGCGGCCAGGGTGGCGGGGGCAATCGTCCCGGCCCCGGTGGCGGCCAGGGCGGCGGCGGTCCCCAGGGCGGAGGCGGCGGTCGCCGGCGTCCTTCGCGCCCGGCACCCGAAGCATCCACGCCCAAGCCCGATACCAGTGCACCCGCGGCGCCTCCGGCACCCGAGGCCTCAGCGCCTCCGGCAGCTCCGGCGGCTCCTGCGACCGAGAACACCGGGGGTGAGTCGTAGTGCTTCTGCCCAAGCGAACCAAGTTCCGCAAGGTTCATCGTGGACGACGGCGAGGGCTGGCCAAGGGCCACACCCGCGTCCAGTTCGGCGAGTACGGCCTGAAGGCGCTCGAGACCGGGTGGGTCACCAACCGGCAGATCGAGGCCGGCCGTATCGCGATGACCCGCAAGATCAAGCGTGGCGGCAAGGTCTGGATCACCATCTTCCCGGACAAGTCGGTCACGAAGAAGCCTGCCGAGACCCGCATGGGTTCCGGCAAGGGCTCGCCCGAGGGCTGGGTGGCCGTGGTCAAGCCCGGCCGCGTCATGTACGAGCTCGCCGGCGTGCCCGAGCCTCTGGCCCGCGAGGCCATGCGCCTCGCTGCCATGAAGCTGCCCATCAAAACCAAGTTCGTCTCTCGAGAAGGTGATCTCTTTGAGGGCCAGTGAGATACGTGAACTGACCGAGGACGAGGTCGACCGCAAGCTGGCCGAGACTCGCCAGGAGCTGTTCAACCTGCGTTTCCAGCACGCCACAGGCGCGCTCGACAACACCGCCGCGCTCACTCGCGTGAAGCGCGACATCGCTCGCCTCCTGACGCTTGGCGGAGAGCGCAACCGAACCGTGAAGGACTCATGAGCACAGAGAACGACATCGAAGCCGAAGAGGCGGTCCGCGGCCGGCGCAAGGAGCGCCGTGGCGTGGTCGTGTCCGACGCGATGGACAAGACGATCGTCGTGCGTGTCGACGTGGTCAAGTCCCACACCAAGTACAAGAAGACGATGCGCCGGTCCATCCGGCTGCATGCCCACGACGAGAAGGGCGAGGCCAAGACGGGCGACATCGTGCGCATCGTCGAGACCCGCCCGCTCTCCAAGACCAAGCGCTGGCGCATGGCCGAGATCGTCGAGGTGGCGAAGTGATTCAGGTGGAAAGCCGCTTGCGGGTCGCCGACAACACCGGCGCCCGGGTGATCCTCTGCATCCGCATCAAGGGTGGCAGCCGGCGTCGCTATGCCGGGGTTGGCGATATCATTGTCGGTACCGTCAAGCAGGCCACCCCGAATGGCACCGTCAAGAAGGGCGAGGTCGTGACTGCGGTGGTGGTGCGCACGACCAAGCAGCATCATCGCGACGACGGTACCTACATCGCCTTTGACGAGAACGCGGCGGTGATCATCGACGCACAGCGCAATCCTCGCGGCACCCGCATCTTCGGGCCCGTCGCGCGCGAGCTGCGCGAGCGCAACTTCATGAAGATCGTTTCTCTCGCTCCCGAGGTGCTTTGAGTGGCTAGCAGGCCCAAAATCAAGATCAGAACTGGTGACAACGTGCAGGTGCTGACCGGCAAGGACGCCGGCAAGCGCGGCGCGGTTCAGAGCGTGATCCCCGAG
This sequence comes from uncultured Actinomycetes bacterium, assembly GCA_963794415.1. Classification (GTDB taxonomy): domain Bacteria; phylum Actinomycetota; class Thermoleophilia; order Gaiellales; family JAICJC01; genus CAVPTL01. Next base: position 7,460 of record CAWCDI010000001.1, read on the forward strand.
AAGCGCCGCCTGGTGGTCGAGGACGTCAACATGATCAAGCGCCACACCAAGCCCCGTCCTGCCCCGCGCAGCTCGGGCGGCCAGGGAGTCATCCCCGGCGGTGTGATCGAGCGCGAGGCGCCGCTCTACGTCGCCAATGTCGCGCTGGTCTGCCCCAACTGCGGCAAGCCCACGCGCATCGGCTACAGGATCAACGAGAAGGACGGCAACAAGGTGCGCGTGTGCCGCAAATGCAAAGAGGACATCGATAAATGAGCACCGTCGAGACCCCCTATCCGCGGCTCAAGACGCGCTATGAGGACGACGTTCGCGACCAGCTCATGGAGCGGTTCGAGCTGAAGTCCGTCATGGCCGCGCCGCGCATCACCAAGATCGTCCTGAACATGGGCGTGGGCGAGGCCAAGGTCAACTCCAAGGCCCTCGACGACGCCGTCGCCGAGCTCGCGATCATCTCCGGGCAGGCGCCGGTCATCACGCGCGCCACCAAGTCGATCGCCGGCTTCAAGCTGCGCGAGGGCATGCCCATCGGCTGCAAGGTGACGCTCCGCGGCGACCGCATGTACGAGTTCCTCGACCGGCTCACGAGCATCGCGCTGCCCCGCATCCGCGACTTCCGGGGGATCAACCCCAACTCGTTCGACGGCCGTGGCAACTTCGCCATGGGCGTGCGCGAGCAGGTCATCTTCCCCGAGATCAACTACGACGATGTGAAGGAAGTCCGCGGGCTCAACATCGTGATCACGACCACGGCTCCAGACGACGAGCAGGCGCGAGAGCTCCTGCGCGCGCTGGGAATGCCTTTCTCAGGCTAAAGCAGAAGGATCGGAACGAATGGCAAAGGAAGCACTCAGAGTCAAGCAGGCGAGGCCCGCGAAGTACTCGACGCGGGCATATCACCGCTGCGGCCGCTGCGGTCGTTCGCGCGCCTACTACCGGAAGTTCGGCGTGTGCCGCATCTGCCTGCGCGAGCTTGCACACCAGGGCGTCATTCCTGGCATGACCAAGAGCAGCTGGTGAGGAGCGATCATGGTTACTGATCCAATCGGAGACATGCTGACACGTATTCGCAACGCCAACCAGGCGCTGCACGAGCGTGTCGAGATGCCCGCATCCGGCATGAAGCGGGAGATTGCCCGCATCCTCCAGGAAGAGGGCTATATCGATGGGTACAAGGTGGCCAAGGGCGATGTGCACGACACCCTGGTCGTCACCCTGCGCTACGGATCCAGCCGGGAGCGAGTCATCTCGGGCCTCAAGCGCATCTCAAAGCCCGGCCGCCGCGTGTACGCACGCAAAGACCGGCCCCACCGCGTACTCGGCGGCATGGGTGTTGCAATCCTTTCAACCTCGAACGGTGTTGTCACCGGTCGCACCGCCCAGGAGCAGGGCGTGGGCGGCGAGGTGCTGTGCTACGTCTGGTGAATCATGAGTCGAATCGGTAGAAAACCCATCCCTGTTCCCGCTGGTGTCGAGGTCGACATCCGCCCCGGCACGGTCACTGTGAAGGGCCCCAAGGGGTCGCTGGAGGAGCGCATCTCCCCCGACATCACGGTCAAGTCCGAGGACGGCGTGCTGACGGTCAGCCGCCCCAGCGACCGCAGCGACCATCGCGCGCTGCACGGCCTCACCCGGTCGCTGGTCGCCAACATGGTGATCGGCGTGACCGACGGCTACGAGCGCAGGCTCGAGATCCAGGGCGTCGGCTATCGCGCCGCGCTTCGCGGCAGCGACCTCGAGATGCAGCTCGGCTTCAGCCATCCGGTCAACGTGACGGCGCCCGAGGGCATCACGTTCGAGGTGCCGGCCCCGACGTCCGTCGTGGTCAAGGGCATCTCCAAGCAGCGCGTCGGCGAGACCGCGGCGCAAATTCGCAAGTGGCGTCCGCCGGAGCCGTACAAGGGCAAGGGTGTCCGGTACGAGGGCGAGCGCGTCACGATCAAGGTCGGAAAGAGGGCATAGTGGCGGTCAGGACAAAAGCAGAGGCTCGCAAGCGGCGGCATCGCCGCGTGCGCACCAAGATCACCGGCACGGCCGATCGGCCGCGGCTCGCTGTGTACCGTTCCAACCGTGGCATCGCCGCTCAGATGATCGACGACACCTCCGGGCACACGCTCGCGGCGGCGTCGAGCCAGGAGAAGGATCTGGCCGCCACCAAGCGCGGCGACGCGCCCGCAGCGGTCGGCAAGCTGGTCGGCCGAGCGGGCCAGGACGGCCGGCGTCAGCACCTGCGTGTTCGATCGCGGGGGATACCTGTACCACGGACGTGTCAAGGCGCTTGCAGAGGCCGCCCGAGAATCTGGATTGGAGTTCTAAGCGTGGCTCGAACCTCTCAGACAGCACGAGGATCGGTGGTCGAAGGCGGCCGCGAGCTCCAGGAGCGCGTGGTCAAGATCAACCGCGTCGCCAAGGTGGTCAAGGGCGGACGCCGGTTCTCGTTCACGGCCCTCGTGGTCGTCGGTGACGAGATCGATCACGTCGGCGTCGGGTACGGCAAGGCCAACGAGGTCCCCTCGGCCATCTCCAAGGCCGTCGAGGACGCGAAGAAGAACATGTTCCAGATCCCCAAGTACAAGAACACCATCACGCACCAGATCGTCGGCCGCTACGGCGCCGGCCAGGTGCTGCTCAAGCCCGCCTCCGAGGGCACCGGCGTCATCGCCGGCGCCGGCGTGCGCGCGGTGCTGGAGCTGGGTGGGGTGCGCGACATCCTGGCCAAGTCGCTGGGTACCGCCAACCCGATCAACCTGCTGATGGCAACCGTCGAGGGGCTGCAGAGCCTCAAGCGGCCCGAGGATCTGGCCAAGCTGCGCGGCAAGACCGTCCGCGAGGTGATCAAGCCTCACTCCGAGGTGGTCGCCGAGCGCAACGAGGCCGAGGCTGCAGTCGTCGCCGCGGTCGCGGCCCAGCCGGCCGTGCGCTCCGAGGTGAAGCCCCTCGTGGAGGAGGCCAAGAAGCCTTCCAAGAAGGCGCGGGCCAAGGCGGCAGCGGCGAAGGAAGCCGCAGCGACGGCCGAGCCCGAGGCCGAGGAGGTTCCGGTCGTCGAGGAAGCCCCCGTAGCCGAAGCGGCACCCGCGGTCGAGGAGGCACCTGCTGCTGAGGAGGCGCCCGCCGCCGAGAGAGGCACCCGCAGCCGAGGAAGCACCCGCAGCCGAGGAAGCCCCCGCCGAAGACGCCGAGGAGTCCTGATGGCCAAAGTGAAGATCACCCAGGTGCGCGGCACCATCCGCACCAAGCCCGAGCACCGCGGCACCATGCAGGCCCTGGGCCTGCGCCGCATCTCGTCCACGGCAGTGCACGAGGACTCGCCTTCGCTGCAGGGAATGCTGCGTAAGGTCAACCACCTGATCACCGTTGAGGAGGTGGCCGAGTGAGCTCCGACGACACAACCACGGGACTGACCCTGCACGAGCTGAAGCCGGCAGAGGGCAGCCATCGCGCGCGCAAGCGGGTCGGCCGCGGCGCCGGCTCCGGCACGGGCAAGACGTCGGGCCGTGGCCAGAAGGGCCAGAAGTCGCGCTCGGGCAGCCACAACATGCGCTCGGGCTTCGAGGGCGGCCAGATGCCGCTCTACATGCGGCTGGGCAAGCTCCGCGGCCCCAACCACAAGAAGTCGATGCCGATGGGCCCGTTTCGCACGCACACGACGCCCGTGAACGTCCGTGAGCTCGAGAAGTTCGATGCAGGGGTGGAGGTCACCCCCGAGCTGCTGAAGGCGGCCGGCGTGGTCAACAGCCTGAAGCACCCGGTCAAGATCCTGGGCAGCGGCGAGCTCACCAAGAAGCTGACGGTGCACGCGCACAAGTTCTCCAAGCACGCTGTGGAGCTCATCGAGGGCGCCGGCGGCACCGCCACGGTCATCCCGTTCGGCGGGCCCAAGGACGCCGTTGCCGACGAGGCTGAAGCAGCACCCGAATCCACTCCCGAGGCCGCGGCCGTACCTGAGGCCGACGACACCTCATCGACCGAGTCCGAGGGTGAGACTGACCCCGACGCGTCCTAGGCAGGCCTGATGCTGCAGACACTCGTAAACGCATGGAAGACGCCGGACCTTCGCAAGAAGCTCCTGTTCACCGCGTTCGTCCTGCTGATCTACCGGTCGGGAGCTTCATCCCCTCACCGGGCGTCGACTCATCCGCGCTTGCGAGCGCGCTCTCCAACCAGGGCGGCATCTACAGCCTGCTGTCCGTGTTCTCGGGCGGCGGGCTCTCGCGGCTGAGCCTGTTCGCGCTCGGGATCATGCCGTACATCACCGCATCGATCATCCTGCAGGTGCTGACCCCGGTGTCGGCCAACCTGCAGGCGCTGCAGAAGGAAGGCGAGCTCGGCCAGCGCAAGATCACGCAGTACACGCGCTACCTGACCGTCGTTCTCGCCGCGCTCCAGGGCCTGGGCTACACCTACGCGTTCCACTCGGGCGCGCTCGGCACCACCGGCACCGGCAACCTGGTGAAGTTCAACCTGGGCAACGTCATCCTGGTGACGATGACCCTGACGGTCGGCGCGACGCTCCTCATGTGGCTGGGCGAGCTCGTGACCCAGCGCGGTATCGGCAACGGCATGTCGCTGCTGATCTTCGCCTCGATCCTCACCAGCGCCCCCGCCGCCATCAACGCGTGGTGGAACGGCTCGGCGTTCGAGAAGCTTTCCCTCCCGATCGTCGATGTTCCTGATCGTGCTGGCGGTGGTGTACGTGCAGGAGGGCATCCGCAAGATCCCCATCCAGTACGCCAAGCGCATGGTGGGCCGCCGCATGACCTCGGGCGGCTCGACCTACCTGCCGCTTCGCATCAACATGGCGGGCGTGATCCCGGTGATCTTCGCCGCGGCGATCATGGCCTTCCCGGCCACGGTCGGGCAGCTGATGCCGTTCGGGATGCACAACAGCGTCGCGGCGTTCTTCTCGCCTGGCGGCTGGCCGTTCCTCATCGGCGAGGCGGTGCTCATCTTCGCCTTCACGTTCTTCTACGTGGCGGTGGTGTTCAACTCGATCGAGCAGGCCGACAACCTCAAGAAGGCCAGCGGGTTCATCCCCGGCATCCGGTCCGGGCGGCCCACTGCGCAGTACCTCGAGTCGGTGCTGGTGCGGCTGACCGTCGCCGGCGGCGCGTTCCTGGCCGCGGTGGCCGTCGCGCCGTCGATCTTCATCAAGTACGGCGGGTTCTCGCAGGCCACGTCGCGTGCTCTGGGCGGCACCTCGGTGCTGATCGTCGTGGGCGTCGCGATCGACACGATGCGCCAGATCGAGGCGCAGCTGGCCCAGCGCTCCTACCAGGGCTTCTTGAAGTAATCCCATGCCGCTCGATCTGATTCTCATGGGACCGCCAGGAGCGGGTAAGGGCACGCAGGCCGAGCGCCTGGTGTCGGAGCGCGGCATGGATCACATCGCCACCGGCGACATGCTGCGCGCAGCCGTGCGCGAGGGCACCCCGCTGGGCCGCCAGGCAGAGGCCATCATGGCCCGCGGCGACCTGGTGGGAGACGACGTCATCATCGGCATGATCCGCGAGCGGCTGGCGGGCGACACGTCGAAGGGCTTCCTGCTCGACGGCTTCCCCCGCACCGAGGTGCAGGCCCAGGCCCTGGATGAGATGCTCGAGTCGCTCGGCCGGCACATCACCCAGGTGCTTGCCTTCGATGTCGATCTCGACGCGCTCGTGGCGCGGCTCTCGGGCCGGCGCGTGTGCCGGGCGCAGGAGCACGTCTACCACCTCGAGACCCGGCCGCCGGCTGTCCCGGGCGTGTGCGACATCGACGGCTCGGAGCTCTACCAGCGCGACGACGACAAGGAAGACGTCATCCGCAACCGCTACCAGAAGCAGTGGGTCGAGGCGGCCACGCCGGTGCTCGCCTACTACCGCGGGCGCGGCCTGGTGACCGATGTCGATGCCGGCAAGCCGGCCGGCGAGGTCGCCGCGCAGGTCGATGGGATCCTGGCCGGACTGGAGCGCGCATGATCATCCGCAAGTCCGACCGCGAGGTCGAGACCATGGCCCGGGCGGGCGCCATCGTCGCCCAGACGCTCACGCTCCTCGAGCGCGAGGCGCAGCCGGGGGTCACGCTCGCCCAGCTCGACAAGATCGCCGAGGATTTCATCCGCAGCCACGGCGGCGTGCCGTCCTTCAAGGGCTTCAGAGGGTTCCCAGGCTCCATCTGCGCCTCTCCCAACGCCATGGTGGTGCACGGCATCCCCGGGCCCTACACGCTCGCCTCCGGCGATCTCCTGTCGCTGGACGTCGGCGTGACGCTCGACGGGTTCGTGGGCGACTCGGCCATCACCATCACCATCGGCGAGGGCACCGAGGAGGCCGCCAACCTGATCGACGCCTGCTACGCCGGCCTCGAGGCCGCCATCGAGCAGTGCCGCCCCGGCAACCGCCTGGGCGACATCTCCCACGCGGTGCAGGAAGTGGTGGAGGACCGCGGCTACGGCGTCGTCCGCACGCTGGTCGGCCACGGGGTGGGGCGCACGATGCACGAGGAGCCCCAGATCCCCAACTACGGCCCTGCCGGCCGCGGCCCGAAGCTGGCCACCGGCATGGTGTTCGCGATCGAGCCGATGATCACCGTCGGTGACTACAACGTCGAGGGTGGGGACGATGGCTGGGCCATCTACACCCGCGACGGCAGCCTTGCCGCCCACTGCGAGCACACCGTTGCGATCACCGCGGATGGCCCGCGCGTGCTCACGCGACGGGTACCGGTGCAGGAAACCGGTGAGCGATGATAGAGTTCTTCGCTGCTCGCGCGGGCCGCTTTGGCGTGCCCCGTGAGAGCTTACTCTTCCAATCGGAGGCCCCTCGTTGAAGGTTCGACCGAGCGTACGTCGCATGTGTGAGAAGTGCCGCATTATTCGCCGCCACGGAAACGTGCTGGTGATCTGCACCAACCCCCGGCACAAGCAGAGGCAAGGCTGATGGCCCGCATCGCCGGAGTCAACATTCCCCGCGAGAAGCGGGTCGAGATCGGCCTGACCTACATCTTCGGAATCGGCCGCTCGACGTCCAACAAGGTGTTGAAGAGCCTGGATCTCAATCCCGACACCAAGGTGCGCGACCTCACCGACGAAGAGGTCACCCGCCTGCGCAATCACATCGACTCCGAGCTGATGGTCGAGGGTGACCTGCGCCGGGAGCGTTCGCAGAACATCAAGCGACTGATGGAGATCGGCTGCTACCGCGGTCTGCGGCATCGCCGTGGCCTTCCCGTGCACGGACAGCGCACGAAGACCAACGCGCGAACCCGCAAGGGTCCCAAGAAGACCGTCGGCAAGCAGCGCAAGAAGTAGTCAGGAAAGGACTGAATGCCTCCCGCACCACGCAGAGGCGGCACCCGGGGTCGGGTACGCCGCAAGGCCCGCAAGAACATCGCCATCGGCCAGGCGCATATCAAGACGTCGTTCAACAACACCCTGGTCGCGCTCACCGACAAGGAAGGTGGCGTGATCGTGTGGAAGAGCGCCGGCGCCGTCGGGTTCAAGGGCTCGCGCAAGTCGACGCCGTTCGCCGCTCAGGTGACCGCCGACGCAGCCGCGCGTGAGGGCATGGAGCACGGTCTGCAGAAGGTCGAGGTGTTCGTCAAGGGCCCCGGTTCGGGTCGCGAGACGGCCATCCGCTCGCTGCAGGCTGCCGGTCTCGAGATCCTGGGCGTCAAGGACGTCACCCCGCAGGCCCACAACGGCGTGCGACAGCGAAAGCGAAGGCGCGTCTAATGGCCCGCATGATCGGTCCCAAGTGCAAGCAGTGCCGCCGCGAGAACATGAAGCTGTTCCTCAAGGGCGAGCGCTGCCTCACCGAGAAGTGCGCCATCGAGCGCCGCGCATACCCGCCGGGTGAGCACGGCCGCGGCCGCATCAAGCAGACCGAGTACCTGCTGCAGCTGCGCGAGAAGCAGAAGATGCGCCGCTACTACGGCGTGCTCGAGAGCCAGTTCCGCACGTACTACGAGAAGGCCTCGAAGCGCAGCGGCATCACCGGCGAGAACTTCCTGCGGATGCTCGAGCTGCGGCTGGACAACGTCGTGTACCGGCTGGGCTTCGCGGCGTCCCGCACACAGGCTCGCCAGCTCGTGCGCCACAACCACTTCGTGGTCAACGGCAAGAAGGTCAACATCCCGTCATTCCAGGTCGCGCCCGACGACGTGATCAGCTTGCGCAGCAACTCCGGCGCCAAGCCCGTGGTGACTGACGCAACCGACCTGACGGCGTCCGTAGCCCCGTGGCTGCAGGCCGACCATGACAATCTCACCGGCGTGGTACTGCGACTGCCTGACCGGGTCGATATCGACACCCCGGTGCAGGAGCAACTGATCGTCGAGTACTACAGCAAGTGATCCGACATCCACGCGACCCTGGGATCTGCCCGGTGTCGCGGTGGCCGACAGAAGCGAGTCCGCACACATGCTTGATTTCATTCCCAAGATCACCTCCGAAGACGCCGATCAGACGATCGGCACCTTCGTCGTCGAGCCGCTCGATCGCGGCTTCGGCTACACCTTCGGTAACAGCCTGAGGCGGGTGCTGCTGTCGTCTCTCGAGGGGGCGGCGGTCACCTCCGTCAAGATCGAAGGCGTTGCTCACGAGTTCACGTCGGTGCCCGGCGTGCGCGAGGACGTCATCGACATCATCCTCAACCTCAAGGCCCTCATCTGCCGCCTTCACGGCGACTCGGGTGAGGTCGAGGTGCAGGTGCAGAAGGACGGCCCCGGCGTCGTCAAGGCCTCCGACATCGAGGCGCCTGCCGATCTCGAGATCCTCAATCCCGACCTGGTGCTCTGCCACCTCGCCGAGGGTGCCCGGTTCGAGATGACCCTCACCATCGCCCGCGGCCGCGGCTACGTCCCCGCCGAGGGCAACAAGGGCCCCGAGACCACCATCGGCGTGATCCCGGTCGACTCCATCTTCTCGCCGGTCCGGCGCGTCCAGTACGACGTCGATCCCGCCCGCGTGGGTCAGCGCACCGACTTCGACAAGCTGAAGCTCGAGGTCACCACCGACGGCTCGATGACGCCGAAGGACGCGGTCAAGGATGCCGCGGAGCTGCTCATCAAGTACCTGTCGATCTTCACCGACATCGACGCTGCCGACCTCGCGCTGCGGCCCGAGACCACCGGCACCGAGGTCGCTGCACCCAGCGCCCACGGCATGGAGAACATCTTGATCGAAGAGCTCGAGCTGGGCGTGCGCAGCTACAACTGCCTGAAGCGCGTCGGCATCGAGACCATCGGGGACCTGCTCGGCAAGAGCGAGGCCGAGCTGGCCGCCATCCCGAACTTCGGCAAGAAGTCGATCGAAGAGGTCAAGGAGACTCTGGCCACCCACGGCCTCAACCTGAAGGGGTCCGAGTGAGGCACCAGCGCAAAGGACGAAAGCTGGGGCGCGACGCGTCCCACCGCAAGGCGCTCTACTCCAACATGGCGGGGGCGCTCTTCGAGCACGGCCGGATCAAGACCACAGAGGCCAAGGCGAAGGAGCTTCGGCCCATCGCCGAGAAGCTGATCACGCTCGCGCGCAAGGACGCCACCAACGTCCAGGCGCAGCGGCAGGCGGTTGCCTTCCTGCGGTCGAAGGACGCGACGCACAACCTGTTCCATCAGGTCGCGCCGCGCTTCGTCGATCGTCCCGGCGGCTACACCCGCATCGTGAAGCTCGGCCCCCGTCTGGGCGATGCCGCCCCGATGGTGTACCTGGAGTTCGTCGACCACCAGCCGTGATCTGAAGCTGACCGTCGCCTACGACGGTACGGACTTCGCCGGCTGGGCCGTCCAGCCGGGGTTGCGCACCGTGTGCGGCGAGATGGCCAGGGCGCTCGAGGTGCCGGCGTCCGAGCTGGTCGTCGCCGGGCGCACGGACAGGGGCGTGCACGCGGCCGGCAACGTGGTGTCGGTGAGGCTGCCGCGGCTGCTGCCGGCCCAGGCGATCACCTCGTGGCTTGCCGCCCGACGTGAGCGTCACGAGGGTGGAGGAGGCGCCTGCCGGCTTCAACGCCCGCGGCGATGCCACGTCGCGAAGCTACGTCTATCGCATCAACACCGGGCGGATCCCCGACCCGCTCCAGCGGCGGTTCGAGCTGTTCCACCCCTACCGCGTTGACTTCGACGCGCTGTGCGAGTCGGCCGCCGAGCTCGTGGGCACGCACGACTTCACGGCGTTCACGCCGAGCGAGACGAAGCACCGCCACTTCCGCCGCACCGTGTACCAGGCCGAGTGGCGGCGCGAGGGCGACCGGCTGGAGTTCCACATCACCGCCGACGCGTTTCTGCGCCACATGGTGCGGGTGATCGTGGGGACGATGCTGGAGGCGCGTCCCGACCCGGCGCCGGTTCCGCCGCCTGGCGGCGGGCGCCGCGCGCTCCGAAGCGGGCCGCACCGCGCTTCCACACGGCCTCACCCTCTTACAGGTGTCCTACGCCTGAAGCGCTCACCGATCGGCGTTGCCGCTGAGCGGATGGCCGATCGGCCCGTCGCGGAAGAGCTCCACGCTGCCGCACTGCACGCACTGGTAGACGTGCATATCAACGGTGCCCAGCAGCTCGACCCCCGAGTAGGCCCGCGGGATGTCACAGTGCGGGCACGCAGAGGTGAGCTCGAGGCTTCGCTGCGGCTCGCGGTAGTCGCCTGCCTGCAGCTGCTTCACGTACTCGTAGGCCACCGAGCCCGACACGATCCGCTCGCCCGGCGCCGAGCCGCCCCACTCGGTGATGCGCGCGTGGGTCGCCTCGCCGGGAGGCACGCGCTTCTCGCGCCGAAGCCACGTGACCTCGACGGAGTCGGCGCCGTTGGGCGACCCCCAGAACACCACCTGCGATCCGTCGTCAGCCATGAAGCAGGTACCGTAACGGCAGCGTGAAGATCCTGCTGACCAACGACGACGGCATCACGTCGCGCGGGCTGTTTGCTGCCAAGACCGCACTCGACCAGATCGCCGAGGTCGCGGTCATCGCGCCCGACTCCAACCGAAGCGCCGTGGGCCGCGCGATCACCGTCTCGCGGTCGCTGACGGTCACCGAGGTCGAGCTGCGCGACGGCAGCATCGGCTACGCCACCGACGGCACCCCGGTCGACTGCGTGCGCTTCGCCGACCTGGGCCTGGTGGGCGGCCGCCCCGACCTGATCGTCTCGGGCATCAACTACGGCGTGAACCTCGGCGACGACGTGACCTACTCGGGCACGGTGGCCGCCGCGTTCGAGGGCATCGTGCTGGGCATCCCGGGCATCGCGATGTCGCAGCAGAGCGTCGATCAGACGGTCGATTTCAAGCGCCGCGAGATCTACGACTTCGAGGCTGCCGCCGCGCTTCCTCGTCACGCTCGTCGAGGAGGTCGCCGAGCGCGGCCTGCCGGATCGCACCATCCTGAACGTGAACGTGCCGCCCCCGCCGGTCACGCGGCGTGGCGGTCGGGAAGCTGGGCCGGCGGATCTACCGTGACCGCCTCGAGCTGGAGTCCGACTCCGAGGGCCATCGCCGCTACAGCATCTACGGCGACGATCCCTCCTACCACGAGGAGGAGGGCACCGACTTCGAGGCCATCGCGCGGGGCCTGATCTCGGTCACGCCGGTGCACCTCGACCTGACGAGCACCGCGGCGCTCGCCGAGATCGAGGGCTGGTCGCTCACGCCACGCTGACCATCAGGTTCATGCCGGCGGCCTTGTGGCCCGGCACGGAGCAGAAGAAGTCGTAGACGCCCTTCTGAAGCGTCACGGTGAGCGTCTTGCTGCCGCCCGAGGCGAACGTCGGGGTTGCGGCGTTGCTCACGCCCGGGCCGGTGATGGTGAGGTTGTGCGCCGACGGCCCGTTGTTGGTCACGGTGAACGTGACGTGCCGGCATGGAGCGCGATCTTGGGCATCGAGATGGAGAAGTCCTTGAGCATGACGGGCACCTTCTGGGCGCCTGATGCCGAGGCCGACGACGAGATCGAGCTCGCGGCCGAGCCGGCGCTCGAGCTCGAGCTCGGAGCTCGATCCGCATGCGGCCAGCACCAGCGCGATGGCGGCGACGAGAGGGCGAGCCGAGCGAGCGGCTGAGATGTCTGGGCGTGTTCATGTAGGAGGGTACATAGACGCGGCGGGATCGGATCGGCCCACTAGATGCCGGTGATGGCGATCACGTTCGAATGACCTGTCACGGAGCGGTGGCGTGAGGGATGGCGCCCGTCGGTCTGGCTGTTCGACTTCGACGGCACGCTGGTCGACTCGGTCGAGCTGATCCTCGATTCCTACCGCTACGCCACCGCGACGGTGCTGGGGGGGACGCCGCCTGACGAGGTGCTGCGCGCCGGCATCGGGCGGCCGCTCCTCGAGGCGATCCAGGACATCGACGTCGAGCGCGCCGAGGAGATGATCGACGTCTACCGCGCCCACAACATGGCCGGCACGACGATCTGCTCGCAAGCTATCCGGGCGTGGACGAGCTGCTCGCGGCGCTCGTCGCCGACGGCCGCGTGCTGGGCATCGTCACCTCCAAGCGGCGCGATGCGGTCGAGCTCGCGATCCGGATCCTCGGCATCACTGCCCAGTTCGAGGTGATCGTGACCTGGGAGGACACCGGCCGGCACAAGCCGCTGCCCGACCCGGTGCTCGAAGCGCTGCGGCAGCTGGACGCGGCGCCCGAGGACGCCATCTACGTCGGTGACACCGCGTGGGACATCCGCGCGGGCCGCGCAGCGGGGGTCGTCACGGGTGCTGCGCTCTGGGGCGTGGCAGGCGCCGACGAGCTGCTCGCCGAGGAGCCCGACCTGGTGTTGGCGCTCGCCCGCGGAGGTGCTGCGGTGAGCCAGCAAGGCCCGGGTCGCCGAGCTGCGCGAGCAGCTCGACGAGGCCAACTACCGCTACAACGTGCTCGACCAGCCGACCGTCGACGACGGCACCTACGACGGCTGGATGCGCGAGCTTCGCGACCTCGAGGCCGCCGAACCCCGAGCCTGGTCACGCCGGACTCGCCCACCCAGCGGGTCGGGGCGACGCCGTCGGGAGATTTCGCCCAGGTCACCCACCGCCAGCCGATGCTCTCGCTGGCGAATGCCCGAAACGACGACGAGCTGCGGGCGTGGGTCGAGCGCGCCCAGCGGCGCTCGGCGGATGAGCACGATCGAGTGGGTGGTCGAGCCCAAGATCGACGGCCTCGCGATCTCGCTCACCTACGAGCGCGGCGTGTTCGCGCGCGGCGCGACGCGCGGAGACGGCGTGGTCGGCGAGGACGTCACTCCCAACCTCCGCACCATCTCGAGCATCCCGCTGCGGCTGCGCCTCGCCCCCGGCGAGGAGCCGCCCGCGGTGGTCGAGGTGCGCGGCGAGGTGTACCTGCCGCTGCCGGGGTTTGCCCGGGTCAACGAGGAGCGCGCCGCGGCGGGGCTCCCCACGTTCATGAACCCGCGCAACTCGGCCGGCGGGCTCGCTGCGGCAGAAGGATCCGGCGATCACCGCCGGGCGTCCGCTGCGCGTGTGGATCTATGCCGTCGGCTACCGCGAGGGGCTCGAGCTGGGCTCGCACGTCGAGGCGCTCGAGTGGATGCGCGCGCATGGCCTGCGCGTGTCGGACCGAGATCACCACGCACACGGATGTCGAGGCGGTGGTGGAGGCGTGCCGGGCGTGGGAGGCGCGCCGCGCCGAGCTCGACTACGACATCGACGGAGCGGTGGTCAAGGTCTCGTCGTTCGCACCAGCAGCCGCGGCTCGGCATCGTGAGCCGCGACCCGCGCTGGGCGATCGCCTACAAGTTCGCGCCGACCACTGCGACCACCACGCTGCGGTCGATCGTCGTGAACGTCGGCCGCACCGGCGCGCTCAACCCGTTTGCCGTGCTCGAGCCGGTCGTCGTGGGCGGCGTGACGGTGTCGCTCGCCACCCTCCACAACGAGGAGGACATCAACCGCAAGGACATCCGCGAGGGCGACACGGTGATCGTGCAGCGCGCCGGCGACGTGATCCCGCAGGTGGTCGGCCCGCTGATGCCCGAGGGCGCGAAGCGAAACCCGCCGTGGAAGATGCCCACCCACTGCCCGAGCTGCGGCACGCCGGTGGAGAAGCCCGAGGGCGAGGTGAAGCACCGCTGTCCCAACCCTGCCTGTCCCGGGACGGGGGCTCCAGCACCTCACGCACTTCGTGTCGCGCGGGGCGATGGATATCGACGGGGTCGGCGAGAAGCTGGTCTACCGGCTGGTGCAAAACGGGCCTGGTGAGCCTGCCGCCCGACTTCTACAAGCTCACGATGGACGATCTGCTGGCGCTCGACGGTTTCCAGGAGCGCTCGGCGTCCAACGTGATCGAGTCGATCGCCGGCTCGCGCGAGCGGCCGTTCGGGCGCCTGCTCTTCGGCGCTCGGGATCCCGCATGTCGGGTTCGTGAACGCGCAGCTGTTGGCCGACTCGTTCGGCTCGATCGACGCGCTGATCGCGGCGACGCCCGACGAGATCGCCGGGGTCGAGGGCATCGGCCCGATCATCGCCGAGGCGGTCGCCACGCTGGCTGGCAGACCCCGACAACCTCGCGATGATCGAGGGCCTGCGCGCGGCGGGCGTCACGCTCGAGGGCCCGGTCCGCACGCCGCAGGAGGCCGCCCCGGACGGGCCGCTGGCGGGGAAGACGATCGTGGTCACGGGCACGCTCGAGGGCCACACCCGCGAGTCGATCGCGCGAGCTCCTCACGTCGCTCGGCGCGAAGGTGACCAACTCGATCTCGGAGTCGACCAGCTATCTGCTGGCCGGTGAGGGCGGTGGCTCGAAGCGCGCCAAGGCCGAGAAGCGGGTGTCGCAGATCATCGATCTCGACGAGCTGAACCAGATCGTCAGCCGGCGGCTGAGCCGGCCAGGAGCTGCGCGATGCGGTCCTGCAGCTTGTGGGCGGCCAGGACGTTCATGTCCGCGCGGTTCATGATCATCGAGAAGATGATGCGGTGGCCGTTGGCCGCGTTGAGGTAGCCGGAGAGCGCCGAGGCGTCGTCCAGCGTGCCGGTCTTGGCCAGCACGTTGCGCGTGCGCCGGCCCCGTGCTGCATGCGATCCTCGAGCGTGCCGCTCACGCCGGCGAGCGGGAGCGCCTCGCGATAGTAGGCGCTCCAGCCCTGCTGGCCCGACGTTTCGCAGCAGCCCCAGGATCTGGGCAGCCGACAGGCGATCGCCGGTCGAGAGGCCCGAGCCGTCGTAGATGCGGGCGGTCTTGTAGCTCAGCCCGAGGTCGTGGATGGCGTTTCGGATTGCGCGGACGCCGTTTGCCGTGGTGCCGGCGCGGCCGCCGCGGATCGCGAGATTCTTGGTGAGCACCTCGGCGTAGAAGTTGACCGACTGCTGATCCATCTGGTGCACCAGCCGCGACATGGGCGGCGACTGCTCGGTCGCGACGACGTGCACCGTGCTCGGGCGGGTGGCCTGGCTGGCTCCGCCAGCGACCTTCACGCCCGCGCCGATCAGGGCCAGCGCGAAAGAGCGCGGCGGCGTGCTCGGCCGGGCTGGGCGCGGCCTGCGGCTCGCCGAACGAGTAGAGATCCATGTTCACCGAGAGCGCGGTGATCGGCGGGCAGTCGCGCCAGTACGACGGCTTCCAGAACGGCGCCGTGCGCCGGGTGTCGAAGCGGCTCTCGTCGCCGATGATGTCGCCGGTGACGCTCGTGATGCCCGGCCGCCTTGACCGCCTGGGCGAGCTGATCGAGCCGCCCCGACGCGCCGCCCCACACCTTCTTCGAGAACGTGCCGGTCGAGAGCGAGGGATCGCCGCCGCCGACCAGCCACAGGTTGCCGTGAAGCGTGCTGCCGTTGAGCGACCCGCCGGTCATCACCTGGGTCGTGAAGCTGCGTCCCGATGCCGTAGCGCAGGAGCGACGCAGCCGACGTCAGGAGCTTCATGTTCGATGCCGGCTTGAGCGTCGTGGTCGCGTCGTGCACGCCGAGGAACCGGTTGGCGTTCTTGTCGTAGACGAGCAGCGACGTATGCGTCCCGGCGAAGGCCGAGCGGGCGATCCATGAGTTGATGGTCGCGTTCAGCGACGCGTCGGCACGTGCATGGGGCACGGCCGCGGCCAGCAGAACAGCAACCGAAACGGCGGCAGCGCGTAGCATCGTTGTCAGGTTACGCGACTGTGCGGATGGTGCGTCCCGCTACCCGCTGGAGGGTCAGGTGGAGACGGTGGTCTCTTGGACCACGGCGGTGAAGAGGAACTTGTCGATCTTGCCGTGGTAGATGGGCACTGCCTGCTCGTGGCAGAGGCGGACGACTTCGTCACGCTTGATCCCCGTCTCCTTGGAGAGTTCTTCCGGCGTCAGGTGATTTGCCATGCGTGCTCCCTCCGATTGTGAGAACAAAAAAACCCACCGAGCGCGGGCTCAGTGGGCTTCAGCTTCACTCGATCACTGAGCGAAAGTCGTCCAAGGTCAGGCGTGCTCCGCTTCGGTGATCATCGTCACACCCTAGCCATCGCGCGGACGCAGTCAACCGCATTTCAAACCGGGTTTGGGATGTCGATGAAGCGGTGTTCGACGCCGAAACGCGCCGAAAGCCGCTCCCCGAGCGCCTTCACGCCGAACACCTCGGTGGCGTAGTGGCCGGCGGCGACGAAGTGCATGTGCGCCTCGCGCGACGCGGGCCATCGCGGGCTCTTTCGGCTCGCCGGTGATGAACGCGTCGGCGCCGGCATCGGCGGCGTCCTCGACCATCCCCGCTGCCGCTCCCGAGACGACCGCGACGCGGCGGATCTCGTCGGGCCGTCCATAAACGCGAGCGGCTCGGGGTTGATCTCCGCTGCACCCGGCTGAGCAGCTCGGCGGGGGCGATCGGCGGGTCGGCGTCGCCGAGGAACCCGATCGCGGGATCGCCGCCGAACGGATGCGAGGCGCGTGAGCCCGAGCGCGTCGCAGATGATGGCGTTGTTGCCCTCCTCGGGGTGGGCGTCGAGCGCGAGGTGGTAGGCGACCAGCGAGAGGTTGTGGGTCGAAGAGGCTCGCGAGCCGTGCCTTCTGCGCGCGGGCCGATCCGGCGGGGGTCGCGATCCCAGAAGAGGCCGTGGTGGACGATCAGCATCTGCGCGCCGGCGTCTCCGGCGGCCGCCTCGAAGAGCTCGAGCGACGCCGAGACGCCCGTGACCACCCGCGTCGACCTCCTCCGCGCCGGTGACCTGAAGGCCCACCGGGCAGGTGGTCGGGATAGCGCCGGCAGTCGAGCAGCTCGTCCAGGAACGCGACGATCTCGTCTCGGTCGGCCAGCGCGCCACCCTACCCGAATGGGTGGACCTCCGGCCACCCCTGGACGGGACCCGAAACCGCGGGATAGTCGCGCAATGCACGGTGGGCAATCGCTCGGCGAGCGGCTGGCTGGCTATGACGCGCTCTCCGACGAGCCGCGCATCGAGCGCGGCGCGTTCGATCACGTGCATATGCGCGGTCTGCGGCCGCGGATCGACGCGCATGCTGGATCGAGGCCGTGCTGCGCTTCGAGCTCGACCGACTGCTCTACGACATCGAGGTCGACGCACAGCACGAGTGGCTTCGCACGCATGATGGCGTTTGACGCCTATTGCGCCCGGCGCGACCGCGACGCACGCCGCGCACGACCTGATGCGGGCCCGGCGCGCCTCCTGTGCGATAATCCGCGATCTTCGGGGCGTGGCGCAGCCTGGTAGCGCGCACCGTTCGGGTCGGTGAGGTCCCGAGTTCGAATCTCGGCGCCCCGATGGCACGGAGTCGCTCAGCCATGACGGCTGGGCGGCTCCGTCCTCTTGATGAAGACCATCATCTCCCTGTCCTCGCCGGCCGGCCCGCTCTCGATGCGCGATCCCGCGGGGGAGAAGCCGCACTTCTCGGCCACGCGGATCGATGCGGTGTTCTCGATGTCGGCGGTGATCTCGAGCTCGGTGAGGCCCAAGTCGTCGAACGCCCAGGCGGCCACCAGCTGCACGGCCCGGGGAGCGACTCCCCGGCCCCGGGCCTCCGCGAACACCGAGTAGGCGATCGCCGGCGTCGCGCGCTCGGCGAGCTGCAGGTTGATGCGGCCCAGCGGCCGGCCGGTCGGCGCGTCGGCGATCACCAGCGGCTTCTGCCGGCCGCTTCGCCACACCTCCTCGACGCGGCGCATGCTGGTGCGCCGGGCCTCGGCGTCCATCGGCGGGTCGGTGAGCCAGCGGAGCGACTCGGAGTCGTGGCTGGCCTCGGCGAGCGCCCCGAGGTCGCTCTCACGCTGGCGCCGCACAACGATCACGCCGTCGGAGAGGTGCACCGGGCACATGCCGCGATCGTACCCATGAGAAGCTTCGGCTGATGCGTGTGCTCTCGTGGTTTCGCCGGTTCTGGGGCGTCGTGCTGATCGTGCTGGTGGTGGTCGCGGCGGTGGTCGTGCAGCAGCACACCTCGTCGCACGGGCTACCGGAGGGCGATGCCGGCCTCGTCGTGCGCCAGGCGGGCGAGGCGACGTCCTCGACGCTCACGGTGACAGCGGACGGTGGCGGTACCAGAAGCGTCTCGTACGACCACCCGGGGGTGGTGCTGCAAACGACGCTCGCGCCGGGCGCCTACGAGCTCGAGAACACCCAGCATCAGAGCAGCAGCGAGCCGTCGGCCATCTGCAACGCCACGATCCGCGTGGGCAATCAGGGTGCGACTGTGGTGATCACCGTGCGGAAGGCAGGCGGCTGCACCATCAGCCCCGCCGCGCGATCGTGAGCCGCCAGTGACGCCCCCCGTCGCGCGACCACCAGATGCGGTCGGCGTGGGGGTAGCCCTCGTGGGCGTAGATCACCGTCGGGGAGATGGCGTGGATCTCGGACTGCGAGACCTCGAACGGCGTCGTGACGGGTCTCCAGTGGCGCCCGCCGTCGGCTGTCCGCGAGACGACGGTGGGTGCAGTCGCGACCCATCCGTGGCGCGCGTCGGCGAAGCTCACTGCACCGGGACTCGCCGCTTGCACGGCGAGCGGATGCCACGTCGCACCCGCGTCTGACGTGATGAACACCCTGGAGGGCTTGCTCTCGATACCGGCGGTGAGCGTCCCGCCGGTCGCTGAGAAGAACGTGGGCTGGGCCACGTCGCACTGGCAGCTCCGCGGAACGCCCGGGAGGCTCACGCGGTGCCACCGGACTTCCAGCATCGGTGCTGGCGTAGAAGTAAATGTGGCCCCCGTTGCACGCCCCGCCGATCGAATCCGTGGGTTGGGGACGCAAAGGTCGCCTCGCCCTTGTCGCAGGCAAACGGCACGGCTCCCGGCGTGTCGTTCGGTGCCAATCCGCTGGTCCGCATGCGCAGCTGCCAGGTGCGGCCACCGTCGATCGAGCCGAGCGACCGCATCGCCGATGAACCCGCCGCAACTCCGTCGCCCAGCGACACGAACCCGTGCGCTGGATCGGTGAACTGTACGTCCGCACCCACCCCCGCTGATTGCCACACCCGAGTGAGCCTCCACTGCCCTCCGGCATCCGTCGTGCTTGCAATCCGGAGGATGCCCTTCCGCCTCAGCGTCACCCACGCGCTTTTCGGGCCTGTGGTCGCCAGCGCCGGCTCGGTGTACCCGGCCGCGTGCGGCGGCGTCACTGCCTTCCACCTCGCGCCGCCATCGGTTGTCCGCACCACGGCGATCAGGCCGTACGACCCGTTCAGCCGAAGCGCCCATCCGACTTTCGGGGTGACCATCGTCAGGTCGCTCAGCGCGATGCCGGGCGGCCCGGTCGGACTGGAGCCCGACGGCGGGCTGGGTCTGAGCGCCTGGTCGAGCGGCGCACATCCCGCGAGGAGCAGGGTGAGGAACAGGGCACGTGCGATTTGTTGCACGCCACCAGTCTACGTCGGTTTCGCCCGCCGTGCCCGCCACGCCCGCACCCGCCGCCACCCCTCCGCCGAGCCCACCACCAGCGACGCCAGCACCGCGCCCACCACGAGGCCGAGCCAGGGGTTGTCCTCGAACGCCCGCCCGCCCAGGTAGCCGGCGAGGCCGGCCTGCGCAGCCCAGATGAAGCGCGGCGATCGCGTCGAACACCATGAACCGGCGCCCACGAGAGCTTCAGGAGGCCGCACGCGAGCACCACCACGGTGCGCCCGCCGGGCACGAACCGGCCGATGACGATGAAGTAGCCGCCGCGCTCCTGGATCTGCGCCTCGGCCGTGGCGATCTGCGCTCGCCGGTCGCCCTTCAGGTACCGCTCGGCCAGGCTCGAGCCTGCGGTGCGGCCGATCCAGTAGCCGGTGTTGTCGCCCACGAACGCGCCGAGCGCGGCCGCCGCGATCACGAGGCCGATGTTCAGGTGCCCGGTGCCGGCCAGCACGCCCGAGAGGATCACCACCGTCTCGCTGGGCACCACCGGGAACAGCACGTCGAGGGCAGCGAGCCCGAAGATCAAGAGGTACGTCCACGGCGAGTCCGAGACCAGGTTGGCCAGCGAGTCGAAGTAGCCCGTGAGCGAGAGGAGGGCCACCTACTGCTCGTAGACGGCCAGGAACCGGCCGATGCGCGCGATCGCGTCCTCGAGGTCGGCCACCGCGGGGAGCGTCACCAGCCGGAAGTGGTCGGTCGTGAGGATGTTGAAGGCCGACCCGTGGGCGATCAGCACGTGCTCGGCGCGCAGCAGGTCGAGCGCCAACTGCTCGTCGTTGTGGATCAGGTGCACCGCCGGGTCGATGCGCGGGAACGCGTAGAGCGCGCCCTTCGGCTTGATGCACGAGACGCCGGGAATCGCGTTCAGGAGCTCCCACGGGCGTCGCGCTGGGCCAGCAGCCGGCCTCCGGGCAGCACGAGCCTGGCGATGGACTCGGGGGTCTCGAGCGCCGCGGCGATCGCATACTGGGCGGGCACGTTGGGGCACAGCCGCATGTTGGCGAGCACCGTGAGCCCCTCCAGGTAGCTCTGGGCGTGGTCGCGCGGGCCCGAGACGACCGCCCAGCCGCAGCGAAACCCGGCCAGCCGGCTCGATTTGGAGAGCCCGCTGAGGGTCACGCAGAGCACGTCGGGCGCGAGCGAGGCGGTCACCGTGTGCACGGCGTCGTCGTAGAGGATGCGGTCGTAGATCTCGTCGGCAGAAGAGCACCAGGCCGTGCCGCGCGGCGATCGTCGGCGAGCCCGCGCAGGAGCTCTGGCGGGTAGACCGCCCCGGTGGGGTTGTTCGGGTTGATCACCACCAGCGCGCGCGTGCGGGGCGTGACTCTGGCCTCGACGTCTGCGAGGTCGGGCAGCCAGCCGCTCTCCTCGTCGCAGCGGTAGTACAGGGGGCGGCCGCCGCAGAGCGTGGTCACCGCCGTCCAGAGCGGGTAGTCGGGCGCCGGGATCAAGACCTCGTCACCGTCGTCCAGCAGCGCCTGGAGCGCCATCTGGATGAGCTCGGACACGCCGTTTCCGACGTACACATCGGTCACGTCGATGTCCTCGACGCCGCGGCTGCGGTAGTCGTTCACGATCGCCTCGCGCGCCGAGAGGAGGCCGCGGGAGTCGCCGTATCCGACCGCAGCGGGGAGGTTCCCGATCACGTCGCGCAGCAGGTCATCCGGCCCCTCGAACCCGAACGGCGCGGGGTTCCCGATGTTCAGCTTCACGATGGTGTGGCCCTCGCGCTCCAGCCGCAGGGCCTCCTCGAGCACCGGCCCGCGCACGTCGTAGGCGACGCCGGAGAGCTTGCGTGACTGGACGATCTCCATGAACGCCGCACGTTAGTCACTACTGTTCAGCGAATGCGACGCTCCTTTGACGTGATGGTCGATCGCCTGGCAGCGTCGCTCGCGAAGGCCACCGAGGTGGCCCTCAAGGGAGTGATCACCCGCCGTGGCCCCGCCATCGAGCGGTCGGCGGCGAAGCTCCGCGCGAAGTACCCGCACCTTGGCCGCGCAAAGCTCGCCCGCGCCGCGATGGGAAGAAAAGCCCTGCATCTGGCCGGAACCGGGGCTGTGAGCGCTGTGCCCGCGATCCTGCCGGGGCCGGGCACGACCGCTGAGGTCTCGGCCGCGCTGGGCGACCTCGCCTACCTGACGGCCGCCCAGATCGAGCTCGTGCTGAAGATCGCCTGCCTCTACGACCGGCCGCTCGCCGACCACGAGGCTCGCCGGCTGGACGTGCTCATGGCCCTCGGCGTTGACGCCGGAGTGGTGAAGCTCGGCCGAAACGGCATCGTGAAGCTCGGCAAGGAGAAGATCCCGCTGGCGGAGTTCGGCGCGGACTCGATCGACATCCTGGCCGCGCGGGTCAACAAGAAGCTCGCCACGCAGGTGGCCGGCCGCCTGGCCCGCCGCCGCGCCCACGTCATCATCGGGCGCGAGATCCCGGTGATCGGCATCGCGATCGCCGGCGGGTACAACCTGTGGTCGACGCGGACGATCGGCCTGGCCGCCATCCGCTACTTCGAGCACGTCAGTTGAGGCTGGGATCCTCCGGCATGGACGCGACCAGCCGGAAGCGGCTGCCCTTTCGCCGCAGCACCCTGTTCCAGAGCGTCTCGCTGTCGTCGGAGAACACGTCTCCGGGCAGCGCCGGCTCCGTGAACCACGCCTCCTCGTCGAGCTCGACGTCGAGCTGGCCCTCGCTCCACCCGGCGTAGCCCGCGAAGAGCCGCACGCGCGAGATGCGGTCGAGCGCCTCCTCGATGTCCTCGCCCATGTCGATCGGGGCGATCGGGCCCACCAGCTGCTCGTCCTCGTCCTGCGGATCGTGGAACTCGGCCAGCGCGATGACTGCCTCCTGCTGCACCGGCCCGCCGAGGAACACCTCGTCGTCGTCCGGCACCACCGACGAGAGATCGGGCACCACGTCGGCAGCGGCCACCCCGCTCGGCCTGTTCAGCACGACCCCGAGCGCTCCCTCGCTCGTGTGCTCGAGGATCAGCACCACCGAGCGGTGGAAGTTGGGGTCGACGAGCGACGGTGTTGCGATGAGCAGATGGCCCTTGAGGGACTCGGGTTGCGGCATGCCCCGAAGTCTAGGGCTGAGCCACCAGGCTCGCCCCGTCTGGCTCGCTCTTCAGCAGCCCGTTCTGCCACATCCATCTGCCAAACGCCGTCCATGCCGCCGGGTCGAGGCGCGAGGTGTCCAGCAGCTTCAGCGTCGCTGGCACGCTCTGGTCGATCTGGCCGAGGTAGTCGCGCGAGCTGTGCGCCTTCATGATCGCGATCGCCGCCTGCTGGTGTGCCCGTGCCCACGCGGTGGACGCCCCGAGCGCCGTGACGAACCGGCGCACCTCGCCGCGGTAGGCGGAGTCGGACGCGAGGCGGTTCTTGTTGGCCACGATCACGAGCTCGTCGTAGTGCGGCACGCCGTACCGGTCTACCGGGAACACCGTGGTCTGGAGGCCCCGGGCGCGCACCTGGATGCCCTCGATGTTCTGGAACCCGCCCGCGATGGCGTCGGCCTTTCCCGAGAGGAGCGCCGGCACCAGGTTGAACCCGACGGTGGTGAGCGTGACCGAGTCCTCGGGTACGCCGGCGGTCTTCAGCACCGTCTTCACGTAGTCGGTGGTGGAGGCGCTTCCATCGACGGCGATTGTCTTCCCGCGCAGGTCGGAGACGGTGTGGATGCCGCGGTCGGTGCGCGCGATGATCGAGTTGAGCGCGGTGGGCACGACGGCGGCCACGGCGACCACCGGGATGTGCTCCTGGGCGGCGAAGAACACCTCGGGCTCGTACGAGACGCCCAGATCGGCCCGTCCGGCCGCCACCAGCTTGTTGGGATCTGACACGTCCGACGGCGTCACGGGCTTCACATTCAGGCCGGCCTTCGCGAAGAAGCCGTGGTCGATCCCTGCGTAGATGCCGACGTGGTCGGGGTTGGGGTACCAGTCGAGCGCGAGCGTCAGATCCTTCGGCGCCGGCGCCCCGCTGGAGCCGGGCGACGAGGCGGAGCTGCCGCAGCCCGCGGCGAGCGCCGCGACCACGAGGACGGTGAGAACTGCACGAGTGCGCATCGCTGCATCCCTTCGCTGGCATGACCCAGATCAGGTTCGCGGGTCGGCGCTCATCGCGCCCTCTCAGCCCCGTACGGGACTCCCCGGCAAACGGTTACCGCATGAGCTTAGCGGCGTGACCACGGCGCGACGGTGCGCTGCACCACGCCCACGCCCCAGAAGAGCAGGAGCGCCAGCACCGCGAGTAGCACCACGGCCGCGCCCACGAGGGCTGTGTCGTACTGGTCGGTGGCCTCGCGGATGGTGAACCCGAGGCCCTGGGACGAGCCGACGAACTCCGCGAAGAGCGCTGCCACCGCCGTGTAGGAGGCCGCGATGCGAAGCCCGGAGAAGATCGAGGGAAGCGCTGCAGGAAACTCCACCCGGCGGAAGATCGCCGCCGGCGTGGCATGGAGGGTGAGCATCATGCGGCGGTACTCGGGGTCAACTGCCTCGAACCCGTCGAGCGCCCCCACCGTGATCGGGAAGAAGCACACCAGCGCGATGACCACGAGCTTCGGCGCAAGGCCAAAGCCGAGGTAGACCACCAGGAGCGGGGCAAGCGCCACCAGCGGCACGCTCTGCGTGGAGGTGAGCAGCGGGTAGAACGCCTTTCGCAGCGTGGCCGAGCGGTGCAGGATCGTCGCGGCGCCCAGGCCCGTGACGATGGCCAGGGCGAAGCCCAGGAGCATCTCGCCCAGCGTGTGCAGGGCGTCGTGGAAGAGGCTCGAGCGCTCGTCCCAGAGCGCCCGGGCAATGTCGGTCGGCGCCGGCAGCAGGTAGCCCGGCACGTCGCGCAGATCGACCCAGGCCTGCCACAAGCCGAAGAACGCCAGCAGCACCAGGAGCCAGCCGAAGCGCCTCATCGCAGCCGCTCCAGGATCTGCCCGCGCACGGAGCCCAGCTCGGGCGAGTCGCGCACCATGCGCCCGGGCGTCTCCAACACCGGGTGGCCCGGCCTTGCCGAGAGCACCAGCACGCGGTCGCACACCACCAGCGCCTCCTCGATGTCGTGGGTCACGAGCATCACGGTGCGCGGCTCCTCGGCGAGCGCGGCCACCAGCCAGTCCTGCAGCTCGATGCGGGTGATGGCGTCGAGCGAGGCGAACGGCTCGTCCAGCAGGAGCAGCGGCTTCTCGGCCAGCAGGGTGCGGGCGAATGCGACCCGCTGGCGCATCCCGCCCGAGAGCTCCCACGTGTGCGCGCGCTCGAACTCACCCAGGTCGAACCTGGCGAAGATTTCGCGGGCGCGCTCGCGGGCAGCGGCCCGTCCCATCCCCGCGTTCTCGAGCGCGATGGAGGCGTTTCCCAGCGCATCGCGCCAGGGCATGAGCAGGTCGCGCTGGGGCATCAGGGCGCCGTCGGCGGCGGTGATGGCGCCCGCGGTAGGCGGCTCGAGCCCGGCAACGAGGCTGAGGAGGGTGGACTTGCCGCAGCCGCTGGGGCCGACGACGCCCACGACCTCACCGGTCGCGACGTCGAGCGAGACGTCGCGCAGCACCTCCAGATCGCCATAGCGGTGCGACACCGCCCGGATCTGGACGGCCGTTACGGGCTCAGCTCTCGAGCTGGGAGATCTCGCAGGTTTCGGGGTCACGGTCAGACCGGAAGCGTAGGAGCTTTGCGCCGTGCCGGATCCGGTGTCCGCTGCGGTGGTCGAAGCTCACCTCCACCACGAGCTCGGGCCGGAGCGAGCGCCACTCCAGATCGCGGTCGGCGCTCCACCTGCTGGGCGCGGCGCTGCCGTGCTCGCCGCTCTCGTACGGGGCGAGCTCGTCCACCAGCTCGTGGGCGCGCTTGGCGTTGAACGCCGAGGTGTGGCCGACGGTGCGAAGCTCGCCGTCCTCGTCGTAGAGGCCCAGGATCAGCGAGCCGACGGTGCCCTCGTGCTTGCCGGGCCGCCAGCCCATCACCACGGTGTCGATGGTGCGCACCCGCTTGATCTTTATCATCCCGTCGCGCTTTCCGGGCACGTACAGCGCGTCGGCCTTCTTGGCCATCGCGCCCTCCGCCGTCTGGAGCCATCCCTCGGCGGCGTCGCGGTCGCCGAGCGGGGTGATCTCGATGCCCGGGACGCCGAGGGACTCAAGCCGCTTGCGGCGCTCGGCGAACGGCAGCTCGAGGAGCGACTCGTCGCCCTCGGCGAGCAGGTCGAACGCGATGAAGCTCGCGGGCGTCTCCTTCGAGAGCATCTGCACGCGCGACTCGGCCGGGTGGATGCGGCCCTGCAGCGTCTCGAACTGCTCCTCGCCGTCGGCATCGCGGATCAGGAGCTCGCCGTCCAGCACGTAGTGGCCGGGGGCAAAGCTCAGCTCGGGGAAGTAGCGGCTCATCGGCTTGCCGTTTCGCGACTGCACGAACACGTCGTCGCCGTCCACGAACACGATGGTGCGAAACCCGTCCCACTTGCGCTCGAAGAGCCAGTCGTCCCCGGCGGGGAGCTCTGCCGCCGCCTTTGCCAGCGCGGGCATCAGCGGCGGTGAGATCGGAAGCGTCACCCCGCCATCGTACTAGCGGCGGGCGGCACCCAGCAGATAGGCGAACTGGATGATGGAGATCAGCGCGGCAACCACGTAGGTCATGGCGGCGGCGGTGAGCACCTTGCGGGCGACCGGCACCTGCTCCTGCGTGATGACGCCCTGCGACGTGAGCAGGCCCATCGCCTTGTGGCTTGCGCCGAACTCCACGGGCAGCGTCACCAGCTGGAAGAGCACGATGGCCCCGAAGAGCACCGCGCCCACCACGGCGAACGCCGGGTACGAGAAGATCAGCCCGATGAAGAACAACGGCATCCAGGCGTTGGACGCGAACCCGACGGCCGGGACGATGGAGCCGCGCAGCCGGAACCCGGCCTCGTGCTGGGCGTCCTGAATCGCGTGGCCGGTCTCGTGCGCTGCCACCGCGACGGCGGCGACGGAGTTGGAGTTGCCAACCGGCTGTGAGAGCCGCATGGTCTTGGAGCGGGGGTCGTAGTGATCGCTGAGGTTTCCGGAGATGCCCTCGACCGTGACGTTGTGGATACCGCTCACGTCGAGCATGCGCTGGCTCACCTGCGCGCCGGTCATGCCGGAGCCGGCCTGCACCTTCGAGCCGTCGGCGAACGCGCGCTTCACCCACGCCTGCGCACCGAAGCCGAGGATCAGGGGGATGGCGAGAAACACGATCAGATAGGTCATTGTGAGCGCCCTCCTTAAGAGCGCGGGAAACGCTGGTTACACGCCAATTCTACCGCTGCCCCGGCACGCTGGATTGGCCGCCCCAAACCGCACGCTAATCTTTCGTACATGGCACTCCAGAACCAGGTCGAAGAACTTCTGCAAGAGGCTTTCCCGGGCGGCGTGGTGACGGTCACCGACTTCGGTGGCGGCGATCATCTGTCCGCCTATGTGCGCTCTCCCCGGTTCGCCGGTGAGTCGCTGATCAACCAGCACAAGCTCGTGTACGCGCCGGTGCAGCACCTGCTCGACGACGGCAGCATCCACGCGCTCAAGATCAAGACGGAGGCAGGCTCATGATTGTGACCGAAGATCAGATCCGCGAGGAGCTCCTCAGCGCGATCAGCACCAACCGCGTGATGCTCTTCATGAAGGGCACCCCCGAGGCGCCGCGCTGCGGCTTCTCGGCCCAGACCGTGCGCTGCCTCGACGCCGCCGGCGCCGAGTATGCCGCGATGGACATCCTGCCGGATCCGCGCATCCGCCAGGTGCTCTCGGCGCACTCCAACTGGCCGACCGTGCCGCAGCTCTTCATCGACGGCGAGCTCGTCGGCGGCTGCGACATCGTCACCGAGCTCTACGAGACCGGCGAGCTCGAGCAGATGGTTGCCGTCAAGGCCGCATAGCCGCGCGGCAGTGGTCGGGGCCGGCGTGATCGGCCTCGGCGCTGCCCATGCGCTCGCAGAGGACGGCTTCGCGGTCACGGTGCACGAGCAGTTCACCGTGGGCACGAAGCTGGGCTCCTCGCCCGGACGCTCGCGCATCTTCCGCCGCGCCTACGACGACGCTGCCTACGTGCGGCTCGCCGTGCGCGCGAACGAGGAGTGGCGCCGGCTCGACGCTTCCGTGCTGCGCACCAACGGCCTCTTGCTGCACGGCCCCGACGCGCCGACGTGGGGTGCGGCGATGGACGAGGCCGGCCAGCCGGGCGAGTGGCTCACCACCGCCCAGGCAGAGGCGCTCTTCCCCGAGGCGCACTTCGACGACGACGTGCTCCTCGACCGTGATGCCGGCGCCGTGATGGCCGACGAGGCGCTGGCCGCGCTCGCCCGCGGGCTCGACATCCGCGAGGGCTCGAGGGTGGAGGATCCCCGCGAGCTGGACGCCGACGTGGTCTGCGTATGCGCCGGGCCCTGGCTCGGGCGCATGTTCGATCTGCCGCTCTGGTCGCGCATCGAGCAGGTCTCGTACTTTCGCGACGTCCCGGATACCCGGCCGTCGGTGGTGAAGTCCGGCGGCACCCTGAACCACCACATGTACGCGGTGGTCACGCCGGGCGTCGGCTTCAAGGTGGCGGAGGACGCGGTGCGCGGCGAGTGGGATCCCGACCGGCCCGACCGGCCGGTGGATCCCGAGATCACGGCCCGGCTGGTGGAGCACGTCCGGCACGCATTTCCGGGGCTCGATCCCGAGCCGGTGTTCACGGAGGCGTGCCTCTACACGCTCAGCCCCGATCACGACTTCATCCTGGACACCATCGACGGCGTGGTGGTGTGCGGCGGCGATTCGGGCCATGGATTCAAGTTCGGGCCGCTGCTGGGCCGGCTCGTGGCCGACGAGGCTCAGGGCAAGCCGCTTCCGGCCGACGCCGAGCGGTTCAGAGCCGGTAGGCTCGCGCAATCGCCGAGCTGATCGATCACGACGCCTGGGACATCGCCGCAGCGGTTCGCGCGGGTGAGGTGAGCGCGGCCGAGATGGCCGCGGCATCGCTCCAGCGGCTGCGCGACGACGATCTGGGCGCGGTGTGGGTGGGCACCGAGGAGCGCGCGATGGCCGAGGCCGCGGCGGTCGATGCGACCATTGCCGCCGGCGGCGACCCGGGGCCGCTCGCGGGCGTGCCTGTGGGCTGGAAGGATCTGATCGAGACCGGCGGCATCCGCACCACCTACGGCAGCGCAATCTATGTAGACCACGTCCCCGAGCGCGATGCCGACGTGGTGGCGCGGCACACCGCGGCGGGCGCCGTGTGCGTGGCCAAGCTCGCCACGCACGAGTTCGCCTGGGGCACCAGCACCCAGAACCCGCACTTCGGCGGCACCCAGAATCCCCACGACCGCACGCGGGTGCCGGGCGGTTCGAGCGGCGGCTCCGGCGCGGCTGTAGCCGCCGGCATGGTGCCGATCGCTCCCGGCACCGACACGGGCGGCTCCATTCGCTGCCCGGCCTCGGTCTGCGGCGTGGTGGGGCTCAAGCCCACCTTCGGGCGGGTGAGCCTCGCTGGCATCCATCCGCTCTGCTGGACGCTCGATCACTGCGGTCCCATCGCGCGCTCCGTGAGGGATTGCGCGCTCTCGCTCGAGGTGATGGCGGGCGCCTCGGTGCGCGATCCGCGCACGCCTGCGGTGCCGGTCGAGCGGTATCGAGAGGCGCTCGCGCTGGGCGTCGAGGGCATGACGATCGCGGTTGCCGAGAGGTTCTTCTTCGAGCACACCACCGCCGACGTGGCGGCCCCGGTGCGCGCCGCGATCCAGCTGCTGGCCGACGCCGGCGGGGTGCTGACCGAGGTCGATCTGGAGTGGCCGTTCCGCGGCCCCGACCGGTTCAGCTTCTACGACGGCGAGCTGCGCGCGGCGCTCGCAGCGCAGTGGCCGGGGCGGCGCGATCAGCTCGGCGCCGACATCGTCCGCGATCTGTCGGCGTCGGACTCGATGACCGCGACCGAGGCGGAGGGCTGGTCGCTCGCAAAGCTCGAGTACGGCGGCCGGGCCCGCGAGCGGGTGGAGGCGGCGGGGATCGACCTGATCGTCACCCCGACGCAGCCGATCACGCCGCCGAAGATCGGGGACGAGCGGATGGTGCTCGGCGGGGTGGACATGGACTACTCGGCGGGGATGTGCCTGCTCACCGATCCGTTCAATGCGCTGGGCTGGCCGGCCATCACGGTGCCGTGCGGGACCGACGCTGCGGGCATGCCGGTGGGCCTGCAGATCGCGGCGCTGCCGTGGCGTGAGGCTGACTGCCTTGCTGCCGCGGCGGTCGTCGAATCCGCGCTAGGCTAGTTATAGAGCCGAATACGGGAATATGGGCCTCCCGCTCGGCGTTAACTTAACCGGTGGCTTCTGCCGATCATTGACAGAGGTGGCCGTTTACCCCTGCTCGCAGAAAAGTTTCACATGACAGACACACTCGCAACACCCATCAGCTCAGCAGTGCGCCGCCTGGCCATCAGCCAGGGGCTGTCGCTGGCCGGCCGCGGAGCCGCCACGACGGCGCTCATCTGGGTCGTCTTCGACTCCACCAACTCATCGTGGTGGGTGTCTGTCGCCATGCTCGCGATCTTCGGCGTCTCGACCGCGGTCTCGCCGTGGACGGGCAACGTCGGCGACCGCCACGACCGTCGCCTCGTCGTCATGATCTCGGCCGGTCTGGCCGGAGCCGCATTCTTCGCAAGCGCCGTGCTGGTGGGCGTCGGCCTGGTCGATCTCGTGATCGCGATGATGGTCGCCGCCGCCGCGACGCAGGGCGCGCTCGGCGCCGCCGTGCAGGGTGCTGTCCCCAACCTCGTGGCCGAGGATGATCTCGGGCGCGCAAATAGCTTCCTCGGCGTGTTCAAGAGCGCCGGCTTCATGCTGGGGCCGGGCATCGGCGGCATGCTGCTTGCGATCATCAGCCCGGCGGGCGTCTTCATCGTCTCGGGCGTGATCATGCTCGCGGCCTCGGCGCTCATGCTGGGCGTGCACGACCGCATGCAGACGCACCATCGCGACGAGTCCATCGGCGGCAAGATGGACGGCTACCGCCAGCTCATGGCCGATCGCTACATGCGCCGGCTCACGGTTGCGTGGGCGCTGGTCATGATCGGCATCGGCCCGGTGATCGTGGCCGAGGTGACGCTCGCCCATCAGTTCGGGGTGGGCTCGCTCGGCTACGGCCTCATCGCGGTTGCCTGGGACGGCGGCGGCGTGGTCGGCGCGATCCTCGCTGGCCGCTACGTGGCGCGCAGGTTCGAGCAGTCGGCGGTCGTCGTCGGCAGCATCGCGATCGCGGTGGGCTTCGTCGTGGTCGGGCTCGCGCCGGTCTTCTGGCCGGTGCTGGTCGGCATGCTGATCGCCGGCGTCTTCGACTCGCTCGGCACGGTCGCCGCGCAGAACATCATCCAGCGGCGGACGCCCAACATCCTCCAGTCACGCGTCTCGGCCGCGCTCGACGCCGTCGTGCTCGGCGCGATGGCCGCATCATTCGCGCTCGGTGCTCCGCTGATCGCGCTCTTCGGTGCCCAGGGCACGTACATCGTGGCCGCCGGCATCACGATGGTGGGCGCGATCATCCTGCTGCCGACCATGCGGTCGATGCCCGAGATGGTCAGCGTGGCGCATCGCACGCCGGCGCGCCGCCCGGCTTCGGGCTCCGCCCGGGTCGCGGTGGAACGCCGCCCGGCGTCGTCGAAGCAGCTGTCGAAGCCCGCAGCCCGTAGGCCGCTTCGCCGCACTCGCAAGCCGCGGGACTAGCCGGTCTCGAGTGCCCGGTGGCGGCCGCCTGCGGCTGCGTGGATCACTCGGGATCGCGAACCGCGGCAACTGGGCTTGCCCCGGTAGCGTTGACACTCTGAGATTGGGCGTTTTGGCGTCTGGAGAGGAGTGTTTTTGTGCCGAGGTATACGCGGGAGTTTCGGGTTGAGGCGGTGCGGTTGTTTCGGTCGGAGGGTCGGTCGTTTGAGCTGCTCGCGAAGGAGCTTGGGATCGCGCCGGAGTCGTTGCGGCGGTGGGTGCGTCAGGCGGATATCGATGCTGGGCTGCGGGAGGGCTCCTCGAGTGAGGAGTTGGATGAGTTGCGTCGGTTGCGCCGTGAGAATCGGGTGTTGCGAGAGGAGAGGGAGATTCTCCGTAAGGCAGCGGTTTTCTTCGCCAGGGAGAGCGAGGCACCGAGATGAAGTTTCGGTTTGTCGCGGCGCAGAGAGCACAGCACAAGGTCTCCCGGCTGTGTGAGGTGGTGGGCGTGGCGCGTCAGGGCTTTTACGCGTGGCAGAAGCGCGCTGTGAGCCCGCGTCGGGTCGAGGACGAGCGGCTGAAGGCGTTGATCACCAGTTCGTATGAGGCCAGCCGTGAGTCGTATGGGGCGCCGCGTATCTGGGAGGACCTGTTTGAGGCCGGTGAGCGCGTGGGACGAAAGCGGGTGGCGCGGTTGATGCAAGAGCTTGGCATCCAGGGCGTCTCTCGCCGGCGTCGCTTGACGCGAACAACTGTCAAGGCGGAAGAGGCCAAGGCGGCGCCCGACCTGGTGAAGCGGCGTTTCCGCGCTGATCGGCCCGACCAGGTTTGGGCGGCTGACATCACCTATATCCCCACGCACGAGGGGTGGCTCTTCCTGGCGGTCGTGATCGATGTCTGCTCGCGCAAGGTGGTGGGCTGGTCGATGCGCCAAGACCTCGACGCGGCGATCGTGGTCGATGCCGTGTCGATGGCCGTGACCCGCCGAAGGCCGCCGGCAGGCGTGGTGCACCACTCCGATCGCGGCAGCCAGTACACCAGCCTGGCACTGGGAAAAACGCTCAGAGACTCCGGCATCGTGGCGAGCATGGGAAGTCGCGGCGACGCCTACGACAACGCGCTTGCCGAGAGCTTCATGTCCACCATCAAGCTCGAGCTGATCAATCGCCAAACCTGGACCAGCCGAGACCAAGCCAGGCTCCAGGTCTTCAGCTACATCGAGAGCTTCTACAACCCCCTGCGCCGCCACTCCAGCCTCGGAATGCGCAGCCCAGACGAATACGAGAAACTACAAAAAACCAACCCCACGGCGGCCACAGCCGCCTAAACCAAAAGTGTCAACCAAAACGGGGCAAGCCCAAGCCCAGCCCCAGAGAAGCGACGTCCTGTACGCGCCACTTGGCGGTGGGTGTCGATGCCAGTTGGCTTCTGTGACGGTTCGAGAGGGCACCGGCCGGTCGATCTTGGCTCTGGGGGCCGTATGCAGGCTGGTGACGGTTCGCGCCACTTGGCGGTGCGCGTCGATGTCGTTTGACGTCTGTGACGTTTCGGCGTGGTCGTCGTTGCCGCTCTTCGACAGCCTGCCGAGTGGCGATCCTCGGCCCTAGACAGCGACCTCCAGTACGCGCCACTTGGCGGTGCGCGTCGATGCCAGTTGGGTTCTGTGGCGTGACGCCACTTGGCGGTGCGCGTCGATGCCAGTTGGCGTCCGTGACAGTTCGAGGGGTTCGCGGGCTGGTGGATCTTGGCTCTGGGGGCGGTGTGCGGCCATCGGAGGGTTCGCGCCACTTGGCGGTGAGCGTCGATGTCATTTGGCGTCTGTGACGGTTCGTCCTGGTCGTCGTTGCCGCTCTTCACCACCTCCCGCACGGCGCCGCCGGCCTCAGACAGCGACCTCCAACCCGCGCCACTTGGCGGTGCGCGTCGATGCCAGTTGGCGTCCGTGACAGTTCGAGGGGTTCGCGGCTGGTGGATCTTGGCTCTGGGGGCGGTGTGCGGCCGTCTGAGGGTTCGCGCCACTTGGCGGTGCGCATCAATGTCATTTGGCGTCTGTGACGGTTCGGCCTGGTCGTCGTTGCCGCTCTTCAGCCACCTTCCGCACAGCGCCGCCGGCCACAGAGAGACGATCATCGAGTACGCGCCACTTGGCGGTGCGCGTCGATGCCAGTTGGCATCCGTGACGCTTCGGCGTGGTCGTCGTTGCTGCTCTTCAGCCACCTCCCGCATCGCGATGCCCGCCCAGAGATACGACCACCGAGCGCCACTTGGCGGTGCGCGTCGATGCCAGTTGGCGAGCCCCGCCGAGGCCGATCTCACCCCCGTATCAGCTCGACCCGAGCGCGCTCTCCACTACCCCGTCACCGACCTCGGCGCGGGCGGCTGCTGCCTTTCGCCTGCCGCGCCGGCCCTCGGCCACCATCGGGAAGATCAGCACGCTGAGCATGCCGGCGCCGATCAGCGCCGCGGCTGTGGCGGGCCGCATGCGCCCGCTGTCGACGCCAATCGTCGCGATGGCGACCACGATCGGGAGCTGCGTCGAGGTGAGCAGCGAGAAGTCGATCCGGTCGGCCATGAGCGGCAGCGCCTGGCGGTAGATAAAGAGCGCCGGCAGGCCGCGCGCGACCCAGAACATCGCCAGGAAGAGCGGCAGGCGGATGAGCGCCGCCTCGGTGCCGAGCGCGTTGATGTCGAAGGTCACGCCGGTCACCACGAAGAAGATCGGGATGAAGACGCCGAACGCGATGGCATCGAGCTTGTGGTCGAGCTCCTCGCGATCCTTCCCGGCGGCAAGCGACACGATCACGCCCGCAGCGAACGCCCCCAGCACCGCATCGAGGCCGACGTGCGCCGTCAGGAACACCAGCAGGCCGACCAGGCACACCGTGAGCCTGATCGGAAGCTGCGCGCTGGTGTGCATCGAGTTTCCGATCACCCGCATGACATTGGGCGGATGCAGCTTGAGCGTGGTCACCGCAATCACCATCGCGAGCGCCGCGAACGTCGCGATCGCGCCGAGCGAGCTCGCGAGGCTGCCCTCCGAGAGCAGCGTCGAGACAAGGACGATGGGCCCGAACTCACCCACGGCGCCGGCCCCCATCACGAGCGTCCCGAAGGGCGTCGAGAGCTCGTCGTTGTCGCGCAGGATCGGCATCAGCGTGCCGAGCGCAGTGGTCGTCACCGCGACGCCCACCAGAAGCGACGAGAGGACGACGCCCGTTCCCTGTAGGACGGTGCCCAGGGCAAGGCCGACCGCAATCGATGTGAACCACGTCACGGCTGCGAGCATCACGGGCGATCCCTGAATCCTCTCGAAGTCGATCTCCATGCCGGCCATGAAGAACAGGAACGAGAGACCGAGCGTCGCGAAGAACTCCACCACCGTGGTCTTCTCGGTCAGGTCGAGCAGATGCGGCCCGAGGATGATGCCCACCACGATCTCGATGACCACCGGCGGCACCCGCGGCCCGAACACCACCCCGCCCACCAGCGGCGAGAGAGCTGCCGCGATAAAGATCACCACCATTGCCTGGTCGTCGCCCACGGCGCGACCCTACCGGAGATACTTCGCAGCATGGCGATAGTGGGTGTCGATGTTGGCGGGACGTTCACAGACGTCGCCCTGGTGCACGAGCGGCGGCTCGTCGTCGCCAAGGCGTCGACCACGCCGCACGACCAGTCGCAGGGGGTGATGACCGCGCTCGGACTCGCCCTGGCCGAGGCGGGAATCGACCCGCGCGCCGTGACCGCCCTCGGCCATGGGACGACCGTCGCCACCAATGCGCTGCTCGAGCGGCGCGGCGCCCGCACGGCCCTCGTCACCACCCGCGGCTTCGGCGACCTGCTCGAGCTTGCGCGCCAGACCCGCCCGCACCTCTACCGGCTGGAGCGAGCGCGGCCCGCGCCGCTCGCCGAGGTCACCGCAGAGGTCGATGAGCGTATGGGCCCCGACGGCGTGCTCACCCCGCTCGACCGGGAATCCGTCGATGCCGCGGCACGCCGCCTCCGCCGCGCCCGGGTGGAGGCCGTCGCCGTGTGCCTCCTTCACTCCTACGCCGACGACACCCATGAGCGCGCCGTCGCCGAGCGGCTCCGCGAGCTGCTCGATGGCGTTCACGTCGTCGCATCGGTCGATCTGGCGCCCGAGATGCGCGAGTACGAGCGCGCCTCGACCACCACCGCCGACGCCTACCTCGGCCCGGTCGTGGGCCATTACCTCCGCCGGCTGGGCGACGCTGCGGCCGCGGCTGGGCTGCCCGAGCCGGTGGTGATGCAGTCGAGTGGCGGCGTCGCCGAGCTCGCCGAGGCGGCCGATCACGGCGCACGGCTCCTGCTCTCGGGTCCCGCAGGCGGCGTCGCTGCGGTGATCGCGGGCGGAGGCCGCGACGCGGTCAGCTTCGACATGGGCGGCACCTCCACCGACGTCTGCCTCATCCGCGAGGGCGCCGCCGAGCGATCGGCCGAGCGGTCGGTCGATGGGCTGCCGGTGCGGCTTCCGCAGCTCGACATCCACACGGTCGGCGCCGGCGGCGGGAGCATCGCATGGATCGATGCCGGCGGCGCGCTGCGCGTGGGGCCGCGGTCGGCAGGCGCCGATCCCGGGCCGGCGTGCTACGGACGTGGCGGCGAGCTCCCCACCGTGACCGACGCGAATCTGGTGCTCGGCCGGCTGGATGCCGCGGTGGCGCTCGCGGGTGGACTCACCCTCGATGCACGCGCCGCGCGGCGGGCGGTCGAGACGGTGGCAGGGGGGTTTCGAAGCGCGGAGGCCGCCGCGCGCGGCATCATCGCCGTGGCCAATCAGGAGATGTCGGCCGCCATCCGGGTGGTCACGGTCGAGCGGGGCCACGACCCACGCGATCTGGAGCTGGTCGCCTTCGGCGGGGCCGGGCCCATGCACGCGTGCGAGGTGGCCGACGAGCTCGGCATCCGCCGCGTGACCGTCCCGGATGCGGGCGGGGTGTACTCGGCGCTGGGCATCGCCGTTGGCGACCGCCGCCGCGACGCTGTGAGCGGCGTCGTTTCGCCGCTCGCCGGCCTGGACGTGGCCGCCCTGCGCGCGCTTCGGCCCGAGCTGCCGCGCCTGCGTGGTGCGCGGAGGGAGTTCTGGTGCGATCTGCGGTACCGCGGCCAGGCATTCGAGCTGACGGTGCCGCTCGAGCCGGCACGCACGGTCGGGGCACGGTTTCACGCCGCCCACCGTGACCGCTACGGCTTTGCCGACGAGGGGGCGCCGATCGAGCTGGCAGCGGTTCGCGGCGCATCGACCGTGCCGGGGCCGCCGCTGGAGGTCGCCCCTACCACGCGCAGACGCGCGGTCAAGGGCCCGGAGTCGGTCGCGATGGACGGCGCGACCCTCTGGGTGGCCGCCGGCTGGCAGGCCCGGCGCAAGGCCTCGGGCTGGGAGCTTCGGCGATGACCGATCCGGCGACGCTTCAGGTGATGTCGGCGGCGCTCTCGGGCGTGGCCGAGGAGATGGGCGCGGCGCTGGTGCGCGCCGCTCACTCGCCCAACATCAAGGAGCGGCGCGACTGCTCGACGGCAGTGTTCGACGCGCGCGGCCGGATGGTGGCGCAGGCCGAGCACATCCCCGTGCACCTGGGCGCCATGCCCGATGCCGTGGCGGCCTGCCGCGAGCTCGATCCCCGGCCCGGCGACGTCTTCATCCTGAACGATCCGTACACGGGCGGCACGCACCTGCCAGACATCACGCTGGTCTCGATGGTGGACGACCTGGGGTTCGTCGTCTCGCGCGCCCATCACGCAGACGTCGGCGGGATGGTGCCTGCGAGCATGCCGGTCGGGGCGCGTGAGCTGATCCAGGAGGGTGTCGTGATCCCGCCCGTGCGGCTCACCGACGACCTGCTGCGCGTGCTGGTGGCCAACATGCGCCGGCCCGAGCAGCGGCTGGCCGATCTGCGGGCGCAGCTTGCCTGTCAGGAGCTGGGTGCGCGGCGGCTGCGCGAGCTGGCCGGCGGCCACGGGAAGGCCGCCCTGCTGCGCGGGATGGATGAGCTCCATCGCTACTCGGAGCGGCGCATACGGGCGGCGATCTCCGCGCTGCCCGATGGCCGCGGCACTGCCACCGACGCGATCGAGGGCGACGGCATCACTGCGGCGAGCATCCCGATCTGTGCCACGGTGGAGATCGCCGGCTCCAAGATCACGGTCGACTTCGCCGGCACGGCCTCGCAGCAGCCCGGCAACGTCAACTGCCCGATCACCGTCACGCGGTCGGCCGTGTACTTCGTGGTGCGCGCGCTCTGCGATCCCGACATCCCCGCATCGGGTGGCGCCTACGTGCCGGTCGAGGTGATCGCCGAGCCGGGGTCGCTGGTGCACGCACGGCCGCCGGCCGGGGTGGTGGCGGGAAACACCGAGACCTCGAGCCGCATCGTCGATGTCGTCATGCGGGCGTTCGGAGAGCTGATCGAGACGCGGGCCGACGGCCAGGGCACGATGAACAACGTCACGTTCGGGACGGCGGCGTTCACCTACTATGAGACGCTCGCGGGCGGCCAGGGCGGCTCGCCCGCCGGGCCGGGGCCGTCGGCGGTGCACGTGGCGATGTCGAACACCCTGAACACACCCATCGAGGCGCTCGAGCGCGAGTATCCGCTGCGGATCGAGCGCTACGCGGTGCGCCGGCGCTCCGGCGGCGCGGGCGCACAGCCGGGGGAGACGGCGTGGTGCGCGTCTACCGGGTGCTCGAGGACTGCACGCTGGGGCTCATGACCGAGCGGCGGCGGCTGCGGCCGGCAGGTGCTGCGGGCGGCGCAGACGGCGCTGCCGGCGTTAACCTGCTGAACGGTCGACGGCTCCCGGCGAAGGTCTCGCTCGATCTGCGCGCCGGTGACGTGCTCGAGATCCGCACGCCGGGTGGCGGAGGGTGGGGGACAGCATGAGCACCGCGGCAGTCGAGCGCGTGATCGTGGTCGGCGCGGGCATCGCGGGTCTCTCCGCGGCGCGGGAGCTGACCAGGGCCGGAATCGAGTGCGTGGTGCTGGAGGCGCGTGATCGCACCGGCGGCAGGCTCTTCACGGCAGACGTCGGCGGCTCGCCGGTGGACATGGGCGGCTCGTGGATCCACACGCCGGAGGGCAACCCGCTCTCAGAGCTCGTGCGAAGCGCCGGGATCGCCACGCGGCCGGGCAACTTCGTGGCCGACGTGACCGGATTCGACCGGCTGGAGGGCCGGCGGCTCTCGGCAGACGAGCAGGACGAGCTCAACGCCCGGATGCACGCGGGGTTTCCCGAGTGGCTCGAGGAGCAGGGCGCCGGCCTGGGGCGGGATACCAGCATGGCCGACGCTATCGATCGGTATCTGGCGGGCTCTGGGCTTGCCCCGGCGCAGGCCCGCCGGCTGCGCGCGGCGGTGAAGCTCCTGCAGGAGGCCGACGCGACCGACTTCCTCGAGACCCAGCCAGCGGCCCCGGAGTCGGAGATCGAGCACTACGGCGGCGACTATCTGGGCGACATGCCCGTGGGCGGCTACAGCCGGGTGATCGCGGCGCTGGCAGAGGGGCTCGACGTGCGGCTGGGCTGCGTCGTGAGCGCAGTCAGCGCGACGGATCGGGGCGTGGAGGTGACGCTCGCCAACGGCGTAGTGGAGCGGGGCTCCCACATGATCGTGACGGTGCCGCTGGGCGTGCTGAAGCACCGCGACATCGTGTTCTCACCGCCGCTCGAGGCCGACCGGCTAGCCGCCATCGACCGGCTCACCTTCGGGCGGTTCGAGAAGATCGCGCTTCGGTTCGAGCGCGCATTCTGGCGTGACGCCGGCGTCACTCACCTGCTGGTGTACCCGCGCCACGAGCGAGAGTCCGCAGTCACCATCTTCGGCATGGACGCGTTCGGCGCGGGGCCGTTGATGCTCGCGTTCGTCTTTCGCAGCGCAACCGATTGGCTGGACCGGGCGTCGCGCGCCGAGGCGGTTGATTGGGTGCGGGAGATGGTGTCAGAGGCAATCGGTGCCCCGTGCCCCGAGCCGCAGGCGGTGGCCTTCTCGGACTGGGGTAAGGATCCGTTCAGCCGCGGCGCCTACACGAGCGTTCCGCTGGGCGCGACTGCGGCCGACGTCCGCCGGCTGGCCGAGCCGGCGGGACCGCGGGTGCTCTTTGCAGGCGAGGCCACGAGCGCGAAGCGCCTGGGATTCGCCGACGGGGCGCTCAGCTCGGGCACCCGCGAGGCAGCCCGCCTGCTGGGCCGTGAATAGCAGGTGCCTGGCACCTGGTATTCACTGGGTACACTCGGCGCATGAGTACCGTCGCACCTCCTGAGCGAAAGCAGCGCCCGCGCTCGGGGGATCCCGGCGGCGACAACGACCGGCCGTGGCTCGTCGTCGTTCTGAACGACAACCACAACACCTTCGACGGCGTCGCCTTCGCGCTGGCGCGGACGATTCCCAGCTGCAGCTTCGAGCGCGGCATGGAGTTCGCCAACCGCATCCACCGAAGCGGCAGGGCGGTGGTGTGGTCGGGGCAGAAGGAGCAGGCCGAGCACTACCACGAGCAGCTGGAGGGCTTCGGCCTCACGCTCGCCCCGCTCTCCAGCTCGGGCTGACGTGGCGGTCCACCCGTGGGTGTTCGTGTTCGACTGGGAGTGGATCCTGGCGATCGCGATCGTCGCCCTGGACTACGCCTACGTGGTGCGCACCATGCGCCGCCACGGCCACGAGATCCCGTGGTACCGCATCGCCTCGTTCACCGCGGGGCTCGTGCTGATCGCCGTTGCGCTGCTCTCACCCATCGAGCACCTGGCGCTGACCTCGATGGTGAGCTTCCACCTGCTCCAGAACGTGATGATCGCCGACTGGGCGCCGCCGCTCCTCGTGCTCGGCCTCACCCCGGCAATGTTCGCGCTTGCCGAGCGCCACACCGCGGTGCGCGCCGCCACCAACCCGGTCTTTGCGCTCTGCTTCTGGCTCGCGGCCTGGTACGGCCTGCACG
This sequence comes from uncultured Actinomycetes bacterium, assembly GCA_963794415.1. GTDB lineage: Bacteria > Actinomycetota > Thermoleophilia > Gaiellales > JAICJC01 > CAVPTL01. The sequence continues at coordinate 47,873 of CAWCDI010000001.1, forward strand.
TGCCGGCGTTCTACGACTACGCGCTTCGCCACACCTGGGCGCTGGGGATCGAGCACGTCATCTTCATCCTCGCCGGGCTCGTGTTCTGGTGGGCGGTGCTCTCGCCGGGGCGCATGCGCCCGCCCGCGCGGCTGATCTACCTGGTGGTCGCGTTCTTCGCCGCCTCGCCGCTCGCGCTGATCCTGGCCCTCGCCCAGTCGCCGGTCTACAGCTTCTACGAGCACAACGCCAAGCTCTGGGGCGTCTCGGCCCTGGACGATCAGGAGATCGGCGCGATCACTATGGCGATGGAGCAGGCGGCGATCCTCTTCGTCGCGTGCGGCATCGCCCTCGCCGCGGTGATCGACCAGGATGAGGGGTAGGCTTACGGGCATGAGAGCCGCATGCATCCAGTTCGCCGCCCGGCCCGACAAGGCCGACAGCATCCGCGACATGGCGCCCCTGGTGGCCGAGGCCGCCGGCCGCGGCGCCGATGTGATCCTGCTGCCCGAGAAGTGGAACGCCTGGGTGGACGGCGACGGCATGCGCCGCGAGGCCGAGCGGCTCGACGCCGGGCCGACGGTCGATGCGATGGCGGAATGGGCCCGCGAGCACCGCGTGAACCTCATCGGCGGCTCCATCGCGATCGAGGCCGGCGAGCGCGTGGGGAACGTCGAGATCGTCTATGACCGCGACGGCGCGATGACCGCGAGCTACGTGAAGATCCATCTCTTCGACGTGGACGTCGGCGGCCACAGCTACCGCGAGTCGGACGGCACCGAGCCGGGCTCGGAGCTCGTCTCGGTTGACATCGAGGGCATCCGGTTCGGCCTCACGGTCTGCTACGACCTGCGGTTCCCCGAGATCTACCGGCAGCTGACGCTGCAGCAGGGCGCGACGGTGCTCACCGTGCCGTCGAACTTCACGCTGCACACCGGCATGGCCCACTGGGAGGTGCTCCTGCGCGCCCGGGCGATCGAGAACCAGGCCTACGTGCTGGCCACCGGCCAGCACGGCTTCCCGGGCGGCCGCAACAAGCCGTCATTCGGCCACAGCATGATCATCGACCCGTGGGGCACCGTGCTCGCGCAGGCGCCCGACGGCGACGGCGTGATCGTGGCCGAGCTCGATTTCGAGCGTCTCGCCCAGATCCGCGCGTCGCTGCCGGCGCTCACGCACCTTCGGGTGTCGCCGCCGGATCCGGCAGCACACCCTGCGTGACGAACCACTTGCGAAGCCCCGCCTGATACGCCTTGGGCTGCTCGACGAAGCTCAGGTGCGCGGCCTTCTCGATGACGATTAGCTCGGAGCCCTCGACCTCGTCGTGGATCTCCTGTGATCGCGCGAGCGTGCACGTGCGGTCGTAGCGGCCGCACACCACCAGCATGGGCTTCCTGATCCAGCGCAGGTGGTCGAGCCACTCGAACGCTCCGTAGCCGTCGGCCGCGAAGTGCGCCAGCACCTCGGGGGCGTACACAGTCTTGTCGTGCTGGACGTAGGCGCTGTAGGCGTCGCCCAGCTCCCAGAAGTGGAACGGCATCTGCGCGTCCATCAGCTCGCGGGCCTGCTGCACCGTCTCGACCGATGCCTCGGCCGCCCAGCTCTGGCGGATCTGCTCGCGCATCGAGGCCGGCTCGAAGCGGTTGAGCTCCCGCTCGAGGTCGGCCATCAGCGCCTCGCTCGAGGCGGCGCCTGCCGAGATGACGTACTGCGACGCCGTGCCCCGCTCGAGCGCGTGCGAGAGCGCGACGAATGCCCCGAACGAGTGGCCCAGCACGGCGTAGTCGCTCAGGTTGAGCGCCTGGGCGAGACGGTCGATGTCCTGAGCGAACACGCGGAGGGAGAGCGTCGCGGGATCGACCCGCGGTGACGCGCCCTGGCCGCGCTGATCCACGAAGATCAGGCGGAACCCCTGCTCGGCGAGCGGGTCGAGCCAGGGCCGGAACTCCTGGTGGTCGAGCCCCGGCCCGCCGTGCAGCAGGATGATGGGATAGCCGTCGCCGAGCTCGGTGACGCTCAGCACGCCGCCGTCCTCCAGTTCGACCGCCCGCGCCTCAGCCATTGAGCTTGCGGTATCCCAGGGCGTGCTCTGCCTGCAGCATCTTGTGGATCTGCGTGGTGCCTTCGTAGATGATGGGTGCGCGCGAGTTGCGGAAGTAGCGCTCGACCGGGTACTCGGCCGAGTAGCCGTAGGCGCCGTGCACCTGGATGGCCTTGTGCGCCGCGTCGAACGCGCTCTCGGTGGCGTGCCACTTGGCAAGCGACGTCTCGCGGGTGTTCCGCACGCCCTTGTCCTTGGCCGCCGCGGCCTGCATGACCAGCAGCCGGGACGTCTCGTAGCCCAGCACCATGTCGGCGATCATGTCCTGCACGAACTGGTAGTGGCCGATCTCTTGCCCGAACGTCTGGCGCTCGTTGGCGTACTTGACCGAGGCCTCCAGGCACGCCCGGATGACGCCCACCGCGCCGGCGGCCACGGTGAAGCGGCCCTGGTCGAGCGAGTGCATGGCGATCTTGAAGCCCTCGCCCTCCTCGCCCACGCGGTTCTCGGCGGGGATGTGCACGTCCTTGAAGAAGAGCTCGCCCGTGGAGCCGGCCCAGATGCCCAGCTTGTCGGGGATCTGGCGGGCCTCGACGCCCTCCCACTCACGCTCGACGATGAACGCCGAGATGCCCTTGTGCGCGGCGCTGGGGTCAGTCTTCGCGAACACCAGCTCGTAGTCGGCCTCGGTCGCGTAGGAGATCCAGTTCTTCTGGCCGTTCAGCACGTAGGTGCCGTCGTCCTGGCGCACCGCGTTGGTGAGCATCGCAGCCACGTCGGAGCCGGCGGCGGGCTCGGTCAGGCCGAAGCAGCCCAGCTTCTCGCCCCTGGCAAGCGGCACGAGGTACTTCTGCTTCTGCTCCTCGCTGCCGAACTTGAGCAGCGACAGGGAGTTGAGGCCGACGTGCACCGAGATGAGGGTGCGAAACGCAGACTCGCCGCGCTCGATCTCCTCGCAGATGAGCGCCTCGCACACGTAGTCGAGGCCGGCCCCGCCGTACTCGACGGGGATGGGAGCGCCCAGCAGGCCAAGCTCCGCCATGCCCTCGATGATGCCCATGTCGAGGTAATGGTTCTTGTCGTTCTCCTGGGCCACCGGCAGAATCCGGCGATCCACGAACTCGCGCACCGTCTCTTGAATGGCGCGCTGATCGTCAGTGAGGTCCAGATCCACCCGGGTGGCTCCTCTCGCAGCGGTCGATTAACGGACCGGATCCTAACTGCGAGCTGGTTTGGCCGCGTACATGCCCGCATCGGCGCTTCGCACCAGGCGATGCGGGTCGCGCCCGTCCTCGGGGTAGACCGCGATGCCGAAGCTCGCGGTGATGCCGTCCATGCCCGGCTCCTGGCTGAGCGCGAACGAGATGCGCTCGACTGCTGCCTGCGCCTCGTCGCGGCCGGTCTGCGGGAGCACGACCGCGAACTCGTCGCCGCCGATGCGAAATGCCGAGTCGACCGTCCGCACCGTCGTCTGAAGCGCGCTTCCCACCAGCTCGAGGGCAACGTCGCCGGCAGAGTGGCCGTGGTTGTCGTTGAGCCGCTTGAAGTCGTCCAGGTCGCACACGATGAGCGCCATCGGCTGGTCGTAGCGGGCGGCTCTGGCAACCTCGGCGTCCACCGCGACGTCGAATGCGCGGCGGTTGAGGAGCCGCGTGAGCGGGTCGTGCTGGGCCAGGAACTGCATCTCCTCGTACTGCGCGGCGGCGTCCAGCGCCGTCGTGGCCTGGTTGGCGAACACCCGAAGCGCCTGCAGCTTGCGTGCCGATGGCAGCAGCCGGTCCTCCGGATCGTCGGCCCAGATCACGCCGATCACCTCGCCCGAGCGCGACCAGAGCGGCACGAAGAGCCAGTGGTCGTCCCATGCGTGCGGCCCGTGGCCGGACATGTGCGAGTGGTAGGTGACGTGGTGGTCGCCCAGCAGGCCCTCGGCGGTGACGTGGCCCATGAGCTGGCAGCCCTCGAACTCGAAGCGGGCATCCATCAGCGGCTCGAGCTCGGCCGGGGTCATCGGCACCGTCACCGCGGCGGCATCCACGCTCCAGCCGGCGGCCGCCCGCGTGCGATAGGCGTTGGTGTCGGGGTCCGGCAGGTCGATGGCGACGTTCCGGAACCCGAGCGACGAGTGGATGCCGTCGCAGATGGCCTGCAGGATCGCGTCGATCTCGAACGTCTCGGTGAGCTTCGACGACACCTGCAGCAGCTGCTCGAGCGCGGCGCGGTGGCGGGCTGCTGCGGCGCTCTCCTGAGCTCCCTGGATCGCCAGGGCGACGTGCTCGGCCATGGCGGAGAGCACGTCGAGCTCGTCGCCGCCGGGCACGCGGCCGGAGGCCGGGTCGTGCACCGAGAGGATGCCCACGAGCTGTCCGTGGGAGTGGCGCAGCGGCACCACCAGCTGGTCGTCGGGGTGCCAGTGGGTGGGATCCTCCGTGGCGCTGATGGACGGGGCGTCGGCCAGGTCGGTGCGGCCGCGCGGGACGAAGTAGGCGCCTCCGCGCAGGAAGCGGTCGTCGAGGAGCGGCGACCAGCGTTCCCAGGTCTCGGTGCGGCCTACCTGGTCGGTGCCGGGCCCGTGCACGGTGGCGATCTCGAAGTCGTCCCAGGCGGGCCGGTACATGTGCACGACGACCGTCCGGAAGCCCAGGGCGGCAGAGATCGCGGCGGTCATCTCGCCGAGCAGGCTCGAGAGCTCGTCCTCGCTTCGCACGAGCCGCGTGACGTGCAGGAACCCGCGCAGCCGCTTGATGGAGTTGGCGTCGCCGCGGAGCATCAGGCGGCCCGGTCCGCGCGGCTGCGGTAGTCGCGCTTGTCGGTGTACATCGCGTTGTCGGCGGCCAGGTAGAGCGCGTCGGCGTCGGCTCCGTCGCGGGGGTAGAGCGACGCTCCGATGCTGGCCCGCAGCGGCAGCTGGTTGTCGGCGGCCGCCGACATGCCGGACGCGATGCGGCGGGTGACGATGGCGACCGCGTTGGCGTCGGCCTCGGACAGGAGCAGGGCGAACTCGTCGCCGCCGACCCGAAAGACGGTGTCAGACGACCGCACCGAGCCCGTCAGCTGGCGGGCCACCCGCATCAGCGCGGCGTCGCCGGCCTCATGGCCGTCGCGATCGTTGATGGCCTTCAGCTCGTCGAGGTCGCAGAGCACCAGCGCGAAGGTGTCGCCGTAGCGGTCGGCCCGGTCGATCGCGATCTCGAGGCGCTGGTTGAACGCGCGCCGGTTGAGGAGCCGCGTGAGCGAGTCGTGCTCTGCCAGGAACCGCATCTCCTCGAACCGCGAGGCCGAGTCGAGCGCCGCGGTGGCCTGGTTTGCAAACACGCGCAGCGTCTGCAGGAGCGGTCGCTCGGGCAGCAGCCGGTCGTCGGGCTCGTCGGCCCAGATGATGCCCGTCACGGTGCCCGCGCGGTCATAGAGCGGCACCATCAGCCAGTGCGCCGCCCACGCCCATGGCCCCGCGCCGTTCTGCTTGGAGTCGTAGGTGACGATCCCCTGCGGCAGGCGGCTGAGCGCCTCCTGGTGCTCCACCAGATAGCAGCCCTCGATCTCGAACGCAGGGTCGAGCAGCGCGCTCAGCTCCCAGAGCGAGAGCGGGTTCAGGCCCTCGAACTCGCCGGTCTCCCAGCCGACGCTTGCGCGCAGGACGAGGATCCCCGTATCGGGGTCAACCAGGTCGAGCGCCACCTTGCCGAACCCCAGGGCGTCGCGGATGCCGTGGCAGATCGACTCGAACACGGCGTCGGCCGCGAGCGTCTCGGTCATCTGCGACGAGACCTGCAGGAGCTGGCCGAGCGCGGCCTGCTGGCGCTCGGACGCGGCGTGGTCGTGGGTTGCCTCGAGCGCCATCGCGGCGTGCTCGGCAACGGCCGCCAGCACCTCGAGCTCGCTGTCGCTCGGCCGGTTGCCCGACTCGGGGTCGGCCACCGAGATGATGCCCAGGAAGTGACCCTTCGAGTGCTGCATCGGCACGAAGAGCTCGTCCCCGGGCCGCCACGAGCCGCGTCCCGGGGCGGTCTCGAACCGGCGGCCGTGGGTCGCGTCCCAGGCGATCTCGCCTTCGGGGATCATGTAGGTGCCCGACCGCTTGAACCGCTCGTCGAGGAGCGGCTCCCACCCCTCGTAGGCGAGGCGGGTGCCCATGAGCGCCTCGCGCGCGGGCTCGCTGCCGATCACGCTCGTGACCTCGAAATCGTTCCACGCCGGGCGGTAGGTGTTCATCACGACGACGCCGTATCCGAGCGAATCGTGCACCGTCCGGGCGATCGCCTCCAGCAGCCGCGCAGGGTCCGGCTCCTCCCGGATCAACCGGGTAGCAGCGAGCAGCCCGCGCAGGCGGGTGATGGATGTTGGGTCAGTTTGCGCCACGGGAGCTGACGGGTGCATCGGCAGGCGGTGCCCCGGAAACTGAGGGGTTTCTCTAGTTTTCGGCGTGTGCGGCCGTCTATTGAGCATTTTCGGGCGATCTGCGGCCTTTCGGCTGTGCTCCTCACGACGTCGGCGCTCACCGCCGGGTGCGCGAAGTCGTCCGAGCCGCCGGTGCCGCTTCCGGCGAAGGCTGCGTCGGTGTCCGTCTCGCCCGACAATTACGGCACGCTCTGGCTCACGACGGCAGGCCCGGTGTACAGCTCGTCCGACGGCGGGCACAAGTGGCGCCGCGTGCCGGGGTCGCTCGCGGGCGGCACGATCGGCTTCGGGGCAAAGCAGGCGTATCAGTACGCGGGGAGCCAGGCCCGGGTGGGGAACCAGTCGGGGCTCTCGCTGCACCCGTTCCCGGCGGCGCCGGTGCCGCTGGTGGCGGTGACGTCGCCCTACTACCTCACCCACCGCCTCTACGGGCTCGACGCGCAGGGCGGCCTCTGGATGTCGGTGAACGCGGGCCGGGCGTGGTCGCGGCTGCGCGCCCAGGGCCTGCCGCCCGGCGGCACCGCCCTTGCAGCGCGGCGGCAGGATCCGATCCTGCCCGACACCATCTACGTGGCCGAAGGTGCGCGCGGCCTCTGGAAGTCGACCGACTACGGCGCCACCTTCCACCGGCTCGCGGGCGTCGCGTCAGCCACCGCCGTGGCGCTCACGGCCCACAACGCCAAGCGCGTGCTGGTGGCCGACTCCCGCGGGCTCCTGCTCTCGAAGGACGACGGCGCGAGCTTCCAGCGGGTGCTCACGCTGCCCGGCATCACGGCGGTCGCGCTCGACACCCGCAACTACCAAAACGCGTTTGCGACGACCCGAGGCGGCGAGCTGCTGCGCTCCGACGACGGCGGCGCTAGCTGGCAGGAATGACGATGTCGCGAAGCCACTGCGGCAGCCTGATGGGCCGCATCAGCGCGCGGTCCACGCACGCATGCCTGGTGGTCGCGCGGGCGTGCACGCCGGCCTCTGACCGCAGCTCGTAGTCGAAGGTGACGGTGGCGCCGGTGACCTCGACGCAGCCGCAGTCGATCTCGAACTGATCGTCGAACCGCAGCGCCCGCACGTAGCGGACGTTGGCCTCTGCCACCACCAGATCGACGCCCCCGTCGTGCACCTCGCGGTAGCTGTGGCCCAGCGATCGCAGGTACTCGATACGGCCGATCTCGAGCCACGCCAGATAGACGCCGTTGTTGGCCACTCCCATGGCGTCGGTCTCGGAGAAGCGCACCCGGAGCGGCACACGGTGGCGGTAGGGGGTGGTCATTCCCCGGGAACGTACTGGAAAACCGTCCTTCAGGACTGATACGGTGCCCGCTTCGGGAGTGGTTCCAAGCCTTTGAGGGGGAACAAGATGGACGACGACCGCGGTTCACGCACACTGGTCGAGCGGGCGGTGGATTCCGCCAACGAGAAGGTCAACCGCTTGCAGAGCGGTGTTGACCCGGTCGTCTCGGCCACCAAGGATCATGCCAACGGCCTTCGCACAAAGGCCCAGGAAGCGGCGCAGATGCTGCCGTTTGCAACGCGCGACGACCTGAACAAGCTGCAGGAGCAGCTCGACCGGATCGAAGCAGCCGTGGCCGATCTCACATCCAAGCAGGAGAAGCCCGCGGCCACCCGCCGCGTGGCCAAGCCCAAGCCCGTGGCTACGGAACCCGCAGCCGAAGTGCCTTCGGCCGAAGCGTAAACGTCGCAGGGGTCATCCCCGGCAGCTCGCCGTCGAGCTCGATCGGCAGCGGCTGCTCGGGCTCGACCGTGACCTCGCGTGCCCGGGAGATGCTCGCCTTGCGGTGCTTGATGTGGGTGCCGCGGTAGAGCTTGGGGAGCGTCAGGACGAGGTCGGTCTTCGAGATGTCGCCCCACACCAGCACGTCCAGCTCGCCGTCATCGGGCTCGGCCATCGGCAGGATCTTCATGCCGCCTGCCCAGCTCTTGCAGTTCGCCACGATGACGTTGTTCGAGACCAGCTCGCGCTGGGTGTCGTCGATGGTGACCTTCATGCGCTTGTTGGTGTAGGCGATGAGCGTCGTGAGCCCGACCCACGCGAAGGTGATGGTGGCGCCGAGGCGCTTGGACGACCTGTTTGCCTTCTCGGCGGCAAACCCGGTCATGCCTGCGCTCGCGACGTTCACGAAGTACCGCTCGGCGGGGTTCCCGTCGGGGCCGGTGAACCTGGCGACGCCGACGTCGATGGTGCGTACCTTCGAGCCGGCCGCGACGTCGAGCGCCTTGTCGGTCTTCTTGCTGATGCCGAACGTGCGGATGAAGTCACAGCCGGATCCGCGGCACACCACCGCGAGCTCCGCATCGGGGTTGACGGCCTGATCGCCGTCGAAGAAGCCGTTTGCGACCTCCGAGACCGTGCCGTCGCCGCCGACCGCGACGATCAGCGCCGCGCCCTCGCGAAGCGCCTGTCGCGTGAGCTCGGTCGCATGGCCCGAGCGCTCGGTGAGCCGCACGTCGCACTCGAGGCCGCGGCTCTTCGCGCCGGCGGCGATGGCCTGCCAGGCCCGGGCGGTGCGCCCGCTGTCGGACGCGGGGTTGACGATCATGACCGCGGTCATCTGGTGTCGATCGCCGCCGTCAGCGCGAGGCGGCACATCCGCTCGACGCCCGCCGCGAGCTCCTCGTCGGTGATCCGCACGAAGTCCTCGAGCTCGCCGTGCACCAGGTCGGACACCGTGAGCAGGCAGGCGGTCTGGATCTTCCGGATGCCGCCGATGGTGAAGAGGACGGCGGCCTCCATCTCGACGGCCAGCACGCCGCGCTCGCCCCACCGCTTGTGGCGGCCGGGGTCGGGGTCGTAGAACGTGTCAGAGCTCGCGATCGCACCCACCTGCGGCCGCACGCCGAGGCCCTTGGCCGCGTGGATGATGCCGTGGGTGAGGCCGAAGTCGGCCGTCGGGGCGTGGGGCTCGCCGCCGGTGTAGGCGCGCGCGGTGCCGTCGGCAGGCACGGCCGAGATGCCCACCACAAGCTCACCGAGATTGAGCGTGGGCTGGAGCGATCCGCAGGTGCCGACGCGGATCAGCCGCGTGCAGCCGAGCTGGATGAGCTCCTCGATCACGATCGCGGCGCTGGGGCAGCCCATGCCGGTCGCCTGCACCGAGACCGGCGTGCCCTCGTACGTCCCCGTGAAGCCCAGAAGCCCGCGCTCGCCGTTCACCTGGCGGGCATCGGCGAGGAACGTCTCGGCAATCCAGCGCGCCCGCAGCGGGTCGCCGGGGAGCAGCACGGCAGGCGCGTAGTCGCCCTGGTCGGCGCGCAGGTGAATCGGCATCGGATGATCCTAACGCGTTGCGGCCACGGCAACGGCCTGGCCGGGCAGCGCGTAGCTGCCGTCCGGGGCGCGGAACTCGGCGATTGCCTCGCGCACCGCGGTGGTGAGCACATCCTGCTCGGCGGGCGACATCTCCTCGAGCGCCTTTGCAATGCCGCCGGAGAGGCTCGACTGCCGGGCCCAGTAGTCGTCGAACGAGCTGTAGCGCCAGGACACCTCGATGGTGTCGATGGCCGTCGGCTCGATCCCCGCCTCGGCGAAGATGCGGGCCAGGTGCACCTGATCGGAGAGCGCGAACATGCCGGGCGCGCCGGGCGGCGTGGGCGGGGCGTTGGTGAGCTCCTCGAACACGCCCCAGAGACGCGTTGCCCAGGGGTTGAGCTCGGCGGTGCTCCAGACGATGAACGCGCAGCGCCCGCCGGGGCGCAGCACGCGGGCGGTCTCCCGCAGCACCGCGGGCGGATCGGGGATCAGCATGAGGCCGAACCGGCACACGACCGCATCGGCGCTCGCGTCCTCGAGGTCGATCGCCTCGGCATCGATCACGCGCGGATCGATCACCTCACCGAGCCCGGCCGCTGCGGCGAGCCGCCTCTGCGCGGCGACCATCGCCTCGGCGCGGTCGGTCACGATGTAGCGGCCGCCCGGCACGATCGAGGGGGCCAGCTGCACTGCCATGTCACCCGGGCCGCCGGCCAGCTCCAGCACCGTCTGGCCGGGCGCGAGCCCCGCCTCGTCGCGCAGCCACTCGGTGAGCTGGGCAAACGCCGCGCGGGTGTACTCGCGGTTGGCCTCCCACGACCCGGCGGCCTGCTCCCAGTTCTGCGCGGAGCGCCGCCGGTAGAGCTCCGTGTCGTCGGTGGTGCTAGGTTCCGGCATGTGCTGAACCGTACCCTCTCGGTTGACGGCCTGCGGGTCAACGTCGCCGAATGGGGCGCGGGCCCGCCGGTGGTGCTCGTGCACGGCCTGGTCGGCTCGCTCGACTACTGGGCGCCGTTTGCCGAGCGGCTGAGCCGCCGGCGCCGCGTGATCGCCGTGGACGTGCCCGGCCACGGCGGCAGCGACCCGCTCGAGACGTTCTCGTTCGACCGCCTGGTGGAGGTGCTCGCGGAGGCCACCGATCAGCTCGAGGTGGAGAGCCCCGCCATCGTCGGCCACTCCTTCGGGGCGCCGATCGCCATCTGCTGGGCCGCCGCCCGGCCGGTGTCGGCCCTCGTGCTGGCATCGCCGGTGGGGATCGCGCCGCTGCACATCAGCCGGGCGCGGGCGGTGCTCCCGGCCCGCAAGGTGCTCGCGAAGACCGAGCGGCTGTGGGAGTCGGCCGCGTCGCGATCGCGGATCTCACGGCGCGTCATCTTCGGCTGGTTCGTGGGGATGAACGACCTGGACGGTCTCGGCACCGACCAGGCCAGGAGCCTGCTGCGCGGCGCCGCCGTCGCGTCCCCGGTGGTCTCGGCAGCGCTGCCGGCGCTCGACGACCTCGACCTCCGGAGCATCGCGCTGGGGCTCGACGTGCCGGCGATGGTGGTCTGGGGCGAGCTGGACGGGCAGGCGTGGGACAACGGCCCCGCGCTCGCCGACCTCCTTGGCGCGCAGGAGGTGGTGCTGCCGGGAGTGGGGCACATGCCGATGATCGAGGCGCCCTACTCGTTCGGCGTGGCCGTCGCAGACTTCGTTTAGCGGCAGATACGCTCCCGGCATGAGCTCGATCACCACCGCCCGCACCGATCCCTGGCACTGCGAGGGATGCGATGCCGCCGCCGACCTGGCGACGCTCTCGGCCGAGATCGGCCTGGTGCGGCTGGCGCGCCACGGCGACGAGGGATTCATGCTGGGAAGCGCCGGGGTCGAGAGCGAGATCGCACCCCTGCTCGAGCCCCACGAGTGCGGCGGCCACTTCGCGCCCGGCACAGGCACGGGCGATCTCGCAGTGGCGGCGTTCGATGCCGAGGCGCTTCGGCCCGTCGCGATCGAGGGGTTTGCGGTGCTGAACGGCTCGGAGAAGCTCGCGCAGCTGGCCACGGTGTGGCAGGCGCGCGGGCTCCGCGCGACCGGCCGCGCGGAGGAGCTCACCGGCGAGCAGGTGCTCGAGCTGCGGCTCGAGCAGCGCCTCAACGACCTGCTGATGCTGATGGAGCGGGCGCGCCGCGACGGCGACGAGGATGCCGAGGAGGCAGCCCACGCCCGCTACGTCGAGCTGGCCACGACCTACGCCACGCGGGCGCTTCGTGACCCCAAGCCTGGCTGACCGGGTCGCGGAGTACATCACCGCCGGGCAGCTGCTCGAGCCCGGGCAGGACGTCGTCGTGCTGGTCTCGGGCGGGGCCGACTCGATGTGCCTCTGGGGCGTGCTCGGCGAGCTCGGCTACAACGTGGACGCGCTGCACGTGGAGCACGGGCTGCGCGGTGAGGCCGGCGTGGCCGACGCCGCGTTCTGCGAGGGGCGGGGAGCCAGCGTCGTCTCGGTGGCGGTCGCGCCGGGCGGAAACGTCGAGGCGCGCGCCCGCGACGCGCGCTACGCGGCTGCCCGGGAGTACGCCGCGGGGCGGGACATCGCCGTGGGGCACACGGTGTCGGATCAGGCCGAGACGGTGCTCTACCGGCTCGCGTCCTCGTCGGGGCCGCGTGCCCTCTCGGCGATGCGGCCGCGCCAGGGCGACCTCGTGCGGCCGCTGCTCGCGGTGACGGCCGCAGAGACCCGCGAGTGGTGTGCCGCGCACGGCATCGAGCCGCGGCACGACGCGTCCAACGACGATCTCGCGCTGCGGCGAAACAGGCTGCGGCACGAGGTGATGCCCGCCCTCCGTGAGGTGCATCCCGGCGCCGAGCAGAACCTGGCCCGCACGGCCGAGCTCCTGGCCGAGCTCGACCAGCTGCTGGCCGAGCTGACCGATCCCCACGTGGCGCCGGAGCTCGACCTGGATGCTCTCGCGGGGCTGCCGCGCGGGCTGCGGGTGCTGGTGCTGCGGGAGGCTGCCGAGCGGTTTGCGGGGCGGCCGCTTCGGCTCTCGCGGGAGCTCACCGGACGGCTCGAGGAGCTCGCCGCGCGGACGGGCGGCGTGGAGCGGCTCTCGCTTGCGCGCGACGTCGATGCGGTGAGGAATCGCCGTACCCTCGGCTTCGCGCCGCCGACGCGGTATCCTCACTCGCAATGACCGCCGAACTCGAGCACGCGGGACAGCAGAACCTGATCGCCGAGGTGCTCGTCTCGGAGCAGGCGCTCCGCGAGCGGGTGGCCGAGCTCGGCGCCGAGCTCTCGCGGGACTACGCCCAGTCAGACCTGCTCCTGATCGGCGTGCTGAAGGGCGCGGTGTTCTTCATGGCCGATCTGATCCGCACGCTCACCGTGGAGTGCGAGATCGACTTCATGGCAGTCTCGAGCTACGGCAACAGCACCGACTCCTCCGGCGTGGTGCGGATCCTGAAGGATCTGGATGCGAGCATCGAGGGCCGGCATGTGGTGGTGATCGAGGACATCGTCGACTCGGGGCTCACGCTCTCGTATCTGATGCGAAACCTCGAGGCGCGTAACCCTGCTTCGGTCGAGGTGTGCGCGCTTCTGACCAAGCCCGACCGGCGCGTGGCCGACATCGAGTGCCGGTACGTCGGCTTCGAGATCCCCAACCGGTTCGCGATCGGGTACGGCCTGGACTACGCCGAGCGATACCGCAACCTGCCCTACGTCGCAGCCCTTGATGAGAGCAAAATTACGGGCGGGCTCGCGTAATCTGCACTTTGCAGGCATCCTTCAAGAGATGCAGTCAAACCGCTTCAGAAGCACGGGCGTACTGTCGATGACGCGGAAATCCACGGTGCTAGCATCCGGGATGGGCAAATGGGCAAGCTCACCGGTTGCACTCTGGACGACTCTAGACGCAGCCCGCTGGGGAGGTAATCGAAATTTCAGCTAGTCGGTTCTTTAAGAGCGCAGCGTTTCCGATCCTGATCGTGATCGTGCTGGCGATCTTCGTCAGCAAGCTCCTGTCGGGTGGCGGCAGCACGACTGCGCCCACGTGGAACGACCTCAAGAACGACATTGACGCCGGCAAGGTGTCGCAGCTTCGCGGCGACCAGAACGGCAACAGCGTCTACTTCAAGCTCAACAACGGCAAGAGCTACACCATCGGCGTGCCGTCCCAGCAGCAGCTGAACATCGTCACCAACAAGGCGTTGCAGGCCGACGTCGCCACCACCGGCACCAAGAACAGCGGTTCGCCCTGGTGGAGCGCGCTCATCACGCTGCTCCCCTTCCTGCTCTTCTTCGTGTTCTGGATCTTCCTGATGAACCAGATGCAGGGCGGCGGCTCCAAGGTGATGAGCTTCGGCAAGAGCCGGGCCAAGCGCATGTCGGTGGACTCGCCCAAGATCACGTTCAAGGACGTGGCGGGCGTGGACGAGGCCGTCGAGGAGCTGCACGAGATCAAGGAGTTCCTCGAGAACCCGCGCAAGTTCCAGGCGCTCGGCGCGCGCATCCCCAAGGGCGTGCTGCTCTTCGGGCCTCCAGGCACAGGCAAGACGCTGCTGGCCCGCGCGGTCGCAGGCGAGGCCGGCGTGCCGTTCTTCTCGATCTCGGGCTCTGACTTCGTCGAGATGTTCGTCGGCGTCGGCGCAAGCCGCGTCCGCGACCTGTTCGAGCAGGCCAAGCAGAACTCGCCGTGCATCATCTTCATGGACGAGATCGACGCCGTCGGCCGCCACCGCGGCGCCGGCATGGGCGGCGGTCACGACGAGCGCGAGCAGACCCTGAACCAGCTCCTGGTGGAGATGGACGGCTTCGAGATGAAGGACAACATCATCCTCATCGCCGCCACCAACCGCCCGGACATCCTCGATCCCGCGCTGCTCCGCCCCGGTCGTTTCGACCGCCAGGTGGTTGTCGACCGTCCCGACCGGGCCGGCCGGAAGAAGATCCTGGAGGTGCACAGCCGCGGCAAGCCGGTGGCTGCCTCCGTCGATCTCGAGGCCCTCGCCGGGCAGACCCCAGGGTTCACGGGTGCTGACCTGGCCAACCTCGTCAACGAGTCGGCCCTGCTCGCCGCCCGTAAGGGTGCCAAGCAGATCGGCAACGTCGAGCTCGAAGAGGGCATCATGCGCGTCATCGCCGGGCCGGAGAAGAAGACCCGGCTGCTCTCGCCGAAGGAGCGCGAGATCACGGCGGTGCACGAGATGGGCCACGCCCTGGTGGGCCACTACCTCGAGCACAACGACCCGGTGCACAAGATCTCCATCGTCGGCCGCGGCATGGCGCTCGGCTACGTCGTCACCCTCCCGTCCGAGGACAAGTTCATGCGCTCGCGCGTCGAGCTGATGGACGGCCTGGCCAAGAACCTGGGCGGCCGCGCTGCCGAGGAGCTCGTGTTCAAAGAGGTCACGACGGGCGCCGAGGACGATCTCAACAAGACGACCGACACCGCCAAGCGCATGGTCACGCGCTGGGGAATGTCCGAGAAGCTCGGCCCGCGCACGTTCGGCCGCGACTCGAGCCAGCCGTTCCTGGGACGCGACTTCGGCCACGAGGCCGACTACTCCGAGGAGATCGCTCGCGAGATCGACGACGAGATCCGGCGGATCGTGGAGCGGGCGCACGAGCGCGCCGTCGAGGTGCTGACCGAGCACATCGACGAGCTCCAGCAGATGTCGCAGATCCTCATCCAGTACGAGACGTTCGATCGCGATCAGTTCGAGCGCCTGCTCACGGGCGAGTCCCCGGACGAGGTGTTCAAGGACGTCGAGATCAAGACGCCCGAGATCCCGGCCGAGGCTCCCAAGAAGGATCCGGTCCGCCCGCGCGGACTCGGCCTGCCGCTACCTGGCAACATCGCCAGTGGCCAGCCGCCGGAATCCCCTCAGCCCAGCTGAGTGAATATGAGGTGCCTGGCACCGTTTATTCACCCGGAATGAGGTCTCTACGGCCGCGCCGGCTGCCGATTACTTGAAGGCGTTCTTTCCCTTTACGGACGGATTCTTTCATGCGATTTCGCGACCGGGGGGTCGTGCTTGCGGCCCCGGCCGTCGTGCTGCTGGCGTTTGCGCCCGGCGCGGCGGCCGGGCCGCTGACCCTCACAGGCAGTGGGCCCATCACCAGGCTGTCATGCGCATCCACGCCCTGCGTGAAGACGCTGCGAAGCTCCGGTGGCCGCGCGGTGGTCACGCTCACCCAGCTGCATGCGACGGTCGGCGGCCAGGTGCAGAGCGTCTACAAGCTCTCCTGGCAGATCGGGAACCCGCACGTCCATCTGAACGCGGCCGCCATGCGCCCCGTCGACCCGCTCGGTGACATCCGCCTCGGCACCATGTCGAGCTGGGCCCGCGCCAGCGCACCGCAGGGCTTCATCGGCGCCCTGAACGGCGACTTCTTCGGCTACCAGGGCTGGGCGGGGGGCCACCCGAGCGGCATGCTGGTGCGCGACCGCCGGATCGATGCGTTCGGCTGGGGCGGCCCCGGCGTGGGCTTCACCACCGCGGCGCTCGGCGGCAAGGCCGGCGGGATGGTCTTCGGCAGCCCGCGCGCGGTGCCCGACACGATCTCGCTCGGCGCCGGGACGGTGGTGACCATCGGCGCCTTCGTCGGCTCGCCGTCATCGCTCGCCGCGCAGGTGCAGGCGATGCCCGGCGACCAGGTGGCAGTGGCGACGGCCCGCGGCTCCCGGTTTCGCGTCCCGGCCGGCGACACGGCTGTCGTCGTCGGCTCGGCGGCCGCGCCGAGCCCGTTCCCGGCCATGCTGCGCGGCTCCCAGGGCGGGTACCGCAACCCGACCAACACCTCGACGTCGGCCCACGAGGCCGTCGTGGGGTTCCGCTTCGCCGAGACCGGCGCGGTGGCCCGCACCCAGCTCCTGCCGATCGTCGCGAGGCCGAAGCCCGGGACGGTGGTCTCGCTCGGCCGCGGGCAGGCGCTCCTGCTGGCGCGCGCCGGGCGCTTTGCCGCCACCGGCCTCACCGCCGCTGCCGCAGCGCCGAAGCCGTCGGTGCGCGTGGCCGTGGACGCCGCGAAGTGGGCGCACGCCGGCGACGTGATGGGCGGAAAGCCCCAGCTCGTGCGAAACGGCGGCGCGCTCTACACCACGCCGTGGGCCGACCCGCCGATGATGGATCACGACCCGTGCTACCAGTGGTGCGGCAGGTTCTGGCGCCCGGCGCTCATGACCGGCCGCGACGGCTGGGGATCCATGGTGATCGTCGGCTCGCGCGGCGGCGGCGTCTATGGCTGGCAGCTGAGCGGCATGCTCCGGCAGCTGGGCGCCCGGGACGCGATCGGATTCGACAACAACTCCTCGACCGAGCTCCTGGTGCCCGGCCGCAGCCCCGCCACCGGCTGGACGTTCGACCCGTCCTCGCAGTGGGAGCGCGACATCCCCGAGGCCAGCTCGCTGTCGTACAGGTAGCCCCCTCGCCCAGCGAGAGGTGCCGGGGCGAGCTGCCCGCCCCGGCGCCTCCAACGGCGGGTAGTGTGCGCCAATGCGGCTTTTCGACAGGTTTCCCGCTCCCGCCGTGATGGGTGTGCTGAACGTGACCCCGGACTCATTCTCCGACGGCGGTGAGTTCTTCTCGATCGAGGCCGCCACCACCCATGCCCGTGAGCTCGCCGGCGAGGGCGCCGCCATCCTCGACGTGGGCGGCGAGTCGACGCGGCCCGGCGCCCAGCCCGTCCCGCTGGCCGAGGAGCTCCTGCGCGTGGTGCCGGTGATCGAGCGCGTGGCCGCCGAGACCGGCACGCCGATCTCGATCGACACGATGAAGGCCGACGTCGCCGAGGCCGCGGTGAGGGCCGGGGCGAGCCTCGTGAACGACGTCACCGCGCTGCGCGGCGATCGCCGGATGGCAGAGGTCGTCGCCGCCGCCGGCGTGCCGGTGTGCCTCATGCACATGCTCGGCGAGCCGCGCACGATGCAGGACGACCCCCGCTACGGCGACGTGGTGGCCGAGGTGTGCGAGTTCCTGGCTGAGCGCGCCGAGTGGGCGCAGGCCCAGGGCGTTGACCGCGACCAGATCTGCGTGGATCCCGGCATCGGCTTCGGCAAGACCACCGAGCACAACCTGGCGCTCCTGCGCCGCCTGGACGAGGTAGTGGCGCTGGGCTACCCCGTCGTGATCGGCGTGTCGCGCAAGCGCTTCCTCGGTGCGCTCACCGGGTGCCGGCGAGCGCGACCGCGCCCCCGGCTCGATCGCCGCGGCCCTCGCGGCCGTGCGGCGCGGGGCGTGGATGCTGCGGGTGCACGACGTGGGCGCGACGCGCCAGGCGCTCGCGGTCGAGGCCGCGATCGAGGGCGCGTGAGCGGGCCGCTCATCGAGATCCGCGGCCTGCGGGTGTTCGCCTACCACGGCGTGTTCGAGCACGAGCGCCGCGACGGCCAGGACTTCGTGCTCGACATCACCCTGCTCGCGTCGTCCGATGCTGCGGGGAGCACGGACGAGCTCGGCGACGCGGTCGATTACGGCGCGGTCTGCGAGCGCGCCGTCGAGCTGACCCAGTCCGGCCCGTACAACCTCATCGAGCGCGTGGCCGAGCTGGTGGCCACCAGCCTGCTCGCGGAGTTCCCGGTTGACCGGGTCACGGTGAGGGTGGCGAAGCCCGACGCCCCGATCCCGCACCCGTTCGATCACGTCGCGGTGACGGTCACCCACGAGCGCTGAGCGCCGGTTGGGGTTCCCGGAACCCGTTTCCGGCCGTATAACTGAGCCAATGGGTGCCAGCATACGGATCGTGGTAGTGGACGACCACCCGCTCTTTCGCAGAGGCCTCGTGGGCCTACTGGAGGGCGCGGGCATGAAGGTCGTGGGCACGGCGTCGAGCACCATCGAGGCCATCGAGTGCACCGTCCGCACGCACCCCGACATCGTGCTGATGGATCTGGAGCTGCGCGACGGCAGCGGCATCGTCGCCACGCGCCGGCTGCTCGCCGCGGCGGGTGGGGGAGTAAAGGTCGTGATGCTCTCCGAGTCGCACGACCCGCAGACGATGCTCGCCGCGATCCGCGCGGGGGCCGTCGGCTACCTCACGAAGGATCAGGCGCCCGACCGGCTGGCGGATGCCATCGCCGGCGTGGTGCAGGGCGAGGCCGCTGTCTCGCGGCGCATGGTGAGCTACCTCATGGACGACGTGCGCGGCGGCGAGCAGCAGCTCGAGCTCGCGCCCCGGCCACCACAGCGCGAGCGGCTCACGCCGCGCCAGCTCGAGATCCTGCGGCTGATCGCAAGCGGCTACACCACCGCCCAGATCGCAGCCGAGCTCTTCCTCTCACCCGAGACGGTGCGGTGGCACGTGAAGGCGATCCTCCGCAAGCTGAACGCCCGCACGCGTGCCGAGGCCGCGGCGGCGCTTCACCAGTTCGCGATCGCCTGAGCTCCGCCTACTGGCGGGCGCGGGCGCTCTCGGCCGCGTAGCGCACGATCCAGAGCGACACCATCAGCGAGTAGGTGATGGCCGCGCACGCGACGGTGAGGGCAGCGGCGCGCCCGGCGGGGCCGGACAGCAGCTGGAAGATCTCGTTCATCAGCGGCTTCATGAAGACGAAGGCGATGAGGCCGATCGCGCCGAGGTGCAGCGTCGTTCGGCGGACCTCACGGGGGCGGAGCTTGGGATACCGTGCATCGGCCCAGGTCGCGAGGGCGGCGGGACACAGCAGGAGCACGACGATCAATTCCATGAGGGTCGACATGGGCCATCCTTCATCAGAGCGTGGGAGCTTCGGTACGGCCCGCGAAAGCCGTCCCACTGCTGCATCGGCAAAGGTGATGAAATTGTTAATGACAGCGGGCAAAGTGCACCCCATCGGGTGACACTCGCCTACCTGGGATTCGGCGCGAATCTGGGAGATCCTGCGGACACGCTGCCGCGGGCGGTCGCCGCGTGCGAAGCGCTCGGGACGGTGATCGCCGTCTCTCCGACGTACCGCTCGGCGCCCATCGGGCTGGTGGACCAGCCCGACTTCCTGAACGCGGCAGCCGCGCTCGAGACCGAGCTCCCGCCGGCCGCCCTGCTCGCGGCGCTGCACCGCATCGAGGCCGATTTCGGTCGCGTGCGCGACGTGCGCTGGGGTCCGCGGACGCTCGACCTCGACCTGCTCGTCTACACCGGCGTGGAGTCGGACGACCCCGCGCTCACGCTGCCGCACCCCCGCGCGCACGAGCGCGAGTTCGTGCTGCGGCCGCTGGCCGACATCGCCCCCGAGCTGGTGATCGGCGGCCGCACCGTGGCCGAGCTGCTGGCCGGCCTGGCGCCTCAGGGCGTCACACCGGCGTGATCGCCGTGCGCGTCTGCCTGGTTACGCGTAAACTTCGGGCATGTCGTTTCTCGAGGACCTCGAGGAGTTCGACGCCGAGCTTGAGCTCCGGCTGAAACGCGAATATGCAACCGTTTTCGGGATGTTTCGCTACTGCGTGCTCACAGCCGAGGCGACGTATCTCTGCAACCGCCTTGTGATGGAGTCCCAGCACACCACCGCCTACCCGATGGTGCACCTCTCGATGGAGGACGTGTGGGTGTGGGACAAGAACCGGCCGAGCCGGATCATCCCGCGGGCCGAGGTGCACACCACGCAGGACGTGACCGTCGAGGAACTGCGTCCGGAGGGCACCATCGACACGGTGCTGCCCCCCGGCTTCGAGCTCTCCGACGACTAGCCGCCGCGACGTGCTGCTGGTCATCGACGCGGGGAACTCCGACACGGTCGCTGGGCTGTTCGACGGCGACGAGCTGATCGCCCACCGGCGGGTGCCGACCGATCACGGCCGCCCGCACCGCGACGTGATCGGCTCGCTCATCGGCGATGGAGTCGAGGGCGTGGTGGTCGCGACCTCCGGCCCCGCGCTCGACGCCGGCTACCGCGCAGCGGTCACCGAGCTGAACGGCCGCCCGCCGCTGGTGCTGGCGGCAAACCCCGTGGGCCCCGACCGGCTGGCCGATGCCGCCGGCGCATTCGCCCTGGTGGGCGGGCCGTGCATCGTGGCCGACCTCGGCACGGCCACCACCATCGACGTGGTGGGTGAGGACGGGGCCTGGGCCGGTGGTGCCATCGCGACCGGCGTCGGCATCGCGAGCATCGCGCTTGCCGCGCGCACCGACCGCCTGCCGCTGATCGAGCTCGTGGCGCCCGGGCACGCGATCGCGCGCGACACCGACGCCGCGCTTCGGTCGGGCGCGGTGTACGGCCACGCGGCGCTGATCGACGGCATGGTCGAGCGCTTCCGGGCCGAGCTCGAGGCCGACCTTCCCGCGATCGCTACCGGCGGCCACAGCGAGGTGGTCGCGCCGCACTGCCGGACCATCTCGCAGGTTGACCCGTGGCTGACGCTACGGGGCCTCGCGATCCTCGGCCGTCAGGCGGCCCAGACCACCGGGAACAGCGGGTGATCCATCTCGGCGCCCGCCGGCAGCTGGTCGGTGAGCCCCGGAAACTCGGGTGAGGTCTTCCACGCGCGCGGCGCGTGGGTCACGTCGTCGCCGATGAAGCGCACCGAGAACGCGCGGCGAAGGCCTTCCGACGGCCCCGAGGCGTGCAGCGTGAGCATGTTGAAGAAGACGGCGTCACCGGGCTCGAGCTCCCAGCCGATGATGGGGAACGCGTCGCGGTCGGCCTCGATGTCGGGCAGGTCGGCCAGCGCCCCGTCGGGAAACCACTTGGCCTGGCCGTCCATGAACGTGCGGGGCATCAGCCACGGGCCAAGCTGCGAGCCGGCCACGAACTCGAGCGTGGCCTCGCGCGACACCGGGTCGACGGGCGCCCACACGCTGCACGTCTGGTGGCCCTCGACGTTGTAGTACGGCTGATCCTGGTGCCACGGCGTTCGCTGGCGGGTCGCGGCCTCCTTGACCAGGACGTGGTCGTGGTAGAGCCGGATGTGGTCGCTGCCGGTGAGCTCACCGGCGATGGCCGCGGCCTGCGAGCCGCGGATGACCTGCTCGAGCTCGGGGATGCGCTCCCAGTTGCAGAAGTCCTCGAAGAACCGGCCGGGGTCGTCGGCGCGTGACGCCACCTGCGCGCGCTCGCTGGGCTCGGCGAGGTTCCGGTCGATGCCGCGGGTGATGAGCTCCACCTCGTCGGGCGTGAACGCCCCGCGCACCACCACCGCACCGTCTCGCTGAAACTCTTCGGCTCTTGTCACGAGCGGCAGCCTACCGCGCGTGGAACAATCGCGGCCATGCAGACGCTCAAACGAGGCGGTTTCGCGCTCACGGTGGTGATCACGGTGATCCTCCTGGCAACCGATTGGCCAGGGGAGTGGTGGCACGGGTTCTGGCTGGGCCACCCGCTGTGGGCGGCCGTGGTGGGCGCGTTCCTGCTGCTCCTGATCACGGCGTTCGGGGTGGACGAGTACACCAGCCGGCGCGAGTCGCAGCGGTGGCAGGCGATCGGCCGGGTCGCGTCGGGCGAGTTCCACTACGCGTGCACCGAGGGCTGGGTGGCGATGCTCGAGCTGGTGGGGATCGCCGAGATCGCGGGGCAGCTCTCACCGTCGATCCAGGGGCGGCTCGTGGCGGTGCAGCCGGCGATCGCGGCCCACCGGGCCGAGCTGGATGCGATCCCCATGACGGCCCACCGCCGCCGGGTCGAGCTGCTTGCCGCCGACCCATCGTGGAGCCGGGGCGCCTCACCGGTGCTGAGCGCGGTCGGCACGGAGCTCGCCAACGCGCTCTCGCGCTGGAGCGCGGTGCTCCTGACGCTGCGCGACGAGGAGATGTTCGAGGCAGTGAACCGGTTCGGCCGGTTCGGCATCGACATCAGCGACCTCTCTACCGGCATGACCGAGCTGGCCGATCCGCGGCTCACGCCGGCGCAGGTCGCCGACGGGTGGATGTCGCTCTACGGGCGGTTCGTCGCCGACGACGAGTACTGGAACGCGCGGTTTCGCGACGAGCAGCCGCGCCGCTCGGTGGGCCGGAGATTCGACGCTGACGCCGCTTGAGACAGAGCGGCTGCGGATCCGCCGCCTCGTTCCCGGCGATGCGCCTGCGGTGGAGCAGGTCGTGGGGGAGCGCCGCGACGCGTGGCTCCAGTGGACGGCCGCGGGCTACGAGCAGCACGAGGCACTGCACCAGCCGCCGTACGCCGACCTCGCGATCGAGGCGCGCGGCGACGGCCGGCTCATCGGGCTCTGCGGCTTCGTACCGTCGATGGGCCCGTTCGGGCTCATCCCCGGGCTCGCCGACGGCATCGGCGACCCGCACAGGTTCCGGCCCGAGGTGGGCCTCTACTGGGAGCTCTCGCCCGGCGAGCGCGGCCGCGGCTACGCGACCGAGGCCGGCGCGGGGCTGATCGCCTACGGGTTCGGCGAGCTTCGGCTGGGGCGCATCGTCGCCACCACCACGCACGAGAACCTGGCCTCTCAGGCCGTCATGCGCAGGCTCGGCATGCGGATCGAGGTCAACCCCGAGCCCGAGCCGGAATGGTTTCAGGTCGTCGCTGTGGCACTTTTCGCCCAGGGTGCATGAAGAGGCATGCACACTGACGCAGATCTGATCAGGGCTGCCCGCACCGACCCTGCGAGCTTCGGTGCGGTGTTCGACCGGTACGCAAAGCCGGTGGACGCGTGGTTTCGGCGTCAGGGGGTGCCGGCGACCGACGCGGCCGACCTGACCGCCGAGACGTTTGCCCAGGCCTGGCGCGGCCGGCGGAAGTTCAAGGATCAGAGGGGCGGCTCGGCCGCTCCGTGGCTCTACGGGATCGCCCACAACCTGCTGTGCCGCTACTGGCACCGCCACCGGGTCGAGACCGACGCGCGCGAACGGCTGGGCGTCCCGCTCAGCGAGTACGACCCTCCGGAGTACGACGAGGCCGATGCCCGGCTGTCTGCCGCGATGCTCGGCCCCGACATCCTCACCGCCGTTGACGACCTCCCGCCGGATCAGCGCCAGGCGCTCGAGTTGCGGGTGGTCGGTCAGCTTGCCTACGACGAGATCGCCTCTCGCCTGCAGTGCACGCCGCGCGCCGCCCGCATGCGGGTCTCGCGCGCGCTGCGCACGCTCAACCACCGATTTCAAGGAGTCTGACCGTGGACGAAACACCTGACCACCTGATCCGCATGCGCGCGGATCTCATGCACGCCGCGCGGATCGACACGCGGGCTGCGAAGCGGCGCCGCGGGCGCATCCGGCTGGGCGGAGTGGTAGTCGCAGCCGTGGCCGCGGTGGCGCTCTTCGCCGTTGGCCTGCCCTCGGGCGGTGGCGGCGGAGTGGCGCCGCACGTGGACGAGTCGCTCGCGGGCGTCCTCAGGACGGCGTCGATCAACGCGGCCGGCCAGCCGGCGCTGCCGATCCC
The DNA here is from genome assembly GCA_963794415.1 of uncultured Actinomycetes bacterium. Lineage (GTDB taxonomy): Bacteria > Actinomycetota > Thermoleophilia > Gaiellales > JAICJC01 > CAVPTL01. The sequence continues at coordinate 71,832 of CAWCDI010000001.1, forward strand.
CGGCCCGGGGCACTACTACCACTACACCGACACGGAGCTCGGCTACATCTCCGAGCTGAACGGGGCGCAGGAGGGCTGCGTCACGTCGTGCCCGCCGCTGCCCTCCGACTGGGGCGTGAAGGCGTGGGCGAGAAGCGCGATGTGGATCTCGGCCGACGGCACCGCGCTTCGCACGACGAGCTTCGGCAAGCCGGTGATCCGAAACGCCCAGGTGCGCGCCGACCTGGCCGCGGGCAGGTACGCCGGCGCGTCGCTCAGCCGGCCGATGGGCCCGGCGGCGGCGACGTACTTCCCGGCGGGCGCCGCGAGCGGCTGGTCGTTCGGTGGGATGACGCTGAAGCAGGTCTACGCGCTGCCGTCTGACCCCGCGAAGCTCGAGCACATCGTGCGGGAGCGGGCGCAGGGGACGAAGAACCCCCTCAACGAGGAGATGTTCACGGTGGTGGGCGACATCATGCGCGCCGCGCCGCTTCGGCCGGAGGTCCGGGCGGGGCTCTTCACGGTGCTGAGCGGCCTCGACGGGGTGCAGCTGGTGGGGCACGTGCACGATCCGCTGGGCCGGCCGGGCATCGAGGTGAAGATGGGCGGCGAGGAGCTCATCTTCGACGCCCACACGGCGCAGCTCCTGTCGGAGGGGGCCGGTGGGTACTCGGCCTGGACGGTGGTCAAGAGCCGCCCGCACATCCCGGCGGACGCCTATCCGGTGGACAAGGCCAAGCTGGCCGCAAAGAGCTAGCTGGCACGGGGTGAGTGGCGGTGCCCGACACCGCCACTCACGACCGCCACGGCGAGCCGGACGCCGTTCGGCCCGCGGCGCGTAGTGCAGTTATGAATCTGCTGATGCCGTTCGCGGTGGTCCTGGCGGTCTTCGCACCTGCGCATGTCGTTCGTGATGGCGGCCTGCAGGCGGTCGTCCCGGCGGGATGGCACTCGCAGATCGTGTACGGCGGCTACTCGGGCAACGGGAGGCCGCTGCCGGTGATCCGCCTGAGCAACCGCCCGCTCCGGGATCAGGCGACGTGCGACGCGCCGATCGCGCCGGCCCGCGGGCAGGTGGTGCTGACGTTCAGGGGCGATGAATAACCAGTGCCTGGCACCGGTTATTCACTCGTCAGCCGCCCCCGTAGATCGAGATCGGCAGGTCGAGCAGCCGGTCGGACTCCGACGTCGGCAGCAGGTCGATCTCCGCCTCGTGGGCGACCAGCAGGTCGATCGCCTCGGGGCAGGCGCGCAGGAGCACGGCTTCCGCGTCGGGCACCGTCTGGCAGAGCATCAGCTCGCCGCGCACCGCCCGCGCGCCGTCGGTGCCGCGCAGGTACCAGCCGTAGAACTTCCGCAGGAAGCCCACCGAGCGCTCCTCGCCCATCTCGCGCACCACCTCGCGCATGAACCGCACAAGCTCGGCATAGAGCTCGGGCTTCTCCGGCACGGCGGTCGCGCCGCCCGCCATCTGGTCGAGCGCCCACGGCCGGCCCTGCGCGCCGCGGCCCACCATCACCGCGTCGGCGCCGGTGGACTCGAGCACGATCTGCGCCCGCGCCCGGTCGGTGATGTCGCCCGAGGCGATCACCGGGATCGACACCAGCTGCACCAGCTCGGCGGTGAGCGTGTGATCGGCGGTGCCCGTGTACATCTGCTGGGCGGAGCGGGGGTGGAGGGTGAGCCCGGCCACGCCCTCGGCCTCGAGCTTGGGCCCGAGCTCCAGGCAGGTGCGCGAGCCGTTCTTCACGCCGCGGCGCATCTTGATGGTGACGGGCACGTCCACGGCATCCACCACCGCGCGCGCCAGCGAGCACGCGAGGTCGTGATCCTCGAGCGCGCTTGCCCCAGCGCCGGTCTTGGTCACCTTGCGCACCGGGCAGCCGAAGTTGATGTCGACGATGTCGGCGCCGGCCGCGACCACCATCTGGGCGGCCTCGGCCATGCGGTCGGGCTCGGATCCGAAGATCTGCACGGCCAGCGGATGCTCGTCGCGGGCGATGCGCAGGTAGTTCAGGGTGCGCTCGTTGCCGTAGGAGAGGCCGCACGACGAGACCATCTCGGAGCACACGAGCCCGGCGCCGAAACGGCGGCCCTGCCGGCGGAACGCCTGAACCGACACGCCGGCCATCGGCGCCAGTACGATCCGCGACGGAATCTCGACGTCGCGGATGTGCCACTTCTCGGTCAGCGGGTTCATGGCAGGATCCTAGCCAGCGTCGGCGAAATCGAGGTTTGCGGCTTCAACCGAAAGGGGTATAATCCCCGATTCCTCGGTGCCGAACTGGAGAAAAAGTGCTGCAAATCAGCTACTCCAGGGAGACACCGTTCGTGTTGCGTGAAAGCCCGATGCAGGGCCCCCTATCAAGGATTTAGCGTGGAAAAGGATGTAATCCTCACCCCAGACGGTTACGAGCAGCTCAAGGCGCGTATCGAGGAGCTCGAGACCACCAAGCGCCGCGAGGTTGCCGGCCGCATCAAGGAAGCCCGCGACTTCGGCGACATCTCGGAGAACTCCGAGTACGACGACGCCAAGAACGAGCAGGCGCTCCTCGAGCACCGCATCGCGCGGCTCAAGGAGCAGCTGCGCTCCGCCCGCGTGATCGACGCCAAGGACGTCCCCACCGACATCGTGTCGGTCGGCTCCAAGGTGAAGGTCGAGGACGTCGATCACGGCGACCAGGACACGTACGAGATCGTCGGCTCCGCCGAGGCGAACCCCGCCGTCGGCCGCCTCTCGAACGAGTCGCCTGTGGGCCGCGCGCTCATCGGCCACAAGAAGGGCGAGACGGTCGAGGTGGCCGCTCCCGCCGGCGCCATCCGGCTCAAGATCGTGGAAATCAAGGCCGCCTGACCAGGCGCCGCATGTGAGCACAGACGCCGAAGCTCAGATCCGGGCAGATCGCCTGGCGAAGGTCGATGCCCTGCGCGCCGCGGGCGTTGACCCCTACCCGCCGCGCGCCGTCGATCGCGAGCCGGTCGCCGCGATCCACGCCCGCTATCCCGATCTCGAGGCCGGCTTCGAGACCGGCGAGCACGCGCGCATCGCCGGCCGCATCTCGGGCCGCCGCGGGCACGGCAAGGTGACGTTCCTGGATCTCACCGACCGCAGCGGCCGGCTGCAGCTGCACGCCACCCTCGACGTGCTCGGCGAGGAGCGCTATGCAGCGCTCCAGGACACCGACCTCGGCGACGTCGTCACCGCCGCCGGCGAGGTCATCATGTCGCGCCGCGGCGAGCTCTCGCTGCGCGTCTCCGAGTGGACGCTCCTGGCCAAGTGCCTGCGCCCGCTCCCCGAGAAGTACCACGGCCTGACCGACACCGACACGCGGCACCGCCGGCGCTACCTCGACCTCGCGGTCAACGAGGAGTCCCGCGCGCTTGCGATGGCGCGCCCGGCCGCGATCGCCGCGATGCGCCGGGTGCTCGACGCCGACGGCTTCGCGGAGGTCGAGACGCCGGTGCTGCAGCCGCTCTACGGCGGCGGCGCCGCCCGGCCGTTCACCACCTTCTACAACGAGTACGAGCGCGACTTCTACCTGCGCATCGCCACCGAGCTCTACCTCAAGCGGCTCATCGTGGGCGGCCTCGAGCGCGTGTACGAGATCGGCAAGGACTTCCGCAACGAGGGCCTGAGCTTCAAGCGCAGCCCCGAGTTCACCATGCTCGAGTGGTACCAGGCCTACGGTGACCAGCACACCGGCATGGACATGACCGAGCGGCTCGTCGCTGCGGCGGGTGAGGCCGTGGGCTCGGCGATCGACCTCAGCCCGCCGTGGCCGCGCATCCCCCTCCGGCAGGCGATCATCACCGACGCCGGCATCGACCCGATGGCCGACCGCGACCTCGGCCGGCTCATCGCCCACATGCGCGCCGACGGCATCGACACCGCCGCCGACCACACCTGGGCCCAGGCCGTTGACCACCTCCTGTCGCACTACGTGGAGCCGAAGATCACCGCGCCGGTGTTCCTCACCGAGTACCCGGTTGAGCTCTCGCCGTTTGCCAAGCGCGACCCGGAGAAGGAGGGCATCGTCGAGCGCTTCGAGGCCTTCTGCAACGGGATGGAGATCGGCAACGGCTTCACCGAGCTGAACGACCCGGCCGAGCAGCGCGCCCGCTTCGAGGAGGCCCGCGCCGACGCCGCCGCCGGCGACGACGAGGCCGCCCCCATGGACGAGGACTTCCTGCTCGCCCTCGAGTACGGCATGCCGCCCACCGGCGGCGTCGGCCTCGGCATCGACCGCGTGATGATGCTCCTCACCGAGACCCATTCCATCCGCGAGGTGATCCTGTTTCCCCCCAGCCGCGACGGCGGCTGACCGAACCGCCGCCGTCCGGGTAACGAATCCGGATTGCAAGCGTTAAGGGTATTTGCAGGAACAAACTGCGCGGCTCGAAAGAACCGCTCAAGGGTGCGTGCGGGGTGACCGATTAGGGGGCCACGAACGTGCGACAAACCACACCGGAAGCCGAAAAGGTGGGTGCTATAGTGCGATCCGTTCCCTCGATTACCGGAATGCAACCGATGCCTACGACGGACGGTTTGCACGCCGGCTTTCAGTGTTTCATGAAAACCATCATTTTCCAGATCAGCGACAAGGGGCACGAACATGTTTGAGCGCTTTACCGAGCGTGCCCGTCAGGTCGTCGTGCTTGCACAGGACGAGGCCCGCACGCTCAAGCACAACTACATCGGCACTGAGCACATTCTGCTGGGGCTCCTCCGCGAGGAAGAGGGCCTGGCCGCGCGCGTACTCGACTCACTCGACATCACCGTGGAAGAGGTGCGCGCGCAGGTCGCCCGCATCGTCGGCCAGGGCGATGAGGTGACCACCGGGCAGATCCCGTTCACGCCTCGCGCCAAGAAGGTGCTGGAGCTGGCGTTGCGCGAGGCCCTGTCGCTGGGTCACAACTACATCGGCACCGAGCACATCCTGCTCGGGCTCGTGCGGGAGAACGAGGGGGTTGCCGCGCGCATCCTGCTCGACTTCGACGCCGACGCCGAGAAGATCCGCAACGAGATCATCCGGATGCTGTCCGGCCCCGGCCGCCGTCAGGGCGCGGGTACCGGCGCCGCCGGCGAGAAGGGCGGCAAGAGCTCCAAGCTGCTCGACCAGTTCGGCCGCAACCTCACCAAGCTGGCCACCGAGGGCAAGCTGGATCCGGTCGTCGGCCGCCAGAACGAGATCGAGCGCGTCATGCAGATCCTGTCGCGCCGCACCAAGAACAACCCGGTGCTGATCGGTGAGCCCGGCGTGGGCAAGACCGCTGTGGTCGAGGGACTGGCCCAGCGCATCTCGTCCAACCAGGTGCCCGAGCTGTTGAAGGGCAAGCAGATCTACACCCTCGACCTGGCCGCCCTGGTGGCCGGCTCCAAGTACCGCGGAGAGTTCGAGGAGCGCCTGAAGAAGGTCATGAAGGAGATCGGGCAGCGCGGCGACATCGTGCTGTTCATCGACGAGCTCCACAACCTGGTGGGCGCGGGTGCGGCCGAGGGCGCGATCGACGCGGCCTCGATCCTGAAGCCGGCGCTCGCCCGTGGCGAGCTGCAGACCATCGGCGCGACCACGCTGGACGAGTACCGCAAGTACCTCGAGCGCGACTCCGCGCTGGAGCGGCGCTTCCAGCAGATCAAGGTGGAGGAGCCCTCCATCGAGGACACCGTGCAGATCCTGCGCGGCCTCCGCGACCGCTACGAGGCCCATCACCGGGTCGCCATCACCGACGAGGCGCTGCAGGCCGCAGCCGAGCTGTCGGATCGCTACATCCAGGAGCGCCAGCTCCCGGACAAGGCGATCGACCTCATCGACGAGGCCGCCTCGCGCATGCGCATCAAGCTGATGACCGCACCTCCCGTGCACAAGGAGCTCGACGACGAGATCGAGACCGTGCGCAAGGAGAAGGAGTCGGCCATCGAGTCGCAGGAGTTCGAGAAGGCTGCGGCGCTGCGTGACTCGGAGCGCAAGCTGACTCTCAAGAAGCGCGACCTCGAGGAGAACTGGAAGTCATCGGGCGAGGCAGAGCATGCCGAGATCGGCGAGGAAGAGGTCGCCGACATCGTCTCGATGTGGACAGGCATCCCCGTGTTCAAGCTGACCGAGGCCGAGTCGCAGAAGCTCATCCGCATGGAAGACGAGCTGCACAAGCGCATGATCGGCCAGCACGTGGCCATCGAGGCCGTGTCCAAGGCCATCCGCCGTGCCCGCGCCGGGATCAAGGATCCCAAGCGGCCCACGGGCTCGTTCATCTTCCTCGGCCCTTCGGGCGTCGGCAAGACCGAGCTGGCACGCACGCTGGCGGAGTTCCTGTTCGGCGACGAGGACGCGATGATCCAGGTGGACATGTCCGAGTACATGGAGAAGCACGCAGTCTCCAGGCTGGTGGGCTCGCCTCCCGGCTACGTCGGGTACGACGAGGGCGGCCAGCTGACCGAGGCCGTTCGCCGCAAGCCGTACTCGGTGGTGCTGCTGGACGAGATCGAGAAGGCCCATCCCGATGTGTTCAACATCCTCCTGCAGATGCTGGAGGAGGGCCGCCTGACCGACGCACAGGGTCGCCAGGTCGACTTCAAGAACACCATCGTGATCATGACCTCCAACATCGGCGCCTCGTCGATCGCCAAGAACAGCCAGCTCGGCTTCCAGGTCGAGGAGGCCGAGACGGGCGTCTCGTACGAGGACATGAAGAGCCGCATCATGGGCGACGTGAAGAAGGTCTTCCGGCCCGAGCTGCTCAACCGCATCGATGAGATCATCGTCTTCCAGAAGCTGACGAAGGACGAGATCATGCAGATCGTCGATCAGCTCATGAAGCGGCTGCGCCAGCAGATGAAGATCCACGAGGTCTCCATCGAGCTGACCAACGCCGCCAAGGAGATGATGGTCGACAAGGGGTACGACCCGACGATGGGTGCCCGGCCGCTGCGCCGCGCCATCCAGCGCTACATCGAGGATCCGCTGGCCGACTTCGTGCTGGCGCGCTCCCTGAAGCCTGGATCGACCGTGCTGGTCGACCATCACGAGGGCGACGAGGAGATGACCCTCCAGCTGATCGAGCCGGTCGATGTGCCCGATTCGCTGCCGGAGGATCTCGTCCCGGCGGAAGGTCCCGCCGACGACGAGCCGACGTCCGACAACGCGGAAGACGGCGACTCCGAGAGCTGAGCGATATCGCACCCCGGCGTTCGCGCCGGGGTGCGATACTGCGCCATGACCGAAATCGGCGATGGGGCTGTTTCCGGTTTGATCCGCTCCCATCTCGACCGCCTGTCGCCCAACGACCGGCGCATTGCAACGCAGATTCTCGAGCATCCCGCCGAGGCGCCGTTCGAGACCGCCGAGTCGCTCGCCGCGAAGACCGGTGTGAGCAAGGCGGCCGTCGTGCGGTTCTCGACCCGCGTGGGCTACACCGGGTTTGCCGCGCTGCACGACGCGCTGGCGGCCGAGGCCATCGCGCGCCTGCGCCCTGCCGTGCGCACCGTCGAGGCTGCGAGCCATCCCGTCGAGCAGATGGTCTCCCAGGCCGTGGGCGACCTCGAGATGCTCGCCAACACCGTGGATCGCGGCCAGTTCGATGCCGCGGTCACGATGCTCTGCGGCGGGGCCGGCAAGATTGGCATCTTCGGGCACCGCAAGTCGGCGGCCCTGGCGGAGTACGCCTACTACCTCCTGAACCCGCTTCTGCCCAACGTCTGGCCCATCGCGGCTGGTGAGCCGACCATCGCCGACCAGCTGATCGATCTGGAGCCGCACGACCGCCTGCTCGCCTTCACGTTCCAGCGCTACGCCAAGGTGACCGGCGAGGTGGTGCGGCAGTTCCGGCAGGCCGGGGGCGAGGTGGTGCTGGTCACCGACGATCTGATGGCGCCGGCGGCCGGGCAGGCGAGCCAGGTGCTGGTGTGCCAGTCCCAGCGCCAGGGCTTTGCGAGCGCGGCTCCCGCGATGGTGGTGCTCGAGGCGCTGGCCGCCGCCATCGCGGTGCGCATGGGAGGGGCCCGCAACCGCCGGATGGACACCGCGGAGCAGCTCTGGAAGCAGTTCGGCACCTACTAGCCTCACCATCCGACCGCACTGCCACACTTCAGGGCCGTGCCAAAGACCCTCACAACCTTCACCTGCACCCAGTGCGGCAGCGAGTCGCCCAAGTGGCTCGGCCGCTGCGCCGGCTGCGGTGAGTGGAACACGCTGGTCGAGGAGGTGCGCGAGCGCGCGCCCGCTCGCCGCGCCCGCGTGGGCCGGCCGGTGCGGGCACTCTCCGACGTCGCGCTCACCGAGTCCGACCGCATCCCGACCGGCCTCGACGAGTTCGACCGCGTCCTTGGCGGCGGCCTGGTGCCCGGATCGCTCGTCCTGATCGGCGGCGAGCCCGGGGTGGGCAAGAGCTCCCTGCTCCTGCAGTCGCTCGGCAAGATGGCGGCCGGCGGCCGGCCGGTGCTCCTGGTGGCGGGCGAGGAGTCGCCGGCCCAGGTGCGGCTGCGCGCCGAGCGGCTGGGCTCGATCGAGGGCATCTCGATCCTGGCCGAGACCGAGCTCGAGGCGGTGTGCGAGGCCATCATCACCACGGCGCCCGAGGTGTGCGTGATCGACTCGATCCAGACGATGCACTCGGCCGACCTCACGTCGTCGCCGGGCAGCGTCGGGCAGGTGCGGGAGGCCGCCGACCGGCTCGCGCGCGTCGCCAAGAGCCACGGCGTCACCATCATCCTGGTCGGCCACGTGACCAAGGAGGGCAGCGTGGCGGGGCCGCGGGTGCTCGAGCACCTGGTGGATGCCGTGCTCCAGTTCGAGGGTGATCGCTACCGGTTCCTGCGCGTGCTCCGCGCGGTGAAGAACCGCTTCGGCTCGACCAACGAGATCGGCATCTTCGAGATGACGGGCAAGGGCCTCGAGCCGGTCGCCGACCCGTCCTCGGCGTTCGCGGGCGATGGTGAGCCGGCCGCGGGCTCGGTGCTGCTTCCCGCGATCGAGGGCACCCGGCCGATCCTGCTCGAGGTGCAGGCGCTGGTGGCCGACTCCGACCTCGCGATGCCGCGCCGGGCTGCGACCGGGTTCGATCGCAACCGCCTCTCGATGATCGTCGCGGTGCTTGGCCGGCATGCCGGCGTCTCGCTCGGCGGCAGCGACATCTTCGTGAACGTGGCCGGCGGCGTGCGGGTGGACGAGCCCGCTGCCGACCTTGCGGTGGCCCTCGCGATCGTCTCGGCGCACCGCGGCCGGCCGGCCCGCGACCGGGTGGCGGCCTTCGGCGAGCTCGGGCTGACCGGGCGGGTGCGCGCCGTGGCCCACTGCGGCCCGCGGCTGGAGGAGGCCCGCAAGCTGGGCGTCACCGACCTGGTGGTGCCGGTGGGCACCTCGCACGCGCGCGGCGTCAAGCTGCGCACCTGCGACACGGTCACCTCGGCGCTCGACGCCGCCTTCGAATAGGCGCGGGGGCGCGGCCCGCACCCCGCAGTTGACGAGCCGGTAAACTTTCGTAATGGAAGACCTCGCCCCGGACGTCCGTTCCAACCCCGAGCTGCTGGCCGCCTTGCGCCGCATCGCGCCGGGCACCACCATGCGCCAGGGCCTGAACGACATCCTGCGCGCCGATCTGGGCGCGCTGATCGTGATCGGCGAGCCGGCAGAGCTCTCGTTCCTCTTCTCGGGCGGCATCCGCCTGGATCAGGCGTTCTCGCCGTACCTGCTCTACGAACTGGCCAAGATGGACGGCGCCATCATCCTGAGCGCGAGCGCCAGCCGCATCGTCTATGCAAACGTCCAGCTGATGCCGGATCCCACCATCCCGTCGTCGGAGACCGGCACCCGCCACCGCACCGCCGAGCGCGTGGCCAAGCAGACCGGCGCCCTCGTGATCTCGATCTCCCAGCAACGCGACGTGGTCACCACCTACGTGGGCGACCTGCGCTACCAGCTCGAGGAGATCTCTGACGTGCTTGCGAAGACCAACCAGGCGGTCACCACGCTCGAGACCTACCGCACCCGCCTGGAGCAGGTCTCGACCCGGCTGACCGCCCTCGAGTTCCAGGGCGCGGTGATGCTCGACGACGTGCTCGTCGCCCTCCAGCGCGCCGAGATGACCACGCGCATCCGGCGCGAGATCGAGCGAAACGTGGTGGAGCTGGGAGTGGAGGGGCGGCTCATCAAGCTGCAGCTGGACGAGCTGAGCGAGTGGGTGCCCGGCGATGAGGAGTCGATGGTGCGCGACTACCACGTGCCCGAGGTGACCGGCGGCCACGAGCAGGCGCTCCATCGCCTCCGCACCCTGCCCGACAGCCGGCTCCTCGAGATCGAGGACGTTGCCGAGGTGCTCGGCTACCCGCGCACGGTGAACCCGCTCGACCACTCCGTCGCGCCGCGGGGGTACCGCGTGCTCTCCAACATCCCGCGGCTGACCGACACCGTGATCGAGCACGTGGTGGCGCACTTCGACGGGCTCGAGTCGTTCATGCGCGCCTCCCAGGCCGAGCTCGAGGAGGTCGAGGGCGTGGGCACCATCCGGGCCCGCGAGATCCGCGAGGGCCTGCGGCGCCTGCAGGAACAGAACCTGGTTGACCGGTATCTGAACCTGTAAATCTCTTCCAGATCTCCGCATATCGTCTTGCAATCCCTGCAATAGTGAACGATTCTTTCGCCTGCCTGACCCGCTTTCTGATAGAATGTTCACTCTGGGTGCGGCACGGGTCTGAGCGGTGGCCGCGCCTCCAAGGGTCTTCTCACGGCACGAGTGGAAGGGTTATTTGGCCTTGTACGATATCGGCGATAAGGTCGTGTACCCGCATCACGGCGCGGGCACAGTTGTGACCAAAGAAGTACGGAAAGATGCCGAGTCCGAGCGTGAGTACCTCACGATCAAGATTCTGCACAACGATATGACCGTCATGATCCCGTCCGACAGCGCCGACCGAGCCGGCCTGCGCAAGGTGATCGGCGAAGAGACGGTCGAAGAGGTGCTCGCAGTGCTTCAGGGCGACGGCACGAAGATGCCGAAGAACTGGAATCGCCGCTTCAAGCACAATCGCGACAAGATGAAGACCGGCGACGTGTTCGAGCTGGCCGAAGTGGTGCGCAACCTGGCCCAGCGCGATCAGGAGAAGGGCCTCTCGACCGGCGAGAAGCAGATGTTTTCGAAGGCGAAGCGCATCCTCGCATCCGAGCTCATGTACGCCAAGGGCATGGACGAGGACCAGGCGCGGGAGTATCTCGAGGAGGTACTGGAAGATCTCGGTACGCCCAGCAAGGCGCGGGCTTAACCCAAAGCTTTTTCAAGGTGTCGCTGCCGGAGGCCGATAGCCCAACCGACATGTGACAGAGAGATCATCAGAGGAGTGAACGAACGATGGTGGTTGTATCCCGAGTCGTTCTGTCGCTCTTGGCGGTGCTGGGTGCCATCCAGGCGGGCCTGTATTCCAGGCTAAAGGATCATTTTTCGGCTTCTTATTCGTACGTCGCCGCTGGCATCATCATCCTCCTCATTTTTGCCGTCGGCTGGGGTGTCGGCGGATTAATCGGGAAGCTGCTCCAGCGCTCCTTCAAGCGACTCGAACGAGCGATCCAGAACCGCAGTGCGGGTGAGCTCACGGTGGCCGCAGTCGGCCTGCTCGTGGGCCTCCTCGTCGCTGTGCTGCTCTATTTCCCGGTGCACTCACTGCCGTACATCGGCGAGTGGGTGCTGCTGCCGCTCTTCCTGATCCTGGGCTACGCCTTCGCCGCGATCGGCGCGAAGAAGCACCGCGGGATCCTGCGCCTGGTGGGCGTGCACACGGTGGGCGACGCCGAGATCGACAATCCCACGGCCGACATGCCGACGCTGGTCGATACCTCGGCCATCATCGACGGGCGCATCGCCGACATCGTGAAGACCGGGTTCCTGTCGGGCGAGCTGGTGGTGCCGGAGTTCGTGCTGAAGGAGCTGCAGCAGGTGGCCGACTCGGCCGACCCGCTGAAGCGAAACCGCGGCCGGCGCGGCCTGGAGGTGGTGCAGGGGCTGCGCGGGGACGTGACCGTGTCGGTGCCCGACGTGGACTTCCCCGACATCCCCGAGGTCGATTCGAAGCTCCTGAAGCTCGCCAAGCAGCGCAGCATGCGCATCCTCACCACCGACTACAACCTGAACCGCCTGGCCCGCATCCAGGACGTCGAGATCCTGAACGTGAACGACCTCGCCAACGCGCTCAAGCCGGCTGTGCTGCCCGGAGAGCAGTTCAACGTGCGCGTGATCCGCGAGGGCAAGGAGGTCGATCAGGGCGTCGGCTACCTCGACGACGGCACCATGGTGGTGGTCGAGGGTGGCCGCGGCCGGGTTGGCAACACCGTCGTCGTGCAGGTCACCTCGGTGCTGCAGTCGCCCTCGGGCAAGATGATCTTCAGCAGGCTGGCGGAGGCCTCGTAGGCCTTGGCTCGGGTCTGGGCGATCGTTGTCGCAGCAGGTGACGGCACCAGGCTCGGCGCCGACCGCCCGAAGGCGTTCGTGGCGTTCAAGGGCGAGGTGCTTTTGGCCCACTCCATCGAGCTCTTCGAAAACCACGACGAGGTCGCGCGGATGGTGCTGGTCGTGCCCGGCGAGTGGGACGAGCCCACGCGGATGCTGGTCGATCAGGTCGCTGCGGGCAAGGTCGCGAGCGTCGTGACTGGCGGTGCCACACGGGCGGAGTCGGTCGCTGCCGGGCTCGCGGAGGTGCCCGACGTGGCAGACGTCGTGCTGGTGCACGATGCCGCCAGGCCGCTGGCCTCGCCCGAGCTGATCTCGCGCGTGCTCGCCGGCCTCTCCGGCGACGCCGACGGCGTGGTGCCCGCCATTCCGGTGCCCGACACCATCAAGCGGACGGAAGGAAGCTCCGTGCAGGAGACGCTCGATCGCCGGGTGCTGGTGGCGGTGCAGACGCCGCAGGCGTTCACGGCCGCGAGCCTGCGGGCCGCCTATGACCGGCCCGCGGCCGAGCTCCAGGCCGCGACCGACTGCGCGTCGCTGGTCGAGCTCGCCGGCACCGTGGTGTGGGTCGAGGGCGAGCGCAGCAACATCAAGATCACCACGCCCGAGGATCTGCGCCTGGCCGAGGCGATGGCGTGAGCGCAGACCTGCGGGTAGGTATCGGCTACGACGCCCACGCCTTCGCCGACAACCGCAAGCTGGTGCTCGCGGGCGTCACGATCCCGCACGCCCGCGGACTCGAGGGGCACTCGGACGCCGATCTGATCTGCCACGCCGTCACCGACGCGCTTCTCGGCGCGACCGGCGGCGAGGACATCGGCGCGCTCTTTCCGTCGGATGACGCGGGCCTCGAGGGTGCGTCGTCGCTCGAGCTGCTGCGCGTGGTCTGGGCGGGCCTCCTGCACGATGGCTGGGCCATCCAGAACGTCGATGCGATCGTGATCATGCAGGAGCCGCGCCTCGCGCCCCACCGCGACGCCATGCGCGCGTCGCTCGCCGGAGCGCTTGGTGCCGACGTGGAGCGCGTCACCGTGCGTGCCTCCACCACCGATCACCTGGGATTCATCGGCCGGGGCGACGGCGCCGCCTGCCATGCAGTGGCCCTCTTGGGACGATCGTGACCGCGCACGGCGTGGTCTCGTTCGACCTCGACGAGACCCTGTGGGAGTTCCTGCCGATGATGAACGGCGCGCTCGCCGCGACCCTTGCGGCGCTCGAGGAGCGCCACCCCGAGGTGCAGGGCACCATCACCATCGAGGAGCTCCACAGCGTGCGCGCCCGGGTTGCCGCCGAGCAGACGGGCACCTTCGAGGAGCTCCGCGAGGAGTCGTTCCGCCAGGTGCTGGAGGCACACGGCGTGGTGGAGGACGGCTTGCCGCGGTGGATGGTCACCACCTGGATGGACTCGCGCCTCTCGAGCGTCGTGCTCCACCCCGACGTCGAGCCGGCGCTGCGCCGCCTCGCCGCCGACGGCCGGGTGCTGGGCGCCATCACCAACGGCAACTTCCCCGTCGCGCGGCTCCCGCTGGCGGGCTCGTTCGAGTTCATCGTGCACGCCGAGCACGTCGGCCGGCCGAAGCCCGCGGCCGAGCCGTTCCTGCACGCGGTGAAGCTCACCGCCGGCGATCCGCGCCGCTGGGTGCACGTGGGCGACGACGTCGAGACCGACATCCAGGGCGCCCAGGCGGTGGGTATGAAGGCGGTCTGGATCAATCGCAACGGAGCCGTGCTGCCGCCGGGGGTCTCGCCCGACGCCGAGCTCGACTCGCTCGAGCGGCTGCCCGAGGTGGTCGCCCGGCTACTGGCGGGCTGACGCGCCCGGCAGGCGGGCGGAGCCGGCGGTGACCTCCACCAGGCCGTCGGCCTCGAGTGAGATGAGCGCCTCGGCGTCGGCCTCCGACAGCGGCAGCTCTCCCGCCGCAGTGATCGCGCGCAGGAGCACGCTTCGGCGCTGGCGGAACGACCCCTCGAAGCGCGACTGCTTGCGGAGCGGCGCGAAGGTCATGCCGCGCGATGGGCAGTCGAAGCGAAGCGGGCAGAGCTCGCAGCGGGGCTTTCGCGCGATGCAGATCTCGCGGCCCAGGTCGAAGAGCGCCTGGTTCCAGTCGTAGGCGCGGCCCTCGGGCACGGGGACGTCGGCCGTCCCGAAGGCCCGCTCCAGCACGCGGTTGGCGTTGGTGTCGGGCGCGGCGATCTGCGCGCCGAACGCAAAGCACGCCACCGCGGCGGCGGTGTAGGGCCCGATGCCCGGCAGCTTCTGCAGCGCGGCCGGCTCGCGCGGGAAGCCGCCGAGCTCCACCACCGCCTGGGCACAGCGGTGTAACGAGATCGCGCGGCGGTTGTAGCCGAGCCCAGCCCACGCGGTGATGACCTCGGCCGGCGTCGCCGCTGCGAGGGCCTGGGCGGTGGGCCAGCGCTCCATCCACTCGCGCCAGCGCGGCTCGACCCGCGAGACCTGGGTCTGTTGCAGCATCACCTCCGAGACGAGGATGGCGTAGGGATCGTGCGTCCGTCGCCAGGGCAGGTCGGTGGCGTTGGCGCCGTACCAGGCCAAAACCGCGCCCTGCATCGCCTCGAGGCTGATCACTGCCATGGACGCACGCTACCGACCCGATCGGCTCCTGCGACAGAGAACGCCTCGAGAAAGAGATCGCGCGCCTACGCACGCTCGTCTCGATCGGGGCCTCCGACCTGTTTGGAGCCGGCCAAGAGCGCAAAGCCACTCGCCTACCCCGGCCCACACTGGTCGCTGCACCCCGGCGACCAGAATCTGTCGAAATGGTTAATATAACCGGCAAAAATCAGCCGATTATCGCGATAAATCCAGGTATACGGCAGATATTTGCCTGTGATATGTGAAGAAATGTGATAGAGTGCGACCATGAAGATCGAGGCCCAGAACACCGACGAGGCTGTGTATCACGAGTTGGGCCGGAGGCTTCGCCGAGCCCGGATCGCGGCCGGACTCTCGCAGGGCGAGTTGGCGTCGCAGGCTGGAGTGTCCGAGCGTACCGTTCGCGCGCTGGAAGCTGGCGCCGGTGGCCAACTCGGGACATTCGTGCGTGTCCTTCGCGAACTCGACCTCCTGTCGTCGCTGGATCGGCTCGTGCCGGATGACCGGCCGTCGCCGATCGAACTCGCTGATCTGCGCCGAAGGGAGCGAAAGCGCGCTCCGCGACGTCGTCCCGCTGATCACGCCGCCCGCGAACCCTGGCGCTGGGCAGACGAGGGCTCATGACCGTCGCGAACGTCCAGCTATGGGGCCGCAGGATTGGCGCAGTGGCGTTGGGCGACGGCGAGCAGGTCGCCGATTTCCAGTACGACCCGGAGTTTGCCGGCCAGGATCGAATCCAGCTCTCGCCGATCGTCATGCCGACCCGCGCCGCCGCGTATCGGTTCGCGGATCTCTCGTATGCGGCCTTCCGTGGCCTCCCGGGGCTTCTGGCCGACTCGCTCCCTGACCGGTTTGGAAACGCACTCATCGACGCGTGGCTCGCGAGGGATGGCCGGTCTCCCAGCTCCTTCGATGCAGTCGAGCGGCTCTGCTATACGGGACAACGGGGTATGGGCGCCCTCGAGTACCACCCTGCGCTCGGCCCCAGAGTGACGACTGATCATGAGCTGGAAGTCGCAAAGCTCGTCGCGCTGGCGTCTGAAGTTCTGACGGAACGGGAACAGCTCATCGCCTCGCTGAGAGAGGGGTCGAAGGAGCAGGCAATGCGGGACATTCTCCGGGTCGGTACGTCGGCTGGCGGCGCGCGTGCGAAGGCAGTCGTCGCCTGGAATCCGGCTACGGGTAACGTGAGATCGGGGCAGGTAACGGCCGGCAGCGGGTACGAGCCGTGGATGATCAAGTTCGACGGCGTCGCGTCGAATCGGGACAAGGAGCTCGCAGACCCTCAGGGGTTTGGCTCGATCGAGTACGCCTACTCACTCATGGCCCGTGACGCCGGAATCGACATGATGGAGACGCGGATTCTCGAGGAGAACGGGCGCCGTCACTTCATGACCCGGCGGTTCGACCGCCGGCTGGATGGTTCAAAGATGCACATGCTGACGCTCGGGGGACTCTGCCACTACGACCTCAATCTGGCCGGGGGGTACTCCTACGAGCAGGCCATCCTGACGATGAAACAGCTCGGGCTCGGGCTGGACGTCGTCGAGCAGCAATACCGCCGGATGGTGTTCAACATCGTCGCGCGCAATCAAGACGATCACGTCAAGAACATCGCCTTCCTCATGGACCGCGATGGAGAGTGGTCGCTTTCGCCGGCCTACGACGTCGCGTACTCGTACAACCCGTCCGGTGAGTGGACTGCCCGCCATCAGATGACGGTGAATGGCAAACGGGACGGCTTTACGTCCGCTGACTTGCACGCAGTTGCCGAGTTCGCGGGAATGAAGCGTGGCCGCGACCGCGTGATTCTGGGCGAGGTCTCCGAGGCAGTATCCAGGTGGAAGAGCTACGCCCAGGAAGCGATGGTGGACACAGATCGCGCCGAGCAGGTCGGGCGCGCTCACAGGTTGTCGCTGCCGCTCTCCTAGGATCGCGTGGCGGTCCGAATCCCTCTCCAGCCGAGGAGCGTTGCGGCCGCTTCACGACCGCAACGCTCCCCTGGTGCGGTTACTGGCGCAGGAACATCGCCGCGGCCTCCTGCGCGAGGTCGACGAATGCCTCGCCGCTCACGTCGACCACGACCTTGATCACCTTGCCGCCGACGAACGGCCACGGCGCCTCGCCGGCGTAATCGTCGGTGACCGGCTCGGCACCCGAGCGGCCCACGACGAGGCCGCCGCCGCCCAGCCCGAACTTGCCCGGCTGGGTCATGATCTTGCCCGACCCGACCTCGGCATCCCGGATGTGGAGCGTCAGCGTGCCCTGGGTGGGCATGCCCTCGCCCTCGCGCTCGAACGATGCCGAGACCACCGAGTGGCCCAGCGGCACCGGCCCGTCCGACGAGATTGTCTGCACCCGCTCGCCGATGAAGTTGTAGGCGTAGTGCACCTTGCCGCCCTGCACGTAGAGGGCGTGGCCGCCGAACCGCGAGCCCTGCGAGAAGAGGATGCCGCTAGCCTCCTCGGTGTCGACGTCGATCTCGGCCGCGATGGTGTAGGAGCGGTTGCGGATGTTGGGCGCCTGCGACTCGGGAATCTCTGCTCCGCCCGGCCGGTAGACGTACCGGGTGCGCGGCCGCGAGAGCTCGGGTCGCGCCGTGCCCAGGATCTCGAGCGCGCCGCGTGACTCGAGCGGGAGCGCCTGGTAGCGGCCCGCCTCGGCCCACCAGAGCGATATGAGCTCCTGCAGCTTCACCGGCTCCTCGGCCGCCAGGTCGTGGCACTCGCTGGGGTCGGCGTCGGTGTTGAAGAGCTCCCATCGCTGCTGGGCGAAGTCGCCCCACGACTCGGGCGCTGCCGGGACGGCCGTTGCGGCCTTCCAGCCCTTGTGCCAGATCGCGCGGGTGCCGAGCATCGAGAAGAACTGCGTCTCCTTCGCGGTCTCGGCATCCTCGCCGGCGAAGGTGGGGGCGAAGCTCACGCCCTCGACCGGGTGCTGCGTGTAGCCCTTCACCTCGTCGGGCATCTCGACGCCGAGCAGCTCGAGCATGGTGGGCACGATGTCGATGGCGTGGTTGTACTGCCGCCGGTAGCCGGTCTGGGTGATGCCCTTGGGCCACGAGACGATGAGCGGATCGGCGGTGCCGCCCTCGTAGTTGGCGTACCGCTTCCACATCTTGAACGGGGTGTTGAACGCCCACGCCCAGCCGGTGGGGTAGTGGTTGTAGGTCTCAGGGCTGCCGAGCTGGTCGAGATACTTCAGGTTCTCCTCGGTGGTGTCGGGCATGCCGTTGAAGAACCGGTTCTCGTTGACCGAGCCGTTCGGGCCGCCCTCGCCGGACGCGCCGTTGTCGGACACCAGCACGACGATGGTGTTCTCGAGCTCGCCCGCGTCCTCGAGGAAGTCGAGCAGCCGGCCGAGCTCGTGGTCGGCGTGCGACAGGAACCCGGCGTAGACCTCGGCCATCCGCCGGAACAGCACCTTCTCGTCCTCGGAGAGCGTCTCCCACGGCCGCACGCGATCGACCTGCGACCACGGCTTGCCGTCGTGGCTGGTGGTCTCGATGTACGGGTCGATCGGCGAGAGCTCGGCGTCGTCGGCCAGCAGGCCCATCGCCTTCTGCCGCTCGAACACGATCTCGCGGTAGGCCTCGTAGCCCATGTCGAACTTGCCCTTGTACCTGTCGCTCCACTCCTTCGGAGCGTGGTGCGGGGCGTGCGCGGCGCCGGGGCAGTAGTAGAGGAAGAACGGCTTGTCCGGTGCGAGCGCCTTTGCGTCCTGCACGAACTCGATCGCCTTATCGGTGAGATCCACGGTGAGGTGGTAGCCGTCCTCGGGCTTCGCCGGTGCCGTCACGGGGTGGTTGTCGTACACGAGGTCGGGATACCACTGGTTGGTCTCGCCGCCCAGGAACCCGTAGTAGCGCTCGAACCCGCGGCCCAGCGGCCACTGGCGCTTGGACGACGCGAGGTTCATCTCGTCCTCGGCGCAGAGGTGCCACTTGCCCACGATGTAGGTGTTCCAGCCGTGCTCGACGAGCACCTCCGCGAGGTTCGCGCACTCGAACGGGATGTGGCCGTTGGCGTTGGGGAAGCCCGACGTCGCCTCGGTGATGCAGCCCATGCCGTTGGTGGTGTGGTTTCGGCCGGTGAGCAGGCACGACCGGGTGGGCGAGCAGAGCGCGGTGGTGTGGAAGTTGGTGTAGGTCAGGCCGGCGTCGGCCAGGCGCTTGATGTTGGGCGTCTCGATGAGCCCGCCGTAGGGCTCCATCGCCGAGAAGCCGACGTCGTCGAGCACCACGTACACCACGTTGGGCGCGCCGACCTCTGCGATCGGCTGCGTGTAGGGCGCCCAGTCGGGCGTCGAATCCTTGATGTCGATGTTGACGACGCCCTGGAACTTGCGCTTTGCCATGCGTTTCTCTCCCTCAATCCGGCACTGGAACGCCTGCGACACTAGCACCCAGGGAGAGCGACGCAACGTGGTTCACCAGACCGACACCTCCTCGCGCGCGCTGCGCCCCGGTCACGGCGCTTCGGGCCTCGGGCCGCGGATGCCCCGGCCGGTGATCAGCACGTAGAGGCTGACGCAGCTGACCCAGGCCGGGAAGATCAGCACGATGGGCTCGTAGAACGTGACGCTGAAGAGGAGCACGGCAGCGCTCGCATACCCGCTGATGTACGTCCACCGCGGCCAGCCCGCGCGCCACACGATGGTCGAGGTCGCGATCGTGAAGACGCCGGCGTCCTTCACCGCGAACACGAACATGAGTGTGTAGCTGATCGAGCGAGTGAGCTCCACCGTCGAGCTGTCAACGGGGCCGGAGTCGAACCGCGCGCCGGCCACGAGCCCGCCGAACACCGCGCCGCAGGCGAAGAACATCGCGACGAAGAGGAGCCCGCTGCCAAGGAAGACGGTGGCGAAGAAGCGGTCCTCGCGCGCCCCGATGCGGTCGCGGATCACCCCGATGAACCAGATGAACGCGATGCCCGCGAACGGGATGAGGTAGAGGCCGACGATCGCCGCGGTCGAGCCGCTGCCAGAGAGGTTCTGGATGACGGTGGCCGCCGGGACGTCCTTGCCCATCGCGCTTCGCAGGAGCAGAAACGCGCCCACGAAGAGCCCTGCGAACACCAGCCCCGCGGCACCCGCCGCGCGCGGCGTCGAGAGCGCCCGCTCGGTGGGGGGCTCGTGCAGCCACTGGGTATCGGGGATGGAAGGAGACGTCGTGGGTACCGTCGCGAAGCGCGGATGCCGGCCGCACCCGGCTCGGCGGCCACAGATCCTAGACGCGCGCCGTTGCGCCTGTTGTGGCCAACCGGCGGCAGCGGCGGGGTCGTCTACGATGGCCGCCCATCCATCCCCGTTCCAGCGAAGGGACATGCATGCCCCGCACGTCGATCGACACCGAGACCGCCCACATCATCGGCGTGGAGGCGTTCACCTACCTCTATCCGCTGCCGCTCCTCGAGTTCACCAGGGGCCAGATGACCAACGTGGCGGAGCCGGCCGGGCTGCATACGCCGATGCAGACGTTCGTGCACGCGCGGGCGTTTCCCACCGCCGACTTCAAAGACGTGGTGCGGCCCAACTTCGACACGCTCTACTCGTCGGCGTGGCTCGACCTGAGCGCCGAGCCCATGATCGTCACCGTGGCCGACGCGGGCGACAACTACTACCTGCTGCCGATGTACGACATGTGGGGCGAGGTGTTCGCGTGCCCCGGCTCCCGCACGACGGGCTCCGGGCGCGGCGAGTTCGCGCTGGTCGGGCCCGGCTGGGAGGGCGAGCTGCCCGCCGGGGTGCGCCGCTACGACGCGCCGACGTCGGTGGTGTGGATCATCGGCCGCACCGAGGCCAGCCCCGAGACGTACGAGCAGGTGCACGCGTTCCAGGACGGGCTCACGGTGCAGCCGCTCTCGACGTACGGCACGAAGGCCGTTCCGCCCGGGGGCACGGTCGATCCGAAGGTGGATGACACGACCCCGCCGCTGCGCCAGGTCGCGGCGCTCAGCTCGGCCGAGTTCTTCGCCATGGCAGCCGAGCTCCTGAAGCTCTACCCGCCGCACTTCAACGACTACCCCGTGCTCGACCGCCTCGCCCAGATTGGCTTCGTGCCCGGCGAGTCGTTCGATCTCGCCGCCGCCCCCGAGGCGGTGCGCGCCGGGCTCGAGACTGCGGCTGCCGAGGCGATGCAGAAGATCACCGAGGAGCAGCTCCACATCGGCAAGCACGCCAACGGCTGGCTCATGAACACCGAGTCGATGGGCAACTACGGCACCAACTACCTGCGGCGCGCGTGCGTGGAGCTCGTCGGCCTCGGCGCGAACCTCGCCGAGGACGCGATCTACCCGCTGATCTTCGCCGACTCCGACGGCCAGCCGTTCACGGGTGAGCACTCCTACGTGTGGCACATGACCGCCGAGCAGATCCCGCCGGTGAATGCGTTCTGGTCGCTCACCCTGTACGACGCCGAGGGGTTCCAGGTCGCGAACGAGCTGAACCGGTTTGCCATCGGCGACCGCGACCACCTGGAGTTCAACCCGGACGGCTCGCTCGACATCTGGGTGCAGCAGGCCTCGCCGGGAGCTGCCAGGGAGTCGAACTGGCTGCCGGCGCCGGCGGGCGGCTTCAACCTCTGCGCGCGGCTCTACTACCCCAAGCCGGCCGCCCTCGACGAGACATGGAGCCCGGCGCCGGTCACGAAGGCGTGAGCGGGCTCGCGCTACCGGGAGGGCTGATCCGAGAGGCGCCGGGTGCGCTCCTCGAGGAACCCCTCGAACGCGGCCTCGAGATCGGTGCCCGTCCGCTCGGCCAGCACGAAGAGCCACCAGAGGACCTCGCCGAGCTCGTGGCCGAGCTCGGCCGAGACGTCGGCGCCGTGCGTCCAGCGGCCCTCGCTCGCCATCACGAGGCGGCCGAGGTCGCCGACGTCCTGCAGCATCCCGACGAGCAGCTCGGAGGTGGTCCACTCGCTCCCGTGGTGCTGTCGCTCGAGCCTCTCGTAGAGCTCGCGGACGCGGTTTGAGCTGGCCCGAGCTTCGGCGAAATCCATTGGTGCCTGAGTGTAGTCAGGCGGTGGCTGCGAGCAGCTCCTCGAGCCGGTCATGGCTCTCGGTGAGGCCGCGCTCCATGCCGGCGTCGATCATCCCGTCGCGCTCCTCCCGGGTGTTGAAGACCGAGACGACGCGCACGCGGGTGGAGCCGCCGAGATCCTCGAACGTCACCGTCTCGAGCACCACGTGGCCCGGCGTGCCCTCGTACTCGAAGGTCTGCACGATGCGCTCGGGCGGGGTGATCTCCTTGTAGGTGCCGTGGAAGGCGTGCTCGCCGGCGCCGGGATCGCCCGAGACGAAGCGCCACGTCCCGCCGGGTCGGAAGTCCATCTGGTCGACCACCGTGGTCATGCGCCGCGGGCCCCACCACTGCGGGATGAGGGCCGGGTCGGTGTAGGTGGCATACACGCGGTCGCGCGAGGCCGCGAACGTGCGCTCGCTGACGATCTGGGTGTCGCTGGGCGTGGTGAGTGTGGTGGTGGAGGTCATTGCGATGCTCCTTCGCTCGGTGGTTGCTCGACCAGCTCGCCGAGCCGGTCGAGCCGGGCGTCCAGCATCGAGCGGTAGCTCTCGATCCACTGCTGCGCGTCGTCCAGGCGGCGCGGGCCGATGGTGCACACGCGGGTGCGGCCGGTCTTTCGGGTGGTGACGAGCCCGGCATCCTCGAGCACCTTGATGTGCTTCTTCATGCCGGTGAGCGTCATGCCAGACGGCCCGGCGAGCGCACTGATGGTGAGGCTCTCGCGGCCGAGCCGCTCGAGGATGCCTCGCCGCGTCGGATCTGCCAGCGCTGCGAACCCCTGATCGAGAGTGTCCGAATACTGAACCATATAGTTCAGTTTAGCATGGGTGAGGCATGACGTCCACTTGCGGAGAACTCAAGGGCTAAAATCTGCGGCCTGGCCGGGCGGTGTGGCTTGACCTCCTACCCTGGGACATGCCTCGCAACCGCCGCTCGGCCATGAACCTCCCTCGTCGGCCGGCACGGGAGCCGTGACGATCAGGCGACGTCGTGGCGCGTGGCGGAGAGGTAGCCGGCGGCCACCAGCACCGCGAGCCAGGCGAGCATCACGAGGCCGCCCGCTGCGGGCGCCAGCATGTGCGCCTCGCGCTCGCCCTGAAACGCGCTCTGGGCCTCGCCGGGGACGAACCGGCCGACCGACGGCGCGATCCCCCAGAGCAGGTTCTCCACCACGAAGCCCCAGACGAGCAGCGTGATGATCGCGCCGACCTGGTTTCGCACGACCGCGCCGAGCCCCACCCCGATCGCGCCCCAGACGGCGGTGCCGGCGATGGTGCCTGCCATCAGCCAGGCCAGGTCGCCCCCGCCGAGGGAGTACGGGATGCCGCGCGCCGAGAGGCACGCGTAGCCGATGGGAAACGCGAGGAGCATCCCCACGACCCCGAACACGAGCCCTGTGAGGCAGCTTGCGACGAGCTTTGCCCCGATGATCCCGCGCCACCGCGGGCTCACCAGAAACGTCGGCCGGATCGTGCCGAAGCGGATCTCGCTGGTGATGAGGAGAACGCCCGCGAGCGCCGAGAAGAGACTCGCGAGGCTGCCGACGCCCAGCTGGGTTCGCTGATCCTCGGCGCTGCGCAGGTCTCCCGGATCCTGGAGCAGTCCCGAGAGCAGGCCGACGATGGTCACCAGCGCGAGCATCCCGGCGACGAGGCCGGCCGTGGTTCGGGTCGAGCGGATCTTCAGCATCTCGGCTCGGATCTGATTGGTCATGCGGCCTGCCTGGAGGTGAGGTCGAGGAAGATCTCCTCGAGCGACGCTCCCGCCCGCACCAGCTCGTGGAGGACGACGCCGGCGTTTCGGGCGATCTCGCCGACGATCTCGGCGCGCATCCCGGTGACGGTCAGAGCGCCGTCATACCCCCGCTCGATCCCGGCGCCGGCGCGCTGGAGGGCCTCGCCGAGCTCGGCCGCCTGCGGGCTTCGCACCCGCACCGAGCCGCCGACGCGGCCGGTGAGCTCGGAGAGCGGGGACTCGATCACGAGGCGGCCGCCTGCCACGATGAGGACGTGGTCCACCGTCTGGGCGACCTCTGCCAGCAGGTGGCTCGAGACCAGCACCGTGCGCCCGCCCGCCGCATAGCCTCGCAGGAAGTCGCGGAGCCAGTGGACGCCCTCGGGATCGAGTCCGTTGGCGGGCTCATCCAGGATCAACACGGCCGGATCGCCCAACAGCGCCCCCGCGAGCCCCAGCCGCTGGCGCATGCCCAGCGAGTAGCCCTTCACCCTGCGATCGCCGGCGGCGTCGAGCTCCACCAGCCGAAGGACGTCCTCGACCCGGGCATCGGCGATGCCGGCCGCGCGGCTCAGCATCCGCAGATGGTTTCGCCCTGAGCGGCCCGGGTGGAAGTCGGTCGCCTCCAGCACGGCCCCCACCTGCCGTACTGGAAGCGACAGCTCGGCGTAGGCGGTGCCGAAGACCAGCGCGCGTCCGCTCGAGGGCGTTGCGAGCCCCAGGAGCATGCGAAGCGTGGTGGTCTTGCCGGCGCCGTTTGGGCCGAGGAACCCGGTCACGGTTCCGGGTTCGAGCTCGAATGACAGGTCATCCACTGCGGTGACGTCCCCGAACCTCTTGGTGAGGTGCTCGACTGTGACGACGGAGCTCATGCGACAGATGGTCGCAAGCCGCCGTGACGGGATCGTTACGGCGTCAGTACTCGTCGTGCAGCGTGCGCCAGAGGCCGGCGCCGAGGAAGGCGGCGAGCCACACCAGGACGGCTGCGACGGCAACGCCGAGCGACATGTCGTTGGTGCCGTTGATCTGTGCCACGATGTCGGCCGCGAGCGTCAGCAGGTAGTTCGCGAGCGTCTGGGAGACCTGCGACGCGATGACGCCGGCGATGACCGCGCCGCCCAGCGCGAAGCCCAGCGAGATGCCGATGGCCGCGCCGTTTGACCGAAGCAGCGAGCCGACGCCGACGCTCACCAGCGCGAAGATGAGCGGGTTGGCGACGTACGCCCACGTCGCTCCGAGCACGTCGGCGGCCGATGCGTCGTGGATCGGCCGGTGCTGCAGCAGGAACGCCGCGATCACCAGCAGGATGACCGCCGGCAGGCAGCACGCGACCGTCGCGATGGCCGTCCCCAGCACGCGGTTGATGTAGAGCCGCACGCGCGGGACGCCGGTCATCACGAGGTAGCGCATGGTGCCCTCGGAGGCGTCGTAGGAGCCCGCCATCGCACCCACGATCACCGCCATCACCGTCGCGGGCAGCGACATCGCGTCCGCGGCGTTCAGGAGGTCGGTGCCGCCCTCGTCGCCGCCCTGGAAGAAACGCACGATCACGACGGTCAGCACTGTGAGGAAGCCCACGGCGATCGAGCTCCAGTACGTGCCGCGGCGGCCGGTGATGCGGCGCACTTCGGACTCAAGCATGCTCGTCGCCCATCTCGCCGGGCTTGCTCCCCGCCGTGAGATCGAGGAACCGCTGCTCGAGGCTCTCGCTCTCGCGCCAGATCTCGGCCACCCCGACGCCGCCCTCCACGAGCGCGCGGTTGATGGCGATCAGCCGCTCGTCGTTGATATCGGCCACCGCCAGGTCGAGCGCGTTGTGCCCTTCGTGGCGACCCACACCGGTCACGAACTGGAGGCCCGAGAGCACCCCGCGGGCCTTCTCCTCGTCGTCTGCGCGAAGCAGCACCGAGTGCCGCCCGCCCGCGATCAGCTCGTCCACCGGGCCCCACGAGATGAGCTTGCCCGCCTGCACGATCGCGATGTCGTCGGCCATCTTCTGCACCTCGTCCAGGATGTGCGACGAGATGAAGACGGTGCGCCCTTCCTTGTCGACGAGGTCGCGGATCATCGTGCGAAACTCGAGCATGCCCGCCGGGTCGAGGCCGTTGGTGGGCTCGTCGAGCAGCAGGAGCTCGGGGTCGTTCAGCAGCGCCCGCGCGACGCCCAGCCGCTGGCGCATGCCGAGCGAGTAGGTCTTCACCTTGTCGCCGGCGCGGTCTGCCAGCACCACGCGCTCGAGCACGGCCGGGATGCGCGAAGGCGCCTCGCCGCCGTAGTGCGACGCCCAGATCCGCAGGTTTCGCTCGCCGCTGAGGTACGGGTAGAAGCGCGGCTCCTCCACGATGCCGCCCACCCGTGAGAGCGCCTTTCGGATCTCGTGCGGCATCTCGTACCCGCGCAGGCGGATGCGGCCCGCCGTGGGATGGGCCAGGCCGAGCATCATCCGGATGAGCGTCGTCTTGCCGCAGCCGTTGGGGCCGAGCCACGCAAAGCACCGGCCCTCCGGCACATCGAGGGTCACGTCATCCACTGCGAGCTTCTGCCCGAACCGCTTCGAGACGCCCTCGAGCTGGATGATGCTGTCGCTCACATCGAGCACCCTACCGGCACCCGGGCAGACCCGTCAGGATCCGTGTAAGATTTTTCGCAACGAGAGCCGGTCGCAGAAGACCGGGATCTCAGGCGTCGCCGCCCCGGAGCTTCGTAGCTCGCGGGGCGTTTTTTGTGGTCCCAGCCGGAGGCTCCGCGTTGTTGCTCGACCCCCTGATCCGAGGCTCTTCCCCGGTGTCCGCCTATCTGGACAGCCTGCGGGCACGCCATGCCGGCCTCGCCGGCGGCAGCGTCGCGGGCTACATCCCCGAGCTCGCTCACGCCGATCCCGCGCTCTTCGGCATCTGCCTTGCCACCGTTGACGGAGCGGTCTACGAGGCCGGTGACACGCGCGCGCCGTTCACGATCCAGTCGATCTCCAAGCCGCTGACCTACGGGATCGCGCTCGAGCGGCTGGGCGAGGCCAGGGTGCACGACCGCATCGGCGTGGAGCCCAGCGGCGATGCGTTCAACGAGATCAGCCTCACGCCGGGGTCGGGCATCCCCTTCAACCCGATGATCAACGCCGGGGCGATCGCATGCGCGGGCCTGGTCGCCGAGGCCGCCCGCGACCCGCTCGCGCTGGTGCTGGGGAGCTACTCCGCCTACGCGGGGCGTCCGCTGGAGCTCGACCAGGCGGTGTTCGAGTCCGAGCGTGAGACCGGGCATCGCAACCGCGCGATCGCCCACCTGCTGCGAAACTTCGATGTGATCTCCGACGCGCCCGACCGCGCGCTCGACCTCTACTTCAGCCAGTGCTCGGTCTCGGTTGACTGCCGCGACCTGGCCACCATCGCCGCCACGATCGCAAACGGCGGCGTCAACCCGGCCACGGGCGAGCGCGCGGTCTCCGAGAGCGTGGTTCGCCAGATGCTGAGCGTCATGACCACCTGCGGGATGTACGACTCCGCCGGCGAGTGGCTGATGTCGGTGGGGCTGCCGGCCAAGAGCGGGGTGTCCGGCGGGATCCTCGCGGTGCTCCCCGGAAGGCTCGGCATCGCCGTCTACTCGCCCCGCGTGGATAGCCGCGGAAACAGCGTGCGCGGCGTGGCGGTGTGCCGCGATCTCTCGCGCGACCTGGCGCTGCATCTCGTGCGGCCGGGTGAGCGCCCGGCGCCGGCCATCCGCGCCCGCTACACCATCGCCGAGCGTGGCTCCAAACGGCTGCGCCAGGCGCATCAGCGGGCGGCAATCGCCGCCGGCGCCGCGTCAACCGCCGTCGTCGAGCTCCAGGGCGAGCTGGGCTTTCCCGCCGTCGAGGCCCTCGCGCGCGAGATCACCGGGCGCGAGCACCCGGTGGAGCTCGCCGTGATCGATCTGCGGCGGGTGGGGCGGGCCGACGGCGGCGGCCGCGACGTGCTGCGGGCGCTGGCCGAGCGCCTGGCGGAGGACGGCGGGCGGCTGGCGGTGGCCAACCCGCGGCCTCCGGCCGAGGGCGAGCAGCTGGGCGCGGCCATGACGTTCACCGACTTCGATCAGGCGCTCGAGTGGTGCGAGGACGAGCTGCTCGCGCGGTCGCGCTGCCCCGGCGAGGTGACGGCGATGGGCATCGCCGATCACGAGCTCCTCGCCGGGCTCACAGCGCAGGAGTGCGACCGGCTCGACCAGCGGCTCGGCACCATCACCGCCGACCCGGGCGATCTGCTGGCTCGCCGCGGAGACCCTGCGCGCGAGCTCTACCTGGTCACGCGCGGCGCGCTCAGCGTGATGGCGGGGGAGTCGCGCCTGGCGACGCTCACGGCGGGCATGACCTTCGGCGAGCTGGCATGGGTGGATCGCGGCGCTGCGCGGTCGGCCGACGTGCGGGCCGACACGCACGTCGAGTGCCGCACGCTCGCCTACGCGACGCTCGATGACCTGGCGAAATCTCATCCCCGGGTGTACGCCAGGATCCTGCAGAACGTGCTGGCCGTGGTGGTCGCGTCGCTCAAGCGGACCAATGCAGACGTCGAGCAGCTCATGCGCTGAGTACGATCCGGCGATGCCAGTGGTGAAGACGCTCCGCTCTTCGGTCATGAAAGGGCTGGCCCAGCAGAGCGTCACCGCGCTCGAGATCGGCGCCGCCGGAGTGGTGCGCGATCGCCGGTTCGGGATCGTCGATGCCCGCGGCGAGCTGATGTACACCGGCCAGCTGCAGAAGCTCGCAGGGAGCTCGGCATGGTGGGACGAGGCCGCCGAGGAGCTCACCATCCAGTTCGGGGACGGCGACCGCGTCACGGCAGCGGCACACGGCAGCGAGACGATGGACGTGATCACTCCCGGGCCGGAGCCCGTCGCCTGCGAGCTGCTCGACGATCGGCTCGCGGCAGAGATCTCGGCCCGGCTGGGGAAGCCCGTGAAGGTGGTGCGCCTGCCGGTGTCGGCCGCCAACGACGGCCCGGTGACGCTCATCAGCACGGCCTCGCTCGACCGCCTCCAGCGCGAGATGGGCCTCGATTCGCTGGATCCGCGCCGCTTCAAGATGACCATCCAGCTGGACGGCCCGGCGGAGTACGAGGAGGACACGTGGGAGGGCCGCGAGATCACCATCGGCGGGGCGGGGCTGCGCGTGGGCGGCCAGGTGCCGCGCTGCATGATGACCACCCTCGACCCCGACACGCTGAAGCGCGACGCCGACACCCTCCGCGTGCTCCTGCGCTACCGCGAGCGCATGGCCACCGGCGCGCCGCCGTTCGGCGTCTATGCCGAGGTGGTCAGCCCCGGCCTGGTGCGAGTGGGGGACGCCGCCGTGATCAGTGGGCGGTGACGGCCTCGATCTGGCCCTCGGCGATGGCCTGCACCACCGAGCGGTAGTCGGCGTCGTTCTGGTCGGCGTAGGCCTCGCTGAACGAGAGGATCGCGCGGTCGAAGACGTCGCTCTTACCGAGGTATGACGCGATGGCGATGCGGTCGCCGGTGCGGGCGTGCGCGCGCGCCAGCGTCTCGGCGCACAGCCTGGCGTAGACCGTCATGGCGCGGGTGTTCATCACCTCGATGGTGATCGACCCCTTCCAGTCGCGCAGCTGCCGCACGTAGTAGTCGTGCGGGCTCCCGTCGATGCCCTGCTCGACGTGCAGCCAGCCGAGGAAGATGTCGCCCACGGCCTGCATCAGCCGCTGGCCGGCCACCACCCGCTCGCCGGCGTTGCCGTAGCGGCTGCGCCCCGCGTAGTCCTCGAGCACCGACGGCTGCGCCTCCTTCATCTGCAGCACCAGCGGATCGTCGCCGTCGCGCCCCACCAGGAGCGCGATCCAGGCGTGGGTGCCGACGCTCCCGACGCCCACCACCTTGCGCGCGATGTCGGTGAGGTGGAACTGGTCGATCAGCACGCGGCGGTCGTGCTGGAGCGACTCGCCGTAGGCGCTCAGCATCCGGCCGAGGTTTGCGTGCATCAGGCGGTAGCGCTCGTCGTCGAGGAACTCGTGTGCCGGCACCACGAGCGGCGGCTGGGAGATGATCCGCGCCTCGCCGGCCACGATCTCGGTGAGCTTCGCCGAGGCCTGGCGGCTGTCGCGGCGGATGGTCTTTTGGATCCGCCGGTGCAGGAGCCTGCTCATGCGCTGCCCGACCTGGGCGGAGAGCTCCTCGAGCAGCGGTTCCACCTCGAACCGCGAGTACCACACGTCCAGGTTGCGCATGGCGGCGAACCGCCGCATCCACCGGCGATACTCGGCGACCGTGGCGAGCAGGATCCGCTCCTGGTCAGCGACCGGGTAGCCGTTCGAGCGGGCCGCGATGAGCACGCTCGCGGCGAGCCGCTTGACGTCCCACTCCCACGGCCCGGGGAGGGTCTCGTCGAAGTCGTTGATGTCGAACACGAGGCGCCGCTCGGGTGATGCGAAGAGGCCGAAGTT
Organism: uncultured Actinomycetes bacterium; assembly: GCA_963794415.1. GTDB lineage: Bacteria > Actinomycetota > Thermoleophilia > Gaiellales > JAICJC01 > CAVPTL01. The sequence goes on from CAWCDI010000001.1 coordinate 102,030, forward strand.
GGAGAGGTGGGCGTCGCCGCAGGCCTGCACCTCGAAGCCCGAGCGCGGCGTGTGGGCGAGATCGGCCGCCATGATCAGCGCCGCCCCGCGGTAGAAGGTGAACGGCGACGCCGTCATGCGGCCGTAGCGGATGGGCACGAGCTCGGGCACGCGGCTTCGGGCCTGGTGCTCGAGGAGCGTCAGCGGCTCGGCTCGCCCGGGTGCCGGCGAGAACTGGGCGTGGGCCGATCGCGGCACCTCCCGGCGCGCCTCCTTGCCCCGCTCGGCGCGCTCGGCCGGGGTCAGCCGGCGGGTGCCCGAGACGTTCAGCGATCGCGTTGCCATATCCATGCTCGCAGTATTCCAAAGCCCCCCAGCAAGCGCGGTGGGTGGCAACGCGTTTCATGTAGGGTCAGGCGAAATCACGCTCAGGAAGGTTCGTGACCCACCCACAGCCACATCCAGCGAGACGCCGGTCGCCCTACGGGCTCATCCTGGTGGCGATCCTCCTCGTCGCGCTGCTGGTGATCGCGGCGGTGTGGGCGTGGCGCTCGAGCAGCTCGGGGTCGTCGTCGGCGTCGGGCTGCAACGTGGTGTCGGTCGCCAACAACGTGCTGCCCTCCGTGGTCACCATCAGCGCGAACGGCGCAACCGGGGCGGGCACGGGCTCGGGTGAGGTCATCCAGTCCGACGGCTACATCCTCACCAACAACCACGTCATCTCCCAGGCGGCCGATGGCGGCTCGGTGAAGGTGCTCTTCTCGGACGGCACCAGCGTCGATGCCGAGATCACCGGCCGCGATCCGCAGACCGACCTGGCCGTGCTCAAGGTGACCCCGCCGTTCGGCCTCAAGGTGATCGGCCTCGGCTCGTCGGACGACGTCGATGTCGGCCAACCGGTGGTCGCGCTCGGAGCGCCGCTCGGCCTCTCGGGCACCGTGACCTCGGGCATCGTGAGCGCCCTTGACCGCGACGTCCACGTGCCGGGTGACAACGGCGGCCAGGCGCTGCTGGTCGGTGCGCTTCAGACCGACGCCTCGATCAACCCCGGAAACAGCGGCGGCGCCCTCGTGAACTGCGGCGACGACCTGGTGGGCGTGCCCACCGCCGGCGCCCAGCTGCCCGACGGCGGGGGCGGCAGCATCGGCCTCGGCTTCGCGATTCCCGTGACCTACGCCATGCAGATCGCCAACGAGCTGATCGCAAACGGCTCGGTCACCCACGCCTACTTCGGCGTCGGCACGGTGCCCGTGCCGCCCGCAGCCGCGAGCCAGGCGGGCACGCCGGAGGGCCTCTTCGTCCAGTCCATCAAGCCGGGCGGGCCCACCGAGTCGGCCGGCCTGCAGGTGGGTGACGTGATCACCAAGCTCGACGGCCAGACGGCCAACACCACGCTCCTCGAGAGCCTCACGCTCACCAAGAAGCCGGGCGACACGGTGCCGGTCGAGTACTTCCGCGACGGGAAGACCGCCGACGCGACCATCACGCTGGGCGCTGCGCCCACCGGCTGAGGCTCAGCCGCCGAGGAGCGCCGTTCGCCGTGCGATCCACACCACCGCGCCCACCGCGCAGAGCGGCAGCGCCGGCGCGAGCCGCGGGATGTGGATCACGAGGAGCGCTGCCGCCCCGGCGCCCACCGCGAGGGCCAGCAGGATCGTCATCCCGTGCACCCGGATCTCGCGCGAGTGCGCCAGCGCGGTCAGCACGCTGGTGAGCGTGCCCGTGAGGTAGGTGGTCGAGAGCCCGGCGATGCCGATCATCATCACGGCGCCGGATTGCAGACCCATCGCAAACGCTGCGAACCCCAGCAGCAGGTCTCGCTCGATGCCCGTCGGGGTGGCATCGGACTTCTGCCAGATGACGGCGAACACCATGATCACGATGAGCTCGATCTGCAGCACGTCGGTCACGTGCCGCGGCTACATCCGGCCGGTGCCTGCAGCCGGCCGCGTCACCGCCCCCGCCGCCAGCACGCCGAGCGTGAAGAAGACGAGCGCCACCGCCAGGCGGCCGATGATCTCGCCGCGACCGGCCCCGATCGAGATGCCCAGGAGCACCAGGTTGCCCGTCATCACGCCTGCGAACACGTCGCCCAGGCGCGAGAACGTGATGGCGTCCATGGCGCCGGCGCCGAACGCCAGCACGGCGGCCAGGCGCACGGCCAGCCGCCACGTATGATCTGACGCGTCGCTCATTCCGCGAAACGATATCTGCGCAGGAAGGATGCACCCCCAATGACGATCGATCCTGGTGAGAAGGACGTCACCGTCCCCGGAGGCACCGCGGCCGGTGAGATCGGCGGCCTCTACGTCGAGTTCGTGCTGCCGGGCGCAGGCGCCTTCGGCCGCGACAAGTCGGTGGCGTTCCGCGAGGCGTCTCACGCGAAGGTGCGTTACGCGAAGGATGGCGAGCGCGTCGAGGGCAAGGTGGTGCTCCTCAGCGAGGCGGTGGCGCTCATCGACCAGGCGACGAGCGACGGCCAGGCGGCGGCTGCGCGCCAGTCGGCGGCGCGGGCCGCGCAGGATGCGGAGATGGCCGAGGTCAGGCGCAAGGTCGAGAACCTCACCTGCCTGGTGTGCGGCGGCCGGCAGTTCGACCGCCAGACGGCCCGCGAGGACAGCCAGTGGGGAGCAACCAGCCACCGGATGAGCCTGCTCATCTGCACGCGCTGCTCCTACGTGATGCAGTTCTCGCTGGGGCAGAGCATGTTCGTGCCCGGGGGCGGCTAGCTCGGCTGAACCCTCCTGGCGAGGTCGTGGAACTGACGCAGCATGGCGGCGGCCTGCTTGTCGGAGATGTCCTCCAGGTCGAGCGCCTGATCGCTTGCCGTCGAGGCCAGGATCAGCGCGTCGAGCTTCAGCTGGATGGCCTGTGACTCCCGGTTTTGGGTGTTCTGGATGAGGAACACGATCAGGAACGTGATGATGGTGGTGCCGGTGTTGATCACCAGCTGCCACGTGGTGCTGAACCCGACGGCGGGCCCGGTCAGCGCCCAGACGACGATGGCCATCACCGCCGCTGCGAACGCCCATGGCGAGCCGACTGCGGTTGAGGTGCGCTGCGCGAAGCGGTGAAAGAGCGTGTGCATTGAGGTCTCCTCGTCGTCCATGTACGATGTGGGGCACGCGATGAGGCCCGCGGTAACCGCCACCCGTGGCTAATGGCTTCTACCCATGTTCCCTGTAGGTAGACAATGCCATGGACGGAGCCACGCTGAGCCTCGAGGCGCGAAAACTCACGCTCTACTTCAACGAGCAGCTGCGCGCGCCGGGCGGGCTTGCCGCCGACCTGCTGCTCGCTGAGTTCGCCCGCACGGGGATCGAGGTGAGCGTGCTCCTGCGGGGGGTCGAGGGGTTCGGCACGCACCACCTGATGCACTCCGAGCGCTTCGAGAACACGAGCCTCAACCAGCCGCTGGTGGTGGTTGCCGTCGATCGCGCCGAGCGGATCGGCGAGGTCATGCCCGAGGCCTCCCGCCTCGTCTCGAGCGGCCTGGTGACCAGCGAGCGGGCATGGCTGCTCGACTCTGCCGATCTCCCCGGGCTCGCCCACGATGCGGTGCGGCTCTCGGTCTACTGCGGCCGCTCCAACGGGGTCGCTCGCCCGCCCTACCGGCCGGTGGTCGATCACCTCCGCGCGTGTGGCTTCGAGGGCGCGACGGTGTTCCTCGGCGTTGACGGCACGATGCGCGGCCGGCGCGAGCGGGCGCGGTTCTTCTCGGCCAACCGCGACGTGCCCGTGATGATCCTCGCCGTGGGCTCCCGGGCGGCCGCCGTGCGCGCGCTGGAGCGGCTCGCGGACGTGGTGCCCGATCCGATCGTGACGGCCGAGGGAGTGCAGATCTGCAAGCGCCAGGGCGAGCTCATCGCACCGCCGCCGCCCGTAGCCGACGGCCTCCTCAAGGTGATGATCCACTCGGGCAGCGAGTCGCTGCACTACCACCTGCTGGAGGAGCTGCGCCACACCGGGGCGGCCGGGGCCACCACGCTTCGCGGCGTCTGGGGCTATCGCGGGGACAAGGCCCCGCACGGCGACTCGGCGCGATCCTTCCGCCGCACGAGCCCCGTGGTGACCACCGTGATCGACGGCGCCGACCAGGTCGCCGCCTCGTGGCCCGTCATCGACCGGCTGACGCGCGACCGGGGCCTCGTCACGTGTGAGGTCGTGCCGCGGTGAGGGGCCGGCGCCTCGCGATCGCCGTCGGCGGGGCGGTCGGCGCCTACGCGCGCATCCTGGTCGATCAGGTGGTGGGATCGGCCGGCAGCGGCTGGCCGTGGGCGACGTTCGCCGTCAATGTGGCCGGCTGCTTCCTTCTGGGCTACTTCACGGTGCGCCTGCTGGAGCGGCTGCCGCCGTCCACGTACCGCCGGCCGCTGCTCGGCACCGGCTTCTGCGGCGCGTTCACGACGTTCTCGACGGTGCAGCTCGAGCTGCTCGAGATGCTCCGCCGCGGAGACGTTGCCATGGCGCTCGCCTATGCGCTGACGTCCATCGCCTGCGGCTTCGCAGCGCTCATGGTGGCTGTGTGGATCGTCCGGCGCGCGGCGGTAACGGCATGAGCATCGCCGCGTGGGCGTGGCCCGTCATCGCCGTTGCCGGCGCCGTCGGCGCCCTCTGCCGGTTCACGCTCGACGGCGCCGTCGAGGCGCGAAGCCCCTACCGGTTCCCGTTCGGCACCCTCTGCGTCAACCTGCTTGGTGCGGCAATCCTCGGGGTGCTCTACGGCCTGGGCACCGGCGGCAGCACCTCCCTGCTGATCGCCTCTGCCGGCATCGGCACGTTCACCACCTTCTCGACGCTCGTCCTCGAGACCGAGCGGCTGCTGGAGGATGGGTCGCGCCGGCTCGCCTGCGCCAACCTGCTCGGCTCGATGGGCCTGGGGATCGTCTTCGTCACCCTGGGCTGGCTACTGGGCCGCGCCCTGTAGCCTAGGGCCATGTCAGTTCGCGTCAGATTCGCCCCCAGCCCGACCGGCTCGCTGCACCTGGGCAGCGCGCTCACCGCGCTGATCAACCTGCTCTTCGCCCGCTCGCGCGACGGGACGCTCCTGCTGCGGATCGACGACACCGACGCCGAGCGGTCGCGGCCCGAGCTCGAGGCCGGCATGCTGCGCGACCTCGCTGGCTCGGCATCGGCTGGGACGAGGGGCCCGTGCACCAGAGCGAGCGGTTCGACCGCTACCGCGAGGCGGCCACCCGCGCGACCGGCACGGGCATCCGCGACGGCGCCATCGAGCTGCGCGGCGAGGGGCGTGCCGCCGTTCGTCATCCTGCGCTGCGACGGCCGCGCGACCTACAACTGGGCGTCAGCGCGGTGGACGACCTCGACTTCGGCATCACCCACGTCATCCGCGGCAACGACCACCTGCTCCAACATGCCGCTCCACGTGGCCGCCGTCCGGGCGCTGGGCGCCGAGCCGCCGGAGTTCATCCACCACGCGGTGGTGCTCGGCGAGACCGGCAAGCTCAGCAAGCGCGAGCATGCCTCGTCGATCGCCGAGCTGCGCGACGAGGGCTACCCGCCCGAGGCCGTCGTGAACTAGCTCGGCCTGGTCGCGACCTCCGGGCCGGGGGAGCGTGCTCATCGCTGGCGCAGCTGATCGAGCGGTTCGACCCGAGCGCATCGCGCGCGGCGAGGTGCGGCTCGATCCGGCCGGCTGCGGTCGCTCTCGGCGGGGTTCATCTCGGCGCTCCCGCCGACGAGCTCGCCCGCCGGGCGCTGCCGTGGCTGCCCGCCCGGCACGCCGCGCGAGACGGTGCGTGGAGATGGCGCCGGCGCTGCGCGGCGCGCACACCCTGGCCGAGGTCGGCGACCTGGTGGCAAGCGTGCTCGAGCCGCCCGAGCTCGCAGCCGCTGCCCGAGCTCGCCGAGGTGCGGAGCCGCTACCCCGACCGGCTGGACGAGCCCTGGCGCGCGGGCTGGTGGACGAGCTGCGGCGCCGCGAGATGCCGCTGCGGCAGGCGCGGCTCGTCGCTCACCGGCCGGCCGCGCGGGCCCGAGCTCTGGTCGGTGCTCGTGGCGCTGCCGCGCGCCGAGGCGATCCGCCGGGCTGAAGGTGTGGCCGCCCCGGGAGGGAATCGGCGTGATGAAGCTCCGCGACTCACTCACCGGCGAGCTCCGAGACGTCGTGCCCGGACGCCGACGGGCGCATCGGGATCTACGTCTGCGGCTCCGACGGTCTACGGCCGCATCCACGTCGGCAACGCGCGACCGTTTGTCGTGTTCGATGCTGATGCGCGCTACCTCGAGTGGCGGGCCGGCCCGCGCGCTCTGGTCGAGAACATCACCGACGTCGACGACAAGATCATCGTCGCCGCCCGCGAGCGCGGGCATGTCGTCGGCCGAGCTGGCCGCCGGAGATGACCGACGCACTACATCGCCGACACCGACCGGCTCGGCCTGGGCCGGCCCGACGACGAGCCGCTGGCGTCCGAGACGATCGCCGAGATCGTCGCGCTGATCGGCGAGCTCGATCGCCGCGCGGCCACGCCTACGAGGCCGGGCGGCGACGTCTACTTCGCGGTGCGCGAGCTGGCCGGCTACGGCGAGCTCTCCGGCCAGCGGCCCGACGAGCTCGAGTCGAGCGGCCGCATCGAGCCGGGCGAGCACAAGCGCGATCCGCTCGACTTCGCGCTCTGGAAGGCGCAGAAGCCCGACGAGGACATCGCGTGGGCCTCGCCGTGGGGGAAGGGCCGGCCCGGCTGGCACATCGAGTGCTCGGCCATGGCCGAGAAGTTCCTGGGGCGCGAGTTCGCCGTGCACGGCGGCGGGCGCGACCTGATCTTCCCCCACCACGAGAACGAGCTCGCGCAATCGCGCTCGGCGGGCCGCCCGTTCGCCCAGGTGTGGGCCCACAACGGCCTGCTGCGCCTGCGCGGCGAGAAGATGTCGAAGTCGCGCGGCAACATCGAGCGGCTCGCACGAGGCGCTCGACCGCATGCCGCCCGAGACGTTTCTGATGTACCTGCTGCGCGGCCACTACGCCTCGCCCGATCGACTACACCGACGACGCCGTCGCCCAGGCCGGAGCCGCCTGCGCGACGCTCCGCGAGAAGCTGCGGGCCGGGTCGGGCAGTCGATCCCGGGCTGATCAGCCCGCGTGCGCGAGGTGCTGGACGACGACTTCAACACGCCCGCGCGCTCGCCCTGCTCTTCGAGGCGCCGCCCACGGCCCGCGACTCCATCGTCGAGGTGCTCGATGTGCTGGGGCTCGGCGGGCTTGCGCGAGAGGACGGGCCCCGGCCGAGCTGGTGGCGCTCGCCGAGCGGCGGCGCGACGCCCGCGCCGCAGGCGAGTATGCAGAGTCAGACCGGCTCCGCGACCAGATCGCCGCGGCGGGCTGGCAGGTCAGGGATACGGCCGGCGGCTACGAGCTGTACCGCGATGAGTGACGTGATCAACGGCCGGCAGGCCGTGCACGAGGCGATCCGCGGCAGGCGCGAGGTGGGCGTGGTGTGGGTCTCGCGGCGCGCGAAGGAGACGCTCGAGTGGCTCCCCGCAGACGCCAGGGTGGAGGAGGCCGAGCGGCTCGACGCCATCGCGATGACGCCCGACCACCAGGGCGTGGTGGCCGAGGTCGCCGACTACCCGTATGCCGACGCGAACGCCCTCTTCGCGCGCGAGAACGCCTTCCTGGTGGCCCTCGACGAGGTGACCGACCCCCACAACCTTGGCGCGGTGGCCCGGGTGGCCGAGTGCGCGGGCGCCGACGGGCTGATCATCACCAAACGGCGCTCCGCCGCGGTCACGGCAGCCGCCTGCCGCGCATCTGCCGGGGCGGTGGAGCACCTGCGCATCGCCCAGGTCGACAACCTGGCCGACGCCCTGCTTCGCGCGAAGCGGCCGGGGCTCTGGAGCTACGGCGCTGCGGGTGACGGCGAGATGCGCCACGACCAGGCCGACTACCGCGAGGGCGGCACCGTGTTCGTGCTGGGCGCCGAGGGCGCAGGCTTGCGGCCGCGGGTGCGCAAGGCGTGCGACGCGACGGTCTCGATCCCGATGCACGGCCGCATCGACTCGCTCAACGTCTCGACAGCGTCCGCGGTGCTGCTGTTCGAGGCCGCTCGCCAGCGCAATGGCTGAGCCGTACTGGATCATCGACGGCGACAACGTCACCCACGCGCGGGGTGGGGGAGGGGAGTACACCGCGCTTCGCGAGCGGCTGGTGGCCGACGTCTCCGACTGGGCTGCGCGGGCAGGAGTGCGGGCCGCCGTGGTGCTCGACGGCGAGGGCACCGACCGCTCGATCGGGACGACCCGCCTGCTTCACTCCCGCAAGGAGACGGCGGACTCCGTGATCGAGCGCCTGGCGTACAGAAACGCGTCGGAGGGCGACGTGACGGTGGTTTCCAACGACACGGTTGTGCGGCATGTCTCACACCGGGGCGGAGTACACGCAATGAGTGCTCGAGAGTTTCTCGACCGGCTCGCGGCGGCCCCTGAGGCCTCCCGCGGGGGCCCGAAGAGCACGCCAGCGCTACCAACTTGCAGATGCGGTGGATCCCGCTGTCAGAGAGGCTTTGGAGCGGATTAGACGGGGTCAATGACGCTCTGCTACGTCAGATTCACTTGACAGGGGCGGAGGCCTGGCTATAGTTCCTGACCCTCAAGTTCTACTTGAAGGTCAGGGTCAAGGTTCTTGAGAGTTCTCCCCCCTTTTTGCCAGTCCCCCGGAGGTCAATGGTGTCCCAAGCCCAGCCGCAGGCAGCCCGTCAGATGCAACGCACCGTGCGGGAGCCGAGCGAGCTGGCCTTGATCGCATCCGCCCGCAACGGAGACGAGTGGGCGATGGATCAGATCCTTCGCCGCTACCACGGGTTCGTGCGGCTCAAGGCGAGCTCCTACTTCCTCGCCGGCGGAGACTCCAACGACCTGATCCAGGAGGGCCTGGTCGGCCTGTACAAGGCAGTCAGGGACTTTCGCGCCGACAAGGAGACCTCCTTCCGGTCGTTCGCAGAGCTCTGCATCACCCGCCAGATCATCACGGCCATCAAGACGGCCACGCGGTTCAAGCACGCGCCGCTGAACACCTACGTGTCGTTCAGCCACACGCCTGCCGGCCAGGAGGGCGACGCCGACTGCACGCTGGGCGACGCGCTGCCCGGCCCCTCGGTGGACGACCCGGCCTCGTGCGTGATCTCCACCGAGGAGCTCAAGAGCCTCCTCGAGTGCCTCGGCTCGGCGCTTTCCAAGCTGGAGGCCCAGGTGCTGACGCTGTACCTCGAGGGCCACAGCTACGAGCGCATCGGCGAGCGCCTCGACTGCGACCCAAAGACGGTCGACAACGCCCTGCAGCGGGTCAAGCGCAAGGTGCTCGTGCACCTGGACTCGCGCAAGCTCCCTCTCTGAGTCACGTCGGTGAGCCGATCCGGGTGGCATACTCCGGCCATGCGTGACCCACGTTGGGTAACCGGTGCCGGCCTCGCCGCTCTTGCGGCCGTGGTGGCGCACGCCGGCCCCGCCGGTGTGACCGACGGCCGCTCGCTCGCGATCGCCGGGGCCGCGGCCGCAATCGCCGCCGTGGGACTCTCGTCGGCCGCCTCCCGCGTGGCCGGCGCAAGGCACCGGGCTGCTGACGCGCTCAACGGCGCCGGCGGCTCGTCCATCGACCACGTCCAGGTGCCATATTCGGCTGTGGTGGCCACGATGCTGGTGCTCCAGGGTGCCGCGCACGTCGGGCTGCTGCTTGCAGGAGTCCACGCCGGAGGCGGCGTCGCCGCCGCTCCCGCGCTGCACGTGGTGCTGGCCATCGCCGCCGCCTGGGTGGTGGTGGTCTCCGACCGCATGGTGACCTCGGCAATCGCGTCGCTGAACGCCGTTGTCTCGGGTCTGATCCAGCTTCTCACCGCGGTTCGCCCGCGGCTCGCACCCGCGCCGGTGCTGATTCCCGCCCGGCCGCCTCGAAACCGGCCCTTTCCCGGCCGCGCGCCGCCCCGCGGACTCTGACCTGACCCGCGCGCCGCCCCGCGGCGCTCGATCAACGAGGAATCCGAGGACATGACGGCTGCACTCGCAGTCCTTCTGGCCATGCTTGGCACGGCCATCCCGGGGCTGCACACCACGATCAACACGGCGGTGCCAACGCCGATCGGCGTCGGGCCGCGCTATACGCTCGCACCGGCGGCGGCCCCCGCCTGCGTCGCCGGCCGGCCGGCGACATCCGCTGCTCACGTCGAGCTGTTCGCGCGCGGGCGCGCCATGCTCATCCCGCCGCGGGTCGGCATGGGGGCGGGGTGTACGTCTGACGTATGGACGACCGAGCCCACGGGCGTCGTGCATTCATCGGGCGCCGTGCCGACGCTCGGGCAGCTCTTCGCGGCGTGGGGCCAGCCGCTGGGCGCACACCGGCTCGCGGGGTTCGTCTCGCGGGCGCCGGTGCGGGTCTACGTTGACGGTTTTCGAGTCTACGAGCCGGTTTCCTGCGTAAAGCTCTGGCCTCACAGCGAGGTCGTGGTAGAGCTTGGCAGCTTCATTCCGCCCCATCGCTTCTACACGTTCCCGGAGGGCACATGACCCGCCTTCGCATCCTCGTCCCGGCGCTCGCCGGGCTTGCAACGCTCGCACTGACAGCCTGCGGCGGGGGCGGTGGATCGCTCACCGCGCCGTCGATCGCGCCGGCCAGGCAGTACCACCTCTCCGGCTTCCGGCCGGTCGGACCGGTGCGCCCCGGCAAGCCGACCGAGATCGCGTTTACGGTCGTCCAGCCCAACGGGCAGCCGCTGACCGACTACCAGACCGGGCCGGGCCCGCACACGGGGGTGCACCTGATCGTTGTGCGCAAGGATCTCTCCACGATCATGCAGAGCACCCGCCGATCGGGCCTGGCGGGCGTATCCGCGAGAAGGTCACGTTCACCGAGCCCGGGCCATACCGCGTGCTCGTCGACATCTACCCGGCGCACAAGGGCTCGGAATACGTCAACTTCCAGCTCACCCAGAGCCTGAGGGTTAAGGGAAAGTACACCCCCGAGCCGCTTCCTGCGTTGCTCGCACCGTCGTCACCCAGGGGTACACCTTCACGATGGTGAATCCGCCGAAGATCCACCTGGCCCAGGCCGCTCTTGTCACCGTCACGGTGCGAGATCCGAACGGGAAGCCGGCGCACTTCACACCCTGGTTTGGCGCGCTGGCACACGCGATCTTCTTCCACAAGACCAGCCTCCACTACTTCCACACCCACGTCTGTGCGCCCGGACTGGCAGGTTGCACGAGCGTCGGTTCGGCCCCCACCATCGCTGGGTCGTCCACCACGCCGGGCGTGCTGCACGTGGGCGTGCTGCTCCCCGAGACCGGCATCTGGCGCCTGTTCCTGCAGTGCCAGGTGGACGGCAAGATCCTGACCGCACCCTTCACCCTCACCGTCCGGTGAGGCCGCACGAGGAGACCCGAATGTCCAAGCATCTGCGCAGAGCGCTCGCCATCCCGCTCCTCGCGACCGTCGTGACGCTCGCCTTCGCATCCACTGCCTTCGCGCACGCCGTGGTGAGTCCGCCGACCGCAGAAACCGGTGTTTTGCAGGTCTTTACGCTGTCCGTCCCGACGGAGGAGGATGGGCAGACGACCACCTCGATCCAGCTCACCGTGCCCGACGGGGTGGCGATCGACTCGTTCGCGCCCGCTCCCGGCTGGACGCGCACGGTGAAGGCGACCGGCACGGGCGAGGACGCCGTCGTGAACCAGGTCACCTGGACCGGCGGCCGCGTCCCGACCGATGAGGACTCCGTGTTCCAGTTCAACGCCACCCTCACCGGCGGCTCGAAGAGCTACAGCTTCGACGTCCGCCAGACCTACTCGGACGGCACCGTGGTCGAGTGGGATCAGCCGGAGAGCTCCGACACCCCGAGCCCGGTGGTGAAGGGCGTCTCGTCGCTGGGCGCCACCTCCAGCACGTTGCCGATCATCGCGATCGTCCTCGGCGCGATCGGGGTCATCCTCGGCGGCATCGCGCTCTTCTCGGGGAGGCGATCGCTGACGTGAGGTTGCGGGCGCGGGCGGCACTCATCGCACTGGTGCTGGCGGCCGCCGGGGCATTCCCGGCGGCCGCGCTTGCCCACGCCGTGCTCGAGAAGACCTCGCCGGTTGCGAGCGCCACCGTCGCCTCCTCGCCGACCAGCGTGAAGCTCACGTTCGACGAGGCGGTCGAGCCGCGCTTCGCCGTGGTCTCGGTCACCGACGCGGGCGGCCACCAGCAGGCGACCGGATCGCCCTACGCCGTCCCCGGCGACCCCGAGACGCTCGCCGTGAACGTGAACCACCTGCCGGAGGGCTGGTATCTGGTGTACTGGCGGGCGATCTCGGCCGACGGCCACCCGGTGCGCGGCGCGTTCACGTTCGCGGTCGGGCCGAACCCGGGGCCTGCGCCGCAGTTCGTGATCCCGTCGCTCAGCGAGTCGGCCGCGACGCCGCAGCTGGTGACCATCCGCTGGATCGTGTTCCTGGCGCTGATGATCGCCGTGGGGCTCTTCTGCTTCCGCGCGCTGCTGGCGCGAAAGGCGCTGATCGGCTCGCCGGCAGCCGCCCGGGCGCTCGGCGTCGCGCTGCTGGTGGCGGTGATTGTCGGCCTGATCGCCACTCCGCTCTACATCCTGGTGACCACAGCGGAGTTCGCCCAGGCGTCGGTGCTGAACCTGTCAGACACCATCCCGCTCATCCGCGATTCGGCTCTGGGACGGGCGCTGGAGGATCTCGAGCTGGTGCTGGGCCTGTTCGGCCTGGCGGCGCTGATCGCGATCAGGCTCGACCAGCCGGAGCGCGAGCAGCGCTCGGTGGCCCAGCTCCTGGCGCTGGCCGGCGCGCTCCTGGCCGCCGGCGCGCTGCTGGTGATTCCCGGGCTCGCCGGCCACGCCGGGCAGACCTCGCCGGCCGGGCTCTCGCTGCTCCTCGACTGGATCCACCTCGTCGCGGGCTCGGTCTGGATCGGCGGCCTGGTCGCGATCACGCTCACCGCGCTTCGCACCCCGGCCGACGCCCGGCTGCGCGTGCTCGGGGCGTGCGTACCGCAGTTCTCCATCGTCGCCCTCATCTCGGTGCTGGCGCTGATCGGGTCGGGGACGGGTGCGGCGATCATCCACCTGCCGACGCTCGCATCGCTCTGGCAGACGTCCTACGGCAAGACGATCCTCGTGAAGATCGCGATCCTGGTGGTGGTGATCCTGGTCGCGGCTGTCAACAACAGGCGCTCGGTGCCGCGGCTGAAGGCGGCGCTCGAGCGCGACGACGCGGCCGCCGGGGCCTCGGCCATCGGCCTGCTGCGCCGCACTGTGGGCGTCGAGATCATGCTCGTGGCGGCCATCATCGCCGCCGCGATGGTGCTCACGAGCCTGCCTCCGCCGGCCAGGGCGCTGGCCGAGATCGGGGCAGTGGATGCCCACGTCGGCCCCGGTGCGGTCGCCACCACGGTCACGCAGAGCGGCTACCACGCCACCATCACCATCGCGCCGAACAAGGCGGCGGCGCCCAACATGTTCTCGCTCCAGCTCACGAAGGGCGGTGCGCCCGTGACCGGCGCGACGGTGATCCAGCGGTTCCTGATGCTGGACATGGAGATGGGCACCCAGAGCTATCAGATGCGCGAGGCCGCGCCGGGCGTCTACCGTCTCACCCGGCCGGCGCTGGTCATGGTGGGCCACTGGGGCCTGCAGTTCCAGGTCGCGCCGCGCGGGGCCGCGCCGTTCACCATCACGCTCGTGGATCACGCGGAGGGATAGGCAATGCCGAACGATCCACGCAAACCTCAGAACCCCGGCCTCATCATCGGCGCGTCGCTCGTGGCGTTCCTCGTCGGCGTGGCGGCGATCGTGCTGGTGCTCTTCCTCGCGTCGGCCGTCACGGGCTTCGCCGACGGCGACCCGCCCAGCGACTACCTGCTGGTGAACCAGGTGTACCTGCCCATCAACCAGCCGTCGGCGGAGTCCGGCGAGCGGCTGCAGGCGCTCGTGGCCGCTGCCAACGACGACGGCTACACCATCCGCGTGGCGATCATCCAGTCCAAGCAGGATCTGGGCTCGATCCCGCAGCTCATGGGGAAGCCCCAGACGTATGCGAAGTTCCTGGGCGCCGAGGTGGGGTTCGGCTACAAGGGCCGCATCCTCACCGTGATGAGCAACGGCTACGGCATCTCGGTGAACGGCGGCGAGCACGAGCCCGGCGGCTACGAGCAGCTGAAGGGCGTGCCGCTGCCGGCCGGCTCGTCACCCGATCAGCTCACCGATGCCGCGAGCGCGGCGGTGCGAAAGCTCGCCGCGTCGAACGGCCATCCGCTGCCGCTCAACCCGTCGCTTGGGGGCAGCCAGTCGTTCTTCGCGGCGCACAAGGTGCTCGTGATCGCCGCCGTGGTGCTCATCGTGCTTGCGCTGGCCGCGGCCGGGGTATCGATCCGGCGTCGCGGAAACAGACAAAGGGGGCACGATGAGTGATGAGCTGAACGGAAAGCGGATCGCGGTGCTGGCCACCGACGGCGTGGAGCAGGTGGAGCTGACCGAGCCGGTGAAGGCGGCGCGCGACGCCGGCGCGACGGTGGAGCTGATCAACACCGAGGACGCGCCGATCCAGGGCTTCAACCACCTCGACTACGGCGACTCGTTTCCCAACGACGGCGTGGCCGACTCGGTGGACGCGCGCGACTACGACGGGCTGATCCTGCCCGGCGGCGTCGCCAACCCCGACCACCTGCGGACGGTGCCGGCGGCGGTCGAGCTCGTGCGCGAGTTCGTGCAGCAGGGAAAGCCCGTGGCGGCGATCTGCCACGCGCCGTGGACGCTGGTCGAGGCCGGCGTGGTGGAGGGACGGACACTCACCTCGTGGCCGAGCCTGCACACCGACATCGAGAATGCGGGCGGCACCTGGGTGGATGAGGAGGTGCACGTGGACGGCAACCTCATCACGAGCCGGAATCCCGACGACCTGCCTGCGTTCTGCAAGCAGATGGTGGCGGCGTTCGCTAAGGCGCCGGTCGCCTGAGCCAGACGCTGGCCGTGGCCGGCTGCACGGTCGAGCCGACCACGGCCAGCAGCTCCCGGGTGAGGGCGTCCAGGTCGATCTCCTCGCGGAGCTTGCCGCTGAAGCCGTCGGCGGCCAGCTGCGCGTCGTAGGCGCGGCGATAGAACCGGTGATCGACCCGCGTCCGGATCGCCCGGCGAAGCGGCTGGAACGCCGCGGCGACGGCAAGCGTGGAGACGGTCACCGCGAGCGTTCCGGACGAGCCGGAGATGTTCTGAAGGAGCGCGCCGATGCCGGTGACGCCGGCCAGGTAGACCGCCGCGAGCGCTGCGACGAGGCACGCGTAGGTGATGGTGCGGCGGATGATCACGTCGATCTCGTAGAGCCGGTAGCGCAGGATCGCGATCGCCATCGCAGCCGGCATGATCGCGTACACCGCGACGAAGAGGAACTGCGCGTTGCTCGTGACCGACGAGATGAGCGCGGCGGCGACGAAGCCCACGATGCTCGCGATGGCCGCGAGCGCGCACCAGCGAACCTGCAGCCGCTCCGTCGCCTGGGCACGGCGGTAGCGCACCACCATCGAGGCGATCGAGACCAGGACGAGCAGCACGCACCCGACGACGAACGGGGCGGCGATCAGATCGACGCCCGTGGCGATGCCCAGCGCCGCCCCGGCGAGCACGACGGCCTCGACGCGGGCCACGATGCGCCATCTGCGCCCGGGCATGAGGTTCCCGTCGGGGAAGAGCAGCGGGACGAAGAGCGCGTAGGCGAGGAGCGCGGTGATCCAGGCCCAGCTCGCGACCCAGCCGGTCACGGTGCCGCCCGGGTGGCCGTGCTCGTTGTAGGTGCCGCCGGCGGTGCTCGTGAGGATTCCCGCCGGCACGGCGCAGAAGAGCCAGCCGATGACGTTCCCCGGCCGGCGCCGGAGGATGAGCACGCCGAGGGTCACCATGCCGATGAGCAGCACGGCGAGCTCGATGGCGAAGATGACGCTGCTCACGTTCACGCGTCAAGTATCCCGGACAACCGTCCGGAAGTCGTTACGGCTCAGGAGAGCTTGAGTGAGATCTTGCCCGAGGGGTCGGCCAGGAAGTCGCCGGCGCCTGTCGCGTCCTTCAGCTCGTTCGTGCCCGAGACCACCTTCAGCTCGGCCTTCGCCGCGCCGTCCTCGAACACGCCCGTGTGCAGCAGCACCAGGCTGCCGTGCTTGCCGCCGATCGTGCCCTTGATCCGCTCGATCCCGGTGAACGTCGCCGACTTGTCCGGCGCGTAGGCCATCAGCCACTTGGTGACGGAGCTGCCGTTGATGTCGCCGCTGTAGTGCTTGCCGACCAGCGCCTCGGTCAGCTTCGCCACGCCGGTGCCCTCGTCAAACGGGGTCTCTTCCCATGCCGTGATGTCGAATGTCGCTGTGATGTCGGTCATGCAGATCCCATGCCCAGCCGCGCAGGAATGCCAAACCCCGGTAGCATCGGCGCCATGACCGACGCTCCGATCCGAGTCGTGGTGGCAGAGGACTCGGTGCTTCTGCGAGAGGGCCTCGTGCGCCTGCTGGAAGGGGCGGGGTTCGAGGTGGTGGGCCAGGTGGACAACCCCGACGACCTGCTGCGGCGCGTCGGGTTCTCGAAGCCCGACGTCGCCATCATCGATATCCGCATGCCGCCGACCCACACCGACGAGGGCCTGCAGGCGGCTGCGAGGATCCGCGCGCAGCACCCGCAGGTCGGCGTGCTTGTGCTCTCGCAGTACGTCGAGGCCCAGTACGCCACGGCGCTTCTCAGCGAGCGCACCGAGGGCACGGGCTACCTGCTGAAGGAACCATCGCGAACGTCGGATGAGTTCACCGACGCGGTGCGCCGCGTGGCCGCAGGGGGATCGGCGCTCGATCCCGCCGTGGTGGCGATGCTGGTGGGCCGGCCCCGCGCCGGAGACCCGCTCGGGAGCCTCACCCCGCGCGAGCGCGAGGTGCTCGAGCTGATGGCCGAGGGCCTCTCCAACAAGGGCATCGCCGCGCGGCTGGTGGTGACCGAGCGCGCGGTGGAGAAGCACGTCACCAACATCTTCGCGAAGCTCGGCCTCGCCGTCCACCCCTGAGGATCACCGCCGCGTGCGCGCCGTCCTCACCCTCCTGAACGACTGAGCGGCCCGCCGGCTGGCGGGCCGCTCCGTCTCGCTCAGTCGCCCCGACGCCTCGCGAGCGGGATCTCGTGTGGAACCGCGGCAGCCACTGGAGCGGCGCGGGGAGGTACCAGTTCCAGTCGCCGAGGAGCTTCATCGTGGCGGGCAGGAGCACCCCGCGGATGATCGTGGCGTCGATCAGGATCGCCGAGGCGAGCCCGATGCCGAACTCCTTGAAGTCGACGATGCTCAGCGTGACGAAGATCAAGAACACGCCGACCATGACCAGCGCCGCGCTCGTGACCATGCCGGCGGTGGACTTGATGCCCCGGGCGACGGCCTCGTCGGTGGGCATCCCGCCGTCCACCAGCTCCTTGATCCGGCTCAGGATGAACACGTGGTAGTCCATCGAGAGCCCGAAGAGGATCACGAACAGGAAGAGCGGCAGCCACGGCGCGACGCCGTCGGTGGGCGTGAACGACAGGAGCGAGGCTCCGTGCCCTGCTGGAAGACCACACCATCACCCCGTAGGCCGCCGCCACCGAGAGCAGGTTGAGGATGATCGCCTTGACCGGGATCACGATCGACCGGAACGTGACCAGCAGCAGGACGAACGCCAGGCTCAGCACGAACCCGAACACCAGCGGCGCGTTTCGCTTCGAGCATGCTGTCTGATCCTGGTTCACCGCCGTCTCGCCGGTGACGTCGGCCTGCACGCCGTCCACCTGTCCCACGTCGCCGGGATGAGCGTGCTTCGCAGCCTGTCCAGCGCGTGATCCGACGTGGCGTTGTCGCCGTTCCCGGCCAGCGGGAACGACACCGTGGTGATGGTGTGCGCGGCATTCGTGTTCACCTCACCGGCTCGCGTCCCACGCCGTTGCGAGCGCCTCCTTGCGCAGCTCGGAGATCGCGCCCGTCACCGCGGGCGAGGTGGTGTCGCTCGCCTGGACGACCACCAGGGCCGGCGATGCGCCGTCGGGAAACGCCTGCTCCACGTGGCGCAGCACCGTGACGCCCGGCAGCCCCGGCGGCAGGTCGTTGATGCCCGAGTTGTGCACCTTGAAGTGCAGCGCCGGGGATGCGATCACGAGCAGCACCGCCAGTCGCGGTCACCGCAGAGATCACCGGCCGGCGAAGCACCCGGTCGAGCACCGCCGACGAGCACGCGCGACTCGGTACGTGCGGGCGTTCGGCGGCGGATGAACGGGATGCTGCATGCGGCCCTTGTCCACGTGGCGGCCCAGCAGTGCCAGCATCGCGGGCAGCGCCGTCAGCGAACCGAGCATCGCCACCGCGACCACCATGATGGTGCCCACGGCGAACGCGGTGGACGCCTTGTCGCCGGTGAGGAACTGGCCGGCCATCGCAACCATCACGGTGAATCCCGAGATGAGGATCGCACGACCCGACGTGGCCGAGGCGATCTCGACCGCGGTCAGCTCGTCACGGCCGTTCGGCCGCTCCTCGCGCTCGCGCTTGAGGTAGAAGAGCGAGTAGTCCACGCCCACCGCCATGCCGATCAGCGTGATCACGATGGAGGTGTTGTCGTCGATGGGGAACACGTGGCTCGGCAGGGCCACCAGGCCGACGGTCGCGATCACGCCCGAGATCGCCAGGAGCACGGGCACGCCCGCGGCCACCAGCGCTCCGAAGGCGAGGATCAGGATGATCAGCGTGATGGGCAGCGACAGCGTCTCGGCCTTGTGCAGGTCGTGGTTGACCGAGCGTGTCGATCTGGCTGCCCACGCTCGCATCGCCGATCTGCTCGATGCGGAGCTGCGGGTACGCCTTCTGCGCCGCCCTGACGGCGACCTCGGTGGGCCCGACGCGGTCGCCCGCGCTCTCGGCGTCGCCCTTGATGTCGAAGGTCACCAGCGCCGAGTGGCCGTCCTTCGAGATGAGCCCGGTGCTGCCGGGGTCGCCCGGCGCGGTGACGTTGGTCGCCACCGAGACGGCCGAGACGCGCTCCCGGACGTCCCTGATCGCCGCTCTGAACGCAGGATCGCCGGCGTTCAGCGTCGCGCTGTGGATGAGCGCCTCCTCATGTGCGGGCCGGGGGAAGTGCGCCTGGAGCGCCTGCTCGGCCGTGCCCGACTCGCCGCTGTACTCGTCGGCGGTGGTGAGCTTCTGGGTGCCCACCATGCCGCCGATCGCGACCGCGAGGATCACGAAGACGAGCCATCCGGCGAGCACCGACTTCTTGTGCCGCGCGCTCCAGCTTCCCATGCGCGCCGCGATTCCAGCTTTCTGTCCCTGATGTGACATGACGACTCCCTTGTCGATTGGCCTGCTCAGGTTCGGCGATCGCGGGCGCCGTGGAAGTGGGGCGGGCAGGCGTTCTGGCGCGGGCTACCACCGCCCCGATGGTGGGGTTATCCACACCGCGCACCCCAGGGCCGTATGCGACGATGAGCGCATGAGCATGAGTGTCCTCATCGTGGACGACCACCCCGGGTTTCGCGCCCGGGCGCGGGCGTTGCTCGAGTCGGGGGGCTTCGAGGTGGTGGGGGAGGCGGATGACGGCGAGTCGGGGGTGCTGGCGGCTGCGCAGCTCTCACCCCAGCTCGTGCTGCTCGATGTGCAGCTGCCCGGCATCGACGGCTTCGCCACGGCCCGCCAGATCACGTCTGCCGGCGGTGAGGTGCAGGTGGTGCTGACGTCCAGCCGCGACGGCGCGGAGCTCGAGCGCCAGGTGGAGCAGAGCGGCGCGCGCGGGTTCATCCCCAAGGACGAGCTCTCGTGCGCGCGCCTGGCTGCGCTCCTGCGATGAGGGGGCGCCGGTTCACCGTCGCGGTGGTGGTGGCGCTCCTTCTGGTGAGCGCGGGGGTCTGCTACATCGAGTCGGTCACCAACGTGCGAAGGAACTCGCTGGCGTTCGCCGTGCTCGGGCTCACGGTGACGTGGTCGTTCGTCATCGCGGGCCTCGTCGCGTGGCGGCGGCGGCCGGGAAACCGCACGGGCCTCCTGATGATCGCGATCGGGTTCTCGTGGGCCGGCGCGGCGCTCTCCGACTCGCCGGACGACCTGGTATTCACGTTCGGCCTGCTCGTCGGGGATCGTCTGGCCGGGGCTCCTGGTGCACCTCCTGCTCGCCTATCCCAGCGGGCGGCTCGACCGCAGGTCGCGGTTCCTGGTGGCGGTCGCCTACTTCATCACGGTGGGCCTCTCGATCGTCACGCTGCCGTTCACCGAGCCGCGCGAGGAGCCGGGCGGGGCGAGCAGGTTCTCCGCGCACAACGTCGCCCTGGCCGATCACCTGCCGGGCCTGGTGAGCGCGGTCACGCGTGGTCGCGATCGTGATCGCGGTGCCGCTGATCATCGCCGTGCTCTGGACGGTGCTGCAGCGCTGGCGCCACGCCTCGCCGGCCACGCGGCGCGTGCTGGCGCCGCTCTACCTGACGGGCGCGGTGGCCATGGGGGCGATCCTGGTGTTCACGAGCGTCCTCGACGTGCTGAACCTGGCCTCGGGTGACACGGGCTTCTACGTGTTTGCGATCTCGTTCACTGCGATCCCCGTCGGGTACCTGCTCGGCATTCTCCGCACGCGGCTGGATCGCTCGACGGCGGTCGAGACGCTGGTCGCGCAGATCGGCGGCCAGAGCACGCCGGGCGGCCTTCGCGATGCGCTTCGGGTGGCCCTGAACGACGACACGCTCGACGTGGCCTATCGGCGGGCCGGCACCGAGCAGTACGTCGATGCCGCCGGCGAGCCGTACGTGTTTCCGACCGGCGATGACGACCGCGCCGTGACCACCGTCGAGCACGGCGACGAGGTGGTGGCGGCGCTGGTGCACGATCCGGTGCTGCTGGACGACCCCGACCTGATCGATGCGGTCTGCGGCCCCGCCGCCCTCTCGATCGAGAACGAGCGGCTGCAGGCCGAGCTGCGGGCGCAGTTCCAGGAGGTCGCGGCCTCCCGGGCGCGGATCGTCTCCGCCGGCGACGCCGAGCGGCGCCGTCTCGAGCGAAACCTGCACGACGGTGCCCAGCAGCGGCTCGTCTCGCTTGCGCTCTCGCTGCACATGGCCCGGTCGGCAGTGGGCGACGGCTCGGAGGCGGCCGCGCTGCTCGAGGCTGCCAGCGCCGAGCTGCTCGGAGGCGCTCGAGGAGCTGCGCGAGCTGGCACGGGGCATCCATCCGGCGATCCTCACCGACCAGGGGCTCCGATCGGCGGTGGGCGGCCTCGTCGCGCGGTCGCCGGTGCCCGTGACGGTCAGCTTCGAGCTGGATCGCGAGCTCGCCCAGCCGGTGGAGGCGGCGGTCTACTACGTCGTTGCCGAGGCGCTCACCAACGTCGCGAAGTACGCCGGCGCGACCGCCGCCGCTGTGAAGGTCGCGAGCGCCGGCGGGCTCGTGCGCGTGGAGGTGACCGACGACGGCATGGGCGGCGCAGATCCCGCCCGCGGCAGCGGTCTGCGCGGGCTCTCCGACCGGATCGAAGCCCTGGGCGGCCGGCTCCGGTTCGAGAGCCCGCCCGGTGGCGGGACGCGCGTGTGGGCCGAGCTTCCAATTGCCCCGCGCCGTGGCTCACCCGTGCCCGGCGCGGTCGAGTCGACTGCATAGGCAGCCGGTATGCATGTGCTAGCTTGCCCGCTCGGCGGACATAGTCCGTGGCTGACTAGATGCCGATCTGAAGGGGATGGAAATGGGTGAATCCACCATGAAGCGGTCCCGCGCACTCGGGGTGATGCTGGCGGCGGTGCTGTTCGTCGCTGCGGGCTGTGGTTCGAGCTCGAGCTCGAGCAGCAGCTCTTCGAGCAGCTCGGCTCCGGCGACCAGCACCCAGTCCGGCGGCACGCTCACCGTGCTCGCCGCTGCCTCGCTGAACGGCGCCTTCACCGAGCTCGCCAAGACGTACGAGTCGCAGAATCCCGGCTGGAAGGTCGCCACGAGCTTCGCCGGCACCGACGCGCTCGCCGCGCAGGTCGAGGCGGGCCAGAAGGGCGACATCTTCGCCGGCGCGAGCCCCAAGTATCCCGAGGAGCTGCAAGCAGAAGAACCTGCTCGGCCCGACGACGAACTTCGCCACCAACTCGCTGGTGATCGTCGTCCCGGCCTCGAACCCCGCCGGGCATCACCAACTACAACGATCTGGTCACGAAGCAGCCCAAGCTCGTGGTCGGCGATCCCGCCGTGCCGATCGGCGCCTACACCATCGAGGTGCTCGGAAACCTCGGCATCAAGGAGAGCCAGCTCAACATCGTGTCACAAGGAGGCCGACGTCACCAGCGTGCTGGCGAAGGTCACCACGGGCGCCGCCGACGCCGGCTTCGTCTACGTCACCGATGCACTCTCTGCCGGGAGCGAAGGTGAAGCAGATAGCGTTCCCCGAGAAGGCTGATGCCACGGCGATCTACCCGATCGGCATCCTGAAGTCGACCTCCAACCAACAGGCGGCGCAGAAGTGGATGGATCTGGTGAGCTCATCGACGGGACAGGCCGTGTTGAAGAAGTACGGTTTCGGTCGCGCCCCCCTCAAACTAGCTGTAGGGCTCATCACTGGCGATCGCGGTGGCGTTCCTGGCGCTGCCGCTGATCGCGATCTTCACCCAGGGAAGCCTGCGCGACGGCCTCAGCCAGCCCGGTGCGTGGACCGCGCTTCGGATCTCGTTCGAGACCAGCGCGATCTCGCTCGGGCTGATGCTCGTTCTTCGGCACGCCGATCTCCTACCTGCTCGCCACCACTGACTTCCCGGGAAAGACGCTCGTGACCACGCTCTTCGAGCTGCCGCTGGTGCTGCCCCCGGCGGTGGCCGGGCTCGGGCTGCTGCTGGCGTTCGGCCGGTTCGGCCTGGTCGGCCCGCAGCTGAGCGCGCTGGGGATCGAGCTGCCGTTCACGAAGGCGGCGGTGGTGATGGCGATGACGTTCGTGGCGAGCCCGCTCTACGTGCGCCAGGCCATCTCGGCGTTCGAGAGCGTCGATCCCGACCTGCTCGGGGCCGCGCGCACGCTGGGCGCGGGGCCGGCGGAAGACCTTCTTTCGCGTGGCGATCCCCGTCGCGCTCTCGGGGCTGGGCGCGGGGGCAGTGCTCGCCTGGGCGCGGGCGCTGGGCGAGTTCGGGGCGACGATCCTCTTCGCCGGCAGCCTCGCGGGCGTGACGCAGACCGCTCCCGTGGCGATCTACCTCGGCTTTGCGCAGAGCATCGACCAGGCCCTCGCGCTCGGTGCGCTCCTGATCGCGACCAGCGCGTTCGTGCTGATCTCCGTCAAGCTCCTCACTCGGGCAGGTGGGTTTCGCTTCACGCCCGCGTGAACTACCCGCTTCGGTACTTCACGTTCGAGGCGAACGTGGACGTCTCCGAGGCGACTGCGGTGATCGGCCCATCGGGCGCGGGCAAGTCAACGCTCCTTCGGCTCGTCTCCGGCCTGCTCACGCCTGCGTCGGGGCGGGTGGAGTGCGAGGGCGAGGTGTGGTTCGACGGCAAGCGCAGCCTCTCGGTGGATCAGCGCGCGGTGGGGTTCGTGTTCCAGGACTACGCGCTCTTCCCGCACATGTCGGTGCGCTCGAACGTCGCCTTCGGCGCGCGGGTGCCGGTCGATCCGCTGCTCGAGCGCATAGGCATCACGCACCTCGCCAGGGCAAAGCCTCGGCGGCTCTCGGGCGGCGAGCGCCAGCGCGTGGCCCTCGCCCGCGCTCTCGCACGCGATCCCAAGCTGCTGCTGCTGGACGAGCCGCTCTCGGCGCTCGACCCCGGCACGCGCGCGCAGATCGCCGACGAGCTCTCGAGCACCATCTCGGCGGTGGGGGTGCCGACGCTCATCGTCACGCACTCCTTCGACGAGGCGGTGTCGCTGGCAAACCGCGTGATCGTGATCGAGCACGGCCACGTGACCCAGCACGGCGAGGCGTCCGAGCTGCTCGCCGCCCCGAAGACGCCGTTCGTGGCCCAGTTCGCGGGGCTGAACCACGTCGAGGGAAACGCGAGCGGCCTCGACGTGGTGCTCGACGACGGCATCCACCTGCGGCTCGCCGAGCCGGCGACGGGCAGGGTGGCGGTGCTGGTGGCGCCGTGGGACATCACGCTGCTGCGCGAGCCCGTCGCCCAGACGTCGGCTCAGAACCAGCTCACGGCGCCGATCGGCCACGTCCTCACGCTGGGAAACCGCGTGCGGGTGACCGTCGGGCCGTTCATCGCCGAGATCACGGCGCGAGTCGCAGGACCGGCTCGGATTCGCCGCCGGCCAGACGGTGACGGCGTCGTTCAAGTCAACCGCGGTGCAGACGATCCAGATAGCCTCTGAGCCCTGAGATGCCCGACCAACTCGACCTGGCGCCCGGGGAATGGGCGGTGCTGGCACTCCTCTGCGAGCAGAACGCTCACGGATGGCCGCTGGTGGGCGTCCTCGCGCCCGAGGGCGAGATCGGCCGCATCTGGACGGTGCGACGGGCGGTGGTCTACCGCACGCTCGATCAGCTGCAGGAGCGCGGCCTGATCGAGCCCGCGGGTGAGGAGCCCGGCGAGCGCGGCCCGCGGCGCGCGGTGATGCGGCCCACCCGCAAGGGCCGCGCGGCGGTGAGCCGCTGGCTCTCCGAGCCGGTCGGCCACGTGCGTGACCTGCGCTCGCTCCTCATCCTGAAGCTGGTGTTCGGGCGCCGGTCGGGGCTCGACCAGACGCCGATGCTCCTTGCGCAGCGCACGGTGCTCTACGCCATCGACGAGGTGTTCTCAGCCCGGCTGGAGACCGCCGAGGGCACCGACGAGCTGCTGCTTCGCTTCCGCCTCGAGACCACGCGGGCGGCGGGGCGGTTCGTCGATGAGCTCCTGCGCCGCTAGGCGGAGCTGTCGTTGCCCTCGAGCTCGCCGGCCTCGTGCTCGAGCCAGAACGCGTAGCGGTCGAAGTCGATGTAGGCGCCCGGCTCGGACGGATCGCACGGGCGCCAGCCCTCGCCCGGCACCTCCATCACCGCCCAGCCCATCTGGCGGCAGACTGTCACCGCGTCGCGCATCCCCGGCGTGTAGCCAGGCTGCCGGTCTGGAGGCACCTCGCTCATGGGCCGGGATGATAGCCAATTAGTCGATGGCTGACTATCCCGGGATCCGTCCATCGCGGCTGGTATCGTGCCGTCCGAGTCGGTCGAGGGAACCTGGTGCAAGGCCAGGGCTGACGCGCAGCGGTATGGGGGACGAGCGGGCGTTCGTCCACTGGATCGGGAGATCCGGGAAGGAGCCCGTGAGGTCGATCCCGAGCCCGAAAACCTGCCGGCTCATGCTCGTCTCTTTGCGGCCCCGCGCCTGGGCCGCCGATCCCGGAGGTTTCACCATGCTCTCGAGCTTCGGCCCGTGGGCCACGACAGGTATCGGCTCGTTGCCGTTCGCCGATCCCGCCGAGGCCGTCGCCCACGTCTGGGCGGGCTACGACATGCAGTTCTCACCCCAGCTGGAGGGCCGGTGCGCGTGGTCGGCCGAGCGCGATCGCGTGCGGCCGGCGGCGTGGCCCGAGGTGCTGCGCGCGGTCGCCGCGGTGCCGCCCAGCCACGGCGTGGTGAAGCTGCAGGTGCCGGGGCCGTGCTCGCTGGCCCACTCGCTGGCCGAGGTCGGCGCTGCCGGCGACGGCCTCGCGCAGAGCCTGGGGCTGTGGCTTGCGGCAAACGCCCAGGCGTGCGCAGCCGACCTGGCGGTGCTCGGCGCGGCCACCCTCGTCGTCGTGGACGAGCCGCGCCTCTCGGAGGCGGGAGTGTCGCCGATGGACGCCGCCCGCGCATGGCACGCGCTCTCGCGGGTGGGCGGAGGCTGGGCGCTGCACGTCTGCGGCGCGCCGCCGTGGCCGGTGATCGCACAGGCCGGTGCCGACGCGCTCTTCCTGGACGTGCACCGGCATCCGCTGAGCGAGGCGGGTGCTGCCGTCGTGCGGCGGCTGATCGCCGCCGGCGGGCGGGTGGGGCTGGGCGTGCTGCCGGTGAGGGGAGCGGCCGACGGGCTGGCGGTCGCGCGCCGCGCGATCGAGTCGCTCGGCGATCCGGACGCCGTGGGCCGCGCGGCGTTCCTCACGCCGGCGTGCGGCACCGGTCACGCGACCCCGGAACGCGAGCGGGAGCTGGCCGCCGGGCTCGGCGAGATCCGAAGCGCGCTCCTCGAGCAGGCGCCGCAGGCCGATCCGACCGCTGCCGATGGGAGACTGCGTGCATGAGCGCAATGCGCGAGGAGATGGGCAGGCTCTTCACCTTCGAGGAGCAGCACCGGCGGCTGATGGCCCGGCTGGCGCTGGTGGTCGTCGCAACGGCGATCATCGACGTCGCAGCGGCCATCGCGTTCTACGTGCTGGAGCGCTCCTCGCACGGCACCGACATCAAGACCTTCGGGCAGGCGCTCTTCTTCACGACGGTGCAGCTCCTGACGGTCTCGTCGCAGATCAAGAACCCGGTGACTCCTGCCGGCCGCGTGATCGATCTCGTGCTCGAGATCTGGGCGGTGATCGTGGTGGCAGGTTCGGCCGGAGCCATCGCGAGCTTCTTCCAGACCTCCGACGCGAAGTGACCCGCGCCGCTCTCCTCTCGATCAGTTCAGCGTGGCCTGGTCGAGGATGAACTGGCCGGTGGCCGCGTAGCTGTACTGCACGTTTCCGACACGCGAGGAGACGAAGAGCAGGTTCTTCGGCACGAATAGCGAGATCTGCGGGGCCTTGTCGGTCACGGCCTTGTCGAGCGCCGTCCAGAGCGGCGCAGCAGCGTCCGCATTCTTGTCCTCGGTCGCAAGCGCGGCCTTCGTCTGGGCCTCGATGCCCTGATCGCAGAACTCCGACAGGTTCGGGCTCGCGTTGGTGTTGGCATGGAAGCCCTGGCAGCCGATCTCGATGTTGAAGAAGTCGGCGGGGTCCGGATAGTCCGGGTACCAGTAGCTGAGCGTCATCTGCGGGTTCTGGGATGAGTTCTGGGCCACCGAGTACTCGATCGACGCGGCCAGGGCCTTCAGCTTTGCCTTGTAGCCGAGCGAGTTCAGAAGCGACACGAAGTACTCGCCGATGTTCTTGCTCGTCGCGTCGGTGGTGGTGATGACCGAGACCGACTGGCCCTTCGTGCCCGACTCGGCAATCAGCTGCTTGGCCTTGGCCACGTCAGGGGCGCTCCACGTGGCGTCGGGATTCTTGGTGTACGGGCAGTACTCCACGTACGACGGGAAGCCCGGCGGCAGGATCTGGCACACGGTCTGGGCAACCGCCGGCCCGCCCCAGAGCTTCACCACAGCGGCGCGGTCGGTCGCGAAGTTCACGGCCTGGCGCACCTTCAGGTTGTTGAACGGCGCCGTGCGCGTGTCGAGCGACATGTAGTAGAGCTGCTGCGTCGGGTTCACGTGCAGCTGGTCGGCGTACTTCGTCGAGATCTCGCCGAGCCGGTCAGACGGCGGCGAGTCGTTCATCCAGTCGGCCTGGTCGTGCTCCACCTCGGACACGGCGGACTCGACCGGCGCGCCGATCTTGATCAGGATCTTGTCGGGGTTACCGGCCGGCTGGGCCAGCTTCGACCACTGGTGGAAGTGGGGGTTTCGCGTGAACACCATCTGCTGCTCCGGCGTGTAGGAGGAGATGGTGTACGGGCCGGTGCCGGGCAGCGCGGTCGTGCCGCTGTCCTTGTTCGGGCTGCCGGCCGGCACCACGTAGGCAAACGGCAGCGCGAGCTGCACGAGGAGCTGTGGATCGGGTGCGGTCAGGTGGAACGTCACCGTGTTCGCGGCGTTGTCGGCAACCACGCCCTTGCTGAGATCGCAGGTCTTGCCGCACTTGTCGGCGCCGACGATGCTGCTGTAGAAGAGGCCGCCGGGCCCGGCCGCCTCGTACTCGCGCTCGAGCGTCGCGGTCACGTCGGAGGGCTTCACGAGCTGCCCGTTCGAGAAGTGGATGCCGGTGCGCATGTGGAAGACGTAGGTCTTGCCGCCGTCGGTGGGCGTCGGCAGGTTGGTCGCGAGATCGGGGGTCAGCTGGGTGCTCTGCGGCCCGTTCACGCGCTTCCAGGCCACCAGCCCGTCGTAGTCCATCACCAGCAGGTTCCAGTTCTGGTCGTAGTCGATCTGCGGATCGATGGACGTGCCGACGCCGGAGAAGAGCGCCGTGAACGTGCCTCCGGTGTGGCTCCCGGTCGTTCCGGAGCCTGACGAGCTGGAGGACGAGCTCGAGCTACCGCCGCAGCCTGCGGCGGCCAGTGCCAGCGCGCAGACGATCGAGCAAACCAGCGCAGTGCGTGTGCGGATCACGGTGAGTTCCTTCCAGCGAGAAGCGTTTCCAATCGGGCGATCCTGCGATCGCGCTCGCGGGTCGCGCGAGCCAGATGTCGTTCGAGCGAGCGGGCCACCCACGGCCCGGACGTGCGCGCTCCCGGGTCTCCCCGAAGCGCCGCGATCTCCTCCCACAGGTCGGGCCACTCCGTGCGGTGGCTCCCTTCCGCCCACGACCCTTCGCTCGAGAGCGACCGCTTCCGCGAGATCGCAAACGCCTCGCGGGAGAGGTGTGAGTAGGCGGAGTTCGCGCCCACCTTGAGCGCTGCCCGCGCGGCAGCCTTCCGGTCGCCGGCCTCGAGCGCCTCGAGGGCTGCGGCGAGCTGCGTCGCGTCGCGTGCGGCCTGCAGGTGGAGGTAGCCGGTGTTGCCGTCGGCATCGACGGCGATGCCGCCGCGGGCGAGCCGCGTGAACGCCTTGCGCGAGCCGTCCTTGGCATACGCCTCGGCGGCCCTCGTCAGCCGCTCGTCGCCACCCAGGCGCGCGACATGCGCTCGGCGAGCGCCGTGATCCAGCAGCGAGTCGATGGATCGCTCGGCCTCGACGAGGATGTCCAGGTACATCCGCGTCAGGTCGGCGAGGTAGGTGTAGTCCACGAGCGAGGGCACGTCGTTGGTGGTGTGGTAATCGGTGTGGACGATGCTCTTGTGCCAGTTGTAGACGCTCATCGAGGGGACGCCCATGAGCTGGAACGGCCACGCGTCGGTGCCCGTCACCGGGTCGCCCGAGTACCACCAGCCCAGCGGCAGCACCCCGTCGCGCTTGGCCTTTCGGAAGAACCTCGTCGCAAACTTCCGTAGCTCGGGCGGCGCCTCCACCAGGGCCGGCAGGCCGGGGTGGCCGGACGCCTCGATGTTCAGGAAGATCGGCACCGACCCGCCCCACTGCGGATGGGTCTGCGTGATGCGCGCCCATGATCCGTAGCACCAGGGGTCGGGCTCGCCGATGCGGCCGTACTCCTCGGCGGTGTGCGACCCGAAGACCACGGGCCGCCGCGGCTTCCAGCCGCCGCGCTGGAGCGCATCGGCGATGGCGATGACCGCCGCCACGCCGGTCGCGTTGTCCCATGCGCCCGAAAACCACGCGTCGTGATGTGCGGCCACGACGATCGGCGCGAGGTCATTCCGCTCGCCCGGAAACACCGAGATCACGTTGCACCCCGGAGCGTCTCGGGTGATCTCGATCTCGGCGCGGACGGTGACCATCTGGTCGCCCGAGCGGCCGCGATCGAGCAGCTCGTAGGCGTGCCGCTTTCGCATGGTGACCAGCGGCGGCGAGCCCTCGTGCCACGAGGAGACCGACGATCCCAGCGCGTCCTGGCCCTGGAACCGCGCGCCGCCGTCGAGCGAGCAGAGGATGACCGCCACGACGCCGCGAAGGCCCAGCTCGAGCACCACGTCGCAGATGCTCACGGGGATCTCGCGCCAGTCAAGGAGCGCCACCTTGCCGGCCAGATCGAGCCCGTCGAGGCTGCGCCGGCGGCCGTCGCCGACGACCACCACCTCGCCGGTCACGCCGTCCTTCGGGGTGGGAGGGAAGCTCCCGAGGCTCGCGCACTCCCACTGCGTGCCGTCGGCGAGCGTGACCGACGCGTGGTGGAAGCGCCATGCATCGACCGGCACCTCCTCGATGCCCACATCCTGCAGCCCGACACCTGCGAGCTCGCCCGCGATGTACTCGGCCGCCCGGCGGTCTTCGGGCGTGCCGGTGACCCGGAAGCCCTCCTCGCATGACCCGATGCTCGCCAGATCCCTGACCACCCGCACCAGGATGTCCTCGTCGATTGTTATGTGATTCTCCCCAGCGGTAGGATGGTAGGGCCAAGCTATCATCTGGCCAACGCAGATGTCAATGCGCGATCCCGCCTCCCCGAGACCGACCCTCACGATCCCGCCCAACTCGCTCGTTCGCCAGAGCGTTCCGCGGCAGGTCGCCGACCAGCTGGTGGAGCTCATCGCCGGCTCGCCCAACGACGACGAGGTGCTGCTGCCCCCGGAGCGCGAGCTCCAGCACGAGTTCTCGGTGAGCCGAAACAGCATCCGCGAGGCGCTCGCCGCCCTGCAGCACAACGGGATCGTCATGACGCGGGGAAACGGCCGCGTGGGCATCCCCGCGCGGGCGCGCAACTACCGGATCTCGCATCCGTTCCCGGCCGGCGGGGCCTCGGCGCTCACGGTCGAGCCGGTGGAGGTGCGCCAGCTGCTGGAGCCGGGTACAGCGGCCCTCGCGGCTGAACGGGCCACCGCTGAGGACATCGCGGTGCTCGAGAGCTGGGTCGAGCAGCTGCGCCGCAGCCCCGAGACCGGTGACTCGCCGGTGACCGCCGACGCCGGTTTCCACACGGCGGTGGCCGCTGCAGCGCGAAACTCGCTGCTCTCGGACCTCGTTGACGGGCTCACCGACGAGCTTCTCGATAGCCGCGAGCGCAGCTTCCAGCCTGTGAGCGTCCGCCGCTACGCCGCCGAGCACGCGGCAGTGGTGGATGCCATCCGCCGCCGCGATCCGGAAGGGGCGCGAAAGGCGATGGAGCACCACCTGCAGACGGTGGATCACGCCGTGCGCCTCACCCTCGAGGCATCTGAAGGAGACGGCGCTGACCCGGCTGAATAGCGCCGCCGAGGCGCAGGTGTGCGAGGCCATCGCGGCCCGCGCCGACGAGCTGGTCGAGCTCACCCGGAGGCTGGTCGGGTTCGACACGCGCCCGCCCACGCCCGAGGAGCCCTGCCACCAGGAGGCCGACCTCCAGCACTACCTGGCCGACCGCCTGCGCGCGGCCGGTGCAGCAGTCGAGGTCGCGGAGCCCGACGTCGCCGCCATGGCCGCGCACGACATGATCCCGCCCGGATTCAGCTTTGCGGGCCGCCCGCAGCTGGTCGCGCGGTTTGCGGGATCGGGCGACGGCCGCACGCTCCTCTTCAACGGCCACGTCGATACGGTGGGCGTCGAGCCGCGCGACCGCTGGCGGTTCGATCCGCTGGCCGGCACCGTCGCCGACGGCGCAGTGCACGGCCGCGGGGCGTGCGACATGAAAGGCGGCGTCGCCTGCATGGTGTTCGCCGCCGAGGTGCTCGCGAGCCTCGGGATCGGCCTCCACGGCGACCTCATCGTGAACACCGTGACCGAGGAGGAGTCCACCGGCGCGGGCGGGCTCGTCACGGCGCGGACGATCACGGCCGACGGCGCGATCGTGCCCGAGCCGAGCGGCCTCGATGTGTGGATCGCCTGTCGCGGCAGCCTGCTTCACCGCATCACGGTGACGGGCCGCGCCGGGCACGCGGGCATCGCACCGCGCCACCCCGGCGACGGCGGCGCCGTGAACGCGATCGAGAAGATGGCGGTGGTGCTCGACGCGATCCGCCGCCTGCGCGAGGAGTGGTCGCTGCGCGCCCGCCACCCGTACCTCTCGCCCGCCGACTGCGTGCCCACCATCATCACCGGCGGCGAGTGGCTCGTGAGCTATCCCGAGACGTGCGTGCTCGACTGCCACATCGAGTACCTCCCCGGCGAGGCCGACGCGGCCGGCTACGGGAGCAGGGTGGACGCCGAGTTCCGCGACTGGATCGCGCGGGCAGCCAACGCCGATCCGTGGCTGGCCGCCCACCCGCCGGTGATCGAGTCGGTGGCGGGCGCGGTGCCCCCGGCCGAGGTGCCCGCCGACGATCCGCTGGTGGTCGCCGCGCTGGGTGCAAGCCGCGCGATCCATCCGCCGGCCGCGCTCGCCGGGCTCGACAACTGGCACGACGGCGCGACGCTCACGGTGGAGGGCGGCATCCCTGCGGTCTGCCTCGGCCCCGGCAGCATCCACGAGGCCCACACGCTCACCGAGCACGTGCCCATCAGCGAGCTCGTTGCCTGCTCTCAGGCACTCGCGCTGGCGGCCCTCCGGTTCACCAGCGAGGCCGGGTGAAGCGCCGCCTCCAGATCGAGGACGGCCGCTTCGGGATCGACACAGAGACGATCGGAGCGGGGGAGCAGGCCGTCGTCGTGCTCCACGGCGGCCCGGGAGTCGGCTCCGACTACCTGCGCCGCTTCGAGGAGCTCGCATCCGGCGACCGCCGCATCGTGTTCTACGACCAGCTCGGCGGAGGCACCTCCGACTGGCCCGGCGAGACCTACGAGTGGACGGTGCAGCGGTTCGTGGACGAGCTCGAGGAGGTGCGCACGCAGCTCGGCCTCGGCTCGATGCACCTCATCGGCCAGTCGTGGGGCGGCTGCCTGGCGCTGCAGTACGCCCTCGACCACCCCGCGCACGTGCAGAGCCTGGTGCTCTCGAACACCGGCTCGAGCATCCCGCTCGCCTACTCCGAGATGCACCGGCTGCGCCGCGAGCTAGGCCCCGCCGCCTTCGCCGCGATGCTGAAGCACGAGGCGGCCGGCACGCTTGATGATCCCGAGTACCGCGCGCTGGTGCACGAGCTCGAGATCCGCCATCTGCGGCGCTCCACGCCGTGGACGCACGAGCGGGCGTCAGCCGAGTGGCAGGCGCTCGTGGCAGAGCACGACTTCGAGACCGTCGGCCCCGCCTACGAGGCGATGTGGGGGCCGCACGAGTACCTCTGCACGGGTGAGCTCCTCACCTTCGACGTCACCGCCCGCCTCCCCGAGATCGCCGTGCCGGCGCTCATCGTCGCCGGGCTCCACGACGAGGCCACCGTCGAGGGCCACCAGGTGCTCGCCGACGGCATCGCCGACAACGAGTTCGTCATCTTCGGCAACTCGAGCCACCTGATCCTCTGGGAGAAGGAAGCGGAGGCATACCTCGCCGTCATCCGCGACTTCCTCGACCGCCGGCGCTAGACGGGCTGGGGCTGCGCGCTGGTGCCGCGCGCGACGTCGAGCGGGTGGTGGCAGGCCGCGACGTGCCCGCTGCCGTGGTCGGTGAGCGGCGGATCGTCGGTCTTGCAGATCTCGGTGGCGTAGCGGCAGCGCGGATGGAACCTGCAGCCCGACGGCGGGTCGATGGGGCTTGGCACGTCGCCGGTGAGGACGATCCGCTCACGCTTGGCCGCGATCGCGAGATCGGGGATCGGCACCGCCGAGAGCAGGGCCTCGGTGTACGGGTGGATCGGGTTTGTGTAGAGCGCCTCGGCGGGCGAGATCTCGACGATCTTCCCGAGGTACATCACGACGATGCGGTCGGACACGTGCCGCACCACCGAGAGGTCGTGCGCGATGAAGAGGTAGGTGAGGCCGAGCTCGTCCTGCAGGTCGTCGAGCAGGTTCACCACCTGGGCCTGGATCGAGACGTCGAGCGCCGAGACGGGCTCGTCGGCCACGATCAGCCGGGGGCTCAGTGCAAGCGCGCGCGCCACGCCGATGCGCTGGCGCTGGCCGCCCGAGAACTCGTGCGGATACCGGTCGTAGTGCTCGGGGCTGAGCCCCACCATCGAGAGCAGCTCCTGCACCTTGGTCTTTACCTGCTTGCGATCGCCCTGGTTGTGGATGTTGAGCGGGTCGGAGATGATGGTGCCCACCCGCTTTCGCGGGTTGAGCGACGCGTAGGGGTCCTGGAAGATCATCTGCATCTCGCGACGCAGGGGGCGAAGCTGCGATCGGTTGAGCGTCGAGATGTCCTGGCCGTCGAAGATCACCTTGCCCGACGTGATGTCGTGCAGGCGGATCGCGCAGCGGCCGAGCGTTGACTTGCCGCAGCCGGACTCTCCCACCAGGCCGACGGTCTCGCCCGGCAGCACGTCGAAGCTCACCCCGTCAACGGCGTGCACGCGCGCGACCTCGTGCTGGATCACCACGCCCTTCTTGATGGGGAAGTACTTGCGCACGTCCTCGATCTGGAGGAGGGGCTTGCGGCCGTCGTCAGGCGTCGCCGCGTGCGCGGCGCTCTCGTCGGTGAGGCTCACGCAGGCTCCTCGGCGAGCGTCGGGTTGATGTCGTCCACGCGCTGGACGCGCTTCTCATCGACGCTCAGGAAGCAGGCGTCGAGGTGCCCGTCGCCCAGGTTGTCGGCAAGGCGCGGATCCTCGTCGGCGCAGCGGTCGAACCGGTGGCTGCAGCGCGGCGAGAAGTTGCATCCCGGCGGCAGCCGCACGAGCGACGGCGGGCTGCCCTTGATCGCCGTCAGCCGCTTGGGCTTGGGCCGGTCGAGGCGCGGGATGGATCCCAGCAGGCCCCACGTGTAGGGGTGCTGCGGGTCGTTGAAGATCTGCTCCTTGGTGCCCTGCTCGATCACGCGGCCGGCGTACATCACGATCACGCGGTCAGCCACCTCGGCGACGACGCCCATGTCGTGGGTGATGAGCACCACCGCCGAGTTGAACTCGGCCTTCAGCCGGGCGAGCAGGTCGAGGATCTGGGCCTGGATGGTCACGTCGAGCGCCGTTGTGGGCTCGTCTGCGATCAGGAGATCGGGGTTGCATGAGAGCGCCATGGCAATCATCACGCGCTGGCGCATGCCGCCCGAGAACTCGTGCGGGTAGTTGTTCACGCGCGACTCTGGGTTGGGGATGCCCACCGCGCGGAGGAGCTCTACCGAGCGCGCCTGGGCCTCCGACTTGGAGACGTTCTCGTGGGCGCGGATCTGCTCGGCGATCTGCCAGCCCACCCTGTAGACCGGGTTGAGCGACGTCATGGGATCCTGGAAGATCATCGCCATCTCGGCGCCGCGGATGTCCTGCATGTCGCCCTGCTCGAGCTTCATCAGGTCGCGATCCTTGTAGATCACCTCGCCCTCGAAGACGGCGTTCGGGTCGATGATCAGGCGCATCACCGACATCATGGTGACGCTCTTGCCCGACCCGGACTCGCCGACGATCCCCACCACCTCGCCGGGCTTCACCGAGAACGAGAGCCCGTCAACCGCGTGGACGGTGCCGCCCTCGGTGCGAAACGAGACCTTCAGATCGCGCACGTCCAGGAGCGGCGCGTCGGGCTCGCGGGCGCTCACGCGGGCCGGATCCGGGGATCGAGGCGGGCGTAGATCACGTCAACCACGGCGTTTGCCAGCACGATGAAGAACGCGCCGTAGATGATGGTCGCCATGATCACCGGAAGGTCGAGGTTGGTGATCGCGTTGTAGGTGAGGTAGCCGATGCCGGGGAGGCTGAACACGACCTCCACCAGCAGGGCGCCGCCGCCCACCAGGGCGCCGAAGTCGAGGCCGAAGAGGCTCACGAACGTGATCATCGAGGTGCGCAGGATGTGCTTCGTCCACACCGACCGCTCGGTGAGGCCCTTCGACCGCGCCGTGCGGATGAAGTCGTCGTTCTGCACCTCGAGCAGGCTCGAGCGAAGCACGCGCGAGTAGAAGCCGATGTAGAGCACGGCGAGCACGCACCACGGGATGATCAGGTGCAGCGCCCACTGCACCGGGCTGGTCGTGAACGGGACGTAGCCCAGCGGCGGCACCCATGAGAAGAGAAACGTGTCGTGCAGCTTGTCCTGCGTCACGAGGTTTGCCACCTCACCCAGCCAGAACACGGGCATGGAGATGCCGATCAGGCCGATCACCATGATCAGCGGGTCGATGAACGTGCCCTTGAAGACGGCTGCGGTGAGCCCCATCGCAATCGAGAAGACCACCCAGATCACCGCGGCCCCGAACACCAGCGAGAGCGTGATGGGCGCCGCTGCCTTCAGCTCGGGGATCACCAGCAGGCCGCGGTTGGAGTACGACACGAGGTCGCGGGCGATGAAGAGGTGGTTCATCATCAGCACGTACTGCACGGGCAGGGGGCGGTCGAGCCCAAACTCCTTCGTGATCTGGTGGATGGTGGCGGGGTCGGGGTTTCGGCCGGCCATCTGGCGGGCCGGGTCAACGCCGGGGATGGCGAAGAAGATGAGAAACGTCAGCACCGAGATCGCAAACATCACGAAGATGGCCCCGATCGTGCGCCTGACGATGAACGCGCCCATCAGTTATCGACGCGGAGCTTGGCCCGCGGGTCGAGGGCATCGCGCACGCCGTCGCCGAAGACGTTGAGCGTCAGCACCGTGATGACGATCATGATGCCCGGGGCGATCGAGACCCACGGGCGGGTGTAGAGCAGGTCCTGGCCGTCGTCGATGATGGTGCCCCAGCTGGCGTTCGGCGGCTGGACACCGATGCCGAGGAACGAGAGCGCCGACTCGGTGAGGATGTTGGTGGCGATGATCAGCGGGAAGAGCACGATGATCACGGTAATCACGTTTGGCAATACCTCACGAAGGATCAGCCGCAGGTTGGATGCGCCCTGGCCTATAGCAGCCTCGACGAATTCTTTTTCGCGTACTGACAGTACGTGGCCGCGAATTGGCCGCGCGAGGTAGGGCACATAGATGATGCCGATGATGAAAATTGGCAGCCAGAGGCTCGAGGGGTTCACCGAGAAGGGGCCGATGGAGATGCCCGAGGTCTGGAGCACGGTCGCAAGCGCGATCGCGAGGAGGTAGACGGGGAAGGCCCAGACCACATCGAGGAGTCGCGAGATGATGCTGTCGGTCGCGCCGCCGAAGAAGCCGGCGATGAGGCCGCAGATGGTGGCGAGGATCGTGCAGACGATGGCCGAGCCGAAGCCGACCTCGAGCGATGCGCGCCCGCCGTAGAGCACGCGGGCCATCACGTCGCGGCCCAGCGGATCGGCTCCCAGAAAGTAGTTGCGCTTCCAGGTGGGCCCGATCGGCGTCTCGCCGAGGCCCAGCTTGCCGCCGCCCTGCTGGATGACCGACTCCTTCTTGCCGTTGATCACGGTGGTCGCGTTCGGGCTGGCCGTGAAGGGGTCGGTGTGGGCGATGTGCGAGGCGTAGACCGGCGCGAGGAGCGCGCTCAGCAGCACCAGCAGGAACACGAAGCCAGCCGCCATCGCCGACTTGTTACGCCGCAACCGACGCGCAGCGAGCTTGTAGGGGTTCCCGCCCGTCGCATCGATCTCGTCTGCGACGAAGAACCGTGCGTCGGTGTCTGCACTGACTGCCACCCGGCCACACTAGCAGTCTCCAGAGCCCTTGACCATCCCGTCGGCGTCGCTCTGTAGCAGACAAACTCGCTGCCTAACTTTTCCCCATTTTCGACGTATATAGAGCCGTTCGGACAAACCCTAGGAGGTTGTATGTCCCAGAAGCTGAGGCGGCTCGCGCTCATGAGCGCGATCGGCGGAGCGGTGTGTCTGACCGCTGCTTGCGGCGGTGGCAGCAGCTCGAGCACTGCGAGCAGCGGCACCACGACCGGTGCCACGAATTCGAATGCGAGCCATGTGGGCGGCACTCTGAACCTCATGGCCGAGTCCAGCCCGGACTCCATCGATCCGGCATTCGCGTATGAAGTTCAGTCGTGGGACTACATCCACATGCTCTACGACGGCCTGGTGGGCTACAAGGAAGTCGGCGGACTGCATTCCACCGACGTCGTGCCCGACCTGGCCACGGCGCTGCCGGTGATCTCCGACGGCGGCAAGACCTACACGTTCACCCTTCGCAAGGGCATCGAGTACTCCGACGGCACGCCCGTCAAGGCGAGCGACTTCAAGACGTCGATGGAGCGGCTCTGGAAGGCGGCTTCGCCCGCGCCGTACTACCGCGACATCGTGGGCGGCACCCAGTGTGACGCCAAGCCCACCACCTGCAACCTCACGGGCATCACGACCGACGACGCGACCGGCAAGATCACGATCAAGCTGACGTCCGCCGACGGCGAGCTCACCGATCAGCTCGGCCTTCCGTTCGCGGCCCTCACGCCGCCCGGCCAGCCCGACAAGGACGTCGGCACCAAGCCGATCCCGACCACGGGCCCGTACATGATCAAGTCGTTCGCGCCGTCCACCGGCATCGTGCTGGTGCGAAACCCGCACTTCCACGTGTGGTCGAAGGACGCACAGCCTGCGGGCTACCCCGACACCATCAACTGGAAGTGGGGCGTGAGCAACGAGGCCGAGGTCAACGCCGTGCAGAACGGCCAGACGGACTGGTTCTACGACAACCCGCCGCCCGACCGGCTCTCCGAGCTCGCGACGAAGTACCCGAATCAGATCCACGTCGAGCCGTCGCTCGGCACCTACTGGACGTTTTTGAACACGCGGATCCCGCCGTTCAACAACGTCAAGGCCCGGCAGGCAGTCAACTACGCGGTTGACCGAAACGCCGTCATCAAGCTCTGGGGCGGCCCCGGCATCGCGACGCCGACCTGCCAGATCGTTCCGTCGGCAATGCCCGGCGGTTCCCCGAGCTACTGCCCGTACACGTCGGGCGACAACACCTCGGGCGCCTACAACGGGCCTGACATGGCCAAGGCAAAGCAGCTGATCGCGGAGTCCGGCACCAAGGGTGACGCAGTGAAGCTGCTCACCGAGACGGTCTCCCCGGTCAACCAGATCGGCCAGTACATCCAGACCGTGCTGACCAGCCTCGGCTACAAGGTGACCCTGCATCAGCTCGCCCACGGCCCGTACTTCACGACCGCGGCGGACTCACGGCAGAACGTGAACGCAGGATGGGGCGACTGGTTCCCGGACTACCCGGTGGCCTCGAACTTCATCAACGTGCTCGAGAGCTGCACCTCGGTGCGGCTGAACACCACTGCCAACAACAACGCTTCGCTCTACTGCAACAAGAACATCCAGAAGCAGATCGAGGCGGCGCAGGCCACAGAGGCCAAGACGGGTGCAAGCTCGGCCTCCAACCAGTGGCATCAGATCGACAAGGCCATCACCGACGACGCTCCGCACGTCGACATGTTCAACTCCAAGAACGTGTACTACGTGTCGGCGCGCCTCGGCAACTGGCAGAACAGCACCCAGTGGACGACGCTGCTCGACCAGCTCTGGGTCAAGTAGCTCGCAGCTAAGCGGACTGGGGTGGTGCCCTTCAGGGGGCGCCACCCCTTTCGCATCTCTGGGCCTCGGTGGGTATAGCGCTTATGCTATCATCGGCAGGAGATGACATGGTTCTCACGCCCAGACGAACGACCTTGATCCTTGTCGCACTGGTGATGCTTGGGTTTCTGAGCTGGTTCCTGACCGTGGCTGGTGTGCCCGGCCTGCCCATCTAGCTCGATGCTGCGGAGATCGGCGTGGTCTCTGTTCGCATTGGCCCTCGGAGTCATCCTCGCCGTTGCCTGCGACTCCACGTCCGCACCGTCCACCACGAGTTCCACGACCACGCAGGCCGCGCCGGCGCCCTCGACCAAGGCCCAGCCGAAGCACAAGCACAAGAAGAAGCACCACGCCAGGCCGACGAAGAGCCATCACCCGAAGGCCGCCTCCCATCGGGCCGGGCCGGCCTGGACGGTGGCCCAGGCGCGCCGGGCGCTTCCGAAGCTCCGCGTCCACGCGTTCGGATCGATGGCCGCCTACTCGCGCGAACCCTTTGGGCCGGCCTGGGCAGACGTCAACCGAAACGGCTGCGATACCCGCAACGACATTCTCAACCGCGACCTCGTGCACCGCACGTGGGAGTACTCCGACCACTGCGAGGTGAAGCGAGGGATTCTCCACGACCCGTACACCGGGCGCACCATCCACTTCGTGCGCGGAGTGGGCTCGTCGCTGGCAGTCCAGATCGACCACATGGTCGCCCTCGGCGATGCATGGGAGACGGGAGCCCGTGGCTGGAGCGCGGCGCGCCGGGAGGCGTTCGCGAACGATCCACGCGAGCTCATCGCGGTCAGCGGGTCGGCAAACGAGGAGAAGGGTGACGACGACGCGGCGGAGTGGCTGCCGCCGCGGCGGGCGTTCGACTGCCAGTACGCCGCCGACCAGGTGATGATCAAGCGCACCTATCGGCTTTGGGTGACGCCGGCGGAGCGGGCTGCGCTCGCGAGCGCCCTACGGCGCTGCGGCTACCCGTCAACCGAGGGGGTGGAGTCGTCGGTCTCGGCGTAGCCCTCAGCATGATCCGAGCTGGGCGAGAACCCAGCCGCCCATCCCGAAGTTCAAGTGCTCATCGGCAGGAGACACAGAGCTGTGCTCGCTGATTCTTCGCACGTCGGCTTCCAGCCCGCGAAGCCGCGACTGTACCTCTTGCAGTTCGCCGAGCGCCCGAGATCGCGGAGCTCGCGGAGGAGCGAGCCTCGACGCCGGCAATGTCATCCAGCGTGCTCGGCAGTCTGACGCTTCGCAGATGCTGATCTCGAGGAACTTCTGGGCGATCGCCGCCGTGATGATCGCGATGAACCCGATACCGACCAACATGACGACGATCGCGATGATCCGGCTCGTCGTGGTGGTTGGGAGAGGTCTCCGTAGCCGACGGTCGTCATCGTGCTGATCGCCCACCAGATGCCGTCCCACGTCGAGACCTGCGGCCCTTCGGCTGACGCGAACGCAGCGCCGCCTCCCAAGGCTGTCAGTACCGCGAGGACTGCCGCAAATCTCACCGTCTGCCCGGTGGTCAGGCGCTGGACGACCTCGACCAGGCGCAGCAGCCGGAGCAGCCGCAGAAGCCGCAGAGCTGAGCGAGCTGAACGCTGGCCGGCACGATTGGAGGCGTGAAGATCACCACGAGCGGTTCAAGCGGGTGCTCCACCATCCAGCGCCAGCGGTGCGGCGTGACGGCAAGGATGCAGATCAGCTCGGCGGCAAACACGAGCCAGATCACGATGTTGAGCACCTCCGCGGCGACGTTCACCCATGAGTACCCGGTGCTTCGGTTCAGGAGCATGGACGGGATCACGAGGAGCGCGGCAATTGTCACCGGCCACTCAAACCGCTTCTGCATTCGCGCCGTGCGATCTTCGTTCATCGCAGTGGGTGTTCGACACGAATCGCACGATGCCTCGCAGCGAAGCGGGTGGAGAGGCTAGTGAAATCCGCCGATGGCGACCGTCGAGATCGCCGCAGCAAACAGCACCGCGGCAATCACGAGCATCGCGACACGCGGGGCGCGGCAGGCAAAAAACCATACGAGCGCGGCGCCGGCCAGTCCGATCCCAACCCACGAGAACACGAACCCGTTGCTTGTGTTGGTCGAAGCGCGGATGAGATCCGGGAGGTAGTACGGTGCGGCGCTCCATCAGCGGAACCGGATGCTCGGTTAGGCCGGGTCGCGCTGGAGCAGCCAGCCGGCGGCGAGCGCACCAAAGAAGAGAACCGCAGCCACGATGGCGACCGCCGTCCACCCAGAGCTCAGGGCGAGAGCGCCAAGGGATCCACACGAGAAGACGAAGAGCCAGTAGAGCGACTTCGGTGTCATGCCCTCAAGGCTAACCGTCGGGCACATCTACCGCTAGCAGCGGCGAGCTAGCTCGGCCTTCGGCAGGCGGGTAGTCTTGACTCGGTATGCAGGTCAGTGCCGTACCCGACGCGTTCCACGAACCGCCTCCCGAATATCCAGCAGTCCGGCTCATCGCCCGCATGCTGGTCGTGCTGTTCGCGCTATGGGCGGCGGCCGGGAGCTTCATGATCCTCAGCGGCCGGGTGGTGCCCGCAGATCTCGACTCCTGGGCAGGACGGATCATCATCCTTCTCTCCGTATGGGCGATCGCGGTATGTCCGGTGGCGCTCGTTGGCTGGAAAGCGATTCAGCTGTCGATCGGTCGCGGGCGTGCGACCAGGAGCCTGTGGACGCTGAGTTGGCTGGCGTTCTTCGGGCTCGCGTTCATCCCGACGATCATCGGCGCGTTCGGGGCCGCGAGGTAACCACCGCCAGACTGTCCGACCGAGGCTGTCGGGCTAGCGGATCCGCGCGTTCCATCTCGCGGGCGTCGAATGGGCGGCATACGCCGCCTCCGGTGCTGAACTTCGGTGCAGCAGACCATCCGCTTCGCACGGCAGCGTCGCGCGCGATCGTCAGGGCAGCGATCCGCGCCTGCCCAGAGCTTGTTGCCGATACGCGGATGACTGCCACTGCGGTCGCGACGGGCATTGCCCACCCGGCCGGCCCGCCCTCTCGGCTGCGCACCGAAAATGGAGACGTAAACGTCTCGAGCACGTCCACGAGCTCGCACTCGGGCTGGGATCTCACGGAGTCGATCCAGCGTTGGCGCTCCACGGTCATCGGCCCGAGCCAGCCGTTGTCGCCACTGTTGTTGATATTGGCCTCAAGGAGAACGTCCCACGCGATGGACTCGCCCCGGGCCAGCTGGTCGACAAACTCCCAGCCGGGCACGCGACGCGGCAAGATCGGCAGCGCATTCTCGAGCGGTTCGTGCTCGGTTGGGATCTCTCCGGCGGTGTACGGCGTGTGGTGGGCGCCGGCGGTTGATCACAGACTCGGGCAGCTCGCGTTCGTGCCCACAGCAACGCATCGTCGAGTCCCAGGCCGTCGACCGGAGCGTCGGGATGGTCGCGGGTCGATTCGCCGGGCGGCTCCGGCCACTCACCGATGTGAACGGTGAAGACGCCGAGTGCGAGCTCGCCGAGCTCGTCCTTTCCTACCTCCTCGAGTACATACGCGATCCAGGCGTGGCGGCGGTGGTCGTCCGTGGCGCTCATCTCACGCCTCCCTTCCAGGGGGAAGGAGCGAACCCATCGCGCGCTGAGGTCTCGGCGGCAACGCGCGGCGGATCGAATGTCGTGGCCATGGCTCGAATCTAGCTCGATGAGGGACCGCGCGCCGATTCTGAATAGGCAGGCTAGGCTTGGCGTGTGAGCAGGAAGCGCACCAGCCCTCGTTTCATCGCCTGGGGCCACCGTGGGCTCCCGCTCGACGATCCGGCTCATCCCAGGCACGACTCGCGGCCAGGCTGGAGGCGGCTCATCCCCTGGCGGCGACGCGAGAGCCATCTCCGGCGTCTCTGGTAGCCGACGGCTGCAGCGCTACGCTCAAGCCCATGAACGATGAGCGCTGTCCCGTCTGCGGCAAGCCCTTCACGGCAAACGACCCACCGGTGGGCAAGCCGCTCTACGACGGCAGTGAGATGCGCACCCACGCGTCCTGCGACCCGCTCACGCATGCCGAGGTGGTGCGGGTATCGGCCGACTTCAGGCCCGGCCACCACCCTGAGATTGATGAGCGGGTTGCCCGCGGGCACCGGATCGGTCACGTCGAATCTACCGTGGACGACCCGACCCACCGCGCGGTCTACCTGATCCCCCCGCTGCACTAGGCGCTCGCCAGAGCCGAGACGGGGACTCGAACCCCGGACCCCCTGATTACAAATCAGGTGCTCTACCAGCTGAGCTATCCCGGCGTGTCGCTCTGGATTCTGCCCGATCGTGGCCCCGACCGCGCAGCAAAAGGGCTGTAGGGCCGGAATTCACGCCGTTTTCGCCCCTGCCGGCACTTGTATCCAGACCATGTCGAGTTTACAGAGTCCTTGCTTTGGTCCCCTTGGCTACTCACAGGTCTGCCGCACCCTGAGGTCATGAGACTCACATCGTTCAACCTTCGAGCGGTGGCTGTCGCGGCTGTTTTCGCGACTGCTATCGCAGGCTCCACGGCCGCCCAGGCCGCTCCCACCGGCGTCACGCCGGCAACCGGTTTCAACGCCTCATTTGCGCCCACCAGCGGCGCGCTTCTGGGAGCGTTCCCCAACGAGGCCGGCGGGTACCCGTCCTCGAGCAGAAGCTCGGGCGAAAGCTCGACATGGTCAACAAGTACGCGCCCTGGAACTTCAAGGCGTGGTCGACCCAGGTCGCGCCCATCGTGAACTCGGGCCACATCGCGATCGTCTCGTGGTCAGCCGCGAAGACCACCACGGCAGCCGCGATCGTCAACGGCAGCCAGGATGGGGTCATCACCGCCGCTGCGCAGGGCCTGAAGCGGTCGGCGGGATGGTCTTGCTCCGCCCGTTCTACGAGATGGATCAGGCGCAGGGCCACCCGCGCTACATCGGCACGCCTGCCGAGGTCATCGCCGCGTGGCGCCACGTCTACACCATCTTCCAGCGGTCGGCACGCCGAACGTGCGCTTCTGCTGGAACCCGATGGCGTTCGACTTCGCCAACGGCTTTGCCCAGCAGTTCTGGCCCGGCGCGTCGTACGTGGATTGGGTCGGCGCCGACGGCTACATCTTCCCGGGCCGCAAGTACCGCGACTGGCAGACCGTGTTCGGTCCCGCCTACAACTTCGCGGTCGCCCAGGGCAAGCCGATGATCACGGGCGAGACGGCTGCTCCGGCCACCAACCCGGCCACCGCCGGCTGGATCAGGACGGCGCTGCGTGGGCCCAGACGCATCCGGATCTGAAGGCGATCAACTGGTTCGACTCGATCAGCCCGAAGGGCTACGACTTCCGGCTCAGCGCGGAGCACAACGCTCGCAGCCTTCAAGGCTGTGGGACAGATGGCGTACTTCGCGCCTCACTCGTAGGCGCGTCGGAGGGGGCATGTGCGGCCGGGCGGGGATTTCT
Source organism: uncultured Actinomycetes bacterium (assembly GCA_963794415.1). GTDB lineage: Bacteria > Actinomycetota > Thermoleophilia > Gaiellales > JAICJC01 > CAVPTL01. The sequence goes on from CAWCDI010000001.1 coordinate 146,491, forward strand.
CCCCGTCCGGCCGTCTGCGCAAACATCCCTCTATATGGGGAGTTTCAGCCTGACCCAGACGCAACTATCTTGGGGTAACCCCCAAACCCCCACGGAGCGTCCCCATGGAACAGCATCAATTGCTGGTCTCCCAGCTCGTGGCCGACGCTGTCGAGGATTCGACCTCCGACGGCGCCGTAAGTCGCATCGTCAACGTCCTTTTGGAGTCGTCCACGACTGACTCCGAGCGGGCCGGCGAGCGCCTGCGAGTCTTTGGCTGGGAGCAGGAGCAGCACAGCTCGATGATCGTCTGGAACTACCGCGTGGTCGGCGAGGCGAGCGGCGACCAGTACGTGGACTTCTCGCTCTCGGTCGAGGACGGACCCGACCTTCTGCTGTCCGTTTTCGGCTTGCAGCTTCAGATCGCGCTGAACGGCGTGGAGGGCACCTCGGCAGAGGAGCTCGACTGTTTCCTGGAGCTGATGGCGATGGCCAAGGCCCCGGTACGCCCGCGCGGCGTCGAGAGCGTCTGAGGCTCCGCGCCCGCCCAAAGGTGGACGTCCATTCGGGCGGGCGCGTACTCAGGAGCCGCCGACGGTGCGCACAAACACCTCCGGCATCCATCCACTGTGCTGCCCCGAACGGCCGCTGCATAGCCCCCTGCCTGGGTGGGCACACCAGGCTCTCATAGTGCGCCTGCTATAATGTGGCTACGGGCCTCCGGCTTGGAGACCCCGTGAGGTTGATGCTTTCTTCGCTCGGTGTGAGGCAAGTTGATTCCTCAACTGATGCGAAGCGGCCGCAAGGTCGCGTAGGAGAGTACAAACTCAATGGAAGATTCAACGTTTCGCGCCCTTGGCGTGTCGGATGCCGTTAGTGCTGGCACTCGAGGCGCGGGGCAGGCCGGCGCCCGTTTGCGATCCAGACCCAGGTGATCCCGGACGCGATCTCGGGTCAGGACATCCTGGCCAAGTCGCCCACGGGCTCGGGCAAGACGCTCGCGTTCGCCATTCCGCTCGTGGAGCAGATCCGAGCCCGACGACGGCGCTCCCGCCGCGCTGATCCTGGTGCCCACCCGCGAGCTCGCTGCGCAGGTCGCCGCCGAGACCATCGCCATCGCCAAGGCCAAGCGGCCTTCGCGTCGCGGCTGCCTACGGCGGCGTCTCGATCGGCGAGCAGGCCAAGAAGATCAAGGACGCGCAGATCCTGGTGGCCACCCCTGGCCGCCTCGAGGATCTCTGCAACCGCCGCAGCGTGTCGCTCGACTCGATCCGCATCCTGGTGCTGGACGAGGCCGATCGCATGCTCGACATGGGCTTCCAGCCGCAGGTCGACAAGATCGTGCGCCGGATCCCGCAGGGCCGCCAGACCATGTTTTTCTCGGCCACTCTCGATGGAGAGGTAGGCCGATTGGCCCGCTCGTACACGGTCGATGCCGCCAAGCACGAGCGGGCAAGCGACCCCCAGACCATCGAGGAGGTCGACCACAAGTTCGTCCCCGTCACCCACGAGAACAAGGTGACGACGCTGGTCGAGCTGCTCAAAGTCGACGACGAGCCGGCGCTCGTCTTCGTCCGCACCAAGCACGGCGCCGACCGGCTGGTGCAAAAGCTTCGCCGCCACGACCTGGACGCGGTTGCCATGCACGGCGACCTCACCCAGAACGCGCGCGAGCGGGCCCTCAAGAAGTTCGACTCGGGTCAGGTGCGCACGCTGGTCGCCACGGACGTCGCCGCCCGCGGGCTCGACCTCGACCGGATCGCCACGGTGATCAACTTCGATCCGCCCGAGGACAACAAGGGCTACATCCACCGCGTCGGCCGCACCGGCCGCGCAGGCCGCTCCGGGACCGGCGTCACGCTGGTGCTGCAGGAGCAGCAGGTGGACGTGAGCCGTATCGCCGCACACCTCGAGCTGGGTGAGGAGTTCAAGGAGACGGGCATGAAGATCGCCGCTCCGCGCCTCGTCTACACCTCGCGCCGCGGCCGCGGTTCCAAGTGGTAGGAGCCCCGCGGGGCTGCTGAAATTCTGTAGCGTGTGCGCGGATGCGTCTGGTGACCGACTATCCGCGCCCCGTGCGGACTCTCGAGACGATGTGGATCACGCTGGCAGACGGCTGCCGGCTCTCCGCCCGTATCTGGCTGCCCGAGGACGCCGACGCCGATCCGGTGCCGGCCATCGTCGAGTATCTGCCCTACCGCCTGAATGACGGCTCCGCCGTGCGCGACTCGCGCCAGTTTCCCTACATCGCCGGTCACGGCTACGCGATGGTGCGCGTGGATCAGCGCGGCACCGGGGAGTCCGACGGCATCCTCGAGGACGAGTACCTGCCCCAGGAGCAGCTCGACTGCTGCGAGGTGATCGCGTGGCTCGCCGAGCAGCCGTGGTGCAGCGGCGAGGTCGGCATGGTGGGCATCTCGTGGAGCGGGTTCAACGGGCTGCAGGTGGCGGCTCGGCGGCCGCCGGCGCTGAAGGCGATCATCACCCTCTGCTCGACGGACGACCGCTACGCCGACGACGTGCACTACGACGGCGGCTGCGTGAACCAGGACATGCTGATGTGGTCGGCGTCGATGTTCGGCTGGAACGCCCGCCCGCCGGATCCGGCGATCGTCGGCGACCGGTGGCGCGACATGTGGCTCGAGCGGATGGAGAAGGGGCCGCCGTTCATCGACCAGTGGCTCGGGCACCAGCGCCGCGACGAGTACTGGAAGCAGGGCTCCGTGTGCGAGGACTACGCCGACATCGAGTGCGCCGTCTACGCCGTCGGCGGCTGGAACGACGGCTACACCAACGCGATCCCGCGGCTGCTCGAGGGCCTTCCCGGGCCGCGCAAGGGGCTGATCGGGCCGTGGTGCCACGCCTGGCCGCAGGCGGGGCCGCCGCAGCCGACGATCGGGTTCCTGCAGGAGGTCATGCGCTGGTTCGACCACTGGCTGAAGGGGATCGACACGGGCATCATGGACGAGCCGATGCTGCGAGCCTGGATCGAGGAGCCGCTGCCGCCGGCCGGTGCAGTACACCGAGGTGCCGGGCCGCTGGGTGGCCGAGCCCGCCTGGCCCGCGCCGGGCGTGCGCGACGTGGAGTACGCCCTGAACGTCGGCCGCATCGACGCGGTCGCGGGGCCCGAGTGGCCGCTAAAGATGGTGGGCATCCAGACCGCCGGCTGGGACGGGGGATCGTGCGTGTCCCTACGGCGAGCCGGCCGACTGGCCCGGCGACCAGCGGGCGATGGACGGCATGAGCATGACGTTCGAGTCCGATCCGCTGCTCGAGCGGTTCGAGATCCTGGGCCATCCCCGAGGTGACGCTCGAGATCGCGAGCGACAGCCCAACGCGCTCGTGATGGTGCGCCTGTGCGAGGTCACGCCCGACGGGCAGTCGACGCTCGTCACCCGCGCGCTGCAGAACCTGACCCACCGCGACTCCGACGAGGCGCCGTCGCCGCTCGAGCCGGGCAAGCGCTACAGCATCACCGTGAAGCTCGACGCGCGCGGCCACGCGTTCGCGGCGGGCAACAAGATCCGCCTGGGCATCTCGCCCACCTACTGGCCGTGGGCGTGGCCGTCGCCGGAGGCGGCGACGCTCACCGATCACGACCGGCGCGAGCAAGCTGCGGCTGCCGGTGCGGCCGCCGCAGCGCGCTCGACGCGGAGCTCCCGGAGTTCGGGGAGCCGGAGGAGGCGCCCGCCGATGCCGACCGAGCTGCTGGAGCAGGGGCCGTCCGGGCCGCACGCTCACCCGCGACCTCGCGACGGGCCGCCAGACGCTGCAGTTCAACTGGGACGTCGGCGGCATCATGCGGCTGCCCAACGGCCTCGAGTACGGCGACATCAGCGAGACCCGGTTCGACATCGTCGAGGGCGACCCGCTGTCGGCCGAGGTGCGCTGCCGCATGTCGGGCAGCCAGGCGCGCGGCGACTGGAAGACTCGCTGGGAGTCGACCCACCACATGAGCTGTGACGCCGACGACCTTCCGGGTGATCACCACGCTGCAGGCCTACGAGGGCAACGCCTGCGTGTTCGCGAACACGTGGACGTCCGAGTTCCCGCGCGATCTGGTCTAGCCGGCGTCCGCGGCGGTGGCCGCGACGCTGCGCGCGGTCGCGCTCGAAGCGGCGGTAGAGGTCGGGGATCTCGTCCCCCGTGACGGGCCGTGACAGCAGGAACCCCTGGCCGAGCTGGCAGCCGTGCGCGGTCAGGAAGCTGCAGCTGCTCCTCGGTCTCGATGCCCTCGGCGAGCGCGACGAGGCCGAGGTTGGCGGCCAGGCTGGATGATCGTGTGCACGACCGCCTCCGCATCCTGATCGTCGGGCAGGTCGGTGATGAACGAGCGGTCGATCTTGAGCGCCGACACCGGCATCTGGCGCAGCCGCGCGAGCGACGAGTAGCCGGTGCCGAAGTCGTCGATGGCCATGCCGGAAGCCGTCGTGCGGAGAGCTCCGCAGGATCTCGAGCGAGCGGTCGGGGTTCGTCATGATGGCCGACTCGGTGATCTCGATCATGAACTCGCTGGGCTTCAGGCCGTTCTTGGAGACCTCGGAGCGAAGCCGCGCCACCATCGACGGCTGCCAGAGGATGGGCGGCAGGTTGACCGAGACGCCGACGCGCACGCCCTCGATCGCGCCAGGCGCGTGACTGGCGGCAGGCCTCGCTCACCACCCAGTCGGAGATCTGCGTGATCATGCCGGTGCGCTCGGCCAGGTGGATGAACTCGTCGGGGCCGATCAGCCCGCGCTCGGGGTCGTTCCAGCGGATCAGCGCCTCGACGCCGATGATCAGGTTCCGCGGCGATGTCGCACACCGGCTGGTAGTGCAGCACGAACTCGTTGTGGGTCACCGCGTGGCGCAGCCGCGTGGTGAGCTTGAGCTGGTCGGACGGCGCGCGCCGCTCGGCGACCCCGCCGCCCCGGCCGTGCTCGCGGGCATCAGACATGGCGGCCGACGGCCTCGCGCAGGAGCGACGCGGCGTCGTCGCCGTTGACGGGGTAGACGGCCACGCCGGTGGAGACGCCGACGTACACCTCGTGCGTCGCGATCGTGAAGGGCGTCTGCAGCGCCTGGCGGATGTGGCCGGCAACGGCCTCGGCCAGCTGGGCCGCGTCGCGCTGCGTCACTGCCGCATCGCCCTCGCCGGTATCGATGTCTGCGAGCAGGACGAGGAACTCATCGCCCGACTGGCGGCCCACCACGTCTGCCTTGCGCGTCACGGCGCGAAGCCGGTCGGCCACCCGGCGCAGCAGCTCGTCACCGACCTTGCGGCCGAGGCCCTCGTTCACGAGCGTGAACTCGTCGATGTCGACGAACACCACCGCCACCGACGTGCCGTAGCGGGCCGAGCGGTGCAGGGCCACCTCGAGGTGCTCGGTGAACATGCCGAGGTTGGGGAGCTCGGTGAGCGGGTCGTTGGACGAGAGGAAGTCGAGGCGCTCGGTGACCGTGCGAAGCTCGGTGATGTCCACGAACGTGAGGAGGGTGCCCTCGGGGCCGCCGTCCACTCCGCGAAGCGGGGCCTCGGACATGATCACGTGACAGCGGTCGCCGTTTCGCCCGGCGAGCTCCAGCTCGGAGCTCTGGCCGGGCACGATCTGGTCGGGATCCACGAAGTCGCTGATCGCCGCCTGCGGCGAGCTCGGTGATGTCGGCGACGCCCAGCATGTGGCACATCGCGGGGTTCACGTAGAGGGTCTCGCCGGCGGCGCCCGTGTGCCACATGCCGACCGGGCCGCTCGCAAGCGCGGTGAACCGCTGCTCGGAGAGGTGGGCGTCTGACTCGATCTGGATCCGCTGCATGAACTGGGCGAGCTGGTTTCCGATGGCGCCCATGAGCTTCAGGAGGGCCGCGTCGTGCTTTCGCGGCGTGCGGCTGAAGAACTCGATCACGCCGAGCGCGCCGCCCTCCATCACCAGCGGGAGGGCGAAGGCGGCATGAAGGCCGATGTCGGCGGTGTTTCGGATGCGATCGGAGCGGCCCATGGCGGCGACGTCGTCGATCCACACCGGCCCGCCCTCGGCCCACGCGCGGCCCGGGATGCCGGCGCCGATGGTGAAGGTGGTGGCGCGCGAGGCGGCCTCGAAGGCGTCGGCGTCGATGCCCTCTGCATGCCATACCGAGGCGCAGACGAGGCGGTCGTGTGCGCGATCGACCGTCCAGAGCGCGCCCATGCCCCAGCCGAGGCTGTCGGAGAGCGCGGCGAGGATCTGGGGGGCGGCGGTGTGGACGTTCTCGGCGGTGAGGAGCGCGGCCTGGGACTCGAGTGCGGGAAGCACGGCGATCTCCTCGGGGATGGATACGACTGCGGGAGTGGGAGGGGCGGGCGGCTCGATCGGCTCGACCGGCGCGGTGAGCGGGTACGGCTGGAAGGCGTCTGGTGCGGCTTCGGCGAGGGCGCGCTTCTTCGCCTTCTTGCCGCTTTTGGGGGATTTGGGAGGCTTGGGCACAGCCGCTTCATCGTCAGCCGGGGCGGCAAATTGAGCGGAGTGGAGGTACGATCCGGGAGATGAAGTTTGGATCCAAACTCGAGCGGAAAGCCGATCCCTACCGCGACACCGGCGTGATCGACGAGCGCGCTCCGCGGTTCAACCAGGCGGTGATCGGGACGCTCTCGGCGGTGGCCGTCCTCACCGGCTGGTGGTGGCTGCTCCCGATCCTCGCGCTGCAGCTGATCCTCGGCCTCACGATGGGCCGGCGCTGGTGCCTGCCGTGCGTCACCTACTACGAGGTGGTGCAGCCGCTGGCAGGCGAGGGCCGGCTCGAGGACTCGCGCCCGCCGCGCTTTGCCAACATGATCGGTGCCACGGTGCTGAGCCTCGCGACGATCGCGCACCTGGCCGGGTTCGGGCTGCTGGGCACGATCCTCGGCGGCCTGGTCGCGGTGCTGGCGCTCCTGGCGGCGATCACCGGGATCTGCGTGGGCTGCGAGTTCTATCGCATCGGCGCGCATCTGCGGGGCGTGCGCTCACATCAGCTCGACCGGGTAGACCTGAGCGACTTCGAGAGCGCGGGGAGCGGCGAGTTCGTGCTGGAGTTCACCCACCCGCTCTGCTCTGAGTGCAAGACGCTCGAGCAGCGGCTGCGCGACGAGGGCCGCCATGTGGTGACGGTCGATGTGCGCACCCGCCCCGACCTGGCGCGGAAGTACGGCGTCGCGGTGGTGCCGACCGCGGTGGCGGTGGGCGACGGCGGCCTGGTCGCCGCGCGGCTCGCCGGCTGATTCACCGGTAGGCTGGGAGGCCCGTGCGCATCCTCCTGATCTCCAACATGTACCCCAGCCGCGAGCGGCCCGAGTTCGGGGTGTTCGTCGCGGATCTGGCGGAGGCGCTGCGCGAGCGCGGCCACGAGATCGACGAGGCTGTCATCCAGGCCGGCCGGGGCGGCCCGGCGCGCTACGCCCTGCTCGCGTGGCGCGGGCTTCGCGAGTCGCGCAAGGGGCCGGATGTGATCTATGCGCACTACCTGGTGCCGACCGGCCTGATCGCGTGGCTCGCGGCCCGGTCGAGCCGCGCTCCGTACGTGATCACCGCCCACGGCCGTGACGTCACCAACGCCCGGTCGAGCGCCGTGCTCGGCACGCTCACGCGCTTCGTGCTGCGCGGGTCGGCGGCGGCGATCGCGGTCTCCGACTACCTCGCGGCCCAGCTCCCGCCCGGTGCGCCTGCGGTCGAGTCGATCGACTGCGGCGTCGATACCCGCCGCTTCACGCCGGACGGCAGGGAGCCGGGGGAGGGGCGGTTCGTGTTCGTGGGCTCGCTCACCGAGCGAAAGAACGTGGGCCGGCTCATGGAGGCCTTTGCGGAGCTGGGCGAGGGCACCCTGACGATCGTCGGCGACGGCCCGCTTCGGGCCGAGCTCGAGCGGTCGGCTCCGCCCGGCGTGCGGTTCACGGGGCGGCTCGATCGCGACGGCGTGCTCGCAGAGCTCCACCGCGCGGATGCGCTGGTGCTGCCGAGCCTGATCGAGCCGCAGGGGCAGGTGGTGCTCGAGGCGCTCGCATGCGGCCTGCCGGTGGTCGCGACCCGGGTGGGCGGCCCGCCCGAGGTGATCACCACCGAGTGCGGGGCGCTGGTTGATCCGCTCGACGTCGGCTCCATCTGCGGCGGCATGCGCGAGGTGCTGCGGCTCGCGGTGCCGTGCGTGGAGGCCATCGCGGTGGCCGCCGAGCACAGCCGCCGCATCCAGGCCGCCCGGATCGAAGGCGTGCTCGAGCGCGCGATCGGCCGTGACGGCAGCCGTTCGCGGAAGTAATCTCCGGATATGACCCTCAGGGGCATGCTGTCTGTCGTGCGCCGAAGCCGGCCCGAGCCGGAGTCGGCTCTGCGCGTCGAGCCGCAGGAGCTGGGGCTCGCGGCGCACCCCGAGCTCGGGACGTTCCTGCAGTTCTCCTCGGCGGGGAGCAGGGCCAGCCGCGAGTCGCTCAACCGGCTCGCGCTGGTGGTCGCGCCGCAGAACGACAGGGCCACCGTGATCGAGCTGACGGTGAACTCCGGATCGCCCGTGCAGCGACGCCTGGGAGTGCGCCACGTGCCGTCGGTGTACCTCATCAACCAGCGCGGCGTGGTGACGCACCACTGGGCCCGGACGCCGCAGATCGACGAGCTGCAAGAGGCGCTGGGAGCGGGCAACCGCTGGTATGCTCCCGCACATGGAGCAAGTTGACGCCGCACTGCAGATCCTGCTCGGGATCACCCTCATCGTCCTCGTCCTGATGCATTCGGGCAAGGACACGGGGCTCTCCGGCATGTTCAACCCTGCCGGTGGCAGCTACGGCGGCACCGCTGTGATGGAGCGAAACCTGACCCGGCTCACCGTTGCCGTGTCGGTGCTCTTCGTCCTCAACACGATGCTGCTCGGATATCTGCTCAACCACAACTGATCCGAAGCCGATCAACTACACTCCTGGCTCCTGCGCGCTGGTGGCGGAATTGGTAGACGCGCAAGGTTGAGGGCCTTGTGACTCGTAGAGTCGTGGAGGTTCAAGTCCTCTCCAGCGCATGGACAGAAAGCCCCGCATTGCGGGGCTTTCTGCGTTCTTCCCCCGGTATCGCGGCCCGTCGCTACGAGCGCACCAGCTGGTGATCCGCGATGCGCTTGAGCGCCAGCGCGACGCCCGCCACGGCCGCGAGCAGCAGCACCATCACCGCGAACCCGAGCCAGTTGAAGCCCGACCCCGACCCCGTCGTCGCGATCGCTGCGTGCGATGCGTGGTACGGCGTGTGCTGGATGAGCCCCTCGGCGTTGGGGTTGTGCGCCTGGCCGGCGGGATACGCCGCCGCCGAGGGCACCTCCACGGCCAGTGCTGCGATCATCGAGAGCCCGGCAACCTTGTACTGAGAGAACGTCTTCATGACCCCTCCTTGAGTGTGCGATCGACCATTTCACTCAGGGTAGGAACCACCCGCTCGGCGTTCATCGTCGTGCGAGGCGGTGCGGGTGTATCGGCGGATACACCCGCACCGCCCGTGCGGAGCCTGGGTCTAGGTCGTGAAGTCGAAGTGGTAGTTGTCGCCCACCATCGTGCTTCGCACCCAGAGCGTGCCGCGGGCGTTGGTGTACTTACCGGTGCCGTTGGCGATCGTCACCGAGAAGGTGTTCACCGGGCCGACCCACCCGTTTGCGAACACCGAGCCGCCGGCGAAGTTGAACGTCGCGTGGCAGTACTCGGAATTACGGCTCGCAAAGAACCTGCATGCCACCGAGTCGTTGCCGATCTGGTGACCGTTTCGGTACAGGTTCTCGGTGAGCGAGAACGAGCGGCCCTGCTGCCACTGTCCTGTCCCGACCCCCTTGGCGAAGAACTGGTACGAGCTGCCGCTCGCCATCGCCGATGCCGGTAGCGCGAGCCCGGCTGCGGCCACGCCGACCGCCAGGAGCGTCTTCCAACGTTTCATCGTACGACCCCCATCGTAGGACTGCGAAACAGCCCGACGATAGACCCCCGCAGCAGGCGCTGCAACTCATTCACCAGTCAATAACTAGGGATTATCCAGGAGCAGCCAGGGAATGCATCGATACTCCGTGATGACACGACGGAAAGGACCACATGGCGACGCACCACATCCCGATCAGCTCACTCCCGGCCAGCGTGAGCGCCGCGCGGTTCGACGGCGCGGCATACGACTCGCAGGTCTCGTTCTTCGTCAGCCGAAACCTGCCGGGCACCGGCCCCGACCTGCACACGCACCCCTACGAGGAGACGTTCATCGTCCTCGAGGGCCAGGTGACGTTCACGGTGGGTGAGGCAACGGTCGTGGCGAGTGCGGGAGAGGTGGTCGTGGCTCCCGAAAGACACGCCGCATGGGTTCGTGAATACGGGCGATGTCGCGCTGCTCCAGATCGGCATCCATCCCGTGGCGCAGATGGAGACCACCTGGCTCTGAGCCCGGGCGCTACCGCGCCTGCTGGTGCACGATCCGCGTTGCCATGCCCGAGAGCTGCGCCGTCTCGGCGGTCGAGAGGCCGGCGGTGGCGGATGCGATGTCGGCGGCAAACGCGCTCGCGACCTCGGCCACGATCCGGCGGCCCGATGGGGTGAGGGTCACGCGGATGGTGCGGCGGTCGTCCTGCGATCGCGCGCGCTTCACGAGGCCGCGTCGCTCGGCGCGATCGACCAGGCCCGTGACGCTCGATTTGTCCAGATCGAGCAGCCGTGCGAGCTCCTGCATGGTGGGCTCGCGGTCGCGAAGGATGCCGAGCAGGCGGGTCTGGATCATCGAGAGGTCGTGCGCGGCGGCGTGCTTTGCGAGCGTTCCCTGGACGAGAAAGCTGAGCTGTGCGAGGCCATCGACGAGGCCGAGGTCTTCGGTCATCGCCCGATTGTACTTGCGATAGTTGGTGGCACAAACTAGATTAGTACGTGACACAAACAAAATACGCAAGGGAGCGTCGCATGGAGACGATGCACGCGGCGGTGGTCACATCCTTCGACGAGCCACCGCAGTACCAGGAGTTCGAGATCCCGACGCCCGCGGGCGACGACCAGGAGCTGGTGTCTGTGCTGGCTGCGGGGCTCCATCCGCGCGTGCGCACCGGCGCGTCGGGAAGGCACTACACGAGCACGGATGAGCTCCCGATGATCCCGGGCATCGATGGGGTGGGGCAGCTCCCTGATGGGCGGCGGATCTACTTCGTGGGCGACGACGGCTTCCCCGGCACGATGGCCGAGCGGGCGGTGGTCGATATGCGGCGCACGGTGCCGCTCCCCGACGACGCGAACGTCCAGCTGCTCGCGGCAGCGATCAACCCGGCGATGTCGTCGTGGGTGTCGCTGCGGCGGCGGGTGCCGATCGAGGCCGGGCAGAGCGTGCTGGTGCTGGGGGCGACCGGAAACGCCGGGACGATGGCCGTGCAGGTCGCCAGGCGGCTGGGCGCCGGCCGTGTGGTGGGAGCGGGGCGTGACGCGGCGCGGCTCAAGGCGCTGAAGAGCGTCGGGGCGGACGAGATCGTGCAGCTGACCGATGACGCGGATGCCACCGGAGCGGCGCTTGCGGCGGCAGCGGCCGAGGTGGACATCGTGATCGACTACCTCTGGGGCGCGCCGGCCGGGCACGCGATGATGGCGCTCCTGACCGCTCGATCCGACCGCTCCCGTGCGATGGACTGGATCCAGATCGGGGCTATGGCGGGCCCTGCGATCGAGCTGCCGTCAGTGGCGCTGCGGTCGGCAAACCTCCGGATCCAGGGTATGGGCCAGGGTGCGGTGTCGGCGCGGGGCTACCTGGAGGAGCTCCCGGCGCTGATCGACGAGATCGACTCCGGAGCGTTCCAGATGGGAGTGCGGGCCGTGCCGCTGCGGGATGTGGAGGCGGCGTGGGAGGCAGGGGACGTGGCGGGTGAGCGGGTGGTCATCGTTCCGTAGAGGTCGGCGCGCTCAGCGTCGTTCGCGCGCGCGAAGTTGCGCCGCCACAGGAGGTACGCGTATCTGGTGTCCGCGCCATTCGATCGTCTCGATCACCCCGGCGATGTATGGGCCTTGCTCGTGCGGCGCGCTCGCGTCATCAAGCTCGGGGTAGGGGGCCGAGAGCCATTCAATGATGGTGTGCGAGAACGCTCGCCCGGAATACGCAGCGACCCAGTTCTCCATCTCGAGAACGGGCGTCACAAGGACATCGCCAAAAATCCGCCCGGCGAGCCACGGATCGGACACGTGTATATCGATATCGCCCGGCTCGGTCACGAACCCTCTGACGGCCAGTCCGGCACTCCCGTAGAGCCACCAATCGAGGTTGGTGGACTCCACCCGACCCAAGAGCTCGATCAGCGCGTCTTGCCATGGGACTGCGATCGCTCTCGTCTTCTGCATGATCATCTGATCGATCGACGCCGAGAAGTGCTCGAAATAGCTGCTGATCTCTGGCGCGTCTGGAAACCAGGCCGTCGCGTGCTTCCCAGGGCCGACCGTCTGGTAGCCCATGCGGACGAGGGCGTCGGCTTGTGAGTGATCCGCCGAGGCGACGAGAAATCGCACGGCGTCGCGGCGGCGCTCAATGCTGGTGTCCATCAGGGGCCACAACGTGCTTGGCGATTACTGCGATCCGATTTGGCGTATTCCCCCATGACCACAGTGAATACCCGATGTGACCGGGAGGTGCCAACATGCGGATCCTGAACGTGCCGCAAGGGTTCAGCCAGCGGTGGATCGAACACAACGTGCCGGGCATGGAATCGACCGAGTTTCATGCCACGTTCCACGAGGCCGCCACGCGAGGGTGGAGTGAGGGCGAGCTGCGTCGCCTCGCCGCCATGTGGGGATCGTCGGGGTCGCGGGACGGCCGCGACAGTGAGGCTCTGATGCTTCCGGCCACCGCGCCGGATTCGAACGAGCCCGCGGTGCCTGAGGCTCCGGCAGAGGGCGGCGGGGGGTAATCGCTAGGCCGCAGGAGTATTCTCAAACCATGACGCGTGCGGGAACTCGGCCCGTGGGTGGGGGGAAGTACGACTTCACTGCGCTCGGCTGGCTGCAGTTCGAACAGCTGTGCGCCCACCTCCTGCACCTGCTGTGCGGCGTGGATCCGACCCGCTGGGTGGGAGCCGCCGACACCAGTCGGTGGGTGACCGTCGATGGGGACGCCGTGAAGCCGCTCGGGTCGACCGAGAACCTTCCTACCGTCGTGCGCGTCGTGTGGCTTCCGCGCAGGACGGATTCGCTGGACGACGCTCGCCGCCATGTCCGGCGGGCGATGCGCGACGGCGAGCCGGTGTCCGGGGGGCAGGTTTTGGTGCTCATGAACGTGTGGGCAGACGATGAGTTCAGCGAGCTCGTTGCCGAGTGCGCGGGCTCGGACGCGGAGCTACTCATCCTCGGACGACTCCAGCTCGACTACCTGATCGAAGCCAATCGCGATCTATGGGTGGCGATGCCGTCGCTTCTGGGCGTTCGCGAGCTGGACGATCTCGTCGGCGGGGATGCGCTCGCGGCGTCGCACTTCGATCTGGAGGCGGCGCGTGCACTCGCGCCGACCTTCGTGGCGACCGCGGCGTACGAACGTTGCTGCGAGACGATGGGGCGTCACCGGTTCTCCGTGCTGACCGGCCCGCCCGAGATGGGGAAGACGGCAGCCGCGCGCATCCTCGGCCTTGTGAAGCTCTGCCAGGGCTGGGAGGTGCACGAGTGCACGACCCCGAAGGAGCTCTGGGGGGCCTTTGATCGCGACAAGCGCCAGATGTTCATCGCCGACGATGCCTTTGGATCGACCGAGTATCGCTCCGATGCTGCCGAGCACTGGGCGGTCGAACTGGATCGCATTCTCAAGCACACAGACGAGAACCACTGGCTGGTCTGGACGTCGCGTCCCGCCCCGCTGAACGCCGGCATCCGCCGGGTCAACCGAGAGCACGGCCTCGAGCGTTTTCCGCGGCCCGCGCAGGTGACCGTCGACGCATCGGATCTGAGCTTGGAGGAGAAGTCGCTGATCCTCTTCCGCCACGCGCTGGCCGCCGGCACGTCGGCGAGCACCTGCGATGCACTTCGCGGTCTGGCGGATGAGATCGTCGGGCATCCGCACTTCACTCCCGAGCGCATCCGGCGGCTGGTCTGGGTACAGGTTGCCGTCCATGAACGCCCTGAGATGGCGGCGGGGCAGTCGCCGGACGATCTACGAGCTTGCAATGCAGGAGATCGCCGAGCCCACCGCGTCGATGGCGGCGTCGCTCGATGCCCTCACGCAGGAGTACCGCACCGTGCTCGTCGCAATGCTGGACGTACCGGCGCCACCGGTCCCCGAGCGCGAGCTTGCCCTCGCCATGCGGCGCCACAGCGTGGGATTGGAGCAGCCGATCTCGGCGCTCACCGAGCGGCTGGCGCATCACTTCTTGCGCCCGGCGGCGCCCGCGTCTGTGACGTGGGTGCATCCCAGCTGGCGGGATCTCGTGATCGACCGGCTCGCCGCCGATCAAGCGGGGCGACAGGCGTTCCTCGAGACCTGCAGCCTGGAGGGGGTGTTGCTGGCGGTGTCGGTCGAAGGCGGCGTCTCGGGCGAGCGCACATTCCCGCTGCTCGTGTCCGACGCCGACTGGGATGCGCTCCTGGGCCATATCGGTGTGCTCGTGCGGGAGCTTGGAGACGCGGATCGCCTGCGGCTAGTGAGCCAATTGGGCGTGGCGCTCGACCATGCACTGGGAACCGAAGACCAGCGCGTGGCCCTGGAGGTGGATGCGCTCGTGACGCGGGTACTCGAGGTGATCGCCGAGCAGCCGGCATCGGCGGAGGCGCTGGCAGTCCTTGAGATGTGGCACGTGCTCTGCGACTTCGTGCGGACCTCGCCGGCTCCGCCCAACGTCACGGACTTGTGGGTGGACACTCTTCCCACGGATGATCTGGATCTGACGGCCTTGGCGGATCTACAGCGGCTCTCCGTGTGGGTGTCGCTCGTGACGATCCTGGATGCCCACGGCTCGAGGGCACTGTCCGCCTTGGCCTCGACGACCAGCGGAGCGGGGTGGCCAGGATCCTCGCGCAGCGCGGAAACGAGGCGCGGGCGACCGACCTCCCGCCCGAGCATCAGGACATCCTGTCGAGCACGTTTCGGTGGGCAGCAATGCTCTTTCCGGATGCGGCGCAATCCCTGCGGCGTATCGCGCGAAGGCCGGACACGATGGACGATCCGCCCCACGACTTTGAGTCCCCGCGGGCGGCCCGCGACGTGGGGCCGCGCCACCGGCTGCCCGGCGGGTGCTCGCTGATCTCGAGCCTTCTCGCCGAGGCCGCCGGCGGGTCTTCTAGTGGGGACAGACGACTACTGGCACGTGTCTCCCAGCGTGAATCGCCAGTCGATCGAGCGATACGGGCTGGATTGGCGGCGGATGACGACGACGGGGATCGCCCTGCCGCCCGGCGAAGATCCGGCACGTTCCAACCGGGTGCGTCCCGAGCTGGAGGCAGTGTTTCTGAGCGAGGCGCCCGAGATGGCTGAGTTCTTCGTCCGGTTCGGTATCCATCCCGCCGTGGATGTCTGGAAGGTCGATGCAACGGGCCTCGTGGTTGAGGACGCGCCCGACGGCTGGCATCTCTGCCGATCGCCGATCGGCCCGAGCCGAGTGACGCTCGTGCACCGCGATCGGCGGCCGCAGGATGTGGTTGAGACGGCGAAGCCACCAAAAACGGAGTGAGCTAGTCAGACTGGTGCGAGTCGCTCGAGGCCGGTTCCGCTGATGAAGAGGGTCTCATGACGATCGGAGAGCAGCTTTGCCGTCCAGTCGGTCGATCCGCCGTCTGAGATGTTCATGGCATCTCCGTTGATGGTGGCGTCAATACTGAGCTGGAGCCCGCGGTAATACCCGACGGCGTGAGTACGACTGAGGTCCAGCACCACGCGGCAACCGGGGACGGCGTCGCATATCGGCCCGAGCGCGGTCAATGCAGCTCCGAGGCGGTCAGCCCTGCGACCAAGCTTTCGGAAGACCTCGTCGGTCACGGCGGCGGGTGTGTGCTCCACGTCAGGGCGCGGGGAGATCCCCCAGTCGCGGAGCGTTTGGTGCACGTGCGTGTCGGAGAGCCTGATCACGATGTCTTCGACTGTGCTGCCAAGATCACGGGCGGCCTCAACCAGGCGGAGGTGCGCCTCCACGTGTTCACGCAGCGCGCGTACTTCCGATTGATGATCTGGTTCTGAACGCGCTGCGGAAATCATCCCGAACAGGAGGAAGTGGTTTCGGTGGCGCGGCCAGTCCATCGGCTGCATGCGCAGCACTCGGTGGCAAGCGCAGAGCCTGACCGGCGCCTCCCCGGCGCGTCGGCGGACAGCAGCTTCGAGCGCCAGGGCGGAGGTCGGGTCGGCGACGACCTCTGACTGCCTCACGGCTGCGAGGACGCTGTTCTGATCGATTTGCCCCAACACGTGGTTCAGGCCGGCCGGCTCGACCGGCGAGAGCTGAAGAGGCTGGAACTCCGGCGCAGAGTCGAAGGCGGCTGCGATGAGCGTTGCGAGCCTCCGTGCGTTGACCTGTGCCGGCTCCACTGAGTGGTCGCGGGCGTACTGCTCGAGCAGGTCGCGCGGCGAGCGCCGCTGCGATCGTCGCCGTGCGAGCTCCAGAAGCACGGTCTGGAGGTCGGTGGGTGGGATGCCCGCGAGCCGGTCGATGAGATCGGGCACCCCGACGTCACGCGTAATGCGATCGACTGACAGTCTTCAACCATG
The DNA here is from genome assembly GCA_963794415.1 of uncultured Actinomycetes bacterium. Taxonomy (GTDB): domain Bacteria; phylum Actinomycetota; class Thermoleophilia; order Gaiellales; family JAICJC01; genus CAVPTL01. The sequence continues at coordinate 163,103 of CAWCDI010000001.1, forward strand.
GCCTCAACTACTCGGCGCGGCCGTCCGCGCAGAATCGCGCGGCCTGGAATCACCCTCCGCCGCTGGGAGGTGTGCTGAGCGCGCCGAAGTGCGGCGCGTCAGCCGCGTACTTCGCGAGAATCCAGGCCCGTCCGCTGTTCGGGGCGCGGGAGAGCGCCGAGACGTACATCGTCTGCCCGGAGGGGTTCCTCACGCTCATGAGTGTTCCGGCGAACGGCGTATCCGTGAAGACTCCGTCGTGTTCGAGAAACGCCGCGGGATGAACTGCGGTGCCTTCGAGCTCCGGGAAGCTTGCACCCGCGAACGTGTGAAGCCAAACCCTGATCGATCCCGGCGCCAGGCCGGCTTGCTCGGCCTTCTGCACGATTTCGGCGATCTGCGCTTTCGGCAAGGCGGAGATTTTTGGAACCCTCGGCCGGCCAACTGTCCCCGAGGCCTGTCCCAGGCCCTTACCGCTGGGTGTGGTGACCGCATAGGCGTTGAGGCAGGGCGCGCCCGAGTCGCGGCAGCGGCGGTTGTAGTTGACGGCAATCATCTCGGCATCCCAGAACGCCCGTAGATCCGCTCGGGCCGAGTTCGCACCGCGCGTGTGGACGTGCACTGCGATGAGCCACCGTCCGGCCGTGTCACCGCCGACACTGCTCGGAGCTCGCCCGATCCGAAGCGACACCAGCGCCGAGGGGAATGCGGCGCTCGCCCGCCTGAGGAGCGCCGCTGCCGCCGGCGTCGGGGCTGTGATGGCGGGCTGGGCTCCAGGCGGAGGGGTTGACGTGACGGAGGGCGGGACCGCCGTTGCCGTTGCACTGCGAGTGAGCGTGAGCGGGCTGCATCCGCAGGCGAGCGCGGCAGCCAGGCTCAGCGTGGCGGTGAGCAGGCCCTTCGAGTGTGGAAGCCGGATCATCGTGTCCTCCAAGCGTACGTCACGGTTGTCAGTGGTAAAGCCGTGGGTGGCATCCCGACGCCTCCGCGAACCGTTTGTCGACCCGGCCGGGGTAGGAGTGGTTCACGACGATGTAGCAGGGAAACGCCGACAACGTCCAGTAGTCACGCATCTGCTTTCGTGAGGCGCCGCACCACGAATCCGGCGTGATGGTGAGCGCCACACGCGCGCCGCGCAGAGTCCCGGACACGGTTGTCCGGGCGTCGGTGTTCGGCCATTTCCCGACGATGGTGCCACACCGCACGCCAGGGCGTGTTGGCATGCGGAGGTCGGCGAGGGCTGTGCAGGCGGCGTTGGGGCGCGGCAAGCTGCCCGCGGCGGGGTCGCACGTGAGCGAATATCGGTGGGATGTGGGGCCGCACGGCCCAGCGTCGGCGCTGTTGCACGTGTTGAACCTCATGTGGATCGCGACTGCGGACTTTGACGTTGAAGCCGAGGCTGTGGTGGTGGTCGTCGGCATGGAGCTCTGGTGCCCAGAGCATCCGGCGGCGGTGGCCGCGAGGCAGGCGAGAAGCATCCGAACTGGCATCAGGTTGAATGGACCGTCCCGGCATCGTGATGGTTCACTGACGATGCCCTGGCACTGGTCAGCAATCTCCGACTTGCATAGCTATGCGTTTCTAGGTAAAATCGGCGGATGCGACGGGCGATTCCTTATGTGGGACTGGCGATCGGCGGGGCGGCCACCCTCGCGCTACTGGTGATGTTCTTCGCGCAACTCACGGTTGAAGACGCGCGCGCCTCGGCGCGCTGGTTCTATCTGCTGTTTGCGTGGCTCGGCGCCGGGGCGATCACCTTCGCGGTGTTCTGTACGCTCAGGGCCTGGGCGAACCCGCTCACCGGTCGCGGCGTCGCTTTGCGCCGGGCGATGGTGACGGGCGCGACCGTATTCGCTGTGGCGACGGTCGAGCTTGGCGTACGGGAGGGCGAGGCGTTCAGCTGGACTCGCTACTGCGTGCGGAGCAGGGTGGCTCCGTACGAGCTCGCCTGCAATCCCCATGGAGGGCGCGATCCCTCCCGCGGAGAGCTCGCCGCGCTCGTGTGCCTGCTGGTTGGCATTGCGGTCTTCCTCGTCACGCTCGCTGCAGTTGAGCTCCACAGCCGCAGGCACCCCGAGCCGGTTCGGCAAGGGGCGGCGCTCGCACCTCGTTGAGCCCGTCGTCGCGTCGCGGCGGAGCTCTGTCCCGGATCACCTGGATCTCTTGAAGCGAACGCTACGTGCCGACAACGCTTCCATGGAACGTGCTTTGCGCCGGGCAATCTCTCTCGCCGTCGTGTCGCTGCTGGTAGCCAGCGCGGCCGCGTGTGGGGGATCGAGCGATGCCGCCAGCCCGTCAGCGCTCCCAGCACTCTCGACGCTCTCGGCCGTGGCTGGACGGAAGCTTGCCGTCAAGATCTTGCTCGAGGCCGACAAATCCGCGCTGGATGCAAGCTCCGTGCACGTCGAGGGCAAGGTGCCGGCCGATGGCACCACTGCGCAAATCGACATGCGCCTGAGCGATCCCGCGGGATCGGGTGTGATCGGGATGGCCCCGAATGCGCTCGTGATGAGACGAATCGGTCAGACGGCCTACTACAAGGGCGGCCCGCTGTTCTGGCGTCAGTTCGTCGGCCCTCAGGCAGATACCAGCCAGCTGGTGGGGCGGTGGCTGAAGGTGCCCGCCGGTATGCAGAGCGGCGACACCATCAAGCTCACGATGAAGGCAAAGATGCTGACCGGCATCCTCGGCCCCGCGGGTGAGCTCTCCTACAGCGGCACCAAGACCTTCCGCGGACAGCAGGTGATCGTGCTCAGCGATGACCTGGGTGGCGACTTCTACATCTCGGCTGCGAAGCCGCACTATCCCGTGGCGATCGTGGATGAGGAGCGCAACGGCACGCTCTACTTCGACGGGTGGAATCAGCCGGTGAACGTGGAGCCGCCGCCGAACCCGCTCACGCTCAACGCACTCCAGCAGGGCGCAAGCGCGTAACACGCTCAGTGGCTGCCGATTCTCCCGGCCTTGTACCGCGTCGGTGAAGAATCGTGCCTGGCACCGTCTCTCACCGTGCAGCTCGCTATGGTCACCTGCATGCTGATCTGGGACGCACATTTCGGCGGGGATCCGCACGTCGGGGCAGAGCTCGGCGAGCTCAGCCGATACCGCGACGCCGGCGTCACCTACATCTCGGTGAACGTCGGGTACGACATCATGCCGTGGCATCAGGTCATCGAGGTGATCGCCGACTACCGCACCTGGATCGCGGCACGCCATGACGAGTACGTGATGGCGCGCACCGTGGCCGAGATCGAGGCCGCCCGGGAGGCCGGCAAGCTCGCCGTCGGCTTCGACATCGAGGGCATGGGGGCGCTCAACGGCCAGCTCTCGATGATCGAGCTCTACCACCGGCTTGGCGTGCGCCAGATGCTCTTCGCCTACAACCGCAGCAACGAGTTTGCCGGCGGCTGTCACGACACGGACACCGGGCTCACCGACCTCGGGCGACAGGCGGTGGCCGAGATGAACCGGCTCGGCATGATCGTCGATTGCTCGCACACGGCCCGCCGATCGACGCTCGAGGCGATGGAGCTCTCGGCGGATCCGGTGGTGTTCTCGCACTCGAACCCTGTAGCGGTCTGGCCTCACGGCCGCAACATCGACGATGAGCAGATCCGCGCCTGCGCCGCGACCGGAGGGGTGGTCGGCGTGACGGGCATCGGCCTCTTTCTGAGCGAGACGGACGCCGACACCGAGACGATGGTGCGTCACATCGACTACCTCGTGGATCTCGTCGGCCCCGAGCACGTCGGGTTCGGCCTCGATGCGCCGTTCGAGGGCGAGGAGGACTACCCGAACAACCTGCGCGATGCCGAGCGCGCCGCGTACTTCTGGCCGGCGGGAAACAGGTACGGGGAGAGCGACGTCCCCAACGCCTCCGCGGGGCAGATTCCCGAGATCGCGCCGGCGCTCGAGAAGCTGGGATACCCGGACGCGGCGATCCGCGGAATCCTGGGTGAGAACTTCCTGCGGGTGGCGCGCGACGTGTGGCACGGCTGAGTCCAGTCGGGGGATCTGCATCCGTGACGATCGCCTCAAGGGGATGGGGGCGGATTCCGATGTGATCCCTGATGACGAGCGACCAACAGATTCCGTCTGTCGCTGCTCAACGCGTCGCGGTGCGCCGCGTGGCCCTGGTCAGCACGATCTTGGTGTGCCTTGCCGCGATGACCGCAGGGCCCCGATCCGCGTTCGTACTGCTGGTTGGGCTGGGTGCGTGTGCGGTGATGTGGGCTGTTGCCAACGGTGATACGAACCGTGGAGCTCGATTTGGCGCGGTGGCGAGCGTCTTGGTGTTGTTCGCGGTGCTGGCGGTCTCATCTCCGCTCTGGCCCCTCGGCGGGTCCCTTGCGCTGTGGTTCGGTCCCTGTCGCGGCCTTGTCGGTAGGCCCGGGATACCGTGGGACAAGCGTGCGGGCTGGCGATTTCTCGGCGTGGTGGTGACGGGCCTCGGCGCCTTGGCGTACGGCAACTGGGCGATTCGAGCAACAACTCTCGTTCCGTCATCGGTGCCGGCTCGGGGTGCGCTCTTTGGCCTGGTGGTGTCTCTTGGAGTGATTCCGTGGGTGGCAACGTTCAAGACCCTGGACGAGCGTCGGACGTCAATCGCGCGCTGCCTCTCACTCGTCGGCGTCATCGCGTCCTTCACCGTGCTCCGCGCGCTTCTTCCTGCCGCGTACACGGCACCCGTGGAGATGCAGGCGTACGAGTTTCGCGTGCAGATGTGGGGTTTCGCGGCGGGCTTCCTCGGTGGCCTCGCCATAGCGCCACTGATCCAACTGCCTGGAGTCAGGTACTTCCGTCTCCGCACGGGCGCCGCTCGTGAGCTCGGGGAGTATCTGTATGCCGGGAATCCACGGCGACGCGACCCCCTGATACGGCGAGCCACGTATGCCTCGGCGCGTGGCCTTCGTCGGGCGAGCGACGCACCTGACGAGTCCTGGGATCGGGCCTCAGTGGCCCAAACCGTCCTGATCGCGCAGATCTCGGCGGTCTGTGAAACCCAGCGTCGTCAAGTGCCGCCCGCGCCGATCGCCGAGGCGCACTCCCGGCGCCTCGAATCGAACGAATGGGTGCTCGCCCAGTATCTCGCGCTCGTGGACGCACTCGACGAGCGCGACCGAGCCGGTGTGCAGCGGTTCCGGGATCTCCAGCGATCCGATCCCCGGCTTCCTCGCACGTTGTCGGCACTACGAGAAATCGCCGCGTATGCAGAAGCGATCAACGTGGCAGTTCCGCGGAGCACGTCGAACTCGTTGGCCAGGATGACATCACTCGACCGGCGACAGCAGGCCGCCCTGTCTCGGTCAGGTTCCGCGTGATCGGAAGCAGACGTGGGCGACGCCCGCGGCGCCGCCCACGTGCTCCGCGCGCCTAGAGATCCTTGATGGCGTCCTTCACCTTGCCGAAGCCTTCTTTGACGTCGCCCTCGACCTGCTGGGCCTTGCCCTTGTTCTTCAGATCGTCGTCACCGGTGACCTTGCCAACGCCTTCCTTGACGTTGCCGCTGGCCTGATCGATCTTGCCCTCAACCTTGTCGTCTGCCATGGGTGGCCTCCTGAGTTCGTGCTCGCATCATCGCGGCACACCCTCTCTGTACCCTGAACGTATGTCGATCGAATCCGAAGATGACATCCGCGCCCTCCTGAGGGCCGGCCGGGTCGTCCGCCTCGCGATCGAGGCGATGCGCGATGCGCTCGAGCCCGGCATCACCACCGCCGAGCTCGATGCCGTCGGCGAGCGGTGCCTTCTCAGCCACGGAGCGCGATCCGCACCGCAGCTCGCCTACGACTTCCCCGGTGCGACGTGCATCAGCGTGAACGACGAGGTCGCCCACGGAATCCCCGGCGAGCGCGTGATCCGGCCCGGCGACGTCGTGAACATCGACGTCTCCGCCGAGCTCGATGGCTACTACGCCGACTCGGGCGTCACCGTCGCAGTGCCGCCGGTGTCGGTCGAGACCCAGCGGCTGCTTGCAAGCGGCCGTCGTGCTCTGGACAGGGCGATCGATGCGGCGGTGGCCGGAAACCAGCTCAGCGCTGTTGGCGCCGCCATCGAGAACGAGGCGAAGCGCAGCGGCTACAACGTGATCCGCGATCTCGCCGGTCACGGGGTGGGGCGGAGCATCCACGAGGATCCGGTCGTGCCCAACTACTACAGCCGCCGCATGCGAGGCACGCTCACGGCAGGCATGGTGATTACGCTCGAGCCGTTCCTGACTTCGGGCAGCGGGTCGATCTACACCGACGTTGACGGCTGGACGCTGAAGACCGCCGATGGCGCGCCCTTCGCCCAGTTCGAGCACACCGTCATCGTGACCGAGGGCAAGCCGATCCTGGTGACTGCCGCGTAACCGATGAATAACCGGTGCCTGGCACCGGCTATTCAGTCGAAGCCGGCCGCGTCCACCTTGATGTGGTGGTGCTCCAGGAAGCCGCGCGTGACCGTCATCTGCCAGCGGGCAAAATAGTCGGTGAGAAGCATGATCGCGAGCCCCGGCTCGTCGAAGCTCAGCTCGATCACCGACACCTCGCCCGCCGCGATCATCTCGTCCGCCGTCAGCTCGCGCGGCGCCACGTGCACCCGCACGCCGCTCGGCTCGCCCGCACCGCCCGAGAGCTCCATCGCGAGGATCGCCCACTCCTCCTGATCCAGGTCGAGAAACTGGTAGAGCTTCCGGCCGCCCTCGATCTCGTCGAGCGCCACGCTGCCGCGGAAATCGTCTCGCTCCACACTGGCCGGTTTCAGCCGTCTGGGCACATCGCTCATGCCGGCACTTTAGAGTCTGCGGTGATGATCGTCTCGCTGATCGACGGCACCTACGAGCTCTTCCGGCAGTTCTACGGCCGCAAGCGCTTCTCGAGCGGTGACGACAAGCCCATGGCCGCCGCGTCCGGCGTGCTGCACTCGGTGCTGCAGATGATCGAGGAGGGCGACACGCACATCGGCGTCGCCACCGATCACGTGATCGAGTCGTTTCGAAACGACCTCTGGCCGGGATACAAGGACGGCTCGGGCGTCGATCCCGCGCTGAAGGCCCAGTTCATCCCGCTCGAGGAGGGGCTCGCGGCGATGGGCGTGGCGGTGTGGCCGATGGTGGAGCTCGAGGCCGATGACGCCCTCGCGGCCGTCGCCCGCGTCGCGGAGGCCGATGACGAGGTGGAGCAGGTGCGCATCTGGACGCCCGACAAGGATCTCGCCCAGTCGGTGATCGGCGACCGCGTCGTGCAGGTGGATCGCCGCGCGAAGGAGATCCGAAACGCCGCCGGCGTGCGCGAGAAGTTCGGGGTCGACCCGCCGATGATCCCCGACTTCCTGGCGCTGGTGGGCGACTCTGCCGACGGCTACCCGGGCATCCCGAAGGTCGGCAAGGTGACCGCCGCGCGGCTCATCAACACGCACGGCCCGCTCGAGGACTTTCCCGCCGAGGTGCTCTCGGACGACAAGCGCGAGCTCGCGCTGCTCTTCAAGGATCTCGCCACGCTCCGCGCCGGCGCCGACGTCATCGGCGGGGTCGACGATCTGCGCTTTCGCGGCCCCCAGAGCGACTTTGCGGCCGTCGCGAAGTCCCTGGGCGACGCCCGCCTGGCCGAGCGCGCCGCCGCCGCCCGCACCAGCTGAGGCTCCATCTGTGCGAACATACGTTCGATGGACGAGGCTACGATCCTGCACGCCGACCTCGATGCGTTCTACGCGTCGGTCGAGCAGCGCGACGATCCGGCGCTCCGCGGAAAGCCCATAGCGGTAGGGGGCGGCGGGGTGATCCTCGCCGCGAGCTACGAGGCCAAGGCGCGCGGCGTCCGCACCGCCATGACCGGCCGCCGCGCCCGCGAGCTCTGCCCCGGCCTCGTGTCTGTGCGGCCCCGCATGTCGGCCTACACCGAGGCCAGCAAGGCGGTCTATGAGGTGTTCAACGACATGTGCCCGCTGGTGGAGGGGCTCTCCATCGACGAGGCGTTCCTGGACGTGCGCGGCATGGAGCGCATCGCCGGCACGCCGGTCGAGATCGCCGTGCGGCTGCGCGGCCGGGTGCTGGCCGAGGTGGGGCTGCCGATCACCGTCGGCATCGCGTGCACCAAGTTCCTGGCGAAGGTTGCAAGCGGCGTCGCCAAGCCCGACGGGCTCCTGCGAGTGCCGCCCGGCGGTGAGCTCGAGTTCCTGCACCCGCTGGAGGTCGAGCGGCTCTGGGGAGTGGGCAGGGTGACCTCGCAGAAGCTGCGCTCGCACGGCATCGAGACCGTCGGCCAGGTGGCCGGGCTGGGGGAGGAGGAGCTCATCCGGATGGTCGGCCGCGGCACCGGCAGGCAGCTCCACGCCCTGGCGCACAACCGCGACCCGCGGCGCGTGCGGATGCGGGCGCGCCGCCGCTCGATCGGCGCGCAGCGCGCACTGGGGCGAAGGCGCCGGCCCGCGGCAGCAGTCGATGCCGACCTCATCTCGCTGGTCGATCGCATCACCGGCCGCATGCGGCGGGCCAACCGGGTGGGCCGCACCGTGGTGCTGCGCCTGCGGTTCGACGACTTCTCCCGCATCACCCGCTCGCACACCATGCTCGAGGCCACGGCCGAGAGCCAGGTGATCCTCGCCGAGGCGCGCGCGCTCCTGGCAGCCGCGTGGCCGATCATCGAGGTGAGCGGGCTCACGCTGGTCGGCATCTCGGTCACCAACCTCGAGAATGACACCGACGTGCAGCTCGCACTTCCGCTCGACCGGCCCGGTGGGGCGGCGCTGGATGCGGCGGTGGACGAGGTGCGGGCGCGATTCGGGCGCGCGGCGATCGCGCGGGCGACGCTCCTCGGGCGCGAGCAGGGTGTTTCAATGCCAATGCTCCCCGATGACTGACTTTACGCAAACGGTTTCTCGCATACGAAACGTCCTGCACTTGTGAAAGTTAGGGGAGTTTCTGGTGAAAAACTCGTTGCGGTTTGGGGAAGAACAGGTCTATGCTCCAAGCCAAATGGCAGTCACATCACGGTTGGCTGCCGAGAGAGGAAGAAAACATGGGTTTCTCGCCAGGGCGGAAGCTTGCAGTCGTCGGACTGTCTGCGCTCGCTCTTGCCGCGGTCACTGCGGCCTGCGGCTCAAGCTCCTCGAGCTCGAGCTCGAGTGGTTCCACGACAACCCCGTCGAGCACGTCCGCGACTGTTCCTGACGTCGACGCGGCGTCGTTCACCTCGGACTTTTCGGTGATGAAGTCGCTCACGGGACTCGCGTCCCAGGGCAAGGGCCTCGTCGGCGTCCTTCTCCCGGACACCACGACGTCCACGCGGTACGTGCAGTTCGACGCGCCGTACCTGAAGCAGGCGTTCGAGGCCGCCGGCCTCACCTCGAGTGAGTACAAGATCGACAACGCTCAGGGCAGCGCCTCGACGATGCAGCAGCAGGCTGAGGCTGACATCACCGCCGGCGCCTCGGTGCTCCTCGTCGATCCGATCGATCCGGGCTCCGGCGCGGCAATCGAGAAGAACGCGGCCTCCAAGGGCGTGAAGGTCATCGACTACGACCGTCTCGTCACTGGCGGCCCGTCCGATCGCTACTACGTCAGCTTCGACAACGTCAAGGTCGGCCAGCTGATTGGCAAGGGCGAGGTCGCGTGCATCAGCGCGTGGCACGTCAAGAAGCCGAATATCCTGATCATGGACGGCGATCCCACGGACAACAACGCAAAGCTGTTTGCCCAGGGATACAACGGCGTGCTTGCTCCCTACTTCTCGAGCAAGAAGTACGTCAAGGTCGGCGAGCCCGCCGGTACGTGGGATCCCCCGACCGCTCAGACCACGTTTGAGCAGCAGTACACCGCACATTCCAACATCAACGCCGTTGTGACTCCGAACGACAGCAATGCCGCCGCAGTCATCTCGTCGCTGAAGAAGGACAAGATCCCGCCGAAGACGTTCCCGACCACTGGTCAGGACGCCGGAACCGTGGGTCTGCAGAACATCCTCACGGGCTATCAGTGTGGAACGGTGTACAAGCCGATCTACCTCGAGGCCCAGGCAGCCGCCGCACTGGCGCTGTACCTGAGGGCCGGTCAGACGCCTCCCGCGTCGCTGGCAAACGCCGAGACCAAGGACACCACCATCGGCGCCAACATCAAGTCGGTGTACACGACCCCGATCTGGGTGACCACCGCGAACATGGCGAGCACCGTCATTGCCGACAAGGCAGTCTCGGTCTCCGACCTGTGCACGTCGAGCGTCAAGTCGGCCTGTACAGCAGCGGGTATCAGCTAGCACGGAACCCTTGAGGGCTTCGGGCCACGCTCCGCAGATCGCGGTGGTGTGGCCCGGAGCCCACGAGGTTTGCCAAGCCGATGAGAAGGGGTAGATCGATCACATGAGCACGAATGCCGGCGATGAGCCGCTTCTGCGCCTGAAGGGCGTCTCCAAGAACTTCGGGCCGGTGCAGGCGCTCACCGATGTGAACCTCGAGGTGCGCGCGGGTGAGGTAACAGCGCTTCTCGGCGATAACGGTGCCGGCAAGTCGGTGCTCATCAAGTGCATCGCGGGCATCCACGCCCCCGATGACGGAGAGATTTTGTGGGACGGCGCGCCGGTGCGGATCCGCACTCCGCGCGAAGCGTCCGCGCTGGGCATCGAGACCGTGTATCAGGATCTCGCGCTCTGCAACAACCTGGACATCGTCCAGAACATGTTCCTCGGCCGCGAGAAGACCAACGTCGGCCTGCTGGACGAGGAAGCGATGGAGACGGCTGCGGCCGAGACGCTCTCGAGCCTTGCGGTCACCACCGTGCGCTCGATCCGCCAGCCCGTCGCGTCGCTCTCGGGCGGCCAGCGCCAGTCGGTTGCGATCGCCAAGGCCGTGCTCTGGGACGCGAAGCTCGTGATCATGGACGAGCCCACCGCAGCCCTCGGCGTCGCCCAGACGGCGATGGTCCTGGCGCTGGTGCGGCGGCTGGCCGACACGGGCCACGCCGCGCTCATGGTCTCGCACAACATGAACGACGTCTTCGAGGTGGCCGACAGGGTCGCGGTGCTGCGGCTCGGGAAGCTGGTCGCGCTGCGGCCGGTGGCAGATCTCACACCGCAGATTGCAGTTGACCTGATGACATCCGGCGTCTCCGACCGCATGCCGGCCGAGACTGTCCCGGCGGACGGGAAGGGCTGAGCGATGTCCACCACTGACGAACCCACCCCCAAGTCCGAGCCGGCGAAGCCGGCCGAGGTGCCGGCCGCCGACATGAGCGAGGCCGCAAAGCGTGACGCGGCCCTGGCGCTCCCGCCGTCGCTTGCCGCCAACTCCCTGGGCGGCTACTTCCGCACGTCGCTGCAGCGGATCCGCGCGGGGGAGAGCGGCGTCCTGCCGGTGCTGGCCGGGCTGGTGCTGGTGTCGATCCTCTTCCAGTCGCTCAACTCCAACTTCCTGACCGCCGGCAACCTCGTAAACCTGCTCGTGCAGGCGGCCGTGTTCATCATGCTGGCCATGGCCGAGGTGTTCGTGCTCGTGCTGGGCGAGATCGACCTCTCCGTGGGGTATGTGGCCGGCCTCGGCGGCGTGATCATGGCCTACCTCGCTGGGCCGAAGCACAACTGGTCGTGGGAGCTCGCGATTCTCGCAGCGCTCGTCGGCTGCGCCGCGATCGGCCTGCTCCAGGGCTTCATCATCACCAGATTCGGGCTTCCATCGTTCGTCGTGACGCTGGCAGGCTTCCTCTTCTGGGAGGGCGTGCTGCTGAGAATCATCGGTGAGGGCGGGACCATCCCCATCGACAGCACCGAGATCAACAACATCGCAAGCGCCAACCTCTCGAACCGCAACGGCTGGATCCTGATGGTGGTCATCGTCGTGATCTACGCCGCGTTCACCTGGCGGAAGGACGCCAAGCGGCGAAACGCCGGCCTGGTGGCCCCGCCCGTGAGCGTCACGATCCTCAAGGTCGCGGGCGCCGCCATCGGCGGAGTCGCGCTGGTGCTGCTCTGCAACCACAATCGCGGCGTGCTGGCGCCGATCTCCGGCGTGCCGTGGGTCGTCCTGATCGTGCTGGCAGTGCTCGTCGTCTACACGGTGCTCTTCGGCCGCACGAAGCTGGGGCGCTACTGGTATGCCATCGGCGGCAACGCCGAGGCCGCCCGCCGCGCCGGCGTAGGCCTCGCGAAGGACAAGATGCTGGCCTTCATGATGTGCTCGTTCACGGCCGGGATCGCGGGCATCATCTACGCCTCGCGGCTCCAGTCGATCTCGACCACCGTCGATGGCGGCACGCTCGTGCTCTACGCGGTGGCCGCTGCGGTCATCGGCGGCACCAGCCTCTTCGGCGGTCGCGGCAAGCCGGTGCACGGCGTGCTCGGCGGCATCGTGATCGCCGCCATCGCCAACGGCATGGGCCTGATGGGATATACGGCATCATCCCAGCTCATGGTCACAGCACTCGTGCTGCTCGCGGCCGTCCTGATCGACGCGGTGTCGCGCAAGGGACGGGTCGCCGGCCTCTAACCGAAAGCGGGCGAACATGGCAAGCAGCGTGAAGATCCACGAGCCCGGCACCAAGGTGCCGGCAGACGGCGACTATGGAGTGGTCAACCGCCACGGCCGCTTCATGGGCCGAAAGGTCGCATGCGTCGCGGGCAGCAAGTTCCCGGCGATGGAAGCCCAGTACGAGACCGGCTGGGTGCTGCACGACGCAACGACGCACCCCTAGCGGGCGGAGTGCGCGGCTAGCTGGAGTGAACGAGGATGCGCGCGGCCTGATCGTGGGTCGCGCCGGCGTCGAGCAGCCGCTCGAACCGGTGCACCAGATCGTGATGGTCGTGCTCCATCCAGGCTTCGTTCACGAGCGAGCCGGCCTGCTTCTGGTCGAACCCGAGCCGCTCGAGGCCGGAGATCTGCCACTGCTTCACGCGCTCACGCTCGCTCGAGCGTGAATCGACGGCGGGCTCCATGACTTCGGGGATGTCCTTCTGTTCGGCCATACCCGAATGGTACTCCTGTAGCCGCCTCTGTCGAGGCGGCAATGTGAGAGGCCCTACGCGAGCGGTTCGAGCGCCTCGGCCAGCGGCGCGAGCACGTGCGGGCTGATGGGCGGGGCGAGGTAGATCACGGCCAGGTCGAGGCCCTGCTCATCCAGCGCCGCGCACTGGTCGGCCACCGTGCCGATGTCGTCTGCCGATCCCAGCCACACGTGGCTGGAGACAGCGATCTCGGCAGGGTCGCGGCCGATGTCGGCGCAGTGCCCTGCGAGCACCTCGCGCTTGTGGGCGAGCGCCTCGGGCGTCGCGGCCGCGGAGGCATCCCAGCTCTGCGCGTACCGGGCGACGGCGCGCAGCGTGCGCTTCTCGCCGACTCCGCCGATGACGATGGGCGGGTGGGGGCGCTGCGGGCCCTTCGGCTCGCAGCGCGCGTCGGTGAGCGTGAAGTAGGCGCCGTCGTGGTTGGTGACGTCGTTCGAGAGCAGGCTGATGAGGATCTCGCAGCCCTCGTCGAAGCGGTCGAACCGCTCGCGGAGGGTGCCGAGCTGGATGCCGTAGGCGCCGGACTCCTGCTCGTTCCAGCCCGCGCCGACGCCGAGCTCGAGCCGCCCGCCCGAGATGATGTCGGTGGTCGCGGCCATGTTGGCGAGCACGGCGGGATGGCGGTAGTGGATGCCGGTCACCAGCGTGCCGAGCCGAAGGCGGGTGGTGGCCTGGGCGAGCGCCGCGAGCAGCGTCCACGCCTCGAGGCACGGGCCCGCGGGATCGGGCGTCTCGGTCTTCGGCGACCTGATTGGGTAGAAGTGGTCGAAGAGCCAGGCCGACTCGAAGAGGCCGATCTGGTCGCCCTCCCTCCAGACGTCGAGGATCTCCTGCCAGGTGCTGTACTGGTTGGCAGTCTTGAAGGCGAAGCGCATGCCGCGAACGGTAGCGGCCCGGCTTCCCCCACTGGAGGATGAGGGAAGCCGGAGTTGGCCGCCGGGTGGCCTTCGGTGGGATCTAGACGATGAAGCCGGTGCCGGCCACGATCTTCAGCACCTGCGCCTTGGTCAGCGCGGGGTCGAATGCGACCGGTGCGGGCGGCTCGCCCACGATGTTTCGCATCCATGCGGCGTGACGTGCCTCGACCGAGTGGATCGACGCCGCCGCGGCCAGCACCGCGCCGTTCTTGATGTTGCCGACCTGGCCCGCGTACGCGGCCACGCCGGTGTCCTCGAGTGCGATCGCCGTTGCCCGGAACTTCTTGGGATCCGAGGGGATGCCCATGAAGTCGAAGCGCGGCTTGGAGACGGGCTTGCCGCCCAGGCTCTTGATGGTCGCGATGATCGCGGCCACGTGGGCCAGCTCGTGATCCCGCACGGTCTTTGCGAACCGCAGGGTCTCACCGCTCAGCGCGTGCTGATCGACGGCACGCACGTAGAAGGTGCTCTCGAGGTACTCGAGAGTCAGCGCGAAGTTGAGGATCGCGATGTCGCTGCTCGATCCGCTGGCCTCGGCAACCGCCGGCAGGAGCGCTCCGGCACCCAGCACCGCGCCGCCGCCGATGGCGCCGCGCTTGAGAAACGCACGTCGCGAGGCGCGATCTGATGCTTCGCGCACCGCGCCGTCGACGTCGATCTCGTCGAGGTTGAGTACATCCGTCATGTTCATCCCTCCGTGCGTATTTGGGACCCCTTGCTTCTCGACACGAAGTCCCTTGGACTTGCGGAGGCAGGTGGGCCGTACGCAGGGTCACCGTACCCCTTCTGGGGGTGGGGAAACCTCTGCGTGTGACGGGGGCTACATCTCGCGCTTCTGCGGCAGGTGCCATTTGCGCCAGTTCGTGGCCGCGATGACCACAAACGCACCGAAGCCGATGACGGCTCCCAGCGGCGCGCCGATGACGAGCCCCATCGACCCCGCGCCCAGCGCGATGACCGCCCAGCCGATGGACTGCGGCCAGCCGCGGCTCGAGAACCTCACCTCGATCAGGACCACGACCCAGATCACGAGGGTGATGACTCCTATCCAGCGCGCGTCTCGCATGCGTGGAGCATACGGGCGCCGGCAGGCGGTGGCCGCCGCGCGGCGAATCCTCCCGGGATGGATGTGGATGCTCGCGAGAGCGATGAGGACTTCGACTTCTCACGCGTGGTGGCGCTCACCGACGGCGTGTTCGCGATCGCAGCGACGCTCCTGGTGCTGGGCCTCTCCGCGCCGACGACTGATGTCGATCTCACGCAGAGGCTGCTCGACCAGTCCGACAACCTGTTTGCCTACGCGCTCAGCTTCGCGGTGATCGGCAGGCTCTGGGTCACCCACCACAACTTCTTCAAGGTGCTGCGGCGCTTCGACAGCCTCTCGATCGCGCTCAACCTGGTCTACCTGGCGTGGATCGCCCTCATCCCGTTTGCCTCGCAGTTCCTGGGGAACGTCGGCCACAGCGCCCAGGCAGTGATCGTCTACGCCGCGTGCCTGGTCGGCGTCGGCCTGACGTTCGGCGCGGAGGTGAGCCTGGCCTACCGGCGGGATCTGATCGCCTCCGAGGAGCGCGCCGAGGTACGCACGCAGACCGGGCCGGGGACGTTCGCGGTGGCGATCTGCTTTCTCATCTCGATGCCGGTCGCGCTCATCAGCCCGTGGGCGGCGATCGCGATCTGGCTGGTGAGCATCGTGGTGCCGCGACGGTTCGGCGACCTCGTTGCGTCGTTTGCGATGGGCGACTGAGTCAGCCGGCGTCGAGCGTGTCGCGCTCGCGGCGCGCGTGCAGCTCCATGCCCCACACGGTGACCGCGACCACGCCCGCGCCGATCGCGAGGGCCATGAGCGCGCGCTGATCGCGCTCGGACGCCGTGCCGCCCTGCTGGTGCTTTCCCTCGTGCACCGCGAGCATGGCCATGCCGACGGCGACCGCCAGGGCGAGGGTGAGGAGGGTGAGGCGAAAGGTGGTGCCGCGGGTGGCGACGCCGCTGGCCCACGAGCGCACTGCGCAGACTGCCGCCACCGTCACGATCGCGATCCCGATGCCGCCCACGAAGAGGATGAGCGGGAACCCCGGCGTGGGGCCGTCGCCGCCGGGGCCGCTCGTCTTCACCCCCGAGGCCAGGAGGAGGATGGCGAGGGCCGATCCGGTGATCACCACCACGGCCGTGGCGACCTTCCCGCCACCGGCGCGGGAGATGCTCTCGATGGGCCCCATCCGATCGACCGCCTCGAGCGCCGCCTGCTCGGGCGTGCGGCCGCGGCGGATGAGCGACGCCTCGGACTCGCGCAGGTGATCCTCGGCCTCCTCCATGAGCCGCGCGCGGTTGGGGCGCCGCCGGAGGCTATGGTCGAGCCGGGTCAGGTAGTCGCCGATGGGGTCGGCGCTCACGCGCCGGCCTCGAGCGTTCTCCCGACGCTCTTGGCAAAGCTCTTCCACTCGTTGACGCGCTCGGTGAGCATCTCCTCGCCGGCCGGTGTGAGCGAGTAGACGCGGCGGCGGCGCGAATCCACCACCACCTCGGTGCTGACCAGCAGGCCGGCGCGCTCGAGGCGGTAGAGGGCGGGGTAGACCGTGCCCTCGGGCAGCTCGAAGGCGCCGTCGGAGTGCTCTGCGAGGCGCTGGATGACGGCGTAGCCGTGGGCCGGGTCGTCGTGGAGCACCGAGAGCACGAGCATGTCGAGGTGCCCCTTCAGTGATTCGGATCGCATGCGCCTAGGGTACTCGGAAACGGAGTGACTGAATCCATCGAGGAGGTTCACAATGAGTTTGCCCCAGGTCGCGTCCAGGGAGGAGTGGCTCGCCGCCCGAAAGCAGCTGCTCGAGGAGGAGAAGGCGCTCACCCGCCAGCGCGATGCGCTCAATGCCAGGCGTCGCCGGCTGCCGATGGTCGAGATCACCAAGGCGTACGAGTTCGAGGGCGCCGATGGGAAGGTGTCGCTGCTCGACATGTTCGAGGGCCGGCGCCAGCTCGAGATCACGCACTTCATGTTCGACCCCTCGTGGGACGAGGGCTGCCCGAGCTGCACCGCCGGCGCCGATGAGGTCTCGGACGGCTTTCTGCAGCACCTCGCGACGCGTGACACCACGTTCGTGATGGTCGCCCGCGCTCCGTATGAGAAGGTCGCCGCCTACCGCGAGCGGCGCGGCTGGACGTTCCCGTTCTACTCGTCGTTCGGCAGCGACTTCAACTACGACTTCCACGTCACCATGGACGAGTCGGTGACGCCGGTGGAGTACAACTATCGCGACAAGGCCGGGTTCGCGATGGCCGGCGATCCGCACTTCTTCGACGTGGATCAGCCGTTCGAGATGCCGGGCTCGAGCTTCTTCCTGCGCGACGGCGACCGCGTGTTCCACACCTACTCGGTGTTCGCGCGCGGCACCGAGATGGCGGGCGGCTCGTACTACGTGCTCGACATGACGGCGCTTGGCCGCCAGGAGGAGTGGGAGGAGCCGAAGGGCCGCGCGGACGACGCGCGCTCGGCGACCCCTAACTTCTTGACGTAGGCGAGGTCACGGCACCGAGCTGCGGCGCGAGAGCTCCTCGAACCGGAGGCGGCTCGCCTGCTGCTTGCCCGCGACCACGTGGCCGATCTCATTTCGAGGGGTCGGCTCTCTCCCGTCGTATAGTTACGGGATGGAGCCGCCTCCTCAAGGCCAGCGTCGCCGGGCGCTCAAGATCCGGGTCGGCGTCGGCCTCGTGATCGCCTCATGGCTGCCGTTTGCCCAGGCGGTCATCTACTTCGCGGGGCTCTCAGGGAGCACGGCCACGCAGGTGCGCCTTGCGATCTGGGGCGTGCAGACGGTGGTCGGGCTCATCGGCGTCGCTGTGGCGGGCGCCGAGACGATCAAGGTCGCAAAGAGCGTGGGCTGGCGGCGCGCGCCGCGGGTGGTGTGGGGCCTCTTCAGGTCTCCGAACACCCCGATCGTGGTCTAGTCGCCGGCGGTGAGCGGCTTTGCGACGTCCTCGAGCTGGCGTTTCTCGGCGTTCACGCCCAGCCAGATCTCGGTGAGCCCGCCGAGGATCATGAGGCCGGCGCCGAGCAGGTCGCCGTAGTAGACGGTGGTGCGGTTTCCCGTTGCGATGTTATGTCCGTAGAGCCACGGGCCGGTGATGCCGCCGATACCTGTCGCCGCGGCGTAGAAGAGCGCGATCGCCATCGCGCGCGTCTCCATCGGGAAGATCTCGCTCACGGTGAGGTAGGCGGAGCTCGCGCCTGCCGAGGCGAAGAAGAAGATGCACGACCAGCCGATGGTGAGCTCGGTGGCCGAGATGTCATTCTGCTGGAACAGATAGCCAACGAAGACGAGCCCGATGCCCGAGATGATGTACGTGAACGAGATCATCACGCGCCGGCCGATGGAGTCGAAGAGGCGGCCGAGCAGGACGGGCCCGAGGAAGTTGCCGGCAGCGAACGGCAGCAGGTACCAGCCAATCGAGTCGCTCGGCACGTTGTAGAAGTTGGTCAGGATCAGCGCGTAGGTGAAGAAGATGGCGTTGTACAGAAACGCCTGCGTCACCATGAGCATGAATCCCAGCACCGAGCGGCGCCAGTGCTCGCGGCCGATCGACTCGATCACCGGTGCGAAGCCGACGCTCTTGGTCTGCTTCACCTCGATGGTGCCCTCGGGCTCGGGCAGGTCGCCGTCGATGGACTTATCGACGCGCTCCTCGATGTCGGAGACGATGTCCTCGGCCTCGTCGGCGCGGCCGTGGGTCATCAGCCAGCGCGGGCTCTCGGGCAGGAACTGGCGGATCAGGAGCACTCCCAGAGCCAGCACCGCGCCGATGCCGAAGCCCACGCGCCAGCCTGTGTCCACCGCGAAGTGCGATGGGTTCAGGAGGTAGATGGAGGCCGCCGCGCCGATCGCCGTGCCCACCCAGTAGGAGCCGTTGATGGCCAGATCCGTCCAGCCGCGCACCCGGGCGGGGATCAGCTCATCGATGGCGGAGTTGATGGCCGAGTACTCACCGCCGATGCCCGCGCCGGTGAAGAACCGCGCAATCGCAAAGGTCGTGAAGCTATCGGTGAAGGCGGTGCTGCTGGTGGCGATCACGTAGAGGCCGAGCGTGATCATGAAGAGCTTTCGCCGGCCGAACCTATCGGTGAGGTAGCCGAAGAAGAGCGCGCCGGTGACCGAGCCCGCCACGTAGATCGAGCCTGCCAGGCCGACCTGCGACGGGGTGAGCGCGAGCGTTGAGGTCTTCTCGAGCTGGCCCGATATCGCGCCGACGATTGTTACCTCGAGGCCGTCGAGAATCCAGACAGCGCCGAGCGCGAACACCACGAGCCAGTGCCAGTGGGCCCAGGGCAGACGGTCGAGCCGGGCAGGGACATCGGTCTCGACGACGTTATCGGAGGCGGTGCGCCGAGGCGGACCCCACGAGCCAGCAACTTTCATAGCGGCTGGATGTTTCCCGCACCGTCGTCGCTATAAACACGAGTTCCAGCCCTAGCGGATCAGACCGCCCATCGGAGGGTACTTTGGCGTGTTTTGGCGGTTCTCGTAGAACGTCGGGCCGATTCCGTCGGCGTTAGGAGTGCATCAACCCGCTCCGGGGGACGAAAGCCGTGGACACCGAGAACCCCGGTCGCAAAGAAGAAGACTCTGGCTATTCGGGGTCGCGTAGCTCGTCAGCGGCAGCCAGCGCCTCACCAATGAGGTCGGGTTGAAGCGAGACGATCATCTCGTCGGCGTCCCATCGCCCGCTGTTTTCGATCGTGAGTCCGATCAGGCTAAAGGCGGCCGCGCGGTGTCGGTACGTGTACTGCTCGTAGTTCTCGGTGGCGGTGGACTCGGTCTCGTAATCTCCGCGCCACGTGGCGAGAGCCGCCTCTGCCAGTGCGCGTGGAAGACGTACTTCGATGCTCGGGAAATCCTGCCTCTCAAGCTCCGCGCCGATCTTGGCGAGCAGGCGCGCCTCCTCACGGTAAACGGCTTGCCACTTCGACTCGTCCATGGCCAGATCCTAGCCGTGGTGCTCGTATTTCGACGTGCGCCACAGCGTGCTGCCCGGGGAGCTTGAGCGTCCGCCGCTCCACTGTTATCGCGTGCTCATCGTCGAAGTGCCGCTGTGACAGCGACGGCCGCCGACTGCTCGCGAGATTGGCCTTCAGGAGGGGTTCGAGCCTTTCACCTTGCGTGGTGACGCTGCAATCCCCACGCTGGCGAAGACCCTTGGGGCGGTTAGCCGTCGCCGAACTTCTTGAGTGCAGCTTGGCATTGTTTCCGCACTGCGGCATCCACCGCTTTGGAGGTGGGCAAAGTCACGTTGCGGCTCTTGAGGAACGCGAGATTCTGGGCGGTGTTCCAACTGCTATGCCAGAGCACGACGATTTCGGCTGGGTCGGCGCAGGTGGATTGGGCTGCGGTCGCGGTGGTGATGTTGGGCTTGAGCAGTTGGGATGCAGCTTGCTCGGCGCTGATCATGCAGTTCTGCATCTTGGCGAACGACGGACTGCAAGATGTTGTCGCAGCGTGGGTGGTGGTAGACGCTGAATCGCTGGTGGTGGCCGATGACGAGCCGCATCCACTAAGCAGAGCAGCGCACGCGGCGAGGGGGCCCACGAGTCGGAGGAGTTGGAACCGCATCGGGGTGACTCTATCGGCCCGTCGCTGCTGTGAGATGAGTAGTTCGTCACTCACGGCACTCGGGAAGTGGGCAACCTCGCGGGTACTTTTGCTCGCTCGAAACACGAGTGAATAGCCGGTGCCTGGCACCGTCTATTCAGCGTTTGGACGTCAGCTGCTTCAGCTCGCGCGCGATCACCTTGCGTGAGGTGTCGGCGATGGCCTGCACGCGGTTGTCCTTGGCCGACACGGCTGCGAGGTCGGCCGTCGCCGAGCCCACCCGCGTCAGCACCTTGCGGTTGCGCTCGTCAGCCATCCAAACGACCGCACCGACGGTCGCCTGGCGCACGAACGGGTTCTTCATGATCTTCATGCGCCCGAGCATGACCTCGGCGATGATCACCTGGCCCGCCTGTGTCTGCGCCACCCGGCCCACGGCGCGCATCGCATCCTTCATCTGCCCCAGCGCGTACTGCTTGCGCGCCTCGCGCGCAGCATCCACCTCGGAGTCGGCGTAGTACACCAGCGCCTGGCCGCTCTCGCTGCCCATCTCCATCACCACGGCGTGGTAGCCGATGCCGTGGGGCTTGATCCAGAGCTCCTTCTTGCGCCGGCCAAACCACTCCCGGATGCTCTCGATCTCCTCTTCTGGCTCAACCCATGGCATATCCGAAGGATAGCCAGCCGATCGCGGTACGATCTGTGGTCTGAGCGAGCTCCTCACATTCCAGTCGCGACTGGCCGGGCTGCAGGCACTGACCGCGGCGCTGTCGGCATCGATCACGAAGGACGAGGTCTCGAACGTCATCGTGAACCACGCGCGCGCGCTGCTCGACGCCGACACCGTGATGGCATCGCTCATCTCCGACGACGGGGAGTACCTCGAGTCGATCGCGATGGTGGGCTACTCGCAGCGCCTGGAGCGCGAGTGGGGGCGGTTTGCCCGCACCCCGCCGAGCCCGATGAGCGACGCCATCAAGATCGACGGCATGATCACCATCGAGTCCGACGACGAGGCCCGCGCGCGGTACCCCCTCATGCCCGATGCAGCCGGGCAGTCGATCGCGTGCGTGCCTATCCACGGCCGCGGCGGAACGGTCATCGGCGGCCTGGGCTTCCGGTTTGCCGGCGGCCGGCGGCTGGACAGCAACGAGCGCGACCTGCTCCTCACCGTGGGGGAGCTGTGCGGCCAGGCACTCGACCGCGCGCAGCTCTACGAGGCCGGCGAGGCCGAGCGCCGCCGGCTGCAGAAGCTCATGGACCAGGCACGGTTCCTGGCCGACGCCACCGATCTGCTCACCCAGTCGCTCGACGCCCACACCACGCTTCGGCGGCTCGCGCACCTCACCGTGCCGGCGCTGGCCGACTGGTGCACGGTCTACATGCGGGAGGGCGACGAGATCCGGCTGGTGGCGATGTCGCACACCGACCCGTCGCGGATCGCGCTCGCCGAGGAGTTCAACGAGCGCTACCCCATCGACATCGAGTCGAGCGCGGGCGCGGCCGGGGTGATCCGCTCGGGCGTCTCCCAGCTTACGCCGGTCATCACCCGCGAGATGCTCGAGGAGGCCGCGCCGGACGACGAGTTCGTGCGGATCGTGGCCGATGAGCTGCGGCTGCACTCCGTGCTCACCGTCCCGATGCGGGCGCGCGGCGAGACCTTCGGGGCGCTGGTGCTGATATGGGCCGAGACCCACCGCGAGTTCACCGAGGACGACGTCGCATTCGCTGAGGACTTCGCGACCCACGCCGCGCTGGCCGTTGACAACGCCCGGCTCTTCACCGAGGTCTCGACCATCGCCGACACGCTGCAGCGAAGCCTCCTGCCCGTGAAGCTCCCCGAGATCGAGGGCTTCCAGGTCGCTGCCCGCTACCGGCCGGCGGCGGCAAGCCGGGTGGGCGGTGACTTCTACGACCTCTGGAAGATCGGCGAGGACACCTACGGCGTTGCGATCGGCGACGTCGTGGGGAAGGGGGCTGCGGCGGCCGCGCTCACGGCGCTCTGCCGCCACACCACCCGCACTGCGTCGCTCGCGCTCCCGGACCACGCGCCGGGCGCCGTGCTCGAGCAGCTGAACAACGGCATCCTCAACCGCTCGTCGCCGGGGAGCTTCTGCACGGCCGTCTACGCGCTGCTCGAGCGCACGCCGGTCGGCGCCGAGGTGGTGATCGCCGCCGGCGGCCACCCGCGGCCGTTTCTGCTGCGCGCCGACGGCTCGGTCGATCATCCCGGCGAGAGCGGCACCCTGCTGGGGGCCTTCCCCG
This sequence comes from uncultured Actinomycetes bacterium, assembly GCA_963794415.1. Lineage (GTDB taxonomy): Bacteria > Actinomycetota > Thermoleophilia > Gaiellales > JAICJC01 > CAVPTL01. The sequence continues at coordinate 185,810 of CAWCDI010000001.1, forward strand.
AGATCGAGACCCACGAGTATCCGGTCGCGCTCGAGCCCGGCGACACGCTCGTCTTCTGGACGGACGGCATCACCGAGCGGCGAAACGGCGGCGAGCTCTATGGCGAGGAGCGGCTTGCCGAGCTCCTGCGATCGCTCGCCGGCGAGGGTGTCGAGCAGCTCGCCGAGCGGATCCTGGACGACGTGCTGGCGTTCTCCGAGGCCGACGTGCAGGACGACATCGCGCTGGTCATCCTGCAGGCTTGAGGGCGCGCACGGCCTTCGGCAGGGCCTCGCCGAAGGTCGGAAACTGCATCGGCGTGTTCACGAGCGTCTCGACCGGCGCGCGCAGCTGGATCGCCATCACGGCCGCGCCGATGTACTCCGAGGCGAGCGGCCCAACCGCCACCGCGCCCACCAGCGTGCTGGTCGCGAGGTCGCAGAGCACTGTCATGAAGCCGGTCTTGCCTGTGCCGTACGTGCCGGGGCGCGAGAGGTCTGCGACCTGCGCGGTGCCGATCGCGACCTTCATCTGCTGCTCCTTGCACTGGCTCATGGTGAGGCCGACCGACGCCACCTCCGGGTCGGTGAACACCGTGCGCGGCATCGCGCGGTAGTCGGCCACGCGCGGCGATCCGAGGATGCCCGCGGCCACCAGCTCGCCCTGATAGTGGGCGACGTGGGTGAACGGCATGACCGAGGTGACGTCGCCGGCCGCCCACACGTGGTCGCCCGCGCGGCAGTGCTCGTCAACGTCGATGCCACCCGACTCGCCCGGCGTGATGCCGATCTCCTCGAGGCCGAGGTCGTCGATCCGCGGCGTCCGGCCCAGCGCGAGGATCAGCCTCTGGGCCTCGAACTGCGCGCCGTTTTGGAGCTCGACCCCGACGCCCTCGGCAGTCCTCTCGACGCGGGTCGCCTCGGAGCCGAGCTGCACGTCGATGCCCTCCTCGGTGAACACTCGCTCCACCACCTTGCCGGCGTCGGCGTCCTCGCCCGCGCAGAGCTGACTGCCGCTCTCGATGAGGGTCACGCCGCAGCCGAGGCGGCGCAGCATCTGGGCGGTCTCCATGCCCACCGGGCCGCCGCCGAGGACGATCGCATCGCGCGGGGGCCGGGCCATGCCGGTCACCTCGCGGGTCGTCCACGCGTCCACCTGCTCGAGGCCGGCGATCGGCGGGATGAGCGGCACGGTGCCGGTAGCGATCACCAGATCCTTGTAGGCGATCTCCTCGCCGCCCACCGAGATGCGGCCGGGCCGCACGATCGTGGCGGCGCCGCGCACCAGCTTCGCACCGTTTTGCTGCACGTGGGAGGCCTTCTCGGAGTCGTCGAGGTGCGAGATGATCTTGTCGCGGTAGGCGGCGATCACGTCCCACTCCTCCTCGGCCGGGATCAGCCCGGGGAAGCGTCGCGCGTCGGCCTGGATCTCGCCCGGGCGAAGGAGCGTCTTTGACGGCATGCATGCCCAGTACGGGCACTCGCCCCCCACCAGCTCGCGCTCGGCCAGCACCACGCTTCGGCCCGATCCGGCCAGGCCGGCGACCACCGACTCACCCGCCGGGCCACCCCCGAGGATCGCGACGTCGAAGCGCTCAGCCGGCATGCGTGAGGGCTCCGGCGTCGATGTCGTCGAGCGACGGCTGGTCACCGACCCCGAGGATCACGTTTCGGGCCAGCGGGATCTGGTGCGAGCTCGACTCGAGCAGGTGCATGAGGTACCCCGCGGTGTTGGGGAAGACCACCAGGTCGCCGACGGCGATCCCGTCCTGCGCGGCGATCCGCCGCCAGCTGAGCAGCTCGCGCTCGATGCAGTAGGCCCCCACCAGGTAGCCCTCGATGGGTCCGGTTGGCGGCGCGCCGTGGCCGGGTCGCAGGAGCAGCGGGTCCACCATGAAGTCGTCGGATCCCGAGCGGCACTGCGTGCGGTTCATCTCCGCGCCGATGAGCCACTCGCCGTCGGCTCGCTGCTTGCGAAACCGCACCCGCGCGACCGTCATCCCGCAGCCGTCGAGCAGCGACCGGCCCGGCTCGCAGCGAAGCGCCAGGCCGCGCGCCGCGATCTGATGGGCGACGGGGGAGAGCACCTGGTCGAGCCACTCCCCGCGCACCGGCTCCTGGTGGTAGGGATAGACGTTGGCGAGGGGGTGGCGCTCGAAGGTCTGCGGATCGCGACGGTGCTGCTCCCAGAACCGCTCCCACTGATCGGCTGAGTCGAGGTAGCTCATGGGGATGCCGCCGCCGATATCGAGAAATCCCACGGGGTGCCCGCGGCCGCGCAGCTCATCGACCAGGACGAGCGACTCGGTGATCGCAGCGACCCGGTCGGCGGCGGCATACCCGTTCACGTGGAAGTGGACGCCGGTCACCGAGACCCACGCGGCGGCCTCGAGGGCGTCGTCGTGGCTCAGGCCGAAGCGGGTGGGGAACCGGCCCTCGGCCGGCGCCGGCGCAAGCCGAAGCGCCACGTTGGGCATGCGGCCGTCGGCCAGCGCGAGGAGCTCCTCCAGCTCGTCGAGGTTATCGATCACCACGGTGACGTCCTCGGCCAGGCACAGCTCCAGGAGCGCGGGCGGCTTCACCGCGGCGGTCACCATGATCCGGTCGGGCGGGACGCCGCGGCTCAGCGTCTGCTGCAGCTCGCGCTCGCTGGCGACGTCCACTCCCAGGCCCAGGCGGCGAGCCTCGTCCACCAGCGCGAGGGCCTTGTTGGCCTTCCGCGCGAAGTAGATCTCGAGCTCGAGGCCGTGGGCCGCCGCGGCTCCCGCGAGCTCGGCAGCGTTTCGCGCCATCGGCTGGGGATCGATGACGTTGAGCGGCGAGCCGTACCGGTCGAGCCACTCCGCGAGCGCGTCGGGATGGTCGCAGAGCCGCGCCATCCACGGCTCGAGCCTGGCGGTGAGCGGCGCGATCACGCCGGTACCCGGGCGTGCGCGTGGAGCGTACGGCTGAGCGTGTCGTTGCCGATCACCCAGTCCTCGGTGGGCCGGCCGACCACGGAGAGACCCGGCGCGCAGCCCGAGATGCCGCGGCGCCCGGCGGGCACGGTCAGATGCCCGGCTGCGACGAGCTGCTCGAGCAGGCGTCCGGTGGCACCGGGTGGCGGCATGACGGCATCGACGTGCACGTCCGCGGCCCGCGCAGGCCCGGCGAGCTGTGAGACATCGACGACGCCGGCCTCGATCAGCGCAAGCAGCTTGGCGGCGTTCTGGGGGCCGGGCCCGAACGCGACGCGCTCCATCTCTGCCTCCAGACGGCGGAACGCGGGCCACTCGGCCGCGGTGAGCCCGTCGCCGCCGAAGCGCTCGACGATGGCCGGATAGAGCGATCGCCACGTGTGGCCCACGGCCCACTGGGTGTCCGGCGGGGAGAGGCCGGCGCCCACCGAGAGCGAGTGGGCGATCTCCCCGGCGGGGTCGCGCTCCACGCGCCGGGTGTTGCCGCTGACGGCGATGAGGGCCTCGGCGGCGGTCTCTGCCAGCACGGGCGTCATGCTGCCGTCGGGCAGCGACCGCACGCGCTCGCGGCCGGCGCTCATGATGGGATCCAGGCCGTCGAACTCCACCGAGGGCTTCGGGAGCATCGGCCGGCCGCTGCGCGAGTAGGGAAGCAGCACGATGCCGTCGTCGCGGGAGCCGTCGTAGGTGAGCCGGTAGGGGTGCTCGCCCTGTGCCGTGAACTCGCCGCCGCGGCCCTCGGTGAGCGCGAGCGCCACGTCGATGAACGTCAGTGCGAAGCCCCGCACCGCCACGCGGCTGCCGGGCGGGATCCGCTCGGGCGAGAGCCAGCGATCTACCGGGTAGACGCGGCCGGGCTGGTGGCCGGTGGCGATCACCACCTGGTCGTAGTCACGCCCCGCGACGCGCCAGCGCGAGCCGATCGGCGTGACGCCGCACACGCGCGTGCGGTGGATCTCCACCGATGCGCTTCGCGGCGCGTGGCGCAGCACCCGCGCGAGCCCGTCGGCCAGATAGAGGCCCACCTCCCCGCGCGGGACGTAGGCGCCGGCGGGGATGCCCGACCACTCGGTGAACGAGCGCTGCTCCGACGCGGGCACGACGCTCTCGCCGGGCAGCCACATGTCAACGTGGCGCGCGGCGTAGTTCATGCGCAGGTAGCGGGGCTGGCGCGGGTCATAGTTGGGCCCGGCGCCGGGCACGGGGTGGGGCTCGAAGACGTCGATGGCGACCGGCGTGTCGCCGGCCTCGGCGAGCAGCCGGTCGAGCGCGTAGAGCCCTTTGGCCCGAGGCCCACGATCGCGATGCGAACCGGCCGCACCTAGATCAGCTCCGCAAGCTGGGCGGGGCTGCAGCCGAGGCTGCTCTCCACCCAGTCGTCGTCGTAGACGGTGCTCAGGTAGCCCGAGCCGCCGTCGGGGAAGATCATGGCGCAGCGGCTGCCGGGCGCCATCTCGGGCGCGAGCCGCTGGAGGGCGACCGCGACCGCGCCGGACGATGCGCCGGCGAGGATCGCCTCGCGCTGGGCCAGCCGGCGGCAGCCAACCACGCAGTCGAGGTCGGACATGCGCATGAGCCGGTCGAAGTGCACGAACCGCGAGAGCTCGGTCTCGATGCCGGCCCCGAAGCCGGGCAGCCGGCGGGTGCCGGGCGTGCCGCCGAAGAGCACGCTGCCGACGGCGTCAACCGCGACCACCCGGGTCGTGCGGTCGTGCGCGTTCAGGTAGTCGCAGCAGCCGAGCAGCGTGCCGGTGGTGCTCGTGGCGACGAAGAGGTAGTCGACGGCTCCGTCCAGCGCCTCGTCGATCTCGCGCATGGTGCCGTCGGCGTGCGCTGCGGGGTTGGACGGGTTGGCGTACTGGTTGGGGCTGAACGCGCCGGCGGTCTCATCCAGGAGCCGCGCGACCAGCTTGCGGCGCGCGACCAGGAGGTCGCCCGTCTCGGGGTCGGGGCGGTCCACGACGCGCACCTCGGCGCCGAGCGCGCGCAGGGTGCGCACGTTTCGCTCGTTGGCACGCTCGTCCACTACGCAGATGAGCCTGATGCCGTGGTAGCGGCACGCCTGAGCGAGGCCGACGCCCATGTTGCCCGACGTCGACTCGATCACCGTCGTCTCCGGGCCGATCGAGCCGTCGCGAAGCGCGTCGGAGATGATGCGCGCCGCCGGCCTGTCCTTGGTGCTGCCGCCCGGGTTTGCGGCCTCGAGCTTGGCCCAGACGTGCACGTCGAGCGGTGCCAGGAGCCGCGTGAGCTCGATCAGCGGCGTGTCGCCAATCGCGTCGAGCACGCCCGTGGAGGGCGCGCGAACAGCACTTCCAGAGCCCACCAGGTTGCTTGCCACGCTCTGTGGATACCCCACCGCCCGCCGGAATAATCGGTGGACGGGTGCGGTAGCCTTGCTGTTTGGGCAGCATGGCATTCACCGGCGGGCGCGTGCTCACGATGGACCCGCACCTCCCCGAGGCCGAGGCGGTGCTGATCGAGGACGGCCGCGTGCAGGCGGTCGGGGCCGACGGGCACGTGCGCGGCGCTGCCCCGGCGGGCGCCGAGATGGTGGATCTCGCGGGGCGCACCGTCATCCCGGGGCTGATCGACGGGCACTGCCACCTCGAGCTGAGCGCAACGCACATCGCCTATACGGTGCTCTGCCAGGTGGATCGCTGCCCTACCATCCCGGCGATCCTGGCCGCCCTCGCCGCGCGCGCCGCCGTGACGCCCGCAGGGGAGTGGGTGATCGGCCGCACCGATGTGGGCCTCGCGCTCTACGTGCCTGAGGGCCGCACGGTGCTGCGGGCCGACCTCGATGCCGCCGTCCCCGACCACCCGTGCGTGCTCTTCACCGGCCTCCACGTCGTGACCCTGAACACGGCCGCGCTCCGGGTCACCGGCCTGCTCGACGGCTCGGCGGAGCTGCCGCGCGGGGCGGCGGCCGACATCCCGAGCGGCCGCGCGAAGGAGATCTGGGACTGGCTGCCGCTGCCGCCCGTCGGCCGCGAGCGGATCGCCGCCGCCATCCGCGACGTCGGCCGCGAGCGGTGGACGGCGCGCGGCGTCACCACCATCGCCGAGCTGCCGTTCACGCTCGACGGCATCGCCGCGATGGGCGACCTCCGCGACCGCGGCGAGCTGCCCGTCCGCCTGGGGCTCTGGATGCAGACGCCGCGGTTTGCCGGCGTCGCGTGGGATCATGGGTGACGACGAGTGGCTTCGCTACGGCGGCGTCAAGCTGTTCGTCGATGGGATCGGTACCGACGTCTGGGGCACGCCCGAGCTGGATCTGAAGTGGACGCAGGACGAGCTCGACGAGGTGGTCTTCGACGCGCACGAGCGCGACCGCCAGCTCTGGATGCACGTGGCCCCGACGCTCCCGGCGTGCGACATGGCGCTCACCGCCATCGAGCGCGCGCTCCTTCGGCTACCGCAGGAGAACCACCGCCACCGGATCGAGCACATCGGCGACCTGGCGCCGCAGCCCGAGCTGCTCGCGCGGGTCAAGGCCGCCGGCGTCATCCCCGTGACCACCCCGCAGTTCACCTATAGCTACGGCGACATGGCGCCGCTCGAGGCCGCGACGCCGCTTCGCACGCTGCACCAGCTGGGCTTCCGCCCGCCGGGAAACTCCGACGCGACCGGCACGCAGCTCGAGGCGCTCAACCCGTGGCACTCGATCTGGTGTGCGATGACCCACCGCACGCGCGCCGGGGGCGTGGTGCTGCCCGACGAGACGATCGACCTGCACTCCGCGCTTCGGATGTTCACGCGCGATGCCGCCTACGCGTGCGGCATGGACGACCGCGGGATGCTCACCCCGGGCCGGCTCGGCGACCTCGTGGTGCTGGGCGCCGACCCGTTTACAACGCCGGTGGACGACCTCCCGCTGCTCCCGATCGACATGACCGTGATCGGCGGGGTTACTCAGCCAGCGTGATGCGGGTGACGGGAAGGCCGCCCAGCTTCTGGGCGATCTCCTCGCTCTTGCCCTCCTCGAGCCAGCTCGCCTCGTCGTCGGGCCGCGTGACCACCACGATCTGGTCGGCCTTGAACTGACGCAGCTCGTCCACGGCCGCCTGCAGCGGATCGGAGTCGCCCGCCACGGTGGTGGTCGCGTCCGAATCGACGGCATCGCCGATCCTGTCGGCCGCGACCTGCGCCCGCTCGCGCGCGTCGTCCTCGTCGTTGGCGAGCCACTGGAGGCGCGACTGCTTCACCACAGGCACCACCACGCGCAGCTGCTCGATGTCGCCGCCGATCGCCTCGCGAAGCGCGTCGGGGGAGTGCTCCACGGTGCTGATCACAAGGACGTTTGCCATCAGATCTCGTTGTCCTCGGACTCGGGCGTGGGATCGCCGTCGGCGGGCACGGGCTGCTCGGCGGGCGGCTCCACCTCGGGCGCGGCCTCCGGGTGCGTGGGATGTGCGGGTGGTTCCTTGGGCGGTGTCTCTGTCATGCCCGGTACCTACCCGCGAGAGGCGCGGCTCAACCGGTGACCGAGCGCAGGTACGGCACGCTCTTGCAGACCGCGGCGCCCGGATGCAGGTGGATGGGCGTCCACGGCACCACTCGAAGCGTGCGGCAATCGATCGTGCCCTTCAGCTCGCGCGCGCAGGCCCACCGCACGCCGGAGCCGCCGATCTTCGCGCACGTATAGGCGGTGCCCTTGCCGGCGTGGCGCAGCACGTCGGCCGCCACCAGGTCGCGCGTGACGGGCTTCGGCAGCATCCCCGTGAAGACCGGAGTCGCGCAGCGGCCCGTGGTCAGGCGCCCCGGCGACACCCGGCCGAGCGGAGAGACCGACACCGTGAGGCAGGTTGACTCGGCCCTGTACACCACCGCGCAAGTCCACTTCGACCCGTTGGCGGAGTCCTGCGAGCAGCCGATGGTCGAGCCCGGGTGCACCAGCGCGACGTGCTGCTGGATGTCGCTCGCGTCCGCGCGCGGGCGAAACTGGACGTACCAGAACACGCCGGCGAGGATCAGGATCGCGAGCGACACGAGCAGCGGGTAGCGCAGCTCGGCCCACCTGGAGTGGTGCTCGGGCTCGTGGTCGTCGTCCACCGGCACCGGGTCGGTGACGTAGTAGAACGGCGGGGTGGGCTGCTCGGGAGGCTTTGGGGGCTCGGGCGGCAAGGGATCTGGGGAGACGGTAACGGAGCGCGGGGCTGGTGGTGCCATCGGCGCTGCCGAGCGCCGCATCAGCAGGCGCACGAGCCACAGCCCGGTGATCACCAGGAAGAGCGTACGTGATGCTCGCAACACCCCGCGCAAGGTCATGGGCAGTTCCCCCTGGTACCAGTGTCCGCGTGTCGGCCCGCCTTGACCAGCCCCCTCTCGGAAATCTCGCTGGCATCATGCGGCCATGGACGCCACCGCGGCCCAGGGCAGCTACCGGGACCTGCTCAGGCTACCCGGATACCCGCCGCTGATAACTGCCGTGCTGCTCTCGCGCCTGGCCAACTCCATGAGCCAGGTGGGCGTGGTGATCTACCTCCTGCAGACCACCCACAGCCCCGCGATCTCGGGCGCCGGAGCCGCCGCGCAGCTGGTGCCCGGCATCGTCACCGGGCCGTTCGTGGGGGCGTGGCTCGACCGCACCCACAGCCGCATCCACACCATCGTCTACACCCAGATCGGCCGCGCCGGCCTGCTGGGCCTCGTGGTGGTGTGCGGTGACCTCGTCCATCCGCCGGTGATCGTGATCCTGCTGATCCTGGTCTGCTTCGGGGCGACGTTTCCGGTGCCGACCGTGGGGTTTCGCTCGATGGTGCCTACCGCCGTGCCGCGCCCGCTCTGGAACCAGGCAAACGCGGCCGACTCCATCACCTACGACATGGCGTTCATCGTCGGCCCGGCGCTCGCCGGCGCGGTGGTGACGGTGCTCGGCGCGACCCAGGCCATCATGCTGCAGGCCGTCGCGACGCTGGTGGCGGGGCTCGTGGCCGCGCTCGTGCGTGAGCCCGCGGGCCGCACTCTCGAGACGGAGCCGCCGCTCGAGGCCGTGGTGGCCGGCCTGCGCGCGGTGGTCTCGCACGTGCAGCTGCGCGCGACCGTGGCGCTGATGGTGGTCTCGGGCCTCGGGTACGGCTGCTTCACCATCGGACTGCCGCTCTGGGCCAGCGGCACGCTGCACCGCTCGCCGGGCGTCTCAGGCTGGATGTGGGCGGGCGCGTCGGCGGGGTCGGTGATCGGCGGGCTCTCCTACGGCTGGCGCCGGCCGCGCGGCTCCGACGCACACCACGTGGTGCTGTTCACCGCGCTCTTCGGGCTGCCGCTCCTGGGCGTGCCGCTGGTGGGCTCGCTCTGGGCGGGGATCGCCTGCATGTTCGTGTCGGGGCTCTTCTCGGCGCCGTTCATCATCGCGATGTTCTCGATCCGGCAGGGCGCCGTGAGCTCGCGGCTGCACGGCCGGATCTTTGCCATCACCGTGTCAGTGAACGCCGCGGGGACGCCGCTCGGCGCGTTCATCGCGGGGCTCGTGGTGGGCCACATCGGCGTGCACCGGCTGCTGTTCGGCGCGGGCCTCGGCCAGCTGGCGGCGGCTGGAGTGGCGGCGTACATGCTGCGCGGCGACCGGGCGCTGCCGATCAGGGTGAGCGAGCCTCAGACGTAGTCGAGCGCCGGCTCGAGCTCCTTCTCCTCGTCGCTTGCGTGCCGCCGGGCCTTCGGCACCAGCAGGGCCGCGATGAAGCCGAGGAAGAGCATCACGCCGCTCAGCCAGAACGCGTCGGTGAACGAGCTCTCGCTGGGGAGGCCGGTGGACGCGATCACGCCGGCGGTGAGGATGCTCGCTGCGATCTGCGCGCCCAGCGAGCCGCCGACGTTTCGGAAGATGACGTTCATGCCGGTCGCGATTCCCGTCTGGTCGGGCCGCACCGACTCGACGATCACGTTGGTCATCGACGCGAACGCCAGGCCGATCCCGAGGCCCATGATGAAGGTGATCACGTAGATCTCCCATTTCTGGCTGTGCGCGAGCGCCAGCAGGAACCAGCCGATCGACGTGAGGAGCGCCCCGAGCGCCAGCGGCACCCGCGAGCCCACCGTGACCGACATCTTGCCGGCCACCGGCCCCACCAGCAGCATCGCCACGGTGAGCGGCAGCAGGAAGAGGCCCGCCTGCGTGATCGACGCGCCGAAGCCGTACCCCGACGACACCGGCGTCTCGACGAACTGCGGGATCAGGACAAACGACGCGAACATGCCAAAGCCGATGAGCGTGGTGGAGAGGTTGGTGGTCCACACGGGCCGGTCGCGCATCATCTGCATGTCCACCAGCGGGCTCTGGATGCGCATCTCCGCGTAGATCCAGATCACCGCGAGCACCGCCGCGGCCACGAAGAGCCCGATCGTCGCCGCCGACGACCAGCCCCACACCGAGCCCTCGCTCACGGCCACGAGCAACGCCACCAGCCAGCCCGCCATGAGCGTGCTGCCGACCACGTCGATCTTGCCCGGCGTCTTGATCGGCGACTCCGGGATGATCAGCATCGTCACGACGGCGGCCGGAACGATCGCAAGCAGCGGCAGCCAGAAGAGCCAGTGGTAGTTCAGGTTCTGGACGATGGGGCCGGCCAGCACGATGCCCAGGCCGCCGCCGATGCCCACCAGCGCCGAGATGAGGGCGATGCCCTGCGCCACCTTGTCGCGGGGAAACTCGTCGCGCACGATGGAGAACGCCAGCGGGAAGACCGCGCCGCCGATGCCCTGCACCACGCGCGCGGCGATGAGGAGCGTCATCGTGGTAGAGAGCGCCGCCCCGAGCGTGCCGAGCGCCAGCACCCAGAGCGTGAACACCAGCATCTTCTTCTTCCCGAACATGTCGCCCATGCGGCCCACCACCGGCGTCGCGATGCACGCGCTCAGCAGGTAGGCGGTGAGGATCCAGGTGGCGGTGTCGGTGGAGGAGTGGAGGTCTGCCTGGATGTCGGGCAGGGCCGGCGCGACCAGCGACTGGAGCAGGGCGTAGGAGATGGCCGCCACGGCGAGGGTGGCGAAGGTGACGCCGTAGTGCACCCGGTGCTCGTCGTGGCCTGCCGCGCTCATGCTCGCTCCTTCTGCCTGGTGATTGCCTCGAGGCCGCCTTCGAGGAAGGCGACGGCCTGGTCGATGACCGCGTCTGCGTGCTCGCGCGAGGCCCGCTGGCCGCGCACGCTGCGGGCGTCCTCCTTGGCCACCGTCATGGCTGCGAGGACGGCGGCCGCGGCGATGCGCGGGCGAAGGCCGCCGGCCGGCTCGCCCAGATCGGCGGCGATGGCGGCGGCGATGGCGTCCTCGACCTCGGTCATGCGGGCGCGGTAGTGGTTTCGCAGCTGCTCGTCCTCGTCGATGAGCCGCTCGCGCAGGAGCTCGCGGTCGGTGGGGTTCACCATGTGCTCGGTCAGGGTCTCGCGGATGGTCTCGAGCGCCGAGAGCCCGCTCGAGCGCTCGCGCAGCTCGCGGAAGAACTCCTCGCGAAGCGGTGCCGAGTCGGCGAAGAGGATCTCCTCCTTCGACCGGAAGTAGGCAAAGAGCGTGCCCTTGGAGACGTCGGCGGCCTCGGCGATGTTGGCCACCGTGGTCTGCTGGTAGCCGTCCTCGGCAAAGAGCGCGAGGGCCTCGGTCACGATGGCCTCGCGGGTGCGAAGCTTTTTTCGCGCACGCAGTCCCGTGGCAGTCATGGGCGGACTCTAGCAGGAAACTAGACCGAGTCCAGTTTTTCAGAGAACGTGCAGAAGTTTGCCGTGTTAGGTAACAATACTGAAACATAAATCGGTATTACCACTAATCTGCTTGGGCTCTTCCGTGACGTTAATCACGGTTCACAAACGCTTAACGTGAAGTTGTCCGATTTCGAGTTGACCGGTTACGCTCGCGTCGGTACGTTCCTCATTAGCTAACAAAAAAATGGGGGGCTCCAGTGTCTGAGACATCACATGACACACGGCTGGGAAGCCGTGACCATTCACCCATGCCCGAGCCGCTCATCGCGGTGCTGGGACTGGGGTACGTCGGACTGCCGACCGCCCTCGCGCTGCGAAGCGCAGGCCGCTCGGTGCTGGGCATCGACATCTCGGAGAAGCGCCTCGAGAGCATCCGAAAGCGCATGGTGGATCTGACGTCCGCCGACCACGAGCGGCTGGCCGCGGCGCTCGGCGACGACGAGCGGTTCTCGGTGACCGACAACGCCGGCAGGCTGGCCGAGGCAGACGGGGTGCTCATCTGCGTGCCGACCCCGATCGACCGCCACCACGTGCCCGACCTCGCCGCGCTGAAGGCAAGCTGCGAGACGGTCGTGCGCCACGCGCGCCCCGGCCAGACCATCATCCTCACCTCCACGAGCTACGTCGGCACCACCCGCGACCTGCTCATCGAGCCGCTCGCCGCCCGCGGGCTGGAGGTGGGCACCGACATCTGCGTTGCGTACTCGCCCGAGCGCATCGACCCGGCCAACAGCGCCTTCCCGCAGGAGCTCGTCCCCCGCGTTCTGGGCGCCACCAGCCCCGTGTGCGTCGAGAAGGCCGCGGCCATCGTCTCGGCCGTTGCGCCCAAGGTGCAGGTGGTCTCATCGCCGGAGGCGGCCGAGATGACCAAGCTCTACGAGAACATCTTCAGGGCCGTCAACATCACTCTGGCAAACGAAATGGCCGAGGCGTGCCGGTCGCTTGAGCTCTCGCCGGCGGAGGTGGTGGACGCGGCTGCGACCAAGCCCTACGGCTTCATGCCGTTCATCCCGGGGCCGGGAGTGGGCGGCCACTGCATCCCCTGCGACCCGCATTACCTCCTCTGGCAGCTGCACCCGCGGCACACCAGCATGCCGCTGGTCGAGCGGGCCATGGACGGCATCGCGCGGCGGCCGCTGCAGGTGGCCGACCGGGCCGCAGACCTGCTCTCCCGCGCCCGCGGCCGGGGCGTGAGCGGCGCGCGGATCCTGGTGTGCGGCGTGGCCTACAAGAAGGGCGTGGCCGACGTCCGCGAGTCGCCGGCGCTTGTCCTCATCGAGCTCTTGCACGACCGCGGCGCGCTGGTGGACTACTACGACCCGCTCGTGCCGGTGATCGAGGAGCGCGGCCGCACGCTCATCTCGGTGGCCGAGCCGGGCGCCGGCGACTACGACCTGGTGATCGCCCACACGCTGCACCCCGGCGCCGACTACGCGTTTCTCGACGACGCCTCATCCGTCCTTGACTGCACCTACCGGCTGACTGGACCCAAGGTCGATCTGTGAGCCAGGTGGAGACAGCCGCGGCGCCCGAGGGCATCGCGTCAGAGCCCCTGCTCGAGGTGGTCGCCGCACCGCCTCTGGCGGAGCTTCGCCCGCAGGCGCTCATCACGCAAAGCACCCGCGCGTGGCTCATGTCGGGGCTGGTGCTGGTGTGTCTCATACCTATCACGATACTGCTGGGCCTACGGCTCTCACGTCTCACTCATGATCCGATTGTGGGGATCTACGGCGTGCTTGTGTTATTCACGACCGCACAGGTGATGTACGTCGCGTTTGCTCACTACCGCGACGCGTCTCACCACGTATCCGATCTGACATATCAGCCCTTCGTCACGTGCCTGGTGGCCTGCAAGGACGACGTGGACGTGATCGAGGGCTGCGTGCGGTCGATGTTGGAGCAGACCTACACCCAGCTCGAGGTGATCGCGATCGACGACGGCTCCACAGACGGATCGCTCGAGGCGCTGCGAAGCCTCGCGGCCGATCCGGAGCTGGGCGGACGCTTCCGGCTGCTCGAGAACGAGGTCTCGCTGGGCAAGAAGCGGGCGCTCGTGCGCGCGGTGGCCGAGGCCCGCGGCGGCTACTTCATCTTCACCGACTCCGACTGCATCCTCGACCAGGAGGCGGTGGGCCAGGTGATGCGCGCGTTCGAGTCGGATCCCACCATCGGCGCGGTCTCCGGCGACGCCCGGGCGCTCAACGCCGACCGAAACACCCTCACCCGCATGCAGGACACCTGGTACGACGGCCAGTTCTCCATCTGGAAGGCCACGGAGTCGGTGTTCGGGTCGGTCTCGTGCATCTCGGGGCCGCTGGCCGCCTTCCGCCGCGAGGCCATCTACAACTACTTCCCGGCGTGGGCGGCCGACACGTTCCTGGGACAGGAGTTTCGCTTCGCGACCGACCGCCAGCTCACCGCCTACGTGCTGGGCCAGAAGTGGATCGGCCAGAAGCTGAAGGCAAAGCACGACGACTCGCCGTTCGTCACCGATGTGGACTACCCGGAGCGGCGCTGGCGGGTGGAGTACGTGAAGTCGGCGATGGTCTGGACGAACGTGCCGGCCACGATGGGCGCGATGTTCCGCCAGCAGACGCGCTGGAAGAAGAGCTTCCTGCGAAACCTGTGCTTCAACGGCACCTTCTACTGGCGCCGCGGCCCCGCGCCGGCGCTCCTCTTCTACCCGCACGCGCTCTTCGTGCTCGCGACGCCCATCATGGCGTTTCGCCACCTCGTTTGGCTGCCCGCCCACGGCGCGTTCTTCCTGTGCGGCCTCTACCTGTGCGGCGTCGTCCTCAAGGGCTGCATCTGGGCGGTGGCCTACCGCATCCAGAACCCCGGCTGCAGCCGCTGGGTCTACCGCCCGCTCATGAGCCTCATGGCTGCGCTCCTCTTCTCGGGCCTTCTGCTCTACTCGATGGCGACCCTGCGAAAGCAGCGGTGGGTGCGCGACTGATGCTCGCCGTCCGCTCATTCGCCTTCGCGCTTCTCATCGTGGTGCTCTACGTGATTGTCGTGACCCGCGGCCAGCTCCCGGGGCTGGGGGTCTGAGGTGCGCCGCGGACTTCACCTCGCCGTCAACGGCGGGCTTCGCGTGATCGCCGTGGCGCTGGTGGCCGGAGCGCTCGCGGTGCCGGCGTTCGCCTACTGGACGGCCACGCGGCCGCCCGTGTACGGCCTGGCCTCGCAGGTTTCGGTGCCGCTCGGCGCCGGGAACGCCGGCGTGAAGGTGCCCGGCTACAGCGGCCGCGTGCTGATCCTCTGCTACCACGACCTGGCCGACGTGAGCCACAACCGCTACACGGTGACCCCCGAGGCCTTCGCCGCGCAGATGGCGGCGCTGCACGCCCAGGGGTTCCATGCGATCTCCCAGCGCACGTTCCTGCGGTTCGTGGCGGGGGATCCCGTGCAGCTGCCGGCGCGGCCGGTGCTCATCACCTTCGACGACGGCGCCAAGGGCGTGTGGATCTATGCCGACCCGGTGCTTCGGCGGCTGCACTACCAGGCGACCTCCTTCATCATCACCGGCGACGTCTCCCACCACCAGCCGTACTACCTCGACTGGAAGGAGGTGGAGGCGATGCAGCGCTCGGGCCGCTGGAGCTTCGGCTCCCACACGTCCAACGGGCACGGCCGGATCCTCATCGATAGCTCCGGCAGCACCAACCCGTTTCTGACCAACCGCGAGTGGCTGCCGGCCCAGAACCGGCTCGAGACGCTCGACGAGTACCGCCACCGCGTCACCAGCGACCTCGACCAGTCGGTAACCGACATGACCAGCCATGGGCTGCCGCGGCCGCGCATGTTCGCCTATCCGTTCTCGGCGTTTCGCACGCCCACCAACGACCCGGCGGTGCCCGCGATCCTCACCTCGATCCTCGCGAAGCTCTTCGCGGTGCGGATGGACAACGTCAGCGTGCCCGAGGCGATCAGCCGCGGCATGCAATCGCCGCTTCCGCGCGTGGAGGTCTACCGCACCACCACCGTGGACGCACTGCTCTCGGAGCTCTCAACGACAATCGACCAGGGAAGGACGAAGACATGAACCGGATGCTGATATGCGCGGTGGCTGCACTCGCGCTCCTCGCGGCCGTGACCGGGTTTGGAGGTGCGGCCACGGCCAGCGCTGCGTCAAGCCCGGTGACGGTCTCGCTCACCTTCGACGACAGCACGGCGTCGCAGGCGCTGGCGGCGCCGATCCTCGCCTCGCACGGCATGAACGCGACGTTCTACGCCATCTCGGGCCGGATCGGGACAAGCGGCTACCTCACCCAGTCCGACCTCCTGTCGCTGCAGGCGGCGGGCAACGAGATCGGCGACCACACCGTGACGCACATCAACCTCACCTCGGCGAGCACGGACGAGGCGGCGCGGCAGGTGTGCGACGCGCGCGTGCAGCTCATGAGCTGGGGGCTCCACGTGTGGGACTTCGCCTACCCGCAGGGCGGCACGAGCCCGGCGCTCGAGCAGATCGTCAAGGGCTGCAACCTCAACTCGGCACGGCTCTCGAGCGGCCTGGTCTCGCCGGGCACGTGCAACGGCTGCCCGTATGCGGGGGGCATCCCGCCGGCCGATGCGGATGCGATCCGCGCGGCCGACTCGGTGCAGGCGTCGTGGAGCCTCGCGCAGATCGAGGGCCTCGTCACGCAGGCCCAGTCCCACGGCGGCGGCTGGGTGCCGATCACCTTCCACAAGCTGTGCGCCGGGTGCGATACCGAGTCGATCCCGCCGGCCGAGCTCAGCTCGTTCCTGGACTGGCTGCAGGGCCAGCGGGGCGTGCAGGTGAAGACGGTGCACCAGGTGATCGGCGGAGCGGAGCTTCCGCCCGTGTCCGGCCCCGTTGCGACGCCGCCGCCCGACGGGCTGCTGCAGAACGGCTCGCTCGAGACCGACGCCAACGCAAACGGCGTGCCCGACTGCTGGACGATCGGCGGCTCCGGCACCAACACGTTCACGGCCGGCCAGTCGAGCTACGCCCACTCGGGCACGGAGGCCGAGACGGTCTCGATCACGAGCTTCACGTCGGGTGACCGGCGCCTGGTGACCACGCAGGATCTGGGCCAGTGCGCCCCTGCGGCGATCGTCGGCGACCGCTACACGGCGTCGGCCTACCTCACGGGCAGCGGCACGATGAAGTGGGTTGCCTACTACCGAAACGCGCAGGACACCTGGGTCTACTGGACGCAGAGCGCGAACATCACCCCGGGGGCGTCCTACGCCCAGAC
The DNA here is from genome assembly GCA_963794415.1 of uncultured Actinomycetes bacterium. Classification (GTDB taxonomy): domain Bacteria; phylum Actinomycetota; class Thermoleophilia; order Gaiellales; family JAICJC01; genus CAVPTL01. The sequence goes on from CAWCDI010000001.1 coordinate 202,666, forward strand.
CACGTGGCAGACGCCGGCGCTGCCGGCCGGTGCCACGGCGATCTCGGTGGGCATCTCGCTGCGCTCGGTGGGCACGTTCACGGCCGATGACTTCGCCCTGGCCGACTCGACGCCGTCGGATCGCACGGCGCCTGCCGTCTCGATCACCTCGCCTGCGTCGGGCTCGATCGTCGCAAACACGGTTGCGATCCTGGCGAACGCGACCGACAACGTGGGGGTTGCGTCGGTGCGGTTCTACCTGGACGGCGTGTCGCTCGGGTCGAAGACGTCGCAGACGTCCACGGGCGGCGTGCTGTCGTACAAGTGGAGCTGGGACACGACCGGGGTGGCCAACGGCACGCACACGCTGACGGCCGTCGCGACCGACACCTCGGGCAACCAGGCCACGTCGGCGCCGGTGACGGTGCAGATCGGCGGCGGCGATACGGTGAAGCCGCAGGTTGCCATCACCTCGCCGGCGAGCGGGGCGACCGTGCAGGGCACGGTGGGCATCCTCGCGTCGGCGACCGACAACGTCGGGGTGGTGTCGGTGCGGTTCTACCTGGACGGCGTGTCGCTCGGGTCGAAGACGTCGCAGACGTCCACCGGCGGCGTGCTCTCCTACAAGTGGAACTGGGCGACGGCCGGAGTCGCTGCCGGGAGCCACACGCTCACGGCCGTGGCGACCGACGCTGCCGGCAACCAGGCCACGTCGGCGCCGGTGACGGTGACCGTTGGGTGAGGTCATCCAGCTGCGCCGCCCCGCCGCGGCCGCGAGGCCCATCCCGCACGTCGGGGCGGCCACCGGCTGGGCCCGGGCCCTCTGGCTCGCCGCCGTGGGGCTCGTGCTGGTGCTCGCGACCACGCGCGACGGGGTGACGCAGCCGCTCTTCTCGGCCCGCTTCGGCGGGCCGGGAAGGCTCCTCTCCAACGAGTTCGCCACCTACCACCCGGACGCTCGCGGGGCAGTGACCTCCGACCAGTGGATCGTCACGTCGGGGTCGCTCTTCGTCCACGACGGCGAGGCCACCAACGGGCCGCTCGACCGATCCTCGCCCAACGCCGGCTCCACCAACGGCACCGACTCGGCCGTGTTTCGCGCCTACACGCGGCAGAAGTTCCGCGGCGACTACCGCGTCACGTTCGACCTGCGGGTGAGCGCGCCGCAGGCCGTCTCGGGCGTCCCGGCCAACTCGTGGGACGGCGTGCACCTCATCACCAACGCCCAGAGCCCGGCGGCCGCCTACTACGTGAGCCTCTACCGCCGCGACGGCCACGTGGTGGTCAAGAAGAAGACGGCCGGCGGCGCGGTGGCGGGCGGCACCTACCGCTCGCTCTCGCACTACGCGCCCACGGCGGTCACGGTGGGGACGTGGGCGCCCATCCGGCTGGACGTGCGGCGCTCGCAGGGCGGTGCGATCACGCTCGACCTCTACGAGGACGGCCACCTCGTGACCTCGGCCACCGACGATCGGCAGGTGTCGGGCTCGGCCCCGTTCGAGGGCGGCAGGCTGGGGCTGCGCGCCGATAACACAACGTTCACCGTGCGGGAGTTCAGGGTAAGCCCGCTCTAGATGTGCCCGGTCGTCTCGGCCTTGGGGGAGGCCGAGCGGCGCGACCGGGACCCGGCCGTGAATAAAAGGTGCCTGGCACCTTTTATTCACGGCCAGTCCATCAGTTCGGCGTGACGGTGAAGTTGTCGAACTGGAAGTTGTCGTTGTCGCCGCGGATGCCGACACCGCCCGGCGCGGTGATCGGGGCGCAGCCCATGCCGCTGTCGGTGGCGGTGAGGAGCTGCGTGCCGTCGCGCCACATCGTGATGACGACGTCGCCGCCCGCCGTGTTCTGCACGCTCACCTTCAGGTGCTGCCACGTGCCGAACGGGATCGGATAGCCGGCCAGCTCGCCCTGGCCCAGCTCGTAGTAGGTGCCGCCGTTGTCGGGATCGGGGCCGCCGACGCACTTCTTCTTGATCACGATGTGGCCGTCGCGGCGGTTGAACGACGCGTAGTAGAGGTTGTACTCCGACTGGTAGCGAAGCCACACGTGGACGCCGTCCCAGTTCACGGCGGGCGTCCGGCTGGACGTCGTGAGCCCGTTGTTCAGCAGGTCGAGCGACACCGTGACGTTGCCGAAGGCCTGGCTCACGCTGTTCATGCGAAAGACGTCGGATGCCGTGCACGGGGTGGACTGGGGCGACGCGCTCGCGCAGCCGTCGGGGATCCCCGTCCAGCCGGTGCCGTCCTTCTCGAAGAGCGAGCCCGACGTCATCTCCCACCGCGGCGAGATCTTCGCGTCGGAGTGCGTCGGGTTCCAGTGCGCGTACTCGTTGGTGATGAGCCCGTCGGGCGCCGTGAACGTGTCCGAGAAGATCGCGCTCGCCGCCGGGGCGGTGCTGGTGACGACTGCGCTTGCCGGCGACGTGACCGAGCGGGTGCCGCGCGAGTTGTGCGCTCGCACCTTCACCCGCAGGCGGTCGCCGGCGGCCTCCGCGGGCACCGTGATGGTGCGCGTCGTGGCGCCCGCGAGCGGCGAGCAGCCGGTGCCGTCGCTCGAGCACGTGAGCCACTGGTAGGCGTATCCGGTGGGCTTGTTGGCCCACGTGCCGCGGCTGGTGGTGAGCGTCGCGCCGGCCACCGGCTGGCCCGCAATGTGGGGCAGGACGGTGGGTGCCGGCCGCGCCGGCGGTGCCGCCATCGCGGCCACCAGCATGAGTGACAGTGGAAGGAGCATGACCCGGAGTTCAAGATCGACTCCCGGGCGCCGAGCGGGGATACCCGAAGTGGCGATCTTCGGGTCACCCGGGCGGGGGACTGGCACACGTGTCAAAAGTTTTCGTGTTTTTGATGGTGCGCGAACGCGGTACTGCCTCTGTATGAGTGATCAGACCACTATCCGCATCCGGAGCTTCGCGGCCCCGGCAACCGTTCCGGCGATGCGCCACGAGGTGACCGCCTCGCTGGCTCGGGCCGACGACACCTCGGAGTTCCGGTCGGCGCTCGCCCTCTGCGTGACCGAGCTGGTGGCAAACGCCGTGGTGCACGCCTACGGGGCGGGCCGCGACGGCGACGTCGAGGTCGAGGGCTCGCGCGGCAACGGCCACGTCACGCTCTGCGTGCGCGACTGGGGCGAGGGCTTCAGCTGCGCAGAGGACGACGATCGGCTGGGAGCCGGGCTCGGAGTGGTGCGGGCGCTGGCGTCCGACATGTCGCTCGACTGCTCGGCCGGCGTGACGCAGGTGACGGCCCGCCTGGAGCTTGCGTGATCCAGCGGCGCCGTGGCACCGCTGGATCACGCGCTCCGGGTGGGTGCTAGCTCAGGCCCGAGAAGAGCGACAGGGACTTCGGGTTGAGCTGCAGCTTGGTGACGCCTGCAGGGGTGCTGACGGTCACCGGCTGGTTCCAGCTGTCGAACGTGGCGTCGATCTTCACATCAACGCCGGTCACGCCCTGAGCCTGCTTCTGGAGCGAGCTCGGCACGGTCACGCTGACCTCGGTCGAGACGGCGCTCGGGAGGTGCGTGGTCGAGTTGACCGAGATCGAGCCGTGGGCGATCTTGAGCGCGCCCTTCAGCTGGTTGAGCTCCGCGAAGTGCTGCGAAGCGCCCTTGCTCGTTGCCATCTTCTCGATGGCCGCGACCAGCCTGGCAGGATCGACGTCGGCGGCATACGTGGTGGTGTTGCCGCTGTCGGTCTGGGTGACGTTGGTGAGCACGGCGAGCGGGTTCAGCCCGTCGGTGCTCTTGACCGCCGGGAGGCCGTCCTGGTGCCTGGCGAGCGCAGCGGCCGGGACGGTGTAGCTCTTCCAGCCCTGGCCGAGCAGGAGCGGCAGCTTGATGTAGACCACACGGCCGCCGGTGGAGCGAATCTCGCCGGTGACGGGGATCATGCTGTCCTCGAGCTGGAACGTCGCATCGACGACGCCGGTCTTGCCGTGCTTCGCGGCGTGGCCGTCGATCTGCAGCGTCACGGGGTTGCCGACGAGCGCGGCGGCCGGGCTGGACGATCCGGAGGCGTTGCCGCTCACGTCGAGGGTGACCTTGACGTGGAAGCCGACCGAGTGCACGTTCTTGAGCGCCTTGGCGGATGCGCGCAGCTGCGCGGGATTGGCCGGTTTGCTGCTGGCATCAGCACTGGCGCAGCCGGCGGCGACGAGCGCCACCAGCACGAGCGTTGAGATCAGTGCTGTTACATGTTTCATGCCCGTAGGGTAGCCCCGCCGGGCACCCACTTCGGTGTGATCTTGGAGACTGATGTGTCAGCCAAAAGTCGTACGCGGGGCTCAGCGCGGTGCGGGGCGCACGAGGCCGATGTCGTAGGCGAACACCACGAGCTGCACCCGGTCGCGCATGCGGAGCTTGGCGAGGATGCGGCCGACGTGGGTCTTCACGGTGGCCTCGGTGAGGTAGAGCGCTGCGGCGATCTCGGCGTTCGAGAGGCCGTGGGCGACCTCCAGCAGCACCTCGCGCTCGCGCGGCGTGAGCGGCTCCAGGTACGGCGCGGGATCAGGCTCGGCGGCGCCGTCCTCGGTGAGCCGGTGGGCGTAGGTGTCCAGCAGCCGCCGGGTCACGCTGGGCGCCACCACGGCGTCGCCGCTGGCAACTGCGCGCACGCCCGAGAGCAGGTCGTTGGGCAGCGCGTCCTTCAGCAGGAACCCGCTGGCGCCGGCCCGGAGCGCCGCGTGGGCGTACTCGTCCAGGTCGAAGGTGGTGAGGATGAGCACGCGCGACGGCAGGCCCTGGTCGATGATCCGCTGCGTGGCCTCGATGCCGTCCATGCCGGGCATGCGCACGTCCATCAGCACCACGTCGGGCTCAAGCTGCGCGGTGAGCTCTACCGCCTCGCGCCCGTCGGCGGCCTCGCCCACCACCGTGAGGTCGTCCTGCGACTCGATCACCATCCGAAACCCCATGCGAAGCAGCGGCTGGTCGTCGGCGAGCAGCACCGTCGCGCTCATGACGCCTCCACCAGGAGGTGGGCCTGCACGCGCCAGCCGCCGGCCGGCCCGGGCCCGGCATCGACTGTTCCGCCGAACACCGCGGCGCGCTGGCGCATGCCCGCGAGGCCCCGGCCGCCGGCCGAGAGGAGGTCGGCGCCCGTTCCGGGGCCGGTGTCGGACACGTCCACCTCGACGCTGCCGTTCACGCACGTGACGTGGACGTTTGCGGTCACGTCGGGGCCGGCGTGCTTCAGCGTGTTGGTGAGCGCCTCCTGCACGATGCGGTAGGTCGCGAGCTGCACGCCCGCGGGCAGGCGGGCCGGGTCGCCCGTCCACCTCGAGCTGGACGGGGACGCCCGTGGTGCGCACCTGATCCACCAGCTGTGAGATCTCGGGGATGCCCGGCTGCGGCGCGCGCGAGCCCGGCGCCTCGTCGGCGAGCACGCCCAGCAGGCCGCGCATCTCCGCGAGCGCCTCGCGGCCCGTGCGCGAGACCTTCTGCATCGCCTCGGTCGCCTTCTCGGGCGACTCGCGCGCGGCGAACACGGCCCCGTCGGCCAGCGCGATCACGACGGTGAGGTTGTGGGCCACGATGTCGTGCATCTCGCGCGCGATGCGGGCGCGCTCGGCGGAGGCGGCCAGGCGGCCCTGCTGGTCGCGCTCGAGCTCGAGCCGCGCGGCCCGCTCCTGGAGCGATGCCAGCAGCACGCGGCGGTTCTGCACGCTGATCCCCAGGAGCGCGGATGCGACCACCGTCGCCGAGAGGCCGATGAACGACGGCACGATCTCGTGCTGCGCCCAGCGCCCGGTGGCGAGGCAGACGCCCACCATGCACACCACGAAGGCCGCTCCGGCGTCGCGCCGGGGCAGCATCGCCGCCACCGTGTAGAGCGCCACCAGCACCGCGACGTCGGCGCCCAGCTGCAGGCCGGCGAGCCACTGGGCCATCGCGACGCACGCGATCACGGCGAACACGGCGCGCGGGTAGCGGCGCCGCCACACCAGCGGCAGCGTGAGCCCGATCGTGAGCAGGATGGCGACGGTGCGGTCGTCGCGGTGCACGATGCTGGGCAGGCCGATGACGAGCACGCCCAGGGCCACCGCGGCGTCGCCGAACGCCGGGTGGCCCTGGCCGAACAGCCTGAACCGCTCGACACCGGTCTTGATCATCGCAGTCATGGTACGGCCGGCGTTCTAGGCGTCGCGGCGCACCAGGAGCACCGCGGCGGCGGCCAGCGCGAGGGCGGTGTAGAGGCAGAAGAGCCCGAAGCCCGTCCACGGTGCGAGGGCTGTGGGGTCAGGGTGGATCGCCATGATGGCCTCGCCTGCGCTCGACGGCAGGTAGGGGCTGATCGAGTCGCCCCAGCTGTTGGGCAGGATGTCGGCGATCCCCGGCAGCACGAAGAGCACGCCCGCGAGGGTCGCGATGCCGCCCGCCGTGCTTCGGATGAGCGCGCCCAGCGCGAGCCCCATGAGCCCCACGACCGTGAGGAAGAGGGCCGAGCCCACCACGGCGCGGGCCACGTGCGGCGAGCCGAACGTCGTCTGGACGTGGTGCTGCTGCAGGATCGCCTGCGAGCCGAAGAACGAGATGAGCGCGGCGGGCAGCATCAGCCCGAGCGTCACCCCGCCGAAGGTCAGGAGCTTTCCCCAGAGCACCGGCAGGCGGCGCGGCACGGCGGCGAAGCTCGAGCGGATCATCCCGGTCGAGTACTCGCCGCTGATCACCAGCACGCCGAGCACGCCGATGGCGAGCTGGGCGAAGTGGAACCCGCCGGTGCTCACGTCCACCGGGTTCAGGGTGAGGCGGTCGTTGGGGCTCAAGTGCGTCCAGTGCGCCATCTGCACCGCGGCGATGACCATGCCGAGGCCCGTCATCGCGATGACGGCTACCAGCAGCGACCAGCGGGTGGAGCGAAGCGACCAGAGCTTCGTCCACTCCGAGTGCGTCACCCGCATCTGCGTCACGCCCATGCTGCTCATGCGACCACCTCCATCGGCTCGGATGTTGCTGTGAACTCGCCGGACTCGCGGGTGATGCGCATGAACGCGTCCTCCAGCGAGATCTCCTGCGGGGTCAGCTCGTGCACCGCGATGCGGTTGGCGAGGGCGAGGTCACCGATCTGCTCGCCGTCGCAGCCGTGCACCTCGAGCACGCCGGGCTCGGGGATCTGCACCTTCGCGCCGCCGGCCTTCAGCAGCTCGGCGAGCAGTCCGGAGTCGGACGACCGCACGCGCATCGCCGCCTCGCTCGACGCGCTTCGGACGAACTCCGCCACCGTGGTGTCGGCGATCAGCCTGCCGCGGCCGACCACCACCAGGCGCTCGGCGGTGAGCGACATCTCGCTCATCAGGTGGGACGAGACGAACACGGTGCGGCCCTCGGCGGCGAGCCCTTTCAGCAGGTTTCGGATCCAGCGGATGCCCTCGGGATCGAGGCCGTTGGCCGGCTCGTCGAGCATGATGGTGGCCGGATCGCCCAGGAGCGCCGAGGCGATGCCCAGGCGCTGGCCCATGCCCAGCGAGAAGCCGCCGACGCGCTTCTTCGCGACGGACTCGAGCCCGACCATGCCGATCACCTCGTCCACGCGGGCGCGGCTGATGCCGTGGGTCTGGGCCTGTGCGAGCAGGTGGTTGTAGGCCGATCGGCCGGTGTGGATGGCGCGGGCCTCGAGCAGTGCGCCCACCTCGCGGAGCGGCGCCTTCAGCTCGCGGTAGGGGTGTCCGTTGACGGTCGCGGTGCCCGACGTGGGCCGGTCGAGGCCCAGGATGAGGCGCATGGTGGTGGACTTGCCGGCGCCGTTTGGCCCCAGGAATCCGGTGACGATGCCCGGCTTCACGGTGAAGCTGAGGTCGTCGACGGCGACGCGGTCGCCGTAGGTTTTGGTGATGTTGGTGACTTCGATCATGGCCCCGATGCTAGGTGCGGCGGGCTGGTTTCGAAACGGCCGGAAGGACGATCTTCGAGGTCATCGCGGTCAGCCCAAAGTCGTAGGCGGGCAGGGGCGAAGCGGCCCGCGGCGAACTCTCACCGTCCGTGCTCCGATCGGCTCTCATCGCGCTTTTGCTGTCGCTCTGCGCCGTCGCGCTGCCTGCGACTGCGCTCGCGAGCGGCACGGTGAGCGAGACGCCCACCCAGACCGCGCAGACCAACGGCGAGGTGGATGTGATCGCCGTGAGCGGCTCGATCGCCTACATCGGCGGCGAGTTCACCAGCGTGCGGCCGGCGGGCGCTCTCAGCGGCGGCGTGACCCGCAACGGCCTGGCGGCGATCGATCTCACGACCGGACTCGTCACCTCCTGGAACCCGGGCATCACCGGTGCACGGCCGCGCGTGAACGCCCTGGCGGTCTCGGCCGACGGCGCGACGATCTATGTGGGCGGTACGTTTGCGACGCTTGGCGGCGCGACGCGATCGAACATCGGGGCGGTGAGCTCTGCCGGTGTCGTCACCTCGTGGAACCCCGGGGCAGACGGCGTGGTGCGCGCGCTCCAGGCAGGCCCCTCCGAGCTCTACGCGGGCGGTAACTTCACCACCATCGCGGGGCAGCCGCGCGACCGGCTGGCGGCGTTCGACCTGCCCGCCGGCGGGCTCGATCCGGTGTGGATGCCCACCTCGCCGCTCATCATCAAGGCGCTCGCGTTCGCAAACGACGGCACGGGCCGGGTGTTCGCGGCCGGCGGGGACGTCAGCACCGGGGTGTTCGAGGCGCTCGATCCATCGTCCGGCGCGCTCGGCGCGTGGGCTGATCAGCCCGAGGCGGTGGTGGATGCGCTCACCGTGATGGGCTCGCAGGTGTTCCTGGCGGTCGGCGGGACGGGCGGCCGGGTGGAGGGCTTCGACGAGGCGACTGGCGTGCGGCAGTGGTCGCAGGTGACCGACGGCGACGTGCAGGCGATCACGTCGCGCGACGGGCTGGTGTATGCGGGCGGCCACTTCGTGAACTACTGCATCGGCGGCACCGGGCTTGGCCTGCCGTTCGTCTGCACCGATCCGCTGCCGCGGTCGAAGCTGCTGGCGTTCGTGGCGGCCGACGGCACGCTCGACGACTGGGATCCCGACACCAACGGCGTGCTGGGCGTGTTCGCGCTCACGCAGCTGCCGGCGGGCATCGCGGCGGGCGGCCAGTTCACGCGCTGGAACATGGCCGGCCCGGTGCCGGTTGACCAGCAGGGATTCGCCGAGCTCGGCGCGGTGATCGACGTGACGCCGCCGAGCACGCCGCTCGGACTCTCGGCGGTCGTGGCCTTGCCGACGTCGGTGAGTCTCTCGTGGCTGGGGAGCGACGATCCTGCCGGCACCGGCGTCGATCACTACCTGATCACGCGGGACGGCACGACGACGTTCACCGCGACGACGGCCGGCGCGACCGACTCGGGCCTCCTGCCCGGCTCGACCCACACCTACACGGTGGCGGCGGTCGATCGGGCCGGCAACGTGTCGCCGCCGTCGGTGCCGGTGACCGTCCAGATCCCCGCCTGACCGCGTTCCAACGGTGCCAGGCACAGTTCGAACGGCCGTCACAGCCTCGCGACGGTTTCGTGACGACTAGCGGGTCGGGGCGATTCGATGGGTGCCGGGCACAGTTCGAACGGCCGTTACAGCTTCGCGACGGTTTCGTGGCGACTAGGGGGTCGGGGCGATTCGATGGGTGCCGGGCACAGTTCGAACGGCCGTCGCAGATTCGCGACGGTTTCGTGGCGACTAGGGGGTCGGGGCGATTCGCTGGGTGCCGGGCACAGTCCGAACGGCCGTCACAGCTCGAACGGCCGTCACAGCTTCGCGGCGGTTTCGTGACCGCCTAACCTCACCCGGCCCCCGCCGGCGCCGATGAACGGTGAAGCGGGGTAGGTTTTCGGCACGCCGGACGGCCACGGGCTCGGCGCCTATCCCTCGAGCCCGAGAGAGCCGACCATGGACGTCACCTTCACCGATCTGGCCGCGCGCTGGCGCTACGCGCTGGTCGGCAGCGTGGCCGTGCTGGTGCGGCTCGTCTCGCTCGCGGGGCTGGTGCTCGCCGTCCGCGGCCTGAGCCCGGCCGCGTACGGCACCTACGCTATCGGCTGGGTGGTATGCCAGACCGGCGGGCAGGCGCTCTCGGGGTTCGATCAGGCGTTCGTCGACCTGCGGGTGCGCGAGGGCGGCGCGGCCTACATCTCGGCCTACCGGCGGGTGAAGTGGGTGGCGAGCGCGGGCCTCGCCGCGACCGGACTGGCGGTGTGCGCCGCGCTGGGCGGGCAGGTCGCCTGGGTGCTCGCCGCCGCCGTGCTCGGCGGCGCGGTGTGGAGCGTGTTCCAGACCTCGCTCTCCGAGCTGCAGGCGGCCGAGCGGTTCGTCGAGTACGGGCTCTGGACGCTCGCATTCAACGTCTGCGCGCTGGCGCTCCTCGCCGCGCTTCTGGCCGGCGGAACCGGATCGCCCGCGATCCTCGTGCTCACCCAGGCCGCCGCGGGCGTGGTGTGCCTTGCGGCCGTGCGGCTTCGCCAGGCTCCGGCGCCGCCGCCCGCGCCGGGCTCGACGTCCGGCTTCGCGCGGCGAAGCGGCTGGCTGGTGGTGTCGAGCACCCTCTACAGCGCGCAGCAGCGCGCCGAGCTCCTCATCGGCGGCGCCCTCCTGGCAAGCGGGGCACTGGCGATCTACGCGGCGCCGGCCCGCGTGTTCGGCATCCTCGAGTTCATGCTCTCGGCGATGGGGACGGTGCTGCTGCCGCGCGCAGCGGGCCACGTCTCGAGCGCCGCGCGGGTGACCTACCTGCGCGAGGCGCTGCGCGCCGCGGCCCTCGTCGGCGCCGGGTGCGTCGCCGTCTACCTGCTGCGCGCCCCGCTCACCGACCTGTTGCTGGGGCGCGAGTACCACGCCTCGGCCCGGCTGATCCCGGCGTTCGCGGTCGCGGCCGTGGCGCTCACGGCGGGCTCCATCGCGAAGTACCTGCTCTTCAGCATCGAGCGCCCCGCCGGCCTCGCCGTCTACAACGTCGCGCTCCTGCTCTCGAAGCTCCTGCTGGCAGCGGTGCTGATCCCGTGGCTCGGCGCGCTCGGCGTCGCATGGACGCTGGCCGGCTCATACGTCGTGGGAGACATCGTGCTCGCGGCGCTCCTCAGGGGACACGTGCGGCAGCGAGCTGCGGCGCGCTGAGAAAGAGCGCGCCCGTGAGGTCGGCTCCGGCCAGGCGGGCTCCGCGGAGGTCGGCTCCGCGCATGTCGGCCAGGCGCAGGTCTGCATCGCGCAGGTCGGCGCCGATGAGATAGGCCCCGCGCAGGTTCGCGCCGCGCAGATCGGCCCCGCGCAGGTTGGCGCCCATGAGGTCGGCCCCCTGGTGATCGGGCAGATCGTCGCCCACCGCCGCGCGCGCCTTTGCGCTCACCTCCACCAGCAGCGGATCCATCCGCCGGTAGAGGGCGTCCAGGTCGACCGCCAGCAGCTCGTCCGGCCGAAGCGCGGTGAGCGCGGAGACCTCTGCGATCTCGCGCTCGAGATCAGCCTCCGTGAGGTACCAGAGCAGCTCGTGCAGCCGCCGCATCACCCCGAACACCGCGAACATCTCGTCCGCCGTCTCGGGCGCAGCCCGCCAGCTCGTGCCGCCGTAGGTCACCTGCGCCACCTGCTGGCCCGCGCCGAAGCAGTCAAACGCCGCGCACCCCGGAAACCCGCGCGACGCCAGCTCAGCGTGGATGCCGCAGCGAAACCCGTCACTCAGGTTGGGGCAGGGCGTCCCCGCGGGCTTGTCGATCGCGAATTCGGCCGACGCGACCAGCGCCGGCACCACGCAGCAAAGCCCGAAACAGCGCTCGCAGTCTGCCTTCAGCATCCCCGCATGCTACGGCGCTACGACGCGGGGAGCAGCCTGGCGCTTCCCGTCAGCTCGAGCCCGGCGATGTAGAGCGACGTCGTGAGCCGAAGCAGCGGCAGCACCAGCACGAAGCACATCCACGCCGGGAGGTACGGCACCGCCGCGTGGTAGGTGATCAGCGCGAGCAGCGTGGCCATCGTGATGGCGCCCCAGCTCCCGAGCGCGGTGAAGAGGCCGGGGTTGCCGCGCGTCCGGCAGCTGCCGTAGACCGAGCAGGCGATCGGCAGCACCAGCAGCGGCACGCTCAGGCCAAGCGTGCAGAGCGCGAGCAGGTGCAGCACGCCGATGGCGTTGATCTCACCCAGCCGGCGGTGGCAGCAGAGGCCGCCGACGTAGGCCAGGAGGCTCAGCAGGACGATCCACTCGAGATCTCCCGGCGACGCGCGCCAGTCGAGCGGGCTCGCCGAGGTGACCATCAGGGCGGCATCGGCCGCCGCGAGGGCGACACCGGCGAAGTAGAGGCGGCTGGCCGGTGTCGGGGAAATCATCTCCCCCAGATATCGGCAGGCGGCAGGCTCCCCGTGAGGGTGATTCGGCGCTCAGCGCGCCAGCTGCGCCTGCATCTGCACGGCCTGCAGGTTCGGGGGGTGGGGAGGGCGGAATGCCAGGAGCCCGAAGCCCGCCCCCGGCGCCAGCTCCCAGCGCGCGAACGACACGCCGGTGCGGTGGAAGAGCGACACCATCTGGGACGTGTACGTCGTCGCGTTGGGATCGTCGCTGTGGATGCCCCACTCGCCCACGATCAGCGGGATCCCGGCCTTCCGCGCCGCCGTGATCGGCACCTGCAGCACCTTCGCCTGCGCCGCCTCGGTGCCCGAGTAGCCCGCCGCCGAGCTCAGATCCTGGTTGTGCGTGGCCGCCCACGACGGCGACCAGTCGTCACCGGCCGCGTCGAGGCCCATGCCGGGCGTGCCGTTGAAGTAGTCGTGGAAGTCCAGGGCGATCTTCGCGCCCTTGCCGAACTGCCCTAGGTCGGCCGTGCCGACGCCCTCGCCGCCGCCGCGGCACATGATGAACATCGTCCGCGTTGGATCTACCGCGTGCATCGACGTGTAGATCTGGTTCTCCCAGGCGAGGATGGTGTTGGTCGTGCCCGTGGTGTCGGGCAGGTGCCCGGCGTGCGGCTCGTTGAAGATCTCGTAGCCCACCACGTTTGCGAACTTGCCGTACCGCGCGGCCATCATGTCGGCAAACGCCGAGAAGTAGTAGAGCGACGCCTGCTTGTCGCTGGTCCAGAACGCCGTTCGCGCCGCCGCCGCTGCCGTCGCGGTGACCGGATAGCGGCCCGCGTAGAACCACGCCGGCACGCCCGTCGCGTGGCACACCTTCACCTGCCCGTGGCACTGGAGCTTCGCGAAGTACGGCGACCAGTGGTACTGGTGGAAGTCGATCAGCACCTGCACGCCCTGCTTGCCGAGCGCCTTCACCTCGCGGTCGAGCGCCGTGAGCGCCGCCGCGTTCCAGTGATGCACCATGTGCCCCGGCGCCCCCGTCGGCTTCGCCGGCTCGATCGTGCTCCACGGCGCCACCAGCCGCACGAAGTTCGCATTGAGCCGAGCCGCCTGCGTGTACACCGACGGCTCGGAGATCTGCACGTCGTAGCCCTCGAGCTGCACCGGCGCCCCGTGCATCACAAAGCTCGTACCGCGCGCGGTGACATCGGGCGCCACGAGCCCCTTCGCCGCTGTCGGCGGCTGAAGCGTCGCGCTTGCGATCTTCACGTCCGGCGTGGGGTACGAGCGCGAGTGGTGGTGATGCATCGCCCACGCCGACGCTCCGGCTGCGACCACGATGACGCCGATGAGAGCTGCGATCGTTGCGAGTCGCCTCATACGCGAAGAAGCCTTTGCTGGAGCAGTGGGGCCGGGATGGTTGGTCGGGTGGCCGCCATCCTCGCGATGTTCCGATCCGCTGAGGCGGCCACCCAATCCCCCAAGGAATTGAATGTACGGGCGTTTACTCTGCTTGACTAGAGGTCTCGCGCGGCTATCTTTGAACCATGTCCGCTGTAGCCCCCCAAGCGCTGGCGGCGGATCGCTCCGCCGACCTTCGGATGGTCGCCCGAGGCGGCGCCCTCAACCTGTTCGGGGCGTTTGCCAACGGCATCTTCCAGTTTCTCCTGGTGGTTGCGGTCGCCCGGGTGCTCAACCGCGATCAGTCCGGTGCCTTCTTCGAGGCCATCGCGCTCTTCCTGATCCTCTCCAACACGTGCGAGCTGGGGGCGGACACCGGCCTCACCCGCATGATCCCGCGCTACCGGGTGGAGAACCGCGTGGCGGACGTGCGCGCGAGCATCGGCATCGGCATCTGGCCGTCGCTCTTCTCGGGGATCCTCTTCGCCGTGCTCGTGTACGGCTTCGCCCAGCCGCTGGCCGAGCTCTTCACCAACCACAAGTCCGCCGACGCCGACCAGGTGGCCCAGTACATCCAGGTGATGGTGGTGTTCCTGCCCATCTCGTGCGCCTACACCGTCGCGGTGGCCGCCACCCGCGGGTTCGGCACGATGATGCCAAACGCGCTCATCGACCGCATCGGCAAGTCGTTCCTGCAGTTCCTGCTGGTGGCCCTCGCGCTCACGTTCACCACGCGCCCGTCGTCGATTGCCGCCGCCTTCTCGATCCCGTTTGCCCTCGGCCTGCTCGCGAGCATGGCGTGGCTCATGTGGCTGGTGCGAAAGGGCGAGCGCCGCGCGCCGCACCCGCGCGCGGCCGCGACCCCTGTCTGGCAGCTCTTCAAGGAGTTCTGGGCCTTCACCGCGCCGCGCGGGCTCACCGGCGCCTTCCAGATCACCATCGTCTGGGTCGGCACGCTGATGGTGGGCTCGCTCGCGTCGTCCAGCTCCGCGGCCGTCTACACCGCCTCCACGCGCTACATGGTGGCCGGCAGCCTCGTGAACTCCGCCATCATCCAGGTGATCGCGCCCAAGCTCTCCGAGCTGATGACCGCCGGCCTCACGGTGCGCGCGAAGGACGTCTACCAGGTCGCCACGGCGTGGCTCATGCTGCTGGCCTGGCCCATCTACTTCACGCTCGCGCTCTTTGCCCCGGTGCTCCTCACGGCCTTCGGGCACGACTATGCCGGCGGCGCCTCGGCGCTTGCGATCCTCGCCCTCGCGATGCTGGTCGCGACCGGCATCGGCCCGGTGGACATCGTGCTGCTCATGGGCGGGCGCAGCACGTGGAACCTCCTGAACGTCATCGTCGCGCTCATCCTGAACATCGTGATCGGCTGGATCCTCATCCCGCGCATCGGCATCGCCGGCGCGGCGGTGGCCCTGGCCTCGTCGATCCTCTTCAACAACATCGCACCGCTCCTCGAGGTGCGGGCGTTCCTGCGCGTGGATCCGTTCGGCCGCGCGTTCCCCGCTGCGGCACTCAGCGCCGCGCTCTGCTTCGGCGGCATCGGCATGCTCTTTCGCCTCACGCTCGGCCAGACCATCCCGTCGCTTCTGGTGTACGCCGTGCTTGCGACGACCGTCTATGCGGGGATGCTCTACGCCTTCCGCGACCGGCTGGAGCTGCCCCTGATGTGGGAGACAGTTTCACGCCGCCGCGTTCGCTCCAAGGCGTAAACAAACTTCACATCCAGGGGTTCCGCACTTGTGATGTTGATGGCATAATCGGTGAACCCGGATGTAGTGGGCTCCAGATGTGCGTTGACGTGGGAGGATGATCGGTGCCAGGAATTCGATTTCGGCGGTGGGGATTTGCAGGTGTCGCAAGTGCGCTCGGCGTGCTCGGCTTCGGTGCGTTGCTGGCAACGTCGGCCGGCGCTGCGCCGGTCGGCCCGGTAGCGGCAACTCCTGCGCTCTACACGCCACAGCTTGTGTCTGACGGTTCCGTGGATCAGGTGCGCCAGATGGTGCAGTGCGGAACCACGATGTATGCGGTTGGCAAGTTCACGCAGATCGGCCGGCTCGGCACGACGTACCCGCGTGCCAACGCCTTCAGCTTCAGCGCGAAGGCGCCATTCCAGGTCACAGCCTGGAATCCCAACGTGAACGGGGTGGTCAACTCCATCACGTTCAACGGCACCGACTGCACGCACGCCTACATCGGCGGCAAGTTCACGTCGGTGAACGGCACCGCGGTGAAGAACCTCGCGGAGGTCGATACCACCACCGGCGCGGTCGTCACGGCGTTCGGCCACAGCGCCTCGGCGCAGGTCTCGACGCTTCGCTCGGCCTTCGGCCACATCATCGTCGGCGGGTACTACACGTCGATCAACGCGAGCACGGCCGACCCGTACATCACCAGCCTGAACCCGGTCACGGGCAAGGACGACGGCTACGTGCACCTCGGGATCTCGGGCAACTACTCGTTCGCGAACTCGAACGCCACCCGCGTCTATAACCAGTCAATCTCCCACAGCGGTCAGTACGACCTGGTGATGGGCGACTTCACGACCGCCGGCGGTCTCCCGCGGCAGCAGATCTTCATGATCGACCTGACCACGAACCCCGTGACGGTCACCGGCTGGACGTCGCCGGAGTGGGATGGCAGCCTGGGCGAGCTCAGCGCGTCGAACCCCACCGGCTACCCGTACCAGTGCGTGCCGAACGAGCCGTTCTACATCCAGGCTGCTGCCTGGTCGCCGGCCGACGACACCATCTACATCGGGACGACCGGCTATCACCCCAACGGCTTCCCGACCGGCGGATACCCGCGCACGGGCCTCTGCGACGCAGCGGCCTCGTTCCCGGCCACCGTCAACCCGGCGCAGAACGCCGACGGCACGCCCGGCTACGTGCTGCACAACTGGGTGAACTACACGGGCTGCGACTCGCTCTACTCCGCAGCGGCCGACGCGAGCACCGCCTACTTCGGCGGTCACGAGCGGTGGGCCTCCAACCCCAACGGCTGCGACGGCACCGGCCCCGGTGCGGTCAAGGCTCCGGGCCTGGTCGGGCTCTCGCCCGCTGATGGCAGCATCACGTACAACCCGACCCGCGGCCGCGGGCTGGGCGCCGACGACATGCTGGTGACCGACGCCGGTCTCTGGATCTCGAGCGACAACCAGGCCAACACGCAGGCCTGCGGCGGCAAGGCAGCGCACGCAGGCATCTGCTTCCTGCCCTACCAGTAGGGCAGGAAGCCTGACGACACGGGGGGTGGCTCGCCGGACGGCGAGCCGCCCCCCATTCGTCGTTTCAGGCCGCGGTTAGCGGCGCCAGCTGGGCGACTGGCCCAGCCAGCGCTCGAGCTCAGAGTCGGGCTCTGCGAACTCCGCGTCGAGCTCGGCGCGCAGCGACTCGGACATCGCCGGCCGCGGCCGCGCGTTGTGGCGCTCGAACCGGGGGCTTCCCAGGTTCGGCAGCCCGAGGAACTCCAGCACGCGGTCGTAGACCGGTGCGGGATCGGTGAAGAAGTCGCCGCTATCCACCACGTGGATGCGATCGCGCCCGAAGACCGACTCGAGCCGGTCGAGCTGCGAGGAGTAGTGGCCGCGCAGCCGGTAGGCGTGGTGCTGGTAGCTCGTGCTGAGGTAGGCCGGGTCGGCCACCATCCGCTCGGCCTCGCCGGCGATCCGGCCGGCCTCCAGCGCGAGCGCGCGCTCGAACGGCTCGGTCTCGAACCCGCGCGCCAGCTCGTGGGCGTGGGCCGAGTAGGCCCGCTCCACGGGGTCGCGCACCAGCACCAGGAGCTTCACGCCGGGCAGCGCCCGCGCGATCCGCGCCGGTGCCAGCGGATGGAACATGTAGTAGGGGCTCGACTCGAACGTGAGCGGCGAGACCCCGGTTGCGCGCCGCACCCGTAGCGCCTGGGCCTTCAGCGGGAAGTGCGCGCGATACCAGCCCATGCCCTGCCCGGCGTTCAGGTCGAAGTAGTGCACGCCCTTGTGCAGCACCGCCTTGATGATGGCCGGGTGCTGGCTCAGCGTGCGGTACATCGAGGTCGTGCCGCCGCGCTGGGCGCCGACGATGAGAAACGCGGGCGTCATCCGCGCGCGGCCGACGTGAGCCGGCCGGCCGCGACCGAGACGGCGTGCGCCGCGGCCTTGCCGCGGCGGCGAGACCGTGCGCGCCTTCAAAGCGCCGCCGTTCCCGCGGCGATCGCGGGGATCAGCCAGCGGCTGGTGGCTCCCAGCCGGGCGCCCGCGGCCGCCTGGCGGTCGGTGAGGCTGCGCGTCGCGAGCTCGGCCAGGTAGAGCAGCGCGTCAGCCAGCGGCGACTCCGACCGCGTGGCGAGGTCGGTGGCCGCCTCGGCAGCCGGGGCCTTGCGGCCCGGCGCCACCTCGCCCTGCAGCCTGTGGTGAAGCGCATCGAAGCCCACCGGCACGCCGGTCGAGAACCGCTCCCAGTCCCACACCAGCAGGCCGCGCGCGGATGCTCGCCATGTTCCAGGGCGTCCAGTCGCCGTGCCACGACCCGAACTCGACCAGTCTCCTTGCCCGCGCGCGCATGGAGCTCCGAGAGCACTGCCTCCAGCATCCGCCGGTCGGCTGACTGGTCGGCGTCTGCCAGCCGCTCGTGCAGGTTCAGCCAGTAGTCGCTGGTCGCGAGCTGGCAGGTGCTCGACGCCGGCCACGCGCGCGACCTCGGCCATCGCCGCCTCCAGCTGCCCGGCCCGCAGCGGCACGCGCTTCTGCTCGACCGCGAGCGGCTCGAGCACCATCACGGGCATGCCCTCCCAGACCCCGTCGTGCAGCACCCGCGGGGCGATCAGGTTCCGCAGGCCCGCGTCGGCCAGAAGGCCCAGCGCGTCGCGCTCGTCGCGCACCAGCTGCCGCGCCAGGGGCGAGATGCCGATCTTGGCAAAGCCGATCGCAGAGCCGTCGGGCGCGATCAGCTGCAGCACGGGCTTTCGGTTGGCCCGCGGGGCGCCGACGTACATGCTCACCTCGAGCTCGCGGCCCAGCTGCTCCTCGAGGTAGGACTCGATCGACGGGCCGCCGCCGGGCCGCACGTGCACGCGGTCGCGCAGCACCACGCCGCCCACGCCGCTTCGCAGGAGCAGCGAGAGGCCGCGCACGCCCATCCGCGCGCGAAGCGACCGTGGCTCGCCGTAGCGGCGCACCGCCGCGGCAGACGTCCGCCGGCTCGCCGGCACGATCAGGCGGGGCTTTGCGTGGCCCGGCAGCACCATCAGCTCGGTGCTGGGCGAGAGCACCCGGCACATCTCGTCGAGAAACGCCACACGCTCCCGGTTCCCGGTGGCTGGAACCGCCGAAGGCCGGGTCACGCGGTCGCCCTCACCGCCTCCGGCTGTTCGAGGTGCGGGGCGATGTCGTCACCGGCCGGCGGGGCGGCCACGTCGGAGGGGCCGATCACCAGGCGGATCGAGATGATGAACGCCGCCAGGAGCAGGCCGCCGTAGAGGAACCCGCTCACCGCGTCGGTGAACCAGTGAAGCGTCAGGTAGGCGCGGCTGTAGGCCTCGTTGAACCCGAGCGCTGCGACGCCCGCGCCGGCCCAGATGGCCGTGGTGCGCCGGCCGCTCACCTCGCGCCAGAGCAGGTAGGCGATGAGGCCGTAGAAGAGGATGCACCGCTCGACGCCGCCCGACGGGTACGTGCCGTGCGGCGAGTTGGGCGGGCCGGGCCGCTCGAAGATGTGGCGGATGCCGAG
The DNA here is from genome assembly GCA_963794415.1 of uncultured Actinomycetes bacterium. GTDB lineage: Bacteria > Actinomycetota > Thermoleophilia > Gaiellales > JAICJC01 > CAVPTL01. The sequence continues at coordinate 222,000 of CAWCDI010000001.1, forward strand.
CGTGGTGAAGTGATCGAACACCACCACGAGCGCAAACGCGACGGGCGGCAGCCACTTGTTGCGGCGCCACGTGGTCGCGATGCAGGCCGCGGCCACTCCGGCGGCGCCCCAGGTGGTCCACGTGTTACCGATGCGCGTGAAGCGATTCATCATCGACTTCCAGAAGTGGGTCTGGTGATCGATCGTGAAGTTGTAGATGGGCTTGTCGATGACGTGCCCGTGATGCACCACGACGAGTGCGCCGAGCACGAGCATCACCGCGCACACGCTGAGGCAGCCGATGAGCACGAGGAGCGTCAGCTTGGCCGATCCGTCGAGCCAGCCGTCGGTGTGCGGCAGCCGCGCGGCGAGCCGGTCGATGGACTTCACCGCGCCGAAGCGCGACGAGCCCGTGTGACGGGTCATCAGATAGGCGGCGCCAAAGATGAGCGCAAGGCCCGCAGGCCAGAGGAGCACGACAAGGAGATTCACTGCATCTTCAATGCTACGAGCCGTCGCGAAGCCGTCAACCTCTCTTGACAGCCAAGGTAACCACTCGGATAGTGGTTTCACTCTGTACGAATCCCCCGGTGCAGAGGGCGCTCCCCAGTGCCGCCACCCCTCCGAGGAGTCTCGGCTGATGCCATCTGAGATGCTCACCCTGAACGATTACATCGCGGTCATCCGACGGCGAAAATGGGTAATTCTCTCGGCGCTCTTCATCTGTGCGCTCCTGGGATTTGTGTATGCCGCGCATAAGGGCACCACGCACAAGGCGACGGTGCAGGTCTCGGCCACCGACGTGCAGGCACCCAGCTCGAGCGGGGGTTCGAGCGGGTCGCCAAGCGCCGCCGACGATGCCCGCTTCCTGGCCAACCAGGCGGCATTCGCGCGATCGGCGCCGGTGCTCGATGCAGCGGTGAAGCTCGCCGCCAAGCAGCACGTGGTCATCACGCTCACGAAGCTCTCGAAGTCGTCGTCGGTCACGCCGAGCGCGGTTGCCGACATCCTGGATTTCTCGGTTACAAATACGAATCCCTCGAACGCGAAGATCCTGGCCGACTCGTATGCCAACGCCTACGTGTCGGAGCGCCAGGCTCAGACCAATGCGCAGTACCTGCCGCTCCTGAAGCAGATCAACGCAAACGTCAAGCAGCTCGAGCACGCCATGAGCTCGCCTGACACGCCGCCCGAGGTGGTGCGCGCAAAGCGCCCGCAGCTCCTGCAGGCCCTCAAGCTGCAGACGCCGCTCAAGACGTTCCTCGGTCAGGCCATCGCCGGCACGAGCGTGCAGGAGACCACGCAGGTGGTCGCCACGGTGAAGTCATCGCCTGTGACGTTTGCGTTCATCGGCGGGCTCGTAGGTTTCGTCATCGGCCTCATCGCCGCGTTCATCTGGGATGCGATCGATAGCGGCAAGCGCACGGGCCGCGAGGTCGCCGGCACGCTGCAGCTGCCGGTGCTTGCAAACATCCCGACGCCGCCGCGCGCGGTCAGCTCCGAGCACCGCCTCGTGATGATGGAGCCGGCCGAGCCCAGCGCCGAGTCGTTCAGGCTGCTCGCGGTACGTCTCGGCCTTCTCTGTGAGACGTCAGGCCGGCGCACGCTGCTGGTCACGAGCGCGCTCGACTCCGAAGGTAAGTCGACGACCGCCGCAAACGTCGCGGTCGCCCTCGCCCAGATCGGCAAGTCGGTGGTGCTCGTGGACGGCGACCTCATCCGGCCCACTGCCGCGCGGTTCTTCGGCGCAGGCGACGATCCGGGCCTCTTCGAGGTGCTGAGCGGCGAGCTCGACATCGACGAGGTGGGCACCGAGGTGGATCTGGCCGGAGGCTCGACCGGCTCGCTTCGCGTGCTCCCCGCGGGCCGCGTGCAGGGTGACGCCACCGGCCTTCTGATGTCGGACGGCATGACCTCGGTGCTCGGCGTGATGAAGCACTGGGCCGACTACGTGATCATCGACTCGCCGCCGCTCCTCACGGTGAGCCATGCCATGGCGCTCAGCTCGATGGCCGACGCCGTGGTGGTGGTCGCCCGGGCCGATCGCATGACTCCCGAGGTGACCTGGAACCTCCAGCAGACCCTCGACGCGCTGCCGGCGCCCACCCTCGGAGTGGTGGTCACCGCAGCCGACGCCGTGCCGGGCTACGGGTACGGCTACTACGGCGGTACCACCAGCCAGCCGTCGCCGGCGCCACGGCGCGCCAACGGAGCAGCGCGCCAGTTCGACGACGTGACGGCAAGCTCGAAAGACCCGCGCTAGCAGCGCGGCAGCATCAGCAGGAAGCAGGACCCCCGCGTGGCGATACGCACCAAAAAGAGGATGACGGCAGCCGACCCCTCGGCACCCCAGAGCTTCGAGCTGGGCGGCCTCAGCCTGGGCGTCGAGACGCTTCGCACGTCGGTCGAGTGGGTCATCCGCCAGGCCGTGGCCGAGCGGTCGTGCATGGTCGTTACCTCGCACATCAGCCACCTGATGCTCGCCGAGCAGTCGGCCCAGTTTCGCGACGTGATCGAGCGCGCCGAGCTGAACGTCGCCGACGGCTGGCCGCTGGTCGCCGCGTCGCGCATCATCGGCCCGTCGCTGCCTGCCAGGGTGATCGGCATCGACCTGGTAGACCAGGTGCTCGCCGGCGGCACGCGGCTTCGGCTCGCCATCCTGGGCGGCCCTCCCGGCACTGCCGATGCGGTTGCAGCCCGCGAGGGCGGCCGGCACGAGATCGCCATCGTCGAGCCGCTGCCGGTGGGGCTCTGGGAGCAGCCCGAGGCGCTCGAGGAGATGTTCCAGCGGGTGGCGCTCGCGCGCCCCAACCTCGTCCTGATCGGCCTGGGCGTACCCAAGCAGGAGCTCCTCGCAGACCAGCTTCGGCCCTACGTGGTGGGCCCCATCCTCTGCTGCGGCGCGGCGATCCCGGTGCTGGGCGGCCAGACCCGCCGCGCGCCCAAGCTCGTGCGCCAGATGGGGGTGGAGTGGGCGTTTCGCATCTTCCAGGAGCCCGTGCGCATGGCCCCGCGCTACATGACCACCGGCACCTGGTTCGTGCGCGTGATGGCGCGGGAGATGTCTCACCGCCGGCGCCATGGATGAGGCCGCCCAGGTAGACGTCACCGTGATCGTGCCGACCCGCGGCCGGCCCGATCTGCTGCCTCTGACGATCGCCTCGATCGCCGCCCAGGACTACGCCGGCACCATCGAGTGCATCGTCGTGCACGACGAGCCCGAGATCTCCGCGCCACTTGGCGCGATCGACGGATGCCAGTTGGCGATCCGCGAGATCACCAACACGCGCGCCGAGGGCCTCGCCGGCGCCCGCAACACCGGCATCCTCGCCGCACGCTCCCCGCTCATCGCGTTCTGCGACGACGACGACACCTGGGATCCGCGCAAGCTCCGCCTCCAGGTCGCCGCGCTCGAGCGCACCGGTGCCCTCGTCGCCAGCTGCTCGAACGTCGTCACCTACGGCAGCCACCACACCGTGCGCCGCCCGCCGCACGAGATGGTGTCCTTCGGCGACCTCCTGCGATCGCGCGTGGCAGTGCTTCACTCCAGCACGATCCTCGCTCGCAAGCGATGCCCTCACCGGGCCGATCGGCCTCATCGACGAGCAGATCCCGCGCGGCGGCTCGGAGGACTACGAGTGGCAGCTGCGCGCCTCGAAGGTCGCGCCGATCGTGGTGGTCGATCAGCCGCTGGTGGACATCACCTGGCACGAGCGCTCGCTCTACGCGCGGCGCTGGGACTCTACGTCGGCGGCCTCGAGTACATCCTGGATCACTATCCCGAGTTCGAGGGCTGCCCGCGCGGCAAGGCCCGCGTGCAGGGCCAGATCGCCTTCGGCTACGCCGCGATGGGCCAGGTGCGCACCGCGGGCCGGTGGGCGGCGGCGACCGTCCGCCACGACTGGCGCCAGCCGCGCAGCTACCTCGCGATGCTCGTGGCCTCGAGGCTCCTGTCCGCCCGAGGCGCTCATGTCGCGCCTGAACGCGCGCGGGCAAGGGCATATGACCCTCGATCGCATCGCCATCGGCGACCGGCTTCCCGCCGGCTGGCAGCTCTACGTCCTGATCGGCCTCTACCCGGTGCTCTGGGGCCTCGGCCTGGCCTACTTCGTGTGGCCGCGTGGCCGCGGGCGTCTTCTTGCTCTCGCTGTGCGTGCGCGGAAGCGTCAAGGTGCCGCCGGGGTTCGGCATCTGGGCGCTCTTCCTGCATCTGGATGCTCTTCTCGGTGATCGAGCTCGACACCGGCCAGCAGCTGGGCCTCTTCGCCTGGCGCGCGGTCATCTACCTCACGGCGACGGCGGTCTTCCTGTGGGTGTACAACGCCTCGGCCGAGGCGCTTCCCTCCGATGCCGTGGCCGGCGCGATGACCCTGCTCTGGGCCCTTGCGATCCTCGGCGGCCTCCTCGGCGTGATCGATCCGACGTTCTCGTTCCGACGCTCGCCGAGCACTTCGTGCCGAAGTCGATCCTCAACAACCCCACCGCCTACGCCTACGTGCACCCGGCGGTCGCCCAGATCCAGTTCAAGGCGCTGGGGCATCCCATCGGCCGGCCGATCACGCTCTTTGCCTACACCAACCAGTGGGCGGCGACGGTCGGCATGCTCACGCCGTTTGCCATCATCACGGCCATCCACGCGCGCTCGTCCGTCGTGAAAAACCTGGTGATCGCGCTCATCGTGATCGCCGCCATCCCGATCGTCGTCTCGATCAACCGCGGCCTCTGGATCGCGCTGATCGTCGCGGGCATCTACATCGGCGTGCGGCTGGCCCTCTCCGGCCACGCGAAGCTCCTGATGGGAAGCGCCGCGGTGATCGTGATCCTCGCCGGGGTGATCGCGCTCTCCCCGCTCGGCTCGCTGTGCAGGCGCGCCTCAACTCCGAGCACAACTCGAACGGCACGCGCTCCACGCTCTACTCCGACACGTTCACCGGCGCGGGCAAGTCGCCGCTCTTCGGCTTCGGCACGCCCCGCGCATCCGAGAATCTGGCGCAGGACGCCAACGTGCGCGTGGGCACCCAGGGCCAGTTCTTCCTGGTGCTCTTCTCGCACGGCTACCCGGGCCTGGTGTTCTACCTGGGCTGGTTTGCCTTCACGCTTCTGCTCGTCGCTTCGGCGCCGGTCGCTCACCGAGATCCTCTGGAGCAGCGTGATCCTCATATCATTCGTCGAGATGTTCGTCTATGACTTTCTCCCGGTGGCGATCTACGTGGTGATGATCGCCTGCGCGCTCCTCTGGCGCGAGCGCCTCTTCCAGGCCCAGGCGGCCGCGGTGGAGGCCGAGCCTGAGCTGATGCTGCCGCCGGTCTTCCAGATGGCGGCGCCCGCTCGGTGACCGTGCGGGTGCTCTTCATCGGTGGTCTCGGGCGCAGCGGCTCGACCGTGCTCGACATGCTGCTCACCGGAGTGCCGGGCGTGGTCTCGATCGGCGAGGTGCGCCACCTCTGGGAGCGCGGCCTTCGCGACAACTCGCTGTGCGCGTGCGGGCAGCAGTTCCACGACTGCCCGTTCTGGCGTGAGGTGGGGGAGCAGGCTTTCGGCGGCTGGGACAGGCTCGACCCCGCCGAGGCGATCTCCACCGCGCGGAAGGCCGACCGCCACCGCCAGCTGATCTCGACCGCGGCGCACGCGCCGGTGGGCAAGGAGCGGCTCGAGCGCTATCAGCGCGCTCCTGCAGCCGCTCTTCGAGGCGGTCAAGGCGATCACCGGCGCAGAGCTGGTGGTGGACTCCAGCAAGGACGCGCCCCAGGGCTTCGCGCTTCGCACGGTGCCGGGCATCGATCTGCGCGCGGTGCACCTGGTGCGCGATAGCCGCGGGGTGGCGTTCTCGTGGGCCAAGTCGGTGCTGCGGCCCGACGACACCAGCGCCGACGGCCAGCTGATGACGCGCATGTCGCCCGGCAAGACCGCGCTCATGTGGATGGATGCAGAACACGCTGATGGAGGTGCTCGGCCGAAGCGTGCCCACCACGCGCGTGCGCTACGAGGATCTCATGGCAAAGCCCGACCGCCAGCTTCGCCGCATCTTCCAGATCGCCGACGTCACGCGCCTGCCCAAGCGGCTGCTGGACGAGTCCGACGTGACCCGGTCGAAAACCACGCCATCGCCGGAAACCCCGTGCGGTTCTCGGCGGGGAAGACGCCGCTCAGGCTGGACGAGCAGTGGCGCACCGAGCTGCCCGGCGGCGACCGCCGCCTCGTGACGATGCTGACGGCGCCGATGCTGCGGCGCTACGGGTACATCGGGAAGCCCGAGCGCACCCGGCTCCAGGCGCTGTGAGCGGCGCGCCGATCCTCGTCACCGGCATGCCGCGGTCGGGCACGACGTGGGCGGCGCACATGCTGGCGGCCGGCAAGCAGGTGGCCTACATCAACGAGCCGCTCAACCCGCAGCACCCGCCGGGCGGCTCGCCCGGGAGTGCTGAACGCCGACGTCGAGCACCGGTTCCAGTACATCTGCGACGACAACGACCAGCGCTTCGCGCCCGCCTACCGCGACCTGCGTGGCGCTTCGCTACCGTCCGCTGGCAGAGCTCCGGCGAAACCACACGCTGCGCGACGTGCCGCGCCAGGCGCACTTCATCCGCACGTTCGCGGGCGGGCGGCTGCGGCAGCCGGCGCGTGCTGGTCGCCGATCCGTATGCGGTGTTCTCGATCCCGTGGTTTCTGGGCCGCGGGTTCCAGGTGGTGGTGATGGTGCGAAGCCCGGGGGCGACGGTGTCCAGCCGAAAGCGGCTGGGCTGGCTCTACGACATCGCAGAGCTCGAGCAGCAGCCGCTTCTGGTGCGCGACGTGCTGGGGCCGCTGGAGCTCCAGACGCGCACCGACGCGACCGGCCGAGACGCGCAGATCATCGATACCGGCGCGCTTCTCTGGACGGCGATCTACGCGGCGGTGCACTCCTACCGCGACCTGCCCGGGAGCCTGCAGGTGGTGCGCCACGAGGATCTCTCACGCGAGCCGGAGGCCGAGTTCGGGCGGCTCTACGGGAGCCTGGGGCTCGAGTTCACGGCAGGGGCGGCGGCCGAGATCCGGCGCTCGACCACCGCGGCCACCACCGAGGTGCCCGTGAACGATCCCCACCAGGTGCGCCTCGATAGCCGCGCCAACCTGGAGAGCTGGAAGTCGCGCCTCACCGATGCCGAGCGCGAGCGCATCGCCGAGCTCACGCAGAGGCGTCGCGCAGCACTACTACGACGCGTAGCGCTCACGCGCGGCGGCGTTTCCCAACCGCCCCCGCGCGGGAATACTCAGGATGGTTCAGCAGTGAGCCCGACGGTGGGGAGGGGGGCCTTGCTGACATGACTGAGGCACAGCTCGAGCACGAGCTTCGAACGCAGCTTCGCAACAGCCAGATGCGGTGTGACCGGCTCGAACGGATCGCCCGGGAGGTGAACACGTTCGCCTACGGGCAGCAGAGGCGCGGCGACATGGAGCGGCTCAGATTCGCGCTGAACGCCGCCGGCTACACGGTGCCGGGGACGGGCGACGACGGGGACGAGTGAGCCCATACCTTGACAGTCATAGTAGGTGGCGCTACGCTCTGTCGCGTGAAGCGCCTTGCGTTAATTCTCGTGATCGCGTGTTGCAGCATTGCCGGCGCGACGGCGGTGGCTCAATCAGCGCCAGCCACCGTCACGACCTCGCCTGCCGAGCCGTCAACGATGTCGCTGTCGAGCAGCCCACACTGCGTTCACCTCCCATTCATACTGCACACGAGCGTCTACCGACGGGTCACGATGATCATCCGGCGCCCGGACATTCCGAACCACTACAAGGCTCTCCAGCCGGTCGGGGGGACGACGGGCACGCACGCCGTTCTGTTCTGCGACTTCTCGTTTGATGGCCTGCCGGTCTCCCGCTTGCCGGGCAGCTACACCTGGTACGCGTGCCTGGGGCCGGTGCCGGTTCCGTCCAGGCACACGGTGACCTGTTCGGCGCGATCGCCGAAGCGGTGGGTGACCTTCACCTCGTAGGCCGGCGGTGCCGGGAGTCGCTCAGGACACGCCGTGGTTGTTCGGCGTGCCGCCGTGCTCGCCGCTATGCGGCGCGCCGTGAAACTGCTCCGGCACGCCCACATCCTCGGTGTACGGCTTGCGGTTCCCGGGCGGCGTGAGCTTCTGCTTGATCGTGTGGAGGAGCTTTCCCAGCATGTGACAGCAGTATCGGCGAGATCGCGCTGAGGCACGAGGCGCTCTCGCCCCGTGCCCCAGACGTCCTCAACCTGGCATGCAGATCAAGACGCTCTGCGCGGGCAGTTTCTTCCGTCGCCGATCAGGTCAGTGGTTGGTCGGCGTGTCGCCGTGCTCACCGCCGTGCGGTGCGCTGTGCGGCTGATCCTTCACCGTCACGTCCTCGGTGTACGGCTTGCGGTTCCCGGGCGGCGTCAGCTTCTGCCTGATCCAATGGAGGATCCTCGCGATCATGTTGCAGAAGCATCGCATGCACCGCGGTCACGATCGCACATCCGCCGAGCACGCCTCCGAGCACCTCCGACGGCGTGTGCATGCCGGTCAGCTCCACCACGCACGAGACGTAGACGACCAGCGCGATCCACGCCCAGCGAAGCCGCGGCCACGCCGCCGTGAGCGCGCCGGCGACCACCACGATCCGCATCACGTGCCCCGACGGAAACGAGCCCTGCGCGAGCGAGGTGCCGGCCAGGCTATGAGGGCTCGCGTGGGGGCGGGTGATGAGCGCCTTGCCGATGAGCTCGATCACCAGGCTGGTCGCAAACGCCGCTACCCAGAGCACGGCCTCGCGCCGGCGGTCGCGCAGCTTGTACGCCGCGAGCGCCAGGAGCACGGCCGCCACCGGAATCTCTGCCACATCCGCGAGCCACTTCCAGTCGAACGTGTGCGTGCGCAGGTGGTGGTAGGCCCACCGGTCTACCTGGCGAAACACGCCCTGATCCACGCAGATCCCCACCACCAGGAACGCCGCGAAGAGCAGGCCGGGCACCAGCCAGGGGTGGGGCGGGCTCACGCGCCGGTGCGAGGCGGGCGTCGTGAGTGGCTGGTCGATATCCATGCGCTCACCCAAGGGTACGAGCCGCGGGTAGCCAGGGCGAGCACTCGCCATTACACTTGGGTCGATGCAGGTATCCGTTGACCAGCTGACCTCGATCCTCCCGATCATCGCCATGGTGCTCGTCTCCGTGGTGTTCGGGTGGGTGCTGGCACGCGGCGACGATGCCAACGCACGCAAGCGTCGCTCCATGCGCATCGCGCTTCTCCAGCGTCGCGACGAGAAGCGCGCGCAGGCCGCGCAGCAGCCTCCGCCAGTCCTGTAAAGCTTCGGTCAAAGTTCGGCGAAACGGTCGAAGTCCGGCCGGAACGGGTACTAGGGTGGAGCTATGACGATCTCCGCTTCACGTCTCCGTGTGGCTGTATCGGCTCTCGGAATCACCACGATGGCGCTGACCCTCACCCGCCGGTCGCAGCGGCGGAGGGCCGATCTCGAGGCGTTCCTCTCGCGTCGCGACTAGCGCTCCCGCCGGTCAATCCGGCTCTGTGATCGCCGTCAACGACTGCCACGCTCGCCCGGCACAAACTTCGTGACATGGATTGCGTGCGGCGATATGCTCGCCGTACTTCTTCGCGAAGAAGGGACATGCCGTGGCGAGTGGATCTCAGCACGTGGACGTCGAGCAGCTCTCTCGCGAGCTGGCCGAGGCCATCGAGCAGCAGGACGCGCTCGGCCGGGTGCTCGAGGCCATCGGCCGGCCCTCGTCGGAGCTCACGTCGGTGTTCGACACGGTGCTGCAGCACGCCGTGCGGCTGTGCAAGGCCGACTCGGGAATGATCTGGCAGCGCGACGGCGAGGTCTACCGGCTCGCAGGCGCGCTGGGCGGCCCCGAGCCGTATCGGCAGATGCTCGCCTCGCAGACCATCGCGGTCTCCTCGGGCACCACGGCCGCCGACGAGATCGGCATGGTCGGCCTGGTGGGCCTCGAGCGGCGCACGGTGATCATCGACGACGCCCGCAGCGACCCCCGCTACGGGTGGCCCCAGGCGGCGGAGCTCGGGGGTCTTCGCTCGATGCTGGGCATCCCGATGCTCGCCCAGGATCACATCCTCGGCGTCATCGTCCTCAACCGCCATTCAGTGCAGCCGTTCGACGGCTGCACCGTCGCGCTTGCCACCACGTTTGCGACGCAGGGCGCCATCGCCATCCAGCACGTGCGGCTGGTGCGCGAGCTGGAGGAGCGCGGCGCCGACCTCGCGCGCTCGGTGGACGAGCTGCGGGTGCTGGGCGAGATCAGCCAGGCGGTGGGCTCGAGCCTCGATGTGGTCGAGGTGCTCACCACCATCGTGCACCGCGCGGTGGAGCTCTCGCGCGCCGAGGGCGGATCGATCTTCGAGTACGACGCCGAGTCGGAGTGCTTCCACGTGCGCGCCGTGTACGGCACCGACCTCGAGCTGATCGAGCGCATCCGCCGCCATCACATCGGCATCGCCGACACGTTCGTGGGGCGGACCGCGAGGAGCGGCGAGCCGCAGCAGTCGTCCGACCTGAACCTCGAGCCGGGCGACCCGCACATCAACGAGCTGCGCGACGCCGGCTGGCGCGCGCTCCTGGTGGTGCCGCTCCTGCGCGAGAACGAGATCATCGGGGCGCTCGCCGTTCGCAGGCACCAGCCCGGGCGCTTCTCGGCGCAGACCGCCGACCTGCTCGAGACCCTGGCCAACCAGTCGGCCGTCGCCATCCACAACGCCCGCGTCTACCGCCAGCTCGAGGAGAAGACCCAGCAGCTGGAGGTGGCGAGCGAGCACAAGTCGGAGTTCCTCGCCGGGATGTCGCACGAGCTCCGCACCCCCCTGAACGCCGTGATCGGGTTCTCGGACGTGCTGCTCGAGCGGATGTTCGGCGACATCAACCCGCGCCAGGAGGAGTACCTCAACGACATCCGAAACGCGGGCCGCCACCTGCTGGAGCTGATCAACGAGATCCTCGACCTCTCGAAGGTGGAGGCAGGCCGCATGGAGCTCGACCTCGGCCCGGTCTCGATCCCGCGCCTGGTCGATCAGACCGTGGCGATGGTGCGGGAGCGCGCCACCCAGCACCGCATCGCGATCCACGTCGATCTGGCCGACGAGCTGGGAGACGTGTGGGCCGATGAGCTGAAGCTCACGCAGGTGACGCTCAACCTCATCTCGAACGCCGTGAAGTTCACGGGCGACGGCGGCTCGGTCACCATCTCGGGCGAGGTGATCGGTGCCGACGCGCAGGTGACCGTGACCGATACCGGCCAGGGCATCCCCGCCGAGGATCACCACCGCATCTTCGAGGCGTTCCAGCGCGGCGGCCGCACGGCCCGCCAGAGCACCGAGGGCACGGGCCTTGGGCTCACGCTCTCCAAGCGCATCGTGAACCTCCACGGCGGCCGGATGTGGATGTCGAGCCGCGTGGGGGTGGGGAGCACGTTCGGGTTCTCGGTGCCCATCGGCCAGCGGCCGCAGCCGCCCGCCCCTCCGCGGGACGCGAGCGACCAGTCGCGCACCACCATCCTCATCGTGGAGGACGATCCGCAGTCGGCCGACCTCCTCTCGCTCTACCTGGAGGGCATCGACGTGGACCTGCTGCTTGCCCGAGACGGGGTGGAGGGGCTCGAGATCGCGCGTCAGCAGCACCCCGACGCCGTCATCCTCGACATCCGGCTGCCGCGCCTCGACGGCTGGGATCTGCTCGCGCTCCTGAAGGCCGACCCCGCCACGGCCACCGTGCCGGTGGTGATCGTCTCGATGCTGGACGAGCGCGGCAAGGGCGTCGCCCTCGGCGCTGCCGAGTACCTGCTGAAGCCGGTGAGCCGCACCCAGGTGCGAGACGCGCTTGCCCGCGTGCTCCCGAGCGCCGTGAAGGGCACCGTGGTGGTGATCGACGGCGACCCCGCCGAGCTTCGCCTCATCGACGCCATCCTGAGCCCCGAGGGCTACACCGTGATGGGCGTCTCGGACGACGAGGCGGGCATCCAGGTGGTGCGCCGCGAGCAGCCGGCAGTGGTGCTGATCGACCTGATGGAGCCCGACATCGACGGCTTCGCGGTGGTGAGCCGCCTCCGCGCCGATCCCGAGACCGCGCACGTGCCCATCATCTTCCTGGGCCCGAGCGACATCCACCCCGACGACCGCCGCCGCTTCGCCGGCCAGATCAACCACCTGGCCGAGGAGGGCGAGCTCGGCCGCGAGGAGCTGCTGCCGCCGTCAACCGACTGCGACGGGTGCCGGAGGCGGCGCCGTGACGCTCATCCTCATCGTCGAGGACAACCCGCGCAACCTGAAGCTCGCGCGAGACATCCTCGAGCACCACGGCTACGACACCATCCACGCCACCGATGCCGGCGCGGGCATCGACCTGGCGCGCGAGCGAAGCCCCGACCTGACGCTCATGGACATCCAGCTGCCCGGCATGGACGGCACCCAGGCCCTCGACGTGCTCCGCGCGGATCCCGGCACCCGCGACCTGAAGGTGGTGGCCTTCACCGCGTTTGCCATGGCGCGCGACCGCGAGAGCCTGCTCGATCACGGCTTCGACGGGTACCTGAAGAAGCCGCTCGACGTGAAGCTCTTCCCGGGCCAGATCGCGGAGTTCCTCCAGTGAGCCACCCGACCGTGCTCGTGGTTGACGACCGGCACGAAAACGTGCGGCTCCTGCAGGCCATCCTCGAGCCGCGCGGCTACTCGGTCGAGACGGCGACCTCGGGCGCGGAGGCGCTTCGCCTGGCGGTGAGCCACCCCATCGACATCGTGCTGCTCGATGTGATCATGCCGGTGATGGACGGCTACGAGGTGTGTCGCCGGCTGCGGCTGAACGGCGCGACCCGGTTCCTGCCGGTGGTGATGATCACGGCCAGCGACGACGCCGAGAAGCTCGCGGCCATCGACGCCGGCGCCGACGACTTCATCGCAAAGCCGTTCGACCAGGCAGAGCTGCTCTCGCGCGTGCGCTCGCTCATCCGCATCAAGCACTTCCACGACACCATCCTGCGGCAGACCGCCGAGCTCGAGGACTGGAACCACCGGCTCGAGCACAGGGTGTCCGACCAGGTTGCAGAGCTCGAGCGGCTCGCCCGGCTCAAGCGGTTCCTGCCGCCGCAGCTCGTGGAGCTGGTGGTGGAGACGGGCGACGAGTCGTTCCTCGAGAGCCACCGCCGGGAGATCACGGTGGTGTTCTGCGACCTGCGCGGCTTCACAGCGTTCGCCGAGGCCTCCGAGCCCGAGGACGTGATGGCTGTGCTGAGCGAGTTCCACGAGGCCCTCGGCCGGCTCGTCTACGAGTTCGAGGGCACGCTCGACGGCTACTCGGGCGACGGCATGATGGTGTTCTTCAACGACCCGATCCCCTGCGACGACGGCCCGCAGCGCGCCATCCGCATGGCCGTTTGCATGCGCGAGGCGGTGGAGCTGCTGGCCGAGGGCTGGCATCGCCTCGGCCACGACCTGCACTTCGGCGTGGGCATCGCCCAGGGCCACGCGACGCTCGGCCGGATCGGCTTCGAGGGCCGCTTCGACTACACGGCCATCGGCAGCGTCACCAACCTCGCCGCCCGGCTCTGCGCCGAGGCCCGCCCCGGCCAGATCCTGGTGAGCCAGCGCGTGTACGCCGCAATCGAGGAGCTCGCCGAGGCCGAGCACATCGGCGATCTGCACCTCAAGGGGTTCTCGCGGCCGATGGCGGCCTACAGCTTGAGCTAGCTTCGGGGCCGGTTCTCGTCGGATTGGTGTGCGCCCGCAACCGGCGCTATCCAGCTCTCTCGCCGCTTCACCCAGATCTCGTTTTGGGGCACCAGCTCGAAGGGCGCCTCGTCCAGGCTTCCGATCCGGATCTCGATGAGCGTGTCGTCAGGATCGGGCGGGTTGAAGAGCCGGGATCCGCAGCGAGGGCAGAACGCGCGGCCGTCGTAGACGGCGATCTCGCCGGTCACCTCGAACGAGTCGAGTGGCCACTGCCCGTACACGCTGAACGCGCTGCCAGACTCCTTTCGGCAATCCAGGCAGTGGCACCGCCCGACATGCTCGGGCTCCCCGCGAACGCTGTAGCGCACCGACCCGCAGAGACACCCGCCAGTGCGCACTTCATGCTGCATGCAGCCGATGGTACCGGACGGGTGTCACCGTCGAACGATCGCTGACCTCGGCGTTGGGGTGTGCCCGCCGCTCACAGCGTCGAGACCCGCGGCCCGTGGTTCTCGTTCAGCCGCTCGGCCATCTGACGCGAGATCGCCACACCCACCTCGGGGTGTGCGTGCACCGTCCCGATGAGCTGCCAGGCGGTCATGGCGTAGGTCCTGAGCTCTGTCTCGGCAACCACGGTCGCCGTGCGCCGGTGGTTCTCGGAAAAGAGCGCCGTCTCCCCGAACGTGTCGCCGGCGATGAGCGTCTTCACCGGCCGGCCGTCCACCTCGACGCGGGCAAGGCCGGACATGATCACGAAAAACCCGATGCCCTGCTCGCCCTCGGTCACGACCTCCTCGCCGACGCGGTAAGTCGCGGGCCTTGAGGTTGTTCGAGATCGACTTCAGTGCGCGATTGGAGAGCCCGGAAAATATCGGGGCCTTCGCGATGGCTTCGATTGCTGCTCGATCTGACATCTTCTCCACCTCCGAGTGGTTGGTTACCAGCGTTCAACTCACGGTACGGGGCGGGGTGGAGGTGGTCGTTGTCGGGGGTTACGGGGCGAGTGTGACCGGCGTCAACTACTCGTGGTTCGGGGTCCAATCGCGGTACTCGGTCTGGTTGCGTGCGGCGACCTGAACGGCCTCGTGGAAGTTCCGAGCCTCGCGCTCGGTGTCGAAGCTCCGCAGGCTGTCGATCCCCAGATGGTTCTCGTACGGCACCACCCAGTCGTTGCCGTCGCGGTAGACGCCGCGATGCCACGTGCGCTTCAGCTTGTAGCAGAGCGGATCGACGCTCATGGCGGCCTGGATGATGGCCTCATCGAGCCGTGCCATCCGCTCGGCGACGAGGGCGGTGAGCTCCTCGATGTGGGTGGCGGAGATCATGGCCGGCGTATCGAGCACATCGCCCAGATCGGCAGTGCTCCTTGTCAGCGAGCTGCGCGCTCGGGCGACGGCGGCGACCCGGTCGATCTGCTCCTGGATGTGGGCTGCGGCCTCGTCGGCCTTCTCGGAGAAGAGCGACATCTCACGGTGCTCGGCGAGCCGCGCGGCGAGCTTCTTGTCATCGACCCGCCCCAGGAAGGTGTCTGCGTAGGTCACGGCCCGGTCGCCGGTGAAGAGCCGCGCGCTGAGCTCTGTGAGGCTCTCGCGTACCTCCGGCGAGACCACCGAGAGGACCTGCCGCACCCGACGTGCTGCGTCGCCGAGCGTCACTGGCTCGTCGTGGTGGTGAACCCACGGGTGGTGCTTCGCCTCGGCCTTCGTCACCCGTAGCTCGGGGAAAACTGAGGCGAGACCCGGGATCGTCAGCTGGAACAGCTGCTCTGGCTCGGTGAGCCCGGCGAGGCTGTACTGGCCCAGATCGTCAAACTCGAACCGGGCCGTTGCGAGATCCTTCACGGTGTGTGAGACCACTACCTGCCCGCCGTGGGCGGCGGCGCAGATCCGGGCGACCCGGTGCACCTCGAGACCGACGTAGTCCGAGCCTCGCAGCTCGACGCTCCCGGCACTGATCCCCATCCGCACCTTGATGCCCACCACGTTCTGCCATTTCGCGGCCTTCAGCCGCCGCTGGCCCTCAGACGCAGCAGAGAGCGCGCGGTCGGGATGCTTGAACGCGTAGAAGAGAGCATCTCCCGCAGTCCCGAACTCGACGCCGTCTGCAAACGCATCGCGAAGGATCTCGCGGTGCTGCTCGAGCAGCGCCGGATACGCCTCGGGCTGCGTTCGGATCATGCGGGTCGAGCCCTCGATGTCCGTGAAGAGGAAGGTGACGACACCTGTCGGCAACCGACGAGGCACGCCATCCCCGGCAGGTGGCGGTACGTCCATGGCCCAAGACTATCGATGCGTCACACTTGCGACAAACCGACTGATCACTCAGGCTCGTTGATGCGCGTCACACTCGACGCCGAACCTAGCCCACATACCACCCGGGATCGAGCACCTCGATCCGGTTCCTGGAGAGCGCCACCCGTCCCTTGCCCGACTCTGCCTTCAGCACGCGGTTCACGGTCTCACGCGTTGTCCCCGCAAGGCCCGCGAGGTGCTCCTGGCTCAGCGGGATCACGACCGAGGCAGGCGGCTCGGACTCGTCGCCGGCCGGGGCGTAGAGCCGGGCGAGATCTGCTAACCGCGCGAGCACCCGCTTCGTGGTGGGCATGTAGAGCGCCTGCACCAGCCAGTCCGAGGTCTCGGCCAGCTCTGCGGCTAAGAGCCGCTCGGTGGCGATGCCGATCTCGGGGTAGCTGCTTCGCAGCTCGCGGTAGGACGAGGTCGAGACGGTGAGGGTCTCGCCGGCCTCGAGCGCCGAGACGGTCGCGGTGCGCCAGTGCCGCTCGCCGACCACCGCCAGCAGCCCGAAGATCTCACCAGGCCCGTAGAGGGCCACCGTGGCCACCTCACCCACCGCAGTGAGGATCCTTGCGGCGAAGTGCCCGTGCTCGACGCGGTGCACGCCGTCGCCGGGATCGTCTCGGTGAAACACGACCTCGCCGCGGCTGAAGCGCCTCCGTCTGCCTGCGAGCCGCAGCTCCTGGTCGGGCACTGCTTCGAACACGTCGATGGCCGTGTGCCGGGACATGGGGACACGCTAGTCAATTTGTGGCTCTTGTGACCAGCTTTCCCGCACATCGCCTGGTTGACGGCCGTCACGCTGCGTCGGGCATCAGTCCCGAGTCGTGGTCATGCCATCGGCAAACGTGCCCTCGTGCTCGCTCTCGGCGGTGAGGCCGCCGGTCTCCTGCCCGTTCGAGAACCGGCCGTGGTGGCTCGGGCGCGGGGTGGCGATGCCGTCGCTATAGGAGCTGTTTCGGGGTCGGCGCGGCAGGTGCTCCTGCCCACGGCTATACCGGCCGTGAAACTTCGGGTCGTGGCTGATCATCGTGTGCCTCCGTTCCGATCGATTGCAATAAAGATCGTACTACGATCAATGTGTATCGTCATGCGATAGACTTTGCCCAGGATGGCTCTAAAGCCCATTGAACTGATCAACGCGAGGCTGCGGCTCGAGGCGCAGCTCGCGCTCCTCGGGGAGGCAATGTGCATCGCCTCGCTGCCGCTGCTGGTCGAGGAGATCGCCGCAGAGGAGAGCCACGGCGATCCCGCGCTCGAGGCCGACATCACCAAGGCGCTTCGCACCCGGGTGGGGCTTCACTCGGCGTGACCGACCGCGGCCAGTACCGGGAGGCGGCCGAGTTTCGGCGAGCGCTCAGCCAGTTTCTGGCCGAGTCCGATGCTGACGCGCGCGCCGCGGGCCTCACGCCGCAGCGCTACCTCATGCTGCTCGCCATCGCAGCCTCCGAGCACGGGCGGCTGACCATCTCCGAGCTGGTCGAGCGGCTCCACTCCGCCCAGAGCACCATCACCGAGCTCGTCGACCGAGCCGAGGCCGCCGGCCTGGTGGCCCGGGGAGAGGCCGCTGGCGACGGCCGCGTCGTGGTCGTCACCGCCACTCCGCTTGGCGAGCGCAGGTTTAGAAAGGCGTTCAGCGCGATCCGTGACGATCGGGAGCGCCTCCTGCGTCACCTGGGACCGACCGACTGAGCAAAGGGTCGACGCTCCGCCCACGTTGACCGCCGTCACCGTGCACCGATGCCGCGCGGCAATGTCGCGCCGCCCGCCCGCTCATACCGTGGGAGTCACCGATGGCCGTTGGATCGGCCGTCATCACTCCCCAGGGAGGTATGCCGTGTACAAGCGTCTGACATTCACCACGATCGCCGCCGCCGCAGCGATCGCGGCGGCCGGTGCGGGGGCATCGGCGAGCGCCGCCACCAGCGGCACCCACGAGAAAGCGGCGCCAGAGCTCCGCTGCCCGAAGAGCCACGCGCGCTGCCGCTGCCCGCTCCCGCCGTTTCGCCCCGGCCACCCGGCCACGACTGAGATCGGCGGCCCAGTCCGGCTCATCTGCCAGAGGCCGCTCCGGTGAGCAACGACGAACGCAAGCCGACGATCGGTTTCGACCCGGGTGCTCCGACCTACGACAGCCATCGATACGACTACAAGGAGCTCCAGGCGAAGGAGCTCGCCGAGATCGAGCTGCGAAGGCCGCGCCGCCCGCATCGATCACTGATCGCATGGGTGAGAGCCAAGGCGCCTCTCCCCGGGAGGAGACGGTGAGCAGCACGTTCATTGACCGCGGCCACACCCGGAGGTTGACGGCCAACACAGAACGACGGTTGCCGGCTACCTACGCTGGCAGAAAGAGCGGGAGCGCCCCGCGCGCATGTGAGCGGGGGTCGGCGAGCGTGGGGGCGCTCCCGTGAAGGCGACGGCCAGCGTCAGCGGTGGATCCGATCCTCGCCACTGACACGCCTGATCGGCTGGCCGCCGGCGCAAGGTCGAGAGGCGGGAGCGGCTCTCCCTGTGGGGCTGCTTCCGCTTCTCGCAGGCAACTACCGACGCCGTCACGAGGCCGGTGACCGATTTCCCTTCGCTCTCGGACGGGTGCGACAGAACTCGTTGAACGGTGAGCGGCCGCCGGTTTCCATCTGCTTGCACAGGGTCCGCACCTCAGGGCTCAATGGATTCAACAAAACCACTCGCCTCAGGTACGGGATCTGTGCGTTGCCGGAACTTGCGCGCGCCAAATTCCACCAGAGCCTCCACACACCCGAGCCATCGGGCTTCGCGCGCGCCCGCGTGAACCACCGCAACGCGAGCGCTGGTCGATGCTGAGCGAGCGCCGCTTCACCCTGCCACTCCCATGGCTCGTACGACCAGGGCATCCATCTGGCTGCCCGGTGGGCCTCGGAAGCCGATCCAGCGTAATTTCCGTCAGCGTAAGCGGCGACGCTCCGCGCGACCAGAGTGTTGCCGACAAGCGCGATGACAACCGGCAGGGCCAGTGCCACGCACACTGCTCCGGTCGCCATCCGGGCGCTCGGGCGCAGCTGCCACACGCGCTCGGGTCGCCGGCCGGCGATCACCGCTGCCGCCCCGCACCAAACGCCGGTCATTCCGACGGCCGTGAGCTCCCAGTCCCAGTCGACGAAGGTATGGATGACGAATACCACGTAGGCGCCCGCTGCGACCGGCATCCACGGCGAGTCTCGCCGGCGGACGGCAACGACGAGCGGAGCGGCGATCGCAATTCCGATCGCCAGAAGACCGACAATCCCCAGCTCTCCGAGCGCCTGCAAGTAGAGGCTGTGCGGGTTTCCGACATTGTGGCCTTGGGGGCGGAGCTCCGACCAGAATGCGTTCCATGTCCCCGCTCCCGAGCCGAGGATCGGGTGTCGCTCGAACTCTCGCCACGCGACTCGCCAGAGAGTGCCCCGCCCGGTGAGCGAGAAGAGCCCCGCGTCGGTCTCGGCCTGACCGTCACCCTGGCCAGCGACCGCGGGAGCTATCGACGCGGCCAGGGTGCAGAGGATGACCGACGCCACCGCCACATTCCGAAACGACGGTGTGTTCCCGCGTCGCAGTATCAGCACCACAAGGATGCCGGCGACCGCCGCGACCGTCGCTGCCCGACTCTGGGTGAGCACGAGGGTCCAGACCTCGAGCACCGTGCACGCAATGAGCACGGCCCGGATGCTGCCCGCCAGGTCGAGGGCGAGTCCCACCAGCAGGACGATGCCGATAGCCATCACACAGCCGAGGCCGTTCCAGTAGCCGATGGGCACGTAGGTCTGCCCGTGTGCGAGTGTGCTGGCGGTCGCTCCGAACATCCCTGGTGCGTACCGCGCTCCCAGCGCCACCAGCGCGATGACGCTCGTCGTGGCCGCGAGGCCTCCGAGCAGCGCGACAACCGACGCTCGACGGACGGTGATGACCACCGCGAACATGCCGATGGGATAGAGGATCGCGCGTTCGCCTGCCAGCACCGTCCGGGTGAGGTCGACCGTCCAGATCCCGCTCACCAGGGTGAGGACTGCGAACCCCGAGAGTGCTGCGACCATGAAGACATCTGCCGGACCAAGCTCGAGCTTCTCGCGTAGCGTCAGCGAAAGGAGGGTAACGGCGAGCAGCGCCAGCGATGCCCATCCCCAGGATGGCGGGAAATAGCCACCCGAGTTGAGGGCGAGCGGGACCAGTATCACCGGCGGCAGCGCGAACGCTGCGAGGTCATCTCGGGTCACCGGGCCATGCTACCCTCAGCGCGTGCCGAACGCCGCTCGTAGACGAGGTCGAAACGCGTTGGCCGGGGTGATCGCGGTCGTGCTGATCGCGCTCGTGGTGGCGCAGATTGCCGATGCCGGCGTCTCGTTTGGCAGCCACTCGCCGCGTCCGGCCGAATGCATCCTCACGCCCGTCAGTCCCCGCACTCCGTACTGCCCGTGACCCCGGCCTAGAACCCGGATTGCAGTCCGGCCAGAACGGCATTCGATGGTTTACCAGTACCTGGCGCGATCAGTGCGGACTTGCCACCCGAGTACTGGTGGTACGCCCAGCCGATGTCGTGTTCGCGGCAGAAGGCCGTGAACTGCGGGAGCACCGACGCCGCCCACGCGGCGGTGGCAGCAGCGACGCCTGACGGCGCTGCCCCATGGCCCCGGTAAACCCCAAACTCACCGATCCAGGTCGGGGCGTCCCATGACGAGGCGTGCGAGAGATGAGCTTCGATCGCGCTCCTGGCCCGATCCCACGATGACGCGTAGACGTGGAACGAGTAAACCGAGCCTGGAAGTGTGAGAGGCCGG
This sequence comes from uncultured Actinomycetes bacterium, assembly GCA_963794415.1. Taxonomy (GTDB): domain Bacteria; phylum Actinomycetota; class Thermoleophilia; order Gaiellales; family JAICJC01; genus CAVPTL01. The sequence goes on from CAWCDI010000001.1 coordinate 242,742, forward strand.
TCGAGTGCGTACTGGCCGCGTTTCGCAGTGTTGTCCTGGTAGATGAGGAGGACGTGTGGATCGCCAGCTCGGATCGCCTGGCCGACGCGGGTATAGAACCGGTTTAGATCAAGCCCGGCGCAGTGCGAGCTTGGCTCGTTGTACATGTCGGCGGCGACGACAAGCGGGTTTGACGCATACCGCCCCGAAACGGCCTGCCAAGCTGCCGCATAGCCCTGCTGAGGGTCGGTTGAGACTCCTGGCTGGGCGCGGTCGGTCAGAAAATCGCACTCGCCCCGGTGGGCGGAGATCGAGCCGGCGTTGGGGTAGAGCCACGACGGCAGGCCGGAGCCTTCGCAGCGGCCGGTGCGCGGGCTCTTGAACGCCGGCGACGTGTTGTTTCCGTGCATGTCGAGGATTACCGCGATGCCGTTGGATGTGAAGCCTTTCACCTCGGCGTCGAGCGCCTTGAGGTAGGGGCCGTTCCAGCGGTGCGTAGCTCCGCCACCGCTCGGCTCGGTCGGCTCGAGGTTTGCCCACGAGATTCCGAGTCTGACTGAATTGAAGCCGAATCGCTTGAAGTCTGCATACTCGGATTCGGGAACCTGGGTCCAGCCGCCCCCGCATGCATCGGGATCGGACACGGCGTTATTGCCGTCTCCGGAGATCAGCGAAGGCTCATCCAGCCCAAGCAGCCGCACTGGCGCGCCGGACGAGCTCAGTATGTGCTTACCGGCCGTGTGGAGCCACCCAGTGACTCTCGGTGCGCTGGTGGTTGGGGAGGGTATGTGCGTGCCGTTCCCGTGCCGTGAAGCGCCGACCCAGACCGCTGCTACAACGGCGGCCGCCGCGAGCACCAGAGCGAGAATGACCCACCTATGCGATCGCTGCACGCCGCTCCGCCTTGCCGTCCGTCAGTGACCCGAGGGCCCCAGAAGCCACGAGATCGTAGCCGCGCGATATTGGTCAACCTCAATCCCCGACGGAGACTGGGCTCCTCGATCCCGAGAGCATCTGGTCGTACACCCACCGGTAGGTCTGTTCGAGCCCGTCGCGGAGCGTAATCGATGGCTCCCAACCAAGCTTCTCGACGATCAGTGTGTTGTCGCTGTTGCGGCCGCGAACTCCCTGCGGTGCGCTCAGGTTGTAATCGCGCTGCACCTTGATGCCCGCGATCTCCTCGACGATCGACACGAGCTGGTTGATGGTGACGAGCTCCGCGCTGCCGACGTTCAGTGGCTCGGTCACGTCGCTACCGGCGAGGAGTTGCGTCCCGTGGACGCAGTCGTCGATGTACATGAACGACCGCGTCTGGTGGCCGTCGCCCCAGATCTCCATCCGATGGTCACCGCTCATCTTCGCTGCGGCGATCTTCCGGCAGACCGCAGCGGGCGCCTTCTCTCGGCCGCCGTCGTACGTCCCGTGGGGCCCGTACACGTTGTGGTAGCGGGCGACCCGCGTGGGAACCCCGAAGTCTTCGCGATAGTGCCGGCACATACGCTCGCTGAAGAGCTTCTCCCAGCCGTATCCGTCCTCCGGCATCGCCGGGTAAGCGTCTGCCTCCGAGAGGGCGGTGACGTCGGGCGACGTCTGCCGGTCGGCGGCGTAGACGCAGGCGGAGGAGGAGAAGAAGAACCGCTCGACCCTATGCTTGCGGGCAGCCATCAGCATGTGGGTGTTGATCAGCACCGAGAGCATGCAGAGTGCCTTGTTGTTCTCGATGAAGCCCATGCCGCCCATGTCTGCGGCGAGTTGATAGACCGCCGACGCCCCGAGCAGGGCGGTGTCGCAATCCTCCCGAACCGAGAGATCCAACTCGAGGTTTTCGGCCCCCTCGAAGGCCTGGTACCACTCCTCGGTTGGCTTCATGTCCACTGCGCGGACACGTTTATCCTGCCTCAGGAGATCGGCCACAAGATGTCCGCCGATGAAGCCGCCAGCCCCAGCGACGACGGTGACATCGTCACCGACGGCAAAAGTAGCATCACTCACAACTCTACCCTCCAACACCCCTATACGTAGATCCCCGACCTGCTGGGCGGATCGCAGTATCTCATTTGATAACCCGTCAAGTCAACTGCAATCCTCTACCGGTTATCATCCGCCGATGTCCGCTCCGGATGCGTCAACATACAGGTTGCCCAAACTGCTCGTGAGCTCGGTCATCCGCGCGACCGATAAGGGCGAAAGCCACGGGGGCGCCTACGTCGTCGATCTGGCCACTGGAGCGGTCGAGCAGAAGTTAGATTGGAGCGACCAGAGCATTGACTGGGCGGGCCGCGGCGGCGATCGCGGGCTGCGGGGAATCGCTATCCACGATGGGTTGGTCTACATGGCCGCAAGCGACGAGATCTTCGTTTTCGACGCGGCGTTCCAGCGGCGAGCCTCATTTCGTAACGTTTATCTCAAGCACTGCCACGAAATCTGCATCGACGGGCAACGCCTTCACGCTACCGCGACCGGATTCGATGCAGTGCTCACGCTGGACCTCTTGACGGGCGAATGGGTGGATGGGTACTCGTTGAGGTTTGCCCAGATGGGCGGAAGACGTCTCATGCCCCGCCGTATCCGGCGACGATTCTCCCGCCCCCAGCAGCCGATAATTCGTCGCTTTGATCCCACGAGGGCCGACGGACCGAACCCAGGTGACACAACGCACATCAATAGCGTGACAGCGTCACGAGGATCACTTCATGTGTCGGGCAGAGCGATGGCGCGACTGGTGAGGATCGACGGCGGCAAGGCGAAGACGTTTGCGCACATTCCGTACGGCACACACAACGCACGCCCTTTTCGTGACGGGGTGATTCTCAATCACACCGACACCGATTCGGTCGCTTACGTGGATCTGGAAGGCAACGTGCAGCGGTCGTGGCCCGTCGTCACCTACGACACCGGGACTCTGGGGCACTCAGACCTGAGCGCAGACCTCGCGCGGCAGGGTTTCGGCCGGGGGCTCGCCGTGATCGACGACGACACGTTCGTGGCCGGCTCATCTCCTGCGACCGTGACGCTCTACAGATTTGACAATCAGCAGCCGGTCTCGCACGTCACCCTCACAAACGACATGAGGAACGCCATCCACGGGCTCGAGGTGTGGCCATTCGGTTAGCCCTGAACCCAGTCGGGCAAACCCCGGTAGCCGCGTTTGGTGAGCTCGTCACGCAGATCGGCGTTTTCCGGCGCGAAGATTTGTTCGAGCTCGGCCCGCACGCCGGGAGTCATCTCCTCCGACGGACGGCGCCCGTTGACGGCGTAGTACGCACTGCGAAGCGGTGCTTTCAGCCGGCGGTGGCTCCTGAGCAGTCGCTCGCTATTCGCTGCCACCGCAACCCGGTGCAGGACGAAGTGTCGCGCCGGGCGAGTCTCATTCTGAGTGGTGAAGTTGAACGTGCTCACCGGTCCGGAGTCGATGCCCAGCCACTGGCACAGGCCCGTCACCGTTTCCGCGGGCGCGGCGGCCATCTGCTCGAAGAACACCACCATGCCGTCTTCACCGAAAGCGTCCAGCCAGAGCCTGACATAGGGGGCGTAGAAGCCGCCGCGAAGAGTCCGGTACGGTCGGTCCCCAGCTTCAACCGATTCCATCTCCATGACTCGTCGGCAGCGCTCCACGTACGCCTCGAAGCTCGTGTCCTCAGGCAGGAACCGGCGCGCCTTCGCAGACCTGAACGTCGACCACATCCGATCGACGGGGTCGCGCAAGGTGATGATGATCCTGGGCCTGCCCAGCGTCTCCTGCATGGCGTCGATCACGTCTCCGCCGCCGTGGAGGTACTGCGGGCTCGCCTCCAGGCGGTACCGCTCGCCCGACCAGGACGCAAAGTGTGCGGCGTAGCTCTCAAGCGAGCCCGAGCCTCGGTAGCCGTCATGCGTCGGCTGGAAGAAGCGGATCTCTTTCACGTCCGAAGGGGAGATCTCGGGGTGCTGGGAGAGATAGTAGAAGAGGGACGTGGTACCAGACTTGCCCAGCCCGACCATCACCAGATTTGGCAGGCGCAAGAGGCTCGGTGCGGCGGCATCGCTTGTCATCGCACTCAAGAATACGTGTCCCCGAGCCGCCTTGACAGCCCCGACCGTGAATCGGATACTTGCCGTGAATGTCGATCGAGTGGCGTTAGTGCGAAGGGTCGTGCAAGGGGCAGGACGCCGATGAAAGGCTCGCTGGTATCCGCGCACCGATGAGAAGCCAGGTTCACCGTTACGGCATCCCTCCGGCCGTTCGCCAACGAGCGTTTTCCGTTGCTCGGACCACGCGGCGAGCAACGAGTCGTTACCGGCCGCTGCCAGATTTCCTGATCCTCGGGGGGCAGCGGTGCGGGACGACGTCGATGTTCCGCTATCTCGAACGGCACCCGTCTATCGCGAGCGGGCTCCGGAAAGAAGTGGGGTACTTCTGCTCGAACTACGATCGCGGCGATTCGTGGTACCGAGCTCACTTCCCCACTGAGCTCAAGAGGGCGGCATCGATGCGGGCACATGGTGCCCGGCTCGAGGTCGGAGAGGCGACGCCGTACTACCTGTTCCATCCGGCAGCCGCCCGCCGCGCGGCAAGCGTCGTTCCGGACGCGAAGCTCATCGTGCTCCTGCGCAACCCCGTCGACCGCGCCTATTCCGGTTGGCAGCTGCAGACGGCGATCGGTACCGAGACCCTGTCATTCGCAGATGCGCTCAAGCGAGAGCCTGAGCGGCTCGCGGGCGAGGACAGCCGCCTCGTGTCCGATCCAAGCTACAGCAGCTTCAGCCACCGTCACCACTCGTATGTCGCCCGGGGGATGTATGCCGAGCAGCTCGAGCGCTGGTTTGAGCACTTCCATCGCGAACAGTTCCTGATCCTGTCGAGTGAGGATTTCTTCGCCGATCCCGACCATACCGTGCAGACCGTGTCCAAGTTCCTGGGAGTCCCCCAACACGACCTGCCACCGGCGCCGAGCCCGCGGCGAGGCAGAAGCAGTCCTCAGATGGATCCGCACACGCGGGCGCGCCTCGCGACCGAGTTTGAGGCGCCGAATCTCCGCCTCTGCGAATTGCTCGGGGCGGACTACCGATGGGGCTGAACCGCGTCGGAGTGTCTTCGGGGACACGGACCGCGCCCGCGGCAAGCTCGCCTATCCTCGTGACTGGCTCGCATCGGTCGGGAACGACGTGGGTAGGCCGCGTGCTCGCTGCCGCTCCGGGCATTGGGTATATCTCTGAACCGTTCAGTCCGCTTCATCGCCCGGGGATCCTCTCGGCACGTTTCCCACAGTGGTTCCCCTATGTCCGCAGCGATGAAGACGGGACGCTGGAGCCCGCTGTGCGCCGGATGCTCGCCTACCGCTACAGCGTTCGGGATGAATTGCCGGCCATCAGAACCCCGAGGGACGTTGGGCGAATGGCGCGTGATATCTCGGCGTGTCGCTCGCTGCGAACTGCCCACGCACGTCCGGTGCTGAAGGACCCGATAGCGCTCCTTGCTGCCCCCTGGCTCGCTCGGAACTTCGATACACACGTGGTCGTGTTGATCCGCCACCCCGCAGCATTTGCAAGCAGCCTGAAGCGGATGGGCTGGACACACCCATTCGCAGATTTTCGACAGCCGGGACTGCTCGAGGGCCCCCTGGCCCCGTTCGCAGATCAGATCGAGGACTTCGCCCGCCACGAGAGGCCCGTCGTTGAGCAGGCTGCGCTGCTGTGGTCGGCGCTGAACCACGTTGTCTCGCTCTACCGCGATGAGCACCCAGAGTGGGAGTTTGTGCGGCACGAGGATCTCTCGCTCAACCCCCGTGCTGAGTTCGAGCGGCTGTGTCTACGTCTCGGGGTCCCTTTCGAAGCCCGAGCGCGCTCATACCTCGAGGAGCACAGCGATCCCGGCAACCCCGCTGAGGCAAAGTCGGGGCAGGCACACCAGTTAAAGCGCAACAGCGAGGCTAATGTCATGAGCTGGCGCACGAGGTTGACACCAGGCGAAATCGCGCTCGTACGCGACCAAACCGCTTCGGTCGCACCGCGGTTTTACGGTGACGACGAATGGTGAGCACACGGATAGCCGCGCGCAGGCTCTGGCAGGCAAGCCTTCCGGCTCTCGGTCGACGCCCGGCTCTCTACCTGCCATTCAGCCGATGGCGGTATGGATCCGAGCTCGCGTTTGGCTCGCACACCGAGATTGTGATCGAGGGCTTTCCCCGGTCTGCCAACAGCTTCGCCGTGGATGCATTCCGGCTCGCTCAAGCCCGGCACGTGCCGGTGGCTCATCACCTGCACGCGCCTGCGCAGGTGATGGCGGCGGCTCGATCCGGGGTGCCGGCAGTTGTGCTCGTGCGCGATCCGAAACCCGCGATCGTGTCGTACCTCCTCTGGGAGCGCGACGCCGATCCCCAGCACGCGGCCGCGAACTACCTCAGTTTCTACCAAAGCCTGAAGAGCTGCCAGGATGATTTCGTTGTCGCCGATTTCGACCAAGTGACGACCGACTTCGGGACGGTGATCGGGCGGGTCAACGCGCGATTCGGGACGGCATTTCACGAGTTCGACCATTCCGAAGACAACGTGAAGCGCTGCTTCGAGGCGATCGAGCGCGACAGCCGTGCCCGGCGCGGCGATCTCCGGGAGTCGGAGGTCGCACGGCCTTCCGAGACCCGAAAGATATTGCAGCTCGAGGCTGAGCTCGTGTTCGAGCGCGGAACCGCCGCGAAGACCCGCGACGAGCTCAATTCCGTGTACGCCCACTACCGGTCGCTCGCAGGGGAGTGCCCCATCAAATGACGACCCTCGCCAAGTTCCTCGCATCTCACCGGACACTGAAGCAGCGGGCCGCGGTTCCGGCCTACCGCGCATTCGCCCGCAGCAATATCTTGCTTCCAGGCCCGCGCGTGTTCGCCAACGGTTTCCCTAAGGCAGGGACACACCTGATCGCGACACTCTTACGGGCGTTGCCACAGATGATGTTCTCGGGCGTGCACCGCGCGGCCGGTGACTACTACGGGCCAGGAGGGCTTGAAGACCTCGATTGGCCCGCGCTGCGGCGAACGCTCCAGAGCGTCAACCGCGGGCAATACATGACGGGGCACTTCCCGGCTGTCGACGGCCTCGGGCAGCTGCTCTCGGACCTCGAGTACTCAAGCCTGCTCGTGCTCCGCGACCCTCGCGATGTCGTGGTATCTGCGCAGCGCTACGTCTGCGGACTACGGAGCCACGATCTGCACCGGAGGTTCAGCCAGCAGCTCAGAACGAGCGATGACCAGCTAATGGCGATGATCCTGGGATTCGAGGCAGATGAGTTCGGGCGCGGCCTGCCGTCGATCGGCGTCCGTCTGGACTCGTATCTCGGATGGTTCGATGACCATCGTACGCTTATCGTGCGGTTCGAGGACATGGTCGGCACGGCGGGTGGGGGCGATGAGCGTGCGCAGGTTGCGTCGGTCGCCGAGATCGCACGTCACGTCGGTCGCGAGCTCTCATCGGGGCGGGCGGACGAGCTCGCCCACCGCGTGTGGTCGCCGCGAAGCTCGACGTTCCACTCGGGACAGATCGGTGGCTGGCAAGAGGTGTTCAGCGATGCCCATAGAGAAGCGTTCAAACGCGTGGCCTGCGACCAGTTGATCCGCCTCGGGTACGAAGACGGCGCCGACTGGTGAGCACAAGCGAAACGCCAACCGGTCCCGTAGTGCGAAAGACCGGAAACCCCGTGCAGGCCTCGGTGCGCCGTCGAGTCGCGCGCGGCTCGGCGTCGGTGTTCGGCCTGAGGATGATCGGCTCGGCACTTGGGCTCGGAGTCTCCGCGGCCCTCGCGCACATCCTCACACACCACACCCTCGGTACCTACTTCCTCGTGCTCAACATGGTCATGATCGGAAGCACGCTCGGCGAAATGGGCCTTGATCGCACAGTCGTGCGGTTCGTCGCGTCGTCGATGGCCACAGGTGATCTAGGGCGCGCACGTCGTACCGTGCGCAACGTGATGCTGCTCGGCACGTTTGGCTCGCTGGTGGCTGCGGCCGTGCTCATCCTCGGGCTGGGAACGGCGCTAACCCAGGATCTTTACACGTCCCCGGTGGTGGGTCTGGTGCTGGTTCTCTCCGCAGCGTGGCTCGTGGCCAGCGGGCTTCAAGCACTGCTAGCGGAGACGTTGCGCGGCTTCCAGAGGTTCGGGCTCGCAACGGTCTTCGGTGGCGTCCTGGTGAACTTTTTCTCGCTGCTGGTCTTCGGCGGGGCGTGGTTGCTGGAGGCTCGGCCCACCCTCGGGTGGGTAGTCGCGTGGAGCGTCGCGCTCACGTCGGCCGGCGCGGTCATTGCCGCCATAGTGGTTGCCCGACGGGTGCGCACGCTCGGCCCCCCCGGTGAGTCTCCGGTGCGCGAGATCCTCCGTGTGTCGTGGCCGCTTCTAATCACGAGTATCGCCAGTTTCGTTGTCGGCACCGGCGTAGACCTGTGGGTTGTTGGGGCGTACGGCACCCGCTCAGATGTCGCCGTCTACGGGGCGGCGTCACGGCTGTCGCTGTTGCTCGCGACACCGTTTCTGATCGTCTCTCAGGTGGTACCGCCGATCATTGCGGAGCTTTACGCCCAGGGCAAGCGCCATCAACTTGAGCGATCGGTCAGAGGCGTGTCCACCGTCGCGACCGTACCAGCACTCATCATGCTCGCCGTGTTCATGGTCGGTGGCGCGGCGATCATGGGCTTCGTGTACGGCCCGTACTTCAGTGCCGGCGCGACCGTACTGGTCGTGCTCAGTATCGCCCGTGTGGTCGCGGTTGCCACCGGGTCATCAGGCACTGCCTTGATGATGACCGGCTATCAGCGGACGATGATGAACATCACGCTCTTCTCTGCACTCGTAAGCGTGGTCTCAGAGATCATCCTCGGCCGGAGCTTCGGCATGCTGGGCGTGGCCGCCGCGACGTCGGCTGCCCAGATTCTCCAGAACCTCATGCAGCTCTTCTGGGCTCGTCGACGCCTCGGGGTGTGGACCCATGCCGAGTTCTCCATCAAGCCGCTCAAGACCGCCTTCAAAATGGTGGCACGAAGGTGATGAACAGCCGCAGTGGGGGCTGCATCAGGTGGGCCGCGTCGACGCGCCGGCGTAGGCGGATGGCCGGCACACTGATCCGAGCGACGGCGCCGCGGCTACCGCGGAAGCCGGCGCCACGTATGCCACTGTTCGTTATCGGTGCTCCCCGCTGTGGGACGACGATGCTGTTCAAGGTGCTCGATCAGTCGCCGCACCTCGCGTCTCTCGGTGTCGAGAGCCACCTGCTGTGGGATATGTACCATCCCATCGAGCGCTCGGGCTGGGCGTCGCACTCGGTCGGCGGCGGTGAGGTGAAGTCGGGCGAGCAGCGTGCGCTTGACTGGACGATCAACCGCATCACCGGCGGCCAGCGCTACCTCGACAAGTTCCCCCGCAACTGCCTTCGAGTGCAGTTCCTCAACGAGCTCTATCCCGACGCGATGTTCGTCTATATCACCCGCGATGGACGTTCAGCGGTCTCGTCGATGATCACGGCATGGCAGGCCACCGGCAGATTCGGCGCGGGAACCGTGTTGCCCGTACCACTCGAGATCGATGGGTATGAAGGGAAGGCCTGGAAATTCTTGGTGCCGCCGGACTGGCGGGATTACGCTCGCGGCCACACCCTCGCGGAGGTATGCGCGTTCCAATGGGTCAGCGCGAACCGGGCCGTTCTCGATGCTCGTGAGCAGATCGACCCTCAGCGCTGGACTGAGGTCTCGTACGAGGCCCTCGTCGCTGATCCAACCCAGCAGATGTCTGCCATACTCGAGCGGGTCAGCCTGCCGCCGGACGGCGTAATGGAGTGGGCTGCGGACCTGGATCAACACGTGTCGAGAACCGCAGTCACCAGCCCGCGGCCGAATAAATGGGCGGAGCAGCATCCGAGCGAGATCTCTTCGGTGCTTCCCGTCCTCGCCCCGATGATGGAGCTGCTCGGCTACGACTCGTCGCCGAACCCAAGGGCCGAGTTCTAGCGGCTCGCTCTGGCGACCCTTCGCCGCTCGGCCCGGCTCGGGGTGATCAAGCGCCGTGCCATCGCCTGATTGAGGCTTCCATGGGCTGTCCGCAGGAGATCTGAGCCAAGCATGCGCGGTGTATCGCTGAGAAGCATCGACCTCAGCCGAGAGGCGCGGATAGTCGTAACCCATCAGAGACAGTCTGTCCGGTCCGATGTCGCCCAAGTAGCGGCGTGCCCAGCGTTTGCGATACGCAGTGCCGAGCGTTTCGTGCCACTTCGTCAGAGGCTCTGTGCTGATCGTCGCGTACTGCCCTGGGCCCGTACGGTCGCCCATGCGCCCGGCAGGACGCTCGGCAACGAGGCTCGCCGATTCGGTCAACGGCGGCAGGCCGAGGTGCTCGAAGATCCGAGCCACCTCGTTCGCGGGCTGTACGACGATGTCCTCGTACCGGACGCTGATACAGCGGCTATCCGCCAGGCTGGCGGCATCGGTCAAGTTCTGCAGCCCGTCGACCAGATCCACCGAGTACTTCGGGATGTTCCAGTGGCCGCGTCCGAACGAGTCGACGACTGAAGCAGCCACCGCGAGTGGCTGGCGCCAGAGGAAGATGAAGCGTCCGTCCGGGAAAAGCTCCATGACCTCGTCGACCACCAGGTGATAGCGAGGGGTCTTGTCAAGGAACCACGTCTCCCCATCTGCGGCGGCGGCGTAGAGGCCGGTGGCAAAGTCGCGCAGTTCGCGAAGATATTCTTCGCGACCGCCGTCGAGTTGTCCCCAGAAGTCCTCTACGGCTCTGACCATCGAGCGGTGCCCGTATTCCGCGTAGACGCCTGGGCGCCGCAAGGTGTAGAGGAGAGGCAGCAGTACCCACGGTTCGCTCGTGGTGGCGATGTCCGGGTGGGCGGCGAGCAACCGCTGGAGAAGCGTCGATCCGCTCCGTGGCAACGAGAAAAGTATGACTGGACGCTGAGGCTCGCTCACGTCGAGAGGTGGGGGTATGCCTCCGAGATCAGCCGAGTGTAGCCCGCTGTCCCAGGCGCCCCGGCGAACCACCGCAGATCGACGTCGCCGAGCCGCCGTGCGCGCATCTGGCGGCGATACCCGCCGTCGACGAGCTTTAGCCCACCATGCAGCAGATGCCCAGCCCGCCGTGCCCGAAACGCGCCGTAGCGGCGCCGCATCAGCTCATACTCTTCACCGAAACCGTCCCCCAGATTCAATCGCTGGAAGAAACCACGCGTCTCCGTAGCGGTGATGCGGGTGTCATGCTGGCGGAACGCCCCGACCGGAGTGGGCACGTATCCGAAGCGGGCGCCCCCTCGCAGCATCCGGAGGTAAAGATCCCAGTCCATCATTCGCCGCATCCCCGAATCGATCGGTGCGGCCTCGACTGACGATCTCCGGACGAGGCATGAGACGGTGGAGATGAAGCATCCGTAGCTCTCGAGCACCTTCGGGGAGAACCGGTGCTCGGGCACCAGCCGTGCCAGGCGACCATCGGCATCGACGAACGCGGTGTCGCCATAGACGACGTCCGCGCTAGTTCGATCGCCCTCCGCCACCAGAGCCGAAAGGCCGCCAGGCAGGTAGAACTCGTCGGCGTTGAGCCATCCGACCCAGCGGCCCTGCGCTCTCGTCCACGCCTTGTTCAACGCATCGGACTGGCCGCGGTCGGGCTCCGAGGCCCAGCGTAATGTGCCCTCGTATCGCCCGAGCACGTCCACCGTGCCGTCGTCCGAACAGCCGTCCTGAACGATCAGCTCGGTAGGCGGGCCAGTCTGCTGGAGCACACTCTCAATCGCATCGCCAATGTAGTGGGCATAGCCGTACGAAGGAACAAGCACACTTACGTCGGGCACTGGTTGCTGGGGGCTTGTTCCCCCCGCCTCGAGCAGGGCGGGATCGCTCACTGCCCACTTCCTAGGCCGAGTTCAGGCTGGATCACGAGCGGGGCATTCGGTTCCGGGCGGTCTGCGTCGGCGAGGCTCAGAGGCTCCGGGCCGTTGGCCGCCTGCGGGCGCCATGGGAACGCCATCGCGAGCATCGAGAACGAGAGAACAGCTTTTTCGGCGGTGTCGAACGGCCACGGATACACCGCCATGATGACGATGAACTGCCCAAAGAAGTATGCCCCGATTCCCCAGCCCAGTTGATCCGAGTACCTGATCCCCCGGCGGCGGCGCCATAGATCACGGAACAGCACGAAGTAGGCGAAAAAGAAGACTGCCTCACCAACGATGCTGTAACGGATCCACGTCTCGACCGCTGCGTTCTGGGTCTGTCCCGAGGTGTCGCCGGTAACGGCCCCGACGAAGTTGACTCCAGTGCCCAGCCCGGTGATCGGGTGGGCCTCGATCTCGTGGAGGCCGTCACGCACGGCGTCGATGTGCCCCTGGTTGGTGGTGGCATAGATGTTGCTCGATCGTGACACCGACGGGTCGAGGCTGGCGAAACGCGACGACCAGTTCAGGGACGAGCCCAGAAATACCACCGCGATGGCGACGGAGATGCCGATCACAACGGGACCCTTCAGGTACTTGCGCCCTGCGAGGATGAGAAACACGCCAAACACCGCTGCAAGTTCGATCCACGCGTAGCGGCGGAATCCGAGGATGACGACCATGCTGCACGTTGCGATGGTGAACCACCAGAGCACGCGCGAACGTCCCCATCGTGTCATCGGTACTGACACCGCCACGCCAGCGACCATGTACTCGAGCGTCGCGTGCGCGGCCAGCGGAGTGCGCCCGTAGAACGCAATCTCCCCACCACCGCGAGCGAAATCGGCGAGCTGGATGAACCCGTAGACACCCATCACGAGCGCGAAGATCTGGGCGAAACGAAAGACTCCTTCCTCGCTGGTGAGTATCGTCGACCATAGGCCGAATGCGAATAGCCCGCCGGCGAGGAAGTAGCGATCAGCTCCGAGCGTGCTGGTCGCGTCGTGGTACTGCCCGACGATGAGGCCGATGATCATCGGGACCGCGATCAGACACGCAAACCCCGCGGCCCGCCGTGAGATCTGGATCCGCGGGAGCGTTGCCCAGCGATAAACGAGCCCGAGGTAGGCGAAGAGCCCGCACGCCACGTCACATGGCGTGAGCTTGCCGAACTTCTGAGCGAGGAACCAGTCAGGGCCGAAGTTCGCAGCCTGCAACTGCTTGACCGAGTAGCGAATGCCAGGGTCGGTGCGTGAATGGAAGATCACGCATCCAATCAGGATCGACGTGGCGATCACCCAGAACGGCCAGGGGGCGAGCTTCTCTCGAGAGAGTCTCGGCCGCTCTGCAGGGACGTTCTCGTGGCCCGCGACCTTGATGTACTCGACGCGCGAGGTGGGGGTGGAGAACGTGCTCATGCTGAGGCCACCTTCGCGACCGTGCGGGCCTCGACGCTTCGCCCGGCCGCACGACGGTACTGCGCAACCAAACCCTCGGTCGTCGCCTGTGGGCTGAAGCGCTCTTCATACCGCTTGCGGCCCGCAGCCCCCAAGCGTCTGCAGAGCTCATCATCCCCGGCGAGCCGGAGCAGGCCGGCGGCCATGCTCTGCTGCTCGTCCGGCTCAAAGAGCAGGCCCGACACTCCGTCCTCGACGACTTCGGGAAGGCCCCCAATACGGGCTGCAAGCACGGGGACGCCCGCGGCAGACGCCTCTGCCGCCGTGCGGCCGAATACCTCGTACCAGACCGACGGCACGATCACAGCGCGCGCACGGGCGATCATCGTCCACACCTCCTCTCGGGATCGCTGCCCGAGGAACTCAATGCCGTGCGAGGAGTCGAATGTCGACCGAAGCTGAGATTCGAGCTCGCCCGAGCCGACCACGGAGAGGCCCTCGCCCCCGTCGGGGAACGCCCTCTGCCAGGCCTCAAGCATCCGGCTGACCCCTTTCTCAGGTGAGAGGCGTGCGAGGCAGAGAAAGCCTCGGCCCGGGGCGGCTCGACTCACGCTGGGTTCAGTCACGACGTTGTGCTTTACCGCAATGCGGTCTGCCGGCCATCCAGCGGCGACGTATTGGGCGCGTGTGAACGCGGAGGGAGTGAGGTAGAGGTCTACCGCAGACCTCCATGTACCGATCCGCGAGTGCACGGCGTCGGAGATGGCGAGCGGCACCGTCGCAGCGTGTGAGTTGCGATAGCAGCCGTGACGGATTGCAGGGAGGGGCGGACGCCCGACGCACTCCTCGCAAACGTGCCCGTCCCGAAACAGCGTGGCAGCCGGGCATATCGGCCGGTAGTTGTGAAGGGTCTGCACCACGGAGACGCCGTCCCCATGGGCCCGGCGAGGCCCGGCGGGGCTAATCAGGGGAAACGTATTGTGGAAGTGCACCACGTCGGGGCGGGCGGAGCGCACCGCATCACGCACCCGACCGGCCCCGGAGAACGACCAGATCACGCCTGCGGGCACCATCGCCCTCCGGTGGATGGGCCAGGTTTCAATCTCGTCAGAGTCGAACGTCAGTGTGCGGACATCGACCCCGTATTCGCGCAGTGCGTCAGCCTCCTCGATCGCAGCCTGGTTCTCGCCGCTTGGCTGAACACTGCGATAACGGTTGTGCACGACGAGGACTCTCACGGCAGCTTCCGCTCCGGGCTGCGCTGCCCGGCGTGCCACGTCGGCGGCAACTAACGCGGCGAACTTGCTGGTTGCGACCGTGTACCGCGGGCCGAGGTTTCGAGGCTCGCGTGCCATCCGGTGGAACCACTCGAGGCCTGAGCGCTGCATCCACTCGGGAGCGCGCGGCTTGTTGCCCGAGACGAAGTCGAACGCCGCTCCGACGCCCATGCAGAGCACACTCGGGAAGTCATATGCGCGTCGGTGCATCCAGATGTCCTGCTTGGGCGCCCCGAGACCAACCCAGATGATGTGTGGCTGCGCCGCCTCGACCGCGGCGGTGAGATCGGCGTCATCCTGGGCTGTGAACGCTGCGAACGGAGGGGAGAGCGAGCCACAGATCTCGGCGCCGCGGCATTGCACCCCAAGCTGGTGCCGAAGTCCACTGAGGACGTCCGGGGACGATCCGAAGAGGAAGTGCCGCAGCCCGTAGGGACGCCCGAGTCGGATCACGTGTGGCATGAGATCTGGCCCTGGAATTCGCTGGGCGCGACTCCAGCCGGCTCGGCGGATCCGCCACGACACGGGTGCCCCGTCAGGGAAGTTGCACCACGACCCGTCGAGCGCTCGCTTCCAGTCCTCGTTCGTCTGGGCTGCCGTCAGACCGTGCGCGCCCGTGAGGGTGCCGTAGCCGCCCGCGCCCGATAGGGCGCGGTTGACGACCATCTCGGCTGCACCGTACAGCGTGCCCGCATAGAACTTGCTGCCGTAGACCACTGCCCGCTGAGGGGTCACCGTCATGCTTGGCGCGCGTCAGGAACTCCAGCCTTCGCCTGCTCTGGCTGTGGCGCTTGTTCTGGGGACTGAGCGTAGGCGTAGTGGTAGTCGTAACCGTAGTCGTAGGCATCGTCCGAGTCTGCGGCTGTCACAACCACCCCGAGCACGGGGGTTTGGGTGCCGGCCAGCTCGCGACGGAACTCACGCATCATCTGTCGGTTCACCGTGCCGAGCCGTGCGACCACAAGAACTGCGCCGACCTTCCGCATCAACGCGCGTGCATCGCTGACCGGCAGTGTTGGCGTCGCGTCGATCAGCACGACGTCGAACCGGGACTCGAGTTCGTCCAAGAGTGTCTCAAGGGATCCGCTCTCGAGGAATGCAACGGTGTCGGGCACGTGCCGTCCCGCAGGAAGAATGTCGAGCACTCCGGCGACCGAGCCACCCGAGCCGTTGCCATTGCTGCTCTTCGAGCGCTTTGATGCCTTTCCACCCACCCGAGTCAGGGCCACGGTCTTCAACGCCTCGTCGAGCGGAACGGCGGTGAGGGCAACATCAGTGACGCCCGGGATCTGCTCCAGATTGAAGTACCTGTTGAGGTTGGGGCGGCGGAGATCGAGATCGACGAGCGCCACGCGCCGGCCAACCTGCGCGAGGGCAACCGCGAGGTTCGCGACGGTGGTGGTCTTCCCCTCCTGGTCGATCGCGCTCGTGACCATTACTGTGGTCGCGCCCGCCCCGAGGTTCGCGAGGTCGAAAGCGACCCGAAGCTTGCGGTATGCCTCGCCATGGAGGTTTCCCTGCTCGACGAGCAGCGAGAGCTGGCTCGCGCTGCGGACAGAGCGGGGAGGTGCGGGAATCCGGGCCAGCATCGGCAAGCCGAGCTCCTCGGTCACCTCCTCAGATGTTCGGATGTGGCCATCCATAACCTCGCGGAGGAAGGCCAGCCCGATGCCGACCATGATGCCGACGAGAAGACCCGCGATGATGTTCCGCGGGGTCGTCGGCTGGATCTGGGCGGCGTTCGTAGCCTGGCTTGAGATCGACGAGACGGCGCTCTGGCCATCGGGCGTCTTCGAGTTCAGCAGCGCTAGCTGTGCCTGGAGGCCCTGCTGCTGCTTCAGCAGCGAGCCCTGGGTGTTGGAGAGATCGCGGATGCGGGCTTCCTGGCTACTCGTGCTATGCCCCGCCGCCTGGGCGGCATCGATCTGGCCCTGAACCTTGGTGATCATGCCGTTGACAATCTTGAGTTGTGCCACGACCGGCAGGAGCTGCTGACGCACCTGGTTGGAAGCGACACTCACGTTGCTCGCCGCAGCGGCCGCCGCGTAGCCGTTCACGAGGGCAATCGCTTCGTCCTTGTTGGCTGCACTCACGCTGAAGTGGACGATATTGCTGTCAGGATCGGCGACCACGCTGGAGTGCTTGATGAGTGTCTGGGGTGTCCATCGCCCAAGGTCGGGATCGCTCTTTCGAGCCAACTCGAGGCCCTGCTGGGCCACGTTTTCCGAGCTCGCGATGGCGGCTTCAGTAGACACGAATCGAGCAGCGTCGGCCCTGCCCGACGAGGTGCCGGTATTGAGGAGCGCCCCCGTGTTCACCACAATCGCGGCGTTCGCGCGCATCACCTTGTGCTGGTGATGTGAGTAGAGCAGTCCTGCGGCCACCCCGAGTGCTCCAAACAGGACCACGATCCAGGCACGGCGCTTGAGCACTCGGAGGTAGTAGCGCGTAGACCGCGCGCCCACACGTGCATCGTTCACAGAGCAATCCCCTCGTACATTGCGGAGCAGCGGTCGGTAGGAGCGCCGATCCAGAGATACCAGCGACCCCGAAGGCGGTCAACCCCGGTGGAGCGACCCCTCCGAACCCGCGAAGTGTGGCTTCTTGCGAGGGGCATAGTAAAGCACACTTTCCAAGTTATCGATAGTGGATACAGATAAAATGCGGGAACTCGCTGAATCCCAACGTTTCGCCGACGCGAGCCAGGAGGGACGGCGGCGCGGGGATCACGTCTGCGATTTCTTCCGAGGATGCCGCGAGTGGTGTCGTCGCGGCGTGAACGGCGGTCTGCTGCAGCGGGTGGATTTCGTCGGGGCGAAGTTCGACCACGGAACGACTCGCAGCACCCGGCAGTCGATGCTCGCGCCCAGCTTACGGCCGCAGAGCCACCGATCCGCGTGCCCGGACCGGTTCGCCTTCAACTTCACGCACCGAAAAGAGGAGCCAGTACGGCCAAGAGTGTCACCGAGATCGATGGCGACCCCGGCAGCAGTCGGCTGGGGAAGCAGCGCCTGGAGATCTCCGATGTCGCACTGCCCGCGTTTCGACGAACTCTTCACCGAACCCGTCATCGAGACCGTGCTGATCAGACAGACCGATTCCGCGTGATAGACAACCGCGCACGCCCATCGTGAGTCGTTGGCGTTCTTGGACACGCATTTCACGGATTGCGCGGACGGGTCAGACATCTCGACGTGGTGTTCGACTGTCGCGGCATCGGCGCGCGTGCGGACGTGGTTGAACCAGTACCCGCCGGCGGCCACTGGTATGACGAGGACGGCGAGCAGGATGACGATCCATGTGCGGCGACGGGGCTTGATGGTGCTGAGACGATACGGGTAGTGGCGCTAATGCGAAAGTGCACGCATCGAGGACGTGCGGAAAAGCTGCTGCCATCGGATTGAATCCGCGTGACTGCAAACACAAACCAGTCTCCAACGTTGAGGGCAGACACTGTCGCGGTGATCCGCCCATTGCGCAGGTTGAAACGACGGTTCCGATGCATGCGGAAGGGCCATCGCTGGCAGAGCGTCGTCGATCCGGGGTCCAGAGGCCGGGAGATGTGTATCCGGTGCGGCAAGATTCGGACAGTCGCTGTGCGTGAGACGGCTGCTTGAACTACCCGCATGGGTGGCTGCGACTCGCACGCTGACCGGATAGCGTCACACGCTCCTGGCGAAACGGGCAGAAACGCCCATCAGAGACTGGGGGCACGTATGCAGCGCGATCGCCTGGTGCGCGGCGAGCCGCGGACGATGATGGAGCCAGTCGAGCGAGTCACACACCCTCCCGATCCACAGCCCGATCTGGTAACCCAGCGACCTCAGGTTGCCGAGACCCCTATGGGCCCAGTTCTCCCTGCGGTGGACTTCGACATGAGCGAAGCCGACTAGCTCAGGGGCGAGGGCGGCTCAGGTGACCAGGCGCCGCGCCGCGGCTTGACCGATTCTGGCTCGCCGAAATATGATTCGTTTTTCACAAAGTCCTCGTGGCGCGTGCTACAGTCTGCGCCGGGGAGAGCCCCGCCATAACGTTGACGCCGGGGGCTCCTGCGCTCCATCCCAGTCAGCGGTGTATGTCCCTGCCCGAAGGAGCGAGAGACCAGGAGGTTGTCCCGTACATGTACACCCGGCTGACTACGATCTTGGCGCTGGCGGTGGGGGTCTCCCTGCTCACGGCGTCGGCCGCATTTGCGAGCAGCACAGTGATCTACTCGAGCGCCCCGAACACGCTCGCTCCGAACTACCCAAGCCTCGGCCTCGAGGCGACTGCGGCCGGCCACGTCGGCGATGCGGTTGACTTTGCGGGCAGCGCTCGCAAGATCAAGACCGTGAAGGTCATCTTGAGCACATGGGCCTGCCAGAGCGGCACTTGGAACGGCGGAGACTGCTTCACGAACGCCGGCGCAAAGTTCAGCGTGCCGATCACGCTCGACATCTATCACGCTGGAGTTGTCCAGCCTGACGGCTCGGTGACTCCGGGCAACATCATCGCAAGCGTGACTAAGACCTTCCAGGTGCCGTTCCGCCCGTCCGCAAGCCCCAAGTGCAAGAACGGGCAGGTCGGCGAGTGGTTTAAGAACGGCCAAGGATGCTTCAACGGCAAGGCCGTGAAGATCAGCTTCCCGCTCGGGAATCTGCACTCCACGCTCCCTGATTCCATCGTGTACACGGTCGGATACAACACGACGCACTACGGTGACGACCCAATCGGTGAGAGCGCGTCGTGCTTCGGCACGACGGCGGGTTGCCCGTACGATTCGCTGAACGTCGCGTTGACGGATTCTGCGACCGTCGGGAACCAGACGTACTCGGACTCGATCTTCTGGGATACGGCGTTCGCGGGGAACTCCTGTGGCTCGCCATTCGTCACCGGGGAGATCAATCGCGATACGGGCTGCTGGGCCGGATACGTCCCGGCTGCGCAGTTCCTGGCAGCGAACTAGACGCTGCTGAGAGCCGCACCGGCGGTGCACGCCCACGCGTGCACCGCCGGTGAGACGGCTACTCCGGTTCGGGCGCTTTCACGATCGGCGCGGCAATCACAGTCCCCCCGACAATCCGCACCCGCACCGTCGCCCTCACCTCGGGGCCCGGCGCCGGCATCACCGTCACCACGACCCCAGAGGCTGTTTCGAGCTCGAGCCGTATGCCTTCCTCGACGGGGATCCGCCGCCGTACCGTGCCCTCGACCGGTCCGTTCGGGTCGACGAGCACGTCGGCCGGTCGCAGGTACCGGATGCCGCCGTCGACCTTCTGCCGGCCGACGAATCCCACAAACTCGGCGACCGCAGCCGAGCTGGGTCGCTCGAAGATCTCGGAGGGGGTGCCCTCGGCGGCGATCTTGCCGTCGAGGAGCACAGCCACCCGGTCTGCGAGCGCCCACGCCTCGGCGCGATCGTGGACGATCACGAGCGTTGCCCGGTCGTCGCTTCGCAGCACCGACGAGGTGTCGTAGAGCAGGTCGGCCCGGGTCGCGGGATCGAGGCCAGCAAACGGCTCGTCGAGCAGGAGGATCTTGGGATCGAGCGCCAGCACCCGCGCCAGGTGCACGCGCCGTGCCTCGCCGCCCGAGAGCCGGTCGCCGCGCCGTGATGCGAGCTGATCGACGCCGAGTGCCACGAGCGAGTCCATGCACCGTCGCTCGCGCTCGTGGCGCGGCACCCCCCACCAGCGCTGGGCCAGGCGGATGTTGGCCTCGACGCTTCGCCGGGCGAGGGCGGGGGCCTGGAGCGCGGTTGCGATGCGCTCCTCGTGGGTGACGGTGCCGGCCTGCGGCTTGGAGAGGCCGCTGAGCACGCGCACGAGGGTGGACTTGCCGGCACCGTTTGGTCCGATGAGGGCGGTGACCTGGCCCTCGTGCAGGTCGAGGTCGACCCAGTCGAGCACCGGCGTCTTTCCGAGGGCCATGCCGACCCCGCGGGCTTCCAGGGCGGCGGTCATCGCCGGCCCGGTGTTCGCGTGGGGGCGCCGGCGTACTGCGCCACGGTGAGGAGCGCCGCCAGGATGAAGATGATGCCGAGGAGCACGGTGCCGTAGGCGATGCCCTCGTCGTAGCGCCCGGCGGAGACCGTGAGCAGCACCGACGTCGCGAGGGTGGAGGTGGTGCCCTGGATGTTGCCGCCCACGAGCACGACGGCGCCGACCTCCGAGAGCGTCGCGCCGACGGCGGCGATGGCCGCGGCAAAGACACCGATGCGCGCTTCACGGAGCGCGAGCACCGCGATGGCGAAGCGCGATGCGCCCAGCACCCGGGCCTGGTCGAGCAGGCCGGGCTCGACGCTCTCGACGGCCGCGGTCGTGAATGCGATCACCAGCGGCAACGCGAGCACCGTCTGGGCGACGATCACGCCCTTGACCGTGTAGATCAGGTGGAAGCGCCCGAGCGGCGACTGGTTGAGCATCAGCAGGAAGAGGAAGAGGCCCACGACGATGGGCGGCAGTCCGAGGCCGCCGTTTGCAAGCGCGATGAAGCCGCGCCGGCCCCAGAAGCGGCCGATGCCGAGCGTGACCCCGATCGGCAGCCCGATGATGAGCGCCCAGAGCGTCGACCAAAATGCGATGTCGAGCGTGATCCTGACGGTGGTCTTGAGCGTGGGGTCGCCCGACTTGATCAGGTCGAGCGCTTCCTTGAAACCCTGCCAGATGAAGTCCACGCGACTACTTGCCGGTGACGTAGACGAGCCGGCCGTCTGCCAGGCGGTAGACGCTTCCGACCTTCTTGCCGCTGCCGACCACCTGCTTTCCGCCGAGCTTCACCACGTGGAGGTGTCGCCCCTCTTCACGATCAGCGTCTGGTGCGGGGTGCCGGGATCGCGGACCACGGTGACGTTTTCCTTGCCCAGGAGGCTCGTCAGCTTGAGCGAGGAGAGCGCCGCCAGCAGGAACGCGACGGAGAGCACGATGGCGAGGTCGAAGAGGTTGACCAGGCCGTCGAGCGGGTCGCCGGCGCGATCGCGGTGCGAGCCGGGCGCGGGGGGTGACGTGCCGATCCTCCAGGCCGTCGCCGCTCCGAGAACATCGCGGTGACGTACTCGAGGTCGGAGAGATCCTGGCCGTAGAGCCGGTCTCGCACCAGCGAGATGCCGAATGCCACCGCGCCGATCAGCAGGCCGAGCACCGTCACGCTGAATGCGACCCGCAGGTTGTCGGAGAGCTCTGCCACGTCGCCGCTGGCAAGCGCTGCGAGCGCGGGGGAGAGCGGGATCAGCGTGCCCATCAGGCCAAGCGCCGGGCCGGCGCGCACCAGCATCCGCGTGCGCTCGAGCCGCCGCAGCGAGCGGTAGTCGAAGTCGGCCAGCGCCTTGGCGGAGCTCTCCGTCCAGGCCGGCCGGCCCCGAAGCCCACGAGCGCCTCCAGCACGCCTGCCATGCTGGCGCTCTGGGCGACGGGCTTCAGGCTCTCGGCGGCGGAGGGACGGTCGTCCTCGCCCAGAAACTCCTTGGCCTGCGCCGTGGCGCGCTCGAGCTTGGGAAAGCTCCGCCGACGACGGCGGTACATCTCGACCGTGACCGAGCCGGCCTCGTAGATGACCAGGGCAAGTGCCAGGAGCGCCAGGATCAGCACCGGCACGAGCAGTGCCGCCGACACGTTGAAGATGATCTGCTCGACGTTATGGGCCGACATCTACTCGGTAAACCTCCGTTTGATCGACGAGATCTTTCGCTCCGACGCCGCGCCGAGCGCCGCCAGCCCGAGGACGAGGCCGCCCAGCATGAATCCGGCGAGGTGGCTGTGCCCGAGGTAGTCGGTGCCGCCGACGCCCTGCGCCTGCACGGCCTCCTGCGCCGCATCCGCCGAGCCCGAGATCTCGGCCCCCGGCCCGGAGAGCAGCACGCCCTTCACCGTTTGCCCCGACGGCGCCGACTCCGGGTCACTGCTGGAGTGGGTAGGAGCCTTGGCCGGCTGCTTTGCAGCCTTGTGCACCTTCGTGGGGCTCTTGGTCGCGGTATCCGGCGTGGTCGTCGTCTGCTGGGTCTGGATCTGATGCTGGTGATGCTGCTGCTGGTGCTGGTGCTGCTGGTTGGCCGCCGGCGGAGCAGGTGCGTTTCCGCCACCGCCGCCCGTGCCGCCACCGGTGGGCGGCGGGTTGCCGCCGCCGCTACCGCCACCGCCGGTGCCACCACCGCCACCTCCGCCGCCTGAGCCGCCGCCACCGTTACCGCCACCACCACCGGAGGGCGGCGGATTACCGCCTCCACCTCCGCCGCCTCCACCTCCGCCGCCACCTCCACCACCGGGCGGCGGATTACCGCCACCGCTGCCTCCTCCGGTGGGCGGTCCGGTGCCACCGCCGCCGCCACCCGGGCCGGGGGAGCCGGACTTCTTGCCGACCCTCACCTGAGGGGCGGTTGCCGATCCACCCAGCGTGGTGGTGGTGTCGGAGACCGTGAGCTTGGCCGTGTAGGTGCCGACCAGCGGGTAGCTGTGGCTCGAGGTGATCGTCCGCGTGGTGGAGGAGCCTGCCGGGACCGTGCCGTCCTCGGTCTTCCCGTCGCTGAAGTCCCAGTGGTAGGTGACCGTGTCACCTGGATCGACGTTGGTCACGGTGCCCGTGAAGACGACGGGGTCGTCCTGCTTCACGCTCGTGTTATCCACCGTCGCCGTGACCGCCATCGGCGTGGAGCTGGTGATCAGCACGGAGATCGAGCCCGTGTGCTGCACGGTGTCGAGCGCGTTGCCCGTGCCGTTGTCGGACACGCGCAACGGCCGCCGGAAAGTCGCCGTGCCGGCAAAGTCGTAGAAGACGGCCGGGAGGTTGTCCACGAAGCTCGTCGGCGTGGTGATCTCGGACGTCACAAGCGTGGGGTCGTGGGCCGCGTCGGGCGCCGTGCCGATCACGACCTCCATCTTCTGGACGGTGGCGGGATCGAGGCCCACCGCGGTTGCGAGGGCTGCCGCCGTGAGGCTCGACGGGATCGCCACGACACCGGAGAAGCTCGGCACAGCCGGATACGTGTTCGAGGAGTTGCTGTAGTCGCAGAGCGGAGCCGTGCAGCCGAGGCTGACGGTGGTCGGAGCTCCACCGTTTACGGAAACATCAACGCTCGCCGCGGCAAATGCGAAGGCCGGGACGGCGAGCGAGACGAGGAGGGTCACCATGAGGGCCAGGCCCAGTCGGGCTGCCGGTTTCTGCTTGAGTGTGCGGCTCACAGAGATGCCCCAGGTTAAACGATCCGAGGGCGGCGGACAGAGATCTGTCCGCCGCCCTGGGGTGGATCAACTGACCTTGACTCTGCCGAGTACCAAGGTGTTTGCGCGCAGATCCTGATACTGCGGGAACAAGATCTCGTATTGCTTGTTGCCTGTCGGGATGAACTTCAGCGTGAATCCGCTGGATGTTCCCAGCGTTCCCGAAGCCACGACCGTCGTACCGGAGACGATCTCGACCGGAGCGCCGGTCAGAGGTGCCGCGAAGGGTACGAGCGACGTGACGGTCCCGGACACGGTGATTCCCGTCTTGGATCCCTTGGCGTACGTGCTCGGGAAGCTCGTCGACGTAGAAATCAGCGGATAGGCATCGGGATGGAACGCCGGCTTGCTGGCGTTCGGGTACTTCGCCGCGGCATTCTCGAACGCCGGCGACGTCAGGTAGTTGAGGAGCGCCGTGGCTCCGACGACGTTGACGTCACGGCTCGTCGTGCCGGGCTTCACGGCATACGCGTGGTAGAGGTTGTTCAGCAGCCCGGGGCCGCCGGGGGCGGGAGCCGGGTTGCCCTGGGACACGATCTTGAGCGTCGAGATGGTGTGCTGCGTCTGCAGATAGTTGAACGTCCCTCGATCCACGATGGCGTAGCACTTGTGGGAGCTGAACGGGCACTGATCGGCGATCTGCACCGTCTGGGCCTGTCCGAGACCTGCCTTGTGGTACCAGGGGGCGTCGGTGGTGGTGTTCGGCGTGCCAGGCTCGCCCAGGCTGTTGAGCGGGACGTTGGTCAGCGCCCAGATCTGGAGCTCCTTGATGTTGGTGCCGGAGCCGTCTCCGCGTGAGACGAAATCAGCCTTGCCGGCAGCGCCGGAGGCGGCGATCCGCTCGTAGGCAGCCACTGCAGCGTTGGGCGCGTTGGTGAGTACCTTGGCCGGGTCGGACTTCGTTCCGACGGTGAGGAAGTCGGAGTACATGATCGCGCGGCCGAACGGCTCATTGGAGTAGCCGCCGGCGAGGAAGGTTGCCTCGGCCGGAGGCGCATGCGTGAAGACTGCGTCGCCCTGGCCGTTCTCGGCGTTGATCAGCGCCTGGGACGTGCCCACGGCGACGAACTGCAGCGTGTACTGCGGGTATGCCTTCTTGAAGCCTGGTACCACCACGTTGGCCCAGAGGCCCGAGTCGGTGATCGTCGTGCCGCCCTGCACCAGCACCGTGCCGGTGTCGACATCGGCGTTGGCCGTGGTCGGAACTATCGCCAGCGCAGCAACTGCTCCCACGGCCAAGACCGCTCGAAATCTTCGTAACGCCACCCCGCACCCCCAGGTAGAGATTGGAAAAACGCACGGGCCTTCGCCGCGTGCGACGCGGCAACCTATCACATAGGTAGCGCCTAGGGGGAAACGCGATGTAAGGCGCAGGCTCGCAGGTGGGACGTGTCGTCTCGTGCGGGCGGTAAGTCGTCCCGGTTGCGTTGGGCGGTTCGCAATTCTGCCGCCTCCGTACCGGAAAAGGCGCGTGCGTTGATGGTTGTGGCAATCGCACAACAAGCGCACACCTCTGCACTTGTGCAAACTGCTACGAAATGTAGTAGCGTCTCGCACAATCTGATAACCCGTAAAGTGGGGAGGCTCCAGAATGAGAAAGGCAATCGCGCTTGTCGCGGTGGTGCTGGTGGCGCTTGCGGCGTCATCGGCCGTGGGCGTCGTGCGGGCTCACGCGTCGGACTGCAAGTCGACGACGTTCAAGGCCCTGCGGTCGTGTGTGAACACGCGGCTCGACAACCAGTTCAAGCTCGAGCAGAAGATCCAGGCGCAGATCGCGTCTGGCCCGACGACGAGCGCGGCGGTTGCTGCGGCCATCGCACAGCTGCAGAACGACGTCTCGAGCGTGAGCAACGAGGCGGACAACACCCAGCAGCGCATCTCGTGCTGGGGCAACGACCTGAACCTGTCCCAGTACAGCACCTCAGGTGGCCCGTTCGGAAGCACGAAGGCTCCTGCCGGCGGCTTCCCGTACGTGAACACGAGCTCAGACACTTACACCGACATCAGCTCGCCAGGCGATCCGGGAAACCAGACCGTGTGGAGAGTCATCGTCAACGAGTGCTGATCTGAGTCCCGCAATCGCCTCCAGCCCTGGCCCGGGCTGGAGGCGAAGGGGGGCGGGGCAGCGTTGCCCTTAAAGGATCCGCACGATGATGTAGATCACCACGATGAGCACGATGATCCCGACGATGCCGATTCCGGTGCCGAATGCAAGGAGTGGGATGGTGGTAAGCATCCCGGCTCTTTGCCCGCTTCGGGGCGGCGGCAAACCGGTAGTTGCGCCTGAGGCCACGTGCGGCGATTTACAGTAGACAAGCTGAGTAATGCGCGGTATTCTGAGCCCGTGTGCAACGGTTTTCTCCTTTCGGGGATCGTTGGGACACGCTCCCAGGCCGCTTACCTGCCGGCGGCCTGCCCCTCGATCTGAAGCGCCAGCGCGCCCCGGTGAACGCCGTCGCGCTGGCGC
The DNA here is from genome assembly GCA_963794415.1 of uncultured Actinomycetes bacterium. Lineage (GTDB taxonomy): Bacteria > Actinomycetota > Thermoleophilia > Gaiellales > JAICJC01 > CAVPTL01. Next base: position 268,944 of record CAWCDI010000001.1, read on the forward strand.
TTCCGGTCGGCGATCCCACACCCTCTTACGCAGCACAAATGGTGTGCGTCTACCTTTCAACTGCCCCACCGTAGAGCTCGGCGTCTGTCGCTCTTGATGCCCGAGGTGCTTCCCGTGAGCGCCTGCGAGCTTTCAGAAGGAGACAAACGCCATGAGTTCCGCCTACCACGTCATTGCCGTGTCCGACGGCGAGCAGGTCACCGGCATCTACTTCGACGCGCGCCTGCTGGCCGAGCCACCCGCACCCGGGATGGCCATCGTCGCCGACCTGATCCTGCCGGTCTCCTACGAGGTCGAGCACTCCTCGATGACGCCCATCACGCGCTCCGACGCGTCCCAGATGATCGACTCGGCGCGCCGTGCAGCGATCGAGCACTCGGCGTCGCTCGGTAAGGGAGTGCGGGTGGGGAAGTGCTTCTCGGTCACCCATCCCGACGGGCAGTGCTGGTATGAGGTCACCTCTGTGACCGGCACCAAGGCCGAGGTGGAGTGGCGCGGCTACGAGCAGAGCCGCCACCGCGATCGCACCTTCGGGTGGGGCGGCGAGTTCGATCGCAAGGTGGTGCAGGGGTTCGTGGCGCGGCAGGATGCCATCCAGAGCATCGGCGGGCTTGCGCTCGAGGCGATCTGCGCCTAGCGATCGCGCGGGATCTCGGTTACGAGACGCACGTGTAGTCCGGCGACGGCTTGCAGGTTCCGAAGACCCCCGTGAGCGGCGCGACCACGTTGTGGGTGGTGTCGATGATCTCGAGCGGCTCGCCGTCCTCGCTGAAGAACTGATCGGCGACCAGCTTCGGGGGCTTGCCGTTGTTGCAGGTGATCGGCCCCCAGCCTGAGCCGTCGATGAACTGGATCGCGGGGATCGGCTGGGCCACGAATGTGCCCGACTGAGAGTGGGTGGTCGGCTGGAGCGTGAGCGTGTAGGGCGTGCTCCCGAACGGGCCCCCGGTCGTGGGATCGAGGATCGCCCCGATGAGCGTGGTGGTGCTGGTGCCGTCGGCGCACTCGTAGACCGATGTGCGCATGCCGCTGAGCTCGTAGGTGACGGGCTGGTTTGCCGGCAGGCCGCTCTCCCGGAAGACGACTCGCAGGTGCTTGCCACTGAACGTTGCCACCGCCTTGGCGAAATGCGGGGTCGTCGCCGCAACGGAGGGGGTGGCGAAGACGGCCGCGCTCACGGCCATGCACGAGATGATGCCCGCAATCCTGAGTTTCACTGCACCCGCCCTTTGATCTGTTGGTCGCACCACTTGGCAACCAATGACATTGCGCCGCGATCGTATGCCTCCGTGTTGTCAGGTGCAACCGGTTTGCCGGGCCGCTCGCGCGGGCAGTCATCTAGCTCGCTCACGAACAGGGGGGACTGAGATGGCAGAACTGACCAACCTCGAGACCAAGCTCGGCGAGGTCACGGGCCTTGCGATGGCGGCACAGGCGGCGACGCAGAAGGTGCTCTCGCTCGCCAAGGCCGACGACGAGACCGAGCTCCAGGCAAAGCTCCAGCAGATGCACGACGAGGCTGCCGAGACCGAGGAGCGTTGCACGGCGCTCGCCGGCGGGTTCGAGGGCAAGAAGACGGCGATCCTCGACGAGGCCCGCACCACCAAGGCCAAGGGCGCCGAGATGATGAAGACCTACCTGGACAGCGAGTCCGACTCGCTCGACGGGTTCGAGTTTCTGACGATGGCCGAGGCCGGCGAGGTGGGCCACTGGTCGGTGCTCGAGGCGATGTCCAGCAGCAGCTCACACCCCGAGGTGCTCGAGCTGGTGCAGTGGGCGCTTCCCATCCAGCAGCGTCACCTGACCGACGTGATGGCGGCGTCCGTGACGCTCGCAGCCGATGAGGATCCCGACGAGGCGGCCGAATGACCGACGTCAACGATCAGGTCAAGAGCTATCTGAGCGACGCCCATGCAATTGAGGAGCAGGCGCTCGCGCAGCTTCGCTCGGCGCCGAAGATCGCCGGCGACGACCAGCTGGCAGCGGCGCTCACCGATCACCTCGCAGAGACCGAGCGGCACGAGGAGCTCGTGCGCGACCGGCTCGACATGCTGGGCGACTCGCCGTCGTGGTTCAAGGACGTGGTGCTGGCGGCCGGGGGCAAGGGGTTCGTGCTCTTTGCCCGGGCCCAGCCCGACACGCCCGGAAAGCTCGCTGCACACGCCTACTCCTACGAGCATCTGGAGGTGGCGTCGTACGAGCTGCTGGCGCGGGTCGCGGCCGAGGCCGGCGACCAGGAGACCGTGCAGATGGCCGAGCGGATCGGTGCCGAGGAGCGGCGCATGGGCGAGCGGCTGGAGGGCCTCTTCGACTCGACCGTGGACTCATCGCTCGAGGCGATCGATCCCGACGATCTCGCAAAGCAGGTGGCGAAGTACCTGGAGGATGCCCATGCGCTCGAGCAGCAGGCGGTGCAGCTCCTGGAAGGTGCGGTGAAGGCCGCGGGCGATCCGCAGCTCGAGTCTGCCTACGTGAAGCACCTGCAGGAGAGCCGTCAGCATCGCGACCTCGTCGCAGAGCGGCTGGAGGCCCTGGGGGAGTCGCCCTCGGCGCTCAAGGATGCCGCGCTTCGGCTGGGTGCGATCAACTGGTCAACGTTCTTCAGCGCCCATCCCGACACGCCGGGGAAGCTCGCGGCGTTCTCGTACGCATTCGAGCATCTGGAGATCGCAGGCTACGAGCAGCTGAAGCGCGTGGCGGCGAAGGCCGGCGACTCGCTCACCGTTGCGGTGGCCGAGCGGATCCTCGGCGAGGAGCGCGGAGCTGCCGAGGCGATCGCGCTTCTGTGGGATCAGGCGGTGAAGGCGTCGCTTCGCGATGTGGGAATCGAGGCCGGCACGGGCACCCCGCAGAATCCGGAGACCGACCGGACCGTGGATGGGGATGAGGAGCTGGTGGTTTAGGCGCGGGGCTTCTTGGCCGCTCGGAATGCCGAAGCCCTAAGCGTACCTTGACGGGTACGTAACCGAGTTGGTACACTCACGCCATGGAAGCTGTCCTACGAGCCGTGGCGGACGAGAGCCGGCGCACGTTGCTGGAGGCCCTGGCGCAGGGGCCGGCGACCGCGGGTGAGCTCGCGGCGCTCCTGCCAATCGCCCGGCCCGGCGTGTCGCGGCACCTGCGCGTGCTGCGGGAGGCGGGGCTGGTGGACGTGCGCCAGGACGCGCAGCGGCGCGTGTATGACCTGCGCCCCGAGCCGCTCGCCGAGGTTGACGAGTGGCTCGGCCAGTACCGCGCGATGTGGCAGCACCGGTTCGATGCCCTGCACACCGAGATCGCGCGAGGAAAACGCGAGCGAAGGAGCTCAGAATGACTGTTGTGGGGAGCGTGCGCACCGAGGGCGGCGAAGGCGTCGTGCGGATGGAAGACCGCTTCGATCCGGCGTTGACGACGTCTGGGCGGCCCTCACCGAACCCGCCCGGCTCGCGCGATGGGTCGGCGAGTACGAGGGCGCGCCGAGCGTGGGCGAGGAGTTTCAGTTCGTCTTCCACGGAGGCGCCGGGGCGCGCACCGCGCGGGTGGACGTGTGCGAGCCGGCCCAGCGGCTGGTGGTGACCATGCGCGACGAGGACGCCCGGCCCGGGCAGCCGAAGGACACGCTCATCGACGTGCAGTGCACCGCCGAGGGCGATCAGACGCTCGTCGTGGTGGAGGAGCACGGGCTCCCGGTCGGAGCTGCTCGCCGCCTACGGATCGGGCGTGCAGATCCACGTCGAGAACCTGGGCACGTACCTGGCCGGCGGCGAGATCGGCGACGAGGAGGCGCGGTGGGCCGAGCTCATGCCCATGTACGAGGATCTGGTGGGCGGGTTGAGCTAGGCGCGGTAGCGCACCCGCTGCCCGGCCCACACGACCGCATCGCGCGCGGCGTCGCTCATGCGCCCATCGAGCTCGAGCGGCTCGTGGGTGCGGCCGGCGGCCCAGCGGCGGTGCACGGCGCGGCGGTAGGCGTTCTCGCGGCGCCAGTAGCGCCAGCTGGGGAAGAGGGGGTGGGCGTAGCGCGTGACGACCTGATCGACGGCGGCGTAGCGGCCGGGCGACCAGCCGCGGAGGATGAGGTCGAAGTCCTCGACGCGCTTGACCGTGGGGTCGTAGGGCCCGACGCGATCGAACCAGTCGCGGCGAAAGACGGCGGCCGGATGGGCGATGGGGTTCTGGCCGCGGGCGATGCGGGCGTCGATGTCGCGGGGGCTGGTGGGGTAGGAGAGCCGGCCGGATTGATCGATGCGCCCGGAGGGGTCAGTCACGCGCAGCTGGCCGCCAAGCAGCTCGCAGTCGGGGTGCTCGTCGAGGAACGCGATCTGGATCGAGGCACGCAGCGGCAGGGCGGCGTCGTCGGCATCGAGGATCGCGATGAGCGGCGCGGTGCTCGCCGCGATGCCCTGGTTGAGGGCGGTGGCGCGGCCGACGTGGCCCATCTCGAGGGTCGTGAGCCGCCGATCGTCGATGCGCTCGACCACGCGGAGGCTGGCGTCGTCGGAGCCGTCATCGACGTAGACGACCTCGACGTCGGCGCCCACCTGGTCGAGGGCCGAGCGCACCGCGCGCTGCACGGTCGGCTCGGCGTTGAAGCCCGTGATGACGAAGCTGAGCCTGGGGACTCACGCGCGCGCCTCCTGCAGGCCGAGCGAGGCGCCCACCAGCGCTCCCGCGGGCGCCATCACGAAGAGGTAGATGATGACGTTGTCGGTGAGCATCCCAAGGGCGATCGCGATGAGGCTGAGCGCGGCGCTCGCATGCACGCAGGTGCTGATCGCGTGCGGGTCGGGGCTGCGCTGCCACGCCGCGAAGCTGCGCCTGAGCAGGAGCACGAAGGCGGCGATCCAGAGGCCCGCGCCGATGAGGCCGTAGTCGTCGAGCAGGCGCAGGTAGTCCTCGTGCGTGTGGCCGATGGCGTCGTCGCTCTCGCTGGAGGCAAGGTTGTCGGAGGCGCCCGCGCCGTGGCCCCAGACGGGTGAGCCCTGGAAGTCGCTCCAGGCGCTTGACCACACAGCGGTGCGGCCCTCGAGGTTGATGGCCACGCCGTCGCTGGAGGCATCGCCCTGCGTGAAGCGCTGGTTGAGCGGCTGGTAGTAGGTGGCAAGCGCCAGGAAGAGCCCGAGGCCGACCGCCGCCGTGGCCGCGAGCTTCACCCAGCCGGCGGGCGATCCCGGCCGCGCGACGCCGAGCGCCAAAAGCAGGAACGCGGTGGCCGCGGCAAGGCGCGAGAGGCTCAGCACGATGAGCGCCGTGCCGATGAGGGCGAACGCCGTGGCGTGCGGGTGGCGGCGCCGCAGGGCGATGCCCGCAGCGACCGGGATGAGGGCAAAGAGCGCGAACCCGCGCGGGGAGAAGACGGCGGAGCTATCGAGGCCGCCGGCCGCGAGGCTCGCGGCGTAGAGGGCGAAGCTCACGGCGCCGGCGGCGACCACCGCCCGGAGGATGCTCGCCGCCGCCCCGGGATCTCTGCGCACCATCGCCCAGCTCATGGTGGTGATGGCCGCGAAGCCGGCGAACACCAGCACGTTTTGCACGCCGTTTTGGTTGACGCCGCCGACGACCAGGCAGAGGAGCGTCCAGCCCACGAAGGCGGTGAGCAGGCGAAGCGGCCGCGGCGGGCTCTCGAGCACCCGCTGCTGGGTGAGGAGGATGCCGCCCACGAACGCTCCCGCCACCGCGAACGTGACGAAGGCACCCGCGGTGAGACCGCCGATCGCGATCTGGCGCGGCAGGTCGATGAGGCTCGAGCAGAGGATCACCGCTGCAAGGCCCGTCGGGCCGATCGCCGTTACCGCAGCCGCACTGCGAAGCTCCACTCGAGTACTCCGAACACCTTGGGTCGTGCGGCTGGAGGCGGCACTCTAGCAAGCTGGCCGGTTTGCAAGTAGGGGGTGCGGCGGTGAGCGTCGCCTCGGGACGATCGGGCTAACGTGCCCGGCCATGGAGACTGCCAAGGAAGCGCCGCACAAGTACTGGACGCTCCTAGCGGTGAGCCTCGGCACCTTCATGCTGCTCCTGGACATCACGATCGTGATCGTCGCGCTGCCCGACCTGCGCGCGTCGCTTCACGCCAACTTCTCGGACATCCAGTGGACCATCGACGCCTACTCGCTGTCGCTCGCGGCGCTGCTGCTGCCGATGGGCTCGCTCGCCGACCTCTACGGCCGGCGGCTGCTCTTTGCGATCGGCCTGGGCGTGTTCACGGCGGGGTCGCTGCTGTGCGGCCTCGCGCAGTCGCCGCTCATGCTGATCCTCTCGCGGGTGGGGCAGGGGGTGGGCGGCGCGATCGTCTTTGCGACCTCGCTGGCGCTCCTCGCGCAGACGTTTCACGGCCGCGAGCGCGGCATGGCGTTTGGCGTGTGGGGCGCCGTGGCGGGCATCTCGAGCGCGCTCGGGCCGGTGCTTGGCGGCGTGCTGACCTCGACGCTCGACTGGCGCTGGATCTTCCTCGTGAACCTGCCGGTGGGGATCTTCGCGATCTTCATCACGGTCACGCGGGTGGGGGAGTTCAAGCCGCCGCACGCGCGCCGGATCGACGTGCCCGGCGCCGTCACCTTCACGCTCGCGCTGGTGGCGCTCGTGTACGGCCTGATCCGCGCAGGCGAGCACGGCTGGAGCAACAGCCTGGTGGTGGGCAGCCTCATCCTGGCCGCGGTGCTCCTCGTGGCGTTCGTGGTGCTCGAGCTGCGCACGACCGACCCGATGTTCGATCTGGCGCTCTTTCGTAAGCCCACGTTCAGCGGCGCGTCGATCGCAGCGCTCGGCATGAACGGATCGCTCTTTGCCATGTTCCTCTACATCGTGATCTACCTGCAGGAGGCGCTCGGGTTTTCGGCGCTCCAGTGCGGCGAGCGGATGCTCCTCATCACGGGGGCGACGCTCTTCACCGCGATCCCGGCGGGGCGGCTCTCGGCGCGGGTGCCGGTGCGCTGGCTGATCGGGCCGGGGCTCATCATCGTGGGGATCGGGCTGCTGCTGATGTACGGCCTGGATGCGAGCTCGAGCTGGACGCACCTGATCCCCGGGTTCATCATCGCGGGGCTCGGCACCGGCATGGTCAACCCGTCGCTTGCGTCAACGGCGATCGGGGTGGTCGAGCCGCGCGCGGCCGGCATGGCGTCGGGCATCAACACGACGTTTCGGCAGGTCGGGCATCGCGACGAGCGTCGCGGTGTTCGGGACGCTCTTTGCCACGCAGCTCCGTGACGGCGGGCCCACCATCTCGAACTACGCCTCGGCGATGAACGAGCTCTTCCTGGTGTCGGCCGGGATCGCGATCGTGGCAGGCGTGCTGACGATCGTGCTCATCAAGCAGCACGAGCTGGCGCCGCAGAGCTGAGTCTGTCACCTCTGGACAGGCCTGATGATTCGCTCGTTCTGGCCAAGTATCCGAAGGACCGCAGCCTTATCTGCGGCACGGGGCCGGGTACGAACCGTTACCGGCGGTACGCTCGTCGTGGTTGGCGCGGAGGCGTTGCGGATGACCCGTCGCGGCCCCGGCGTCTTGCCCTGAAAGATGAGCTCTGCGAGCTCGCGGAGCCGGCGCTCACGCACCAGCCGGGCGGGCGTCTCACCACGGAGCTGGGGCTGCGGGGTAAGCATCCAGCGGCCCGTGGCCCGCGGGTCGCCCATCAGCTGCTCGACGTCGCGGGCAACCGACTCGAGCGTCTGGATGTTCTCGGCGGTCGCCGGTCGTACCCGGTAGTCGAGCTGCGCGCGCTCCCACTCGCTGAGGGTGTCGCGGTTCATGCCAAGCGCGCGGGCGCGGTCGCTCAGGGCCGGAAACCAGCGGCTGAGGTCGCGATATGCGTCGATGGGGAGCTGCGTGGACATGGGGAACCCGCAGTTTATCGATATATCCGGCAGATTTCTGTCGGATTTTCGCTACGCACACGTTGCGATGCTTCGTAATGTGGAGTATGGTCGGCGGATGCGATCTCAGGAGCTCAAGGGGCACCTCGACCTGCTGCTGCTCTCGGCAGTGGCGGCGGGGCCGACCCATGGGTACGCCATCGTCGAGTGGCTCAAGGAACAGAGCGACGGCGAGTTCGAGCTGCCCGAGAACACGGTCTACGCGGCGCTCTACCGGCTGGAGCACAGCGAGCTCCTCTCGAGCTCGCGCGCGCGGCACCAGGGGCGGGTGCGGCGAGTGTACTCTCTGACGCCCGCGGGGCGGCGTGAGCTCGCGGGGCGGCGAGGGGACTGGGATCGGTTTGCCCGCGGAGTGCGCCGGATCCTGGAGGCGTCCGGGTGATCGACGACTACCTCGACCGGCTGCGTCCGCGCCTGCGGGGCTCGTGGTGGCATCGCCGGAGGGTGCTGCACGCGGTGCGCGACCACCTCGGGCAGGCGGCCGACGCGCTGGAGCGCGGCGGGATGCCGCGAGACGAGGCCGAGCGGCGGGCGGTGGAGCGGTTCGGGTCGGCCGAGAGCACCGCGGCGCTCCTGCGAAAGCCCCGTCGGCTGCGTCGCCGGGCCGGGTATGGGCTGGCGCTCGCCGGGATGGCGGCGCTCGGAGCGGTGGTGCTCACGCACGGCGGCGATGGGCAGGCACCCGCGCTTCATCATCCACTGCCCATCCGCTGGACGAGCCGCACCTCTGCCGTGGCCGACGTGACAGGGTACGTGCCCCAGGGGCCGATCGGTGCGCCCCGCTGCCGTGCGTCGCAGCTGCGCTCAGGCGCCACCGGCGCGCAGGGTGCCGGCGGCAGCCTCGTCGGCGCGACCGCTGTGATCAACAAGAGCGGCGCGGCGTGCACCCTCGCCGGCGTGCCGCGCCTGGCGCTGATCGACGCCTCCGGTGATGCCGTGACTGCGCGGCAGGGGCGTGGCGTGGGTGTCACGGGCTCCGACCCCGTCTGGCAAGGCTACCCGGTGGTCTCGCTCATGCCCGGCCAGCACGCCACCCTGTGGTTTTGGTGGAGCAACGGCTGCAATCCGCACACCGCGACTGCGGCGCGGGTCGCGTGGGGGCGGCAAGTCATCTCGAACAGGTTCACCGAGTCGAGCGGACTCAAAGGATACTGTCGGTTCAAGGGGCAGCGGGAGAGCTTCGGGGTGAGCATCTGGCACCCGGCCGACGCGAAGTACGGGCCGCCTCCGCCTGCGGCCGCGAAGCTTCCGTTGCGCGTGTCAGTGCGCGCGCCGGCGCGGGTACGCCCGGGACAGCTCATCGCCTACACCGTTACGCTCGCAAACCCGACCGGCAAGCCCGTGCGGTTCACGAGCTGCCCGGACTACTGGCAGGGCCTTGCCGGTAACTACACGCGGAGCTTTCGTGAGACGCGGGCGCTGGTGCTGAACTGCGCAGGCCACCGGACGATCGCCGCGCACCGGCAGGTGGTGTATGCGATGCGCTACCGGATCCCAGCGCACGCCGCGCCCGGCCGCACCGCGCTCAGCTGGTCGTTTCGTCTGGGCGTCGGCGGGAACGCTCATCTCCGCATCCAGTAGCCGGCCATGGAACCGAGGCCGAGGGGCAGGACGGCGAGGCGCTCAGGCCTCGCCGCCCAGGCGGCGCTCCTTGGCAGGGCGCGCGCATCATGGCATCTCGATCGTGACGGCTCTGTGAGACGGCTACGGCTGCTCCGACCGCGGCGCCGCCTCTGAGCTTGCGTCAGCGTCTGCATCAGGATCGATCTGGTCGGCGAGCTCGGCATGCTCCTGGGCGGTGCTCCGTGCCTGGTCGGCCCGGGCCGCCGTCTCCTCGGCCTGCAGGCGCGCTCGCTCGGCCCGTGCCTCCTGCTCGTCTGCCTCGAGCTGGGCCTGCTGGGCCTGCCTCGATCGGCTCGCTGCCTCCTCGCGATGGGCGGCAGCGGCGTCTCGTCGCACCTCGAGGTCGCGAGCCCGGCGGCGGGACGCGAACACGAAGGCGAGCACGACGACCACGACGACCACTGCTATCAGGATGATCCAACCGGTAGTGGACACAGGTTCCTCCTGGTGTTAGACGCGACGGCGGCCGAAGACCCAGCCGATGATGATGAGGATCAGGATGATGGCGATGAGCAGCCAGATGAATCCGGGGATGGCGAGCACGGGCATAGTCGAACCTCCATGGTGGGGACAGATACACACCGGTGCCCCGGTAGCGAATGGTTCAAACGCTTGGGGGTCGCGGTGTTACGTCACACTCTCAGAGTGTTATCAAAGAACTCTCAGAGAACTCTCACGATAGCTATCACCGGCTTGTCGCGCCCCGGCGCATCCGGGTGTCGTGGCTCACCCCGCCGTCCTGATCGCGCCAGACGCCGGTATGTCCCAGCGTCCACGTGCGCGGGCGCGCATCGCGCTGGTGCTCGGTGATGATGGTCGCCCGGCGCTTTCTCGCGAGGGCGACGGCTCGCAGCCAGGTGTTGGTGCGGGCGGTGGTGGTGCCTTCGATGACGTAACGACTCATCAGACCTCCTTGACGTTTTCAGTTCCCGGGGTGCGCCGGGGGCTAACGTGCAAACGCCCCGCCTCAGGCCGGGCCACCATGTCCGCTGGGTGGCGGTGACCCGGCCTGGTTCGAGCGCGGGGGCGCTCCTCGAGGTCGCTACTGCGTGAGCGCGACCGTGGTACCCGTGTTGGCGTTGGGGTCATAGGCTCCGCTGATGCCCACCGACGGGGTCATGTCGAGCGAGACGAACACGCCGTTCACCTGCTTTCCGTCGTTGTTCTGGCAGTAGGTGGGGTGGCTCGGATCGCCACAGCTCGTGATGATGAACCAGGCAAAGCCGACCACCGTCATCGGGCTGCTCGTACCGCTCGGCCACTGGCTCTGGCCGCTGGGATTGGTGAGCACGGGGATGATCACGAGCTGAGGACTGGCGGGCTGAAGCACGGTGGTGGTGCCGTCGGAGTTGAAGCTCACGATCTGGCTGACCGTCTGCCAGTTGGTGATGCGCTGGTTGAGCCCCTGCGCGGTAGGCCCTGAGTTGTCGCCCGGATTGGTGGTAAGCGACTCGCCCACGGTGATGGGGCAGACGGGCGTGGTGCCGGCGATCTCATCGGAGTAGATGTTCGAGCCGTTGGGCACCGGGCAGTTCGCGTTGTTGACGTACGGGAGGCTCAGCGCGCCGTTGTTCGCATTGCTCGTGTTCTTCGTATAGATCGAGTACGGCTGGCCCGGCGTGTACGAGCCCTGGAGAATGCCCCACGGCATCGCATTGATCCCGTTGATGGTGGTGAACGACTCGATCGTGGCGCGGGCCGTCGCCGTCTCGGTGACCTGGTCGAGACCGAAGATCGACGTGAAGAAGGTGTTCACCTTACGGGTCGCCGTCACGGTGACCGAGTCTCCGGGCGTCATATCCGTCGTCCCGGTGGCGGTCATGGTGTCGTCGGGCAGACCGTTCTCGGCGTACTGCGTCTGGGCGGCGCTGGTGACTGCGTTTGAGCCAGACGGGATCTTGATCGCCGCGGCGAGCGCCGTTGCATCGGCAGCGTTCTGGAGCGCGCGGCGGTTGACCATCCAGTTGCCGCCGTCCATGACGAGGCCGCAGATGCCGAGAAGCGACATCATCATCACGGCGAGCAGGACGATCGTCTGTCCACTCTCCTTCCTGTCGGAGCCGAACTGGCTGCGGAACGTGTTCATACCGCCAAGAACCGTTCGCAGCCGGTTTCCTGCGCCGGCCAGACGCGGATCCCCCGGATGGGGGACGCCGGAGACCGCAGGATTTCCTGCCGCCCCGGGTCTTTCCCTCCATGAACCACTTACATGAACCGCGCGAGGGCATCATCCGCGTGATGTCTGCGGCCGCGATCGCCACGTTCGTCGCAGGGGACGTGATCTTCGATCACGCTGTGGGCCCGGCCAGGACGGCGGCGTGATCAAGAGCCTTTGGGCGTCAGTGCAGGGCGATCCGGTGTTCATGCGGCGCGTGAACGGGTGGCTGACCATGTTCTGGCTCGCGATGATCCCGGTCTCGCTGGCCACCGGGTGGGTGAAGAGCGTCGTCTACGTGTCTGCGCTCTCCCTGTGGGCGTTGGTCTCCGGGCACTGGTCGGCCTGGCAAGCGGCCCGGGTCGAGGTCGCTCAGGCAGACGAAGCCCGTCGCCGCGCCGACGAGGACGTCGCGGAGGAGGTTGTCGCCAAGCTCGTCGAAACGACGGAGGTGGAGCGGGCCTAGGTAGTCGAGCTACCCACGGGGCGCCCCGGGTGGGGCGCCCCGTGGTTACTCGACGAGGGGCGGGGGGTTTGTGGGGCTTGCGGCTAGGAGCGGACCTGATCGGCGGTTTCCCCGACCGACTCTTTTGCGCTGGCCGACAGCTCCTGAGCGTGCTCCGTCCCCGACTCCTTGGCCGCGTCCGAAGCGGCTCCGGCGGCATCCTTCGCCACCTGAGTGCCGTGCTCGACGGCCTCCGAGGCCAGATCGGCGACCTGCCCTCGCACCTCAGTCGCCACCGGGCCAAGCTTCTCGTCCTCGACCTGCGTGGAAGGCAGGAGCGAGCCGATCAGAAAACCGGCGGCGATTGCGCCGACCGCGAGACCCAGCGGATTCTCCTGGGCGATCCCGACGGCCCGCTTCGCGCCGCCACCGGCCTGCGAGGCAGCATCTTTCGTCGTTGATGCCGCCGATCCACCCGAGCCGGCGACCGAATCCTTCAATCCCGACACGCGGTCGATGACCGCGTCCTTCTTATCGGACACCGAGTCCTTCATGCGCGTCGGGACGTCGGCTTTGTACGAGAGCGCGGAAACCGTGTCGCCCATGTGCTCCCGGGTTTCCTCTATCTGTCGTTCGATGTCGCGCGGGTCTTGGCCCATTGCACGTCCTCCTTGACTGACTGCTTCGTGCGCTCCGGCATCGGCGCACCCATCTCCTTGATCTCATCTCGACCCCGAAGCGCTAATACACCGGCAATCGCTGCGTACGCGATGGTCGTGATCAGCGCAGCCAACCAGTCGGGCATCCAACTGTTCAGAATGAGGATGATCGTCGCCATTGACCCGCCTACCACCGCGAATCCCAACACCGTCGCGCCGCCAAGCATCCCGGCTCCGATGCCGGCCTTTCGGCCCTTCTCCGCCATCTCAGCCTTGGCAAGGTCGATCTCCTGACGCACCAACGTCGAGATATCGCGCGACAGATCTTTCACCAACTCAGAGGTCGATTCCGATCTCCGCGCATCCTCACGTGCCGAGGCGCCGTCTCGCGCGCCGCGATCGCTCGTACTCACGATGGCGCCCCGGACCCGACACCAACTTCCTCGAATCCCGGGGTCTCGGTGGCCTCGAACCGCTGGTAATCGTTCCTCGGGTTCGGATCAACGTAGATCGGCCGGCTCGTCCGATGGACGCGGTCGGAACTCGATGCTTTCAGAGCCCGGGCAGCTGCGATACCAACGAACAATCCGATCCCGGCCACGAGCCACGGCTGACGTCGTGCGAAATCCTCGGCTTCTGAGATGAGCCGGTCGGCATCGGTATCCACCAGATAGCTTCCGATGCGGTCGCTGCGCTCGGCGGCCCGTTCCGCCACTGTGGCTTGCTGGTCATTTCCGCTCTCACGGGCCTGCTCGGCCGCACGCCGCAATGTGTCGGCCATGTCATTGACCTGGCGGCCCGCCTGCGTCGATCGCTGATCAACCTGGCTGCGGATCGCTCCCTTGCCGCGTTCGCTCATCCCGCTCTCGGCAACCGCGTGACGCGCGGCGTCGGCGGCTTGCCCGACTTTCTCCGACGCCGATTCAGTCATAGACTGTCCCTCGCCATTCATAGCCCACCTCCATATTGACTGACAACGAGACATGCATCTACCTCCGGCAAACGGTTTCCAAACGGTTTGATAGCCATGTGAAATCGAGTTCACCGAGGGGCGGTCGCTTCGGTTCAATGAAGCAATGGAGGGGTGATCGATATATACGTACCTGCGCCGCGATTTTGGAGGCGTACCTGAACTGTTACTCAAGTGAAGGTCGCCTTCGCCATTCATAAAACAACGACGAACGCGCCGGTTCGCGAAACCGTGTGCAGCCCCTAGGCGTGGTCAACGGCGTGCGTGCGATGCGTGCCGCCGCCGACTGCCGCATCCACCGGCGCGCCGAAGCGCAGCAACATCCCGCCGAACGCGACGGCACACACCGCGAACCAGAGCCAGCCCAGCGCAAGCCCGGCGACGACGTCGGAGACCCAGTGCAGGTCGAGCAGCACCCGGCTGCACGCCACGGCGACGGCCAGCCCGACAGCGATGCCGGCCAGAGCTGCCCGGGCCCCCGCCGAGCGTCGCCGCCCCAGCAGCAACGCGAGTGCGGCGAAGAAGGCGGCGGCCGTGGACGAGTGCCCGCTGGGAAACGACGGGCCGAGCGTCGCAGCCACCGGCTCGATCGTCGGCCGCGCCCGCTCCACGATGCCCTTGATGGTATTGGTGACCACTGAATCTCCGATGGTCACCACCACCAGGAACAGGGCGATCCAGCGGCTCGGCACTCGGATCCACTCGATCACGCCGACCACGACGCCGATGACGATCACGCCCTGCGTCGATGCCATCCACGTGATGTCCTCGAGCACACGCCGCGTCACGGGGCCGACGTTGCGATGGGCCGCGCGGGCGGCGGCGGAGTCGAGGTCGGTGAGCGCCTCGCTGCGGTGCACCAGCATCGCGAGCACGGCGACCACCAGTCCCATGAGCACGATCAGTGCCAGCGCGGCGGTGAGCGCGAGGCCGGTCATGACCTCGGCGTCGGCACGGCTTCGCACGAACCGGCGAACCAGCTCCCGATCGTGCTCCTGGAGCTCGTCAGCGGCGGCCGCGGCGGGAGATCTGCCGGGCCACGAGCGGTGTGCCGCGCCCGCGGCGAGCCATACGACGAGCCCCGCCGCACCCGAGACGGCGAGCAAGATCACGAGAGGCATCTACCGCGTTTGCCCGCGGTGTGAAGCGGGAAAACATCCGCGATGGAGCTGCACCCACCTGCCGCGCTCCCGCGATCGCGTGGCGCGCATACGCGTTTTGCCGGTCGCCCTGTCGTCGCATATCTCATCGTGCTCGTGATTGGGTGTGCGTTGCTTGCCGCAGCTGCGATCGCTGTGGGCTGGGCGCTGAAGTCGTACGTCCTGCCCGACCACGGCATCGGGCATGCCGACGAGCACGTCAACGTCTGGCTTGCCGCCCACCGCTCGCCCAGCCGAAACGACGTGTCGTTCTGGCTCTCCGGCATGGGTGATGTCTCTGCGATCCCGGCGCTGGTGGCGATCACGGTCATCGTGGCCGCGATCCGCCGCAGCTGGCGCGTCGCCGGATTCATCCTCGGCGCGATCGGCGTGGAGGCCGCGACCTACCGGCTGACGACGCTTGTGATCCACCGCGAGCGGCCGAACGTGCCGCGGCTCGATCATCTGCCCGCCGACGCCAGCTTCTTCTCGGGGCACACGGCGGCGTCCGTCGCCGTCTACTGCGGCATCGCCCTCATCATCACCCGGGCGGTACAGAGCCGCTGGATTGTGGTGACGTGCTGGCTGGTGGCGGTGGCCATCCCCGTCCTCGTTGCGCTCTCCCGGATGTACAGGGGAATGCATCACCCGACCGACGTCGCCGCGGGCGCGCTGGTAGGCGTCGGCGCGCTGCTGGTCGCCGCTGCCGCCACCCGTGCGGGAGCTCGTGCCGCCGAGACGCGGGCGGACGTCGCCCGATGAGCACCGTCGCCGTCATCGCCCATGCCGGGAAGACGCTTCAGGGCGGCCTGCCGCAGCTCCGCCGCGCGCTCGTCGCGCAGGGCGTCACCGAGCCGCTCTGGGCGGAGGTGCCGAAGAGCAAGAAGGCGCCGGCGCAGATCGAGCGGCTGCGGGAGCAGGGAGCTGACCACTTCTTCATCTGGGGCGGCGACGGCATGGCGCAGCGCTGCATCGACGCGCTGGCCGGCACCGGAGCGACCATCGCCATCGTCCCTGCCGGCACCGCCAACCTGCTTGCCACGAACCTCGGCATCCCGAAGGACATCGACGAAGCGGTGCAGACCGGCTTGCACGGCGCCCCGCGCGTGATCGACGTGGCCCGGATGAACGGCGAGTGCTTCGCGGTGATGGCCGGAACCGGATTCGACGCCGACATGATCGACGCGGCCGATGGCGCCCTGAAGGACCGCCTTGGCCGCGCCGCGTACATCCTCACCGGCACCAAAAGCTTCCGCACGCCGCCCTTCAAGGCGAAGATCACGGTGGATGGCAGCCCCTGGTACAAGGGGCCTGCGAGCTGCATCCTTGCCGGGAACGTGGGCTCGCTCTTCGCCGGGGTCGAGGTGTTCTCCGACGCGAGGCCCGACGACGGCCTGCTCGACCTCGCCGTGATCACGGCCGACGGCGTGCGGCAGTGGGCCCGGACGGTCGGCCGCACCGTCTCCGGCAGCCCCGAGAAGTCGCCGTACTTCCGCACCACCCAGGCGCACACGGTGAAGGTGAAGCTCGATCGCAAGGTGCTCTACGAGCTGGACGGAGGATCCCGGACGAAGATCAAGTCCTACAAGCTGGAGATCGATCCTCCGCGCGATCTCGATCCAGGTGCCGGCATGAGCAGCGCCGGTGCCCAGGCTCGCTCGGCCGGACGCACGGCGACGCACAGCCCGGCATTCGAGGCGCTCGCGCGGATGGGCTTCGTCGCGCGGGGAGTGATCTACGCCACCATCGGCCTGCTCGCGATCCAGGTTGCCATGCACGTGAGCAAGAGCCCGACCGACCAACGCGGCGCGATGGAGACCATCCAGCACCAGCCGTTCGGCCACGGGCTGCTGATCGCGGTCGCCATCGGCCTCGGCGGGTATGCGCTGTGGCGGTTCGTCCAGGCGGGCTATGGACGGGGGCCGGAAGGCGGCGGGGATAGCTCTGCGATGGGGCGCGTCGTCGCCCTCGGCAGCGGCATCGCGTACCTCGCAATGTGCGGACTGGCGGTGTCGATCCTGCTCGGGACGTCGAGTCGCAAGTCGAGCAGCCCGCATCACTCCGCCGCCGGCGTGCTCGGCTGGCCGGGTGGCCAGTACCTGGTGGGCGCCGCCGGGGCGCTCTTCATCGGCATGGGGCTCTACCAGGGGTACAAGGGGCTCTCGAAGAAGTTTCTGGAGGAGGACAAGACTGCCGAGATGGGGCCGCGAACCACCCAGGTCATCACCGGAGTCGGCGTCGTCGGGCATCTGGCCCGGATGGTTGCCTTCTGCCTCATCGGCATCTTCGCGATCAAGGCGGCGATCGACTTCAATCCGCAGAAGGCTGTCGGCCTCGACGGTGCGCTGGCGGCTATCGCGCAGCAGAGCTACGGCCAGTATCTGCTCGCGCTCCTCGCTGCCGGGCTCGTGGCGTTCGGGCTGTACTCGATCGCCGACGCCCGGTACCGGCGGATCTGAGCGCCGCTCCAGCCGTTGGGCGCCGCCAGGCGGCGTACCGCAGACGGGGGATCTGGCCGGAGTTCGCGCAGGATCGTGCGCCCTCTGCGGGTCTTACGGTCGTACACGTGAGGTTTCCCGACCCCCAAAGGAGCGCAATGACCACCCCCGACCAGCAGGCAGTCTTCGACTGCGGATCCCAGAGCGGGCAGACGATGGCCGAGTACGCTGTCGTGCTCGCGGTCATCACCATCGCAGTCGTCGCCACCCTCGGCTTGCTCTCGGGCGCCATCTCGGGCGCGCTCGGCAGCGTCATCACCAACATCTAGCGAACTCGCCCACCGGGCCCGCCGATCAGATACGGCGGTGCCCGGTGCGGTCGTCCCGGGAGCCGCCACAGGGGGCGTCGCCGGCGAAGCGCTCGACCGCAGTGGGGGTCAGCCGGACGAGACACGACCGCTCCGACTCGGAGCGCACGGCGTCCACCCGTAGCTCGACGTCGTGGCCGTAGCCCTCGTCGTCTCTGAGGCGAACCGTGAGGACTGTGCCGGGCGCGGCGGCATCCGCCGGGATGTCGGCAATGAGGCTCTCCCCGTCGCTCGAGACCATCCGCAGCGGAACGACCCCGCCCTTGTGCGAGAGCGCGGCGATGGTGTCGGGAAGCTCGGCGAGAAGGCTGAGCGCCAGGGTGGCCGGATCGGTCGTCTTGTCAGTCATGCTTCGGGTAAGACACGCCAGACCGCGAGTTCCTGCGGTAAAGGTTAATTCATCGCGCTCTGCGTTTCTGGGCGGGGATCTACGGGTAACGCTTTGCTCAGGAGGTGGATACATGAGCATCGCAACATCCATCGTGTTACTGGCGGTTGGCGCCATTCTGCGTTTCGCTGTCGAGCCGGCGCGCCGCGTGGGCGGCACCAACGTCAACTGGGACATCATCGGCGATATCTTGATGGCCGTCGGCGTCGTCGGTCTGGTTATGGCACTGGTCTGGATGGCCACTGCGGGCCGCCGCACAACGACCGTGGTCGACCGCTAGAGGCTTTTCTGTTTACGGTTTTTGCGTCGGAGCCGGGGTGGGTTGACCCGGCTCCGGCTGTAGCGCACTAACGTAACACTTCTCAGAGTACTCTCACACTACGACGGTGCTTCAGCATCGCGTTGGCGCTGCCGATATCTACCCATCGCAGGAAGATCCCCGTGACGGTGTCTTTACGGGGAGATGGAGAATCTTTGGCTATCGCATCACCAGCCCCAACCCGAGCTGCCAGTCGTCTCACCGCCCTCTACGAGGAGCACGCGGCAGCCGTATTCCGGTTTGCCTACCACCTCACCGGCAGGCGCGAGGACGCCGAGGACGTGACGCAGTTCGTGTTCATCCAGGCGTTTCGCCTGCTCGGGAAGGGCGGCGAGCTTGCGAACCCCCGGGCATGGCTCATGCGCGCGACGAAGAACCGCTCGCTCAACCTGATCCGCGACCGCCGCGAGGTGCCCACCGACGATCTTCGGATCTCGGGGCGCGCCGACGCCGATACCGATCTCGCCGAGGCCGAGGTGCTCGCAGAGGTGCGCGCGGCGCTCTGGGCGCTTCCGGAGAATCAGCATCAGGCGTTCGTGCTCCGGCACTGGAGCGGGCTCTCCCAGAACGAGATCGCCGATGTGCTGGGAACGACGGCGGGCGCGGTGGAATCGCTCCTGGTACGGGCGCGCAGCGCGCTCGTCGAGGAGGCCAGCGCAACAGAGTCGGAGTGCCGGACGGTGCGGGGGCGCCTGGTTGCCGCGCTCACGCTCAACCCGGCTCATGCAGCGCACGTCTCGGGCTGCCGCAAGTGCCGCGTCGCGCAGCGCCGGCTGTCGCAGAGCGCAGGCTTCGCCGCGACGTTTGCGCTGATGCCGCGACCGCACGTGGCGCACGCCCTGGCGTCGGTGATCCCCGGGTTCTCAGCCCCTGCCGCCGGCGCAGCCGGGGTCGGGACGGGTGCAGGGGGCCTCTCGGCCGGCGGCGCCGGAGCGGCGAGCGCTCCCACGTCTGCGGGTCTCGTCGGATCGGCCTCGGCCGCGACTCAGGTGGCGACGGCCGCGAAGGTTGGGCTGGCCGCCAAGGTCGCGATTGCGGCGATCACGGCGACGGCAGCCGTCGCCGCTGTCCATCCGGCAGCACGGCAGCCGTTCACGGCGGCGGTGGGGAGCGTGATCTCCGATGTGTCGCGTGCCCCGTCGCATCCGCCCGCCGCACCCAGGGCCGCGGCCGCAGTGAGCGTGAGCGGGCCTTCGAGCGATGGGGCGCCGGCAACGGGCGGCCCGTCGGTGCCGCCGACGGCTCACGGCGGGAACAGCAACGCCGGCGGCAAGCATGCAGGCGCAAACGGCAAGGCGAACGCCAGCCACGGGAGCGCGAAGGGCGCGAGCCCTCCCGGGAAGACGGGCGGCGCGCAGGGCAAGGCCAACGGCAAGGCGGCTGGAAAGGCCAACGGCAAGGCGAACGGCAACGGCGCCCCCTCCGCGAAGACTCACGGGAACTCGGCCGGGAAGCCCGCTTCGACCGGGTCGGCCGGGAAGAGCAACGGCAAGGCCAACGGGAACGCCGGCGGGAAGGCCAACGGCAACTCCGGCGGCTCGTCGGCCACGGGCTCCGGGACAACGACACCGCCGCCGACCTCCAACGCCGGCGGCAACGGCAAAGGCAACGGCAACGGCAAGACGCCGCCCGGCAAGCCGTGAACGGCTAGAGCTTCTCCACCGCCGGATACGCGAACGTGCCGTCGAGGATCGCCGCGCCCGGCTGGTAGAGGCGAAGGAGCGGCCGGAAGTCGCCCTTGGGCGCAGGCAGCCAGTTGGCCCGCTCTGTGGGGTCTGCCGGCTGGTCGTGCTGGAGCGTGAGCGTGATCGACCCATCGGCGGCGGTCGCCAGGCCCGGCGTCCGATCGCCGATGGAGTAGCGGTCGATAGGGTTCGCGACCAGGTAGTAGTCAGGCATGTCGTACATGGTGAGCGACCAGAACGCATCGACCGGCGGGGGCTCGGCGAACCGCAGCTGGTAGCGGTTCTTGCCGTTCAGCTGGTTGCCGTCGGCATCGACGAAGACCTGGCCGTAGACCGCCTCGTAGCCGTGGTTTCCCCAGAGGCCCACGCGTGCGGCCACCGCCCGCGTGATCTGCCGGGTCGCGCGATCCTCGATCCTCCACTCGGGAGCGTCGATGGTGCCGACGCCGAAGAAGTGCACGTTGTAGTTGAACGAGTCCTTCAGCACGCGCCAGCCGGTGGGCCCGGCGGCCCCGGCCTGCGTCGCCTGCTCGATGGCTGCCCGGCCCGCGGCGATGCCGGCCTCGAGCTCGGGATCATCGGCGGTGTAGGGGCACGTCTCGTCGAGCAGCCCGATCGCGGCGAACTTCTGCTGGTAGGCGACGTCGTCGGGGTGGGGCGGGAATGCCTGCATGTAGGTGCGGATCTGCTCCAGCGGCCGAAGCGCTTCCACGGCGTCGGGCGACGGGGCAGGCACGCCCTCGGGCTGGAGCAGCGCGCGGTTGAGGGGGAGGATCGTGAGCTGCTTCTGGAGCTCGGCGACCGCGGGCAGGTCGGCCTCACCGTCGCAGGCAAAGCGCCCGGCGATGGTCACGACCCGGGTGGGGAGCTCGATGGGGACGGCGTTTCCCGGCGCGCTTCCGTCCCAGCCCGGCGGCACCAGGAGGTACTGCTGGGCGCCCGTGCCGGTGGCGCGCTTGCCGACGTAGGCGAAGTTGTTCGTCCACGCATCGATGAACTGCAGCACGTAGTAGCGCCCAGCGGTGTCGGGCACGTCGAGCAGGAGCGCGCCGACGCCCACGTCAACCTGGCAGATGGAGTACACCGTGTCGTTATTGACCGACACGAACTTCTCATCGGGGCCTGCGAGCGACGTGGCGTGCGTGAACCTGTTGTACGGCGCCGGCAGAAGCGCGCCGAGGCCCGCGGTGGTGATCTGCTGGACCTCGGTGAGATCGAACACCATCGGGAAGCCGTAGACGAACGCCTCGGCGGCGAGATCGGTGCGGTTCATTCGAGGCCGTCCAGGGTCGCCATGTCCTCGTCCGAGATCTGGAAGTCCACGTCGGCATTCTCGGCCATGCGCGCGGGCGTGACGGTCTTCGGCAGGGGGAGCGCGCCCTTCTGGAGCGCGTAGCGGATGCACACCTGGGCCACCGTCTTTCCGTACTTCCCGGCGACCGCGGCGATGTCGCCGTTGTCCAGGATGTGGCCGGTCGCAAGCGGCGAGTAGGCCTCGACGAGGATGCCGTTGGACTGGCAGTAGGCGGTCACATCGGGCTGGGAGCTGCCGATGAAGAACCGGATCTGGTTGACCTGCGGGGTCACGCCCGAGGCGTCCACCAGCTTCTGGATGTCGGAGATGCTGAAGTTGGAGACGCCGATGGCCTTCGCGCGGCCGTCCTTTCGGATCTCCTCCATCGCGCGCCACACCTCGGCGTTTCCGGCGGCGTGATCGGAGCCCTGATCCTCCCACGGCCACGGCGCGTGGATGAGGTAGAGGTTGACGTGATCCAGGCCCAGCGCGTCCATGGTGGTCTCGAAGCTTGCCCTGGCGCCGTCGTAGTCCTTGATGGCGGCGGGGAGCTTGGTGGTGAGGTAGATCTCGTCACGCGCGAGGCCGCTGTCGGCGATGGCGCGCGAGACGGACTCCTCGTTGCCGTAGTCGCGGGCGGTATCGACGTGGCGGTAGCCGGCCGCGAGGGCGGCGGCGGTCGCGTCGTAGGCCTGCTTGCCGTTGGGGATCTGCCAGGTGCCGAAGCCGATCCGGGGAATCGTGTCGCCGTTTTGCAGCGTGAAGGTCTCTGTGAGTGGAGTCATGCCGTCACGATAGCCCGCTTCTCGCCGATGGCCCGAAACCCGGGAGGTGGTAGGTTGGGGTCGTGAGCGACGCACCCGCAGCGATCCCCGACATGCAGGCCCTTCGCAGCTGCTGGCACCCGGTGGCGTTCTCGAGCGACCTCACCGCCGAGAAGCCGCTCGGGGTGACGCTGCTCGACGAGCCCGTGGCCGTGTGGCGCGGGGCCGAGGGGCAGCTGCACGCGGTGAAGGATCTCTGCATCCACCGCGGCACGGCGCTCTCGCTGGGGTGGACGGACGGCGACCAGATCGTGTGCCCGTACCACGGCTGGCGGTACCGGGCCAACGGCGTGTGCGCCGCCATCCCGCAGCTGGAGGACGCGACGAAGGTGCCGGCGAAGGCGCGGATCGACGCGTACTCGTGCCAGGAGCGGTACGGGATGATCTGGGTGGCGCTCGACGAGCCGCGGTTCGATCTGCCGGCGATTCCCGAGCTCGAGGACGACTCGTGGATGGTGATCCCGGCGGGGCCGTACGCATGGCAGTCGGACTCGTCGCGCCAGCTCGAGAACTTCACCGACTTCGGGCACTTCCCTGGGTGCATCCCTGGCCTCCTGGGCGATCCCGAGCGGCCGGTGGTGCCGGCCTACTCGGTCGAGACCGAGGGGCACGTGCTGCACTACAAGATCGTGCGGCCCGAGGCGCCCAACTCGGACGAGTTTCCGATCTTCGCAAACGAGGTGGCCGAGGCGCCGGAGCGCCGCAGCCGGTACGAGCTGCACCTGCCGTACACCATCGTGCTGCGCGTGGGGTGGGGCGGCGAGAAGGGGATGCTCTACTTCTTCGCGTCCCAGCCGGTGTCCGACAACCGGTGCGTCGGGTACCTGGTGATGGGCCGAAACTACGACTTCGATCAGCCGATCGAGATCCTGCAGGACTTCGAGGACACGATCTTCAACCAGGACAAGGTGATCGTCGAGTCACAGCGGCCCGAGCAGGTGCCGTTCGACCTGGCAGACGAGCTGCACCTGAAGTTCGACGCGGTGGCGGTGTCGTACCGGCGCGCGATGCGCGAGCAGGGCCTCGCGACGTCGTGAATATTAAGTGCCTGGCACCGTCTATTCAGGCGCCCAGGCTTTTTGCTGAGGAGCGGGCGGCGGTGAGGACTGCGTCGCGGGCGGCGGCCTCGGCCCCTTTGTCGTAGCGCATCAGCGGGCCGGCCATGCCGATCACCGCCATCGCGCGGCCGTCGCGTGAGAGCACCGGCGCGGCCGCTCCCCAGGCGCCCTCGTTGGTCTCCTCGCGGCTCACCGCGTAGCCCTGCTCGCGCACCTTTGCGATCTCGGCGGCGAGCGCGGCGGGATCGGTGATGGTGCCCGGCGCCAGCTGCTCGAGCGGGCGAGCCAGCACCGACTCGAGCACGTCGGGGCCGAGGAAGGCCAGCATGGCCTTCGACGTCGCCCCGGCGTGCAGCGGGCACCACGCGGCCGATCTCGAGCGACGAGGCGAAGCGGCTGCGGCGCCTCCACGCGGTCGATGCAGAGCACCCCCAGCCGGCGCGGCTCGAACACCGAGAGGATCGCCGTCTCGCGCGTCGCCGCGGCCACCTGCTCGAGCCGGCGGGTGCAGGTCGCGGCCCAGATCGAACCCCGCCGAGGCCCGGTGGCCGAGCGACATCGCTGCCGCCCCCAGCCGGTAGCGCCCGCCGCCCACCGGCCGGATCAGGCCCTGGGCCTCGAGCGTCGAGACCAGGCGGTACGTGGTGGAGACGGGCAGGCCGACCTCGACGGCGAGCTCGGCCGTGGCCCACTCGGGCCGGCCCTCCGTGAAGCAGTCGAGCACGGCCAGCGAGCGCTCGAGCACGGGTTGACGGGACTCACTCACGTTGATAACCTTACCACTCTGTGAGACAGACTTCTCACAGAATGAGAACAAAGGAGCGCGGGGGATGATTCGTACCGGGGACGAGTACCGCGAGTCGGTCAGGGACGGCCGCGAGGTCTGGATCGACGGCGAGCGGGTCGACGACGTCACCACGCATCCGGCCTTCAAGCCCATCGTGGACGTCCGTGCGCGCATCTACGACATGGCCGCACGAGGAGGCCACGCGCGACATCATGTCCTACGTCGATGAGGAGACGGGCGAGCGCTGCGCCATCGGCTCGCGCCTGCCGCTGGAGCGCGGCGACTGGCGCGCCAAGCGCCTCGCGGTCGACACCGTGCTCGACGACATCGGCGGCATCGTCACCCGCGTCGGCGACGAGACCGTGGGGGAGATGTGGTCGCTCTTCGACGGGCAGGACGTGCTGAACGAGATCGACCCGCAGTTCTCCGAGAACATCCGCCGCCACGTCGCCCACGCGGCGCTCCAGGATCCGTTCCACGTCTCGGCCAACACCGACCCCAAGGGCGACCGCAGCAAGCGCCCGCAGGAGCAGGATCCCGACGTGCTGCTGCGCGTGGTCGGCGAGAACGACAACGGCATCATCGTGCGCGGCGCCAAGTTCGAGACCGCCGCGGCCTACGCCAACCAGGCGTTCGTGAAGCCGACCATCGGCGACTGGGGCGAGGCCACGCAGTCGGAGTACGCCGTCGGGTTCATCGCCGACATGGGCGCGCCGGGCATGACCCACATCTGCCGGTCGAGCTTCGCCGGCCGCGCGCCGGCCGCCGACTACCCGTTCTCGAGCCGGTTCGACGAGGTTGACACCATGATCGTCTTCGACGACGTCGAGATCCCGTGGGAGAACGTGCTTTTCAACCGGCACGTCCAGGCCGCCGCCTACATCCGCGCGACGCTTCACCGCTACAGCATGTACCCGTTCGTGCAGCGCCACCTGCGGCTGGCCGACTTCCTCATCGGCCTCGCGTATGCAAACGCGGTGGACGCGGGCGTGAAGATGCACCAGGGCGTGCGCGAGAAGCTCGCCCAGCTGGTGGTCTACCGCGAGGGCATCAACGCCCACCTCACCGCCGCCATCGAGATGGCCGAGCGAAGCCCCGGCGGCCTTCTGATGCCGAACCAGGCGCTGCTCTACACGGGCCGGGTGCACGCGTGCTCGCAGCTTCCGGCCATGATCCACCTCACGCGCGACCTCTGCGGCGGCCAGATCTGCGTCACGCCGAGCCTCGCGTCGTTCGAGCACCCGGTGCCGGGCAAGCTGCTCGAGAAGTACTACCGCATCAACGACATCGAGGCCGGGGCGCGGCGGCGCTACTTCGCGCTTGCCCGCGACATCCTGAACTCCGACTACGGCGGACACCGGCTCACGTTCCAGCTGTTCGCGCAGTCGCCGGCGTTCTCGCACCTCCTCGCGGTCTACAACAACTACG
This sequence comes from uncultured Actinomycetes bacterium, assembly GCA_963794415.1. Classification (GTDB taxonomy): domain Bacteria; phylum Actinomycetota; class Thermoleophilia; order Gaiellales; family JAICJC01; genus CAVPTL01. Next base: position 294,375 of record CAWCDI010000001.1, read on the forward strand.
ACTTCGACGGCGCGCTGCAGCTCGTGCGCAACTACATGGATGCCGATTCCGGCGTCCCGACCGGGAGCCTCGCATGACCGATCAGATCGTCGCCGGCGGCCACATCCGCCTCCGCCCGTTCAACACCCGCGACACCTACCCCGAGCAGAACCTCGACAACGACCTCTGCCAGGGCGTCGTGGCCGGAAACACGGTGTACCTGCGCGGCCAGGTCGCACAGGATCTGGACACGCGCGAGAGCGTGGCGATCGCCGATCCGGGCGGGCAGGCCGAGAAGGCGATGGACAACATCGAGCTGCTGCTGGGCGAGGCCGGATCGCAGCTCTCCGACATCTGCAAGGTGACCGTGTACATCACCGACATCCGCTACCGCGAGGCCGTCTACCGCGTGCTGGGAGCGCGGCTGAAGGGTGTCTTCCCGGCGTTCACGGGGCTCGTGGTGCCGGCGCTCGCGCGACCCGAGTGGGTGGTCGAGGTGGACGTGACGGCGGTCATCGCCGGATAGCTCAGAGGCCCGGCGCCTGCAGCGACTCGATGGTGACGTGGTAGCCGTCCGGCTCGGCCACGATCACCAGCAGCACCGCGCTGCAGTCGGGGCAGCGCAGGATGTGGCCCGGCGCCGAGACGTAGGCGAGCAGGGCGCCCACCGGCCTGACCGCACCGCAGTCAAGGCACGAGCCCTCGGTGGCCGTCATGTCGTGGCCGAAGACCTCGAAGAGGATCCCGCCGAGCGCGTTTCCGTCGAGGTGCAGGTCGCTCATCCCGGCACCCCCGTCGGGCCGAACCGCTCGGTGCGCACGCTGCGCGGATCGTGGCCGAGCGACACCAGCGCCTGCGCCGCGGCCTCCACGAACCCCGTCGGCCCGCACACGTAGGTGACCGGCCGCTCGCCGGGCGGCCACGCGACGTCGGCGAGCATCGCCCGGTCCACCCGCCGGTCGTAGCCCGTCCAGCCCTCGGGCGACCGGCGCGTGAGAGTGTGGATCACCTCGACGCCTGGCACCTGGGCGAGCCGGTCGAGCTCGTCGCGGAAGATCACGCCGTCCCACTCGCGCGAGGAGTAGAGCAGCCGCACCGGCACGTCGCTCCCCGCCGCCACTCGCGCGCGGAGCATCGCCATGAGCGGCACGATCCCGCTGCCGCCCGCGATCAGGAGCAGCGGCCCGCCGTCGCCCGGCTCCCACACGAAGTAGCCGCCGATGGGCCCGCGCAGCTCGATCACGTCACCCACCTCGAGCACGTCGGTGAGAAACGTGGAGACCTCGCCATCGTCCAGCCGCTCGACCGTGAGCACCACGTGGTCGCCATCAGCCGGCGCTGCGATGGAGTAGCTTCGCTGCGCCTGGTAGCCGTCGGGGGCTGTGAGCCGCACGTCAACGTGCTGGCCCGGAAGGTGCCCCGCCCAGCCCGGGACGGTGAACGTGATGGTCGAGACGCCCGCGGCCTCGTGCGAGATGCCGGCGACGGTGGCCGGCGTCCAGCTCAGTCGCCCGCGTAGCGCTGTTCCAGCCATGGATCCCCGTAGTTGTGGTAGCCGTAGCCCTCCCAGAACCCCTCCTCGTCCTGGTTCAAAAGCTCGAGCTCCCACACCCACTTGGCGCTCTTCCAGAAGTAGAGGTGCGGCACCAGGAGCCGCGCCGGACCGCCGTGCTCGGGCGCCAGCGGCCGGCCGTCGTAGGTGTGCACCACCCAGGCCTTGCCGTCGAGCAGATCCGCTACAGGGAGGTTGGTGGAGTAGCCGCCGTAGGAGCGCGCCATGACGTACTCCGCCGACGTCTCCACGTCGGCCAGGAGCGTGTCGAGCGAGACGCCGCGCCAGCCCGTGTCGAGCTTCGACCACTTGGTGACGCAGTGGATGTCCACCGTGAACTCCTCCTGCGGCAGGGCCTGCAGCTGGTCCCACGACCACGACGGCGGATCGATCGCAGCCCCGGTGATGGAGAGGCGCCAGTCGGCCAGCTCGATGCGCGGCGTGGGGCCGGCCGAGAGCACGGGGAACTCCGTCGTCAGGTACTGCCCTGGCGGAATCCGGCCCGCGGGAGCGGCGGGGCGGCGGCGACCGAAGAAGCCTCGGGTGACCTGAGCCATGTCGTCAAGCTATCACGTGAATACCCGGTGCCTGGCACCGGATATTCGGCCCTTAACGACCTCGGGCCCGGCTCTCGAGGTGAGAGCCGGGCCCGGAGAGGTGCTTTCCGATCAGGGAGTGCCGCCGCCAGAGCTACCGCTGTTGGTGGCACCGTTACCAGCGACCGTGGAGACGTACTTGGCCACGTCCTGGATCTGGGTCTGCGACAGCTGTCCGCCGAACGCAGGCATTCCGCCGCCGCCGTTGGTGACCTGGTGGATGACCAGGGCATCACTCGGCTTGAGCTGATCCAGGTTGGGGCCAACCGACCCCGTCGCCCCTGCGTCTGCCAGCGTGTGGCAGGTTGCGCAGGTGCTGGTGAACACCACCTTGCCGGCAGCCGCGTTCCCGCCTCCGCCACCCGACGACGTCGAAGTCGAGGGAGTGGTGGTTTCGGTGGACGTGGCAGGCGCCGTCGTATCGGTGGCCTGAGTCGGGCTGGTGGACGGCGGGTTGTTCGCGGAGGACTCACTCGAGCTCGAGCCTCCGCACGCCGCCGCCACCAGCACCAGGGCCACCGCTCCAGCGGCGATGAACCCTTTGACGCGTGTTGCATTACTGCTCATCACGGCAGTTTAAACGCCTGGATGAGAGCCTTCTGCCCCTTGCCTCCCGGCACGGAGCCTGCGGCGATCACATACCCGCTGCCGACGGCAACAGGAGCGTTGGTGCCGGCCGAGAGCTTCTTGCTCCAGACGACGTCACCAGTGTCGGCGTTGAGGGCCCAGAGGGTGCCGTCGTACGTGGTCGTGAAGACCACGTCGTTCGAGACCGTTGCTGCGCCGTACGCCGACGACGGGAACTTGTGATCCCACTTGATCGCGCCGGTGTTCTGGTCGATTGCAACCAGCTCGCCGGTGGCCGCGGTGAACGAGCCCGCGAACGTCGCAGTGGCCTTCTTGTCGTCGTAGATGGTGCCGAGGTTGTTGATCGCGGCATACGTCGTCTTGCCGTCGGTCGCGAGCTGCGACTCGACGCCACCGAGCTCACCAGGGAACACGGTGCGCGGCGACTTCACCTTCGTCGACGGGCCGTTCTCGGTGAGAAGACCGTCGTTGTCGTGGCCGTTGTGCTTGCCGACGGGGGTCTTCCACAGCAGCTTGCCCGTGGACTCGTCGACGGCGATCACGATGCCGCCCTTGCCGCCGTCGATGACGGCGGGGCTGCCGTTGACCGTCGTGAGCATGGGGGAGTTCTCCATGTCCCAGTCAGCGATGTCATGCGGGGTGAGCTGGTAGTACCAGTCCAGCTTGCCCGTGGTGTGGTCGAGCTTCACGATGGAGTCCGTGTAGAGGTTCGGGCCAGGCCGGCTCGAGCCCTGCGGCAGCTCCTTGGTGCCCGGGAACGGTGCCGGGTTGGAGACGCCGATGTAGACGTCGCCGTTGGCATCGAACGACGGCGGATCCCACTGGCCGCCACCCGAGTTGATGTTGGTGTACTTGTTCGACCAGAGGTTGGTCGGCACCTCGTCCCACTTCCACTTCACGTCACCGGTCTTGGCGTCCATCGCCCACAGAATCGCCTGGCCGTTGCCCTTGTAGAAGCCGGAGTTATTGCCCGGCACCGTTGACACGTAGAGCGTGCCGTCGTCGATGCCCGGGGCCATGTCGATGCCCTCGTTGGCGTTTCGGGTCAGCTTCTTGATCCAGAGCTGCTCACCGGTGGACGCCTGGATGGCGAAGGTCGAGTCGGCGGTATTGCCGTAGACGACGCCGTTATCGACGGTCACGCCGTTGGGGCCGACCGACGGGCTGTTGTAGCTCTTGTACCACTTGACCTTGCCGGTGGCGAGGTCGATCGCATAGACGTTCGAATCGATGTCCTGCGTGTAGACCACGCCGCCCGTGATGATCGGCGTCGTGGCGTAGGTGCCGAACGAGCCGGTCGCCTTGATCGGCACGTTCCATGCCGACTTCAGCGTGCTGGCGTTGGAGGCGTTGATGGTGCCGCCCACATAGCGCGTGTTCTCGAGGTTTGCGCCCGGAAGCGCGTAGTCGGTCGCCAGGGTGGGCGTGGTGGAGGTGGAGCCAGTGCTGCCGGAGCTACTACCGGAACTGCTGCTACTGCTACTGCTGGACCCTCCGCACGCTGCAAGCCCGAGGACTGCGACGACCGTCAACGCTGCTCCGACACGCCGGCCAACTGAATGGTTCCGACGACTGAACAGACTCACTAACCTCACCTCCATGTTAAGTTTCTTGACAGTGAAACCCGAACATTCACCAAAGTGGTCACAATTGCCATCCGGTGAATTTCCCTGTGCTTCCAGGGCTCAAGCGATCTACGATAACACTTGATGGTGCAATCTTCTCGCATTTCAAGCTTCAATCCTGCCATGGCCGTCAGATGGATCACATCCGAGCCACGGGATGTCGTTCGGCTTGTAACACGTGAAAGTGCGGTGAATGCAGGGCCAATCGACGTTGAGGCGGGACTTCGTGCGTGGCAGCGGCGAATCGGCCGCCACCGGGCGCTGGTGGTGGTGCGGCGGGCAATTCTTGTGGCCCTCGCTGTCGCGGTGGTGGGTGCGCTCCTGGCGCGGCTCGCCGGCGGTTCGGCGGTCTGGTGGATCGCCCCGGCGATCGTCGCCTTCGGCGCGTGCGTGGCGGCCGGCATCGGCGGGCGCGGGGGCCAGGACGAGACCGCGCGCATCCTGGATCACGATCTGGGCCTGCGCGATCAGGTGTCAACGGCGCTCGAGCTGGAGCGCGAGGGCGGTGAGCGGCGCGGGCTGGTCGCCATGGTGATCGCCGACGGGCGCGCGGCAGTGGGCCGGAGCCTCGCATCGGCGCACGTCGCGGGGCGCCCAGGCGGCTTCGAGTGGGCGGCGCTGGCGGTGTGCGCGCTGGCGCTCGCAGCGGTGCTCCTGGTGCCGTCCATCGGCGGCGGCAGCGGCTCGGGGCAGAGCGCGGCGCGGGCAAACGGCGCGAGCCAGGTGGCCTCCGGCGCATCGGGCTCCGGCAACCTGAACGGCGGCAAGGGGCTGAGCGGCTTCAAGTCGAGCCTGAAGCAGCCGCGCATCAATGCAGTCGCTCCGGGCCAGACCAGATCCGGCGGCGCGCTCTCGGGGCACAGCCCCTACGGCGCCGGCATCGCGGCGAAGAACCCGCAGGGCGACATCGCCCAGTCCAACCGGTCGCTCGGCCCCGACACCTCGGCGAAGTCCGCCCAGGCAGCCAGCCAGGGCGCCGGCGGGGCGAGCGAGGGACACGCGGCCGGGGGCGGTAAGGCGGTTGCAGTCACCGGCCCGCAGACGGCGACCAAGGGCTCGGCGTCGGTGGGAGGTGCCGCGGGCAACACGCTGGGCGGCGGTGGCGGCCAGTCGGGCGGGAAGCAGCCAAACGCCCGCAACGTGCAGGCCGGCAACAAGGGCGGCAACTCGCCCGGCGGCGCGGGCGCATCCGGCAACGGCTCGGGCGGGCAGCAGCAGCACAGCGGCAAGGCCGGCGGCGGCACCGCCGGCGGCACGCGCGGCACCACCCAGCAGGGAACCGGCCTGGTGCCGCAGCTCGGCTTCGGCGGCAAGCTCCCGATCCAGCCCGGCTACGCGCCCTCTGCCGCAGGCAAGAGCTCGGCGGGGGAGGGCTCGTCCCAGGCGCTGAACGGCGGCGGGGGCGCCTCTCGCGTGGGCACGGCGGGCGCCGGGAGCGGCGGCGTGGGCAAGAACGGCATCCACTACGTGCCTCCGGGGGGCGGCGCGGTGGGAGGGGCTGACCGCGAGCTGCTCCTGGGCTACTTCGGTGGCTTCGGGCGCATCACCGCGGCCGGCTGGTAACACGGGGTGAGCTTCGATCGGCCGTGGTGGCTCGCCGGCCTGCTGCTGCTCGTCCCGCTGGTGATCCTGCACCTGCGCCGGCCCCGCGCAGGCCTCCACGACGTGCCGAGCCTGCTCCTCTGGGATCGGTTCGAGGCGCCGGCGGCAACCACCGAGCGGCGGTTCCGGCGGCCGCGCTACCCCATTCTCCTGGCGCTCCAGGCGCTGGCCGTGATCGCGCTGGTGCTGGCGCTCTCGGGGCCGAGCCGGGCGGGATCGGCCCCGGCGGCAAATCGCGTGTTCGTGCTGGACGACTCGGTGTGGATGGGCGTCGGCCAGCGCCTGGCGCAGGCCGAGCAGGCGATCGCGAAGATGGCGGGCCGCTCGGGCGGCGACCACATCGTGGTGGTCGCGGCGCAGGGCAATCCCGGCCTGGTCTACAGCGGTGACTCCGCGGGGGTGGCGGCGGGCCTCGCGAAGCTCGAGCCCTCGCCGTCGTCGCCCGACCTGCGCCCGGCGCTTGCCATCGGCGCGGGGCTCCTCGGCGGCGCCGGCGGAAGGCTGGTGGTGGTGCGCTCGCCCGAGGCCGCGATGCCCTCGGCGATCGCCTCGCCCGGCCAGTTGCAGCAGTTCGTGGTGGGCGATCCGGCGGCCGACCAGGGCCTCTTCGATCCCAGCGCGCGGTGCGGCATCGGCACCGCGACGCAGTGCGAGATCTTCGCGACTGTGGCAAACACGTCGGGCCGCGCGGTGACCGATGCCTACACCGCGACGGTGGCGGGCCGGCCCGCGCTCTCGCGGGCCATCGCGGTGCCTGCGCACTCGCGGGCGATCATCGCGCTCACCGCGACCCCCGGGGCGCGCGTGACGCTTCGGCTGCGCGGCCGCGACGCCCTGGCGGCCGACAACGCGGCCTACATCGACGTGCCGGGCGCTGCCAACGCGCCGCCGTCCTCGACCGTGACGCTGGTGGGCGAACCGGCAACCGCGCTTCCGCTCGCACGCGCCTTCGCGGCGATCCCGGGGGTCACCCTCGAGCTGCGCACCGTGGCGACGTACAGGCCCAGCGACGCTGCGAAGAGCGTGCTGGTGGTGGTGGACGGGCAGCTGCCACGCGGCGGCCTGCCGAGGTCGCCGGCGGTGCTGCTGGTGCACCCCGCGGCGCTTCCGGACGGGGCCGTGCACGGGGCGCTTGCGACGGCGCCGGTGACGGGCGCCGACCAGCAGAGCCCCATCCTGAGCGGCGTTGACCTCTCGTCGCTCACCGTGGGTGCGAATGCCGCGACGGGCTACACGCTGCCGGTGTGGATGCAGCCGCTGGTGTGGAGTGGCGCGAATCCGCTGCTTGCCGTCGGCGACAACGGCAGCCAGCGTGAGGCGCTCCTCGCCTTCGACGTGAGCCACTCCGACCTGCCGCAGCTGGACGCGCTGCCGATCCTCGCGCGAAACATGCTGGTGTGGGCCACGCAGTGGGCGCCGTCGGCGGTGGCCTCGGGCACCCCGTTCACGGTGGCGGCGACGCCGGGCTCGAAGCAGACGTCGATCGGCTCGACCGTGCCGGCAACCGCGTCGGGCACGGCGCCCCAGGCCTTCGCGGGGCTGCAGCCGGCAGCGACCGCTGTGACCCAGACCGGGCCCGCGAGCACGCGGCGCGACCGGCTGGTGGCAAACCTCGAGTCGGCACCCTCGGCGATCCCGGCGCTGCCGGTTGACCTCTCGGCGTGGGCCAGGGGCGCAGCCCCCAGCGGGCGCACCGCGCTCTGGCCGTGGCTGGCCCTGCTGGGCGCGCTCGCGATCGCGGCGGAGTGGCTCTACTGGCGGAGGCTCGGCACGTGACCTTCGGCCACCCCTGGGTGCTGATCGGGCTGGTCGTGCCGGTCGCGGTGGTCGCGTGGCTCCTGGCGACGGGCCGCACGCGCGGGCTGCGCTGGGCGGTGCTCTCGTGGATGGCGGTCACGGCGCTGGTGGTCGCGCTTTCGGCGCCGGTGATCGGCTCGAGCCGGCCGGCGGCGGTGCTCGCGGTTGACCGCTCGGCCAGCATCGACGCCTCGATGAACAACGCCGAGACCCAGTGGATCGGCCATGCGGCGGGAAGCTGCGTGAAGCCGTGCCGGGTGGTGGAGTTCGCGGCGGGGGCCCAGAGCGTGCCGGCATCGTCACAGGTCGTGCAAAACCACACGCCGGTTGGTGTCGCGGCCGACGACACCGACATCGCCGCAGGCCTGCGCGCGGCCATCGCAGCGGCGCCGGCGGGTGGCCGCGTGGTGGTGGTGACCGACGGCGACCAGACCGCGGGCGACGCGCTGAACGCCGTCGCAGCGGCCAGGATCCGCGGGGTCTCGGTGGATGCCTCGGTGCTCAAGCGCCAGGTGGTGGACGCCGCGATCACCCGCGTGGTGGCGCCGTCCACCGTGCATCAGGGCGACACGGTCTCGCTCACCATCACCGTGAAGGCGACGGCGCGGGCGCCGGGCCAGCTCCTGGTGAGCCGCGACGGCGGAAAGCCCGACTCCGAGGTGATCCAGATGCGCGACGGCGAGACGCCGTTCACGCTCTCCTACACGGCCACGACGCAGGGCTGGCACTCGTTCGCGGTGAGCGTGCACCTCTTCAACGACCAGATCCCGCAGAACAACAAGCTGGCGGTGGTGGTGCACGTCGATCCGCCGCCGCGGGTGCTTGTCGTGAGCTCGACCACGTCGCAGCTCGCGCCGCTCCTGCAGAGCAAGGGCCTGAACGTGTCGGTGGTCACCCCCCGGCAGCTGCCGTCCGCCGCGGGCTCGTATGCGGGCATCGACGCGGTGGAGCTCGAGAACGTGAACGCGGCCGACGTCTCGGCGGCGCAGGTGGGCGCACTCGACCAGGCCGTGCGCATCGGCGGCCTCGGCGTGACGGCGTTCGGCGGGCCGCACAGCTTCTCGCTGGGCGGCTATGCGCGCAGCGGGATCCAGCGGATGCTGCCGGTCTCGAGCCTCATCCCCGGCGACCTGCAGCGAAAGAACCTGGCGCTCCAGCTGGTGCTCGACCGCTCGGGCAGCATGGGCGACCTCTCCGGCGGCGTGCCCAAGATCCAGATGGCCCAGCAGGCGGCGATCCAGTCGCTCAACTTCGTGGCCAAGCACCGCGACGAGATGGGCGTGGTGGCCTTCGACATCGCCCCGCACGTGCTCCTGCCGATGCAGCGGATCGCGACGGCCGGTGATCGAAACGCCGCGGCGAAGAAGATCGACGGCCTGCAGGCAGACGGCGGCACCGACATCTACCTGGGGCTCCAGCGCGGGCTCGCGCAGATCCTCAAGTCCGGCTCGAAGAACCGCCACATGATCCTCATGACCGACGGCATCTCCCAGCCGCACAACTACACGAAGCTCCTGCAGCTGATCGCGGCAAACCACATCTCGGTCGCGACGGTCGCGCTCGGCACCGACGTGGACGCGGCCCTCCTGAAGGCCATCGCAAAGGCCACGGGCGGCAACTTCTACCAGACCACCAACGCCCGCGACCTGCCGAAGATCTTCATCAAGGAGACGCGGCTGAGCGCGAAGCCCGTGCAGGTGCGCGGCGACCTGCAGGTGCGCGCCGTCTCGAGCTCGCCGGTGGTGCGCTCGCTCACGGGAAAGACGCTTCCCGGCGTGACCGGCAACGTGGTGACGCAGCTGAAGCCCGGCGCGCAGAACGACCTGGTGGCCAAGAACGGCGCCACGACGGCCAATCCGGCGCTCGCCCAGTGGCAGTACGGCACGGGCCGCGTGGTGGCGTGGACGCCCGGCCTGGGCGCGCCGTGGGCCACGGCCTGGCTCGACCAGCCCGATCTCTGGAACGACGCCGCGCGGTGGGTGGCGCGGCCCGATGCGAGCTCGACGCTGCCGCTGACCGTGACCAACGGCGCGGCGACCACCATGCAGCTTGATCTCTCGTCGCTCGGCGTGATCTCGGCAGCGGTGATCCCGGCGCAGATCACGGTGGGCGGCACGGCCGAGGACTTCCAGCTCGCGGCCTCGTCGCCGGGCATCTACGTCGCGCGGCTGCCGCAGATCGCGGGCGGCGTCTACCCGCTCACGCTGCAGATCCCGGGCGGCTCGCAGCAGCGGCTGGTGGCGGTGCCCTACCCGGCCGAGTTCGTGCCGCAGCCCGACGGGCCGGGCGTGCTGGGCCAGGTGGTGACGCAGACCGGTGGCGAGCTCCTGGGGCCGTCGCAGTACGGGGTGCTCTCGACCGGCGGAAACGCGCTCTGGCCGTGGCTCGTGGCGCTCGCGCTCCTGCTCTTTGCCATCAGCATCGCGGGCAGGATGATCGTGCGGCCGCAGCGCTCGAATCTCGCGCCGGCCGACGAGCCGGTTCAGGCGTAGGCGAGCGCCGCGTCGCGGGCGTGTGAGAGCAGCAGGTCGAGCGGCTCGACGTCGGTGTCCGCGCGCACGTAGCCGATGCCCTCGCGCCGGCACCCGCGCTCCACGGACTCCGTGAACTCGGCGAACCGGCGCGCGTAGTCACCGGCCCGCTCGTCGGTGAGCGTGGTGGAGATGGTGCGGCCCGACTCCGAGTCGCGCAGCTCGACGGGGCCGCGCAGGTCGATGGTGCGCTCCTGCGGTGCGATCACGTGGATCAGCGAGGCCGACCGGGCCGAGCCACCGAGGAGCGCGAGCGACTGGTCGATCTCGTCCTGCGGCAGGTTGAGGTCGGAGATGAGCGCCACCAGGTCGGGCTGCGCGGGCGAGCGGCGGTAGTCGCGGATGCTCGCCGCCAGGCCGGTCTGGGTGGCCGTCGGCATGCGCTCGATCTCGTCGGTGAGGGCGATCATCTGGCGGGCGCCGTCCAGCCGTGGGAGAGCCACCGCCTTGCCGTCGCCCAGCGAGTACACCTGGGCCGCGTCCCCCTTCAGGAGCGCCACGGCGCCGAGGCATGCGGCCAGCCGCTGGGCGTGGCGGGCCTTGGACGGCTCGCCGAAGCGCATCGAGCGGCTGGTATCCACCAGGATCACAATCGAGAGGCGTCCCTCCTCGGGCCCCACCTTCACCACCAGCTGGCGCAGCCGCGCGTACACGTTCCAGTCGATGCGGCGGAGCTCGTCCCCGGCGATGTAGGGCCGGTAGTCCGAGAACTCCACGCGCGGCACGCGGGCGTTTCCCTCGCGCTCGCCCGAGAGGCCTGCGACCACCGCGGTGAGCGTCGAGAGCCGCAGCCGCTCGAGCTGGCGCACCGTGCCCGCGTCGAGCAGCTCGGTCACGGCCGGTCTTCAGGCAGCGCGCGCACCGCCTCGGCAACGATCTGATCGGCGGTGACGCCGTTTCGCTCGGCGTCGAAGTTCAGCACCAGGCGGTGGCGCAGGGCCGAGGGGGCCACCGCGCGGACGTCCTCGAGCGAGAGGTTGTGGCGGCCGTCGAGCAGCGCCGTGACGTTGCCGGCCATCGTGAGGGCCTGCGCGCCGCGCGGGCTGGGCCCGAGGCGCACGTTGTCGCGCACGATCGGCGCGGAGTCCGGGCCGGGCTGGAGGGCGATCACCAGGCGGCTCGCATAGTCGCGCACGTGGGCGGCGGCGGGGACGGAGCGGGCGAGCGCGCCCATCTGGAGCAGCTCGTCGGCGCTTGCCGACGTCTCGATCGAGACCGGGTCTGCGAGGGTGGAGGTGACGATGTCGGTCAGCTCGTCGGCCGTGGGGTACACGAACTCGATCTTCAGGAGAAAGCGGTCGAGCTGGGCCTCGGGCAGGGGATAGGTGCCCTGCAGCTCGACGGGGTTCTGGGTCGCGAGCACCGAGAACGGGCGCGGCAGCTCGTGCGTGGTGCGGCCGATGGTGACCTGGCCCTCCTGCATGGCCTCGAGGAGCGCGCTCTGGGTGCGCGGCGAGGCGCGGTTGATCTCGTCGGCAAGGATCAGGCCGGCGAAGACCGGGCCCGGCTGGAAGTCGAGCTGCGGCGCGTGGCCGCCGGCGCCCTCGACCAGGACGACGGTGCCGGTGATGTCGGCGGGCATCAGGTCGGGCGTGAACTGGATGCGGCTGTACTCGGCGCCGACCGCCTTGGCAAAGGCGCGGGCGAGCGTGGTCTTGCCGAGCCCCGGGACTCCCTCGAGCAGGATGTGCGAGCCCAGGATGAGCCCGATCAGCGTGCCGCGGACGGCCTCCTGCTGGCCCACGATGATGCTCGAGACGCTCTGCTCGATGGCCAGGCTCTTCTCGCGAAATGCCGCTGGATCCATCCGCGCCTGGGGGTCTCGCGGCGCGTCATTCGAGCTTGCCTGGCTTGTCACGCCGGGAACTCTACACTCGTTGTGCGGCCGGCCACGGAGGACTATTCTGGTGGCAACCGTAACAAGGAGCGGTCAAAAATGGATCACACGCGCAGAGCGTTTCTGGCCCGAAGCGCCGCAGCGATCGCGGCCGTAGGAGTACCCGCTCTCCGTCAGACGGCCGATCCGGGGGCCGCGTGGGCGGACGCCGCCGTCCGCGACCCGCGGATCGTCCGCGCCTACGGAGGGCTGCAGATCCCGGCAAGCGGCTGCTACTGGGGAGCCGACGACACCACCCGCAAGTTCACGTCGGCGAACGGCATTGAGACGCAGCTCGGCCGGCGGATGGCGATCCGCAACCGCCGCTACAACTGGCTGGTGGCGTGCCCGAACGCGAGCCACATCGCCGACGCGAAGCTCGCGAACCCGGCCGTGATCCCGATGGTGAGCCAGACCGGGCTCGGCGCGTTTCCCGTGAAGAAGGCCGGCTACAAGGGCGGCGACCTGAAGGTCACGTCCTACGGCCAGGGCATCGATCGCATCGCAAACGGCGAGTTCGACGGCTACTGGCAGCAGACGGCGCTCGGCTTGAAGGCGCTCGGCGTGCCCGTGATCTTCCGCCTCTTCATGGAGATGAACGGCCTGCACAACCCGTTCTGCGCCGACTATCAGGGCGGCGTCGGGACAGGCGGCGAGGTGGCGTTCCAGAACGCCTGGCGGCGCGTGCGGTCGGTCTTCGCGGCCAACGGGGCGAGCATCGATGCCGGGGGCAACTGCATCTTCGTGTTCTGCGCCCAGCGGCAGAGCACGTCGGGCACGTGGAAGAGCTACTGGCCGGGCGACGATCAGGTTGACTGGAGCGGGGTGGACCTCTACCGCACCACGTTCCAGGCGGGCGCGCAGCTGGCCGCCGGCGACATGGACACCTACACGTGGGCCGGCCTGCATGGGAAGCCGTACATCGTGTGCGAGTCGGGCTTCGATCAGGCCAAGAAGGTGAGCACGAGCGCCGGCAAGTTCGACAAGGACGGCCATCTCACGGGGCAGAGCCTGATCGACAACCACCACGCCGCGGTGCTCGCCAATCCGCAGCTCGTGGCCTACCTCTCGTGGAACAACGTCGGGCCGCTCACCAACGACTTCGCGGATACGAGCGCCCTGTCGCTTGCCCGCTACAAGGCGTTTTGCCAACGATCCGTACTGCAAGCTGACACGAACTTGACGTAATCCGCGTGCTGCCGCGCGGCTATGGTGGCGCGGTGGAGGAGACAGCAAAGCCCCGCATCGGCCCCATCTTCGGGGCGCTCATGCTGGTGCTCCTGATCGCCTCGCTCGATCAGACGATCGTCTCGACGGCGCTTCCCACCATCGCCGGCGATCTGGGCGGAGCGTCGAAGCTCGCGTGGGTCGTCACCGCCTACATGCTCGCCTCGACCATCACCACGCCGCTGGCAGGCAAGCTCGGCGACCTCTACGGCCGCAAGATCGTGCTGCAGACCGCGCTCGCGACGTTTCTGATCGGCTCGATCCTGTGCGGGCTCAGCCAGAACATGACCGAGCTGATCGCCTTCCGCGCGATCCAGGGGCTCGGCGGCGGCGGGCTGATGGTGAGCACCCAGGCTGCGATCGGCGACGTGGTGCCGGCCCGCGACCGCGGCCGGTATTCGGGCCTGCTCGGCGGCGTCTTCGGCATCTCGACGGTGATCGGCCCGCTGCTGGGCGGGTTCTTCGTGGACAACCTCTCGTGGCGGTGGATCTTCTACATCAACGTGCCGCTGGGCGTGATCGCGTTCGTGGTGATCGCGGCGGTCTTCAACGTGCGCACCGACCGCACCCACCACGACATCGACTACCTCGGCATCGCGCTTCTGGCCGCGGGGCTCTCGGCCATCGTCCTGCTCACGACGCTCGGCGGCAACACGTACGGCTGGGGCTCGCCCGAGATCATCGCGATGGGCGTGATCGCAGTGGTCTGCACCATCGGGTTCCTGCTCGTCGAGAGCCGGGCCTCGGAGCCGGTGCTGCCCCTGAACCTGTTCAGGAACCGCGTGTTCGCGGTGTGCAGCGCGGTGGGCTTCGTCGTGGGCGTCGCGCTCTTTGGCTCGGTCACCTACCTGCCGCTCTTCCTGCAGCTGGTGAAGGGATCGAGCCCGACCATCTCGGGTCTCGAGATGCTGCCGCTGATGGCCGGCGTCCTCATCACGTCGATCGGCAGCGGCGCGCTGATCACGAAGACCGGCCGGTACAAGATCTTCCCCATCGTCGGCACGGCGCTCATGGTGCTCGGCATGCTGCTGCTCTCGCGGCTCGCGGTCGATACCAGCATCGCCGAGGCCGGGCTCTCGATGCTGGTGCTGGGGCTGGGCCTCGGCGGCGTGATGCAGGTGCTCGTGCTGGTGGTGCAGAACTCGGTGGACTACTCCGAGCTGGGCGTCGCGACGTCGGGGGCGAGCCTCTTTCGGTCGATGGGCGGCTCCATCGGCACCCCGATCTTCGGCGCGATCCTCACCTCGAACCTCGCCACCAACCTGCACGCGGCGTTCCCGGGAGCGTCAGGGCAGGTGGACAGCCTCACCTCGGGAGCGACGCCCGATGCCATCACGGCCCTGCCGCCGGCGGTGCGCGAGGCGTTCCGGCACGCCTACGTCGAGGCGCTTCACCCGGTGTTCCTGGCCGGTGCCGGCGTGGCGGTGATCGCGTTCGTCCTCACGTTCTTCATCAAGGAGGTGCCGCTGCGAAAGACGGTGGCCGCGCAGGGCGTGTCGGACTCGGTGCCCTCGCCCAAGCCCGCGAGCTCGATGGCCGAGCTCGCCGCCCAGGCAGCGACCCTGGCCCAGCGCGATCAGCGCCACCTCATCTACGAGCAGCTGGCCGACGCGTCGGGCGTGGAGCTCGCGCCGCAGGAGATGTGGCTGCTCTTCCGGCTCTTCGAGGGCGTGCCGGAAGCGGTGGAGGAGTTCGGGCTCGAGGCCGAGCTGGCGGCGCTCCAGGCGCACGGGCTGGTCGCCGCCGACCGTGCCGTGACCCCCGCCGGGGATGCGCTGCTCGGCCGGCTGCGCGAGGCGCGCCAGGCCCGGATCCAGGCGCTCATGTCGGACTGGGGGCCGGAGCGGCACCCCGAGATCCTCGAGATCGTCGGCAAGCTCACCCGCTCGCTGGCCGAGCGGCCGCCCGGGCCGGTGCCCGTCAGCTGAGGCCGGTGATGCCGTCGCCGATCAGCTTGGCGCCGATGATCAGGCAGAGCACCATCATGATGGCGGCGTTGTGGGCGGTCATCCAGTCGCGCAGGCTCGCGAGGATGCCGGCGGCGCGGTCGCCCATGCCGAAGTAGATGGCCACCGGCGCGCCGACGCCGATCGAGCCGATCACGATGAAGAGGATGAGCGCGACGGCCTCCGAGGCGTTCGACGCGCCGGTCGAGGCGATGGCCGCCGTGGCGCCGACGGTGAGCAGCAGGTTCTTGGGGTTGAGGCCCGAGAGCAGGGCGCCGAGGCCCACGGCCTTGACCGGCGTGATGGAGTCGAGCGCCTTCATCCACTTGGGCATCTCGGCCTGGGTGCCGGGCTTCGACCGGCCCTTCCACTGCCTCGCGGCGACGCCCAGGAGCAGCACGCCGAGCACGATCTTCACCCAGCTGACGCCGTGCGAGGGAGCGCCCGAGGACGTCGTCGCCGAGCCGCCGGCGACGACCAGCACGATGATTCCGACGATCGCGATGCCGAGGATCCAGCCCACCAGGAATGCGGGGCCGTTCGAGCGCCCGCGCGGCGTCGCGAGCATCAGCACCATGGCGATGATCGGTAGGGGAGAGAGCGCGACGCCCACTCCGAAGCCCAGGATCTGTCCAATCGCCTGCCCCATCTCAGCCCACCATAGACCGATCGAGCAGCTCGCGGATCGCGGCGAGCCCGATCTGGATGTTCTCGATGGAGTTCGCGTAGCTGATGCGCAGGTAGCCCTCGCCGTACTCGCCGAAGGACGTGCCCGAGACGACGGCGACGCCTGCGTCCTCCAGGCACATCGAGGCGAGCTCGCGCGATGAGAAGCCGGTGCCGGTGATGTTGGGGAAGGCGTAGAAGGCGCCCTTCGGCTCGACGCAGGTCACGCCGGGCAGTTCATTCAGGCCGGCGACCACCACGTCGCGCCGCTTGCGGAACTCGGCCATCATGGCGCGCGGCTCGTCCCACGGGCCGGTGAGCGCGGCGACGCCGGCGAGCTGGATGGCGGGCGGGGTGCACGAGACGGTGTTCACGATGAGGCGCGTGAGGGGCTCGACGAGCGGCTCGGGGACGGCTGCGTAGCCCAGGCGCCAGCCGGTCATCGCGAAGGTCTTCGAGAAGCCGTCGACCAGGATGGTGCGGTCGAGCAGGCCCTCGTAGCGGGCGACGGAGTCGTGCTCGCCGTCGTAGACCATCTCGGAGTACACCTCGTCGCTCAGGATCCAGGCGTCGGTGCCTGCGAGCACGCGGGCGAGCTCGGCGGTCTCGGCGGCGCCGGTCACGCCGCCGGTGGGGTTGGCGGGCGAGTTCAGCATGATGAGCTTCGTGCGCGGGGTGATGCGCTCGGCGAGGTCGGCGGCGGTGAAGGTGAAGCCGCGCTCCTCGCGGAGCGGCAGCGGCACCGGGGTGGCGCCGAAGTAGCGGATGACCGACTCGTAGATGGGGAAGCCGGGGTTGGGGTAGATCACCTCGTCGCCGGGGTCGCAGGTGGCCATCACGGCGTAGCCGAGAAACGGCTTGGCGCCGGGCGTGACCACGATGCGGCCGGGCGAGATCTCGAGCCGGCGCGACGCCGAGAGGTACTCGGCGCAGGCCTCGCGGAGCTCGGGGATGCCCTGGGCCTGGACGTAGGCGGTGTGGCCGTCGTGAAGCGCGCGGGCGTTGGCCGCCTTTATGTGCTCGGGCGTGTCGAAGTCGGGGGCGCCGATGCCGAGGTGGACGATCCGGCGGCCCGCGGCCTCGAGCTGCTTCGCCCGGGCAAGCACCTCGAAGGCGGTCTCCGTGCCGAGGCGATCAAGGCTGTGTGAGAGTTGCATCGGGCGATGGTACGTCACCCGGCGGCAGCGCGAGCGGGGCCTTCGCGAGCGGCAGGATCACGCGGAAGGCGCTGCCCTCGCCCGGGACGCTGGCTGCCTCGGCGCGGCCGCCGTGCGCCTCGGCCACCGACGAGACGATCGAGAGGCCCAGGCCGGTGCCGCCGCTGGCGCGGGCGCGGGAGGGATCGGCGCGGAAGAACCGCTCGAAGACGCGCTCGAGGTCGGCGGGGTCGATGCCCGGGCCGTGGTCTGCCACCTCGATCACTGCCTCGTCGGCCCGATGCCGCACCGAGACGTTCACGGCGGCGTCCGGGGGCGTGTGGGCGCGGGCGTTCGCGAGCAGGTTGCCGACCACCTGGCGGAGGCGCGCGTCATCTCCGAGGATCACTACGGAGTCATCAGTCTCAACCTCAAGATGACGGTCAGGTTCGATGGCGCGGGCGTCGGCGGCGAGCTCATTCACGAGAGGGACGAGGTCAACGCGCTCGTGCTGCACCGGCCGGCCCTGATCGAGCTGTGCGAGCAGCAGGAGGTCATCCACCAGCACGCCCATACGGGCCGACTCGGCCTCGATGCGGCGCATGGCGTTGGCGAGGTCGTCGGGGCGGTCGGCGGCGCCGCGGCGGAAGAGCTCGGCATAGCCGCGCACCGAGGTGAGGGGGGTGCGCAGCTCGTGGGAGGCGTCGGCGACGAAGCGCCGCAGGCGGTTCTCGGAGGCCTGGCGCTCGTTGAAGGCGTCCTCGATGTGGGTGAGCATGCCGTTGAGGGCGATGCCGAGCCGGCCGACCTCGGTCTTGGGATCGGTGTCCTCGACGCGGCGCGAGAGGTCGCCGGCTGCGATCTCGCCGGCGGTCTCCTCGATGCGCACGAGGGGCCGCATGCCGACGCCGATGAGGTAGTAGGCGAGGCCGCCGACCACCAGCAGGACGATGGCGCCGATGAGGATCTCGTCCTGGGTCAGCTCCGAGACGGTGGCATCGACGTCACGGAGGGGAGCCGCGATCACGACTCGGCCGCCGGGAATGTGGGTCGCGAAGAACCGGTACCCGTTGCTGCTCGAGTAGCCGTCGGGCACGGTTTTCAGCCGGTTCACCTCGGCGGGCGTCGTGCCCCGGGAGAGCGACACGGAGGGCGGCCCCTGGCCGTCGTTGTTGAATGCCGCTGCATAGGATCCGCCGGGTAGCGACCTGACGTTGCCCGATGCCATCTGCTGGTCGAGGCGGTCGAGCATGAACGACTCGAGGTAGTGGTGCGTCGCAAACGCCGCTGCGAACAGGCCGAGACCGACGAGCAGCACGGTGATCGCGGTCAGCCTGATCCGCAGCGACACGTCAGCTCCGGGGTTCGCGGATCGCGTAGCCAAACCCGCGCACGGTCTGGATCAGCGGGACGGTGCCGTCGCCGGCGTCGATCTTCTTGCGCAGGTAGCTGATGTACGTCTCCACGACGCTCGCGTCGCCGCCGAAGTCGTAGCGCCAGACGTGGTCGAGGATCTGCGCCTTCGAGACGACCCTCCCGGCGTTGGTGAGCAGGTAGTGCAGGAGGTTGAACTCGGTCGGCGTGAGGTCGATGCGGCGCTCGCCGCGGTGCACCTCGCGGGCGTCCTCGTCCAGCTCGAGGTCGGCGAACCTGAGCACCGACTGGTCGGGCTCGGTCTGGCGGGTACGCCGCAGCACGGCGCGGACGCGGGCGACGAGCTCCTCGAGGCTGAAGGGCTTTCCCATGTAGTCGTCGGCGCCCAGGGTGAGCCCGTGGACGCGATCCTCGGTGCTGTCGCGGGCGGTGAGAAAGAGGACCGGGAGGCGGTCGGCAGAGTCGGCCATGCGGCGGTAGACCTCGAAGCCGTCGAGGTCGGGCAGCATGACGTCGAGCACCACCAGGTCGGGGCTGAAGTCACGCGCGACCTTCACAGCGGTACGGCCGCTCTCGGCGGTGCGCACCTCGAAGCCCTCGTAGCGAAGGACGGTGGAGACGAGCTCGGTGATGCTGTCCTCGTCATCGACGACCAGGACGCGGGGTGCCAGTTCGGTAGCCATGTCCACACGGTATCGGCGGAACCTGTGAGCTTGCTGAGACGCGCCTGTGAGGACTCACAGGAGATCCACAGGCACCTCTAGTCCGATGCTCAGATCTGGCGAGCACTCTTTGCACGTCAACACAGCAATCCTCGTGAAAGGGGAACGTATGACTGTCAATCGCTCAACCCGCCGCCGATCGGCGCTCGCCGGAGCCGGCGTCGCCGCGGCCGCGGTGCTCGTGTTCGCCGCAAACGCGGTGGCCGGCACCACTCCGCCGGCCGTGAAGCCGGCCGACAAGGCGGCGATCGCGCACATGACGAAGGTGCACCTGACGCCCGGCGCCAACGGCATGTCGACGTTCTCGGCAGAGGCCCCGGCGCGGTAGATACGACGGGGCGCGGGCGGAGACGGGAGGCTCCGCCCACGGCTTCGATACCATCGGCCGATGCAGACGTTCGATGGACGCGTCGCGCTGGTCACCGGCGCTGGGAGCGACTCGGGGATCGGGTTCGCGGCCGCGCGGATCCTGGCCGGCCGCGGTGCGAGGGTCGCGGTGGCGGCGACCACGGCGCGAATTCACGAGCGGGCGGCCGAGCTGGGCGGGCGGGCGGTGGGCTTCGAAGCCGACCTGACCGATGCCGTGGCGGCGGCCGGGCTCGTGTCGGCGGTGGTGGAGCGGTTCGGCCGGCTCGACGTGCTGGTGAACAACGCCGGGATGGTGCAGAGCGGGGTGGACGACAGCACGCGGCGCTTCGCCGACACCGGGCCGGAGGCGTGGGATCGCCAGATCGCGCTGAACCTGACGACGACGGTGAACGTGACGCGGGCGGCGGTGCCGGTGATGGTCGCTGCCGGGTACGGGCGGATCGTGAACGTCTCGTCGGTGACCGGGCCGCTGGTGTCGAACCCCGAATCGAGCGGCTATAGCGCGGCGAAGGCCGGCATCGACGGGCTCACCCGGGCGCTCGCGATCGAGCTGGGGCGCGACGGGATCACGGTGAACTCGGTGGCGCCGGGCTGGATCGACACGGGCTCCGCGACCGACGTGGAGCGGCTGGGCGGCTCGAACACGCCGATCGGCCGGTCGGGCACGCCGGCGGAGGTGGGGGAGCTGATCGCGTTTCTCGCCTCGGAGGGCGCGTCGTACGTGAGCGGCCAGTCGGTGGTGGTGGACGGCGCCAACACGATCCAGGAGTACAAGGGGCCGTCCGAGGGCTGGTACTGAGGGGCGGCGCTCAGGCTGCGCGGAGGTGGCGCGACACGGTCATCGGGCTGACGCCCAACGTGTCGGCGATCTCCCGCTGGCTGTATCCGTACTTGAAGTAGGCGAGTGCCATTCCCTTGCTGCCATCCCGCAACATCTCTTTGAGACTGGGCTCGCGCGGCTTCCGCTCCCCGGCCCAGACGAACTCCTGGTAGGTGCGCGCGTCTCCGCCGAAGCACCTGAGCGCGCTCTGGGGGGCGAGCATCGCCGGAGCCGCGGCGAGGCCGCAGAGTGCGCGGTGCGCCGACCACGTCCAGGCGTCGCGGTGGCGCGTCATCCCGGCGCGCCACGGGTTGAGCGCGATGTACCTCAGAGCTTCACGGAGGTGGTCGTCGTCCTCGACGAGGACGGCATGGAAGCGGTTGCCGAACACGTGCCCGGTGCGCCCGTGCGCCTTGTTGAACCGATGGGCGTAGGTCGAGGCGAGGCGGTGCATTCCGGTGGAGAGCAGCGATGGGCCGAGCTGGACGAGCAGGTGGGCGTGGGTGGTCATCAGGCAGTACGTCAGGAGCTGCCACTCGGCGACCCCGCCCGCATCTCTCAGGATCCCGAGGAACGATTCCCGGTCGGCGTCGTCGGTGAAGAGCGCGCCGCCATCGTTCCCGCGCACCATCACGTGCTGGAACGAGTTCTCGGTCTGGTCTCTTGCTGGACGGCCCATGCTGAAACCGTAGAAAAATCGAGCTCACGAAACTCGCTCCGACCCGCGAAAGAAGCGCACCGAAAGGGGCGCGTCTGTTCGGACTGTGCCCGGCACCAACCGCAACGGAAGCGCATCGAAAGGCGCGCGGGAATTCGGACTGTGCCTGGCACCTTCTGTAACGGAAGCGCATCGAAAGGCGCGCGGGAATTCGGACTGTGCCTGGCACCTTCTGTAACGGAAGCGCGTCGAACGGTGCGCGGGGGTTCGGACTGTGCCTGGCACCGTTGGAAAAGTCTCAACTCAAGGTTGAGGCTGGCGGCCGCCGTGGAACACTCAACTCAAGGTTGAGGCGAGCCAGGCGCGCAGCGCCGGGATGAATGCCGGGTCGATCGAGTGGCCCATCGACGGCGACTCGTTGTAGAGCACGTCGGCGCCCGCTGCGCTCAGCGTGTCGCGCGCCGCGCGGCTCCACTCGACGCCGATCACCGGGTCGAGCGCGCCCGCGCCGATCGCGACCGGCAGGCCGGGGCGGTCGAAGTCGAGCGAGAACCCATCGACCGTCGGCAGGAAACCGGAGAGCGCCATGATCCCCGCCGGCGACGGCCGGCCGGCGCCCAGGCCGAGCGCCCATGACATCACGGCACCCTGCGAGAAGCCGCCGATCACCGTGCGATCGAGCGACAGGCCGTGCGCATCGAGGATCGCGTCCAGCCAGCCGGTGAGCAGCTCGAACGTGGGCGCGAAGGTCGCGGCGCCCGGCGTCCCGATGCCGCCCAGCGCATACCAATGCGCTCCGCCGGGCGGAAGCGACAGCGGGCCGCGCGGCGACACCACCAGCAGCCGCCGCTCGGGATCGAGCACGTCGGCGAGCGGCGCCAGGTCGTTCTGATCGGCGCCGCGGCCGTGCAGCAGCACCAGCGCGCCCTGCGCCTCGGCATCGGGCGGGCGGACTCTGGTTGTCAGCCGGTCGGGCATCCCCGCAGTATGCCCGACCGATGCCGTTGCTACCCTCGCCCAATGGAAGACGACTTCATCATCGTGACCACGAACGACCTGCCCGGCTACGAGATCGTCGCAGTCCACGGCGAGGTGTGCGGCCTCATCGTCCGCGCCCGAAACGCGTTCTCGAACGTCGGCGCGAGCTTTCGCACCGTGTTCGGGGGCGAGGTCAAGGGCTACACCGCGCTCCTCGTCGAGAGCCGCCAGCACGCAGTTGACCGGCTCAGGGAAGAGGCCATGGCGGCCGGCGGGAACGCCGTCGTCGCGATGCGCTTCGACTGCAACGAGATCGCGAACCTCATGAGCGAGGTCGCGGCCTACGGCACGTCCGTGACCGTCCGCAAGCTCTAAGCCGAGGGCCGCTCCACCAGCTCGACGATGGTCCCGTCGGGGTCGCGCACGTAGAGGAACCTGCCGCCGTGCCAGTAGCTGCCCGGATCGTCCACCCGAACCGCCGCGCGCGAGATGACGGCGTCGCCCAGCCGCGCAGCCACGCCGTCCAGGTCGTCCACCCGCACCCCGATGTGCGCGGTGCCCGGATCAAACGGCCGCGGAGCCACCTGCTCGCCCTGCGGCTGAGCGAAGCGCAGCAGCTCGAGCACCCGCCCGTCGCCGGCATCCAGGTCGGCGTACTCGAACTCCACCGCATCCACGCCGAGCAGTGCCGCCATGTCGGCCGACGCCTCGCGGCCGCGCCCGAGCAGCGCCATCCCGAGCGCATCGCGGTAGAACCCGAGCGACCGCTCGATGTCGGACGAGGCGACGCCGACGTGGTCGATGCCTGAGGCGGTGGCCCGTATCATCGGTTGGTGACGCTACCACCCGACCCGCGCCGCTGGCTGCCGCTCGTGGCCGCCGCCGTCGCCTGCACGGCGCTCTACCTTGCATTCGAGCTCGGAGGCTTCGCCGCCGCCGACGTCAGCGGCAGCATCGTCCTCTGGGCGGCGATCCCCATCGTGGTCATCGTCGCGTTTCTCGCTGCGGTCGCAATCAGGCTCTCGGCCCAGATCGCCGAGCTCGCGGGCGTCCGCACAGACGCCATCGTCGGCCTCGGCCGGTCGGCCGGCGTGCCGGTCTCGATCGGCGTCCAGCTCCTCGTGCTCTTCATCGCCCTGCCGCTGCTCGAGGTGCTGAGCCGCCACATCGGCCTGCACGGCACCACCGACGTCCCGCTCCAGCACCGCAGCCAGGGCGTCGTCCTGCTCGTCGCGTGGGCGGCCATCCTGATCGCGCCGTGGATGGAGGAGGTCTCGATGCGCGGGTTCCTGCTCTCGGGGCTCACCGTGCGGCTCGGGTTCTGGCCGGCGGCGGTGATCTCGTCGTTCGTGTGGGCCGGCCTCCACGGCGTCGGCGGCGTGCTGATCCCGTTCCTCGCCGAGGGCGTCGCGCTCTGCTGGATCCGCCGCCGCACCGGCTCGGTGCGCACCGGCATCGCCCTGCACGCCTCCCAGAACACCGTCGCCTCGCTCGTCACCGGCGCCGGGGCCTTCGTGATCCCGCCGCTGATCGTCGTGATCGCGAGCCTCTACGTCACGCGCTCGGCCTCGAACGACGAGCTCACGCTGCGGGTGCGCCGCGCATGGGCCGGAGTGGGGAGCGGCTCGCGGTCGCTCATCGACCGGCTCCCCGCCCTCGCGTTGCCCCCCGCCGGCGCCTGGGTCGCGGCCGGCGTCGCGATCATGATCGGGGTCTCGCTGGTGGCCAGCAACGCGGTGTTCGACGCCGGCGGTAGCCACGTCGAGACCACCGGCCGCGCCGTCACGGCGTTCATCGGCATCCCGATCCTCTGCTGGATCCTGCTGACCGCCGACCGGGTGTGGGGCGCGCCGGCCACCACGTGCCTGCTCGGAGCGCTCGGCTGCATCATCATCACGCTGCTGCGCCTGGCCCAGATCGGCTTCGACTCGACCACGTTTGTCGCCGCCGTCGTCATGGGCTACGCCCTGGTGTGCTTCGGGCTGATCGGCCTGCACGCGACCACGGTGGCGCTGCGGCCGCGCATCGCGGCCGGCGCTGCCGGGGTCTTCCTCGCGTTCAGCGTCTCGCCGGTGCCGTACCTCACCACCACCCGCACGGCGCTCCTGCACCAGTCGCTCATCGCCTACCTCCTGGCCGCCGCGGCGATGGTCACCGTGGGGCTCACCATGCACTCGCACGGAGAGTGACGAAAGGCTCAAGCCGCGGCTCGCGCGAGCCGATTGACGGTCGATGAAGTCAAAGACCCTCTGGATCGTGAGCGTGGTGGCAGCAGTGCTGCTCGTGGCCGTGATCGGCCTCGGAGTGGCGCTCTCCAACAGCCGCTCGGACACCACCGACGCCAACGCCGCGCTGGCGAAGGAACAGGCCCACAGCGCGAAGCTCGCCCGGCGGCTGCAGGACGAGCTGGTCACCCTCACCGCGCTTCGCAGCACGTCGAGCTCGCAGCTCGGCACCATCAAGAGCTGCGGCGGAGCGGTGCGCGCCTACGACGCCGCGTGGCGCATCGAGGTCGCCGTGAGCAAGCTGCAGAACAAGGTGGTGGCCGACCAGAACGCCGGCGACATCTCGGGCGCGAACGTCTACGTCGATCAGATCAACGGGATGATCCCCCGGATGAACAAGCTGGTGGAGAACGCCCGCGCGAGCTCGATCGCCTGTGGTGTCACACCCACCCGCGCCAAGCAGGCCTGAGGCATCATGCAGGCGTATGCGAAGCGCACCGCCTCTCACGGCGTGGCTGACCGCCATCGTGGTGGTGGCCGCCGCCGCGCTTGCCCTGGGCGCCCGCGGCGCGCAGAGCACGGCCGCCGCACCGGCGGCGCATAACCCGTTCCTGCCGGGCGCGATCGGCTCGAGGCCGTTCTCCGACTCGCAGCTGATGTTCGACGTCGGCCGCGCCGCCGACAAGCTGGGCCTTCGCATCCGCACGCCCAACACCCAGCTCGCGAACGCCACGACGCTCACCCGGGTCTGGTACACGGCCATCCCCAACGACTCCGGCAGCTTCTCGCGGATGGTGGAGCTCGACTACCCCGCCAGCCGCCTTCGGATCGAGTACTCGCGCAGGCTCGTGAGCTCGATCTCGCCGGGCACCATCTTCGCCGCGCGGGCCGCCGCGCTGGGCCGGCGCGTCGCGACGGTGCAGCGGATCGGCGCGGTGCCGGCGCTCGTGCGCACGGCCACGGCAGGCCGGATGGCGTCGGTCGATCTGGTGGTGGGACAGGTGGAGGTGGTCGTGAGCGGCGAGCGCCCCACGGCCGACCTCGTGAAGGTTGCCGCCACCATCGCACCGGCGGCTCCCGAGAGCCAGAACGCGAGCTTCACCCCCGGCCCGATCGGGACGCGGCCCTTCGCCACCGCCCAGCGGCTCACGCTGGGCGAGGCGTCGCGGAGGGTGGGCTTTCGCATCATCACGCCGCGCGACGCGCTCGCCCGCCCGGCCGGCCTTCGGCGCATCTGGTTTGCCGGCTTCAGCGGCGGAAACGGCGCCTACGTGAAGGCCGCCGACCTCGACTATCCCGCCACCTCCGTGCGCGTGCAGTACGCGCTGCCGCGCTTCCCGGTGATCGCCCCGCGCGCGCTCTACCGCCAGAAGGCCCGTGCGCTCGGCCTCCCGGCCCGCGCGGTGCGCACCGTGCACGGCGTGCCGGCGCTCGTGATCCCGGCCGGCGCCCGGCGCCCGGGGTCGGTCGACCTCACGCTCTTCGGGATCTCGGTCACCGTGACCGGCACCCGGCCCCTGAGCGACCTCATCGCCGTGGCCCGATCGATCCCCGTGCCCGATCAGTTCACGGCGGAGATCCGCTGACCTCGGCCGGCGGGGCGGGGCGCAGCAGCCGCTGCACGAGCAGCGTGATCGTGCCGCCCACCAGCAGCATCACGACGTTGGCGAAGAGCACCTTGAGCGAGCCGATCGCGTGGGTGTGGTCGCCCAGCGCGAAGGCGACGCCCGCGTAGGCGGCGGCCGGGATGGTGGTGACCGAGATCGCGACGCCCACCGCCTGGCCCGCCCGCGTCTCGAACGCGAGCATCGCCGCGATCCCCGCCACGAGCGCCACGATGATGGTCTCGTTGTTCACCGACGGGATGGCGCCGAGATCGCGCTGCGAGTTGAACGACGCCGGAAGGAGCTCGAACGTCTTCAGAAGCCACGTGAGGATGCCGGCGGACACCACGGCCAGGCCGAGGCCCACCCAGAGCGTGATGGTTGCCCGCATCGCGAGCCGCGGCCGCTTGCTCACCAGCCCCACGCACGCGGCGGACACCGGCAGGAGGTCGGGGCTGAGCGCCATCGCGCCGACGATGAGGATCGTGTCGGTATCGATCACGCCGTAGGCGGCGATGATCCCGGCGATCGCCATGAACACCAGATAGCGCACCACCGTGCGCGCCTGCACGCGCGCCTCGCCCAAGAGATCGGCCCAGACGAGCGCGTCGGTGGTGAGCGAGGCGCGGCTCGACGGCCGCCAGCCAACCGGCGCGATCAGCGACATCCGCGCCATCAGCACGTTGGTCTCGGGGATGTTCATGCGGTCGAAGATCGCCACGGCGTTATCGGCGCATTCGGGCCGCACGTCGCAGGTGACCACCTCCTGGCCCGGCTCGATCAGCGGCGTGCGGGAGATGTGATCCACCCCTGTGACGGCGCTCAGCATCGGCACGATCGCCTCGGCCTGGGAGGTGGTCAGGAAGGCGCGGACGAAGAGCATCGCGCCATTGTTACCAGGCTCGCGGGCGGCGCGTTGGTGAACGACCGGTGCGGGCTGGATAACAAGTGGTGAAAACCTTCACCAAAGAGTGCATTTCCAGCAAGAAGAGTGGTACATATCGCGCATGCTTGCTCTCGTGATCCTCACCGTGGCGACGGCGCTGGTGTTCGACTTCACCAACGGATTCCACGACACCGCCAACGCGATGGCCACCACCATCGCCACCCGCGCGCTGCCGCCGCGCGCCGCGGTGGGCCTCGCCGCCGTGCTCAACCTGGTCGGCGCGTTCCTCTCGGTCGCCGTCGCAGCCACCATCGCGAGCGGCATCGTCGATCAGACCACCATCACCGTGCCGATCGTGTTCGCCGGGCTGGTGGGCGCCATCATCTGGAACGTTGTCACCTGGTACATGGGCATCCCGTCCTCGTCGTCGCATGCGCTCGTCGGCGGCGTCATCGGCTCGGTGCTCGCCGCCGAAGGATCCAGCGGCGTGATCTGGAGCGGGGTGTCCGAGAAGGTGCTCATCCCCGCCGTCCTCGCGCCGTTCGTCTGCGGCATCGCCGCGTTCATCGCCACGCGGATGTCCTACCGGATGACCCGCAAGGTGAACCAGGACGTCTCCAGCAAGGGCTTCCGGTCGAGCCAGATCCTCTCGAGCTCGCTGGTCGCGCTCGCTCACGGCACCAACGACGCGCAGAAGACGATGGGCGTCATCGTGCTCACGCTGGTCGCCGGCGGGTATGCCGGCGCCGACTCGGGCGTGCCGCTCTGGGTGAAGGTCTCGTGCGCCGTCTGCGTCGCGCTCGGCACCTACTCGGGCGGCTGGCGCGTGATCAAGACGCTCGGCACCAAGGTGACGGACATCGCCCCGCCGCAGGGCTTCTCGGCCGAGACGGCGAGCTCCACCACCATCCTCGCGTCGTCCTACTTCGGCTTCTCGCTCTCGACCACCCAGGTGGTCTCGGGCGGCGTAATGGGAGCGGGGCTGGGACGCAAGGGCGGCTTCGTCCACTGGTCGGTGGTCAAGCGCATGGTGGTGGCATGGGTGCTCACGATGCCGGCCGCAGCGCTCGTCGGCGCGGGCGCCGAGGAGACCGTCTCGCTCTTTGGCAACGACACCGCCGGCGTGGTCTTCGTCGCGATCGTCGCCGCGGGCGTGCTCGGCTGGATCTTCGCCCTCTCGCGCCGCAGCGCCGTGACGGCGGACAACGTGATCGACGAGGTCGCGAACGACCCGGATCCTGTGGCCCCGGCCCTGGTGACCGCATGATCCTCTCGTTCCAGGACTACCTGCCCGTCTCCGATCTGCTGAAGATCCTGATCGTGGTCATGGCCGTCGCCGTGGTCGCTCCGTCGGCCGCGTCGTTTGCGATCGTCGGCCTCGACCGGCGCGAGTCCGGTGCCACCGGCGTGGGCAACGCGATGGTCGCCGCCGGGGCCGCCGTGCTCCTCGTACTCGTCGTCATCGGCGTGTACGCCCTGGTCAACCGGTAACGGGCGTGGCGTTCGTCGCGCCAGTCCTGGTCTGCTACGACGGATCCGATGGGGCCCGCGCGGCGCTCGAGGCCGCCGTCCAGGTGTTCACCCGGCCGATGGTGATCGCCTGCTACTGGCAGCCGTTCGGCGAGTCCGACAAGCCGCTGAACATCGAGATCCTCGAGCTGGTGCAGGATCCCAGGAGCATCAACGAGCGCGAGCAGGAGCGGGCGATGCGCGTCGCGACGCAGGGCGCCGGCATCGCAGAGGCCGCGGGCGCCACCGCCGATCCGGTCGCGGTGAAGGTCACTGCCCCCGTGGACGAGGCGATCCTCGCGCACGCCGACGAGCTGGACGCGTTTGCGATCGTGCTGGGCTCGCGGAGCCGCTCGGGGCTGGGCTCGATCCTCCTCGGAGACACGGCAGGCGATGTGGTGCAGCTCTCCAACAGGCCCGTGTTCGTCATCCCGTCCTCGGCGCTTGCCGAGCGGCGCCGGGCCGACCGCACGCGCGGGAGCAATCCGCCCGGCTGACGCCGTGTGAACCGTGGTATCTTCGCCGCGAAGCTTCGTGGCCACAACCATCTCTCACCCCGCCGCGTCCGAGCCGCGACGGCGCTCCCTCGTCGTCAAGGTCGCCGTGGTCACCATGCTGGCGGGCCTCCTCTTCGGCTACGACCAGGGGGTCATCTCCGGCGCGCTCGCGCTGATCAAGGCCGACCTCCACCTCGGCACGTTCTCGACCGAGATCATCACGAGCTGGGTCACGCTCGGCGCCCTCGGCGGCGCGCTGGTGGCGGGCGGCATGGCCGACAAGATCGGCCGGCGCCACACCGCGATGGTGGCGGGTGCCCTCTTTGCCATCGGCGCGCTCCTGGAGGCGGCGGCCCCCGGCGTCTTCGTGCTCACGTTCGGCCGCGTGCTCACCGGCGTGGCCGTTGGCTTCGCCTCCACCGTCGCGCCGCTCTACGCCGCCGAGATGGCGCCGGCACGGGTGCGCGGCCGCGTCGTTTCGGGCTACCAGCTGGCGATCACCATCGGCATCTTCCTCGCATACCTCGTGAACGACCTGCTGCAGGACTCCGGCAGCTGGCGCCTGATGTTCGCGATCGCCGTCGTCCCCGGCGTGCTCCTGATCCTCGGGTTCATGATCGTGCCCGAGTCGGTGCGCTACCTCGTGAAGACCGGCCGGCGCGACGAGGCCGCGGCGGTGGTCGAGCAGATCGAGGGCCCCGAGGACGCGCCGGGCGTGCTGCAGAGCATCGAGAAGAGCCTCGAGCAGGAGCAGGCCGAGGGCCAGGCGAGCTGGGCCGAGCTGATCGGCCCCTCGCTTCGCCGGCCCATGATCATCGGCATCGGCCTCAGCGTGATCCAGCAGATCACCGGCATCAACGCGATCATCTACTACGCCAACGACATCTTCGCCAAGGCCGGCTTCGAGAGCGCCCAGTCGCAATCGCGCGCGACGCTCTGGGCCATCGGCTTCGTGAACGTGCTGGCGACGTTCATCGCCGTGGCCTACGTCGATCGCTTCGGCCGAAAGCCGCTGCTCAAGTACGGGCTGATCGGCATGACGGTGAGCCTCGCGATCGTCGGCATCTCGTTTGCCAGCTTCTCGAACTCGGGCGGCGGGCTCACGTGGGCGGCGGGCTCACGCTGCTCGGGCTGGTCGTCTTCATCATCTCGTTCGCGTTCTCGCTGGGCCCGGTGGTGTGGACGGTGATCTCCGAGATCTTCCCGAGCCGGGTGCGCGGCCGCGCGGTCTCCATCGCGACGGCGGCCAACTGGGGCGCGGCGTTCCTCGTGACCCAGTTCTTCCTGAGCATCGTGGACGCAATCGGCGAGGCCGAGACGTTCTTCCTCTTCGCCGCCATCTGCGTGGTGTCGTTCATCTGGATCGCGCGGTGGGTGCCCGAGACCAAGGGCCGCACGCTCGAGGAGATCCAGACGATGTTCGACGACGACTTCGCTGCCGCCAGCGCCTCGAAGCCGGGCTAGAGGCCCGCGATGAGGGTGGCCACCAGCCGGTCGTAGCTTCGGTCGATGTCCCGCGGCATCGCGAAGCCGCCGGCGCGCTCGAGCATCACGAACCCGTGCAGCGCGCTTCGGATGCCGCGGATCGCGTCGATCAGCTCGTCGCCCTCGAGCTGCCACTCGCGCAGGATCGCGGCGAGCAGCTCGATGAGGCGCGTCGCGACCGCGGCGAGCTCGGTGTCGCCGGCCGGCGGCGCGGTCTGGGTCGCCTCGTAGAGGCCGGGGGCCTGGTGGGCGTAGGCGCGGTAGGCGGTGGCTGCGGCCCGCACCGCGTCCTCGCCCGAGCGGCCCACGGTGGCGGCCGAGAGCGCGGCGGTGAGCTCGGTGGCACCGCGCAGGCTCATCAGGCGAAGGAGCGCGTCGCGGCCGTCAACGTGGTTATAGAGCGACGGCGCGCGCACGCCGAGCTGCTTGGCCACCGCCGCCAGCGTGACCGCCGGCAGCCCGCCGTCGTTTGCGAGCGTCGCGGCGGCGTCCACCACCTGGCTCGTGCCGAGGCCTCGCCGCGGCACTACGACGCCCTCCGGATGGCAGCGTCCATGGCCGCGCCGGGGTGCTCGACGATGGGGCCGTGGCCGGGAGCAATGCGCTCAGGGTTGAGCGCGCGCAGCCGCTCTGCGCTCTCGAGCTCGGTCGGCCGGTGCCACGTCGCCATGCCCGAGAACGGGAACCGCCAGTTGATGCGCGCCGTGGTGTCGAGGCCGCCGCGCGTGGAGTAGGCATCGCCCACCAGGAGCGTGCCGTCGCGGTGATCGAGGAACGTGACGTGGCCGGGGGTGTGGCCCGGCGCCGCGATCACCTCGAGCGAGCCGATGCGCTCGCCGGGCTCGACCGTGCGCGTGGGGACGGTCTCGGCGCCGGGGTAGCCGCCGCGGAGCTTCACCTGCGGCTCGTCCGGATCGAGGCTCATGTCCTTTCGCAGGAACCGCGCGTCGCGGGCAGAGATGATCACCTCGGCGTCGGGCAGGAGCCGTGCGAGCGCATCGAGCGAGCCGATGTGATCCATGTGGGCGTGGGTGAGCGCGATCCGCACGATGGGTGCGCCCGCGTGCTCGGCCGCGGCCATGATCGTCTTCTCGCTGCGCGGGATCATGGCGTCGATCAGCGTCAGCCCGTCGTCCTCCTCCACCAGGTAGGAGTTCACGAACCCGAAGCGTGAGATGCGTGTGGTGAGTGCCATCGCTCATTCCCCTCTCGTCCAACTATTGACAGTAGTTCAAAAACTACGATCATTAGTTTAGCACGTCGGAGAGGCTAGAGCGAGGAGCTTGCCGCTCGCACCCTGCGGGTGAGGGTCTTCAGCATCGCGATGCCGATCAGCGGCTCGTCGCGGAGCAGCTTCATGAACTTGCGCCGGGTGATGATCATGACCTGCACGGGCGACTCGGCGGTGACGGTGGCCGAGCGGGGGAGCCCGTCCAGGAGCGCCATCTCGCCGAAGAAGTCGCCGGGGCCGAGCACCACGTCGGTGAACCGCCCGGCGGTGACCAGGGCGGTGCCCTCGAGCACCACGAAGAACGATTCGCCGCGGTCGCCGGCGAGCACCATCTTGGCGCCCTCGGCGTAGCGCTTGGTGGTCGCGAGCTTTGCGATGTGCTCGAGATGGCGCTTCGGCAGGCCGAAGAAGATCGGCACGTTGGCAAGAGCCGCCGCCGAGTCGCGGGCCATCTTCTGGGGTAGGAGCGTCACGCGGGCCCTCCAGGTTCGAGTTCTACGCGAGCAGGTCGTACACAGCCTTGGCGATGATCAAGACCCCGACCACCGCCAGCACGACCACGCCGATCACACGGGAGTTCCGGGCAAGCCACCGCTTCCATTTCTGCAGTCCGCGATCGACCTGCTCGGGCGCAATGATCGCATAGACGACAGGGGCTGCGACCGTGAGGATCGACGCGGCGGCGAAGATGGCCATCGCGACCACCCGGTCGAAGTTGCCCACGTGGGCCTTCACGACCTCGGTGGCGGCGATGATGGTGATGGAGTAGGTGAGCATGAGGCCGCCCGCGAGCGCCGCGATGGCCCAGTGGCGCCCGACGATGCGCACGAGCCATTCGGGGGTGGGGTCCTTCACCTCCTCGGGGTCGGCCGGCGCAGGCTTGGGGCGGCGCAGGATGACCACCGCGGCGACCACGAGCGCCACGCCGATCAGGAGCTCGAGGGCGGAGGCAGCGCGCGACGGGTTCGACCGTGACGACGAGAAGTCGCCGGAGGGAAACGCCAGCACCACGGCGGTGATGAGCGCGATCGCGGCGATCCAGCCGATGAGGAAGGCGATCGCACGGCGGATGCCGGCCGGCATGCTGATGAGCGCGATGACGGCGATCACGGAGACGGGGCTCGAGAACGCGACCGCGATGCCGAGCACGGCCACCGTGAGGATGAGGTTTTCCACCGTCCCCAATGTAGTGGGCTGGTAGGTTGCACGCGTGAGCAAGAAGCACATTCCGGCAACCATCACCGTGCACGGCCGGGCGACGTCGTTCGCGAGCCCCGACGAGGCGCGCTGCACGCTGGTGCTCGCGGCGGTGCATCCAGCCGCCCCCGCAGCGATGGACGACGTCGCGGCGCGCTCGCAGACCCTCGCGGGCGTGCTCGACGCGCTGGGGATCGATCCGGCCGACCGCTTCACGTCGTCGGTCACGGTGGGCGACCACACGGAGTACCCCGAGGGCATCGCCGTCTACATGGGCAAGCGCGCCGTGGTGCAGGTCGAGGTGCGGGTGCGCGACCTCACGCAGATGGCGGCGCTCCTCAAGGACGCGGCCGATCGCGCGGGGGCCACCGTGGAGGCGCCGCGCTACTCGGTGGCGGCCCAAAACCCGGCCCAGCTGGAGGCATACCGGCTGGCGGCCACCGACGCCGCGCGGCGGGCTTCGGCCTACGCCGAGGGGCTCGGGGTGGAGGTGGGGGCCGTGCTGGCGGTGGCCGAGCAGGGCGCCGAGGTGCTGCCGCGGTTTGCCGCCAAGGTGATGTCGGCCGACGCCGGCCTTCGGGTGGAGGCGGGCGAGATGGAGGTCTCGGCCGCCGTCTCGGTCACCTTCGCGATCGCCTAGATCGAGCCGCTGAAGGTGTCGCAGGCGCCCGGCTTGCCGGCGTTGTAGCCGGTGATGAACCAGTGCTGGCGCTGGGCCGAGGTGCCGTGGGTGAACGACTCGGGCGTGACGCGGCCCTGGAACTCCTTCTGGATGCGGTCGTCACCCACCGCCGCGGCGGCGTTCAGGCCGTCGTCCACATCGGCCTGGGTGAGGTTCTCGACGAACCCGGTCTCGACCGCGTTTCGGGCCCACACGCCGGCGTAGCAGTCAGCTTGCAGCTCGACGCGCACCGATCCGCTCTGCGGCCCGCTGCCGCCGCCCTTGTCGAGGCTCCCGGTGAGATCCTGCACGTGGTGGCCGTACTCGTGGGCCAGGATGTAGGCCTCTGCAAACGGGCCGCCCGTGGCCCCGAACTTCGACTGGAGCTCGGCGAAGAAGCCGAGGTCGATGTAGACGCGCTTGTCACGGGGGCAGTAGAACGGGCCCACCGCGGACGTCGCAGAGCCGCAGCCGGTGCTGGTGGAGCCGGAGAAGAAGATGGTCTTGGCCGGCGTGTAGCGCGAGCCGAGCTCCTTCGTCCAGTAGGCCTGGATGCTGTTCACGTCGGCAACGACGCGGCACTCCTGCTTGTCGTTTGCGTCGGCGCCGGTCTGGCAGGCCTGGCTGATCTGGGTGTTGTCGCCCGACGGCGAGCCGATCTGCTGGTTGTCGAGGCCGCTCAGGCCGCCGAGGCCGCTGCCGCCGCCGGTGACCAGCGACGGATCCACCCCCAGCAGGAGCGCGCCGACCACGATGATGATGCCAACGAGGCCGCCGCCCATCTTCGTGCCGCCGCCAAGCCCGCCCAGCCCGCCGCCCAGACCGCCGCCGGAGGCTCCCCGGCGGTCATCGATCTGCGACGTGTCGAGCTGGGCCCCCTTGCGGAACTTCACCCGGGGTGGTTACCGGGCTCTTTCAGCGCCTCGGCCGCTTCCTTGGCCTTGTCGGTGAGGCTGCCGCCGCCGGTCGCGATGTCCTTGAGCTCCTCGGCGTCGCCCTTCAGGGCATCCGTGCCGCCGCGCTCGTCCACCATCTGCTTGGCCTTGTTGACGATTCCATCCAGATCCATGGTGCCTGCCTCTCCGATCGGATTTCGCTGCGTTTGGTCGGCGCCATGATACCTCTCGGCCTGGCGGCGCGCAGGTGGTTTAATCGAGCCGGTCTGACCTTGAGGAGGGGCTGTGAACGAGGAAGAGATGCTGCACCGCACCCAGGAGGCGCTCGAGCGCTCAGGGGTGCAGGACACGCTGGTCGCGGCGGGCATGTTCATGCCGCGCGGGCACTTTGGCGGGGCGTTTGCGGGCGGCCTGGTGGGCGACTCGCTGCTGGGTGGCGGCGTGGGCTCCGCGGGCGGTGCGCTGGCGGGCATGAAGGCGGTGGACGCCGCCTCGCCGATGCCGGAGCGCTGCTTCGTCGGCGTATCCGAGTCGCGCGTGTACGGGTTCGATACCGAGCGGGATCACGGGCGCGCGCCGACGGAGATGGTGTTCAACGTGGCGCGCGAGACGCTCGAGGTGAAGGTGCACCAGCGGTTCAACGTGCGCGTGCTCGAGATGATCGACGGGCCGAGCGGCGGGGCGATCGAGCTGGAAGGCCCGCGGCTGCCCGGGTTCCACGCGGGCAACGTGTTTCACGCGCTGGTGGTGTGAGCGCTCAGGGGATCGAGCGGTAGATGCGGTAGAACGACGGCCTGAAGCCCTGCCGCGCCCAGAGGCGGGACGCCGCCAGGTTCGCCACGCGCCAGTCAACTGCCATGGTGGTCAGGCCGCGCTCGGCCGACCACGCGAAGGCGGCGTCGGTGAGCGCGCCGGCGAGGCCCGCGCCGCGCGCCTCGGGCGCCGTGGCTGCAAATCCCAGCAGGATCTGGCCGTCCACGCGCATGAGCCCCTCATGCATCTTCGACTCCTCCACGGGCGCCAGCTCGAGCGTCGCCGCGATGCGGCCGCCCGCCTCGGCCACCAGCAGGCACTTGTCGTCGTCGGCGATCAGCTGGTGCAGGAACTCGCGCGTGCCGTCGTCGTCGGGATCCACCGGGATGCCCGAGAACACCGGCGAGCCGAGGTGCGTCTCGGACACCAGGTCGGCCAGCGCCATGAGGCCCTCGACGTCACCGTCCGTCGCCGGCCTGACCCCGGCGGGCCACACCCGGGGAGCAACCGGCTGCAGCGCCATCACGTGCTGCAGGCCGAACCCCAGCCGCCACCACGCATCGAGCACCGCTCCGTCGTGGGTGGGCACCAGCACCGAGTGGCGCGTGTTCCCGCGATCCACCCAGCGGCCGGCGAGCGCTGCGTAGAGGTCGCGCACCACCTCCGGCTCGCTCGCGGCATGGCCGGCGCTCTTGACGAACGCGTTGGCCGGAAACAGCGGCTCATCCATGTGGCCGCCGGCCATGTAGCCCACCATCTGCCCATCGCGCAGGGCGACGGCGCCGATGACGCCCTCCGCCGAGAACAGGTCGGAGATCTGCTCGGCGCACTCGGCGGGATCCTCGTAGCGCTCCAGGAGCAGCGGCTCGCTCAGGCGCTGGCGGCGGTGGCGCTCGGCCAGGAGCGCGCCGGCGCCCGTGAGGTGGCGCTCGCCCAGCGGCTCGATCTCGAGCGGGGCAGCCATCGCGCTACATGCCCATCTCGGCGGTGATCCGGCCGCTCGCGACGGCCGCCTGCAGCGCCTTGAAGTCGCGCTCGTTCTGGTCGGCGTACGTGCGCGCGAACTGCACCATCGCCTCGTCGAAGGCGGTGCCGCCACCCAGGTAGGCGGCCAGCGCCACGCGGTCGCCCGAGCGGGCGTGGGCGCGCGCGAGCGTCCAGCCGCAGAGCTCGCCGTAGATCGCGAGCCCCTCGGCCTTGAGCGCGTCCACCTCGATCGAGCCCTTCCAGTCCCTCAGCTGCCGGCCGTAGAAGTCGCGCTGCACGCCGTCGAGCGACTCCCGGCTTCGCAGGTAGCCGAGGAAGATGTCGCTCGAGGTCTGCATCAGGTGCTGGCCCGCCACCACCCGCTCGGAGTGGGTGGGATACCGGCTCTCGCCGAGGAACTCCTCCAGCACCGAGGCCTGCGCCTCCTTGAACTGCAGGAAGAGCGGATCGGTGCCGTCCCTGCCCATCATCAGCACGATCCAGGCCCGCGTGCCGACGCTCCCGACGCCCACCACCTTGAGCGCGAGATCCACGATCCGGTACTGCCCCACGAGCACCTGGCGGTCGGTCTCGAGCGAGCTGGTGTAGTCGGCCACCATGCCCGCGAACTCGGCGCGCACCGCCTCGCCGGGCCCCTCGGGCATCAGGTCGCGCAGCGGCTGGACGAGCGGCGGGGAGCTGACGATGCGCGGCTTGCCGTCCACCATCTCGGTGAGCCGCTCGAACGCGTGCATGCTGTCGCGCGTGCGCGTCTTTGCGACGCTCTTTTCGACCAGCTTCATCCGCTTGGGGTCGAGCTGCTCGCGCAGCCGCTTCATCACCTCGTCCACGTGGAGCACCGCGTACCAGACCTCGAGGTTGGTGCGGGGGGCGAACTCGCGCACCGCCTTGCGGTAGTTGGCCACCGTGCGGCGCACGATGCCGGCGCGCTCGGACGCCGTGCAGCCGTTCTCGGCACCGGCGATCTCGAGGCTCGCGGCGAGCCGCTTGATGTCCCACTCCCACGGGCCGGGCAGCGTCTCGTCGAAGTCGTTCACGCCGAACACCAGCCGCCGCTCGGGCGTGCCGAAGAGGCCGAAGTTGGAGAGGTGGGCGTCGCCGCAGATCTGGGTGGTGATGCCCGAGTCGGGCGAGCCGTGCAGGTCGGCGGCCATGATGCGCGCCGCACCGCGGTAGAACGAGAACGGCGAGACCAGCATCCGGCCGTAGCGGATGGGGACGAGCTGGGGTAGGCGCGTCGCGGCCTGCTCCTCGAGCAGGGTGACGGGGTCGCGCCGGCCGGGGGCAGGCGTCCACGCGCCCTGGCGCGAGCGGGGTACCTCGCGGCGCGTCATCGGGCGATGAGGATCTGCTCGTAGAACTCGCCTGCGCGCCGGCCCGTGCGCCGGTTCACGTGGCGGCGGCGGCGCTCGACCAGGGTGAGCCCGGCGTCGGCGAGGATGCCCGCGTAGAGATCCTGGGCGTCGTCGATCACGATCACGAACGTGCCGCCGGGGCGGGTGTGCTCGCGCGCATGGGAGAACACTCGGGTCATGTCCGTAACGTAGTCGCCGAACACGCGCTGTGAGCGCCCCTTGGCGGCGGCACCGATCTCGTCGGCGCGCTGATCCTCGAGGCCCAGCAGCTCGAACGCGTAGCGGTGCTGCTCGTGGTAGTCGATGCGGCCGGGATACGGAGGCGAGGTGATCATGCCGTCGAACTGCACGGCGCCGAAGCCGACCGAGCGGGAGTCGTCGTGCAGCACCGTGGCCGCGACGTCGCTGCGAAGCGCCGCGTACTGGGTGACCCGCGCGATGGTGTCCAGGGTGTAGCGCTTCAGGAACTTCTGCGCGTCGTGGGTGGGGTAGCAGGTGCGCTTGTGCTTGTGGCAGTCGTAGGGCGCGGTGACCGGCGCCTTGGGGAACTCGAGGTCGTGGTGGGCCGTCATCCGGGCCGAGCGGGCGGCGCGCGAGAGCACCACCGCCATGAGCTCGCGGCTCTGCGGGTAGCCGGCGATCAGCCCGCGGTAGGCCAGGAGCTGGGCGAGCGCCGACGGCGCGTACCACTCCGCCAGGTAGGGGCTCACCGCGGGCAGCGCCGGCGGCGCCTCGGAAAGCCGCGCCAGCGCGTCGCGCAGGTCGCGATCGACCACGGCCGGGTCGTAGATCCCGGTCTTCACCCGGCAGAGGAGCGCGTTGAACGCCGAGATATCGACGCCCACGCTCGGGCATCCGTAGACGCTTGCCTCCACCAGCGTGGTGCCGCTGCCCGCGAACGGGTCGAGGATGACGTCGCCGGGCGCGAAGTACCGGCGCAGGAACACCTCCACCAGCTGCGGCACGTACTTGCCCAGATAGGGGTGCAGGCGGTGGACGTGCTTGGTGCGCTCGCGCTCGGGCAGCTCGTGCTCGGCCCACGAGATCTCGTGATCGACGTCGGTCGATTTCAGCGCGTCTGAGATCTCGGTCTGCGTTGCCATGGGCAACCGACGTTAGCTCTCGGAACGGACGCTACATTTTGGGTCATGTCAGACACACCAGTACTCATGGGCGCCGAGCACGTGCGCCAATACCGCGAGTCGAACGGTGAGGTCGGCCACAAGTGGAACGGCACTCAGGCCCTCATCCTCACCACCACCGGCCGCAAGACCGGTGACAGGCGCGACGCTCCGCTGATCTACGCCCCGTACGGCGACGCGGTGGTTGTCGTTGCCTCCAAGGGCGGCGCTCCCGAGCACCCCGCCTGGTACCTCAACCTGGAGTCCGATCCCGAGGCCGAGGTGCAGGTCGGATCCGACGTCTACCCCGTGAAGGCCCGCACCGCCGAGGGCGATGAGCGCCAGAAGCTGTGGGATCTCATGGCCGGCGAGTGGCCCGGCTACAACGACTACGCCAAGGCGACCGATCGCGTGATCCCGGTCGTCGTGCTCGACCGCGAGAGCTAGCTCTCAGGCGGCGATGGTCGCCCGTGCGCGGGCGGCCTTCACCGCCGCCGAGAGGGTCTGCAGGTCGTAGGCGTCGTTGTGGCGGATCCCGTTGATGAAGAAGGCGGGGGTGCCGGCCACGCCGCTCATGTCGGCCGAATCGACGTCCTCGGAGATGCGCGCGACGCCCTCGTGCTTGTGCAGCGCCTGCCGGAACTTCTCCATGTCCAGGTCGAGCACCTCGGCGTAGTTCAGGAGGTCACGTACCTTGAGCTCGCCCTGGTGGTCGAGCAGGATGTCGTGCATCTCCCAGAACTTGCCCTGGTCTGACGCCGCCTCCGAGGCCTCGGCGGCGAGCTGCGCGTTGGGGTGCACGTCGTTCAGGGGCAGGTGCCGCCACACGTAGGTGACGTCGCCGAAGTCGCGCAGCAGGTCGCGGATGGCCGACTCCGCCTGGCCGCAGTAGGGGCACTCGAAGTCGCCGTACTCCACCATGGTGACCAACGCCTCGATCGGGCCCCTCACGTGGTCGCGCTCCGGATCGACCTCGGCGGCGAGATCCACCAGCACCTCGGATCCGCCCAGGAGCGCGCGGATGCGGAGGTTCGCGGGGAGCATCGCCGTGGCGCGGAAGAGGAGCCACGTGATGACCGACGCCGTGAGCGCCGCGGAGAGCACCCCGAGCTTTGCCTGCTCCAGCTGCGGGCCGGTGAACACGAGCGTGGCGATCAGGATCGAGACCGTGAACCCGATCCCCGCGATGGTGCCGCCGCCGGCCACCGCCGCCCAACCAACCGGCGGGCGCAGCTTGCCGCGGGTCAGGGTGGTCACGAGCCAGGCAGTGCCGAAGATGCCCACCGGCTTTCCCACCACGTAGCCGATGAGGATGCCCAGCGTGATCGGCGAGCTGAACGCGCTCGAGAGGAAGCTCCAGCTCAGCACGATGCCGGCGTTTGCCAGGGCGAAGATCGGCACGATCATGTAGCTGGTGTAGGGGTGGAAGCTCTGCTGCAGCCGCTGGTTCGGTGAGATCGCCGACTGCACGCCGGCGCTCGCGGTGCGCGCGAGCTGGGCGGTGGGCTGCTCGCGGAACTCGCGGAAGAGGTCGCTCGCGCGCTCGAGGTCGACCCGGGCGGCGGGATAGGCCGACACGAGCAGGCCCATCACGAGGCCGGCCACGACGGGATCGATGCCCGACTTCTCCATCGCAAGCCAGGCCGCGGTGCCCAGGACGGCGTAGACGATGCCCGTGCGAAGGCCCGCGTACTGGCAGATGCCGACCAGCAGGAGGATCGCGATCGCGATCACGAGCTGCATCATCTCGATGTGCTCGGCGTACACCAGGGCGATCACCACGAGGGCGAGGATGTCGTCCACGATCACCACGGTCAGCATGAAGGACTGCAGCCGGCCGGGGAACCGGGGGCCGACCAGGGCGAGCATGCCCAGCGCGAAGGCGGTGTCGGTGGACATCGCCGTGCCCCAGCCGTGGGCGGAGTGGTGGCCGGCGTTGATCAGCAGGTAGATCGCGATGGGCGTGACGATGCCGCCGAGCCCGGCGAGCGCAGGCAGCGCCACCCGGCGGCGCTCGCGCAGCTCGCCCATGTCGAACTCGCGCCGCGCCTCGAGGCCGACGACGAAGAAGAAGAACGCCATCAGCCCCGCGTTCACCCAGCCGCGCAGATCCATCGAGATGCCGTAGTCGCCGACGTGCACCGAGAGCTCGCTCGTCCAGAGCGAGTTGTAGGACGACTGGTCGATGTTGACCCAGACGAGGGCGGCGATCGTCGCGGCCAGGAGCACCGCCGCGCTGCCCGTCTCGGTCGAGAGGAAGTCGCGCAGGGGCGTCTCGACGTTCCGGGCCCAGGCGGTGGTACCCGAGAGCGGGCGGCTGGTGGCTGACTCGGCCATTGGCGCATTATGCAGGTAGCCTGACCCGATGATCTTGCCGAGCAGCGTGCTCCGCCCCCGGGTCGATGGGGAGTCTCCCGCGGTCACCAACATGGAGCTCTTCTTCGACCTCGTCTACGTCTTTGCGATCACGCAGCTCTCCCACACGCTGCTGCACCATCTCAGCGCGCGCGGGGCGCTCGAGACGGCGGTGCTCTTCATGGCGGTC
Source organism: uncultured Actinomycetes bacterium (assembly GCA_963794415.1). GTDB lineage: Bacteria > Actinomycetota > Thermoleophilia > Gaiellales > JAICJC01 > CAVPTL01. The sequence continues at coordinate 335,369 of CAWCDI010000001.1, forward strand.
TGGTGGGCCTGGAACTACACCGCGTGGGCCACCAACTGGATCGATCCCGACCACGCCGCAGGTGCGGGCGCTGATGGTGGTGCTGATGCTCCTGAGCCTGGTGATGTCGGCGGCGATCCCCGAGGCGTTCGGGTCGCGGGCGCTCGCCTTCGCGCTTGCCTACGTGGCGATCCAGCTGCTGCGAAGCGCCTTCATGGTCGCGGCGTTCCGGGGGCAGGTGATGGGCCGAAACTACGCGCAGCTTCTGGCCTACTCGGCCGCTGCGGGCGTGTTCTGGGTGGGCGGCGGCGTTCGTGCACGGCGACTGGCGGATCGCCGTGTGGATCGTGGCGCTCGCGATCGACCTGGGCGCGCCGCTGCACGGGTTCTGGCTACCGGGGTACGGCAGCACGCCGCTCACCGACTGGACGCTCTCGGGCGCGCACCTGGCCGAGCGCTGCCAGCTGGTGCTGCTGATCGCCCTCGGCGAGTCGATCCTGGCGGCGGGGGCGACGTTCAGCGAGCGCGAGGGCCTCGATGCGGCCATCGTGAGCGCGTTCGTGGTGGGCTTCCTGCTGATCGTGTCGCTCTGGATGACGTACTTCGCGCGCGCGGCAGAGGCGGCGGCGCGGCGCATCGCAAGCGCGATGGATCCCGCCAGGGTGGGGCGATCGGGCTATGCCTACGGGCACGCGGTGATGGTGGCCGGGGTGATCGTGACCGCCGTGGCCATCGACCTCGCGATCGCCGATCCGCGGATGACCTCGACCACCGACACCGCGGCGGTGATCCTGGGTGGCCCCGCGCTCTACGTGGCGGGCAACGCGCTCTTCAAGTTCGCGCTGATCGGCTACGTGCCACGCGACCGGCTGATCGCGCTCGCGGCGCTGCTCGTGCTGTGCGTGGTGGGGCACTCGGCGACGCTGCTCGAGCTGATCACGCTGGCAACAGCGGTGACGGTGGGGCTCGCCATCAGCTCGGCGCGAGCCCCACTCGACGTCGCGGAGCTTCCCGCTACGACTTGAGCGTCGCCGTCACCGCGATCTCGACGTTGCCGCGAAGCGCGTTCGAGACGGGGCAGCCGGCCTCGCCCTCGGCCGCCAGCTTCTCGAACGCCGCCTGATCGATGCCCGGCACGGCGCCCTCCACCGTCAGGGCGATCCGGGTGATCGCCGCGCCGGCAGCGCCGACCTCGAAGGTGCAGACGGCGTTCACGTCGAGCGAGTCCGCGGTGTTGCCGGCCTCGGCGAGCACGTTTGAGAGCGCCATCGCATAGCAGGCCGAGTGGGCGGCGGCGATGAGCTCCTCGGGGCTGGTCTTGCCGGCCGCGCGGTTGGTGCGCGCCGCCCACGAGACCGGCAGGTCGCCGAACGACCCGCTCTCGACTCCCACGGTGCCGTCGCCGGCGGTGAGGCTGCCTTGCCAGTGTGCGTGTGCCTTTGAATCTGTCATCGGTGCTCCTTCGTTTAGTGTGGGCTCATGCCGGACTACGAGCTGAGCGTTCCCTCGGACCTGCGTGCAGGGCTGGTACCCCTGCATCCCGCAAACGACCCTTCGAGGGATTCTCTGCTCTTCGCCGATCTCGCGGAGCACCTCCCGCCGCTGGGCGTTGCGGTGCTGCGGTTCGACCGGCGCGAGGCCGAGGACGTGCCGCTCCAGATCCAGGCTGACGACGCCCTCGCGGCTGTGGCCCACCTGCGCGCGGCGACCGGCGAGCCGCAGCTGCCGGTGGTGCTCTGGGGATTCAGCCAGGGGGCGTGGGCGGCGATGATCGCGGCGGCCCAGAGCCAGGATGTCGCCGGCGTGGTGCTGGTGGGGGGAAGCGGCGTGAGCCCGGCGCAGCAGATGCGCTACACCACCCAGCGACAGCTGCGCGAGGCGGGCTACGGCGATGCCGAGGCCGCCGCCCTCGAGCGGCTGCGCGATGCTGCGGAGGCCTACCTCCGCCACGAGCTGGACGGGGAGGCGATGCAGGCGGTGATCGACCGGTATGCGGATGAGCCGTGGTTTGATCTCTCGTGGATCCCGCGCGAGGTGCCGGCCCAGGCGCCGGAGTGGGAGATGGACTTCGACCCGGCGCCCGTGCTGCAGCAGCTGCGCTGCCCGGTGCTCGCGGTGTACGGCGAGGACGACCGCTGGGTGCCCATCGACCAGAGCGTGGCGGTGCTCGAGGTGAGCGTGGGGGAGCTCGAGGTGGTGCGGATCGCAGGGGGCGGCCACGGCCCGACCACCGATGGCGAAGGCGGCGGCGAGGTGATCGCCGAGTACCGCGAGCAGCTCGCCGGCTGGCTCAGCCGGGCTGTTCTTCGATGAACCGCTGCTGGCGCGCGCGGCTTCGGCCCTTGCCCGACGGCTGGGCCTCGACGCTCGTGAAGAGCGCCGGGCCGACGGGCGCGGTGCCGCGCGCATAGAGCGCCTCGGCGGCCTTCGCCTGGTAGATCTCGTGGTAGAAGCCCACGCCGTTTCCCTCGTTGTCGAAGAGCCACTTCCACCAGCGCGAGTGCGGCTGGCTTCGGGCCCACCGGTCGAGCGCGGCGTAGGAGCTCCAGTACACCATCACGAGGGGACCCTCGTCGCTCTGGAGCCTGCGCATGTGCAGCATGCCGTGGCCGGAGGCGTTGTCCAGCGCCTCCTCCAGCTCGGCCTGGATGCCGGACTGGTCGTAGAGCCGGCGCCCCGCGTCGCTCTGCAGCTGCAGCCCGAAGATGCCGACGCACAGGTCGGGGTGCTCCCAGAGCCGTGCGATGTAGGTGCTGTCGGGCGCGTCGCTCACCGCCGAAAGCCTCGCACAGATGCCCGTCGGGTGCCTGGCACCGTGAAACAGTCTCAGGCTCGAGGTGAGGGTTAGGGAAGTCGGGTCTGGAGTGTCAGGCGGCGGGCACCGCGAGCGAGTTTCGCACCGAGTCGCACGCCTGGAGGGTGGGGGTCTGGTCGGCGTCTCTGTCCCACTGGCACGAGACCACCACGATCGCATCGGGGCTGAAGACCAGCACCTTTCGGGCATCGCCGCTGCCGCCGCCCGCGATCGGCACGTCGCTCACGTCGTAGATCAGCTGCGGGTGTCCGTTGACGTTTGCCGCCGCGAGGGCGGTGGACGACATCCCCAGCTGCTGCAGCCCCTTCTGGTACTGATCGCCGAAGGCCCGGGGCGTCTTTGTCCCGCGGGCGGTCGCAAAGACGTAGATCAGGCCCGATCCGCGCACGATTGCCGAGCGTCCCCGCGCGCCGTCGGCGGCATTTCCCACCCGGATCCGGGCGAGGCTCCGCCAGCCGTCCGGCACCGTGTAGGAGTAGGCCCCGCCGCCGGGATGCACCACGCCGGCGGTCGCGACGGCACCGGACACGGTCTCGTTGGTGTCGGCCGACGAGCCCGACCCGCATCCGGCGCAGACCAGCACCGCGAGCAGCACGAGCGAGGCGGCGCGGGGGAGTGGGGGCGTGTACACGAGGGCCATCATAGGGATGGCCTATAGGATCGCGGCCATGGACATCGCCAAACTCCAGGCCTGGTACGAGCGCTCCCTCGTGAACGAGATCGTGGAGGAGCTGCTGCGCGTGGAGGTGATCGACCGGTCGCTCGCCCTCGCCTCCAAGCTCTTCGTGGCCGTCATCCCGCTCAGCATCATCCTGAGCGCCACCGTGCCGGGCTCCGACGGCTTCCCCGAGAACCTCATCAGCCGCTTCAACCTCACCGGGCCGGGCGCCGCGGGCACCCGCGCGCTCTTCGCCAACCGCGGTGCGGTGCGGGGTGCGGTGAGCATCGTGGGCCTCGTGATCCTCTTCTACTCGGTGTTCAGCTTCACGAGCGGGCTGCAGCGCGTGTACCTGAAGATCTGGGATCTGCCGCCGCAGAAGTTCGAGGCGATGGTGCGGCGCGCGACCTGGATCCTGGGCTTCGTGGTGTACGTGGCGGCGCTCTCGCCGGTGCAGCGCTTCGATCACGACCACCACGTGCCCTACCTCTACGCGCTCGCCGCGCTGATCCTCGGCTCGGCGTTCTGGATCTGGACGCCGTGGATCCTGCTCGGCCGGCGGCTGCCGTGGAGGCGCCTACTGCCGACGGGGATCGTCACGGCGGCCGGCATCTCGCTCTACACGATCGGCTCTGCGATCTACCTGCCGCACATCTTCACCGAGAATGTCGAGCGCTACGGCATCATCGGCATCGCCTTCGGCCTGGTGACGTGGCTCTTCGCCTACGCGGGCGTCGTGATCTCGTGTGCGGTGCTGGCCCACAGCTGGGACGTGCACCACAATCCGCCGGTCACGGGAGCCGAGGCGGGCTGACTTCAGCCGGGCCGGATGCGCGCCGATAGGGGTGGCATCCATGACCAGCCCTGACGATGCAATCGGAGCCCTGCGGCGAGCGCTCCTCGTCTCGCCCGAGAACGCCCCGCTGAGACGGCACCTCGCAGATAGCCTGCTGGCCCTCGAGCGGCCGGTCGAGGCCGAGGTGGAGTACCGCGAGGCGCTGCGCTACGCGCCGGCCGACGACGACACCGCGCTCGGCCTGGCGACGGCGTTCCTGGCGCAGGGGCGGCTCTCGGAGGCGCGCGTGATCGCCGAGGATCTGGACGAGCGCGGCTATCCCGGCCCCGCGCTCCCGCGCCTCATGAACCGCCTGGGCATCGGCGACGGGGAGACCGAGGAGAGCATCGAGCCCACTACGGCCCAGCCCGGGATAACGTTCGCCGACGTCGGCGGCATGGAGCTCCTCAAGGAGGAGATCCGCATGAAGGCGATCTACCCGCTCGTGAACCCCGAGCTCTTCGCGAGCTACGGCAAGGGGGTGGGCGGCGGCGTGCTCATGTACGGCCCGCCGGGCTGCGGCAAGACGCTGCTTGCCCGCGCGACCGCCGGCGAGCTGCACGGCACGTACCTCTCGGTGGGGCTGAACGACGTCCTCGACATGTGGGTGGGATCCAGCGAGCGAAACCTCCACGAGATCTTCCAGCACGCCCGGCTCAACCGGCCCTCCGTGCTGTTCTTCGACGAGGTGGACGCGCTCGGCGTGAAGCGCGCCGACATGCGGATGAGCGGCGGCAAGCTCGTCATCAACCAGTTCCTGGCCGAGTTCGACGGCGCCAATGCGTCCAACGAGGGCGTCGTGATCCTCGGGGCCACCAACGCTCCCTGGAACCTCGACTCGGCGTTTCGCCGCCCGGGACGGTTCGACCAGGTGATCTTCGTCCCGCCGCCCGACACCATCGCGCGCGCGGCCATCCTCGAGCTGCTGCTCGAGGACCGGCCGGTGGCCGGCCTGAGCTTCGAGAAGCTCGCCGAGCGGTCGGAGGGGTTCTCGGGCGCCGATCTACGCGGCGTCGTCGATCGCGCCACCGAGGCCTGCCTGCGCCAGGCGATGCGAAGCGGCACGCAGGAGCCCATCACCCAGGACGACCTGACGGCGGCCATCAAGCACGTGCGGCCGTCCACCGACGAGTGGTTTGTCAGCGCCCGAAACTACGTCAAGTATGCGAACGAGGGCGGGCTCTACGACGACCTTGCCGCCTACCTCTCGGGGCGATGACCGAGCACTACCAGCGCGGCGCGGTGCTCTTCAACCAGGGCCGCTTCGGCGACGCCGAGACCGAGCTTCGCCGCTCGGTGGCGGCCAACCCCCAGAGCGTCGCGGGCCGGGCGCTCCTGGCGCGCACGCTCGCGCAGCTCGGCCGCCGCGACGAGGCGCTCGAGGAGGCCCGCGGCGCCGTGGCCGTGGCTCCCGAATCGGCGGTCGGTTACTACGCGATGGGCGAGGTGTGCGTGAACTGCGGCCGAAAGCGCGAGGCCCGCGAGGCCACCGAGCGCGCGCTCGCGCTCGCAGCCGGGTCGGCGCGGACGTGGACGCTCATGGCCGTGATCGAGTTCAACGACAAGCACTATGAGCGCGCCGTCAGCGCCTGCGACCGCGCGCTCGCGCTGGATCCCGGGAGCACCACCGCAGGCACGCTGCGCGGGCGCGCGCTCGCGAACCTCGGCAGCATCGAGGAGGCCCACGAGACTGCCCTCGCCGCGCTTCACTGGGATCCCGGGAACGCGAGCGCCCACGAGCTGCTCGGCCAGACCCTGGCCCACCGCGGCAACTACGAGGGGGCGCGCGATGCGTTTCGCGAGGCGCTTCGGCTCAACCCCAACTCCGCCAACGCCCGCGTGGGCGTCCGTGACCTGCTGAACTCACACCACCTGCTCTCGCGCCGGCTCCTGGCGTTCCAGCTCTGGTACTCCCGGCAGACCCACAGCGTGCGGTTCATGGTCACCCGGCCGCCGGTGATCGCGTTCTTCGCCCTGGCGTTCCTGCCGTTTCCCCCGGTGCTCCACGCCGTGCTGATCACCCTCGCAGTGCTGTTCCTCGGCGCGGTCTTCGCCGGCACACGCTCTCGCACCTGTTCCTCTTCGGCGATCCGCTGGGCCGCGCGGTGATGACCCGGCGAGACAGGCTCGAGGCGATCGGCATGGGCGTGGTGATGGCGATCTCCATGGGGGTCGGCATCGTCGCGACGCTCACCGGCCGCGGCCCGGCGTGCGTGGTGATCCCGCTCTTCCTCTTTGCCTCGCTCTGGCTGATGCGCGCGCTTCGGCGCACCCATCGCCTGTGGCTGCGCGTGCATCCGGTACGGTGAAACGGGTTTCACCGAAGCGGATTTGCGGAAAAGGGAGAGCCATGACTGACACTCTGAACGATCTGGCCGCCGTCACCGACGAGCACGGTGTGGCGATGAGCGCGTACATCGACCTGAATCCCGCCGACACGGGGACGCAGGGCGAGCTTGCCGAGCGCGGCAACGCGCTGGTGGACGAGCTTCGCAGGTTCCATCCCGGCGACGACTCGCACGAGGCGAAGCTGCGCTTCGAGCGGACGCTCGAGCGGATCTCCGGCCGGCTGCTGGCCGCCGACCTCGAGACGAGCCTGCCGGCGGGACGAAAGCGCGCCGTGGCGGTGTTTGCGTGGGGCACCGACGGCCTGCAGGAGCTGAGCTTCCGCGCCGGGAGCCCCGATCACGCCGTAGTGGGCCCGCGGCTCTCGCTGACGGCCGCCGCGGCGCGCTCGAGCCTTGGCGACGACACGCTCGTGCTGGTGGCATCCCGCGAGGCGGGAAACCTCTACCGCTACCACCGCGGAGCGCTCAGCGAGGTGTTCGACGATAGCCAGCGGGTGCAGCCCGACCGCGATCCCGACCAGGCCGACGAGGCCCATCAGAAGGCGCTCGCCACCCACCTCGAGAAGGTGTTCGAGCGACTGGGCCGCCCGCCGGTGGTGATCGCCGCCGACCCGAACACGACCGGCCTCCTGCAGAAGCACTTCGGCCCCGAGCTCTCGGCAGCGGTGATCGACCTCGAGAAGAACGAGGCGAACTGGACCAGCGAGAACATCATCGACGAGGCCGAGCGGTCGCTCGCAGAGCGCGACCGGCGCCACCAGGCAGCGCTCCTCGAGCGATGGCAGTCACAGTCCGGGCACGCCGACCACCCGCAGCACCTGGACGAGACCCTCTCGGCGGCGTCTGACGGGCGTATCGAGTGGCTCCTGCTGGCGCAGGGCGCCGAGCCCGTCGTGTTCTCGTGCCCGACGTGCAAGCGGCTCTACCCGGGATCGGGCACGTGCCCGCTCGACGGCGCATGGCTCGAGGCCGACCAGCACGCGGATGCGCTGGTCGCCGAGGTGCTCAAGAACGGCGGAGCGGTGTGGGAGCTGCTCGAGTCAGACGACGCGTCGCTGGCCGGGACCGATGGGGTGGCGGGGATCTACCGCTACTGACGAGCGGAGGCCGGCACGAGGCTCAGCCGCCGGCGCGCTTGAAGCGCTCCTCCTCCTCGACGGTGCGCTCGGCGGTGGGGATCGCCTCGAGCCGCTCGTCGGGGATGGGGTCGCCGCTCTCGACGGACAGCCCGAACTTGCCGCTGGCGAGGCGCTCCTCGGCGCGGTCGACCGCCTCCAGCTCGCGCTTGAGATCCTCGATCCGGCCGTGATCGATCTCGGTAACGTGGAGGTCGGGCTCGTCGGAGTCGGGAGACTGGAGGTCGTTCAGCTCGCCCTCGATCCGCTCTCGCAGATTGGCCAGCAGTTCGGTCGCATGCGCTTCGTCCATCGGAACCTCTTTCGCGTTGTGAACTCGCTGAGTTTAGATGGGCTGGCATAGTGCCCGCGATGCGACTCCTTTTCACGTTCACCGGCGGAAGCGGCCATCTCGGCCCGCTCGTGCCCATTGCGCAGGCCGCGAAGCACGCCGGCCACGAGGTGGCAATCGCGGGACGGCCGTCACTCGTGCCCGAGATCGAAGCGCGCGGGTTCACCGCTTTCGCGCCCGAGAGCGGATCTGCGGAGCTGCCGTCCGAGCGCATCGCGCTTCGGCCGCTCGACACCGAGCGCGAGATGCAGGAGATGGTGCGGGGGTTTGCCGCGAGCATCGCCCGCACCGGGCGCCGAGGGTGATCGAGCTCTGCGAGGAGTGGCGGCCCGACGTGATCGTGCGGGAGGAGTTCGACTTCGGCTCGGCGATCGCCGCCGAGCGGCTCGGGGTGCCGGACGCGACTGTGCTGGTGAGCGCGTCGGGGGCGTTCCCGCGGCCCGAGGCGGTGCGCGACGCGCTTCAGGAGGTGCGGGCCGAGCACGGCCTCGCACCCGATCCGCAGCTCGAGATGCTCACGCGAAACCTGGTGATCTCGCCGTTTCCGCCGAGCTTTCGCGATCCGGCGTTCCCGCTGCCGGATACCGCGCTCTCGATCGGCCGGCGCGTGGCGGACCGGGCGGAGGCGGGGGAGACGCCCACCGTCTACTTCACGCTCGGCACAGTGTTCAACGTGGAGAGCGGCGACCTCTTCACGCGGGTGCTGACGGGCCTTCGCGAGCTGCCGGTGAACGTCGTGGCGACGGTGGGCCAGCAGATCGATCCGGCCGAGCTCGGCGAGCAGCCCGCCAACGTGCGCATCGAGCGGTTCGTGCCGCAGGACGAGATCCTGCGGCGAAGCTCGCTGGCCGTCTGTCACGGCGGCTCGGGGAGCGTGATCGGCGCGCTCTCCCACGGCGTGCCGCTGGTGGTGATGCCGATGGGCGCCGACCAGCCGTTCAACGCCGACAGGTGCGTGGCTCTGGGCGTGGGCAGGAGGATCGAGGCGTTCACCGCGACGGCCGAGCTCGTGCACGACACTGCGGCGATGGTCATGGTGAATCCCGCGTACGCGCGGGCGGCGGGCAAGGTGCGCGACGAGATCGCGGCGCTCCCGGGGCCGGAGAGCGCGGTGGAGGGCATCGAGCGGCTGGCGGGGGCCTGACGCACGCCCCCGCCGGCCGCTCTGCGGCCTACGGCGTGAGGGTCGAGCCCGTCTCCAAGAGCGTCTTCAGGTCGCTGAGGATCATGGTCCAGCCGCCACCGGCATCCGGGTGGTCGCCGGACACCATCTCGAGCGTGTAGGGCGCGCCGGTTGCGTCGTGCACCAGCGTGAGCATGGTGACGCCGTCCGCCACCGACGAGAGCTCCCACGTGAGGGTGCTCGGCGGCTCTGACGCGACGTGCTCCTCGAACATGGCGTGCCAGGTGTGCACCAGCTTGTTCGGCGGATCGCACTCGATCACCTCGCCGTCGATGATGACGTCGGGCGACCCGAACTCCTTCATCGCGGCGTTCGGAAACGCGCGATACGCGCCGCCGGGCCGCAGGTCGTACTCGAACGGCGCCTTGTAGCCGTACTTGTCCGACCACTCGCTGGACGTGATGGCCTCCCACACGCGCTCCTGCGGCGCCTTGATCCACAGCCGGAACACCCGCGTGCTGGTCTTCGTGTCGGTACTCATCCGCTCTCCTCCAGTGTGTGTTTGAGGTCGAGGAGCGCGTCGACGTGGCGCTCCGCGTACTTGTCGATCCAGCGGTGCTGGATCTGCCTGATCGGTACCGGGTTGAGGTAGTGCAGCTTCTCCCGGCCCGACTTGCGGGCGACGACGAGGCCCGCGCCCTCCAGCACCCGCAGGTGCTTCATCACCCCGAAGCGCGTCATCGCGAGCTCCGACTCGAGCTCGGTCAGCGTACGGCCGTCACGCTGGTGGAGCAGGTCGAGCAGGAAGCGGCGCGTCGGGTCTGCGAGTGCCTTGAACACCAGATCGTCGTCGGTCATTGGCTGATAATAGGTGACCATATAGTCACATGTCAAGCAGACCGCCAGATCCCGGCCCACTGGTGGGGGTCGAGCTCGCGGGCCGGCACCCGCGAGCGGATGCCGTGCCGGAAGCCGTGCGCGACGAACCGCCGGTAGGCGCCGAGCTCAGCGGCAGGCACCAGCGGGTGGGCGCGGCGCCGGAACACCAGCACGCCCGAATCGACTGCGGGCGGGGGATGAAACGCGCTGGGCGGGAGGTGCCGGGCGATCTCGGCCTCGTAGAACGCTCCCCAGACCACGCTCCAGAGCGTGCTCGGCCAGGGGGTGCCGCGCTTCTTCGCGACACCCCACTGGACGACGAGGTCGGCTCGCTCGAGCGGGGTGCATGGATCGTCCAGCAGGTGGTGCAGGAGGTCGTTCGTCCGGCTGAACGGGATGTTTGCGACCACGCGAAACGGCATGTCGGGCAGCGCCGTCTTGGCGGCGTCGCCGGCGATCACCTCGACGTTCGGCCAGCGGCCGTGCAGACGCCTCGCCAGCCGGGGATCGAGCTCCACGGCGATCACCCGCCGCGCGGCGCGGGCGAGCGGCGAGGTGAGCCGGCCGGTGCCCGCGCCCAGATCGACCACCAGGTCATCCGGTTTCAGGCACGCGTCGCGGACGATCTCCGCAGCAACCTCTGTGCGCAGAACGTGCTGGCTATGCGCCGGCGAGCGCCACGCGCGTTGTGCGCGTGAGCCGGCCACGGAAGATGCGGGTCGTGGTCATTGCCGGGAGCTTACCCCCACGTGCTCGCGCAGCCAAGCCTGCAGAGGCTCGACGGCATCAAGCAGCCCGGCAACCCTGTCCGCGGCCGCAGACGTGTGCAGCCACGGCTCGACGGGCCACTTCCTGTAGGCGATGATGCCCTTGTAGCGCAAGAGCTCGATCCGGGGATGGTCGGCCTTGTAGCCACGCGGCGCGCCGGCGAGCGGCGTGGTGCCGGCGATCTGGATGTCGTTCGCCTTGATGGTTTCGATGATGTCTGCGAGCTGCTCGCCGCTCTTCCCTGCGTCAACCGCTGTTCTATAGCGAGTGAGCGTCGGGCCGGCCAGGTGAAACTCGCCCGATCCCGCGGTGAGGCCCTCCCTGCCGAGCTCGACGTAGCCCGCGCCGAGCCGTGCGGCGATGGAGGTGCGATAGACGGTCTTGTCCTTGCTGAAGCGGGTGTCGCGGTAGGGCCGAAGCATCTTCGGCGGCCCGTAGCGCGGCGCGAGCTGGGTGATGAGCGCGAGCATCGGCGCGCGCACTTCGGCTTCGTAGAGAGGTTTGTGTTCGGTCCAGTACGTCTTTGAGTTATCGGCTTGGAGACCGCGGAAGAACTCGAGCGCGGAGGGGCTCCAGCCGTGGAAGTGAGTGTCTGTCATGGTCGGGATAACCTAACAAACGAGATTGCGCGGTTCTGTTGCGATACGTCACGCAGGTGAAACGAATGAGGTCAGTGCAGAGAAGGTGCCCGGCACCGTCTATGCACCGCCGCGACGTAGCGCTACGCCCGTGAGGATCTCGCGCACCACGCGCTCTGCCACGAGGGCGGTGATGTCGGCCGAGCCGACCGCAGTGGGCGCCACCTCGACCACGTCGGCCCCCACGAGCGAGACGCCGGCAGCGAGCAGCCGACAGGCCAGGAGCAGCTCCATCGAGGTGAGGCCGCCCGGCTCGGGCGTGCCGGTGCCGGGCGCAAAGGCGGGATCGAGTACATCGACATCCACGGTGAGCATCACCGGGCCGGCGCTCACGATCGCGAGCGTCTGCTCGACGATCGCGCGGATGCCCTGCTCGCGCACGTCGTGGGCGAAGAAGCTGGTGATGCCGCGCTCGCGCTGCCACTCGAACTCCGCGGGCCCGGGCCAGTAGCCGCGCAGCCCGATCTGCACGTTTCGCGCGGGATCGACGTAGCCGTCCTCGACCAGCCGGTACATCGGCGTCCCGTGCGAGATGGTCTGATCCCAGAGCGTCGTCGCGGTGTCGGTGTGCGTATCGAAGTGGATGAGCCCGACCGGGCCGTACTGCTCGGCCAGCGCGGTGACCTCGGGCAGCGTGATGGAGTGGTCGCCACCGAGCAGGAACGGCATCACGCCGGCCTTTGCGACCTCGGCCGTGATCGCGTGGATCGCAGCGTGCGAGGCGAGGGGATCGGCCGGCACGACCGCTGCGTCGCCGTAGTCCACGACCTTCAGCACCTCGAAGGGATCGATGCCGGCCTCGAGGTGCACGCCCGAAGGCGCGCTCGCAGAGCGGATCGCGCGGGGCCCGAAGCGAGTGCCGGGGCGGTCGGAGACCAGCTCATCCATCGGTGCGCCGATGATCGCGACATCGAAGCCGGCGAGCTCGGCGGCGTCCTCGGTGTAGGGGATCCCGCAGAAGGTCAGCAGCCCTGCGTAGTCGGGCTTGCCGTCGGCCATGTGCGCCCAGCGCTTCTCGGGATCGAGCATGTGGCAGCCAGGCTACCAGCACGCCCGCTCCCCCGGGAGGGGGATTCGGCAACCACTCGTATCAGCCATAACGTGGCTGTGGACTCCCGCCACCTGCGCATCCCCCTGCTCGTGCTCGCCTGCCTGCTTGCCTTCGGCGTGACCGCGGCTTCGGCGAGCTCCGGGCCCCAGAACGACTGGCAGCCACGCGGAGTCCTCGATCAGGATGTCGCCTCGCTCGCCCCGGTGGCGTCGGATCCCGGCGCCCTCTACGCCTTCGGAGGCGCCAAAGCTGCGCGCTCGACCGATTCGGGCGTGACCTGGTCGGCGCCGGCATCCGCCTGCATCGCGACCCAGGGCGCGGCCGATCCCGCCGACGCGGAAGTCGCCTACCAGGCGTGCCAGGGCGCGGGCGTGATGCGCACCCGCGACGGCGGCCAGACGTGGACGTCGGTGAGCCCTGTCGATCCCGAAAGCCCGGCGACGACGCCCGACATCACCGGTGTCGCGGTCGCCGCCACGGCGCCCAGCACCGTCTATGCGATGGCCACCAGCGGTGACCGCGTGTACCGGTCTGACGACGGCGGCCAGACGTGGGGCAGCGTGACGGTGCCCGCCCTCGTGAATCCCGTCATCACCGCGGATCCTGCGAACGCCCAGCGGCTGATCATCACCGGCACTCCCACGCTGCCCAACGAGACAGGCATGTTCATCACCGCTGACGGCGGCGACACGTGGGCGCAGCTGCCGGGATCGGGCTTCAAGGTGGTGTTCGATCCCACCGATCCGGCGCGGATCTGGGCGGACGGCGGCACCCACGTTGACGTCAGCACCGACTCGGGTGCGACCTGGGGCGCGGTGCCCGGCGTGCCCGGGACGCCCATCGATATCGCCGCGGCCGGCGGAGACCTCTACGTGGCGACGAGCGCCGGCATCTCGCGCACCGCGAACGACGGAGCGACCTGGACGACCGCCGGCCTCCCGCTGAGCTCAAGTGCGGCGAAGCCGGCCGCGATCGCAGCCGATCCCGCCGCCGCGAACCGCATCGACGTCCAGACCCAGGGCGCGGGATTCTGGTCGCTGGACTACCCGGACTCGCCGCCCGCGTCGGAGGCGTACAGCTTCTTTGCGGTGGATGCGCCCTCCGATCTGACGCCGACATCGGCCACCCTGTCGGCCACGGTAGCCCCGTGGTTTGCGACTCCCGCGAGCGACCTGCCAAATGGGGTCAACGGCGACATCACGTTTTCCTGGGGCAGCGGCTCAGGTGAGTCGGCCACGGCCTTCCTCAACGCGGAGTCCCCGGCGCAGCGGGTGCTCACGAAGACCATCACGGGCCTCGCTCCTGGCACGACCTACACCGTCTCGGCCAGCGGGGAGTTCTTCGTTGGCGGCAGTGGGTACGGCGCTTCGGGCGGAAACGGCATCACGTTCACCACGCCGCCCGCCCTCAAGCCCGAGATCCTCACCCCGCCCACCGCGGCCATCGCGAGCGGTCAGGTCAACAACGGCGCCATCCCGGTGTCGGTGAAGGCGGTCGCTGCCGCCGGGACGTATCCGCTTGCCGCGACGCACCTCGGCCGCAAGGTCGAGACCGGCGCCTGGACAGCGCTCGCCTCGGGTGCGACGACCCTGCCCTTCGGCCGCAGCTACCAGTTCCGGGCGCAGGCCACCGACACGAAGGGGCAGCTGAGCCCGTGGACGAACGGACCCGCCGGCACCCTCAAGCTGAAGGATGACGCGGGCACCCAGCCGACGTGGTCGGCCAACTGGACGCATCACGCCGACTCGACCGCGGTCGATAAGACGATCCACGCGTCCTCCAGCGGCACGGCGGCGGTGACCTTCAAGTTCACGGGTCGCAGCGTCGCGGTGATCGCGCCCCGCGGCCCGCACCAGGCGTCGTTCTCGGCCGTCCTCGACGGCAAGAAGATGGGTGTGATCGCGCCGTCTGCGAGCTTCCTCACCGCCCGCAGAACGGTCGCGATCTACTCCTTCTCGAAGGCCGGCGCCCACACGCTCACGCTGCACGTGGTGCGAAGCTCCGGCCACACGCTGGCCGAGCTCGACGCCTTCGCCGTGCTCTCCTAGGCGGTCGCGCCCATCTCGGCGATGCGGATCTGATTGCCGAACGGGTCGCGCAGCCCCGCGTCGATGCCGTACGGCTGCTGGGTCGGCTCCTGCGTGAACTCCACGCCCCGGCTCGAGAGATCGGCGAAGGTGGCCTGGATGTCGTCCACCGAGAAGAACAGGCCGCCTGCGGCCCCGCGGGCAACCACATCGATGGCCCTGTCACGCGTGTCGGCGTCGAACACCGGCGGGCCCGGGATCTCGAGCAGCGCGAGGGCCGTCGAATCGCCCGGCAGGCCCACCGTCAGCCAGCGGAAGTTGCCCATCTCGGGCAAGGTCACGTCCTCCTTGATCTCCATGCCGAGCTTGCCGGTATAGAAGTCGGCCGCCTCGTCCTGGTTGGTGACCCAGACGTTGACGTTGGTGAGGCTCTTCAGCATCGTGTAGCTCCTGTGGTTGGTTCGGACTGTCGGAGCCAACCGTAGTGGCGGTCTACCGGCCTGTCTTCTCCAAAACTGCGCCCCTTGGCCGCGACCACGCCATCAGCACGCAGGTGGGCACGCGGGCGTGGGTGACAGGCGGTGGATACGACGCGCGGTAGACGGTGGGCGTCATGCCGTAGGCGCGCCCGAAGCTGGTGGTGAACGACCCGACGCTGCGCAGGCCGACGTCCATGCAGATGGTCGCGACGCTGCGGTCGGTGTTTCGCAGGAGCTCGGCAGCGCGCTCCAGCCGCCGGGTGAGGAGGTACTGGTGCGGCGTCTCGCCGAACGTCTTTCGAAACTCGCGGCTGAAGTGCGCGGGAGAGAGGTGGGCGGCTCGCGCAAGCCTGGTCACGTCGAGCCGATCGCGGTAGCGCGCATCCATCAGATCCTTTGCCCGCATCAGGTGGCGGGTGGGCGCGACAGCCGTGACCATGAGCTTGCAGACTACGAGCATGGCGATCGCGATTCAAACCGCGCCGATGGACGGTCAGCCTGCCGCCCGGCTCCTGGAGCAGCTCATCGACGGCTTCACGCAGAGCTACGGCGGCGGCACGACGCTTCCCTACGACGCCGCCCTCTTCGCAGAGCCCGAGGGCCGCTTCGTGCTGGTGCTCGACGACGGCGAGCCCGTCGGCTGCGGCGGGTTCATCCGCTACGACGACGAGACCGCCGAGCTCAAGCGCATGTACGTGGTGCCGAAGCGGCGCGGCCAGGGCATCTCGCGGCTGCTCCTGCACGAGCTCGAGGCATCGGCGGCCGCTGCCGGCTACCGCTCGATGGTGCTCGAGACCGGCGACCTCCAGATCGAGGCGATCGCGCTCTACCGCTCGGCCGGCTACCTGCCGATCCCGTGCTACCCGCCGTACGCGGATCGCGGGCTCAGCCTGTGCTTTGCCCGAGCTCTGTGATGCGGCGGGCCAGGAACCGCCGCTCCGGATCGGTCTGGGCCAGCTCCAGCGCGCGCTGGTAGGCGCGGCGGGCCTCATCGGCGCGTCCAAGCCGGCGCAGCAGCGCTGCTCGCGTGGAGTGCAGGTACTGGTAGTCGTCCAGGTCGAGCTGCTCGACCAGCTCGAGCCCGGCTTCGGGGCCGCACGCCTCGCTCACCGCGATCGCCCGGTTGAGCTCGACCACCGGCGACCCGGTGAGCTTTGCGAGCTCGCCGTAGAGCAGCGCGATCTCGGCCCAGTCGCACGGGGAGTCGCAGTGAAGCGAGGTGATCGCCGCCTGCAGCACGTAGGGGCCGCGGCCCCGAAGCGCGATGCCGCGGTCGAGCGCCCGGCGGCCCGCGGCGATCGCGGCGGAGTCCCAGAGCGCCCGGTCCTGATCCTCGAGCAGCACCAGCTCGCCGCCGGCGAACCGGGCCTCGCGGCGCGCGTCGTTCAGGAGCATGAGCGCGAGCAGGCCATGCACCTCGGGCTCGTCGGGCATGAGGCCGGTGAGCGCGCGGCCCAGCTGGATCGCCTCGGCGGCCAGGTCGGCGCGCCCGCCGTAGCCCTCGTTGAAGATCAGGTAGACCACCGCGAGCACCGCAGCGAGGCGGTCGGGCAGCAGGTGCTGCGGAGGTACCCGAAACGGGATCCCGGCATCGCGGATCTTTCGCTTGGCCCGGCTGAGGCGCCGCGTCATGGTGTCGTCGGAGACCAGGAAGGCCCGGGCGATCTGGTCGGTCGAGAGCCCGCCGAGCGTGCGCAGCGTGAGCGCCACCTGCGCGTCCAGCGAGAGCGCCGGATGGCAGCACGTGAAGATCAGCTCGAGTCGCTCGTCGGGGAAGGTTTGTGGGGTGGGCATGGGATCCTCGTAGGCCTCGGCGACCTCCAGGAGGCGCAGCTTCCGAGCCAGGGTGCGGTCGCGGCGGAGCCGGTCGATCGCGCGGTTTCGGGCAGTGGCCGTGAGCCAGGCACCGGGGTTTTCGGGGACGCCGTCCTTCGGCCAGCGCGCGGCAGCAGCGGCGAACGCCTCCTGCGCGGCTTCCTCGGCGAGGTCGAAATCGCCGAGGAAGCCGATGAGCGAGGCGAGCACGCGGCCCCACTGCTCGCGGAAGACCTCCTCCAGCAAGTGGCTACATCTCCACCAGGGGGCGCACCTCGACCGCTCCGCCCAGGCGCGCTGCAGGCACGCGGCCGGCGAGCTCGATGGCGGTGTCGAGGTTGTCGGCCTCCAGCAGGTAGTAGCCGCCGAGCGCCTCCTTGGCTGCGACGAACGGGCCGTCGGTGGTGAGCGTCTGGCCGTCCTGTACGCGCACCGTGGTGGCGGTGTCGGCGGGCTGCAGCTGCGCGCCGCCCACCACGCTCGGGTGCTCGCTGATGGCGTAGTACTCGGCGGAGATGGCCTGCTGCTGCTCCTCGCTGAGCTTCTCCCAGCTGTCCATCGAGCTGCCGGTGTTGATCAAAAGGATGTACTTCACGGGGTTCCCTCCTCGTTTGGGTGGCCTTGCACCTGTACGACGAACGGGCCTGCCGAAAACGGACATCCGCTTCCGTTGATCCGAGCGTAGTGTGTGGAGATGCATGACGCGCGGATGCGGCTGGTGGTGATCGTGCTCGGCGCCCTCTGCGTCGCGGGCGGGGCCGGGCTGGCCGTGCACGGCTGGAACGCGCACCGGCAGGTGGCGGCGTTTCGCTCGGCGCCGCGCTGCGCTGCGAGGGTGAGCTCGGGGTGCTGGGCGCAGCAGCCCGCGAAGGTGGTGCGCACGTTCTGGGCGCGGCATCCCAACGGGCCCGCGGTGCCGGCGGTGATGCTCACGGCCGGCGGCGCCCGGCGCACCGTGCAGCTCGCCGTGCACCGCCAGTGGGCGATGCTCTACCCCGGCGAGGCCGTGCAGCTGGTGCGCTACGGCGGCTACACCATCGGCCTGAACGCGGGCGGGGCGCTCTATGCGAGCGACGACTACCCGGGCTACCGCGCCACCTACGCCGCCATCTTCGCCGCGATGCTCCTGGGCTGGGGCCTCGGGCTGCTGGCCTACGCCCGCCTCGGGCGGATCGTGCCCGCCGCAGCCCTCGTCGTGCCGCCCACCGCCGGCGCGGTCACGTGGATCGTCAGCCGGTCACCGGCGCTGACCGCGGCAGGAGCGGTCGCGGGCCTTGCGGCAGTGGTGCTGGTCGCCTGGGCGCTTCGGCGGCGCCGCAGGGCGGGTGTTCGTTCCGCGGCGCCCGCCGCCTGGGGGCTCGGGATCGCCCTGGTGCTCGGGATCGTGATGCTCACCGGCTTCGCGCCGGCGGCTTCGACCGCGCCGGTCGATTGCTCGCAGGTGAGCGCGGCCGTCAGACCGCAGGCCGGCGTGTGCCAGACCACGCTCGCGCAGTTTGCCGCGGCGCTTCACGCGGGCAGCCTCACGCCGGTAACGGCGCGCACCGGCCCGTCGTGCACCCCCGTCGGCGGGGTGTGGAAGCGGGGGCTGACGCCGGCCGGAGTGGTGCGCTCGCTGCGGTCAGCGGGCATCGCAGCCCAGGTCTACGGCCCCGCCGCGGGCACCCGCTACGGGTGGCTGGCAGGGCCGCATGCCGCGGCCTACGTCGTGAGCGCACCGGCGGCGCGGGTGCCGCGCAGCGGGCTCTTCGTGATCGGTGTCTACTCCGCTGCGCACGCTGCGGGCGCGGGGTGGAGCGCGATGGGGGAGCTGCCGGGCGTCTCGGCGCGGCTCCTGCCGATGTACCTGCAGCAGAACTCGAGCTTCCAGAGCGTGAATCAGGGTGACAACCTGGTGTACTTCAACCTGTTCTCGACGCCGAAGCACCCGACCGTGGTCGATGACGCCGTGGTGCGAGCCGAGCTTGGATGTGCCCGCTAGCGGGTAGACTCGCTGTTTCCGTTACAAAAGGGGTCCCACCATGAATCTGAAAGTCACCGAGTACCGCGCCGAGATCCTCCGCAAGGATCCGCGCGACGCGTTCAAGCTCCTGGCCGCCAGCAAGGCCGCCAAGCCGCTGCGAAACGCCGCCACCAACCCGAAGGTGCACAAGGAGGCCAAGAAGGCGGCCGCCGAGGCGTCGAAGGCCGCCGCCCGGGCGCAGAAGCTCGGCCCCGCCAAGGCGCTCAACGACAAGCGCGTCACCAAGGGCCTCCAGAAGGCCAGCAAGCACTCGCGAAACGCGCTGGTCGCCGCCAACCCGGCGAAGGGCCGGCCCATCAAGAAGGCAACGGGCGTGGTGCTCGGCGCCGGCGTGCTGGGCGGGGCGAGCTACGCGGGCTGGAAGAAGTTCTCCAGCAAGCCGGAGCCGGCTCCCGTCGAGCCTGTTGACGCGGCGCAGAACGGCCATCCCGACCCGGCGTCGGCAGAGGCGATCTAGGCCCGCTCGGGGCGAAGCGCGAACTCGAGCACGACCGGCTCCAGCGTGTGCGGGTAGCCATCGCGGCGAAACCCGCGCACCACGTCGCGGAGCTCTGCGACGCAAAGCGGCCACGGCGCGAGCGTCATGGCGCCCGGCTGCTCGCAGAAGTCGAAGCTCACCAGGTCGCACTGGTGGGTGACCCGGTCGGCCGCCGCGGCGTCTTCGGCACTCACGCCGGCTGCCGCGCGGATCGCGGGGAGCGCCGCCGCCATCTCGGCTGCGACCGCCTCGCGACGCGGGTCGTCGGTGCCCGAGACCAGCCGCTGGACGTGCATCGCGACCACCAGGTCGACCACCGCATCCTCACCGCGCGGGGCAAATCCGGCGCGCTGGATGTGCAGCCAGCGATCGGTGGAGACCTCGCCGATCGCGTCGTCGTCGAGCTCGCCGTAGCCCCGGTCGTGGAGCGCGACTCCGGCCACGAACGAGGCGAACGGCAGCGGCGGCGGCAGCTCCCAGTGAAGCGCGATCAGCGCGGAGAGCCGGGCGTGCTCGGCCTGGGGGATCACCACCGATCCCTGGTGGGAGACAAACACGAGGGCAATGTAGTCTGCGGGCGCACACGACCGATCGAGGGGGACACATGGGCAGGCTAATCGTGTCGGAGTTCCTGACGCTGGACGGCGTCATGGAGGATCCTGGCGGCGCGGAGGTCGATCAGTTCGAGCGTGGCGGCTGGGCGTTTCGCTCGGACTTCGGTGACGCGGGCGGCAAGTTCAAGTTCGAGGAGCTGATGTCGGCGGGCGCGATGCTGCTGGGCCGGCGCACCTACGAGGGCTTCGCAAAGGCCTGGCCCACGGTCGAGGACGAGGTCGGGTTCGCCGAGAAGATGAACTCGATGCCCAAGTACGTCGTCTCGAGCACGCTCGAGAGCCCCCAGTGGGAGAACTCCCACGTGATCTCGGACGACCTCCCGGCCGAGGTGCAGAGGCTGAAGGACACCGTCGAGGGCGACATCCTGGTGGCGGGAAGCGCCCAGCTGGTGGCCGGCCTCCGCGAGGTCGGGCTGGTGGAGGAGTACCGGATCATGGTGTTTCCTGTGGTGCTCGGCGCGGGCAAGCGGCTGTTCGCAGAGGGCGAGCAGCAGGCCCTCGAGGTGGTCGAGACCGGTGCCGCCGGCGACTGCGTGACCATGGTGCTGCGCCTGAAGGCCGAATAGCCGGGCTAGGCGAGCACGATCACGGGAGTGCCCACCGTGAGGAAGGTGTAGGCCCACTTCGCGTCGGGCACCGGCACGCGCACGCAGCCGTGCGATGCCGGGTACGCCGGCACGGGCGTGTACTCGTGAAACGCGATGCCGCCGGTGAAGTAGCTGGCGTAGGGCAGCCACACCTTGAACGGCACCGACCACGAGTTGAGCTCCTTGCGAAACACGGAGTAGCGGCCGGGCGGGGTAGGGGTGGCCGCGGCGCCGCTCGAGACGTGCAGGATGCGCGTGACCGAGCCACCGCTGATGAACATCGCGAGGCCCTGCCCGTTTCGCACCTCCACCCGGCGCGACGGGCCGGTGCTGAGCGGCTTGATGGGCTGTGCCTTTGCCAGCGACTTCGCCGTGAGCGGGCCGACCACGCCGTCGCGGCCGAGGCCCTGCGAGGCCTGGAAGGCCATCACCGCCTGCTGCGTGGCGTAGTTGTTGGTGCCCGTGATGCCGGACTTCGGCAGGAACTTGAGCTTCACCAGGCGGGTCTGGACGTCGGTGACGGTGGGAAGCGCGGTGGTGGGCGGCTTGGTGGGCTTCACCGGCGGCGTGAAGGGCGGCGGCGGTGGCTTCTGCGGCTTCACGTAGGCGGCATCGGTGAGCGTCGCGATGGTGCGGCCGCCGACGGTGACCGTGGCCTTCTTCACGTCGTTGAACTGCTCGGCCGTGAACACCACCTGCGCCAGGCGCCCCTCGAGCTCGGACTTCGCGGCCGCTTCGGTGAGCTTGCTGAGGCCCGATGTGAACGGCTTGGTGACCTCGACCATGGCTGTGCCGCCGTTTTGGATGGTCACGCTCGTGAGCCGCGTGGTCTTCGGGATGACCGTCTGCACGTCGGCCTGCTTCTCACCTGCCGTGGGCCCCGCGAAGAGCGACCGAAGCGCAGCCGGGAGGGCCGTGGCGCCGTCTGGCCGGGGGCGGAGGACAGGGCCCAGCTGCTCGCCCTTGAGGAAGAACACCTTCATGGTGGCCTTCGCGGGCGGGGCGGTGGTCGTCTCGGTGGTGGTCTGCGTGACGGTGGCGGTGTTCGTGACCGTATTGGTGACCGTCGAGGCCGTGCCCGAGCCCGAGCAGCCGGCGGCCAGGAGCACCGTGATGAGCAGGGGGGAGAGGCGCCTCACAGCGGTGACTCTAGACGGTGGCTGGGGTAGGGTTTGCGGCATGGCGATCCGCAAGATCCAGACGCAGGGCGTGCACCACATCACCATCACCGGAGCCGACCGGCAGACGTCGCTCGACTTCTGGGAGGGGGTGCTCGGGATGCCGTTCATCTTCGAGCAGCCCAACCTGGACAACGCCTCGGAGAGCCACCTCTACTTCGATCCCGGCGACGGCCGGCTCATCACGATCTTCACCAACGAGGATCGCGTCGCCGATCCCGAGCGGACGCCGACCGATCCCGGCTGCGTCCACCACGTGGCCTTCGCGGTGTCGGCGGCGACGTTCAGCCAGACGGTGGAGCGGCTCGGCGAGCGCGGCATCGACCACAGCGGCGTGAAGGATCGCGGGTTCATGGACTCGATCTACTTCGAGGATCCGCTCGGCCTCCTGATCGAGCTGGCGTCGTATCGATTCGAGCCGCCGTACGGCTCCACCCACTCCGACGTGCTGCTCGAGGCCCACAAGCTGCGGGTCGCGCGGGGCGATCGCGCCATCGCCGAGATCCACGTGGCCGACGCGATCGAGGCGCTGGTGCTGCGATCGCGGCCGTCGCTCTCGGACGACCGCTCGCCCAAAGACCCGTACTGACCGGCGTGCGAAACGTGTGGCTCACCGGCGCCGATGCGGAGGTCGCCTACTGGCGCGGCTACTTCGATCCCGCATCGCCCGATCGGATGGGCGACCGGGCGGCGCGGCTCGATCCCGAGCTCGAGGTGCAGCCGCTGATCGCGCGCGAGCTGCCGCTCGACCGGGTGCCGCGCGTGCTCGACTGCGCGGCGGGCCCGGCATCGACGGTGGGCAAGCTGCACGAGGGTGAGCGCATCGAGCTGGTGTGCGTCGATGCGCTTGCCGATCGCTACACCGTGATGCTGGAGGAGCTCGGCGTCACGGCACCGGTGCCGTCGCTGCAGGGCGAGGCCGAGGAGCTGGACCGCTTCGGGTTTCACCGCGGCTTCGACGTGGCGTACATGCGCCTCGCGCTCGACCACTGCCACGATCCGGCGCGCGCGGTGCGGCAGATGCTGGCGGCGGTGCGGCCGGACGGCTGCGTGATCATCGAGCACTACCGCGATCCGAGCCGGCACGAGCACTTCGCGGGGCTCCGGCAGTGGGCGCTCGACCCCGAGCCGGGCGACCTGATCGTGCGAAATCGCCACGAGCGGTTCTCGCTGGCCGAGGTTGTCGCGCCGGCCTCGGTCGCGCTCGAGTTCAGCGAGTCGTGGCTGATCGCGACGATCCGCCCCTGATCCAGCCTCCCGGGACGGCGTGCCGCAGGGGGTTCGTAGTCATGGGACATGCGTGTGCTCCTGCTCATCGTGGTGGTCGCCGGCCTGGCAGGGTGCAGCGCGTGGCCGGGGTCTGGGGTCTCGACATCCCTGCACCCCGTCGCGCCGTGCACGTGGCAGCGCGTCGCGGTGCCCGGCCCTGGCGGAGGTGAGAGCAGGTTCGATGCGGTGACCGCGCCGAGCCCGGAGTCGGCCTGGGCGGTGGGCTCGTACTTCTCGGGGCACGAGGCCGGCCCGTTCGGCCCCGTGATCGAGCGCTGGGACGGGGCGCGGTGGCGGGTGGTCACGGGAGTGGTGAAGGCCCGCTCGGAGCTCTCGGCGGCCGCCTCGACCGCGCCCGGTGACGTGTGGATCGGCGGGTCGCGCGGCCACCACGCGCTCATCTCCCACTGGGATGGGCACGCATGGAGGGCGGCTGCGCTTCCACCGGTGGGCGGCTCGAGCATGGTGTCGGACATCGCAGCGCTCGGCCGCGACGACGTGTGGGCGGTGGGAAGCTCCGAGCGCGACCTTCGCGCCCGGCCGCTTGCGATGCACTACGACGGCCACCGTTGGTCGCTCGTCCCGAGCCCGTCGCCCCCACCGGCAGGCGGCCACGGCCGGGTGTTCGCCGGCTTCGAGGCGATCTCGGCGCTCGGCCCGGACGACGTGTGGGCGGTGGGGTTCACGCAGATGCTGGAGCTCGACGGCCCGGCGGATCCGCTGATCGAGCATTGGGACGGCACCCGGTGGGCCGTCTCCAGGACGCCGCGGCCCGCCGGCTTCAGCATGCTGATGGCGGTAGCTGCGGTGTCGGCCGACAACGTGTGGGCCTATGGCGACCGCAACTCGCTCGGTGCCGGGTACGGGGGCGGCGGCGACCATCCGCTGGTGCTCCACTGGGATGGCCGGCGCTGGTCGGTGATGAGCCACCCGACGGCGGTGAAGCGCGGGATGTTCTTCGGCGCCGCGGTCGTCGGCGGGCGCGCGGTGGCGGTGGGCGATCAGGCCGGAGAGCCGTGGCTGACGCTGATGGGCTCCTACGTTGCGGGGCACTGGGTGATGGCGCCGCGGCAGAGCGGGGCGCTGGATGATGTCGCCCAGAGCGGTGGCACGGCATGGGCTGTCGGCCAGGCTCGCTCACGCCCGCTCGCGTTGCGCTGCTAGGCTCGCTCTCGGCATTCCCGTTCCAAAGGAGCTCCTGATGGAGAAGCCCGAACGATCCGTCTACGACACCTTCGTGCGCCTGGACGACGCCGATCCCGAGCTCAGCCGCTGCGAGGGCATCGAGGTGTACTCACTCGCGGTCGAGGTGAAGAACGACCTGACCCGTGACCTCCTCTTCGATCCTCTCAGCGTGCTCGCCGAGGGAGTGGAGGGCATCGACTCCGAGTGGCGCGTGAGCCTTCAGCGCATGAACGCCGAGATCGCGATCCCGCACCATGGCGGGCCCCACCACATCGTGATCGTCTTCACCGCCGTTCGCCCCGACAAGCACGTCCACGGGGTCATCTATCGGCTGCCACCTGATGACGTGGCGTGATCGAGAGCAGTGAGGCGGCCGGCATCGCGCGGCCCTCGCTGACGAGCTGATCGAACCCGTCGCCGCCGAGGGTCGCGTGAAGTGCGCGGGCCGTCTCGCGGTGGCGCTCGCCCACGAGCGCCCAGAGCGTCCCGATCGGCGTCGCCGACGCATCGGCGGCGGCCTCCGCGGCGCCGATCAGGCGGGCTCCGCGCTCGGGATCCTCCGCCACCCAGGTCGCCGCGAGGCACGAGAGCTCGTCCTGGAGCATCGCCACGCCCGCCTGCAGCCACGAGATCAGCATGGGCTCGAGCAGGTCGCGCGACCGCACGGGATCTGACTGCTCGAGCGCCACGAACGCGAGCGTGAACACCGCGGCGTCGTGCATGTAGCCGGGGCGCGAGCCGCCCGGGCTCGCGAGCGCCATGCCGGCGAGCTCCGTCGCCTGGGGCAGGTCGCCGTCCACGAGCGCCAGCTGGGCCAGCTCGAGGTTTGCGCGGCCCACCACGTCGGCATCCCCCGAGGCGGTGGCGAGGTCGCGCGCCTGCTCGAAGCTCTCGCGCGCCGAGCCCGGGTCGCCGTGCAGGTCGAGGATGCCGATCCGAAGGAGCGCCCACGACTGCCAGATGGCATCGTCGCGCACTGCTGCCACGTCTGCGAACCGCCGGCTGACGCGGCGCGCCGCGGCGTCGTCGCCCTGCCAGCCCGCGAGCCCGCTCGCGCCCCAGAGGACCGTGCGGCCGGCGGCCTCGGACGCCAGCTCCGCGTCGGTCGCCTGCGCCAGCACGGTGTCCAGGATGCGGCGCGCGTCGGTGATCTGCCCGCGCGGCTCGAGGTACATCCAGAGCACCGCGGCGAGCTGGATCGCGCTGGGAGCATCGTCCCGTGCGAGCGCGCGGGTGATCGCCACGCGGATGTTGTGCTGCTCGAGGTCGAACACCCGAAGCGCCGAGCTGTCGCCGCCGTAGGTGAGCGCCTCCTCGTGCTGCCGGCAGAGCTCGGCGCACCAGCCGGCGTGGCGTAGCTCGAGCGCGCCCGCCTCGCCGGTCTCGCTCAGCCGGTCGCGGGCGAACCGGCGGATGGTCTCGAGCATCCAGAACCGGTCGTCGCGCTGTCGCACCAGCTGCTTGTCGATGAGCGAGATGAGCGTCTCGACCTCGGCGCCGCACACCTGCTCGGCAGCGCCCAGCGAGCACCCGCCGGCGAACACGGCAAGCCGCGTGAAGAGCCGCTGCTCCAGCTCGGAGAGCAGGTCGAAGCTCCACCGGATGGTTGAGTCGAGCGTGCGCTGGTGCTCCGCGGCGTCGCCTCCCGCCACCCCCAGCACCGGCAGCTCGCGGTCGAGCCGGTCGAGGATCACCTGCGGCGAGAACACCCTGATCCGGGCGGCGGCGAGCTCCACCGTCAGCGCCAGGCAGTCGAGGCGGCGGCAGATCTGGCGCACCTCGTCGTCGGGCGCCACGGTGCGGCCGGCCGCCGCCGCCCGCGTGACGAAGAGCTCCACCGCCTCGTCCAGGCCGAGCGGCTCGAGCAGGTAGACCCACTCACCGGCCAGGCCGAGCGGCTCCCGGCTGGTCACCAGCACGTCCACGCCGGGGCAGGCAGCCACCAGCCCGGCAACATCGGCGCCGATGCCCGGCAGGTGCTCGGCATTGTCCAGGCAGAGGAGCGCCTCCTGGTCGGCCAGGTGCTGGTGCAGCGCCCGCCGCGTGCCCACCACCTGCGCGACCACGCCCCACACGCTCTCGAGGTCGCGAAGCGGCGTGAGCGAGACCCACCAGGTGCCGTCGCGGTAGCGGGGCGCCGCGTCCTTGGCGGCGGCCTGGGCCAGGCGCGTCTTGCCGGCGCCGCCGGGGCCGGTCACCGTGATCACGCGCACCGCGTCGTCGTCGAGGAGCGCCGTCAGCTCGGCGAACTCGCGCCGGCGCCCCACGAGCGGCGTGGCGGGCTCGGGCAGGTAGGCGCGGCGAAGGCTGCGAAGCGCCGGATGCTGCTCGTCGCCCAGCTGGTAGAGGCGCTCGGGCTGCTCCAGATCCTTCAGCCAGTACTCACCCAGCGGCCGCATCACGACCGTGTCGTCCAGGTGCTCGCGGGTGGCCTGGGAGATCAGCGTCTGGCCGCCGTGGCCCGCCGCCATGATGCGGGCGTTTCGGTGCACGTCGAGCCCGACGTAGCCGCCGTCCTCGACCACTCCCTCGCCCGTGTGGATGCCGATGCGGGCGCGCACGCCCAGCGAATCAAGGCCCTTCTGCGCCTCGTGCGCCGCCGCGACCGCTGCGCCCGGTGACTCGAACACGGCCGAGAACGCGTCGCCCTCGGCGCCCGTCTGCCGCCCCGCGTGCGCCGTCACGACGTCGCGCAGCAGCCGCCGGTGCTCCAGGAGGAGCCGCGCGTACTCCTGCCGGCCGCGCGCCTGGAGCAGCTGAGTAGAGCCCTCCAGGTCGGTGAAGAAGAACGTCACCGTCCCCGTGGGCAGCGGTTCTCGCATGCCGTGATCGCTTTCTGCCACTGGACCCCTCGGTGGTACCCGCGCCAATCCTATCGGTCGTCGGCGCCGGGGGGCGGCCGGGAGCCCCGGCCAGCCGGTCGAGCCGTCGTGCCGGACCCGCCGGAAAGAATCGGTCAAGAGGGTGTCCGGAATGGATCGCCGCGAGCCGATCTGATGATCAGGGTGGAAACGATCGAGGGGGATGCTCGTGCAATCCAAGAGACTGATGGGCGCCGCGCTGCTGGCGCTCGCGGCGACCGCAATCGCGGGGCCGGCGACAGCGGGCGCGGCCGTCGGCGGGGGGCTCTCGTTCTCGCCGCAGACCGGCAACGTGTTCGACTTCGGCACCGTGGGCGCGGGCCAGACGCCGACGCAGGTGTTCACGCTCACGTCGGTATCGCGCGGCCTGCGGCCCGGGCGGGTGCACGTGCGCCTGTTCGGAGCGCGCACGTTCAGCGTCGTCGCCGACAGCTGCACGGGGGTGGTGCTCACGCCCGCGCAGCCGTCCTGCCAGGTGACCGTGAGGTACGCGCCGGGCTCGAAGGGCCGGCGCACCGCATCGGGGCTCATCGCCACCGCCGGCCCGTGGTGGCGGCGCTGGGGCCGCGGCTCCGTCACCGGCATCAGGATCACCGGGACGAGCGGGCCTGCCGGCGGCGGCCAGGGCTCCGGCCCGGCCAGCCTCACGCTCACGCCGGGCACGCCCACGGGGACGGCCTCGGGGGTCAACTCCTAAGGCTATGACTTCGGCCAGGTGCGGCTGCTGAGCCAGGAGTTCACGGTCACGAACGTGGGCGGCACCGCGTCGCTGCCGCTCGCCGCGGTCGGGTTCGACAACGGCGGCTATGGCCTTTCGGACGACACGTGCAGCGGCCAGGCCCTCGCGCCGGATGCGAGCTGCACGTTCACCGAGACGTGGAACGCACGCAACGATCCGGTCTGTGACGGGATCGGCCCGGTCGTGCCGGATACGGCCGCGATCGAATCCGCCGATTTGTCGGTTGGATATATCGATCTCGCGCTGAGCGCCGCCTGCCGCTGAGACCTGGTGGCTTCCGGTCGTTTTCGGCCGGAAGCCACCGTTTCAGGCAGGGAGCCGGGCGGTGCGGTTGAAGAGGGAGAGATGGCTCCCCTGCACATCGCGATGGACGGCCTGCTGTTTCCCGAGTCGCCGCGCTGGCACGACGGCCGCCTCTGGTTCTCCGACTGGGGGACGGGCGAGGTGATCGCGCTCGCCCCGGACGGCGCGCGCGAGGTGATCACCGCCCGCGGCCCGTCGTTTCCGATGTGCATCGACTTCCTGCCCGACGGCCGGCTCATGCTGGTGTCAGCCGCGGAGGGGCGCGTGCTCTGCCGCCAGAGCGACGGCTCGTTTGCCGCCTACGCCGACCTCTCGGTGCTCAGCGGCTTCCCGTGGAACGACATCACGTCCGACAGCCGCGGGAACGTGTACGTGAACAACGTCGGCTTCGACTTTCCCGGCGGGGAGTTCGCCCCCGGGACGATCGCGCTCATCCGGCCGGACGGATCCAGCCGGCAGGTCGCCGACGGCATCGCCTTCCCCAACGGCATGGCGGTGACCCCCGGCGGCGAGACGCTGATCGTGGCCGAGTCCTACGGCGAGCGGCTCACGGCGTTCACCATCGGCGCCGACGGCGGCCTCTCGCGGCAGCGGGTCTGGGCCGGCCTGAACGGCGACGCGCCCGACGGTATCTCGATCGACGCGCACGGCGACGTCTGGTACGCCGACGTGCCGCACAAGCGCTGCGTGCGGGTGCGCGAGGGCGGCGAGGTGCTGCAGACGGTGGAGCTCGACCGCGGCTGCTTTGCGTGTGCGCTGAGCGGCGACGGCGAGACGCTCTACGTGACGGCGAACGACTGGCACGGGGTGGACAGCATGCGGTCGGGTGCGCGGCGGGGCCAGATCGTGGCCGTGGACGTTCAGGCCGCCGCGGTGCCGAGCCGCGGCGACGACGCGCACGCGTAGAGCACCAGGCAGAGCGGGATCAGAAGCGCCGCCCGCAGGCCCACCGCGCCCGCGGTGAAGCCGATCACCGCAGGCCCGATGACGCCGCCGACGTAGCCGAACGTGAACACGCGCGAGACGATGTCCTCCACCGCGCCGACGTGCGCACCCGCCGCGGCGCTCAGCACCGTCGGCACCACCGGGCCGAGCCCCAGGCCGAGCATCGTGAAGCCGATGACGCCCACGGCGGGCACGGGGTAGAGGAGCGCCAGGGCAAGGCCGGTGGCGCCCACCGCAGTCGACGTCGCCACCAGCCGCACAGGACCCACCATCGACGTCAGCCGGTCGCCCGTGAGCCGGCAGGTCACCATGCCCAGCGAGAAGCCGGCGAAGGCCGTGGCGGCGACCGCCGAGCTCGCACCGGCGCGGTCGTGCACGAAGACGGCGCTCCAGTCGGCCGCGACGCCCTCGACGAAGAACGAGCAGAACGCGATGAAGCCGAAGAGCACCACCGCGAGCGACCACCCGTCGCCGGGCTCCTTCGGTGCCGAGCCATCCACGTGGCGCAGCGGCAGGCGCGCGAGGGCCGGAGCGGACGCTGCCGTCACGACCACCGCCACCATCGCGAACTCCGGCGCCGGATCGAGGCCCACCGCGGCCGCCGCGGCACCCGTGAGCGCTCCGACCAGCAGCCCGACGCTCCACATGCCGTGGAACCCCGACATGAGCGGCCGCGCGAGCTCGCGCTCGACCACCACCGCCTCGGTGTTCATCGAGACGTCGACGACCGCCGCCAGGATCCCGAACGCGAGCAGGATCACCGCGAGCACCGCGAGATCGGGTGCGAGCGCGATCAGGAAGAGCACGGCCGCAAACAGCGGCAGCCCGCCGCGCACCACCGATCGCGGCCCCAGGCGCGTGGCGATCCTGCCTCCCAGCCGGCCGCCGATCAGCGTGCCGATGGCCATGCCGAAGAGCGCCAGGCCGAGCTGCGTGTCCGAGATGTGCAGCGCGTGCTTCATCGCGGGGATGCGCGCCGCGAACGTCCCGGCGATGACCGCGTGGGTGAGGAATGCGGCGCTGACGCCCAGGCGCGAGCGGTCGCGGGTGCCCTGCTGCAGCATGGGACGATGCTAGCGACCGGGCGGTTCGCGCCCGTCGAGCAGTATCCGCCACGGGTCGATCGAGTCGATCACGAGGTGGGTGCCATGCCACGGATCGCGGGCGAGCGTGTCGCGCACCTCCTGCTCGGAGCCCGCGTCGATGACGAGCACGACTCTGTCCTCATCGGCGAGCGGGCCGCCGAGGATCACGAACCCGCGCTCGACGAGGCCGTCCATGAACGTCGCGTGCGCCCGCCAGCCGGACTGCCGGTCGAGAGGGGCCGCGGCGTTCCACTGAGGGCCCGAGCGTCGCTCCACAACCACGAACATCACCCCGCCATCGTAACGGCTGCTATCGGACGCTCATTACACGGTTTGTCTCAAGAGTCACGCCTCTTCTGCCGATAGAAAGCGGACGGTGGCCCGTGACGTTTGGCTCTAGCGCGGGCGCTTTACTCGATCAAGGAGAACCCCCCAATGCGACTCCGCTCTCTCGCGGTGACGTTGCTCGCTGCCACGGCAGTGGTCGGCGTTTCGGCCTCATCGGCCCTTGCCACCACCAGGCACGAGCCGGTGCCCGTGCCGAAGACCATCTACAACTCGATCCCGAGCCCCGCGCCGGTCAGCCTGCCGAGCCTGGGCGTTGAGGCCTACAGCTTCAACCAGCTCGGCGACGAGGTGCAGTTCGGGCACCACGGCCACACGCTCAACAAGGTCTCGGTGGGCTTCACCGACTGGGCCTGCCAGTCGGGCCAGTGGAACCTCACCACCTGCGTGACCGACCCCGGCGCGACGTTCAACGTCCCGGTCACCCTCAGCATCTACGCCTGGAGCCCCACGCAGCCCGGCGGCGAGACAGTCCCGGGCAACCTGCTCGCGTCGGTCACCCAGACGTTCGCGATGCCCTACCGCCCGACGCTCAGCAACAAGTGCGCGACGATGGGCGCCACCGGTGAGTTCTTCAGCGCCACCGACGGCAAGTGCCACAACGGCCTCTACCACACGGTCACGTTCGACATGCGAAAGCTCGGGCTGAAGCTGCCCCAGCGCATCGTCTACGGCGTGTCGTACAACTCCGACAACCACGGCCCGGCCCCGCTCGGCGGCACCAACGCCCCCGAGGACTCGCTGAACCTCGCGCTCAGCCCGGCCGCGACCACCGGCAAGCAGGCGTTCCCCGGCGCGATCTTCTGGGATACCTCGCAGACCGGATTCACGTGCGGCGGCGCATTCATGCCGAGCGTGTTCAACCTGGACGGTCCCTGCCTCGGGGCGCCGAACAGCTGGGTCGGCTACGTGCCGGCCGTCAAGATCACGGCTCTGCCGTAGCCCGAAAAGGCCGGCGGGTGATTCAACGGTGCCAGGCACCGTTGAATCACCCGGCCGCGCCTACGCGGCGGGATCCTCGCGGATGATCACCGTATCGGCCACCACGGTGATCTCGTCGGCGGGCATCCCCACGCGCTGGGCGTGCTCGCGGATCTTCTCGGGGCTCGACGCCTGGTACACGCAGACGGTGCCGAGGCTGCCGTCGGGCTCGGTCACGACGTAGCTTCGGATCCAGCGGATGTCGTCGGGCATCTTGTCGCCCTCGGCGGTGGATACCGCCGCGGCGGCCTCGAGCTCTGCGCCCGTCTTCCAGCCTTCGCGCCGCCTGATGATGTAGGTGTCCATGCACGTGCCTTTCCGTGGGTGGCCGATTCTGCGGCGCACAGTATGAGCGATCGGAGGCCCGTTCCGCATCTCGAGCCTTTTCCGATGTGTCACTGCGGTTACAGATCGTTTAGGCTCATGCCATGCCCACCTGGCCTGTGCTCTCGGTCCTGAGCGATGAGGACGCGCGACTGCTGCTTGCAACAGCGCGCCGGCGCACGTACAAGCGCGGCGAGGTGGTGTTCCATCGCGACGACCCGTCCGACACCATCCACCTGGTCAGCTCGGGCCGCTTTGCCGTCCGGTCGATCACGCCGCTTGGCGACGTCGTCACGCTCTCGCTGGTCGGCCCCGGACAGTGGTTCGGGGAGCTCTCGCTGATCCGCGCCGACCGCGCGCGGACGGCCACGGTCTCTGCCCTCGAGGCCGCCGAGACGCGGGTCATCTCCTACACCGAGTTCGCGGCGCTACGGCGCGACCGGCCGGCGTTCGACGCAATGCTGGTCGAGATGCTCGCAACCCAGGTCGCGAGCCTGAGCGAGCGGCTGGTGGAGGCGCTCTACACGCCCGCACCGCGGCGGGTGAGGCGCGTGCTGGATGATCTCTACGAGCGCTACCGCGCCGATGACGGCACCGCCACGATCCCGCTCACCCAGGACGATCTGGCCGGCCTCGCCGGCACCTCGCGGCTGACGGTGAGCCGGGTGCTGCGCGGCCTGCGCGAGCGCGGCGAGGTCGAGGTGAAGCGCGGCCGCATCACCATCCGGGGAGGCCCATGACCGTCTGCGGGCACTGCGGGCAGGAGAATCCCGCCGCCGCGCGGTTCTGCCTGGGATGCGGCAGCGCCCTGGTGCACGAGCGCGAGCCCGGCCGCGAGGTGCGAAAGACCGTCACCGTGCTCTTCTGCGACGTGGTCGGATCGACCGCCCTTGGCGAGAAGTCCGATCCTGAGGTGCTGCGCGGCGTGATGTCGCGCTTCTACGCCGCGGCGCGGGCACCCGTCGAGCGGCACGGCGGCCGGCTCGAGAAGGTGATCGGCGACGCAGTGGTGGCCGTGTTCGGCATCCCGGCGGTGCACGAGGACGATGCGCTCCGCGCGCTCCGAGCCGCGCTCGAGATCCGCGATGCCGTCACCGCCATGGGTGAGGTGCAGGCGCGGATCGGGGTCAACACCGGCGATGTGCTGGCAGCCGAGGCGCACCTCGGCGAGTCGCTGGTGGTGGGCGACGCCGTGAACATCGCCGCGAGGCTGGAGCAGGCCGCCCCGGCCGGCGCGGTGCTGGTGGGTGAGGCGACCTGGGCGCTTGCATCCCATGCGGCTGCCGGCACGCCCGTGGCGCCCGTGGTGGCCAAGGGCAAGAGCGAGCCGCTCGCCGCGTGGAGGCTCGAGAGCGTGGATCCGGCCGCAGCGGGCCATCGCCGCCGGCTGGATCTTCCCATGGTGGGCCGCGGGACCGAGCTCGGCCTGGTGCAGCTGGTCGCGCGCCGGGCCCAGACGCTCGAGCGGCCGCACATGGTGACGCTCATGGGCCAGCCCGGCATCGGCAAGTCGCGGCTCGTCGCCGAGCTGGCCCGGCTCGACGGCGGGTTCACGGTGCTGACCGGCAACTGCCGTGCGACGGCGGCGTCATCGCTCATGCAGCCGCTGCTCGAGGTCACCCAGGCGCTTTCGGTGGCCGAGCTGATGCCGGACGATCCCCAGGCCGGGGCGGTGGCATCGTGCCTGGAGCCGGATGGCGACGCCGGGGCTCAGGACGTCGCGTGGGCGGCGTCACGGCTGATCGGCGCGGCCTCCGCCGCGCGGCCGGTGGTGGTGGTGCTCGAGGACGTGCACTGGGCCGACGATCTGCTGCTGGACGTGGTGGAGCAGCTGACCGACCGGGTCAGGCGCCGCACGCTCCTGGTGGTGTGTACCGCCCGGCCCGAGTTCGGTGAGCGCCGGCCGGGGTGGGGCGGCAGCGCAAACGCGCTCTCGCTCTCGCTCGAGCGGCTGGACGACGAGCAGACACAGGAGCTGCTCAGAAACGCGAACCCGGCCCTCGCAGCCGACCAGGCCGCGGCCGTGATCGCCGCAGCCGAGGGCAATCCGCTCTTCGCCGAGCATCTCGCAGCGCTCGTGGGCGACCACGACCTCACCGCGGGCGTGCCGCGGTCGCTCCAGGTGCTCCTGAGCGCGCGGCTCGAGGCGCTGCCTGCGCCCGAGCGCGAGGTGGTGAGCGTCGCCGCGGTCGCCGGCCGGGAGTTCAAGGTCGCCTCGGTGCAGTCGGTCATCGGCCGGCCGATCGACGCCGAGCTCGACCGCCTTGCAGGTCGCGAGCTGATCGAGGGCGCCACCGACGGCCGCCGCCAGTTCGTCCACGCGCTCCTGCATGAGGCCGCCTACGGGCTGCTTCCCAAGCAGCGGCGAAGCGAGCTGCACGTCCAGCTGGCCGCGCTCATGCAGAGCGCCGGGGCGAGCGATGCGGCGGTCGGCGATCATCTCGCGCTCGCCTACGAGCTTCGCAAGGGGCTCGGCATGGGCGGTGACGAGACCGTCCGCATCGGGGCCGAGGCCGGCGCGCGGCTGGCCGCTGCCGGCCGGCGCGCCGACGCGCTCGGCGATCCCCGCCGCGCCCGCCGCCTGCTGGAGCAGGCGCTCGCGCTGCTGCCGGCCGACAGCCCCGAGCGAGCGTCCGCGTCGGTCGAGCTGGCCGCCGCGGGCTGGAACCTGCTCTCGCGTGCCGAGGTCGTGCGCCTGCTGGAGGCCGGGGAGGCGCTGGCGGCGAGGCTGGGCCTGCGGGCGGTGGAGCTTCGCGCGCACATCCTGCATCTGGGGTCGGGCGACAACGCCACCCTCACGGAGGCTGCGATCCTCGCAGAGACCGACGCCGCAGTGATCGAGCTCGAGCGGCTCGACGCGCCGCGCGCGCTCGCCACGGCTCTGGTCACCCGAGCCGAGTCCGAGCTGTTTCTCGGAAGCTCCGGCGACGCAGTGGCCTCGGCACGCCGGGCGGTCGCCGACCTCCGCGCGATCGACGAGGACTCCGTGTGGGCGCTGGCGGCGCTCGTGTCATCGCTGATCCAGTCGCCGGTGCCCGTGGGCGAGGCAGAGGCGATCCTCGCGGGGCTGATGGACGACCTCGGCAAGCGCCCGACGGCCCGCATCGAGCTGCTCCGCGGGCAGTCGATGCTCGCGCTGCTCCGCGGGGCGGGGGGCGTGGCGGCCGCGCTGCTCGACTCCGCGCACGAGATCGAGCGAGACCTTGGCCGAAACGTGCGGTGGCAGCTCGTCGAGACGGGCTGTCAGATCGCAGTCCGGACGGGGCGATACCCGCAGGCGCGGGACATGCTGGAAGGGTTCGCGGTCGAGATGGATCGCCGCGGCGCGCCTTCCGACGGCGCTGTCGCGCGCGCATGGCTGGCCCTGGCCGAGGTGCGGCTCGGAAACCTCGCTGCGGCCGAGGCGACGGCCGGTGCCGCACTGCAGTTCTCGGAGCGCACGCGCCTCCACGAGGGCCTCGTGCGTGCGCGGCTGGCACAGGCCGAGATCGACCTGGCGCGCGGCCGGGCGGCCGCCGCTGCGGAGACGGCCGAAGACGCGTGCGCCATCGCCGACACCGGCGACTGGGCGCTCCTTCGAGCCGACGCGCGGCTCACCTACGCGTGGGTGCTCGCGGCGTCAGGAGACCCGCGCGCGGAGGAGCAGGCCCGCATCGCAGAATCGCTCTGCAAGGCCAAGGGGTACGTGCGTGCAGCCGGGTGATTCAACGGTGCCGGGCACCGTTGAACCACCCGCGCCACGCATTCCTCAGCCGGCGTAGGGCGAGACGTTGCCGAAGCGCTTCGTCACGCGTACGAACGTGTTGAGGTTCTTGCCGTTCACGGCGACCGTTCCGGCGGTGAAGATGCCGTAGTGGTTGTCGTGGATCAGGTTGCCCTTGACGGTGATCACCAGCGGATCGACGCTGCCGACGAAGACGCCCGTGGTGAGCGCATCGCCGAAGTCACCGGTCACGTTGTTCGTGCCGATGTTGTTGCCGATGATCGCGTTGCCACCGAAGTGCTGGCCGGGGACGTGGCTGTGGATCGTCACGCCTGCAAGGCCGCTCTCGCGGATGGTGTTCTTGGTGACCAGGTTGTCCCACACCGAGCCGCCCGGGACGGGGGAGGCCAGGACGACGCCTGCGCCGGCACCCTCGGGAGTGGTCGAGTTGTCGCCGTTGTGCACGAGCAGGTTGCCCGCCACGACGTTGGCGAAGATGCCCTTGGCGCCGGGCACCGTCGAGCCGAGGTGGTCGGCGAGGATCACGCCGCAGCCCAGCGGGTTGTTCTTGGCGGTGTTCCCCACGACCCAGTCGTGCGAGGCGGTCGCGCCGGGGATGATGCCGCCGGCATCGTCGGTGAGCGTGATGCCGCCGCCGGTGTTGTTGTTGGTGGTGTTGCCGGAGACGACCGACCACGAGCTGCCGTTCAGGCTGACGCCCGTCGAGCCGTTGCCCGACGACCAGTTGCCCGTGATCTTCGAGTGGTTGGCGTACGAGAAGATCCCGTCGCCGGTTGCGCCGGTCACCGTGAAGCCGCGCACTGCGACCCACGGGGAGGCGATCGTGAAGCCGTTGTTCCCGACCTGCGCGTAGAGCGGCGAGTTGGTCTGGTTGACGGGTGAGGACGGATTGACCACGGCGCCCTTGCCGATCAGCGTCACCGGCTTGCCGACGACGACGTCCTCGTTGTAGACGCCCTTGCAGACGATCACGGTGCCGCCCTTGGCGACGGTCTTCACGGCCTTCTGAATGGAGCGAAATTGCGGCTTGGCACAGCTCTTACCGCTGTGCGAGACGTACACGGTGGTGGGTTGCGCTGCACTGGCAACGCCGGCAAACAGGAATGCCGCAGCAGTCCCTGTGGTGCCCAGCGCGACCGCGCGCGTGAGCCATCGGTGCTTCATGCTTCTCCTCCTCGGGTGCCTTCATCGGCACGTGGCTGGAACCTGGCCTCGGAGCGTTCCCAGAGACCCCCGGCGGCACATTACTCCCCGAAACCTCACACGTCCAGTAGGAAACTCAGAAGTTGTCCCAGCTGATACCGGAGTACACCAAAGAGAGATTTTCGTGACGATCCAGCGGCACGGTGACGTGCACGTCCGGATGGAGAAATAGGCGCAATTCCACGCGCATTGGTCACAAAGACCCCCTCGAATGAGGGCAGATCCGACACATTCGGCGGCCTCTGACGGGCCGGGATCGCGATGCCCGGAGGGGTAGTGCATCTGACCACACAATTTCACGCATGCGGAAGAATTCCGGGGTGGTCGTGGGAGGCCGGCCGTCGATCTCGATGCGAAAGATGCGGCGTGCGCTCAGTTCAGATGCCGTCGCGCCCGCTCGATGACGGCCGGCGGGCCGGCGACCACCGCGTAGGAGCCCTCCCAGTCGTCAGCCTGAAGCGCGTAGTCGATGGCATCCTCGAGGCGCGCGACGGTGAACACGAAGTCCTCGCCGAAGCCGAACTCCTCGAGCGCGCGCATCGCGAAATCCGCGCCGCTCTCGCTCTCGGCGTCGAAGCACACGATCTCGGCCAGCCCCGGCCAGAGGGCGTGGAAGATCTGGCGGGCTTCGGCACCGAGGTCTGCCGAGACGACGGCGACGAACTGCGCGTCGGGCTGCTCGCGCGCGAGCCTCGCGGCGGCTTCGAGCGCCTCTGCCTCGGTGGTGATCTCAACCAGCTGGATCTGCATGAAGGGGCAAGACTAGCGAGGCGGCCGCGTGGCATACTCGAATCTCGGATCCCGCTTTTTGGCAAAGGAGCGTGCTCATGAGCGTTGCAAAGACCATCGAGCTGACCGCGACGTCGTCCGAGGGCTTCGAGGCAGCCATCGCCGAGGCCGTCACCAAGGCCGGCGAGACGCTGAGAAACGTCGAGGGCGCGTGGGTGAAGGAGCAGAAGGTGCTCATCCGCGACGGCAAGATCACCGGCTACCGCGTGCACCTCGAGGTCACGTTCGTGCTGGACTAGCGAACGGGAGCTCGCCGCGTGCAACTGCGGCCTGCATGGCGGCGTAGTCCAGCTCGTTCTGCTCGGCGTAGGCGACGGCGAACGCGGCGAGCGCCTGGTCGAACGTGTCGCGCTTGCCCAGGTAGGCGGCGATCGCGACCCGGTCGCCCGACCGCGCGTGGGCCCGCGCGAGCGTCCAGCCGCACATCCGCGCCCAGAGCTCCATGCCCTCGCGCGTCATGGTGCCGACGTCGGCCGAGCCCTTCCAGTCGCGCAGC
The DNA here is from genome assembly GCA_963794415.1 of uncultured Actinomycetes bacterium. Lineage (GTDB taxonomy): Bacteria > Actinomycetota > Thermoleophilia > Gaiellales > JAICJC01 > CAVPTL01. The sequence goes on from CAWCDI010000001.1 coordinate 373,380, forward strand.
TGACGCACGTAGTAGTCACCCCTCACGCTCTCCCACGAGACCCGCTCCCAGCCGAGGAAGATGTCGCTCGAGGCCTGCATCAGCCGCTGGCCCATCACCACCCGCTGCGCGTGGTTCTCATACTCGCTCGGTGCCGTGAACTCCTCCAGCACCGATGCCTCGGCCTGCTTGATCTGCAGGAAGAGCGGGGTGGAGTGGGCCTGATCGAGCAGGAGCGCGATGTATGACCGCGTGCCGACGCTCCCGACACCGACCACCTTCCGTGCGAGCTGCTCCACCGTGTACTGCCCCACCAGCCGGCGCCGCGCCGGATTGAGCGTTGCCTGGTAGGCGGTGAAGGTCGTGTGCAGCCAGTCGGCCTCGATCGACGGGTCGGCGCCTGGCGGGTAGAGGTTGTCGAACGGCACGATCAGCGGCGGGTCGCTCACGATGCGCGGCCGCCCATCGACCATCACGCAGAGCTTCTCGAACGCCTGCATGCTGTCGTGGGCGCGCGCCTTGGAGATGGCGTGCCACACGGCGGGAGTCTTCCGGCGGTCGAGCAGGAGCTGGAACCGCGGCAGGATGGCGTCCATGTCGAGGTGCGCGTACCAGACCTCGAGCATCGGGAGCTCCGCGAACTCGCGCATCGTCTCGCGGTAGGAGCGCATCGAGCGAAGCACGGTCCTCGTGCGCTCCTTCTGGCTGAACCCGGCGTCGCGGCCGGCGATCTCGAGGCTCGCGGCGAGCCGTTTCACGTCCCACTCCCACGGCCCCGGCGCCGTCTCGTCGAAGTCGTTCACGTCGAAGACGAGGCGCCGCTCGGCCGACCCGAAGATGCCGAAGTTGGAGAGGTGCGCATCGCCGCAGAGCTGCACCGTGATGCCCGAGCTCGGCGTCCCGGCGAGGTCGGCCGCCATCGGCAGCGCCGCACCGCGGAAGTACGAGAACGGCGAGACCAGCATCCTTGCGTGCCGGATCGGGACGAGCTCTGGCACGCGGGTGGCGGCCTGGCGCTTGAGGAGCTCGACGGGTGAGACGCGGCCGGCGGCCGGATTCCAGGCTGCGTGGCTGGAGCGAGGCACGGCGTCTCGCAGGCTCCTGCCGTTGTGCGCGCTCTCGGTGACCGCTGACATCCGGTCGAGCATATATCGCTCTACCGCGCCGGAGCGGGTGTACGATCGCGCCGTGATCGAGGGCTGGGAGTCATATTTCGTCGCGCAGGCAGGTGCCGCCGCGGCGCTCGCGGGGCTCGTGTTCGTGGCGCTCTCGATCAACCTGGAGAAGATCCTCGAGCTGCCGGGGCTGCCGGGGCGGGCCGCGGAGGCGATCATCCTGATGGTGCTGCCGGTGTTCACGGCACTCGTGGCGCTGGTGCCCTACCAGTCGCAGCGGCGGCTCGGCATCGAGTTCGTGATCGTCAGCCTGTTCGCGCTCGCGCTGCTCGCCTCCATCCTCAGGGCGGCGCTCGACATCCACCCGAGACGTCCGCTGAAGGAGTTCATCGCGCGGCCGCTCGCGAGCGTGGCGGTGCTCGTGGTGCTCATCGGCGGCGTGGTGCTGATCTCGGGGTCGGGCACCGGGCTGGACTGGCAGCTGGCCGGAGCGCTTGCGTGCCTCCTCGTCGGCATCACCGATGCGTGGGTGCTTCTCGTCGAGATCCTGCGCTAGTCGTCGGGTAGAGTCTGCTTGTGGTCACCCAGGACGAGATTGCCGGAGTCTCCATCTTCGCAGTGCTCGACGAGACCGAGCGTGAGCGGCTCTCCCGGCTGGCGGCAGACATCCACCTCGACCCGGGCGAGTTCCTCATCCACGCGGGCGAGGACAGGGCGCTCTTCGCCGTGCTCGAGGGCCACGTCGAGACCGTCGCGGTCAAGGACGGCATCGAGCGGATCGTGGGCGGACGTGATGCCGGCGACCTGATCGGAGAGGTGCCGATGACGCTCGGCACGACGTTCCCGTTCGGGTTCCGCGCCGCGGTGCCGACGCGCGTGATGCGGGTCTCCGCGCAGGACTACTACGCGATCGTCTCGACCACGCCCGAGGTCGGCGTCAAGCTGGGCGAGATCGCGCGCGAGCGCATCGGCGGCCTCCAGGGCATCACCGCCGACCAGCCGCCGGCACGGGCGATCGTGGTCGGCCAGCGGTTCGAGGCGTCGTGCTCGCAGCTACGCCGGTTCCTCGACCGAAACCAGGTCACGTTTCGGTGGATCACGCCCGGCTCGCCCGGCGCCGAGGATCAGTGGGGCGGGCCGCTGCCGCCGGCGGAGGACTGCCCGGTGATCCGCGTGGTGAACGGCAAGACCGTCGTTCGGCCGCAGCTGAGCCGCGTGGCCGAGCTGCTCGGCCTGCCGACCGAGCCGGCTGAGGCCGAGTACGACGCCGTGATCATCGGTGCAGGCCCCGCAGGCCTCGCCGCCGCGGTGTACGGCGCGTCCGAGGGCCTTCGCACGATCGTGGTGGAGCGCGAGGCTCCGGGTGGGCAGGCCGGCTCGTCGTCGCGCATCGAGAACTACCTGGGATTCCCGTCGGGAGTCTCCGGCGAGGAGCTCGCAAGCCGCGCGCTTCAGCAGGCCCGTCGGCTGGGCGCGGAGATCCTCGTGACGCGCTCGATCACGCGCATCGATGCGGGTACGCGGCAGGTGTACCTGGACGGCGGCGACGTGCTGAAGGCGCGGACGATCATCCTGGCGTGCGGCGTGGCGTGGCGGCGCCTGCCGATCGAGGGCTTCGACCAGCTGGTGGGCAAGGGCATCTCCTACGGGGCGGCGCGCAGCGAGGCGTCGAGCTCCCACGGGCTGGACGTGCACATCCTGGGCGCGGGGAACTCTGCCGGCCAGGCGGCGCTCTTCTTCTCGAGCTATGCGAAGAGCGTGACCATCCTCTGCCGCGGCCAGAACCTGGAGAAGAGCATGTCGCGCTACCTCGTGGATCAGGTGAGCCACCGCGAGAACATCCGGGCGATCTTCGGCGCGGAGGCCGCGGCCGTGCACGGCGAGGACGCCCTCGAGGCGATCGACATCAAGGATCGCGCGACGGGCGAGATCTCACAGCTCCCGTCCGGCGGGCTCTTCGTGTTCATCGGCGCCGACGCCGAGACGGGATGGCTGCCGCCCGAGATCGCCCTCGATCCCAACGGCTACGTGCTCACGGGCCTGGACGTGCCCGAGGACGCGCGCCAGGCGGGCGATCGCGACCCCTACCTGCTGGAGACCAGCGTCCCGGGCGTGTTCGCGTGCGGCGACGTGCGGTTCGGCCCGGTGAAGCGCGTGGCCGCGGCGGTGGGTGAGGGCAGCATGGCCATCGCGTTCGTGCACCAGTACCTGCGCCGCGAGGCCGAGCGCTCCGTCACCACGACCTGACGGTGACGCCGCCCCACTCCTCGGGCTCGACGTCGCGCACGCCCTGCGTGAGCTCCCAGCGGTGGCCGGCCGGATCCTCGACCACGCCCGACCGCTCGCCGTAGACGAACGTCTGCAGCTCCTCGATGACCACGGCGCCGTGCTCGCGAGCACGCGCGAAGGCGGCATCGACGTCCTCGACGCGCACCTTGATGAGCGCCGGGGCGATCGGCTCACCGTGCGACTCCGCCGCGACTACGGCCCCGCCGTCACCGGCGCTCATCTGCGCCCGGTGGCCCTCGCCGATGCGCACCCGCTCCTGAAACCCGAGCGCCGCCTCGAGCCAGGCGACTGCTGCGCGGACGTCCGGATAGAGGAGCACCGGCGTGATGGCAGGCGGTGGTGCAGAGCGATTCTTCGGCACCCCCGGAGGGTACAGGTCGGGCGAGGCGAATCACCAGGATGATGACACACCACCACGAGTCACTCGTCGAGCGCCGCGCCAACAAGATCGCCAACGCGCGCTCGGTCACGTTCGGCCTTGCGCTGACGTTCCTCGGCCTGGCGTGCCTCGGCGCGGTCTTCATGCGGTTTGCCGACTCCGAGCACTTCCCGACGTTCGGCTCGGCGGTGTGGTGGGCGCTCCAGACGATCACGACCGTCGGCTACGGCGACGCCGTCCCCACCAGCTCCTGGGGCAAGGTGGTGGCGGGCGTCGAGATGGTCATCGGCGTCTCGTTCATCGCCTTCCTCACCGCGACGGTGACGAGCACCGTGGTCCAGCGCAGCGCAGGCGACCAGCAGGACGAGGTCATCGCCGCCATCTCGGCCCTGAACGAGCGGCTCGACCGGATAGAATCGAAGCTTCCCAATGGCTGAGATCCTGCTCTTCCATCACGCCCAGGGACTGACGCCGGGCGTTGAGGCGTTCGCCGATGACCTTCGCGCCGCCGGCCACACCGTGCACGCGCCCGATCTCTACGCCGGCAGGACGTTCGACGACCTGGACGAGGGCGTCGCGCACGCCCGCGAGATCGGCTTCGGCACCATCCTCGAGGAGAGCACGGCGATCGCCGAGGATCTGCCCAACGAGCTGGTCTACATCGGATTCTCGATGGGCGCGATGTCGGCGCAGATGCTGGCCCAGACGCGGCCCGGTGCCATCGGCGCGATCCTGATCCACGGCGCCATCCCGCTCGCGGAGTTCGGCGACGGCACGTGGCCGGACGAGGTCGCGCTCCAGATCCACACGATGGCCGACGACGGCTGGGGCGACGCCGACGTCGCCCGCGAGCTGGACGCGGTCATCGACCAGGCCGAGGTCTACATCTACCCCGGCGACGTGCACCTCTTCACCGATCGCAGCCTCGCCGCCTACGACGAGGCGGCCGCAGCGCTCGTCATGCAGCGCGTCCTTGCGCTCCTCGCCACGGCGTAGCGCTATTCGCCTGCGAACACCGTTGACCAGTCGCGCTTCATGCTGATCACCGTCCAGTCGTCCGTCGCGGCCTGCTCGAGCGACTTCTCGGCGCCGCCCGTGTACTCGAACTCCCGCTCGGCGTCGTCGTGGAGCAGCAGCAAGCGCAGCGCGGGCCTGTCCCTGCCCCCTGCGAAGCGCAGCATCGGGATGTCGCCGTTCGAGTTGCCGCCCGCGATGATCGGCCGCCGGCCGATGCGGCTCCAGATCCGCACGGGCTTCACCGGCCCGTCGTCGAAGACGTCCATCTCGGCCGCGTAGGAGAGCGTGCCGCCATGCTCGTCGTCGAGGTAGCGAAGGCCGGTGGAGCTACCGATGATGCGCTCCGCCGGGATCCCGTACATCCCCTCGGTGACCGGGCGCATGAAGTCGCGATCCCCGCCCGAGGCGATGTAGCTGGTGAAGCCGTTCTGCTCGAGGTAGCCGAGCAGCTCGATCATCGGCTGATACCCGGTCTCGGGGTAGGGGCGCGCGAGCGTGGGGTGCTTGCCGTCGTGCAGGTAGGCGTGGGCCGCCGCGGTGTAGTCGTCCACCGTCGCGCCCGCGAACGCCTGCAGGATGCCGGCCATGAGCACCTTCACGTTGGTGTCGTCACCGTGGTAGTGCTCGGTGATGACCTGGCCGAGCCAGGCGTAGTCCTTCTCGGCCGCCGCCTTCCACGGCTGCCGCTCCCGAAGCGACGGGTCGGCCGCCGCCATCTCGGCGAACCGCTGCAGCAGGAAGCCGACCTCCACCGGCATCGGCTTCTCGCACCAGAGCGTGCCGTCGTTGTCGAAGACGGCGATCCGCTCGGCCACCGGGACGTGGTCGGGCCCGGTGCCGTCGGTCACGCGCTCGACGAACTCGATGATGGCCTGGCGGGTGGGCGTGTCGTGCCAGGACGGAAGGGCGTCCTCGCTCACTGGGCCCTCAGCAGCATGCGGGCGTGGCGCTCGAGGTCGATGTACGGCTGGCCGCTCACGTTGACGCGCACCAGGCGGATCTTCCCGCCCGTGAACGTGTACGGCGCCTCGCCGGGGTAGTCGTCGGTGACCCGCTCGCCCGGCTGGCGGCCGACGGTCAGTCCCGATCCTGCAATCGCATAGGCGCCCAGCTGCGTCTTGATCTCGCGCTCCCCGACCTTCGTGTCGCCGTGGTAGATCGAGAGCGTGCCGATCGCAGCCTGCGGGGTCTGCCCGGTCTTCTCGAACGACGCCGACAGGATCAGGTTCTCGCCGGTCGGGACGTCCTCTGACCCGACGATGAGGTACTCCTCGATGCCGACGTAGCTGCTGGCGTAGTGCAGGCGGTTCTCCTTGACGTAGAGGGCGTGGCCGCCGAACCGCGTACCGTGGGCGAACAGCACGCCCTCGGCTCCCGGGGCGGGAATGTCAACGAGCGCGCCGATCGTGAACGACCGGTTCTTCACGTTCACCGCCTGCCATTCGGGCACCGGAGCCGCATCCGGGAAGTACGAGTACGCATCGCGGGGGGCGGTGAGCTGGGGCCGCGGCGTGGCGAAGATCTCCACGGCCGTGCGGTCGTCGAGCGGGAACGCCTGGTTGGCGCCGGCCTCCGAGAACCACAGGCTGATCAGCTCACGTAGCTTGTCGGGGTGCTCGGCCGCGAGGTCGTGGTTCTCCGAGCGGTCAACGTCGGTGTGGTAGAGCTCCCACGTGTCGTTGTTGTAGTCCGCCCAGCCGTCGATCACGGGGTGGGTGGTGACGGCCTTCCAGCCCTCGTGCCAGATCGAGCGCGACCCGAGCATCGAGTAGAACTGGGTCTTTCGGCCCGACTCGCTGGACGCGTCGTCGAAGCTCGGCCGCATGCTCACGCCGTCGATGGGCGACTGCGTGTGGCCCTTGATCGTCTCGGGGAACTCCACGCCGAGCACGTCGAGGATCGTCGGCACGATGTCGATCGCGTGGTGGTACTGGTCTCGCACCTCGCCCCGGGACGTGATCTGCTTGGGGAACGAGATGACGCACGGATCGGCCGTACCGCCGTTGAACTCGTAGCGCTTCCACATCTTGAACGGCGTGTTGAAGGCCATGGCCCAGCCGGTGGGATAGTGGTTGTAGGTGAGCGGGCCGCCGAGGTTGTCGATCTGATCCAGGTTGGCCTGCAGGTCATCCGGAATGCCGTTTGCGAACTTCATCTCGTTGACCGAGCCGTTGGGGCCGCCCTCTCCGGAGGCGCCGTTGTCGGAGACCAGGACGATCATCGTGTTCTCGAGCTGGCCCGTCTCCTCGAGGTAGTCCAGCACGCGGCCGATGTGGAAGTCGGCGTGGGCGAGGAAGCCGGCGTACACCTCGGCCATGCGCGAGAACAGCCGCTTCTCGTCGTCGTTCAGGGTCGCCCACGGCCTGACCGTGTCGAGCTCGGGGAACGGCTTGTCGCCGGGGCCCTTGCGGGTATCGGGCGTGCCGATGGGGTTCACGGGGGTGAGCTCGGTGTCGGCCGGGACGATGCCGAGCTCCTTCTGGCGGGCGAGGGTCTGCTCGCGGATGGCCTCGTAGCCCTCGTCGAAGCGGCCCTTGAACTTCTCGATCCACTCCTTCGGCGCGTGGTGCGGGGCGTGGCACGCGCCGGGCGAGTAGTAGAGCAGGAACGGCTTGTCGGGAGCGACGGCCTTGGCGTCGCGGATGAACTCGAGCGCCCGGTTGGTGATGTCCTCGGTGAGGTGGTAGCCGTCCTCGGGCTGCGCGGGCTGATCGGTGAGGTGGTTGTCGTAGACCAGGTCGGGATACCACTGGTTGGTCTCGGCGCCCAGGAATCCGTACCAGCGCTGGAACCCGCGGCCCGACGGCCAGTTACGGCGCGTCGCGGCGAGGCTCATCTCCTCGGTGGGGCAGAGGTGCCACTTGCCCACCATGTAGGTGTTCCAGCCGGCGTCCTCGAGGATCTCCGAGAGCATGCCGTTCGCGGCCGGGATCGTGCCGCTCGCGTTGGGGAATCCGCTCGCCGCCTCGGTGATGCACGCCATGCTGTTGCGCGTGTGGTTTCGGCCGGTGAGCAGGCACGAGCGGGTGGGGGAGCAGAGCGCGGTGGTGTGGAACTGCGTGTAGCGCACGCCCGCGTCAACGATGCGGTTGATGTTGGGCGTCTCGATCGGCCCGCCGTAGGGCTCCATTGCCGAGAAGCCCACGTCGTCGAGCACGATGTAGAGCACGTTCGGCGCGCTCTCCGGCGCCCTGGGCGGCTCGAACGGCGTCCAGTCCGGCTCCGAGTCGCGGATGTCTACGTTGATCGTCCCACCGAAAGTCCCAGCCATGCCAATCGCCCCCGATCGATGTATGCGTGGCGTGAGCCTAGCCGCTCTGCGTCACCAGCTTCGAGAATTCTGCGTCGCCGCGGATCGGATCGAAGTCCGAGTCGTTTGCGGCCATCTCGCGGAAGCCCTCCGACGTCTCGATTGCCTGTCGCAGGTGCTTCACGGCGCCGTCGGGGTGGCCGGCGAGGCTCTCGCAGCAGGCCAGGTTGTAGAGCGGCGCGCCGAGGCGCGGGTTGGCCTCCACGACGGGGGTTGCCTGGGCGATCAGGGTCTCGTAGTCGCCTGCCTCGTAGAGCGGGTGAAACGGCGCCCAGATGTGCCAGCCGCGGGGCTCGTAGGCGCTGCCGGGCGTTCCGCCGTAGACCACCAGCGTGGTGCCGTCCTCCTCCGCGAATGCCGTGCGGGTGGACGCGGGGGCGACCAGCACGAGGGTGCCCGCCGGTGCGGTGATCCGCTCGTCGTCCACCACGAACGAGGCCGAGCCCTCGAGCACCACGTAGAGCTCCTCCTGGGTATCGCCCTCGTCGTGCTCGTTCACCAGCCGCTCGCCCGCCGTCGGGGCGGGGAAGGCGTTCACGCCGAACGACATCACCTCGAGGTGGGCCCCGAGCGGTCGCATCGGTACCCTGCCGTCGCTGATCGTGTCGATCTCACCGACGCGCGTGATCTGGTAGCCGGGGCCGTCGTGCTCCGAGGGCTCCGCCGGCGCGGCCTCGCCGATGAGCTCCTGGAAGGCGGGATCGTCGCGGATCGGGTCGAAGTCGGAGTCGGTGCGCGCCATGTCGCGGAACTCGGGGTAGAGCTCGATCGACCGGGTGAGATCGGCCAGCACGGTCTCTGCCGGAGCGCCGGCGAGGCACTCGAAGCAGGCGACGTTGTAGATCAGGTTCGCGGCCTCGGGATGGCTCTCCGATGCGGCGCGGGCCAGGTCGGCCGCCGCCTGGTAGTTGCCCTCGCGGTACTGCGCCATCGAGTCGGCGCCGGCTGCCCAGGATGCGTCCCACGGCGGCACCTCATAGGCCGCTCCGGCCTTCGCGCCGGCGACGAGCACGGTGGTCGCGGGCTCGGCGGCGACGGCGGAGCGCTGCAGCGCCGGGTCGCCGACGAAGATGAGGGTGCCGGCCGGCGCATCGTGCTCGTCGCCGTCAACCGTGAAGGTCGCCCGGCCGCTCAGCACGAGGTAGAGCTCCTCGTGTTTGGCAAAGGACTCGGTGTGGTCGCTGATGACGCGGTCGCCGGGCTCGTCGCCACGGTAGGCATTCACGCCGAATCCGGTGATGCCCAGCTCGTGGCGCACGGGGATCCAGGTGCCGCGGCGGGTGATCTCGTCGATGTGGGCAGCTCGTGTCTCGCTCATTGAGGCCTCCTCGTTGATGCCGGCACGGTGACGATACCCGCAGGCGGGTTAGGATCCACCTCATGCGCGAGCTCGAGCAGGGACTCTGGTGGTGGACGGCGGTGCATCCGCAGTGGACGCCGCAGGATGACGGGGTCACCGAGTGGGGGCCGGAGGTCTCGTCCTATGCGATCGACGACGGGGTGCAGCTGCTCCTGATCGACCCGACCACTCCGCCCGCGCCGGTGAGCGAGCTGCTGCCGTTCCGCGGCGTGGTCGTCGTGCTGACGTCTCCGTGGCATGCGCGCGACACCCAGCAGCTGGTCGATCAGTTCGGGGCGGCGGTCTGGTGCCCGCCGCTGGACGAGCCCGGTCAGATCTCGTTCGCCGCCGATGTCTACACGGCGGGCGAGCGGCTGCCGGTGGGGATCGAGGCGTTCCCCGGGATGGAGCCGAACGATCTGGTGCTCTGGATCGAGAGCCGCCGCGCGCTCACGTTCGGCGACACGTTCATCGACCGCCACCGCGGCTTCGAGTTTCCGCGCGACTGGGCGAACAAGGGCGTGCCGCCCGACGAGATCCTCGCGACGCTCCAGCCGCTGCGTGAGCTGCCGGTCGAGTTCGTGCTGCCGACGCACGGCGACCCGACCGATCGCGACACGCTCGTGCGGGCGCTTGGCTGACGCCCCCGGGAGGCAGCTCGCCGCGCTGGGCGAGGTGCTGCGCGCGTTCGATCGCGAGGGCATCGAGGCGTGGCTCTTCGGCGGGTGGGCGGTTGACTTCCACCTGGGGAGGGTGACGCGGGAGCACGCCGACCTCGATCTGGCGGTCTGGCAGGCGGATCTGCAGCGCATCGCGATGCTCCTGGAGGTCGCGGGCTGGGTGCACGCGCCGGAGGCGGGCGAGGACGGCTACACCGGCTACGAGCGCGGCGACGTACGGCTCGAGCTGGCGTTCCTGGTGCGGGTCGAGGGCGGCCTGATCTTCACCCCGACCAGCACGGGATTCGCGTCGTGGGCAGACGGCGCGTTCGGCGACGAGGCGGGCGAGCTGGAGGGCGTGCGCGCCCGGGTGATCAGCCGCGCGGCGCTTCGCGAGGAGAAGGCCGGCCCGCGCTCCGACCCGCGGGCGGCCGCCAAGGATCGCGCCGACATCGCCGCCCTCGACGGGTGATGCTCAGTCGATCGCGTCGAGGCCGATCCACGCGGCCAGGTCTTCCAGCTCGGCGCGGACGCCGGCCGTCATGGCCTTCGTGAACTTCACGTCCTCGTGGATCGCGAAGACGCGTAGCACCGAGGCCTTGCGGTCGGCCTTCGCGTCGAGCTTTCCGATCAGCCGGTCGCCGTGCAGGATCGGCAGCGCGAAGTAGCCCCAGCGCCGCGCCGCCGCCGGCTTGTACATCTCCAGCACGTACTCGAACCCGAAGAGCTGCTCGGCCCGCACGCGGTCGTGAATCAGCCGGTCAAACGGCGAGAGGAGCGCCGTGCGGCCCTCGAACCCGCCGCCGAGAAGCGTAGGATCGACCCGCCACTCGCCCTCGGTTCCCTCCACGACGGCCGCCTCGCCGGCGTCGCCCACGTCGCAGCGATCGACCGCCACCACGGTGCTCTTGCGCCGCGCGATCCCCAGCGCGCCCAGCCGCCGCTCGTTCTTCAGCCGCTCGGCCTGCTCCGCCGTCGGCACCGCCACCTCCGCCGGGTACACCCGCTCGGGGATGTCCCACAGCCGCTGGCGGCCCTCCCGGCCTGCGATCGCCACCTCGCCGCGCATCATCATGCACTCGAGCATCTGCGTGACGTTTCGGTTGTGCGTCCAGCCGGTCGAGGCCCACGGCACCGCGCAGGTATCGGGGATGTGCTTCGAGTTGAGCGGCCCCGACGCCGCGAGCAGGGTGAGGATGTCGCGCCGAAACGCATCGTTGGCCTCCAGCCACTCGCGCGTGCGCTGGTACGGCGGCCAGTCGCCGGCACCGGCCAGGTAGAGGCCCACGTCGCCCACCGGCCGGAACATCGCATCGTGCTCGAAGAGCGTGCGGTCCACCTCGGCTGCGCGCTTCAGCTCGGCGGGGTCATACGACGAGCCGATCCGGCTCCAGAGCACGAGATCGGCGTTCGGTGCGATCGCCGAGGTCGGATCTATCTGCAGGAGCGTGAGCCGCTGCGCGACCGCGAGCAGGTCGGTCGGCCGCGGCATGTCCAGCATCTGCGCGCGGATCGCGATCCGGCGAGCCTCCTGCCTCGTGAGCTCGTGCATGAGGCGGATGCTATCCTCGCGCCGTGTCTCTGCTCTCCGAGCTCGCACCGGGCCTGTGGCAGCTTTCGGAAGCGCGCCAGGGCATCCCGCCGACGTCCACCGGCTACGTGCTTCGCGACGGCGAGGACACCATCCTGATCGACCCGCTCCCGCAGGCCGGCCGCGAGGAGCGCTACGCCGGCGACCTCGCAGAGCTCGACCGGATCGTCAGCGGGCGCGTGCGGATCCTCATCACCATCCCGTTTCACGTCCGCGGTGCCGAGGCGTTCTGGCGGCGCTGGCGCGACCGCCACGACGTCACGATCTACGGCCACGAGCACTGCGCGACACGGCTCAGCGACCGCTCGATGTTCCACCCGCTGGTGGGCGGCGAGACGCTCGCCGGGGGCGTGCGCGCGCACCAGATCGGCAAGCCGGTGCGGGCCGAGATCCCGTTCGAGCTTCCGTCCCACAAGGCGCTTGCCTTCGGCGACACCGTGCTGGGGATCCACGGCGAGCTGCGCGTCTGGGCCGAGCTCGGCAGCGAAAAGCGCGAGGCCTGGTACCGCGAGAAGCTCCTGCCGACGCTCGAGCCGCTCACCCGCCTCGGCGCAGACCGGCTGCTGGTGACCCACGGCAGCCCGGTGCTGCGCGACGGCAGCCGCGAGCTCCGGGCCACGCTCGCGCGGCCGCCCTGGCGGCGATCCGACGGGTAGGAACCCCGGCTCGCGGGTAGCCGCACCCCACACACCCAAGGAGTTCGCCAGATGAGCAGTCAAGTATCTCCGCGCGTCGTGGTCATCACCGGTGCGTCGTCGGGCATCGGCGAGGCAACTGCCCGCGCGCTGGCCGCAGCCGGCCATACCATCGCGCTTCTCGCCCGCCGCGCCGACAGGGTCGAGCGCCTCGCCGCAGAGCTCGGCAACGGCTCGATCGCCATCACCGCAGACGTCACCGATCGCGACTCGATCGTCGCCGCAGCCCAGCGCGTGAAGGACGAGCTCGGCGGCGCCGGCGTGCTCATCAACAACGCCGGCGTGATGATGCTCGCGCCGTTCACGTCTGACCAGCGGGACGAGCACCGCCAGATGGTCGAGACCAACCTGCTCGGCGCCATCGTCACCACCGAGGTGTTCCTCGACCAGCTGAAGGCCGGAGACGGCGGCGACCTGATCAACATCTCGTCGGTCGCAGGCCGCACCGCGCGCGCCGGAAACGCGGTCTACGCTGCCACCAAGTGGGGCCTCGGCGGGTGGTCGGAGGGGCTTCGCCAGGAGCTTCAGCCCGGCGTGCGGGTGACGCTCATCGAGCCCGGCGCCGTCGCGACCGAGCTGACCGACCACATCACCCACCCCGAGACGAAGGAGGCGGCAGAGAAGATGTATGACGAGCTCGCGATCACGGCCGAGGACATCGCGGAGGTCATCGCCTTCGCAGTCTCGCGGCCCCGGCGAATGACCCTGAACGAGATCCTGATCCGCCCCACCGGCCAGGCCCTCTGATGCAGGTCACCCGAAGCTCCATCCAGACCGTCCCCGGCCCCGCCGACTGGTTCACGGGATCGGTCTACATCGACGCGGTCGCCGCTCCCACCGGCGCGTCGCACATCAGCGCGAGCAGCGTCCACTTCACGCCCGGCGCGCGCACCGCGTGGCACACCCACCCCAACGGCCAGACGATCTGGGTCACCGAGGGCCTGGGCCTCGCGCAGCGCGAGGGCGGCCCGCTGGAGCTGATCCGGCCCGGCGACCGCGTGTTCTTCGAGGCCGGCGAGAACCACTGGCACGGCTCGGCACCGGGCCGCTTCATGACCCACATCGCCATGCTCGAGGTGGGCGCCGACGGCAACCCCGCAACGTGGGGTGAGCACGTCACCGACGAGGAGTACAACGCCGCCGCGTACGTCAGCTAGAGGCTCGCGGCAAGCCGTGCGTGGGGGCGGAGCGTCTCGCGAAGCGTCGCCACCAGGTCGCGCTGCACCACGTCCAGGAACACCCGCGAGACGGCATTCTCGCCGTTGAAGAGCTCGGCGAACGGCTTGCTCGGCAGCACCAGGAGGAGCGACCGCTCGCGGGTGACGGCGGTCACCGGCGAGGGCAGCCCGTCGATGAGGCTCTCGTACCCGAACGCCTTGCCCGGGCCGGCGAGGCCGATCCGCACCTGCTTCTCGCCGCGCACCAGCACCTTCTCGACCGCGCCGTTGATGGTGAGGAAGCACGCCTCGGACATGACGCCCTCGGCCACCAGCGTGTGGCCCGGCGGGCACATGGCGTAGCTGCCCGAGGTCAGGAAGCCCCAGAGCGCGAGCGAGTCGAAGTCGTGGAACGTCGCCATGCGGCGGATGTACTTGCTGTCGGGCGGCCCGCAGTAGGGGAGGGCTGCCAGCGCGAGCGCCCCGTCGGCCGCCGCTGCCTCGGCCAGACCGAGGGAGGCGGCGAGGCGCGCGAGCTGGCTTCGGTGGCGCTCGATGAAGACCGCCGCGAGCCGGCGCTTCAGCGCGAACGACGACGGTACGTGCCGCGTGAGGAGCGCCGTGAAATCGGCGGCGCCCAGGATGAAGACGGTGGTGGGCTCCGTCGCGTGGATGCCCATCGTGTGGCGCCCGCCGTCGAGCACCGCGAGCTCGCCGACCACCTCGCCGGGGCCGATCCGCGCCACCTCCACGTCGCGCCCGCCGGTGGCCCGAAGCGACGCGGCCACCTCGCCGTGCTCGATCAGCATCAGCTCGCGGGCGCTATCACCCTGCCGCCACAGCGGCTCGCCGGCGGCCACGCGCTTTCGGCGCAGCACGCGCGAGAGCTCGGTCAGGTCGGTGCTGTCGCGGCCGGCCAGCAGCGGCACCGATGCGAGAAACTCGACCGTCTCCTGATCAGACATCGAGGTCGCGCGTCTCGAACTCGAGCCCCGCGGGCGTGAGCTCTGCCGTCAGCATGGAGTACTCGGGCACCTCGAGCCAGCTCGAGTGGTCGTTGGTGAGCGGCTCGGAGGCGATGATCACCGAGCGCGGATCACCAGAGGACATCTGCCAGCCCTCGTCCTGCTGCGCATAGCTGCCGCCGATGGCGTACCAGAGGCTCACGAACGGCAGGTCGGTCTCGAGCATCTCGTCCTCGGGCGGGTACCAGCCGTAGTCGAACGAGAACCGCGTGGCCACCACCGAGCTCCCGGTGCTCACCAGCAGGTTGACCGGCGACGAGGTGGCGATCTCGTGGGCGTCCCGCACGGTGCGCAGGATGCGAAGCGCGGCGGCCGTCGCGTCGGCGAGCTCACGCGTCTCCGGGACGCCGTAGGGGTCGGCGAGCTGCGAGAGCACCAGCGCATAGATCCACTCCGAGTCGGTGGTGCCCTCGATCTGCCGCGCGAGCTCGGGCTGGATGTGGTCAACCAGCGCGTAGCGCATCCGCGAGAACTCGCGTAGGTGCCCGTTGTGGGCCAGCACCACCGGCGCGCCGCGAAACTGGAACGGGTGGAGGTTGGTGTCCGCGACGACTGCCTCGTCGGAGTAGGTCACCCCGCGCACGTGGGCGACGAGGCACGTCGGCGCGAGCTTGGACGACAGCGAGCGCAGGTTGCGGTCGAACGACGGCAGCGTGGTGGAGCGGTAGCTGAAGGGGGCATCAGGCTGGAGCGACCCGGGGTCCCACGCCTTCATGCCGAAGCCCGCCAGGTTGAGAAACGTGTTCATCATCTGGGGGCTGTACGACTGGCGGACAAGGCTGTTATCCGAGTCGAAGAGGAGGTTTCTGACGGGCAGCGCCTCACCGAGGTACGCCAGGATCCGGCACATCGCAGGATCGTACCGGGACTGCCCAGAAGGTGATCTACACTGCGCGCGTTATCCCCGCTGGAGGAGAGTCAGATGAAGCAGTTCAATTGTGGCGACGTCGTGCCCGGGTGCCAGTTCGTGACGCGCGCAGAGGACGAGGACACCATCTTCGAGGAGATCCACACGCACGCGCGCGAGGAGCACGGCATGGACGAGGTGCCGCCCGAGGTCGTCAGCGCCATCCAGGGCGCCATCACCGAGGTTTAGCGCCGACGGCTGCCGCGGGCAGCGTGCCCGACTCGAGGAACGACTCGAGCGCTGCCCTGTACGGCTCCAGGTCGAAGCCCTGGGCAGCGACCCAGTCGTCGTTGTAGTACGTGCCCGCATAGCGGTCGCCGCCATCGCAGATGAGCGTGACCACGCTCCCGCGCTCGCCGCGCGAGAGCATCTCGGCCACGAGCGTGAACGCTCCCCAGACGTTGGTGCCGGTCGAGCCGCCGACGATGCGCCCGGTACGCTCGCTCACCATGCGCATCGTGGCGATCGAGGCCGCGTCGGGCACCTGGATCATCCGATCGACGACGTCGGGCAGAAACGACGGCTCCACGCGCTGGCGGCCGATGCCCTCGATCCGCGACGGCCGCCCGCTGTAGGACGACGCCTTTCCGGTCCACGCCGAGTAGAAGATGGAGTCCTCGGGATCGACGACGCACATCTGCGTGGGAAACCGGCCGAAGCGGGCAAAGCGGCCGATGGTCGCGCTGGTGCCGCCGGTGCCCGCGCCGACCACGATCCAGTCGGGGATGGGGTGGCGCTCCTGCGCCATCTGGCTGAAGATCGACTCGGCGATGTTGTTGTTGCCGCGCCAGTCGGTGGCGCGCTCGGCGTAGGTGAACTGGTCGAGGAAGTAGCCCTTCCGCTCGGATGCGAGCCGGCGGGCCTCGTCGTAGACAGTGGTGGGGTCATCGACCAGGTGGCACTGCCCGCCCGTGCCCTCGATCAGCGCGATCTTCTCGGGGCTGGTGGACGCCGGCATCACCGCGATGAACGGCAGCCCGAGGAAGCGCGCGAAGTACGCCTCGGACACCGCCGTCGATCCGCTCGACGCCTCGACGATGGTGGTGTCCTCCAGGATCCAGCCGTTGCAGAGGCCGTACAGGAAGAGCGAGCGCGCGAGCCGGTGCTTGAGCGAGCCGGTGGGGTGCACGGACTCGTCCTTCAGGTACAGATCCACGCCCCAGTACTCGGGCAGCGGGAACGAGTGGAGGTGCGTGTCGGCCGATCGGTTCGCGTCGGCCTCGATGCGCCGCACGGCCTCATCGGCCCACGCGCGTGAGCGCCGGCTATCTCGCCCATTCAGAGACATCGCCATTGGCGAAGTTTTGCGCATTTGGGAAGCGCGTGACGCAGGATGGTACGGTCGCAGGAGTGAGCAGCCATGCGGACGAGCAGAGGGTATGCCAAGCGATCGAGGCCGGGCGGGACGAGCTGGTTGCGCTGGTCACGCGGCTGATCGCGTTCGACACGACGGCCCGCGACGTCGCCGACCCGCCGCGCGACGAGGAGGCGCTGCAGCGGTTCCTGGCCGATCGCCTGGCCGCGCGGGGTGCCGCGGTGGAGCTCTGGGAGCCCGATGGGGCGCAGTTTGCCGACGTCTCGCAGGTGCCCGACGGGCTCACGTTCGAGGGCCGTCCGCAGCTGGCGGCGACGTTCGCGGGTAGCGGCGGCGGCCGGTCGCTGCTCCTGAACGGCCACATCGACGTCGTCACGCCCGAGCCGGTGGATCGGTGGTCGAGCGACCCATGGCGGGCGGAGGTGCGCGACGGGCTGCTCTACGGCCGCGGCGCGTGCGACATGAAGGGCGGGGTGGGGGCGATGGTGTTCGCGGCCGAGACGATCGCCGCCCTCGGCATCGGCCTCGCGGGCGACCTGATCGTGAACACCAACACCGACGAGGAGTCCTCGGGCGCCGGATCGCTCGCGTGCGCCGCGCATGGCATCTCCGCCGACGCCGGCATCTGCACCGAGTCCACCGGCGGCCAGGTGTGGGTCTGCACGCGCGGCTCGCAGTCGGTGCGGATCACGGTGCAGGGGCGCGCCGGGCACGCCGAGGTGCCGCATCCGAGCTGGCAGGATGGCGGCCCGGTGAACGCGATCGACGCCGCCGAGCCGGTGCTCGCAGCCGTCCGCGAGCTGCGCGCCGAGTGGGAGCGCTCCGACGTGATCAAGCACCGCCACCTCGCGCCGCAGACCATCCTCACGACGGTGATCTCCGGCGGCGAGTGGTTCGTCTCCTACCCGTCGTCGTGCACGCTCACCGTCAATCTGATGTACCTCCCGGTGCGGGCCGACGCCGAGGGGTACGGCGCGCTGATCCGCCACGAGGTGGAGCAGCGCGTGATCGCGGCCGCGTCGGCCGATCCCTGGCTTCGCGAGCACCCGCCGGCATTCGAGTGGGGCCCCGACCTGCCGCCGTTCGACCTGGGTGACTCGGTGCCGATCGCCGCGGCAGTGCAGGATGCCGCCCGGGCAACGGGGCGAGAGCTCACGCTCGGCGGTCTGGACTCGTGGTTTGACGCCGCGTCGTTCAACCGCGCCGGCGCAGCCTCGATGGTGGGCTACGGCCCGGGTACGCCGGGCTTCGCCGGCAACGCGCACGGCGCCGATGAGCACGTGTCGGTGGACGACCTGGTGGCCTGCGCGCAGACCATCGCGGTCGCGGCGCTTCGCTGGTGCGGCTAGCCCTTCGCCTCGATCTGCTCCACGGCCTCGCGGATGAGCGCCTTCAGCGCCTTCTCATCGATCTTCTCGTCTTCCTTGAAGTCGATGGCGCGCCGCACGTTGCCCTCGAGGCTCGAGTTGAAGAGGCCTGACGGGTCGCCCAGCGACGCGCCCTTCGCAAACGTCATCTTGACGATCGCCTTGTAGGTCTCGCCGGTGCAGATGATCTTGCCGTCGTGATACCAGGTCGGCACGCCGCGCCACTTCCACTCCTCGACCACGTCGGGATCGGCCTCCTTGACCAGTCCGCGGAGCCGGCTGAGCGTCTCGCCCCGCCAGTCGCCCAGCTCCTCGATGCGCGCGTCGATGAGCTGGGACGGCGTTCGTGTTTCCTCTGTCATGCGGTATCTCCTCGGATGGCCAACGCGCCGATTCTAACCGCGACATACTGCGGGCATCCGCCGGCGACGAAAGCGAGGATCGGGATGGCCGAGAAGAAGAGCGCAAAAGGGTTCAGCGCCGAGGAGAAGGCGGCGATGCGGGAGCGGGCGAAGGAGCTGAAGGCCGCCTCGAACAGGGCCGACGGCGAGCGCGAGGTGCTTGCGAAGATCGCCGAGATGGGCGAGGCCGACCGCGCCATGGCCGAGCGGATCCACGCGATCGTGACCGAGGCGGCCCCCGGCCTCGACCCGCGCACCTGGTACGGCATGCCCGCCTACGCGAAGGACGGCAAGGTGGTGTGCTTCTTCCAGAGCGGCGAGAAGTTCAAGACCCGGTATGCGACGTTTGGATTCAGCGAGAACGCGCACCTCGACGAGGGCAGCATGTGGCCGAACGCCTACGCGCTCACGAAGCTCACGAAGGCCAACGAGAAGCAGATCGCCGCGCTCGTCAAGCAGGCTGTGAGCTGAACTCCCGTCTGGTAGCGTTGAGCGGCGGTTTTTGTGCATCAACCGGGGAGGGGAATCGGAATGTCGGACACGCTCAAGGGTGCCTGCCTGTGCGGCGGGGTTGAGTACGAGGTGACTGATCCGCAGGCGCTTGGCTACTGCCATTGCTCGCGCTGCCAGCGGTGGACGGGCTCGAGCCTTGCGGGAGTGGTGGTCGCCAAAGAGAACTTCAACGTGACGAAGGGCGCCGATCTGGTGAAGACCTACACCAGCGAGCTCGCGCCGCGAAACTTCTGCAGCAACTGCGGATCGAGCATCTTCGACGACCTCGGCGACATCTACTTCGTCGCGGCCGGCCTGATGCCCGACCTCGATCTGCGCCCGAGCTTCCACCAGCAGGTCGCCTACAAGGCCGTCTGGCACGAGATCGGCGACGACGCGCCGCAGTTCGCGGAGATGCCCCCCGGCTGAGCCGGGCCGATGCGCCGCGCGGGGAGCTTCGAGGAGCTGGTCGCCGAGGGCGAGGCTGTCCCGGTCGCCGGCTGGGACTTCTCGTGGTTCGCCGGCCGGGCCACCGAGGAGCGCCCGCCGTGGGGCTACTCGCGGCTGATGGGACTGCGCATGGCCGCGCTCGCAGAGGTTGCGGGCGCGGCCGCGCTGGATCTGCAGACGGGTGGCGGTGAGGTGCTCGCGACGATCCCGGCCGGACCGCCCACGCTGGTCGCGACCGAGTCGTGGCCGCCCAACATCGAGGTCGCGCGCAGGAATCTGGCGGGGATCGGCGCCACCGTCGTGCCGATGGCCGACGAGCTCGACGACCTGCCGTTCGGGGATGCGAGCTTCGACCTGGTCGTGAGCCGGCATCCGGTGGGCATCCGCTGGGACGAGGTCGCACGCGTGCTGAAGCCCGGAGGTACCTATCTGTCGCAGGACGTCGGGCACGGTTCGGTCGGTGAGCTCACCGAGTTCATGATGGGCCCGCAGCCGTTGGAGGACGGACCCACGCGCGACCCCAGGTGGACGGTGACCGACGCCGAGGCGGCGGGGCTCGAGGTCGTCGATCTGCGCGAGTTCCGGGGCAGGATGGAGTTCCGGGACGTGGCGGCGGTGGTCTACTTCCTGCGCAAGGTGCCGTGGATCGTCCCGGGCTTCTCGGCCGAGGCCTACCGCGATCGCCTCCGGGCGATGCACGAGTATCTGACCGCGCAGGGGCCGTTCACCGCGACCTCGGTGCGATTCCTGTTCGAGGCTCGCAGGCCCGGCTAGGTCGTGAGCGGCGTGCCGGCCGGCGGGAGGATCGGCGAGGCGTTGAATCCCTTGACGGTGAGCCAGATGCCGAACGAGAGCTCCCACAGGAACTCCGGCGCCGTCGCCACGCCTTGCACCGCGCCGCCCTCGTCGATGACGCCCACCAGCGCGAGGATCCCGGTGAGGCAGATCAGCGGGCCGCCGATGAGGCCCAGCATCGCCATGCGCTGCGGTACGAGCGCCGATCGGTACATGAGGTAGCCCAGCAGCAGCCCGTTCCCGATGCCCACGATGAATCCCGGCCCGAGCAGGAACGTCCAGTCCTTGATGGCGGCCAGCGCCACTCCGATGGTGCCCGCCCCGGCGCCGGCCGCATCCTGCTGCTGGAGGCTCACGACTCCCAGCACGCTGACGAGCCCGATCGCGATGAACGCCGACTCCACGAGCCGGGCCGTCACGTAGCCCAGCGCGAGCATCTCGTTCTGGCGCTTGAGGATGGGGAAGAGGATGACGGCGGTGGCCACGTTCGCGACGATCAGCAGCAGCTCGAGCGTGGCTCCGGCCAGGATTCGGGTGTTGTCGCCGCCGGACCCCGCGATGTAGGCGGCCGGGTCGTCGAGCACCGGCTGGAACAGGTAGAGCGCGGGGATCGACGTCACGAAGGTGATGATCATGGCCACGCCCGCAGCCAAGGCGATCTTCCGGTTGGTCGTCATGGTCGCTCGTAACCCGCCTCTGGGAGTTCGGCGCCCGGGAGGAGGGAGAAGCGGTCAGCGACCCAGCGGACGTACGCCCCTCGAACCTACCACACTTGGTGCAGGTGCAACTTAGGCGTCGGTCGCGGCGCGGTCGAAGTTCCCGCGCGAGGTGAGCGGCGTGCGCTGGATCACGTCGGGGAGGTAGTCGTCCAGGAACGCCCGCGCCACCAGCTCCTGCCGCGAGCCAACGCCGACCTTCTGAAAGAGGCTCTTGATGTGATCCTGCACGGTGTGCGGCGAGATCACCAGCTCGGTCGCGATCTCGGCGTTGCTGAGGCCTCGCGCCATCAGCGTCGCGACCTCGCGCTCGCGCGCCG
The DNA here is from genome assembly GCA_963794415.1 of uncultured Actinomycetes bacterium. Lineage (GTDB taxonomy): Bacteria > Actinomycetota > Thermoleophilia > Gaiellales > JAICJC01 > CAVPTL01. The sequence goes on from CAWCDI010000001.1 coordinate 394,698, forward strand.
TCACGCCGTGGGTCTCCAGGCGAAGGCTCGCCGACTGCGACGCCGCGGCCCGCTCGATCACGATCGCGACGCGCCCGTCGCTGGGGTCGGCCCTTGATGCATGCAGCGTGATCCAGCCGATCGAGCTGGGCACTGTCACCACGTTTCCGCCCGACCGGAGGCCGTCCTCGCGGCGGGTGAACTCGGCGATCGAGAGGATGGCCGGCGGGAGCACGCCGCCGTCGTAGCCGTCGGGGTTGTTGGCCAGCGCATCGACGAGCTCGGCGGCCGGCGGGGTCATGACCTCGACCTCGTTGGAGGCATCGACCAGGACCAGCCCCGGGGCGTTCGTGCCCGAAACGCGGCGGGCGGCGTCGAAGCGAAGCGACGCGCGGATCCCCTCCGCGATGGCGCCCGCAACGTGGGCGAGCGCGTCGGCGTCGCGCTGGGTGAAGCCCCCGCTCGACTCGGTGCGGGCCATGTGCACGGCGCCCCACACGCGTCCGCGGATCACGAAGGCCGCGCGCATCTCGTGCGGGATGCCCGACGGGACCAGCAGCTCCCGGTAGCGGGTGCTCAGCTCTGGCCGGCCTCGGGTCGCGTGCTCGAGAATCCCCACCGGCACCCGCCTGACCGCGAGCTCGGCGAACGACTGGTAGTCGTCGATCATGTACTCGCTTCGCACGATCATCTCACCGGCAGCGGGCGCCGTCTCCTCGGTGTAGATGCCCTGCTCGATGAGATCCATCGGCGTGTCGCTCGTGAGCAGACGCGTCTGCGGATCCAGCGTGTGCCAGCAGCTCGCGGTGTTCGGGATCACCCGCCGCACGCGCGGGCCGAGCTCCGCGAAGAACTCCTCGCGAGGGAGCCCGCGCGCGCCCAGCACCTGCACCTCGTCTCGGAGCCGATCAACCGACGATGTCATGGATACATCATTTCACCCGGCGATGAGGGCCGCCACATGCAGAAAGATCCCCGCGCGCCGGGGATGGCGGCTCGAGACCCGTCGGATGACACTGCGCAGGTAGTCGAAACCACGTCTGACGGGAGCTTTAGATGAGCGAAGTGAGTGACACGGTGCGGCCCATCGCCTCTGGGCCGGGAGAGGGCGAGGCGCTCTGGTTTCTGGGCGTGCTCGCCACGGTGAAGGCCTCGGCTGAGACGACCGGCGGCAGGGTCGCGGTCATCGAGCACCTGGCGCCCCGCGGGTCGGGATCGCCGCTGCACATCCACTCTCGCGAGGACGAGTGGTTCTACGTGACGGAGGGCGAGCTGACGCTCTGGGTGGACGGCGAGGTCATCTCGGCGCCTGCCGGATCGTTCGTGTTCGGGCCGAAGAACATCCCGCACACGTTCGTGGTGAGCTCGGACGAGGCCCGGTTCCTGCTGGTGACCCAGCCGGCCGGGTTCGAGAGCTTCATGCGCGCGGTGGGCGAGCCGGCCGCCAGGCTCGAGATCCCGCCGCCCGCCGAAGGCCCGCCCGACGTCGAGGCGCTCACGCGCGTCGCCGCGACGTTCGGCATCCAGGTGATCGGCCCTCCGGGCATCCCGAGCTAGGGGCGCACGTGAACGTCGTGAATCAACGGTGCCAGGCACCGTTGATTCACGACGTCGATGGTTCCTGCACCCGTGCGAAGATGCGGGGATGCCCACCGTGACCCGCCTCGTGACGCTCACCGATCTCCAGCCGGCCGCCGACGGCGCCACGGCGTCGGTGTCTGCCCGGCTCGAGGCAGAGCTCGCCGACGGTCGGCGGATGGTGCTGCTCGACGACCGCGGGTGGAGCACGTCGCTCAGAGGCGCCGGCGCGGATGATCCTGATCCGTGGGCGTACACCTCCGCCGAGGAGATCGCCGAGACGGCCCGCGTGGTGGTCGGCCCCGACGAGCCCCATGGCGATCGCACCCGGGCCGACATGGAAGAAGGGCACTGGCACACGCTCGCAGAGACGCTTCGCGGGCAGGGCGTCGCCGTCTCGGCGAGCGAGCTCGCGCAGCTACCGCACGACGTCGTCGTGAGCGACGCGCTCGCCGCGCGCCTGCGCTCGTAGCTCGCCGAAACTTCTTGCGCTCATCGGCGCATATCCCTCGATCGAGTGCCCTCAGCGGTGGTGCGGGTGTCGACACCTCCTGTGGGTGGCGTTTGTCACCTACCAGCGGCTGAACAGGGGGGCGCGGGATGGATGCGATGGCCTGGGACCGGCGGTGCCTGCTTCTGACCAACCACGCGATGGTGCTCGCGGTGATCTCGTCGGATCCCGGCGTGCGCATTCGCGAGATCGCCCAGAAGGTGGAGATCACCGAGCGTGCCGTCGAGTCGCTCATCGCCGACCTCATCAACGTCGGGTTCCTGTCGCGCAGCCGCTCCGGCCGCCGAAACGTCTATGAGCTGCACGGCGAGGCGAATCTGCGCCACCCGCTGGTCGCAGATACCACTGTTGATCAGCTGATCGGTGCCATCACACCCGAAGAGCCAATTGCTAAACCTGAAGAGACGTTCGGGGTTGAGCTAATCCCCGAAGAAACTCTCTCTTGTATCGAGTCGAGCGTCGCACCAATAGTGAGTGCAGAAGTTCACTCGACCAGGGAGGGTCAAACGATAAAGAAGGTGCTGGTCTACATGGTCGTTACCTCGGTACTGCTCTGCGCTTCGGTCGCAGTGGCAGCCACAATGAGGTCTCATCACCACCCACGACCAACCCAGCCCACGCACCAGTCCGCGCCGAAGAGCGCAGCAAACGCCACGCCGGCCGTGTCTCATCTGAGGGTGACAACTCCGAAGAGCACAGCCGCCACGGCGGAGAGCACGTCGTCAAGGCCGCATACCCGCACGAAGACGCACACCCGAAAGGCAGAGACGACGAGCACGCCCAGCCGAAGCACGAGCACGTCGGCAACGGGCGGCACCGGCAGCACGAGCACGTCGCAGCCACCGCCGTTCGGGGGAGCCTCCACCGGCAGCAGTGGCACCACGTCGGTGACCGTCGGCCCGTCGGGCGGCACGGTCAAGGTCGGCCCCACCGGAACCGCTGTGAACGTGCACACCGGCGACGGGGGAGTCTCCATCGGCATCACGCCGACCGGCACGAGTGACCCGATCACCATCGGTCTGGGTCACGGGTTGCCGGTTCTCGGCAACTGAGCAACCTGCACGGCCTGCCCCGCCTTTCCGGGCGATGACCGCGCAGAGCGGTCATCTCACCCTGCCCTTACGAAAGGGAGCAGCATGCAGCTTGCGTACAGAATCGGCCCAGCGCCCTCCCAGGGGCTTCGGGCCACCATCGATCAGCGGCAGGATCGCCTGGCCGGATCGCTGCGCGAGACCCTGCAGCGCCTGGCGCTCGCCGCCGAGCTTCGCGACCCGCACCTCGCAGGACATGCCGAGCGGGTGGGGGATCTCACAGGCGAGCTGGCGGAGCGGCTTGGATACGACGCCGGCACGTGCGCCGCGATCCAGGCCGCAAGCCGCCTGCACGACGTCGGCAAGATCGGCGTGCCCGACAGCGTCCTTCAGAAGCCCGGCCGGCTGAATGCCGCCGAGCGGGCCACCATCGGGCGCCACACGGTGATCGGTCACGCCATGCTCGCAGAGACCGGCGATCCGGTGCTCGAGCTGGCAGCGCGGATTGCCCTCACCCACCACGAGCACGTCGATGGTGAGGGGTACCCGTACGGCCTGATGGGACATGCCATCCCGCACGAGGCGCGGATGGTCGCGATCACCGACACGTTCGACGCACTGACAAGCAGCCGCGTCTACCGGCCCGCGAGGTCGGTTGACGAGGCCATCGACATCCTCCGCCAGGGCCGGGGCTCGCACTTCGATGCAGACATGCTCGAGTGCTTCCTCGACGCGGTGCCGGACGTCACACACATCCAACGAGGGGGAACATCATGAACACCACATCAGTCATCCGGCGCGTGAACGCGTCAACCATCATCTCGACCGCAGCGCTCTTCGTCGCGCTCGGCGGCACTAGCTACGCGGCCATGACGGTCGGCACGCACCAGATCCGAAACGGCGCGGTGACGACGCCGAAGATCCATCGCCACGCGGTGACCGCCGTCAAGCTGGCGAAGAACTCGGTGCGAAACACCGCCATCACGCCGGGCTCGGTGGGCCCGCACAAGCTCAGCAAGAGCGCCGTCACGGCCCTGAACATCGCGCCGGGGTCGATCACCATCGACAAGCTCGCACCCGGCAACCGCCCGGCGTGGGCAGCCGTCGCCCCCGGCGCGTCGTCGTTCGCCGCCGGCGGCAACCGCGGGTTCGCGAAGGTGACCCACCCCGCCACCGGCATCTACTGCCTCACGCCGAAGGCGGGCTATGCGACCGGCAAGATCGCTGTCGCCGCCCCCGACACGGGCAGCTCCACCGGCCTCGGCTCGCTGCTCGGCTTCCAGGTTGGCGTCGCCCAGGGCGCGCCGGACTGCTCGTCGGGTGACGTCGAGGTGCAGACGTTCGCGCTCCTGAACGTGGTCTCCGGCCTCCTGAAGTCCGACGGCATCGGCTTCACGGTCGTCGCCGAGTAGCTCCCGTTTCCCCCATGCGGGCGGGGCACCCAGCCCCGCCCGCGCCACCCCGGGTTCTGGCATCGTTTGGACGGTGGCGAGGGGGACATCATCCGAGCGAGCTCTGAGAGCGGCCCAGGCGGCCGCTCTCGTCAATTCGCTCGCGTGTGACGACCCGGTGGTGCTGGCATCGGGCAGCAACGTGCTCGTCCACCTGCGGCCGGCGCCGGTGGTGGCGCGCGTGATGACCGGCACGGCGGAGCTCCACGACGACGTCGAGACCTGGCTCTCCCGCGAGGTGGCAGTCGGGAGGTTTCTCGGCGAGCGCGGGCTGGCCGTCTCGCCGGCCGACCTGGCGCCGCCCGGCCCGCACCAGCAGGACGGCCTCTGGATGACGTTCTGGGAGCTGGCCGAGGTAGACGGCTCGGCCGGGACGCCCACTGCCGAGGCGCTCGGCCGGGCGTTGCGAGACATGCATGACGCCCTCGCGGAGTTCACTGTGAGCCTCGGGCCGCTCAGCGACGTGCGCGACTGGCTCGACCGGCTCGCGGCCGAGCTCCCGGCCGAGGCCGGGAATGGGCTGCGGCGCCGGCTGACCGAGCTCTCTCCGGTGGTGTTCGAGAGCTCGCTTGCGCTGCAGCCCATCCACGGCGACGTCGCGATCGGAAACCTGCTCCAGACGCCGGGCGGGCTGCTCTGGAACGACTTCGAGGATGTCTGCGCGGGGCCGGTGCACTGGGATGTCGCCGGCCTCGTCGCGGAGGCTCGCGAGCTGGATCACGGCGAGGCGTTCGCGGCAGCCATCGTGGACGCGTACGGCGGCATCGAGCTCGGGGAGCTGGACGAGTTCGCGGAGGCGCATACGCTTTACGCAACCATCTGGCATGCGCACGCGGCGCAGCGCCGGGCGTGACGCGCGTGAGGCCGGACGACGACGCGCGTCGGCGGGTGATCTATCCTGGCCCCGTGAGCGAGCAGCACCAATCCGGTGAGACGAGCGCGGGAAACGCCGCCTGGCACCTGCACCTGCATCACACCGCCAGCGACGAGCTGAGCGAGGACACGGCCCAGACGCCGGGGATGCGCCGATACGAGGCCATTTCAGGCAAGCGGCACGGCTCGCAGAAGCTCTGGATGGGCAAGGCCATCGTGGCGCCGGGGATGGTGTCGGGCGACCATCATCATGGCAAGGCTGAGACGGGCATCTACGTCGTCTCCGGCCATCCCGTATTCGTGTTCCTCGAGGACGGCGCCGAGCGCAGGATCGAGGCCCGGCCCGGCGACTACATCTATGTGCCGCCGTTCGTGCCGCACCGCGAGGAGAACCCGTCGCCGGACGAGGAGACGATCGTCGTGCTCGCCCGAACGACGCAGGAGGGGATCGTGGTCAACCTGCCGAGTCTCCGCGCCGAGGTACCCGAGCTCGACGCGCTCGTGGCCGAGCTCAAGGCCGAGTCCGAGAGCTGAATCTCCCTACGGGCGTGGGCTCAGGCCCAGAGCGCTGATCGCCTCGAGCTCGCCCGGAGTCAGCTGGATGTCCTGCGCGCCGAGGTTCTCGCGAACGTGTCCGATGCTGGCAGTCGCCGGGATCGGCAACATCGCGGGTGAGCGCGCCAGGAGCCATGCGAGGGCGATCTGCGGAACCGTCGCCTCGTGCGTGGCCGCGATGGGCTCCAGCACACGTTGGATCGCCTGCGATCCGCGCGTGTCGGTGGCGAACCCCGGCGGGATGAGCGACACGGGTTGCCACGGGCAGAACACCGCGCCGGCGGCAGCGGTCGCTTCCAGCAGCGCCTCGTTCTGGCGGGCTGCGACGTTGAAGTGAGCGGTGACGGCCGCGATCTCGGTGATCGAAAGCGCAGAGTCCAGCTGCTCGGCGGTCACGTTCGAGAGGCCGATATGGCCGATCACGCCTTCGGTGCGCAGCTCGGCGAGCGTGGCGACCTGATCCTCGAAGGTCGCATCCTGCGCCCAGGGGGCGTGGAGGTAGTAGAGGTCGATCCGATCGACGCCCAGCCGTCGTGCGCTCATGTACGCGGACTGCCGCAGATACGCGGGATTGCCCACGGCGCCGAACGTCGAGACGTCGCGGCCGCCGCGCACCATGCCGCCCTTGGTCGCGATCACCAGATTGCCGGGGTAGGGGTGGAGCGCGTCACGGATGAGGAGCTCGCTGCTGTGTGGCCCGTAGACGTCGGCAGTGTCGATGAGCGTGACGCCTGCGTCCACCGCCTCGCGCAACAGGTGGATGCCGCCCTCGCGGTCGGGGTAGTCGCCGAACAGGTCGGGGCCGGTGAGGCGCATGGCGCCGTAGCCGATCCTGCCAACCCGCAGGTCGGCCCCGATGGTCATCGTGGTGTGGTTTGTCATGCCTGCATGACACCAGAGGACAGCGGGAAGTCCTAGATCTATGCTGCCAGGATCTTGCACGATCCTGCCAATCGACGGCTGAGCGATCTGATCGCCCGCAACGCGGGCGATGGGCTGACGCCCACCGCGCTGCCGGGAGTGTCGCTCCTGCGCGCGACCGCGGTGACGGAGCCCCTGGGCGAGATGGCCGAGCCCGCAGTTGCCATCATCGCGCAGGGCGTGAAGGAGACGGCGCTCAACGGCCGCGTCTTCCGCCATGGCCCGGGCCAGTTCGCGGTCGTCCCCGTCGAGCTGCCCGTCGTCGGTCACATCACCGAGGCCAGCTCCGACGCCCCGCTCCTGGCGTTCGTGCTGATGCTACGCCAGGAGCCGATCGCCGCGCTGCTGGCGGAGGGAGCCACCGGGATCCCGCACCGAGCGCCGGCCGCCGCCGTGCCGGCCGGGATCGCGGTCAGCGATGCCTCTCCAGCGCTGCTCGACTCCTGCGCCCGCCTGCTCGAGCTGCTGGACGAGCCCGCAGCGGTCGATGCCCTCGCTGCCGGTGTGGAGCGCGAGATCCTCTGGCGGCTGCTGACAGGGCCCCAGGGAGCCACCGTGCGCCAGATCGGCCTCGCCGACAGCAACCTCGCCCACCTGGCACGAGCGATCGCCTGGATCAACCAGCACTACGACCAGACGCTTCGCATCCATGACCTCGCCGCGCTGGCCGCGATGAGCGTCACGTCATTTCACCGCCACTTCCGAGCCCTCACCTCGATGACGCCGCTCCAGTTTCAGAAGCAGATCCGTCTGCACGAGGCGAGGGCACGGCTCCTGGCCCAGCCCGGAGACATCGCCGCCGTTGGCTACTCCGTCGGATATCGCAGCCCGTCGCAGTTCAGCCGCGAGTACCGGCGGATGTTCGGCGTCCCGCCCAGCGTCACGCCGGCCTGATCCCAAACCGGGCCGAGATCCGGGCGAGCTCGGCCGGATCGGAGACGCCCTGCCAGTCGTTGCGAGGAGTGTAGGGAGCTTCCAGCGCTGCAGCCTCGTCGTCGGTCAGCTCGATCTCGAGCGACGCGACGGCGTCCTCGATGTGTGACGGCCTGGTCGCTCCGATCAGCGGCGCCGCCACCACCGGGTTTCGCCGCAGCCATGCGAGTGCGATCTGCGCCCGGCTCACCCCGCGGGCGGCGGCGACCGTTGCGACGGCTGCGATGATCGCCTCATCGCTCGCCCGCTCGGTGTACAGCAGGTCGGCATAGTCCGCGTCGTTGCTGGACGATCGGGTGGTGGGCTCGTCGCTTGCACGGGCGAGGCGGCCGCGGGCGAGCGGGCTCCAGATGATGGTGCCGACGCCCTCGTCGGCGCAGAGCGGGATCATCTCGCGCTCCTCCTCGCGCGCCAGCAGGTTGTAGTGATCCTGCATCGAGACGAACCGCGCCCAGCCGTGCTCGCGTTGCAGCCGCAGGCACTTCGCGAACTCCCACGCGTGCATCGACGAGGCTCCGAGGTAGCGCACCTTGCCGGCCCTGACCACGTCGTGCAGCGCCTCGAGCGTCTCCTCGATCGGCGTCATGGTGTCCATGCGGTGGATCTGGTAGAGGTCGACGTAGTCGGTGCCCAGGCGCCGGAGGCTGTGGTCGATCTCGGTGAGGATCGCCTTTCGCGAGAGGCCCGCACCGTTCGGCCCGGGCCGCATCGGGTGGCGCACCTTGGTCGCGATGACCACCTCGTCGCGGTCGGCGAAGTCCGACAGCGCGCGGCCGAGGATCTCCTCGCTCGAGCCCTGCGAGTACATGTTTGCGGTGTCGAAGAAGGTGATTCCGGCCTCGAGCGCCTGCTTGATCAGCGGCCGGCTGGTGTCCTCGTCGAGTGACCACACCGGATGCCCGCGGTCGGGCTCGCCATAGCTCATGGCCCCAATCGCAATGGGGGATACGTCGAGGCCGGTGGTGCCGAGCTTGATGTAGTCCATCTGAGTCGCCTATCCTTTCGGTATATCGGAGAGTCCTCCGGTTCTGGTAGCACCATAGCGGAGAACTCTCCGCTTGGGGAAGGAAGCATGTCTCCGGCAGAGCCACACGCCATACGCGCAGATGCGCGCGAGAACAGGGAGCGCCTCATCGCGGTTGCGCGCGAGGCGCTGCGGGAGTCGCCCGACGCCTCCTTGAACTCCATCGCCAAGCGTGCCGCAGTGGGGCCCGGGACGCTCTACCGGCACTTCCCGACTCGGGCGGCCCTGCTGTTTGCCGTGTACCAGACCGACATCGAGGACGTCAGCGCGCGGGTGCCCGAGATCCTCGCCGAGCATCCGCCGGTGGAGGCGCTGCGGATCTGGTTCGAGATGCTTGCGGGATACGTGCGGGCAAAGCACGGGCTGGGCGAGGCGCTGCGCACGCCCGAGGCCGAGCAGGCGATCGCCGAGAGCTACGCGCCGGTCACGGCGGCCATCGCAGAGCTCCTCGCCGCGGGAGAGGCCTCCGGCGAGCTGAAGCGCGGTCTCGACCCCAACGACGTGCTGCTGCTGATGAGCTTCCTCTGGCGCACATCAGACGACGATGCCGGTCGTGCACAGGCGGCGCGCACCCTGGATCTCGTGCTCGCCGGCCTCCGGCAATCAGCGTGAGCCGGGCGGCCTGAGCTCGCACGCTCATCAGTCTGATCCCGGGTCCGGAGCCACCGCCGAGGGGGAGCACGCGGTGATCGCCGATCCCGGCTGCTCATGCCACCTCGTCGGCACCGATAGGGCAAATCGCGCCGACTCGCGGGGCTGCAGCGTGCGAGCTCGGATCCCAAACAGCTTGATCCGGTACTGGGGGAGACCGTCGCTGAGCGTGAAGGTGGGGCGGATCCACACGTTCGAGATGGCCTGGTGGTTGGGGTTCGTGACCGTGCCCGAGACCAGGATCCGGTTGCCGCGCCACCTGCACGTGGCGTCAGACACGCGCGGTGCGTCGGTGTGGTAGTACCACCAGGTGGCGCCGGCCAGGCCCAGCACCACCACTGCGGCGGTGACCCATGCGATGCCCACACGGTCTCGTCTGCTCCGTTCGGAAGGCGGCTCGGCTGTCGTCATCGGCTCTTCTCTCATACCTCGATATGCAAAGCTTCGATTCTCAGGGTACATGCGGCCCACGCCGGCAACAAGGGCATGCACCGGTATCGACAGAGATCACTCAGGAAGATCCGAGAACTGCGCCCGGTATCCTTGCGCGGGACGCCGCGCAGCCAGGAGTTCGTCGTACCACCAGGGAGCGTTCTCGATGACCGTCACGATCACTGCATGGGAGCGGTCACCCGATGGTGGCCTGGGCCTCGCGCGCGACATGCGCGTACGGTGGGCGCTCGAGGAGGTCGGCCAGCCGTATGAGGTGCGGTTCGTCTCGGCCCGCTCCAAGCAGGAGCCTGCACATCTGCGTCTCAATCCGTTCGGTCTGATCCCGACCTACGAGGAAGACGGGCTCGCCCTGTTCGAGACGGGCGCGATCATCTTGCACATCGCCGAGCGCCATGGAGGCCTCTTCCCGAGCGATCCCGGCGCGCGGGCGCGGGCCGTCACGTGGATGTTCGCGGCGGTCAACACCGTGGAGCCGCCGATCCTCGAGCTGGTCACCGCCAAGTTCCTCGAGGGCGACAGGCCCTGGGCTGAGGAGCGCCTGCCGCTGATCCAGGATCGCATCCGCGAGCGGATGGCCCAACTCTCGGCCCGCCTGGGTGACGCCGATTGGCTCGATGGCGCGTTCAGCGCGGGCGACCTGATGATGGTGTCGGTGCTGCTCCGGCTCAGGCCCTCCGGCCTCCTGAACGAGTTTCCGGGTCTCGCCGCGTACGTCGCGCGAGGTGAGGCGCGGCCTGCGTACGAGCGTGCGTTTGCGGATCAGTGGGCGATCAACCGCCCCGATCAGCAGCAGTAGACGCGTACGAACTCGGCACGGTGACGATGAGCGGAGCGAAGTTTGCGCAGAGCGGACGCAGTCGTTTGGCGACGTCGGCGGAGGCCACGTCTGCGAAGATTTCGGCGTCGGGACGAAACTGGACACGGGTGCCTCGAGGGTGGTCTGCCAACGCTTCAGGCGGTTCGACGGGGACTCCGGAGCGTCGTCTCTCTCGAAGTAGCGGATGGCTCCAGTGTCCGGGTGGCAGACCATCTGTATGCCGCGCCCGTCGTCGCTCACGACGAATTTGATCGTCCAAGCATTCGACGCGAGCCTCTTCGCGTCTGGGATGATGCGCCGTCGAACGAGGGAGCCAGCCATGAGCGAGCAGACCGGAAAGACCAACGAAGCGGACATCGCCGCGGTCACCGAGGTCGTGCGTGCCTACTACGACGGGTCGATGACCGGCGACGAGGCGAAACTCGCCAGTGCGTTCCACCCACGAGCCTCCATCGTCGGCACATGGGAAGGCAAGCTGGACTGGCAGACGCGAGACGAATACATCGCCGAATGCGTGGAAGGCGCCGGCGATGCGGGTGAGTACGACCTGCGGATCACCGGGATGTCATTCGAGGGGAACACGGCGCTCGTCAGAGACGCCGCCCAGTTCGGCGGCGTCTACTACAGCGACGATCTGTCTCTCGTCAAGGACGATGGCACCTGGCGCATCGTCAACAAGACGTACTACGCGCACCCGGCCTGAACCGTAACTCGGTGTCCCAGGGCCAGCCGCATGGGTCGGAGCTTTGGACGACGGGCAACGGGGCGTCTCGCCCCGAACGCATGAACTAGAATCGGCGCGTTGAGGAACCGACGGGGGAGTTCAAGGTGGCCGAGGACGCCAGCTTCGAGTTCGTAGGCGGATACCCGACGCCGGAGACGGTTCGCCGAGCCTTCGATGAGGCGGATCTCAATCGCGCCGTGTACGCCTACCGGTTCTTCTATCCGGCGGTGTCGATCATGGCGACGTGGAAGGGCAACGAGCGGGGCGGCGTGGTTGCCAACAAGGTCTTTCCGCTGTTGAACGGCACTCCCCAGCAGCTCGTGTTCACGCCAAATTCGGATACGCCGTACTCAGCGGTGGCGCTTGATGTGCGCGAGGGGCCGATGGTCGTCGAGCTGCCGCCGGGTCTTGTTGATGGGCACCGCCAATGATCTCAATCAGCGGTGGGTAATGGACATCGGGCTACCCGGCCCCGACAAGGGCCACGGCGGGCGCCACCTGGTGCTTCCACCCGGATACACGGGCGAGGTGCCAGACGGCTACTTCGCGGCGACACCCACGACCAATCGACTGCTCATGCTCCTCCGCGCGATGCCGCAGGGCAACGACATGGAGGCTGCCGTCGAGTTGATGCGATCTGTGAAGGTCTATCCGCTCGACCCGCGCTCAGATTGGCGCGACCCAACGTGGATCGACCTGACGACACTCTCCGGCATGGACTTCACCCCCGTGCCGTGGGAAGACAACCTCACGTTCTGGGAGGTGCTGCACGAGCTGATCGATTCGGAGCCGCCGTTTGAGGGAGTACCGCCAGGCCTACGGTGAGCTCGCAGAACTCGGCATCGAGCGAGGGCAGAGCCGTTTGAGCCGGACGAGCGAATGCGGGGCATCCTCCACCAGGGCGGCTCGGATGGGTCACGCGCAGCTCTGTGTCCAGTCGTTTGCCGACAGACGGCCCGACCGTGTCGTGTGGCCAGGCACGGTACTGGGAATGGGCCGTGCTCCGCCCCGAGAACGGTCCCTTCGACACGCCCGGATACGCGGACACCTACGCGCGGCGAGAAATGGTTTTATCAGGCCCAGATCGAGTCTCCCGCAATGTTCGCCCGGGAGCCCGGCGCCGGATCGCTCTACTGGCTGGGCCTGCGCGACTCCGACGGCGAGTATCTCACCGGCGATCGCTCCTACACCCTCTCGGTGCCACAACCCGTTCCGGCAAAGCTGTTCTGGTCGGTCACCGTGTATGACGCGGAGACGCGCAGCGAGATCCTCACCGACCAGGACAACGCGGCATTGCGATCTCTCTTCGAGCTCGCCGACGCCGACGCTGGACGGCCGGTGGATCTCTACTTCGGCCCGCACCCTCCCGATGCGGGTGCCGATCGGTGGATCAAGACGATCCCCGGAAAGGGCTGGTTCGTCTACTTCCGCATCTACGGCCCGGAGGGGCCTGCTTTCGACTCCAGCTGGCGGCTCCCAGACTTTATGAAGGCCGCCGCGCCGGCCTGACCAAATCGGCGCCTACCAACCCCAACCGCCCACCTCTGCGGCAGAGCGGCAGGGTGTTGCCGCCCTCGTGCCCACTCCGTAGCTTTTGGCGAGGAACGGCAGCCGGCGTTTCACCTCGCGGGACATGCGGCGCGTCTAACTGACTGACGGGCAGTGTTGGCAGTGAGGATCGTGACCGGCGTACGCGAACTGCCCGCCAGGATCGTGCTGAGCGCGAACGATGTTGAGTTGCGCATTCTGCTCGGCTGTCCAGGAGTGGACGATCGCGTCGGGAGGGTTTGCTGCTCCACGATCTCTGCAAACGCAGGGTCATCGAGGTCGATCCGCGAGTCGCGCGCGGCTCCGCAAACGTCGCAGAGCAAACAGTCGGAATCAAAGGCCCGCCGCGCAGAACAGGCGACACACAGACCATCGGTACGCGGCCAGTACTCCACCAATTCGCGCCAGTACGGCCCTGGCGCGGCATCGACCAAGAGAGCTTCCGCAACTCGCCCAGCAACCGCGACCCGGACGAGTGACAGCGGGTCAACATCCGCCGGATGACTGAAGGTGCACACCGAAGCGCTGACCGACAGGTTGGTAAAGCCCTCCGCCTTTGCGATCACATAGTGACCCGCCTCATGGACGCGCACCAAGTCGAGACATTCACCGCGTCGTCCTCGGCATCGCCTGTGATTGCAGTCGCTCAAGAGCTGCACGCTAGCCAGACCCTCGAAACCGGGGGAGCACGCCCTCAGCATGCGCCACCCCGGCCGCAAGCCAGCCCATAATCCACGGCATGACCGGAGTGCGCAAATGTCCGTTCTGCGGAACATCCCAAAGGCCAGCAGCGGACGGATGCACCGCATGCGTCGAAGGGCTGGTGGAGACGTACGGCCGGGACGTCATCAAGTGGTGGTATAAGGCCGGGCTGCGGAAGGACAAGATGGGCGCGTTGATCACGCTCGCCGCGCCCAAGGCGTGCGATGAACGCGAGCAGCGGGTGATCGAGCTGGAACGGGCCGGACGCTCGCTGGACGAGGTCGCATCGGCTCTGGGCGTCTCCCGCCGGAGAGCCGGAGAGGTGCAGCGGTCGGCTCACACCAAAATCGCCGAGTACGTCGACCGAGAGGGTCTCCACGTGCCGACCCGTCGCGAGCTGGAAGAAGCTGCCCACGCCGTCGGCCTTTGAGAGCTTGCGAGCATGAGATCTACCGGGCGATCCAGCCGCCACCGCTCCCGAACCAGCCGCAACGCCAAGGCAGCTGCTCTGGCTGGCACTAGAGTTGCGTGAAGCGACCCGGAGTCCGATACTGCGGAGATAGGCGTTTTAGCCGGGCTGAGGGAACCGTGAGCTACGCAGGTCATTCGAACATCACCGTCGCCGTCGGCGGTCTCTTCGGGGCTAGCCGCAGACGGTTGGTGGTCGGCTGCGCCACCGGCGTGCTCGTGATCGTGGGTCTGATGGTCACGTGGTGGAACGAACCGGGCCACGGCGACCGAACAGCCAACGGTGGGCTTCCCACGCTTCATCTCTCCTCAAGCCAAGGCGGCCTCCGCGTCCACGTCCGAGTTTCGTACACCGGGCTAAACCCAGCGCCCGGATATAACGGTTTCACTCCGATGCGCAACCAAGGCGTGGTCGTCGTGAGCAACCGCACCGGCAACACGTGGCGGTTGCGGACAGACTCGAACGGCGACTTCCAGATCGCGCTCTCACCCGGGCGCTATACCCTGCGACTCGCCTGGGCCTACCCTCAGGGCCCAGAGTGGCCTCTGAGCGTCACGCAAGGGGTTGTTCACGCCCCGACGGTCACGGAGCAGACGCTTTAGTCAGACGTCCGCTCGACGCCGGGCCGCTCGGCAGGTCAACGCTCGACCTCCCGTGTCCGGGTTCGTGCATTACCTCTAACCCGGCGTCAGTTTGACTCCGTCCGACCCCTGTGGCACTCTTTAGTCCGAACACACGTTCGACCAAGGAGCCGGACCAAGTGGATTTGACCGATAGACAGCGCGAGATACTCGAGTTCGTGAACACCCATGTCGACGCACAGGGCTACCCGCCCACTGTGCGCGAGATCGGCAAGGCTGTGGGGCTGACCTCGCCGTCCACGGTGCACGCCCACCTGGCGAAGCTCGAGTCGGCCGGACTGATCCGGCGCGACGCGACCAAGCCGCGCGCGATGGAAGTCATCGAAGGTGGTAAGGGGAGGGGGCGGGCTGCTGCTGTGCCGGCACCCGTGCTCGAGCGTAACGATCGTGCGACGCTCCTCCCGCTCGTCGGTGAGGTCGCCGCAGGCGCTCCGGTGGTCGCCGAAGATCGCATTGACGATTACGTCGCGATTCCCGATCAGCTGGCGTCGGACTCGGATTTCATCCTCACCGTCCGAGGCGAGAGCATGATCAACGCAGGGATCCTGCCCGGCGACTTCGTCGTCGTCCGAAAGCAGCAGGACGCCCGAAACGGCGAGATCATCGTCGCCCTGGTCGATGACGAGGGCGCGACCGTCAAGCGATTCTTCAGGGAGAACGGTCGCGTGCGGCTCCAGCCCGAGAACGACGAGATGGAGCCGACGTTCCCCGAGCAGGTGTCCATCCTGGGCTCGGTCAAAGCGGTGATGAGGCGGCTGTGAGCGCTTCAGCTTCACCCGTATCGTCGGCGGCCGGCTGGAGGAGCTCGTGCTCCAGGCGCTGTCAGACGCCCGCAGCAGAGGGCCTGGGACGTGGCCGAAGTGCCTCGTGTGTCAGGGCTCGATGCGCGTGGACGAGGTGGAGCAGGGCGTGCTCGAGCTCACGTGCGACTCGTGCGGCTCGACGCTCTCCGAGGCCGTTGAGCCCGAGGTTGGCCTCCGGCTCGTTTCCTGAGCGGGTAGGAGCTGGCTTACAGCCGGGCCGGGCAGTCGGCCGGCCCTGCGAGAATGGCACGATGAGGCTATCGCGGCGTGAGTTCATGGCGGCCGCGGCGACGATGGTCGCCGCCGGCTGCTCTGTGAGACCCGGGAGCAACTCGGGCGCCCAGATCATTCCTGCCGAGGAGTCTCCGCAGACCGAGCAGGTACTCGATCCCGATCTGGTGCTGTCGCTGCCAGGCGGGGCGGTTGCTCCGACCACCATCAGCGCCTTCGCGAAGGCCAACTCGGTCAAGGTGAAGGTGATCGCCCAGACGACCGAGGATGAGCTCTTGCTGCAGCTCTCGGCCGGCGGCCAGGGCCCGATCGACGTGGCGTTGGTGGATCAAGCCGCTCTGACCTATCTGATCGATCAACGGCTGGCCGAGCCGGTCGATCACACGCTCATCCCAAACCTTCGCCTCGATCGTCCTCGCCGTTCTCCGATCCTCCGTACGACTCGGGCAGCACGCACTCCGTCGCGAAGGACTACTCGGTGGTGGGGTACGCCACGGCGTTCGATGCGCTCGGCGCGGACGATTCGTGGGTGGGGTTTTTCAATCTGGCAAAGGAAAACCGTCGAGCGTGTCCGTACCGGACGATGCCGAAAACGTGGTGGGGGCCGCGATGCTGGCGCTCGGCCACGACTGGAGTTCGGCCTCTGCGGCAGACCTCGCGGAGGCCCGGACGTTTCTGCTGGGGTTGCGCAAGGCGCTCGTGGTGGCAGGCACCGTCGATCGCGACTCTCTCGGCGCGTTGGCGGCGGTCATGGCATCCGGCACCGGATTTCGCAATCCACCATCGGGAACACGCTTCGTTGTGCCGAAAGATGGTGCAGTGATCAACATGCGGAGCTACTGCATACCCACCTATGCACCCGATCCCGTCACGGCGCACGCCTGGCTCAACGAGACGCTTGCACCAACCTCCGTCCGTGACGACGTGATCGTCTCGGGCCGCGCGTCTCCGGTCGTCGAGGCCAACTACCTCGTGCCGCCCGCCACCCTGGATAATCCCGCCGTGTATCCGCCGGCGAGCTCTGTCGCGAAGCTGCAGTTTTCGACCGTCACGCCGTCTCAGGCCGATGCGCGCGCTGCACTGTGGGACGAGGTGAAGCCCCGATGAACCCGCTCGTCAGCATGCTGCTCATCTTCTTTTCGGCGATCCTTCCGCCTGCCCAGGCCGGCCCGCAGCCCTACAACGGCCGCGCACCGCTCGTGCTCACCTCGCCGAACCGCCCGACCGCCGGCACCCCCGTGGACGCGAGGATCCTGGCGATGCCCAAGCGGGCGTCTCACGTGCAGCTCGTGACCGACGACGGCACCCGCTATACCGCGAAGCACGTCGGCCTACGTGAGTACTCGGTGAAGGGCGTGCTCCCGCCCTCGGCCGGGCCGTGGCAGCTGAACGTCCAGTTCGAGCTCCACGGCGAGACGTACTCCGTGATCGGCTCGGTCGTCACGGTGCTCCCCGCTCGGTAAACTGTCCCACTGCCGATCGGGCAGTCGCGGCGGCTTCGGCCGTCGAGGAAAGTCGGGACACCGAAGGGCAGGGTGCCGGATAACGTCCGGACGGGGAAACCCGATGGAAAGCGCAACAGAGAGCAGACCGCCAAACCGGCGCCTCGGCGTCGGCGGTAAGGCTGAAACGGTGGTGTAAGAGACCACCAGCGCCTGCGGAGACGTGGGCGGCTAGGCAAGCCCCACCCGGTGCAACGTCGAACCGAAGTGATGACGCGGCCCGCCGAGCTTCAGGTAGACGGCAACGAGCCGCCCGGCAACGGGCGGCCCAGATGGATGACTGTCCTCGACAGAATCCCGCTTACAGATCGGCTAAAGGAAAGCCCTGCTTTGCAGGGCTTTCCCATTCGGTGAGCAGCGGCTTACACAACTGTGTAGATCCCGGCATACTGAGATAGCGCCCAACCCCACGCGCAACAAACGTGAGGAACGGGATGTTCTCGGATTGCGCACTCAATGTTGATGGTGGATCGGCCCGCCGGACAGCCAGGGCCGGCGTGCTTCTCGGGGTCTTGTGTGCCGCCGTTCTTGCCGGCGGTTGCGACAGCTCCTCAACGTCGACGGAGCCACTCCAGACGCTCACTGCCGCCACGGCTCCCCAGGTGATACGGGTCAACGAGAACAGCAAGGTGAGGTTCACGGCTGCAGATGTGGCGATCTTTGACCGAATTCGGTGCGGCTCAGCCGCAGCGGCGATCCTGTCACCCGGCCACGTGAATGAGGCGTTCGGGGATGCGGCCGGGGGGAGCTCCACACATCTGCTCGTCGCCACGAGCCGAAAAGGAGTGGTTGTCGTCACGTGCACCGCCACCTCATAGACGAAGCGTGGTTGTGGGCGTGATCTCCGTGTCGATCGCCATCGAGGCTCCTTCGACGTACTCGTATGCTCGGCGAAATCCCCCGGAGCGGCTATCGGTCGCGCTAGTCTCAGCCTGATTACCACTCCCGGAGGATCCGCCATGACTCTTGCACCCGAAGCACCGACGTCCAGCCTGATCGACCAGCTCACCCAGGGTTTCCGAAACCGCGAGCCCGGCCACCTCATCGGCGACCGCTGGGTGCCTTCGCAGTCGGGGAAGACGTTCGAGGTCGTAAACCCTGCCACGGGCGACGTGCTCGCCAACGTCGCGCTGGGGGAGAAGGCCGACATCGACGCCGCGGTCGAAGCGCTGCCCGGAAGGCGTTCAACGGGCCGTGGTCGCTGATGCCGAACGCCGAGCGCGCGCGGCTGCTGTTCAAGCTGGCAGACATCATCGAGGACCGGGCCGACGAGCTCGCGCTCATCGACACGCTCGACAATGGCAAGCCGTTCCGGGACGCCCGCACGGTCGACATTCCCAGCGCCCTCGAAGACCTCCGCGAGTACGCCGGCTGGGCGACCAAGCTCAACGGCGAGACCGTCCGCGTGCCCGCCGGCAACGTCCACGCCTACACCGTGCGCGAGCCCGTCGGCGTCGCGGCGCTGATCGTGCCGTGGAACTACCCGTTCATGATCGCGGTCTCGAAGGTCGCCCCGGCGCTCGCCGCCGGCTGCACCAGCGTGTTGAAGCCCGCCGAGCAGACGCCGCTCTCCGCGCTCGTCCTGGGCGAGATGATCCTCGAGGCCGGGTTCCCCGAAGGCGTCGTGAACATCGTCACCGGCGAGGGCGAGGCCGGAGCTGCGCTCGCCGAGCATCCCGACGTGGACAAGATCTCGTTCACCGGCTCGACGGAGGTCGGCAAGTCGATCATCCGCGCAGCCAGCGGCAACCTCAAGCGCGTCACGCTCGAGCTCGGCGGGAAGTCACCGGTCGTGATCTTTCCCGACGCCGACCTCGACCTCGCGATCGCCGGCGCCGCGCGCGGCATCTTCGCCAACAGCGGCCAGGTCTGCGTCGCGAACTCGCGGCTCTACGCCCACAGCGACGTGTTCGACCAGGTCGTCGAGGGCATCGCCGAGCGCGCGAACTCCATCAAGGTCGGGCCAGGCATCGATCCCGAGAGCGAGATGGGCCCGCTCGTCTCCCAGGAGCAGCTCGATCGCGTCTCGGGCCTGCTGCAAGGCGGGCGCGACGAGGGTGCACGCACGGTCACCGGCGGCGGCCGCATCGACCGCGCGGGCTACTTCGTGCAGCCGACCGTGATCGTCGACGCCAACCCGGATATGCGGATCATGCGCGAGGAGATCTTCGGGCCGGTGATCACCGAGCGCCTCGTTCGGCGGAAGCCGACCTGCAGCGATCGCCGACGAGGCCAACAACACCAGCTACGGCCTGGCCGCCTACGTGTGGACGCGCGACGTCGGCACCGCGCACAAGATGGCGAGCAAGCTGAAGGCAGGCACGGTGCGGATCAACGGCGGCGGCGCCTCGGGCCTTCCGTTCGGCGGCTACAAGCAGTCGGGCTGGGGCCGCGAGAAGGCGCCCGCATGGGCATCGAGGCCTACACCGAGGTCAAGTCGGTCGCAATCTCTCTCTGAGCCTCCGCGGGCGTGAATGAGACGGTGCCTGGCACCGTCTATTCACGCCTGCGCAGCCAGAGCGACGCGTGGCGTGGCTGCACTGCCGTCTGCACCAGGTCGAGCACCTCGGCGTTCAGGGCGGTGAGGTCGATCTGGTCGCGCAGCCGGCCGTTGAACGCCAGCAGCAGGTGTTCGGCGTCGTACTTCGCGCGGTAGAACCGCCGGTCGACCACGTGCTGGATCCGCCGTCTGAGCGGCTGGAAGGCCAGCGCGACTGCCAGCGTCGAGACCGTCACCGCAAACGCGCTCGACTGTCCTGTGAGCGCCTGGAGCGCGCGGCCGATGAGGAAGATGCCGCCCAGGTAGAGCGCCGCGAGCATGCCCACCAGCACGGCGTAGACCAGCGTGCGGCGGATGATGGTGTCGATCTCGTAGAGCCGGTAGCGCAGGATGCCAACCGCGAGGGCGATCGGAAGCGCCGTGAGGCCGACCTCGGTGACGATCTGCAGCACGTGCTGCACCGTGCCGGCAGGCAGCGTGTCGAAGGCGAGGAACTGCGCGAGCGCCGAGAGGGCGGTGACGGTGGCGCCGCCCATCAGCCACTTGAGCTGCTGGCGCCGCTCGCCGGCGGCCTCGCGCCACGCGATCACCTGCCGCGCGATGAAGAGCGCCCAGAACACCGGCAGCGTGACCGCGGCGATCGTGCCCGCGGTCGAGATCCAGCCCGAGATGCCGCCCACATCGACGTTCCCCAGCGACTGGCCCGTCACGTCGCTCACGCGCACCGGCCGCTCGACCACGGCGAGCTCCTGCACGTAGACCGACGCGAGCGTGAGCCCTACTGCGACCAGGTAGGCCTCGAGCAGGCGGCGCCACCGTGCCGAGGGGAGCTTTCCGTCGGGGAAGAGCAGGATGAGGAGCGGAAACAGCATGAACGCCAGGATCCACGAGGTGTCGGCCAGGAACACGGCCCCTTGCCCCAACACGAGCCGGCCGTGGTCGAGGTGGTTTGCGAGCACCGAGTAGAGTCCCGCGTCGCCCTCGAGCACCAGCACGAGCGCGAGGCAGATCGCGATCCAGCCCATGGGGTTTCGCGGCCGGTGGTGGGCAATCACCACGCCGACGACGAGCACGGCGATGTCGAGGATCAGCGCCCCGCCGGCAAAGAGGTGGAAGTCGCTCGTGGCAAACGCGAGCGGGAGCGTGCAGAGCGCGAGCAGGAGCACGAGGCCACCGACCACAGCAGCATGGAGCCGTACGGGCATGGCCTCAATCTAGGCGCTGGACCGTCCCGGAAACGTCACGGTCACTGCGCCACGAACCCGCCGTCCACCACCAGCGACGTGCCGGTGATGTACTCGGCGTCGTCGGAGAGCAGGAACGCGACCGACGGCGACACGTCCTCGGCGATGCCCTGGCGGCCCAGCGGGATGGCCTGCTTCACCAGCTCGTCCACCTGCTCGAGGGTCATGCCGCTCTCGTCGAAGATCGGGTCGTTGAAGCCGGTGTCGATCCAGCCCGGGCAGACGCAGTTCACGCGGATGCCGTCCTTGGCGAAGTCGATCGCCATCTGGCGGGTGAGCTGCAGCACCGCGCCCTTGGTGGAGTCATAGGCGACGCAGTTCTCCTCGCCCACGAGCGAGGCCGTCGAGCCGGTGTTCACGATGGCGCCGCCGCCCTGCCGCTGCATGTGAGGAATCACCGCGCGCGACACGAGGAGCACGCCGCGCACGTTCACGGCGAAGTGCAGATCCCAGTCCTCGAGCTTCTGCGTGAGCGCGGTTCCCGGGATCAGCACGCCCGCGTTGTTGTGCAGCAGGTCGATGCGCCCGAACCGCTCGACGACGGCCGCGACCATCTCGTTGACGCTCTGCTCGTCGCGCACGTCGCACTCCACCGCGAGCCCCTCGAGGCCCTCGGCCGCGAGCAGCGCGACGGTCTCCTTCGCCGGCTCGAGCCGCATGTCTGCGACGGCCACCGAGGCACCCTCACGGGCCAGCCGAAGCGCGCTCTGGCGGCCGATCGAACCGCCTGCGCCGGTCACGAGTGCGATCCGGCCGACGAGCCGCCTGGGGAATCCTTCACTCACGCTCATCGAGCACCTCCGTCGGGTGGGGTTCCGGCCCGTCACCACGGGCCTGCTCCACGATCTCACACGCGGTATCGTCACGCGATGGCTGGGGCAGGGGAGACGCACAACAGAAAGCTCTGGGTGCTCGTCGCGATGACGCTTGCCAACGCGATGATCCTGGTGGATCAGACCGCGATCCCGCTGGCGCTCCCCGACATCATCCAGACGTTCCACGTCTCGACCAATGCGGCCCAGTGGGTGATCAACGCGAGCCTCCTGCCGCTCGCAGGCCTGCTGGTGCTCGGCGGCCGGCTCGGCGACGTGCTGGGCCGTCGCAAGGTGTTCCTCACCGGCGCGGTGATGTTCGGCGGGGCCTCGGCGGTGGGCGGCCTTGCTCCCGCCTACGCGATCCTGATCGCCGCGCGCGTCGTCCAGGGCACCGGCGGGGCGCTGATGCTGCCCGCCACGGTCGCGATCCTGAGCGCCGCCTACAAGCCGTCGGAGCGAGGCAAGGCGCTTGGCACCATGGGTGGCACCGCCGCTGTCGCCGGCGTGCTCGGGCCCACCATCGGCGGCGTCCTCACGTCGGTGTTCAGCTGGCGGGCCGTGCTCCTCGTGTGCGTGCCGCTCCTGCTCACCACCGTCTATCTGACGCTTCGCTTCGTGCCGGAGGAGGCCGCCGTCGGGACGTTTGCCGACGTGGATGTGGCGGGCGCCGTGCTGCTCTGCATCGCGCTGGTGGCCCTCGTGTTCGGGCTCTCCCAGACCCAGAGCTGGGGCGTCGGCTCGCTCAAGGTATGGGCGCTGGTCGGCCTCGCGGTGCTTGCCTTCGCGCTCTTCGTCATCCGCGAGCGCACCGCGAGCAATCCGCTGATGGACTTCGGCCTCCTTCGCCGGCATCCCAACTACCTCGGTGCGAGCATCAGCCAGGGGCTTGCAGGCATGGCGGAGATGGGGCTCGGCGTGCTGCTGCCGCTCGTCCTGATCCTCAACCTCGGGATGGCCCCGGCGAAGGCCGGCCTCGCGCTGATCCCCACCACCGTGCCGATGGTGCTGGTCGCGCCGCTCGTCGGGCGCTGGTACGACCGGGCCGGCGGGCGCCCGCCGCTGATCGTCGGGTTTGCAACGCTCGCGCTCTCAGGGCTGCTGCTTGCCATCGGCGTGAACCAGAACGGGTACCTGCCGCTGCTTCCCGGGCTGGTCGTCTTCGGCATCGGCCTTGCGATCGTGCTCACGGTGAACGATCCCGTCACGCTCGACACCATCGATGCCGGCGACCACGGCCAGGCATCCGGTGTCTCGGCAACGGCGGAGCAGGGGGGAGGCGCAATCGGGATTGCCCTGCTCTACGCCGTCTTCCACTACACGTACATCGACCGGCTCGCCGACAGGATCCACCAGGACCCGAGCCTGGCCGAACTCACGGCCGCGTCGTCACACGCCCTCAAGTCGGCCATCATCGCCGCCGAGGCGACCGGCCTCGACCCGGCCTCGTTTCCGAGCGCGCTGCGCCAGTATCTGAAGGTCGCCCGCGACGCATCCGACTGGGGAAACACGGTCGCGTTCCTGCTCGTGGCGGCCTTCGGGATCGTCGGCCTCGTCACCTCGGCGATGCTCGTGCGCAAGGCCGGTGCACAGCCCGAGGGGGTGCCCGGCGTGACCATGCGAGCCGACCGCGACCACCGCCGCCAGGTGCCTGCCCCCGACAACACTGAAGCGTTTACTTGACTTTTGGCGCGGGGCGAGGCAGAGTGCAGGCATGTTTGCCCAGGACATCGACCTCATCCTCCACGCGCTGGCCGATCCCACCCGCCGCCGGCTCGTGGAGCAGCTGGGAAACGGGCCGGCCAGCGTCACCGCGCTCGCCGAGCCACAGCCCATGTCGCTGCCGGCCGTGGTGCAGCACCTGAAGGTGCTCGAGAGCTCCGGCCTGGTGACCTCGCAGAAGGTGGGGCGCGTGCGCACCTGCCGGCTCGAGATGGGCCAGCTCGACACCGTGCAGGGCTGGATGGACGCTCGCCGCAAGGTGTGGGAGCGCCGGCTCGACAAGCTGGGCGAATACCTCGCCGCCGAAGACCCGAGAACGCAGGAGCCCGCATGACCGCCCGATCAGTCGTCCACGACTCGTTCACCCTCACCCGCACGTACCCGGCCGCACCGGAGCGCGTCTTCGCGGTCTGGGCATCGGAGTCAGCCAAGGCGGTGTGGTTTGCCCAGGGGGACGGGCCGCAGGAGAGCATCACCGCGTACGAGCTGGACTTCCGGGTGGGTGGCCGCGAGTGGTTCGAGGGCACGACGCCCGACGGCAGGGAGTTCTTCTACTCCGCGATTCACCAGGACATCGTCGATGGTGAGCGGATCGTCGCAAGCTACGAGGTGCTCATCGACAGGCGGCGCATCTCCGTGTCGCTGATGACCGTCGAGATCACCGGTGTCGCGGACGGCACGGAGGTGAGAGTGTCCGAGCAGGGCGCCTATCTGGACGGGCTCGACGACAACGAGAGCCGGATCGTGGGCGTCGAGGGAAACCTCGACGAGCTCGGCAAGTACCTGGCCGCCGCCGGCTGACTAGGCGGTGCCCGGCAGCTCGGCCGGCAGCACGCCGCCGGTCTCGTGCACGGGCGCGCGCTGGGCGTCGTTCACGCGCGTGTCGTGGTAGAGGTAGGCACGCATCGCCGCGCCGAACGGAAGCACGCAGAGAAACGCGAGCGTCCCGACGAAGTTCGCGATCTCGAAGCTCACGCCGAGGGCGAAGATGATCAGCGCACCGACGAACGGCCCCAGGAACTCGGGCACCACGGAGCCGAGCAGCACGATGATCGCCGTCTTGATCCACGTGCCCTTCACGAGGCGCGCGCTTCGCCTGAACGATGCCCGCACGCCGGCCCCTTCCAGCGCGATCGCCTGCTGGGCAAGCGCCCAGCGCACGCCGAGCCAGACCGCGATCGGGATGCCCACCAGGGTGATCCCGAGCACCACCACGATCACGGCATAGAGCAGCCACGCGCGGATCGCCGTCCACGCCACCGGCCGGAGGTCGCCGAGGAGCTCGCGAAGCGTGGCTGTCCGCCCGTCATCGATCCGCCGCATGGCGAGCGCCACCACGGCCTGGATCAGGCAGAGGGCGAGCACATCGAGCACCACTCCCAGCACCGCGGCGATCACGCCCACCGTCTGGAGCGCGGCGCCGGCCGACTCACGGCTCAGGATGACGCTCGAGAGGGTGATGAGGACGGGTATCGGCACCAGGAGCGCGGTGATCTTCACGAAGACCCACGGCGTGCGGCCGTAGATGCGCCCGCTCGCGGCGAGGATCTGCCCGAAGCTCCTGCGGCGGGCCAGGTGGAGCGGGGCGGACGGCTGCCACGTCGTACGCGACAGGAGCCACAGGATGAGGGTGACGAGCGCGGAGAGCGCGAAGAGCACCACGTCCTCGCTCTGCTCCCACCACGTGAACGCCTTCGACGAGGTGCCGACGATGGTGCAGAAGAACGTCGCCGGGTCGTTTCCGAGCCGCACCGCGCTCGTGGGGATCTTGACGCTCGAGGAGCGCCAGTGCTCCGACCAGCTGATGGGCTGCGTCCACTGGAACTTGTCGTTGGGGCCGGTCGGCCCGTTGAACACCCACGACTGCTTCTCGCCCCACGATCCCCGAAATCCCAGCCACGGGTAGAGCGGCAGGTACTGGGCGGGATCGGGCGGGACGTAGGCCACCACCGGTGCGATGCGGCGGTGCGGCGCGCGGGTGTTGTCGCAGCCGACGCCCTGCTGGGCGGTGCGCCCCAGCCAGAGGGCGGCCGAGAAGTAGTTGCCGTGCGATCCCTCGGCCGGGTACACCACCGGGTGGGTGCCGTCCACCAGCTCGAGCTTCGCGTCGCCCCACGTCGCCTTCTCGGCGCCCTCGTGCTGGCTATAGCCGATCGTGGCAGGGGTGCGGGTGAGCGCCTGGGCCGGCGTGGCCGCGTCGAAGTTGAGCTGGATCATCTCCCAGTCGCCCTCGTGCTTGTTGTTGAAGTCGTTGTAGGCGTAGAAGAACCAGTACTGCAGCGCGAGCTGCCCGGGCCGGTCTGCCTGCGACGTGATGTGGGCGTAGGTCATCGATGGGGTCGTGCCCATCGCCCGCTCGCTGAACTTCTCATACGAGCAGCCGGGATCCAGCGCGTCTCCGGGGAAGTCGAGGTGATCGCCGATCGCCGCGCGGGCCAGATCCTGGGCGGTGGGGGCGATCTTCACGACGGTGGTCGTGTCCCACGGCCCGCGCAGCACCACCTCGCGGTTTCCGAGGATCCGGTTGATGTCCATGGGCTCGTAGGGCTCGCCGCCCCCGCACGCCCTGGTCTGGGCCACCAGCTGGAGCACGGGCGAGTACTTCTGGGCAAGCTGGGAGCCCGCGTCGGCGAACGCGGGCGAGGCGCCGAGGAGCGCCGCGAGCGCAAGGGCGCCCGCCAGTATGAGCCGCAGCCTCAACGCGGCTCGTCGGGAGGCTCGCCCGGGATGTTCAGGTGGGGCGCACCGCCGACCATGTCGAGCATCCTCAGGCGGCGCGGCTCCCACCGGTCGTGGCGGCTCTGCGCCCGCGAGACCGCCCGATCGTGCTTCCTGGCGGCGCGCTTGCCGCGCTCGGGGTCGTAGAACCGCTGCGCCCACCACGACCCCGGCTTTGCGAGCCGCACGGCGCCGACGATCCCCACGATGAAGATCAGGATACCGATCACCGACATCTTGAGCTTGCCCTTGAGCAGCGCGATCACCGAGAAGACCGCGGTCACCGCGATGCTCACCGCGATGGCGAGCGATCCGTCCCCGTCGTCGCGAAACGACACCGACGTGAAGAGCAGGATCGCGGTGACCATGGTGACGAAGATGACCGCGTCGGTCGAGCTTCGGCCCTCCGGCGTCCAGTAGACGTCCTCGATGTGGAACACCATCGCGAACTCATCGAGCGTCAGCGCCATGCCGGCGCCGAACGCGATCGCAAGGAGGGCGCGGCCCACCTCGTCGGGCGTGAACGCGAAGTCGATGATGCCGACCGCCACCATGATCAGCACCCCGGGAACGACGTGGTGCATGTGCACGCCGCCCACGTTCGCGCTGCCCCAGCCCCTGACGCGGGCGATGCGGGTGTAGGCGCGCGTCAGCACGAACGTGATCAGAAACCCCAGCATGAGCAGCAGGAGGGGCTCCTTACCGTCGTGATAGATCGCGCTCGTGTACCCGGGGATGAACCGGAACAGATCCACCCGGCCATGCTACAGGCCGCCGGATGGCCTGTCAGCGTGCGTTAGGCTGCGCCGATGCCACGTCCACTGCGCGTCGGGGTGCAGCTCCCCGAGACCGAACGGCGGGTCGATTGGCCCGAGATGGTGCGCATGGCGCAGGCCGCAGAGGCTGTCGGCTTCGACTCGATCTGGCTCGGCGATCATCTGCTCTACCGCGGCGACGGCGGCGAGGAGCGCGGCCCGTGGGAGGTCTGGACGATGCTGGCGGGGCTCGCCGCGGTGACCCAGCGCGTCGACCTCGGCCCGCTGGTTGCCTGCACGGCGTTTCACCCGCCGGGGCTGATAGCGAAGATGGCGGCGGCGATCGACGAGGTTGCCGGCGGCCGGTTCGTGCTGGGGCTCGGCGCCGGCTGGAACGAGGCGGAGTTTCGCGCGTTCGGGCTGCCGTTCGACCACCTCGTGAGCAGGTTCGAGGAGGCGTTCACCATCATCCGACACCTCCTCGCCGGCGAGCGCGTGACGCTCGAGGGGCGCTACCTACAGGCCGACGATCTGGTGCTGATGCCGCCGCCCGAGCGGGCGACCCGCCTGATGGTGGGCTCCACGGGCCCGCGCATGCTGCGCGCGACGCTGCCGTACGTCGATTCCTGGAACACGTGGTTCGACCGCTTCGACAACGATCCGTCGCGGTTCGCGGCGCTGCGGGCGGGCGTGCTCGAGGAGGCGGCAGCCGTCGGCCGCGACCCGCAGACCATCGAGAGCAGCGCGTGCCTCTTCGTCACGCTCGACCCGCAGGCGGACGAGCGCGGGGAGGTGCCCATCGAGCCGATCGGGCCGGGCATGGAGCGCATCGCCGAGGCGCTCTCGCAGCTCGCGGCCGGCGGAGCCGACGAGGCGATCCTGGTGGTGAGCCCCATCACCGAGGCCTCCATCACCGCGCTCGGCGAGGCGCTTGCGATACTGGATGGTTGATCGCGGGGCGGCTGGGTAGGCTTCCTGCCATGAGCACCGTCGAAGACGCCATCACCGAAGCAGACCGGGTCCGCTGGGACCTCACGCCGATCGAGCCCGACGGCCCCGCCGCGCGCACCGATCTGGATCAGCTCCTGAGTGCCGCCAGGGAGTTCGCCGAGGCCTATCGCGGCCGCGTCGCGGCGCTCACCGCCGATGAGATGCTCGCAGCGCTCGACGCCAACGGCAGCCTCGACGACCTGGGCTCGCGGGCGGCGTCCTACATCTCGCTGCGGCTGGCCGTGGACAGCGACGACGCCGAGGCGCGCGACCTCTCGGCCTACCTCGCGAAGGTCGGCGCCGAGGCCGGCAACCTGGTCGAGTTCTTCAACCTGGAGTGGCTCGAGCTGGATGACGACGCTGCCGCCGCGATCTACGACGACCCGGCGCTCGAGGCGTATCGCTACTACCTCATCTCGCTGCGAAAGATGAAGCCCTACGCGCTCTCCGAGAAGGAGGAGCAGGTGCTGAACACGGTGCGCGAGTCGTCCAGCTCGGCGTGGCAGTCGCTCCACGGGCGCACGCTCTCGACGGTCTCGATCCCGTTCAGCGCCACTGACGGCGACGAGCCCACCGAGCACACCATCGACGCGATGCTCGCCTACATGCGCGACGCGCGGCCGCAGGTGCGAAAGGCCGCCTACGACACGCTCTTCACGGCGCTCGAGCCGCACGCCGACGTGCTGGCCCGCTGCTACGACGCGCTGGTCGCCAACCGGCTCGCGGTCGATTCGCTGCGCGGCATCGAGAACCCCATGCTGCAGGCCAACCTCTCGAACGACCTCTCCACCGCGTGCGTCGACAACCTGATCGAGGCCACCACGCGGTTCTATCCGCTGGCGCAGCGCTACTGGCGCGCGAAGGCAACGGCGCTGGGAATCGAGCGGCCGCTCCTGTCCGACCAGTACGCGCCGATGGGGGAGGGCCGCGACCAGACGTTCACTGATGCCGTGAAGGTGGTGGACGAGAGCTTCACGGCCTTCGATCCGGAGTTCGGGGAGATGGCGCGGGGATTCCTGGATCAAAACCGCATCGACGCAGGGCCGAGGCCCGGCAAGCGCGGGGGAGCCTTCTGCGCGTCGGTCGCCCACGATCTCGAGCCCTACATCATGCTGAACTTCACGGGCAAGGCGCGTGACGCGGTGACGCTTGCGCACGAGCTCGGGCACGGCCTTCACTTCATCAAGACCACGCAGCAGCAGAACGTGCTCTCGTCACAGCCGGGCATGGCCATCTGCGAGATCCCCTCGACGTTTGCGCAGTACATCCTCGAGGAGACGCTGGTCGCGACCGAGACCGACCCGGTCAACCGCGTCGCCCTCCTTGCCGCGAGCATCGAGGACGCCTTTGCATCGATCTTCCGCCAGATCATGATGGCGCGGTACGAGCGGCGCGCCTACGAGGCCCGGGCCCGCTCCGAGACGCTCACCGCCGAGCGGCTGTGCGAGTTCTGGCTCGAGGAGAATCGGCTGCAGTACGGCGACGCGCTCGAGCTGCCCGAGGGCTACCAGTACGGCTGGGCCTACATCCCGCACTTCATCGGCACCCGGTTCTACACGTACTCCTACTCGTTCGCCCACCTCTCGGCGTTCGCGCTGCGGGCAAAGATGCAGGAGGACAAGGCCGCGTTCGTGCCGCTCTACATGGACTTTCTCAGCGCCGGGGCGTCGCGAAGCGCGAACGACCTGCTGATGGCGTTCGGGCTCGATCTGGACGATCCGTCGGTGTGGGACGGCGCGTTCGCCGTGCTCGAGGCCGAGATCGCCGAGGCGGAGGCTGCGTTCGAGCGCATCGCCGCCTCACGCGGCGCGTAGACGGCTCCACGCGATGCGGGTGCGGTACCTCACCGCGAAGGTGGTCTCGCCGCTCGCCGCGAGGTTCTGGCGGATGTG
The DNA here is from genome assembly GCA_963794415.1 of uncultured Actinomycetes bacterium. Classification (GTDB taxonomy): domain Bacteria; phylum Actinomycetota; class Thermoleophilia; order Gaiellales; family JAICJC01; genus CAVPTL01. The sequence goes on from CAWCDI010000001.1 coordinate 424,728, forward strand.
GGCCCGCACGTCGGCCAGGAGCTTTGCCCGCTGCTCGGCCGGGAGGATGGCTGCGGCGCTCATCGACCCGACGCGCGCCGCGTACTGATCGACGGTGTTTCGGATCTCCCAGTCGAACGTCTCCTGGGTGAGCTCGCCGAAGAGCCCGCTCTCGGCAAAGATCTGCGGCCACTCGCTGCTGCGCGATACCGACCCGCCCGGCCGGCCAGCGTCGATCACGGCCTCGACGCCGTCGTGCCATGGGCCCTGCTCCCTGGACTCGGGGTTTCCCAGGAGCGCGACGCCGCCGCCTGCGACCAGCACGCGGGCGATCTCGCGCAGTGCGGGCTGGGCGTCGAACCAGTGGAAGGCCGAGCCAACGACCACCACGTCCTGCGAGCTGTCGGCGATGGGGATCGCCTCGGCGCGGCCGTCGATCGCGGTCACGCTGGGCGCGGTTGCGATCAGCCGCGCGCGCATCTGCGGCAGCGGCTCGACCGCGGTGATCGTCGCGCCGGTGGGCACCAGCGGCCGCGTGAGCTTGCCCGACCCTGCGGCGAGATCCAGAAGGTGCGTGTCGGGGCGGATCCCGAAGATCTCCACGAGGCGGTCGATCGCGGCCGGCGCGTAGCCTGCCCGGCCCTGCTCGTACTCCTCCACGACCACATCGAAGCTCGCCGCTCGGGCGCTGTGCGTGTCCATGCCCGGCACTCTACTTTGGCTCCTCCAACGCGTCCCACATGTCCCCTCGCAATACTGTGGGCCATGCCCAAACGATTTCTCCCCCTCGCATCGCTCGTCGTCATCGCCCTGGCAGCCGCCGCATGTGGCAGCTCGTCGTCCGGCAGCTCCACGAGCCTCTCCGACGGCGACGTCGCCGTCGTCAACGGCCAGCACATCACCAAGGATCAGCTCGACGCCGAGATCAAGCTCGCCGAGTCGCAGATCAAGGGCAGCGGCAAGGCTGTACCCAAGACCGGCACCGCCGCGTACAAGACCACCGTGATCGAGCCCTCGCTCCAGCAGCTGGTGCAGAACGCCGAGGTCGAGCAGCTCGCCACCAAGCTCAAGGTCAGCGTGTCGGATGCAGACATCGCGTCGGCCCAGAGCAACCTCGTCGCCCAGAACTACGGCGGCGACCAGGCCAAGTTCCAGGCGGCGGCAAAGAAGCTCGGGTACACGCCCGAGTCGCTCAAGGATTTCTTCCGGCTGGGCCTGATGCAGAACAAGATCAAGGCCGCCGTCGACAAGCAGGTCGCGCTCACGCCGGCCCAGCTCTCGGCCGCCTACAAGAAGCAGGCAAGCGCATTCGGCGACGCGCGAAACGTGCACTACGTGCTGTGGCCGTCGAAGGCCGCTGCGCAGACTGCGCTCGCCAAGCTCAACTCCGGCACCGCCGAGGCGCAGGCAGTCTCCGGGGCGATCGACGCCGATTCGCTGCACGGAAGCGCGCCGTTCACGGCCGAGTCCGCGCCCGGGCTGATGGACTCCAACTTCCAGCAGGCGGCGTTCAGCCTCCCGCAGGGCACGTGGGCTGCCGTCCCCGTGAGCAAGTCCTACGCCAAGGCGAGCCTCGCCGGCAAGTGCAAGCCCTCCTGCTACTTCCTGATCAACCCCACGGGCGCGGTCGCAAAGGCCGGCACGCCCGCGGCCGAGAAGCTGCTGCACTCGCAGATCCTGGACAAGCTCGGCACGAGCGCCAGCACGGCTGCGAAGGAGACCGCCAGGTTCACGGCGCTCCTGGCCCCCATCAAGAAGAACATCAAGTACGCCTCGGGCTACGCGCCGCCGGCCGGCACCGCGGCGACCACCGGCTAGAGCTCCGCGGTCGCGACCAGCTCCACGTCGCCCGGCTCCACCGCATGACCGTCCGCGCAGCGCACCTCGGCACCGATCCTGGCTCCACAGGCTCGGTGCCGTAGCTGCACTGTGGGCTGCTCGCCTGCGATCCAGCGGTCGCCCCACTGGGTGAGCGCCACGAGGACGGGGAAGAGCTCGCTGCCCTTCTCGGTCAGCACGTAGCCGTCGCGCGTGCGCTTGCCGGGCTCGCGGTAGGGCTCGCGCGCCAGCAGGCCGTGCTCGACCATCTCGCGCAGGCGCGCGGCGGCGATGGGCTCGCTCACGCCGGCGTTTCGCGCGAGGTCGTCGAAGCGCGTGGCGCCGTAGAACGCCTCGCGGAGGAGCAGGAATGACGATCGCGCGCTGATCACCTCGAGGGTTGCGGCAATCGAGCAGCCGTCGGCGACCCAGCTCGCGCGGTCGGCGAGCGAGCCGCCGAGGGTGACTGTGGGGTGAGAGCTCATGGCGGCATGATAGCTGACTAAGCATCGAAGAAGTCAGCGTGCTATCGTCACCTGACTTCATCAAACCTTAGTCAGGGAGATCGTCATGCAGATCGAACACTCAGTCGCCCTCGTGACCGGCGCCAACCGCGGCCTCGGAAAGGCCTTCGTCAACGAGCTGCTCGACCGCGGCGCCGCGAAGGTCTACGCAGCCGCGCGCAACCCCGCCTCGGTGGAGCTCACCGACGCGCGCATCGTGCCGGTCGAGCTCGACGTGACCAGTCCCGAGCAGATCGCCGCCGCAGCGGCCTCGATCTCCGATCTCACGCTGCTCGTGAACAACGCCGGCGTGGGACATCCCGGATCGCTCCTCGCCGACGGCGCGGTGGAGGGGGCGCGGGCGGACTTCGAGACCAACGTGCTGGGCGTGCTGGCCGTCACCGGGGCGTTCGCGCCGCAGCTCGGCGAGAACGGCGGCGGAGCGGTGGTGAACATGCTCTCGGTGCTGTCGTTTCTCACCATCCCGCACCTTGGCGGGTACGCGGCGTCGAAGTCGGCTGCCTGGTCGATCACCAACGGCCTTCGCATCGCGCTTGCCGAGCAGGGCACGCAGGTGGTGGGCGTGCACGCCGGCTACATCGACACCGACCTCGCCGCGGGCATCGACGACCCCAAGCTCGATCCCGCGGACGTTGCCGTCGCGACGTTCGACGGCGTGGAGGAGGGCAGCATCGAGGTGCTGGTGGACGAGCTCTCCCAGCAGGTGAAGGGCGGCCTCTCGGCCCACCCGACGGCGCTCTACCCGGCCCTCGCGTAAAGGGGCATCCGGGAATCATCTATCCGGGGGAGCGGAAACCCGCCCCCCGGTGACGATGACCTCGGCGTGCTGGTCATCTCGGTCGACGCCGCAAGCCCCTGCTCCGATGCGCAGACCCGAGCCGCGGCCATCGCGACATCCACGCCGTTCTGCTCGGTCTCCGCGGCCGCGCCGCTGGCGCAGCCCGGCGACCGGATCGTGGTGTCGCCCGGCACGTATGCCGGCACGGTCTCGATCCCTTCGGGTGCTCCCGGCGACCCGGTGACGCTGACCGCCTCGGCGCCCGGGGTGGTCCTGGACGCCCACGGTGCGTCGCTGGCACTCAAGATCAACGCCGCCCACGACGTGGTCGTCAGGGGGCTCGCGATCCGCGGCGGGCTGGATCAGGCGGTGTGGGTGGGGGAGAGCACGCGGATCACGCTCGACCACGTCGAGATCTTCAAGAGCCACGGCCCGGGGCTGCACGTGCACGACTCGTCTCTGGTGCACCTCACCAGCTCCACGGTCGATCGAAACGCCCTTGCCGGCATCTACGAGACGGGCGCGGACAAGAGCTCGCTCTACCGCGACGACCGGGTGATCCTGAACGGCCACGATCCGGAGGTGTGGCACGGGAGCGGCATCGAGGTCTCGGGCTGGCGGACGACCGTCAGCGGCTGCACCATCGTCGGGAACGGCTCGAGCGCGCTCTACGAGCACGGCGTATACGTCGCGGCGGGCGCCAGCCGCTGGCTGATCACGCAGACGACCATCGCGGCGAGCTCGGGCGCCGACGTGAAGGCCCAGGGGTGGGGGAGCATCACGCGCTCGCACCTGGAGCCTGCGCACATCGGCCTCTGGTCGCAGGGCACGGTGAGCGTCGATCGCACGGCGATCGCGGGCCGGTTCGCCGTTGCGCTCGTGACACGGTCGGGCACCCTTCGCGTGACGCGCAGCCTGGTGTCGAACACGGCGCGGGCCGGCCGCTCGCTCTCGATCCGCGGCGGCCGCACGACGCTCTCGCAGACGACCACCCACGGGCGGGTCGAGCGGACGGGCGGCCACCTCACCGGGTAGCTACGCCGCGGCGATCCAGGTCTTCGCTGCCTCGAGCTCGTCGGCCCCGAACATCCGCAGCTCTCCCGGCGTCAGCCAGCCGAACGCGCTCACGCCGCGCCGCAGCCACTCGTTGTCGGAGACCAGGGCGATCCGCCCCCAGCTGTGGAGATGGGTGAGCCCGAACGAGCCCGCGGCCTTCGTGTCTTCCCAGATCGCGCCCAGATCCATCCCCGTGAAGTCCGGGGTCGTCGTGAAGAGCACGTTGAGGCGCTCACCGGCGGCGAGCCGCTCGCGCACGGGCTGGGTCACGTAGGTGCGGTACTCGGCTGCGGTGATGGTGCCGCCGGCGCGCAGCCCGAGGGTGTGAGGCGGCATGTCGGGGAGCGTTTCGATCATGTCCCGAGGATACCCCGGTAGGCTCCCGGGGGTGAGCGACCAGCCCAGCTCGAACTCCGGTTTGTCCCTCTGGAGGCGAAGGCCGCGGCTCGTGCTGGCGGTGGGCACCGCCGCGGCGATCGTGGTCTTCGCCGGCGTCGTGCTGAGCGTGAACGCCCTCAGCGGATCGCCCGCATCACCCACCGCGTTCACGGGCAACCCGTTCTCGCAGAAGGGCTTCGAGGCGGCCGGAGATCACGTGATCGATGCCTGGAACGGCTCGGACGGCGTCGAGCTGAAGCCGCGTCCCGGCGCGTGGCTTGCGATCGGCTTCGAGCTGCGAAACCGCACCGACGACCCCATCACGATCACGGCCGTGCGCGGCAGCGGCGGTGCCGTCAGCCTGGCCGGCGTCCACCTGCGCCGCTACGAGCCGGCAGCGGGTGACAGCCACGTGAGCGCGATCCGGCGGCCGTACAGCTCCACGGCGACCACCGCCTCCTACACCCTCGAGCCGGGCGCGTGGGTGGGCGTGCAGCTCGACTTCCGCCTCCCCGACGTCTGCCAGGGCCACCAGGCCGGCGACCGGCTGGTGAGCGACCGCACGGTCACGGTGGCCTACGTCCTCGCCGGGCACAGCGACACCCGCACGCTGCGCTCGGTCCCGCTCAGGATGACCGTGCCGGAGCGCTGCTGATGCTCGAGCTGCGGCCCAACTGCGAGCGCTGCGACATCGATCTGCCGCCGGCGGCAGACGCCCGCATCTGCAGCTACGAGTGCACGTTCTGCGTGTCGTGCGCCGAGGGGGCGCTGCAGAACGTCTGCCCCAACTGCGGCGGTGGCTTCACGCCCCGGCCGATCCGCCCCGCCGCTGCATGGAGAGACGGCACAGGCCTCGGCAATCACCCCGCGGGCACCACCAGGCATCACCTGAATGCCACGCCGCAGGAGATCGCCGAGCTCACGGCCCGGCTCGCCGGCGTGCCACCGCCGGATCGCTGAACCGCGCGCTACCATCGCCGGCATGAACATCGAACAGATGGTGGATTCGGCCCGCGATCAGCTCCAGCGCGTCGAGCCGGACGAGGCCGCCCAGGCCGTTGCCGCAGGCGCCGTGATCGTCGATATCCGCATCGAGGAGCAGCAGCGCCGCGACGGCCTCCTGCCCGGTGCGGTCGTGGTCAACCGAAACGAGCTCGAGTGGGTCGTCGACCCCGACTCCGAGATGGCCGATCCGCGCATCACCGAGCGCACCGGCCCGCTCATCCTCATGTGCGACGCGGGCTGGGCATCGAGCCTGGCTGCAGTCATCCTGCACGAGCTCGGGCACGAGGATGCGACCGACATGATCGACGGATTCACCGGCTGGAAGCAGCGCGGCCTGCCCGTCGAGCCGCTGCCGCCGGGCTCGTAACAATCAAGGCGCGCCTCGCACGCGCCGATAACCGGATCATGGTTCCGAGCATGACCCGAGCGGATGGCACCGGCAGCCCGATCTGGGTGACGGTGATCGCCGCGCGCGTGATCGGCGGTGTCGCGGCCGGCATCCTCGGCGCCGCCGTGCCGGGCATCGCGATCCATGCCGTCATCGGCGCGATCGTCGCCGGTGCGGCGATCTATGCGCTGCTGCCCCGCATCTCGGGCCGCGCGGTGAGCCTCTTCCAGGCGATGCTCGCAGCCGCCAGCGGGTCGGTGGTCACGTTCCTGATGGCGACCTACGCCGACCACCGCACCCTTCACGCAGACTCCGGCACCGCCATCGTGCTCGTGGGCGCAGGCTCGCTCCTGGCGCTGCTCCTCAGCTGGATCATCAGCCTCGCGATCACGACGTTCATGGTGAGCGGCGCCTCGGCAGCGCTCGCCGGCGACGATCCCGGCGCTTCGCCCGTCCTCTAGCTGCCGGCCACCGAGTAGTCGAACCCTCCGCCGAGCAGGCTCGCACCGGCGAGGCCCTGGGCCACGACCGGGGCGTTTCGCTTCGTCGTCGTGCCGTCGCCCAGCTGCCCTCCGGTGTTCGCGCCCCAGCCGTAGACCGTGCTGCCGCTGGCGGCCAGCGAGTGCAGCCGTCCGGTGCCGATGACGGTGATCCCCGAGATCGACGGCACCACGACGGGCTTCAGCCGCGGCTTGCCGGTGCCGTCGCCGAGCTGGCCGCTCGATCCCTGGCCCCAGGCCCACACCTTGCCGGTGTTCAGCAACGCCAGGCTGTGGTTTGCCCCGGCGCTGATGTCGATCGCGCCGGCCAGCCCCGGAACCTTGACGGGCGTCGTCTTGTTGACCTTGGTGCCGTCACCGATGGTGCCGTACTGGTTCCAGCCCCAGGCCCACACCGCGCCGGCAGAGTCGATCGCCAGGTTGTGGTCGCGCCCGCCCGTGATGTGGGTGATCCCCGTCAGCACGGAGACTGCGACCGGAGTGGTGTGGCCGGTGGTGTTCCCGGTGCCGAGGTTGCCGAACTCGTTGTCGCCCCATGCGACCACGGTGCGGTTCGCGCGGATCGCGAGCGCCTGGTCGCGGCCGCCGGCGATCGCGATCGCGTCGGTCAGTCCGCTCACCTTCACCGGCCGCGTGCGGTTGGTGGTGGTGCCGTCGCCGAGCACGCCGTACTTGTTGAAGCCCCATGCCCACACGCTGCCGTCGGAGGCGAGCGCCATCGAGTGGTAGTGGCCGCACGACACGGCGATGATCGTCGGGCTGCCCGTGAAGACGACTTTGGTCGGTGAGAGCCGGTTGGTCTTCGTGCCGTCGCCGATCTGGCCGTAGGTGTTCCAGCCCCAGCACCAGACGGCGCCGGAGGAGTCGAGCGCGCAGACGTGCTCCTTGCCGCCGTCGAGGTCGACGACGTCCGAGAGTACCGATCCGCCCGGGGTCAGGTGCGGCGTCGTATTGCCGGAGCCGAGCTCGCCGAAGCTGTTGGCGCCCCACGTGTGGACGCCGGTGCCCGCGGCGTACGCCGGAGCCTGCTCGAAGAACAGGCCGGCGGTTGTGAGCGCAAGGCCTGCGGCCGCGCCTCGTTCAAGAAATCCCCGTCGTGTCGTGCCCATGCTGGAGCCCCTCCCGGTATCGACTGCAACGAGCTTACACGCCTCTCCGGACTTTCACCACCACCCGGAGACGGACTCGGGAACATGTAAAGCTGTGAGCCCGGCTCCGGGTGTTGGGGGGTGTGGGCCACAGACACTGCGCCTTTCCACAGCCCGCCGTCAACAGAAGGGCGCACGGAAACGCGCATATTCCGGGAACTTAACGTTCCCAGGCGCAGTTCTCCACAGGTTCGGGCACCTATCCACAGGGTTATGCACAGAGTGCGAGGCAGAGCGCATCCGTGAGCGTCTGCACGCCCGCCTCGCAGTCCTCACGCGCGGCCGACTCCTCGGGCGTGTGGCTCGCGCCGGTGGGGTTTCGCACGAAGATCATGGCCGCCGGCACGTGCGGCGCGAGGATGCCCGAGTCGTGGCCGGCGTAGGAGGGGAGATCGCCGGCGGGGATCGACCGGCCCGCGGCTGCCTCGGCGATGGAGCTGCGAAGCAGCGGATCGAACGCGGCGCCGTCGTTTCGCGCCTCGCGCGTGAACTCCGCATCGCCGAACCCGGCGCGGAGCTCGGCCACCATCTCATCGACCGTCGCGACCTCGAGCGCCCGGACGTCGAGCGAGACCGTCACGTGGCCCGGCACGGAGTTGGTCGATCCCGGCAGCACATCGACCTTGCCCACGGTGCCCACGGCGCCGGGGATGCGGCGCGCCAGCGCATCGACGGCCAGCACGAACGGGGCGGCGGCCACGAGCGCATCGCGCCGGCCGTCCATCATCGTGGTGCCGGCATGGTTTGCCTGGCCGCGGAACTCCACCTTCCAGCGCTGCCGGGGGGCGAGCACCGTGGCGATGCCGAGCGCGAGGTCTCGCTCGGTCAGGTTGAGCCCCTGCTCCACGTGCACCTCCAGCATCGCGCCGACCTTCTCGAGCTGCGCGGGCGCTGCCCGCAGTGACTCCGCCGTGACGTCGTAGATCGCGGGCGCGTCGCCCATCCCCGCGAGCACGCGGTCGATGTCGAGGCCGCCGGTGATCGCGAGGCTCGCAAAGCACGGCACCCGAAACCGCGCGCCCTCCTCATCCACGAACGCCACCACGGCCAGCGGATGGCGCCGCTCCGCGCCCGACTGGAGGATCGCTGCGGCCGCCTCGAGCGCGCTCACCACGCCGAGGGCGCCGTCATAGGCGCCGCCGTTGGGCTGGGTGTCCAGGTGCGAGCCGGCGCAGACCCACGGCCCCGAATCGGCATCGGGCGTCACGGCCCAGAGCGTGCCGGCGCCGTCGCGGCGCACCTCGAGGCCCAGCTTCACGGCCTCGCGGGTGAACCATGCGCGAGCCTCGGCCTCGAGCGGCGACCACGCGAGGCGGTTCCAGCCGGTGTCGGTGCGGCCGATCTCGGCCAGCTCGTCGAACCAGCGCCAGAACCTGAGTGCATCGATGTTCGGCATGCGCGTGTGAGAATACGCCGATGCCGTCGTCCGCGTATCGATTGCCGGGGTTCGTCAACGCCCACTCCCACGCCTTCCAGCGGCGGCTCCGCGGAGTGGTGGAGCGGGTCGATCCCGCCCATCCGCACGACGACTTCTGGTCGTGGCGCGAGGCGATGTACGCCGAGGCCGGCGCGCTCGACCCGCAGACCGTCCACGAGTTCTACACCCACGTCTACCGCGAGATGGTCGCGGCCGGGTTCGTCGCCGTGGGCGAGTTCCACTACCCGCACCACCAGCCCGGCGGTGAGCCCTACGCCGACAAGAACGCGATGAGCAAGGCCGTGATCGCCGCCGCAGCCGATGCGGGCATCGAGCTGGTGCTGCTCGAGACCGCCTACCAGCGCGGCGGCCAGAACACGCCGCCGACGCCGGGCCAGCGCCGGTTCTGCGACGCGTCCATCGACGCCTATCTCGAGCGGGTGGACGAGCTGCGCGGCCTCACCCAGGTGGGACTCGCGCCGCACTCGGTGCGCGCCGTCTCGCGGGAGTGGCTCGAGCGCATCGCCGACTACTCGGCTGCACACGATCTGGTCATCCACATCCATGCCAACGAGCAGCGCCGCGAGCTGGAGGAGTGCATGGCGGAGTACGGCATGCGCCCCATCGAGCTCCTGGCCGAGACCGGCATCCTGGGGCCGCGCACCACCCTCATCCACGTCACGCACGTGACCGACGAGGAGCTCGACCTCATGGCCGAGACCGGCACCACGGTCTGCGCCTGCCCCACCACAGAGGCCAACCTCGGCGACGGCTACCTGCCGGTGCTGCGGATGTTCGAGCGGGGGATCCCCATTTGCATCGGATCCGACTCGAACACCATCATCGATCCCATCCTCGAGATCCGCGAGGTCGAGGCCATCGCCCGCCGTCAGGCCGAGCGCCGAAACGTGCTGGTGGCCGAGGGTGCCGACGGTCCCACCGGCTACCTGCTCGACATCGGCTCGGCCAACGGCGCCCATGCGCTGGGCATCACTCACCCTCTAGCTGAGGTTGAGATACTGGCGGGCCATGTGCAGCTCCAGGACGTGGCACCGCAGGACGCCGCGGCCGCTCTGGTCTTCGGCGGCACCGCCGCCGCTCTCTCACCCGTGAACTGAACACTCCGAAAGGCGCGACATGGACTTCTCCCTCAGCCCCGAGCTTCTCGACCTGCGCGCCCGCGTGCGCACGCTGGTGGACGAGCACCTCACGCCGCTCGAGCTCGAGGCCGAGCAGAGCCACGGCCACCTCTCGGCCGAGTCACATGCCAGGGCGAAGGCGGCCATCATGGCGGCCGGGCTCGGCGCAAACAACATCCCCACCGAGTACGGCGGCGGCGGCTTCGACCTGACCCAGCAGATCGTCACCCACGAGCAGCTCGGGCGGCTCACCAACTGCCTCTGGGTGCTCGTATGGAGCCCGTCCAACGTGCTGGTGCACGGCACGCCGGAGCAGATCGATCGCTACCTGCTGCCCGACGTGCGAAACGACCACCGCCACGCGTTCGCCATCACCGAGGCCGATGCCGGCTCCGACCCGCGCGGCATCAAGGCCGAGGCGGTCAAGCAGGCAGACGGCAGCTACCAGCTCTCCGGCGTGAAGTGGTTCGTCACCGACGGCGACGTCGCGAGCTACTTCATCGTGCTCGCCTGGGCCGTGGACGGCATCGAGCGCCAGCCCACGCTATTTCTGGTGGACAAGGACGCGCCGGGAGTCGAGATGACCGCCGATCCCGACTTCACGCACAACTTCCCGTACCGCCACCCCGAGTTCACGTTCACCAACACGCCGGTGCCTGCCGCCAACATCCTCGGCAAGGTGGGCGAGGGCTTCACGCTCACCAACGAGTGGTTCATCGAGGAGCGCGTGCACATCGCCGCCCGCTGCGTGGGCGCCTGTAACCGGCTGATCGAGCTCGGCACGCAGTTCGCGCTCGAGCGCGAGCAGTTCGGCACGCGGATCTTCGACCATCAGGCGGTCTCGTTCGCCCTGGCCGACTGTGCCGCAGAGACGGCCGCCGCGCGGCTCCTCACCTACCAGGTGGGCTGGCTCTACGACAACGGCGCCGATCGCAAGCTCGTCCATCACAAGGCGTCGATGGCCAAGCTGATCGCCTCCGAGACGGCTGGGCGCGTGTCCGACCGGGTGCTGCAGATCTTCGGCGGCCGCGGCTACATGCGCGAGAACCCGGTGGAGCGGCTGTGGCGCGAGCTGCGCGTCGATCGCATCTGGGAAGGCACGTCCGAGATCCAGCGGCTGGTGATCGCTCGCGGGCTGGAGCGCCGCGGCGTCGAGCGGCTGCTGGACTAGGCAGCCAGCGCGAGCACGCTGCCGGGCTCGGCGGCGGTCAGCTCGCGCTCGATGCGCTCGATCTCACGCTCGAGGTCGCGGGCGTCGCCCACCGGATAGAAGAGCGGGCTCGTGGCGCCGTTGGTGATGAGCCGGCGGATCATCACCATGGCCTGCGGCGTGACCGGCTGATCGACGGCGCCGAGGGCGGCGGCGATGGCCTCCAGGCGCGGCGCATAGACGCGGATGGCCGGGCGGTTCATCGGCACCGGCGAGGGCAGGCCGGCCACCGCGGACTCGACGAACCGCCGGATGCCGCGGGCCGCCTGCGCGCGCCTTCGTGGGTCGATCAGCCGCTCGGCGTGGCGCGCGACAGCGTCGCCGCCGACGTGCCGAAACCGGGTGAGGACGATGGCGTCTCGCAGCTCATCGCGCTGCCAGAGCACGTACCGCACGGCGCCGAGCGCGACGGCGGCGCCCAGCGCGGCGGTCGCGACCAGCACCACCGCCAGCCGGAAGCTCATGAGCCCGAACACCGGGTGCATCGGCGCGGCCGCCGCCGTGAACGCGACGAGCGCCGCGGAGGCTGTCCAGGCCGTGAGCAGGCGATCGTGCACGCGGGCCAGCTGATGGGTGAGTTCGAAGGGAGTCATCAGGGGAGTGGTTTCCCGGTGATCGCCCGCCTCGCGCCGTTGTTGAACGGCGCGCGGCTGCCCGAGAGGGTTGTAGACGAGGCCGCTTCGGGTGAAGCGGCCTCGTCTCCAGGCTGTCCGGTGGGCCGCCGGACAACAGTCCCCACCGGTGGGTCCAGTACCGGCTGCCACCCTTGCGGGCGGCGTGGAGACATCCTGAAATCGAACCCCGGCGCGAGTCTACCGCAATTGGTTCTGGGCCCACTGCTCGAGGCCCGCAACCTGCCAGGGGAGGGGTTTGAACACCGGGTTTGCGCCCTGGATCTGGGCGATCGCGTCGGCAGCGCTCACCTTCTGGGCACCCACGACCACGGCGGCGCACACCGTCGCCGATCGCTCGCGTCCGCCTCGGCAGTGCACGTAGACGGTGCCGCCCTCGCCGGCGACCTCCAGGGCCTGGTCGAGCACGGCATCGGGCACCGTGGCGCCGTCAACCACGGTCAGCCGGTGCTCCACGATGCCGGCGCGCTCGTACTCGGCATCGACCAGCGCGCGCTCGCCGTCCCAGTACTCGCTGTCGTCGCAGAGGTTGATCACCGCGGTCACACCCTCGGCGCGCAGGGCCCCGATGTGTCGCTGCGTGTAGGGCATGGGACCGCCGAGCAGCGTGTCCGAGAGGCGTGCGTAGACCAGCCGCGACATGGCGGAAGGTTACAGCTCGTCGGTCATCTGCACCGCGGCCACGGCGCGCTGGTTGAGCTGCTCGCGGTACCGCTGCTCGAGCTCGGCCGAGAGCCGGCGGTCACGCCGGCGCTGACGGATGGATCGCAAGAAGTTGCCCACGTGCTCAAGTGTGCCCTCGATTCCTGCGAATTTCCAGTGGCTTTGCAGGACTTTCCCATGGAGTTCTCATGGTGTTCACGTTCCGCCACGATCCGGCGGGCCACCTACACTGGGCCGCATGCTTGCCGACGATCTCCTGCGACTGTCCGAGGCCATGGCCCGAGACGCGGGAGATCTGCTCCTGGAGCGGTTCCGCGGCCCGTTGCGCGGGCTCGACACCAAGTCCTCGCCCATCGACCTGGTGTCCGACGCCGATCGCGACGCCGAGGCGCTGCTCCTGGCCCGGATCGCACGCGACCGGCCCGGCGACGCGGTGCTGGGGGAGGAGACGGGCGCGACGCGCGGCAGCTCGGGCCTGCGCTGGGTGGTGGATCCGCTCGACGGCACCACCAACTTCGTCTACGGGATCCCCGTGTGGGCGGTCTCGATCGCGGTCGAGGACGACGAGGGATGGCTCTCGGCGGTGGTGCACGACCCCAACCGCGGCGAGACGTTCACCGCCGTGCGAGGCGGCGGGGCGAGGCTCAACGGCGAGCCGATCTCGGTCTCTGACGTGGCCACCCCAGACCGGGCCCTGGTCGCCACCGGATTCTCGTACGGAGCGCAGGGCAGGGCGGTGCAGGCGGCGGCGATCCAGCGGCTCCTCACCGAGGTGCGCGACATCCGCCGCGGCGGGTCGGCAGCGCTCGATCTGGCCTCGGTCTCGTGCGGGCGCGTGGACGCGAGTTTCGAAGTTCCGCTAAAGCCCTGGGACAGAGCTGCCGGTGAGTTACTGGTGACCGAGGCCGGTGGGGTTGTAACACCGCTTCAGCCGATCGACGACTCTGGAGACACTGGAGTGGTTGCGGCCCCTCCGCTGCTTCACGGGGCGCTCACGGCGCTGGTCGAGGCCGCCTTGACCTCCGCGCTGTGAGGGAATTACAGTAGACTGCAATCCGACTGCTGGTGTCGCCGAGGGACGGCGCCCCAAAAGCCAGTAGTCAATCAGACCACATGACACTTCGCTTCGAGGCTGACCTTGAAGCGGCCGCCGAATCCGCAGCTGCGTGGTGTGGCGAGCCGTTTCTGCATGAAGGTGAGGACGCCGCCGCCGCATTAGCGCCGGGCACGGTGCGCCGGGCCGCGCTTGACTCTGCGCTCGAGCAGATCAACCGCGGGGCGCTCTATCCCAGCTTCGAGTGGCGGCGCGACTACGCCCTGGTGCTGGGCCTCGAGCGCGTGCTCTCCGAGTCGCAGCCCAAGCTCGCCTCGGGCACCACTCTGCGCCGCCATCAGGTCGATGCGCTCGCCGGCCAGCTGGCCGCGCTCATCGGCGACCTCCAGCGCGTGGACCGCGAGGACAACGGCCACGAGGAAGAGGAGGACGACGACGAGGAGACCGGTGAGATCGAGCTGGTCACCGACGTCGAGATCGATGACGAGGACGACGAGTACGACGATGAGGATGACGACGACGAGGATGAGGACGACGAGGACGAGGCCGAGGAGGGCGCCGAGCCCGCCGCGGAGCAGCCCGGCGTCCAGCTGATCGCCGCCGATCCCGCCGTCGTCGCGCTCGACGACCTGGACGAGGAGATCAACGGCGACGAGCCCGCCGCGCCCGACCCGGGCGCCCGCCGTCGCTACCGGTTCAAGCACCCCACGGCCTCGGGCAAGACCATCGCCGCCGCCGGGTTCGTCGAGGCGGGCCGCTCCACGGGCATCCTGATCCTCACCCACCGCCGGCTGCTGGTCGATCAGTTCACGCGCGACCTCACCAAGGAGGGGTACGGCGACCGCATGTGCCCGCCGCTCGAGAAGGGCGATCCACTGCCCGAGCTGCAGCCGCTGACGATCAACACCTACTCCTGGTTCATCAAGCACTCGGCAGACCTGCGCGACGACGTGTACGGCGTGATCGTCTGCGACGAGGCCCACACCGCGCTCGGCGAGAAGACCTCCGCGGCCATCCGGGCGTTCAACGACCCCATCTACATCGGCATGACCGCCACCGACCAGCTGCTGCAAAAGCACGTGGCCGACGTCTTCCCGCTCGAGGTGGCCGACTTCCCGCTGGGCGAGGCCGTTCGCCGCGGGGTGGTGGCGCCGCTTCGCTGCGTGCGGGTGCGGCCCATCGCCTCGGTGCGAAACGTGGACATCGTTGGCGGCGACTTCGATCAGAGCCAGCTGGCCGCCGCGCTCGACCTCGACCCGCTCAACCTGGCCGCCGCCGACCTCTACCAGAGCCGTTTCGGCGACACCCCCGGCATCGTCTACGCCGCAGGCGTCGAGCACGCGGGCCGGGTCGCTGCAGCGATGCGGGCGATCGGCATGAAGGCCGCAGCGGTCTCGGGCAAGACGCCGCCCCGCGAGCTCGCAGAGACGCTCGCCGGCTACGACCGCGGCGACATCGACGTGCTCGTGAACGCACAGCTCCTGGCCGAGGGCTGGAACGCCCCGCGCGCCACGGTCTGCATGCACCTCGCGCCCACGGCGAGCCGCCGCGTCTACCAGCAGCGGGTCGGGCGCATCATGCGCCTGCACCGGCGAAAGGAAGCCGGGGTGGTGGTCGACTTCGCCGAGGCCGGCGCGCCGCACACCGAGCGCACGGTCACGCTGCACTCGCTCCTGAACGTCGATGCCTACCGCCCCGGCGGGCTCGTCACGCCGCCGCCCAACCGGCGCCGGCGGCGGCGAAAGCCCGCCAAGGCGATCATCAAGGAGCTGCCGTGGATCGTCCCGGTCTCGGACGATCCCGAGCGCCGCATCGCCGTCATCGCGAGCCAGTGGAAGCTGGTCGATGCGTCCAAGCTGGCGCTCGACGAGCAGCGGGCGTGGGCGTTCGTGGCCGCTCGCGCGGTCACCCCGGCCGACGTGAGCAACCTGGCGGCGCGCATCGCGGCGCTCAACCCCGAGGCGCGCGAGCTCTTCCTCTACACCTGCGCGGCCGAGAACCGCCACCGCCGCCTGCGCCTCACCGCACTCGGCGATCTGGCGGCCCAGCGGCCCAGCCAGACCACCTTTGCGATGGCCTGCCGGCTGGTGGAGGCGGCACCGACGTGGCAGCAGGATCGCGGCCAGGGTGCCCGCGTGCTGCTGCTCGCGATGGGCGACGGAAAGATCGAGGCGCCCAGCGACCGCATCGTCTCGTGGGCCTGGCAGCTCTCCCGCGCCGCCCGCGATCACCAGTATCGCTACGCCGGCGCGCACATCACCGACGGTCGCGGCCTCCTCGGCGCGCTGGCAGGGGCGGGATCCGAGCAGGCGCACGCCGAGGCTGCCATCCGCCTTGCCCAGGTCGCCCGCGCGGCGCCGATCGAGGCCGGGGCGGCGCTTCTGGCAGTCGCCTCACCGCGTCGCGGCTCGGCCGCCGAGCGGATGGTCGAGATGACCCGGCAGGAGCTCTCGAAGGATCCTCAGCGCCTCGCCGCCGCACTCGGCTCGAACATTCCCGCCCCGCTTCCCCGCGCGAAGTCCGGCAAGCGGCAGAAGCGAAAGGCCGAGGCCGAGCGGGCGCAGACGGTCTCGTTCAACGGGGCGGTGGTGGGCTCGACGCCGCCCGCGGTGCCCGTCTCGAAGTCGGACGAAGGGCTCGAGATCGAGATCGCCCCGTCCGTGGCAGTGAGGCTCCGCGACGACGCCGATGCGGTCGTGGTGGAGCGAGTTGGCTCCGACAAGCCCATCCGCTGGCGGCTCGAGGGCGATGAGGCGCGGTACGCATCGGCCGTCGAGGTGCGGGCAGCTGCAGCCGACAAGGCGCCGCTCCAGATCTCGGTGGCAAAGCTCCTGAACGAGCCCGAGAAGAGCGACCGCGTCGCGCGCATCGACGTGGACGGCGCCGGTCTCAGCCTGCCGCTCACGCCGGATGAGGCCACGGTCCTTGCCGACGACGCGGCCCGCCGCGTGCTCGCACAGCTCAAGTCTGCCGGAGTGCGCGGCCGGGTGCGCGTCGAGTTCGAGGTGACGTCACCCGACGGCGAGGTCACGCGTGACTCCCGCCCCGGCGCGGTGCGAAAGATCGCGCGGGGAGAGCCGGTGGGCGTCTCGGCCGACCGGCGCGAGCGTCGCCGGCGCAGCCGCGGGCGGGGCCGCAAGCGCGCTGCCGAGGGTGAGAACGGCGCGTCGGCCGATGCCGTCGAGGCGGATGAGCCCCAGGCTCCCGACACCGCCGACGTGCTCTAGCCCACACGGTTGCCGGAAATTTACTTTGCAACTTGCGGCACGCTCGCTAGTATCTGCGGCTGTGACCCGGTAGGCGGGTCATGAACGTGCAAGGCACATGAGGTCCCTGCGTCGTTCTGAAAACCTCGACCAGGAGCGCTCCATGGCATCTGGCACAGTCAAATGGTTCTCGCAGGCTAAGGGCTTTGGCTTCATTCAGCCCGAAGACGGCGGTGCCGACCTCTTCATCCACTTCTCGAACATCGCGGGCTCCGGATTCCGGAACCTCGAAGAGGGACAGAAGGTGGAGTACGAGGCACAGGAAGGCCGTAAGGGCATGGAAGCCACCAACGTCAGCGTGGTTGGCTAACCGAGGCACATGGCGAAGGAAGAAACGATCGAGGTCGAGGGCGAGGTCACCGAAGCCCTGCCGAACACGATGTTTCGCGTCCAGCTGGACAACGGACATTCCGTTCTGGGACACATCTCCGGCAAGATGCGCCGCTACTACATCCGCATCCTTCCCGGCGACCGCGTGAAGGTGGAGCTGTCCCCGTATGACCTCACCCGAGGCCGCATCACGTACCGGTTCAAGTAGCGGGCGTGAGTGCCGCCAGCGCATCGGCCTGATGCGCGGCGATCAGCTCGTCGACGCCGGCCCTGTCACCCGCGTTGAGAAGCGCGATGGGATCGGGCCGGCCGTTGACGATGCCCTCGAAGAACTGCTTGCGGTCGTTGTACGTCGGCAGGTTCGACTTCGCCCAGCCGCGCACGTCGTTCAGGATGCCGGCCAGCTCGGCGTGGGCCGGCCCGTACATCTCGGAGATCTCGCGCTTCATGCGCTTTGCCAGCGCAGGGCTCGCGCCGGCGGTGGAGATGGCGATCGCGATGGGGCCGGTGCGCACGATCGCCGGCAGGATGAAGCTGCAGAGCGGCGGCACGTCCACCACGTTGCAGAGCATCGCGCGGGCCTCGGCCTCGTCGAACACCGAGACGTTGACGTCGGTGTCGGAGGTGGCGGCGATGGCCAGGAAGTGGCCCTCCAGGTCGTCCTTGCGAAACTCGCGCCGGGTCAGCTCGATGGTGCCTGAGGCGGCCAGCTCCTCGACCTCGGCGCACACCTCGGGGGCGATCACGTGCACGCCGGCATCGCAGGCCAGGAGACCCTCGATCTTCTCGAGCCCGATCGAGCCGCCGCCCACCACCAGGCAGCGCCGGCCGGTGAGCTTGAGGCACGCGATGTAGAACGTGGTATCCAGCATGTCCGCGACGCAGCGCTGGTCGCAGAACTCCAGCCGGTACTGGCACACACACGGCTTCCCCATATAGGCCTGAGCGGGCATCTCCTGAATGGTATCGGTACCCATCGCCGATTCTTGCCAGACCTGTATATTCGCCGCGTGCCAACGGATCTCAGGGGACAGAGCGCAATTGTCACGGGCGGTGCGCGCGGGATCGGCGAGTCCATCGTGCTGCGTCTGGCCGAGGCCGGCTGCAACGTGGTGATCAACTGCAACAGCTCGGTGGATGCCGCCGAGGCGCTGGCCGAGAAGGTGCGCGCCGGGGGCAGCGAGGCGGTGGTGGTCGCGGGGTCGATCGCCGACGCGGGCACCGGAGAGCTGCTCGCCGCCCGCGCGCTCGAGGCGTTCGGGCGCATCGACATCCTGGTGAACAACGCCGGCATCAACCGCGACGTGACGATGCGCAAGATGACCGACGAGATGTTCACCGAGGTGATCGAGACCAACCTGATCGGCACCCACCGGGTGACCAAGGCCGTGCTCGACCCGATGTGCGAGGCGGGCTCCGGCAAGATCGTGAGCCTCTCGAGCTTCGTCGGGCAGCTGGGCAACTACGGCCAGTCGAACTACGCGGCCACCAAGGGCGGGCTGATCGCCTGGACGAAGACGGTGGCCTACGAGGTGGCGCGCTACGGGATCACCGTGAACTGCATCTGCCCGGGGTTCATCGACACCGACATGCTGCGCGGCGTGTCCGAGGACGTGCGCGAGAAGCTGAAGGCGCGGATCCCGCTGGGGCGGTTCGGCGAGGCCGACGAGATTGGCCGCGCGGTGGTGTATCTCGCGCGCGACGGCGACTACATCACGGGCAGCTGCCTCAACATCAACGGCGGGATCTTCATGTGAGCATCGCGGCCGGGGATCGAGCAGCGCGGGAGTTCGTCGTCACCGATGAGTCGCTCGAGCACTTCGCCCAGGCCTGCGGTGACCGCAATCCGCTGCACTTCGACGACGAGTACGCGGCGGGGACCCAGTTCGGCGGCCGCATCGCGCATGGCATGCTCACAGGCGGGTTCATCTCGGCGGTGCTCGCCAACGACCTGCCGGGCCCGGGATCGGTCTACCTCAGCCAGGAGCTCTCGTTCCGGGCGCCGGTGCGGCCGGGTGACACCGTGCGCGTGCAGGTCGAGGTGACGGAGGTGAACGAGCGCGGCCGCGCGACGCTCAGCACGGACGCCTACGTGGGCGAGACGCTGGTGGCCAGAGGCACGGCGAGGGTGCTGCTGGCTCGTGAATAACCGGTGCCAGGCACCGTTGTATTCACGGCCGAGTGAGGTTGTAGGCTAACGGTGTGAGCGGAATCTTCCAGGTCCCGGCCCCCGTGAACGAGCCGGTTTTGAGCTACGCGCCCGGAACGCCGCAGCGCGCGAGCCTCAAGGCCCGGCTGGATGAGCTCGCCGGCGGCCAGATAGAGATCCCGCTCGTCATCGGCGGCCGCGAGGTGCGCACTGGGAACCTCGCCGAGGTCGTCATGCCGCACGACCACCAGCACGTACTCGCGACCTACCACCGCGGCGGCGCCGGCGAGGTGCAGCAGGCCATCGCCGCGGCCGCCGACGCGAGCGAGGAGTGGGCCGCGATGGGCTGGGAGGCTCGCGCCGCAGTCTTCCTGCGCGCTGCAGATCTCCTCACCGGCCCATGGCGCGACACGCTCAACGCGGCCACCATGCTCGGGCAGTCCAAGACCGCCTACCAGGCCGATATCGACGCTGCGTGCGAGCTTGCCGACTTCTGGCGCTTCAACGTGGGCTACATGGCGCGGCTTGCGGCCGAGCAGCCCGTGTCGTCGCCCGGCATCTGGAACCGCGTTGAGTACCGGCCGCTCGAGGGCTTCGTCTTTGCCGTCGCGCCGTTCAACTTCACCGCCATCATGGGGAACCTCCCGACCGCTCCGGCGATGATGGGAAACACCGTCATCCTGAAGCCGGCCTCGACCGCCGTGCTCGCGGCGCACTTCCTCGTCAAGATCCTCGAAGAGGCGGGCCTGCCGCCGGGGGTGATCAACCTCGTGCTGGGGTCGGGCCGTGAGATCGGCGACCCGTCATCGCGCATCCCGACTTCGCCGGCATCCACTTCACGGGCTCCACAGCGGTCTTCCACGGCATGTGGCGCGCGATCGGCGACAACATCGACCGCTACCGCACGTACCCGCGGATCGTGGGGGAGACCGGCGGCAAGGACTTCATCTTCGTCCACCCGTCTGCCGATCCCGACGTGGTGGCGACGGCCATCATCCGGGGCGGATTCGAGTACCAGGGCCAGAAGTGCTCGGCGTGCTCGCGCGTCTACGCGCCGTCCAACCTCTGGCCGCAGATCCGCGCGCGGCTCGAGGCCGAGGTGGCCGGGATCGCCGTGGGCGACGTCCGCGATTTCCGCAACTTCATGGGCGCGGTGATCGATCGCAGCTCGTTCGACACCCAGGTCGCCGCCATCGCCGATGCAAAGGCCTCGCCGGACGCCGACATCCTGGTGGGCGGCGACACCGACGACGACGTCGGCTACTTCGTGCGCCCCACCGTCATCACCACCACCGACCCGTTCTACGACACCATGCAGCGCGAGCTGTTCGGCCCCGTCGTGACCGTGTACGAGTACGGCGAGAACGAGGTGGAGGAGACGCTTCGGCTGTGCGATCAGACGTCGCCCTACGCGCTCACCGGCTCGGTGTTCGCCACCGACCGCGGCGCCATCGAGCACGCGTCGAAGGTGCTGCGAAACGCGGCCGGGAACTTCTACGTGAACGACAAGCCCACCGGCGCGGTGGTCGGCCAGCAGCCCTTCGGAGGCGCCCGCGCATCGGGCACCAACGACAAGGCCGGCTCGCTCTGGAACCTCATCCGCTGGACCAGCCCGCGCACCATCAAGGAGACCTTCGTGCCGCCCTCTGACTACCCCTACCCGTTCATGGACGCAGAGTGAGCGAGGACGAGACGCGCGACGCGGTCGCCTCGCTGGCCGGCAGGGAGGCCGTATCGGCCGAGAACCAGGACGGCGAGAGCTACGACGTCGCCGTGGTCGGCGTCGAGGGCGGAATCGTGTCGGTGCTCGCGCCGCGGATGAAGGTCGGCGCGATCGACACGCTCTCGCTGAGGTTCCCGCACGACGGCCGCATCTGGCTGGCGGCCTTCGGGTTCGGCTCTGCCGAGTACCACAGCGACGCCCTCGCGCTCGTGCAGCTCGAGCTCCGCGCGGTCGAGGAGGTTGCCGCAACCAACCGGGCTGCCCGCACGCCGCAGCACGCGCTCGGGAAGCTGCGGGTGATCGACGCCCAGCACGTGCTCGCCCGAAACGAGTATCCGGTGACCGTCGAGGACACCTCCGATACGGGCCTTCGGTTCTCGTGCGACTTCGACATCGAGGTCGGCGACATCTTCACCATCACCGTGAACCTCGCCGACGACATGCCCCGCCACGTGCGCGCCGTGGCCGTGGCCGTGGAGCCTGCGGCGTTCGGGCGGAGCCTGGTGCGCGCCCGGGTGCAGGCTCCCGGCTGACGCGCACCGCCTGGCACTGTTGAATCCCGGCGTAGCTGCCGATAGAGCGGGAAGTGTCCAACGCAGGCAGTGACAGACGAGAGTTTCACCGCGTTCGCGCCCGCCCCCTCATCTCGTGTCTCACGGTGGACGAGAGCGGGAGCCCGCGGCTTCTGAAGGTGCGCCCGGTCGACCTTTCGGCCGGCGGCATGTCGGTGGTGGCCGAGAGCCGCCTCGAGATCAACCAGAAGATGCGGCTGAGCATCCAGGTGGGCAGCCCGCCCGAGACCATCAAGCTCGACGCGACCATCCGCCGCATCGAGCCGCTGCAGGGCGGCCAGTACGTCTGCGGGCTGGCCTTCAGGGGCGTTGACGCCGATCACGAGCGGCGCCTGGTGAAGGCGGTCTTCGCCCAGGAGCAGGACAACGCCTCACGCCATCGCCATGCGCGCATGACGGTCTGGGAGTCGGTCACGCTGCGGCTGCCGGGCGGCGAGGAGGGCACAGGCCGGGCGCTTGCGCTCTCGGCAGAGGACCTGCGGATCGTGACCCGCTCGCGGGTTGCCCGCGGCGATCGCCTCAGCTTCTCGGTGAACATCTCCGAGCTCTCGCTCCAGCTCGACGCCGAGGCGGCGGCGGTGGAGGTCGAGACCGACTCGCTGGGCGTGCGCTCGTGCACGCTCCAGTTCGACGAGCTCGACCGCGTGACCCGCGCGACGATCCTCGGCCACGTGATGGAGCAGGAGCGCCGCGACCTCTCACGGTAGGATCCCGCCATGCGGATCGGGGTGATCGGGTTGGGCACGATGGGAGCGCCGATGGCGCGGCATCTGATCGAGGCCGGTCACACGGTGACGGTGCACAACCGCACGCGCGAGCGCGAGCTGCCGCTGGCCGAGCTCGGCGCCGCCCGGGCCCAGACGCCGGCCGAGGCCGCGCGCGATGCCGAGGCGGTGCTCACCTGCCTCACCGACTCACCCGACCTCGAGCAGGTGCTGTTCGATCACCACGGCGTGGTCGAGACCATCCAGCGCGGCACGCTTTTGGTGGACTGCTCAACGCTCTCTCCCGCCGCGATCGGCGAGATCGGCGGCCGCCTGGCCGAGCTGGGCGTGGGGGTGGTGGACGCGCCCGTATCGGGTGGATCGGAAGGCGCGCAGAAGGGCACGCTCACGGTGTTCGCAGGCGGAGACCCGGCCGATGTGGAGCGCTCGAGGCCGCTCCTGGAGGCGTTCTCGGGCCGGATCACGCACCTCGGCCCGGTCGGCGCCGGCCAGCTCGGAAAGGCCGTGAACCAGGTGATGATCGCCGGCACGTACGCCGGCGTGGCCGAGGGCATCGCGCTGGCCGAGGCCGCGGGGCTGCCCATGGACGACCTCGTCGCCGCGCTCTCGAGCGGCGCCGCCGCCTCGTGGGTGCTCACCAACCGCGCGGGCAACATGATCCGCGACGAGTACCCGCTCGGGTTCAAGACCTCCCTGCACCGCAAGGATCTGGGGGTCGCGCTGGACGCTGCCGCCCGTGAGGATCTGGCGCTGCCCGTCGCCCAGCTCGTCGCGGAGCAGGAAGACGATCTGGTGGCGGGCGGCTACGGCGACGAGGACATGAGCGCCCTCGCCCGCGTCGCCAAGCGCCGTCGCTAGCCGACCCGGCTGACCACGGGGTCGAGCACGAACGGCAGCAGCTCGAGCGCCTCGGCGTAGCGCTCCTGCACCGCATCGCGGTCGGAGGCGGCGAGCGCGACCACGGCGAGGCGGTGGCTCGCGGTGTCGTCGTCGTTCTCGGAGAGACGCTGGCCGGGCCGCACGAGGATCTCGACGTGCGCGTGGCCGAACCGCCGCTGCACGGCGCTCGGGTCGGGCACCGAGCGCACGATCGCATCCTCGTAGGTGCGCAGCACGAAGCTCGACGCGACCATGTCCGAGCGCGCGGGCGGGAGCTCCGGGGTGTCGCCGGTGGCGAGCGCGAGCTGGATCTCGTAGGTGGAGACGCCGTGCACCGCCTTCACGAGCGGCGCGAACTGCGATGCCATGCGGCCGTTGACCTCCACGATCCGCACGCTGCCGTCGGGCGAGACGAAGAACTCGATGTTGAAGAGCGAGTTGTCGAACCCCAGCGCCGGCATCAGCCGCTCGGCCACGCTCTGGATGCGCCGCACCGCCGGGCCGGGGAGCGAGGTGGGGTACTCGAACCGCAGGAAGCTGATGCCGTTGGGGTGCATCACGGCGTCGGTGATGCCGATGGGCGTCATCTCGCCGTGGTGCATGTAGCCCTCGAAGGTCACGAGCCGGCCGCTCAGGAGCTCCTCGGCGATGAGCCGCCGGAACGACCGGCCGGTGAGCGCGGTGTCGTAGGCGGTGATTGCGTCGAGCCGCTCGCGGCCCTCGGCGAGCACCGCGGCGAACTCCTGGTCGTCGCGGACGGTGTAGGCGAGCTGCGAGAGGTGCGCGCTCACGGGCTTCACGAAGAAGGGGTAGGGGAGCGGCGGCGCGGCCGGCGGGTGGTCGGGATCGATCTCCGCGAACCGCGGCGTGACCTCGGGGACGACCTCGGCCTGGATGCGGCGGCACTCGAGCTTGTCGTGACAGCGCAGGAACGCGGCAGGCGATGCGCCCGGCAGGCCGAGGCGGTCGGCGATCACCGCCGCGAGGTGGCCCGTCGCATCGCCCGAGCCGAGCACGCCCTGGACGGCCGGCGCTTCGGCCGTGACCGAGGCGACGAACGCGCCGGGATCGAACCCCGGCGTGGTGGCCGGCGGCCCGGCGAGCTGCAGGCCGTACTGGCAAAGAATGCGCTCGTCCGCCAGGTTGAGGCGGTCGCGTTGACCGGGACAGATGATGAGTGCTGTCGGCATGCGGCTGGTCTCGTTTCCGGGGGAGTGTTCACCCCTGCCGTTTCCCCCGGGTGAAGAATGGTACCCGCGCGGTTGAGTGTTCATGTGTCGAATTGGTGACATTCACCAGTTGACGGTCGCGCATCCACTCCCGCAGGGGCACGTCCTCGTCAGCCGGGATCCACGCCGCGAGGGGATCCCCGCTCCCGCCCAGGAGCTGGCGCTGCACTGGATCTGCCCCTCTCCGCGGATCGTGTGAGTGGCGTGCGCGGATCCACCGGTAGGTGAATCCCATGAAGACCACCTTGCGGGTGATCGCCGAGCGGTTGTCGCTGCGCGCGTGCCAGAGCCGGCGGTCGAAGATGCACGCCGCACCGGGCGGGGCGAGGAGCGGCACGGCGCCGGCAGGCGGGTCGGCCGAACGGTCGAGCGTATTTCGGCGGTGGCTTCCCGGGATGATCAGCATGTTGCCGCGGCCGGGCTCGGAGACGTCTGTGAGGAAGTAGCCGGCCTTCAGCGAGAGCCGCGGGCGCACCGGGCACTCGAGCTCGACGTTCTGGCGGCCGCCGTCCTGGTGCCAGCGCCACACGGGCGCGGCGTCGCCGGCCGGCGGGTGGACGTCGATGTGGGAGTGGTAGAGGTGGATGTTCCAGCCCAGCGCGGCCGTGATCACCGGCAGCACGGCCGGGTTGGTGAGAAGCGCGGTGAGCGCGGGGTCGCGATCGGCGATCTCCAGCTCGTGCACCGGGCCGCCCTCTGGGTCGCGCTGGGCGGCGATCCGGTCAACGACCGCCGTGAGGCGCGCGACGGCAGCCGGGCCGAGGGCGCTCTCGATGAGCACGTAGCCGTCGCGATCGAGCTGTTCCAGGGCCGAGGAGCGCATTTCCACACATACGCGACTCCCGGGTGCCGCCGTCCGGTCTAGGCTTACGGCCATGAGCACAATCACTGAAGAATCCCGGGTCCTGGACGGCGTCGCAAAGCAGCTCTTCATCGGTGGGGAGTGGCGCGACGCCACAGGCGGCAACACGTTGAAGGTGGAAGATCCGGCAACCGGCGAGACCATCGCCGAGGTGGCCGACGGCACTCCCGAAGACGCGATGGCAGCGCTCGATGCAGCAGTCGCGGCGCAGGCAGAGTGGGCGCAGACGGCTCCGCGCGAGCGCGGCGAGATCCTGCGCCGGGCGTACGACACGCTCATCGCCCGGGTCGACGATCTGGCCCTCATCATGACGCTCGAGATGGGCAAGCCCCTGGCCGAGTCCAGAGGCGAGGTCGCCTACGCGGCCGACTTCCTGCGCTGGTTCTCGGAGGAGGCCGTGCGCATCGACGGCCGCTTCGCCGTTGCCCCCAACGGGCAGGGCAGGCTCCTCACCATGCGCCAGCCGGTGGGCCCGTGCCTCATGATCACGCCGTGGAACTTCCCGATGGCGATGGGCACGCGCAAGCTCGGCCCCGCCATCGCAGCCGGCTGCACGTCGGTCGTGAAGCCCGCGCAGCAGACGCCGCTCAGCATGCTGGCGCTGGCACAGATCCTGGAGGAGTCCGGCCTGCCGAAGGGCGTCGTGAACGTGTTCACCAGCTCGTCGTCGGGCAAGACGATGGCGCCGCTGATCGCCGACTCGCGGCTGCGGAAGCTCTCGTTCACGGGCTCGACCGAGGTGGGGAAGAGCCTGGTCGAGGCATCCGCGCACCAGCTCCTGCGCGTCTCGATGGAGCTTGGCGGCAACGCCCCGTTCGTGGTGTTCGAGGACGCCGACATCGATTCGGCGGTCGAGGGCGCGATGATCGCCAAGATGCGAAACGGCGGCGAGGCCTGCACGTCGGCCAACCGGTTCAACGTGCACGAGTCGGTCGCCGACGAGTTCACCAGGAAGCTGGCAGAGCGCATGTCGGCCATGAGCGTCGGCCGCGGCACGGGTGACGGGGTCACCGTCGGCCCGCTCATCGACGACACGCAGCGCGGCAAGGTCGCCGACCTCGTGAAGGATGCGACCGACCGGGGTGCCGAGGCAGTCGTCGGCGGAAACCCCGTTGACGGCCCCGGCTACTTCTACACGCCCACGGTGCTCGGCCGCGTGCCGGCCGACGCCAAGCTCATGTCGGAGGAGATCTTCGGGCCGGTCGCACCGGTCACGACGTTCACCGAGGAGCGCGAGGCCATCGACTGGGCCAACAACACCGAGTACGGGCTCGTCGCCTACGTCTACACCCGCGACATCAAGCGGGCGTTCCGGGTGATCGAAGCGCTCGACACCGGCATGGTCGGGCTCAACCAGGGCCTGGTGTCCAACGCCGCGGCGCCGTTCGGCGGCGTCAAGCAGTCGGGCTTCGGCCGCGAGGGCGGCGTCGAGGGCATCAACGAGTACCTGTCGACCAAATACGTCGCGATCAACCTGTGAGAGCCGTTGTGTTCACCGGTGCCGGCGGCACCGAGGTCGTCGCCGTGCAGGAACGGCCCGACCCCGTCGCCGGTAAGGGCGAGGTCGTCGTCCAGCAGACCTACGCGGGCGTGAACCCGGCCGACCGGGCCCAGATGGCGGGCAAGTACCCGGTGCCGCTCGGCTCGCCGAAGGACATCCCGGGGCTCGAGGTCTCGGGCACCGTGGTCGCCCTCGGGCAGGACGTGAGCCGCTGGAACATCGGTGACCGGGTGTTCGGCGTGGTGGGCGGCGGCGGGCTCGCCGGGCTCGTGAACGTGCACGAGCGGCACCTCGCCGCGGTGCCCTCGTCGCTCGACGACATGCAGGCCGCGGCCATCCCCGAGGCCTACGTCACGGCCCACGATGCGATCGTGAGCCAGGCGGGCCTCAAGATGGGCGAGCGGCTGCTGGTGAACGGCGCTTCCGGCGGCGTGGGCCTCGCGGCGGTGCAGATCGGCCTGGCCACGGGTGCCGAGGTGTTCGCATACGCGCGGTCGGCCGACGCACGGGCAAAGCTCGCGCTGCTCGGCGCCACGCCGCTCGAGTCACCCGAGGAGGCGAGCGACATCCAGGTGGTGCTCGAGCTGGTCGGGGCGCCCAACATGGACGCGAACTTCAAGGCCATCGCCGTGCTCGGCCGCATCATCGTGGTCGGAAACGGGGCCGGCACGGACTTCACGATGAACCTGCGCACCCTCATGGGAAAGCGCGGCCGGCTGATGGGCACGCTCCTGCGGGCCCGGCCGATCGAGCAGAAGGCCGAGGCGGTGCTCGCCTTCGAGCGCCAGGTGGTGCCCCAGATCGCGGCGGGCCGCTGCGCGGCGATCATCGACAAGGTGTTCGAGATGGACGAGGCCGGCGCGGCCTACGACCACCTCGCCTCGGCGGGCAAGTACGGGAAGGTGCTGGTCAGAGTCGGTGAATAGCCGGTGCCAGGCACTGGCTATTCACGCACGCCCGAGATGATCACGCCGCCGCCCAGGCTCAGCCGCTGGGCGCGGATCTGCGTCATCCCGGCGCCGGCCCACATCCCCATGAGCGTCTCGAGCGGGTACCGCTCGTAGAAGCCCTCGATGCTCGGCCCGAGGAACCGGCCGGTGGTGACCCAGCCTGGCCCGGCCAGCGCCCCGACGGTAGGCAGGCCGGCACGCGTCCAGAGCTTCCAGGCAAGGTATGCGGGGCCGCTCGGCACCCCGAACTCGAGCGACGCCATGACGCCGCCGGGACGGATCACCCGCGCGAGCTCGGTGAGCGTCGCCGCGGGATCGTCCACGTAGCGCAGCAGGTAGGTGTGGGTGAGGGCGTCCATCGACGCGGTCTCGAGCGGCAGCGACTCGGCCTGGCCCTCGACCAGCGTGATGCGCTCGCCCAGCCCCGACTCGTCCAGCCGCCGGCGAGCCTCGGCCAGCATGTCGGGGCTCTGGTCGATGCCTGTGACGTTGGCGCCGTAGCGCTCGACGATGGCCATGGCCACTGCGCCGGTGCCCGTTGCGACGTCGGCCACGTGCGCGCCGGGAGAGCTCACGGCCGGCGCGAGGCGGTCGATGAGCCGCTGGTGCCAGCGCGTGTACTCGCCGAAGCTCAGCAGGCTCGCCCAGCGGTCGTAGTCGGCCGAGATGCCCGCAAAGAGGCTACGCGCGTGTGTCTTTCGCTCGCTCTGGGCGGTCACTCGAAGAGGCCCAGCTGGCGCAGCACCGAGACCGAGTCCGAGTACACGTCTTTTCGCTTCACGAGGCCGTTCTCGAACGGGATGACGTCCATCCCATCCCACGAGATGGTGCGGCCGGTGGGCGGAATCACCAGATCGCCGCGCCGGGCCTCCTTCGCGTGGGTCGCGGTGGCCGTCCACTCCTGCACGACCAGTCCCTCGCGGTAGTACATGCGCCGCGCGGCGAAGTTGATGTCGGGCCACGATTCGAAGATCGCGCCGATGTGGCTGCGCACCTCCTCGCCCACCGCCGACTCGCCGGCGGTGTGGTTGTGGAACACCATGTCGGGGGCGTGCAGCGACATGATGGTGTCCAGGTCGTGAGCATTCCAGGCGTCGTTGTAGCGGGCGACCGTCTGCTCGAGTGCGGATGCTGTGTCAAGTGAGGTAGCCATCGTCGTATCCTACGCACGTGCCTGCTTCCCCGCTTGCTCTCGCCGTGCTCGGCCGCGGCGTGGTGGACCCATCGCAGCCGCTGCTCCTGGCAGACGACGGCGCCGTGCTCCGGGGGCGCGCCGCGTTCGAGACGATGCGGGTCTACGGCGGCCGGCCCTTTCGCCTGGACGACCACCTCGACCGCCTCGCCAACTCGGCCGAGATCCTCCGGCTGCCCACGCCGCCCGCGGCCGAGCTGGCCGAGCTGAGCCACGCTGCCGTCAAGGCCTCGGGCGTGCCGGACTCGTCGCTGCGGGTGGTCTGGACTCCCGGCCGGGGCGAGCACGACCCGGTGGGGTTCGCGCTGGTCACGGCCATCCCGCCCGGCCTCGAGGAGGAGCGCGCGGCCGGGCTGAAGCTCGTGTCGTTGCAGCTCGCGATCGGCGCCATCGTGCGACAGCACTCGCCGTGGCTCCTGCCGGGCGTGAAGTCCACGAGCTATGCGATCAACATCGCTGCCCAGGAGGAGGCGCGCCGGCGGGGGGCCGACGACGCGCTCTTCCTCTCGCTCGAGGGGATCGTGCTGGAGGGCCCGACGTCCAACGTGTGGATGCTCGAGGGCGGCACGCTCTTCACGCCGTCGCTCGACCTGGGGATCCTGGCCGGCGTGACGCGCAGGTCGCTGATCGAGGCCGCGGCCGGGTTCGGCGTCGCCGTCGAGGAGGGCTCGTACCCGCTCTCGCGGCTCCTGGGTGCCGACGAGGTGTTCATCTCATCGAGCGTGCGCGAGGTGATGCCGGTGATCGCGCTGGACGGTCAGCCGATCGGCACCGGGAAGCCGGGCCCGATGGCAGCGCGGATGCAGTCGGCGCTTCGCATTGCCACCGACCGCTGAGCTCTAGAGAACCGTTTCGGGTACGCGGTGCCAGGCAGCGACGTACTCGCGCTGCAGCGGATGGGTGAGCCTGCCGGCCCACGCCACCTGCACCATGTCGGGCGCCTTGGGCACGTTCCGCGGGTACATCCCGGCCTCGTAGGGCAGGCGGCTGCCCTTGCGGTGGTTGCAGCGCCGGCAGCACGAGACGACGTTGTCCCAGGTGTGCTCACCGCCGCGCGAAAGCGGCTTCACGTGATCGATCGTGAGGTCGCGCGGGCCGCCCTCCACGCCGCAGTACGCGCACTTCCAGCTATCGCGGCAAAAGAGGACGCGGCGCACCACGTTTCGCTTCACGATGGGCCTCAGCTCGACGTATGCGGGGACCTGCAGGATGACCGGCAGCGGCACCCGGAGATGCTCCGAGCGGTACACGACTTCGGGGTCCTCAGCGATGACCTGGGCGTGGCCGCAGACGACCAGCGACACCGCACGCTCGCGCGGGACGAGGGTTGTTGGGCGCATAGTGGCATCGAGCAGCAAACAGCGGATGACGACACACCTCCGAGAGTCATCCGAAGTGTAGAGAACGGGGCAGAAGGACCCCGTGGTATGCGGCCAGGCGCGCCCCGCGGGCGTGCATGAGGCTGAAGCGGGCCCGCTCGATGAGGCCCTCCGACTCGGTCTCGCCCTCGGCCGCCGCGGCGAATCCGAACCACCAATCGGTTGCGCCGGCGGCCGCCAGCTCCCGCTCGATGTGCGCCATCGCGGCATCGATGTGCTGGTCGTCGCCGCGAAACGCGATGGCGGCGGTGCGCCCGGCGAGCCATCCGGCGAAGTCATCGGGCCCCGCGCACCGCTCCAGCACCGGGAGTGCACAACCGGACGGCTCGGACTCTGCCAGAAGCACCGCAAGGGCCCCGCCGGCGGCCAGGCGGCGCGTGAACTCGGGCCCGGGCATCAGCGCCGCGGCGAGGCGGCAGAGCTGCTGGTCGCCCTGCGACCACTGCCGGGCCGACGACCTGTCGCCCGCGATCAGCAGGCCGCAGCCGTCTGCCAGCGGCACGGCCATCGCAGACCGCCACCCGTGGGCGCTGAGCACCGCGCGCGGGCCGGGGGCGAGCTCCGTGTCCGACGCGCGCCACTGCGCCGGGCCGTCCTGGGCCACCGTGAACTCGATGATGCATCGGTCGGCGCGACGGAGCTCGCCGAGCAGCGCGGTCATGATCCTCTCGCCAGATTCCACACGCCCGGTAATCGTCCGGGGCGGTGCCCGGTGCAGCGGGCAACCGACGCGCTTTGGTACCTTCGCGCGCATGACAACTCAGAACACGAAACCCGCGGCGATCGTCACCGGCGGCGGCACAGGCATCGGCCGCGCGATCGCCCTCGCGCTCCACAACGACGGCTTCGGCGTGGTGGTGGCCGGCCGCAGGCTCGAGCCGCTCGAGGAGACGAAGGCGCTGATCGGCGACGACTGCGTGGTGCATCAGGGTGACATCCGCGAGGACGACGTGCAGGACGCGCTCGTCGAGGCGTGCATGGATCGGTTCGGGCGCATCGACGTGCTCGTGAACAACGCCGGCGGCCAGTTCGTGGCAAACGCCGAGGACATCACCCCCAACGGCTGGCGCGCCGTGCGCCGGCTCAACCTGGACGCGCCGTTCACGCTCATCCAGAAGGTCGCGCGGCGCTGGATGATCCCCAACCGCACCGGCCGCGTCGTCTCCATCGTCCTCTGCCCGACCCGGGGCATCGCCGGCATGGCCCACTCCTCGGCCGCGCGCGCGGGCATGAGCGCGCTCACCAACACGCTCGCGCTGGAGTGGGGCAAGCACAACATCGGGCTCGTCTGCGTGGCGCCCGGCCAGATCGACTCGAGCGGCATGGAGCAGTACGGCTACGACCTGGACGAGGTGGCTCAGCGGGTGCCGATGAAGCGGCTCGGCACGTGCGAGGAGGTGGCCGATCTGGTCGCCTTCCTGTCCTCGCCGAAGGCTGCCTACATCTCGGGGACGACCATCGTGATCGACGGCGCGTACGAGGTCACATCGGCCTGATCGGCGGCCCCGTGCGAGTGTGTTGACATCGCGAGGGGGGCTGGATAAACTCGCGAACATCGTTCGGCATTATCGAATCATGGCCATTGGAGGCCTGGTTGTGCCGTCCACCCACACCGCTGGAGGTGTCGAGCCAATGAGCGACTCTGCCCAGGTTGTCAAGAAGTTCATCAACGACCCGGAGAACGTCGTCCCCGAGGCCCTCGCGGGCATTGCGGCGGCACATGCCGACCTCGTGACGGTCGATTTCGAAAACAGTCTGGTCATCCGCAAGGATGCGCCGGTCCAGGGCAAGGTCGGGCTGATCTCCGGCGGAGGCTCGGGCCACGAGCCCCTGCACGGCGGATTCGTCGGTCTCGGCATGCTGGACGCGGCCTGCGCGGGCGCGGTCTTCACCTCGCCGGTGCCCGATCAGATGAGCGCCGCGAGCCGCGCGGTGGACGGTGGGGCCGGCGTGCTCCACATCGTCAAGAACTACACCGGAGACGTGCTCAACTTCAAGATGGCCGCCGAGCTGGTCGAGGACGACGGCATCCAGGTCGAGAGCGTCGTGATGGACGACGACGTCGCCGTCCAGGACTCGCTCTACACCGCGGGCCGCCGCGGCACCGGCGCGACGGTGCTGGCCGAGAAGCTGGCCGGAGCACGCGCCGAGGCCGGGGGCACCCTGGCCCAGGTGGCGGACATCGCCAAGCGCGTCAACGAGAAGTCCGGCTCCTTCGGAGTCGCGCTCACCTCGTGTGCAACGCCCGCCAGCGGCACCCCGATCTTCGACCTCGGCCCTGACGAGATCGAGATCGGCGTGGGCATCCACGGCGAGCCGGGCCGCCGCCGCGTGAAGCACACCAACGCCCACGACATCGTGGACATGATGATCGACCCGATCCTCGAGGATCTCAAGCCGGGCTCCGGCTCGAAGGTGCTCGCCTTCGTGAACGGCCTCGGCGGTACCCCGCAGATCGAGCTCTACCTGCTCTACAACGAGGTCAACAAGCGGCTCCAGTCCGAGGGGATCGAGATCTCGCGCAGCCTGGTGGGCAACTACATCACGAGCCTCGAGATGGCCGGCGCGTCGGTCACGCTCCTCGTGCTCGATGACGAGCTCGCCGGACTGTGGGATGCTCCCGTCAACACCGCGGGCCTGCGGTGGGGAGTCTGAAGGAGCGCACATGGATGCCCAGACCGTGAATCGCTGGATGGACGAGTCCGCCTCGGCCATCGCCGAGAACCGTGACTATCTGACCCAGCTCGACGCCGCCATCGGCGACGCCGATCACGGGGCAAACATGAACAGGGGGTTCGCCGCCGTCAAGGTCAAGCTGTCCGACCTTGACGGCGACGCCACCCCCGGCAAGGTGCTGGTGACTGCCGGCGCCACCCTGGTCTCGACCGTGGGCGGCGCCAGCGGCCCGCTCTGGGGCACCGCGCTTCGCCGCGCGGGCAAGTCGCTGGGAGACGCCCAGACCATCGAGCCCGACGACCTGGCGACCGCGCTCGAGGCGGCCGTTGACGGCGTCGTCGAGCTCGGCGCTGCGCAGCCGGGCGACAAGACGATGGTGGACGCCCTGCGCCCCGCCGTCGATGCCCTCAAGGCTTCGCTGGCCGACGGCGGCGACATCAATGCAGCGCTCGACGCCGCCAGCGCCGCGGCCGACGAGGGCATGCGCTCGACCACGCCGATGCTCGCCAAGAAAGGCCGTGCCTCGTATCTGGGCGAGCGCTCGATCGGCCATCAGGATCCGGGCTCGACCTCGGCCTCGCTCATCATCGCGGCGCTGAAGCGCGCGGTCGCCGAAGCACCATGAGCGAGCTGATCATCCGCGGCCACCCCGCCTCGCCGGGGGCCGCGGTCGGTAGCGCCTGGAAGCAGACGCACGCCGCGGCCGTGAGCGCGGGCACCCCCGAGGAGGAGTGCGAGCGCGTGAACCTGGGCCTCTCCCTGGCCCAGAAGGAGCTGGCCGACCTGGCGGCGCAGCTGCACGCCGACGGGCACTCGGCCGACGCAGAGATCGTCGAGACCAACCGGATGATGGCCGCCGACAGCGGGCTCGTATCGGCCGCGCTCGAGGCGGCGCGAAACGGCGTGCCGGCCGCGCGCGCCATCGCCGAGGCGGCCGAGCCGCACGTCGCGGCGCTCGCCGGGCTGGAGGATCCCACCCTGGCGGCGCGGGCCGCCGACCTGAAATCGATCGCGCGGCGCGCCGGTGACCTGGCCGAGGGCGGTGGCGCCGAGCCGCCGCACGGGGCGATCGTCGTGGCCGACGACCTGGGCCCGGGCGACGTGGCCGCATGGGTCGGAAACGTCGCGGGGATCGTGCTGGCGGGCAGCGGCAGCACCGCGCACGCAGCGATCGTGGCCCGCTCGCTGGGGATCCCGCTGGTCACCGGCGGAGGAGATGACGTGCTCTCGATCTCGGCGGGTGAGGAGATCGCCGTGGATGCCGATCGCGGCCTCGTGATCCGGGAGATGGATGCGGGCACCCGCGAGCGCCTGCAGCACCGCATCGCGCTCGCCGTCGCAGAGGCCGAGCAGGCCCGCAGCGAGCGCTCCGAGCCCGCCGTCACCACCGACGGCCGGACGCTTCGGCTGCTGGGAAACGCCGGGACGGTGGCCGAGGTGCAGGCGGCGCTCGAGGCCGGGGCGGAGGGCATAGGCCTGCTCCGCAGCGAGCTGGCGTTCCTCGAGGCGGCTGCGTGGCCGGACGAGGAGGCCCACGTCGCGGCGCTTCGGCCGATGCTCGAGCTGCTCGCCCACCGCGTGGCAACCGTGCGCACCCTTGACTTCGGCGGCGACAAGACGCCTGCATTCCTCGTGGGCTCCGGCGTCGAGAACATGCTCGGCCCGCGCGGCATTCGCCTCGGCCTGGTGCATCCCGAGACCGCGCTCATCCCGCAGCTTCGCGCGCTCCTGCGCGTGTCCGGGGATGCGATCCTGCGCATCCTCGTGCCGATGGTGACCGACGCCGCCGAGATCACCGCCGTGCGCGAGATCGTCCGTGCCGCCCGTGACGAGGTCGCCCCCGGCGCTCCCGATCCGCTGGTGGGCGCGATGATCGAGGTGCCTGCCGCGGCGCTCAACGCCCACAGCATCGCGCGGCGCTGCGACTTCCTCTCGATCGGCACCAACGACCTGGTGCAGTACACGCTGGCGATGGATCGTCAGAACTCCGATGTGGCCGAGCGGGCGGTTGCCTACCACCCCGCGGTCGTCCGGCTGGTGGCGCGGGTGGTCACGGCCGCCCACGCCGCCGACATCCCCGTCGACGTCTGCGGCGAGTCGGCCGGCGACCCCGAGATGCTGCCGCTCCTGGTGGGACTCGGGGTGGACGAGATCAGCGTCTCGCCGGCGCGGATCGCCGCGACGCGCAGGATGATCCGCTCGCTGTCGGTTCAGGCAGCCCGTCGGGCGGCTGCCGACGCGCTCTCGGCCGATACCGCCGCCGACGTGGCGGCGATCTCCGTCAAAGCGCTCGGCGTTACCTCAGGAGAGGTTCTCGAGCAGGCCGGC
Source organism: uncultured Actinomycetes bacterium (assembly GCA_963794415.1). GTDB lineage: Bacteria > Actinomycetota > Thermoleophilia > Gaiellales > JAICJC01 > CAVPTL01. Next base: position 460,178 of record CAWCDI010000001.1, read on the forward strand.
GACCGTGTCGAGAGCATCTGAGGCGCCCTCACCGGCGGTCTCGACCTCGACGGCAGACCCGCCGGTGGCGCCCAGCGCCAGCACCTGCAGGATGCTCTTCGCATCGGCCTCGCGGCCCAGCGCGCGCAGGGTGACAGAGGCCGTCAGCGGGCCGGCGGTGCGCACCAGGAGCCCCGCGGGGCGGGCGTGCAGATCGACGCCCTCGGGCAGCGTGACCGTGCGGGTCAGCGCGCCGTTTGCATCAGAGCTTTCGGACATTCCATGCCTCCTGGGCTGCTGCAACGACGCCGTCGAGATCGGCGCCGATCGATGCGGTCACGGCGGCGGCAACCGTGCCTTCCACCAGAGGCGCGTCCACCAGGCGCGCGTCGATGCCCTCGACCATGCCCTCGGCGAGGACCGCCTTGATGCTCAGAAGCGCGCTTCCGAGGTCTGCCAGCACCGCGACGCCGGCGCCGCTATCTGCTTCCTTGATGGCCTCTGCGATGAGATCGCCGTTCGTGCCCAGCGTGCCCTCGGGCCCGCCGCCGGCAGGAATGATGGCGACGCTGTCGCCGGCAACCTCTTTCGCCAATGCGGCCAGGCCCTCCGCGATTGCCGCGGAATGAGAAACCAGCACAAGCCCCGGCGAGCTGCCATCAGACATGAGAAGATTCTACAATGTCGAACGCGGTTCGACAACCACGACGAGGTGGTGACGTAGAGTGGCAATCCAGTCGATCGAGCGAGCTGCCGCGATACTCCGGGCGCTGGCCGGCGGCTCGCGGCGGCTGGGCGTCTCCGAGCTGAGCGAGCGGCTCGGACTGGCCAAGGGCACGGTGCACGGATTGCTGCGCGCGCTGCAGGCCGAGGGGTTCGTGGAGCAGGATCACGACACCGGCAAGTACCAGCTCGGCGGCTCGCTGCTGCAGCTGGGAAACATCTACCTCGACGTGAACGAGCTGCGCGGCCGCGCGCTCGCCTGGTCGGACAACCTGGCCATTCGGTCGGGTGAGGCGGTGCGGCTCGGCACCGAGCACGACGGCGGTGTCCTCATCATCCACCACGTGTTCCGGCCCGACAACACGCTGCAGATCCTCGAGGTGGGGGCGCACCTGCCGCTGCACGCCACGGCGCTCGGCAAGGTGCTTCTGGCCTATCGGGAAAACGATCTCCCGCCGCTCGAGGCAGACGACCTGCCGCGGCTGACGCGCGAGACCATCGTCGATCCCGCCGAGCTCGAGACGATGCTCGCGGAGGTGCGCGAGACCGGCACCGCCTCCGAGCGTGAGGAGGCCGTCATCGGCGAGGCATCCGTCGCCGCTCCCGTCCACGACCGGCGCGGCCTGGTGGCCGGCGCGATCGGCGTGGTGGGGCCGGTCGAACGCATCTTCGACGGCGATAGCCCCCGGCTCGACCTGGTGAGCCACGTGCGCGAGGCCGGCCGCGCGATCACCCGCGACCTGGGCGGAACGAGGCGCTAGCGAGGTGGCGCCGGCTCGCGGTGCTCATTAACGGCTCGGGGCGCCGGCGGTGTTCGGCCGGCGCCCCGAGCTCGATGAGCCGCCCCCCGGCTCAACCTTGGGCTACCCGTTGATTCGCGAGGTGCCCGCTGCGAGATCCGCGCTGATCGCGAGGAAGATCGTGGAGAGCTGCGACGGGTTGGGCTGCGCGTAGTAGTTGCTCGGGTCGCTCGCGATCGCCTTGAGCGCCGCCACCGACTGGATGCCGGGCTTCTCGGGCGTGTCCTGCTCGCCTGCGGTCTGGCCTCCGACCTTCGCGCCCTTGCCGGCGTAGCACGGATCCTGTCCTGCGCCGCCGATGTCGTAGGCGATGGAGTACATCAGCACCTTGTTCTGCTTGCTCGCCGCGGCGATGTTGACTGCCGTCCCGCAGGGGTTGGTGCGGTAGGGCGAGGTCGCGGGCAGGTACGTCGGGCCGGCGTTGGCCGCGCCGTCGGAGAGGATGATGATCACCTTCTGCACGCCGGGCCGCCCGTCCTTGTTGAGCTCTGCCTGAGCGGCATCGAGTGCCGATGCGTAGCCCGTGTCGCCGCCGGCCTGGACGCAGTTGAGGGTGGAGATCAGCTGCGAGTTCGGGTTGAGGCTGACGTTGCCGTTCACCATCGTGCCGTAGGTGTTTGAGAGCGGCACCAGCAGGTAGGTATCGGTGGGCTTGCTGTAGTCCTCATCGGGAGCGTTGCAGGCCGAGTTCGAGGTGGGAGCCGGCGGCAGCACCGCGAGGCCGATGTTGTCGAGGCCGGTGTCCATCGTGCCGAGGAAGGACGTGATGCCCGCCTGGGCGTCGTCCAGCTTGGTGCCCTTCATCGAGCCGGTGCGGTCGAGCACGATCATGATGTCGAGCGGCACGCCGCCACACGGCGAGCACGCCTGGGCGTGGACGGTCACGGGAATCGTGTTGATGCCGATCACGCGCAGGAAGTTGGTGCTCACGTTGGCGCTCTCGGTCACCTGCACGGTGTTGGCCGGGTCGCAGAACTTGGGAGACGTGACGCAGTTGGTCACGCTCGAGATGGTCACCGGCCCGGAGCCGATGATCTGGTTCTTGCCGCCCGGCGCCGAGCTGTACTGCGTCGCGTAGCTGGTGGCCGAGCCGGTGTTCGGAAGCTGCTGCGCGCCGGATGCGGCGGCGGCGTCGGCCGAGGCCTGGAGGGCGGTCTTCACCCGGTAGGCGTTGCCGATGTCGAGGACCATCCCGCAGATCACGATCAGCGTGAGCATGAAGACGACGATGAGGGGCAGCGTCTGGCCCTTCTCGTTACGGAGTCGTTCGGTGTAGGCGTGCATCGGGGTTCCTCTCGGGCGAAACCATCGGGAGAGCCGGCGGGGGGGCGAATCTTCTGAGTCCGGCAACCACTCGAGTGTCCGCGTGCGGACGGGCGCTGAAACTCCCCCGGCAGGGGGATTCAGCGAACGCCGTTGCGGCCGAGGGCCAGACGCCGCGCACCGGTGCGTTGGTAGGCTGAGCCAATGCCCGAGGCGCCACCCGTCGAACAGCTGATGCAGTCGCTCGCAGAGCACCACTATCTGGCCGACCGCGGCCTGGCGACGGTGCTCTCGCTCTCGCTGGCGCTCGAGAAGCCGCTGCTCCTGGAGGGCGAGGCGGGGGTGGGGAAGACGGAGCTCGCAAAGGTGCTCGCAGAGGTCGAGGGCGCGCGCCTGATCCGCCTGCAGTGCTACGAGGGCATCGACGTGGCACACGCGCTCTACGACTGGAGCTATGCCCGTCAGCTCCTCTACATCCGCACCCTCGAGGTGTCCTCCGGCGGCGCCGGAGGCAGCGCGGAGCAGACGCTGGCCGAGCTGTTCGGGCCCGAGTTCCTCGAGCGCCGGCCGTTGCTCGACGCCATCCAGAACGACGACCCGGTGGTGCCGGTGCTCCTCATCGACGAGATCGACCGCGCCGACGACGAGTTCGAGGCGTTCCTGCTCGAGCTGCTCTCCGACTTCCAGGTGACGATCCCCGAGATCGGCACCATCCGCGCAGAGCACCGCCCGCGGGTGATCCTCACCTCCAACCGCACGCGCGAGCTGCATGATGCGCTGCGCCGGCGCTGCCTCTACCACTGGATCGGCCACCCCGACGTGGCCCGCGAGATCGCGATCGTGCGCGCCCGGGTGCCCGGCGTTCCCGAGCGCCTGGCGGCGCAGGCCGCGGCGTTCGTCGCGCGGCTGCGCACCGCCGAGCTTGCGAAGGCTCCCGGCGTGGCCGAGACCATCGACTGGACGCAGGCCCTGGTCGCCCTTGGCCAGAGCGAGCTCACTGCGGCCAACGTCACCGACACGCTGGGCACCGTGGTGAAGGATCACGAGGATCTCGGCCGGGTGCACCAGCTGGGCGTCGAGGCGCTGGTGGCGGAGGCCGTCCAGGCGTGAGCACGCCCTCCGGCGCGGCGGTCGTGGCCAGGCTGGTGGGGTTCGGGCGGGTGCTGCGGGCCGACGGCGTCGAGGTGGGCCCCGGCCGGCTGCAGGACGCCCTCCGCGGCCTCGACCTGGTGGATCTCACCAACCGCGCCGAGGTCTACCACGCGCTTCGCTGCACGATGGTGTCGCGCCATGACGACATCGCGCCGTTCGACGCCGCCTTCGCCGGATACTGGGATCGCGCGGCGGAGGGCGACGAGGCCGAGCTCTCGCTGCACCCGCCGAGCCCGGCGGCGGCGCAGCAGCGCGGCCGAAACGAGGTCGAGCCCGACGAGGACGACCATCAGCCGCCGGTGAGTGCCGCCTACTCGGCGGCGGAGCTCCTGCGGCGGCGCGACTTCGCCGAGATGAGCACGGAGGAGCTGCTCGCCTGCCATGCGGCCATGGAGCGGCTCTCGCGGTCGCAGCCGATGCGGGTGTCACGGCGCCTGCGGCCCGCTCCCAACGGCCGCGTGCTCGATCAGCGGCGCACCCTTCGCGCGGCGATGCGCACCCAGGGGGTGCCCGTGCAGCGCGCCTGGCGCGAGCGCAAGACCGTGCCGCGAAAGCTCGTGTTCCTGTGCGACGTGTCGGGGTCGATGGAGCCCTACGCCCGGGCAATGGTGATGTTCCTGCAGGCGATGACCCAGGCCGGCCGGCGGGTGGAGGCGTTTGCCTTCGGCACGCGGCTCACGCGGCTCACCCCGTACCTCGCCGGCCGCGATCCGGCCGCGGCGCTTCGGGTCGCGGCCGAGGCGATGCCCGACTGGGGCGGCGGCACGCGCATCGGCGAGTCGATCGCCGCCTACAACTCTCGCTACGGGCGCTCGCGGGCTCACCCGCGGTGCGATCGTCGTGATCATGTCGGACGGCTGGGAGCGGGGCGGCCTCGATCAGCTCGATACCGAGATGGCCCGCATCGCGCGCGCCGCCCACCTCGTGGTGTGGGTGAACCCGCTCAAGGGCCACAGCGGGTTCGAGCCGCTGGCGGGCGGCATGCGCGTGGCGCTCAGGCACTCCGACGTGTTCCTGGAGGGCCACAACATGGACGCGATCGGGTCGCTGGCGGGGGTGCTCGCGGCGGTCAGCTGATGCAGTTGCCGGTGCTGACCGTGTGCGACGTCCCGCTTGCGACCTGCGCGCGGATGGCGCTCAGCGGGACGCCGAAGCCGCCCTCGCCCTGGGTGTCTGCGGCAAACATCATGGCCACCACCTTGCCGGAGGTGTTGATCGACCGGCCCGCCGGAGTCGCCGTGCTTCAGGTTGCCGCGAAGCGGCACCACCGCGCGTGCGTGCACGTGGCTTCCGTAGGCGTTGGGCGTGATCACCGTGACCGGGTTTCCGGCGCGGCCCGGCCGCACGGTCAGCGGCCCGTTCTCGGGATAGCCCACCAGCCCGACGTTCCCGCCGCTGGGATCGTGCGCGGCCAGCGGGAGGGGCCGCAGGTGCATGCCCTGGACGCGCAGGACGGCGATGTCGTCGTCGGCCGAGATCCCCACCACGCGGGCCGTGGCCTGGAACTTGCCCCAGTAGACCTTGGTGTCGCGCTCACCCGCCACGACGTGGGCGTTGGTGACCACCAGATTCTTCTCGATGACCCAGCCGGAGCCCTGCACCACCAGGCCGCAGGCCTCGCCCTCGACCTTCACGACGCTCTGCTTCGCGAGCCGCGCGGGCACGGCGCCGGGCGTCGGCGGGGGGAGCGAGCGGTCGGCCAGCGACGGGATCACCGGCAGCGGATCGAACTGCGCGAGGGCACTCAGCACGGTGGATGCGGGCACGGCCTTCAGGAGCACCGGCAGGATCTCGGAGTCCTGCACGTCGTTGCGAAGCCCCAGCACCGGCTGCTGCACCGCGACGACTGCCGCCAGCCAGACCAGGGCGATCCCGAAGATGGCGCCTACCGCCAGGCCGCCGGCAGTGTCCACGGTCTCGAGCGGCCCGCGCAGTACGTGGTGGCGGATCTGCCCCGCGGCCGTGCCCGCGAGCGCCTGGGCGACCAGGCCGACGACAAGCGCTGAGACCATGGTCGACCTCGGGCAGCCATGGGGACGCGCTTCCGGAGGCGAGCAGATGAGGGGCGAGCCGGGAGCCGATCACCGCGCCGACGATGAAGCCGGCGAGGCCGAGCGCGTTTGCCACCAGTCCTCTGCGGGCGCCCTGGAAGCACGAGAAGGCGATCCAGGCGACAGCAATCAGATCGAGCAATGTCACAGGAGCAAGATACCGCCCTCGGCGGTCGGGTGTGTGTGCGACACTGCAGGGATGGACTTCGTGCGCTACGAACACATGCCAAAGCTCAAGCGGCCGACCATGGTGGCGGCCTTTCGCGGCTGGAACGATGCCGGCGGCTCGGCCAGCCTGGCTGCGGGCTTCCTGCGGTCCATCACCGACGCCGACCGGTGCGCGGTGATCGACTCCGACCCGTTCGTGGACTACCAGCAGACCCGGCCCACGGTGCAGATCGTCGAGGGCGACCAGCGGCGCATCGACTGGCCCACTACCGAGGTGCACGCAAGCGCCGAGCACGACCTGCTCGTCGTCATCGGCACCGAGCCCAACCTGCACTGGCGCGACTTCGCGACCACCGTGGTCGATGTCGCCGAGCAGTTTCACGCGCGCCTGGTCATCACCATGGGCGCGCTTCTGGCCGACACGCCGCACACGCGGCCGGTGCCGGTCTCGGCCAGCGCGTCCGACCCCGAGATGATGGCCGAGCACGACCTGAGCCCCTCCACGTACGAGGGCCCCACCGGCATCGTCGGCGTCATCCACAGCGCGTGTGACGACGCCGGCATCCAGTCGGCCAGCCTCTGGGCGGCCACGCCGCACTACATCTCGGCCACGCCCAACCCGCAGGCCGCCGTCGCGCTCCTCGAGAAGCTCTCCGACCTGGTGGGCACCCCGCGGCCCACCGGCGAGCTGCAGGCCGCAGCCAGCGAGTACGCGCTCCGGGTGGCCTCTGCGATCACGGACGATCCCGACATCGCCGGCTACGTCGAGCAGCTCGAGCAGCAGGTCGATTCGCAGGATGCGCCCACGGGCGACGAGCTCGCGGCCGACTTCGAGCAGTACCTCCGAGAGCAGGCCGAGGGCGAAGAGTGAGCGTGGTCGAGGCGGGTGACGAGACCTTCGAGCAGGCGGTCATCGAGCGCTCGGCGACCGTGCCCGTGGTGGTCGATTTCTGGGCCGAGTGGTGCGGGCCGTGCAAGCAGCTCGGGCCCATCATCGAGTCGGCGGTGGAAGCAACCGGTGGCGCCGTCGAGCTCGTGAAGGTGGACGTCGATGCCAACCCGCGCATCGCCGCGAGCTACCGCGTGCAGGGCATCCCCGCCGTGAAGGCGTTCAAGGACGGCCGCATCGTGGACGAGTTCACGGGCGCGGCGCCGAGGCCCATGGTGGAGTCGTTTCTGCGCGGCCTCCTGCCGTCGGAGGCCGACGAGCTGGTGGCCAAAGGTGATGAGGCGTCGCTTCGCCGGGCGCTCGAGCTCCAGCCCAACCATCCCGGCGCGCTGGGCGCGCTCGCGCGGCTCGAGAGCGCCGGCGACCCGCTGCTGGGCCCGGCGCTCGGCGCCATCTCCGAGGGCGACACGCAGCGCGGCCTGGAGCTCATGCTCGAGGCGCTGAAGGCGGCCGAGGGCGACGATCGCGACCGCATCCGCACGGTGATGGTGGGCGTCTTCACCGAGCTCGGCCAGGATCACCCCCTGGCGCTCGAGTACCGCCGCAAGCTCGCCGCAGCGCTCTACTAGCGGGCAGCCTCGAGGGCGGCGCGGCTGGCATCGTCCCAGGCCTCCGCGGCCAGGCGCTCGGCATTGGTGTGCACGGTGACGGTGGAGGACTCGGCCGCAACCCGGCCGTCGGCGACCGAGACGATCCGCTCGGACGTGCTCACGCTCGAGCGGCCGATGGCTGTGATCTCGACGAAGATGTCGGCATAGTCGTCGGCCAGCGTCAGCCCGGACTTGTAGTCGATCTCGCAGTGGCGCACGACGACCTGGTTCACCACGTCGTGGCCGAGGATGCCCGTGAAGAACTCGTCGCGCACCTCCTCGCCGTAGGTGAAGTACACCGAGTTGTTGACGTGCGCGAACCCGTCGAGGTCGCGCCAGCGGATCTCTATGCGTTTGACGAAGCCCATGGCGGGTGACAGCTTATGGCGATGGAGAACTTCGTGTGGCACGACGGCGAGCGGACGATTCGCTTCGGCGGTGATGCGCTCGAGCACGTCTGGCTCGACGCCGAGCTCCTCACCACCCAGCGGGCCCAGCCGGACTTCGCAGGCAGGTTCACGGCGGTGCACCACGTCGCGCCGGGAGGTGTGCCGGATGCTGCGGCAGCGCTGGTGGGAGACGTCCGCGGCAGCCGGCTGGTCGCATGGGGAGGAGGGCGCGTGGTGGACGTCGCCAAGGCGATCGCGTCGGCGACCGGCGCCGAGGTGTGCGCGGTGCCGACCACGCTCTCGGGCGCCGAGATGTCGTCCCGCCACCGGGCGATCCCCGGCTACGAGGATCGCGCGTGGGTGCGCCCAGCGCTCGTGCTGGCCGACCCGGCGCTGATGGCGTCGGCGCCCGAGCCGATGCTGCGGGCAAGCGCGATGAACGCGCTCGGGCATGCAGCGGAGGCGCTCTGGGTGCCCACCCGGAATCCGGTTTCGACGATGGCGGCGTTGCGCGCTGCTCAGCTGCTCGCCGCCGGGCTCGATGGGCCGCGGCCGCTTCCCGGGCCGCTCGCGCTGGGCTCGATCCTCGCCGGCTACGCCGTGGGCTCGACCGGGCTCTCGCTGCACCACGTGATCTGCCAGAGCCATCGTGCGGGTCTGCGGCACGCCGCACGCCGACACGAACGCCGTGATGCTGCCGCACACCGTCACCGCCATCGCCGGGTTCGCGCCGCTCGAGATGGGGGAGCTGGCAGAGGCGCTCGGCGTGTCGACCCCTGCCCTGGGCGGCCGGATCGCCGAGCTCGCGGGCGGTGGCCGGGCCCTGCGCGACCTGGGGGTGGAGCGAGATGCGCTGGACTCCGTCGCCGAGGCGGCATCGGCGCGGCCCGAGCTGCAGCAGCTCGATCCGCCGCCCAGCCGCGATCAGCTGCTGCGCCTGCTCGAGCGGGCTTGGTAGGCTGAACCAATGGGAAAAGGGTATGCCGAGGGCCCGGCGGCCGAAGAGGCCGAGGCCGCACTGGAGCGGGGCGATCACCTGAAGGCGCACGTGCCTGCGACCGTGCACCGCGTGGTCTGGGCCTCGACTGCGGACAACCCCGAGCAGCATGTCATCGGCAACGCCGACGACATCGACACCGACGAGCTTTTTGCCTCCGGCAAGGCCTGGGGCATCAAGGTGACAAGCCAGACCAGCGAGTGATTGAGGATCAATGACCGATTCGCCGTACGACCTTCCGTCCGACCCCGCCAAGCGTCACTCGGCTGCCATCACGGATGGGCCCGACCGCGCCGCTGCCCGCGGCATGTTCAAGGCCATCGGCTTCACCGATGACGACCTCAACAAGCCGCTGATCGGCGTCTCGACCACCTGGATCGAGACGATGCCATGCAACTTCAACCAGCGCGATCTGGCGCTGCGGGTCAAGGAGGGCATCCGGGCGGCCGGCGGCACGCCGATCGAGTTCAACACGATCGCCGTGTCCGACGGCGTGTCGATGGGTGCCGAGGGCATGCGGGCCTCGCTGGTGAGCCGCGAGGTGATCGCCGACTCGATCGAGCTGGTCTGCCGCGGCCACATGCTGGACGGCCTCGTCTGCCTGGTGGGCTGCGACAAGACCATCCCGGGCAGTGCGATGGCGCTCTGCCGGCTCGATATCCCCGGCCTCGTGCTCTACAACGGCTCGGTCGCGCCGGGAGTGATCCGCGGCAAGGACGTCACCATCCAGGACATCTTCGAGGCCGTCGGTGCCTATGCGGCCGGCAAGATCGACGCCAACGAGCTGCACGAGGTCGAGTCGCTGGCGATTCCCGGTGCGGGCGCGTGCGGCGGCCAGTACACGGCCAACACGATGTCCATGGCGCTCGAGTTTCTCGGCATCAGCCCCGCCGGGCTCAATGGCATCCCTGCGCTCAACCGCGGCAAGGGTGACGCGGCGGAGGAGTGCGGCAAGCTCGTGATGCAGCTCGTGCGCGACGACGTGCGGCCCTCGGCCATCGTGACGCGCGACGCGATCGAGAACGCTGCGGCGTCGGTCGCCGCGAGCGGCGGCTCCACCAACGGCGTGCTGCACCTGCTGGCGATCGCGGCGGAGCTCGACATCCCGTTCACCATCGACGAGTTCGACACCATCGCCGAGCGCACGCCGGTGGTCGCCGGGCTCAAGCCCGGGGGCGAGTTCGTGGCGACCGACCTGTTCGACGCCGGCGGCGTCGCGCTCGTCGCACGCGAGCTCAAGAAGCGCGAGCTGATCCACTCCGGGTCGATGACGGTTGACGGCCGCACGCTCGGCCAGATCGCCGACGACGTGGTGGAGACGCCCGGACAGCCTGTGGTGGTGCCCATCGAGGCGCCGCTGAAGGCCACCGGCGGCCTGGCGATCCTCCGCGGAAACCTCTCTCCCGACGGCTGCGTGGTGAAGCTCGCGGGTCATGAGCGCCGCCACCACCGCGGTCCCGCCCGGGTGTTCGATCGCGAGGAGGATGCGTTTGCGGCAGTGAAGGATCGCTCGCTCAAGGCGGGCGATGTGATCGTGATCCGCTACGAGGGCCCGTCGGGCGGTCCCGGCATGCGCGAGATGCTGCACGTCACCGCGGCGATCGTCGGCGAGGGGCTGGGCGAGGACGTCGCGCTCATCACCGACGGGCGGTTCTCGGGGGCGACGCACGGCCTGATGGCCGGCCACGTCACGCCCGAGGCGGCGCACCGCGGCCCGATCGCAGCGCTCAAGGACGGCGACATCATCGTGTTCGATGTGGACGCGCGCGAGCTGCGGGTCGAGCTCTCCGACGACGAGATCGAGGCGCGGCTGGCCGACTGGTCTCCGCCCGAGCCGCGCTACCGCACCGGCGTGCTTGCGAAGTACGCCTCGATGGTGTCGAGCGCGAGCGAGGGAGCGATCACCAGGCCCGCGAACAACTGGCCGCCCAAGCGCTGAGCGTCAACCCGGCGATCCGCGGCTCTGCCAGCGGCGCTCGCTGCGCCAGCGCTGGATCGTGCGTGCGCTGGGCGGCTTCGCCCGGCCGTAGTGTCCGCCGCTGATGTCATCGACGACGTGGGCGGTCGCGACGCCGGCAGCGAAGAGCCGCTCCGCATGCACGCGCGGCTGCGGCCACGCGTAGGATCCGGGCCGGGGACGCTTCGCCGGCGGCTTGAGCGCCGCGATGTACGACTGAAGCGCCTTGCTCCGTGAAGCCGTCAGACATCCGTGCGCCTGCCACAGCCGGCTCATGGTGAGCGCAAAATCGCGCCCGCCGCGCTTCGTCAGAAACTCGACGCTCGAGTGCCCCTCGCACAGCCACACCTTGACGCCATAGCCCATCGTCACGCACTGCGTCTTCCCGCGAGTCCGATCGACGCAGATGGCGCAGACCGGCTGTTTCACCGACATCCCGCGCGCTTTATAGAGAGACGAGGCCATGGCCCTGGAGTCTGCCGGACGAGGGCGCACCGGTGGGTGTCGGGGTGTCGGGAAACGGGGCCGAGAGTGTGACGGGCGGGGTGGGGGCGCGGGGGGCGGGGGCTTGGACGGAGGCGGGAAGCGTCACAAAACCCGATTGACATCGGCACGTACCGCCAAGTGGCGTGTCCCCGGGGAGCCGTCACAGAGTCCAAATGGCATCGACGCGTACCGCCAAGTGGCGTCTCGTCCTGAAGTGTCATGGAAGTCGATCGGCATGCGCTCGTACCGCCAAGTGGCGTGTCCCTGGGGAGTCGTCACAGAGTCCAAATGGCATCGACGCGTACCGCCAAGTGGCGTCTCGTCCTGAGGTGTCATGGAAGTCGATCGGCATGCGCTCGTACCGCCAAGTGGCGTGTCCCCGGGGAGTCGTGTTACAGAGTCCAAATGGCATCGACGCGTACCGCCAAGTGGCTGTCTCGTCCCGAAGTGCCACGGAAGGCAATCGACATGCGCTCGTACCGCCAAGTGGCGTCTCCCTGGGGAGCCGTCACAGAACCGAAATGGCATCGACGCGTACCGCCAAGTGGCGTCTCACCGGGGAGCTGTCACAGAATCCAAATGGCATCGACGCGTACCGCCAAGTGGCGTGCCGTCCCGAGTGGGCTTGGGCTTGGGCTTGCCCCGGTAGCGTTGACACTCTGAGATTGGGCGTTTTGGCGTCTGGAGAGGAGTGTTTTTGTGCCGAGGTATACGCGGGAGTTTCGGGTTGAGGCGGTGCGGTTGTTTCGGTCGGAGGGTCGGTCGTTTGAGCTGGTCGCGAAGGAGCTTGGGATCGCGCCGGAGTCGTTGCGGCGGTGGGTGCGTCAGGCGGATATCGATGCTGGGCTGCGGGAGGGCTCCTCGAGTGAGGAGTTGGATGAGTTGCGTCGGTTGCGCCGTGAGAATCGGGTGTTGCGAGAGGAGAGGGAGATTCTCCGTAAGGCAGCGGTTTTCTTCGCCAGGGAGAGCGAGGCACCGAGATGAAGTTTCGGTTTGTCGCGGCGCAGAGAGCACAGCACAAGGTCTCCCGGCTGTGTGAGGTGGTGGGCGTGGCGCGGCAGGGCTTTTACGCGTGGCAGAAGCGCGCTGTGAGCCCGCGTCGGGTCGAGGACGAGCGGCTGAAGGCGTTGATCACCAGTTCGTATGAGGCCAGCCGTGAGTCGTATGGGGCGCCGCGTATCTGGGAGGACCTGTTTGAGGCCGGTGAGCGCGTGGGACGAAAGCGGGTGGCGCGGTTGATGCAAGAGCTTGGCATCCAGGGCGTCTCTCGCCGGCGTCGCTTGACGCGAACAACGGTCAAGGCGGAAGAGGCCAAGGCGGCGCCCGACCTGGTGAAGCGGCGTTTCCGCGCTGATCGGCCCGACCAGGTTTGGGCGGCTGACATCACCTATATCCCCACGCACGAGGGGTGGCTCTTCCTGGCGGTCGTGATCGATGTCTGCTCGCGCAAGGTGGTGGGCTGGTCGATGCGTCAAGACCTCGACGCGGCGATCGTGGTCGATGCCGTGTCGATGGCCGTGACCCGCCGAAGGCCGCCGGCAGGCGTGGTGCACCACTCCGATCGAGGCAGCCAGTACACCAGCCTGGCACTGGGAAAAACGCTCAGAGACTCCGGCATCGTGGCGAGCATGGGAAGTCGCGGCGACGCCTACGACAACGCGCTTGCCGAGAGCTTCATGTCCACCATCAAGCTCGAGCTGATCAATCGCCAAACCTGGACCAGCCGAGACCAAGCCAGGCTCCAGGTCTTCAGCTACATCGAGAGCTTCTACAACCCCCTGCGCCGCCACTCCAGCCTCGGAATGCGCAGCCCAGACGAATACGAGAAACTACAAAAAACCAACCCCACGGCGGCCACAGCCGCCTAAACCAAAAGTGTCAACCAAAACGGGGCAAGCCCAAAGTGGCGCGTCCCCGGGAGACGTGTCAAGAGTCCAATATCAGAGTATCGACGCGTACCGGGGCAAGGGCCCACGTCCCGAAGTGCCACGGAAGGCAATCGACATGCGCTCGTACCGCCAAGTGGCGTGTCCCCGGGGAGCCGTCACAGAACCCAAACGGCATCGACGCACACCGCCAAGTGGCGTCCCCCCGGGAGTGCCGCGAAACTCAATCGAGATTGACTCGCACCGCCAATTGGCACACCCCCCGCACACCCCCGAAAACCCCCTCCCAGAGCCAAAACCCAAGCACTCAGACCAACCGCACGCCCATATCTACCGCATCATCCACGCCGTGTACCCGCCCCAGCGCGCCCACCGACCAACGCGCTACCAGCCACGCCAACCCTCAGCGACCGCACGAACCGCCGAACAGGTCAACGCTGCCGCTACCCGCCCAACAGTCCCACCACACACCGCCTACGCACTCACGGCAGCGACCGCGTCGTTCACGAGCGCGGTCAGGAGCCGGCGCTTCCACGTGGTCATCTCGAGGCCCGGGAGGCCTGCCAGCGGGTCGGCTGGGTCGATGAGACGGGGGAGGTTCGAGACGCCGATTGCGGCCACCCGGACGCCGTCGTCGAAGCGCGCTGCTGCCACGCCGGCCAGGGCGAAGCTCCACGCTTTGCGCTCGCCTGTGCGCGCGTACGCACTCGCAAGGGGAGGCCGTGGCACCGTCACCGTCGTCAGGAACTCGCCCGGCTCCAGCGTGAGCGTCGAGCGGTTGTCCTCGGTCGGCTTGCGGTAGAGCTCCGCCAACCCGAAGGTGCGGCGGTTGGTGGTCACCCGTGCATCCAGCGCGAGCAGCGCGGCGGAGAGGTCGCTCGGCGCCACCGAGATGCAGTCGCCCGGCTCCAGGCCGTGCTTTCGGTGATCGCCGATCTGCGCGTAGCAGGTGTCGCCGCCGCCGAAGCCAGCACGTCAGGTCGGGGTGGCGGAAGTACCAGCAGCGCACGTTCTGGCAGAGGTTGCCGGCGACCGTGCCCATCTCGCGCAGCTGCTGCGCCGACACCGATCCCGCAGCCTGGCCCAGCACGGCATAGCGCTCGGCCACGAGCGGGTCGCGCGTGACGTCGGCGATGGTCGTGGTGGCGCCGATCTCGAGGCCCGCATCCGTCGCGGCGATGCCCGACATGCCCAGCCCGCGCAGATCCACCAGCCGATCGGGGTGCTTGAGGCCGCGGTGTACCTGCGTCAGCAGGTCGGTGCCTCCGCCGATGGCACTGCCGCCGGCGAGCAGGAGCCGCTCGGCGTCGTCTGCGCTCTCGGGGCGGCGAATACTCGAACTCGGCGGTCACTCGGGCAACGCCTCCAGCACCCGCCGCGGCGTGTACGGCGCCTCGTGGAGCCGCACGCCGATCGCGTGGGCGATCGCGTTTCCGATGGCCGCGGCCGTCGGGATGATGGGCGGCTCGCCCAGGCCCTTGATGCCCAGCGGGAGGCTGGGATCGGGGTCGTCCACGAACGCGCACAGGATCTCGGGCGTATCGGCCATGGTCGGGATCTTGTAGTCCTCGAGCCCGGGGTTCACGACCGTGCCGGTGGTGGGATCGACCACCCGCTCCTCGGTCATCGCAAACCCGATGCCCTGCATGATCCCGCCGAGCGCCTGGCTCCGCGCGCCCATCGGGTTGATGATGCGGCCGACGTCATGGGCGGCCACGATCCGCTCGATGGTGACCTCGCCCGTGAGCGTGTCCACCGCCACCTGCGCGATCTGGCAGCCAAAGGTGTTCACGGCGAGGCCGTCCGGGTTGGGCCCGCGCGAGCCGCGGCCCGTGACCCACGCGTTGCCGAGCTTTTCGGTCACGTCGGTGATGGGCCGGCGCAGCGTGCCGTCGGTGGACCGCACCTCGCCCGCCTCGAGCGTGAGGTCGGACGCCGAGATCTCGTAGAGGTCGGCAGCAAGCTCCAGAAGCTGCGTGCGGGCGTGATGCCCGGCCGAGCGCACCGCAGGCGCGATGGACGAGAGCGTCATCGAGCCGCCCGACGTAGGGCCCGTGCGCGGCGAGCGACGTGTCACCCGCCTGCACCCGCACCGACTCGACCGGAATCCCCAGCCGCTCGGCCACCACCATCGCCGAGGCGGTGATGGTGCCTGTGCCCAGATCCTGCAGGCCCATCGAGAGGATCGGCCGCGCGGTGCGCCCGATGCGCACCTCGGCATAGGCCGGCGGCGCTCCGCCGCCCCACCAGTACTGGCTCGCACAGCCCATCCCGCGGCGGATGCGGCCCGTGCCCTCGAGGCTCGCGCGGTCGCTCCAGCCGGCCAGCTCGGCGGCCATGTCATAGCAGGCCACCAGCCGCTTGGACGTGTACTCCTTCTCACCGGGGCTCTGCTCGTGGTCGGCGTGGTTTCGCCGCCGGAACTCGAGCGGATCCATCCCGAGCTTGATCGCGAGCTCGTCGATGGCCTGCTCGAACGCCCACGTGCCCTCCATCACCCCGGGCGCGCGGAACGCCGCCGTGGGGCCGAGGTTCTGGCGGATGGGCACCACCATCGCATGCACGTTGGCGCAGCGGTACATCGCCTTCGCCGGCTCCATCACCGGATACGTCCAGCCGCCGGTGCCGAGACCCATGACGGCCGAGCCCTCGACAGCCGTCAGCGTCCCGTCGGCGGAGGCGCCCAGCAGAAAGGTCATGTCGACCGCCGTGCGGTAGCCCGATACCAGATTCTCGTCGCGCCGCGGCAGCACGAGCCGCACGGGCCGCCCGGTGCGCCGCGAGAGCTCGGTCGAGAGCACGCCGGCCTCGCCGCCGCTGATCTTCGCGCCGAACCCGCCGCCCATGTACTCGCACAGCACCCGCACCTGATCCAGCTCGAGCCCGAACGTGGCCGCGAGGTCGCTGCGAACGCCGTAGATGCTCTGGGTCGAGCACCACACCGTGAGCCCGTGCGGCCGCCAGTCCGACACCGCGCAGTGCGTCTCGAGCGGGTTGTGGAGCTGCACCGGGGCGCTGTAGGACGTCTCGATCGTGACGTCGGCGGCCGCCAGTGCAGCGTCGGTGTCGCCGCGCTCGTCGTCGGTTGGCTCGCCGAGGAAGTCCTGGCGCTCGAAACCCTCGGTCGAGGTCGACCACGAAGTCGAGCACGTCGTACTGCGGGTCGAGCGCGGCGATGGCCGCCTCGGCCGCCTCGACGCTCTCTGCGGCGACGGCCGCGATGGCCTTCCCGGCGTAGGCGGGCGCGGCGGTCAGCACGTCGCCGCCGTTGTTCTGCGGCACGTCGCCGGGGCCGACCACCGCGTGCACGCCCGGCACCGCGCGGGCCGCGTCCAGGTCGATCGCCGTCACGCGGGCGTTGGCGTGGGGGCTTCGCAGCACCCGCGCCTCGAGCATGCCGGAGAGGTTCACGTCGGACGTGTACGTCGCCGTGCCCGTCACGCGCGCTCGGGCGGTGAGGCGCGTCGCCGGGCGGCCGATCACGGGCGGCCGCTCGTCGACAGCCCATTCGGGCGTGTCATCCTCCTCAACGAGCACCCACCGCTCCTCGGTGCGGCCCTCGATCACCGCCTCGGTCTTCACGAGACGGGGAATTACACGCCGCCGCTTCCCGAGACCGCGAGCACCGCGGCCTCGATGTTGGCATACGCGCCGCAGCGGCAGAGGTTGCCGCTCATGTGGTCGCGCACGGTCTCGCGGCTGGGTGCCGGGTCGCGCTCGAGGAGCGCCATGGCCGACATCAGCTGGCCGGGCGTGCAGAACCCGCACTGGAAGGCGTCGTTCTGGGTGAAGCTCTCCTGCAGCCGCTCGAGCAGCTCACCGCCGCCCTCGAGCGTGCGGATCGACCGGCCGTCGACCGCCGCAGCGAGCGTGAGACACGAGAGCGCAGGGCGGTCGTCGATAAGCACCGTGCACGTCCCGCACGTCCCCTCGGCACACGCCAGCTTGAGCGCTTTGAGCGACGCTTCGCCACGCAGAAGGTCGGCCAGAGTGCGGTGCGCAGGCGCCTCGAACTCCTGCCTGCGACCGTTGATGGTGAGTTCGAGCTGCATGCATCGGTAAGGTACCAATTTTGTCTCTCCCCACTACAGCAACCGCCCATCGGGCCCCCCTCGAGCTCGCCCTCGTTCCCCGCAGCGTCGAGGAGCCGGTGATGGGCTTCTATTCGCTCAATCCGCTGTCTCCCGGCGGGTGGACTGAGCTGCTGGACGAGGCCGGATTGCCGCATCGCCTGCGGCGCCTGAACGAGCCCATCGTGCTGGGCACCCGCACGCGCTCCACCGACTTTCGCTGCCTCGCGATGCTGCCCGCTCTGGCCTACCTGCTGGGCGACCACCCCAACGAGACCAGCGCCTCGCTTCGCGCCTGGAAGCTGGCCGCCCGCGTGATCGAGAAGTCCATCGCCGGCGGCGGCGAGCTGCCCGACCTCAGCCGGTTCGCCGGCGCCTTCCCGCCCGCCGCCCACGCCGTGGGCGTGGTGGACGAGAACGACGAGGACGAGGGGCTCATCTCGATGGACTCGCTCTCGGCGGTCACGATGTTCGTCGAGGCGACCATGCGCGCGCTCGCCGCGGCCGTGCGCGAGCCCAAGATCCTCACCTCGCCCGACGTGCATCCCATCGAGCTCGACCTTTCGCGCCTGCAGCCCTCGCTTCGGGCCGTCGCGCCCGAGCTGGGCGCCGTGGCGCCGGTCGTGCAGCTGCGCGACACGCTCGACCTGGAGCTCACGCTCGAGCTGCCGGTGGGAGACGGCGATGCGTGGCCGCTTCGCGCCGAGCCGGCCGATCCCGGCCTGCTCAAGCGCGCGGCCCACATCTTCCCGCCGCTGGGGGACATGGCAGGCGGCCTGGTGGAGCTCAGCCTCGACTCGGTCTGGGAGCTTCGGCTGGCGGGCTCGGCGCTCGAGTTCTCGGGCGTGAAGCTGAACCTGCCGCCCGAGATCTCGGAGTCGAGCGACCTGCAGATCGAGGACGCCGAGCTGGTGCTCCTCGACGGGCCGCTCTCGGTTGGCGGCACCGTGCAGTTCGACCTCACGGCCTCGCTCGGAGGCAAGGAGATCAGCCGCGACGAGTTCCGCGAGCTGGCGCGCTCGTCGCAGCCGCTGGTGAGGCTCGGCGGTGAGTGGCGGGCGCTCTCCAGCAAGTCGCTCCTCAAGGCCAAGTCGATGGCCGCGGTGGCGCTGCACGGGTCGAGCCTGCCGGCGCTCACGGCGCTCGGCGCCACGCTCGGCGGCATCTCCGACCTGCGCGGCGTGGGCGTCTCGGTGGCTGCGACCGAGGGCTCCGAGCTCGCGCGGCTCGCGAACGAGGTGTCATCGCCCGAGATGCGCACCGCCGTGGACGCGCCCGAGGGGTTCCAGGGCACGCTTCGGCCCTACCAGCACGTCGGCCTCGGCTGGCTCCAGAAGATGCGGAAGCTCGGCATGGGAGCGCTCCTTGCCGACGACATGGGCCTCGGTAAGACCGTGCAGCTCATCGCCTACCTGGTCGACCGCTCGGACGATTTCGCGGGCTCCGCGCTGATCGTGGCGCCCACCTCGGTGCTGGGAAACTGGGAGCGCGAGGTGCACCGGTTCGCCCCCGACCTCGACGTGCACATCCACCACGGCCCCGACCGCACCAGCTCGGCCGAGGAGCTCACCAGGCACGACGTGGTGCTCACGTCCTACGCGCTCCTTGCGCGTGACCGAAAGCTCCTCACCGGCCCCGGCTGGCGCACGCTGGTGCTGGACGAGGCCCAGGCAGTGAAGAACCCGCTCACGCGCGCCGCGCAGACCGCGCGGGCGATCACCGCCCACCACCGCGTGGCGCTCACCGGCACGCCGGTGGAGAACCGCCTCGACGAGCTCTGGTCGATCATGCAGATCCTCAACCCCGGCCTGCTCGGCACGCGCACCGGCTTTCGCCGCACGCTCGCGACGCCCATCGAGCGGCACTCCGACGCCGAGGCCGAGGCGCGGCTCAAGCGCATCACCGGGCCGTTTCTGCTGCGCCGGCGAAAGACCGATCCCGAGATCCTGCCCGACCTGCCGCCGCGACAGGACTCCACCGAGTTCTGCACGCTCACGCTGGAGCAGGCAGGGCTCTACCAGGCCACCATCGACACCATCATGGGCGGCGTCCAGGAGTCCGAGGGCATCGCCCGCCGCGGCCGTGTGCTCGCGCTCATCACGCGGCTGAAGCAGGTCTGTAACCACCCGGTGCACGCGATGGGCAAGCCGGGCGCGCTCGGGGGCCGGTCGGGCAAGCTCGACCGCATGACCGAGATGCTCACCGAGGTGGTGGAGGAGGGCGAGAATGCCCTCGTGTTCACGCAGTTCGCGGTGATGGGCCGGATGATTGCCGACCACCTCGAGCGCGAGCTCCAGCTGGAGCGGCTCTACCTGGACGGCTCGCTCACCCGCGACGCCCGCGAGCGCGTGGTCGACAAGTTCCAGGGGGGCACGCAGCCACGCGTGCTGGTCGCCTCGCTCCGCGCCGGCGGCACGGGACTCAACCTCACGGCCGCGAGCCACGTGTTCCACTTCGACCGCTGGTGGAACCCCGCGGTCGAGGATCAGGCCTCCGACCGAGCGCACCGCATCGGCCAGACGCGCGTGGTGCAGGTGCACCGGCTGGTGTGCGCGGGCACCATCGAGGAGCGCATCGACCAGCTCATCGCCGACAAGCGCGACCTCGCGACGCGGATCGTGGACAAGGGCGTGGACTCGGTCATCTCCGAGCTCAGCGACACCGAGCTCGAGGATCTCGTCCGCCTGCGGCAGTGACGTGCAAGACTCTCCGGTTGTGACCGCCTCAGCCGATCTGCTCAAGCGCCTCGTCGAGATCGAGAGCCCCACCGGGGGCGCCGCGGGCATCGCAGCCGTCGGCGACGTGATCGCGGCGGAGCTCGAGCAGCTGGGCGCGCAGATCGAGCGCCGGCCCGACGGCTCGGTGATCGGGTACATCGGCGATGCCGAGACCGACCCGCTGCTGGTGATGGCCCACATGGACACGGTGTGGCCGGTCGGCACCCTCGCGAAGATGCCCGTCCGGATCGAGGACGGCTACCTGTGGGGGCCGGGCTCGCTCGACATGAAAGCCGGCATCGTGATCGCGCTCGAGGCGCTGCGCGGGATCGGGCCGCTGCCGCGCCCCGTGATCGTGCTGATGACCGCCGACGAGGAGATCGGCAGCCCCGAGGGGCGGCCCATCGTCGAGGAGCTCGCGCGAAACGCCGCTGCTGCGCTGGTGGTGGAGCCGCCCGTGCGGCAGGCCACCATCACGACCGCGCGGTCGGGGCTCGCCCGCTACCAGATGTACATCCACGGCCGCTCGGCGCACGCGGGCAACGGCCATCGCGGCGGCATCTCCGCCATCACCGAGCTGGCCTATCAGACCATCGCGCTGCACGATCTGGCCGATCGCATCGAGGGCGCGCGCATCAACGTCGGCCAGGTGGGCGGCGGTAGCGGCGACAACGTGGTTGCCGCCGAGGCCTGGGCCCGCATCGATGCCCGCGCGTGGACGACCGCGGCCCAGCTCGAGCTGGAAGCAGCCATCCACGGTCTGAAGCCCCAGCTCGACGGCGCCCAGCTCGAGGTGCGCGGCGGCATCACCCGCCCGCCGATGAGCCAGTCGCACCGGGCCGAGCGGCTGGCGCAGCGGGCCATCGAGATCGCCGCGGGAATCGGGCTCAAGCTCGACCAGAACACGTCAGCCGGGGGCTCGGACGGCAACTTCGCCGCGGCGGTGGGAATCCCGGTGCTCGACGGCCTCGGCCCCGACGGCGTGGGTGCCCATGCCATCGACGAACGTGTCTCCCTGAAATCCCTCGAAGAGCGGATTGAGTTACTGCGTGCGTTGCTGTTATTGTTGTGACGCCTGGCAGGGTGCTCGTATCTCTTTGATCTGCTCTTAGGGAGGGCGGCAACACATGGATAACTTCGATATTGCCCACATGAAGCGCGGGCATTGGCTCGTCGTGGGCGGCGCTGCAGTCACGTTGATCGCAGTGCTCTTCTTCAGCTGGTATTCGGTCTCATACGGCGGGATCTCGATCGGCAACACCAAGATCTCCGGGGGCTCGGTCAGCGTGAGCGCCTGGGACACCGGCACCATCGGCAAGTTCGCGGTGCTCGGGGCGCTCCTGCTCGCGGCGGTCGCCGTCGGGCTCGTGCTGAAGGTGCAGGATCAGATTCCGTTCCCGCTCTCGACAGCGGCGCTCGTTCTGGGCGCGTTCGTGTGCCTGATGGTGCTGATCAAGTTCCTCCAGCACCACAGCTACACGTCGTTCGGCCTCTATCTCACGTTCGTTGCGGCCGCGGTGGCCACCTACGGCGGCTACGAGCTGGAGGGCCACAACGCCTTCAGCGGCGGTGCGTTCCCCTCGCAGAACAAGGGCGGGGGAAGTGCCGGCCCGACAGATCCGGGCGCAGGCGCCGGGCCGGGAGACGCCGTCTAGTTAACGCGCACGGGGCGGATGGATTCCCCCTCAGGTCCATCCGCCCCGTTGGGCGCGTGTAGAGCGTCTTCGCTACGCCGCGACGAGGCGGCGGGCAAGCACATAGTCGAAACGACGGCCCTCGTGCCGTTCAGGCGTGTCGTTCGGCATCCCCGTTGCGGCCACGTTGCGAAGAGCCCGCTCGGCATGTTTCGCCGTTGCGGCGACATCGCTGCCACCGCGGTGTGTTGCTGGCCCGACTGTGATCATGTGGATCCCCCCGGTTCCAATTCAGTCGTGCCGACCCCCGTCTGCTACGACCCCAATGACCTTCTGGTCTCGGGATAGCGAGCATTCGAAAGAGCGTCAATGGCTTCGGCGCGTTCCGTACAGAACCCTTACTTTTGCCATCGCGACTACCATCACTCGGATGGAGTCGGCCCGAGATCAGCTGTGGCGCTCGATGCGCCCGTTCCTGCGTGAGGACGCCGGCTACAGGCCCCAGTTCGTGCTGGGAAAGCTCAGCGCCGACGGCGTGCAGACGGCGGCCGGCAAGCTCGCCGCGCGTCCAGGCGGCCCCGCGCTCGCCGTGTCCGAGCAGGCAGACGGCGTGGCGATGCACTGGGAGGACGAGCCGGACTGGGACAAGAACGACTTCTTCGCCTTCATCGACCTGCTCATCGACCTGCGCGCCGAGCTGCCGGGATCGACGCTCGGGTTCGAGCCGGACACGCCGCCGGAGCCGTTCATCGTCGAGTCGCAGAACGCCCTTCGCCGCTATGCCCGCGGCAAGGTCAAGGCGCGAGCCGGCCGCTAGACCTGCTTGACGGCGGTGGCGAGGTTGATGACCGACTCCTTGGCGTCGCCGAAGAGCATGGTCGTCTTGGGGTCGCCGAAGAGCTCGTTCTCGATGCCGGCAAAGCCGGTGCTCATCGACCGCTTGAGCACCACGATCGCCGCCGAGGCATCGACGTTCAGCACCGGCATGCCGTAGATGGGGCTGCCCGGCGTGTTCTTCGCCGCGGGGTTGACCACGTCGTTGGCGCCGATCACGAGCGACACGTCGGTGCGCGCGAACTCGTTGTTGATGTCGTCCATCTCGTAGAGCTGGGTGTAGGGCACGTCAGCCTCGGCCAGCAGCACGTTCATGTGTCCGGGCATGCGGCCGGCGACCGGGTGGATGGCGTAGCGGACGTCAACGCCGCGCTGCTCGAGCACGTCGGCCAGCTCGCGCACGTTGTGCTGGGCCTGAGCGACCGCCAGGCCGTATCCGGGCACGATCACGACTCGGCGGGCGTAGGCGAGCATCACGGCGACGTCGTCGGGCGTGGTCGAGCGCACGTGCATCGCTGCGCCGTCACCGTCGAGCGCGGCGGCGCCGCCACCGCCGGTGCCGAACGCGCCGAAGATGACGTTTGCGATGGTGCGGTTCATCGCCTTGCCCATCATCTGCGTCAGGATCGTGCCGGAGGCGCCCACGAGGGTGCCGGCGATGATCAGCACGTTGTTGGAGAGCACGAAGCCGGTGGAGGCTGTGGCGAGCCCGGTGAAGGCGTTCAGCAGCGAGATCACGACCGGCATGTCGGCGCCGCCGATTGCGAGCACCATCTGCACGCCCAGGATCAGCGCGAGCACCATCGCGATCACCAGCACGGTCTGGTTCTCGTGGCCGGTGGCGAGGTAGACGCAGAGGATGAGGACGACGGCGAAGAGCCCCGCGGTGATCAGCTTCTGGCCCGGAACCGTCTTCGGGCTGCCGCTGATCAGCTCCTGGAGCTTGCCGAAGGCGACCATCGAGCCGGAGAAGCTGAGCGAGCCCACCACCGAGCAGAAGAGGATCGAGATGATGATCTTGGTCGAGATGTCGCCGGGCCCGCCGATGGAGTCGTGGTAGTCCGAGAACCCGACCAGGGCCGCCGCGCCGCCGCCGAAGCCGTTGAAGAGCGCCACCATCTGCGGCATCTGGGTCATCTTCACCCGGCGCGCGCCGACCGCCCCGGCAGCTCCGCCCACGACGGCGCCGATGATGATCCACGTGTAGCTCGTGACCGACTTGTCGCAGAGCGTCGCGATGATGGCGATCGCCATGCCGACGGCTGCGATGCGGTTGCCCGAGCGCGCCGTGGCCGGCGAGGAGAGCCGCTTCAGGCCGATGATGAAGAAGATCGCGCAGACCAGATAGGCGGCGCCGATCCAGTCGGCCCTACTCATCCTTGTGCTCCGGGGCCGGCCGCTTCTTGAACATCTCGAGCATGCGGTCGGTCACCATGAACCCGCCGACGACGTTGGAGGCCCCGAACGCCACGCCGATGGCTCCCAGGATGTTGGTGAGCGTCGAGTAGTCGCCGCCGGCCACCAGGATGGCGCCCACGATCACGATGCCGTGGATGGCGTTGGTGCCCGACATGAGCGGTGTGTGCAGGGTGGTGGGGACGCGGTTGATCACCTCGATGCCGACGAAGGCGGCCAGCACGAACACGGTGATCTCGATCAGCAGGCTCTCGTTCATGCGCCCTCCCCGGACAGCAGTCGCGTGGTGATCTTGCCGTCGTGGGTGATGACGGCGTCGTGCGTGATCTCGTCGTCGAAGTCGAGCTGCAGGGCACCGTCGGTCACCAGGTGGTCGAGCACCGCCTGGATGTTGCGGGCATACATCTGGCTCGCGTGCAGCGGCATCGTGGCGGGCAGGTTGAGGGTGCCGACGATGATCACGTCGTGCTCGGTGGTGACCTCGCCGGGAGTGGTGAGCTCGCAGTTGCCGCCGGTCTCGGCCGCCAGGTCGACGATCACCGAGCCGGCCTTCATGGCCTCGACCGCCGAGGCCGGGATCAGCCGTGGCGCGGGGCGGCCGGGCACGAGCGCGGTGGTGACCACCACGTCGGAGTCGGCGATGACCTCGCCGAGCAGCTCCTGCTGGCGGGTCTGCTGCTCGGGCGTGAGCGCGATCGCGTAGCCGCGCTCGTCCTGGCCGCCGCCGACGTCGAGCTCCACGAACTTCGCGCCGAGGCTCTCGACCTGCTCCTTCACCACGGGCCGGGTGTCGAACGCCGAGACGACGGCGCCGAGCCTGCGGGCGGTGGCGATGGCCTGCAGCCCTGCCACGCCTGCGCCGAGCACCAGCACCTTGGCCGGCGGCACCGTGCCTGCGGCGGTCATGAGCATCGGGAAGAAGCGCGGCAGCCGCTCGGCGGCGATGATGACCGACTTGTAGCCCGACACGGTGGCCTGCGAGGAGAGCGCGTCCATCCGCTGGGCCCGGGTCACGCGCGGCACCGACTCCATGCCGAAGGCAGTCACGCCGGCGGCGGCGAGCGACGCGACCAGGTCGGCATCGATCAGGGGCCAGACGTAGCCGACCACGACCTGGCCGGGGCGAAGGCGCGCGACCTCGGCCTGCCCGATCTTGCCGATCTGGACGATGATGCCGGACTGCTCGAGCACCTCGTCGGCCGACCCGAGTGCGGCGCCGGCCTCGCTGTAGGCGGCGTCGGGGAGCGATGCCCCCGCGCCGGCACCGCGCTCGACGATGATCTCGAATCCGGCCGCGACGAGGCGGCCGACAGCGTCCGGAGTGAGCGCAACACGGCTCTCGGATGGGGCAAGCTCTCGGGGGACTCCGACACGCATAGCGGGTCATCGTACCGATCCGGCCAGTGCGTGCTCAGATCAACTGTCGAGCCATTTGGATCGAGCACCGGCGGCGCTCCACACCACCGGGAAGAACGACTCGTCCATCTCCATCGTGTCGCGGCGGCGATAGCGCGAGTACACGAGGTCGGCGTGGTCGGGCACGAACCGGCTCGCGGCGGGGAGCAGGTGCGAGATCAGCGCCCGGCGATGGGCCTCGGTCGCCGTGTTGGGGCCGGAGCCGTGGAAGGTGTTGTGGTGGTGGAACGAGGCGCCGCCGGCCTCGACCACGACGGGCGTGAGCTCGAGCTCGGCGTCCGGCCCGGCGGGGTTTGCCCGGCGGGCGGGCTCGAGCCAGTCGGGCGGGGCGTGGAACTCGCCGCGGTTCTTCTCGGTGCGCGGCCACTTGTGCGAGCCCGGGACGAACGTCATCGTGCCGGCCTCGGCGGAGGTCGGCTCCAGCGCGATCCAGCAGGTGATCATCTCGCCCGGATCGAGGTAGTCGAGGTAGGCGCCGTCCTGGTGCATCCCCAGCGAGAGCGTGCCCGGCGGCTTCCAGATGCAGTTGTCCTGCAGGATGCGCACGCCGTCGTAGCCCATCAGCTCGGCGCAGGCAGCGCCGGTGCGCTCGCTCAGCACCTGCTCGGCGAGGATCGTGTCGGCCTTCCAGCCGTTGCAGATCTGGCGGGTGCGGTTCTCGGGGTCGCGGCCGGCGATCCAGTTGACCTCGTCGGGCCGGATGCCGGTGTCGTACTCCTCCCGGAAGATGGCCTCGAAGCGCTCCCGCAGAAGGTCGACCTGCTCCGGCGCGATGAAGTCGCGCTCGATGATCACGAATCCGTCCCGGTCGAAGTCGGCACGCTGCTGGGGAGTGAACACGCCGGTATGTTACGGATGTGCACGTCACCTATGCAAGCGTGGCCGACCTTCCGCTGCGCATCGACTCGTACTCGCTGGAGGGTCTGCTGCTCGACGCGGGCGGAGGCTGGTCGCGGCGCACAACGGTCGTGACGCTGCACGGGGCGGGCTTCGACGGCCAGGGCGAGGACGTCACCTACGACCCCGACGAGCAAGGGTCGCTGCAGGACGCCGGGCCGGTGCTGCCGCTGACCGGCGCGCACACGCTCGAGACGTTCTCGCGGATGCTGGAGGGGCTGGATCTCTTTCCCACGGGGCCGGTGTGGGACGGCGCGATCAACTACCGGCGGTGGGCCTACGAGTCGGCGGCGCTCGACCTGGCGCTGCGCCAGGCGGGCCTCAGCCTGGCCGGGCGCGCTGGGGATCGAGGCCCGGCCGGTGCGATTCTGCGCGTCGATGGGGCTCGGCGACCCGCCCAGCGCCGACGTGGTGCGGCGCTGGCTCGAGGTCAACCCGGAGCTTCGGTTCAAGCTGGACGCGACCGTGGACTGGGACGACGCGCTGGTGGGCGCGCTCGCAGCGACGGGCGCGGTTGACGTGGTCGATCTGAAGGGCCACTACGCCACCAACTGGATGGACTTCCCCGCCGACGCGGGGCTCTACCGGCGGGTGGCGGAGGGCTTTCCCGATGCGCTGATCGAGGACGCGCGGCTGGAGCCGGCGGTGGACGAGGTGCTTCGGCCCTACCACGACCGGCTCACCTGGGACGCGCCGATCCACAGCGTGGACGACATCCGCGGGCTCGCGTTCGCGCCGAAGGTGCTGAACTTCAAGCCGTCGCGGTTCGGGTCGGTGCGCGAGCTCTTTGCGGCGTACGACTACTGCCGCGACCAGGGCATCGCAGGCTACGGCGGCGGCCAGTTCGAGCTGGGGGTGGGGCGGGCGCAGATCCAGTACCTGGCGTCGCTCTTCCACCCGGACGGCCCGAACGACGTGGCGCCGTCGGTGTACAACGAAGGCGTGGCGCCGGGCCTCCCGCCGAGCCCGCTCCCGCCACCAGGCGACGCGCCCGGATTTCGCTAGGAGTCACCGCGCCGGATGCGGCGCGAGATCGTCATCGGACTCACGCCGAGCGCCAGTGCGATCTCGGCTTGCGAGTATCCGTGCACCTTGTTGGCGCGGATGATGGCTGCAGTGTCCACGGAGAGAAGCTCCTTGAGCGTCTTCGGAGTCGTTCGCTCGCGGTCGGAGATCAGCGTGCGGTACCCGCGCTCGCCGCCCTCGAAGTACGAGAGCGCGCGGTCGCGCTCGAGGAACGGGAGGGGGCAGGAGATCCCGGCGAGCGCGCGATGTGCCGACCACGTCCACTCGTCCGGCGTCCGCGTGACTCGCGCGCGGCATGGAGTGAGCGCGACCCGCTGAAACGCATCCATGAGGGAGGCGTGGGTCACGAGGACCTTCGCACTGAACCGGCGGCCGAAGACGTGTCCATTGCGGTTGTGGACGGAGTTGAACCGGCGTGAGTGCGTCGAGGTCAGCAGGTGCATGCCCTTCGACATGCCATCGGGCCCCAGCTCGAGCAGCAGGTGAGCCTCGTTGCTCATCAGGCAGTAGCTGAGAAGGTGCCATCGTGCCAGGTCTCCGGCCCGGCCGAGGAGCGCGAGGAACGATCGCCGATCGGCGTCGTCGATGAAGATGCCGGCCCCGTCGTTGCCGTGGACGGTGACGTGCTGGTGCGACCCTTCGGACTGGACTCTTGGTGCTCGTGCCATGCCCCCAACGTACGCCGGCTCGGGGTCATGAGTCTCGCGCGGAGTTGCACCAGGAGTGTGGCGATTCCGGCCCCTGAACCGAGGGCTAGAGCAACGAGATGTCGGGCCCGCTTCGCTCGCGCGTCTGCTCGTAGGCGGTGATCTCGTCGGCCCTGAGCTCGGTGAGGGCGATGTCGTCCCATCCGTTCAGGAGCCGCTCGCGCACGTCCGGGTCGGTCGTGAACTTCACCTCGCGGCCCGAGGGCAGCGTCACCGTCTCGGCCTCCAGGTCGATCGTCGCGGCGGCCGGTGCGGCCTCGATCAGCTCGCGCACCTCGCCCGCCGGCAGCTCGACGGTGAGCAGCCCCACCTTCGAGCAGTTGTTGTGGAAGATGTCGGCGAAGCTCTCCGAGATGATCGCCTCGAACCCGTAGTCCTGCAGCGCCCAGGGAGCGTGCTCACGTGACGAGCCGCAGCCGAAGTTCGCGCCCGTCACCAGGATCGGCGCGCCCTTGAACTCGGCCCGGCGCAGCGGGAACTCCGGATCCTTCATCCAGTCGTCGAAGAGGAACTGGCCGAACCCCGTCCGCTCGATCCGCTTGAGGAACTGCTTGGGGATGATCTGGTCGGTATCGACCGACTCCATGTCGAGCGCCGCAACGGTGCCCGAGACCTGTCGAACGGGCTTCATACCAGCTCCCTCACGTCGGTCAGGTGCCCGGTGACCGCCGCCGCGGCAGCCATCTCCGGGCTCATCAGATGGGTGCGCCCGCCGCGGCCCTGGCGGCCCTCGAAGTTGCGGTTGGACGTCGATGCGCAGCGCTCGCCCGGCGACAGGATGTCGGGGTTCATGCCCAGGCACATCGAGCAGCCCGCACCGCGCCAGTCGAAGCCCGCTGCGCGGAACACCGCGTCCAGACCCTCAGCCTCAGCTTGAGCCTTAACCAGGGCGGAGCCGGGCACGACCATCGCCTGCACCGTGTCGGCCACCTTGCGGCCGTTCACGATGGCGGCGGCCGCGCGCAGATCCTCGATCCGCGAGTTGGTGCACGACCCCAGGAACACCCGGTCGATCGCGATGTCCTGGATCGCTGTGCCGGGCTTCAGATCCATGTACTCGAGCGCCCGCGCATCCACCTCGCCCTGCGGGTGGGGGATGTAACCGGTGACCGCGGCGACCTGGCCGGGGTTGGTGCCCCACGAGACCTGCGGCGCGATCCTCGTCACGTCCACGTCGATGACGGTGTCGAATCGCGCCCCCTCGTCGGTGGCCAGGCTGCGCCACTCCGCCACTGCCGCGTCGAAGTCGGACGGCACACCCGGGCGGCCCTCCATGTAGGCGAACGTGGTGTCGTCGGGAGCGATCATGCCCGCCCGCGCGCCGCCTTCGATCGACATGTTGGCGATGGTCATGCGGCCCTCCATCGAGAGCCCGCGAATGGCCTCGCCCGCGTACTCGACCACGTGGCCGGCGCCTCCGCCGGTGCCGATCTGGCCGATGGTGGCGAGGATCAGATCCTTGGCCGTGCAGCCCACACCGAGCGAGCCCTGATAGTCGATGAGCATCGTCTTGGGCCGTTGCTGCGGCAGCGTCTGGGTGGCCAGCACGTGCTCGACCTCGCTCGTGCCGATGCCGAACGCGAGTGCCCCGAACGCCCCGTGCGTGGAGGTGTGGGAGTCGCCGCAGACGATGGTCATCCCCGGCTGCGTGACGCCCAGTTCGGGGCCGATCACGTGCACGATCCCCTGGCGGCGGTGGCCGAGGGCGTACAGCTTGACGCCGAACTCCTCGCAGTTCGTGGTGAGCGTGTCCAGCTGGAGCTGGCTCAGCTCGTCGGGCTTTCCGGGGCCGGTCGCGACGTTGTGGTCGGCGGTGGCCAGCGTGCGGTCGGGCCGGCGGACCTTGCGCCCTGCCAGGCGGAGGCCCTCGAATGCTTGCGGGCTGGTGACCTCGTGGACGAGGTGGAGGTCGATGTAGAGGAGATCGAAGCCAACTTCGTGCGCCTCCCAGACCTTCTCGAACATGGTGCGGGGTTCAGACATGTGCGCATTCTATGTCGATGCGCGAGGTGATGAAAACCTCTTGAAACGATGCGGGCAGAGGCAGGTGCCTATTGCTTTCGCATGCGTCCCGCGGCCCATGCATACGGCCCTGCGGGCACCAGCCGGACAGCCTTCATACCGAGCGCCATCGGGAGCGGGAACGCGACCTCGGCCTTGCCCCGCGCGACGCCGCGGACGATGCGCCGGGCCGCCTCGTCGGGCTCGATCATGAGCGGCATCGGGAACCGGTTTCCCTCGGTCAGCTCCGTCCGCACGAAGCCGGGGCACACGGTCACCACCCGGATCCCCAGCGGCTTCAGGTCGATGCGAAGCGACTCGAGCATGTTGATCAGCGCGGCCTTGGTGGGGCCATAGCCCTCGGAGCGGGGAAACCCGCGGTACCCGGCCAGGCTCGCCATGCCGACGATGGTGCCCGAGCGCCGCCGGCGCATCGACGGAAGCACCGCCTCGACCCCGTGGACGAGCCCCATCACGTTGGTGTCGAAGTGGCTCTGAAGGAGCGCCGAGTCCCAGCTCGTGACGTCCACCTGCTTCCAGAACGCGGCGTTCATCACCGCGATGTCGATCGGCCCGAGCTCCGCCTCGACGCGCTCGACGACCGCCTTCGTCGCGGAGAGGTCGGTCACGTCCAGCTCGAGTGGCAGCACCGACGGCCCGAGCTCGGCTGCGAGCTCCTCGAGCTTCTCCATCCGCCGGGCCGTGATCGCCACCTGATGGCCGCCCCGGGCGTACTCGCGCGCCAGGTCGGCGCCGATCCCCGAGGACGCGCCGGTGATCCAGACGACGCTCACGCGGGGCCGCGAGATAGGAGCAGCTGGGCGTCGCCCACCACCGAGGTGGCAAACCCGGCCTCGCAGTAGGCCAGGTAGAACTCCCACATCCGCTGGAACTCGCGGGTGAACCCGAGCTCGGCCACCGCATCGCGGTTGGCGACGAACCGCTCGCGCCACTCGCGAAGCGTCCGCGCGTAGTGCGGCCCGATCTCGTCGGCGCGGTTCACGCGAAGCGCAGAGGAGGCGGCAAGCGCGGTGTCCACCGCCTCGCGCGACGGGATGAGCCCGCCGGGGAAGATGTACTTGTGGATCCAGCCGAACTGCCTGCGGGTTGCCAGGTAGCGCGCGTGCGGCATGGTGATGGTCTGCAGCGCCATCACGCCGCCGGGCGCGAGCAGCCGGTCACAGGCGGCGAAGAACGTGCCCCAGTAGGCCTCGCCCACGGCCTCGAACATCTCCACCGAGACGATCTTCGAGAACTGCCCCTCGAGCTCGCGGTAGTCGCGCAGCACCACCGAGATGCGGTCGGTGAGCCCGGCCGCGGCGATGCGCTGCTGGGCGAGGGCCTGCTGGCTCGGCGAGATCGTGGCGGTGGTGACCCGGCAGCCGCGCGTGCGCGCCGCATGCATCGCCATGGCGCCCCAGCCGGTGCCGATCTCCAGGAGATGGTCATCGGCGCTCAGGTCGAGCATCTGGCAGAGCCGCTCGTACTTTCGCTCCTGCGCCTGGGCGAGCGTGTCGCCGCGCTCGAAGATGGCGCACGAGTACGTCATGGTCTCGTCCAGGAAGAGCGCGAAGAGCTCGTTGGAGAGGTCGTAGTGGTGCACGATGTTCTCGACGGCGCGATCCACGGTGTTCTGCGCACGGATGCCCAGCGCCGGCTCGTAGAACCGCCGAAGCGCCTGGAGCGGGCGGGGGACGAGGCTGGTGAGCGACGTCGCGAACACGGTGAGCACGGCAGTGAGGTCGGGCGCCGACCAGTCACCCGCCATGTAGGCCTCGCCGAACCCGATCTTGCCGTCGCGGCCTAGCCGGTGCCAGAAGTCGTCGCGCTCGACCACCATCACCGGCGCGGCCGGCGGCCCGTCGCTGATGACCTGCCCCGTCGCGGTCTCGACCCGCAGCGCGAGCCCGCGCGCAGTGCGCTCGAACAGCCGCCGAGCGATCGCAGCGCGCGCACGGCTGTGGTCGGCGCGCGGAACCACCGGCCCCTTGCGCACGTCGGTCACGGCCTCCATCGTCATCCCACACCCTCCTGCACCTCGTGTACCGGCCGCCTGACGCGGCGAAGGCCCCTGACGCGGAGCGCGACGCCGTGCAGGTGAATGAGCGCGGTCACCCGCGCGGTCATGAGCGGCTGGGTGAGCAGCACCCGCCGCAGCGTCTGTTCGGTGAGCGGCTTTCGCCGGCCCACGAGCGTCGCGCGAAAGACGCTCGTGCCGCCCTGCACCAGCTCCATGGTGACGCTCAGCCGCTCACCCGGAGGCTGGAAGTTCATCCGGTAGCGGCCGTCCACCGTGAAGAACGGCGAGACGTAGAACTCCTTTTCGGCCTCGCACCGGCCGTGCTCGTCGGGCGAGAGCAGGTAGCAGTGCCGCTCGCCGTAGGTGTTGTGCACCTCGGCCACGATGCAGCGCAGCTCGTCGTCCGGGCCGTAGCAGTAGTACACCGAGAGCGGGTTGAACACGTATCCCAGCACGCGAGCGTTGGTGAGGAGCATGACCCGTCCGCCCTCGAGGTCGACTCCCTCGCCCGCCAGGTAGCGAAGGAGGTTGGTCTTGATGGGCAGCGCCGGATCGCCCAGATGGTCGCAGCTTCGGATGGTGGTGAGCCCGTGCCGGTTGTGGCCGAACGACGGCAGCGCGCCGGAGAGCGCGTCCAGCTCGTCGAGATCCACCATCCACATGTACACGCGGTAGCGGAAGAGGTTCTCCTTCGCCGCCGTGCGGTGGTGCATCATCTGGCCCTGGTAGAGGCACGAGCGCATCACCAGTCACATCCCAGGGCGCGCGCGGCCTGGAGGCCCGACCGGCAGCCGTCCTCGTGGAAGCCCCAGCCGTGGTAGGCACCGCAGTAGTAGGTGTTGCCCACGCCCTGGAGCGAGGGCAGGCGGCGCTGGGCCGCGACGGTGTCGATGGTGTACGTGGGGTGGTGGTAGACCATCGACTGGATCGTGCTGGACGGGGCGATGCGGTCGGTCTGGTTGAGGGTGACGCAGTACTCGAGCGGCTCGTTCAGCGCCTGGAGGCGGTTGAGGTGGTAGGTGACGTGCACGTTGGCGCGGCCGCCGGACGAGCAGCCGTCGAGGAGGTAGTTCCACGAGGCGCGCGCGCCGGCTGCCCGCGGCAGGAGCGATGCGTCGGTGTGCAGCACGGTGTGGTTGGTGGAATACGAGAACGCCCCGAGGATCTCCTGCTCGTCGGGGGTCGCGTCGTCCAGGAGCGCGATGGCCTGGTCGGGATGGGTGGCGACCACGACGCGGTCGAAGGGCTCGTCGTTCACAAGCACCCCTGTTCCCGTTCGGCGCAGAGACCGAACCGGGGTGGAGGCGAGCACCTCGCCGCCAAGGGCGTCGGTGATGCGCCGCACGTACACCCGGCTGCCGCCCGAGACGGTCTTCCAGGTGGGGGATCCCTTCACTGTGAGCATGCCGTGGTTCGAGAAGAACTGGATCAGGTATCGGGCGGGAAACTCGAGCATCTCGGTGGTGGATGAAGACCATATCGCCCCGGTCAGAGGGAGCAGGAAGTGGTCACGAAAATAGCTGCTGTACCGGCCGTCGATGATGAACTGTCCCAGCGTGAGCCGGTCGGCTCCCGGATCGGCCAGCACCCTTCCGGCGTGACGGTGGAAGAGCTTCACCTCTGCCAGCATGCGAAGGTAGCGCGGCCGGGTGAGGTTGCCGAGCGTGGGGAAGACGCCGGTCATCCCGCGCGCGCCGGCGTACTCCAGGCCGCAGCCCTCGCAGCGCACCCCGAACGACATGTCGGAGTCCTGGATGCCCACATCCAGCTCGGAGAAGAGCCGAAGGAGGGTGGGGTAGGTGCGCAGGTTCATGACGATGAAGCCCGTGTCCAGGCCCAGTTCGCGCCCATCGGGCGTCGGCACTGCCACCGTGTTTGCGTGGCCGCCGATGCGGTCGTCCTGCTCGAACACCGTCACGTCGTGGGTCCGCGAGATGACGTATGCCGCTGTCAGACCGGCGATCCCGCTTCCGATGACGGCCACCCGCAGCCGCGTCGCGCTGCTCACACGAGCACCCTGCATCCCTGCTCCGCAGGCTGCTCGAGGGCGTGTGCGATCTGTGCGTCCATCGATTCCAGGCCGAGCGATCCCAGCACGAAGCGGCGGGTGAGCGAGTGCCAGGTGTCGCGCCGGTCGAGCATCGTGTGGCCCGAGCCGGCGACCTCGAAGCGGCAGCTCCGCGCGCCGGCCCTGCGCAGCTGCACTGCGAGCTCGTAGGAGCGGGCGGGATCGGTCACGCGGTCGCGCAGCCCGTGGGCGAGCATCACGGTGCGGCCGCCGGCTTGCGCAACGTGGTCGTCGGGCGTGATCCACGTGGCGAGGAGCGCCACCGACGTCACGGCCGGGTGGCCTGCGGCCAGCACCGCCGCCCGGGCACCCATCGAGTGCCCGACAACGCAGATGGGCGCGGCGTAGCGCTCCGCCAGCTGGTCGAGCGCCCACGTGAGGTCGTGCACCGGGTCGCCGTCGTTGAACCCGACGTTGCGGTAGCGGAGCTGGGCAACCGCGAGGCCGCGGCCCTTCCCGGCCCGCGCGAGGTCGCGGCTGAACGGCAGCATGCGAAGCGCCGCGGGGCGCCAGTTGGCGTCTGCGCGCAGGTCGCGCGACTTGCCGCCGTGGGCGACCACCGCCACGGCCTGCACGTCTGATTGCTGCCCGAACTCCTTCAGCCCGGGGGCGCGGGATTCCGCCTGCCTCATCGGCAGGATGCTACTGGCGTCGGTGTGCTCCACACACCTGATTCGGCCCGCCTCGCAGAATGGTTCAACGAGGCGGGCCGAGGCGGATTCGCTCAGTCGCCGGCGACCGGCGCGAGCTCGTCGAGGTCGATCGTGCGGACCGGCCCCTTGAACCAGTTCTTGGCCGAGACGATCCAGTAGATGAGCGCGAACAGGAACACCGCAACCACGATCACCGGGCAGTAGTTGATCAGCCCGTTGTCCCAGGCGAAGTCCTTGTTGCCGGGGATACCTCCCGGCGCGGTCGGCAGGAAGGCGATGATCACGACCAGGATCACCTCGATGATCGCGACCGGGCACATCCACTTGTAGTGGTTTCGCAGGTTCCACGGCCCCGTCACGAACGCATCGCCCATGCGCCAGCGCAGGAACACGGGGATCACGTAGGCGAGGTAGAGGCCGACCACCGTGACCGATGCAAGTGCGTAGAACGCGATGGGGACGTTCGCGGAGTTGCCGTAGAGCGCGGGGAGCGCCACGATCACGCAGACCCCCGCCATGCCCAGCGAGGCGTTTCGCGGCGCCTTGTTGGGTGACACCTTCGACCACAGCTTGTGGCCGGGCACGGCGCCGTCGCGGCTGAACGCGAAGAGCATCCGCGATGCGCTCGTGAGGCCTGATCCGCCGCAGAAGAACTGGCCGATGGTCGAGATGACCATGACCGTCTTGAATCCGACCAGGCCCAGCGCCGTCGCGAAGATCGCGATCGACGAGCCCGCGCCGTAGTCAGAGGTGTTCACGACGTCCGTGCTCTTCACCGCGAAGAGGAAGCACAGCAGCAGGATCCATCCGCCCAGGGCGGAGTAGAACACCGACCGCCACATGCCCTGCGCCGCCGCCTTGGACGCGCCGGTGGTCTCCTCCGACATGTGCGCCGAGGCGTCGAACCCCGTGATCGTGTACTGCGTGAGGATCACCCCCAGCGGCAGGACGTAGAGAAAGAACCCGAGCCCCGACGTCTTCCCGTTGAAGAACCCGGAGTTGTTGATGAAGTGCGAGAACACGAAGCTCGGGTCCTGATGCGAGCCGGGGCCGAAGATCAGGATCAGCACGATGATCGCCGGCCCGAGCACGTGCCAGTAGGCCGAGGTGTTGTTCCAGAACGCCAGGATGTGGGCCGGGAACAGGTTGATGAACACGTGGATCGCCAGCACGATCAGGTAGATGATGAAGATGTGGGTGAGCGAGAACGAGTCGTAGCTCGTGTCGAACAGGCCGATGGTGATCGACGCGAAGAGCGCGCACGCGTAGTCGACCGACGCGACCACGCCCACCAGCCCGATCAGGTTGAACCAGCCGGTGAACCAGCCCCAGACTGGCCCGCCGAGCTTGCACGACCAGTAGTAGATGCCGCCGGCAGTCGGGAACGCTGAGACGATCTCGGCCATGCACAGCGCCACGATGAGGATGAAGGCCGAGACCACGGGCCAGCCGATGCTGACCATGACCGGGCCGCCGTTGTTCCAGGCCGCGAAGAAGTTCGTGAAGCAGCCGGCCAGGATCGAGATGATCGAGAACGAGATCGCGAAGTTGGTGAATCCACCCCAGGAGCGCTCGAGCTCCTGCTTGTAGCCGAGGTCGGCGAGGGTACGCTCGTCGTCGCTCAGCTGTGGCACGTCATCCGGTGGGGTTGCCATGCAGCCTCCTTTGAGGAGATGTCGAGCCGGGCGCTCAGGCTCTGGTGGCCGATCCTACGGAACCGATGCAACATTGTCGAGCGAATTGGTCAAGCTGCAACGAATTGCAGCGCGCGTGCCCGCTCGTCGGCGAGCGTGAGCCGCACGTCGAGCGACGTTCCGGGAGGCGGGGGAGGGTCTGCCTTCAGGCGCGCCTTCACCACCGGATCGGTGATCCAGATGTGCGCTCCGCGGTGATCCACGTCGGTGACGGAGGCGGGGAAGACGTCGCCCACGCGGTTCTGCAGCATGCGCACCTCCACCTCGTCCACCATCGTCCGCTCGAGCTGGCCGTTTCGCGCGCCGCTCGCCGCCATTGCGGCCGGCAGCTTCTCGAGAGTCTCGATCTGGGCGGCATCCGGCCGCTCGCCCTGGCTCAGCTCCGCCAGCAGATCCAGCACGTAGCGGTCTGCGAGCCGCCGCATGGGGGCCGTTGCGTGGGCGTAGGTGCACGCGAGCGCCGAGTGCAGCGGCTGGGCGGGGGGATCGCCGTCGAACGCCGTGTAGGCAGCGTGGCCCATCACGCCGCGGGCCTCGCTCAGGAGCGCCGCGGGTCGCGGCCGTGCGGGGTCGAGCGTGCGCACGAACGCCCCGTAGGACATCTCCTCGGGCCACGGCACGCCCAGCGCCGCGGCGCTTCGCCGGAGGGCCGCCAGGCGGTACTCATCGACGCCGCCCATGGTACGGAGGAGGCCCACGTGGCCGGCGAGCATGATGTCGGCGGCGACCATGCCGGCGAGCAGCGACATCTGGGCGTTCCAGTCCTCCGACGGCACCCTCGTTGCGAGCTCGATCTCGTAGGCTCCCGGCGACGCGGGGTCCGGCACGATGATCTGCTCGGGAACCTGCAGCTCGACGCCGCCGCGGGCGATCAGCCGCGCGATGCGAAGCTCGCCGATCGCGCGCAGGAGCCCGATGTGGGCGGCCGGGATGCCGGCGTAGGTGAGCTGCTCGCGGCTTCGCACGATCGCCCTGTCCACCCGGCCCGCCGTGCGCTCGCCCGTGGCGTCGAGGTCGATGGTGAACACCAGCGCCGGGCGATCGGCGCCCGCCAGCAGGCTGGCCGCCCCCTCGCTCAGCACCGTGGGGTAGAGCGGCACGCGCACATCGGGGCAGTAGACGGTCTCGCCGCGCCGCCATGCCTCTGCCTCGATCACGCCGCCGCGATCGACGAAGACCGCCACGTCGGCAATCGCGTAGCGCAGGCGGAAGCCGTCGTCGCGCCGCTCCAGGTGCATCGCCTGGTCGAGATCACGGCTTCCGGGGGGATCGATCGTGAAGAACTCGATCTCGCGCATGTCCAGGCGGCCCTCGGGAAGCGGCCGCCCGGCGGCCTCATCCGCCGCGCGCAGCACCGCCTCGGGGAACTCGCGCGGGATGTCGAACTGGTCGCGGATGCGCGCGAACGCCGGATTCGGCCGGGGCTCGGCAGGTGGCTTGAGGCGCAGGATCCGGGAGTGCACAGCCAGAGCCTACCGGGTGAATAACCGGTGCCAGGCACCGGCTATTCACCCGGTAGCCAGGCGATCAGGCTTCTGCGTCGGGGTCGGCGCTGCCGCCGATCCACGGCATCATCGAGCGAAGCTGGGCGCCGACCTGCTCGAGCTGGCTGTCGCCGGCCTCCTGGCGCAGCCGCTTGAAGTTCGGGCGGCCGTTGGCCTCCTCGGACATCATCTCGGAGGCGAACTCGCCCTGCTGGATCTGCTTCAGGATGGTTGCCATGCTCTCGCGCACGTGGGCGTCGATGACCACCGGGCCGCGCGTGAGGTCGCCGTACTCGGCGGTGTCCGAGATGGAGTAGCGCATGCCCTTCAGGCCGCCCTCGTACATGAGGTCGACGATCAGCTTCAGCTCGTGCAGGCACTCGAAGTACGCGATCTCGGGCTGGTAGCCGGCCTCGACCAGCGTCTCGAATCCCATCTGCACCAGGTGGCTGGCACCGCCGCAGAGCACCGCCTGCTCGCCGAAGAGGTCGGTCTCGGTCTCCTCGGTGAACGTGGTCTCGATCAGCCCGCCGCGCGCACAGCCAATCGCATGGCCGTAGCTCAGCGCGAGCGTGTGGGCATTGCCGGTGGAGTCCTGCTCGACGGCGATCAGGCCGGGCACGCCGATCCCATCCACGTACTGCCGGCGAACGAGATGGCCCGGGCCCTTGGGGGCGATCATCGCCACGTCCACGTCGGCGCGCGGCTTGATGCCCTCGAAGCGGATGTTGAAGCCGTGGGCGAACATGAGCATCGCGCCGGGCTTCAGGTTGGGCTCGATGTGGTCGCGGTAGACGCCGGCCTGGATGTGATCCGGGACGAGCAACATCACGACGTCGGCCTCGGACACTGCATCGGCGACCGTGGCGACGCGCAGGCCGTCGGCCGAAGCGGCGTTCCAGGCGCGCGAGTCCGGCCGTGCGCCGACGACGACGGTGTTGCCCGAGTCGTGGTTGTTGAGCGCATGGGCGTGGCCCTGGCTGCCGTAGCCAATCACGGCGATCGTCTTGCCCGCAAGGGCCGCAGGATCACAGTCGGACTCGTAGTAGATCTTCGCGCTCATGCAACCACCCTCATTCGTTTGCGTGTCTGTAGCTCGCCGTCTCGGTCGAGGGCGATCCTGCCTGTGCGGACGAGCTCGCGGATGCCGTACGGCGACAGGAGCTCCTCCAGCGCTTGCAGCCTGTCGGGCGCACCGACGCAGGCGAACGTGATTGCCTCCGCGCCGACGTCAACCACCCGGGCCTCGAAGATCTCGGCCAGGCTGATGATCTCGGGCCGCCGCTCAGGCGTGGCCGAGACCTTGATCATCGTGAGCTCGAGCTGCACCGCCGTCTCGCCGAGCTCCTGCACCTTCAGCACATCGACCAGCTTGTAGAGCTGCTTGGTGACCTGATCGACGGAGTGCTGGGCGCAGTCCACCCGGATGGTGATGCGGCTGCGGTTGGGATCCTCGGTGGGGCCGACCGCGAGCGAGTCGATGTTGAAGCCGCGGCGGGCGAAGAGCCCGGCGCAGCGCGTGAGCACGCCGGGGCGGTTGTGCACCAGCACCGACAGTGTGTGGAACGTGCTTGGCATCAGACGCCCTCCTCGACCCAGGCGTTGTCGTCGTCGGCCCACTCGACATCGATCATGTCGGCGGACGATCCGCCCGCGGGCACCATGGGGTACACCTTCTCCTCGTGATCAACCCGGGCCTCGATCACCGCCGGGCCGCCCGCTGCGAGCGCGGCCTTGATGGCGTCGTCGACCTCCTCGGGCGTCTCGCACCGAAACGCCGGGATGCCGAACGCCTCGGCGAGCTTGCAGTAGTCGGGCATGTCCACGGTGAGGTTGGTCTCGGAGTAGCGCTCGTCGTGGAAGAGCTCCTGCCACTGCCGCACCATGCCGAGCCAGCCGTTGTTCAGCACGACGTGGATGGCGCCGATGTCGTACATCTTCGCCGTGGCCAGCTCCTGCATGGTCATCTGGAAGCAGCCGTCGCCGTCGATGTTGATCACGGTCGCCTCGGGGCGGCCCACCTTGGCGCCGATGGCCGCCGGCACGCCGAATCCCATCGTGCCGAGACCGCCGGAGGTGAGCCAGTTGCGGGGCTTCTCGATCTGGAGGTACTGCGCAGCCCACATCTGGTGCTGGCCCACGCCGGTCGTCCAGATCACGTCCTCGCCGCGCGTGAGCTCTCGCAGCCGCTCGATCACGTACTCGGGCTTCAGCGGCTCGACGCGGCGGTACTTGAACGGGAACTCCGCCTTCCAGCCGCGGGCCGTCTCGAGCCACTCGGCGGCGCGGGGCGGACCGCCGTTTCGGCGCGACTCCACCGCATCGGCCAGCTTCGGCACGATGTGGTCGATGCCGCCGACGATGGGGATCTGGGCCTCGCGGTTCTTCGAGATCTCGGCCGGATCGACGTCCATGTGGATCACCGTCGCCCCCGGCGCGAAGGTGTCGAGCTTGCCGGTGACCCGGTCGTCGAAGCGGGCGCCGCAGGCGATCAGCAGATCGCACTTGTTGAGCGCCCAGTTGGCGGCCCGCGAGCCGTGCATGCCGGGCAGGCCGATGCAGAGCGGGTGCGAGTCGGGGAAGACGCCCTTGGCCATGAGCGTGGTCACGGCGGGGATTTGCGCGGCCTCGGCCAGGCGGATGAGCTCGGCCGGGTCGACGTTTGCGTTCACTGCGCCACCGCCGATGTAGAGCACCGGGCGGTCGGCGGCGAGGATGGCCTCGGCGGCGCTGATGATCTGCTTGGGATGCCCGTGGCGCGACGGCTTGTAGCCCGGGATGTCCACCTGCTTGGGATAGGCGAACTCGAACGCGGCGAGCTGGACGTCCTTGGGGATGTCGATGAGCACGGGGCCGGGGCGGCCGGAGCGCGCGATGTGGAACGCCTCCTTGAACACGCGCGGAATGTCCTCGACGCTTGCGACCAGCCACGAGTGCTTCACGATGGGCATCGTGATGCCGGTGATGTCGGCCTCCTGGAATGCGTCGGTGCCGATCAGGTAGGTCTGCACCTGGCCGGTGATGGCAACCAGCGGCGTCGAGTCGAGGTAGGCGTCGGCGATGGGGGTCACCAGGTTGGTGGCGCCGGGGCCGGACGTCGCGATGCAGACGCCCACCTTGCCGGTGGCACGGGCGTAGCCCTGGGCCATGTGCCCGGCACCCTGCTCGTGGCGCACCAGGTAGTGGCGGATGGTGTGGTCGAAGTTGGCCCACGCGTCGTAGAGCGGCAGGATCGCGCCGCCCGGCAGGCCGAACACGTCGGTCACGCCCTCGGCCTCGAGGCAGCGGATGACGGCCTCGGCTCCTGTGATGCGGCGGCTATCCATTGGTGACGGACGCTGTTCGGGTGTGCTCGGCACTGGGTGCTCCGGTCAGGTGGTTGGGGAGCTCGGCGCAGATGGCCTCGCCGACCTCCGTGGTTGAGTGCGCGCGGCCGCCGGCCGCCTGGTCGGCGGTGACGATGCCCTGGTCGCGCACCGCGCTGGTTGCCGCCGTGATGGCGGCGCCGATGTCGGGCCGGTCGAGGCCGTAGGAGAACATCATCCCCAGCGACAGGATCATCGCGACCGGGTTTGCCTGGCCCGTCCCGGCGATGTCAGGCGCCGATCCGTGCACGGGCTCGTAGATGCCTGGGGCCTGCGCGCCAAGCGACGCGGACGGCGCAAGGCCGAGCCCGCCGGTGACGGCCGCCGAGAGGTCGGAGATGATGTCGCCGAACAGGTTCTCGGTGAGGATCACGTCGTAGCGCTCGGGCGTCACGGCGAGGTTCATTGCGAACGAGTCGACCAGCTCGTGGGTGAGCTCCAGCTCGGGCGCCTCGGCTGCGTGCAGCTCGGTGACGACGCGGCGCCAGAGCTTGGACGTGGAGAGCACGTTCTGCTTGTCCACGCTCACCAGCCGCCCGTCGCGCTCCCGCGCGAGCCGGAAGGCCCACCGCGCGACGCGCTCGATCTGCGCGCGCGAGTAGCTGCAGAGGTCGGACGCGTCGTCCTCGTTCAGCGTCTTCTCGCCGAAGTAGAGGCCGCCGGTGAGCTCACGCACCACCACGAGGTCGATGTCGCCCTGCCGCACGGGCCGGATGTTCGCGAAGGTGTCGAGCTCCTTGCGCAGGCCGAGCAGCCCCTTCTCGGGCCGCACGACCGGATCGTCCCACTGGGGGCCGCCGACCGCGCCGAGGAGCACGGCATCCGACGCCTTGACCGCCGCGACCACGTCGGGCGGGAACGGGTCGCCGAACTGGTCGATCGCGACGCCGCCGAACGGCAGCTCCACGCGGTTGACCGCGACGCCGCTGAGGGCGGCCACGGCATCGAGCACGCGACCGGCCTCGGCCATCACTTCAGGGCCTACGCCGTCTCCGGGCAGACATGCAACATTCGGGATCGAGCGAGGGGTCTCAGTCATCACACTCCTATCGGCGCCTGTTCCGGCTCTGTGGCGGCCTTGGCATGTGCGCAGGCACGCAAGTATGCCTCAGCAGAGGCCTCGGTCACGTCGGTGGAAACGGCCTGGCTGGTGTACATCTGGCCGTGGGATTCGACCACGATGCGCACCTCGCCCAGCGCGTCTGCGCCGCCGGTCACGGCGCTGATCGTGTACTCGACGAGCGTCACCGGGATGTCCATCAGCTCGTTGATGGCGTGGAACGCCGCGTCCACCGGCCCGTCGCCCGTACCCGTCGCGGTCTGCTCGCCGTCCTCGCCGGCAATGGTGACCTCGGCGGTCGCGGTCTCGCCCGTGCGGGTCGAGATCGCCAGCGACACCAGGCGGTACACCTGCTTTCGCTCGCGCAGCGAGTCCGATGCGATCGCCTCCAGGTCGAGCGAGGTGATCTTGCCCTTGCGGTCGGCGATGGCCTTGAAGTTGACGAACGCCTGGTTCAGGTCGTCGCCCTCGATCGTGTAGCCGAGGTCTGCGAACGCCTGACGCAACGCGTGGCGGCCCGAGTGCTTGCCCAGCACCAGGTCAGAGCCGGTCAGGCCCACCGACTCGGCGTCCATGATCTCGTAGGTGCGGCGGTTGGCCAGCACGCCGTGCTGATGGATGCCCGCTTCGTGAGCAAACGCATTTCGCCCGACGATGGCCTTGTTGGGCTGAACTACATATCCGCTCAGCCGAGACACCATCCGCGATGTGCGCATGATCTCTTTCGAGTTGATGTTGGTGTGCAATCCGAACCGAGGTTTACGTGTTGCCAGCAGCATCACGATCTCCTCGAGCGAAGCGTTACCCGCCCGCTCGCCGATGCCGTTGATGGTGCACTCGACCTGGCGGGCGCCCGCCTGCACGCCGGCCATCGAGTTTGCAACAGCCAGTCCCAGGTCGTCGTGGCAATGCACCGAGAGCACGACGCCGTCCAGCTCGGGCACGCGCTCGCGCAGCCCGGTCAGGATCTGGATGTACTCCTCGGGCACGGTGTAGCCAACCGTGTCGGGGATGTTGATGGTGGTGGCTCCCGCGGCGATGGCGGTGCGCACGACCTCGGCCATGAACTCCGGGTCGCTTCGGGTGGCGTCCTCGCACGAGAACTCGACGTCGGCGCAGAACGCTTTGGCCTTCGTCACCGATGCGGTCGTCTCGGCCAGCACCTGCTCGCGTGACATGCGCAGCTTGTACTCCATGTGCACATCGGAGGTCGCGATGAAGATATGGATGCGCGGGTGCTTTGCATCAGACAGCGCCTCGATGCATGCGTCGACGTCGGCCAGGTTGGTGCGCGCCAGGGAGGCAACGGTGCAGCCCACCGCCTGGCTGACGGCCCTGATGCCCTCGACCTCGCCGGGCGATGAGATGGCGAAGCCCGCCTCGATGATGTCCACGCCGAGCCGTTCCAGCTGGCGTGCGATCTCGATC
Organism: uncultured Actinomycetes bacterium; assembly: GCA_963794415.1. Taxonomy (GTDB): domain Bacteria; phylum Actinomycetota; class Thermoleophilia; order Gaiellales; family JAICJC01; genus CAVPTL01. The sequence continues at coordinate 504,058 of CAWCDI010000001.1, forward strand.
TTCTCGTGCGGGTTCAGCGCGATGCCGGGCGACTGCTCGCCGTCGCGCAGGGTGGTGTCGAATATGCGGACGGTGTCATTGCCGCCCTCGATTGGTGAGTTCATGATCTGCATCCTCCTCGAAATGGCAGAGATGCGGGCGCACCTCTCCCGGTGTCAGCTTCGGCGTGTGCGCCGGCAGGCGGCGCGTGGGTGCAGATGCTCGCCCTACTGGGCGAGGAGGATGCTGAGCAGAAGTGAGGAAGGACGCGGCGAGCACCCGACAGGACGCCCGCTCAAAAGCGAGCGGGCTGCGGTCTCCTGAATCGGGTGTGCGGCGGACATCTTGGGGCACATCGTAGGTGAGCACCCCGCGTTCGTCAACCCGGTACCGGCTCAACGTGGAGCAGAGTTTTCGGATGAGGGTACTTGCAGGGAATTTCGTGTATAAATGTCACTCCCTACGTTCAGTATCAACCACGAGGTGAGACATGCCGCGCTCTGGCGTTATTGGTGAGCAAATTTATGATCAGGTGGAAAAGCTTGTCGAGGGCGGTATGAATCGCACCCAGGCCTTCGCCGAGATCTCGGCCGAGTCCGGCCGCCAGGCGGGTACCGTCGCCGCCAACTACTATCGCGTTGCGCGCAAGCGCGCGGGCGGCTCGCTGCGAAAGCCCAAGGCAAGCGCCGAGCGCAAGCCGCGCGCGACCGCCGGCCGTGGTGGCCGGCCCCGCGGCAGCTCACGCGCAGCGGCAGCCGGCGGCGGAGACATCGATGCCCTCGCAGCACAGGTGCTTGCGAGCGTCGAGGCGCTCACCGCGGCAGTGAAGGCACAGAACGCCGAGGTCGCCGAGCTGCGCTCGCGCCTCGACGGCCTCAAGAACCTGCTCGGCTAGCCGGCGCGCAACCGCGGCGGCGAGCAGACCGATGGGGAAGACGAAGAAGGCTGGACGTCCGCAGCTGAACGGGATCTCGGAGATCCGCGCGTTCCTGCGGACCAACCAGACCCCGGTCTACTTCATCTCGCCGACGGCGTTCAACCTCATGGGGCTCGACCGCTGGGTGCAGAACCTCTACTACGTCACGTACTTCGACTCGTACGAGGGCGGACACCCCCGGGTGTTCGTCCCCGGCGAGCGTGACGCGCGCGAGTTCACCTCCATGGAGGAGATCTGTAACTACCTCCTCGGTCACAAGCAGGTCATCGACTTCGTCAAAAGTCACGGACCCGACGGCAAGGCGTGCTTCGTGATGTTCGACGAGGAGACCGAGCGGCTCGCCGCCGAGGCGGGTCTCGAGGTGATTCATCCCACCGCGAAGCTCCGCGGCCGGCTCGACTCGAAGATCGTCACCACCAAGATCGGAAACCGCGCCCGCGTGCCCAGCGTGCCGAACGTGCTGGGGAAGGCCGAGAGCTATGCCGAGCTGCGCACGCTGGCCGACGAGGCCGGGCTCGGGGAGCAGCTGGTGGTGCAGACACCCTACGGCGACTCGGGCCGCACCACGTACTTCATCAACTCCGCGGCCGACTGGGACAGGCACTCCAAGGCGATGGCCGGCCAGCAGCTGAAGGTGATGAAGCGCATCCGCCCGCTGGAGGTGTGCGTCGAGGCGGTCATCACCCGGCACGGCACGCTCGTCGGGCCCTACGTCGCCTCGCTCGTGGGCTATCCCGAGCTCACGCCGTATGCCGGCGGCTGGTGCGGGAACGACATCTTTCCCGACGTGCTCTCGAAGAAGCAGCGCAAGAAGGCCTCGAAGATGACGCAGCGGCTCGGCGCCGAGCTCGCGAAGGAAGGCTACAAGGGCTTCTTCGAGGTGGACTACCTGCTCGACGTCGATACCGGAGAGCTCTATCTCGGCGAGCTCAACCCGCGCGTCTCAGGGCTCTCGCCGATCACCCACGTGACGCTCGCGGCCTACGCCGACATGCCGCTCTTCCTGTTCCACCTGCTCGAGTACCTCGACGTGGACTACTTCATCGACGTGGACGAGATCAACGACCGGTGGTCACGTCTCGCGGCAGACGACGAGTGGAGCCAGCTCATCATCAAGGAGACGGACGACCGGGTGGAGCTGCTCACGCGCGCGCCGCGCACCGGCATCTGGCACCTCGACGACAACGGCCAGTTCCGCTTTCGCCGCTGGGCGCACGACTGGCACTCGATCATTGACGAGTCCGAGGCGTTCTACCTCCGCGTCGCGGCGCCCGGCGACTACCGCTACAAGGGCGCGGATCTGGGCGTGCTGGTCACGCGCGGGCGGATGCAGACCGCCGACCATCGACTCACCGACCGCTGTCACACCTGGATCGGCGGCATCAAGAGCCACTACGCCGGCAAGCCGGTGGATGCCGAGATCGACCGTCCGCCGGTCGATCCCTTCGCGTTCAAGCTGGGCTAGAGACGGGCTCGAGCCGGCGGTCGCCGCCGCTCAGCTGCGCCGCGCGGAGCGCCAGCCAGAGCTCCAGCCGGTCGCGCGCGTCCGAGAGGTCGCGCCCCGTGAGCTGCTCGATCTTGCGCACCCGGTAGCGCAGGGTGTGGCGGTGGACGTCCATCGCGGTGGCCGCCTCCGCCCACCGGCCGTTGGCCTCGATGTAGGCCCGGAGGGTCTCGATGAGCGCCGAGCCGTGCACGGTGTCGTGGGTGATGAGCGGGCCGAGCACTGCGTCGCAGTAGAGCTCGATTGCCCGCTCGTCTTGCAGCGACAGGAGGAGCTGCATCGACCCGAGCTCGCGGAACGTCGCCACCGCCGGCTGCTCGCCGGACATGTGCGTATCCAGGGCATAGAGCGCCTCGTCGTAGCAGCGCGGCAGCTGGGCGGCGTCCTCGCGCACCCGGCCGACGCCGGCGGCTGCGGCGGCGCTCGACTCGAGCAGCTCGCCGGCCCGCGCCTCGGCCACCTCGTCGTCCTCGGCCTCGATCAGCACCGCGACGATGCCGTCGCGCACGCTGGTGGGCCCGGAGCCGGCCGCGGCGTCGGCAACGCGCGTAAGCGCTGCGGCGCCGTCTCCCTGGGCCCGGAGCATCACGAAGGTGAGCGGCAGCGTGCCTTTCAGCCCGAACGCCCGCGTGCGGCGGCGAAGCTCGCGCGCGCTGATGTCGCCCGTGACGATGGCGTCAACCAGATCGCCCGCCAGGCGCCGCTCGGTCTCGGCCACGCGCTGGTTGGAGAGGCCCGTGTACACCGCCTCGGTGAGCGCGATGAAGGGCACGCGGTAGGGGATGGTGAAGATGGGGAACCCGAGCCGGTCGGCAGCGGTGCGAGCCGCCCCGGGCAGCTCCTCGAACCCGAACCCGAGCCCCAGGCCGAGGCCTGCGAGGCCGCGGCCCGCCAGCAGCTCGACGTAGGCGGCGGGATCGCTCTCCAGCGGCTGGCCGGTGGTGAGCAGGAGCTCGCCGCCGCGAAGCCACGGAGTGGGGTCGGCCAGCTCGGAGCTGTGCACCCAGCGGACCGGCACCGACACGTTGCCGGCACCGGCCACCAGGGTCAGCTCGAGCTGCTCGAGCGCGAGGATGTCTGCGACTGTCAGCATCGCGGTGCGATCAGGTCGCGATGGTCTCGCGGCTGCGCGACTTCGACATCTCGTTCCAGGCCTCGTCCAGCACCTTGTCGAGCACCCCGTGGATGTAGTCGAGGTCTGTGCGGGTCGCGACGAGCGGCGGGGAGAGCTGGATCACCGGATCGCCGCGGTCGTCTGCGCGGCAGATGAGCCCCGACTCGAAGAGGCGCCCGGACAGGAAGCCGCGCAGCAGGTGCTCGGCCTCGGCGTCGGAGAACGTCTCGGTGGTGTCCTTGTCCTTCACCAGCTCGAGCGACATGAAGTAGCCCGCGCCGCGCACATCGCCGACGATCGGCTTGGTGCCGAGATCCTCCAGCAGCGAGCGGAAGTACGGCTCGTTCGCCTGGACGTTCTCGAGCACGCGCTCGCGCTCCATCACCTCGAGGTTCTTGAGGGCGACCGCTGCAGCCACCGGGTGGCCGCCGTAGGTGATGCCGTGGAGGAACATGTTGTGGCCCTCCAGGAACGGCTCGGCGACCTGGTCGGTCATGATCACGCCGCCCAGCGGGACGTGGGCCGAGCCGATGCCCTTGGCGAAGGTGACGATGTCGGGCCGGATGTCGTAGCGCTCCGACGCGAACCAGTGGCCGAGCCGGCCGAAGCCGGTGATGACCTCGTCGGCGACCAGCAGGATGCCGTACTGCGAGCAGATCTCACGCACGCCCTGGAAGTACCCGGCGGGCGGGGTGAAGGTGCCGCCGGCGTTCTGCACCGGCTCCATGAAGACCGCTGCGACCGTCTCGGGATCCTCCTGCTCGATCACCTCGCGCAGCTCGTCGAGCAGGAACGCGGTGAACTCCTCCTCGGACTCGCCGACGGGGCGGCGGTAGGAGTTGGTGTTGGAAACGTGGTAGACGCCCGGCATCAGCGGCTCGAACGGCGTCTTCAGCGACGAGATGCCCGTCAGCGAGAGCGCGCCGTAGGTGGTGCCGTGGTAGGCGATGCGCCGCGCGATCATCTTGAACCGGTTCCGCGCGCCGTGCAGCTGGTGGTACTGCTTGACGAGCTTGATGATGGCCTCGTTGGCCTCGGAGCCGCCGGAGACGAAGAAGGTGCGGTTCAGGTCGCCCGGTGCGATCTCGGCGACCTTGCCGGCCAGCTCGATCGCGCGCGGGTGGGCGTAGTTCCAGTTGGTGTAGAACGGCAGCTCAGCCATCTGCTTCGCGGCCGCCTCGCCCAGCTCGGCGCCGTGGCTGTAGCCGATCTGCGTGCAGAAGAGCCCGGAGAGCCCGTCGAAGTACTTCTTCCCGTTGGTGTCGTAGAGCCAGCACCCCTCGCCGTGGCTGATGACCGGGATCTCCTCGGTCTGGTAGGAGCTCTGGCGGGTGAAGTGCATCATCAGATGGCGCTTGGCCGTCTCCTGAAGCTGCGCGTGATCTGAGGACATGCGGGCCGATCCTTTCGGGTGTGACGCCGGGGGCGGTATTGGACAGACTGGCCAATGCTACCAGCAATGCAGGGCACATATCGCGTGATCGCTTATACTCGACGGCGCATTCCTACTGACAGCATCCGGGGGTATCGAAATGGCCGTTTCCGTCTCAGGTTCACGCACACAGGCGCTTCGCGAGCAGCGTGACAAGTACGTTGCAAAGGGCGTCTCGGTGCAGCCGATCTTCGCGCAGAGCGCGCACGGCACCCGCCTCGTGGATGTTGACGGCAAGGAGTATCTGGACTTCGCCGGCGGGATCGGCGTGCTCAACCTGGGCCACACGCCCGACGCCGTGGTCGCAGCCATCAAGGAGCAGGCCGACGCGCTGCTGCACTCGTGCTTCCCGGTCGCCGGCTACGCGCCGTACATCGACGTCTGCCAGCTGCTGGTCGAGAACACTCCCGGCAGCCACGAGAAGAAGGCGCTCCTGGTCAACTCCGGCGCCGAGGCGGTGGAGAACGCGGTCAAGATCGCCCGCTACACCACGGGCCGCGACGCGGTGATCACGTTCGACCGCGGGTTCCACGGCCGCACGCTCCTGACGATGACGCTCACGTCGAAGCTCGTCTACAAGCGCGGCATGGGCCCCTACGCGCCCGAGGTGTACAAGGCCCCGGCGCCGTACCCGTATCGCGACATCTCCACGGAGGACGCGCTGGCAGGCCTCGACTGGATGTTCAAGGCCACCGTCGATCCGCAGTCGGTCGCGTGCATGATCATCGAGCCGGTGCAGGGTGAGGGCGGGTTCACGGTGATGCCGCCCGAGTTTCTGCGCGGCCTGAAGGCGCGGTGCGAGGAGCACGGCATCCTCTTCATCGACGACGAGGTGCAGTCCGGAATGGGCCGCACCGGCAAGCTCTGGGCCATCGAGCACTCCGGCGTGGTGCCCGACCTCATCACGGTCGGCAAGTCGCTGGCCTCCGGCATGCCCCTCGCGGGCGTCGTCGGGCGGGCCGACGTCATCGACAAGGTGCATGCGGGCGGCCTGGGATCCACCTACGGCGGCAACCCTGTGTCCTGCGCCGCGGCGGTCGAGAGCATCAAGGCGATCGCCGACCCGGCGTTCCTGCAGGCCGCGACCGACCACGGGATCACCATCCAGCGGCGCCTGAACGAGATGGCGGAGCGCATCGACTGCATCGGCGAGGTGCGCGGAATCGGCCCCATGGCGGCCATCGAGCTGGTCGAGGACAAGGCCACCAAGGCGCCGGCAGCGGCCATCACGACGGCAGCTGTCGCGGGTGCGCTCGACCGCGGGCTCATCTTGCTGAAGACCGGCATTCTCGACAACGTGCTTCGGATCCTGGTGCCCGATTAATGCCTCCGAGGCGGATCTGGGCCGGGGATTGGACATCCTCGAGGAGTCGCTCACGGCCGCTGCGGCAAGCTGACGAGCTTGTAAACATTTAGTAACTACCTGTCCGTTATGGCGCACACCGTCGGATGGGTTTGGTAGCGTCACACCCCATGTTCGCCCGAGGCCAAATGCGTCGGCACCAGATGCTGCGCACGACCCGAGCGGCATGGGTAGCCCTCATGCTGTCGATGACCATCGTTCTTGCCGTCACGGCAGCGACGGCTTCGGCCGACACCGTTTCCAGCCTCAAGGCCCAGGCAGCGGCGGCCGAGGCGCATGCCAATGCGCTCTACGCCGTGTCCGAGCAGAAGGTGCAGGCCTACGACGCGGTTCACACCAAGTACCTGAACACGAAGGCCAGGTACCAGGCGACGCTGGCGGCCCTGAAGATCGCCAGGCAGAACCTCAAGGCCTCCCAGGCCCAGCTGGCTGCGAGCCTCACGCGCTCCTACAAGGCCGGCGACCCCGACCCGGTGGCCTACATGCTGGCGGCCAAGTCGGTGAGCGATCTCGTTGACCAGGTGCAGCTCTACGACCGTGCCAACGTCGACAACACCAAGCTGCTCGGCCAGGTCACGACCTACAAGAAGCAGATCGCCACCCAGAAGGCGACGCTCCAGAAGCAGACTGCCGACCTCGCGTCCCAGGACGCCGCGTCGCAGCAGGCGAAAGATTCGGCCATCGCGAGCCTCCATTCGGCGCAGGCGTACACCGCCAACCTGAATGCCCAGGTGCGTCACGCCATCCAGCAGCAGCAGGCCGCCCGCGCAGCAGCCGCCGCCCGGGCTGTCGCAGCCCAGCAGCAGGCCGCCGCGACGGCAACGTCCACGCAGACGACCACCACTACCACCTCGACGGGTGGCGGCGGATCCAGCAGCGGCGGTGGCAGCGGGTTCAACGGCTCCGCGCCGGGCAACTCGGTGGGCGGCCAGGCCGTCTCCATCGCCGAGTCCTACCTCGGAGTGCCGTACGTCTACGGCGGGGCGAGCCCGTCCGGCTTCGACTGCTCCGGCCTCGTGATGTACGTCTACGCGCAGCTCGGCATCTCGCTTCCGCACAACGCGGCCGCGCAGTACGCCTCGCTGCCGCACATCTCGCGGAGCCAGCTGCAGCCTGGCGACCTCGTCTTCTTCTACGGCTTCGGCCACGTCGGCATCTACGTCGGCGGCAACACCGTCATCCACGCGCCGCACACGGGCACGGTCGTCCAGTTCGAGAACATGGACTACATGGGCCCCATCGCGTACGCCCGCCCGTAGCGCTCGTACAGCGCTAGCGGGAGTGACGCTCGAGCCAGCGCGCCAGCGTGTCGCCGGTGTCGATCACGTGGGCCTGGAGCCGCTTCCGCGCCTGTCGCGGCTCGGGAGCGTTCATGAGCCGCACGATGCGGTCGTGGTCGTCGATCGACCGCACGATGATGCCCGGGTCGTCGCCGAAGGTGTGCCACGCGAGTGATCGCGGCACGCGGTTGGCCAGCGACTGCACGGTCTCGCGGAGCGGGGGGCAGTTGGCGGCGGCGAGGATCACGTTGTGGAAGAGCTCGTTGGCCTGCGACCACTGCTCCTGGATGATCGCGCGCTCGGCGTCGTCCATGTGGGGCGAAGCCTGGTGGCGCTCGTATCCGGCGCGCAGGAGCGACTGGGCGGTCTCGAGGTCGGCGTTGTCATAGCCGGTGAGGCGGCCGGCTGCCCGCTCGGCGGCGAGGCCCTCCAGCTCGGCGCGCACCAGGAAGATGTTTCGGCACTCCGAGGGCGTGAATCCGCGCACGAGCGCACCGCGGTGCCCGAGCTGCTCGACCAGGCCGATCGCCTGCAGCTGGCGCAGCGCCTCGCGGATGGGAGTGCGGCTCACGCCGAACCGCGCGGCCAGGTCTTCCTGGCGCAGGCGGGTGCCCATCGGGATCTCGCCGGTCATGATCTCGACCTGGAGCGCGCGGGCCAGATCGTCGGCGCGGCTGAGGCTGATGGGCTGGGTTCGGGCCATTTCTCCGATGCTACCAGGGGCTCAGTGGCTACACCCACACACTTGTATCCTGACTTTTGCAGTTTGGATCCAAAGTCGGTAGGGTTCGATCCCAGTTCACTTCTGATATTTCCTCTGGAGGATCGACGTTGTCCACGACTCCTGTGAAGCTTCCCGAAATCGAGCACATCAAGAGCCGCAAGAACGGGCTCGACGTGCTCGCCGACATCTACCGCTACGCCGAGCTCGGCTTCGATGCGATCGAGCCCGATGACCTGGCGCTCTTTCGCTGGTACGGCGTCTACACCCAGCGCGCGGAGGAGTCCGCCGCCTCGAACGACCCGGGCCCGTCCGAGGACACCGACGGCAACTTCATGCTGCGGGTCAAGTTCCCCGGCGGCCGCGTCAGCTCCGACCAGCTGCGCACCATCGGCAAGCTCTCGGAGCGCTACGGCCGCAGCATGGGCGACATCACCACGCGCCAGAACATCCAGCTGCACTGGCTGCCGATCGAGGACATCCCGGTGGTGCTCGACGAGCTGAATGCCGCCGGCCTCTCGTTCACGCAGGCCTGCGGTGACGTGTGGCGGAACATCGTCGGGTGCCCGCTGGCCGGCGTGGACGGGCACGAGCTGCTCGACTCGCGGCCGGTGATCGACGACCTCGAGCGCACGTTCGTCGGCGATCGCCGCTTCTCGAACCTGCCGCGCAAGTTCAAGGTGTCGGTGTCGGGCTGCCTCCACGGCTGCGCGCAGCACGAGATCAACGACCTCGCGCTCGTCGCCGTCGACAAGGACGGCGAGATCGGCTACGACGTGTGGGTCGGCGGCGGCCTCGGCGCCTCGGCGCACATCGGCCGCCGGCTCGACGTCTTCGTGAAGCCCGAGGACGCCGCCGAGATCTGCGCGGTCATCACCGAGATCTACCGCGACGAGGGAAAGCGCACCAAGCGCACCCGCGCGCGCATCAAGTTCCTCGTGGACGAGTGGGGCCCGGAGCGGCTGCGCGACGAGGTCGAGGCCAAGATCGGCCATCCGCTGTCGCGGTCGGTCGAGCCGCCGGCGCCCATCGATCCGCACCGCGACCACCTCGGCGTGCACCCGCAGGGCCAGCCCGGCCTCTACTACATCGGTGCGACCACGCTGCGGGGCCGGTTCACGGCCGATCAGATGATCGGTGTCGCAGACATCGCCGACCGGTTCGGCTCGGGCGAGATCCGCTGCACCAACCGCCAGAACCTGATCGTGCTCGACGTACCCGACGCCCAGGTGGAGGAGGCCGCTGCATCGCTGGCCGACCTCGGCCTGCCGACCGAGGCATCGACGTTTCGCCGCGGGATCATCTCGTGCACCGGCATGCAGTTCTGCAAGCTCGCGATCGTCGAGACCAAGGACCGCGCCGCCGAGCTCATCGATCACCTGAGAGCGCCGCGTGGGCGACGTGGCGGGTTCGCTTCGCATCAACCTGAACGGGTGCCCCAACGCGTGCGCCCAGTACCAGATCGCGGACATCGGGCTGCAGGGCGGCATCGCGAAGCTCGAGGACGGCACCAAAACGCAGGGCTTCATCCTGCACATCGGCGGCCACCTCGGGCCCGACGCCGGCTTCGGCCGCAGGGTCTCGAACAAGGCGATGCCGGCCGACGACATGAAGTACGCCGTCGAGCGGATCGTGCGGGCCTATGCGGACGAGCGCGGGGTGGACGACACCTTCTCGGACTGGTCACTGCAGCAGACCGACGTGCGGCTGGCAGGGCTTGCCGGCGTGCCGGTCGGCCGTGAGCGCAAGGCCGAGGCGGTCGCCTGAGTCGCCTCGTCCTTTGACGAAACGCGGTGCTCTTGACTACCATGAGGGAGCTAGTTGTCGTGCGGCCGGGTTGATCCCCGGCAGGTACGCATCAAGAGAGGCGGAGGGAACGGCCCTGTGAAGCCTCGGCAACCATCTCGTCTGCAAGGACGGGAGAGGTGCCAAATCCGGCGGTGTCTTCGGGCTCCGAACGATGTGAAGTAGTCAACAAGGGGATCAGCATGAGAGCCACCCACCTGGTATGCAAGGGTTGCGGAGCAACCTACCCGCTCGAGGCGCTGTTCGCGTGCTCGGCATGTTTCGGCCCGCTCGAGGTGGGGTTCACCGACCTCGACGAGCAGATTCCCCGCGAGCGCATCGAGCAGGGGCCGCGCACCCTTTGGCGCTACGCCGACTTCCTGCCCGTGGCACCGCCGCCGGTGGGACTGCCGGTGGGGCTCTCGCCGCTCATCAAGGCCGACCTGCTCGCACGTGAGCTGGGGCTCGACTGCGAGCTCTACATCAAGACCGAGACGTCCAACCCGACGCACTCCTTCAAGGACAGGGTCGTGGCCATCGCCGCCGCCAAGGCGGTCGAACTGGGGTTCGAGGCCATCGCCTGCGCCTCCACGGGCAACCTTGCCGGCGCCACCGCCGCAGCCGCAGCCGCACTCGGCCTGCCCGCGTACATCTTCGTGCCGAACGACCTGGAGCGCGAGAAGATCGTCGCGGCCGCAGCCTACGGAGCCACGGTGTTTGCCGTTGACGGCTCCTACGACGACGTGAACCGTCTCTGCTCGGAGCTCGCCTACGAGCGGCCGTGGGCGTTCGTGAACGTCAACATGCGCGCCTACTACGCCGAGGGGTCAAAGACGATCGCGCTCGAGACCGCCGAGCAGCTGGGCTGGCGCGCGCCCGACCGGGTCGTCGCGCCGATCGCCTCGGGATCGCTCTACACCAAGATTCTGGCCGGCTTCGAGCAGGGCCGGCGGGCCGGGCTGATCGAGCCGGGCGCTGCGCCCATCATGCATGGCGCGCAGGGCCTTGGCTGCTCGCCGGTGGCCACCGCGTTCGGGACGGGCAGCAACGACGTCATCCCGGTGCGGCCGACCGGCATCGCCAAGTCGCTTGCCATCGGCAATCCGGCAGACGGCGTCTATGCGCTCGACATCGCGCGGCGCACGGGTGGCAGCATCGAGGCGGCCGACGATCCCGAGATCGTGGCGGGCATCCGCCTGCTCGCGTCAACCACCGGCATCTTCACCGAGACCGCCGGCGGCGTCACCGTCGCGGTGCTGAAGGATCTGGCCGAGCGCGGCGTCATCGGAAGCGGCGAGACCGTGGTTGCCTACATCACGGGCGACGGGCTCAAGACCATCGACGCGGTGGCTCCGGAGCTGACGACGGTCGATATTCCGGCCGACGTGGACGCGGTTGACGCTGTCCTTGCCGCTGTGACCGCCTGACGCTCGGTCAGGGAGTGAAATGCGGGCCGGTCACCGGCGGCTGGTTCCCGGCCCGCTGTACCTGTCATCGCCCAGCTTTCCGGCCGGACCAGGCCAAAACCGGGGAGCGTGGCTCCCCGGTTTGAGGTATCTCGCGGCCCGCCTAGGAGATCAGGCGACTGCGCCGGCGTGCTGCTCGAGCTCGAGCGCCTCCACCAGCTGTGCCTTCGGGCGTGCGCCAACGGCCTGGGCGACCACCTGGCCGTCCTTGACAAGGACGATGGTGGGGATGCTGAGCGCGTTGAACTTCATGGCGAGCCCGGGCTCTGCGTCAACGTCAACCTTGCCGACCTTGATCCGGCCCTCATAGTCAGAGGCGATCTCGTCGACGATCGGCGCCACGAGGCGGCACGGACCGCACCAGGCGGCCCAGAGGTCGATCAGGACGGGGCTCGAGGACTTGGCGACCTCGTCCTCGTAGTTTGCTTCGGTGATATCGATCGGGGCAGACATCGTGCTCCTTCGGAGTGGATCTGTTCAACTGTGTAGTTATATACTTGCACATGCGCTACACTCGTGCAAATGCTGCAGCAACCTTCAGAGCAGGGCCTCGACGCCCTCGCAGAGCGTTTCCGGCTCCTGTCGGAGCCGACCCGCCTCAGGCTGCTCTGGCTGGTCTCCGAGCGCGAGCGCTGCGTGAGCGATCTGGCCCAGGAGCTGGGCTGCACGCAGGCGAACGTCTCCAAGCACCTCTCGATGCTCTCCGACGCCGGGCTCCTGCAGCGCCGCAAGGAGGGGCTCCACTGCTACCACCTGGTCGCAGATCCCGAGGTGTTCGCCCTGTGCGAGGCAGCGTGGGCCTCGGTGACGCGCGCAGCCGATGCGCGCGCCGCGGTCACAGGATCCGGCTCAGCCCCAGCACGTCTCTGACGTAGAACTCGCTGCCGGCGTAGATCCCCGACGACTCCACGGCGCCGGGCCCCTGGTAGTAGGCCGCGACGGAGAGCCGCTCGTTCCCGTGGAAGATGCGAAGCAGCGAGCGGAAGTAGGCGATGCCCACGTGGATGCCGCCGTCGGCGGTGTGGGGCACCCGGTGGCCGATGTAGTGCGCCTCGGTGTAGGCCCACGTGCCCGGCATGACCTGCATGATGCCGCGCGCCCCGACGTTCGAGACCGCGGCCGGGTTGTAGCCCGACTCCTGCCAGCCGACGGCCCGCATGAGGTGGCGATCGATGGAGTAGCGCCGCGCCCAGTAGTCGATGCGGCTCACGACCCACGGGTTGGAGCGAACGATCCACGAGGTCGTTCGCCGGCGGTGATGGTGGTGGCGGACGTGCCTCGCCGCGTGATGGTGGTGCACGCGGTGGGGCAGGGGAATCCAGAGCCGGGTGCCGGTGAGGAGCACCTGGCTCGCCGAACGGTGGTTCACGCGGGCCAGGATCCGCACGCTCGAGTGGTAGCGGTGCGCGATCGACGAGAGCGACTCGCCGCGCCGCACGGTGTGGATCCCCGCGCGCAGATGCGGTGGCCGCCGATTGGTGCGTGCGCGCTTCGGGTGGTGGCGGTGACGGTGGTGCGTGGATGATGGTGCGCGGCGTGGTGGTGGTGCGTCGCGCCCGGCACCCACAGCCGCTTGCCCGTTACGAGCACGCCGTAGGGATTCATGTGGTTCATGCGCGCGAGGCGCACCAGCCCGATGTGGTGCGCCGCTGCGATGCCCGACAGGGTGTCGCCGTAGCGCACGGTGTAGGTGGCGCCCTGCGCCACGGTTGCTGAGAGCGCCAGCGTCACGGTTGCAATCGCGGCCGCCCGGGTGTTCCTGCATGCAAGCACGAACACCCTCAGTTCGGCGCTTCGGCGCCGGCTCCTGCCGCGACGTCCGGCCCGGCGGCTACGGTGGCCCGTGCGAGAAGCCCGCAGACAACCCCCGGCCCGGAATGGGCCAGCGCCCTCGAGCTGGGGGAGGGCGGGAGGCCTCTTTTATTCGTGCCGTGGCGGCTGGGAGCCCATCCGGGCGACCAGCTCGGCCACGCGCGTCTCGGCCTGGTCGAGCTTTGCCTGGCAGAGGGCGTGCAGCAGCTCGCCGCGCTCCCACAGTCGAAGCGCGTCGTCGAGAGACGTCCGGCCGTCCTCGAGCCTGGTGACGATGGCCTCGAGCTCTGCCCGGGCCTCCTCGAAGCTGAGCTCGTCGCTCACGGATCGACCTCCGTTACCGTCGCTGTCAGCCGGCCGCGCGAGAGGCGCACCGCCAGCGGTGTATCCAGGGAGACCTGCGACGAGTCGCTCACGACTGCTCCGGACTGATCCTGCACCACGGCATAGCCGCGCTCGAGCGTGGCGGCGGGGCCGAGCAGCCTCAGGCGGTCGCGCGCATGGCTGAGACCTGTTGTCTCGCGGGCGATGCGGTCGGCCGCGCCGCGCCGGATGAGCTCTGCGTGCTGGTCGAGCATCTGGCGGCGGGTGGTGATCCACGACTGCGGGTCGGCAAATGCCGGACGCAGCGACAGCAGCTCGAGGAGCTTTCGGTTTCGCTCGCAGCCGCCCTCCAGGGCGCGCGTCGCGCGGGCGAGGAGCGCGTGCAGGCCGGCGGTCTCGGCGGCATGATCGGGCACGATCAGGCTGCCGGCGAGGCTCGGCGTGCCCGCCCGGACGTCGGCGACCAGATCGACCAGGCTGTGATCCTGCTCGTGGCCGATGGCCGAGACGACCGGCGTGCGGCAGGCGGCGACCGCCCGGCACACCTGCTCGCTCGAGAACGGCAAGAGGTCTTCGACGGATCCGCCGCCGCGGGCGAGCACGATCACGTCGATCTGGGGATCGGCGTCGAACTCGGCGAGGGCGGTCGCGATGCGCACCGCCGCGCCGGCTCCCTGCACGACGGTCTCGGTGATGCGGAAGCTGGCCGGGGGATGGCGCACCGTCGCGGTGTTCACCACGTCGCGCTTGGCCGCGGCGTCGGAGCCGCAGATGAGCCCGATCATGCCCGGGATGCGCGGCAGCGGGCGCTTGCGCTCGGCCGCGAAGAGGCCCTCGGCGGCGAGCTTCTGGCGAAGCTCCTCGATCTGGCGCAGCAGCATGCCGAGCCCGACCTGCTGCAGGTCGATCACGGTCAGCCGCAGCTCGCCCTTCTTCTGCATGAACTCGGCACGGCCAAGCACGTGCACCCGCTCGCCCACGGCCGGCTTCACCGCCAGCGCATCGAACCGGCGGCGCGCCATCGAGGCGCTCAGCATCGCCCCGTCCTCGGGGTCCTTCAGGACGAGGTAGACGAAGCCCCAGTTGGGGTTTCGCTTCAGCTCGGCGATCTCACCCTCGATCCAGACGGCCGGCAGGCGCTTGATGTAGCCGTGGATGCCGAGGTTGAACCCTGCGACGGTGTAGACGTCGCGGTCGCCGTAGGTCGTGGGGGTGGGTCGGGGTGTCGCGCTCACCGGGTCATGGTATCGACCGCGGCTCAGACCAGAATGCGCGCCGCGGTGTGCGGCGTGCAGCCACGGTCGAGGATGTCGACTGCGGTGTGCAGATCGGCCCTGCTCTTGGCGAGCCGCTCGGCCAGCCGGAGCGGATAGCCGGCCTGCAGGAGCACGTGCAGCCGCCATGCTTCGACGTCGGCTGCGCGGTCTTTCGGTGCGTCAACGACTTCAGTGGATGGCATCTCGAAATTCTATGAGCGGGGTCGGACGGATCCGGCGACACGGTGCGCGGCGGGACGGGCTGATACCCTCGCCCCATGGGGAGCACGCTGCGCGGGCTTTGGCTGGAGGTGCGGGTGATCCCGGTGCTCTTGTGGAGCTTCTCCGCCTTGACGCTGGGAACGGGGCTCGGCGCGGACCGAAGCGGCAGCCTCGACGGCTGGTACTACCTGGGCGCAGTGGCGCTCGGGGTGCTGATCCAGGGGCTCCTGGCCCACACGGTGAACGAGATCGAGGACTGGCGCTCGGGCACCGACCGCGACCCCTCGCCGCGGATGCTCTCGGGCGGCAGCAAGGTGATCGTGAACGGGCTGCTCTCGCAGCGGGCGCTTCGCGTGGTGTTCCTCGCCGCGTTTGCCGCCACCGTGGTGCTCGGACTCGTGATGGTCGCCTCGCGCGGCCTCGTGATGCTGCCGTTCGGGCTGGTGGGCGTGGCAGGGGCGGTCACCTACACGATGCCGCCGGTGCGCGCCGCCTACCGCCCGTTCGCGGGCGAGGCGATCGCGTTCACGTGCATGGGAGCGTGCGTGATCGGCGCGGCAGTGCTGCAGGGCCCCGGCGTGGGCGTCTCGACCTGGCTGGCCGCGATCGCCGTGGCGGCGTATACGGTGTCGATGCTCATGGTGCACCACTACCTGGATTTCGCAGCCGACAGCGCCGCCAAGCCGCGGAAGGTCACCACCATCGTGTGGCTCGGCCTCGCGCGCGGCCGCCACTACGCAATTGGATGGTGCATCGCCGGCCTGGTGGCAGCGATGGCGGCCTCGGTGTCGCAGCCGCGGCTGGTGCCGCTGGTGGCCGGCTACGGGCTGGGGCTCCTGGCACATCTGCGCTGCGATCCGGCCGACGTCGAGTCGGTGACCCGAAACGAGCTTGCCATCATCTTCTGCGGCATCGGAGCGGCGCTTGGGGCGGCGGCGCTCCTGGCCGCGCCGCTCGCGCTTGCGCTGGCGGCCGCCGCCATCCTCATCATGCTCGAGCTGCGGCTCGCGGTGGCACCGCCCGAGGGGAGCCCGGCGGCGTGACCCAGGAGCTCGATCTGGACCGCGCCATCGCGGTCGCGACCGGCATGGCGGGCGAGGGAGAGCAGCTCTCGGCGGTCATCCCGGCCGCTCCCGACCCGAGCCGCGTCGTCTACCTTGCGGCGTTCGAGCGCGACGAGGACATCTCCTACGTGCTCTTCGACGATGCGGGCGAGGCGGTCACCGACAGGCGGGAGATTGGCGACGCCGTGACGGTGATCGCGCTCTCGGAGCGGGCCGAGGAGGTCTCCGCCGCCACTGCAGCCGAGGATCTGCAGCTCGCGTTCGGTGATGTCGCCGAGCAGCTGAAGCCGGTCGATGCCGACGCCGCTGCCGCCGCAGCCGCGGTCGCGCTCGCTGCCTCAGCCACCGCCGCCACCGCGGCCGGCCCGCGCGCAGCGAGCCCCGCCTATCTCGATCGCCTCGCGCAGGCCGCGGTGGGCATGGGGGAGAGCTTCCACGTGTTCGAGCACCACGCCGAGCAGCTCGCCGCGCGCGCCGCCACGGACCCGGCGCTGCAGGAGCCGGCGGCTGCCGCGTGGCAGGCGATGGCGCTGGCTGCGCGCTCGGGCGACCCCGCCGGGCTCGCGCAGGCGATGACCGCGACGACCGGTGCGGTGGATGCGCTCGTGGAGGACGTGCTCGAGCACTACAGAGCACCTCTGGCCTGACCGTTAGGCTTCGCTCGTGCGGATCGTTGATCGCGCCATCGCAACAACGCTGCCGGCAGTGCCCCGCCCGGTCGTCCGCCGCATCGCCGGGCGCTACATCGCGGGCGAGCGGCTGGATCAGGCGGTGGATGAGGTGCGAAAGCTGAACGCCGCCGGCGTGATGGCGACCATCGACGTGCTCGGCGAGTCGGTCGCCGCCGCCGGTGAGGCCGTCGCCACCACCGTCGAGTACGAGCGGGTGATCGAGACCATCGCCGACGCGGGACTGGACGCGAACGTCTCGGTGAAGCTCTCGGCGCTCGGCCTGGGGCTCGACCGCGACCTCGCGGCGGCCAACATCGAGCGGCTGGTGCGCTTCGCCGCTACGAGCGAGAGCTTCGTGCGCATCGACATGGAGGACTCGACGCTCACCGACGCGACGCTCGAGATGTACCGGGGGCTGCGCGCGATCGAGCTCGCGAACTGCGGCATCGTGCTGCAATCGGCCCTGCGGCGATCGCTCTCGGATGTGCGGGCGCTCGCCGCCCTCACGCCCAACGTGCGGCTGGTCAAGGGCGTCTACATCGAGCCGCGCGCGATCGCGTTCACCGATCCCGAGATCATCCGCCGGAACTTCGCAGAGCTCCTCGAGGAGCTGGTCGCCGCGGGCTCATACGTCGCGATCGCGACCCACGACGGCCAGCTGGTGGACGAGGCGCTCCGCGTGATCGACCGCCACCAGCTGCCGGCCAGCGGCTATGAGTTCCAGATGCTGCTGGGAGTGGCCGAGCAGCTGCGCTCGGAGCTGGTCGCAGCCGGCCACCGGATGCGCGTCTACGTGCCGTACGGAACCGCCTGGTACCAGTACGCGGTGCGCCGGCTCAAGGAGAACCCGAGCATGGCGGGATACGTCGCCCGCGACGTGCTGCGGGCGCCCTGGAGGTTCTAGTGCTCGGTCTCCTCGCCCTTGCTCGAGCCGTGGCCGAGCTGGTCGAGCTCGGCCAGCCGTAGCTGGGCGTACTGGCGGACGGGGTCGTCGGCGGGGAGATCCGCCACCATCTCGGACATCCGGGTTGCGATCTGGTATGCGAACTGCGGTGTGGCCGGGCCCCACAGCGCGTCGATGTCTCGCTGGGTCGGTGCGCTCATGGCGCAGGAGCATACTCAATGCGCCGGAGCCGGTAGAGCACGTGGGGGCGGGTGCGATCGCCTTCCGGGACGCGCGGGTGCTCGAAGTCGTCTGCAGGGTCGCGCGTCATGCCGAGCCGCTCCATCACGCGGCGTGAGGGCGTGTTGGCGACGGTGGTGAACGAGACGATCTCATCCAGCGCGAGCTCTTCGAACCCGTAGGCGACGGCCGCGCGCGCGGCCTCGGTCGCATAGCCGCGGCCCCAGGCGGTGGGGGTGAGCCGCCAGCCGACCTCGACCGCGGGCGTGAACGGCGCCTCGAACCGTGCGGCGCTCAGACCGACGAAGCCGATGAACGGCGCGCCGCCGACGACCTCCACGGCCCAGAGCCCCCAGCCGTTGGCGTCGATGTGCGCGCAGATGCGGTCAACGAGGGCATCGCTCTGCTCGCGCGTCATGCGGTCGGGGAAGTACCGCATCACCTCGGGATCCGCGTTCATTGCGGCAAAAAGCGGGCGGTCGGAGGCGCGCCAGGGGCGAAGGATGAGTCGATTGGTTCGCAGCTCTGTCACGGTCACCACTTATTCACGAGTCACTCACCACGGAGATACCCCGAGCCCCAGCCGCGTCGCGCACACTGCAGATCATGAGCATTTCACGCATTCTGATCGCCGAGGACGACTCGGTCATCGCATCTGTCATGGCCACGCACCTGCGCCACGCCGGATTCACCGTAGAGGTTGCGGCGACGGGCGACAAGGCCATGCGAAAGCTCCGCTTCGAGCGCCCCGACGCCGCAGTCGTCGATCTGATGCTGCCGGGCATGGACGGCTGGGCGATCACGGAGGAGCTGCGCGCCGAGGGCTCGCAGATGCCGGTGATCGTCATCAGCGCGCGTGGATCCGAGCAGGACAAGGTGCACGCCCTCGGCCTGGGCGCAGACGACTACCTCGCAAAGCCGTTCGGCATGGCCGAGCTGGTCGCCCGGGTGCAGGCGGCGCTGCGGCGCTCGCGGCTTGGGGTGAGCACGGCTGACTCCGCCGAGCGCATCGAGGTCTCGGGGCTCGTGATCGATCCCGACCTGCACCGCGCGGAGCTCGCCGGCGAGGATGTGGGCCTCACAGCGCTCGAGTTCCGGCTGCTCTACGTGCTGGCGGCCGATCAGGGCCGCGCGCTCACGCGTGATCAGCTGCAGCAGCGGGTGTGGGGCGTGCCGTACCGCGCCCGCGATCGCTCGGTGGATGTCTGCGTGCGGAAGCTGCGGCTGAAGCTCGACCGCGATAGCGCGCAGCACACCTACATCCAGACGCACCACGGCGTCGGATACCGCTTCGACCCGGTCGTGAAGTCCTAGCGCCACCGGCGGTGTAGCGGAGCGGAGTTTCGGCAATTCGGGCGTGGTAGGTGCGCCCGCTGTCGTCTGGGTGCAAGCGCTCTGGGAGTGATTCGCTGGAGGGCGGGTTTCCGGGTTTAAAGGAAATTGAGAGCGGTTGCTGCTGGGGGCGGGCAAGTCTGGCCGGGTGGTGTGGCGGGTGGCAGTGGGGGTGGGGGGTGTTCGGGTGTCACGGAAGGCAATTGGCATTGACGTGTACCGCCAAGTGGCGCCGGTCGAGCGTGGTGAGGTTCGAGGTGTACGGTCGTAGCGCAAGTACGGCAGGCTGGCGCCGTGATCTTGCGGGCTACGCAGAAGGGTTCGGCAGGGGCGACGGTCACGGATTCCAAATGGCATTGACGTGCACCGCCAAGTGGCGCCGGTTGAGGGTGGGGAGGTTCGGGCTGTGCGGTCGTAGCGCAGGGACGGCGGGCTGGTGCGGTGATCTTGCAGGTCTCGCAGAGGAGCTCGGCAGGGGGCGACGTGTCACAGATCCCAAATGGCATTGACGCGCACCGCCAACTGGCGCCGGTCGAGCGTGGTGAGGTTCGAGGCGTGCGGTCGTAGCGCGAAATCGGCAGGTGTGCTCCAGGAGTGTGATGCCGGCGCAGGCGAGTTCAGCAGGATCAATGTGTCACGAGTTTCAAATGGCATTGACGCGCACCGCCAATTGGCATCTCCAGTCGGCCACAGCGGCGGTATCGCGATTGTGATGGAGAAGAGCCGAGGTGACGACCCTGAATAGTCCAGCAAGCCGGTTGTCGACGCGAGTCGAAGGTGTCACAGACGCCAAGTGGCATGCGCTCTCACCGCCAAATGGCGCACGCTCCGAGGCAGAGTTCGCCGAAGGGGTATCGAATCGAGTAATCGCGAGTCTGATCCGGTCGATCCAGGTGGGTCGCAGCCCTGCAAGCCTCTCGGGAACCGTGCCAGAATTCAATTGGCATCGACACGCACCGCCAAGTGGCGTACCCGGGATCGCCTGAGGGGCCGCAGGTCGCTCAACTGCGATAAGCAGCGAACACAGGCGGCAGATCCAGCAGAATCTGCGGCCGATCCAGCGCGCGGAAGTGTGACGAAACCCAATTGGCATCGACACGCACCGCCAATTGGCATACACCACGCAGAGCCTCAATCAGGCCCTCCGAGCGCCGCTCAGACGAGGGCCAGTCCGCTCTCGCGGTCGAAGTAGTGGAGCCTCGCGGGGTCGATGCTGAGGCGGGCACGGGAGCCCGGCTTGGCGTCGGTGCGGGCGTCGACGCAGGCGGTGCAGACGGTGCCGTCGGTGGGGGCGAGCGGGTCGAATCCCTCGTCGCCGGAGTCGTCGTCGGCCACCATCTGGGCGATCGATTCGGCGGGCTGGGCGTCGAGCGTGAAGATGAGGTTGACCTCGCTGCCGAGATCCTCCGTCATGTCGACGTCGACCTCCATCTGCGGGCGCGCATCGTCCTTCCAGACCGTGGCGTCCTCGAAGTCGGACGGGCGCATGCCGAGCACCACGGTCTTCCCGTCGTGGTCGCGCAGGTCGTGATCGCGTGCGATGGGGATGCGGTAGCTCCCGAACGCCACCTCGCGGCCGTCGATCTTTGCCTCGAAGAGGTTCATGGAGGGCGAGCCGATGAACGCGGCGACGAACTGGTTGGCGGGGTGCGCAAAGAGCGTCGCAGGGGTATCGAGCTGCTGCACCACGCCGTCGCGCATGACGGCGACGCGGTCGCCGAGCGTCATCGCCTCCACCTGATCGTGCGTGACGTAGATGGTGGTGGTGTGCAGGCGATCACGCAGGCGCGCCAGCTCGCCGCGCATCTGCACGCGCAGCTTGGCATCGAGGTTGGAGAGCGGCTCATCCATGAGAAACGCCTGCGGCTCGCGCACCATCGCCCGGCCGATGGCCACGCGCTGTCGCTGACCGCCGGAAAGCTGTGCGGGCTTTCGCTCCAGCAGCCGCTCCAGGCCGAGAATCTCGGCAACCTCGGTCACCTTCTGCTCGGTCTCGGCCTTCGGCGTGCGCCGCAGCTTGAGGCCGATCCCGAGGTTCTTTCGCACGGTCATGTGGGGATAGAGCGCGTAGTTCTGGAAGACCATCGCGATGTCCCTGTCCTTCGGCGCGAGGTCGGTCACGACGCGGTCGCCGATCACGACCTCGCCGTTGGTCAGATCCTCGAGGCCGGCCACGATCCGAAGGAGCGTGGACTTGCCGCAGCCCGACGGGCCGACGAGCACCATGAACTCTCCGTCGCCGATCTCGATCGAGACGTCGTCGACCGCGAGGGTCTCACCGCCGCCGAACACTTTTGTCACATTTTGCAGCACGATTCGTGCCATATTCCGTTTCCCTCCCTCGCGTCGAAGCTTGTCAGGTGAGACTGCCGGCGGTCAAACTCCTGCGCACCTGCCGGGCCGCCGCAGCGGCCGCCGCCGCGCTGCGCCCGTCGATCAGATCCAGCCCGAGCAGCGCGGCACCCACCACCGGCGGGGCATCGACCTTCACGATCCGCGCGTGGGGCGCGGCCACGGCGAGGCCGGCCCGGACCGTGCCGTGAAAGAGCGCGCTCTCGCTGCGGATGATCCCGCCGCCAAGCACCAGGTCAAACTCGCGCTGGGCGATCCGCAGCCGCTGGATCGCCGCGCGCGCCATATTCACGAGCTCGTCGGCCAGCCCGCTGACCAGACGGCCCGCGACCTCGTCGCCGTCGTCGGCTACCGCCAGCACGACGGGAGCGAGCTCGATCACGCGACGTGACTCGATCTCGCCGAGGTGGATCCTCTCGAGCACCTGAGCCGGGGTACGCAGACCGAAATGGTCGGGGATGACGCGCTCGAGCTGGGTGCGCGGGCCGCGGCCGTCGCGTGCGCGGATGGTCGCGCCGATCGCGCCCACAGAGAGGTCTCCGCCGCCCCCGAAACCATCCCCTGAGATGGCTCCCAGAGCGGGGAAGCGCACGGTGCGACCGTCGGGGCCAACCCCGGCGCAGTTGAGGCCCGTCCCGCACACGACCCCGACGCCCCAGCCGCTCTCGGTACCAGCCCGCAGCACCGCGAACGTGTCGTTTCGAAGCAGCACCCGCTCGGCGACGCCGATCGAGCGAAGCGCGGGGATGATCCGCCGGTCGTCCACGGGCAGGTCGGCGCCGGACAGGCAGAATGACCCGACATCGGCAACCGGCCCGGCGTCGGGGTCGATTCCCGCCGCCCGTGCCGCGGCCATGATGCCGGCGTGCAGCGTGACGAGCGAGCCGGCGTGCCCGTCGGGTGAGAACGGCGCAGCGCCCACCCGCAGCCCCGCGAGCAGCTTCCCGCCACGCGAGAGCAGCGCGATGTCGGTCTTCGTGCCCCCGGCGTCCACTGCGAGGACGGCCGCGCGCGCCATCAGGCCGCCACCTCGTCGAGGGTGACGGGCGTGGCACCCATCCCGCGCAGCGCGTCGAGCAGGGCGGGGAGCGCCCTCACCGTGACCGCGGGCCACGCGTGCATCAGCACCACGGCGCCGTCGCCGTGGGCGCGCACGCCCTCGACCACTCGATCGACGAGCAGCCGCTCGGTGGTCTCGGGATCCCAGTCGTTGGGGTCGATGTCCCAGTGGTGGTCGGTGTAGCCGGCGCCGGAGAGGGCGGCGAGCACGCGCGGGTCGTCATGGCCGTCGCCCCACGGGCACCGAAACCATGGCCGCGGATCGATTCCGGTGCTCTCCGTGATCGCCTCCTGGGCCTCTGCGAGGTCTGCGGCTATCCCCTCGTCGGAGAGGAGTGGCATTCTGGCGTGGAAATGGGAGTGGCTTCCGACCAGATGGCCGTCGCCGGCGATCTGGCGGGCGGTCTCGGGGTAGGCGGTGGCCCAGCGGCCCTGCACGAAGAACGTGGCGGGCACGTGCTCGACCCGCAGCAGGTCCACGAGAAGCGATCCGTCGGGATTACTGCCGGGCCTGTCGGGCAGCTCGGCGTCGATCGTCAGGGCGACGCGCAGCGGGGAGTCACTCACGCGTGGTCACCTTGTGCGCCACCGAGTAGGAGCCCGGCTCGAGGCCGCGCAGGTTGGCTAGCCGCCACGAGAGCAGCTGCAGCGGCACGATCGCGGCCGCCGACGCCATTCCCGGCCCGACGTCTCCGATGCCGACAGTGGTCGCCCCATCCGGTCCTCTACCGTCACGGGTCACGGCGAGCACCGCGGCTCCCGACTCCACCAGCTCGCCCGCAAGCCCCAGATCCATGGCCTCGGTCGCCGGCTCGACAGCGATCACGACCGCGCCGAGGCTGGGGGAGGCGAGCTCCAGCGGGCCGTGCCTGAACTGGGCCGTTTGCAGGGACTCAGCCGGGAAGCGAGCGGCCTCCTTGAGGGTGAGCGCGCCCATCTCGGCGGCCGGCCGGCCATGACCGCGCGCCATGATGGCGAGCGCCCCGCGGTCGTCCAGCCACTCGCCCAGCCGCGTCGCCTGCTCCTCGGCGTCGGCGACCAGCCGTGCCACCGACTCGGCGGCCCTGGCGTAGGCATCCGGGTCGCCGGCAGGGGCGCCGAGCGCCACCGCGAGCTCGCGCAGCAGCACGAGCGTGGCATCGAAGGTCATGGTGGAGGGCCCGTGCTCCTCGCCGGCGGCGGTATCGAGCGCGATGTCCGCGCAGCCGGCAAGCGTGTTGGCGAGGCCGTTGGTCACGCTCACCACGAGGGGTGGGCGCTCACGCTCCCTCAGCGCCTGGACGACGCGCACCGGCTCGGCGCTCTCGCCCGACTGGCTCACGCAGATCACGAGCGTCCGCTCGGTGATTGTCGGCATGCGGAAGTGGAGGAGCTCGGCCGAATCCACCATCGACGTCGCGATCCCTGCCTGAGCGAGGGTGGTGACCGGTGCGTAGCAGGCGAAGTTGGACGAGCCCATGCCGGTGAAGAGGATCCCGTCTGCGCCGGCGAGCCGGGCGGTCACCGAGGCGAGCGAATCGCGCTGGTCGGATGCTGCCCGGGCGGCTCGGAGAATGGCATCGGGCTGCCCGGCGATCTCGGCCAGGAATCTATCAGGAAACTTTCCTAACGATTGCATGGCGCGTACGTTACACTGGTTTGCCATGGGAGTGAAGATCGCAGTTATCGGCGCGGGCAGCACGTACACGCCTGAGCTGGTCGAGGGCTTCGGGCTGCGGGCCAGGGCGCTTGCCATCGACGAGCTCGTGCTGCACGACATCGATGCCGGCAGGCTCGCGATCGTCGGCGGACTGGCCGAGCGGATCATGGCCAAGCTGGAGTTTCCCGGCAAGCTCACGCTCACCACCAACCGCGAGGAGGCCATCACCGGTGCCTCGTTCGTGCTGGTGCAGATCCGCGTGGGCGGGCTGCAGGCGCGGTTGCGCGACGAGACGATCCCGGCGCAGTTCGGGTGCCTGGGCCAGGAGACCACGGGGGCCGGCGGGTTTGCCAAGGCGCTTCGCACCATCCCCGTGCTGCTCGATATCGCCGAGGACACGGCGCGGCTGGGCGCCGAGGGCGCGTGGCTCCTCGACTTCACCAACCCCGCGGGCCTCGTCACCCAGGCGCTGATCGACCACGGGCACCGCGCCATCGGCCTCTGCAACATCCCCATCGGGTTCCAGCGGATGCTGGCCAGGCAGCTGGGGGTCGAGCCGGCCCAGGTGCAGCTCGAGCACGTCGGCCTGAACCACCTCTCCTGGGAGCGGGGCGTGTTCGTGGACGGCGAGGACAGGCTGCCGGGGCTCATCGATGTCTACGCCGACCAGCTCGCCGAGGAGGTCGATCTGCCGGGCTCCGTCATCCGGCTGACGCGCTCCATTCCAAGCTACTACCTGCATTACTTCTACTTCACGGCAGAGGCGCTGGCCGCGCAGGCCACCGAGAAGCCGCGTGCCCAGGCCGTGATGGAGATCGAGGCCGAGCTGCTCGAGATGTACGCCGATCCGGCGCTCGACATCAAGCCGAAGCTCCTCGAGCAGCGCGGCGGTGCCTTCTACTCGGAGGCATCGGCGATGCTGGTCGAATCGCTCCTGCTCGACGCCGGCGACGTGCAGGTCGTGAACGTCAGAAACGCCGGCTCGATCCCGAACATCGACGAGAACGCCGTCGTGGAGGTGCCGTGCACGATCTCGGCCGCCGGCGCGATCCCGCTACCTCAGCGGCCCCTGCCGCCCGAGATGCTCGGGCTGGTGCAGCAGGTGAAGGCCTACGAGTGGCTCACCGTGCAGGCCGCCGTCACGGGCGATCGCGACACCGCGGTGAAGGCGCTCATGGCCAATCCGCTGGTGGCCACGTTCGAGCGCGCAGCGCCGCTTGCAGAGGCGCTGATCGAGGCCAACCGCGAGTACCTCCCGCGGTTCTTCGCGACCGCCTGATCCCGGCCGGTGGGGGAGCCGGGGCGACCGCTATCATCGCCGGTCATGCCGTCCCTTCCGCGAGCGGGCACGCTCTCAGCAGATCTGCCACTCACCACCGCCTCGGACGACAGGATCGACCGGGTGCGATTTGCGCGCCACATCGCCAACTCCATCGCGCTGGCGCCGCCGCAGGGACTCGTGCTGGGCCTCCACGGCGGCCCGGGGAGCGGCAAGACCACGGTCGCGAACTTCGTGCGCGCCGAGCTGGCCGACTCGCCATCGACCGCGGTCCTCGAGTTCAATCCATGGCTCTACGAGGACGATGCCGACCTCGGCGCGCGGTTTCTCTCGGTGCTGGCGCCCGCATTTGCCGGCGGCGCGGCCCCGGGTGACCTGCGCGGCGCCGATCTGCTCGCGCTGCGCGACCGGCTGGCCGAGACGCTGCGCCACCAGCGGATGCGCTTCGTGGTGGTCATCGACGACATCGACCGGATCCCGGCCGAGCGGCGCTCGGAGCTCACGCGGCTGGTGAAGCTGGTGGCGGCGCTGCCCAACGTGATCTACCTGATGGTTTTCGACCGCTCTGCCGCCGACTCGACCGACGTCGCCCGCCTCGTGCAGGTGCCGTTCGACCTGCCCCTGCCGGAGAGCGGCGGCCTCTCGACGATGTTCCTGGACGGGCTGCGCGACCTGCTCGAGCGACACCCCGCGGCGGCCGTCGTCACCGAGCACCACTGGCGCCAAATCTACACTCCGGGGATAGAAGCGCTCCTTCGCTCGCCCCGCGACGTGGTGCGGTTCCTGAACGTCCTTCGGCTCTCCTACCCGCCGGTCGCGTCCGAGGTGAACACCGCCGACTTCATCGCCGTCGAGGGCCTGCGGCTGTTCCTGCCCGAGGTCTACATGCTCATCCGTAACACCCCGGAGCGGTTTGCCGGCAACAACCGGGCGCGCACCGCGCTCACTGCCGACTCGGAGCTGCAGGAGTTCCACGATGGCTGGATCCAGTCGGTGCCCGCCGAGATCCGGCTCGCCATCATCACGCTGATGCTGCGGGTGTTCCCCGCGGTTCCCGACCAGCCGAGCCTCATCATCCACCGAGACGCGCCCGGCGAGAACACCCGCCCGGAGCTTCGGATCGCGACCCCCGAGCTCTTCTCCATCTACTTCCAGTTCGTCGTCCCCGGGAGCGTGGTGTCGAACGCCGACATGGACTCCTACATGGCCGACGCCGAGGACAAGCAGCGGTTCGGCGCGCTGCTCCTGCGGCTGGGCGGCGAGCGCGACACCGCCGGTGTGAGCCGCCTGGGAACCGTTCTGGAGCGAATGCGGGACGTGGCCGGGGACATACCCCCGGAACCCCGCAAGACCATCCTGAAGACCGTCCTGGGGATCGGCGACGAGCTCGGACTCGTTCGCGACACCGCCACCAGGGAGCTCATCTGGGCGTTTCTGGGCCACATGGCCGAGCCCGAGCGCTTCAGCCTGCTCGAGCGGGCGCTCGCCCGGGGCGAGTCGCCGGCGATGGCCGTGTGGATCGTGTCGGAGCTGGGCCTCGAGCACGGCCACGGCGGCGGCACCAACGACATGCCCGAGGACGAGCGGCTGGTCACCCTCGACCATCTCGTCGAGCTCGAGCAGGTGGGCCTCGGCCGCATCCGCGAGGCTGCCGCCAATGGGACGCTGCTCACGCTTCCGGCCCTCGCGATGGTGCTCTCGTGCTGGCAGACGTGGGACAGGCCCGAGTGCATCAAGTGGGTGTCCGAGGCCGCTGCGAGCGACGATGCGCTGATCGCGATCGTCGCGGCGCACATGGTGCGGGTGCGCGACCGCGACGCCGATCTGGGCACGCACGGCGCCTACCGGCTCGATCCCGAGACCATCCGCCCGCTGATCTCGCCCGACCTCATCATCGCCCGCATCCGCCAGCTGGCCCGCGAGGGCCGCGGCGGTGAGGCCTCGGTGGCGCTCGATCAGTTCGTGGTCGAATACGAGCTGCGCCAGGCAGACCCGCCTCGATAATTCGGTTTCACATTCGAAAACCGTGTGAGTGAGGGTCGTACTGCATAGCAATCTGCCCGAGTTTGGGCATAATCGACGTTGATGCTCTCAGGGGGTACACGCATGCTGCGTGTGGTTGTTTGCGCAATCGCACTGTCGGCAGGAGTCGGTCTCTGGATGGCGCCGCCGGCTCACGCCGACGTCGTTTCCTGGGGCCTTGACCGCGTTAAGCAGGACAAGATTGTCCTGGAAAAGGCCGAAAAGCATCAGTACTGGGCGACGCGAAACCACTACCACGTGGTGGGCCTGCACAGGTGGCTCCTGGAGCACCTCAAAAAGCAGCAGAAGCGCCACCAGATGCAGCGCGCGCTGCAGCTCCCGGCGTCATCGGCGAGCGTCATCCACCGGCTCTCGAAGCGATTGGCGCGCACCGAGTACAAGCTCAAGACGTGGGGGAAGGTGCGCGTGCGGCTGGCCCGCAAGGTGCATTACAAGCATGCCCGCATGGTGGGCATGAAGCAGTGGGTGGACGGCGTCATCGCCCGCCGGGCCGCGGCGCAGGCAAAGCGGGCACAGGAAATTCTGGCGGCCATCGCCAGGAACGATCAGAAGGCGACGTCGAAGAAGGTGGGCGACGCGACTCCGGGCGATCGCGCGGTCCAGGCTGCGCTCACGCAGCTCGGAGTGCCCTACGTCTGGGGCGGGGAGACGCCCGGCAAGGCGTTCGACTGCTCAGGGCTCGTCCAGTGGGCCTGGGCGCAGGAGGGCGTCTCGCTCGTGCACTTCGCCGCCACGCAGGCCACCGAGGGCACGCCCGTGGCGATCGCCGACCTTCAGCCGGGCGACCTGGTGTTCTTCGAGCATCCCATCGGCCACGTCGCCATGTACGTCGGCGGCGGCATCCTCATCGAGGCGCCTCAGACAGGCGACGTCGTCAAGCTGACCCACCTGGACGATTCCTGGCACGTCGCCAATTACGTATCCGCTGTTCGGCCTGGCTGACGGCGTCTATCCCGTGGTTGTAGAGCTCGGTTGCCTGATGCCGCGCTATTCTCTCGTCATGAGTGACTCGCGCAATCTGCCGCCTGACGCGCCGCTGCAGAAGACCGCCGCCACCGGGCTCGAAGTCCCTGTGCCCGAGCGGGACGGCTTCTTCGCGGACCTCGGCCGGGCGTGCGGCCGCAACGACGTCGGGGACGGGGGCGGGGACGCCGGCAAGCCGGCCGCGGATCAGGGTTGAGATCCGCCACGCCGTCTTGTAGGTGACGCCCAGCTCGCGCTCGAGCTGCTTCACCGAGATGTCGCCGCCGGTCGCCGAGATCAGGTAGATCGCGGTGAACCAGAGCTGGAGCGACGTGGTCGACTTGTGGAAGATGGTGCCCGCCGTCGGCTGGATGTGGTGGCCGCAGGTGGTGCACGTCCACGACTGGCGCTTCTGCGCGGTGGCGTAGCGCTTGAACCGCTGCACCGACTGGCACTTGGGGCACTCCGCGTGCTCGCCGTCGGCGGCCGCATAGCCCGTGCGCCAGAGGTACTCGAGGCACGCGTCGTGGTCGGGGAAGTCTTCCCGGAACTGCGTGAGCGGATAGGGCTCGTGGCGCGCCATGGCCGCACCATACCGCGGATCCTCTACCTGTAGGGGATATCCGCATGCCTGTGTGCGCCGTCACAGCTGCAACGAATCTCCCATCTGGCAGCGATAGCTTCACCGCGACGGCGGCGAAACTGAATGACGGTTCAACCTTGACGCGTGCCGCTGGTTTGTGTTTGATCGGCCAATCAGGAGGCGTTTGTGAAGATCGGGAGACGGGTGCCGGCGCGCGCGCTGGCAGGACTTGTGCTGATGATCGCGGTGCTCGCGGCCGGAGGGTCGGCGGCGTTCGCTGCAGACAACTCGACCACCAGCTCGAGCAACCTCTCGACCGACTTCCGGGTCGGCTACAGCGACGACATCGACTTCCAGGCCAACATCTTCGCCTCGTACAACTCGACGCCGTACTTCATGTTCACCGAGGTGTACGACCTGCTCCTGAACTACGACGTCGCCACCGGAGCCCCCGACCTGAAGAACTCCCCGGCCTACAAGTACAAGGAGTCGAAGGACGGGCTGACGATCACCTACTGGCTGCACCCCAACATGAAGTGGTCGGACGGCAAGCCGTTCACTGCCGCCGACGTGGTGTGGTCGTACAACCACGCGGCGCTCGGCAACGTCAACTCCACGCCGACCCAGAACATCAAGAGCGTGACGGCGCTCAGCCCCACGAAGGTGCAGATCAAGATGAAGCGCTACGACGCCGGGATCCTCTCGGCGTTCGTCCCGATCGTCCCCAAGCACATCTGGGCCCCGTACGGCACGAGCTCGGCCAAGCTGACGCACTTCAACCCGTGCTGCCCGATGGTGGGATCCGGCCCGTTCACCGTCCAGTCGATCAACGACAACGGCACGAGCGTGATGGTGCCCAACAAGTACTTCTACCGCAAGAAGGCGCTCCCGGGGCACATCAAGCGCATCCTCCTCATCAAGTACGACGACCAGGACGCCGAGAAGCGCGACCTCGAGCTGGGCCAGCTCGACGCGGTCAACGACGGCAAGACCACGTGGTCGAACGAGTTTCGCAAGGAGCAGGACGTGAAGTTCTGGTCGACTCCCGCCCCGGGGTTCGACGAGATCGCCTTCAACATGTGCCCGCCCCAGGGATCGCCCAGCTGCACCGGCCCCGCGCCCAGCGTCCATACGGCCGTGGTGCAGGACATCGCCATCCGCCGGGCGCTCAGCTTCGCGATCGACCGAAACCAGATCGTGCACTCGGTGTACAACGGCATCTATCAGCCGGGCACCGGCATCATCTCGCCGTTCTATGCGCCGAGGGGATACTTCACCACCTACCAGAACGACCCGGAGATCTACTACACCTACAACCCGCAGAAGGCCCAGCAGGTGCTGGCGCAGGGCGGGTGGAAGTGCCCGCCCATGGGGTCGGGCGGGGTGTGCACGAAGAACGGCCAGAAGGCGGAGTTCACGCTCGACCTACGCTCGGACGACTCCCAGCAGCAGCAGGCGGGCCTGCGGATCCAGGCCGAGGCGCGCGAGGTGGGCATCAAGATCGACATCCGGATCGAGACCGAGGACGCGCTGAACGCGCAGATCTACAAGGAGACGAGCTCGAAGAAGCCCGCCGACTCGGGGAAGTACGAGCCCGCCTACGACGCGTTCATGTGGGGCTGGTTCGGCGACATCCCCACCCCTGACTACGACTTCCAGGTGCTCACGTGCGGCAACCCGTCGGCAGACGCGATGTGGTGCAACCACAAGTACACGAAGCTGGTGAACGAGGCCGGCAGCACCAAGAACTTCAAGCACCGCGTGGCGCTCCTCCACCAGGCCGAGAAGATCGAGCTGGCCCAGTCGCCGTACGTGATCGTCGACTTCGGGCCCTACATGGTGGCGACGCGCACCGACACGTGGACGAACTGGGCCCTCTCGCCCACCAACGGCGGTCAGCCGTTCGGGTTCAGCTGGGTGCAGCTGCAGGAGATCCTGCCCGGCCAGAAGGCGAGCTCCAACTACAAGGGGACGGCCTACGTGATCGCGTTCATGGTGGGGGTCACGGCGCTCGTGGTGGGCGTCGGCTGGTACCGGCGCCGCCGCGAGGAGCACCAGCCGTTCGAGCTGCCGCCGCCGGGCGAGCCGAAAGCGGCCGTCTGATGAACTTCGCGATGAAGAAGATCGCGTTCGCCTTCGGCACGCTCGTGTTCGTGCTGGTGTTCAACTTCTTCCTCTTCCGCGTTGCCAGCAACCCCAAGGACGACCTGATCCGCGGTAACCAGCGGCTCAGCGAGGCAGGCCGTGAGCGGCTCATCAAGGAGCGCGGGCTCGACAAGGGCTACGTGGCGCAGTTTCGGATCTACGTGGACGAGACGCTGCACGGGGACTTCGGCACCAGCTTCGAGACCAACGAGCCCGTGTCCACCATGATCTGGAAGGCGCTTCCCAACACGCTCATCCTGGTGGGCATCTCGACGATCCTCGCGACCATCATCGGATCCTGGCTGGGCATCCTCTCGGCGGCTGCGCGCGGGTCGAAGACCGACACGGGAGTGGTGCAGTCGTCGCTCTTCTTCTATGCCATGCCCGACTTCTGGGCGGGGATGATCCTGATCTGGTTCTTCGCGGTGGTGGTCGGGCTCTTCCCGACGGGCCAGAAGTCGGAGCCTGGGGGGACGTTCTCTACACTGGGGTACACCTGGAACGTGGCCCAGCATGCGGCGCTGCCCATCATCGCGCTCACGATCGGCATCATCGGCCAGTACGTGGTGATCATGCGATCCTCGCTTGCAGACACGCTGGGTGAGGACTTCGTGGTGACGGCCCGGGCGATCGGCCTGCCGCGCCACAGGGTGCTCCGGCGGGCCACCCGAAACGCGATCCTGCCGGTGGTGGCGCTCTCGGCCATCAGCTTCGGCTTCGTCATCTCGGGCGCCACCGTGATCGAGGCGCTCTTCTCGTGGCCGGGCATGGGCGACCTCTCCTACAAGGCCATCCAGAACAACGACTACCCGGTGATGCAGGCGGTGTTCCTGGTCGCCTCGTTCGCCGTGATCATCGCCAATCTCTTCGCCGACCTGGCCTACACCTATCTCGATCCGCGAGTGAGGAACTCCTGATGGCAGTCGAGACCGCAGACACCGTTGCCGAGCGCGCCCGGCGCGTCTCCAATCCCAGCTTCCTCGCCCGCTTCTGGAGCGGCACGGTGCGCTGGTTCAAGCTGCTCTGCGAGCACAAGAGCGGGCTGATCGGGCTCATCCTGCTGGCGTTCTTCGTGGTGATCGCCATCATCGGGCCGTGGATCGCGCCGCAGGATCCGGCGGCGTCCTCGTCATACACCGACCACATCCTGCAGGCGCCGAGCTCCGCGCACTGGCTCGGCACGGAGGAGAACGGCCGCGACGTGCTCTCGCTGCTCATCCTGGGCACGCGCGTGTCGCTGATCGTGGGCGTCGCGGCGGCCATCGTCTCGGTGCTCATCGGCGGCGCCTGCGGGATCGCAGCCGGCTACTTCGGCGGCGCGGTGGACAACGGCCTCACGGCGCTCGACGACTGGTTCCTGGTGATCCCGTTCCTGCCGCTTGCCATCGTCCTGGTCGCGCTGCTGCAGGGCCGGGCCGAGAGCCTGCCGTTCGGCAAGATCTCCATCGTCATCCTCGTGATCGGCGTGACCGGGTGGGCCGGCACGTCGCGCATCATCAGATCGCAGGTG
Source organism: uncultured Actinomycetes bacterium (assembly GCA_963794415.1). Lineage (GTDB taxonomy): Bacteria > Actinomycetota > Thermoleophilia > Gaiellales > JAICJC01 > CAVPTL01. The sequence goes on from CAWCDI010000001.1 coordinate 537,016, forward strand.
CTCTCGGTGAAGGAGCGCCAGTTCGTGGAGCGGTCAAAGGCGCTCGGGGCCTCGGAGTGGTGGATCCTGCGCAAGCAGATCCTGCCCAACGTGCTGCCGCTGATCTTCGCCAACACGGTGCTGATCGTGGCCCTCGCGATCCTCTCGGAGTCAACGCTCTCGTTCCTGGGCCTGGGCGACCTCACGCACCCGTCGTGGGGCGCGCTCCTCGACAGCGCCAACAACTCGGGTGCGGTCTCCTCCGGCGCGTGGTGGTACTTCATCCCGCCGGGCATCTGCATCTGCCTGCTGGTGATGGGCTTCACGCTGGTCGGCTATGCGATCGAGGAGATCGTGAACCCCCGCCTCAGGGAGCGCCGCTAGATGGCGGTCACCGACCCCGTCGAGACCGGCGCAGAGACGGCGAAGAGCGACGTGCTGCTCGACGTGAAGGATCTGGCCGTCGCCTACAAGGACAAGGCGGGCAACGAGGTACGGCTCATCGAGGACGTGACGTTCCAGCTTCGCCGCGGCGAGGCGCTGGGCCTCGCCGGTGAGTCGGGCTGCGGCAAGACCACCACGGCGCTCTCGATCCTCGGCCTGCTGCCGTCCAACCTGTACCAGGCCGCGGGCAACATCCAGATCAACTCGAACCGCGGCATCATGCACGTGGAGCGCCGCACCGAGCGCGGCCTGCGCGACCTGCGCTGGAAGACCGTGTCGATCGTCTTCCAGGGGGCGATGAACTCGCTCGACCCGGTGCAGCGCGTGAGCGACCAGATCGGCACCGCGATCAAGCTGCACGAGCCCGGCATATCGCAGGCCCACGTGGATGCCAGGGTGAAGGAGCTCTTCGGCTACGTCGGCATCAGCCAGGGGCGCGTGCGGCAGTACCCGCACGAGTTCTCCGGCGGCATGCGCCAGCGCGTGATGATCGCCCTGGCGCTTGCGTGCAACCCTGAGCTGATCATCGGCGACGAGCCCACCACGGCGCTCGACGTGATGATGCAGGCCCAGATCCTGGAGCTCCTGGAGTCGCTTCGGCGCGATTTCGGTCTCTCGATGATCCTGATCACGCATGATCTCTCGGTGCTCGCCGAGACCTGCGACAAGGTGGCCATCATGTACGGCGGCCAGATCGCCGAGACCGGCCCGATCCGCGACGTCTACCGCGAGCCGCAGCACCCCTACACGCGCCGTCTGCTGGGCGCGTTTCCCGTCATCGGCGGCCCCCGCGAGCTGGCGCCCGCCATCCCCGGCGTCCCGCCCGATCCGGCGGCGATCCCGCCCGGATGCCGGTTCTCGCCGCGCTGTCACGTTGCGAAGGACGAATGCACTGCCGTCCCGCACGTGGACATGCGCGAGGTGGAGCCGGGCCGCGAGGCGCGGTGCCTCTTCGCGCCGTGGGAAGGAGGTGCGCCGAAATGAGCACCCAGCCGCCCTCCGAGGGCGCCGAGGAGCCCGTCGCCACCGATCCGGCCCCGGGGGTGGCGCACGGCGCGCCGATGTTCCAGGTGACCGATCTGAAGGTGCACTTCCCGATCCGCGGCACCAAGAACGTGGTGAAGGCGCTCGACGGCGTGGATCTCGAGTGGCGCAGGGGAGAGGTGCTCGGCATCGTGGGCGAGTCGGGCTGCGGGAAGTCGACCCTGGGCCGCGCGCTCATGGGGCTCCAGCCGCCGACGTCGGGTGAGATCAAGTTCGAGGGCGAGCCGCTGCGAAAGAGCGGCCTGCGGAAGCTGCGCCGCCGGGTGCAGATGATCTTCCAGGATCCCTACCAGTCGCTCAACCCGCGCATGAGCGTGGCGACCCTCGTGCAGGAGGGGCTCCAGATTCACAAGGTGGGCAAGCGCGGCAACGAGCGCGTCGCCCGCGCGGTCGAGGCGCTCGAGGGCGCCGGGCCTTCGGCCGGTGGAGCGGTTCTGGGACAGGTACCCGCACGAGCTCTCGGGCGGCCAGCGCCAGCGCGTGGTGATCGCCGCCGCGCTCGTGCTCGAGCCCGAGGGCCTCGTCTGCGACGAGCCGGTCTCGGCGCTTGACGTCTCGATCCGCGCCCAGGTGATCCAGCTTCTGACCGAGCTGAAGCGCGACCGCGACCTCGGCCTCATCTTCATCACCCACGACGTGGGCCTCGCGTGGGCGCTCTGCGACCGGGTCGCGGTCATGTACCTCGGCCGGGTGATCGAGCAGGGCACCACCGAGCAGGTGCTCGCAAACCCGCAGCACCCCTACACGAAGGCGCTCCTGTCGGTGGTGCCGAATCCGGTGCCGCGGGAGTCGGGCGAGCGCCGGACGGTGCTCGAGGGCGAGCTGCCCGATGCGTCGGACGTGCCCAGCGGCTGCCGCTTCCATCCGCGCTGCCCGCTGGCGTTCGACCGGTGCAAGGTGGACGATCCCGACGAGCTGCTGGGCATCGACGGCGAACCGGGCCACGTGGCCGCATGCTGGCTCGTCGGGCAGCCGGCGGCCGCTATCCCCTCAGCGTAGAGGCCGGCGCGAGCTCGTGGGCATGTGCCTGCACCTTCGCCAGCGCCTCGACCGTGTCGTGCACGCCGCGCAGGCCGTCGCGGAAGATGGCCTCGTCCAGGTACACGGCCTCGCGCAGCGCGGCCTGCTCGGCCACCGGGAAGCTCATCCGCGCAGGATCCAGCCGGTCTGCGTGCACCACCGGCACCGGCAGCCGCGAGAGGGACGGCTGGAACAGGTCGTAGTGGCTCATCGGCGGATACTGGATCTCGGCGGGGATGCCCTCGGCCTCGAGCGCCTCGACCACCCGCACGTTGCCGGCACCCGCGAAGCCATCCTCCTCGACCGCGAAGATGAAGCGGTAGAAGCTGGATCGCGTGATGCGCTCGTCGCGGGGGTAGAGCCGCACCCCGGGGATGTCCGCTGCCAGGCGCTCGAACTCGGCCGCGGCGGCCTCGCGCTCGGCCCGCTGGGCCTCGAACCGGGTGAGGCCCTGCACGAGCAGGGCGCACTGCAGCTCGCCGAGCCGGTAGTTCGAGCCGAAGGTGTACTCCTGCTCGGCCGCGTCCTTCGGCCGGCCGCAGTCGATCAGGGAGTGCGCGCGGCGGGCGAGCGCGTCGTCGGAGGTGAGGAGCGTCCCGCCCTCGCCGGAGCTCAGGATCTTGCTGGACTGGTGCGAGAACGAGCCGAAGTCGCCGATGCAGCCGGCACCCTTGCCGCTCCACTGCTGGCCGTGGGCGTGGGCGCAGTCCTCGACCACCCGCAGGTCATGGCGGGCGGCGATCTCCATCAGCCGGTCCATGTCGGCCATCTGCTGGCCCAGGTGCACGGGCATGATCGCCCGCGTGCGGGGCGTGATGGCCGCCTCGACCGCGGCGGGATCCATCGTGAGGTGGACGGGATCGACATCGACGATCACCGGGAGCGCTCCGGCGGCGATGGCGGCGTAGGCCGTCGCGGCAAACGTCAGCGCCGGCACGATCACCTCGTCGCCCCAGCCAATCCCGAGCGCCTTCAGCGCAACCTCCATCGTGACGGTGCCGTTGACCATCACGATGCCGTGGCCGGCGCCCTGGTAGGCCGCGAACCCGCGTGCGAACTCGCCGGCCTTGGCGCCCGGCTCGGGCCAGCCGCCGACCAGGCCGCTGCGGACGACCGCCGCCACGGCCTCGACGTCGGTCTCGTCCAGATGCGGCCAGCGCGGGAACGGATCGGTGCGGGTGGGGGTGCCGCCTGTGATCGCAAGCACGCTCATGGTGGTGCTCTCCTCGGATCGCTTGACTTGTGTCCGGTGAGGAGCCTATCCTCCACCGGTACTTTCAGGAAAGTTTCCTTACTATATGCCACCCGGGAGAGAACCACGAGCCCGACGCGCACTTTTGCAGCCGGCACCCCCAGCCTTCTGCGAGCCATCAACGAGCGCACCATCCTCGAGCTGATCCGCGACGAGGGCACCATGTCGCGGGCCCAGATGGCCCGGCGCAGCGGGCTGAGCAAGCCCACGGTGTCCCAGGCGCTCGTGAGCCTCACCGATGCCGGCCTGGTGCTGGAGACAGGGCGCTCGACCGGCCGCAAGGGCCCCGGCGCGGCGCTCTATGCGCTCAATCCGCGATCGGGGTTCGTGGTGGGCATCGACGTCGGCCGAAACTGGGTGCGCGCGGCGCTGGCAGACATCACCGGCCGCTTCGTCGCCCGTGCGCAGGAGCACGCCGCCCGCACCTCGGACGCGCGCGTGGCTCAGATCGGCTCGCTCGCCCACCGGCTGGCGGCCGACGCGGGCATCGACTGGAGACAGGTGAACCACGCCACGGTGGGGAGCTCGGGCGTGCTCGATCCCACCAGCGGCGCGCTTGAGCTTGCGCCCAACATCCCCGGCTGGGGCAGGCACGGGCTGGTCGAGACCATCCGCGATCAGCTGGGTGCCGATGTGAGCTTCGAGAACGACGTGAACCTGGCAGCCCTCGGCGAGAGCTGGCGCGGTGCAGGCGCCGGCGTCGCGAACTTCGTCTTCCTCTCGGTGGGCACCGGCGTCGGCCTGGGCATCGTCATCGGCGGGCGGCTCTTCCGCGGCGCCTACGGGGCTGCAGGCGAGATCGCCTATGCGCCGATCGGGCACGAGGATCCGTACGACCCCGGCGTCCGGCGCCGCGGAGCGCTCGAGGAGGTGGCCGGCGCAAGCGGCGTGGAGCGCCACGCCCGCGAGCTGGGCATGCAGCCGCCGCTCACCGTCGAGTCGATCTTCGATCTGGCCCGCTCGGGCGACGCGCTCGCCACGCAGGTGGTGGACGCCGAGGCCGGCCGCATCGCCCTGGCGCTTGCCACCGTCGCGCCGATCCTCGATCCCGAGCTCGTGATCCTGGGCGGCGGCATCGCCGGCGGCGCCGGCGACCTGCTCGTGGAGAAGGCCGTGACAGAGCTCGCCCGGCTGTCGCCGTTTCGGCCGCGGCTGACCGTGTCGCAGCTGGGAGTCGACGCCGTCGTGCACGGCGCTGTGGCCACCGCCCTGGCGGCGGCGCAGGAACAGGTGTTCAATCGCAACCGTGGTCAAGAACGAAGGGAGATCGTGGTATGAGCAAGCGTCCTTCACTACGACGGCGTACGGGGGCGCGACTGCTTGCGCTCACTGTGACGGCGCTCGCGCTCGTGGCCGCGACGGCCTGCGGTGGCTCGTCGAGCTCCTCGAGCTCGTCGGCGGCGCCGGGCGCCGGTACCACCGACAAGACCCCGGTCACGCTGGTGCTCTGGCACCTGTTCGCCGGCGAGGAGTCCAAGCCGTTCAACGAGGCTCTGGCGGGATTCACCAAGAAGTACCCGTGGATCACCATCAAGCAGGAAGTGCAGCCCAACACCGACGACGACACCTTCGACCCGAACCTGGTGAACGCCATCAACGGCGGCAACTCGCCTGACGTGGCCATGCCGTTCGGCCCCGACTACGTCGGCCAGTACTGCTCGAGCGGCCTCTGGCAGGATCTGACGCCGTACATGAAGTCCGCCGGCGTCTCGATCTCGAGCTTCGCGCCGGCCGCGGTCACCTACACCAACTACGGCGGAAAGCAGTGCGCGCTGCCGTCGCTGACCGATGCCTACGGCCTCTACTACAACACCTCGCTTCTGAAGAACGCCGGGATCCCCGGGCCGCCCAAGACGATGGACGAGCTGATGGCAGACGCCAAGAAGCTCACCGTGAAGAACTCCGACGGCTCCATCAAGACGGCCGGCTTCGTGCCGCTCAACGAGTTCAACGAGCTGGGCGCCGCCGATCTGGCCGCCGCCTGGGGCGCGAAGTGGTTCGACTCCGCCGGGAAGGCCCAGATCGCCACCGATCCCGGCTGGACGAAGGCGTTCATGTGGCAGCGCCAGCTGATCGACTGGTACGGGTACAACAACATCGCCAAGTTCGCGAGCACCTACACCGCGGCCGAGTTCAACAAGGGCAACGCCTTCGAGAACGGCCACATCGCGATGGTGTTCGACGGCGAGTGGCGCACGGCGTTCATCGGCCGTGACGTGCCCGGCTTCGGCTACAACACCATCGCGTTCCCGGCAGCCGATCCCAGCGTCTACGGCGCGGGCAGGGTCGGCGGCACGGTGGTGGGCATCCCCAAGGGCGCCAAGCACCCGGATCAGGCCTGGCTCCTGGTGAACTACCTCTCGAGCGACACCAACTACCTGGTGACGATGGCAAACGCGCTCGGCAACGTGCCGACCACGGCGGCCTCGGCCAACTCGCCGGATCTCAAGCAGCCGCGCCAGTTCACCACGTTCGAGCACGTGTGGGCCAACCCGGCGTCGGCCTTCTCGCCGCCGCTGAAGCCCCAGGGCGGTGGCTACGCCAACCTGATGAACGCGTTCGAGTCGAAGTGGGAGTCGGGCGCGATCCCGGTCTCCGGCCTGCATGACGCGCTCGTGCAGCTCGACACCGACATCGACAACCAGCTCGCACAGGGCGACTCATCGGCGCCGTAGCCGAGAACGTCTCTGCGGGAATTCCCGTGCGCACGCCGGCCGAGCGCCGGCGTGCGCGGCGGCGCGCCTCCCTGCGCCGCTACGGGATCGTGCTTGCCATGCTCTCGCCGTGGATCGTGGGCTTCCTGCTGTTCACGGCCGGGCCGATGGTCATCAGCTTCTACTACTCGTTCACCCACTACGACCTCACCAGCTCGCCGCACTGGATCGGCCTCGACAACTACCGGTTCATGATCGGCAAGGCCACCATCGACGGCCGCCCCGACCAGGGCGATCCGGTCATCGGCCAGGCGGTGAAGAACACCATCTGGATCATCCTCATCGCGCTGCCGCTGCGGGTGCTCTTCGCGATGGGCACCGCGATGCTCCTCACGCGCCCGCGCAAGGGCGTGAACGGCTACCGCACGCTCTTCTTCCTGCCCTCGCTCGCACCGACGGTGGGCGCCACGCTGGTGTTCGTGTACCTGTTCAACCCCACGACGGGGCCGATCAACAACTTCCTCGACCGCATCCCAGGCATCTCGGCGCCGCTCTGGTTCCTCGACCCGCAGTGGGCCAAGCCCGCGCTCGTGGTGCTCGGGCTCTGGGGCGCCGGAGACGCCATCATCCTCTACCTGGCGGGCCTCCTGAACGTGCCGAAGGAGCTCTACGAGGCGATCACGGTGGAGGGCGCCGGCCCGTGGCAGCGCTTCAAGCACGTGACTCTGCCGATGATCACGCCGGTGATCCTCTTCACGGTGATCACGGGGCTGATCGACAGCTTCCAGTACTTCGACCAGGCCTACGTCGCCTCGACGACGGCCGGCAGCTCGGTGGGTGACCCGCAGGGCTCGCTCATGTTCTACGGCGTGTGGCTCTACGAGCAGGCGTTTAGCTACTTCCACATGGGCTACGCCTCGGCCATGGCGTGGGCGCTCTTCGTCGTGACCATGATCTGCACGGCCATCCTGCTCTGGACATCGCGCCGCTGGGTGCACTATGGAGGAGGGCTCTCATAGCTTCCGTCGCCGAACGCCCCACCCGCGAGAAGCCGGCTCACATCCGCCGCCGCGAGCTGCTGATGCACGTCGCCAACCACGCCGTGCTGATCGCGGTCTCGCTGGCCTTCGCCATCCCCGTGATCTTCATGTTCCTCACCGCGGTGATGACCGACCAGCAGGCGCTCTCGGCCAGGCTGATCCCCAGCCCGTTCGTGTTCTCGAACTTCGTCACGGTGTTCCACCAGATCGACGTGCTGCGCTACACGTGGAACACGTTCCTCTACGCGGGCCTCACCACTGTGGGCGTCGTGATCTCGTGCGTGCCGGTGGCCTACGCGTTCGCGCGGCTCGAGTGGAAGGGCCGAAACTGGGTGTTCCTGCTGGTGCTGGCAACGCTGATGCTGCCCACGCAGGTCACGTCGGTGCCGCTCTACATCCTCTGGGCGCGCCAGTTCCACGACTGGACGGGGATCCAGTTCATCGGCACGCTGAAGCCGCTCATCATCCCGAGCTTCTTCGGCGACGCGTTCTCGATCTTCCTGCTGCGCCAGTTCTTCATGACGATCCCCAAGGAGATGACCGACGCGATGCGGGTGGACGGCGCCGGCGAGTTCCAGATCCTGATGCGCGTGGTGGTGCCGCTGGCAAAGCCCGCGATCGCCGCCGTGGCGCTCTTCAACTTCATCTACGCCTGGAACGACTTCTACGGCCCGCTCGTGTACCTCTCGCAGAACACCGATGCCCAGACGCTCTCCATCGCGCTCTCGTCGTTTCGCGGCATCCACCACGTGAACTGGAACCTCACGATGGCGGCGGCGCTGCTCTTCATGCTGCCGATCGTGATCATCTTCTTCCTGGCCCAGCGCGTGTTCATCGAGGGTGTGACGCTCACCGGCGTCAAGGGGTAGTCTCGGCCGCAATGGCCGATCCGATCCGCATCGCGCTCCTCGGCGTGGGCTACATCATGGACTTCCACGCACGCGCGGTGATCCAGCTTCCGGGGGCCGAGATCCGCGCGGTCGCAAACCACCGGCAGGAGACGCTCGCGGCCTTCGCTGAGCGCTACGGCCAGGAGCGGATTACCACGCACTGGGAGGAGCTGGTGGACGACCCCAGCGTGGACGCGGTGGTGATCGGCACTCCCAACGCCCTGCACGCCCCGCAGGCGATCGCCTTCCTCGAGGCCGGCAAGCACGTGCTGGTCGAGAAGCCCATGGCGATGGACTCGGCCGAGGCCGGGGCGATGATCGTCGCTTCGCGGGACTCCGGTGCCCGGCTGATGGTGGCCCACTGCTGGCGGTTTCATCCCGAGGTGCTTTCACTCAGGGCGAGGATCGAGGCAGGGGAGCTCGGCGAGGTGGTGAAGACCCGCGGGTATGGGATCCACGTTGCATGGGGGCCGGAGGGGTGGTTCACGAATCCGGACCTCGCGGGCGGCGGTGCACTGGCCGATATGGGCGTACATGCCATCGACACCGCGAGATTTCTCCTGGGCGGACCGACGCCCGCGGGCGTGCACGCCGCCATCGGCACGCGCTACGGGAGCTATGACGTGGATGACGACGCCATCCTTCTCATCCGCTGGGACAGCGGCGCCAACTCCATCGTCGAGTCCGGCTGGTGGCAGCCGCACGCCGCCGGCATGGAGGCCGACACCGAGATCTACGCCACCGGTGGCTATGCGCGGGTGTTCTCCTTCACCGAGCCGCCGTCGGACGACTATGAGCACTGCCCGCAGTCGATGTACACCGCGCAGATGAGCGAGTTCCTCGCGGCGATCCGCGAAGACCGAGAGCCCAGCCCCTCCGGCGAGGACGGGCTCGTGGTGATGCAGATCGTCGATGCTGCGAAGCGATCGTCGGAGGCGGGCGCATGAGCCTCGTGCTGGGCATCGACGGCGGCGGCTCGAAGACCCACGCCGTGGTGACCGACGACGAGGGCAACCTGATGGGGTTCGCCACCAACGGCCCGTCCAACTGGGAGACGGTGGGCCTGCGCGGCGCCGCGGACTCCCTGAACGATGCGGTGTCCAAGGCGCTCGCGCCCACCGGTAAGGGCATGCGCGACCTGAAGGCGGCCGCGTTCGGCCTGGCCGGGGTGGACTGGCCGTCGGACGTGCCGCGCATGAACGGCGTGATCGCCCAGCTCGGGCTCGGCTGTGACCACGAGCTGGTGAACGACTCCATCGTGGCCCTGCGCGCCGGCACGAGCGACCGTCACGGCGTGGTGCTGGTCGCCGGGACGGGAGCCGTGGCCGCAGGCGTGAACCGGGCCGGCGACGCGTTTCGCACGCTTGGCCAGGGCGTGATGCTGGGCGACGTGGGCAGCGCGAGCGACGTGTCGGACGCCGCCGTGCGCGCGGTCGCCGACGCCTACGTCGGGCGCGGGCCGCAGACCTCGCTCACCGAGCTCCTCTGCAGCCTTGCGGGGTGCCACTCGGCCGAGGAGTTCCTCGAGCAGTACAGCCGCGGCATCGAGCCGCCTCGCACCGCCGCTCCCACCGTGCTGCGCGCGGCCGAGGCCGGCGATGCGGTGGCCGTCCGCATCGTGCGATGGGCCGGATCGTCGCTGGGCGAGACCGCGGTGGTGATCGCCCGCCGCCTCGACATGCTCGCAGACGAGTTCGACGTGGTGCTGGCCGGCGGGCTCTTCCGTGGTGCCAGCACGCTGCTCGAGCAGGCCGTGCAGGATGCCCTGGGGCCGCACGTGCCCGGTGCCCGGCTGGTGCGCCTGGAGCCGCCGCCCGTGGTCGGGGCAGTCCTGATGGCGCTGGAGCAGTACGGCGTGGAGCTCACGCCGGCGCAGCGGCGATCGCTGGATGCGCAGGTGACCGCTGCGGTGAGGCGCCCGGCCGGCGCGGCCATCCTGTAGCCCCGATGGGGGAGCGGGAGCCGTCGATGCGTGCCGATCTTAACCAGATGCGATACCGGGTCACTCTCGCGGTGGCGGCCGTTTCGGTGCTGATCGCCGCAACCGTGGCGGCCATCAGCTCGGCGGGCGCCTCGCCGCTTCCGTCGGCGCCGGCGTGCCCGATCTTCCCGGCCACCAACGTCTGGAACAAGCGCGTCGACACGCTGCCCGTGGCGTCCAACTCGCAGGCGATGATCGCTGCGATCGGCGCGGGCGTGGGCGTGCACCCGGATTTCGGCTCCTACGCGGGCTACGGGATCCCCTACAACGTGGTCTCGGGCAGCCAGAAGAAGGTCGCCGTGAAGGTCACGCCGTACGGCTCGGAGTCGTTCAAGGGGCCGTGGCCGATCCCGGCGAGCCCCAGGATCGAGGCGGGGTCTGACCGTCACATGCTGATCGTCGACAAGACCGCGTGCCGGCTCTACGAGCTCTGGGAGGCAAAGCACACCGCGGCAGGCTGGACGGCCGGTTCCGGCGCCACGTGGGATCTGCGCTCCAACAACCTGCGCCGGGACGGCTGGACCAGCGCCGATGCAGCCGGCCTGCCGATTCTGCCGGGCCTCGTGCGCTACCAGGAGGACGCAAACGGCGTGATCAACCACGCGCTTCGATTCACCGTGAGCGCCACGTGCGACGGGCACATCTACCCGGCCCGCCACAGCGCGGGGAGCGGCTCGTGTGACGATCTGCCGCCCATGGGCCTGCGCGTGCGGCTGAAGGCGTCGTTCGACGTGTCGCAGCTGGCCCCGCAGGCCCGGCCGATCGCGATCGCGATGCAGCGCTACGGCATGATCGTGGCCGACAACGGCTCACCCTGGTACGTCTCGGGCGTGTCCAACGCGAGCTTCAACGACGATGCGCTGCGCACGCTCGGGCTCATCCACGGCAGCGATTTCGAGGTCGTGGCCACCAGCACGTTTCGCAACGGATAGCGGTCTAGGAGCTGAGGCGGGGGGCGTCGGTCACGAGCCCGAAGTCGGCCAGCAGCCGGCCGGCGAGCTGCGAGTCGGCCTGCTCGCGCGGAGCGCTCGCAAGCGAGTTCAGCCGCTCGTGCAGCTCCGAGAGCCGGGTGAGGTACTCCGACGGGGTCATGCCGCACGATTCCGCCCAGTGGCGAACGCGCCGCACGGCCAGGTCATCCATTCCTGTGAGCATCATTGTTCGTGCCATGCCGATTGCGTACCCAGATTCCAGAGATTGGGAACCGGACGTGGATCTGCGGGCCGCTGACTAGAGTCCGTCGGATTGCTATGACCGAAGCCATCCGCTCAGATATCCGCAATATCGCGATCATCGCCCACGTCGATCACGGCAAGACGACGCTCGTCGATGCCATGCTGCGCCAGTCCGGCACCTTCGCCGAGCACGAGCAGGAGGTCGACCGCGTGATGGATGCGGGGCTCGAGCGCGAGCGCGGCATCACCATCCTCGCGAAGAACACCACCGTGCGGTTCGGCGACGTGAAGATCAACATCGTCGATACCCCCGGCCACGCCGACTTCGGCGGCGAGGTCGAGCGCGGCCTCTCCATGGTGGACGGCGTGCTGCTGCTGGTCGACGCGAGCGAAGGCCCGCTCCCGCAGACGCGGTTCGTGCTGCGAAAGGCGCTCCAGGCGCGCCTGCCGGTGATCCTCGTGGTCAACAAGATCGACCGGCCCGACGCGCGCATCGCCGAGGTCGTCGACGAGGTCTACCAGCTCTTCTTCGACGAGGACGCCGACTCCACGCAGATCGAGTTTCCCATCGTCTACACCAATGCCAGGGCGGGCACGGCGACGCTCGAGCAGGGTGCCGCGGGCGAGAACATCGCGCCGCTCATGGAGCTCATCCTCACCCACATCCCGGCGCCCGTGTACGAGCCCGGGCATGCGCTGCAGGCGATGGTCGCCAACCTGGACGCCTCGCCGTACCTCGGCCGGCTCGCGCTCTGCCGCGTGCGCCAGGGCGAGATCAAGCGCGGCGCCACGGTGGCCTGGTGCAAGCGCGACGGCTCCATCGTGCGGGCAAAGCTCACCGAGCTGCTGGTGACCGAGGGGCTCGAGCGAAAGCCCGCCGAGAGCGCCGGGCCGGGCGACATCATTGCCGTCGCCGGCATCGAGGAGATCACCATCGGCGAGACCATCGCCGATCCCGAGGATCCCCACCCGCTGCCGCTGATCGTGGTGGACGAGCCGTCGATCTCGATGACGCTCGGCACCAACACCAGCCCGCTGGCCTCGCTCGACGGCAGCAAGCTCACCGCGCGCATGATCAAGGACAGGCTCGACCAGGAGATCCTCGGAAACGTCTCGCTGCGGGTGCTCGACACCGACCGCCCCGACACGTGGGAGGTGCAGGGCAGGGGAGAGCTGCAGTTCGCGATCCTCGCCGAGATCATGCGCCGCGAGGGCTTCGAGCTCACCATCGGCAAGCCCCAGGTGGTCACGCGCGAGGTCAACGGGAAGATCCACGAGCCGGTGGAGCGGGTGTCCATCGACCTGCCCGAGGAGTACTCCGGCGTGGTCATCCAGGCGCTCGCGCTCCGCAAGGGGCGCATGGAGAGCATGAACAACCACGGCACCGGCTGGGTGCGGCTCGAGCACCTGGTGCCCGCGCGCGGCCTGCTCGGCTTCCGGTCGGAGTTCCAGACCGAGACGCGCGGCACGGGCCAGCTGCACCACGTGTTCGAGGGCTACCAGCCGTGGGCGGGGGAGATCAAGAACCGGCCCAACGGCTCGCTCATCGCCGATCGCCGCGGCCAGGCCACCGGCTATGCCATCCAGGCGCTGCAGGAGCGCGGCATCCTGTTCGTCGGGCAGGGCGAAGAGGTGTACGAGGGCATGGTGATCGGCGAGAACAGCCGCGCCGACGACCTCGACGTCAACATCACCAAGGCGAAGCAGATGACCAACGTGCGCTCCAACGCGGACGTGCTGGTGCGGCTCAACCCGCCGCACACGATGAGCCTCGATCAGGCCATCGAGTACATCCAGGACGGGGAGTGCATCGAGGTGACGCCGAAGAACATCCGCCTGCGCAAGGCGATCCTGAACGCGTCAGAGCGAAACAGCCAGCGGTCGAAGGCCGCTCGCGCCCGCGGCGAGTAGGCGCGCTCTCACCCGGATGGGGGACAGGCCGGGCCCCCGCAGATGCCGACGGTTGAGGCATGGACAAGGGATATCGCGCAGGTGCGGCCGCCGACGGCCGTAGCCGGCTACGCGCCGTGCTGCCGTTCGCGGCGACGGCGTTCGTCGCCTATCCGCTGGTGGTGTTCGACTCCACCCCTGCCAATCTGACGGCCGTCGCAGCATCGTTCACGGTTTTTGCAGGGGTTTTCGCGATGATGCTGTGGGCCGACTGGACAAGGCTCCCGCGCGTCGCCGCCGTCCTCGTCGCCTATGCCTACATCGTGTCGGTCATCCTGCTGCGCGCCGGCACCGGCGGCGGGGCATCGGGCTACGGCATCCTCTTCCTGCTCCCGGTCCTCTGGGTCGCGCTCTACGGCAAGCGCTGGGAGGTGATCTCCGTCGTCGCCGGCGTGGGGCTTGCGATGGTCGGCCCGATCGTGATCGTCGGCGGCTCCGACTATCCGCTCACCGAGTGGCGCAAGCTCTTTCTCACCGTGATGATGTGCGGCGTGGTGGGGTGGACGGTGAAGTCGCTCGTGAGCCGCCTCAACGAGGCGTTCTCGGTGCAGGCGCGTCAGACCGGCCATCTCGGCCGGCTCGCCGAGCTCAACCGCACCATCGGCACCGCCGAGGACAGCGAGACCGCCCGCGACGCCATCTGCAAGGCGGTGCTGGACGTGACGGAGGCAAGCGTTGTGACCCTCTGGGAGCCGGCCGGCGAGGGCCTGCTCGAGGCGATGGCAACCTCCGACCCGGGCCTGCGCGGCGCGACCGTGCCCATCGATCAGCACCACTCCGGCGTCGCGCGCGTGTTTCGCGACGGCGAGGAGCTCTACGCCGGCGATGCCTACGGCGATCCTCGGCTCGACTGGCGGCTGGTGGAGCGGTTCAGGGCGGCGGCGTGCCTCTTCTGGCCGGTCAGAGACGGCGGCGAGGTGATCGCGGTGCTCATGGCCGGCTGGACAGAGCCCTCTGCGCGGCTCTCACCGCGGCTCCACGCCCTCATGACCATGCTCGAGGCCGAGGTCGCGACGGGGCTCGTGCGCGTGCACCGGCGCGAGCAGCTCACGATGGCGGCGGCCACCGACCCGCTCACGGGCCTCCCCAACCGGCGCTGGTGGGACACGCTCATTGAGCGTGAGCTCGCGGGCGCCGCGGCCTCGCAGACGCCGCTCTCGGTCGCGGTGATCGACCTCGACAACTTCAAGCGCTGGAACGACGAGCACGGGCATGCGACCGGAGATGCGCTCCTTCGTGACGCGGCCGTGGCGTGGAAGCGGGAGCTTCGCTCGGGAGATCTCCTGGCGCGGGTGGGCGGCGACGAGTTCATGGTCGCGCTGCCGGGCTGCAACGAGCGACATGCGCTCGAGATCGTCTCGCGGCTCAACCAGGCGATGCCGCACGGCAGCACGGCGTCGGCCGGCGTGGCCACCTGGGACGGCAGCGAGAGCTCGCCGGCCCTGATCGCGCGTGCGGACGCGGCGCTCTACAGTGCGAAGGCCGACGGGCGCGACCGCACCTCACTCGCGGCATAGGACGATCGCAACCGCCGCGGTCGCCGCGACGATCAGCGTTTCAGTCACGACGTCTGGCACCGCGACGACGAGCGGCACGACGAACACCAGCGCGAGCGCGAGGTTGCCGACGATCGCGGCCATGAGCAGCACCGAGTCGAGCCAGCCCTCGGGGCCGTTGTCAGCGAGCGTTGCGAGGTCGGTCTCGCTTCGCGGGAACCAGCGCATGGCCGGGTCATCGACCCTGCGCCGCCGAGGTTCAGGCGGGCTCGACGTCCATCCGTGAGACCAGGTCGCCCGTGAACGAGTAGACGTGCAGCACGCGTCCCTCACCGAGCAGGTTCCCGTCCATGTCGCGCACCACCTGGTCGACCTCAACGGCGGCAACATCGGGCGAGCGCCACGTCACGCCGACGGGCGTGACGGTGGGATCGATCTCCGTCCACTGCTGAGTCCAGTACCCGCGCACCGCATCGAGGCCCGTCACCCTGTCGCCCTCGAAGGCCCGGGGCCAGTCCACGGTCTCATCCATCTGGGCGAGCACGGCATCGATGTCGCGCGCGTTGAACCCCTCGTACATCGCCGTGAGGACGCTCTCTCGCTGGTCGCTCACGACCGGCTCGCGACCGATTGCCTCGACTGGCGGAAGCGCGTGACGCCCCACCATGCGAACTCGATCCCGTTGGAGATCAGGCCGAGGGCGAAGATCACGACGAGCAGCTCGAGCGTGATCCCGGCCACCATGGCGTACGCGAAAACGATGAGCGCGGCGACGATGAACGGAAGCGTCGCGAGCCTGCGCGGCTGTCGTAGCTGCGTGAGGAAGTCGGTGACCATCTCTGCAGTATCCGCGCGAGACCCCGATTGGTCAAACGACAGCGTGCTACAGGGCCGATGACGGAGCGCTGAGCCCGGCGAGCACGTCGAAGTACTCCGGAAACGTCTTGGAGACGCATCCCGGGTCGCTGATCACGATGCCTGGGCGCAGGAGGCCGAGCAATGCGAAGCTCATCGCCATGCGGTGATCGTCGTACGTCTCGACCACGCCCGGCTGCGGGAGGCCGGGCTGGATGACGAAGCCGTCGGCCTCCTCGGTCGCCGCGACTCCCAGGCGCGTGAGCTCGCGCACCACGGCGCCGACGCGATCGGTCTCCTTGCCCCGGATGAACCCGATCCCGGTCACGCGCGTCGGCCCTGACGCAAACGGCGCCACGACGGCGAGCGTCTGGGCGACGTCGGACAGGTCGGCCATGTCCACCTGAACGCCCGTGAGCGTGCCCGGTGGCGGGCCGTGCACCTCGGTGAAGTCGTCGCCCTCTGTCACGCGGCAGCCCATCTGTCCGAGGATGTGCACGAACCCCCGGTCGCCCTGCAGCGATCGGCTCCCCAGGCCGTTCACGCGCACGCGTCCGCCGGTGATCGCAGCCGCGGCGAAGAAGTAGGAGGCGGCCGACGCGTCGGGCTCCACCCGGTACTCGCGGCCATCGTAGTGCTGGCCGCCGGCGATGGAGAACCGGCGCTCGCCGTCTCGCTCGAGCGACCCGCCGAAGTCGCGCACAGCCTGTGCGGTCATCTCCAGATAGGGCCGCGAGACGAGGTGGCCGTCGATGTCGATCACGAGGCCGTCGCGCATCACGGGGGCGGCCATCATGAGGCCGCTGATGTACTGCGAGCTGATGTTGCCGGGCACGCGCACCTCCCCGCCGGTGAGCGATCCGCCGTGCACCCGGATCGGGATGCATCCGGGCTTTCCGAGGCACTCGACCCTCACGCCGAGTGCCGAGAGCGCGTCGATGAGCGGCGAGATCGGGCGCTCGTGCATCCGCGGGATGCCGTCGAGCTCGTACACGCCGTGCCCGAGCGCCATCACCAGCGGCAGGAAGCGCGCTGCGGTGCCGGCGTTTCCCACGAAGCATCTGGCCGCCTCCGCCGGTACGTGCCCGGAAACGCCCTCCACGCGGAACGTGTGCGCCGTCTCGTCGGCCTCGACCCGCACCCCCAGCGCGCGCAGCGACTCCGCCATGTACCGCGTGTCATCGCTGAAGAGCGCGCCGGTGAGAAGCGACTCACCGCGGGCGAGCGCGGCGAGCACCAGGGCGCGGTTGGTGTAGCTCTTCGAGCCGACGACATCGACGTCGGCATCGACGGGATGGGGAAGGGGCTGGATCTGGAGGACGGCGGCCACGGGTGGGTGAAGCTACCACGCGACGACGTTCTCCCAGACACGCGCACTTTGGTTCGCAACCAGGGAGCTTGATATCGGCCGGGCGAGCGGCGGCCGGAGCTCCGGCGCCCGTCTAGCCTCCCGCCGTGTCGCTTCTCGTCACCGGTCTGCACCGTTCGGGCACCCGCTGGGTCGGCCAGGTGCTGGCGGCCTCTCCGCGCCCAGTGGGGTTCATCTGGGAGCCGTTCAGCCCCAACCACCGGCGCGGCACCTTCCCGCCGCACTGGCCCCAGTACTTCCACTACGTCTGCGCGGAGAACGCCGCGGAAGTCGTGGAGCCGTGGCAGGCGATGCTCGAGTTCCGGTACCGGCCGGCCGCGGAGGCGCGCTCCCTGCGCAGCCCCAAGGACGCGGCGCGCATGGCGCGCGACTGGTCGCAGTTCAGCGGTCTGCGCCGCCGAGGCGCCACGCCGCTCGTGAAGGATCCCATCGCGCTCTTCTCGGCGGAGTGGCTGGTGGAGACGTTCGAGATGCAGCCGGTGGTGATGGTCCGCCACCCTGCGGCGCTGGTCGCCACCGTGACGCGCCGCAACTGGCACCACCGCTTTGCCGACTTCCTCGAGCAGCCGTACCTGATGCGCGACCTGCTCTCCGAGCGGCAAGCCGAGATCGAGCGGCTCGTCGCCGGGCCGCCGTCGGCGTTCGACGGCGCCATCGCCCTCTGGAACATCCTCACCGAGCACGTCGCCGGCATCGCCGAGCGTCACCCGGACTGGATCATCCTGCGGCACGAGGACGTGTGTCGCGAGCCGGTGCCGCAGTTCCGTGCGCTCTACGAGCGGCTCGGCCTGGAGTGGGCGCCGCAGGTGGAGGAGTTCATCGATCGCACCACCAGCTCGGCCAACCCGACGTCGCAGGCACGGGCAGACTCGATCCTGCGAAACAGCGCCGCGCACGCCGACTCCTGGAAGCGGGAGCTCACGCCGGAGCAGATCGCCGAGATCCGGGCGCGTACGGAGGAGGTCTCGTCGGTGTTCTACAGCGACGACGACTGGTGACACGCACCGGTGTCTACCTGCTGACGCCGTAGGACACCACCGCCCCGGCGACCCGGACTCGGCGGTTCGGGTCGCCGTGCGGATCTGGGCACTTCAATCTGTCGCGCCCGTCGTGGCGCGGGTTCGACTGGTGGTCAACGTACGATGGAGCGAATGAGCGAGAGGATTTTCCGGTTCGCGGTCGCTGGCCTGTTCGCCCTCGTGCTTTGCGCCGGGGCCTGCTCTTGCGGCGGTGGTACCTCGGTACACACGGTCGCCGTTGCTGGGCCTGCGAACCCGTTGCTGCAGCGGATTGTCGGAAAGCTTCCGGCGGATACGCCGATTCGGAAGGTGACGCTCTCCACGAGCGCTCCGTTCGGGTTTCCGCACGCTCACGGAACGTGGATCGCCTTCACCAGCGGCCTCACGCCCGATGAGCCTGACTCGACTCGAGAGGACTGGGAAAGCTGGTTGGTTGAGGATGCCTATCAAGACGAGGTCGCTGGAACCGGGTTACCCCGGCTCATTGGCGCGAAGAGCGACCCAAGCGAGCTGCCGCTCGGCGGAGTCAAGATCGGTCCCCTCAAACGTCTAACTCCCGCGTCCGGCCCACAGGTTCAGTCGATCGAACATCTCGTCACAACGCACCTTCATGCGCTCGGTCTTCGGGGTATCAAGCTCAGGACTGAGACGATCGAAGGAACCGCGATCGCCGTCAGCGCCGTCGCCAGCGATCCCACGCCGTTTATGGGCGTGTGTGCGAATCAGCAGTCGCGGATGCTCGTCAACAAGATGCTGCCGCTGAAAGACCGCCAGGCCCTCGCGGGCCTCTACCTCACGATCCAGACCACCGCTGGAACACAAATACTCAGCCAGGCGTCCTCGGTTGAGAATGGCTCTGGGGACTGCTGGTCTCGCAATGCGTCGTAACCGCATCCACGATGCCGAGAAAGCAGAGGATCCGCCGTAGAACGTCCACCATCATCTCGATCCTCGTGATAGTTGTCGCCGGCGTCACCGCGATCTACACGGGACTAAGTGTGGCGGCGAGTCGAGCAGGCACGGAGAAGCGCGGATGCAGCGGATGGCTGCCGGAGTAGCCGGGGCCAGTGCCGGGCTCGCGGCGCAGCAGTTCGACCTCGACAAGCGCCACGGCGACCGCGAGGCCGCGTTGGCGCGCGATCCGACGTGGCGATGCCGGTTTCGAGTCGCGCCGGCACGGTGCACTCATCATCGACCGTCGAGGTGGTTGACGCTCGCTTCGTCGAGAGCCGGAAATACCAGGGCCTACACCGTGTCCGGAGTCGAGCCGATAATGACTAGGTGCTGTTCCGTAAGCGCGGATCTAAGCGAGTGCCGCCGATCGGCGAGCGCGTGACGCTGCGGGAAAGTCGCGTGCGGCTGGTGATCTTTCTCGCGTTCACCATTGTGGGGGTGGTGACTGGCGTCGCGATGGGTGTCACAAGTGCCGACCGCATCACCGGGCTGCTGGTTGCGGCATTGTGTCTTCTCGGAACGCTGGTGCTCTCGATGCTCATTGCCGAGGGGAGGACACTCACACTGGATCACGATGGGTTCGTTGCGAGCATCGGACTCCCGTTTCGCCGGCCGATTGTCGTAGCGTGGCGAGACGTCATCCGGTTTTCTGAGGTGCCGATCCCTGGCGGGACGGTCGTCGGGTTTCAGCTTCATGCACACGCTCCTCCCGTAACATCCCGGCTTCGCCGCGCAGTCGACGAGGTCTTTACTCCTCAGGCTCCCGACGGCACGCTTCCGACGACCTACGCGGGGATGAGTGCGAGCGAGACGATCAAGTATCTTGAGCGCTGGCGCGGCTACGCCGCGAGCCTCCACGATCGAGATCTCGCCTGAGCCGCCGTCGGACCGGGCGGCGTGCTTGGAGGAATCGTGGACGCAGTCGTCTGGCTTGCCAGTGTTTTGGGCCGTGACTTTTGAGACGGGTTCGGGCGGTGGGCTGGAGCTCTACTCGGGAGCCGCCACATCATGCCAATCTGCGTCTCAGGTTACGCTACGGCGGTCAAAGTTCGAGTCCGTTCCATAGGGGGCTGAAAGCCGCTCCCAGATTCAAAGAACTGCGGGACAGGGACTCGAACCCCGATTACCTGATCCAGAGTCAGGCGTCCTACCATTAGACGATCCCGCACAGGGCGGGCGAACGATACCAGAGGCCGGTGAGAGGAGGGCGTTGCTCAACACCCGTGAAGCCGTCTCCAGCGACGCCCCGGCGATCGCCGCCATCCATAACTCCGCGTGGCAGGCGGGGTATCGCGGACTGCTCCCGGATGAGCTCCTGGAGAGCCTCGACGTCGCCGACCGCACGGCCTTCTGGGCTGACGTCATCGGCCGTCACAGGGACGCGTCGGTGCTCACCGTGGCCGAGCTCGGCGGCGAGGTCTGTGGTTTCGCAGACCTCCGCCCGAGCGTCGAGCGGGCGGCGGCCGGCACCGTCGGCGCCGTCTACGTTGCCCCGGGCCGTTGGCGCGAGGGAATCGGCACAGCCCTCATGCAGGCAGTCGAGCGCACCGCCCGGCACAAGGGGTTTACGGCCCTCGAGCTGCACGTGCTGGTGGGAAACGATCGCGCGGCGCGGTTCTACGAGCGGCTCGGCTGGGTCTCCAACGGCGTGCATGAGGCGCACTCGGCAGCCGGGCACCCCGCGGAGGTCGTGCGCTACGAGCGCGCGCTCACCTGACGGTGAATGCCGCGGAGTTCCAGCACACGTAGCCATCGTCCAGGCAGAGCCACACCTTGTAGCTTCCTGCCTTCAGCGGCCACGTGCCGTTTGCCTTCACGCCGATCTGGCCCTTGCCGTTGACGGCGGCGTTCACGTACTGCCACTCGAGCAGGTCGTCGGTCAGCGGCGTGCCCTTCGCCGGGTTCACCGAGAGCCAGTCGTATCGGTTGCCGGGATCGTTCCGCCAGCTCACCCTGATCGGCTCGCCCACCGCGTACACGGCCTTTGCGACCGCGATCGTGGGCTGCGCGCCCGCGGCGACCACCGTCACCGTCGTGGGCGCGGGCGCGGAGGACCCCATGCCGCCGAGCGCCACCGAGTAGATCCCCGGCGCCAGTGATCCCGAGGAGAACTGCACGTGCCCGTTCTGCGTCGCGCTCGTCGACCGGCTGGCGACCACCGAGCCGCCGCGCTCGAGCTCGACGGTGACACCGGCCTTCGCGGGCGCCCGGAACGTCACTCCGATGCCCGCGCCCTTCGTCACCCGCGCCGAGTCCACCGCAACCAGCGGAGGAGGGGCGACCGGCCGGATGCGGAGCGTCGAGACCACCGCGCGGTGATCCGACGTCCAGTCGTTCACGGCAATGTCGGTGTAGGGCGACGTCGGGTAGCCAACCACCTGCGATGCGAGCGCCGTGATCGGCCCGCCCGTCCACACGAAGTCGATGCGATCCGCCCACTTTGCGGAGTGCTGGAACGTCGGCCAGCCGCTGGGCCACGTGATGCCGGGCTTCGTCAGCGGGTCGGGGTGCACGGTGCGGAAGCTGTCATGGAAGCCGGCAGCCTCGATCTCGCGCGACACGGGCCAGTTGACGCTGTAGGTGAACCCGCGCGCCTTCACGACTGCAGGCGTCCAGTCGCGCCACGACGGCGAGTTGAAGTCGCCGGTGAGGATCGTCGGCGTCCCGGAGGCGATCAGCGGCCGTGCTGCGGCCAGGATCGGCTGCATCCACGGGATGCGCTGGAGCGCCTCGTTGTGCAGCACAAGCGCTTTGCTCTTGCCGTCGCGCACGCCGTAAGGGCCGTACGGCGTGGAGGGGAGGTGCGTGTTGAGCAGCGCCACCACCTTGCCGGGCGCCACCTGCAGGTAGCCGTAGACGTGATCCGCGCCGCCGGGCTCGAGGATGGGATAGCGCGACACTGTGTGCAGCCGCGGGTAGGCATACCAGCCGGGGCCGAGCATCTTCGCGATCAGTCGCGTGCGCCCGAATGGCTCCTGGATGCCCACGATATCGGCTCTGGCAGCGCGGATGGCATCGACCGCGCCCTGCTCGTCGGCCTTCGTCTGCGGCGACCCGGGGCCGTACTGCCAGCCCCACTCACCGCCTGCCATGTTGTAGGTCATCACCCGCAGGACGATCGAGTTGCCCGATGCGGCCGCCGGCGTCAGAGACGCAGCTTGCCCGGACGTCGAGAGCCCCACCCCCACTGCGATGACGGCAACAAATGCAATCAGCCGTAGCACGGCGGCGAGCCTACCACAGCAGGTCGTTACAGCTCGAACGAGGGCAAGAGCCGCTTTTCGGTCGCGCCCTCGATGGTCGCACGCACGTTGATGTGATCCTCGAGGCCCGATCCGCGCAGCTTGCTGCGAAGCAGGTTGTCCACCTGATAGAGGCCGGCCGAGTTGTTCATCTCGACGTCGATCATCACGTGCCCGGTGTCGTGGTGGATCCGCACGGCCTCGATCGCGGCCGCAGACAGCGAGTGGATGGACACGCGCCCGGCCTCGAACGGGATCCGCGAGCGGCCCTTTGCCATGTCGAGCGCATCGGCGACGCGCACGATGCCGGCCTCCACCGAGAGCGGCTGGCCATCGGAGCGGTGCGAGATGATGGTCTGCAGCACCTCGGCCTCCACGATGGTCTTCTCGGGATCCTCGTAGATGCCCTCGAGCAGACGCGGCAGCCGGTCGGCCGCCAGGAAGAGGCTCATCTCCTCGTGGCCGTTTCGGTGCACCGCCATGCCCAGGCAGTGGGTGAGGCAGCCGAGCACCACGACCACCTCGGCGTCCTCCTGGCGCATGCCGTAGTCGGTCACCATGCCCGGCTCGAGGCCCGCGCGGCGCAGCTCACGCACCAGCTTCAGGCCGATGTTGGTGACGATCTGGATGTGCACCCAGGAGTGGTCGTTGATCTGCATCCGGGTGACCGCGTTCACGTTGGCTGCGTGCCAGAGCGCCTTCAGCGAGTCGTCGCGGTTGACGCGGTCAACGACGTCTCGGAGCGTGCGGTTGCCGCGCGCCGGCACGCGGATGCGCATGTCGCGGATCGCCTCGGTCGGCGTCATCCGCGCGCCGCGCTCGGCCCGCGGGCTGACGGGCGTACCGGGCTCGGGATCGGCTCCCTGGGGAACCTCCTCGGGCTCGAGCTCGGCGTCGATGCTTTCGGCGTCGTCGGTCACGCCCGGCAGGCTACCGCACTGCGGGCCGCTCAGGGACCGGCGGGCATGACGCGCCAGCCGAAGGCAAATGCGTCGTGGTACCAGCCTGCGCCGGCGCCGATGTAGTCCACCGACACGCCGTCAGCCGAGCCGACGCTGTCGATCGCCCAGCCCTTGCCGAGGTAGATGCCGGCGTGCTCGACCGTGGCCCAGTTGGTGCTCACGCCGTCGGGCGAGGTGCTCCAGAAGACGATGTCGCCGGCATGCAGGTTTGCGTAGCTGATGCGCTTGGAGACCGGCAGATCCTCGGCCATCTGGTAGGTGCTGCGCCCCTGGATGGCGGCGTTTCCCGACCAGGTGGTGCCCGGGACGGTGTAGGTGTGCTCCTTCATGATCCACCAGACGAACCCCGAGCAGTCGAAGCCGCCGGCGGCCTGCGTGCCGTAGGGCGAGGCGGTGGTGGGCCACTCTCCGGCCCACACGTAGGGCGCTCCGGCGTAGTGGAGCGCCATCCCCAGCACCTTTCGCTTGAGCGGCGTCAGCGCCGGCAGCGCGTGGGCGACGGCCACCTTGGCGGTGAGGCTGTAGCGGGCATAGGAGCTGAGGTGCGCGAGCGCCGAGGACTCGACGGCCAGGTTCAGGCGGCGCATCCCCGTCTGCGGCCAGGTCTCCCAGGAGTCCGAGCCGTCGGGGGCGTTGGTGCGGGCGCCGAGCGCGCGGATGGCCTGCTCGATGCCGAAGGCGAAGGGCAGCGGCGGGCGCCATCCGTCGGCCGTCGTGAGGTGGCCGATCGCCGTTGCCTGGGACATCACGCCGAGCACGCGCAGCGCGCCGCGGTCGAACTCCCACTGCTCGATCTGCTCATCGGCACCTGCACCGGCGGCGATCCAGCCGGCGGCAACAGCCTGGGTGTACGGGTTGGCGCCCATCGGCGTGCCGTTCTGGGCCAGTGCGAGGTGCGCGAGCGCGCGGGCGGCGGCCATCCGGGTCGCGGCCTTCTGCGGGCCGAACGAGGTCGCGCTGCGTGGCTGGATCCAGCCGCTCGAGGTCGACCACATGATCTGCGAGTAGGCCCAGGATGCCGTCGAGACGTCCGAATACGGATTGGTCGCGGCCGACGCTCCGGCCGGGAACGCCATGATCGTGAGCGCGAGCACGCCGAGCGCGAGCGCTGTGAGTCGACCCCTCATACATCGCCTATCGGTAGATCGGACTCCGCCCTTGAGCGACTGGCGTCACAGAGCGGCCGGGGGATCAGGCGACGGCTTCGACCCAGTCGTCGTAGAGCGCGAAGTAGCGGCCCCGCTGGGCCAGGAGCTCGGCGTGGCTGCCGGCCTCGACCACCGTGCCGTGCTCGAGCACCACGATCATGTCGGCAGAGCGGATGGTGGAGAGGCGATGGGCCACCACGAACGACGTGCGGTCGGAGAGCAGCGTCCGCAGCGCGTGCTCGATGTGGGCCTCGGTGGGGATGTCCACGCTCGAAGTGGCCTCGTCGAGGATCAGGATCCGCGGGTCGGCCAGGAACGCCCGTGCAAAGGCGATCAGCTGGCGCTGCCCCACCGAGAGGCGCGAGCCGCGCTCCTGGATCTGGGTCTCGTAGCCGTTCTCGAGCTCCTCGATGAACCCGTCGGCGCCCACGGCGCGGGCGGCGGCCTTGACGTCCTCCAGCGGCGCATCCGGCCGGCCGAACGCGATGTTGTCGCGCACCGTGCCCGAGAAGAGGAAGCCCTCCTGCGGCACGATGCCGAGCTGGCTTCGCAGCGAGTCGGTGGACACGTCGCGCAGGTCGTGGCCGTCGATGGTGATCCGGCCCGACGTGGGGTCGTAGAACCGTGCCAGGAGCTTCACCATGGTCGACTTGCCGGCGCCGGTGTGGCCCACCAGCGCGACGGTCTGGCCCGGCTCCACGTGGAAGTCGACGTCGTCCAGCACGAGCGATGCGTCCTCGCGGCCGCCGTAGCTGAAGCTGAGATGGTCGATGGTGACCGCGCCCTCGATCTGCCCGAGCTCGATCGCGCCGGGCTTGTCGGTCATGCCGGGCTGGGTCTCCAGCACGTCGAAGATCTTGTCGAGCGCCGCGCTCGCGCTCAGATACGTCTGGTAGAACTGCGAGAGCTGCTGCACGGGATCGAAGAAGTTCACCAGCAGGCCGATGAACGCGAACAGGTCGCCCGGCGTGAGCGAGCCGTCGAAGACGAGCGTGCCTCCGTAGCCCAGCACCACCGCAGTCGCGACCGCCGAGAGCAGCTCGACGAACGGGAAGTACACCGACGCCGCGGTGACGGTGTCCATGTTCGCGGTGCGGTAGCTCGTGTTGATGTCGAGGAAGTTGTCGTAGTTCACGTCCTCGCGGCGAAACGCCTGCACCACGCGCACGCCGGAGAGATCCTCCTGGAGCGTCGCGGTGAGGTCTGCGAGCCGCTCGCGGGTGCGGCGGTAGGCGCGGAACGAGAACCGGCGGAAGATCACCGTCGAGATCGCCATCACGGGGAAGACGGTGAGCGTCGCGAGCGCCAGCCGCCAGTCGATCACGATCAGCACGATGGCCGACCCGATGAGCGTGATGGTGTTTTGGATGAGCGTGGTAGGCCCGTCGGTGACCGCCGAGTTGAGCGCCTCCACGTCGTTTGTGATGCGCGAGATGACCCAGCCGGTACGGGTGCGCTCGAAGTAGCCGAGGTCGAGCGACTGGATGTGCGCGAAGAGCTTCTTGCGGAGGTCTGCGAGCATCCGCTCGCCGACCCAGCTCGTGAGGTAGTTCTGGGCCGAGCCGAAGGCCCAGCCGATCACGGCGACCACCAGGTAGACGCCGACCCACAGCTCGAGCGCGCCCATGTCCGACTTCACGATCCCGTTGTCGATCGCGTACTTGGCGATCACCGGGCCGGCGATGGCGGTCGCGGTGGTGATCAGGAGTGCCGTCATCGCGATCGTCCCGCGGAACCAGTAGGGGCGCGCGAACGAGAGCAGGCCGCGCACGCGCCGGGTGTTCGAGCCGAGCTTCACGGCAGCCGTCCTCCCGCTGCGCGCGGCGCCGGCGGATCGCCGTCCTTCTCGATGGGAGCGCCGTCGGGGTCGAGCGCCACGAACGTGCGGTCGACCAGGCCGTACTGGTGGATCTGGCGGTACACCTCGCTCGAGGCGATCAGCTCGTCGTGCACGCCGTCGCCGACGATCCGGCCATGATCGAGCACGACCACGCGGTCGGCCATCGAGATGGTGGAGAGGCGGTGGGCGATGATGAGCGTGGTGCGGCCCTTCATCACCTCGCGGAGCGCGAGCTTGATGCGGGCCTCGGTGGAGGCGTCAACCGACGCAGTTGCATCGTCCAGGATGAGGATGCGCGGGTTCATGAGGAGCGCGCGGGCGATGGCGATCCGCTGGCGCTGGCCGCCCGAGAGCGTCAGCCCGCGCTCGCCGACACGGGTCTCGTAGCCGTCGGGCAGGTCGCAGATGAACTCGTGTGCCTGGGCCTGGCGCGCAGCCTGGACGATCTGCTCGGGCGTCGCCCACGCGGCGCCGTAGGCGATGTTCTCGGCCACGGTGGTGGAGAAGAGGAAGGTGTCCTGGCTGACGATGCCCACCTGCTGGCGCAGCGAGTCGAGGGTGAGGCTGCGCACGTCGGCGCCGTCAACCGAGACGCTGCCGCCGGCGACGTCGTAGAAGCGCGGGATGAGGGTCGTGAGGGTCGTCTTGCCGCAGCCGGTGGGGCCGATCAGCGCCACCGTGGAGCCGGCGGCGACCTCGAGGTTCACGTCGTGCAGCACCGGGCGTGTCTCGTCGTAGCCGAACTGGACGTGATCGAACGAGATCCTGCCGGGACCGTCGGGAAGCGGGGCGGCGCCCGGCTGCTCGACGAGGTCGCGCTCAGCGTCGAGCACCTCGAACACGCGGTCGCCGGCCGCGATCGCGCGCTGGTACTGGCCCACGAGCATGCCGACACCGCGAAGCGGCGCCGAGAGCATCAGCATGTAGCCGTTGGCAGCGAAGAACGCTCCGAGGCTCATGTCGCCGTCGATCACCTTGTGCCCGCCGAGCAGGACGACGGCGGCGATGCCGAGGCTGGGGAGCGCCGACATGAACGGGATGTAGGTCGCGGCGAGCTTCGCCGCGTCCATCGAGCGGGAGAACACGCGCTCGGTGGCGACCGAGAAGTGCCCCTGCTGGGTGGGCTCCTGGGCGAACGCCTTCACGACGCGCACGCCCACGATGTTCTCCTCGGCGATGGTGGTGACGTCTGCGATCTTCTGCTGCACGTCCTTGACCACCGGCTGGGAGCGGCGCGAATACCGGTAGGCCGAGTAGGCGAGCACCGGCGAGATCGCCATCGCGACGAGCGCCAGCTGCCAGTCGATGAGCGCCAGCGCGATCACCACGACGAACACTGTCATGAAGTTCTGGGAGAAGAAGATCAGCCCGTAGCCGAGGAAGATCCGCACGAGCTGGAGGTCAACCGTCGCGCGCGACATGAGCTGGCCGGTCTGGTGGCGGTCGTAGAACGAGTAGGAGAGCCGCTGGAGGTGGCTGTACATCGCGTTTCGCAGGTCGAAGTCGACCGCGAGCGAGAGCCGCCCGGCCAGCTGCCGGCGGAAGTACGTGAGGATGCCCTTGAGCGCGCCCGCCAGCACGATCAGCGCCGAGAGCTCGTACACCCTGGTGCGCGTCTCGCCGCCCGGCGGCAGCGCGTTGATCACCTCGCCGGTGAGGTAGGGGATGGTGAGCCCGACCACCTGGGAACCGACCGCGAGGATGCATGAGGCGATCACCTGTACCCGGTACGGGCGCAGGAAACCAAGCAGGCGTCGGAAGGTCACCGAAGCAGGGTAGCCCGGTGTTTCGGACCGGGATGACCCGGTCCGAACCGTGCTACGCCGGACGGGCTCTGGCTAGTGCCCGTTGCGAATCTGATGCAGCAAGACCGTGAACGAGACGCCCTCGATCTGTGCCATGGCGACGATGCCTCCGAGAAGCAGGATTCCAATCGTCATCGCCGCGAAGCTGACTTCGGACGCAACGCTCCCGCGAACCTCGTAGAGGATCCGATTGACCATACCGACACCCCTCCATCTCCACACTGCCCCAGCGCCCTTCGACAGGCGCCCTGATGCCTGTATCGACAGCGCGGCGCCGGCGGCACATCCCCCGGTGGAGCGACTCGCGCGTCCCTCGTCAGCCGAGGAGGCGGCGGCGGGCCTCGATCACGTCGGGCTGGCGCTCCTCGGCCGAGCCCGCCGGAGCGGTGTCGGCGAGGCTTGCGATGAGCTCGCGGTCGGCAGAGCTCACGACGGTCAGCTGGCAGCCGATGCGAAACCGGCCCCAGGGGGCCAGGTCGCAGCGGATCACGCGTGCCTCGAACGCCATGAACCGCCCTGCGAGCGTGGTCTCGATGGTGAGGAGGTCGCCGGGATCCACCGGCTTTGGGGAGTTGAAGGCCGCGCCGGTCGAGGAGACGTCGGCGAGCTTCACCTCGAGCTCCGAGCCGTTGGGCTGAGCGCGAGAGAAGACGATCCGTGCGACCGCGTCGTTTCCGACCTGCACGCGCGGCGCTGCGCGGCGCATCTTCTGATGCGTCACGCTGTTGACCTGGAGGTTCACGATCACCTCGGTCTGGCTCAGCCAGAACGATTCGGCCACCTCGAGCTCGATCTCGTAGCGGCCGCGGGTGTCAACCACGATGCGGCCGAGCAGCCGCAGCTCATCGCGGATCCGGTCGCGCGGGGCGACGGCCACCAGCAGCCCGTTTTCGGCCTGTTCGACCTGCAGATCGAACGAGCCGCCGTCCTCTGAGAGCACCTGGACGGCAGCCGGCAGCGACGGGAGGATCCCGCGGGCGAGAAGCAGCATCTGTTCGCGCTGTGAATCGTCCATCAGATGAGGGTTTCGACAGAAACCCGCGGATGCTTGACGACGTCTCGTTTCGCGTGTTCTGAAGGGGTAGTGTTCTAGCCATGGGTAGAGGCGATCTCTGGGCACTGATCTTTCTCGGGCTTGTGTTGAAACTGCCCTTGATTGTGCTGGTGGTCGTGCTCTGGCGGGCGTTTCGGGCCCAGGACGAGTCGAAGCCCGCGACGATCCCCTACATCTCCCGCATGGCGCTCTGCGCGTACTGCGGATCGCGCATCACGGTGGGATACGACGCAGAGGTGCTGCACAACCAGGCGCGGCACATCTCCGAGCGCACCGGCGAGGCCGCATTCGACGTCGAATCCCGGTTGATCCGCGCCGCCGTCACCCAGCCGCATCACCATCCCGCCGAGCCGGAGTTCTGCCCCGACTGCGGCGAGCGCACGGTGTGGGCGCCGATCGAGCCCGTCGATCTGAGCGCCCTGCACGTCACGAGCCACACCGGTTAGCACCGGCAGAGCGCCGCCCAGAGCCGGGCGTAGAGCGCGTAGCGCGCGCCGTCGCCAGGGTGCCCGGTGATGACGGACTCGGGGTTCGACCACACCGCCTTCGCCCACGGCGCGACCGCGCCGGAGTCGAAGTGCGCACCTGCCCGCGCCGCGACGTCGGCTGCGACCAGCGCCGGGCGCACGGTGCGCGCGGTGCCGTTCCACGAGTCGCCCGCCAGATCCACGTCGCCGCGCTGGAACGAGCCGCCGTGGCTCCCCGCGGCGCGGTAGACGACCGCGGGATACCGCGCCCAGTCGCCTGCTGCGAGATCCCACCACGGATGGCGACCGTTGAATCCGAGGTGGGCAGTGGCGCGCGCGCCGACGGCCGTGCCGTTGGCTCGGAGCTTGACGATGACGCCCTCCCAGTCGTCCAGGTGGTAGCCGTCGATCAGCGGGATGCCGGTGTGCGCGAAGCGCGAGTCCGGCTCGTACTCCCAGTACTCGAGGTAGGTGAATCCGCCGCCGCGAACCGCGTGCAGGAAGAGGACGGGGTGCCTCGTCTGCTCGGAGCAGGCGACCTTGCGGCAGCTGCGGAAGTCAACGGGCAGCTCGGTATCGCCGCCGCGCTCGATGGCGAGCACGGGGGTGTGCCGGGCGGCGAGCGTGAGGAAGGACGAGTCGGATGCGAGCGCGGCCGGCGCCCACCAGGAGGTGAGCGCGAGCACGATGAGTGTGAGTTTGATCAGCATGCGGCGACGCTATGCGCCGCGGCTGTCAGCGGTCTGTCACGACTCGTGCCGATCGAGCGACAGCTCGACTCCGAGCGCTGCGCGGGTGCCTTCGGCGATGGCCTCCTCGAACGACCGCGGACCCAGCGCATCGCCCACACGGCTCACGTCGGCACCGCCGTCCTGGAGCTCGGTGAAGAGCTGCTGGGAGCCGCCGCGGCCCGCGCTCACCACGAGCGTGTCGATGCCGGGGACGACCGACCGCCGGTCGGAGAAGACGTTTCGCACGGTCACGCCGTCGGCGCCGACGCTGATCGGCTCGAGGTGCTGCAGGATCTCGACGCCGGCACGGTCGAGCCGGTCGAGGTAGGTGTTTCGCTGGTAGACGTGGATGTTCTCGCCCACGGTCGCAGCGGCACAGGCGAGCCTCACCGCCACGCCGCGCTCGGCCAGCGTCTCGGCCACGTCGAGGCCCGTCCAGTCGCCGCCCCAGTCGGCCACCAGCACCGATCCGGTCACGGGCCGCCCGGCGAGCACGTCCCACGCCTGCACGACCTCGACGCCCGATCCCGGGATATCTGGCTCGAACGCGCCGGCACCGGCCGCCACGATCACCCGGTCGGGATCCATCGCGAGGATCGTCGCGGCGTCGGCCTCGGTGGCGTAGCGCACGTCGGCGCCTGCGAGCCAGCTATCGAGCACCGTGATGAGCCCCGCAGCGATCTCACGCTTCCCCGGGGCGGCGAGCGCGAGGCGCATCTGGCCGCCGGGCGAGTCGCCGCGCTCGAAGAGCACCACCCGGTCGCCGCGCGCCACCGCCGCAGCCGCCGCCGCGCAGCCCGCCGGGCCTGCGCCCACGACCACCACGTCGTCGCCCGGCTGGGAGCGCGCAGGGCGCGGCAGCGAGGCCTCATATCCCGTCCACGGATTGATCGTGCAGGCGATGGGCACACCCGCGTGGTAGTGGCCGATGCAGCCCTGGTTGCAGCCGATGCACGTGGTGATCGGCCGGCCCTCGCGGGCCTTCGTGGCCAGCGCCGGGTCGGTGATCATCGCCCGCGTCATGCCCACTGCATCGCACACGCCGGCGGCGATCAGGCGATCGGCGTCGGCCGGATCGACGATGCGGCCGGTCGCGATGACCGGCACCGAGCTGACGGCCTTGATCTCGCCGGCGAACGACTCGATCACGTTTCGGCTGGTCGGCGCCGGCGGCACGATGAAGACCGACCCGCGGTAGCTCGACGAGCTCCCGATGGTGACCGAGAGGTAGTCGCAGAGGCCCTCGGCGCTCAGCACCCGGGCGGCCTCCACCACGGAGTTGTCGTCGTTTCCGTCGGGTGAGAGCTCCTCCTGCGTGAGGCGGCAGCCCACGGCGCCGCCGGGGCCGATCCCCTCGCGCATCGCCTCGAGCAGCTCGCGCAGGAACCGCAGCCTGTTCTCGAAGCTGCCGCCGTACTCGTCGGTGCGCGTGTTCGCGTGCGGCGAGAGAAACTGCGTGGGCAGGTAGCCGAACCCGGCGCACACCTCGACCCCGTCGAGCCCGCCCAGGGCGGCGTGCCGCGCCGCCTGGCGGTAGCCATCCACCATCTCGTGGATCTCGCGCACCGTGAGCGCGCGCGGCTCGACCTTGAAGCGGGGCGAGGGCACGGCCGACGGTGCGACCGCGGGAGCCCGCGGCCCGACGCTGATCTGCTCGCGCCCGCCGTGGAAGAGCTGGCACATCAGCCTGGCGCCGTGCTCGTGCACCGCGTCGGACATCCGCTCGAAGACGGGCACGATCTGGGGCAGGTAGCCGCCGATCGTGTGTGCGGTCAGAAGCCCCGTGGGGTGGGTGGCGGTGGCCTCGATGACGATCAGCCCGGCACCGCCGCGGGCGCGCGCCCGGTGGTACTCGATCAGGCCGTCGGTGGGCAGGTGGTCGTGCACCAGCGTCGTTTGGTGCGACGTCGAGACGATCCGGTTCTTGAGCGTGACCGGCCCGACGTCGAGCGGCGAGAACAGCGTGTCAAGCATTGCCTGACGATATCCTGACTCCGATGCGTGTTGCAGCGCTCTACGACATCCACGGCAACCTCCCGGCGCTCGAGGCGGTGCTCGCCGAGCTGCCCGGGTTCGCGCCCGACATGGTGGTGGTCGGCGGGGATGTCGCAGGTGGCCCGCAGCCGGCCGAGACGCTCGCTGCGGTCGAGGCGCTCGGCCTTCCAACCACGTTCATCCGGGGAAACGCCGAGCGCGCGCCCGACCCCTTCGAGTCGGCCCTCCTGGATGCCGCGGAGCTCGCCCGGATGGCGGCCTGGCCGCTCAGCGCGCCGGTGACCGTCGATGGGCTGGGCGAGGTGCTCTTCTGCCACGCATCGCCCCGATCCGACGAGGAGCTCCTCACCCGCATCTCACCGGCCGAGGCGCTCGCGCCCATGTATGCAGGCGTCACGCAGGAGGTGGTGGTCTGCGGGCACGTGCACGTCCAGTTCGACCGCGCGGTCGCCGGGCACCGGGTCGTCAACGCAGGCAGCGTGGGGATGGCCTACGAGGGGCGAAACGACGTCGCCGCGTGGTGCCTGCTCGGGCCCGACGTGGAGCTCCGCCAGACGCCGTATGACCGCGCGGCGTTTGACCGTGCGCTCGAGGCCTCCGGCTATCCGCATCCCGACTACTTCGACGCCGCGACGGCGGACGAGGTGACGGCGCACTTCGAGGCACTTGCTGATCGATGACGGGGCGGACGGTGGATCTCACTGTCACTCGGTGACACTGCCCCCCGCAGCACCCACCGCCCGCACTCCGTATCGATTCGGATCGAGTCGCGTTCCGAGGTGCCTAAACCTCGTGAGCGCTGGTTTGGGTGGCTGCTCGCAGGTTCGCATGATGTGCCTTTCGCATGCGAACGCGCTGATTGAGCAGGCCCGGTTTCGGCAGCCGAGCCGTCTCGGGTGTGCCCCCGAGACCTCTTGCTTTGCGCGCCCACCTCACGGTAGGTTTGCCCTTATCGATCCGTACACCTGATATCGGCATCCCCGGCGGCGCTCATGTCGCCCGAAAGGTGCCTTCGGTGTCACCAAATTGGGGTACCTTGCGCGGGTGGATGACCTGATCGAGGCTGTGCCGAACTTTTCCGTGGGTGGTGACCGCGCCACCGTCGAGGCGATCTCGGCGGCCATCGGGCGCCACGCCCGGGTGCTCGACGTCCACTCCGACGCCGATCACAACCGCTCGGTGTTCACGTGCGTGGGCGATCCCGGGAACCTGGTCGAGGGGCTCGCCGAGGCCGTGGAGGTGGCCGTCGAGCGCATCGACCTGCGAACCCACGTGGGCGTGCACCCGCGGGTGGGAGCGGCCGATGTGATCCCGTTCGTGCAGTTTCGCCCCGGCGATCCCCGCCCGATGGCTGCGGCGCGGGCGCTGGGTGCGCTCATCGGCGAGCTCGGGGTGCCATGCTTCGGCTACGGCGAGCTGGGAGACGGCCGGCGGCCGGCGTTCTTCCGCAAGGGCGGCCCTGATGAGCTTGCCGAGCGGATGGCGGCCGGCGAGATCGCACCCGCCTTCGGCCCCGAGGTGATCCATGCCAGCGCAGGCGCGGTGCTGCTGGGCGTGCGCCCGCCGCTGGTGGCGTTCAACGTCAACCTGGACACCGACCGGCTCGAGATCGCGACCGAGATCGCGAAGGTCGTTCGCCAGAGCTCGGGCGGCCTGCCCGGCGTGCAGGCAATCGGCCTCGTGCTGGCATCCACCGGCCGGGCGCAGGTCTCGATGAACCTGATCGACATCGAGGCCACGCCGCTCTGGCGGATGGTCTCGGAGGTCAAGCGGCTGGCGCACCGGCGCGGGGTGGAGGTGGCAGGCTCCGAGCTGGTGGGGCTCATGCCGGCGGCGGTGGCGTGGTCGAGCGCCGCGCACGCACTGCATCTGCCCGGCGCCTCGCCCGACCGGGTGCTCGAGGTGTCCGTCGCCGGGCAGTTCGCCGACGGGTAAGGTGGCGTCGCTGTGACCAGCATCGATCTCACCGGCCATGACCTGACCATCGACCAGGTCGAGGCAGTCGCCTTCGCCCGGGCGGATGTGAGCCTCTCGGAGACGGCGCTCGCCCAGATCGCCGCCTCGCGCGCGCTGATCGAGCGGGTGGTGGCCGAGCGGATCCCCACCTACGGCGTGAACACCGGCTTCGGCCGGTTCGTGGATGTCCACATCGAGCCGGAGCAGGTCACCCAGCTCCAGCTCAACCTGCTGCGAAGCCACGCGTGCGGGGTGGGCGACCCCTTCCCGGTCGAGGTGGTCCGTGCGGCCATGCTGCTGCGCGCAAACGCGCTCGCCAAGGGCACGTCGGGCGTGCGGCAGGAGACCGTGCAGCTGCTGCTCGACCTGCTCGAGGCGGGCGTCACGCCGGTGGTGCCGTCGCGCGGCTCGCTGGGTGCGAGCGGCGACCTGGCGCCCCTGGCCCACCTCGCCCTCGTGCTCGTGGGCGAGGGCGAAGCGCGGGTGGGCGACCAGGTGCTGCCCGGCGGCGAGGCTCTCCAGGCGGCCGGCCTGCAGCCGCTGGAGCTCGGCGCCAAGGAAGGCCTTGCGCTCATCAACGGGACGCAGTTCATGGCGGCCATCGGCGCGCTGGTGCTCTGCCGTGCGCGGCGGCTGGTGAAGCTGGCCGACCTCGCGGCGGCGCAGACCATCGAGGCCGTCCGGGGCTCGCGAACGCCGTTTGCCCCCGAGCTCCAGGCGCTGCGGCCGCATCCCGGCCAGGTCGCGTCGGCCGCGAACCTCTACCGCCTCCTGGACGACTCGCAGATCGTGGCATCCCACCGCTGGTGCGGCCGGGTGCAGGACGCCTACTCGCTGCGCTGCTCGCCGCAGGTGCACGGCGCCGTGCGCGATGCGATGGCCTATGCCGAGCCCACCATCGGCATCGAGATCAACGCCGCCACCGACAACCCGCTGGTGCTGGCCGAGCAGCAGGAGGTCATGTCCAACGGCAACTTCCACGGCGAGCCCGTGGCGTTCGTTTTGGACATGCTGAAGATCGCGCTGGCAGAGCTCGCGTCCATCTCGGAGCGGCGCACCGAGCGGATGCTCAACCCGACCATGTCGGAGGGCCAGCCGGCGTTCCTCACGCGCGACGGCGGGCTCAACTCCGGGTTCATGATCGCGCAGTACGTGGCGGCGAGCCTCGTGTCCGAGAACAAGGTGCTGGCCCACCCCGCGAGCGTGGACTCGATCCCGACGTCGGCCGGCCAGGAGGATCACGTGTCGATGGGCGCCACGGCCGCAGTGCACCTGTGGCAGGTGTGCGCGAACGTCGAGCGGGTGCTGGCGGTGGAGCTGATGTGCGGCGCGCAGGGCCTCGACTACCTCCAGCCGCTGCGCCCCGGGCCGGCCGTGGGCGCGCTTCGCACCGCGGTGCGCGAGATCTCGCCGCACCTCGACCGCGACCGCTCGCTGAGCGCCGAGATCGAGCTGGTAGCCGCGCACATCCGCGACGGATCGCTCATCGGCGCGGTGGAAGAGGGCTCAGCGCCGCTGGCGTGAATCCACGCGCGAGGCGTTTGCCGTCACGCCACGATCTTCGAGACGGTGCCGTTCAGCGAGATCACGTAGAGGTTCCCGGCCGAGTCCTGCCCGAACGAGCTGATGCCGCCGACCTGCTGTGAGATGGGCATCTCAACCGGCTTCCCGCCGCCCGCAGGAAGCCGCCAGATCCGGCCCGAGCAGTAGTCGCCGTAGAGGTAGTCGCCGGTGAGCGCCGGGATGCCCGGCCCGCGGAACACGTAGCCGCCGGTGACCGAGCAGTTGCCGGGGCCCGACGCCACGGCATGCGAGTACTCGGCGACGGGGAACACCGGCCGTGCCGGCTTCGGATTGCCGTTGCCGTCCTTGTAGACGTGGGTGCCCTCGTAGTAGCTCCACCCGTAGTTGCCCCCGGCCGGAGTCCCGCGCGGGATCCTGTCAACCTCCTCCCAGCTGTCCTGGCCGACGTCCCCGATCCAGAGATCCCCCGTCGAGCGGTCGAACGAGAATCGCCACGGGTTGCGAAAGCCGTACGCGTAGACCTTCGCGACCGGCGTCTTTGCGTGCACGTCCATCCGCACGATCTTCGAGAGCAGGCCGGTGCGCAGCTGGCCGACGTGATCGGGATCGCCCTCGCTGCCGCCGTCGCCGAAGCCGATGTAGAGCAGCCCGTCGGGGCCGAAGCCGATGTCGCCGCCGTTGTGGTTGTCAAACGGCTGGGCGAGCTTCAGGAGCGTCGTTGCCGATGCGGGATCGGCGACGTCGGGGTCGCCCGGGGACACCCGGTAGCGCACGATCCGCGAGTCCCCCGCGGTGTTCGTGAACGAGACGTAGAAGAGGCCGTTGCCGGCGTACCCGGGATCGAACGCCATCGAGAGAAGGCCCTGCTCGCCTCCCTGCGAGAGCTCGCCCGAGATGTCAAGGAACGGCTGGGAGAGGAGGTGCCCGTGCGCGACCACCAGGATCTTGCCCGTCTTCTCGACCACGAACAGGCGGCTATCACCCGGCGGCGCGGTCAGGTACACCGGGTCGCTCAGGCCCGAGATGATCTGGTGCAGCCGCACCGGGGCGGCAGCTTGCGGCACGGATCCGGCAGACGTGGTGGATCCGCTCGATCCGCCAGAACCACACCCCGCGAGCGCTGCGACGGCGAGCAGGGCTACGAGCCGTTTGACCACGCCCGGAGCCTACCGCAGTGGTACCCTCGCGTCTGTGGCAATCTCGTCAGTGGCAGCAGAGGTAGAAGCGCTGGTCTCAGACCTGGGCGCGATCCACGCGCCCCACGGCCCGGAGCTGCGATGCAAGGGCTGGCATCAGGAGGCGGCGCTTCGCATGCTCCTGAACAACCTCGATCCGGACGTGGCCGAGGACCCGGCGCGCCTCATCGTGTACGGCGGGTCGGGCAAGGCGGCTCGCAATCCCGAGGCCCTGCGGGCCATCGTGAAGGCGCTGATGGAGCTCGAGAACGACGAGACGCTCCTGGTGCAGTCGGGGAAGCCGGTTGGCATCTTCCGCACCCATCCGGGTGCTCCGCGCGTGCTGCTTGCAAACTCGATGCTGGTGCCGCGGTTTGCCACGTGGGATGAGTTTCGGCTGCTGGAGGCCCAGGGCCTCACGATGTACGGGCAGATGACGGCCGGCTCGTGGATCTACATCGGGAGCCAGGGGATCCTCCAGGGCACGTTCCAGACGTTCATGGCGGCAGCCGAGAAGCACTACGGCGCGGCCGATCTCACCGGCAAGACGGTGCTTACTGCGGGCCTTGGCGGCATGGGCGGCGCTCAGCCGCTGGCCGCGTCGCTCGCGGGGGCGGCGAGCCTCAACGTCGAGGTCGATCCGCACCGCATCCAGCGCAGGCTCGAGACGCGGTACCTGGATGAGCTCGCGACGGATCTGGACGACGCCGTCGCGCGCGTCCAGGCGCATGCGGCCGCCGGGAGGGGCGTGTCGGTGGGGCTCGAGGGTAACGCCGCCGACGTGTTTGCCGAGCTGGCCGCGCGGGGCGTGAGCTTCGACCTGGTCACCGACCAGACCTCCGCGCACGACATGCTGAACGGCTACGTGCCGAACCACATGCCGCTGGCCGAGGCGCTGGAGCTGCGTGAGCGCGATCCCGAGCGCTACCTGCAGGAGGCGCGCCGCACCGCCGTCCAGCACGTGCAGGCGATGCTCGACCTGCAGGCGGCGGGCAGCCACACGTTCGACTACGGCAACAACCTCCGCACCGAGGCGCTCGATGCGGGGCTCGAGAACGCCTTCGACTTTCCCGGCTTCGTGCCGGCATACGTGCGGCCGCTCTTCTGCCGCGGAGCCGGGCCGTTTCGCTGGGCGGCGCTCTCGGGCGACCCCGCCGATATCCATCGCATCGACCAGGCGCTGCGCGAGGCGTTCCCCGACGATGCGCTGCTGCAGCGCTGGCTGAAGCTCGCACCTGACCGCATCGCGTTCCAGGGCCTGCCGGCACGCATCTGCTGGCTCGGCCAGGGCGACCGCGCGAAGGCGGGCCTGATCTTCAACGAGCTGGTGCGCACCGGCGAGGTGTCGGCGCCGATCGTGATCGGCCGCGACCATCTCGATACCGGGTCGGTGGCTTCGCCCTTCCGCGAGACCGAGTCGATGATGGACGGCTCCGACGCGATTGCCGACTGGCCGATCCTCAACGCGCTGCTCTCCACCTCGTCGGGCGCCTCGTGGGTGTCGGTGCACCATGGCGGCGGCGTCGGCATCGGCAACTCGATCCACGCCGGCATGGTGATCGTCGCCGACGGCACGGCGGAGATGGACGAGCGGCTCGAGCGCACGCTCACCAACGATCCCGGGCTGGGCGTCGCCCGCCACGCCGACGCCGGCTATCCCGAGGCGATCGCGGCCGCAGAGCAGCACGACATCCGGCTGCCCATGCGAGAGCAGCAGGCGTGAGCGACCGGCCGACGGCGATCCTCACGGGGGTCACCGGCGGGTGGGGCCGGGCGGTGCTCGACCACTTCTGCGAGCGGGGCTGGAACGTGGCGGCGACGCGTCGCGGGCCGGCGGAGGATCTCCCGGATGGGGTGCTGGCCGTCGAGGCCGACCTCACCGATCCGGCGTCGTCCGAGACCGTCGTGGCAGCCGCCGTCGAGCGCTTCGGGGCCGTGCACGCACTCGCAAACGTCGCGGGCGGCTTTGCGATGGCGGGATCCATCGAGGAGACGCCGCTCGAGGTGTTCGCAAAGCAGATGGCGCTCAACTACGAAACCGCCCTCAACATGACCCGGGCGGTGCTTCCGGCCATGAAGCAGAGCGGCGGCGGATCGATCGTCTACATCGGCACGTCGGCGGCCACCAGCCCGTTCCCGGGCGGCTCGGCCTATGCGCTCTCGAAGATCGCACTGCGCGGACTCATGCGGGTCGTGGACGTCGAGAATCGCACCACAGGCATCCGCTCGAACGAGCTGGTCGTGAAGATCGTCGACACGCCCCGCAATCGCGACGAGAATCCCGAGGCGGACTTCTCCCGCTGGACCACCGGCCCGCAGCTGGCCGAGGCGGTCGAGTGGCTCTGCTCGGATGCCTCGGCGCCGCTGTCGGGAGGGAGCATTCCCGCCTATGGCCGCGCCTGACAGACCGGGCGATGAGCCGTCGTACCTCCTGGCCAACCTGACGGCCGCGGTCTCGCCGGCGGGAACGAGCTCCCCTCTGCGCGGCGCCGATCTCGGGCAGGTCGATCTGCACGAGCCCGCGTCGATCGCGGTCGTCGGCGGGC
Source organism: uncultured Actinomycetes bacterium (assembly GCA_963794415.1). GTDB lineage: Bacteria > Actinomycetota > Thermoleophilia > Gaiellales > JAICJC01 > CAVPTL01. Next base: position 576,583 of record CAWCDI010000001.1, read on the forward strand.
GCATCGCCCAGGTGGGCCATCCCGACGAGGTGGTGCGCGAGCACGGCGACCTGCGCCGGATCGACGGCACCGGCCGCGTCGCGCTGCCGGGCCTCATCGACTGCCACACCCACCCGGCCTTCGGCGGGAACCGCGCCAACGAGTTCGACCTGCGCGCCCAGGGAGCCGAGTACGAGCGCATCCACGCCGAGGGCGGCGGCATCCGCGCCACGGTCGCCGCCACCCGCGGCCTCGGCCAGGAGGAGCTCCACGCGGTGGTCACGCGCCACTTCGGCTGGATGCGACGCCACGGCACGACCACCGCCGAGGGCAAGTCCGGCTATGGCCTTGACCGCGACACCGAGCTCGCGAGCCTCGACGCGATCGCCGGGCAGCACGCCATCGAGGCCGTGCCGACCTACCTGGGGGCGCACTCGGTCCCGCCGGAGTTCGCAAACGGCGACGACTACCTCGGCTTCGTGATCGACCAGGTGCTGCCCGACGCTGCGAAGGTGGCCGAGGCAGCCGACGTCTTCCTCGAGCGGGGCGCGTTCACCACCGAGCAGGCCGACCGATACCTGCGCGCAGCGGCGCAGCACGGGCTGACGCTGCGGCTCCACGGCGACCAGTTCAGCGAGTCCGGCGCGGTGCCGCTTGCGATCGGCCTCGGAGCGCGCTCGGTTGATCACCTCGAGACGACCGGGCCTGAGGGCGTGGTGCAGCTCGCCGAGAGCGACGTCGGCGCCGTGATGCTGCCGGTCGCCGCGATGTACCTGCGCCGCACGATGCCCCCGGCCCGGGCCCTCATAGACGCCGGCGCCATCGCTGTGCTCGCAACCGACTTCAACCCCGGGAGCGCCTTCTGCGACTCCCTGCCCATGGTCATGACGCTGGCCTGCACCGAGCTCGGCATGACGCCGGCCGAGGCGCTCGCGGCGTGCACGGTGAACGCCGCGTGGGTGCTGGGCCGAAGCGACCGGCTGGGTCGCCTGGCAGCGGGCTATGACGCCGACATGGTGCTCCTGGACGCCCCCGACTGGCGCTACATCGCCTACCACCTCGCCGGGGCCGACATCGCAGCCGTCGTGAAGCGGGGGAGGATGGTGTGATCGGCCGGATGCGATCGGTGCCGAGCGTGCCCGAGGCGCTGTCGGTCGCGGGTCTCTGCCTCACGCTCGCAGGCCTCGCGATCGCTGCCGATGCGCTCGCGCGCACCTCGCTGCCGCCGCGGATGGGCGGCATCGACCGCATCGTGCTGGGGCTCTGGCGGCTGCAGCTGGCCGAGCTCCTGACGCTCACCGTGGGCCTCGGCCTGCTCACGCTCGGGCTGAGCCGAGACGCCCTGCTCGGCGGGTGGCGCGAGCCGGCGGCGCGGGTGGGAGCGGGTATCGCCATCGGCGCCCTGGTGCTGGCTGCGGCCGTCGTGATCGCCTCGACCTACGTCGCGCTGGCCGGCCATGTCGGCAGCGTGCAGATCACGGGCGACTCGCGCCTCTTCGTGTGGCTGCGCCAGCTCGCGACCGCCGCGGGCTTCGGCGGCGTGTGGCTGCTGGTGGCCGCGCGGCTCTCGGCGGTGCAGGCCGTCGAGCCGGAGATGGACGAGGACGACGAGCCTGAGCCCGGCACGCGGGTGCTGCCCGAGCCGGTGGTCACGCGCGTGGAGTACACGCCGCCTGCGCCGATCCCCGCGCCCGTGCGCCCGGCGGCTGTCGCCGTGGCGCCCCCGGCACCGCCGTCGCCGCGGCCGCCCGAGACCCCGTCATCTGCGGCGGCACGCGCCCGCGCGCTCTACGGCGAGCGGCTCTCGTTCTCGCCGCGCGCCTCCGAGGCGAAGAAGATCGTTGACGAGGTGGTGCGGCTCGACGGCGAGGGAAAGCACCAGGATGCCGAGCGCCTCGTCCAGCGCCTGCAGTCGATGTAGCGGCCGCCCCGCGCGCGATCGTTAGACTTGCCCCATGGCGACCAAGAAGCAGCAGCGGCGGCGATACCAGCAGGCCAAGGCCCACGCGCGCGGCCGCGACCACGCCGACCCCGACGCCGTCAAGCCCGAGAAGAGCCCCTCCCGGAGCCAGCCGCGCAACCGGGCGAGCGCCCGGGCCCCGAAGCCGCCCAGCATCCGGCGCGTCGCCCAGCGCTCGGCGCTCTTCGGCCTCCTCTACTTCGCCGCCCAGCACTTCACGTCGCTCGGCAAGTCCGCACCCCTCGGCACCCAGGTGCTCCTGTCGGTGGTGCTCTTCACCATCTTCTTCCTCGTCGGCATGTGGACGGACCGCTGGCAGTGGAACCGCTACCAGAAACAGCAGGGGCAAGCGGGATCGTGAGCGGGCCGGCGCTGCGGGTTGCGCAGCTGCCGCTGGGTAGCTATCGCACCAACTGCTATCTGGCTGCCCTCGAGGGCCGGTCGGACGCGGTCGTGATCGACCCGGGTGACGAGCCCGGGCAGGTGCTGGCAACGCTCGAGGGCGAGGGCTGGTCTGCCGCCGCCATCCTCATCACCCACACGCACTCCGACCACATCGGCGCGGTGCGCGCAGTGGCCGAGGCAACCGGCGCGGAGGTCTGGATGCCGCGGGGCGAGGCCGCCGAGCTGCGCTCGTTCCCGGGTGCAGGGCACGAGGCCGAGCACCTGCTCGACGGCGGCGAGACGGTGTCCGTCGCCGGCATCGACTTCGGCACCATCGCGGTGCCCGGCCACTCCCCGGCGTCCATCGCGTACTTCGCCCACGGATTCGTGTTCGCGGGCGACGTGCTCTTCAGCGGGTCGGTCGGCCGCACGGACATGGACGGCCAGGACACCGACCGGCTCATGCAGAGCATCCGCGACCTCTACGCGGCGCTCCCGCCCGAGACCGTCGTGGCACCCGGCCACGGCCCTGCGACCACGCTCGAGATCGAGCGTGACACCAATCCGTTTCTCGGCGAGCTGCGGCAGTGAGCGGGAAGTTCCAGGGGCCGCGCGGCACCAACGACTGGTTCGGCGACGCCGCCGCGCGCCGGCGCAGCGTGATCGACGCGGCGGTGAAGCTCTTCTCCGACGCCGAGTACCGCGAGATCGTCACGCCCACGTTCGAGGACACCGAGCTCTACGCCCGCACGTCGGGTGAGGGATCCGACGTCGTGCGCAAGGAGATGTACACCTTCCGCGACCGCAGCGACCGCTCGCTGACGCTTCGCCCGGAGGGCACGGCGGGGGTGGTCAGGGCCTACATCGAACATGGCATGAGCCGCCTGCCGCAGCCGATCAAGAGCTTCTACGTGGCACCGATGTTCCGCTATGCAGCGGTGCAGCGGGGCCGCTTCCGCGAGCACTACCAGTTCGGCGTCGAGGTGCTCGGCTCCGAGGATCCCGCGGTGGACGCCGAGGTGATCGCGCTGCAGCACGCGTGGTATGCGAGCGTGGGCGTGACGCAGTACGAGCTCGAGCTGAACTCCATCGGCGACGCCACCTGCCGCCCGGCCTACATCGAGCTGCTCGTCGCCTTCCTCGACGCCCACGCGTCCGAGCTCTGCAGCGAGTGCATGGAGCGGCGCGACTCCAATCCGCTGCGCGTGTTCGACTGCAAGAACGAGGCCTGCCAGGCGGTGCTCGCCGATGCGCCCAAGATCACCGACCACCTGTGCGACGCCTGCGCGGAGCACTTCGCCCAGGTGCGGGCGTTCCTCGACGCGCGCGGGGTCGCCTACGTGATCACGCCCGGCCTCGTGCGCGGGCTCGACTACTACACGCGCACCGCGTGGGAGTTCGTGAGCACCGAGCTCGGCGCCCAGGGAACGATCGGCGGCGGCGGGCGCTACGACGGCCTCGCCGAGCAGCTCGGCGGGCCGCGCACGCCCGGGGTGGGCTTCGGCTCCGGCCTCGAGCGGCTGCTCGAGCTGGTCGGCGAGCGCGACCTCGCCGCCCCGCGGCCGTGGGTGTGCTTCGCGGTCACGCACGAGCCCGCCCGCCCGCGCCTCTATGCACTCATGGACGAGCTACGCGGTACCGGCACCGCGGCCGACGCCGTGTTCGGCGGGCGGGCCCTGCGGCGCCAGCTCGAGCAGGCAGCCAAGCGCGGCGCCGCCACCAGCGTGATCGTCGGCGAGGAGGAGTGGGTGGCAGGTTCTGCGACGGTGCGGGATATGGTCAGTGGCGAGCAGCGCACCGTGGCGCTGGACGATCTGGTGGGAGAGCTTTCGTGAGCTATCGGACACATCTTGGTGGAGAGCTGCGCGCGGCCGACGTCGGCGAGCGGGTCAAGCTGGCGGGCTGGGTCGCGACCCGGCGCGACCACGGCGGCCTGGTCTTCGTGGATCTGCGCGACGCCGGCGGGATGGTGCAGCTCGTGCTGAGCCCCCAGAGCCTGCCCGAGGCCCACACGCTGCGAAACGAGTTCGTGATCCAGGTCGAGGGCGTCGTCAGGGCGCGCGACCCCGAGAACATCAACCCCAAGATCGCGACCGGCCAGATCGAGGTCGGCGCCGACGCGATGGAGGTGCTCGCGCGCGCTGCGGTGCTGCCGTTCCAGCTCGACGACGAGGGGGTGGACGAGCCGCTGCGGCTGCGCCACCGCTACCTCGACCTGCGCCGCGACGAGATGCGCCACAACCTGTGGGTGCGGTTCAAGCTCACGCAGCTGATCCGCCGCTACCTCGAGGATCACGAGTTCTGGGAGCTCGAGACGCCCATCCTCTACAAGTCCACGCCGGAGGGCGCCAAGGAGTTCCTGGTGCCGACCTCCACCCATCAGGGCAAGTTCTATGCGCTCCCGCAGTCGCCGCAGACCTACAAGCAGCTCTACGCGATTGCCGGCTACGAGCGCTACTACCAGATCGCCCGCTGCTTCCGGGACGAGGCCACCAGGGCCGATCGCAGCCAGGAGTTCACGCAGCTCGACATGGAGCTCGCGTTCATCGAGCCCGAGGAGCTCTTCGAGCTGCTCGAGGGCCTCTTCGCGCTGGCCTGGAAGCAGCTGCTCGACGTTGACCTGCCCACGCCATTCCCGCACATCACCTGGGACGAGGCGATGCTGCGCTATGGCTCGGACAAGCCCGACACGCGCTTTGGCTGTGAGATCTCCGACCTGACGGCGATCTTCCGCGAGACCGAGTTTCGCAGCTTCCGCGGCGTGGTGGACGGCGGCGGGGTGGTGCGCGGGTTCGCCTGTCCCGGGGCCGAGGACTTCTCACGCAAGGACTTCGACGATCTGGTGTCGTTCGCGCAGGGCTGGGGCGGCAAGGGCGTCGCCTATCTCAAGGTCGGCGCCGGCGGCGAGGTCACGTCGCCCATCGCCAAGTTCCTGACCGCCGGCGAGCTTGCCGCGGTGGTGGGCGAGACCGGCGCGGGGGAGGGCGACACTGTCTTCCTGGTGGCCGATCAGACCGATGCCGCGGTGCGCGTGCTGGGGCCGCTTCGGCTGCACCTCGGCGAGAAGCTGGGCCTCGTCCAGGACGGCTGGAACTTCCTCTGGGTCACGGGCTTCCCGATGTTCGAGTGGCTGCCCGACGAGAACCGCTGGAAGGCCGCGCACAACCCGTTTTCGGCGCCCGCGCCCGAGTGGCTCGAGACGTTCGACGACCATCCCGAGGAGGCGCGCTCGCGCCAGTACGACCTCGTGCTGAACGGCAACGAGGTGGGCGGCGGATCACGCCGAAACCATCAGATGGACGTCCAGAAGCGGGTGTTCAACCTGCTGGGGATCAGCGACGAGGAGGCCGAGCTGAAATTCTCGTTCCTGCTCCGCGCGCTCTCGATGGGGGCGCCGCCGCACGGCGGCATCGCCTTCGGGCTCGATCGCCTCGCCATGCTCCTGGCAGACGCCGATTCGCTCCGCGACGTGACGGCGTTCCCCAAGGGCCAGGGCGGCGTGGACTTCCTCACGGGCGCGCCGACCGAGGCGACTGCGGCCGAGCTCAAGCTCTATGGCCTCACGGTGGTATCCAAAGCCGCCGACCCGCGCTAAGGTGTGACCGTCGACGCCATTTCTCAACGCGCACTTCGTTAATCGTCGTGCGACTTTCACAAGCGCAGAGATGGTAGTCAGGCCGGTCGAAGCATCCTGAAAGTGGCCGGTCGCACCGTCTCAGGCGTCGGCACGGACCCGTCCAGATAGCCTGACGTCATGTCAGGCTATCTGGACAATGCCGCCACAACGCCTCTGAGCGACGCTGCGCGCGACGCGATGGAGCCGTTCCTCTCCCAGCGGTTCGGCAACGCGTCCGAGCCGCATGCGCTGGGTCGCGACGCCCGCGAGGCGCTGGAGGACGCGCGGGCCGGCGTGGCGGCGCTCGTGGGCGCCGAGCCGCACCAGGTGATCTTCACCTCGGGCGGGACCGAGGCGTCGAACCAGGCGGTGTTCGGGCTGGCCGGCCATGCGGACGGCCGGCTCGTGGCATCCGCGATCGAGCACTCGGCGGTGCGCGAGCCGCTCTTCGAGCTGGAGCGGCGCGGCTTCGAGGTCGAGTGGGCCGGGGTCGATGCCGGCGGAGTGATCGACGTCGCGGCGTTCGCGGCGGCGGTGCGTGCCGGTGACCGGGTGGCCGCGGCGATGTGGGCGAACAACGTCACGGGGGTGGTCCAGCCGGTGGCCGAGCTCGGTGCGGCGTGCGAGGCGGCCGGCGTGCCGCTGCACGTGGACGCGGTGCAGGCGCTCGCGGGGATCCCGGTGAACTTCGCCGCGAGCGGGGCGACGACGATGGCGGTCTCGGCGCACAAGCTGGGCGGGCCGAAGGGCGTGGGCGCACTGATCGCGCGCGATCCCGACGCGATCCCGCCGCTGATCTGGGGCGGGGGACAGGAGTCCGGACGCCGGTCGGGCACCGAGAACGTGGCCGGCGCCGTCGGGTTTGCGGCGGCGCTTGCCGATCGGCGCCCGCCGATGCTGAAGGATCGGCTGGAGGATGCCCTGCCCGAAGGCGTGCGGGTCGTCTCGCGCGACGCCCCGCGGCTGCCGGGCACGTCGCTCCTTCACCTGCCGGGGATCCGGGCCGAGCTGGCGGTGCTGGCGCTCGACCGGGCGGGATTCACCGTGTCGGCGGGCTCGGCGTGCGCAAGCGGCGATCCGTCGCCGAGCCACGTGCTGCTCGCGCAGGGCCTGTCTGCGGCAGAGGCCCGCTGCGTGATCCGGGTGTCGCTGGGCCGCGACACCACGGCAGCCGACGTGGACGGCTTCACGAGGACGCTGGCAGACGTCCTCGCCCACCTGCGCCCGGGCACCCTGGCCTGAATAAACGGTGCCAGGCACTTAATATTCACGCGCCTCGCCTACGATGCCCCGCATGTACTCCGACGCCGTCATCCAGCATGCGCTCTGCGTTGACCGGGCCGGTGAGATCGGCCCCGGCGGCATCGACGGCGAGGCCGGCAACACCAGCTGCGGCGACCACGTCCGCATCGAGCTCGAGATCACCGACGGCCGCATCAGGCAGGCGCGGCATCGCAGCTTCGGCTGCCCGCACTCGACCGCCGCGGCCGCCGTGCTGTGCGAGCGGGTGGAGACTCTCACCGTGCTCGAGGCTGCCGCGGTAGGACTGCCCGATGCCGAGGCCGTGCTGGGTCAGGGCGACGATGCCGCACGCGAGTGCATGCTGGTGGCGGTTGATGCGCTCTGTGACGCAGTCGCCCATGCAGTGGACGTCGGCGCGCCGCTCGCGATCGATCCCGGCCGCGTGGCCGTGGCCATGTCGGGCGGCGTCGATAGTGCCGTGGCGCTCCTGAAGGTGATCGAGTCGGGCGCCCAGGCCGTCGGAGTGACGCTGCGCCTCTGGATCGATCCGTCGGCGCCGGACTCCGAGCGCGCGTGCTGCTCGCCGCAATCGGTGCGGGCTGCGCGCTCGGCGTGCCATGCTCTCGGCGTGCCGCACCTGGGCCTCGACCTGCGCGAGGGCTTCCGTCGTGTGGTGGTGGACGAGTTCGTCTCGGAGTACGCGGCGGGGCGCACGCCCAACCCGTGCGTGCGCTGCAACGCGAGCTTTCGCTTCGACGCTCTGGCGGACTTCGCCGACCGCGTCGGCGCGGCCCGCATCGCGACGGGCCACTACGTGCGCGTGGTCTCGCGCGGTGGCCGGCCGCTCGTCGGGCGGGCGGCAGACGCCGGCAAGGATCAGTCCTACATGCTTGCGAAGGTGTCGCCCGCGATCCTCGCGCGAAGCTGGTTTCCGCTGGGCGAGCAGACCAAGCCCGAGACCCGCGCTCAGGCCAGGGCCGCCGGGCTCGAGGCGGCTGGACGGCGCGAGAGCCAGGAGGTGTGCTTCGTCGGCGGCGGCGACCACAAGCAGTTCCTGGAGCGGTTCGGCGGCGCCGGCCCGGCCGGGGACGTGGTGGAGGAGGACGGGAGCATCGTGGGCCACCACGACGGCATCCATCGCTTCACCCCCGGCCAGCGGCGCGGGGTGGGCGTTGCCGCGAACACGCCCATCTACGTGATCCGCACGGAGCGAAGCACCGGGCGCGTGGTGGTAGGCCCGCGCGCGGCGCTCGAGCGCAGCTCGGTGCGGGTGAGTCCCGGGTCCGTCTACACCGATGCGGGCCGGGTCGAGGTGAAGCTGCGCTACCGCTCCAATCCCGTGTGGGCGACGGTGCGCCCCGAGGTTGACGGGTTCTCGCTGGAGCTCGACGACCCCGTCGCGGGCGTCGCGCCCGGGCAGACCGCGGTGCTCTACGAGAACGACCTGGTGGTCGGCGCGGGCACGATCGCGTAGATCAAACGCGGCGGGTATGATGCCGCCGATGAGTGCCTCAGACGCCTGGCAGATCGCACTGGCCATCTTTCTCCTCCTGACCGCAATCGGGCTGATCGTGGTGCTGCTGCGCGCAAGCGGCACGCTCGATCGCGTCAACAAGCTGCTCGACGGCGTCACGCCCGAGATCGTCCCGATGCTCGGCAAGGTCTCGACCTCCATCGATCACGTGAACGATGAGCTCGACAAGGTCGGCACCATCACCAACTCCGCCGTGGACGCCACCGAGAAGGTGGATCACTCGGTGCGAGCGGTGTCCGAGGCCATCTCGAAGCCCGCCAAGGCGGTCGCCGGGGCCAGCGCAGGCATCAAGCACGGGCTCGGCTCCTTCAAGACCAAGCGCGACCAGCGCGGCGGAGTCGTCTGAGTGGCGGTGGCGGCGTGAAGCTCGCTCCCGCACTCCTCCTGATCGGCGCGGCCGCCTACCTGGGCAAGCGCGTCACCGCGATCGCAAGCGCCGAGGGCCGGCCGGTGAAGGACGTCGTCACCGAGCTCCCGAAGCGGCTCGTGGGCGACATCAAGAGCCTGCCCGACGATCTCCGAAGCGCGCGCGACGAGGGCAAGCTCGCTGCCGATCGCGAGATGTCCGACATCGACGAGCGCATCTACGGCACGCCGCCGCCCCCGGCGGCCTGAGCGCTAATCCAGCACGCGCGCGATGAGCTCGCGCCGGCGAAGCAGCCGCTTGGGCTCGCCGCCGAGCCGCAGCTCGAAGCCGATGCCGCGCGGATAGAGCACCTTGTCGCCCGGGCTCACCCCGTGCACGTCCTCGCCGATCGCGACGACCACGCCGGCCGAGCACGTCGAGTCCGCGCTCGCCGGGATGATGAGCCCGTGATGCGTCTCGGTCTCCTCATCCACCGGCTCGACCAGCACGTACTCGTCGAGCGGCTCGATGCCGCGCCCCACCTGTTCTGCGCCCTCGAACCGGAAGGCCATGTCGTCAGCGTCCATGCATGGAAGCGTACCCGTAACCCCGGCCGGTAGAATGCCCGGATGCGCTCGCACGAGATCCGTCAGAGATACCTGGAGTTCTTCACGTCCCGCGACCACCTGCGGGTGCCGTCGGGCTCGCTAGTACCGCCTGCCTGGGACACGAGCGTGCTGATCACCACCGCGGGCATGCAGCCGCTCAAGCAGTACTTCCTCGGCCAGGCGCCGCCGCCGTCACCCCGCCTCACCTCGGTGCAGAAGTGCTTCCGCACGGTCGATATCGACGAGGTCGGCCGCACCGCGCGGCACCTCACCTTCTTCGAGATGATGGGCAACTTCTCCATCGGCGACTACTTCAAGCGCGAGGCCATCGCGGCTGCGTGGGAGCTCGTCACCTCGCCCTCGGGCTTCGGGTTCGATCCCGAGCACCTGTGGGCCACCATCTACCGCGGCGACGAGAAGGTGCCGGCCGACGAGGAGGCAGCCGAGCTCTGGCGCGAGCAGGGCGTCCCGGCCGAGCGCATCGTGCGGCTGGGAAGCGACAACTTCTGGCAGGCAGGCCCCGTAGGCCCGTGCGGCCCGTGCTCCGAGCTCTACTACGATCGCGGCGCCGAGCACGGCTGCGGCGAGGCCGACTGCGCGCCGGGGTGCGACTGCGACCGCTTCCTCGAGTTCTGGAACCTCGTCTTCATGCAGTACAACATGCTCGACGGCGGCGGCCTCGAGCCGCTCCCGCGGCCCAGCATCGACACCGGCTGCGGCGTGGAGCGCACCACCATGCTCTCCGAGGGCGTCGACAGCGTGTACGACACCGACGGGTTCCGCGATGTGATCTCCACCATCGAGAGCTGGGGCACCGCCCGGTACGGTCGCACCCCGCAGGAGACCAAGGCGCTGCGCGTGCTGGCCGACCACGGCCGGGCGATGACGTTCCTGGCCACCGACGGCATCGAGCCCGGCAACGAGGGCCGCGGCTACGTGCTGCGGCGCGTCATCCGCCGGGCGATGCTGCAGGCGGGCCGCATCGGTATCGAGGGCGAGCTCATGCCGCGGCTGCACGCCCGCGTTGTCGAGCTGCTGGGCGACTCCTACCCCGAGCTGATCGCCGGCGAGGGCACCGTCTCGGCGCTGCTGCGCGCCGAGGAGCAGCGCTTCTCCCGCACGCTCGCGACCGGCGCAAAGCTGCTCGACGATGTGCTCGAGACCGGCGGGGAGGTGTCTGCCGAGGACGCCTTCCGGCTGCACGACACCTATGGATTCCCGTTCGAGCTGACCGCGGAGATCGCGGCCGAGCGCGGCCGGACGGTCGATGAGGCCGGCTTCGCCACGCTCATGGAGGAGCAGCGCAACCGCGCCCGCTCGGCCATCGCCGATCGCGGCGCCGAGGCGGCGGGCGTGTTTGCCGCGACTGCCGGGTTCGCCACCGAGTTCGTCGGCTACGAGAAGCTCGACGTCACCTCCCAGCTGGGCGCGCTCGGCGACGGCGGCGACTCGACCCTGCTCGTGAAGCTCCGCGAGAGCCCGTTCTACGCCCGTGGCGGCGGCCAGGTGGCCGACGCCGGCTGGATCGAGTCCGACAGCGGCCGTGCGGCCGTCGTCGATGTCATCCGGGTGGATGACGACCAGGTGATCGTCGCCGAGCTCGAGCGCGGGGAGCTCTCGAGGAACGATCGCGTGCGCGCCCACGTCGAGTACGACCGCCGCCGGCCCACTGCCGCCAACCACACGGCCACCCACCTCCTGCACCGCGCGCTTCGCGACACGCTGGGCGAGCACGTGACCCAGGCCGGCTCCTACGTCGGGCCCGACAAGCTGCGCTTCGACTTCCGAAACGACCGCCCGGTCTCGCGCGACGAGCTGGCCGACATCGAGCGCATCGTCAACGAGTGGATCGTCCAGAACCATCCGCTACACATCTTCGTCACCAGCCAGGATCACGCCCGCGAGCTCGGCGCCACCATGCTCTTCGGCGAGAAGTACGGCGACCACGTGCGCGTGGTCGAGATCAAGGACGTCTCCCGCGAGCTCTGCGGCGGCACCCACGTGCGCTCGACGGCCGAGATCGGGGCGTTCGTGCTCACGCGCGAGACCAGCTCGTCGCAGGGCGTGCGGCGCATCGAGGCCATCACCGGCGAGGCCGCCATCGCGCACCTGCGCGAGCGGTCAGAGCTCGCGACGGAGCTCCTGGAGTCGGTGGCCGAGCGCGACCGCGAGATCAAGCGCCTGAAGACGGCGTCGCCGGCTCCTGCGGCCGAACGGAACGGCGCGGCCGAGGCCGGCCTGGCCGAGCGAGCGGTCGAGCAGGGCGGGGTGCGGGTGGTCGCCGCATCGGTGCCCGGCATCGACTCCGACGCGCTCCTGCAGGCGTCCGACCGGCTGAAGAACAGCCTGGCCCCGGCGGTCATCGTGCTGGGGTCGTCCCTCGAAGGCAAGGTGCACCTGGTCGCGAACTTCGACCAGAGCGCGGTCGATCAGGGGCTCTCGGCAGTGGACGTCATCCGCGAGGTCGCGCCCATCGTGGGCGGTGGCGGCGGCGGCCGCCCCACCATGGCCCGCGCCGGCGGTAGCGATCCCGACGCGCTCGAGCGCGCCGTCGACGCTGCCCGGTCGATGATGCTCGATCGGCTCGGTAGCTGATGAAGGTGCTCGCCCTGGACTACGGCAAGTCCCGCACCGGCGTCGCCGTGAGCGACGAGACCGGCACGCTCGCGCGCCCGGTTGCGGTGGTCGAGCGCGTGCGCTCGAAGAAGGGCCGTGCGACGCTCCTTCGCACCATCGCCGAGCACGATCCGGGCGAAGGTGGTGGTGGGGCTTCCGCTCACCCTCGCCGGCGGCCGCGGGAAGCAGGCGGGGGAGACGCTCTCGTTCGTGCGCGAGCTGGAGGCCGTATGCTCCGTCCCCGTGGAGACGTACGATGAGCGCTTCACGACAGCGATGGCCAACTCCCTCTCGGGTTCCGACTCCGACGCCGTGGCCGCGGCGCACCTCCTCGAAGGATATTTGCTCCGATCCGCCGGTTAGCAGTGCTCATAGCCCTCGTCGTCGCGGTGCTGGCGGTCGTCATCGCCGGGCGCGCGGTGTTCGACTCGTCCAGCAGCAGCGCGCTCCCGGCTGCCGATCCCCACGGTCCTGCGATCACCGTGGTGGTGCCCCACGGCGCCGACGCGGGCGAGATCGCCGACATCCTGGAGCAGCGCGGCGTCATCAGCTCCTCGAGCAGCTTCCACGACTACGCCAACTCCCAGGGCGAGGGCTCCAGGTTCCAGGCGGGGACGTACCAGCTACGGGCCGGCACCGGCTACGACCAGCTGCTCGCCCAGCTCGATCACGGGCCGTCGGGCAAGGTCAAGACCCTGGTGATCCCCGAGGGCTTCCGACTGACCCAGATCGAGGCACTCCTGCCGCACGTGGGGCTCAGCCCGAGGCTCTACGCGAAGGCCGTGCGCGAGGCCGTGCCGCCGCCGGGCTTCGGCCACCACGTGAACATGGAGGGCTTCATGTTCCCGGCGACCTACCAGATCCGCCCCAGCGAGACCGAGTCGCAGCTCGTCTCCCAGCAGCTCGCGGCGTTCCAGAGCGCGTGGGCGCAGGTGAACATGACCTACGCCAAGGCGCACAACCTCACGCCCTACGACGTGCTCACCATCGCGTCGATGATCGAGCGCGAGGCGCGCGCCCCGGGCGATCGCGCGAAGGTCTCGGCGGTCATCTACAACCGCCTGCACAAGAACATGACGCTCGGGATCGACGCGACCATCCTCTACTACAAGGGCTCGTGGAGCGCGCACATCTCCAACGCCGACCTCACCAAGGACGAGCCCTACAACAACCGCATCCACAAGGGGCTTCCGCCCACGCCGATCTGCAATCCCGGCCTCGCTGCGATGCAGGCTGCGGCCAAGCCGGCCCAGGCGGACTACCTCTACTACGTGGCGATCCCCAACCAGGCCAAGCAGTACTTCACGAACAGCTACCAGGACTTCCTGAACCACGGCGGCGGTGGCTGACACGCGCGCGGCCGTGATCGGCCACCCGGTGTCGCACTCACGATCGCCGCGCATGCACCAGGCCGGCTACGACGCCCTGGGGCTCTCGGAGTGGTCGTACGACCGCATCGACGTGGATCCGGCCGGGCTGGAAGCGTTCGTCGCCGGCCTGCCGGCGTCGGGCCTCCGCGGCGTGAACGTCACGATCCCGCACAAGGCCGCCGTCATCCCGCTCTGCGCCGAGCTCTCGGACGAGGCCGCCCGGGCCGGCTCGGTCAACACGCTGCTGGTCGAGCCCGGGGGAGTGCGCGGGGAGACCACCGACGGCCGCGGCCTGCTCTGGGCGCTCGGCCCGCAGGATCCCGGTGAGGCGCTGATCCTGGGCGCCGGCGGCGCGGCGAGCGCTGCCGCGGTGGCGCTTGCAGACGCGGGCTGGAGCGTGGCCGTGAGCGCCCGGCGCGCGGAGGCTGCGGGTGCGCTGGGATTCGCCGTCACCCAGTGGCCGCCGAAGGATCTGCCCCAGCTGGTGGTGCACGCCACGCCCATCGGCCAGGCCGGCGATCCCGACCGGCTCCCGGTCGATCCGGCGCTCCTTCGCAGCGACATGACGGTCGTGGATCTCGCCTACCTCGGCGACGGCCGCCCGACCGCGCTCTGCCGCGCCGCCGCCGCCGCGGGCGCGAGCGTTGTGGACGGGATCGACGTCCTGATCGGCCAGGGCATCCTGGCATTCGAGCTCTTCACCGGCCGGGCCGCCCCGGTCGAGGCGATGCGCGCCGCCGCCCGGGCGTGACCGGGCTACAGGTCGCACCCGAAGCGGCCGATAGCTTGGGGAATGGAAACCCTCCTGCCCGTCGCGACGTTCGGTTTTGCCATGGGATGGCCGCTGGAGCTCCTCATCCAGCGCTTTCCCGCCCCTGAGGGCACCGCGCCGTCATCGCGGCGCCGCTGGATCGTCTGCGCCATCACCGCCGCGCTCTTCGCGGCCCTGGCCTACCAGATTGGCTTCAACCCCGAGCTCGCGCCTGCGCTCCTGCTCACGGCGCTCATCGTGCCCGCATCGGCCATCGACCTGCGCTACCGCATCATCCCCGACGCGATCAACCTGCCGGGCGCCCTCGCGGTGTATGCGCTGGCCGTGATCGCCCAGCCTGATCGCTGGCTCGAGCTCCTGCTGGGAGGCCTGCTGGGTGCGCTCTTCCTCATGATCCCGTCACTCATCTCCGGCGCCGGCATGGGCATGGGCGACGTGAAGATGGTGCTGATGATCGGGTTCTGCCTGGGCGAGTACACGCTGATCGCGCTCTTCATCGGCTTTGCCCTCTCGCTGATCCCGTCGTTCCTGGCCTTCGCGACGAAGGGCTGGAAGGGCCGCAAGAGCACCTTCCCGTTCGGCCCGTTCCTGGCTGCAGGCGCGATGGTCGCCCTGCTCTGGGGGCCGCAGCTCTGGTCGCTCTGGCTCACCGGCAAGGCGTAGCTCACCACTCGTCGTCTGCGTAGTACCGGCTTGCGACCGGCTCCACGAGCGCCCGCGTCCGGGCGATCTCCTCGTCGGTCAGCCGGTTCCGCCAGGCCATGACCGCGGCGCGGCTGTTGCGGGCTTCGGTGTGCGCGCGTCCCTCGGGCGCGTCAACCGGATTGTCCTCACCCGTCGCGGCCGCCACGGCGGCGGCGACCCGGTCGCTCCAGGCGAGGCCGAGCTCCTCGTAGAGCGACCGCATCCGCTGTTCGGGGGCGAGCGATAGGTCCTCCTGCCGCACCACCAGCCAGTCATCTCCCGCGCCGGCCGAGTAGATCAGCTTCCAGAGCAGGCCCGCCTGCTCGATGATGCCGGGCGGGTGCGCGGCGTACTGCTCGATCTGCGGGCGGTAGGGCTCGAGCAGGTCGGCCATCAGGAGCGGCTGGTCGAGCAGCTCGGAGAAGTCGAACTGCCAGTTCAGGCGCTTGAGGCTGGCCGCAAAGCCTGCGGGGTGGCGCACGGTCAGCACCACCCGCATGCCGAACGTGCGCTCGAGCCAGCCGGCCGAGAACACCGCGATCGGGTCCTTCAGGAGCGGCCGGGTGCCTGCGGGCACGCGGGTGCGGGGAAGCGCGCGGGCAGCGCGGACGGCGTCGCGCGGTGAGCCGAGCGACCGCGCCGCATCCCTCCAGTCGTACTCGAATCGCAGCGCCCGGCCCAGCGGCTCGGCGTACTGACGGCCGTTTCGGTCGTTCAGGTACATGAACCAGTGCGGGAACCGCGCGGCGCTGAGGCCGGGCTGGGGGTGGTCGGGGTTGAAGAGCTCGTTGATGTAGCCCACGCCCTCGCCGGCGGCCAGCAGCTTGCCCAGCCAGGTGGTGCCCGAGCGGTTGCTGCCGGTGACGAGGATGGGGGCGGACATGGTGATGACGACCCTATATCGACTCATTCATCTAGGCTCCGCCACCATGGAACTCTCCTACGTGACCGCCGGTGAGTCGCACGGTCCGGGGCTGACCGTGGTCATCTCGGGGCTGCCTGCCGGGCTCGAGCTCGATCACGAGCTCATCCGCCGCGATCTGGGCCGCCGTCAGGCAGGCTACGGCCGAAGCCCGCGGCAGAAGCTCGAGACCGACGACGTCGATCCGCGCGGCGGCCTGCGCCACGGCCGCACGATGGGTAGCCCGCTCGCATTCTTCATCAACAACCGCGACCACCAGAACTGGCTCGCGCCGATGAGCCCGTGGCCGGTGGACGAGGCCGAGCTCGAGAGCTTTGGCTGGCGCGGCAAGCCCATCGCGCTGCCCCGTCCCGGGCACGCCGACCTCCCGGGCACGCTGAAGTACGGCTATGAGGACGTGCGAAACGTGCTGGAGCGTGCCAGCGCTCGCGAGACCGCTGCGCGCGTCGCGGCGGGAGCGGTGGCCAAGGCCCTGATCCGCACGATCGGGATCGAGGTGCGCTCGCACGTCCTGCAGCTGGGCACCGTCCGCGCGACGCCGCCGGCCTGGCTCTCGATCGCCGACTTCGATCGCGCCGAGGCGTCCGAGGTGCGCTGCCTCGACCCCGCGGCGGAGACCGCCATGATCGCCGAGATCGAGGCGGCCAAGCGCGATCGCGACACGCTCGGCGGCATCACGGAGGTGCGCGCGTTCGGCGTCCCGCCGGGGCTCGGGTCGCACGTCTCGGCCGGGCAGCGCCTCGACGGCAGGCTCGCCGCTGCGATGCTCTCCATCCAGTCGGCAAAGGGCGTCGAGATCGGCGATGCCATCGCCTCGGCCTCGAAGCGGGGATCGGCGGTGCACGACGAGATCCTGCACGACGACGGGCGCGGCTACTACCGCGAGACCGATCGTGCCGGCGGTCTCGAGGGCGGCATGTCCAACGGCGAGGAGCTGGTGGTGCGCACCATCTGGAAGCCGATCCCGACGCTCATGCGCCCGCTCCGGTCGGTTGAGATGGGCACGCACGAGCCGCGCGAGGCACACGTCGAGCGAAGCGACGTGACGGTGCTCCCTGCCGCTGCGGTGGTCGCCGAGGCCGGAGTTGCCTTCGAGCTGGCCCGCGCAGCGCTCGAGAAGTTCGGCGGCGACGCCGTCCAGGACTTCGTCGCAGCCCACGCTGCGTACATCGAGCGCATCTCGCGGGCATGATCCCCGGACCGCACCGAAACCTCGTCCTGATCGGCTTCATGGGGGCCGGCAAGACGTCGGTGGGCCAGCGGCTGGCCGAGCGGCTGGGATGGCGGTTCTTCGACGCCGACATCGAGATCGTCTCCGAGGCCCAGCGGCCCATCGGCCAGATCTTCCGCGACGACGGCGAGCAGGGCTTCCGGGCCCTCGAGGAGCGCATCGTCTCGCGGCTTCTGGACGAGACCAACGCGGTCATCGCGCTGGGCGGGGGCGCGGTCACCTCCGCGCTCACCCGCGAGCGCCTGCGCGATTCGAGCTTCACCGTGCTCCTGGACGTGTCCCCGACGGTCGCCTGGCGGCGGGTCGAGGCGGAGGCGGGCGATCGCCCCCTCGGCGCCGAGGGCCGCGCCTTCGCCGAGCTCTACGACCAGCGGCGGGCGCTCTACCACACCACCGCGGATGCGCTGGTTGACGCCGACGGGACGGTGGGTGACGAGCCGCTGCTGGTGCCGCTGGCCCGCCACTCGGCGCTGGCGGAGCTCCCGCGCCTCATCGGTGCGCGTCGGCCCGCGCTGATCGGCGATCGCGACGTGCTGCGGGTGGTGGGGCCGTCGTTCGACCCGTTCGTGACAGTGCGCCTCCCGGCGGGTGAGGCGGCAAAGACGGTGTCGGTCGCCCGGCAGGCCTGGACGCGCCTGGCGGAGTTCGGGCTCGAGCGCGGTGACGTGGTGGTGGGGATGGGCGGCGGATCGGCGACCGATGTGGCGGGGTTCGTCGCGGCCACCTACCAGCGCGGCGTGCCGTGGATCTCGGTGCCCACTTCGCTCACGGGGATGGTGGACGCCGGCATCGGCGGGAAGACGGGCATCGACCTGCCGCTCGGCAAGAACTACGTGGGTGCGTTCCACCACGCGGAGTGGGTCGTGAGCGACCCCGCGGTGCTCGAGACGCTGCCGGTGCGCGAGTGGGCCTCGCAGTTCGGCGAGGTGATCAAGACCGGCCTGCTCGCCGGCGGCCGGCTGTGGCAGCTGGTGCAGGACTGGGAGCCGGGGCGCGGCACGCCGGACGCCAGGCTCGAGCTCATCCGCCGCTGCGCGGCCTACAAGGCGAAGATCGTGGCCGATGACCCCACCGAGCAGGGCATCAGGGCCGTCCTCAACCTCGGGCACTCCATCGGGCACGCGCTGGAGACCGCCACCGGGTACCGCGCGTTCAGCCACGGCGAGGCTGTTGCAATCGGCATGCTGCCGGCGCTCTGGCTCTCGAGCCAGGTGTGCGGTCTCGATCCGGCTGTCGAGGAGCAGGTGCGCGGCCTGCTCGACCGCCACGGGCTGCCCTCGACGGCGCGCAACGTGAGCCCCGAGGCGGTGCTCGAGGCGATGGGCCGCGACAAGAAGGCGCGTGGCGGGCGCGTGCGCTTCGCGCTCCTGGAAGCGGTGGGCAAGCCGGTGTTCGGCATCGATCCCGGTGACGAGCTGATCGAGCAGGCCGTCGCCCGCGCTCTCAGCTAGCCGACGTTTGGTGTTTGTAGTGGACGGTATGCAGGCTTTGCAGTAGTATCTCCCGCGCTGGGGTGCCCGGGTCTCGAACCACCGCACGGCTTCGCATGGAGCCGGCGCTTTCGAATCGAGACCGAGCAGGAGCACCCAGCGATGGACGAGTACCGCGACAGTTTTCTCAACCGCCGAGTCCTGGTGACCGGCGCCGACGGGTTCATGGGCTCGCACCTGGTCGAGGCGCTGGTCGGGATCGGGGCCGACGTGCACGCGTACGTGCGGGCCACCTCCAGCGGCGCGCTCAACAACATCGGCCACCTCCGCGGGCGGATGACGGTGCACTCGGGCGACCTCACCGACCGGCACTCGGTCGATCGCGTGATCCGCGCGATGGACGGCGCCGCGAAGCCGCCCTACATCTTCCATCTGGGTGCGCAGGCGCACGTCGGCGAGTCGTGGGAGCGCCCGTACGAGACGGTGATGGCAAACACGGTGGGCACGCTCAACCTGCTCCAGTCCGTGGTGGATCACGGCCTCGAGCTCGAGAAGTTCGATACGGCGGGCACCTCCGAGGAGTACGGAAACGTGCGCGAGGCCGTCCGTGACCATCACGACTTCGACGTCGCCGACGGCGGCCTCATCCTGCACGAGCGCTCGCCGCTCAACCCCAAGTCCATCTACGCCACCGCGAAGGTCGCGGCCGACTTCCTCACCATGAACTACCACGACGCCTACGGCGTGCCGGGCGTCGTCACGCGCATGTTCAACAACTACGGCCCGCGGCAGAACCCGCGCTACATCACGGGCACGGTCATCACCCAGGCGCTCGAGCTCGGCTCCGTCCAGCTCGGCGCGCTCGAGCCGCTGCGCGACTTCTGCTACTGCCTCGACGGCGTGCGCGGCCATCTCACGGTGGCGGCGTTCGGTACCCCGGGCGACGTCTACTGCTACGGCCAGGGCGAGAACATCTCCGTCGCCGACTGGGCCGCGCTGGCCCTGCAGCTCGGTCGTGAGGCCGGCTACTGGGGCGAGGTGCCCATCACGACGGCTGCCGGCCGGCTGCGTCCGGGAAAGAGCGATGTGCTGGCGCTGCGGGTGGGGTACGACAAGCTGCATCGCGAGACCGGCTGGCGGCCGCGCTTCAGCTGGGAGGAGGGGATGCTGCGCACCATCCGCTGGTACGCCGAGAACCGCGAGCGGTGCAGATAGGAGAACTCGATCGCCTTGCGGCCGGTGGCGGTGCGAAACAGCGGATCGGTGCCGTCGGCGAGCGTCCGGCGGTCGAAGATGGATCCCGGCCCGAACCCCAGCGGCAGCCTCGCCCGGGCGATGTGGAGCTCGGTCGCCAGCAGGCTCAGGCGGAAGTTGTCGCCGCTCTGCGACGAGTAGGTGGAAGGGTCGAGGATGGCAGACCAGCGCGTGGTGACGCTGCCGCGGCCGTTCCCGGCCGTGGATGACTGGCGATGACCGGGGCCGCCCAGAGCCCGCCCAGGGCCACGATGGCGAGCAGCAGGAAGACGGGAAGCCGGCCGCGCCGCTGGAGCATCCACGTGACGCCCACTGCGAGCGCGAACACCCCTTCCCGCGAGCCGGACACGAGCACCACCGCGGTGCACGCCGTGAGCATCGCTGCCACCTGCCGGCGCGACCAGCCCATCCGCTCACTGCCAAGCGCGACCAGCGTGACGCAGGCAGTGACCAGGCAGATGCTGAGGTCGTTGTAGTTGTTGAAGGTGCCCGAGACCGCATCGAGGCGCGATTGCGTGACCGCCACCTGGACGCCGCCGACGACGATCTCGTAGTGCGGCGAGAAGAGCGCGCGCACGGCCGGCCCGCCGGCGAGCTCGGCGCCCGCGATCACGCACTGCGCGAGGGCCGACCAGACGATCACCCGGCCGAGGACGACGCCGTCGCGGGCAGTCGCGAGGATCGCCACGATCACCGCGAGGGGCAGGAACCGAAACTCGCTGCGAAATCCGATGAGGGCGGTGGAGGCCGAGTGCCGTTGATCATCGCGCTCACGCTCCAGAGGGCCGCGAGCAGGGCCAGCGCGGCCAGGAGCGGTCGCATGCGCCCGAGCCCCGGCCAACCGCGGTGGGCCAGAAGGCCCGCAGCGGCGACCCACAGGAGCACCTCGGGCAGATACCGCACCGCCGCCGTGGATCCGGGCGGGATCCAGGTCAGCACGAGCCCCTCCAGCGGAAGGTAGGCAATGAGACCCGCAATGAGCCAGCGGTGGGGCAGCCTGATCATCGCCGCCACCGCGCCGGCCGCAGCCGCCACCGGTACCGCCACCGACGGCAGCACGACGATGCCCGCGCCAAGCGTGACGGCGAGCACCACCGCCGCCCCGTAGAGCCCCCACCGGCGGGCCGGCGTCACCGCCTGCGGCCCGGGAGCACCCTTGCCGGCACGCCGGCGACGACGAGGCCCGGCGCGACGTCGGCGGTGACCACTGCGCCGGCGCCGACCAGCGCCCCGGCGCCGATGGTGACCGGCCCGACGATCACCGCGCCGGTGCCGATGGCCGCACCGTCGTGGACGGTGATGGGGGAGAGCGCCCAGTCGGCTTCCAGCTGGAACTCGCCGTCGGGGCGAAGGGCGCGAGGTGCGCGGTCGTTCACGAACATCACGCCGTGGCTCACGAAGACGCCGTCGCCGATCGCGACGCCGTCGCACACGAACACGTGGCTCTGGAGCTTGCAGCGCGCGCCGACCACCGCACCGCGCTGGACCTCGACGAACGGCCCGATGCGCGTCTCTGCACCGATCCTGCAGCCGTAGAGATTGGTGAACGGGCCGACCTGCACGCCCGCGCCGAAGCTGACATCGTCGATGAGCCGGTACGGAGCGTCGTTTGCGGGGCCGCTAGCCATCGAAGAAGCCCGTCACCACGTCGCACACGCGATCGACGTGGGCTGCCGGGATGTCGGGGCCGATGGGGAGCGAGAGGCACCGTCTGCTGAGGGCCTCGGCGACGGGAAACGCTCCGGCGCGGTGGCCGAGTCGCTCGTAGGCCGGGGAGAGGTGGGGCGGCACCGGATAGTGCAGCCCGCTGCCGATCCCGTGCTCGCGGAGCGTGGTCGCGAGCGCGTCGCGCCGGTCGGTCTCGATCACGTAGAGGTGCCACACCGGGGCGCTGTGCGGCGGCTGTCCGCGGCAGGGTGAGGTCGCCGATGCCGGTGAGCCGGTCGCGGTAGCGCGCCGCGGCCTCGCGCCGGCGCCGGTTGCCGTCGTCCAGCGTGGCGAGCTTCTGGAGCAGCACGATGGCCTGGGCCGAGTCGAGCCGCGACGTGAACCCCTCGAGGGCATGCTCGTAGCGCTCTCGCTGGCCGTGCTCGCGCAGCATCCGCAGCCGGCCTGCGACGTCGTGGTCGGAGGTGGTCACTGCGCCCGCGTCGCCGAATGCCCCGAGGTTCTTGCCGGGATAGAAGCTGAACGCCGAGGCGACGCCGCCGGCGCCTGCCCTGATGCCGTCGCGGCATGCGCCGTGGGCCTGGCATGCATCCTCGATCACCGTCAGGCCGTCCCGGCCGGCGAGCGCGAGGATGCGGCGCATGTCGGCCATGTGCCCGTAGAGGTGCACCGGGAGCACCACCCGCGTGCGGGGGGTGCAGGCCGCGGCCGCCGCATCCACGTCGAGCGTGCGGTCGCCTGCGGTGATGTCGGCCGGCACCGGGACGCCGCCGGCCTGGGCAACCGCTTCGAACGTCGCGGCGAAGGTGGCCGCGGGCACGAGCACCTCGTCTCCGGGCTCGAGTCCCACGGCGATGAGCGCGAGCCTCAGAGCGTCGAGACCGCTCGCCACCCCGACGGCCTCCGCGCAGCAGCAGAACCGGGCGAACGCCGCCTCGAAGGCAGCCACCCACGGGCCGTTCACGAACGCCGAGGCGTCGATCATGGCCGCCAGCTCCTCGAGCACGACCGACTTGATGCGCTGGTTGCCGGGCCGCAGATCGAGGAACGGCACCGGCTCAGGCATCACGGGCGCCACCCTCTCGCGAGTAGTCGTATCCGTAGGAGTCCTCCTCGATCTCCGTGCCTGTCAGCACCACGCCCAGCTTCGGGGTGGCGGTCTGCTCCAGCAGGCGGCGAAGCTCGGTCATCGTGGGGCGCTTCGCGTTGCCGGCATGCGCGACGACGATCATCCCGCCGGTCACGCGGGAGAGCGCGATGGCATCGCCCACCGGCAGCGCCGGAGGCGTGTCGATGAGCACCAGATCGAAGTGCTTTTCGAGGAAGCCCATCAGCTGCTGCAGCCGCTTTGACTCGATCAGCTCGCCGGGGTGCGGCGTGCGGGTCCCGGCGGTGAGCACGTAGAGGTTTCCCGGCGGTGCCAGCAACCCGGCCTGCGCGGCTCCCTGCTCGCGGGCATCGTGTCCCGTGGGCACGGCGTGCAGCGCCTGCTCGAGGGTGGCGGTGCCGAGCACCAGGTCGCTGACCCCGGGCCCGTCGCCAAGGTCGAAGAACTGCGCCACCGCCGGCTTCCTGAGGTCGAGGTCGGCCAGCACCACCCGGCGGCCCGTCCGTGCAAAGGCCACGGCGAGGTTCGCGACCGTCGTCGACTTGCCCTCACCCGGGAGCGCGCTTGTGACCAGCAGCGAGCGTGCGTCGTGGGCAAGGTTTGCGAAGTCCACGGAGAGGCGCAGCTTGCGGTAGCGCTCCGCGGTGGGGGCGCCCGGGTCGGAGAGCATCGGCAGAGGGTGGATGTCATCGGATCCCGCCGCCGGGTCGGCCACGCGCGCGAGCAGCGTGAGGCCCAGCCGCCGCACGACCTCATCGGGCGAGCGCACGTGCGAGTCGAGCGTCTCTGCGAGCACCGCCAGGGCCACGGCCAGCGTGAGCCCGAGGAGCACCCCGAGGACGATGTTCCGGGTGGTCTGGGGCTGGATCTGCGCGGCGCCGGCAGCGGTGCTCGAGATGCGCGCGGCGGTCGGCTCGATCAGCTTGAGCTGGGTCAGCCGCTCGCGCTCCTTCGAGAGGCTCGCCAGCTCGGCACGCAGGCCTGCGGGGTGGCCGCCGCCGGCCTTCTGAGCGCTGATCTGGGTGTTCAGCGACGCGATGCGCTTGTCGAGGCCCGAGATCGCGGTTGTGAGGTTGGCGGTGCCGAGGCGGGCGTTCGAGGCCTGGAAGGCGCGCGCGTCGGCGTTCACGAGCGCAACGGCGCTCTGGGGCGCGGCGTCGGTCACCCGGAACGTGAGGATGTTGGACGAGGCGTTGGCCGTCACGTGCGAGTGCGCCAGCAGGCTCGCGGCAGACGCGCCCGGGACGTGCGCGAGCGGCAGCGCCGCCGAGGCGACCCCGGCGGTGTGCGCGAGCGCAGCTGCGGTCTGCAGGTAGCGCTCCTGAGCGTCGGCGGCCGAGGTGCCGGCGCCGCCCGTGAGCTGGGCGGTGGGGTTCAGGTAGACCTCGGCCGTGGCCTGGTACAGCCGCTGCTGCCGCGACGAGGCAAGCCCCGCGGCACAGGCGGTCAGCACCACCACCAGCACGATCAGCCAGAGGCGCCGGCGCAGCATCGCGATGCGGTCGACCAGGGATGCATGGGTTGAATGTGCCAGGTCGATTGCGCTCGCCGTCCTCGATGCAGGGGGTTCGCCGTTAATAAACGGCTCCGAGCGATAGCGATTTACGGATCGGCCCAATTCGCGCTGATGCCACGTCACAGTCCAGTCTTCGGCTGTGGCCGGCCGGGCAACGTACAGGCTACCGTTTTGCGGAATGTCCCGACTCACTGCAGCGCTGGGCGGCGCGTTCCTGGTGCTCACGCTGCTGGTGCAGACGGGCGCCACCGCGACGTTCGACCGGCGCCTCGAGCCCCACGTGGCACCGCTCGCAGACGGCGACTGGAACATCCTCGTGATCGTGGCCGACCCCGTCGTGACCGTGGCGATCTTTGCCGCGGGCTTCATCGTCGTTCGCCGGCGCGGCCGGTCGGGGGCCGCCTGGGCCTGGTGCCTGGCGCTGGCCGCCGGCATGGCGATCGAGGTGCTGTTCAAGGCGGTGGTCGAGCAGATCCCGTTCGCCGCCGAGGAGCGCGTGCTCGATCTGTTCTCGCTGACCCACACCTACCCGTCGGGCCACGCCATGAGGGCGGTGCTGCTCGCCGGCCTGGGAGTGGCCCTCGTCCCGCGGCTGGCGCGGCTCTGGATCGCCTGCGCGGGGTTCGTCGCCGTCTGGGTGGTGGTGTCGGGAATGCACCTGGTGACCGACGCGATGGGCGGCGTGCTCCTCGGCTGCACGCTCGTGGCGGCGGTTAACTGCCGGTGGGGTGGTGCCGGGCGCCCGGAAGTCGTAGACTCGTCGGCATGACGCTCGCACCTCCGCGGCCCAGGGTAGGTATCTTCTCCCGCCTCCAGTGCAACCGAAACGGCCATCACTGGGAGCGGCAGATCCTCGACTCCGGCGCGGAGGCGCGCTGGGTGTGCACGACCTGCGGCAAGCAGGGCGACGAGATTCCCGTGATAACGCCAGAGCAGGAGGTGGGGCAGATGAGTGAAGCTCCTGACGAGCCCACGGAGGCAGCCGAGGCGGCCGCCGCAGAGGCATCCGCAGAGCCGGTCGCCGAGGAGCCGCAGCCGGCGGCTCCGGATGATGCGCCCGAGGTGGTCTCGGCGGCGCCCGATGACGATCTGAGCGCGGCAGGCACAGGCCGGCCGAAGGTGAAGATCGGCACCGCGGTACTGGTCACGGCGGCCATCGTCGGCCTCACCGTCTTTGCCCTGCGCCGCCGCGGCTAGGCTCGCATCACATGCGCGTCCAGGTGCTCAACGGGGTGAACCTCAACATGCTCGGGAAGCGTGACCCCGCGCAGTACGGCACCATGTCGCTGTCCGAGCTCGAGGCCATGATTCACGGGTGGGCCGCAGATCTGGAGATCACGGCGGGGTGCGCCCAGACGAACTTCGAAGGGGAGTACGTGAGCTTGATCCATACGGCATGCGACGACAGCGACGCGCTGATCGTCAACCCGGGTGCCTGGACGCACTACAGCTACGCCATCCGCGACGCGCTCGAGATCTTCACCGGCCCGGTGGTGGAGGTGCACCTCTCGGCCATCGAGACGCGCGAGGAGTGGCGCCGCCACTCCGTGATCGCCGACGTCACCAGCCACCGCATCTCGGGCCACGGGGCCAAGGGCTACCGCGAGGCGCTCACCTACCTCAGCCGGGAAGCCGCATGACCGGCCCGGACTTCGCGTCGCGCGTCGCGGGCGTGCGGGCGGCGCTGGAGGGTGCCGGGGTCGACGCCCTCCTGATCACCGACCTCACCAACGTGCGGTACCTCACGGGGTATGCCGGCTCGAACGGGCTGGTGGCCGTCACGCCCGAGGGCGCGACGTTCATGACCGACTTCCGGTACGTCACGGCGGCAGAGCCGATCTCCGGGTTCATGAGCGTGCTCATGCTGGAGGGCGAAACCGCCAAATTCCTGGGCGAGCACCTCGGTGAGATCGCGCCGGGGGCGAAGCGCATCGGAATCGAGGGCGCAGACGTCACGGTCGACACGCACGGACGGCTCGCGGCCGCCTTCGGCGAGACCCGCGAGCTGGTAGCAACCGACGGAGTGGTCGAGTACCTGCGGCTCATCAAGGACGGCTACGAGCAGGAGGCTGTGCGCCGCTCGGCGGCGCTCATCGCTCCCGTGTACGAGGCGATCGCAGCCGAGGGGCTCGGCGGCAAGCGCGAGATCGACGTCGCGTGGCGCATCCAGGAGCTCTTCCACGAGCAGGGCGCCGAGGGCCTCTCGTTCGATTCCATCGTCGCATCGCACGAGCGCGGCGCCATGCCGCATGCAGATCCCGGCGAGAACGTCATCTCGGAGGGCACCCTGGTCACCATCGACCTGGGCTGCGTGCTGGACGGCTATGCATCCGACTGCACGCGCACCTTCGCGGTGGGTGAGCCCGACGCCGACCTCGCCGAGATCTACGCGATCTGCCTCGAGGCGCAGATCGCATCGCTCGCGGCCGTCAAAGCGGGGGCCATCTGTCGCGACGTCGATGCCGTGGCACGCGACATCATCGCCGCAGCCGGTCACGGCGACCACTTCGGCCACGGCCTCGGGCACGGGGTGGGGCTCGCGATCCACGAGGGCCCGCGCCTCTCTGCGAGCTCCGACGCAACCCTCGAAGCCGGCATGGTCGTCACAGTTGAGCCCGGCATCTATCTTCCCGGCCGCGGCGGCGTGCGCATCGAGGATCTGACCATCGTCACCGAGAGCGGCGCCGAACGGCTCACGCCCTACCCCAAAGAGCTCCAACTCGTCGGCTGACGGCCGGCGCTCACTACACTCAACACATGATTTCCACCAACGAGTTCAAGAACGGCATGCACATCTCGCTCGACGGGATCGTGTACCGCATCGTCGATTTCCAGCACGTCAAGCCGGGCAAGGGCGGCGCATTCGTCCGCACCAAGCTGAAAGCGCTCACCTCGGGCGCGGTGGTGGACAAGACCTTCCGGGCCGGCGAGAAGATGCCGCGCGTGCGCACCGAGACCACCAACGTCTCGTACCTCTACAACGACGGCAGCGATGTCGTGCTGATGGACACCGAGTCGTTCGAGCAGATCAACCTGCCCATCGACACGCTCGAGGACGAGCTTCGCTTCATGCGCGAGAACGACACCGTGCAGCTGCTGCTCGTCGATGGCACGCCGACGTCCGTGCAGCTGCCGTCGTCCGTCGAGCTCGAGGTGACCGAGACCGAGCCCGGAGTCCGCGGTGACACGGTCTCGAACGTCACCAAGCCGGCCACGCTCGAGACAGGCGCCGTCGTCCAGGTGCCGATGTTCGTGAACGTGGGCGAGAAGATCAAGGTCGACACGCGTGAGGCGCGGTACATCTCGCGGGCGTGACGAGGCTGGTGGACACCACTGTGCGGTTGCTCTCCCAGCAGCCGCTGGCCGGGGCAATCTCGACCGCAGCCGTGCTGGATGTGGCCGAGATCCTGGACGCAGCCGGCTTCGAGGCGCTCGAGGTCACCGGCGGCGGCTGCTTCGACGCGGCCGTCAAGCGCGGGACTGAGAGCCCGTGGGAGCGGGTGCGCGCGCTCAAGGCGCGCTGCCACCGCACGCCGCTTCAGATGGCGCTCCGCGGCCGGTTCCTGGTCGGCTCGCGGCCGGTGTCGGACGACCTCACCCGCCGGTTCATCCTGTGCGCCGCCGAGAGCGGCATCGACATCTTCCGGTTGCACGACCCGCTCAACGACGTCGAGAACCTGACGGTCGCCGCCGACGCGGTGCGCGAGGCCGGCGGCAGGCTCTATGCGGGGCTCGCGTTCTCGGGTCAGATGGCCAACCTCGACCGCGTCCTTGAGAAGGCCAAGCGGCTGGCCGAGCTCGGCGCCGACCACGTGGTGCTGCACGATCCGGCCGGTGCGCTCGATCCCGGCACGTGCGGGCGGGTCGTGGCGCAGCTGGCCGAGTACTCCGGCGTGCCGGTGGGCCTCTACTGCCAGGGCGAGAGCGCCCTTGCGACCGCCATCGAGGCCTCGCGGGACGGCGCCGCCCCCGTGGCCGTGGCCGCCTATCCCGTCGCGAGCTCGCTGAACCGGGTTCCCGGGGAGGTGCTGTGCGAGGCGCTCGTGGGCCTCGGCATCGAGCACGGCCTCGACATCGACCGGCTGTGGGACGCGTCGGAGTTCATCGACGAGCACGTCAACTCGCAGATGCCGTCGGCGCCGATTCCGCCGCGCATCACGCTGCGAGCCGCCCGTAACCGTCTGCCGGTGGGCCTCGTCGCCGATCTCGATACCCGCCTTCGCCGCGCCGGGGCCGTCGACCGGCTGGACGAGGTGCTCGACGAGCTGAAGATCGTGCGCGATGACTGCGGCCGCCCGCCGCTCGCCCAGCCCATCGGCGGGATCCTGGCCGGGCAGGCGCTGCGAAACGTGCTGGCGGCGCGGCGCTGGGCCGACACCTCCGAGGAGATGCGCCGCTACCTGGCGGGAAGCTACGGCACGCCGCCGCTCGAGATCGCGCCCGAGGCCCGCGCGCATGCAGGCGCGCCAGACCCGTATCCCGCCATCGACATGGACGAGCTGCGTGAGTCGGCCGGAGCCGCCAGCGAGGAGGATCTCCTGCTCCTGGCGCTCTTCGGGGCCGACGCCGAGCGGCTGCTGCAGGCGCTTCGCGGCCGCGGGGAGCGCGAGACCGAGGTTGACGGGGCGCTCGAGCCGGCCCAGAGCGAGCGCATCCGCGAGCTGATCCGCATGGTGGAGGACTCCGACGTCGGCGAGCTGACCATCGAGGACGGCCCTGTGCGCATCACCGTGCGAAAGCAGGACGAGTTCGCGCCTCAGGCGCCGCTCGCGGGCGTCGCCCCGGCCGCCTCGGCGGCTGCGCCCGAGCCGGTCGTGAGCGAGGCGTTCAAGATCGAGTCGCCCATGGTGGGCACGTTCTACCGCTCGCCGTCGCCCGATCAGCCGGTGTTCGTCTCGGAGGGCGACACCGTGACCGAGGGCCAGACGCTCTGCATCCTCGAGGCGATGAAGCTCTTCAACGAGCTCCAGTCCGACCACTCCGGCGTGATCCGTCGGATCCTGGTGGAAAACGGCGAGCCGGTCGAGTTCGGCCAGCCGCTGTTCGAGCTCGAGCCGGCGTGATGCTCCGCCGGGTGCTGATCGCCAACCGGGGCGAGGCGGCGGTGCGGCTCGTGCGGGCGTGTCACGACGCGGGGGCCGAGGCCGTGGCGGTGTACTCGACGGCCGATCGCGATGGGCTCTGGGTGCGCCTGGCCGACCGGGCCGTCTGCATCGGCCCGCACGCCCCGGCCGACTCCTACCTCAACGTGAGCAACCTGATCGCGGCTGCCGAGACCACCGGCTGCGACAGCGTGCATCCCGGCTGGGGCTTCCTGGCCGAGAACGCCGGCTTCGTGCGCGCCTGCGCTGAGAACGACCTCATCTTCGTCGGCCCGTCCGCCGAGGCGATCGACACCATGGGCGACAAGAGCGCGGCCAAGGCGGCGATGCGGGCCGTGGGCGTGCCGCTCGTGCCCGGCTCGCAGGCCATCCTCTCGGGCCCGGACGAGGCGATCGCGCTCGCCGCCGAGATCGGCTACCCGGTGCTGCTGAAGGCCGTCTCCGGCGGCGGCGGCCGGGGCATGCGGGTGGTCGCCGCCGAGGCCGACCTTGCCAACGCCTACCGCACGGCGTCCGCCGAGGCCAGCTCGGCATTCGGCGACGGCGACATGTACCTGGAGAAGGCCATCGTCGATCCCCGCCACGTCGAGATGCAGGTGCTGGCCGACGCCGACGGCGGGGTGCTCGTGCTGGGCGAGCGCGACTGCTCGGTGCAGCGCCGCCACCAGAAGCTCATCGAGGAGGGGCCGTCGCCCGCGCTCGACCAGTCCACCCGAGAGGCGATGGCAGACGCCGCCCGGCTGGCGTGCGTGGGCAGCAGCTACGTGAATGCCGGCACGGTGGAGTTCCTGCTCGATGCCGACGGCAACTTCGCCTTCATCGAGATGAACACCCGGCTGCAGGTGGAGCACCCCGTGTCCGAGCTCCTCACGGGGGTCGACCTGGGAGTGGAGCAGCTGCGGATTGCCGGCGGCGAGCGGCTGCGGCAGACGGGGCTTGCCGAGCTTCGCGGCCACGCGATCGAGTTTCGCATCAACTGCGAGGATCCCCGCCACGACTTCCGCCCGGCAGCCGGCACGGTGACCCGCTTCCGGCCGCCGCTCGGGCCCGGCGTGCGGCTCGATACCCACGCCTACGAGGGCTACAAGGTGCCGCCGTTCTACGACTCCCTGCTCGCCAAGCTCATCGTCTGGGGGGCCGACCGCCAGCAGGCGATCGCACGCTCGCAGCGGGCGCTCAGCGAGTTCGAGATCGAGGGCGTCCGCACCACCCGCGAGCTCTTCCTCGATGTGCTGGAGGAGCCGGAGTTCCGCTCGGGCCAGTACACCACGTCCTATCTCGAGCGCAGGCGCGACTACCTGCCCGCGCTCACGGAGGTGGCCGCATGATCCGGCTCGGCGCAGCCCAGGTTGCCGACGAGGCGATCGACTCGATCGTGCACGGCGCCGTCCGCCAGGTGCGGGGTGCGCGGCTCGAGTCGCCCGGCCGCGTGTCGCGCGTGCTGCCCGGCCGGCGCGGGCCGGTGGAGTGGTCGGTGGACGGCTCGGCCGCGAGCTTCTCGGTTGACGTGGTGGCTGCCTACGGGATCGTGCTGCCGGAGCTCGGCACCGCGGTGCAGAGGGCGGTCACCTCCGCGGTGACCAGCATGACCGGCCTGCGGGTGCAGTCGGTCGACGTCACCGTGGTCGGCATCGACCGCGGCCCGGAGCAGCGCCGATGACCGTCAGCCGTCGCTCACAGCGCCGGGCATGCGCGTTTCTGCTCTACCAGCGCGACCTGACCGGCTCGGAGTTCGAGCAGCTCTACGACGCCTACCAGCGCGACAACGGCGACCCCGTGACCGACTACATCAAGGCAAACGTGGAAGGCGCCTGGGACGGCCGCGAGCAGCTGGACGCGTCCATCGACGCCGCGGCCGACACGTGGAGCACCGAGCGCATGGCGGTGCTCGAGCGAAACATCCTGCGGCTCGCGGTGTGGGAGCTCGGCACGGCCGAGGTGCCTGCGGCGGTCGCCATCGACGAGGCCGTGGCGCTTGCCAAGAAGTACGCATCGCCCGAGGCCGGCGTGCTGGTGAACGGCGTGCTGGGGAGGATTGCCCGGGAGCAGGGGGTGGGGACGTGAGCGAGCAGGAGGATCTGCGCCGCATCGCGGCAGAGATCGAGGTGCTGCAGGCGCGGCTCGCCGACGGCGGCCTCGCGGCGCCTGACGCGACCGAGCTGCTCGAGCAGATCACCGCGCTGGCCCAGGAGGCGGCCGCGGCGATCGAGCGCAGGGCCGAGTCGCTGGATGATTGAGGCGTATCTGGCCGAGCTCCGGCTGTCCGGAGTGCCGGAGCTCGACGGCGCCATGCACTACGCGCTTCGCGGCGGCAAGCGGGTGCGGGCCCGGCTCTGCATCGCGGCGGCCAGGGCGGCGGGGGGCAGCGCCGAGGACGCGCTGCCGGCAGCTGCTGCGCTCGAGCTGATCCACGCGTTCTCGCTGGTGCACGACGATCTCCCGGCGCTGGACGACGATGACGAGCGGCGGGGGCGGCCAACTGCCCACGTGGAGTTCGGCGAGGGGGTCGCGGTGCTCATCGGCGACGGCCTCCTGAACGCGGCGTTCGCGCTGGTCTCCGACCGGGCCGACGTGACGGGCGAGCTGGCCGCCGGCGTCGCGGGGATGATCGACGGCCAGTACCTCGACATCACCTCGCCGCCGGCCGACCTCGCCGCGCTCGAGCGGCTGCACCGCCTGAAGACCGGTGCGCTCATCTCCGCCTCCGTCGGCTGCGGCCTGCACGTCGCCGGCCTCGAGGCCGGGCGCCAGCGCCCGTACCGCGAGTTCGCGGCAGAGCTGGGGCTGATCTTCCAGATCGTGGACGACGTGCTGGATGCCGACGGCGCAGACGGCGAGCCGAGCTACGTGAGCCTGGTGGGCATCGACCGTGCGCGTAGCCTGGCTGCCGAGGCCGATGCCCGCGCACGGGCGCACCTCGCAGAGACCGGCGGCGACACCCGTGAGCTCGCAGAGCTGGCCGACATGATCCTCCACCGCACGGCCTGAGGCCGGTGGCCAGGACACGCACCCGGCTCGATGAGGCGCTCGTCCAGCGCGGCCTGGTGGACTCGCGCAGCAAGGCCCGCGGGCTGATCATGGCGGGCCGCGTAACGGTGGACGGGGCCACGGTCACCAAGGCCGGAGCGCCCACCACGGATGCCTCGCAGCTGGGCGTGATCCAGCCGCCGCGGTATGTGTCGCGCGGCGGCGAGAAGCTCGAGACGGGCCTCCAGACGTTCGGCATCGAGCCCGCAGGAGAGTCGTGCCTGGACGTGGGCGCCTCCACCGGCGGGTTCACCGACTGCCTGCTGGCCCACGGCGCCGCCCGCGTGGCCGCGGTGGACGTCGGCCGCCACCAGCTGCACGAGCGGATCGCGGCCGATCCCCGCGTGACGGTGATCGATGGGCTGAACGCCCGCGCGCTCGCGCCGTCCGACCTGCCGTTTGCGCCCAGCTTCTTCACGATGGACGTGTCGTTCATCTCGGTGCGGCTGGTGCTGCCCGCCGTCATCGGCGTGCTCACCCCGCAGTGGCGCGGGGTGGTGCTCGTGAAGCCCCAGTTCGAGGCGGGCCGTGATCAGGTGCGGAAGGGCGTGGTGCGCGATCCCGAGGTGCGCCGCGAGGTTTTGCGCGACGTGTGCACGTTTGCGACAGGTCTGGGCGCCACCGTCCTTGGCATCTGCGATTCTAAGGTGCGGGGGCCGGCGGGAAACCGCGAGTACCTGCTGGCGCTGCGCTCTCCCAACCCGGGCACGTCCGAGGAGCGAGTGATCGATGTCGAATCCCAGATTGCAGATGCCGTCGTCGTCCCATCCGGTGAGGGTGGAGCGCATCAGCCTGTTCACGCACGGCCGGCCTGAGCGGATCGGCGACGCCGCCACCCGGGTCGAGCGGCTGGCCGAGCGGCTGGGAATCGCCGTGGTCGATCCGGCCGAGGCTGACATGATCGTCGTGCTCGGCGGCGACGGGACGATGCTCCGCGCCCTCCAGACCGCGCTGCCCACCGAGGCGATCTGCATCGGCGTGAACTTCGGCCGCGTCGGCTTCCTCACCTCGATCCCGGCCGAGGGACTCGAGGGCGGGCTCGAGCGCGCGTTCCGCGGCGAGTACGAGGAGCTGCGGCTGCCCACCATCATCGGCGACGACGGTACGCAGGAGACCACCGGCATCAACGACCTGGTGCTCACCAGCGGGCTGATCGGCCGCATGTCGCTGGTGGAGTGGTGCGTGGACGGCCAGTCGCTGGGCGAGCTGGGCTGCGACGGGGTCATCCTCGCCACCTCCACCGGATCCACCGCCTACAACCTCTCGGCCGGCGGCCCCGTGCTCGCGTGGGGCCTCGACGGCTACGTGGTGTCGTTCATCTCCCCGCACTCGCTGCACGCCCGCTCCATGGTGCTGGGGCGGCCGCACCGGGTGGAGCTGCACAACCGCTCCGTTGACGTGCCGCTGCAGATCATCCTGGACGGCCATGCCGTGGGCGAGATCCCGCCCGGTGGCAGGTTCGTGGTGCAGATGGGCCACGCGTTCGCCCGCCTCGCACGGCTCCAGGACATCTCGTTCTTCACCCGCTACCGGCAGACGTTCTCGGGGTGAGCTGATGCTGCTGCGGCTGCAGATCCAGAACCTCGCGCTGATCGAGCATGCGGAGATCGAGCCGGCTCCCGGGCTCAACGTCTTCACCGGCGAGACGGGCGCGGGCAAGACGATGCTCGCCCAGGCGATCGGCTTGCTCGCAGGCGGCCAGCCGGGCTCGTCGCTGGTGGGCCCGCACGCGCAGGAGGCCTACGTCGAGGCAGAGTTCGCGCTGCCTGAGGGGTTTCTGGACGATCCCGCGCTCGAGGCCGTGGCGGGGCTCCGGCCGGAGGGCGAGGACACGCTCATCATGGCGCGCCGGGTGTTCTCCACGGGCCGCACGCGGGCGCTCGTTTGGGGCCGAAGCTGCGCGCGCCCCGACCTCGAGGCGCTCGGCGACCGCCTGCTCGAGCTCTCGTCCCAGCACGAGGCGCAGCGCATCGGCAAGCCGGCCGTGCAGCTGGCGCTCCTCGACGGCCACGCCGGCAACGACGGCTCCCTGCGGTCGATGGCGGCCGCGTGGGCCGATCTGCGCGCCGCCCGGGCAGCAGTCGCCGAAGCCCGTGAGCAGGCCGAGGATGCGGCGCGCCGCCGTGACGAGCTCGAGTACCTGGTCGAGCGCGTGGGCCAGGCGGAGGTCGCGCCGGGCGAGCGCGAGCAGCTGGCGGCCGAGCGCGAGCGGCTGCGCCACCTGGACGAGCTCACCGCGTCGGTCACCGGCGCGCTTGACCGGCTCTCGCCCGACGAGGGCGAGGGCGCGCAGGCCATGGCCGCGGCGGCTGCGGAGCTGCTCGCCGAGGGTGAGCGGTACGAGCCCCGTCTCGCGCCCATCGCCGCAGAGCTCCGCGAGGCAGCGGTGCGGCTCCAGGAGGCCGCGACCGATCTGCGCGGCGAGGTTGCCGACATGGATGCCGATCCCGCCCGGCTCGAGTCGCTCGAGGCACGCCTGGAGCTCTTCGCCGAGCTCGAGCGCAGGTTCGGCGCGCCGCTCGAGCGGGTGGTGGAGATGGCTGCCGAGGCCGGCGAGACGCTCGCGCTCATCGGGGAGTCGTCCCAGGCGATGGCCCAGCTCGAGGCCGCCGAACAGGCTGCAGCGGGCCGTGCCCTGGAGATCGCCGAGCAGCTCCGTGGCGCCCGCCTGGCGGCGGCCGCGCCGTTTGCCGGGGCCGTCGAGGGCGAGCTGGCAGATCTCGGCATGGACGGCGCGCGCCTGATCGTGAACCTCGAGGACGCGCCGCTCGGCGCCCGCGGCGCGGATCGCTGCGAGCTCCTGCTCGCCGCCAACAAGGGCCTCGACCCGGCGCCGCTTGCGAGCACGGCCTCGGGCGGTGAGCTCTCGCGGATCGCCCTGGCAATCCGGGTCGCCGCGCGGGCGCACGGCGGTCCAGAGACGCTGGTGCTGGACGAGGTGGACGCAGGCGTCGGCGGCCGCACGGCCCGGGCGGTGGGGGAGAAGCTCCAGCGTCTGGCTGAGCAGTCCCAGGTGATCTCCATCACCCACCTGCCCCAGATCGCGAGCCTCGCTGAGGCGCACTTCCTGGTGCAGAAGCTGGCCGGCGATCCGACCCAGACCACGGTCGGCCGGATCGAGGGCGACGAGCTCACCGACGAGCTCGCGCGCATGCTGGGCGGAGAAGAGGACGACCAGACGGTGCGGCGGCACGCCGAGTCGCTTCGCAAAAGCCCGCAACGTGCATGAAAGCTGAGCGCGCCGGGAGGGTGGCCGGCGGTGTCGTCGCCTCTCTCGCGTAGTATCCATATCCCGTAACCGGTCACGCAGGGAAAGGCGGGGATCTTGGAGAGGCAAGTCAAGTACGTGTTCGTGACCGGAGGCGTCGTCTCGTCGCTCGGGAAGGGCATCACAGCCGCTTCGCTCGGCCGCCTGCTGAAGGCGCGCGGGCTCAAGGTCGCGCTGCAGAAGCTGGATCCGTACATCAACGTCGATCCGGGCACGATGAGCCCGTTCCAGCACGGCGAGGTGTTCGTGACCGAGGACGGGGCCGAGACCGACCTCGACCTGGGCCACTACGAGCGCTTCGTGGACGAGTTCCTGTCGCGGAACTCCAACCACACCACGGGGTCGATCTACAACGCCATCATCCGCAAGGAGCGCAAGGGCGAGTACCTGGGCTCCACCGTGCAGGTGATCCCGCACGTCACCGACGAGATCAAGTCGCGCATCCAGCGCGTCGCGAGCTCGGGCGACGTCGATGTCGTCATCACCGAGATCGGCGGCACCGTGGGCGACATCGAGAGCCTCCCGTTCCTCGAGGCCATCCGCCAGTTCCGAAACCAGATCGGCCGCGACAACGTGATGTACCTGCACTGCACGCTCGTGCCGTACATCGACGTCGCCG
Organism: uncultured Actinomycetes bacterium; assembly: GCA_963794415.1. Classification (GTDB taxonomy): domain Bacteria; phylum Actinomycetota; class Thermoleophilia; order Gaiellales; family JAICJC01; genus CAVPTL01. Next base: position 612,839 of record CAWCDI010000001.1, read on the forward strand.
GCGAGCTGAAGACCAAGCCCACCCAGCACTCCGTTCAGGAGCTCCGGCGCATCGGTATCGCGCCCGACGTGATCGTCTGCCGCTCCAAGTACCTGCTCGACTCCGACATCCGCGAGAAGATCGCCCTCTTCGCCGACGTGGCGATGGAGGCCGTCATCTCGGCGCCCGACGCCGACAACATCTACTACATCCCGTCGATGATGCAGGAGGAGGGCCTCGACAGGCTCGTCTGCGACCGGCTGGGACTGGTCACCGGGCCGCCCGACATGCGCGAGTGGGAGGCGATGGTCGACCGCGTCCGCGCCGTCTCCGGCGTCATTCGCATCGCCCTGGTGGGCAAGTACGTGCAGCTCCAGGACGCCTACCTCTCGGTCGTCGAGGCGCTCAACCACGGCGCGATCCACCACGGCGCCAAGCTCGAGATCATCTGGGTCGATGCCGAGACGCTCTCGTGGGACGAGGCCGAGCGCCGCCTGGCGCTGGCCGACGGCATCCTCATCCCCGGCGGCTTCGGCATCCGCGGCATCGAGGGCAAGATCGCGGCGGCGCGCTTCGCCCGCGAGAACGACATCCCGTTCCTGGGCGTCTGCCTGGGGATGCAGGTGGCGGTGGTCGAGTTCGCCCGCCACGTGGTGGGCCTCGACGGCGCCAACTCCAGCGAGTTCGAGCCCGATACGCCCTACCCGGTCATCGACCTGCTGCCCGAGCAGAAGGAGATCGAGGACATGGGCGGCACCATGCGGCTCGGCTCCGACCCGGTCAAGATCGTGCCCGGCACCCGCGCCCATCAGGCCTACGACGAGCCGGTGGTCTACGAGCGGCACCGTCACCGGTATGAGGTGAACAACTCGCTGCGCCAGAGGCTCGTGTCAAAGGGGCTGATCATCGCAGGCACCTCGCCCGACGAGCGCCTCGTTGAGATCATCGAGCTGCCCGACCACCCGTGGTTCTGCGCCAGCCAGTACCACCCCGAGTTCAAGTCCCGCCCCAACCGGCCACAGCCGCTCTTCCGCGACTTCGTTGGCGCCGCGGTCGCGCGCCACGCAGAGGTCGCCGGGGACGAGCCGGCAGGCGAGGACGTCCCCGCCACCGAACCCCAGAGCTCCACGACCAGCACGTCGTAACGATGGCCGGCCAGACGACCTGGAGCGTGCTCGAGCAGCGCGTGCGCGAGCTGAGCGAGCTTCGCCGCACCATCGCGCTGCTCTCGTGGGACCGGCAGACGATGATGCCGCCGCGCGGGGTGGAGGCGCGGGCGCGGACGACCTCGACGGTTGCGGTGCTCCGCCACCAGCGGCTGATCGACCCGGCCCTGGGTGACCTGCTCGAGGGGGCCGATGACGGCTCGCTCGACCAGCATCAGGCGGCCATCGTGCGGCTGGTGCGCCGCGACCGCGACCGCGCGCTGAAGCTGCCCGACGATCTCGTCCGCCGCCTCGGCATGGCCGGCGGCCGCGGGAACGCCGCCTGGCAGCAGGCGCGGATCGACCACGACTACGCCCTCTTCCAGCCGCACCTCGAGGAGCTCGTGAAGCTCAAGCGCGAGCAGGCAGACCTCCTGGGGCATGACGGGGAGCGCTACGACGCGCTGCTCGACGGCTTCGAGCCCGGCATGAAGACCGCCCGGCTCGAGCCCATGTTCGCGGCCCTCGCGCCCGCGATCGGTGAGCTCCTCGCGGCGATCAAGGCCGCCCCGCAGCAGCCGGCCCCGCCGTTTGCCGGGCGGGAGTTCCCCGACGATCTGCAGTGGGCGTTCAGCGACGTGATCCTGCGCGGCATCGGCTTCGATCTCGAGGCGGGCCGTCTCGACCGGTCGGTGCACCCGTTCTCCACCGCGATCGCGCTGCACGACGTGCGCATCACCACGCGGCTCTTCGCAGACGAGCCGTTCGCGGCGGTCATGGGCACCATCCACGAGGCGGGGCATGCGATGTACGAGCAGGGCATGGACGCGCGGTATGAGGATCTGCCGGTGGCCACGCCGCCGTCGCTGGGCCTGCACGAGTCGCAGTCGCGTCTGTGGGAGAACATCGTCGGGCGAAGCCACGAGTTCTGGGAGCACTTCACCGCGCCGATGAACGACGTCATGGGCGAGATGCTCGGCGGCATCACCCCCGACCAGGTCTACCGGCACGTGAATCGCGTCGAGCCGTCGCTGATCCGCGTCGAGGCCGACGAGGTGACCTACAACCTGCACGTGATGATCCGGTTCGAGCTCGAGCTCGCCATCATGCGCGACCAGTTGGAGGTCGCCGACCTGCCCGAGGCCTGGAACGCCGCCTACGAGCGGCACCTGGGCATCCGGCCGCCGAACGACACCGAGGGCGTCATGCAGGACACCCACTGGTCGGACGGCAGCTTCGGCTACTTCCCCACCTACACGCTCGGCACGCTCTACTCCGCGATGCTCTGGGAGCGCATCCAGGCAGACCTGCCCGGCGTCTACCAGCAGATTGCGGCGGGCGAGTTCGCACCGCTCCTGGGCTGGCTGCGCGAGCACGTCCACACGCCCGGGTCGCTCTACGAGGGCGACGAGCTCATCAGGCGGGTGACCGGCCAGGATCTCGACCACGCGCCGTTCATGCGCTACCTCTGGGGCAAGTTCGGGCCGCTCTACGGGCTCACGTCGTGAGCGGCGTGCTCGACCTCTTCCTGGAGCTCGCGGCGATCCCCAGCCCGCCCGGCGAGGAGCGCGCCGTGGCAGACGTCGTGATCGAGCGCCTCCGCCGGATCGGGCTCCAGCCCGACGAGGATGCCGCCGGCGCGGCGATCAGCTCGCAGATCGGCAACATCTATGCGCGGCTCGCGCCCACGACCGAGGGCGGCACGCCCATCTTCCTGAACGCCCACCTCGACACCGTGCCGCCCACGGCCCCGATCCGGCCGGAGGTGCGAAACGGGATCGTCGTGAACGCCGAGGACACCATCCTCGGTGCCGACAACAAGGCCGCGGTGGCCGCCATGATCGCCGCTGTCGAGCAGATCGCCGCCGAAGGCATCGAGCACAGCGGGATCGAGCTCGTGTTCACCCCGATGGAGGAGATCGGCCTCCGCGGCGCCAAGCAGTTCGACATCTCGCGGCTGCAGGCGTCGTTCGGATACTGCTATGACCACGCAGCGCCCATCGGCAACATCGTGATGGCGGCGCCCACCCAGCGCACGCTCAAGCTGGTGTTCATCGGCCGGGCAGCGCACTCGGGCATCGCGCCGGAGCAGGGGAGAAGCGCGATCGCGGCCGCTGCGCGCGCCATCGCCGACATGCGGCTGGGCCGCATCGACCCCGAGACCACCGCCAACGTCGGCCTCATCGAGGGCGGCATCGCCGGCAACATCATCCCGCCGATCTGCACCGTGATGGCCGAGGCCCGCAGCCGCAACCCCGCGCGCGTCTCGGAGCTCGCCCGCGAGATGGTCGACGCCGCCACCCATGCCGCCAACCTGCACGAGTGCGAGCTTCGCTCGACCATCACCTCGGAGTACGAGGGGTACCGCTTCACGCGATCCCATCCGGCGGTGCGCCTCGCGTCCGCTGCGCTCACTGCCTGCGGGCACGCGCCGGTGTCGCTCGAGTCGGGCGGCGGCGCCGACGGCAACGTCTTCAACGCAGCGGGCATGCCCTGCGTCAACCTGTGCAACGGCATGGCCGAGATCCACACGGCCTCCGAGCACATCTCAGTGACCGATCTGGAAGCCATGACAGCAGTCACGCTCGAGCTCATCGCGCAGGCTCGGGCTTCGTAACAATCCCCGTCGCGTCGACTCTGGAGGGCAAGGAATGAAGATCGGAGTAGTCAAGGAGATCAAGGCGGACGAGTACCGGGTGGCGCTCACCACCGCCGGGGTCGTCGAGCTCGTGAGCCGCGGGCACCAGGTGATCATCGAATCCGGCGCCGGGGCCGGCAGCTCTCTCAGCGACGACGACTACCGCTCGGCCGGCGCGACCATCGTCTCGGTTGATGACGTGTGGTCGGACGCCGAGATGGTGCTGAAGGTCAAGGAGCCGCTCGACGGGGAGTGGCAGAAGCTCTCGAGCGACCAGATCCTCTTCACCTACCTCCACCTGGCCGCCGCCGCCGAGCTCACCGCAGGCCTCGTCTCGACGGGCGCGACGTGCATCGCCTACGAGACGGTCGAGACCCCCGATCGCCGGCTACCGCTGCTCGCGCCTATGAGCGAGGTCGCGGGGCGGCTCTCGGCGCAGGTCGGCGCCTACTACCTGATGAAGCCCTTCGGCGGCCGCGGCCGGCTGATGGGCGGCGTGCCCGGCGTGCTCCCGGCCAAGGTGCTGGTGCTCGGCGGCGGCATCGTGGGCTACAACGCCGCGCTGATCGCCCAGGGCATGCAGGCCGACGTGACCGTGTTCGAGCGGTCGGTCGATCGCATGCGCGACCTCGACGTGAGCCTCGGGCGCACGGTGCTCTTGCAGATGTCCAACCGCCACGGTCTGGAGGAGGCGCTGCCCCAGGCAGACCTCGTGATCGGCGGGGTGCTCATCCACGGCGCCAAGGCCCCGCACCTCATCAGCCGCGAGATGCTGAAGACGATGAAGCCCGGCTCGGTGCTAGTGGACGTCGCCATCGACCAGGGCGGGTGCTTCGAGACGTCGCATCCCACAACGCACTCCGACCCCATCTACGTGGTGGATGACGTCGTGCACTACTGCGTCGCGAACATGCCCGGCGCCGTGCCGATCACCTCGACGTGGGGGCTCACCAACGTCACGCTGCCCTACATCGAGGCCATCGCCAACAAGGGCCTCACGCAGGCGCTGGCCGACGACTCGGCCCTGCGCCTGGGCGTGAACGTGGCGGCCGGTGCCGTCACGTGCCGCCCGGTTGCCGAGGCGCTGGGAATGGAGTACACCCCGGTGGAGCAGGCACTCGCTGTGTAGACGGGCTCGAAGGGAATCGCGAAGGGGCGCCGAACCCCCTTTGCATGAGTTCGTACGAGAGCAAGCTTCAGGATTTTCTGACCCACCTCCAGCTCGAGCGAGGCGCATCGCCGCACACCGTTGAGGCGTACCGGCGCGATCTCATCGACCTGGGCGACTTCACGGAGCACGCAGACCCGGACACGCTTCCCGTCTCGGTGCTCGACGATTACACGGTTGCGCTGACCGACCGGGGCCTGTCACCGGCAACGGTGCGGCGCAGGCTGGCGGCGGTGCGCGCGTTTCTCAAGCACCGGGCCCGCGAGGGCGCCCGCGCCGACGCAGGGCGCACGGTCGCGCTGCCGCGGCTTGGGCGAAAGCTTCCCGAGCCGCTCACCAAGGCCGAGGCCGAGGCGATCGTCACCCGTCCCGACGGCAGCCCGCGTGGCCTGCGCGACCGGGCGATGCTGGAGCTGCTCTACGGCGCCGGCCTCAGGGTGTCCGAGCTGGTCTCGCTGCGGGTGTCCGACGTCGATCTCGGCGAGGGCATGGTGCGGTGCATGGGCAAGGGCGCAAAGCAGCGGGTCGTACCGATGGGAAAGAGCGCGACGGAGGCCGCACGGCTCTATCTGCAGCGCGGCCGCCCGTACCTCGGCCGGCTGCAGCGCGGCGACATCCTCTTCCTGAACCATCGCGGCCAGGGCATCACCCGCCAGGCCGTGTTCCAGCTGGTGCGCGATCACGCGCGCGCTGCGGGAGTGACCAAGGAGGTCACGCCGCACACGCTGCGCCACTCGTTTGCGACGCATCTCATCGAGGGCGGCTGCGACCTGCGCAGCGTGCAGGAGATGCTCGGTCACGCGAGCATCGAGACGACCCAGGTCTACACCCACGTGTCTGCCGATCACGTGCGCAAGGCGTACTTCAAGGCACACCCCCGGGCCTAGCCCGAGGTGGACGGGTTCGAGCTTCGGAGCCTCGGGCAGGAGCGCGTTTCCCGCATCGTCGCCTGCCAGCAGGACGCATTCGCCGACTACCCGCTGCCCGCCGGCCTCGACGAGGTGGGGCTGAAGGTCTACCTGCGTGAGACCGGCGTCGAGCTGGGCGCGTCGTACGGCGCGTACTGCGGCGATCGGCTCGCGTCGTTCTGCCTCGCGGCGCTTCGCGGCAGCACGGGCAGCATCCGTGGTGAGGGCACCGTGCAGGCCCACCGCCGCTGCGGGATGGGCGGGGCGGTGCTCGATCGCGCGCTCGAGGCGCTCAGCGCCGGGGGCGCCGGCGAGGTGGGGCTCGAGGTGCTGGAGCAGAACGCCGGGGCAATCGCGCTCTATCAGGCGCATGGGTTCGAGGTCTCGCGGCGGCTGCTGGGGTGGACGCTGGGGCGCCGCATGCTTCGCCGGCCGGCCGCCGCGGTGCCGATCGCTCCCGCCGAGGGCGTCCGCCGGCTGCGTGCCTGGGGCTGGGAGGGCGCCCCGTGGCAGCTCCAGACCGAGACGCTCGTTCAGCTCCCGGCATACGCGCTCGGCGACGACACGGTGGCCTTCGTGAAGGTGCGCGGGCGAAGGCTCTGGCTCTACGCGCTTGCGGTCGACCCGGCCAGCCGCGGCCTCGGGCGCGGGACCGCCCTGATGCGGGCGCTCCCCGGCCATCGCATCAGCATCCCGGCGCTCATCCCGGAGGGCTGGCCTGCCGCGACGGGCTTTCTGACGGCTCTCGGCGGCCGCCAGGACGAGCACGCACAGCTCGAGATGACGCGGCGCATGCCCGTTCCACTACCCTGACGCGGTGGCTCGCGCATGCGTCATCGTGCTGGATGCTGTCGGCGCCGGGGATCTGCCCGACGCGGCCGATTTCGGCACTGCCGGATCCAGCACGCTCCAGCACGTCGCGGAGGCCGTTGGGGGCCTTCAGGCTCCGTCGCTACAGGCGCTCGGGCTCGGCAACATCCTGCCGATCGCCGGCTGCCCTCCGCGCCGCGACGCGCCGTCGGTGTTCGGGCGCCTCACCGAGCAGAGCCAGGGCATGGACACCACGACGGGCCACTGGGAGATGATGGGGATCATCACCGAGCATCCGTTCCCGACGTATCCCGACGGCTTCCCGGCAGACATCCTGGAGCGCTTCTCGCGAGCAACCGGCCGCGGCGTGATCGGAAACGTCCCGGCGTCGGGCACCGAGATCATCCAGCGCCTGGGTGAGCTGCACCAGGAGACCGGCGACTGGATCGTCTACACCTCGGCCGACTCGGTGTTCCAGCTGGCGGCGCACGTGGACACGGTTGCGGTGGATGAGCTCTACGAGGCGTGCCGGGTCGCCCGCGACCTGCTGACGGGCGACGACGCGGTGGCCCGCGTGATCGCGCGCCCGTTCGAGGGCGAGCCGGGCGACTACGAGCGCACCACGGGGCGGCACGACTTCTCGCTCGAGCCGCCCAGCCCCAACTGGCTCGATCACCTGCGCGGAGCCGGCATCACGACCCACGGCGTGGGGAAGATCTCCGACATCTTCGCCGGCGCCGGCATCGATCACTCGACTCCCACGCGGTCGAACGGCCACGGCCTCGCGGTCACGACGCGGCTCCTCCGCGAGGCCCCCGACAACACGTTCATCTTCACCAACCTGGTCGAGACCGACATGCTGTGGGGGCACCGAAACGATCCGCGTGGCTTTGCCGATGCGCTCGAGGAGATCGACGAGGGCATCCCCGGGCTGATGGCGGCGCTGCACCACGGCGACCTGCTGATCCTCACGTCCGACCACGGCTGTGATCCCACCACGGCGTCCACCGATCACTCGCGCGAGCACGGGCTGCTCCTCGCCCATATCCCGGGCGCGCCGATGCTCGGCCACCGCCACGACGGTGACACGTTCGCCGATGTGGGCGCGACGGTCGCCCAGGTGCTCACCGGCGTGCTCGACCCGGCGCTTCCCGGGACGTCGGTTGTCTGACACCGGGGCGTTTGTGGTCAACGCGCTCGAGCGGAAGCGCGACGGCCACGATCTGACCGCCCCCGAGATCCGCACGCTCATCTCGGCACAGACGCCCGACTACCAGGTCGCGGCGTTCCTGATGGCCACGATGTGGCGCGGCCTGAGCGCGGCCGAGACGGACGCCCTGCTCGAGGCGATGGTGGATTCCGGGGCACGGCTGGATCTCTCGGCCGTCGGCCGGCCCGTGGTTGACAAGCACTCCACCGGCGGGGTGGGCGACAAGGCGACGCTCATCGTGGCGCCGCTCGTGGCGGCGTGCGGGGTGCCCATCGCAAAGCTCTCCGGGCGCGGCCTGGGCCACACCGGTGGCACGCTCGACAAGCTCGAGTCGATCCCCGGGTTCCGCACCCAGCTGAGCGCGCTCGAGCTCATCGCCCAGGTGAGCGAGATCGGCATCGCGGTGGCCGGGCAGAGCCTCGACCTGGTGCCTGCCGACCGCCGGCTCTATGCGCTGCGCGATGTCACGGCAACGGTGCCGTCGATCCCGCTGATCGCCACCAGCATCATGTCCAAGAAGCTCGCGGCCGGTGCGAAGCGGCTGGTGCTCGATGTGAAGGTGGGCGAGGGGGCGTTCATGCAGGATCGCGCGGACGCCCGTGCGCTCGCCGAGACGATGCGGGCGCTGGGGGAGCGGGCCGGCGTCGAGACCACCTGCATGCTCACCGCCATGGACGAGCCGCTCGGGACTGCCGTGGGCAATGCGCTGGAGGTGGCCGAGGCGATCGAGACGCTTGCGGGGCGGGGGCCTGCGCCGCTCACCGAGCTCTGCCTCACCGCCGCCGGGCTGCTCGTCGGCAACCGCGCAACGGCCGAGCATGCCTTGAAGTCCGGTGCCGGGCTCGAGGCGTTCCGGCGCTGGGTGGTTGCTCAGGGCGGCGATCCAGACGCTCCGCTGCCCCAGGCGCCGATCGTGGTGGACGTGCCGGCGCGCCGGGCCGGCTGGATCGGCCGCTGCCACGCGCGTGACATCGCAGATGTCGCTATGCGGCTCGGCGCCGGAAGGACGCTCCCTGGAGCTCCCATCGACCATGCGGTGGGCGTGGTGGTGCATGCGAAGGCCGGCACGTGGGTGGACGAGGGCCAGCCGCTTGCAACCGTGCACGCCCGGGAGCACGTCGATCTGGATGCCGTGATCTCGTGCTTCTCGTATGTGGATCACGAGCCGCTGCCCGTCGACATCGTGCTGGAGGTGAGCTGATGCCCGAGCTGCCCGAGGTCGAGACCGTGCGGCGAGGACTGGAGCCGCGGCTGGTCGGACACACGCTCGAGCGGGTGGAGATCCTGGACGGCCGCCTGACCGGGCCGGACGATCCGATCGTCATGGGCTTCGAGCTCGACGGCGAGCGCGTCGTGTCGGCGGGCCGGCGCGGCAAGTACCTGCTGATCGGCCTGGAGAGCGGTCGTACCCTCGTGGTGCATCTGCGCATGACCGGCTGGTTTCACCACCGCGCACCGGGTGCAGACGATCCTGACGTGCGACACCTGCGCGCACGCTTTGCGCTCGACGACGGCTCGCTCCTGCTCTATTCGGATCAGCGCCGGTTCGGCACCATGCGGCTGATCGAGGCCGGCGGGCTGGAGGAGTATCTGAGCCGCAGGGCCGGCCCTGAGCCCCTCTCCGGCACGTGGCGGTGGCAGGATCTGCGCGACGGAATCGCCGGGAGGCGGACGCCGATCAAGGCTGCGCTCCTGAACCAGCTCATCGTGGCCGGCGTGGGCAACATCTACGCCGACGAGGCGCTCTGGGAGTCGCGAATCCATCCCGAGCGAATCGCGGGAAGCCTGAACCCGGCGCAGATCAAGCGCCTCCACGACGCCGTCATCCTCGTGCTCGAGCGCGGCATCGCCGCTCAGGGAGCGAGCATCCGCGACTACCGCGGCGTGGACGGACAGGCAGGCTCCATGCAGGAGCGGTTCAACGCCTACGACCGTGAGGGCGAGCCCTGCGCCCGCTGCGGCCGCCCCATCCGCAAGATCCGCGTGGCCCAGCGCGGCACCTACTACTGCCCGCACGACCAGCGCCTGCCGCGTCGGTAGCGATCCCGAGGTTCGGGGTCACGAGGGGGTCTCGGCGTGGGGCGGCGGTAGATCTGCGCGTGAGCGTCACGGAGTCCAATTGGCATTGACGTGCGCCGCCAAGTGGCGCGTCTCGGGGCCGGTGCAGGGGAAATCTGCGCGGGAGCGTCACGGAATCCAATTGACATCGACGTGCACCGCCAAGTGGCGCGTCTCGGGGCCGGCGCCGGTAGATCTGCGCGGGAGCGTCACGGAATCCAATTGGCATCGACGTGCACCGCCAAGTGGCGCGTCTCGGGGCCGGTGCCGGGAGATCTGCGCGGGAGCGTCACGGAATCCAATTGGCATCGACGTGCACCGCCAAGTGGCGCGTCTCGGGGCCGGTGTCGGGAGATCTGCGCGGGAGCGTCACGGAATCCAAATGGCATCGACACGCACCGCCAAGTGGCGCGTCCCCGAGCCAGCGCCGGAAACCCTCCGCGAAACCGTCACAGAATCCAAATGGCATCGACACGCACCGCCAAGTGGCGCGTCCCCGAGCCAGCGCCGGAAACCCTCCGCGAAACCGTCACAGAACCCAAATGGCATCGACACGCACCGCCAAGTGGCACACACCCCCGCCACCCCGCCCCCGCCACCTCCCAAAAACGAAATTAACCCCTAACCCAGCCAACCAGCGAAAAGCCTCCCACAACCCCTCCGCCCACAACCCCCGCCCAGGCAGAGCAACCCGCCCTCCACCACGAACACCCGCCGTCACCACCGCCGCCCGCCCGCCCAGTACCCTTCCTGGATGGGGAGGTCATACAAGACCGAGGCCGTCGTGCTTCGCTCGATCCGCTTCTCGGAGGCCGATCGGGTGCTGCACCTGTTCACGTCCGAGCGCGGCCGCGTGAACGCCATCGCCAAGGGCGTCCGAAAGACTGCCTCGCGCTTCGGCGGCCGGCTCGAGCCGCTCACCCACGTGGCCCTCATGCTGCACGAGGGCCGGGGCGACCTCCACACGGTGTCCGGCGCAGACATCATCCAGTCTCACGCCGCCGTCCGCGAGCGGACATACAACCTCTCGGTGGGCCAGATCGGCGCCGAGGCGGTGTTGAAGCTGAACGCCGAGCCCGAGCCGCAGCCACAGATGTTCTCGGGCCTCAACCGCTTCCTCACGCTGCTCGAGACGTGGTCGGCGAGCCCCGACGCCGATCCGGCGCTCGATCCGCTCGGCCTCGGGTTCCAGCTGAAGCTCCTGAGCCTCAGCGGCTACCTCCCGCACCTCACCACCTGCGCCTCGTGCAGCTCCGAGGGCCCGCTCGCGGGCTACTCGCCGTCGGCCGGCGGCGCGGTGTGCGCCGGCTGCCTTGGCCAGCCCGGCACGTTCGCGCTCAGGCCGGAGAGCCTCGATGCGATCGAGCAGCTCCTGGCCCGTCCGCTCGGAGACACGGTGCCCGGCCAGCGTGAGACGCGCGATGCGCTGCGGGTGCTGGAGCGCACCTACGAGTTCCACGGCGGTTTCCAGCTTCGCACGCTGCGCGCCTGAGCGCCCGTCCCTGATAGCTTCTGGGGCCATGGCGCCGCTCACATTCCAGGGGATGATCAGCGCCCTCCAGCGCTACTGGGAGGGCCAGGGCTGCACCATCATGCAGCCGTACCACACCGAGGTCGGCGCCGGTACGTCCAATCCCGCCACCTTTCTGCGCGTGCTCGGGCCGAAGCCGTGGCGCACGGGCTACGTCGAGCCCTCCATCCGCCCCGACGACGGCCGCTACGGCGAGAACCCCTTCCGGTTCCAGCAGTTCTACCAGTACCAGGTCATCCTGAAGCCGGCGCCCGACGACATGCAGGACATCTACCTCGCGTCGCTTGCGACCATCGGGATCGACATCGCAAAGCACGACATCCGGTTCGTCGAGGACAACTGGGAGAACCCCAGCCTCGGTGCCGCCGGGCTCGGCTGGGAGGTGTGGCTGGACGGCATGGAGATCACCCAGTTCACCTACTTCCAGCAGGCTGGGGGGATCGAGCTCGATCCCATCTCGTGCGAGCTCGCCTACGGCCTTGAGCGCCTCGCGATGTACCTCCAGGGCAAGGACAGGGTGCAGGACATCCTCTGGTCGGACAACGTGACCTGGGCCGACGTCTACTTCCAGAACGAGCGCCAGATGTCCACCTACAACTACGAGCTGGCGGACACCGAGATGCATGCGCGCCACTTCGACGAGTTCGAGGCCGAGGCCGGCCGCTGCGTCGAGGCCCGGCTGCCGCTGGCCGCCTACGACTACGTGCTGAAGTGCTCCCACGCCTTCAACCTGCTCGACTCCCGCCGCGCGATCGCCGTCACCGACCGGGCCGCCTACGTGCTTCGCATGCGGCGCCTCAGCCAGGCCGTCGCCGCCATGTACCTCGAGGTGGAGGAGCAGGGTGCCTGACCTTCTCATCGAGATCGGCTGCGAGGATCTGCCCGCCGTTGCCTGCCGTGAGGCAGAGCGCCAGGTGCCCGGCCTCCTGGCCGATGCCCTCGACCGCCAGAAGATCGATGCGAACACCGTGGGCGTGCACGTCAGCCCCCGCAGGATCGCCGCCATCGCCACGGGGCTCCCCGCGGAGCGCGCCGCGACCCGGCAGGAGGTGCGCGGCCCGAAGGCGGGAGCGCCCGAGCAGGCGCTTGCCGGCTTTGCCCGAAAGCACGGCCTCACGCCCGCGGATCTGGTCGAGCGAGACGGCCTCATGTGGGCCATCTCCGACGGAGCCGCGACGGCCGTCGGCGACCTCGTGCCCGAGGTGGTCAGGAGCTTCGTCGCGGCCATCAACTTCTCGAAGTCGATGCGCTGGGATCACGGCCGCTTCTCGCGCCCTGTGCGCTGGCTGGTGGTGAAGGTTGACCACGAGGTCATCCCGGTCGAGGTCTTCGGCCTCACGGCGACCGGCACCTCGCGCGGCCACCGGTTCCTGGGCAGCCCCGTCGAGATCGCAGATCCCATGAGCTACCGCGGCCAGATGCGCGACGCCCATGTGGTGGTCGATACGCTCGAGCGCCGGAAGCTCATCGAGGGCAGCCTGAACGAGGCCGGCGGCTGGGTGGATCCGCTCCGCAAGCTCGACGAGGTCGTCTACCTCGCCGAGTGGCCCACGGTGCTCACCGGCCGCATCGACGAGCGGTTCCTGGAGCTGCCCGACCGGGTGGTCATCACGGCCATGCAGTCGCATCAGCGCTACTTCCCGGTGCGCTCGGGCGAGCAGCTCGAGCCGCGGTTCCTCTTCGTGGCCAACAGCGGCGATCCCGAGACGGTCATCCGCGGCAACGAGGAGGTGCTGGTGGGCAGGCTCACCGACGCCGAGTTCGCATTCGCCTCCGACCTGGAGCGCGGGATCGAGTCGATGGCCGGTGAGCTCGACCGCGTGAGCTTCCTGGAGGGCTCCGGATCGATCGCCGAGAAGACGCTTCGCGTGCGCGAGCTCGCGCAGGGGCTGTGCAGCCGGCTCGGGCTGGACGCCGAGACCACCGCGGCCACCGTGCGCGCCGCCGAGCTCTCGAAGGCGGATCTGGTCTCGAGCCTGGTGGGCGAGTTCTCCGACCTGGAGGGCTATGCCGGCGGCGTCTATGCTCGCCGGGCAGGGCTCAGCGACCTCACAGCCGATGCCATCGAGCAGCACCACCTGCCCTACGGCGCTGCGGGCGCCATGCCCGCGAGCGAGGCGGGCGCGGCGCTGTCGGTCGCCGACAAGGCCGACACCCTCGCCGTTGCCTTCGGCCTCGGAATCCAGCCCACCGGGAGCCGCGATCCCTACGGCCTGCGCCGCGCCGCTGCCGGCCTGGTGGCGGTGGCGCTCGACCGAGGGTGGCTCCTCGACCTGCCCGAGATGGTGGGCGACGACGCGGTGCCGTTCGTGCTCGACCGGGTCGAGTCTGCGCTGCTCGAGCAGGGCATCACCCGCGAGGAGGTGCGCGCTGCCCGGGGCTCCGGCGAGACCGAGCCGCTCACCGTCGCGAACCTGGCCCGCGCGCTGCACGCCATGGATCCCGCCCAGAGAGACGCGCTGCGCGACGCCTACGGGCGCTCGCACCGGATCGCCGGCGAGACCCTGCCTGCGGTCGAGCCGTCGATGCTCACCGAGCCCGCCGAGCTGGAGCTGCACGACGCGCTACGGTCGGCCGATGCTGGGATCACCGAGGCCGGGGGAGACGCCGCGGCCGCGCTTGGTGCCGCCGGAAGCCTCACCGGGCCGGTCAACACCTTCTTCGACGACGTCCTCGTGATGGATCCCGACCAGCACGTCCGGCACAACCGTCTCGGCCTCTCGGCCATGGTGGCGGCCTGCCTGCGACGGCTCGCCGATTTCGATGAGCTGCCCGGATAGCACTCGGTAGACTGGAGCCCTGCATGGCTGAGAAGATCGAGCTTCACATCGTGTCCGACTCGACCGGCGACACCGCCGCGCGGGTCGCGAGAGCCGCGACGCACCAGTACGAGGACGTGGAGATCGAGATGATCCGCCACGCGCGCATCCTGACCGTCGAGCAGCTCGCCAGGGTGATGCAGGACGCAAGCGGCCGCCCCGCGGTCATCTTCTACACGCTGGTCGATTCGGGGCTGCGTGAGGCCATCGTGGAGCTTGCCCGGCAGTACCGGCTGGTGACGCTCGACGTGCTGAGCCCCGCGCTTCAGGCGATCACCACCGCGTCGGGCACGCAGGCCACGATGCTGCCGGGCCGCACAGCGCCGCTCGATGCCCAGTACTTCCGGCGCATCGCGGCCATCGAGTTTGCCGTGAAACACGACGACGGCCGCGGCGCCGAGGATCTGAACCACGCCGAGGTCGTCCTGGTGGGCGTCTCGCGCACGTCCAAGACGCCGACGTCCATGCATCTCGGCTACCTCGGCTACATGGCCGCAAACGTGCCCATCGTCCGCGGCATCGACCCGCCGCCCAGCCTCTTCTCGGTCGACCCGTGGAAGGTGGTGGGCCTCACCATCGACGCCGAGCGGCTGGCCGAGATCAGGGCCCGCCGCGTGCGCGCGCTGGCAGCCGGATCCAACGCCCGCTATGCGGATCTCACCGAGATCTACGACGAGCTGGAGCTCGCCTCGACGCTTCACCGCCGCCTCGGCTGCCCGGTGATCGACGTCTCGGGACTCGCGATCGAGGAGGCGGCGGCACGCGTCGCCGAGCTGGTCGGCGAGCGCCGTAGGGCTGCGCTCGAAGGCTCTCGCGCCCAGTGACCAGCTACGTGTACGCGTTCGCCGACGGCGATCGCTCGATGCGCGACCTGCTGGGCGGGAAGGGCGCGAACCTCGCCGAGATGACCTCCATCGGCCTCCCGGTGCCCGACGGCTTCACGATCACCACCGAGGCGTGCCTGGCGTTTCTTCGCTCTGACGACCAGTGGCCCGACGGGTTGCTCGAGCAGGTGCGAGCCGCCGTTGATGGGCTCCAGGAGCGCATCGGCGCCGAGCTCGGAGGGGGTGAGAGCCCGCTTCTGGTGTCGGTGCGCTCGGGCGCCCCGGTCTCGATGCCCGGCATGATGGACACGATCCTGAACCTGGGCCTGAACGACGTCTCGGTCGAGGCGCTGGCAGCCGACACCGGCGACGCGCGGTTTGCCTATGACTCCTACCGCCGGCTGATCCAGATGTTCGGCAACGTGGTGATGGGCGTCCAGATCAACCTCTTCGAGGATCTGCTGGCACGCATGAAGCTCCGCCAGAACGCCGCGGCCGACGTCGATCTCAGCTCCGAGGCGCTGATCCAGCTCGTCGAGCAGTACAAGGAGACCTACCGCGCCCAGACCGGCGGCGACTTTCCCCAGGATCCGCAGGATCAGCTGAAGCTCGCGATCGAGGCGGTGTTCAAGTCGTGGCACACGCCGCGCGCCATCGCCTACCGCCGCAAGGAGCACATCAGCGACGAGATGGGCACCGCCGTGAACGTCCAGCAGATGGTGTTCGGAAACACCGGGGCGCACTCGGGGACAGGCGTCGCATTCACGCGCAACCCGTCCACCGGTGAGGCCCACCCCTACGGCGAGTTTCTGCAAAACGCCCAGGGCGAGGACGTGGTCTCGGGCTCACGTACGGGCCTACCGCTGGAGCAGCTCGGCGATGTCGAGCCGGAGGCCTATGCCTCGCTCCTCGAGGTCATGCAGCGGCTGGAGCAGCACTACGGCGACATGCAGGATCTGGAGTTCACTGTTGACCGCGGCAGGCTCTACATGCTGCAGACGCGCAGCGGCAAGCGCGATCCACGGGCCGCGCTCAGGGTCGCGGTCGACATGGTGGCCGAGGGCCTGATCAGCCGGGAGCTCGCCGTCCAGCGGGTGGATGCGAACCTGCTCGAGCATGTGCTGCGGCCAACCGTGAGCCCGCGTGACGAGCATCCGGTCATCGCCGAGGGCCTGCCGGCGTGCGCCGGGGCGGCGGTGGGCGCGGTGGTGTTCGACGCGAAGTCCGCAGTGGAGCGTGCCGACGCGGGTGAGTCGGTGGTGCTCGTGCGCGGCGAGACGTCGGCAGACGACGTGCCCGGCATGGCGCGATCGGTGGGGGTTGTCACCTCGCGCGGGGGGATGACCTCGCACGCCGCCGTGGTGGTGCGCGGCTGGGGCACTCCGTGCGTGGTGGGCGCCGAGGCGATCGAGATCGACGAGGCGACAAGGAGCTTCCGCGTCGGCGGCCACGAGGTGCACGAGGGCGACATCATCACCGTCTCGGTGGACGACAGGGTCGGGCGCGTGATCCTCGGCGAGGCCGAGCTGGTGCCGCCGGGCGAGACCACGCTCGAGGGCCTTCGCACCGTCACCGGCTGGGCCGACGAGATCCGCAGGCTGGGAGTGCGCGCGAACGCCGACACGCCCGCCGACGCCGCCACTGCCCGTGAGCTCGGCGCCGAGGGGATCGGGCTCTGCCGCACCGAGCACATGTTCTTCTCGGAGCAGTGGCTGCCGGTGATGCGCGAGGTGATCCTCGCCCGCGACCTCGACACGCGCGAGGAGGCGCTCGCGCGGCTCCTGCCGCCCCATCAGGCCGACTTCGAGGGCATCTTCGAGGCGATGCGCGGGCTGCCGGTCACCATCAGGCTGCTCGATCCGCCGCTCCACGAGTTCGTGCCCGACGCCGTCGAGCTGCACGAGATCAACCCGATGCTGGGGACGCGCGGCTGCCGCGTGGGGCTCGTGCATCCGGAGATCTACGAGATGCAGGTGCGCGCCATCGTCCGCGCGGCGCGCGCCAAGGAGGCCACCGGCGTGGAGATCATGCATCCCCTGGTGGGCTTTGCCGAGGAGCTCCGGCGCCTCCGTGAGATGACCGAGCGCGTCATCGCCGAGGAGGGCGGGGAGGGGCTTGGCATCATCATCGGCACGATGATCGAGGTGCCGCGCGCCGCGCTCACCGCCGATGAGATCGCCGAGGTGGCCGACTTCTGCTCGTTCGGCACCAACGACCTCACCCAGATGACGCTCGCCTTCTCGCGCGACGATGCCGAGAACGGCTTCCTGCCGTTCTACCTCGACTCGCGCCTGCTGCCCCAGAGCCCGTTCGAGACGCTCGACCGGTCGGGGGTGGGCCGGCTCGTCGAGCTCGCGATCGCCGCCGCGCGCGGCACCAATCCGGGTATCAAGCTGGGTGTCTGCGGCGAGCACGGCGGGGATCCGCGCTCGATCCAGTTCTTCGAGCAGGCGGGGCTCGACTACGTGTCGTGCTCACCCAACAGGGTTCCCACGGCGCGGCTGGCGGCGGCGCAGGCAGCGATCGGAGCATCCGCATGAACATCCACACAGCGTTCGTCCCGCGCGAGGCGGCAGACACCACCGTTGCCATCGTGATCGACGTCCTGCGCGCGACCACCACCATCACGTCGGCGCTCACCCAGGGCTACGAGCGCGTGCTGGCGTGTGGCGAGCTCGACGAGGCCCGGGAGCTTGCGGGCAGGCTCGGCGAGGGAGCCGTGCTCGCCGGAGAGCGCAAGTGCGTGAAGCCCGAGGGCTTCGACCTCGGCAACTCGCCGCGCGACTTCGACGGCGGCGCGCCGCTCGGGACGAGTCTCGTGCTCACCACCACCAACGGCACCAAAGCGATCGTCGCCGCCGATGCGCACGCCGAGGTGATCCTGATCGGGTGCCTGCTCAACCTGCGCGCGTGCGCCGCCCAGGCGGCCGCCATCGCGAAGGAGCGCGGCGGATCGGTGCTGGTGCAGTGCGCCGGTGTGAAGGGCGAGCTGACGATGGACGACTCCTACACTGCCGGCCGGTTCGTGCAGGAGCTGAAGGCGCTCCTCCCGGAGTGGCAGCTGACCGATGCCGCCCGCGCGTC
This sequence comes from uncultured Actinomycetes bacterium, assembly GCA_963794415.1. Taxonomy (GTDB): domain Bacteria; phylum Actinomycetota; class Thermoleophilia; order Gaiellales; family JAICJC01; genus CAVPTL01. The sequence continues at coordinate 631,013 of CAWCDI010000001.1, forward strand.
CGAGGTCATCGCCGACGGGTTTGGAACCTCGCTCGAGGGCCTCGCCGCGTCACAGAGCGCGCGCAACCTGGAGGCAGCGAACCTCTACGAGGACGTCGAGCATTGCGCCCGCGAGAGCGTGCTCGACCTGGTGGCGCGCGTTGACCACGTCGACGCCGGCATCGCGCTGATCCTGGCCTAGCCGGCGCTCCGGCAGGAATCGCCGGAGGGGGTGAAGGACTTGAGCTCCTTCAGCTTGGCCTGCTCGGCGGCCGCGGAGTAGGCACCCGGGGCCTTGTGGTGCCACGAGACGATGGGCGTCACGCCGGGGCCCATCACCGTGAGCCGGTACTCGTCACCGCGAGCGGGGTGGGTGCGGCCGTAGAGCGCGTAGAGGCCGAGGCAGAAGTTCCCTGCCGCCTTGTGGGTGAGCCCGGAGCTGAACCGGTACCAGCCCTTGCCCCAGGCGGGGTTGTGGGTATCGATGTAGATGTTGCGGCCGTAGCCGTCGAGCGGTGCGCCGACCCCTGTCGAGCCGAACCCGTAGACGCCGACCGCGTCGTAGTGCAGGTAGCCGAACACCTCATCGTACTTGCCGCTGTTCAGCCAGCCGGTGTCGCCGAAGAGCTGCGGCAGCTTGCCCGTCCAGTGGGAGAGGTGCAGCTCGACCGCCATCTGCCGGGTCGTTCCCGTCCACCCGCCGTCGGGCAGCTCACGGCGCCAGGACTGGATCGCCCAGTACGAGCCGTCCGGGGCATCGCAGGCAAACACCTTGTCCGACAGGGCCGGGCCGGTGTAGGGCTTGCAGTAGTTGTGCATCTTCTTCCAGTAGCCGGCGCCGAACGATCCCGAGCCGCCCGAGTAGTCCAGCTTGAAGCTGACCTGCGCGACGCCCTCCTGCGGGCGCTTCGCGTTCACGGCGCCCCATGCGAGCACGTGATGACGCACGCCTGCCCGGTCGGTGTAGCCGATGCGGGCCACGCCGTACTTGTTGACGATCATGGCGGCGTCGTGCTGGCCCCACGTGATCATCTCACTGGCGAAGCTGGGAACGGCCGAGGCAAGGAACGATGCCAGGACCAATCCAACGAGGAGAAGTGTGCGGAGCGGAGCGCGGATACGGAAGGTTTCCCGCTCGGGTTCATGCTGGGTTAAACCGTTTGTAAACATTTCGTTTGGTCAGATCACCCGCACGGGTGTGGGCGACGCTCGCCCGCCTGTCGATGGAGTCTTTGAGCACTAGGGGAGGGGTCGTTCGTGTACGAGCAACGTGACGTCGATGACGTCTTCGTGGACATGGAGCGGGGTGGCGTGCACCACTGGCCGACCCTGCGGGTGGTCATGGCCACCATCGCCGGCGCCCTCGCCTGGTTTGCGCTCGTCTACTGGCTGCTGGTGATCGTGAACGTGCTGATCTCGTCCTGAGGACGTCTCAGCGGCGGCCCTGGCCCCAGCTGTTGCCGCGCGGCGCGGCCGCCCGCAGCGAGCGCAGATCGGCCACCCGGCCGCCCTGTCCTGCTCCGTTGCCCGCAGCCGATGCCGCAGCCCGCTCGGCCTGGGCGCGGATCTCGGGCCGCGCGACGTGCGAGAGCGGCGCGATGCGGTCGGCAATCACGTTGAGGGTGTCGTTGCGGCGCTCCAGGCGGCCCCACACCTGCACCAGCGGCTCTGACCTGACCACGATCCGGTCGCGCTCGTAGACCTTCGCCGGGACGACGATGTTGACCATGCCCGTCTCGTCCTCCACCAGCAGGAACACGATGCCCTTGGCGGTCGCCGGGCGCTGCCTGGCCACCATCACGCCCGCCACCGTGACCGTGCCGCCTGCGCCCTGGCGAAGCGAGGCGGCGGTGCGGATCTCGGGTGCCAGATTGGGCCGCAGGAGCGCCATCGGGTGCGGCCCCGTGGTCAGGCTCATGGTCTCGTGGTCGGCCACCATCCTGTCCCACTCCGACATCGTGCGAAGGGCGGGGGTGGGGGCCGCGTCCAGCGCCAGCGCCAGCTGCCGCGCCTCCGGAGGGCCGGCCGGCGCCCGGTGCAGCCGCAGCTCCCAGAGGAGCCGGCGGCGGTCGCCGAAGCGGTCGCAGGCGCCGGCCCGTACCAGCTGTTCCAGCAGGTCGGTGGTGAGCGGCGAGCGCCGCACGAGGTCGCCGACGTCGGCAAAGACGCCGTTTCGGCCGCGCTCGGCCACCAGAAGCTCGGAGCGCGTGCCGACGCCCTTCACGTAGCCAAGGCCGATCCGCACGGCATCGCCGTGATCCTCCACCGAGCAGGTGGCAGAGCTCAGGTTGACGTCGGGCGGGCGGATCTCGACGCCGCGCCGCTCGCCGTCGCGAAGGAGCGTTGCCGGAGGGTAGAAGCCCATCGGCTGGGAGTTCAGGAGCGAGCAGAGGAACTCGGCCGGGTAGGCCCGGTGGAGCCAGGCAGACTGGTAGGCGAGGATCGCGAAGGCCGCCGAGTGGCTCTTGGGGAAGCCGAACGCCGAGAAGGCCACCACCTTGTCGAACACCGTCCGGGCAGTCTCCTCGGACACCCCGTTCCGGGCCGCACCCTCGCAGAACCGCAGCCAGTGGCTCTCGAGCGCTTCGCGGCTTCGCTTGCGGCTCATCGCCCGCCGCAGCCCCTCGGCCTCACCCGTGGTGAACCCGGCCAGCGCGATTGCGACCTCCAGCACCTGATCCTGGAACACGACCACGCCCAGGGTGTCGTGCAGCACCGGCTGGAGCAGCGGATGGTCGTACGGCGGCTCGAAGAACGGGTCGTCACGCCGGGCGCGGCGGTGCCTGATGTAGGGGTTCACTGCGTCGCCCACGATCGGCCCCGGCCGCACGAGGGCGACCTGCACCGTCAGATCGGCCAGGTTCTCGGGCCGGGTCTGCACGAGCGACTGCATCTGGGCGCGGCTCTCGATCTGGAAGACGCCGACCGTGTCGGCCTGCTGGATCTCTGCAAACACGTCGGGGTCATCGAACCCCACCCGGCTGAGGTCGATCGGCGCGCCGCGCGACTGGGCGATCAGATCGACGCACTCCTCCACCGCCGAGAGCATGCCCAGGCCGAGCAGGTCGATCTTGAGGAAGCCGGCATCGGCGCACGAGTCCTTGTCCCACTGGCAGATCTGGCGGCCCTCCATGGCCGAGGGGATCACCGGCACGAGCTCGACCAGCGGCGTGGTGGAGATCACCATGCCGCCGGAGTGCTGGGAGAGGTGGCGGGGCAGGCCGCTGATCTCCTCCATCAGGAACGAGAACGCCTTCCAGCGCGGCGCATCCTGCCGCCCGCGGAGCTCCTCGACCTGCTCGGGCTCGATGTGGCCCCACGAGTCAGCCAGCCGCGCCATCCGCTCGATCTCGCCCTGCGGCAGCGCCAGCGCCTTGCCCAGGTCGCGGATGGAGCCGCGCGACTTGTAGGTGGGGAAGGCCGCCACCAGCGCGGCATGCTCGGGCCCGTAGCGCTCGATGATGTCGATCATGAGGCCCTCGCGCACGTCGCGCGGGAAGTCGAGGTCGATGTCGGGCACGCTGGCCAGATCCTTCGACAGGAACCGGCCCAGGAAGAGCCGCGTCTCCACCGGATCGACGTGCGAGAGGCCGATCAGATAGCACACGATCGAGCCGACGCTCGAGCCGCGGCCGCGCCCCGGCGGCAGGAGCCGGCGCCCGGCGCTCTGCCCGCGGACCCGCACGGCCACGGCCCGGGCCATCTCGAGGATGTCGCGGTGAAGCAGGAAGAACCCGGCCAGCCGGTGATGGGCGATCAGGCCGAGCTCCTCGCGCAGTCGCTCGCGGGCCTCGGCCACCAGGCCGGTGCCGGCGTAGCGGCGGTCGAGCTCTGCCAGGCACACGCGTTCGAGCACTGCCTGGGCCGGCTCGCCGGTGTCCGAGAAGTCGGGGTAGCGGTAGCCCAGATCGCGGGTGAGGTCGAAGCGGCAGCGGTCGGCCACCTGGGCGGCCCCCAGCTGAGCCTCGGGCGAGAAGAGGGCGGCCGCCTCGGCCGGCGGGCGCAGCACCGACTCGTGGTTTCCCCGGCGCTCGGCCTCGCAGGCATCCATCGTGGTGTTGCACCTGATCGCTACCAGGGCGTCCTGCAGGAACGCGCGCCGCAGCGAGTGGGCGTGCACGTCCCCGGTGCCTGCAACGCGCACCCGCAGGGTGGCGGCGAGCTCTGCCAGGAGCCGGTTTCGGCGGGCATCGCCGCGCCAGTAGGGCCGGTTCAGCTCGATGGTGAAGCGGTCATGCCCGAACATCCCGCGAAGCCGGCGGGCGACGCGCTCGGCGTCACCCGGCCGGCCGCTTCCCACCAGCCGGGCGACGGCACCGTGGCGCGCGCAGCCCGAGAGGCAGTGCAGCCCCTCGGAGTGGCGCTCGACCTGGGCGAGCGTCGCCCGCGGGACGCGGCGGTCGTCGTGATGGGCGGCGGTGATGAGCCGGCACAGGTTGCGATACCCCTGCTCGTCCTCGGCCAGGAGCGTCAGGTGGGCGCCGTCGTCCAGGGTCAGCTCGCACCCGGTGATGGGCCGAAGCCCCGCCTGGTGGGCGGCGTGGGCGTACTCGAGCGATCCCGACAGGCTGTCGTGGTCGGTCAGCGCGAGCGTCTCGTAGCCGAGCGCGGCCGCCCGGATTGCCATCTCCTCCGGCTGCGATGCGCCGTCCAGAAACGAGTAACAGGAGTGAGCGTGGAGTTCCGGGTGAACCATGACTGACCGAACACACGTTCGGGTCAGTCAGCATAGCGCCTGCCGGGAGCCTCAGGGGACTTCGACGATCTCCACGGGCATGTCGCTGTTGCGCCACTGGATGTCGCGCATCGTCTCCTCCCACAGCTGCTGGACGAGACGGTCGCGGTCGTGGCTCATGCGCCACGGCCAGAAGCGGCGCGTGCCCTGCAGGTCGCGGGTCACCACGCGTCCCTGCCAGCGTTTCCAGAGCCCACGGCGGCGCTGCACATGCACCTGGTACATGTAGGCACGGGGCGCTGCCACGACATCGTCGACAGCTTCCTCGGCCGCAATCGGTTCGGCCCGCGTGGACGCGGCCGGATCGCTCATGGAACTCCCCCCTCCAACAGCCGGTGCCGAGCACATGCGCCGGGCCATCGCCTGCCCGCCGAGTATGTCAGATCGGGCAGTAATCGGTCAAGCAAGATGGTTTCGGTGGTCGCCATGTGCGCGAGAGCATAGTAGATATCTTGCAAGATGTACGGATATTTCAGTTTTGACACATCTGTGATGGTTTCAGCGAGCAAAGTCTGCAAATCGCCCCTACCATCAGGTGTGCCCGATGACGGCGATCACGACCTCCCCAGCAGGAGTGAGACCCCGGTCTTCGTCTTAGGGCCCTCCCTGTGGCCGGTGGCTCGAGAGAGAAACCTCGAGCGCCGGCCACGCATATCCCGCTAGCTGCGCTGGCCGAACCACTGGCGGCCGCGGTGATCCCAGAAGACGACCAGGTTGCGGCCGTCCTCCATCACCAGGTCGAAGTACCTCCGCCGCACCGCGCTTCCCGTCCACCAGCCCTCGTCGACGCGCCACTCGTCGCGCACCTGCTCCACCGCGCGCCCCGAGACGGTGGCCGGGACGCCCTCATCCGTGCAGGTCACCTGGAGACGGCGGGGCAGGCCTATCTGCCGAACGTGTGTTCGCTGAGCCATGCCCGGAGACTACCGATTCGGCGGTCAGGGCGTGAATCAGTCGTGCGGCGTCCTCGGCGGCGGCGGCGCGCTCTCGAGGCGCGAGCCGCACACCTCGCAGGTGAGCACCAGCCGGAGCGGCTCGCCGCCCATCGTCATCCCGACCACATGGGGCGTCACCTTGCGGCACGTCGTGCAGAGAATCATTTCGGTTTCTGACATTGGCGTCCCTCCGGCAGCAGGGTCCTGCGGCTGGAAGTATGACAGCGATTGCGCCAATGCTGTTTGCGGCCCTCTCTGCCGGAAGGGCGGTACCCTTTCCTGAGGTATGGCTCACTCTGCCGACGACCTCGAACTTCCGCGCCCGGCGATCGGGCTGACCGCCGCCCGGGGCGTGTCCTCGCGCACGTTTCTGTACGTGGCTGCGACGTCGCTCGTGCTGCTCTGGCTGGTGGTCACCACCGGCGCGCTGGTGCGGCTGACCGCATCGGGCCTGGGCTGTCCGCACTGGCCCACGTGTGAGGCCAGCCAGCTCCTGCCGCAGGACGGCAAGCATGCGCTGATCGAGTTCTCCAACCGCGTGATCTCGGGGATCGCCATGCTCGCCACGGTGGCGGGGGCAGTCATCGCGCGCCGCACGCGCGGGCTGGACAACGCCGTGTTCGTGGCAGCGCTCCTGGCTGCGATCGGCACCGTGGCCCAGGTGCCGCTGGGCGCGCTCACCGTCGCGCTCGATCTGAACCCGCTCATGGTGATGTCGCACTTCCTGCTCGCCATGGTGGTGGTCGCCCTCTGGACGTGGGTCACCGTGCGCGCCTACCGGCTCGACCGTGGCGCTCCGGCCCTGGTGGGCGACAGGCGGATGGGGCTGCTGGCCTGGGGAGCCGCGGCCGCCTGCACCGTGCTCGTGACCACCGGGGCGTTCGTCACCGCGTCGGGTCCGCATCCGGGCAGCGAGAGCACGCCTATCGAGCGGCTCTGGAACTTCTACCGCGCCACCTGGCTGCACGTCCGCGTGGCAACCATCTTCACCGTGCTCTTCGTGATCCTGGCCGTCTGGCTCTGGCGGCGCGTGCCGCGCAGCCCCGTTGCCTGGCTGGCCGCCGGCGGCGTGGTGCTGGTCGGGTTTCAGGCCGCGGTGGGCGAGTGGCAGTACCGCCACGGCCTGCCGTGGGGCTTCGTCGCGGTGCACGTCGCGCTGGCCGCCACGATGCTGATCGCGGTGGTCGCCACCGCCAGCCTGGTGTGGGAGCCGTCAGCCGTCGAACGGGACGAGGAGGTCGCGCCCCTCCGGGACGCGTGACCAGGGTGCCACCTCGACCACGTGCCACAGGCTGCCCTCGCCGACGCCTGCGCGCACCTGGCGGGCGGCCTCGGCGGCCCGCTCGCGCAGGACATCCTCCGGCGGGCTGATGAGCGAGAGCTGTCGGTCGCCGCTCTGGGCCAGGGCGGTCAGCTCGAGCTCGAGCCTGATGACCGCCGCCGGCAGCTCGATCAGCCGCGGGCAGACGGCATCGCGAAGCCGGCGCGGGTCGGCGGTGGCCTCGCGCAGGGCGATGGGCCGGCGCCATGAGCCCCCGGCCGCCAGCCGGGCGCAGACGGTGATGGAGCGCGGCGGCCGCCCGCGCCGGCCGGGATGGGCCAGCAGCCGGTCGACCAGCACGGCGACGGCGCCGCGCAGCGTGAGCTCGTCGCCGATGGGGTCGGGAAAGTCGATTGCCTCGGAGAGCGGCTCGGGCGGCGTGCGCGAGATCACGTAGGCCTCGTCCTCGCCCCTGGCCAGGCGCCACGCCTCGATCCCCGGCCGGCCGAAGCGGTCGGCCACCGCAGGCAGCGGCAGGCTGGCCAGATCGCCCGCTGTCACGATGCCGAGCGCGGTCAGCTGCGCGCAGAGCTTCGGCTCGAGCACCAGCTGGCCGATCGCAAGCGGGGCGAGGAAGCCGGCCGCCGCGCCCGACTCGACCGAGAACGGCCGGTGCGGGCGGGCCTTGCCGGCCGCGGCCCGGGCGATGAACCGGCCCGGCCCTGCGCCCACCCGGCCACCGGCCGGAAGCACGCCGGAGACAGCGTGCAGCAGCCGCAGGGTGCCGCGGTGAAGGCGGGTGAGGCCGTCGGCGGCAAAGAGCGCGGCACCCTGCCCGATGGGCTCGACCGCAGCGCCCAGCTGCTCGAGCTTGCACAGGAGCTGCTCGTCGGCGGCCGCCACGGCGCCTGGATCGGGCGTGACCAGCTGCAGCGCGGGGCAGCGGGCGACCGCCTCGCCGATCCGCATCCCGGCCGCAACGCCGTGCGCGGCCGCGGATGCGTTTGCCTCGCCGATGACGGCCGGGCCCCCCGGCTCCGGCCCCAGCGCAAGCGGGTGATCGGGCAGACGGCCCTCGTATCCGGCCGCCACCCGCAGCGCGAAGCGGGGGACGGAGACACAGACGATTGTGGTGTGATCGCGGGCCATCGAGGACTCACCACACTATCGAACATGTGTTCGGTCGTCAAGGTGGATCACATCGACGGGCGAAGCCGGCGGCGCAGCTCGTACGCAGCCACCAAAACCACCACGGCGGCGACCAGCGCGATCGCCACATCGACGCCCAGGAACCTCGAGATCGCGTCCACCGAGCCTGCGAACACGTAGCCGAGGAGCGTCAGGATCGTCGTCCAGATGATCGCTCCCGCCACGTTCCAGAACGTGAAGGTGCGAAGGGGCATGCCGCTCGCGCCGGCCATCCAGAACGTGGGGATGCGGACGCCCGGCACGAACCGGACGAAGACGAGCGTCTTGCCGCCGTGCCGCGCGAAGAACGCGGCCACCCGGTCGATGTGCACCTGCTTCACGAGATGGTGCCGCACGCCCCAGTCGATGAGCGGCCGGCCCCCGTGCACGCCGATCAGCCAGCCGAGCGTGCCGCCGATCACCGCCGCCGCCATGCCGATGCCGATCACCAGGCCGAGGCTGAGGTGGCCGAGGTTGGCGGTCGCCCCGCCCGCGAGGAGGATGGTCTCAGCCGGGAACGGGATGCCCACCGGCTCGAGCATCACCGGGAAGAACACCGCGTAGTAGCCGTAGCGGGAGAACCACTCGAGAACAGTGTTCACAGATCGCTGTCGGGATCGATCGTCCGCAGGTAGATGCGGCGGGCGACCAGCGTCGGCAGCGCGCGCTCGGCAGCTCGGGTGAACTCCCGCTCGTAGCGGCGGCGATCCCGGGCCGCCATCGTCTCGGCGTAGTGGTCGCGCAGAGCCAGGAGCTGGTCCTCGGCCTCCTCGACCATGTCCATGTAGTCGCCGTAGCGCTCCTCGGACTCGGCAGCGCCGGAGCGGCGGTACAGGCGCTCGGCGGCGGCGAGCCGCTCGAGCAGGTCGTGGTGCTCGCGCTCGAACAGGTTGATCTGGACCTGGATCAGGTCGGAGAACCGCTGCTGCCTCCGGAAGAATCGCACCCTTTGATTCTACCGCCGGACGTGACGTGGTCTACGCTTGGCGGCGCGGATGACCGACCCCTTGCTGGTACGCACCTGGAATATCGCCCACGGCCGTGACGTGCCACCGGGCCCCAGGTACGGCCACGCCCGCCGCAAGCTCCTCGACGAGATGGTGCCGCTCATGATCGAGGGCGGGCCCCAGGTGGTGATGCTCCAGGAGGTGCCGGTGTGGGCCGGTCAGTTCCTGCGCGAGCACACCGGCATGGGCGTGACGCTCGCCCACAGCTACGGGGCCCACGTCCCGTTCGTGCACGTGCCGCTGCCGCTGGCGGTGGGCGAGTGGCTGGGAAACGCGCTGCCCGACCTCGTGAAGACCCAGTTCGAGGGCCAGGCCCAGGCGCTCCTCTACGGCCCCGAGCTGATCCTGGTCTCGGCCCGCCGCGTGCCCGTCAACACCCCGCTGCACTTCCGCGGCGAGCCGCGCATCGCCCAGCTCGTGCGGCTGCGCCACCGCCGCAGCGGAGCCGAGTTCGTGGTGGGTAACCTGCATGTGGATGCCCACGACCCCGACCCCCAGATCGAAGCTGCCAGCTGGGCGCTCGAGCAGTACGCGCGGGGGGCGCCGATGGTGCTAGGCGGAGATCTGAACGTGCGCGCCGGATCCACGGCGCTTCGCCGCCTGCGGGCGCGAGGCTGGCTCGAGAAGCCGGTGGCCGAGGGCGTTGACCATCTCTACGTGCGCGGGATGACCATGGAGGGCGCGGTCAAGCGCTGGCCGCCCGGCCGGCGAGACCTCGCACAAGCCGGCGGGCTGCCCCTGCGGCTGTCCGATCACAGTCCAGTGGAAGTGGTGGTGAAGTTCGATGCATGAGCAGCTGCCCTCGCTCGAGGGAGTCGCCTTCCTCAACTCCGGCACCTGCGGCCCGATGCCGCAGGCCGCACTCGATGCGATCCAGGCCGAGGCCGGCTACATGATTGCGACGCCGCGCATCGGCAAGTCCGCCTTCGAGCATGTGTTCGAGGTACGCACCCGCGCGCGGGCCGCGGCGGCGCGGTCGGTGGGTGCGAAGGACGACGAGGTGGCGCTCACCAACTCCACCTCTCAGGGCGTCGCGACCATCGTGGCGGCGCTCGACTGGAAGGCCGGCGACCGGGTGGTCACCACCACCGAGGAGCATCCGGGCATCACGATCCCGCTTGCGGTCGCGACGTCCCGGTACGGCATCGACGTGCACGCCGTCGCCCCGGCCGACGTGGTCGCCGCGATCACGCCCGGGACGAAGCTGGTCGCGCTCTCCCACGTGCTCTGGACGACGGGCACGGAGCTCGACCTGCCGGCGATCGCCGAGGCCGCCCACGCCGTGGGCGCCCAGCTTCTGGTTGACGGCGCCCAGTCGGTAGGGAACATCGCCGTCGACGTGCACGCCTCTGGAGCCGACTTCTACGCGTTCTCGGGCCAGAAGTGGCTGCTCGGGCCGATGGGGTCGGGCGGCCTCTGGGTGAATCCCGCGGTGCTGGATGGGCTGCACCCGCCGATGCCCGGCTACCTCTCGGTCGAGCACGACGACTCGGGCGACTACGTCCCGGGGGCGCCGCGGTTCGACGCCGGCATGATCGACTCGGTCACGCTGGCCGGTTTTGCCGCGGCCGTGGAATGGGTCGAGTCGCTGCCCGGCGGCAGGGCGAGGTGGACGGCTGACGCCGCGGCGAACACCGCCGCTGCCCGCGAGGCGCTCGCGGGGGCCGACGGGCTGGATGCCGCCGGCGGCGACAGCGGGCTGATCGCGATCGGCGGCGAGCTGATCACCGATCCCGAGGCGCAGGTGGCCGCCCTGGCCGAGCGCGGGGTGCTGGTGCGCACGATCCCCGGCACGCCGTACGTGCGCATGTCGGTGGGCGCATGGACGACGCCTGCCGACATCGAGGCCTTCATCACCGGGATCAAGGCGAGCTGACATGGCTGGCGGCCCCGAGCAGGTGCCGGTGCTGCACCTCTCGCTGGTCGCCGGAGGACAGCTCGAGGATCCCACGGGTGAGCGCCTGGGCAAGGTCGGTGACGTGATCGTGCGGCTGGACGGCGACTACCCGCCGGTGAGCGGCGTGCTTGCAACCGTGGCGGGGCGGGCGGTGTTCGTGCCCGCGGCGATGATCGCGCGGATCGAGAGCGGCCGCGTGACGCTCAGCGCCGCCAGGCTCGACCTGCAGCACTTCGAGCGCCGCCCCCAGGAGGTGCTCCTCAAGAAGGACGTGCTGGATCGCCAGCTGATCAACGTCACGGGCGCGCGGCTGGTGCGCACCAACGACATCGCCCTCGCGCGGATCGAGGGCTGGTACCGCGTCGTGGGGGTCGACACGTCGCTGCGCGGCCTGATGCGGCGGCTGCTGCCGCGGCGCCTGGCCGAGCGGATCGCGCCCGGCGCCTTCCTGGACTGGGCCTCGGTCGAGCCGTTCACGGGCCACGTGCCGACCGTGCGGCTGCGGGTGCCGCACCCCAAGCTGGCGCGGCTGCATCCGGCCCAGCTGGCCGATCTGGTCGAGGCGGCGTCGCATAGCGAGGGTGAGGAGATCCTCCGCGCCGTGGCGGCCGACGGCCGGCTGGAGGCGAGCGTCTACGAGGAGCTCGATGCCCAGCATCAGGCCGAGTTCCTGGACGAGCGCACCGATCAGGAGGTCGCCGGGCTCCTTGCGCAGATGGAGTCGGACGACGCCGTGGATCTGCTCGGCGAGCTCGAGGAGCGCCGGCGCGCGCCGGTCGTGGAGCTCCTGCCCGCAGTGCAGCGCCGCCGCGTCCGCGCGCTGGTGGGCTACGACCCTGCAACGGCGGGCGGGCTGATGAGCCCCGGGTTCATCTGCCTGCACCTCACCGCCACGCGCGAGGAGGTGCTCGAGCGGGTGCGTCGGAGCAAGGTCGACCCGGGCTCCCTGACGTCGATCTACGGGATGAACCCCGACCGGCGCCTGCGCATGGCGATCGCCCTGGCCGACGTGGTGCGCGCCCCCGAGGGCAGCACGCTGGGCGACATGGAGGCGGGGAGCGCGCCGCGGTCGCTCAGCGTCGATACCGGGGTGGAGGAGATCGCGCGGATGATGACCGACTACGACCTGACCGTCGCGCCGGTCATCGACGAGCACGAGGCGGTGGTGGGGGTGATCACGGTGGACGACGTGCTCGAGTTGATGCTGCCGCGCGGCTGGCGGCGGCGCTTCGACCTGCTGGGAGCGGAGTGATGAGCGATGCCGGGCCGAGTACACGCGGCCCGCGGCTTGGGCCGCCGGCTGATCTCCGGCGTCCGGCCGCGCAGGCCCCGTAAGCAGCGCTTCGGGCGGGTGGCCGTGCTCATCGGCTTCCTCGGCCCCGGCCTGATCGCAGCCAACGCCGGGAACGACGCCGGCGGCATCGCGACCTACTCGGCGGTGGGGGCGCGCTACGGCGACGATCTGCTGTGGATGATGGTCGTGATCACCGCGTCGCTGATCGTCGTGCAGGAGATGGCCGCGCGGATGGGCGCGGTGACGGGCAAGGGGCTGGCCGAGCTGATCCGCGAGCAGTACGGCGTGCGGTGGTCGATGTTCGCCACGGCGTGCGTGCTGGTCGCGAACGTGGGCATCTGCATCTCGGAGTTCATCGGCATCGGCGCGGCGTTCGGGCTCGCCGGGGTGCCCGAGCAGATCGTCGGTCCCGATCGCGGCGGCCGGAGTGTGGCTGCTGCTGGTGCGCGGCTCGTACAAGATGGCGGAGCGGATCTTCGTGCTCATGACGATCCCGTTCTTCGCCTACCCGATCGCCGCGATCCTCGCGCGGCCCGCGTGGGTCTCGGTGGGCCGCGCGGTGGTGGTGCCGCACGTGCCGCTCTCGAAGTCCTACCTGCTCCTGGTGATCGCCACTGCCGGCACCACGATCACGCCCTTCATGCAGCTCTACCTGCAGTCGGCGGTCGTCGAGCGCGGCGTCGGCGTGGACGACCTCCCGGCCGAGCGGGCGGAGGTGGTGGTGGGTCGGTGTTCGCAAACCTCGTGGCGTGCTTCATCATGATCGCGACCGCTGCCACGCTCTACCTGCACGGCCAGCACACGATCTCGACTGCCGCGCAGGCGGCAAAGGCCCTGGAGCCGTTCGCCGGGCCGTATGCCGAGCTCCTGTTCGGCGTGGGGCTGCTCGGGGCGAGCCTGCTGGCGGCAGCGATCCTCCCGGTGACTGCGGCGTACGTGATCTCGGAGACGTTCGGCTTCGAGAAGGGCATCAGCCGGCGGGCGCACGAGGCGCCGGTGTTCGTGTGGGTGATCACGGTGCTGATCGCGCTGGGCGCGCTCGTGGCGGTGATCCCCGGGCTGCCGGTGATCGAGCTGCTGGTCGGGGTGCAGGTGGTCAACGGCGCGCTGCTCCCGGTGCTCCTGGTGTTCATGTGGAAGCTCGCAAACGACGCGGAGCTGATGGGCGCCTACCGCAACGGCCCGGCCTTCAACCTCGTCGCGGGCGTGACGGTGATCGCGACATCGACGCTCTCGCTGCTGCTGGTGGCGGTGACGGTGGGCGGACCGCTGCTGTGACTACCCGGTGCCAGGCGCCGGCGATTCACCCCGGCAGGCCAAGCTCCGGGGCGATCGGGCGCAGCGCCTCGATCACGAAGGCGATGTGCTCGTCCAGGTCGACGCCCAGCCCGGCCGCGCCCTCCGTGACGTCGTCGCGGTTGACCCCGCGCGCGAACCCCGGCTGCTTCAGCTTCTTCTTCACTGATTTCACGGTGAGCGTCGAGAGTCCCTCGGGGCGCACCAGGCCGCAGGCGTGCACGAAGCCCGAGATCTCGTCGCAGGCAAAGAGCGTCTTCTCGAGCTGTGACTCCCGCGGCACGCCCGTGTGGCTCCCGTGCGACAGCACCGCCCGCACGAACCACTCCGGGTAGCCGTGCTCGCGCAGCACCGGCGCGCCGTCCTGCGGATGCTGATCGAGCGTGGGATGGCGCTCGTAATCGAAGTCGTGCAGGAGCGCCACGTTGCCCCATTCGTCCTCGTTCTCGCCGAACTTCGCGGCGTAGGCACGGGTCGCCGCCTCCACTGCGAGGGCATGTCGCAGGAGCGCCTCGCTCTGCGTCCATTCGGTCAGGAGCGCCCAGGCTGCGGTGCGATCGGCGGGGGAGTTGGCCGTCATCGGAGGCGAGTGTAGCAACGGCCGGCAGGAACCAACGGGTGTCATCGCGAATGCGGCTACCCTCACTGTCAGACGATGTTGGAGGCACGTCCGCAGATGCCGATCGCTACCCGAGAAGGTACTTTGGAGACTTTTGTAATCGAGGGCGGTGTTCCGCTCTCAGGCCGCGTACGCCCGGCCGGGAACAAGAACGCCGCACTGCCGATCCTCGCTGCGTGCCTGCTCACCGGCGACCCGATCACGCTCGAGAACATGCCGCGCATCCGCGACGTCGAGGCCATGATCGAGCTGCTCGTCGACATCGGCGCCGAGGCCGAGTGGGTCGAGGACAACACGCTGCGCGTCTGGGCCGCCGACATCACCACCACGCGCCTCGATCCCGAGCTCTGCACCCGCATCCGCGCGTCGATCCTGCTCGCCGGGCCGCTCCTGGCCCGCTTCGGCTCGGCCGACGTCCCGCCCCCGGGCGGCGATGTCATCGGCCGCCGCCGGGTCGATACCCACCTGATGGCCTTCGAGGCGCTCGGCGCCGACGTCGAGGTCGATCGGGAGTACCACCTGCGCGCGCCGCAGGGCCTCCGGGGCGTTGACATGTACCTCGACGAGGCCTCGGTCACCGGCACCGAGAACGCGCTCATGGCAGCAGTGCTTGCCAACGGCACGACCACCATCTACAACGCCGCCTGCGAGCCGCACGTGCAGGACCTCTGCCACCTCCTGAACGCCATGGGCGCGGGCATCGAGGGCATCGGCTCGAACATGCTCACCATCCACGGCGTCGAGAGCCTCCGGGGCTGCCGACACCGCGTCGGGCCTGACCACATCGAGGTCGCGTCGTTCATCGGCCTGGCCGCGGTCACCGGGGGCGACCTGGTCATCGAGGACGCCGCCGTGCCGCACCTGCGCTCCATCCGCCACGCCTTCTCGCGGCTCGGCGTCGAGATCGAGACGCACGGCGAGGACGTGCGCATCGCCCCGGGGCAGTCGCTCCAGATCGTGGACGACGTGCACGCGCAGATCCCCAAGCTCGAGGACGGCCCCTGGCCGATGTTCCCGGCCGACCTCACGTCCATCGCCGTGGCCGTCGCGACGCAGGCCACCGGCACCGTGCTGATCTTCGAGAAGATGTTCGAGAACCGCCTGTTCTTCACGGACAAGCTCGTCTCGATGGGCGCGCGCATCGTGCTCTGCGACCCGCATCGGGCCGTCGTCACGGGCCCGGCCCAGCTCTACGGCGAGCGCATGGCGAGCCCCGACATCCGCGCGGGCATGGCGCTCCTGATCGGGGCGCTCTGCGCCGAGGGCACCAGCCGCATCGGCAACGTCGGAGAGATCGACCGCGGCTACGAGCGCATCGACGAGCGCCTGCGCGAGCTCGGCGCCCGCATCGAGCGCACGCAGGGCTAGCCGCCCACGCACGAAGGGGTACGATCCGCCGATGAAGCGGCTGACCATCACCGGCGACACGGTGGCCTCCGCCGCACGCGGTCTACGACCGTCCGCGGAGGCGCAGGAGGACGTGCGCCGGATCGTCGCCGACATCGTCGACATGGTGCGCGGCGGCGGTGATGACGCGCTTCGCCGCCTCACGCTGCGGCTGGACGGCGCCGACCTCGCGGAGAGCCGTGTCCCAGCTGCCGAGCTCGATCGCGCGCTCGAGCTGATCGAGCCGGACGTCCGGTCGGCCATCCAGTTTCTGGCCGGCAACCTGCGGACGGTCGCAACCGAGCTCATGCCCCCGCCCGTGCGGGTCGAGCTGCCCCAGGGCCAGATCGTCTCCACCCGCCACGTGCCGGTGCAGCGCGCCGGCCTCTACGTGCCCGGTGGCGGAGCGGCCTACCCGTCGAGCGCGGTGATGGCGATCGTGCCCGCGCAGGTGGCGGGCGTGCCGGAGATCTGCGTGTGCTCGCCGCCCGACGCCGAGGGCCACGTCCACTCGGCGGTGCTGGCCGTGTGCGCGCTCCTGGGCGTGACCGAGGTGTACGCGGCAGGTGGCGCGCAGGGCATCGCGGCGATGGCGCTCGGCACCGATTCGATCCCGGCCGTGGACGTGGTGGTCGGCCCGGGCAACGCCTTCGTGGAGGAGGCCAAGCGGCGGCTCTTCGGCGAGGTCGGCATCGAGTCGTTGGCAGGCCCGAGCGAGCTGATCGTCCTTG
Source organism: uncultured Actinomycetes bacterium (assembly GCA_963794415.1). Lineage (GTDB taxonomy): Bacteria > Actinomycetota > Thermoleophilia > Gaiellales > JAICJC01 > CAVPTL01. The sequence continues at coordinate 647,341 of CAWCDI010000001.1, forward strand.
CCGACGGCACCGCTCCGGCCGAGCACCTCGCCTGGGATCTGATGGCCCAGGCCGAGCACGGCTCCGGAGCGCAGTCCGTGCTGCTGAGCACTGACGCCGACGTGATCGCGGCGGTCGCAGAGCACCTCGCGGAGGGCGACGTGACGCTCATCGAGGCCGACTCGTGGGATACCGCGATCGCCTTCGTCAACACCTACGCGCCTGAGCACCTCCAGCTGGCGGTGGCCGATCCGCACGCGGCGCTCGGCCGGATCGTGCACGCCGGGGCGATCTTCATCGGGCCGCACTCGGGCGCCGCCTTCGGCGACTACGTGGCCGGCTCGAACCACATCCTCCCGACGGCAGGCAACGCCCGCTTCTCGTCGGGGCTCGCCCCGTCCGCGTTCCTGCGGGCCCAGGAGATCGTGGAGGTGCCCGAGTCGGCCGTCGGCGCCCTCGCGGTACCGTTGCAGGCGCTTGCGCTGGCCGAGGGCCTTCCCAAGCACGCCCGGTCGGCGCGGATCCGTGCCGAGACGCTCGAACAAAGGAACCAGTCTGATGCAGCTGTCCCGTGAGGTGATCGTGGCCGAGGGAGCTCCGAAGCCGTTTGCCGGAGCCCCGTACAACCAGGCGATCCGGGCGAGCGACTTCGTGTTCTGTGCCGGGCAGATCGGCCTCGACCCCACGTCTGGAGCCCTCGTCGACGGCGGCACCGAGGCGCAGACGCGCCGGGTGCTCGAGAACGTCACCGCGGTGCTCGCGGGCGCCGGCCTCACGCTGGCCCACGTGGTGAAGACCACGATCTACGTCACCGACCTCGCCGACTTCGCCGCCATCAACGCGATCTACGGCGAGTACTTCTCTGCCGACCCGCCGGCGCGCTCCACCGTGCAGGTGGCGGCGCTTCCCGCGGGCGCCACGGTCGAGATCGAGGTCGTCGCCGCCAACTAGCATCCGGCCATGCGGCCCCGAGAGCTGATCGTCACGCACGCCAACGCCGACTTCGACGCGCTCGGGTCGGCTCTGGCTGCCCGCAGGCTCTACCCCGGCGCATCGATCCGCCTCCCCGGCGGCGTGAACCCCAACGTGCGCGCGTTCATCTCGCTGCACGCCGACGACCTGGACATCCAGGATCCGGCCCGGTCGGAGCTCGACGCCGTCGAGCGCGTGATCGTGGTCGATGTCGCCGACCTGCACCGGCTGGGAGACGCCGCCGACGTGATCACGCGGGAGGGGGTGGAGGTGGTGCTCTTCGACCACCACGCGCACGGGCCGGAGCCGGACTGGGTCACTCCCGGAGCGGTCATGATCTCGGCCGACGGCGCGCTCTCGACCACGCTCTCGGGCATCCTCGCCGAGCGCGGCGTCACCCCGACGCCGGCAGAGGCGACCGCCCTGGCGCTCGGCATCCACGAGGACACCGGCTCGCTGACGCACCTGACCACCACGCCCCGCGACGTCGAGGCGCTCGCATGGTGCATCCGAAACGGCGCCGATCAGGCGCTGATCGCCGAGTTCCTGCGAACGCCGCTCTCACGCGATCAGCGCGACCTGCTCGCGGCGCTGATGGACGCCGCCGTGCCGCACGAGGTGGGGGGCACTGCGGTGCTGATCGCCGGCGTCCGGTGGCCGCATCACGTCACGGCGGTCTCGACGCTTGCGACCAAGATGGTGGAGCTCACCGACGCCCGTGCGCTCGTGATCCTCGTCGAGATGGAGGGCCGCATCTTCGCCGTCGGCCGCAGCCGCACCTCGGCGCTCGACGTCTCTGCGCTCCTCGCCGGCATCGGGGGCGGCGGCCATGCACCGGCTGCGTCGGCGGTGGTGCGCGACCGGGAGCTCGACGACGTCGTTTCCGACGTGGTGCGCTCACTGCCGGCCGGCGTCGCCGCGGCGGCGTCTGCGCGCGACATCATGTCGTCCCCCGCGTGGTTCATCGACGCCGACGTGACGGTGAGCGAGGCCATGGCGGAGTGCCACCGGCGCCAGACCTCGGGCGTGCAGCTCTCGTCCGGCGGGGTGCTCGTGGGCGCCGTCGCGCGCGAGGATCTCGACCGGGCCATCGGCCACCGGCTGGGGCATGCGCCCGTGCGCGCCGTGATGAGCTCCGAGGTCGCCGCCGTGCGGGCGGATGCCACGCTCGTCGAGACGCAGCAGATGGTGGTGAGGTCCCGCGCCGGGCGCGTCGCGGTGGTCGCCGAGACCAACGGCGAGCCGCCGTGCGCCGCCGACGTGCTGGGCGTGGTGACGCGCACCGATCTGCTCGCCGCCCTCAGCCGGCGGCCGGCAGAGCCTTCCCAGCCGCTGCCGCGCGATCTGGCCGGCGAGCTGATGCAGCTCGACGGCCTCGCGCCGCTCTGGGCCGCCGTGCAGGCAGCCTCGACCGCCACCCAGGGCGTCTACCTCGTCGGCGGGGCGGTGCGCGACCTGCTGCTGGGCACGCCCAGCTTCGACATCGACCTCGCGGTGGAGGGCGACGGGGTGGCGTTTGCCGAGGAGCTCGCCGAGGAGCTCGGCGGGCGGATGCACCCGCACGAGCGCTTCCACACCGCGGTGGTGATCGCCGGCGACCTCCGCGTGGACGTGGCGACCGCCCGCACCGAGCACTACGAGTCCCCGGCGGCGCTGCCGGTGGTCGAGCACAGCTCTATCCGCCGCGACCTGCACCGCCGCGACTTCACCATCAACGCCATGGCGATCGCGCTGGACGCCGCGAGCTTCGGCTGCCTGCTCGACCCCTTCGGCGGCCAGGCCGACCTCTCGGCGGGCATCCTGCGCGTGCTGCACAACCTGTCGTTCATCGAGGATCCCACCCGCATGTTCCGGGCGGTGCGCTACGAGACGCGGTACGGCTTCGCGATGGAGCGACACACGCTGGGCCTCGCGCGAAGCACCGTTGGGATGGGCCTGGTGGCCGAGGTCTCGGGCGCGCGCCTGCGCGACGAGCTGCTCGCGCTCATCGAGGACGAGCGCGCGCCGCGCGCGCTTCGGCGGCTGCACGAGCTGGAGCTCGACCGCGCGCTTCACCCCGCGCTCGACTGCTCGCCGGAGGCGCTCGGCCTGGTGGTGCGAGCCGACGAGATCCGGGCCGGCTGCCTGCCGGAGCTCGACCCGTGGCGCGCCCGCTTTGCAGCCATCGCCCAGGGGTTCGAGCCCGATCAGCTCGAGCCGTGGCTCGAGTGGCTTCGCCTGCGCCGGCGCGACGGCCAGGCAGTCGCGCTTGCTGCCGTCCTGCCGCGGCGGCTGCTGGCGCCGCTCGCGGCGGCCGCGACTCCCGCCGACGTCGCAGAGCTCCTGGCGCCGCATCCGGTGGAGGTCGCCCTCCTTGCAGCAGCGCTCGGCTCCGACCCGGCCCTCGGCTACCTGCGCGCCGGCGCCGCCGTGCGGCTCGAGCTGGACGGCGACGTGCTCCGGCGCGAGCTTGGCCTGCAGCCGTCGCCCCAGGTGGGCGCAATCCTGGCAGAGCTTCTCCGGCGCAAGCGAAACGGCGAGATCGACGGCCACGCGGAGGAGCTCGCGGCCGCCCGCGCGCTGCTCGCAGAGGAGCCGGTGTGAGCGTCATCGCCTGGGAGTCGGCGCCCGCCGGCGTGTCGGTGGCGTTCACCACGCGCCAGGGCGGGGTCTCGGAGGGCCCGTTCGAGAGCCTCAACCTGGGCGCGCTCACCGCGGACTCGGCCGACGCCGTGCGCGAGAACCGCCGCCGTGTCGTGCAGGCAGTGGGCGCCGACCCCGGCGCGGCCACGATGGCGTGGCAGGTGGCCGGCGCAGACGTGCGCGAGGTGGTGGAGGAGCGCAGCCCGGGGATCTTCCTGCAGCCCGGCGCGGAGCCGTTCCCGAAGTCGGACGGGCTGGTGACGTCGCTGTCCGGCAAGCCCATGGTGCTGCTCGCCGCCGACTGCCTGCCCATCGCGATCGCCCGCACGGACGGCTCGCGGCTCGCGGTGCTCCACGCCGGCTGGCAGGGGCTCCTCGCGGGGATCTGCGAGCAGGGCGCCGCGGAGGTGGGCGGGGAGATGGCCGCCATGGTCGGTCCGGGCGCCGGCCCGTGCTGCTACGAGGTGAAGGACGACGTCGGCCTGCCGCTGCAGGCGAAGTTCGGGCCCGCCGCGGTGCGCGACGGAAAGGCCGACCTGTGGCACTGCGCCCGCGTCGCGCTCGAGCGAAGCGGGGTGGGGCACGTCGAGGTGGCCGGCCTCTGCACGATGTGCAACCCCGGGCTCTTCTTCTCGCACCGCCGCGACCACGGACGCACCGGCCGGCAGGGCGTGGTGGGGATCATCGATGCCGCCTGAGACGTCGTTCGGGCCGCCCGATCCCGGGGCGATCGCCGCCAACCTGGCGCGTATCCGGGCAGAGATCGGCGATGGGATCGAGATCCTCGCCGCCACCAAGTACGTCGATGCGGACGGGATGCAGGCGCTCGCCGACGCCGGCGTGACCCTCGTCGGTGAGAACCGCACCGACGCGCTGCTTGCAAAGCAGGAGCAGTTCGCCGGCCGGTTCACGTGGGACTTCATCGGCCACCTGCAGAGCCGGAAGGTGCGCGACGTGGTGGGCCGCGTGCGGCTGATCCACGCAGTGGATGCGCTCACGGTGTGCAGCCAGATCCAGGCGCGGTCGGACGAGCCGGTCGACTGCCTGCTCCAGGTGAACATCGCCGCCGAAGCGTCAAAAGCAGGCGTTTTGCAGGGAGAAGTGGACGAGTTCCTCGAGGCGTCCGCCGAGCTCGACCGCGTGCGGTTCCGCGGTCTGATGACGATGCCGCCGCTCGCCGAGGATCCCGAGGACGCCCGCCGGTGGTTCGCCAGGCTCCGCGATCTGCGCGACGAGATGGCGCCGCGCTGGGGCGGCCGGCACGACTTCACGCACCTCTCGATGGGCACGAGCCAGGATTACCAGGTGGCCGCGCAGGAGGGTGCAACGATCGTGAGGGTAGGAAGCGTCCTCTTCAAGCGGTAGAGTGGTAGCGCTATGGCTATCAAGGACATGTGGAACTCGACGCTCGTCTACTTCGGCGTGCGCGAGGAGGAGTGGGGCGACGAGTACTACGAGGACGGCACCGCCGCCCACGAGGACCTCGAGCGCGAGTACGCCGAGCGGCCCAACGTGCGCCGGCTCTCGCCGCGCCGCCGCGGCGGCTCGGAGTTCGACGACATCTTCAGCGACGAGCCCCCGCCGCCGCCCGCGCCCGCTCCGCGCACGTCGTCACGATCCTCGTCATCGCGATCCTCCGCGTCGCCGCTGCCGTCGCAGAACGGCCACCGCGAGGCGCCCCAGGTCTCGCTGGTCGTGCCCAAGACGTTCAACGACGCCCAGACGGTGGCCGACAAGCTGAAGGCCGAGGTGCCGGTGATCATCAACCTGCAGACGGCTGATGCCGACCTCACCCGCCGCCTCATCGATTTCGCCAGCGGCCTCACCTACGCGCTCGACGGCTCCATGCAGCGCGTGGCAGACCGCGTGTTCCTGCTCACGCCGCAGGCGGTCAAGGTGTCCGCCGAGGACAAGGCCCTGCTCATGGAGCGCGGCTTCTTCAACCAGTACTAGGGCCGGGGTTGCACGAATGAGCGACGCTTCCACGATCGGGCTGATCGGCGCCGGCAACATGGCCTCGGCGATGGTCAGCGGCTGGGTCAAGGCCGATCCCGCCATGGCCGGCCGGATCCTGGTCACCGACCGCGGCTCGGGCCGCGCAGCCGCCCTCGCCGCCACGCTCGGAGTGCAGCACGTCGAGAGCAACGCCGAGCTCGTCAAGGCGGCCGACATCGTCGTGCTCTCGGTGAAGCCCGTGGACGTCGAGAACGTGCTGCGCGAGATCACCGGCCTCATCACGCCGGACAAGGCGATCGCGTCCGTGGCGGCCGGCGTCCGCATCGCCACGCTCGAGACCATCCTGGACGTGGACGCCCCGGTGTTTCGCTTCATGCCCAACGTCGGCGTGCGCGTCGGCGCCGGCACGCTCGCCTTCTCGGCCGGGCGGTTCACGCACACCGAGGCCGAGGAGACCGTGCTCGCGGCCTTCTCGCTGCTGGGTGAGGTCGTGCCCCTTGCCGAGCGCCAGTTCGACGCGGCAACCGCGCTCTCGGGCTCGGGGCCGGCGTTCCTGGGCCTCATCCTCGAGGCGTTCGAGGACGCCGGCATCGTGAACGGCCTCAGCTACGACGACGCCCGCCGGCTGCTGCTCTCGACCGTCGCCGGCACCGCGGAGCTCCTGCGGGCCGAGGACATGTCGTGCAGCGTGCTTCGGCGCATGGTCACCTCACCGGGCGGCACGGCCGCCGCCGGCCTCGCGGAGATGGAGCGCCACGGAGTGCGCGGCGCGGTGATCGACGGCGTCACCGCCGCCATGCGACGTGCCGGGGAGCTGGGCTGAGGCCGTGAGCGCCACCGACTGGATCTCCCAGTTCATCACGTCGCTCAGCGTGATCTACATCCTCTTCATCTTCCTGCACGTGATCCTGGGGGTGCTCCAGACCAGCTACAGCCCCTGGCTCGGGCGGGTGCGCGCGCTCACCTACGACACGGTGGAGCCGTACCTCGCGGTGTTCCGCCGGATCCTGCCGCCGATGGGCGGGATGGACTTCAGCCCGCTGATCGCGGCCTTCTCGGTGGGCATCATCGCCGAGATCGCAAACGTCATCGTGCGCTCGTTCGGTTAGAGGAGTCGGGGGCGCGGCCGCGAAACCGCTCTCCATGGCTATCTCACCCGTAGAACTCAGACACGAACGACCCGCCCTGCGCCTGCTCGGCTACAGCCGGACAGACGTCGATCATCTGATCGGCGAGGCCACCGAGGCCTACGAGGCGGTCTGGCGCGAGCGCGCCGACCTCGACGACCGCGTTCACTACCTGGAGCAGAAGCTCTCGAGCGTGAGCGAGACCGAGGAAGCACTCCGAAACGCACTCGTCACTGCCGAGAAGGTGGCCGACGAGCGACGTGCCCAGGCGGCGCGCGACGCCGAGCTGGTTGTGCGCGAGGCCGAGGTCAGGGCCCGCGAGATCCTGCACACCGCCTACGCCGAGCGTGAGCGCGTGCGTCAGGAGACCGAGAACATGCGCGGCCACGAGGCCGAGTTCCGGCTTCGCCTGCGATCGCTCCTCGGTACCACGCTGCAGAGCGTGCGCGATCACGAAGAGCTCCTGCTCGAAGAGGCTCCCGCTCCGGCCGCGCTCCCCGAGACGGTGTCCCAGGACACCCAGATCTCCAACGAGGCTCAGCCCAGCTAGGAAAGGGTAAATCCCGCCTGGGTATACTCAGTCGGGTGGTTGAGGGTGTCGACATCGAAGCTGCGCGCGGTCGTCTCAACGACGAGCGCGCGCGCGTGTCGGCAGAGCGACAGCGGCTGATGGACGACGCCGGCCGCGCCCTCGACGACCCGACGGACGACGGCGGCGCCAACTCGCACATCGCCGACAACGCGACCGACACGCTCGATCGCGAGATGGATGTGTCGCTCGAGGACAACGCCGGCCGCCTCCTGCAGGAGATCGACGCGGCCCTCGGCCGGATCGATGCCGGAACCTACGGGCAGTGCGAGCGCTGCGGCCGTCCGATCGACCCCGATCGGCTGGAGGCTCTGGCATACGCGACGACGTGCATCGAGTGCAAGCGTCTGGAGGAGAGAGGCTGATCCGCGCAGACGCAGTCCCGCAGCCCGCACCCCGCGCGGGCTCGCTGCAGTGGGCCGGCATGCTGGCGGTCGCCGCGGTGGCGCTCGCAGCCGACCAGGTCACCAAGCACGCGGTCGAGCAGTCGATGGCGCTCGACGAGAGCCATCGCGTGCTGCCGTTTCTCTCCATCACCTACGTCCAGAACGCCGGCATCGCGTTCGGGTTCCTGCCCGGCCGCATCGGCGTCGTCTCGATCCTCACCGTGGTCGCCGTCGGCTGGATGCTGATGCATTTCGCCCGCAGCGGCTCGCGCCACGTGCTCTTCCCGGTCGCGCTCGGCCTGCTGGTGGGCGGGAGCCTCTCCAACCTGATCGACCGGGTGGTGCACGGCCACGTCACCGACTTCATCGACGTCAGCCACTGGCCGACCTTCAACCTCGCCGACTGCTGCATCGTGATCGGCGTGCTGCTCCTGGTGTTCGGCCTCTCGCGGCTCGACCGCGACCACGGCGCGCCGTCCGAGCCCGTGTGATCACCCGCAGCGTCTCGCCGGAGCACGACGGCCTGCGGCTCGACCGGTTCCTCGCGCTCCAGCCCGAGATCGCGACGCGCGGCGAGGCCGAGCGACTGGTCACGGCCGGGGCCGTCACGGTCGACGGCAGGCCCCAGCCCAAGTCGCACAAGCTCACGACCGGTTCCACCATCGAGATCGCGGGGGCCGCGGCGCCCGTGCCCGACCGGATGGACGCTCCCAGCGTGCCGATCCTCTTCGAGGACGAGTGGCTGCTGGTGGTCGACAAGCCGGCCGGGCTGATCACGCACACGGCCCCCGGCATCACCGATGCCACGCTCGTGGATGCCCTGCGGGGCAAGGCCGGCGGTGGTGATCCGGCGCGCGCCGGGATCGTCCACCGGCTGGACCGCGACACCTCCGGGCTGCTCGTGGTCGCCCGCGACGAGCCGACCCTGCTGAAGCTCCAGAGCCTGCTTCGCCGCCGCCGCATCAGCCGCACCTACACGGCGCTCGTCCGCGGCCGGCCGCCGTCGCGCACCGGCCGCATCGAGGCCGCCATCGGCCGCGACCGGCGCAAGCCCGCGCTCGTGTCGCTCGACAGCGACCACCCGCGCGAGGCCGCCACCCGGTTCGAGCTCATCGAGCCGCTCGAGGACAGGTCGCTGCTGCGGGTCGAGCTCGAGACCGGCCGCACGCACCAGATCCGCGTGCATCTCCAGGCGATCGGGCACCCTGTGGTGGGCGACCCCGCCTACGGCCACGGGCCGGAGCTGGGGCTCGAGCGGCAGTTCCTGCACGCGTCGGAGCTCACGTTCCCGCATCCCTGGACAGGCGAGCCGGTCGAGGTGGTCTCACCGCTTCCCGCAGACCTCGCCGCGGCGCTGGAACTGGCGCGCATCCAAACCGTCTAGAATACCCGGCGACCTTCACGTCCCCTACCCGGTGGAACCATGGTGCCGGCGGTGTCCCGCTCATCTGAAGCGGGATTCCGGCAGCCGCCACCGGCCACGTTATCCCAACCGATCAGGAGTACGTTTTGCCTTCAGCAACCATGCGGGAGCTGCTCGAGGCCGGAGTTCACTTCGGCCATCAGACGCGGCGCTGGAACCCCAAGATGCGCCGATTCATCTTCGGCGAGCGCAACGGCATCTACATCATCGACCTGCAGCAGACCTCCGACCTGCTCGACGAGGCCGCTCAGTACCTGAAGAACATCGGCGAGCGAAACGGCAGCGTGCTGTTCGTCGGCACCAAGAAGCAGTGCCAGGACGCCGTCGAGACCCATGCCCGGCGCGTCGGCCAGCCGTACGTCAACCATCGCTGGCTCGGCGGTCTGCTCACCAACTACCGCACCATCCAGGACCGGATTGCCGCGCTGCACGAGCTGCGCCGGCAGAAGACCGACGGCCAGCTCGAGCTGCTGCCGGCCAAGGAGCGCCAGGTGGCGCTGTCCAACCTCGAGAAGCTCGAGACCAACCTCGGCGGCATGGCGGACACCCGCAAGCTGCCCGACGCGGTGGTCGTGATCGACATGAAGAAGGAAGCCCTCGCGGTGCATGAGGCCCGGCGCCTCCACATCCCCGTGGTCGGCCTGGTCGACACCAACTGCGACCCCGACGACGCCGACTTCATCATCCCCGGGAACGACGACGCCATCCGCTCGTCCAACCTCATCGTGCGCGTGCTGGCTGACGCCGTCGCCGAGGGCCGCAACCTCGGCATCAAGGCTGCCGACTTCGCCGCCAAGAAGGCTGCCGAGGAGGCCGCTGCCGCTGCTGCAGCCGAGGAGGCTGCCGCCGCCGAGGCCGCTGCCGCCGAGGCTGCGACCGCAGAGGCCGCCGCTGTCCCCGAGGCCCCGGCCGAGGCGCCCGCCGCCGCGGAGAAGCCTGCGGCTGCTCCGGCGGCCGAGCCCGAGGCTCCCGCTGCCGAGCCCGCTGCCGTCGCGGCGAGCGAGCCGGCCACACCAGATGAACCAGCAACAGAGAGTGGTGACGCGAAGTGAGCGACGCGAACTATTCGCCGAGCGCAGCCGAGGTCAAGCAGCTGCGCGAGGCCACGCAGGCCGGCATGATGGACTGCAAGCGCGCCCTGGCAGAGTCCGGCGGCGACATGGACGCAGCGGTCAAGCTGCTGCGTGAGAAGGGCATCGCCCAGGCCGGCAAGCGCGCCGGCCGTGGCACGGGCGAGGGCGTGATCGAGACCTACGTGCACGCCGGCGGCAAGATCGGCGCCATGGTCGAGATCGGCTGCGAGACCGACTTCGTCGCCCGCACGGACGACTTCAAGACGTTCGCCCGCTCGGTGGTACTGCAGATCGCCGCAGGCCGCGATCTGCGGTTCGTCTCCGAGACCGACATCGACGACGAGTTCAAGGCGTCCGAGATCGAGATCTTCCGCAACAAGGCCGCGGCGGAGGGCCGTCCCGAGGCGATGCTCGACAAGATCGCCCAGGGCATGTGGGCCAAGTCGCTGACGGACTACGTCCTGGGAAACCAGGCCTCGATCCGGCCCGACGACGACGGCAAGACCATCGAGCAGCTCCGCGTCGAGCTCTCGGCCAAGATCGGTGAGAACATCGAGATCAAGCGCTTCGCCCGCTTCGAGGTCGGCGCGGGGTGAGCGAGTTCCGGCGGATCCTGCTGAAGCTCTCCGGCGAGGCCCTCATGGGCGATCGCGAGTACGGCCAGGATCCCGATCGCATCGCCGCGATCGCAACGGCCGTCCACGACGTGGCCGCCACCGACGTGCAGCTTGCAATCGTCGTCGGTGGCGGCAACATCCTGCGAGGCACGCAGGAGGCCGCCAAGGGCATGGACCGCGCGACCGCCGACTACGCCGGCATGCTCGCAACGGTGCTGAATGCCCTCACGGTGCAGGACGCGCTCGAGAAGCTCGGCACCCACACCCGGGTGATGTCGGCCATCGACGTGGCCGAGGTCGCCGAGCCGTACATCCGGCGCCGCGCGATCCGGCACCTCGAGAAGGGCCGCGTGGTGATCTTCGCGGCGGGCACCGGCAACCCGTTCTTCACCACGGACACCGCCGCAGCGCTGCGCGCGCTCGAGATCGGCGCCGAGGCCATTCTGATGGGCAAGAACGGGGTGGAGGGCGTGCTCGACGACGATCCCCGCATCAATCCCGACGCCCAGCTCCTGCGCACCGTGACGCACATCGAGGCGATCGAGCGCGGCCTCAAGGTGATGGACATCACCGCGCTCTCGCTGTGCATGGACAACAAGCTGCCCCTGTACGTCTTCAACCTGGATGACGAGGGCAACATCGCCCGCGTCGTGAACGGTGAGCGTGTGGGCACCGTGATCTCAGCCCAGACAGTCCCCGCGGAGGTGGCACCATGATCGATGACGTCCTCGCAGATGCCAACAAGCGCATGGATAAGAGCGTCGAGGCAACCAAGCACGAGTTCACCTCGATCCGCACCGGCCGCGCATCGGCCGGCCTGCTCGACCGGGTGCAGGTGCAGGCCTACGGCACCGCCATGCCGCTCAACCAGGTCGCGACCATCAGCGTCCCCGAGCCGCGGCTCCTGACCATCACGCCGTTCGACAAGGGCACCATCCGCGACATCGAGCGCGCCATCCTCGAGTCCGACCTCGGCCTCACGCCGGCTAACGACGGCCAGCTCATCCGCCTGCCCATCCCGCAGCTCACGGAGGAGCGGCGCAAGGATCTGGTCAAGCAGGTGCGGAACATGGCGGAGGAGGGCAAGGTCGCAGCCCGCAACATCCGCCGCGACGCCATCCACCAGCTCAAGGAGCTCGAGAAGGGCGACGTCGGCTCCGACGAGGTACATCGCGCCGAAGACCAGCTCCAGAAGCTCACCGACGCGCACACCGCCGCCATCGACTCGGCTCTGAAAGGCAAAGAAGCCGAGATCATGGAGGTGTGACCACGGCGCTCCTGCGCAGGCAACGCCGCCTGCTGCGAGTGCTGCGGCTGGCGCGCCGGCCCGAGCCTGAGCCACAGCAGCCGATCGCTGACCAGGCCCACAATGTCGCGGTCATCATGGACGGCAGCGGGCGCTGGGCGCGGTCGCGGAAGCTCCCTCTGCTCGCGGGCCATCGCGCGGGGACGGGCGCGCTTCGGCGCACCGTCGAGGCGGCGCCGGATCTCGGCGTGAAGAGCCTCACCGTCTACGCCTTCTCCACCGAGAACTGGGGCCGGCCCGAGAGCGAGGTGGCCGACCTGATGGCGCTCTTCGAGGAGACGCTCATCGAGCAGTTCCCCGACCTGCACCGCCAGGGCGTGAGGGTGCGGTTCATCGGCCGCCGCGACCGCTGCCCCCAGACGCTGCTCGAGCTGATCGAGGAGATGGAGGGCCACACGGCCGGCAACACGCGGCTCGACCTCTGGGTGGCGTTCGACTACGGCGCGCGGGATGAGCTGATGCGCGCGGCGCGGCGCCTGGTGGAGGACGGCGTGCCGGCCGACGCCGTCGACGAGGACGCCGTCGCAGCCCGTCTGTACGCTCCCGACATGCCCGACCCCGACCTCGTGATCCGGACGTCCGGAGAGCTCCGCGTGTCCAACTTCCTGCTGTGGCAGGCCGCGTATGCGGAGTTCCACTTCACGCCCACCCTCTGGCCGGACTTCGGCGAGGACGATCTGCGCGAAGCGCTGGAGGCCTACGCGGGCCGCCGGCGGAGATTCGGGCGTCGGTGAGCAGCCTGGTCTCGCGCGTTCTCATCGCAGTCCCGCTCCTGATCGTCGCGATCTATGCCGTGTACGCCGGGGGCTGGGTGATGACCGCCGCGGTCACGGTCGCGGCCGTGCTGGCCGTGCACGAGCTCTACGTCATGACGCGGCAGTTCCGGCCGCTGATCCCGGCGGGCATGCTCGGCGTGATCCTCCTGCCCCTCGCGGTGCATCACGGCGGCGTCGCATGGTCTGCGGGCCCGATCTTCCTGGTTATCCTGCTGGCATTCTGGCTCTCGGCGGTTGGCGACGTGCGCCAGCACGCCACCGTGCAGATCTCGGTGACCATCTTCGGCGTGATCTGGATCGGCCTTGGCCTGAGCCTCCTGATCGCGATGCGCGACGTGCCCGGGCCGGGGAACTGGGGGCGGGTGCTGCTCCTCGCGGTGGTGCTCGGCGTGGTGGTGTCGGACACCGCCGCCTACATCTTCGGCCGCATGTTCGGCCGCCGCCGCCTGGCCGGCGAGATCTCGCCCAACAAGACCGTCGAGGGCCTGATGGCCGGCATCGTGTGCGGGTTCCTGGCGGTGTTCTTCACGGTCTACAAGCAGCCGTCATCGGTGCCGCTCTCGCCGATCCATGCCATCGAGCTCGCCCTTGCGATCACGGTCGCAAGCCCCATCGGCGACCTGTTCGAGTCCTACATCAAGCGCGACATGGGCGTGAAGGACACCGGGCGGATGCTGGGCGGCCACGGCGGCATCCTCGATCGCATCGACGCCCTGCTCTTCGCCGGCGCCGCCGCCTACGCGGTCGCGATCATCATCGGCCGCGCCTGATCCCGCGCTGATCGATTCCCAACGATCGCCCTCTAGACTCACGGGCGTGAGATCTGTTGCCATCCTGGGCGCGACCGGCTCGGTGGGGATGCAGGCGCTCGAGATCGTGCGCGACCATCCCGGCCTCTCGCTGTGCGGCCTGGCCGCTTCGACCAGCGCCGGCCCGCTGGTGGCAGCCGCCCGCGAACAGGGTGCGGACACCATCGCCCTGGCAGACCCGGCAGCCGCGGCCCTGGCACGAGCGGAGTTCGCGGGCACGGTGCTGGAGGGGCCCGATTCGGCGGCGGAGCTGGTGCGCCGCTGCGGTGCCGACGTGGTGCTGAACGCCGTGGTGGGGTCGGCCGGGCTCGCAGCCACCCTCGCAGCGTTCGAGAGCGGCTCTGACGTGGCCCTGGCCAACAAGGAGAGCCTCGTCGCGGGCGGCACGCTGGTGCTCGAGGCGCGTGATCGCGCAGGCAGGCAGCTGCTGCCCGTTGACAGCGAGCATTCGGCTCTCGCCCAGTGCCTGGAGGGGGCGGCCGACGGAGCGGTGGAGGGGATCGTCATCACCGCGTCGGGCGGCCCGTTTCGCGGCCTCTCCGCGGCCGAGCTCTCGGGCGTCACGCGCGAGCGCGCGCTGAAGCATCCCACCTGGACGATGGGCGCGAAGATCACCATCGACTCGGCCACGCTCATGAACAAGGGGCTCGAGCTGATCGAGGCCCATTACCTGTTCGGCCTGCCGTACGACCGGATCGAGGTGGTCGTCCATCCCCAGTCCGTCGTCCACGGCATGGCCCGCTTCCGCGACGGCGCGCTGATCGCCCACCTCGGCCTGCCCGACATGCGCGTGCCCATCTCGTGGGCCCTCACCTATCCCGAGCGCGCCGCCACGCCGTCACCCAAGCTCGACCTCACGCGGGCGTTTGCGCTCGACTTCGAGCCGCCCGACACCGGCGTCTTTCGCTGCCTGCAGCTGGCGCGCGATGCGGGCGTCGCCGGCGGCACGGCCCCGTGCGTGCTGAACGCCGCCAACGAGGTCGCCGTCGCGGCGTTCCTCGCGGACGGCATCGCTTTTGCCGATATCCCTGGTGTGGTGGAACAGACGCTTGCCCGGATCGAGCCCGAGCCACTGGAATCGCTCCAGCAGGTGCTGGGGGCCGACGCCCGTGCCCGCGCGGTTGCACACGACCTGGTGGCGGTGGCGGCATGAGCTTCGCCATCGCGATCCTCGGCCTGCTGGTGCTCATCTTCATCCACGAGATGGGGCACTTCACGGCGGCGAAGCTCGTCGGCATGCGCGCCCTGGCGTTCACCATCGGGTTCCCGCCGATCATCGCCTCGCGCCGGCGCGGCGACACCGACTACCGCATCGGCCTCGTCCCGCTCGGCGGCTACGTCACCATCCCGGGCATGCTGCGGCCCGAGGCGGACGATCTCTACGCCGTGGATGCGCTGCTCGACCGGCCGGATGCGCTCGATCCCGTGAAGGGCATGGAGCTGTCGGAGGCCGTCGATGAGTACCGGCTGCGCATCGGCCGCGGCAACCACGACGGCGCCGCGCTCTCGCTGGCCCGCATCCGCGCGGCGCTGGCCGACTGCGACGAGTCGCTCACCGACACCGACCGCTCGAAGATCGCCAAGAACCTCGACCGCGTGGAGCAGGCGCTCGACCCGCGCTCCTACTGGCGCTCGACCCGCACCCAGCGGCTGATCGTGATCGTCGCCGGGCCGTTCATGAACGTGGTCGCGTGCTTCGTGATCCTCGTCGGGCTCTTCCTCACCGGCGTGCCGCACTCCACGAGCACCGTGGCATCGGTCGTGCAGCCGAGCCCCGCCTACAGCGCCGGTCTGAAGCACGACGACCAGGTGCTCACCGTCAACGGCAAGCACCTCACGCCCACCGAGGCCCACAACGTCATCCTCGCGACACATGGCAAGCCGGTGCAGCTCACCATCAAGCGCGACGGGAAGGTCATCAAGCTCCCTGCCGAGCGCACCAAGCTGATCGACGGTGACTACCGGCTGGGCTTCTCCTTTGGCACCACGCCGGTGAGCTACTCGCTGTTCCACGCGGTGCCGATGGCGACCTCCGACATGTGGGCGCTCACCACGGGAACGCTCGGAGCGCTCGGCCACATCGTCACCCCGGCGGGCCGCGCCCAGCTGCACAGCGTGGTGGGGATCACGCGTGAGTCCTCGACGGCCGTGAACGACGGCTACGCCGACTACCTCAGCCTGCTCGCGTTCATCTCGCTGTCGCTTGCGATCTTCAACATGCTGCCGTTCCTGCCGCTGGACGGCGGCCACGTGCTGATGATCGCCCTCGAGAAGGTGCGCGGCCGGGCAGTCTCGCGGTCGGTGTTCGAGCGGATCTCCGCAGTGGGCATCGTGCTGATGGTGATCGTCTTTGCGATCGGGCTCCAGAACGACATCGGCAGCCTGATAACCACCCAACCCCGCTGACCCTTCCGGGTATTGTCCCTGGGGATGGCGTCTGAACGACAGATCTCGGTGGGCGGCGTGCTGATCGGCGGCGGCGCCCCGGTGGCGGTGCAGTCGATGACGATGACCGACACGAGCGATGCCGCGGCCACCGTCGCCCAGATCACCAGGCTTGCCGAAGCCGGCTGCGAGATCGCCCGGGTGGCCGTCCCCGGCCGCACCGATGCCGACGCGCTCCCGGCCATCGTCGCGGGCTCGCCGCTCCCGGTCATCGCCGACATCCACTTCAACGCATCGCTCGCCATCAGGGCCATCGATGCCGGCGTCGCCGCGGTGCGGATCAACCCCGGCAACATCGGCGGCGACGACAAGGTCGAGCAGGTGGTGACGGCGGCCAAGCGGGCCGGCATCCCGATGCGGATCGGCGCCAACTCGGGGTCGCTTCCCGACCACCTGCGCCAGTTCGCCACCAACGACCCGGCAGGCGCGCTCGTCGAGGCCGCCCTCGAGGAGGTGCGGCTGCTCGAGCGGCTGGACTACCGCGACTTCAAGATCTCGGTCAAGAGCTCATCGGTGCCGGTCATGATCGACGCCTACCGGCGGCTCTCGGAGCAGGTGCCCTACCCGCTGCACCTCGGCGTGACCGAGGCGGGGCCGGTGTTCACCGGCACGGTCAAGAGCTCGATCGGCATCGGCAGTCTCCTTGCGATGGGCATCGGCGACACCATCCGCGTCTCGCTCACCGCCGATCCGGTGGAGGAGGTCAAGGTCGCCTGGGAGATGCTGCGCGTGCTGGGCCTGCGGCAGAAGGGCCCGGTCATGATCGCGTGCCCGTCGTGCGGGCGCACCAACGTGGACGTGCTCGACCTCGCCGGTGAGGTGGAGCGCCGCCTGGAGGGCTACGACGAGGTGTTCGAGATCGCCGTGATGGGCTGTGCCGTGAACGGCCCCGGCGAGGCCGGGAACGCCGACTTCGGCGTGGCCGGTGGCCGCGACGCGGGCTTCATCTATGCCCACGGCGAGGTGCTTCGCAAGGTGCCGCAGAGCGTGCTGGTCGAGCAGCTCTTCGCCGAGGTCGATGCGTGGATCGCCGCCGGCATGGTGCGCCCGGAGCGCAAGATCAAGAAGCTCCGGCTGCCCGTCGTCAGCTGAGCCGGGTCACTCCGGCTCGTGCTCGTCGCACCAGCGCGCGAAGCGCAGGTGCTTGGCGAGGTACGACGTGATCTCCGCCATGCCGTACTCGATCCATTCGCCGATGAAGCGGTCGTCGATCTCGATGCGTGATGTGGTTTCGTGTTCAGCGTCCATGGGGTGAGATTTCGCCATTTCGCCGTCCGGTGACGATCACCGCTCTGCGGTAGAGCGGCGGCCGTAACGGGGTAACCTGGCGCCGCCGGGGGCTGGGGTACAGTGGGGCGATGGCGAACACACGCAAAGCAGCAAAGGGATACGCAGTCACCGTCGTGACATCCCGGGGACTGCAGCGGGCGGGGATCACCCGCAGGGCGCAACAGCTCGCAGATCGCACGCTGCGGGTGCAGGAGCGCCGCCGCAAGCGCCGCCGCCAGGCCGTGATCGGGGGAACCGCAGCACTTGCCACAGCGGCTGCCCTCACCTCGGCCGGGCTGGTCTTCCGTCATCGCATGGCGGGCGCGTAACCTGTCGGGCGGGGGCGGCTCCGTCGCCCCCGCTCGGTAGACTGGAACCTCGTGCCGAGCCAACCCCAGTACGCCCACCTCCACGTGCATTCCGAGTACTCCATACTCGATGGTGCATGCCGCATCGACCCGCTCATCAAGCGGGCTGCCGAGTTCGGCATGCCGGCGATCGGGCTCACCGACCACGGGTCGATGGCGGGTGCGGTCGAGTTCTCGAAGGCGGGCGCGAAGGCCGGGATCAAGCCCATCGTGGGCTGCGAGATGTACGTGGTCGACGACCACGCCGCGCGGCCGCTGAAGGAGCGCCGCGGGCACCTCACCCTGCTTGCCGAGACGCGCGAGGGCTACCACAACCTGGTGCGGCTCGTCTCGTCAGGCTTCCTCGACGGGTACTGGTACAAGCCGCGCGTCGATCTCGACCAGCTCGCCGCCCACG
The DNA here is from genome assembly GCA_963794415.1 of uncultured Actinomycetes bacterium. Classification (GTDB taxonomy): domain Bacteria; phylum Actinomycetota; class Thermoleophilia; order Gaiellales; family JAICJC01; genus CAVPTL01. The sequence continues at coordinate 665,455 of CAWCDI010000001.1, forward strand.
CCGACGGCATCATCGCGCTCTCGGGCTGCCTCTCGGGCCGCGTCTCCAAAGCGCTCGTCGATGGCAACGACCCGCTCGCGCGGGAGGAGCTCGACAAGCTGGTGCAGATCTTCGGCCGTGACGACGTCTACGTCGAGATCCAGGACGGCGGCATCGACATCCAGACCCAGATCAACCCCAGGCTCGTGAAGATGGCCGCCGACGCCGGGCTGCCGCTGGTCGGGACGGGCGATGTGCACTACCTCACCGCCGCCGACGCCATCCCGCACGAGGCGATGCTCTGCATCCAGACGGGCGACACCCTCGAGAACCCCAACCGGTTCAAGTTCTCCAACCACGGTTTCTACCTTCGCTCGCCGCAGGAGATGTACGACCTTCTGCAGCCGCAGTTCGGCGAGGACATGCTGCGCCGCACCGTCGAGATCGCCGACCGCTGCAGCGCGACGCTCGACTTCGAGACCACGCACCTGCCCAAGTTCGACGTCCCCGGTGAGATGACCGCGGTGCAGTTCCTGCGAAAGCTCGCCGAGGAGGGCCTGAAGGAGCGGTACGGCAAGGAGACTCCCGAGCTGCGCCAGCGGCTCGAGTTCGAGCTGAAGACCATCGAGGAGATGGGCTTCCCCGACTACTTCCTCATCGTCTGGGACTTCATCCGCTTTGCCCGCTCCGAGCACATCCCGGTCGGCCCGGGCCGCGGATCGGCCGCCGGCTCGCTGGTGGCCTACTGCCTGCGCATCACCGACCTCGATCCCATGCGCTACTCGCTGCTCTTCGAGCGGTTCCTGAACACCGGCCGCAAGTCCATGCCCGACGTCGATGTCGACTTCGCGGTGGCGGGCCGCGAGCGCATGATCAACTACGTGGCCGAGAAGTACGGCCGGCGCAACGTCGCGCAGATCATCACCTTCGGCAAGATGCAGCCGAAGGCCGCGATCAAGGATGCCGGCCGCGTGATGGGCCTGCCCTACGGCGTGGTCGACCGCATCGCGAAGTTCGTGCCCGACGGGCCCAAGATCTCGTTCGAGATGTGCATGAAGCCCGGCGCCGAGCTGCGCAAGAGCTACGACATCGACGAGACCACCCGCAAGGTGGTCGACATGGCGACGCCGCTCGAGGGCGTCGTGCGAAACGACTCCATCCACGCCGCCGCCGTCGTGATCGGCGACCGGCCGCTCACCGAGTACCTGCCGCTGCAGCAGAAGGGCGTCGAGTCCGAGGTCGTGACCCAGTTCTCGATGAACGACGTCGAGTCGCTCGGCCTGCTCAAGATGGACTTCCTGGGCCTGCGCAACCTCGACGTCATCGACAGCGCCGTGAAGCTCATCGAGCAATCCACCGGCGACCACGTCGACATCCACGAGCTGCCGCTCGACGACACCAAGACGTACGAGATGATGGCCAGGGGCGACGCCACCGGCGTGTTCCAGTTCGAGTCGAGCGGCATGCGCGATGCCCTGCGGCAGGTGAAGCCCACGCGCTTCGAGGATCTCATCGCGCTCGTGGCGCTCTACCGCCCAGGCCCGATGCAGAACATCCCGAGCTACGCCGCGCGGCGAAACGGGCGCGAGGCCTACACGTTCCCCGACCCGCGGCTCGAGCCCATCCTGGCAGACACCGTCGGCATCTCCATCTACCAGGAGCAGCTGATGCTCATCGCCCGCGAGCTCGCGGGGTTCTCGCCTGCAGAGGCCGACGATCTGCGAAAGGCGGTGGGCAAGAAGATCCAGGCGCTGATGGCATCGCTCAAGGACAAGTTCCTGAAAGGGTGCGTCGACAACGGGGTCTCGCCGCAGCTCGCCCAGCAGCTCTGGGAGGACAACGAGCGAAGCGCCGACTACTCGTTCAACAAGTCGCACGCCGCCTGCTACGCGCTGGTCTCCTACCAGACCGCCTACCTGCGGGCCAACTATCCCGCCGAGTACATGGCGGCGCTCATCTCGTCGGTCATGTCCACCAAGGACAGGGTGCCGTTCTACGTCGGTGAGTGCGCCGACATGGGCATCGAGGTGCTGCCGCCCGACGTCAACGAGAGCCAGTCCGACTTTGCTGTGGTCGACGGCAAGATCCGCTTCGGCCTCACGGCGGTCAAGAGCGTCGGCGCGAGCGCGGTGAAGCTCATCATCGACGCCCGCGCGGAGCGGCCGTTCGACTCCATCTGGGACTTCTGCGAGCGGGTGGACGCGTCCGTGCTGAACAAGCGCATGCTCGAGAGCCTGATCGCCGCCGGGGCCTTCGACTGCATGGGCGGCAGCCGCCGCGGCACGTCCGAGGCGCTCGAGCAGGCGCTCGGCGCGGGGCAGCGGTTCCAGGAGGACGCGCGCCGCGGGCAGGGCTCCATCTTCGACATGATGGGCGACGACGGCGGCGGCTCGGGCGGGGCTGCGGTCGTGACCCGCGTGCGGCCTGCGGTCTCCGAGCTCGAGTGGGAGCGGGACGATCTGCTGAAGCGCGAGAAGGAGGTGCTGGGCCTCTACGTCTCGAGCCACCCGCTCACGCCGCTTCGGTCGCAGCTCGCGCGCAAGGTCGATGCGCCCCTCCGCGACTTCCCCAACCTGCGTGACGGCCAGATCGTGACGGTCGGCGGCATCATCGCCGGCGTCCGCCAGCTGGTCACCAAGCGCGGCGACACGATGGCCTTCGTGGAGCTCGACGACGTGACCGACTCCATCGAGGTCATCGTCTTTGCCAAGACGTGGGAGACGGCGCGCGAGGTGCTTCGGCCCGACAGCATCGTGCTGATCAAGGGCCGGGTCGAGCGCAAGTCCGACACCGAGGTGAAGCTGATGGCGATGGAGGCGACGCCGTTCGAGGCCGTCGCCGACTTCGGCGTGGTCAAGCTGCGGGTCGATGCCCGCCAGGCCCCCGCCACCATCGTCGATGAGCTGAAGAGCCTCATCGGCGAGTACCCCGGGGAGGCGCCGGTCGAGCTGATGATCGACACCACGTCGGGGGCGCGGGTGCTGCGGTTCGGCACCGACTTCCGGGTGCGCGCCGACGGCGACTTCATCGCGGAGGCGCGCGCGCTTCTGGGCGAAGCGGTCGTTGCCTGAATGAGCGAGGCGATCGTGCGGCGCGCCCGCACGGGCGATGTGCGGGCAATCCACCGCATCGTGCAGGTGTACGTCGATCAGCGCGTGCTCCTCGGCAAGGAGCTCGTGACGCTCTACGAGGACGTCCAGGACTTCCGCGTGGCCGAGCTCGACGGCGAGGTGGTGGGCTGCGGGGCGATCCACGTGATGTGGGAGGATCTGGCCGAGATCCGCACGGTTGCGGTCGATCCCGCCGTCCGCGGGCGCGGCGTCGGGTTTGCGCTGGTGGCCGCGCTGGTGGCCTCGGCGCGCGAGCTGGGGGTGAGGCGGGTGTTCGTGCTCACCTTCGAGCACCAGTTCTTCGGCCGCCAGGGGTTCCGGGCCATCGAGGGTACGCCGGTGGCACCCGACGTCTATGCCGAGCTGCGAAGCTCCTACGACGAGGGCGTGGCGGAGTTCCTCGACCTGCCGCGCGTCAAGCCCAACACGCTGGGCAACACGCGCATGCTCCTGGAGCTTGACTAGCCGGTGCCAGGCACCGGCTATTCACCGCGCCGGGCCACATCCGCCGCGCCCCGTAGAATGTACCGATTATGACCGTGGCCGAGTTCGACCTCGACCTGGACGTGTTCCAGGGCCCGTTCGACTTGCTGCTCGCGCTCGTCCTCCGGGAAGAGATCGAGCTGGCGGAGCTCCCCATCGCCGAGATCGTCGTCGCCTACGTCGCCCGCATGGAGGAGCGCGGTGAGATCGACCTCGAGTCGGCCACCGAGTTCGTGGTGCTCATCGCGGCGCTGCTCGAGATCAAGGTGCGCATGCTCTTCGGCATGGAGGACGACGAGGAGGAGGAGCTCACTGCCGAGGAGGCCGAGCAGGAGCTCATCCAGCGGCTCATCGAGTACCGCCGCTACGCAGCCTCGGCGCGCTGGCTCCAGGAGCGGGCTGCGCAGACGCCGCGGCACTTCCGCATCGGGCCCGCGCCGCTCCAGCCGCGCCCCGAGCCGGTCATCGAGGAGTTCAGCGAGGATCCGTGGCAGCTCCATGCGGCCATGGCGACGCTCCTCACCTCGCCGCCGGAGATCGACGTCAGCGTGGTGCGGCGAAAGCTGGTGCCGGTCAGCGAGTTCCTCGACCGGTTCCGGGTGCTGCTCAGCGAGCGCCGCGGGTTTGCCTTCGAGCAGGCCGTCGCGGGCCTCGACCGCCTGTCGCAGGCAGCTGCATTCCTCGCGGTGCTCGAGCTCTACAAGTCGGGCGAGGCCGATCCTGTGCAAGCCGAGCTGTTCGGCCCCATCCGCGTGACCCGCGGGGTGGCGAAGCGCAAGCAGGGCTCGGCCCAGCCCGATGCCGCCGAGGCCGTGTCGGAGCGCGCGATCGCGTGAGCGAGCTGACCCACACCGTCGAGGCGCTCCTCTTCGTCGCCTCCGAGCCGCTCTCCGTGCGCGAGCTCGCGGCGCTCAGCGAGTCGTCGCCCGAGCGGGTCGAGCGGGCGCTCGACGCGCTCGGTGACCGCTACGTCGAGGGCCGCTCCGGCGTCGTCCTCGAGAAGGCCGGCGGTGGATGGGGCTTCCGTGCCTCGGGCGAGACCGCAGCGGTGTGCGCCCGGCTCCTGAACCGGCCGCAGGCTCGGGGCATCAGCCAGGCGGGCATGGAGACGCTTGCGATCGTGGCCTACCTGGGACCGGTCTCGCGGCCGGACATCGCCCGCATCCGCGGCGTGTCGGCCGACGCCGGCGTTGCGGGCCTGCTCGAGCGGGGGCTGGTGGAGGAGGCAGGGCGCGCCGACACGGCCGGCCAGCCGGTGCTCTACCGGGTCACGACCGCGTTCTCGCGCATGTTCGGGCTCGAGGAGGGCACGGCGAGCCTGCCGGCGCTCTCCGAGTTCGATCTCACCGACGCCGACCACGAGGCTCTCCGCGCCAGGCTCCACCTGGTGGCCGACCAGCGTGCCGGAGCGGCTTAACCGCTACCTCGCCTCGACCGGACTGGCATCCCGGCGCGCGGCCGAGGCCTACATCCGCGACGGGCGAGTGACGGTGAACGGCGAGGTCGCCGGGCTCGGCACCCAGGTCGAGACGGGCGACGACGTGCGCCTCGACGGCGAGCAGGTCACGCCCGAGGAGGTGGTCGTCGTGCTCCTGAACAAGGCCGCCGGCGTGATCACGAGCATGAGCGACCCGCAGGGCCGGCCGACCGTGGTCGATGCGGTGCCCAGCGACGTGCGCCTCTTTCCCGTGGGCAGGCTCGACCGCGCCACCACCGGCGCGCTCGTCCTGACCAACGACGGCGGGCTGGCCCATCGCCTCATGCACCCGCGCCACGGCGTGGAGAAGACCTACGTCGCCGAGGTCGAGGGCGTGCCGTCGCTCGATGCGATGGCGGCGCTTCGCATGGGCGTCGAGCTGGACGACGGCATGACGTCGCCGGCCGCCGTGGAGGCGCCGCGACCCGGCGTCCTCGAGATCACCATCCACGAGGGCCGAAACCGCCAGGTGCGGCGGATGTGCGAGGCGGTGGGCCACCCCGTGAAGTCGCTTCACCGCAGCCGCTACGGCCCGCTTACCGTGAAGGGGCTCGCGCTCGGCGCCTGGCGGCCCATCACCGGTGCCGAGCTGGCGGAGCTGCGCGATGCCTGACGTCGTGGTGATCGGTGCGGGCCTCTCGGGCCTCACCGCCGCCCACCGGCTCGCGGCCGCAGGCGCCGACGTGGCCGTGCTCGAGGCCGCGGAGCGGGTTGGAGGCAGGGTCTGGACGCGCACCGCCGGCGGACGGCCGTGGGAGGCCGGCGGCGAGGCGGTCGATGCCACCAACGCGCACCTGCGGGCGCTGGCAGCAGAGGTTGGGGCCCGGATCGTCCCGGCGGCCGTCGGCTGGGGCGACCATGGCCCGACTCCCTCGGCGATGTGGGTGGCGGGCCGCTCGCAGTTCGCCTCACCGCCCGGCTACCAGGCGCTCCTGGACGAGATCGACCGGCTTGGCCGCGAGCCCGCTTCGGAGGCGGACCAGATCAGCGTGGCCGGCTGGCTCCGCGCACACGGCGCGACGCCGTTCGAGCTCGCGCTGGCCGAGGCCATGATCTCGGTGGCGGCATCAACCATGCCGCTCGAGCGCATGTCGCTCCAGGCGCTCGCGACCAAGGACGCCGCTCGCGGCGGGGTGCGGTCGGACTCGGAGTTCCGGTTCGCAGACGGCGCCGGCGGGTTTGCCGGGCGCATCGCCGCAGGCCTCGGAGCCCGGGTCGCCCTCGGCAGCGAGGTGATCGCAGTGCGGCAGAGCGCGGGCGGGGCCGAGGTCGTGACCGCCGCCGGCACGCGTATCAGCGCCGCACGGGTGGTGGTCGCCATGCCCCTGCATGCCCATGCCGCGGTGGAGGGCCTTCGCCCGGTACCTGCCGATGCCGCCTACGGCACCGCGGTCAAGTCGCTCATCGAGCTCGAGGGCGATCTCCCGGCGGACGCCCCGACGTCGGCCGTCACCGACTCCGTGCTGGGCTATGCGTATCGCCGCGATGCGCGCACGCTGGGCTCGCTGGTGGGCGCCCGGCCGGCGCAGCGCCTGGCGTGGCTCGGCCCGGCCGCTGCTCGCTCGGCGCTGGGCGAGCCGGTGCGCACCATCTTCGGCGCGCGCGTCAAGCGCGTGACGCGGGTGATCTACCCGCGCAGCTACCTGATTCTCGCCCCCGGCCAGCTCACGGGCTGGTGGCCGCTGCTGGCCGAGCCGGACGGGCGCGTCCACTATGCGGGGGCCGAGACGGCGGTGCTCCCGAGCTTCATGGAGGGCGCCGTGATGGCCGGCGACAGGGTCGCCGCCGAGCTGGTCGCCTAGAGCTTGGGGAAGTCGGGGCGGTCGCGGATGGCGTCGAGATCGCTGTCGGTCGCCGCCCACTTCGCGTTCCCGGGATCCAGCTGCAGGGCGGCGGTGAGGTGCGCGACGGCCTCGTCGTAGTCGCCCGAGAGGGTCTTGTAGCACGCCAGGTTGTAGAGCAGGCTGGCGCCGTTCGGATGCAGCTCGAGGCCCTCGTGGATCACGTCCATCGCCTGGGTGAAGTTGCCGTCGCGGGCTGCGGGCTCGGCGACGAAGTTGAACTCCCACTCCGACGGCGTGAACCCGCCCTCCTCGGGCGCGCCCATCACCATGATGGTGGTGTTCGGGGCGGTGGACCCGGCCGAGCGGCGCGCGGCCGGGTCGGACACGAACACGAATGTGCCTGCGGGCGCCTCGATCTCGGCGCCGCCCACCACGAACCGGGCCGCGCCGGTCGCTACGAAGTAGAGCTCCTTGTGGTGCCCGGCCATCGCGCCGAGCTCGTCGTGCTCCTCGATCACGTCCTCGCCGGCTGCCTCGGCCACGAAGGCGTTGATGCCGAACGCCGTGATGCCGAGGTGGCGGCGGATGGGCTTCCATGCGACGTCGCCCGTTGAGAGCGTCGGGATCTCGCTGAGATGGGCGGTCGAGAACTGCGGTTCATCCATGCGCGGCGAAGTCTAGGCGCGCATCAGCGGCGAGACCACCTGCGCGTGACCGCCGGCGCGTGGCGGTCACCTGCCTGCTGCGCGCCCTTGCGCATGCCGCGAACGCCGAGGTAGGCGCGCGCCTGAAGCGTGGACGTGAGCGACTGGATCCGGCCAGTGGGAACGTGGGCGAGCTCGTAGCCGCACGCCTCCAGCTGCCGTCCCGCCACCGTCTCGAACGCGGCGATGTCCGACTCGCTCAGCTCGGTGCGCCAGTCGCGCGCGAGCGGATCGAGCGGCAGGTTGGCCCGCCCGAACTCCACGGTATCGGGCAGGTGCACGCGGTCGTGGTAGGCCACCAGGGACGGGTCGTGGGCGATGCCGATGAAGTCACAGAGGCGCTCGACCGTCGCCTCGGGCTCGCGCACGAGCTCCTCGTAGCGCACCTCGGCATAGCGCTCGCCCAGGTCGGCGCCGGTATCGCGCCCGCGGCCCACCGCCGACTGCCACCAGGCCCCGGCTGCGGCCGCGGTGGGAGCGACCCAGCGCCGCCCGCCGGCCGAGAGTGCCAGGTGCGAGGCGGCCACGTCGCGCCCGTCGCGGATCACGTGGATGACGCGCATGTCGGGCCAGATCTCGCGCAGCTGGTCGAGGATGAAGACGTAGTGCGGGGTCTTGTCGCCCCAGCGCTGCTTCCCCTCGGATGCTGCGTAGGCCGAGAAGAAGCCGCCGAGCGTGTCTGCCAGCGACGCTGGCTGGGCGCCCACCACCCGGGCCGCGGTCTGGCCCGGATCGAGCCCCCAGCGGCGGAAGTGCCCGTCGTTGGCCACGTCGGCGGCGACCGCCGAGACCATCGCGGGCGTCCAGGTACGGCGGCCGTAGCGGTGTCCCACGTAGCCGAGGAAGTGCGACTCGGGCGGGATCGAGAGCTCGGGGTGGGCACCCAGCATCGAGCGCACCAGCGTGGTGCCGCTACGCGCCGCACCGACGATGAACACGGGCGGGGGAGAGGGCTCGCTCACGCCGTGGCCTTCAGACGCCTGGGACGTCGAAGCCCATCCGCAGCTTCATCTCGTTCACGGTCACCCCGGAGACCTCGCGCGCCCGCGCGGCGCCGGCATCCAGGATGGCCCGGAGCTTGGTCTCGTCGGAGCGAAGCTCGGTGTAGCGCTCGCGAAGCGGCGCGAGCATTGCCACCACCGCGTCGGCCACATCGCCCTTGAACTGGCCGTAGCCGGCACCCTCGTAGTCCGACTCGATCTGCTCGGGCGCGCGATCCGAGGCGATCGAGAGGATCTCGATGAGGTTCGCGATGCCCTCCTTGCCCTCGCCGCGGCGCACCTCCCGGCCCGAGTCGGTGACCGCCGAGCGGATCTTCTTGGCCGTCACCTCCGGAGTGTCGGTGAGGAGCACGGTGCCCTGGGGATTGCCGCCCGTGGTGGACATCTTGCGCGTGGGATCCTGGAGATCCATCACGCGGCCGCCGGTGGACGGCACTGCCGCCTCGGGGATGGTGAAGAGCTCGCCGTAGCGGCTGTTGAACCGCTGGGCGACGTCGCGCGTGAGCTCGATGTGCTGGCGCTGGTCGTCGCCCACCGGCACCCTGTCTGCGTGGTAGAGCACGATGTCGCCCACCTGCAGCACGGGGTAGGTGAAGAGATCGGCCGAGACCGACTGCTGCCCCTGGCTCTTGTCCTTGAACTGGGTCATCCGCTGGAGCTCGCCCGTGGTGGCGAGCGCGCCGAGGAGCCAGGCCGCCTCGGTGTGGGCAGGCACGTGGCTCTGGATGAAGAGCGTGCACCGGTCGGGGTCGAGCCCGGCGGCGAGCAGGGTCGCGGCGGTGTCGAGCGTGTTCTCGCGAAGGGTGGTGTGGTCGTAGGGCTGCGAGATGGAGTGCAGGTCGACCACGCAGTAGAACGCCTCTCCCAGATCCTGGTCGGTGACGTAGTGGCGGATCGCGCCGATGTAGTTGCCCAGATGCTTGCGCCCGGTGGGCTGAATTCCTGAGAAGACCCGTGTCATGAAGGCAGATCCTAACGGGGGAGAGCCCGGACCCCGCTCGGTAGACTGAACCGCTATGGCTGCGACTTCCCCGGCATGGTCACCTTCATCCTGGCGCACACGCGAGGCCCTGCATCAACCGCAGTGGCCCGACGAGGCTGCGGCCGAGGCCGTGCGCGAGCGGCTGGCAACCCTTCCGCCCCTGGTGTTCGCCGGTGAGGCCCGCCAGCTGCGCGAGTCGCTGGCCGATGTCGCGGCCGGGCGCGGGTTCCTGCTGCAGGCGGGCGACTGCGCCGAGTCGTTCGACGATTTCACCGCACCCTCCATCCGCGAGAAGCTCAAGATCATGCTGCAGATGGCGGCCGTGCTCACGTACGGCTCCATGCTCCCGGTGGTCAAGGTCGGCCGCATCGCCGGCCAGTTCACCAAGCCGCGCTCGTCCCCGACCGAGGTCGTCGACGGCGTCGAGATCCCCACATTTCGCGGGCACATGGTGCACGGCGACCGGCCCACGGCCGAGGATCGCCGCTTCGACCCCCAGCGGATGCTGGCCGGCTACCACCAGTCGGCGGCCACGCTCAACCTGCTGCGGGCGTTCACGAAGGGCGGCTTCGCCGATCTGACCAAGGTGCACCTCTGGAACCAGGAGTTCGTCTCCTCATCGCCCGAGGGCCGGCGGTACGAGGTGATCGCCGACGAGATCGAGCGGGCGCTGCGCTTCATGGCTGCCTGCGGCATCGATCTGGAAGCCGAGCGGCAGCTGCACGAGGTGGACGTCTGGACCAGCCACGAGGGCCTGCTCCTTGACTACGAGCAGAGCATGACCCGGCGCGACTCGCTCACGGGCGACTGGTACGACTGCTCGGCCCACATGCTGTGGGTCGGCGAGCGCACGCGCCAGCTGGGCGGTGCGCACCTCGAGTTCTTCTCCGGCGTCCACAACCCGCTGGGGGTGAAGATCGGGCCGTCCACGCAGCCGTCCGACCTCATCGATCTGTGCGAGCAGCTCAACCCCGGGCAGATCCCCGGCCGGCTCACCTTCATCGCCCGGATGGGCGCCGCGCGCGTGACCGAGGTGCTGCCGGGCCTGCTCGACGCCGCCCGCGACGCCGGCCACCCCATCGTGTGGGTGTGCGATCCGATGCATGCGAACACCATCAAGACCGAGGGCGGCATCAAGACCCGGCGCTTCGAGGACGTGATGGGCGAGCTGCAGGCGTTCTTCGATGTGTGCAACGCGTGCGACGTGTGGCCCGGCGGGGTGCACCTCGAGTTCACCGGCGACCACGTGACCGAGTGCCTCGGCGGATCGCAGGCGGTGCTCGAATCGCAGCTGGATCACAACTACTCCACGCTGTGTGATCCGCGGCTCAACGCGCGTCAGTCGCTGGATCTGGCCTTCCGGCTGGCCGAGCTGATGCAGCGGGCCGTGCGCGCGAGCGACGCGGGATGAAGATCGCAATCGTCGGACTGGGCCTGATCGGGGGCTCCATTGGGCTGGCCGCCCGCGCGCTGGGCGACGAGGTGGCGGTCTACGACAGCGATCCGGCCGCCGGCGCTGCGGGCGTCGAGCTGGGGGCTGCCAGCAGGGTGGCCGGCACGGTCTCCGACGCCGTCGCAGATGCCGAGATCGTGTTCGTGTGCGGCCCGGTGGCCGATCTGCCCGTGCTCGTGGCTGAGGCGCTCGAGGCGGCGCCGGACGGCTGCGTGGTGACCGACGTCGGCTCGACCAAGGGCCGGCTCGCCGCTGCCGCCGGGGGCGATCCGCGGTTCGTCGGCGGTCACCCGGTGTGCGGATCGGAGACGAGGGGGGTGGCCAACGCCCGGGCCGACCTCTTCGAGGGCGCGACATGGTTTCTCACGCCCGGCCCGGCCACCGATCCGGTATGTCACCGCGCGGTGCTGCGCTACGTGTCGCGGCTCGGCGCGCGGCCGGTGGCGATCGACGCCGACGCCCACGACCGGCTTGTGGCGCTCACCAGCCACCTGCCGCACGCGCTCTCGAACATGCTGGCAAACCAGGCCGGCGCGAGCCGGATCGACGGCCACGACCCGCTCACCGCGGTCGGCGGATCGTTCCGCGACATGACGCGGGTGGCGGGCGCCAACCCGCGCATCTGGGTCGATATCTTCCTGGACAACCGCGACGCGGTCCTCGACGGCCTGCGCGAGCACGGCCGCGCCGTCGAGACCCTCACGCGGGCGCTCGAGCGCGAGGACGCGGGCTACCTGGCCCGCTGGATCGCCGAGGCGTCGTCCAACCGCCGCCGCATGCTCGCCGAGGCCTACAGCACCACGCCCGAGGAGCTCCACCGGGTGCGGGTGCGCGTTCCCGACCGGCCGGGCGCGATCTCGGGCATCACCCAGGCGCTGGGCGCCGAGGGCATCAACATCGAGGACTTCGAGCTGCACCACCTCTCCACGGACGTCGGCGGAACGGTGGTCGTCGTGATCGCAGGCGCCGACCACGCGGCCCGTGCCGTTGACCTGCTCGACTCTCACGGCTACCAGGCCACCACCAGCGCGGCGGTCGAGCAGTGAGCGCCGCCGAGCTCCGGGTGGGCCCCTCGGGCGGGCTGGTGGGCGAGCTCGACGTGCCCGGCGACAAGTCGGTGAGCCACCGCGCGGTGATGATCGGCTCGCTGGCCGACGAGACCGTCACCGTGACCGGGTTCGGGCCGTCTGCCGACACGCTTGCAACCATCGCGGCCTTCGAGTCGATGGGCGTGCGGATCGACCGCGCCGACGACGATACGACGCTCCACATCCACGGGGTGGGCCTGCGCGGCCTCACGCCGCCCGACGGCCCCATCGACGTGCGCAACGCCGGCACGCTGATGCGCCTGCTGCCGGGCATCCTCGCCGGCCAGACCGGCGAGTTCGTGCTCACGGGCGATGAGAGCATCCTCAAGCGGCCGATGGGCCGCGTCGCGACGCCGCTCGGCCAGATGGGCGTGCAGATCGCCACCGCCGACGGGCTCCCGCCCGTGACGGTGTATGCCAACGGCTCGGTCGATCCCATCAACTACGTGCTGCCGGTGGCCTCGGCGCAGGTGAAGTCGGCCGTGCTGCTGGCCGGCCTCTTCTGCGATCACGGCATGACGGTGGTGGAGGAGCCCCTGGCGACGCGCGACCACACCGAGCGGATGCTGCAGCGCGCCGGCGTGCCCATCGACCGCCGTCCCGGCCGGGTTGCCATCTCGCCGGTGCGCGAGCTGGTGCTGCCCGCAATCGAGGTGCCCGGCGACTTCTCGTCCGCGGCGCCGTTCATCGTCGCTGCGACGGCCATCCAGGGCTCGAACCTGACGCTTCGCGGCATCGGCATCAACCCGACGCGCACCGGGCTCCTGGCGGTGATGGAGCGTATGGGCGCGAAGGTGGGGCTCTTCCGGCGGCGGTTCGTGGGCGGCGAGCCGGTGGCCGACATCGAGGTGCGTCCGGCCGATCTGGTCGCCGCCGACGTGGAGGCCGACCAGGTGCCGAGCCTCATCGACGAGCTCCCGCTGCTGGTGCTGCTCGCGAGCTTCGCCCACGGCGTCTCGACCATCCGCGGGGCGGGTGAGCTTCGCGTGAAGGAGTCCGACCGTATCGCCACGGTGGTCGATGCCCTGAACTCCATCGGCGCCCACGTGCGCGCCCTCGACGACGGCTTCGAGATCCGCGGCGTGCCCACCCGCCTTCGCGGCGGCGAGATCGACGCTGCCGGCGACCACCGCATCGCGATGCTGGGCGCGGTTGCCGGCGCCTGCTCGCAGAGCGGCGTCACGGTCTCGGGCGCCGAGGCGCTGGCCGTCAGCTTCCCCGATTTCGCCGAGCGGCTGGCGGCCGTCTCGGGATGATCGTGACCATCGACGGCCCCGCGGGCGTGGGCAAGAGCACCGTGGCCCGCCGGGTCGCCGAGAGCCTCGGCGTCCCCTACGTGGACACCGGGTCGATGTACCGGGAGCTCACCGCGACCGCGCTCGAGCGCGGGGCCGACGTGGACGACGAGGCCGCTCTTGCCGCGCTCGTCGGCGTGCCGCCCGCCGTGCCCACGGATCTCCGGTCCGAGCGGATCTCGGCGTCGGTCAGCGCCGTCTCCCGCCATCCGCTGGTGCGCGCGAGGATGCTCGAGCTGCAGCGAAGCCGCGCCGGCGACGCCGCCGTGCTCGAGGGGCGCGACACCGGCACGCGCGTGCGGCCCGACGCGGGCGTGAAGATCTACCTGACGGCGCCGGTCGCGGTGCGCGCCGCCCGCCGCGCCGCCGACCTCGGGCTGCCGCCCGCCGACATCGAGCGCACCATCGCCGAGCGCGACGCCCGCGATGCAGCGCAGATGCCCCCTGCGGCGGATGCGCACATCCTCGACACCTCCGAGCTCGACGCAGACCAGGTCACCGAGCACGTGCTCGGCCTCGTGCGGAGCGCGGCGGCGTGAAGATCACCGTCCCCGACGACCCGCGGCTGCACGCACAGACGTGGAAGGGCCTGCGGTTTGCCTTCTCGGGCGTGGTCTGGGTGCTGTTTCGGCCCGTGAGCCACAACCGCGAGGCGGTGCCGGACACCGGGCCCGTGCTGCTCGTGGCAAACCACCAGTCGCTCTTCGACATCCCGGTGCTGGGCTACGCGCAGCAGCGCACCATCCGCTTCATGGCGCGCTCCGACCTCTTCCGGCCGCGTCCGTTCAAGTGGCTGATCGGCCGTGGCGGCGCGTTTCCCGTGCACCGCGGCGAGCCCGACCGCGAGGCGCTTCGCATCGTGCACGACACCGCCCAGGCAGGCGGCGTGGTCGCCATCTTCATCGAGGGCACGCGCAAGGCCGAGATGTCGGAGGCCAAGGCGGGGGCGGGCCGCATCGCCGTGGTCGAGGAGATGCAGGTCATCCCGGTGGCCATCCGCGGCACTGCGAGCTGGCGCCCGGGCAGGCAGGCCCACATCGTGTTCGGCACACCCCGCACCTATGCGCTCGACGGCCGCAGGCGCGCCGACGCGTATCGTGAGGTGGCTGACGAGCTTCTGGCCGAAATCAAAGAGCTGTATGAGAGGGCGCGATGAGCACCGACGAAGAGACCGAGACGCCCGGCCCCGAGCCGAAGGTGATCCTGGGCACGGTGGCGGTGGTCGGCTTCCCCAACGCGGGCAAGTCCACCCTCATCAACCGCCTCACCGGCACCCGCCGCACGGTGGTCGACGAGACGCCCGGCGTCACGCGCGACCGAAACGAGGTGGTGTGCGAGTGGGGGCGCGATGCGTTCCTGCTGGTGGACACCGGCGGCATGGATATCGGCGACGACACCCCGATGCAGGCTGCGGTGGCCGACCAGGCCCGCCAGGCCGTGGCCGAGGCTGACCTGGTGCTGCTCGTGATCGACGCGCGCGCGGGCCTTGCTGCCGGCGACGAGGAGATCGCGAGCATCCTGCGGCGCTCTGGCACGCCCGTGATCGTCGTTGCCAACAAGCTGGACGACGCGGGCCACGAGCAGCGCGCGCTCGAGCTGCACAACCTGGGCCTGGGCGATCCGGTCGCCCTCTCGGCACTGCACGGGCGCGGCAGCGGCGACCTGCTCGACCTGGTGGTCTCGCAGCTTCGCGAGCACGGCGACGAGCGCCGCCTGGAGGCCTCCGACGACATCCGCGTCGCGATCCTCGGCCGGCCGAACGTGGGGAAGTCGTCGCTTCTGAACGCGATCCTCGGCCGGCCCCGCGTGATCGTCTCCGACACGCCGGGCACGACGCGCGACCCCATCGACACGAGCTTCTACCGAAGCGGCGCGACGTTTCGCCTGATCGACACCGCGGGGCTACGGCGAAAGCGCCGGCACCGCCAGGGCATCGAGTTCTACAGCGAGCTTCGCACCCGCGAGGCGGCCGACCGCGCCGACGTCGCGCTCGTTCTGATCGACTCGAGCGACGGCGTCTCGGAGGGCGACCTCTCGGTGGCAGACGTCGCCCGCAAGGCCAACTGCGCGACCCTCGTGGTGCTCTCGAAATGGGACATCTCGACCGTCACGATCGACGATGTGGCCGACCGGCTGAGCGGCAAGCTGCGCCAGCGGCCCATGATCGTGACCACCTCGTCGGTCACGGGCCGAAACGTCGACAAGCTGCTCGACGCGGTCACGGTGCTCTTCGAGAGCTACAGCTCGCGTGTGGGCACCGGTCAGCTGAACCGCGTGATCGCCGAGATCAACAGCGGGCGCGAGCCGCCGCGCCGCGGGCGCAAGCGCCTCAACCTGCTCTACGGCACGCAGTACCAGGCGCGGCCGCCGCGGTTTCGGCTGTTCGTGAACGATCGCACGCTCGTCACGCGCGACTACGCCTACTACGTCGAGAACCAGCTGCGCTCCCGCCTCGGCCTCGAGGGCGTACCCGTGATCATCGACTTCGCCAACCGCGCGCGCTCGTCGTGAGGGCCGCCGTGGCTGGAGCGGGGAGCTGGGGCACGGCGTTTGCCCGGCTGCTGGTGCTCCAGGGCCACGACGTGACGCTCCTCTGCCGCGACGCGGAGCAGGCGGCGACCATCAACCGCTACCACCGAAACCCGCGCTACCTCACCGACATCGCGCTGCCCGAGAGCCTGGTCGCCGCGGGACCCGGCGCGGACGGCCTCGCCGCTGCCGAGCTGATCGCCGTTGCGGTGCCCAGCCGCTCCTTCGCCGCAGTGGTGGCAGAGCTCGCGGCGCGGGCGGGGGAGTCCAGCGTGCTGCTCTCGACCACCAAGGGCCTCGACCCGGCGTCGGGCCGGCGCCTGTCGCAGGTCGCCGAAGAGCACTTCGGGGAGCGGGTTGCGGTGCTCTCGGGGCCGAACCACGCCGAGGAGGTGGCCCGCGACTTCCCCACCGCCGCCGTGGTCGCGGCCGCCGAGCTGGATCTCGCACGGTCGCTGCAGGCGCAGATCTCGAGCCGGGTTCTCCGCGTCTACGCCTCGGCAGACCTCGCCGGGGTCGAGCTGTGCGGTGCGGCCAAGAGCGTGATCGGGCTGGCGGCCGGCATCTCTGACGGCCTCGGCTACGGCGACAACGCCAAGGCGGCGATCATCACCCGGGGAATGGCCGAGCTGCGGCGCCTCGGAGCGTGCTTCGGCGCCCAGCCGCAGACCTATGCGGGCATGGCCGGGCTCGGCGACCTGGTCGCGACCTGCACCTCGCGGCACTCGCGCAACCGGCGGGCCGGCGAGCTGCTGGCCCAGGGCGTGCCCGCGGGCTGGATCGAGTCCGAGATCGGGCAGGTCGCCGAGGGGCTCACGAGCGCCCCGGCGCTTCGGGCCATCGCCGTCGAGCACGGGCTCGACCTGCCCATCATCAGCGCGGTGTGCGGGGTCGCATTCGACGGCACCGAGCCGCTGCAGGCCCTCGCAGAGCTGATGGCGCGCGAGCCCACGGAGGAGTGATCCCCCGGGTGCATCGGATACTATCTTCGCCATGAATCCTGATCTTTCGGCCGACGAGTTCCTCTTCACATCCGAGTCGGTCACCGAGGGCCATCCCGACAAGATTGCCGACCAGATCTCCGACGGCGTCCTGGACGAGGTGCTGCGGCTCGATCCGGAGGCTCACGTCGCCTGCGAGGTGCTCATCACCACCGGGCTCGTGGTCGTGGCCGGCGAGATCACCACCGAGGCCTACGTCGACATCCCGCGCGTGGTGCGCGAGACGGTGCGCGACATCGGCTACACCGACGCCTCCTACGGGTTCGACTACGCCACCTGCGGCGTGGTCGTCGCGCTGGACGAGCAGTCGGGCGACATCCTGCGCGGCGTGCACTCCTCCTACGAGCAGCAGCACGACCAGGCCGACGCAGAGCTCGATGCGCAGGGAGCCGGTGATCAGGGCATGATGTTCGGCTACGCGACGGACGAGACGCCCGAGCTCATGCCGCTGCCGCTGGTGCTCTCCCACCGCATCACGCACCGGCTGGCCGAGGTGCGCAAGAACGGCCCGCTCGGCTACCTGCGGCCCGACGGCAAGGCTCAGGTCACCGTGCGGTACCGGTCGGTGGGCGGCAGCTTCGAGCCGGTGCAGGTCGAGCGGCTGCTGGTCTCGACCCAGCACGATCCCGACATCACCACCGCGCAGATCAAGGCCGACGTGATCGAGCACGTGCTGAAGCCCGTGATCCCGGCCGCGCTCTGCGCGCTGGAGCGCTACGACGAGCCCGGGTTCGTTCTGGTGAACCCCACGGGGCGGTTCGTCACCGGCGGCCCGATGGGCGACACCGGCCTCACCGGGCGGAAGATCATCGTCGACACCTACGGCGGCGCGGCCCGCCACGGCGGCGGCGCCTTCTCGGGCAAGGACCCGTCCAAGGTCGATCGCTCCGGCGCCTACGCCATGCGGTGGGTGGCCAAGAACATCGTCGCCGCGGGCCTCGCGGCGCGGGCCGAGGTGCAGGTCGCCTATGCGATCGGCGTGGCACATCCGGTGTCGGTCTCGGTCGAGACGTTCGGCACGGAGGTCGTCCCGCGCGAGCGCATCGAGCGGGCGGTGCGCGAGGTGTTCGACCTGCGCCCGGCGGCCATCATCCGCGACCTCGAGCTGCTCCGCCCCAAGTACCGCGCCACCGCCGCCTACGGCCACTTCGGCCGCGAGGGCGACGGCTTCACGTGGGAGCGCACCGATCGCGCGGCGGCTCTGGCAGCCGCCTGCGGGCTCGCCGAGCCTGCCAGCGCGGCGCATTGATCGCACGCTGCTGGCCCCTGGTCACAGCGCGAGCGGTTGACCGGGCGTTCGACTACGCGGTGCCCGCGGGCCTCGCGGACGACGTGCGCCGCGGATCCCTGGTGCAGGTCGACTTCGGCAACCGGCCGGTGGCAGCGGTGGTCGCCGGCACCGGCGAGGGCGCCGAGGACGATCTGAAGGCGGTGCTGGAGGTGACCGGCGCGATCAGCCCCGCGCTGGTGGATCTGGCCGAGTGGATCGCCGCGGAGTGCGGATCCACCGTCGCCAGGGCGCTTGCGCTGATGCAGCCGCCGGCGCCCGCCAAGCGCGCCCTGAAGCCGGTTGCCGCCGTGCGCCCGCAGCCGCCGGTGGAGCTCAGCACCGCGCAGGAGGAGGCCGTCGGCGCGTGCCTCGAGGTGCTCGACTCCGGCGGGGGCGACGTGCTCCTGCACGGGGTCACGGGCTCGGGCAAGACCGAGGTGTACCTGCGGGTGATCGAGCGGTCGCTCGCGCTCGGCCGCGGGGCGATCGTGCTGGTGCCCGAGATCGCGCTCACGCCACAGACCGCCCGCCGGTTTCGCGCCCGCTTCGGGCCGACCGTCGCGGTGCTGCACTCGGGGCTCACCAGGGCCCGGCGCGGCGACGAGCACCGCCGCATCAGGGAGGGCGAGGCGCGCGTGGTGGTTGGTGCGCGCTCCGCGGTGTTCGCCGCCATGCCGGGGCTCGGGGTGATCGTGGTGGACGAGGAGCACGACGCCTCCTACAAGCACGAGTCCGATCCGCGCTACGACGCGCGCCGGGTGGCTGCCAAGCGCGCCCGCCTGGAGGGCGCGGTCGCGGTGTTCGGCAGCGCCACTCCGCGGCCCGAGTCGTGGTACGGGATCAAGCGCAAGGTCACGCTGCCGGCCCGCATCGGCGGTGCCGGCCTGCCGCACGTGGTGACGGTCGATCTGCGCCACGACGGCGGGTACCCGATGACGCGGCCGCTGGTGGATGCGCTGGCACGGATCGAGGACGAGGGCGGGCGCGCGATCGTGCTGCAGAACCGGCGCGGGTCGGCCACGGCGCTTCACTGCCGCTCGTGTGCCACCAGCTGGCGCTGCCCTCGCTGCGACGTCTCGCTGACGCTCCACGGGCAGGCCCTCCGCTGCCATCACTGCGGCCACTCCGAGCCGAAGCCGCGGGCCTGCCCCAACTGCGGATCGGTCGATCTGGCCCGCATCGGCGCGGGGACGGTCGCCATCGAGCGCGAGCTGCAGGCCCGGTTCCCGGGGCTCGAGGTGATGCGGCTCGATGCCGACATCGCGGCTGCGGCGGGTGAGCCGGAGGCGACGCTCACGCGGTTTGCCGAGGCGGAGCGTGCGGTGCTCGTGGGCACGCAGCTGGTGGCCAAGGGCCACGACGTGGCGGGGGTGCGGCTCGCGGCAGTGATGGATGCCGACGTCGGGCTCGCGATGCCCGACTTCCGGGCCGAGGAGCGCACCTTTGCGCTGCTGACCCAGCTCTCGGGCCGGCCGGGGCGGCCGGGCGATCCCACCGGCACTGTGATCGTCCAGACCTGGAACCCCGAGCTGCGGCCCATCGCGCTGGCTGCGCGGCACGACGTGAAGGAGTTCCTCACCGGCGAGCTCGAGCGACGCCAGGAGCTGGGCTATCCGCCGTTCAAGCGGCTCGTGCGCGTGCTGGTCGCCGCCGATGACGCCGGCGTCGCCTCCGGCGCGCTCGAGGCGCTCATTGCCGCTGCCCGCCCCCGCCTGGACGGCGACCTCATCCTCGGGCCGGCGCCGCTTCCGCGGCTACGCGATCGCGAGCGCGCCCATGCGCTGGTGAAGACCACCGACGCGCGCCGGTGCGCGGCCGCGTTTCGGGACATCATGGGCCAGCTCTCGCCCGACTTCCGCCGCGCCGGTGCCACTGCCACGCTCGATGTCGACCCCCAGACGCTTTCCTAGTATGGTGCGCCGATGACACAAGCCCTCCTCATCGTCGACATCCAGAACGACTATTTCCCGGGTGGCGCAAACCCGCTGTTCGAGCCCGAGGCCGCGGCCGACAAGGCCCGGATCCTGCTGCAGTCCTTCCGCCGCCAGGGCCTGGACGTGATCCACGTCCAGCACGTCTGGGACGCCCCGGATGCGACCTTCATGGTGCCGGGCTCGCCCGGCGTCGAGATCAACGACCGCGTGGCGCCGGCCGAGGGCGAGCAGATCTTCGCGAAGCCCGCACCCAACAGCTTCATCGCCACCGGCCTCGAGGATCACCTGCGCGAGCGTGAGCTCAACGATCTCGTGGTGTGCGGGATGATGACCTCGATGTGCGTCGATGCCACCGTGCGCGCCGCGGTGGACCTCGGCTTCAACGCGGTGGTCGCCCACGACGCGTGCGCCACGATGCCGCTCGCGTTCAACGGCCGCGACATCCCCGCCGAGGACGTGCACACGGCGTTCATCGCCGCCCTCGCCGACGGCTACGCCGAGGTGGCGGCTGCCGAGGAGATCGCCCGGCGGTAAAGTGCCTGACGTGACCGACGAAGCGACAGAGACCCAGGCCGCCCCCGACGCCGACGGCGAGGTGGAGGTCGAGGCCAGCGCAGCCGAGCGCCGCGCCCATCACGACGTGGCCCGCCGCCTGGTGCGCCAGTACCCCGACTCCGTCCTGCGGATCCCGGCAAACCCCGTCGGCGAGATCGACGATGAGGTCAAGCGGCTGGCGAGCCGCATGCTCGCGATCATGGTCGACTCCCACGGAGTCGGCCTCGCCGCGCCCCAGATCGGCGTGCTCCGCCGGCTGCTCGTGTTCCGCCGCAAGGCCGACGACGAGATGGTGGTGCTGGTGGATCCCGTGCTCTCGGAGCTCTCCGACGAGACCGAGACCGATACCGAGGGCTGCCTCTCGCTGATGGGCGGCGATCTCCTGGTGCCGGTCGAGCGGTCGGTCAGCCTGATCGCGACGGGCCGTGACCTCGAGGGTGAGGAGCTCAGCATCGAGGCCCAGGGCATGGAGGCGCGCATCCTGCAGCACGAGGTCGATCATCTCGACGGCGTGCTCATCATCGATCGTGCCGCCAAGGACGATCGCCGCGCTGCCATGCGCGAGCTCCGGCTGAGCTAGCCCGTGCGGGTCGCGTTCTTCGGCACCTCCGAGTTCGGTGCCGATGCGCTCGAGCTGCTGCATCAGACGCCGGGGATCACCATCACCGCGGTGGTGACGCAGCCCGACCGCCGTAAGGGCCGCGGCCGGGCCACCAGCCCGCCGCCGGTGGCAGATCGTGCCCGCGCGCTCGGGCTCGACGTGATCCAGACCGATGATGCCAGCGCCCAGCCGCCGCCGGCCGATGCCGGGGTGGTGGTCGCGTTCGGCCAGCTGATCCGCGATCCGCTGCTGCACGCCTACCCGCTCTACAACCTGCACCCGTCGCTCCTTCCGCGGTGGCGCGGGGCGGCGCCCATCGAGCGGGCGATCATGGCCGGCGACGAGCAGACCGGCGTCTGCGTGATCGAGCTGGTCGAGGCGCTCGACGCCGGCCCGGTACATGCCACCGAGCTGATCCCGGTCTCCCTCGACGACGACGCCGGCACCGTGAGCGCAGCGGCCCTCGAGCTGGGCGTGCCGCTGCTGGCCGCGGCGCTTCGCGGCGAGACCACAGGCACGCCGCAGGGGCCCGCCGGGGTGACGTATGCCCGCAAGCTCTCCGCCGACGACCGCCGCCTCGACTGGTCGCTCCCGGCGATCGAGCTTGCCCGCACCGTCCGCGCGCTCTCGCCGCACATCGGCGCGCGCACCCGGATCGACGGCAGCCCGGTGACCATCTGGCGCGGGGGCGTGGTGGAGGGGGACGGCGGCGAGCCTGGCGCGATCCTCCCGCCGCTCACGGTGAGCTGCGGCGACGACGCCTACGAGATCCTCGAGCTGCAGCCGGCGGGCAAGCGCCGCATGACCGCCGCCGACTACCTGAACGGCTTACGAGAGATCCCGCGCACGGCGCAGTAGGGGTGGTCGCTCGGAGCTACGCCGCCTGATCCAGGCGGTGCTCTGCCCACAGCCGCTCGACCTCGTCGGCTGCGACCGCCTTCGAGAACAGGAACCCCTGCCCCAGGGAGCATCCGGCGTCGCGCAGGAACCGCCACTGGGCCTCGGTCTCGATCCCCTCGGCCAGCGGTGCCATGCCCAGGTTCCGCGCCAGCTGGACGATGGTGACCACGAGCGCCGCCGACTCGTCGTCGCCCGGCAGGTCGCGCACGAACGAGCGGTCGATCTTGAGCGTGGTCGCCGGCATCTGCTTCAGCCGCGCCAGCGACGAGTGGCCGGTGCCGAAGTCGTCCAGCGCGAGCCGCAGGCCGGCCGATCCGATCATGCGCAGCACAGCCTCGTTGTCGGGAGTCTGGCGCATCGCGGTTGACTCGGTGATCTCCACGAGCAGGTCGGGCGGATCGATGCCGTGGCTTCGGATCACCCGAAGCACGTTTCGGATGGCAGCCGGCTCCCACAGCGTGACCGGCAGGTTGAATGCCAGCTCGATGTCGATGCCGCGCGCGCGCCACGCCACGTGCTGGCGGCACACCTGATCCACCACCCAGGTCGTGATCGGCCCGATCAGGCCGCTCCGCTCGGCCAGAGGGATGAACTCCGCCGGTGACACCTCGGGCCCGTCCGGCGGCTGCCAGCGGATGAGCGCCTCGGCCCCGCGGATGCGGCCGGAGCCGAGCTCGACCACCGGCTGGTAGCGCAGGATGAACTGCTCGGACTCGATCGCGCGGTGGAGCCGCGACACCAGGTTGATCTCCTGGCGCGGCGGCAGGCGGCCGAGGTCGAGCGCCCGGGCAGCACCGTCCAGCATCCGCTGGCGGCCGATCGCGAGGCGGGCCTGGGCCAGCACATCGTCGCGGGTCGCCGCGTCACGGGGAAAGAGCGCCGATCCCACCGAGACCGTGAGGTACACCTCGTCGCCCATGCAGAGGAACGGGATGCGCAGCAGGTATCGCATGCGGCCGGCCACCGCCTCGGCCATCTGCGCGACGTCGGCGGGGTGGTCGTGGGTGCCCTCCGAGCCGTCGGGCGTATCGGTGTCGGCCAGCAGCACGAGGAACTCATCGCCGGTGTGGCGGGCCACCAGCTCCGCTCCCAGCGCAGCGTCGCGCAGCCGGTGGGAGAACTGCTTGAGGATCTCGTCGGCCGCCATGTGGCCGAAGCTCTCGTTGACCAGCTTGAAGTTGTCGATGTCGATCAGGAGCACCCCCACCGTGCGGGAGTAGCGGGAGCTCTCACGCACCGCCAGATCCACCCAGTCACAGAAGAGCGCGCGGTTGGGAAGGCCGGTGAGCTCGTCGTAGGAGGCGAGAAATGCGATGCGGTCCTCGGCGTGGCGGCGGGTGGTGATGTCGGCGCCGATGCGCCCGATGCCGGTGGGCTTGCCCGCCGCATCCACCGTGAGGGTGTCCGACCACGAGACGACCCTGTGCTCGCCCGAGCGCGTGGCCAGCACGTTCTCGGCCTCGCCCACGGGCCCGGTCGCGGTGGTGAGCGTGCTCAGCCGGCGGCGGTAGTCGACCATGCCCGAGCCGAACGTCGAGTCCCACTCGCGCCCGGTCAGCTCGTGGCGCGACCACCCGGTGAGCTGGGCGAGGCGGTCGTTGGCAAAGACGATGCGCCCGTCCAGGTCGAGCAGCACCACGAGCAGCGAGACGTCCGAGAGGATCTGCGCGAACGAGGTGCCCGAGGCCGGCTCGGGCAGCACGGCGGCCGGCTGCCGGCGGCGGCGGATGATGGCCGCACCCGCGGCCGTGAGGACGGCCAGCGGCGCGAGCAGTTCTGGCAAGGCGTTGGTGATCATGAACCGGGGCGTAGCCCGTGTGATCGCCCAGCGGGTGCGACGGTTGAGAGACTGCACCCCGACTAGAGTGCCTGGCGATGTCCTCGTGGCCTACTGAAACCGTCGTCGCGCCGTCCATCCTCTCGGCCGATTTCAGCCGTATGCGCGAGCAGGTGACCGAGGTGCTCGACGCCGGCGCGCGCGTGATTCACGTCGACGTGATGGACGGCCATTTCGTCCCGGTCATCACGTTTGGCCCGAAGATGCTGGCCGACATCTCAGACCTCATCCACGAGCGGGGCGGCTTCGCCGACGTCCACCTCATGATCGAGCAGCCGGAGCGGCATCTGGCCCAGTTTGCCGCCGCGGGGGCCGACAGCATGACCGTCCACGTCGAGACCTGCCCGCATCTGCACTACACGCTCCAGCAGATCCACGAGCTGGGCTGCCGGGCGGGCGTGACGCTCAACCCGGCCACTCCTGTCGATGCCATCGCCGAGGCGGCGCGGTACGCCGACGTGCTGCTCTGCATGAGCGTGAACCCCGGCTGGGGCGGCCAGGCGTTCATCCCTGCGACGCTCGACCGGCTGCCGCGGATGCGGGCCCTGGCCGACGCGCGCGAGGGCGTGGCGGTCGAGGTGGACGGCGGCGTGCACAAGCCCACCATCGTGAGCGTGCACGACGCGGGCGCCAACATCCTCGTGTCGGGGTCGGGCATCTTCTCGGCGCCCTCGCCGGGTGAGGCGTTCACCGAGCTCACCGAGCTCGTCGCCGCGGCCGGAGTGCCGTCGTGGGCCGGCGCCTGACCGACGCCGACCGGCGCCACCTGGAGCGGTGCCTCGAGCTCGCAGAGCTTGGTGCGCGCACGGCGGCGCCAAACCCGATGGTGGGCTGCGTCATCGTCGCGGGCGGCGAGGTGGCAGGGGAGGGCTGGCACCGCGCGCCGGGTGAGCCGCACGCCGAGGCCGTCGCGCTTGCTGCTGCCGGCGGCGCGTCGCGCGGCGCCACCGCCTACGTCAGCCTCGAGCCCTGCGCGCACCACGGCCGCACGCCGCCCTGCGCCGACGCCCTGATCGCCGCGGGGGTGGGGCGCGTGGTGGTCGCCGCCGTCGATCCCGATCCGCGGGTGAGCGGCACCGGGCTCCAGCGGCTGCGCGACGCCGGCATCACCGTCGACCTCGCCGACGGCGACCTCGAGCTGCGCGCCCGGCGCCAGAACGCCGGCTTTCGTTCGCTGGTGCGGCTGGGGCGGCCCTACGTGACCTACAAGGTGGCGGTCAGCGCCGATGGGCGCACCGCGCCGGCATCGAGCGAGCGGACGTGGATCTCCTCGCCGCAGAGCCGGGCGCTCGTCCACGAGCTGCGTGCCCGAAGCGGCGCGGTCGCGGTGGGCATCGGCACGGTGCTGGCCGACGACCCCGACCTGAGGGCCCGCGATCTGGACCCGCCCGCACTGCGCCAGCCCCTGCGGGTGGTGTTCGACCGGCAGGGCCGGCTGCCGGCAACCTCGCGGCTGGCGACCACCGACTCGCCCGAGGCACCCGTGCTCGATCTCACCGGCGCATCGCTCGAGGAGGGCCTCGCCGAGCTCGGAAGGCGGGAGGTCGCCTGGCTCTTGCTGGAGGGCGGCGCCACCCTGGCTACGGCGTTCCTGGACGCCGGGCTCATCGACCGGCTGCTGGTGTTCACGGCCCCGGTCACCCTCGGCGGCGGCCCCGGGATGTTCAGCCGCGAGGTCGCGCTGCCTGCGCCACTGGAGACCCGGCGGATCGGGCCGGATATCCTGACGGAAACCGAGCTGAGGGAGCCGTAGAGGTGTTCACGGGGATCGTGGTGGAGCAGGGAGTGGTGCAGCAGGCTGCGCCGAAGCTGGTGCTCGAGTCCCTGGTGGTGAGCACAGACGTCGCGCTCGGCGACTCGGTCGCCGTTGACGGCTGCTGCCTCACGGTGACGCACATCGACGGCCGGCTCCTCTCCTTCGACACCGTGCCCGAGACGCTCGAGCGCACGATGCTGGGCGACCGCGCCCCCGGCGACGTGATCAACCTCGAGGCGGCGCTACGGGCCGGCGACCGGATGGGCGGCCACTGGGTGCAGGGCCACATCGACGGCGTCGGCCGCGTGCTCTCCCTGACGCCGCACGAGAACGCCGTGGACGTGCGGATCGCGGCGCCCCCGGTCGGTGCTGCGCTACGTCATCGAGAAGGGCTCGATCGCGGTCAACGGCGTGAGCCTGACCGTCACCGGATTCGACGATGAGAGCTTCGGCGTGTCGCTGATCCCGCACACCATGCAGGAGACCAATTTCGGCCGCATGCAGCCGGGCGACCGCGTCAATCTGGAGGCCGATCTCTTCGGCAAGTATGTGGAGCGGTTGGCGGCCGGTGGGCTACCATCGGAGCAGCATGGAACCTGATCAGGCCTTCAGGGAGCTCTATCCGGAGCTCGACGAATCGCCGTTTTGCACGGTTGAGGAAGCGATTGCCGACATCCGCGCGGGCAAGATGGTGGTCGTGGTCGACTCGCCCCACCGCGAGAACGAGGGCGACCTCGTCATGGCCGCCCAGCACGTCACGCCCGAGGCCATCAACTTCATGGCGACCAACGCCCGCGGCCTCATCTGCCTGTCGCTGACGCCGGAGCGCATCGAGCACCTCGGCCTCGAGATGATGACCCAGCACAACACGACGCCCTTCGAGACGGCGTTCACCGTGTCGATCGAGGCCCGCGAGGGCGTCTCCACGGGCATCTCCGCCGCCGACCGCGCGCACACGATCCAGGTTGCCATCAACCCCGAGTCCGGTCGCCACGACCTGAGCCATCCCGGGCACGTGTTCCCGCTGAAGGCGCGCCCGTACGGGGTGCTCGAGCGCACCGGCCAGACCGAGGCGTCAGTCGACCTCGCGCGGCTCGCGGGCCTCCAGCCGGCCGGCGTGATCTGCGAGATCATGAACCGCGACGGCACCATGGCGCGCGTGCCCGACCTCATCCCCTACTGCGTGCGGCACGAGCTGAAGATGCTCACCGTCGATGCCATCGTGGCCTACCGGCACCGCTCCGAGCCGCTCGTCGAGCGGATGGCGATGGCGTCGCTTCCCACCGCGTGGGGCGAGTTCCGCGCCTACGGCTACCGCTCCATGATCGACGGCCAGCAGCACGTGGCGCTCGTGATGGGCGAGGTTGACGGCGCGAAGGACGTGCTCGTGCGCGTGCACTCCGAGTGCCTCACCGGCGATGTGTTCCACTCGCTTCGCTGCGACTGCGGGGAGCAGCTCGACCGGGCGATGGCGCAGATCGCGGAGGAGGGCTCAGGCGTGCTCCTCTACCTGTCGCAGGAGGGCCGCGGGATCGGCCTGCTCAACAAGCTTCGCGCCTACGAGCTGCAGGAGCAGGGGCTCGACACCGTCGATGCCAACCTCGCGCTCGGCCTGCCGGTGGACTCACGCGAGTACGGCCTCGGGTACCAGATCCTGGCCGATCTCGGCCTCACGTCGCTGCGCGTGATGACCAACAACCCGAAGAAGCTGATGGGCCTCGAGGGCTACGGGCTCACCGTGAGCGAGCAGGTGCCGATCGTCGCCGAGCCCAACCCCGTGAACGAGCGCTACATCCGCACCAAGGTCGAGCGCATGGGCCATACGATCAGCCATCAGAGCTTGCGCGTGGATCCCAAGTGAGCAACGCGGGTGCCGGCGACATCGCCGTGCCTGAGGGTTGCGCCGTGGTCGCCGGTCGCGTCGATAAGGACGTCGACGTGGCCATCGTCGCCTCGCGGTACAACGCCGACGTCGTGAGCAAGCTGCTCGAGGGGGCGGTGGTGCGGCTCGAGGAGCACGGCATCGCCCGCGACCGGCTCACCATCGTGTTCGTCCCCGGCGCCTGGGAGCTCCCGCTGGCATGCCGCCGGCTCGCCGAGGCGGGCGGGCACCAGGCGGTGGTCGCCCTCGGCTGCGTCGTTCGCGGCGGCACGCCGCACTTCGAGTACGTGTGCGCCGAGGCGTCGCGCGGCATCATCCAGGCCTCGCTCGACACCGGCGTGCCCGTCGGCTTCGGGCTGCTCACCACCGACAACCAGCAGCAGGCGATGGACAGGGCGGGCGGAAGCGAGGGCAACAAGGGCGCCGAGGCGGCCGATGCCGCGCTCGAGATGGCCGGCCTCATGCGCGCGCTGCCCCGCCGCCGACACGGCTGAGCATTGCGGCTGCTCATCACGGGCGCGTCGGGCTACCTGGGCAGCGAGCTCATGCGCCAGGCGCCGGGAGCCGAGGGCTGGAACCGCTCGGGCGGCGTCCACCGGGCAGTGGACGTACGTGATGCGCAGGCCGTGAACGCGGCCCTCGCCACGCTTCGGCCCGAGTGCGTGATCCATACCGCCTACCGCGAGAACGGCCCCGATGCGCATGCCACCACGGTGTCGGGCGCGGCCAACGTGGCGACCGCGGCGCGGGCGGCCGGCGCCCGCCTGATCCACCTCTCCACCGACGTCGTGTTCGACGGCCGCGGCGGCGCTCCGTACCGCGAGGCCGACGCGCCCAGCCCCATCACCGAGTACGGCCGGCAGAAGGCCGCGGCCGAACGTGCCGTAACCGCCGCTCACCCGTTCGCCGTCATCGTTCGCACCTCGCTCATCTACGGCGGCCCGGACCCATCACGCCACGAGCAGGCGGCACAGCGCGAGGACATGGCGTTCTACACCGACGAGCTGCGGTGCCCGGTCGTCGTGGGCGAGCTGGCAGCGGCGCTCCTCGAGCTCTCGGAGATGCGGTTCTCCGGGGTGCTGAACGTTGCCGGCGCCGATGCGGTGTCGCGGTGGGAGTTTGCGTGCCTGGTGGCCGGGCGAGCGGATCTGCCCTCGGCGCTGAGCGCCGACCGGCCGGATCCGCGGCCGCTCGACTGCCGGCTCGACACCAGCCTCAGCCGCCGGATCCTGCGCCACGCCCCCGGAGGGATCAGGGCGCGAGGCGCTCGATAGCCCAGCCGCCGCGGTCGCGGCGGTACCGGAACCGGTCGTGCAGCCGGCTCTGGCCCTGCTGCCAGAACTCGTAGCGCTCGGGAGCCACGCGGTATCCGCCCCAGCGCTCCGGCCGCGGCACCTCCTGATCGGCGAAGCGCTCCCGCGCCTGGACGAGCGCCGCGTCCAGCTCGGCGCGCGACTCCAGCACCATGCCCTGATGCGATGCCCACGCGCCCAGGCGGCTCTCCCGCGGCCGGCTCGCGAAGTAGGCGTCGGACTCCTCGGTGCTCACCCGCGCTACCGGCCCCTCGACGCGCACCTGGCGTCCGGGATCATCCCAGTGGAAGAGCAGCGCGGCCCACGCCGCCGGCCGGTCGAGCTCGGATGCCTTGCGGCTCCCATAGCCGGTGTAGAAGACAAAGCCGCGCTCATCGACGCCGCGCAGCAGCACCGTCCTTGCCGAGGGCACGGCGTCCGCCGTCGCGGTCGCGAGCGTGACGACGCTCGAATCACCGGCGGCATGGTGCCAGGCACGGAACTGCCGCAGCGGATCGGGGTCGAGCTCGTGGCGCCGCAACGCCGGGGCCACCTAAACGGCTTTGGTGACCTTGCCGCTCTTCAAGCAGCGGGTGCACACGTACTCGCGCGAAGGGGCGCCATCGACCATGATCCGGATCTTCTGCAGATTCGGATTGAAGCGGCGCCGGGTAGCGACCATCGAGTGGCTACGGTTATTGCCGAAGCCCGGCTTTTTTGCACAGATGCTGCAGACGCGAGACATGGGCGCGGAGTATAGCCCGCAACTCGAGGATGGTGCGGCACGTCTGAAAATCACATGCAACAGCGACACCTCTCGAGCGTGGGAACCGCATCCGACACCGCCGGCGGGTTCCACATCGCGGACGAGGTGATCGCCCAGATCGTGGGCCTCACGGTGCTCGAGTGCTACGGGGTGGTGGGGATGGCGGCATCGAGCCTCACCCAGGGCGTCTACCGCCTGCTCTCGCGCGAGCGCGTCGACCAGGGCGTGACGGTGAAGCCCGAGCCCGCGGGGGTTGTCATCGAGCTCTACATCGTGGTGGAGTACGGCCTGAACCTGGCCGAGGTCGCCAGCAACGTCCGCTCCCGGGTTCAGTATCAGGTCGAGAAGCTGACGCAGATGCCTGTCGAGTCGATCCAGATCTATATCCAGGGAGTCAAGCGGACGGTTCCGCACCGCCCGTGAACACGCCCCGTCAGATCGCCCTGGCCGCGACCAGGGGCGGCGCCGCAGCGCTCGATGCCAGCCGCGGCCGGCTGAACGACCTCAACGTCTATCCCGTCCCCGACGGCGACACCGGATCCAACCTCGCGCGCACCGCCGGCCGGCTGGCGACGGGGCTGCGAGACGATCCCACCGCGGTCACGCTCGACGCGGTCGCCCAGGCCGCCAAGCGCGAGGCCCTCGCCGGGGCCAGCGGCAACAGCGGCATCATCCTTTCCCAGATCGTGGCCGGCTTTGCCGACGTCCTCAGCCAGGGCGGCACGGTCGACTCCGACGTGCTCGCACGCGCGCTCCGCGCCGCCGCGGAGGCCGCCTACCGTCCGGTACGGCAGCCGATCGAGGGGACGATGCTCACCGTCATCCGGGAGATGGCGGACACGGCCGAGGCGAGCAGGGATCTGCCGCTCGACGAGGCCATCGACGCGGTTCTCGAGGTCGCTGCCGGCACCGTCACGCGCACGGAGTCCATGCTCGACGTGCTGCGCGATGCCCACGTGGTGGATGCCGGGGCGGCGGGCCTTTTGGAGTACGCGCGCGGGGCCGTGGCGGGCTACCGGGGCCAGACCCCGCCACCGCTCGCCGAGGTGGTCACGGCGCCGGTCTCGATCGAGTCGGTGCACCTCGAGGAGTCGCGGTACCGCTACTGCACGTCCTATCTTGTGGAGAGCGACACGCTCGAGGTCGGCCGGCTCGAGCAGTCGCTCTGGGAGTTCGGCGACTGCGTGCTGGTAGTGGGCGAGTCGCCGATGGTGAAGGTGCACGTCCACACCGACGAGCCGGGGCAGGTGCTCTCGCTGGGCGTCACGGCCGGCTCGGTGAGCGGCATCGAGATCGCCAACATGCACGACCAGGCCCGTGCCCGCGAGCGGCGGCTCACGGTGATCGAGGGCGGGGCAGCCGGCGACGAGCCGCTCTCGGCGACCACCGCGGCGATCGTGCTCGACTCGACGGCCGACCTGCCCGATCCGCAGCTCCTTCACCCCCAGTGGCGCAGCGTGCCGCTCACCGTGAGCTTCGGCGACCGCGACTACGCCGACGGCGTGGATCTGGACGCCGACGGCTTCTACGAGCTCCTGCAGTCGTCACGGGCGCATCCGAAGACCTCGGCGCCCTCGCCGGCCCTCTACTCCCGCGCGTTCGCCGACCTGGCCGGGTACCGGCGCGTGTTCGTGCTGCCGATCTCCTCGCGGGTGTCGGCCTCGCACCAGGCCGCGGTTGTGGCCGCGCGGGACGATCCCCGCGTGACGGTCCTCGACGGCCGCTCGGTCTCGGCCGGCACGGTGCTGCTCGCGGAGGGCCTTCAGCGGCAGCTCGACCGCGGGGCAACAGCCGAGCAGGCCGAGGCGTGGTTCGACGGTGCGCGCGACCGGATCCAGATCCTGGTGGGCGTCGCAACCCTCGAGTACCTCGAGCGCGGCGGCCGCATCAGCCGCTCGCGCCGCGTACTGGGCGACCTGCTGGGCATGAAGCCGTTGCTCACGCTGAAGGACGGCGAGGTGGTCGAGTACGCCAAGGTGCGCGGCATGGGCGCCGTCTGGCACGAGTTCGAGCGGTTCCTCGAGGAGCACGCCCCCGCCGGTGAGCCGGTGCACATCGGCCTCGCCCACGCCCAGGCGCCCGAGACGCTCGAGCGCCTCTCTGAGATGGTCCGGCGCATCCGTCCGCTGGCCGCCATCGACCGTACGTGCTGCATCGGCCCGGTGGTCGGCGCGCACGGGGGGCCGGGGGCATTCGGGCTCGTGATCTTCACCGACGCATGAGGTCGTTCGCAGGTGACCAGGCCGCGGCGTTCCCGGTGCCGGCCTCGGCGCCCTCGCCGTCGCATCTCGCGCGGCCGGTGACCGGGGGCAAGGTGCTGGGTGCCGGGCTCGCCGAGCTCCGCCCGCCGGTGCGCAACCTCGGCGACCTGCTCGAGCACGTGCCGTTTCGCCACGAGGACTACCGCGCCGCGTCGCGGCTGGCCGATCTGCGGGCCGGGGAGGAGGCCACGGTGCTCGTGACCATCGACCGGGTGCGGGTACGGCCCACCCGGCGGCGCAACCTGCGGATCGTCGAGGCGTTCGTCCACGATGAGTCCGGCACGGGCATGCTCGTGTGGTTCAACCAGGGCTACCTCGCAAAGAACCTGAAGCCCGGGATGCGGCTCTCGGTGCGCGGTGAGCGGCGCTCGACCATCGACGGAGAGATCGTGGTGCGAAGCCACGAGGCGCTCGACGAGGCCGCGGGGAGCCTCCACACCCAGGGGCTCGTGCCGGTCTACCCAGCGAGCGAGGCGGTGTCCTCGCGGCGCCTTCGCACGCTGGTGGCAGAGAACCTCATCCACGCCGGCGACCGGCCCGACGCCGTCCCGGCCGAGATCCTGGCGGCGCGCCGGCTCCCGCTGCGGCGCGATGCCCTCACCGCGTGCCACCAGCCCCGCACAGTGGTCGAGCATGCGCTCGGCCGGCGCCGGCTGGCCTACGACGAGCTGCTCCTGCTGCAGCGCGGCCTGCTGCGCCACCGGCGCGAGATCGAGGCCCGCGCGCACGCCGAGCCGCTCGACTCCGAGGGCGTGCTGATCGCCCGGTTCCTCGACGGCCTGCCGTTCGCCCTGACCGGTGCCCAGGCGCGTGCGACGGCGGCTATCGACGCCGATCTGCGCCGCTCGACGCCGATGCGGCGGCTGCTGCAGGGCGACGTCGGGTCGGGCAAGACCGCGGTGGCCGTCTATGCGCTCCTGCGCGCGGTGGACGCCGGGCGCCAGGGGGCGATGATGGCTCCCACGGAGACGCTCGCAACCCAGCATCTGGTGAACCTCGGCGACATGTGCGCGCCGCTCGGCGTGCGGGTGGTGGGGCTCACCAACGGCATGCCGGCAGCAGAGCGGCGAGCCGCGCTCCAGGTGATCGAGTCCGGTGAGCCGGTGATCGTCGTCGGCACCCACGCGCTCATCCAAAACGGGGTGATCTTCGGCGGCCTGGCGCTGGTGGTGATCGACGAGCAGCACCGGTTCGGCGTGGAGCAGCGCGCAGCGCTCGAGAAGAAGGCGGAGGAGGGCTTTGCGCCGCACGTGCTGCACATGACAGCGACGCCGATCCCGCGCACGCTGGCGATGACCGTGTTCGGCGACCTCGACGTGACGGTGCTCGACGAGCTGCCGCCGGGCCGCACCCCGGTGGTCACGCGGCTCGTCCCCGAGGCGCGGCGGCGCGAGGTGTTCGAGCGCATGCGTCGCCTTCTGAGCGAGGGCCGCCAGGCCTACGTCGTCTGCCCGCTCGTGTCCGAGTCAGAGACGCGCGAGGCCGCGGCCGCCGAGACCGAGGCGCTCGCGCTTCGCTCCGGCGAGCTGCACGGCCACCGCGTGGAGTGCATCCACGGCCAGCTGCCGATCGCCGAGCGCCGTGCGCTCATGCACCAGTTCCGGCAGGGTGAGATCGACGTGCTCGTCGCAACCACGGTGATCGAGGTGGGGGTGGACGTCCCCAACGCCACGGTGATGGTGGTCGAGCGGGCAGACCTCTTCGGGCTGGCCCAGCTGCACCAGCTCCGCGGCCGCGTCGGCCGCGGGTCGGAGGAGAGCTTCTGCATCCTCATCGCCGACCCCGCCACCGACGATGCCCGCGCGCGCCTCGAGGCGATGGTGAGGACCACCGACGGGTTCGTGCTCGCCGAGGTCGACATGGAGCTTCGCGGTGAGGGAAACGTCCTGGCGGCACGGCAGAGCGGCATCCCCGATCTCCGGCACGCGTCGCTTCGGCGCCACCGGCGGCTTGCCCGCAGCGCGCGCGCCGATGCCGAGGCCATGCTCGACCACGGATCCGACGCCGCCACCGAGGAGCTGCTCGACGAGGAGACGGCGCGCATCTTCGGCACCGGCGTCTCGTGGGCGGCCGAGGCGTGAGGATCATCGCCGGGGAGCGCAAGGGGATGCGGCTGGTCGCGCCGCGTGGATCGGGCACCCGGCCGACGTCCGACATGGTGCGCGAGGCGCTCTTCTCCATGCTCCACGACGTGACAGGTTCCCGGGTGGCCGACTACTTCGCGGGGAGCGGCGCGCTGGGCCTGGAGGCGCTCTCCCGCGGCGCCGCTCGCGCCGACTTCTGCGACACCTCCCAGGCGGCGGTGACGGCCATCCGCCAGAACGTCGAGAAGCTCGGATACGGCGACCGGGCGTCCGTCCACCGGGGCGACGCAGTGAGCCGCCTGGCGGCCGACGCCCGCGCCGCGCGCACGTATGACTTGATGCTCATCGACCCGCCTTATACGATGCTGACCGAGTTGCAACGCCACATGTCCCTGCATATGCCGCAAATCCTCGCTCCAGACGGCCGGCTCGTGATCGAGAGCTCAGCGACCTGGGAGCCCGTGCTTGACGGGTTCTCGGTGGCGCGTACCCGTGCCCACGGCAGCACGCGGCTGACGGTTCTCGTCCATGCCTGAGCGAATCGCGGTCTGCCCCGGCACGTATGACCCGGTCACGGTGGGCCATCTCGACATCATCCGGCGGGCGGCCGAGATGTTCGACAAGGTTGTCGTGGGGGTCGTCCGGCAGCCCCGTCACAAGCAGACCACAATGTTTTCGGTGGAGGAACGGATAACCTTCATCAGTGAGTCGCTTGCCGACACGGGCAACGTGCAGGTGGAAGGCTTCGCGACGCTGGTGGTGGAGTTCGCCCGGGCCAGCGGCGCCCGCGCGATCATCAAGGGGTTGCGTGCCGTGTCAGACTTCGAGTGGGAGTTCCAGATGAACAACCTCAATCGGGGGCTGGCCGGGGAGATCGAGACGATGTATCTGATGGCGTCGCCCAAGTACAGTTTTCTGTCGTCGCGCGGAGTGCGGGAGATCGCATCGTTCGGCGGCTCGGTGGAGGAGTACGTGCCCGCATCTGTGGCGCGAGCGTTGGAACGGCGATTCGCCGTCGAGCGGTCTGAGAAGTAGACAAGGGAGATCGAACGTGGACGTTCTGGTATTGATCGACAAGCTGGACGAGCTGGTGCTGAATGCACGGGGCGTCCCCATGAGCAATCAGGTGCGGCTGGACCGTGACGAGATCGAGGACATCATCTCGCACATGCGCGCCACCATCCCCGAGGAGATCAAGCAGGCCCGGTGGATCGTCAAGGAGCGCCAGGAGATGCTCGCCGAGGCCAAGCGCGAGGCCGAGCGGCTCATCTCCGAGGCCCGCGACCACGCCACCCGCGAGGCGTCCCAGCAGGAGATCGTGAAGCTGGCCGAGCGCCAGGCCGAGGACGTGCTGGCCGATGCTCGCCGCAAGGCCCGCGAGATGCGGCTCGGAGCGGACGACTACGCCGACTCCATCCTCGAGAACATGGAGAACAACCTCAGCAAGTTCCTCACCGCCGTGCAGCGCGGCCGCGAGCAGCTCTCGGGGCGAAACGAGGATCACACCGATCCCGCAACGGCAGGTTTCGATCTCAGCCATACGCAATAACGACGAGGCCGGCCTCACGACGCTGGATCTCCGCAGCCTGAAGCTGCAGCCGGGCGAGTCCCGGGATCTCACGGTGCCCGTGCGCTGCGAGTCCGTCGTTCTCGGCGGCCTCGAGTACACGGTCGACCAGCCGCTGGTCGACGCCCAGCTGCGCCTCCAGCCCACCAGCGACGGGCTCTACATGCGCCTGCGGTTCGGGTGCGAGCTCACCGGCCCGTGCCAGCGCTGCCTCGAGGACGCCCACCTGCACGTCGGCGTCGATGCCACGGAGTACCACCAGCACGAGCGCGACGGAATCGCCGACGAGGAGCTCGTGAGCGACTACCTGCACGACAACACGCTCGACCTCGCCCGCTGGGCGCGCGACGCCATGGTGCTGGCCGTGCCGCCGAAGATCCTCTGCCGCGAGGACTGCGCCGGGCTCTGCCCGCGCTGCGGCGCGATCCTCAACGACGAGCCCGATCACGACTGCGGCCACGACGAATCCGACCCGCGGTGGTCGAAGCTCCGCGAGCTCGACCTCTAGCGCGGTATGCTTCGCGGCTGAATGGCTGTCCCCAAGAAAAAAACCTCCAAGGCTCGCCGCGACAAGCGCCGTGCGAACACTGCGATCTCGGTCCCGGCCCTGTCGGACTGCCCGCACTGTCACCACCCCGTGCGCCCGCATCACGCTTGCGGAAACTGCGGTCAGTACCGCGGTCGCGAAGTCAACCCTCTGCTCGAGGTCGCGCCCTAACCACGGGCGCGACGTGAAGCACGGATGACCGACGTCACCATCGCGCTCGATGCGATGGGCGGGGACAACGCCCCGATCGACACCGTGGCCGGTGCGATGCTGGCTGCCGCGATGGGCGTCTCCGTGCGGCTCTGCGGCCCGGCTGACCGGCTGAGGTCAGAGCTCGGGGGAGACGTGAGCGGCATCGCCGTGGTGGACGCGCCCGAGGTGATCGACTCGCACGACGAGCCGGCCGCCGCCGTCCGCGCGAAGGATCGCTCGTCGCTGGTGGTCGCGTTTCGCGAGGTGCGCGAGGGCCGGGCGCAGGGCGTGGTGTCGGCCGGCCCGACGGGCGCCGTGATGGCCGCCGCGCTCATCCAGCTCGGCCGCATCAAGGGCATCTCCCGGCCGGGGATCGCCGTGCCGCTGCCCGCGATGGGCAACCCGTGCCTACTCATCGACTGCGGCGCGAACCCCGAGGCCAAGCCCGAGCACCTGGGCAAGTACGGCATCATGGGCGCGGAGTTCGCAAGCGACGTGCTCGGAATCGAGAACCCGCGGGTGGGACTGCTCTCCATCGGCGAGGAGGCCTCGAAGGGCACCGCCGTCACGCTCGAGGCGCACTCCATCCTGGCAGGGTCGGGGATCAACTTCGGCGGCAACTGCGAGGGCCGCGATGTGCTCACCGGCGAGTTCCAGGTGGTGGTGGCCGACGGATTTGCCGGGAACGTCCTGCTGAAGGGCCTCGAAGGGGCCGGCGTGGCGCTCTTCTCGCAGCTCCGGGCCGCCGCGGATGCCAGCTTCCGCGCGAAGGTCGGCGGCCTGCTGCTGCGCCCCGCGGTGCGCGCCATCCGCACCAAGACCGATCCCGAGAACTACGGCGGCGCCTACCTCCTGGGCGTTCGCGGAGTGGTGTCCATCGCGCATGGAAACTCGAATCCGACCGCCATCCGAAACGCCCTGACCTACACGGCCAAGGGCGTCTCGGCAGAGGTCGTCGAGCGGCTCACGGCCCGGATCGCGGCTGCCTCCGGAAGAACCGAGTTGCAGAGGAGCGCCGAGCCACATACAGTCCCCGACGTCGCGGCTACTGAGATTGGAGAAGAGTGACAATTAATCGTGAGGAGGCGCTCGAGCGCGTCAGGGCAATCCTGGTTGAGCAGCTCGGCGTCGACGAAGAACAGGTGACCGAGGATGCTTCGTTCCAGGGCGACCTGGATGCCGATTCGCTCGATCTCGTTGAGCTGATCATGGAGCTCGAGGATCAGTTCGGGGTCAAGATCTCGGACGAGGACGCGCAGAAGATCGGCACCGTCGGGCAGGCCGTCGACTACGTCACCAGCCACAGCTGACGATCCGGGAGCACGGCTCCGAGCGCTGATTGCGACGCTCCCGGTGGAGGCCCGGCGAGTTGCGTTCACGCACGCGTCGTGGGTCGATCAGCGCCAGCTCTCCTACGAGCGGCTGGAGTTTCTCGGCGACAGCGTGCTCGGGCTGGCGATTGCCCACCACCTCTACGAGCGCTTTCCGGAACAGTCGGAGGGTGACCTCGCAAAGGTGCGGGCCCAGGTTGTCTCGCGCGCCAGCTGCGCGGTCGTGGCCCGGGAGACCGGGCTCGACCGCGACCTGGCCGACGAGGGCCGCCGCCTGGGCGCGGAGGAGATCGAGACGCTCATCGCGTCCCAGAGCGTCGTGGCGGCCACCGTGGAGGCCGTCATCGGCGCCGTCTTCGTGCACAGCGGCTTCGACGAGACCGCCGAGGCGGTCGTCGAGCTGTTCGCCGAGCGCATCGAATACGTGCTCCAGCGCCACGTCGACCACAAGACGGTGCTCCAGGAAGAGCTTGCACGTCGGGGGGCCTCGGTAACGTATGAGCTGACCGAGACCTCGGGCCCTCCGCATCAGCGGCTGTTCACCACAGCAGCACGGGTGGGGGCACGAGAGCTGGGTCGGGGCTCGGGGCCCAGCAAGAAGGCCTCCGAGCAGGCCGCCGCCCGCGAGGCGCTGGCAAACATCCATCAGGTGCCGTCCTAGACCATGTATCTCAAGAGCATCCGCATCCGTGGCTTCAAGTCGTTTCCCGGCAGCGTCGAGCTGACGTTCCACCAGGGCATCGCGGTGATCGTCGGGCCCAACGGCAGCGGCAAGTCGAACGTCGCCGACGCGCTGCAATGGGCCATGGCAACGCAGGCGCCGGCCCAGCTGCGCGCGCCCTCCGGCCAGGATGTGCTCTTCTCCGGCTCCGACTCGCGGCCGCCCGCAGGCGTGTGCGAGGTCGAGCTCGTGCTGGACAACTCGTGCGGCACGCTGCCGCTCGAGTTCGACGAGGTGTCGGTCATGCGGCGGCTCACCCGCGAGGGCGACGGCGAGTACTTCATCAACCGGGCCAAGGTGCGCCGGCTCGACCTGCTCGAGCTGCTGGCAGATACCGGCCTCGGCCGCGAGATGCACTCGGTCATCGGCCAGGGGAAGGTCGAGGAGATCCTGCTCTCCAAGCCCCACGAGCGGCGCCGGTTCGTGGAGGAGGCCGCGGGCCTCGGCAAGTTCCAGCGGCGCCGGGCACGGGCCGAGACCAAGATGGTGCGCGTGTCTGCCGAGCTCGAGCGGGCGCGCGACCTCGAGCGCGAGGTCAAGGCGCGGCTGCGGCCGCTCGCGATGCAGGCCACCGCGGCCGACAGGGCGGCCAAGCTGGCCGGTGAGATCGCAGTGGGCCGGGTGACGCTGCTTTCGTCCGAGATCCTCTCCGAGCGCCGCTCGAGCGCCGGCCTCGACGCCCGCCGGGCTGCCGCGGCCGAGGCGCACGTCGCGGTGGAGCAGAAGCTCACCCAGCTCGCAGCGCGCCGCGCGAAGGCCGAGACCGAGCTCACGGGGCTCGCAGCCGCCCAGGAGCGGGCGGCCCACGCGTTCTACGCCTTCGAGACCGCGCGCGAGCGCCTCGGCCTGCAGATCGGCCGGGTCGTCCAGGTGTCGGCATCGCTCGAGCGGG
Organism: uncultured Actinomycetes bacterium; assembly: GCA_963794415.1. Classification (GTDB taxonomy): domain Bacteria; phylum Actinomycetota; class Thermoleophilia; order Gaiellales; family JAICJC01; genus CAVPTL01. The sequence goes on from CAWCDI010000001.1 coordinate 704,729, forward strand.
CCCGCGGCCGGCGGATCGCCGCCGGCGAGCGGCTCACGGCCGACGCAGCGCGCTGGAGCGCCGAGGCCGCCGATGCCCAGGCCGCCGCCGTTGCATCGGCCGCCGAGATCGAGCAGCTGGGGACAGGAGATCTGGAGGCCGAGCGGGCGCTCACGGCGCAGGCCGAGGCGGCGCACACGGCCGCGCTGGATGCGCGCCGCGCGCTGGCCGATGCGCAGGGCCAGGTGGCGACCACCCGGCGTGAGGCCGAGCAGTCGGCATCGCGCGCTTCGGCCCTCGCTGCCCAGCTCGAGCAGCAGCACGGCCGTGCGACCTCGCTCACCGACGACCTCGCCGGCGCCCAGACGCTGGCCGACGAGTCTGCCGCCGCAGCCGAGGCGGCTGCCGCGAACCTCGCCGGTGCCGTCGCGGCCGCAGCGGCTGCAACCGAGGCCGAGGCCGCCACGGCGGAGGCCCACCGCATCGCGCGCACCGCGCGCGATGAGCTCACGCACGGAAACGAGCTTGCGGCATCCCGGCTGGCGGGCCTCGAGCGCGCGCTCGAGCGCGGCGAGGGACTGCCGCCGGCCGCCAGGTCGCTGCAGGCGGCGGGTGCGAAGCTCGTCGTCGCCGGTATCGCGGCCGAGCAGGGCTACGAGCGCGCGGTCGCCGCTGCGCTCGGCTGGCGTGCCGGGGCCGTCGTGGCCGAGCGCGTGGGCGATGCCATCGACCTCCTGCGCGGTGCCGAGGGCGAGCTCGCCGTGATCCTCGCCAACGCCACGCCGCTCACGCCCGGGAAGCCGCCGGCCCCGGGGGCGCGACCGCTCTCGGAGGTTGCGACCATCACCGATCCTGCCGTGGGGCGGCTGATCGCCGGCGTCTGGCTGGTCGAGGATCTCGCCCAGGTCACGCACGGTGTCGCGGTGACGGCAGCCGGTGAGGGCGTCGATGCAGACCGTGGCGAGCTCTGGCGTGCGGCCGATGCGGGAGAGGCAGCGTGGCTCAGCGCCCGTGCCGAGCGCGACCGCACCCGGGTCGAGATCGAGGAGATCGCGGAGTCGCTGGCCGACGCCACCGGGCGCGCCGAGCAGGCCTCGCAGGCCGCCGATCTGGCGGCCGGCACGGCTTCAGAGGCGCGAAAGGCGCAGGCCGCCGCGGTGAGCGCCGATGCCGCCGCCCGTGAGCGTGCCCGGCAGCTGAGCCTGCGCCGCGAGCAGCTTGCCGATGAGCTGGCTCGGTCTGATGCGTCGCACGAGGTGGCGGTGCGCGATCTGGAGACCGAGCGGGCGCGCGCGGCCGAGCTCTCGTCGGCGCTCGAGGCGCACGAGGCGCTCGAGGCCGAGCGCCGCACGGCCGCCACGGCTGCCGAGGAGCAGCATGCCGCGCTCGAGCTGCGCCGCCGCGAGGTGGCAGAGCACACTGCCCGCATCGCAGCCCAGGTGGCGGGCCTGAGCGAGCGGGTCTCGCGCAGCCGGGCAGAGGCCGAGCGGCTGCAGGCGGCCGCGGCGGAGGCCCGGTCGGGGGCGGCCCAGGCGGCCGAGCTGGCAGATCTCGCCGAGCGGCTCACGCCGCTCTGCACCGCGATTGGCTCGACGCTTGCGATGGCGGCCGAGACGGCCAACCACCTGCGCGCTCCGGCCCGCGCCGGAGTCGAATCCATCGAGAAGCGCGCGTCCGAGCTCTCGGCCGAGCTCCAGGCGTGCGCCGAGCTCGAGGCAGCCGAGCAGGCCGCATCCCGCGCCGCGACAGCGGCTGCCACCGAGATCGAGGTTGCCCTGGGCCGCGCCGCCGAGCGCGCAACCGAGCTCGGGCGCCGCCGCGCCGAGGTTGCCGCTGCGCACGAGCTCGAGATCACCGAGCCCGAAGATCCGCTCGCGCCCGATGAGGCGGCCGGGCTTGCGGCCAAGCTGGAGCGCCTCGAGCGCCGGCGCGAGAGCCTCGGCGCGGTGAACCCCCTGGCAGCCGAGGAGTACGAGGCCGAGAAGGTACGGGTGGACGAGCTCGCCGAGCAGTGCGACGACCTGGATGCGTCGCTCCGCGAGCTGCGCGGGCTGGTGGGCGACCTCACGAAGACCATCGACGAGCGGTTCGACGCGACCTTCACCGAGGTCGCGAAGCACTTCTCCGAGACCATCGGCACGCTCTTCCCGGGCGGCAGCGGCCGCCTGCGGCTCACCACCGAGGAGGCCGAGGCGGCTCCCGACGCCGACGGCGAGCCCGGGGAGGAGGATCTCCCGTCGCAGCGCCCCGAGCCGGGCATCACGCTGGAGGTGCGGCCGGCGGGCAAGCGCATCGAGTCGCTCTCGCTGCTCTCGGGCGGCGAGAAGTCGCTCACGGCGATCGCGTTCCAGTTCTCGCTGATGCTCACCAAGCCGTCGCCGTTCTACGTGCTGGACGAGGTGGAGGCGGCGCTCGACGACGCCAACATCGAGCGGTTCCTGTCGCTCCTTCGTGCCTACCAGTCGCGTGCCCAGTTCATCGTGATCACCCACCAGCGGCGCACGATGGAGGTGGCCGACGTCCTCTACGGCGTCAGCATGGCGGGCGATGGCGAGTCGCGCGTCCTCTCGCGCCGGATGTCGGACATCGAGCTCGAGCCCGTCTGACTGCGCGGCTCAGGGCGTGGCGGGTGAGTCCGCGTTGATCCACGCCCAGAGGTCGTCGGGGAGCTCGACCTCTCCCCGCGCTTCGGCCGCGCGCAGCAGCGCCGCTGATCGGTCGCCGGGCAGCCGCCGGTCGTCGGCCGCCTCGCGGAGCGCGTCCATCGGCGCCGCCACCGGCGCCGCGAGCAGCGCGACCACGGCGTGGCCCTCGGTGCCCGCCAGCGAGCTGCAGAGCATCTCCACCAGCAGCGCCAGCGCAAAGCCCTTGTACGCCTGATCCGACCCGAACGGAATGATCCCGGCCTCGTCGGCCTGGATCCGGGACGGATCCGTCGTAGGCATCCCATCGGCCATGACGGCGGCCCCCTCGGGCAGCGCCGCGCCCGCGGCGCTCGCCTTCAGCACCGCTCCGTACGTGACCCTGCCCATCGAGACATCGATCACCTCGGGGCGGGGCTCCCCGGGCAGAGCCAGGCAGAGCGGATTGGTCCCCAGCAGCGGCCCGCCGCCCGAAGGATGCGAGATCCTGGGGGTGGAGGTGGCGGTGAGGAGGCACACCAGCCCCCGGCGCGCCACCCGCTCGGCGAAGTAGCCGAGGCGCCCGGTCGGGAAGCAGTCGGCCACCACCACGAGCCGCGCACCCGCCGGAGGATCGGCCAGCTCGGCGTCCAGCGCGGCCGCAAGGGCGGTGTAGCCCAGCGAGCCCCCGGCGTCGTACCGCGCCAGGCCCTCCGCGCGATGGAGCGGAGTGAGCCGTGTCGCGCGCGCCTCCGCCGGCCGTCCGGCTAGCCATCGCAGCCGCTCCACGCCGTGGCCCGAGGCACCGCGCATCTCGGCGTCGGTGAAGTGATCCACGAGCAGCTCGGCGTCGGCCGGGGAGAACCCGAGGGCCGTCGCGCGGGCCGTCATGGCATGGCGCAGGGTGGTGAGCGAAACCGTGGTCACGCCGAAACACTACGATCTCGTGCCGTGACACGCACCTGGCAGGCAATGTTCAACACCGGAGAGCCGTTCTCGGCCGAGCCCGAGCCCGAAGAGCGCGGCGGCGGCATGTTCTCGCGGCTTCGCGAATCGCTGAGCCGAAGCCGCAAGGCGATGACCCAGCAGCTCGCAGGCGTCGTGCTCGACCCCGCCGACTCCGACGTGTGGGAGCAGCTCGAGGTCGCGCTGATCGCCGCCGACTGCGGGGTGCCCGCCACCGTCACGGTGATCGAGCGCCTGGAGGCCGAGGCCGCCGCCGGCCGGCTCACCACCTCCGCCGACCTCACCGAGCGCCTGACTGCCATCGTGGCCGAGCTGATGACGCCCGAGGGTGACCCGCGCATCAACATCACGCAGCATCCGTCGGTGATCCTCATGACCGGCGTCAACGGCACCGGCAAGACCACGTCGATCGGGAAGATCGCCTGGCACCTCAAGGAGGCGGGGAAGACCTGCGTCATCGGCGCCGGCGATACGTTTCGCGCCGCCGCCGGGGAGCAGCTCGAGACGTGGGCCGAGCGCGCGGGGGCCGATTTCGTGTCGTCCGAGTCCGGCGCCGACCCTGCCGCAGTCGCCTTCGACGCCGTCGCGGCGGGCCAGGCCCGCGACTCCGACGTCGTCATCATCGATACCGCGGGGCGGCTGCACACCCAGGATCACCTCATGGAGGAGCTCGGGAAGATCCACCGCGTCATCGGCCGGCGGATCCCCGACGCGCCGCACGAGGTGCTGCTCACCATCGACGCGACCACCGGCCAGAACGGCCTCCAGCAGGCCCGCCTCTTCACCGAGGCCGTCGCAGTCACCGGCCTCGTCCTCACCAAGCTGGACGGCACTGCCAAGGGCGGCATCGCCGTTGCGATCGCCCATGAGATGGGCATCCCCGTCAAGCTGATCGGGGTCGGGGAGAGCGTGGAGGACCTCCGCCCGTTCGATCCCAGCGACTTCGCGCGGGCGCTGTTCGACGCCCCGTCTACGATTTAACCATGTTCGACTCACTTTCAGACCGCCTCGGCGCCACGCTCGACGGGCTCAAGGGCAAGGGCCGCCTCAGCGAGGGCGATATCGACGCGGCAATGCGCGAGATCCGCCTGGCGCTGCTCGAGGCAGACGTCAACTTCACCGTGGTCAAGCAGTTCGTGGCCGGCGTGAAGGAGCGCGCCATGGGCGCCGAGGTGCTCGAGAGCCTCACGCCCGGCCAGCAGGTCGTGAAGATCGTGCACGAGCAGCTCACCGAGCTGATGGGAAGCGCCGGCAGCGGCCTCTCGTTCTCCAACCGCCCGCCCACCGTCATCCTGATGGCGGGCCTCCAGGGCTCCGGCAAGACCACCGCCAGCGGCAAGCTCGCGCGGCTCCTGGCCAAGGGCAAGAACTCCCCGGCGCTGGTTGCCTGCGACGTCTACCGCCCCGCCGCCATCCAGCAGCTGCAGACGCTCGGCAAGTCGCTCCAGGTGCCGGTGTTCGACCGCGGCACCGACGCCGATCCGGTCGAGACCGCCGTGTGGGGCATCGAGCAGGCAAAGGCCCAGGGCCGCGACGTCGTCATCGTCGACACCGCCGGCCGGCTGCACATCGACGAGAACCTCATGGACGAGCTCGTGCGCATGAAGGCGGCGATCAAACCGCACAACGTGCTGCTGGTGCTCGACTCGATGACCGGCCAGGACGCTGTGAACGTCGCCCAGCAGTTCGGCAACGCCGTGGACTACGACGGCGTGATCCTCACCAAGCTCGACGGCGATGCCCGCGGCGGTGCGGCGCTCGCGGTGCGCGCGGTCACCGGCAAGCCCATCAAGTACGTGTCGGTGGGGGAGAAGCTCGATCAGCTCGAGCCGTTCCACCCCGACCGGATGGCCTCGCGCATCCTCGGCATGGGCGACGTGATGGGCCTCATCGAGCGCGCCCAGGAGCAGTTCGACGAGAAGGAAGCCGCGGCCATGGAGGCCAAGCTCCGCTCGAACGACTTCAACCTCGACGACTTCCTGAAGCAGCTCCAGCAGGTGCGCAAGATGACGTCCGGCGGCGGCATGGCGGGCCTGCTCGGCATGCTTCCGGGCGTCGGCCGCCAGATCAAGAACATGAAGGTGGACGAGCGCCAGATCGACCAGGTCGAGGCCATCATCCTCTCGATGACCGCGGCCGAGCGGCGCAACCACAAGCTCATCGACGGCTCCCGCCGGCGCCGCATCGCAGCCGGCAGCGGTACCAACGTGCAGTCGGTGAATCAGCTGCTCCAGCAGTTCAAACAGGTGCAGCGGATGATGAAACAGGTCGGAAAGGGTAAGATGCCCCAGTTTCCGGGAATGCAACGGAGGTAATGTGGCTGTCAAGATCCGCTTAGCGCGGCATGGTAATACGAAGAATCCGGTCTACCGAGTGGTGGTCGCGGACTCGCGAAATCCTCGCGACGGGCGCACGCTCGAGACGATTGGCCGGTATAACCCGCAGCCAAATCCGTCGTTGATCGATATCGATACAGAGCGCGCCCGCCATTGGATCAGCAATGGTGCCCAGCCGACCGAGACTGTGGCGAAGCTGCTCAAGCTCGCCGGCGTCTAACCGGCTGGCGCATGGACGAATTGCTGGCCCATCTCGCACGTCAGCTGGTCGCACATCCCGACCAGGTGCGGGTGGAGCAGTCGGAGTCGGAATCCGGTGAGCTGGTGCTCGCGTTGCACGTGGCGCCGGACGACCTCGGCAAAGTGATCGGGAAGCAGGGGCGCATCGCGCGTGCCCTGCGGACGATCGTGAAGGCAGCGGCGGTGCGCACCGGCCGTCGCGTGCATGTCGAGATCGCCGAGTAGCGACCGCCCCTGGCGGCCACAGGAGATCGTGGTCGGCCGGGTCGGCCGGCCCCACGGCCTCGACGGCGCGCTCAAGCTGGAGGGCCACGGCGGCTCAGTGCCGCTCAGGAAGGGCACGCACGTCACGCTCGACGGCCGCCCGGCGCTGATCGTGGAGCGCCGCGGCACCGACGAGCGACCCATCCTGCGGCTCGACATCGCCTCGACCCGCGAGGGCGCCGAGGCGCTGCGGGGCATCGACGTGAGCGTGCCCACGGCGAGCCTCCCGGAGCCCGACGAGGACGAGTACTTCCACATCGATCTCGTCGGCTGCCGGGTGTTCGCGGGCGAGCAGCTCCTCGGGACGGTGCAGACCGTCCACCCGTACCCCGCCAACGACGTGCTCGAGCTCACCGGGGACGGCGAGCCCGTGATGGTGCCGTTCGCGGCCGACGTGGTGGAGAGCGTCGATCTGCCGGCCCGGCGCATCGAGGTGCGCGAGGACTTCCTGTGAGCCTTCGGATCGACGTGTTCACGCTCTTCCCGCAGCAGTTCGACTGGCTGCGCGAGGCCCGGCCGCTGCGAAACGTGCTGCAGTCCGGCGAGCTCGAGCTGCGCACGTTCGACCTGCGCGACCAGGGCATCGGCGGATATCGCCAGGTAGACGACCCGCCCTACGGCGGGGGAGCGGGCATGGTGATCCGCGTGGACGTGGTCTGCGCGGCGCTCGAGGCGGCGTACGACGCCCCCATCGAGCAGGTGCGCAGCGAGCGCCGCGTCGTGGTGCTCGCTCCCGTGGGCCGGCCGTTTGCCGAGCCGGTGGCCATGTCCTACGCCGCGGCCGGTGAGATCGCGCTGCTCTGCGGCCGGTACGAGGGCTTCGATCAGCGCGTCCACGATCACATCGCGACGGAGGAGCTGTCGCTCGGCCCGTACGTGCTCTCGGGCGGTGAGCTCGCGGCGATGGTGGTGATCGATGCGGTCGCGCGGCGCCTGCCCGGCGCGCTCGGCAAGGAGGAGAGCCACCACAACGACTCGTTCTCCGAGGGCATGGGCGGCCGCCCCGAGCATCCCCACTACACCCGCCCGGAGTCGTTTCGGGGCTGGGGCGTGCCCCCGGTGCTCCTGTCGGGCGACCATGGCCGGGTCGCGGCCTGGAGGGAGGCCCAGTCGCGAGCGAGAGATGGTTCTCATTTGTGAGGTCAGGGGACAGCCGGTACCATGCCCCGGTCATGACGCTGATCTCAGATATCGAAGACCGCCAGCTCCGCGAGCTCCCCGCGTTCAAAGCGGGCGACACGGTGCGCGTGCACTTCAAGGTCATCGAGGGTCAGCGCCAGCGCGTCCAGGTGTTCGAGGGTGTCTGTATCGCCCGCCAGGGTGCCGGAGTGCGCGAGACCTTCACGGTGCGAAAGCAGTCGTTCGGCGTGGGCGTCGAGCGAACGTTCCCGTTCCACTCGCCGAAGATCGACAAGATCGACGTTGCCGCGGTCGGTGACGTCAGCCGGGCCAAGCTGTACTACCTGCGTGGCAAGGTCGGCAAAGCGGCACGGGTTCGCGAGAAGTCTCGGTAGTGGCCGGCGGCCCCGACGTGGGGGCTTCCACCCAACCGGATCTTCCGGTGCTGCACGATCCCGCCGAGCCTGCGGCTGCGGCTGAGATCTCAGCGCCTGGCAGGAGCTCGATGAATCCCATCGTCGAGCTCGTGCTGATCCTCGTGATCGCGTTCGGGCTGGCGTTCGCCGTGCAGTCCTGGGTCGTCAAGCCGTACTCGATCCCGTCGGGCTCGATGGAGCCGACGCTCCAGCCGGGCGACCGGGTGCTGGCGAACCGCTTCATCTACCACCTGCACCCGCCGCGGCGCGGCGACGTGGTGGTGTTCCACCCGCCCGGCCACGGCGATGTCGCTGCCAGGGGATCGTCCGAGGCCAGCGTGAACTTCATCAAGCGCATCATCGGCCTGCCCGGCGACACGGTGCGCATCAAGCTGGGGCTCGTCTCGATCTGCCCGGCCTCGGGGGCGGCGTGCTTCACGCTGCACGAGCCCTACGTCAACCATGATCCGTTCTCGCGCACCACGTCGGGGCCCTACCACGTGCCGAAGGGCGACTACTTCGTCATGGGCGACAACCGCGGCAACTCTGACGACAGCCGCGTGTGGGGGATGCTCCCGGCCAGGAACATCATCGGCAAGGCGTTCGTCCTCGTCTGGCCGCTCAACCGGCTCGGCACGCTTTGACGACACGTTGACACAGCTTTGCGTCCGGAATCCGCGATACCGTTGACGGGATGACTGCGACGGCGACACGGCGGCTGGTGCGACCCGGATCGCGCCTTCTCAAACACGACCGCGCGCTGGGCGTACGGTTCGTGGGAGGTGCCGATGAGGCCGGCCGCGGCTGCCTGGCAGGGCCGCTCGTGGCAGCGGCCGTGTGCCTCGACACGGCGCGGCTCACCGGGCCGCGGGCAAAGCCGCTCTATCAGCTGAACGACTCCAAGCAGCACACCTCGGCACGGCGCGAGGAGCTCTACGCGGCGGTCATGGAGTGTGCCAGCCAGGTCTGCGTGGTGGTCGTGCCGGCGTCGGACATCGACCGGCGCGGGCTGCACCGGTCGAACCTCCATGCGCTCGAGCGGGCGCTCCGCGGGCTCGATCCGGTGCCCGAGATCTGCCTCACCGACGGCTTCCGGCTGGCCACGGACGAGTTCCCGCATCGCCACGTGGTGCGCGGCGACGGCACGAGCGCCGCCATCGCGGCGGCGTCGATCATCGCCAAGGTCACCCGCGACCGGTTCATGCACCGCATGGCCGAGAGCTTCCCCCAGTACGGCTTCGAGTCCCACGTGGGCTACATCACCCCCGAGCACACCCTCGCGGTGCGCACGCACGGCACCACCCCGCTTCACCGGCGCTCCTTCGCATCGATGGCGTATGAGCAGCTGGGCCTCGATATCGCCGGCTGAGCTCGGCCGGCTCGGCGAGCGCGTGGCGGCGACGTGGCTGCGGCTCAAGGGCTACCGGATCGTCGCGCGCAACCTGCGCGTCGGCGGCCGCGAGGTGGACATCGTCGCGATGCGCCGGGGCGTGCTCGTGGTGTGCGAGGTGAAAGCCCGGCGCCATGACGGCCGCGGGACGGCGCTCGACGCCATCGATGAGTTCAAGGCGAGGCGGCTCTCCGCCGCGGCCCAGATGCTGCTCGAGCGCCATCCCGAGGCCCGCGAGCTGCGCATCGACGTGATCACGATCGACGGCTGGCGGCTTCGCCATCTGCCGGGCATCGTCTTCTGACACTCTCGGCACGGCTCGTGACTGACACGCGCGAGGGTGCTGGTCAAGACTCCCCGGCATGATCTCTCGCACACAGACATTCTGGCTCGCGGGCCTCGACGCCCGGCGCGTCGAGGTCGAGGCACACACGTACAAGGGCACGTCGTCGTTCAAGATCGTCGGGCTCGCCGACCGGGCGGTGCAGGAGGCTCGCGAGCGCGTCCGAAGCGGCGTCATGTCCGCCCGGTTCGAGTTCCCGTCCGGCCGGCTCGTGGTGAATCTCGCTCCGGCCCAGGAGCGCAAGGAGGGCGCCGGGTTCGATCTCGCGATCGCGCTGGCGGTGCTGGCCGCCTCCCGGCAGGCGCCGCGCGACAGGGTCGCCGCCATCGCAGCGGTGGCCGAGGTCGGGCTCGACGGCAGCCTGCGGCCCGTGAGAGGCGCTCTGGCCGTTGCCCACAGCCTCGCGGGGACAGGAGTCGAAGGGCTCCTCATGGCGCCGGAGAACGCCGCTGAGGCCGCGCTCGTCTCGGGCGTCCCGGTGATGGCCGCTCGTACGCTGAACGAGGCGGTCGACATCCTTTGGGGCAAGTGCGAGCCTGCGCCGCTTCCTCCGCTTCGCACCGTGCCCGGCCCGGGCTGGCCCGATCTGGGCGACGTGCGCGGGCAGGCCCGTGCCCGGCGGGCGCTCGAGATCGCGGCCGTCGGCGATCACAACCTGCTCATGTCGGGGCCCCCGGGATCGGGCAAGACCCTGCTCGCCCGCCGCCTCGGCGGCATCCTGACGGCGCCCAGCACGGCAGAGATGCTCGAGATCTCGCGGATCCACTCCGCGGCCGGCCTGCTTGCGCCCGGCGTGCACACCGACCGCCGCCCGTTTCGCGCCCCGCACCACAGCGCGTCGTCTGCGGCGCTGGTGGGCGGCGCGAGCCTGCGCCCCGGCGAGGTGGCGCTGGCGCACCGTGGCGTGCTCTTCCTGGACGAGCTGCCGGAGTTCTCACGGCCGGCGCTCGAGGCGCTGCGCGTCCCGCTCGAGGAGGGGCGGGTGGAGATCGCCCGGGCGTGGGGCAGGGTCGTGATGCCGGCCCGCTGCATCACCGTCGCTGCGATGAACCCGTGCCCCTGCGGGTATCACGGCGATCCCGAGCGGGAGTGCTCGTGCCCCCAGCAGCGTCTCGCGGCCTACCGCGCGCGGGTCAGCGGCCCGCTCCTCGACCGGTTCGACCTGCGAGTGGACGCGCCGCGGATCGAGGCCCACGGCCCGGCCGGCGAGGCGTCGGCCGCGGTCGCTGCCCGGGTGGAGCAGGCACGCGAGCTGGCCGCAGGCACGGTCGCGGCACTCAGCGACGACGCCGCGGGGCTGCTCGCGCGCGCCGTGCAGGTCGGCCGGCTCTCGGGCCGCGCGTCCGACCGCTCACGATCCGTCGCCGCGAGCATCGCGGCGCTCGCCGGGACGGATGTCGTCGAGGCCGACCATATGGCCGAGGCCCTCTCATACCAGGCGGCGGCATGAGCGGCGACGCGGGCATCCGCCTGGCGATCGCGGGCGCCGCCGCGTCGGTCGAGCCTGCGCGCCTCGCCCGGCGGGCCGGCGGGTGCCGGGCGCTTGCGTCGGCGCCGCCCGACCGGCTCAAGCGGATGGGCGTGCCCGACGAGTTCGTCGCCGCGCTTCAGAAGACGCGCTCGCTCGACGTCGCCGCCTATCGGGCCGAGCTGGCCGAGCGGGGCATCAGCTGTCACGGATTCGGCGAGCCGGGCTATCCGGCGGTGCTCTCCCAGCTGGCCGATCCGCCGGTGGCCGTCTTCACGCGCGGGAGCGGCCCTTCGCTCGACGCCGCCCCGGTACAGATCTCGATCGTCGGCTCGCGGCACCCCAGCGACCACGGGCTGGTCATCACGCGCGAGCTCGCAGAGTTCGCGGCCGGGCGCGGCGTGCCGGTCGTGAGCGGGATCGCCCTCGGCATCGATGCAGCGGCCCATGCCGGGGCGCTCAACGGCGGCGGGCCCACCTACGCGGTGCTCGGGTGCGGCGTTGACGTGGTCTACCCGCGCACCAACGCCCGGCTCTTCCAGCGCGTGGCCGAGAACGGTCTCATCGTGTCGGAGTACCCGCCGGGCGTGACGCCTGCACCGTGGCGCTTCCCGGCCCGGAACAGGATCATCGCCGCGCTCTCCCAGACGCTTCTGGTGATCGAGGCGCGCAGCCGAAGCGGCGCCCTCGATCACCGCCGACCAGGCGCTCGACCTGGGCCGCGACGTGCTCGCCGTGCCCGGCTCGCCCGCTGCTGCGGGAGCCGCGGGCACCAACGGCCTCATCAAGATGGGCGCGGGCCTCATCGAGAACACCGCCGACCTGGCCGGATGGCTCGGGATCGAGCACGACCGGGAGCGCGCCGCGGCCGTGCCCGAGGCGCTCGCCCCGGTGATGGCCGAGATCGCCCGGGAGCCGCTCTATCCAGACGTGCTCTGCGACCGGCTGGGAATGACGGCGGCCGACGTCGCGGCGGCCGTCACCCGGCTCGAGATCGAGGGCTGGGTGGCGCGCGATGCGGGCGGGCGGGTGGCTGCGATGCGCCGGGCAGCTACCGCCTGACCTCAAGATGGCCCCGGCTCCGCCGACTATCTGCGCGTCGTGTCCCTCCAGATTCCCTCCCCGTGGTTCACCGCCGACCTCGAAGCGGTGCTCGGCCGCCCGCCGCGGCCGCTCGACATCACCGACCCGGTCGCGCGGCTGGCAGGCGAGCGCGTCCTCATCACCGGAGCGGCGGGGAGCATCGGCACCGAGGTCAACCGGATCCTCACCGCTGCCGGCGGCGCCGTGCTTGCGACCGACATCGACGAGCTCGACGTCGGCTCCATCAGCTCCGTCAAGGCGTCATTCCAGCCGTTTCGCCCCACGGTGGTGATCCATCTGGCAGGTGCCAAGCACGCGCCGGAGGGCGAGCTCGACCCGCTCACCGTGGTCGCCGTGAACGCCGTCGGCACCGCCAACATGGTCGCAGCCGCGGCCGCTTACGGAGCCAGGATCGTGACTGCGAGCACCTGCAAGGCATGCGATCCCGAGACGGCATACGGCGCGAGCAAGCTCCTCGCCGAGCGGCTGACGCTCTCGGCCGGCGGGAACGTCGCGCGCTTCTACAACGTGATCGAGACAGCCGGAAACGTCTTCGAGATCTGGGACTCGCTCCCCGTCTCCGCGCCGCTGCCGGTCACCGCGTGCACGCGGTTCTTCATCACCCTCGCGGAGGCGACGGCGCTCATCCTCTGGACGGCGATCGCGCCGCACGGCCGCTACACCATCAATCCCGGCAGCGAGCGGTTCATCCCGGAGGTTGCGACGGCGCTCTACCCGCACCGCTCGGTGGATCTGCGCCCGCCGCGCCGCGGCGACCGGTTCGCCGAGCCGCGGCACGCAGCCTGCGAGCAGCTCTCGGCGATGTCGGGCGTGCTCGAGCGCGTGCAGGGCCCCCACGACGCATTCGGCGGCTACTCCGCGCCGTTGCAGCACGCTGCGTGAGCCCGCCGGCCGTCACCTGCATCGTCGCGGCGCACAACTACGGGCGCTTCCTCGGCGCGGCGCTCGAGAGCGTGCTGGCCCAGTCCTACCCCGATGATCTGCTCGAGGTGATCGTCGTCGACGACGGATCCACCGACGACACGCCCGAGGTGGCGGCGCGCTACGGCGACCGCATCCGGTACATCCGAAAGTCCAACGGCGGGCTCCTCTCGACCATCAACCGCGGCCTCTCCGAGGCGTCGGGCGAGCTCATCGCATTTCTCTCCGCCGATGACGTGTGGATGCCGCAGAAGACCGGGCGCCAGGTGGCCTATCTGGCCGATCATCCGGAGGTGGGCCTGGTGCACAGCGACATGGAGGTGGTGGACGCGCGCGGCATCATCGTCCACCCGTCGTTTCTCGGTGCGTTCGGCGTGCCGGCGGTCGATGGGCACATCCTGCCGTTGCTGCTGCAGCGAAACGTCGTCTCGGGCGGCCCCTCGATGGTGCGCGCGTCGCTCCTCGACCGGTTCTTTCCCATCGTCGAGCACGTGGCGGCGTGGGAGGACTGGTGGATTGCGTTTCACGTGGCACAGGTCGCCCGGATCGGGCTCATCCGCGAGCCGCTCTACCGCTACCGCCGCCACGGCGACAACATGAATCTCGGATCACAGGGCACCAAGCTGCAGCAGATCGTGCGCGCGGAGCTGCCGTTTCGGCGCTACATGCTCACGTCGATGGCGCCGGGCGCGGTCACTCCCGGCGAGCTCCTGGCCGGATACAACGCGCTCATCCAGCTGGCCCGGCACGTCTCGCGCGAGCTGGACGAGCCAATCGAGCTGGTGCTGCCGGTGGGGCCCGAGCGCGAGGCCGCCGCCCGCGGCCGGATCGCCTCGGCAGACCGCCACGCCGCGCGCGGCGCGGTCGAGCTGGCGGCGTGCGACCTCGTGGCCGCCCTCGCCCACAATCCGATGGACGGCGTCGCGATCGATCGCATCCACTCGCTGGTGGGAGGAGCGGAAACATGATCTCCCCTCACGCGCTGATCGGCGAGCCGCCGGAGATGCGCGGCTTCGACGGCCCGGGAATTCCACCCGAGATCGCACCTGACGCCAGGATCGAAGCGTTCGCCACAGTAGATGCAGGCGTCGCGCGTGCGACACGGGTGGGGCGCCGCACGTGGCTCATGAAGAAGGTGCACGTCGGCCACGACTGCGAGATCGGCGACGACTGCGAGATCGCCGTCATGACCGTGATCGCGGGGCACTGCACCATCGGAAACGGCGTGCGGATCGGAGTGGGGGCCGCGATCCGCCCGTACATCACCATCGGCGACGGCGCCCGCCTGGGCGCCGGGGCGGTCGTTGTCAGCCACGTGCCCGCCGGCGAGGTCTGGGCCGGAAACCCCGCCCGGCGGCTGGCGCCGAGGCCGGACGCCGGATGACGATCTCGGTGATCGTGCCCATCGCCGGCGACCTTGACCGCGCGTGGCAGTGCTTCATCTCGCTCGCCGCGCTCGATGAGTCGCCGGCCCACGAGATCATCGTCGTGGACGACTCCGCTCCGGGCCTCGAGCATCTGCTCGAGCGGCTCGCGGGCGATGTCAGGTCGGTGCGGACGGGGAGCCGCGGCGGGTTTGCGGCCGCCGCGAACGCCGGCTCGCGTGCTGCCGAGGGCGACATGCTGGTGTTCCTGCGCGACGCCGGGCGTGTTGCGCCGCAGTGGCTGGTTGCTCTCGCAGCCGAGCTCGACCGGCCGGGGACGGTTGCCGCCACCAGCGCGACGCTGGGCCCGACCTCGACGCATCCATCCGAGAGCCTTGCAGTTGCGCTTCGGCGCTCCGACTTCGATCGTGTCGGTGGCTTTGCCCCTGTCGGAGACCATGTTGCGATCGCCGCGCTCTGCGCCGATCTCGCGCCCGCGGGCGCGGTCGGTACGGTGGCGGGAAGCGTGGTTGACCCGGCGCCGTGGCAGCCGGGCCCGCCGCGGCACGATCCGGCCACGCGGCCGGAGCTCAGCATCGTGATTCCCACCCTCCACGGCGCCGGCGACCGGGTGCGCAGGTGCCTTCGGGCGATCGCTGCGACGACGCCCGAGACCCACGAGGTCATCGTCATGGACAACGGCTCCTCGCCCCAGGGGTTCACGGCACCCGTGAATGCCGGGCTGCGAGCGGCGAACGGACGCCATCTGGTGGTGATGAACGACGACGTCGAGCCGCTGCCGGGCTGGTGGCCGCCGCTTCGCGCGGGCCTCGAGACGGGTGCCGCAGTGACGTTTCCGCATACGATCGAGGGTGCGATGCGCACCGACTTCGCGGCGTGGTGCTTTGCGCTCTCGCGAAGCGCGCTCAGGCAGTTCGAGGTGCATCCCGGCGAGTTCTTCGATCCCCGCTTCAGCGTGTGGTTCCAGGACACCGATCTGCTGCTCCGCCTGCGCCAGGCCGGGTGCCCGCCGGTGCTCGTGCCGGCGTCGAAGATCCGGCACGGCCTCTCCCAGACCGTGGATACGACCCAGCCGGAGCTCGCGCGCTGGATTCGCGCAGAGATCGCCCGCGACGAGCGCAGGTTCTTCGCGAAGTACCCTGGCGCGCACGTCAGCCAGCGGGCTTCCTGACTCCGGTTGGTAAACTGCGCCGCGCCGAGGGGTGTAGCTCAGTTGGTAGAGCGGCGGTCTCCAAAACCGTAGGTCGAGGGTTCGAGTCCTTCCACCCCTGTGCCGTTCTGCCGTCAGATCCCCGATCGGCTCACCGAAACGCTGCGCTATAGATCGCGTCGGTGGCGTGACCGAGCGCGGGTGGCGGGTTGCAGACGAGCCCCATCGCGAGATGCAACGGTTGGCCGTCGAGCGACCCGGTGATCAAGACCCGCCGGTACTGCGGAATCGGGCCTATAGGCACGCACGGCCTGGTCGGCACGTGGTGTGAGTAGTACGCCACCGCGTGACAGACGTCCCGCGCCTCTGCGGGCGTCGAACCGGCGGCAGCGGGCGTGGCGCCGCAGGTGAGCGAGAGGTGCCGCGTTGCCTTCCAGCGGAGATCCGCGACAACACCAGTGTTCGGAGACTCCTGAGCAACCAGGTTGATCGCGGACGTGGGCGAGTTCGATCCACGGCCGCCGAGGTACACGGCGACCACAACTCCAGCGAAAGCGAGTGCCAGCACGAGGGCAATCCGACGCATGATGGTCACTATGACACGTCGTCGTCGCTCGTGGTTCTCATCGAGGCTGAAATCGCTCCGGTGAGCGCCTAGACTGCCGCAATGCCGGACGCCGAGCCCCAATCGATCCTCACGCCTCTCACCGAGGCAGCGATCTTCCTGACCCTCACCATCGATCCGGGCGGCGAGCCGGCGGTGCTCGAGGTGCTGCCCGACGTGGCGGGCCTCACGCGGTCGGTCGGCTTCCGCATCCCGGAGGGTGCGCTCACGTGCGTGGCCGGGATCGGCGCCTCGGCGTGGGACAGGCTCTTCGGCGTGCCGCGCCCTCCCGGCCTTCATCCGTTTCGCGAGCTCGCAGGCGCCCGGCACACGGCGCCCGCCACGCCGGGTGATCTCTTCTTCCACATCCGCGCCCACCGGCTCGACATGTGCTTCGAGCTCGCCCAGCTCCTCATGGACAGGCTCAGGGGAGCCGCACGGGTGGTCGACGAGGTGCACGGCTTCCGGTCGTTCGACCAGCGCGACCTGCTGGGATTCGTGGACGGCACCGAGAACCCCGGCGGGCAGGCCGCCCTCGCGGCGGTCATCATCGGCGACGACGATCCGCAGTTCGCCGGCGGCAGCTACATCATCGTCCAGAAGTACCTCCACGACCTCGAGACGTGGAACGCCCTGAGCGTCGAGCAGCAGGAACGGGCTGTCGGGCGCACCAAGCTGAACGACGTCGAGCTCCCCGACGACGTGAAGCCGGCCGACTCGCACGTCGCGCTCAACACCATCGTCGGCGCCGACGGCGAGGAGCGCCAGATCATGCGCTACAACATGCCGTTCGGCCGGGTGGGGGCGGGGGAGTTCGGCACCTACTTCGCCGGCTACGGGAACGACCCGGCGGTCATCGAGCTGATGCTCGAGAACATGTTCATCGGCAAGCCCCCCGGCACCACCGACCGCATCCTCGACTTCTCGACGGCCGTCACCGGCGCGCTCTTCTACATCCCGACGGCCGACTTCCTGGACGATCCGCCGGCGCGGGCCGGATCCGGTGACGGATCACTCACGATCGGCGACCTGCGGCTCCAGCCCTGAGCAGCGCGGGACGAAGAACACCCCGACGCTTCCACCGGGCGTCACCGGCCGCTCCAGCCTGTCCTCGAAGTGCACCGTCGGCTTGCGGCACTCGACGCAGAACTCCACCCACGTGTCCGTGCCGGGCGGGGGATCGGTGATGCGATGCGCCATTGCCCGACCGATACTATCTTCCCTGGTGTGATAACCCTGTGAGTCAGGCGGCGGCGAGGGACTCGAGCATGTCGGCCACCTCATCGACGGACGCGCGGGTGTCGATCTCGGTGTCGGCTCCGGCCCGCAGCCGCGGCTCGAACTCGCCGAGGTCGCTCGCGATCCTGGCACGCTCGGCCTCGGTCTTGCCAAAGGTGTTGGTCTCGCGCGTCGCAACCCGGGCGAGGATGACCTCCACCGGGGCGCTCAGCAGCACGACGCGGTGGAAGCGGTCGTAGAACTTCCCCTGGTTCATGACGCAGCCCGAGACGAACATCGGGCCGTCGCCGTGCTCGGAGAGGAGCGCCTCGATCCTGTCCTCGCGCCACAGCCGCTCACCGGTCTCGTCCTCGGTAATCCAGTCACCCCGGTCGGTATCGACGACCCGGTACCCGCGGCCCGCGAGCGCGTCGAGGCTCGCAGATTTGCCGGTGCCCGACATCCCGGTCACGAAGATCACCCGCATCGCCGTCACGGCACCCGGACGTCAGTCGTCGCGGCGGCGAGCTCGCGCGCCTCTGGCGCGAGATCGCTCGCCCTGACGGGCGTCACGACCGACCAGTGGTGCCCAACCGGACAGCGCTGGAACCGCCACGCTGCGAACCTCAGCGACTTGACGGAGGCGCCCGGGATCCAGATGGTGGTGAAGAGGTGGCCCTCCTGGCAACGCACCACGACGTTGCCGGCGATCCGCCCGCTGCGGCGCTTCAGCGCAACGGCCTCGACGGCCACCGCGAGCCCCCCGAGCGCGATCGGCACCCGGGCTTTGCGCAGACGATCTCCCATGCGCTCATCGTACCGCGCCGCCAGCTGCATGAGAGCCGGATTGGAACGTCGATCGCCGTCACACCGCCGTGCCCCCTGCGTGGCTAGGGTCGGAGCGTGGGACGCATGGGGCTGGTCTGCTGCGCGGCGTCCGTCGTGGTCCTCGCGGCGGGGTGCGGGAATGCCGCCACGGCGCCTGCGCCCGACGTGATCCCGGCCGGGATCCACAAGATCAAGCACGTCGTGGTGATCATGCAGGAGAACCGGTCGTTCGACTCCTACTTCGGCACCTATCCCGGCGCAGACGGCATCCCGATGCGAAACGGCGTGCCCACGGTGTGCGTGCCCGATCCCCGCACCCGGCGCTGCGTGCGCCCCTACTACGACCCCTCGGTGCGAAACGTCGGCGGCCCGCACGACTTCACCAGCTCCCACGAGGACATCGATCGCGGCCGGATGGACGGCTTCGTGACCGCGGCGGTCGAGGCCAGGACGGTGGGCTGCCTGAAGCACGTCCTCGACCCGTCGTGCGCCGTGAGCACGGCCCATCCCGACGTGATGGGCTACCACGACTGGCGCCAGATACCCAACTACTGGGCGCTCGCCCACCACTTCGTGCTGAATGACCACATGTTCGCATCGACGCTCGGCTGGAGCGAGCCCGCGCACATGTTCATGGTGTCGGGGTGGGCGGCGGACTGCCGTAGCGCCCGCAACCCGATGAGCTGCGCGCCGTGGATCCGCAACAGCCAGAACATCTCGGCGGCGAGCCAGAAGCGGTACCCCTGGACCGATCTGACCTATCTCATGCACCGCCACCACGTGAGCTGGCGCTACTACGTCGAGAAGGGGTACGACCCCGATTGCACCAACGACCGGATGAACTGCCCGTTCGTCCCGCAGTCGGCGACCACGCCCGGCATCTGGAACCCGCTGCCGAGGTTCGGCGACGTGCGCGCCGACCACCAGATCGCCGACGTGCAGGACTCGTCACGGTTCTTCGTCGCTGCGCGCCGTGGCCGTCTGGCGAAGGTGAGCTGGGTCGTGCCGAGCTACGGCGACA
The DNA here is from genome assembly GCA_963794415.1 of uncultured Actinomycetes bacterium. Lineage (GTDB taxonomy): Bacteria > Actinomycetota > Thermoleophilia > Gaiellales > JAICJC01 > CAVPTL01. The sequence continues at coordinate 724,102 of CAWCDI010000001.1, forward strand.
GCGAGCATCCGCCCGCATCCATCGCGCGCGGCCAGGCCTGGGTGACGCGCCTCATCGACGCAGTGATGCGCGGCCCCGACTGGAAGAGCACGGCGATCTTCCTGGCCTGGGACGACTGGGGCGGCTTCTACGACCACGTCGTCCCGCCCGCGGTCGATAGCGCCGGGTACGGCATCCGCGTGCCCGCGATGGTCATCAGCCCGTATGCGAGGGCCGGGGTCGTGGATCATCAGACGCTCAGCTTCGACGCATACCTCAAGTTCATCGAGGACGATTTCCTGGGCGGGGCGCGCATCGACCCCAGCACTGACGGCCGGCCGGACTCGCGCCCCGACGTGCGCGAGAACGAGCCGCAGCTGGGCGATCTCGCGGCCGACTTCGACTTCTCCCAGGCACCACGGCCGCCCTTCATCCTGCCGCCGTACCAGCGCGCCGTGCGGCCGTCCTGGGCGGCGGCCTCTACAGTGAGGGGATGACGTCTAGGCCGACGCCAGCCGGTTTCGCGTCTCGGACGCCGAGAGCACGACGAGCACGAGAAGCACGCACGCCGCGAGCGCGAGCGAGGGGATCACGGCCGCAAGCGGGGTCAGCGCGATGAGCACGGCGATGGCGATCAGGCGCTTCGGGCTCACGTTGCCGATCATCCGCAGCCGGAACACCGTGTGGCCGAGCAGGTAGAGCACGGGGCCGCCGAGGATCACTGCGATCTCGGCCGCAGACGGCGTGCTGCCCGGGTGGGCGATGACCACCTCGTCGGCCACCGCCACCGCGATGATGCCCGCGACGATGGGGATGTGCAGGTAGGTATAGGCGTCGCGTGCGAGCCGCCCGCTGTCGTCGGTGCGCGAGAGCAGGCGCTGCGCCCGCCACCCGACCTCGTCGAAGTAGAGCCACCAGAGCGCGGCGGAGATGCCGAACGAGACCATCAGCGAGGTGCCGATCGCGAGATCGAGGGTCGAGGCGGAGGCGGTAGCGCCGGTCACGACGATGGACTCGCCCAGGGCGATGATGACGAAGAGCTGGAACCGCTCGCCGAAGTGGTTCGTCTCGACCCGCCAGTCGGTGGTCTTCGACCGGCCAAGACGCGGCGTCCAGTAGCCCACCGACGGCCCGGTGTAGTCGATGACGAGCGCCGCCACCCAGAGCACCGTGCGCCAGCCCGAGGGCGCCAGACCGCCGGCGACCCAGAAGACCGCGGCGACCGCGCTCCAGATGAGGATCCGGCGGTAGAGGTTTCCGAACTCGCTGTCAGGCGGTGAGGCGTACACGTTGAAGCTGTTTCGCACCAGCTGCAGCAACACGTACGAGCAGGCGAACAGGATCGCCAGCCGGCCGAACGCCTCGGGGATCGCCACGGCCATCATCAGCCCCGCCGCCATGACCACCAGGAGCACGATGCGCACCGGCACCGACTCCGGGTCGAACCAGTTGGTCATCCACGTCGTGTAGATCCACGCCCACCAAACGACCAGCAGCAGGAAGAGCGTCTGCGCGGCACCGTGGAGGGTGAGGTGGTGGAGCAGCAGGTGGCTGAGCTGCGTGACCGCAAAGACGAAGACCAGGTCGAAGAAGAGCTCGAGCCAGCTCGCCCGCTGCTCCTCGCCCGTCTGGGCGCGCAGATGTCGTGAACGGCTAGACATGCTCTACATCCATGGGATAGATCAGCGCAGGAACGTGAAGAGCCGGTTGCCGGGCTCGAGGCGTTGCGGCACGCCGTCGAAACGCTGCAGCCCCACCGCGTAGGCGCCGTCGGGATCCGCCTCGAACGCGAGCTCGGCGAACCCCGTGCCCGCAAACCAGCCCCGGAGTGCCGGCGTCAGGTCGGGTGGCCGCGGATGGCGCGTCCAGATCACGTGTGCGCCCGGCGAGACCAGCATGGGAAGCGCGGTGATCGTCCGCTCGACATCGGCGTTCGAGATGTTGCCGAAGATGCCGCAGAGCAGCACGAGGTCGGCGGGCACGGCGCCGGCGAACGACTGCGTCCGCGAGGCATCGGCGTTCAGGACGCTGATGCCCGTGACGCCCCCGTCGGCGACCGCGTCCATCGCCGCGTCGGCGATGTCGGGGTCGAGCTCGATCAGGCGGCCGCTCACGCGGTCGCGGCCCTTTCGGGCGGCCAGCACGCCCAGGACGTCGCGCCCGTCGCCCGAGCACAGGCTGAGCACGCGGACGGGTGCGCCCTCGTGGGCATCGAGCACCTCCTCGATCAGGCCCTGCACCAGGGCGAGCCGACGGGTGAGTGCGCCCTCGGCGTCGCGGTAGCGCTCGTGCCATTGCACCCAGTCGGTCGGAGCCATCCCGGCGAGGTTACCAGCCGGGTGGTCAGGCGGGAGCGGCGTTCGCAGCCGCTGCTCGCGGGGCCGGCGCCGGCGCGGGCGCGACCGGCGTGAAGTGCGCCGCCGCCACGTAGCCGACCACGGTGGCCACGATGATGAGCGGCTCCAGCGAGAGGCCGTCCGCGCTCAGGAACAGCGACGCGAGCAGCACCGACGTGAGCGGCAGCCCGAGCATCACCGCGGTCATCGCGCCCATGCCCATCGCCACCCCGGCGATCATCGGGAGGCCCGGCAGGTGGGAGAGCGCCATACCGCCCGCCGCGCCGATGAACATGCCCGGAAACACGGGGCCGCCGCGGAAGCCCGAGAGCGCGAGCGTGTAGGCCGCGCCCTTGCAGACGACCAGCAGGATGAGGGCCCCGACGGTGTACTCGGCGCTCTCGTGGATGAGCCCCGGCAGCGCATCCTGACCCGAGAAGAGCACGTCGGAGGAGAGGTGGTTGGTCGAGGCGGTGTAGATCCACACCAGCACGCCCATGCCGAGCCCGGCGAGCGGCAGGTAGACGATCTTCTTCGCCTCGACGATGGGCTGCAGGCGGAGCGACCCGCGGCGGATGGCCGTGCCGACGACAGCTGCCAGCAGGCCGATGGCGACGGCCCACGCGAACTCCCCGACCGTCGGCGACGTGAACGCCGGAATCCCGCTCACCTGCAGCGAGAACGTGCCGTAGCCGGTGAGGTTGTCGAGGCCGACGAAGATGAGCGTGCCGATGCCCGCCGCAAGCAGCCCGGGAATCAGGACGACGCCCATCATGGGGCCTGCGAGGCCCGCGGCCTCCATGAGCAGGAACGCACCGACGATGGGCGAGCCCAGAAGCGTGGAGACCGCGGCGAAGCTCCCGGCTGCGCCCAGCACGAGGGCGGCTGCCTCCGGCGCGTCGCGCTTCAGCAGGTGCAGGAAGAGCACGCCGAGGCCGCCGCCCAGCGCGATCAGCGGCGCCTCAGGGCCGAGCACCACGCCCAGGCTGAGCGTGACGAAGGCCGCCACGACGATCCCGGGCAGATCCGCCGGGTTCACGCCGCCGGCCGCCTTGAAGCCCTCGGCGGGCTTGTGGCCGCCGGTGCCGCGAAGGTAGGTGAGTGAGAGAGCAACCAGGATGCCGGCCAGGACGAGCGGCGGGATGGGCCACCAGCCGGGCACCGTGTCGAACCCCAGGTCGCCCGGCAGCGTCGTGAAGACGTACGTCTGCACCTCGCCGACCGCCTTCAGGAAGAAGTAGGCGATGGCCGCGATCGGGACGCCGATCATCGCCCCCAGCGCGAGGATCACCAGGTACGGGCGGCTACGGAGAAGCGTCGCGGCGTCGGGCAGCGGCGAGGCTGGCGGCGTGGGGGAGGTCGGCATCAGGCCGGAGTGTCGCACGCCGGGGAGGACGTCGCCCGTCCCACGAACCCCAGCACGATGCCGAAGAGCGCGTGCGTGACCACCTCCTGCGCGAACACGCGCTTGGTGAAGTGCTCGCGGTCGATCACCGCGACCAGCGGCCAGAGGAGCGTTCCCTCGAGCTCGGCCGCGGCAAGCCCCTGCGCGGCTCCCCGGCCCCCGGCAAGCGCAAATCCCGCCCCGAAGAGCGCGCCATTCGCGATGTGGGCAGCCAGCCCCGCCGCCGTGCCCGCGCGGCCCGGGAGCCGGCTCTGGCGCGCCAGCAGGCCCACATCGGTGAACCCCGTTCCAAGTGCCCTCGAGAGCGGGATCTCGGCCAGCGCCCAGACTGCTGCCGAGGCGGCTCCCGCGCAGGCATACCGCGGTATCGGACGAGTGCTCACGGCCACAAGGTAGCGGGTTGGAATCCCGCTCTTTGCGGCAAATTCACCAGGAGGACGTAAAGCCTCCGTAAACAGTTACGTCAAAGGCGCAAGATCCGGCGGAATCGGGCCGATGGGGTCAGTACTGTCACCTCGCCTGGCACACCCAGGCGACGTGCTCCACCGTTCCGCTCCCGAGAGAGGTCTAGACCCCTATGCACGCATCCGTGAAGCTTGCCGGGCCGATCGTTGCCGCCACGGCGGCGCTCAGCGTTCTCGCCGGTACCGCCAGCGCAGCCTCCGTCGTTCCCAGCGTGGCTGCATCCGCCGAGAACTCCTGGCAGGTGACCGCCCCCAACTGGTCGCACTCCGACAAGGAGCTGGGACGCGTCGATGACATCGTGCGGATCGGCAAGCGGGTCTACCTGGGCGGCAACTTCACGTCGATGGCCAACCACTCCGGCCGAAGCGCGGTGCGAAACCATCTGGCGGCCGAGACGCCGGGTGGCAACCTCCTGCCGTTCAAGCCCAACATCAACGGCCGCGTCTATGCGCTTGCCTCCTCCCCGAACGGCAAGTACCTCTACGTCGGCGGACAGTTTTCGAGCGTGAACGGCCGTGCCCGTCACAACATCGCCGCGTTCGTGGTGAAGACCGGCCGCCTCGCCACGCGCATCGGCGATCTGAAGGTCAACGGCCAGGTGCGCGCGGTCGCAGCGACGCCCAGCGGGCTCTACCTCGGCGGCTCCTTCGGGAGCGTCGCCGGGAAGTCGCGCGGCAAGCTCGCCAAGCTCGCGCTGATCAAGGGCCAGTTCAAGCTCACCTCCTGGGCCCCGTCGGCCAACGGGTCGGTGCGCGACATCGTCGTCGATCGCCCCGGCGGCAGGGTCATCGCAGGCGGCGAGTTCACGTCGGTCAACGGCACCAAGGCGGCCTACCTCGCGGCAGTCAGCCGCAAGCAAGGCCGGCTCACGAAGTGGGCGAGCCATCCCACCGCCGACATCCTCGATCTCCAGCTCTGCCACGACACGCTCTACGCAGCCGAGGCCGGCCCCGGAGGCACCGCGCTCTCCTACGCGCTCAAGGGCGGCACGCTCAACTGGTACTACAAGACCGACGGCAACGTCCAGGCGGTCACCACGGTCGGCAACTACCCGGTGTGGGGCATGCACGGCGACAACGTCGCGCCTGCGAAGAACGTCGCGATGGGCGAGTACAGCAAGTCCAAGCGCATCTCGCGGAAGAAGCTCTTCATGCTGTCTCCCAGCGGCGCGCTCATGTCGTGGAACCCCGAGATCAGCTCGAGCGCCGGCGTGCTCGGCGTCTGGGCGCTGAAGACGGGCAAGGGCAGCATCTACGTCGGCGGCGACTTCACCGGCGTGCACGGCAAGATTCAGCAGCGGTTCGCGATTCTCCCCGGCCTCTAGGCCCGCCGGATCGGACGCGGGGTGGGCTACGGTTTCCGAATGCCCACCCCGCCGTTTCGGCCCAACGCCCGCGGAGCGCTCTTCGCCCTGCTGGCCCTGGGCCTGATCGGGATCGGCGTCGCCGCCGGGCTCCACGGCGTGTGGGTGATTGCCGTCGCCGCGGCCGTTATCGGACTCTGGATGGCCGACCTCTCGCTGCGTGACCTCGGCCTGCGGGGCGGGCGACGGCCGGGATGACTGGTTCTCGGCAAGAGGACACGGCCCCGCCGGGCCGAATAGCGTCCCGGCACATGCAGGCGGACTCAGACATCGATCAACGGCTCGGGCGCTACCTCACGTGGTTGCGCGGCGCAGGCTCCTCGCCCAGCACCGTGCGCGCCTACGCGACCGACCTCAGGCAGTACGACCGGTGGCTGAAAGCGGCCGGAAGCGACGTGGAGCAGGTCGATGTGAAGCTCCTTCGCCGCTATGCGGCCTACCTCGGCACGCTCAGGTACGCGCCGGCCACCTCGGCGCGTAAGCTCTCGGCCGTGCGAAGCGCCCATGCCTGGCTCCTCTCCCGGGGGATCACCGAGCTCGACCCCGCCGCCGTCATCCCCGGCCCGAAGCGGGTCAAGAAGCTTCCCGCCACGCTCTCGCGCGTGGAGACCGAGCTCGTCCTCGAGCCGGTCTCGCTCGACGACCCGCGTGCGCTGCGCGATCACGCCATGCTCGAGCTGCTCTACTCGTGCGGCGTGCGCGCCGGCGAGGTGTGCAGCGTGCGCGTCTCTGACGTCGACCTCTACGAGGCAGCGATCCGGGTGGAGGGGAAGGGCCGAAAGCAACGCGTGCTGCCGATGGGCGCCGAGGTGATCACGGCGCTTCGCTCCTACCTGCGCGACGGCCGGCCCAAGCTGGCCCGCGACGGCGGCGCTGCGCAGCTCTTCCTGAGCGTGCGCGGCAAGGCGCTCAGCCCCTCGGACGTGCGCCGCGCGCTCTCACGCAGGCTCGCGGCCACGGGACTCGCCCATCGCTCGCCGCACGCCCTGCGCCACACCTACGCCACCCACCTGCTCGAAGGTGGAGCCGATCTCCGTAGTATTCAGGAGCTTCTGGGTCATGCGTCTGTCTCGACCACCCAGGTTTACACCCACGTGAGCGTGCGCCACCTGCGGGCTGCGCACGCTTCTTCACATCCGAGAGCCTGATGGCCGACGACAACTCACTCGCGATCTGGGAAGAGTACAAACGCACAGCCGACCCCCGGCTGCGCGACCGGCTGATCCTCACCTACGCGCCGCTCGTGAAGTACGTGGCCGGCCGCCTCGGCACGGGGCTTCCCGCGCACGTCGAGGAGGGCGATCTCGTCTCCTACGGCCTGCTCGGCCTGATGAACGCCATCGAGCGCTTCGATCCCGGCCGCGACACGAAGTTCGAGACCTACGCGATCAGCCGCATCAAGGGCTCGATCATCGACGAGCTGCGCTCGCTCGACTGGGTGCCGCGCTCGGTGCGAAGCCGCGCCCGCGAGATCGAGCGCGCGATCGTCGAGCTCGAGCACCGCATGCACCGGCCGCCCACGGACGAGGAGATCGCAAAGCACCTCGACATCACCGATCAGGAGTTCCAGGACAGCCTGACGCAGATCTCGCGCTCGTCGGTGGCGGCGCTCGACGAGCTCTGGACCATCTCCTCGAGCGGCGGCGACACCGTGTCGCTCATCGACACGCTGCAGGATCCCAATGCGGACGACCCGTCGGCGGAGCTCACCCGAACCGAGGTGCGCGAGTCGCTGGCAAGCGCCATCGGCAAGCTGCCCGAGCGGGAGAAGACGGTGATCACCCTCTACTACTACGAGGAGCTCACCCTGCGCGAGATCGGCGACGTGCTGGGAGTCACCGAATCGCGCGTCTCGCAGCTGCACACCAAGGCGATTCTCCGCCTGAAGGCGAAATTGCACGGGAGTTTGCCCCCTCCGGTGAGGTAATCTGGGTGGTGGTTCCCAGAGTGCAACTTCGAGTTCGCTGGAGGGTTTCTGCATGCCTGCGAAAGAGCCCGGCAAGATCCGTAACGTTGCGGTGATCGGTCACCGCGGCACCGGCAAGACGTCCCTCGTCGAGTCGCTGCTCTACGAGTCGGGGACGACCACCCGGCTCGGCTCGGTCGCGGAACGATCGACCGTGTGCGACACCGACGAGGAGGAGCAGCGGCGCGGGATGTCGATCTCGGCCGCCATCACCCACCTCGAGTGGGAGGGGCGGACGATCAACCTGATCGATACGCCCGGCGAGCCCAGCTTCCAGGCCGACGTGCTCTCGACGCTGAGGGTGGTCGAGGGCGCGATCGTGACGGTCTCGGCGGTCACGGGCGTCGAGGTCGGCACCGCGCGCGTGTGGCGCCGCTGCGACGAGCTGGGCCTGGCCCGGCTGATCCTCGTCAACATGATGGACCGCGAGCGGGCCGACTTCTTCGCGAGCCTGCGGAGCCTGCAGGAGCAGCTCTCCGATCGCTGCGTGGCGGTCGAGCTCCCCATCGGCAGCGAGCATGAGTTCCACGGGGTGGTCGACCTGGTGCACATGGTGGCCTACGACCACAGCGGCGACGGCTCCGGGCACGACGAGGCGGTCGAGATCCCCGAGGCCGTGCGCGGCGTGGCCGACGAGTATCACGACAAGCTCATGGACATCGTCTCCGAGACCTCCGACGAGCTCATGGAGCGCTACCTGGAGGGCGACGAGATCAGCCGCGAGGAGATGGCCGCGGCACTCAAGAACCTGGTCACCGAGGGCGAGCTCTTTCCCGTGGGGTGCGGAGCTGCGACCCGCAACATCGGGGCGCACGGCCTGCTCGACCTGGTGGTCGAGGGCCTGCCGTCGCCTGCGCGGGCCCGAAACGTCCCGGAGGTGGGCGGCGCGAACACGCTGGCCTACGTGTTCAAGACCGTGGCCGACCCGTTCAGCGGCAAGATCAACCTGATGCGGGTCTACGCCGGCACCGTCTCGTCGGACTCGAACCTGACCAACAACCACTCGCACGCCAAGGAGCGGGTGGGCCAGCTCCTGCAGATCCAGGGCAAGGAGCACACCCCGGTTGACGTGCTCGGGCCGGGATCCATCGGCGCCGTGGCAAAGCTCAAGCAGACCAACACCGGCGATGTGCTCTCGGACTCCGACCATCCGGCCGAGATCGAGCCGCTGGCGTTTCCCGCGCCCGTGGTGTCGTTTGCCATCGAGCCGCAGCACAAGGGCGACGAGGACAAGGCCTACCAGGCCCTGCGCAGGCTGGCCGAGGAGGATCCGGCGCTCGACATCCACCGCGATCCCGACACGGGCGAGATGATCGTCTCGGGGCTCTCGCAGATGCATGTCGAGGTCACCGTCGACCGCGTCAGCCGCCGGTTCGGCGTCGAGCTCGACCTGCACCCGCCGCGGGTGCCGTACATGGAGACCATCCGCAAGCCGGCGCGGGCCCGGGCCAAGTACAAGAAGCAGACCGGCGGCCGCGGCCAGTTCGGCGATTGCGAGATCCAGATCGAGCCGCTCGGCTCCCACGAGGGCTACGAGTTCGTGGACAAGATCGTCGGCGGGGTGATCCCGCAGGGGTTCCGGCCCGCAGTGGACAAGGGGATCCAGGAGGCGATGCTCAAGGGCGACCTCACCGGATCGAAGGTGGTCGGCGTCCGGATCACCCTGGTGGACGGCTCCTACCACACGGTCGACTCGTCGGAGATGGCGTTCAAGATCGCCGGCTCGATGGCGTTCAAGAAGGCGGTCGCCGAGGCGGATCCCGCGCTGCTTGAGCCCATCATGCGGCTCGACATCACCGTCCCCGACGAGAACGTGGGCGACGTGATCGGCGACATGACCAGCCGGCGCGGGCGGGTGCTGGGGATGGATCCCGGTGCCGGCTCGGCCACCATCCACGTCGATGTGCCGATGGCCGAGGTGCTCTCCTACGCGCCCGACCTGACGTCGATGACGGGCGGCAGGGGCGAGTACACCATGGCGTTTCTGCGCTACGAGGAAGTGCCGGCGCACGTGGCGTCCGGCCTCGTCGAGTCGTCTGCCGCGAAGGGAGAGCTCGCACGGGCCTGACGCCGCTCATCAGTCGCGATTGGCACGTTCTGGAAACTCCGGTCTTTGCGTCGAAATTCTTGCGAGCCGGTATACTCACGTGCTCTGTCGGATGTCAAGATCTGGACCGTTTGTGATCGAAATCAAGCGCAATGACATCGAGACCGAGTGCTCTGTTTGCGGCCGTTCCTTGCTGCTGGGAGAGCATCTGGTCACCTACCATCGCCATGCCACCGACGATGCATACGTCTGCACCCTCTGCCTCGACGCGGCTGACGCGCGCGGCTGGATCCGCGAGGGCTCGCCGTCGGTGCCGCTGCAGATGTGGACGGCCCGCCCGCGCGGCATCAAGGGGCTCTTCGCAGGCCGCAAGCAGCGCAACGCAAACGCCGGGCCGACCCCGTTCGAGCCCGAGGCGCTGCCCGACGACCCGCACGACGCGGTGGAGGCCAGCATCGAGCTCTTCAACGAGTCGGGGCACCGGCGCACGGTCTCGGGCATCATCCGCACGCTCGGCGAGCCGCAGGTCAGCGTGCTCCAGCGAAGCCACCGCGAGGTCGTCGTGACCATCGCATGGGAGCTCTCCTGGTATCAGTTCCGCATCGACATGCTGGGCGCCCAGCCGGTCGTCCTGCAGCACCGCGGCGCTGAGCTCGACGAGATCGACGAGAAGTTCCGCGCCTGGAACGCCGTGGCCGAGGCCGACGGCACAGTCGCCATGGCCGCCTGAGCCGGGATGCATAAAAGGTGCCAGGCACCTTCTATGCACGCCGGATCCAGACCTCGTCGAAGGCTTCGATGCGGGGGAAGGTGCCCACCGCGCGCTGACGGCGCCGGTCGCGCGTCACGCGCCGCTCGTCAGTGACCTGGCCCTCGCCGCGACGCCGGTCGTTGGGCCCGCCGTAGCGGCGATCGATGATCACCTCGACGTCGGGATTGTCGCGGTAGTGCTCTTGCATCCGCTCGAGCAGTTCGCCCTCGAGCTCTCTGGGAATCACGCAGTAGATCATGGAACCAAGGATACCTGGGTGCGCAAGGGGTATGCTCGGGCGTGATGGCCGTCCCGAGTGCGTTTGAATGTCTCCGATGCCGGCGGCGCTACCCGGTCGTGTCGATGCCGGGAGGCTGCCCTTCCTGCTCCTCCGAGGCCGCCCCCTCGAACGTGGCGCCGGTGTACGCCCGCATGGTTGCGGTGAAACCGTCGAAGCTGAGCGGCCGCGGGCTGGCGCGCTACGCGGCCCAGCTGCCGGTCTCGCGCGATCGCCTGGTCACCCTGGGTGAGGGCGACACGCCGCTTCTGGCGACCCACGGCCTCGGCGCCGAGATCGGCATGCGGCGGCTCTTTCTCAAGGACGAGCGCGCAAACCCCACAGGCAGCTGGCGCGACCGCTTCGCGGCGCTCGCCGTGTCGCAGATCGACGATCACGACGTCACCGTGGGGACGGCCGGCGACGACGCGCTCGCGATCTCCGTGGCCGCCTATGCGGCCCGGGCCGGACTTCGCTCGGTGGGCCTCGTCGATACCGACGTCGATGTCCGCACCCGCGACGCGATCGATGCGGTCGGCGGCAGGCTCGTGGCTGTGCGCTCGGCGGACGAGCGCTGGCCGCTGCTGGCCGACGCGGAGCGGACGCTGGGGTGGAGGGCGTTCTCCAATCGCACGATCCCGCCCATCGGCGGCGATCCGCTCGCGATGGAGGGCTACCGCACCATCGCCTACGAGATCGCCGAGCAGCTGCGCTACAACGCGCCCGACCTCGTGATCGTCCCTGCCGGTCTGGGTGACGGCATCCAGGGGATCTGGCGCGGGTTCCGCGAGCTCGTCTCGTGGAACGTGATCGACCGCATCCCGCGGATGGTGGCCGTGGAGGTCGCCGGCGCGGTGGCCAGCGCGCTTGCCGGCGGCAAGGACTGGGTTGCGCCGGCTCCCGCGGCGCGCACCGGGGCACGGGCGCTCTCGGGAATCACCGGCACCGTGCAGACGCTGCAGGCAGTGGTCGAGTCCGAGGGCCTGGTGGTGCGGGTGTCCGAGACCGAGCTGGAGCAGGCCCGCATGATGCTCGGCGAGCTCGAGGGTGTTTGGGCCGACCTCGCAGCCGCCGCACCCGTCGCGGCGACCATCAAGCTTGCCCAGCGCGGCGACGTGCCGGCCCGCACGCTCATCGTGTCGGTGCTGAGCGCACACGGGATGCAGGACGGCTCCCACGTCGATCGCGGAGAGCTCGAGCCGGTCGATGCGCGCGTGGACGATCTCTTGCGGATGCTGGCCGTGCGCGGTGAGTAGAGTGCTGGCCGGGAATCGATCAGGAGGTTGACGATGGCGGTTGCCGCCAAGGAGTTTCGGAACTACATCGGTGGCGAGTGGGTCGAGTCCGAGTCGGGCGCGCGGTTCGAGAACCGAAGCCCGGCCGACGGCGAGCTGCTCGGCTCGTTTCCCAGCTCGACGGTGAGCGACGCCGACCGCGCGGTCGCCGCGGCGCACGAGGCCTTCCAGAGCTGGCGGCTCTACCCGGCGCCCAAGCGGGCGGAGATCCTGTTCCGGGTGGCAGAGGCGCTGCGCGACCGAAAGCCCGAGCTGACCGAGATGATGACCCGCGAGATGGGCAAGGTCGTGGCCGAGGCCGGGGGAGATGTGCAGGAGGGCATCGACATGACCTACTACATGGCCGGCGAGGGCAGGCGCATGTTCGGCCAGACGGTGCCCGCAGAGATGCACGACAAGTTTGCGATGAGCGTGCGCCACCCGATGGGCGTCGTCGCGGTGATCACGCCGTTCAACTTCCCGATGGCGATTCCCACCTGGAAGCTGATGCCCGCGCTCGTGACGGGCAACACCGCGGTGTTCAAGCCCGCGGAGGACACGCCGCTTCTGGCCGAGATGCTGGTCGAGATCTTCGAGGATGCCGGCCTGCCGCCGGGCGTGCTCAACATCGTGCACGGCGCCGGCGAGGTGGTGGGCGAGCGGCTCATCACCCATCCCGACGTGAAGGTCGTGACGTTCACGGGATCGAAGGAGACCGGCATCCACGTGGCGACGCAGGGCGCCGCGACGCTCAAGCGCATCCACCTCGAGCTGGGCGGCAAGAACGCCATCATCGTGATGGACGACGCCGACCTCGACAACGCCGCCGACGGCGTGCTCTGGAGCGCGTTTGGCACCAGCGGCCAGCGCTGCACCGCGGCCAGCCGGGTGATCGTGCACGAGCGCGTGTACGACGCGCTTGCCGCGCGGCTCGTGGAGCGCGCCGAGACGATGAAGATCGGCAACGGGCTGGATCCCGAGACCGACATCGGCCCCCTCATCAACCAGGCCGCGCTCGACAAGGTGCACCGCTACACGGGCATCGCCCGTGACGAGGGCGCCGACATCCTCACCGGCGGTGAGCGCTACGCCGACGGCACCGAGGGCTTCTACTACCGGCCGACCATCTACGGCAACGTCGAGCGCGACATGCGCGTGGCCACCGAGGAGATCTTCGGGCCCTCGACCGCCCTCATCCGCTGCAAGGATCTGGGCGATGCCATCGACATCTCCAACCGGGTCGAGTACGGCCTCTCGAGCGCCATCTACACCCAGGACGTGAACTCGGCGTTTCGGGCCATGCGCGACCTGGACACCGGCATCACCTACATCAACGCCGGGACGACGGGGGCCGAGATCCAGCTGCCGTTCGGCGGCACCAAGTACACCGGCAACGGCCACCGCGAGGCGGGGACGGCCGCGCTCGACACCTACACCGAGTGGAAATCGGTGTACGTCGACTACTCCGGCCAGCTGCAACGCGCCCAGATCGACAACCAGTGAGCAGGACATGAGACTGACCGAGCTGACAGCCGACCTCCAGACCATCCGCCAGAACCTCGCGGAGGAGCTCGAGGCCATCAACCGCTACGAGGCCCAGGCCTTCACGCTCTCGGACGAGGGCGCGAAGGAGGTCATGCAGCGGATCGTGGACGATAAGAAGGATCACGTGAGCCGGCTCTGGGATGTGCTTCGCCGGCTGGACGTGAAACAGCGCGAGCGCGCCTGAATCTCGCGCAGGCGGGTATACTCGTGGCTCGCCGTGCGGCTGTAGCTCAGTTGGCTAGAGCGTCTGCTTGCCATGCAGAAGGTCGAGGGTTCGAGTCCCTTCAGCCGCTTGCCGGTGCGGGAAAGGTGCAAGGCGCCTTTTCTGCACGCCGCGTCAAGGCGTGAGGCGGTTCTGCCGATGAATCGCGTGCATGGCCAAGCTGGACACGTGGGGGAGTGCCATCGGCCGGGTCTCCGCGCTGATCGTGGGCCCCATCTTCCTTGCCTGGATGATCGCCGTGACCATCTCGGGCCATCAGTACCTGGTCGACTTCACGCACTCGTTCCTTCCCGCGTCGACCGCAGTCCTGCACGGCCACACCCCGTACGACACGGCGCACCACCTCCGGCACCTGATCGCGGCGGGCACGCCGGTGGAGTCCTACGTCTACCCACCCGTCGTCGCGATCGTGATCTCGCCGCTCTCGGTGATCCCGCAGGCCGCCGCGATGGTGATCTACACCGGCCTCATGCTCGCCGCCCTCGGCGGAGCGATGTGGCTCCTCGGCGTCCGCGACGTGCGCTGCTACACCGTCGCGTGCCTCTGGCCCGCCACGTTCACGAGCTTCCAGACCGGCGCGATCAGCGGCTTCATCCTGCTGGGCCTCGCTGCGGCGTGGAGATGGCGGCGCCACGAGCTGCGGATCGGCGCGATCGCGGCGGTGGTCGTGGCAGCCAAGCTCTTCGTCTGGCCGGTCGGGCTCTGGCTGATCGTCATGCGCAGGTACCGGGCGGCGGTGGCCGCGGCGATCACGTTCCCGGCACTCGTTCTGGGTAGCTGGGCCGTCATCGCGTTTCGCGGCCTCGGCAGCTACGAGCACCTGCTCGGCATCCTCAGCAACGCCGAGTCACCGCTGGGATTCGGTATCGGCGGCGTCGCGGCTGCAACGGGCGTCCCGCAGGCGCTCCTCACTGCCTGCGCAGCGGCTGCCGTGGTGGGGATGTTCGCGTGGCTTCACCGCCTGGCACCGCCGCAGCTCGACCGGCTCGCCATGATGGCCGCGGTGCTCGCGATGCTCCTGCTCTCGCCGATCCTCTGGATGCACTACCTGATCCTGCTCGTGATCCCGCTGGCGCTGGGACGCCCCGGGTTCAGCCGGCTCTGGGTGCTTCCCGCGGTGTTCCAGTTCGCGAGCATCGTGACCACGCAGGGTGTCTACCCGGACGGGAATCCTGTGGCGCTCTGCCTCTGCTGGTGCGGCATCGCAGCGGTGGTGTGGTGCTCGGCGGCCCCCATGCTCCGCGCTCGTACCCCCGTGTCTGCGGTGGCCGTCGGATTGGCGCGCTCCTAGGCCGATCACCCCTTCGGGTGTGCCGAAAAGCGCCCGGAATTCCGAGGTTAAACGGTACGTGCCTCGCCCCCTGGCGCATCCCTGCTCTCTGCGGAGCTGTTTTGGCCGAGAACGCCATCTCTGAGTACCAATCTGCCGACGACCGCCTTGCGTCATACCTGACGCTGCTCGAGGTCTCCCGGATGCTGCTCGCATCGGCGACGCTCACCGAGCTCTTCGAGCGCATCACGTCAGAGCTGAGCCGCCTGGTGCCGTTCGACGCGCTCACCATCTACCGCGTCGATGAGCTCGCGGAGAGGCTCAACCCGGTGCACTCCATCGACCACTGGGCCGACGAGATCATGGAGTCGCCAAGCGCTCTCGGTGAGGGCATCACGGGCTGGGTGGCAGAGCGCGGCGAGGCGCTCAACCTGGCCGAGGCGCACAACGATCCGCGCATCGCCGTGGTGCCGGGCACGCCCGAGGACGAGCACGAGGCCCTGGCGTGCGTGCCGCTCATCGTCCGCGAGCTCACGGTCGGCACGCTCAACGTCTACCGGCTGGGCGACGACGTGGCGTTCTCCGAGCACGAGTTCGAGCTCATCTGCCGGTTCGCCGACCTCGCGGCGCTCGCGATGGACAACGCCCAGAACCGCGAGCGCCTGGTGGAGGAGGCCCACACCGACTGGCTCACGGGGCTGCACAACCACCGCTACTTCCACGAGCGCCTCCGGGTCGAGCTCGAGCGCGCCCACCGCCACGGCCGGCCGCTCTCGCTGATCGTGTTCGACCTCGACGACTTCAAGCTCCTGAACGACGCGCTCGGCCACCAGGAGGGCGATCTGGTGCTGCGGCGCGTCGCCGCAGCAGCGGGCGAGGATCTCCGCGCAAGCGACGTGGCCTGCCGCACCGGAGGCGAGGAGTTTGCGCTGCTCCTGCCCGAGACGGGCAAGCGGGCGGCCCGTGCCGCCGCCGACCGGCTCTGTGCGCGCGTGCGCGAGCTGCCCGGTCATCGCCGCACCACCGTGTCCTGCGGCGTTGCGAGCTTCCCGGGCGACGCCACCACCGTCGCCGAGCTCGTGTCCGCGGCCGACGCCGCCATGTACCTCGCGAAGGACCGCGGCAAGGACCGCTCCGCCGGCTTCATCGATGCCCAGGACGCCCGGCGCCGCGGCCACGCCCGGGCGGCCGAGATCGACTCGATGAAGCAGCTACGCGCGCTCTCGACGCTCGCCGAGCGGCTGAACGAGCTCACCGACGAGGCGCGGATCGGCGAGACCATCTGCAGTGAGCTGCGCGGCCTCGTCGATTACCACAACGTGCGCGTCTACGTGCTCGACGAGAACGGCACCACGCTCGAGGCGATCGCCGCCCGCGGCCTGCAGAGCGAGTACGCGCACGAGTCGCTCGAATCGCTCCGGGTGGATGTGGGGGAGGGCATCACGGGCACCGCGGTCGCCCTCGGCCGCTCGCTCAACGTGCCCGACGCGGCGCACTGCGAGTTCGCCCTCGACATCCCCGGCACGGACGATCTGGACGAGTCGGTGCTGGCCGTGCCTATGCGCTACGACGGCCGCACGGTGGGCGTCGTGGTGCTGGCGAAGCTCGGCCTCGATCAGTTCTCGCCGCTCTCCGTGCGGCTGCTCGAGCTGCTGGCCGCCCAGGCCGCCGTCGCGTTCGAGAACGCACGGCTCCACGAGCTGCAGCGCCGCGCGACTGCCATGTCGGAGGCGCTCCTTGCGATCGCGCGGCTCACGACGGCCGATCCCACCGCCGAGGCAATCGCCGGGCGGGTCGTGGATGCCGCGTGCGACCTCGCGCAGGCCCACGCCGCCGTCGTCATGAGCACTGCCGCCGTGCCTGCGATCGTGGCGTTTGCCGGCATGGGGCTCGATCATCCAGCGATCGCGCTTGCGCGGCGCCCCTCGCCGGTGGGGCCGGGCGACGTCTCGGTCATCAGCCTGCCGGATGGCCACGGCGTGGCCGCCGTGACGCTCCTTCACGGCGCCGTGCTGGTCGCGGTCGCCGAGCGCTTCACGCCCGTCACGCTCGCAGCACTCAGGGCCGTGTCGGGTCAGGGCTCGCTCGCGCTGCGAAACGCCGAGCTCATGGCGCTCATCGCCGAAACCGGCTGAAAACAAGGCGACGACCGGAGTCGAACCGGTGTGGACGGCTTTGCAGGCCGCTGCCTAACCACTCGGCCACGTCGCCCATGGCTGCCCTAGGCTAGCTCAAGGGCGTGACCCACACCTCACGTTGGCGCGGCCCGTCGTACTCGCAGAAGTACACCGCCTGCCACCGGCCAAGCGCCAGGCCGCCCTGCCACACCGGGATCATCTGGGACGACCCGGTGAGGATCGCCTTGATGTGGGAGTCACTGTTGCCCTCGGCGTGGTCGTACTCGCCCACGTGCGGCGCCGCAGCGGCCATCCAGCGCAGCACGTCGCTCTGGACGTCCGGGTCGTAGCCCTCGTTGACGGCGATCCCGGCCGTGGTGTGCGGCGAGGACACCAGCACGGCGCCGTCGGACACACCGAGGGCGGCGACCGCATCGGCCACCGCCCTGGTGATATCCACAAACTGCTCTCGCCGGTCGGTGGTGATGCTCAGGCGCTGCATCCCGCCACCATAGCGAAGCCGGTGGGTCTACATACCGCCGGTGAACGTCTGCATCAGCGACAGGGCCGCAGGGCCGAGCGCCACCACGAACATCGCGGGGAAGATGAAGATCACGGTCGGGAAGAGCATCTTGACCGGGGCCTTCATGGCCTTCTCCTCGGCTGCCAGCTGGCGCCGGATGCGCATGTCCTTCGACTGCACCTTCAGGATGCGCGAGAGTGCGATGCCGAGCTGGTCTGCCTGGATGATGGCGCGGCAGAACTGCGACACCTCGTGCACCTCACAGCGCTCGCCGAGGTGCTTGAGTGCCGAGAGCCGGCTCTCGCCGACGCGCATCTCGTGGAGCACCAGTGCGAACTCATCCACCAGCGGGCCCTCCATGCGCTCGTTCAGCTTCACGAGCGCGGCATCGAACCCGAGCCCGGCCTCGACCGAGACCGACAGCAGGTCGAGCACGTTGGGGAGCTCTGCCTGCATGATGGTCTTCCGCCCGCGGATGCGGGAGTTCAGGTAGAAGTCGGGAGCGATGAAGCCGATCGCGGCGCCGCCGATGGCCATGAGCAGTCCCACCAGGAACGGCACGGCACCGGTGACGGCCAGGAGCAGACCGAAGCCCAGCGAGCAGGCGATCAGCCCGCCCTTGACGGCCATGTACATCTGCGACGTCATCGACTGGCCCACGCCGGCCGCCATCAGGCGGTTGTGGATCAGGGCCGGATCGGTCTTCGGCATCACCTTCATGGTCATGTTGGCGAGCTTCTCGGTGAGCGGCCCGACGACCCGCTCGTTCATGCTGCGGCGCGTCTCGATCTCCCGCTGGTCGCGGGTGCCGTAGCGGCGGGCCTTCTTCATCGAGACGGCGATCTCTTTCTGCTGAACGGTCAGGCCGGTCATCAGGAAGTACACGGCGGCGAACACCGCACCGATTGCGAGTATGAGCATGATCATTTGATTCCTACTCCTTGAAGGAGACGATCTTCTGGATGATGAAGCCGCCGATCGCCATCATGAAGAGGGCGCCGGCGCACATGATCTGCCCGAGGGTGGTCGTGAACAGGATCTCGATGTACTTCTGGTTCAGCGCGAAGATCGCGAGGCCCATCATGAACGGCATTGCGATCAGCACGTAGGCCGACATCCGGCCCTGCGCGGTGAGCGCCTTGACCTTCTTGCTGAACTGCTGGCGCATGCGCACCGTGTCGGCCACCATGTCCAGGATGTCGGCGAGGCTGCCGCCGACGGTGCGCTGGATGTTGACCGCCATGACCACGAACCCGAAGTTGGTCGAGGCCATCCGGTCGGCCATCGCCTGCAGGGCCACCTCGGAAGGCATGCCCAGCGCGATCTCCGACGCGACGCGCGTGATCTCGGTCGAGGTCGGCTCGACTCCCTCCTTGGCGATGCCGTTGAGGGCCGAGTTGAACGCGTGGCCGGCCTTGAGCGATGCCGCCAGCGTGATGAGCGTCTCGGGGAGCTGGTCCTCGAAGGCGCCCAGGCGGCGCTTGGCCTTGAACCGCACGTAGAGCGACGGGATCAGGGCGCCGACGATCAGGGCGATGAGCGCGCCGATCTTGCCGAGCCCGAGCAGGAGCCCGGCGATGGTTGCGAGCAGCAGGCCGCTTGCCAGCTGCAGGTAGACAACCTCAGCGGTGCGCAGCGGCAGGTTCGCCTGCTCGAGGCGCAGCGTGATCCGCTTCCAGTAGTTCGCGGAGCCCGCGATCTTCTCGGTTGCGACGTAGAGCTGGTGGAGCATGCTGATCTTCGGCATCTCCTGGCCCGGCGCGACCACGACGACCTGCTTCTTCTGCTCGGTGTGCGGGGCGATGCGCTTGCCAACGGCGACCGCCGGCTTGGACGACAGCACGATGAGCACGCCGCCCATGACCAGCAGTGCGGCCACGAGGGCGATTGCGAGCCGGCCCGCGCTCGACGTGGGCACGGACGATCCGCCCGACGATGTGACTGCGGCAGCGGTGCCCGGAGCCTTGACCGTCTGGGTGGCCGCCGCAGAGCCGTCGGCGCTGACGCTCAGGTTGATCGGCTTGCCGCCGGCGACCTGGCTCTGGTAGGTGAACGTGTACGTCGAGTTGAGCGACGTCGCGATGCCCTTGTAGGTGGACTTGAGCTCTGACGAGTCGGCCACCGGGATCAGCTGGCCGTGCGTTGCCTTCGTCAGGGTCGTCAGCGGGCCGAGCGCGGCCTGATCGGACGAGGTCGTGACGGCATAGACGACGACGCCGGCCTTCTCGGCGGCGGCGGTCGCCTGCTGCAGGGTGGTGGGGTCGTGCGCGGCGTGGCCGTCGGTCATCAGGAGCAGCACGCGCTTGTCGGCCGTCTGGTCGGCGAGGTCGTTCGACGCCTCGACGACCGATGAGTAGAGCGCCGTGCCGCCCTTGGAGCCGATGTTCAGGTTGGACACCGCGAGCGATGCGCCGTTTCGGTCAGACGGGAACGGTGCTGTGACGTATGCCTGGTCGCCGAACCCGTACACGGCCATCACGGCGTTGGGGTTCTGGCTGAAGATGAATGAGTCTGCGGCCGCCTTGGCGTCGGTGAGCGGCTTTCCGGCCATG
This sequence comes from uncultured Actinomycetes bacterium, assembly GCA_963794415.1. Classification (GTDB taxonomy): domain Bacteria; phylum Actinomycetota; class Thermoleophilia; order Gaiellales; family JAICJC01; genus CAVPTL01. Next base: position 744,195 of record CAWCDI010000001.1, read on the forward strand.
CTCTTGGACGTGTCGGTGGCGATTGCGATTGCGGTGGGGCCTGCCGGCGGCAGGATGGTGACGTCGCTGGCCGGCTTGCCGTTCTCCTTGACATCGAGCTTCGGGGCGTTGGCAGTTGCGTCGGGCACGCCGATGGTGACGGCGACCGTCGGGAACCCCTTGGTGTTCATGTTCTTGATGGTGGTCTGCGAGCTGGCAGCCGCGGACGTGCCGGTGACCGCGAGTGCGGCCACCAGCGCGACGCAGAATGCTGTCCGGACGCGGATCACTGTCCGACCGCCCGCCCGAAGATGCCGGCGGCGGCGGCGCTGTGGTCTCCGGCCTCGTCCTGGAAGAAGTTCGGCGGCAGGTTGACGCCGTTCGAGGCCATCTTGTCCAGGAAGCTCGGCTTGACGCCGGTGCAGGTCAGCGGCCCGAGCAGGCGATGCCCCGAATCACGGTTGGCGGCGCCCTCCTCGACGGGCTTGGCCAGGAAGATGTCCTGCAGCGTCACGACGTCGGACTCCATCCGCAGCACCTCGGTGATGTGGGTGATGCGGCGGGTGCCGTCGACCAGGCGCGACACCTGGACGATGAGGTCGAATGCGCTCGAGATCTGCTCGCGGATGGCGCGGAGCGGCAGATCGACGCCGGCCGTCAGCACCAGTGTCTCGGTACGGGCGAGGGCGTCACGCGGGTTGTTTGCATGGACGGTGGTGAGCGAGCCGTCATGGCCGGTGTTCATGGCCTGGAGCATGTCCACGGCCTCGGGTCCACGACACTCTCCGACGATGATGCGGTCGGGCCGCATACGCAGGGTGTTACGCACCAGGTCGCGGATGGTGACCTGGCCCTTGCCCTCGATGTTGGCCGGGCGGGACTCGAGCGTGATCACGTGATCCTGCTTGAGCTGGAGCTCGGCGGCGTCCTCGACCGTGATGATGCGCTCGTCCGACGGGATCGCCGAGGAGAGCACGTTCAGGGTCGTGGTCTTACCGGAACCGGTACCGCCCGAGATCAGGATGTTCAGCTTGCCGCGCACGCACGCCTCGAGGAACTGCCCCGACTTGTGGGTGAGGGTGCCGAACTTGATCAGGTCGGCCATCACGAACGGATCGCGCCGGAACTTCCGGATGGTGAGCGTGGAGCCGCGTACCGCCAGGGGCGGGATGATGGCGTTCACGCGCGAGCCGTCCTGCAGGCGGGCGTCCACGTACGGGGACGACTCGTCGATGCGCCGGCCGATGCGGCTGATGATCTTGTCGATGATCCGCAGCAGGTGCGGCTCGTCGACGAACTGCGCGTTGGTGCGGGTGATCTTGCCGTGCCGCTCGATGTAGATCGTCTTGTGGTCGTTGACCATGACCTCTGTGATCGAGTCGTCGCGCAGGAACGGCTCCAGCGGCCCGTAGCCGAGGATGTCGTCCGTGATCTGGCGGATGATCTCCTGCCGCTCCTGGCGCGTGAGCGGCGTCTTCTCGACGGCGAGCAGCTCGGTCACGACCTCCGTGACGCGGGCTTCGAGGTCCTCGTCCGAGGCCTCGCCGCTGAACATGCGGGGACCGAGCCGGGGGATGATCTCCCGGTGGACCCGCGTCTTCAGCTCGGCGAAGGGATCAGCCGCAGCCGATGCCCGCTCCGGGGTGGAGAACTGCTGCTTGGGCTCGGCGGCCTCGGTGCTGGCCTCGTCGGTGACGGCGACCTGGATGCGTGATTGAAGCGACATCTATGACCTCCCGAAACTGCGTCGGGACTTCTTCTCTTCGCCGCCCTTGCCCTTCTTCGACGAGCCGTCCTTCGAACGCACCGGAGGCACGAGCTTGTCGGCGATCTCGCCGAGCGACTTCACCATGCTCGAGCGCGGGCTCGCGAGTGCGAGCGGCACGCCGCGGTTGACCGACACCGGAACCTCGCGCTCGGACTCGACCTCGAAGGAGATCGGCATGTCGAGTGCGCGCTCGATCTCGCGAGCGTTCAGGCCCACCTTCGAGCCCGTGCGGTTCAAGAGCAGGTGGCGGCGTTCCTTGGGATAGTGCAGCAGGTCGAGCGTCTGCAGCGTGAGCTTGATGTTCTTGATCGTGGGGACGTCCATCGTGCCCACCAGGATCAGGTGATCGGTGCGGTCGAGGGTCGAGAGCACCGGCCCGTGGAAGAACGGCGGCGTGTCAACGACGACCACGTCGTAGCTCTCCTTGGCGACGGCGAACAGATGGCCGAGACGCTCCTCGGTCACCAGCTCGGCGTCCTCGGGCCGAAGCGGCGCGGGCAGCACGTGCACACCGGACTGGTGTGCCGTGACGTAGCCGGCGAGCGCATCGGTGTCGAGCTCCCGGCGAGCCATCACCAGGTCGTAGATGGTCTTGTCCGGCTCGATGCCCATCATGATCGCGGCATCCCCGAACTGGAGATCCAGATCCAGGAGCAGCGTGCGCCGGTCGTGGCGACGGGCGAAGATGGCCGCCAGGTTGCAGGCGAGCACGGTCTTGCCCGCTCCGCCCTTGGGCGAGAACAGGGTCACGACCTTGCCCTCGACGCTGTTCGAGGTCTTGCCGGGGCCACCCCCGGCACGGCCTGCGGCCAGCGAGAAGGCCTTCTTGATGGTGAACACGATCCCGTCGGTGAGCTGCGGGAGCAGCACCACGTCGAAGATGCCTGCCGTCAGCGCTTCACCCAGGATCGAGTTGGCGCTGGCCGACGTCACGAGCACGATCGGGGCGGCGGTGACCGACCTGATCGACTCGATCTCGGCAGTGGGCACGTGATCTGTTGCGCTCGTGCCGTGCAGGATGACCTGAGCCGAGGACTCGGCCAGCTTGGCGCCGGCCTTCGACGGATCAGCTGCGGTTCCCACCAGCTCCACCTCGGGGTGGTCGGCCAGGCCCTCGCGGACCTCGGCCAGCCCGTTGGCGGCGCCGGTGATGAACACCTTGATTGGAGAGACTGTGCTCATTACTTGGATCCCTTGCAGGACGGGATTTCCCTGTACAGCTGCGCGGCGGGGACGCCGGCGCCCAGCGTGTTACAAGCGGTTGCCAGGACGATCGGCGCATCCTTCGGATTCGTCGCCGGCCGAAGCGCCATCCACACCTGGCCCGTTCGCAGGGCCCAGAGGAACGAGCCGACCTGCGTCTGGGGCAGCTTGATGACGACGCCAAGACCCGCGGTACCGTCACTCGAGCCGCCACCGTTGGCGGACTGGCCGTCGGCGGTGAGCGCCGTCGAGGCGGCCCCGCTGTCGTACGTGGACATGATGGGGACGTTCAGGAAGAGCGCGCGGGCAACATCGGTATCGCCGTACTTGCTGGTGGTACCGGTGGGATGCACCGTGCCCTCATACATGATGTCGACGTGGTCGCCGGCCTTGAGCGTTCCGCCGAGCACCATGTTGGCGTTCAGCGAGAACTGGATGGCGCGGTCGAGGCCCGTCAGCTGGGTCACGATGGGGTTGGTCTGCGACTTCGAGAACATGCCCGCGGTGATCTGCGAGCCGGCCGCGATCTGGCTGGTTGCGGCGTAGTCGGTGGGGAGCGACTTGGTGGAGTTGAGCGCGTTGGGGATCGCGTCGTTGGTGACCACCGAGCGCGTCTCGAAAGCACCGGACGTCTCGGCATCCGACACTGACGTGCCAGGAGCGATATCAGTCTTTGCGACGAGGACAGTCACGCTCTTCTGACCATCGGTCGCAGCCTTCTGGGCGTTACTGGTGTACATGATCACCAGCACCGCCGCGACTACCGCCAGCAGGACGGCAATCACAATATTGCGGACGCTATAGGTCATGCGGCTGCCTCACTTAGGGAATACTCGGGGGACGTAGCCCATCCACTATCGGCAGTGGGGGGCGGGGACTTTAGGAAGCGGCCGGGAGCAGAAAACTGCCTCGCCGATCGCAATGCTCGAGGGGACTGAAAGCGAACGGAAATACGTTGTGGGAGCAGGCAGTGCTGGGCTCACTCCACGCGCATAGTGGTTGAGGAAGACAGCGTGCCCGAGCCCACCACGATGCCCATCAGCGAGACGCTCCATGGGTAGTTGGCGGTGATCGTGAAGTCGCTGCCCTGCGCGAGGGCGTTCGACGTGCACGTGTCAGTAGCGTTCACAGCGGCGCCGGACGTGGTCCAGTTGAGCCCGGGAGCCGAGCTCTTGGCCGCGGAGGTCGCCAGCGCCACCACTGCTGCGCAGTTGCCGGTCGTGCGGTTGACGGCGCCCTTGCGGGCCCCTTCGCGCGCGGCCGCGGTGACCTGGATGTAGTTGTTGAAGATGATGCCGAACTGGAAGATTGCAAACAGCACCAGGAGCAGCACCGGCAGGATCACTGCAAACTCTGTGACTGCCTGGCCTGACTCATTTCGTGCGACCTTGCGGATCATGGTCTTCCTTGGTGATGGTTCGAATTGGACATGCGGGGGGTGGTGTCGTAAGAACCTCGCCGGCCCGGCCGAGGCGGCCGGGCCGGCAATACGAGAAAATGACATTGCGCTAAAAATGACTGATCGTGTTGGCGATCGACGAGCTGATCGACGTGCTGAGAGCCGCGATAACAGTCACGATTCCGATCGTGATGACCGTCATGGTGACTGCATACTCGGCCATGGTCTGGCCGGACTCTTGGGTCTCACGGGCGAACCCACGCTGAAGTCGCTTCAACAACGTGTCCACCTTCCTCCGTATGGAACAACCGCCTCTGAACCTCCAGAGGCCCGCCTTGGGGTTTTCACACTCTTCGTACCTGGTATTGCGGGCCCCTCACCATTGGGTCGGGGCCCGCCACACCTCGTTTAGAAGCTCAGAGCTTGGCGATAACGCTGTTCAGCTGGCCGCTGATGGCACCGCTCAGGGTGCCGAGCGTGGCGACCACGGCAATCGTGATCACCGCAAGCACCACGGCGTACTCCGCCATGGTCTGGCCGGCCTCACCCTCGATCTCGCCAAAGAGCCTCGAGATGTACTCGATCATTCTTCACCTCCTCCGAAAAACCGGGGAAAACGCAGGAAAAACACACATCAGTGGTTCGGCATGCGCGTCCTCGGATTTATCGAACTCTCCGGAGGATCACCCTTGCGGGCGATACGTCAAACGGGCCCCGGGCCCTAAGGCACCGGGGCCCGCATGACGACAACAAGGCATAAGAACTAGATCTTGGTGATGACGCTGGACAGGGCGCCGCTGATGGCACCGCTGAGCAGGCCGAGGGTGGCCACGACCGCAATCGTGATCACTGCGAGGACGACGGCGTACTCAGCCATGGTCTGGCCGGCCTCGTCCTGAAGCTCGGAGAAGAGCCGGGAGAAATACTCGAGCATTTGGGGGTTCACCTCCTCGGGTAAGGAAGGCGGCCCGGAGACCGGGGCGCGTTGTCAGTAGGGGGGCGGCGTAGATTGCCGATATTCGGTGACGGCGGTAAAACCGACACAGCCTGTATCGCCACTCCCCAGTAAAACTTGAGCGGCACCGAACAGAAATCCCCCGGGGGGGTGAGTTCGATACTGTGCCCGCCTATGGCAACCATCATTGACGGCGCCGCGGTAGCGGCACAGGTGCGGGCCGACGTGGCCCGGGATGTCCGCACCTTTACCGAACGCACTGGCCACAAGCCCGGTCTGGTAACGGTTCTGGTCGGTGAGGATCCGGCGTCTCAGGTGTACGTGCGCAACAAGATCAGGGCGTGCGAGGAGGCGGGGATGGCGTCGTTTCACGAGCCGATGCCGGCCACCTCGACGCAGGCCGAGGTGCTTGCGATGGTCGATCGGATGAACGCCGACGACCGGGTAGACGGCATCCTCGTCCAGGCGCCCCTGCCCGCCGGGCTCGACTTCAAGCAGGTGCTCGACCGGCTGGATCCCGCCAAGGACGTGGACGGGTTCGCGCCGATCAACGTCGGCAGGCTGGTATCCGGCCAGCCCGGCTTGCGCGCGTGCACGCCCGCGGGCGTGATGGAGCTTCTGAAGCGCACCGGCACCCAGCTCGAGGGCGCAAACGCCGTCGTGGTCGGGCGGTCGGACATCGTGGGCAAGCCCGTCGCCCTCCTGCTCCTGCACGAGAGCGCGACGGTCACCATCTGCCATTCCCGCACGCGCGACCTGCCGGCAGTGGTGCGCCAGGCCGACATCGTGGTGGCGGCGGTCGGCCGGCCGAAGATGATCACCGGCGACATGATCAAGCCAGGGGCGACGGTGATCGACGTCGGCATCAACCGCACCGACGACGGACTCGTCGGCGACGTCGATTTCGAGTCTGCGAGCGAGGTTGCGGGAGCTATCACGCCGGTTCCCGGTGGCGTTGGGCCGATGACCATCGCCATGCTGATGTCCAACACGCTCACGGCGGCGGAGGCCCGCCGCCCCGCCTGACCGATCCGCCTTCGGCGCGACGGATTGCGCACGTTGGAGCGGTGCTCTAAGGTTGCGCAATCCGGCGCCTGCCGGGCGGTTCGTGAAGGAGAGGAACGTTGGCAGAAGGCACCGTCAAATGGTTCAGCAACGAGAAGGGCTACGGCTTCATCTCCCAGGATGAGGGCGAGGACGTGTTCGTCCACTTCTCGGTCATCGAGAGCGAGGGCTACAAGACCCTCTCCGAGGGCCAGCGGGTGGAGTTCGAGGTCGCCGACGGCCCGAAGGGGAAGACCGCCAGCGGCGTGCACGTGATTGCCTGACCCGTCCATCCGGCTCCCGCGCTCCTGATCCAGCATCCCGGCCGCTCGACTATTCTGGCGGCGTGGCCATCTCCCGAGAAGACGTCCTGCACGTCGCGTCGCTTGCGCGCCTGACGCTCGACGACGGCGAGGTCGACCGCGCCGCCGGCCAGCTCTCGGGCATCCTGGATCACGTCGCCGCGCTGTCGCAGCTCGACCTCGAGGGCGTGGAGCCCACTGCGCACGCGCTCGATCTCGAGAACGTCACGCGCCCCGACGTCGTGCGGCCCTCGTGGCCGCTCGACGAGGTGCTGAGCAACGCACCCGAGACCGACGACGGCGCCTTCCGGGTGCCGCCGGCGTGAGCGGCACCATCGACACACTGGGGCTCACCGCCGAGCGGGCCGCAGCCATGCTGGACTCGGGCGAGGTCTCCTGCCGCGAGCTCGTCGGCGCCTATCTGGCCGCGATCGAGGCCCAGAACGGCGAGCTGAACGCCTTCGTGCGCACCCGCGCCGAGGCCGCGCTCGCCACGGCGGGGAATCTCGACGACGCCGGTCGAAGCGGTCTCGAGGGCATCCCCATCGCCCTCAAGGACATCCTCTGCACGCGCGGCGAGGAGACCACCGCCGGGTCGCGCATCCTCACGGGGCACCGCCCGCTCTACGACGCCGGCGCCGTGACGCGCACCAACGCCGCCGGGCTCGTCCCGCTCGGCAAGACCAACATGGACGAGTTCGCGATGGGCTCCTCCACCGAGCACTCGGCCTTCGGGCCCACCAGGAACCCCTGGGACACCTCTCGCGTCCCCGGTGGCTCCAGCGGCGGCTCCGCCGCGGCCGTGGCCGCCGGCCTGGCGCCGTTTGCGCTTGGCACCGACACCGGCGGATCCATCCGCCAGCCTGCGGCGCTCTGCGGCGTGGTGGGGCTGAAGCCCACCTACGGCGCAGTCTCGCGTCACGGGCTCATCGCCTTCGGCTCGTCGCTCGACCAGGTCGGCCCGTTCGCGCTCACCGTGCGCGACGCGGCGCTCCTCTACCAGGTTGTCGCGGGCTACGACAAGTGCGACTCCACGTCCGTGGCACTCCCCGAGCCGGTGCAGATCCCCGATGCCGAGGATCTCCGCGGCGTGGTGATCGGCGTCCCCACCGACCAGCTCGAGCGCGGGGTGGAGGACGGCGTGAGAGCCTCCTTCGACGCAGCCATCGCAAAGGCCGAATCGCTCGGAGCGAGCATCCGCGAGATCACCCTGCCCAACGCCCAGCACGCGCTGCCGGCGTACTACCTGATCGCCCCCGCCGAGGCCTCGGCCAACCTCGCCAGGTTCGACGGCGTGCGCTTCGGCCTGCGGCTCGAGGAGCCGGGCGACTCCATCATCGAGATGTACGGCCGCACCCGCTCACAGGGCTTCGGCGCCGAGGTGAAGCGCCGCATCATGCTGGGCACCTACGTGCTCTCGGCCGGCTACTACGACGCGTACTACGGCACTGCCCAGAAGGTGCGCACGCTGGTGCGGCGCGACTATCAGGAGGCGTTCGCCGGCGTGGATCTCATCGCCACGCCTGCCTCCCCGACCGTCGCCTTCGGCATCGGGGAGCGCATCGACGACCCCTGGGCGATGTATGCCTGCGACATCCTCACCGTGCCGGTCAACCTGGCCGGCCTGCCGGGCATCTCGATCCCGTCGGGCCTCAGCGAGGGGCTGCCCGTGGGCCTCCAGCTCGTGGGCCCGGCGTTCTCCGAGAACCGCATCCTGCAGGCGGCTCACGCGCTCGAGCAGTCCATCGGCTTCGACCCGGTACCGCCGGCGCTCCGCGGAGCAGCGACGTGAGCCGGGCCGACTGGGAGCCGGTGATCGGCCTCGAGATCCACGTCCAGCTGAACACCGCCACCAAGATGTTCTGCGCGTGCGAGAACCGCTTCGGCGCCGAGCCGAACACGCTCACCTGCCCGCTCTGCCTGGGCCATCCCGGCGTGCTCCCGGTCATCAACGCGGCCGCGGTCGAGAAGGCCATCCAGATTGGCCTCGCGCTCAACTGCGAGCTCGCGCCCGTGTCGCAGTTCCACCGCAAGAACTACTTCTATCCCGACAGCCCCAAGGCCTACCAGATCACCCAGTACGACCAGCCGATCTGCGGGCGCGGCGAGCTCGAGGTCGAGGGCGGCGCCGTCGGGATCACCCGCGCGCACCTCGAGGAGGACGCCGCGAAGCTGGTGCACGCAGGCGGCACCGCCGGGCGCATCGCCGGTGCCGAGTTCTCGCTGGTGGACTTCAACCGCTGCGGCACGCCGCTGGTCGAGATCGTGACCGAGCCCGACATCCGCTCGCCTGAGCAGGCAGTCGCGTTTCTGGCGCTCCTCAAGAACACCCTCCAGACGGTGGGCGTGAGCGACTGCGACATGGAGAAGGGCTCGCTCCGCTGCGACGCCAACGTCTCGGTCAGGCGTGTCGGTACCGAGGCGTTCGGCACCAAGACCGAGCTCAAGAACATGAACTCCTTCAAGTTCCTGGGCGAGGGGATGGCCGCCGAGATCGACCGGCAGATCGAGCTGCTCGAGTCGGGCGGGGAGGTGCGCTCCCAGACGCTCCACTACGACCCCGCCGAGCGCACGCTGCACGCGCGCCGCTCGAAGGAGGAGGCCGACGACTACCGCTACTTCCCCGAGCCCGACCTCGTCCCGCTGCGGCTCTCGAGCGACGTGATCCAGCAGCAGCGACAGGCGCTGCCGGAGCTCCCGGCCGCCCGCACAGCCAGATTCCAGGCCGATTTCCAGCTCTCCGGCCAGGACGCGACCGATCTCAACGCCGAGGCCCGCCTCGCCGACTACTTCGAGGCCGTGGTGGCGGCCGGCGCCGAGCCCAAGGCCGCGTCGGACTGGGTTCGGAATCAGCCTGCCGCAGTTGCCCAGCTCGAGCCGCCGAAGGTGGCGGCGATGCTCGGCCTCATCGCCGGCGGCACGATCACGGCCACCATCTCCAAGCAGCTCCTGCCCCTGATGCTCGCCGACCCGGACGCCGATCCGGCAGCGCTCGTCGAGGCACACGGCCTTGCGTCCATCGGCGGCGGCGACGAGCTCGCAGCGCTCGTGGACAGGGTGATGGAGGAGAATCCCAACTTCGTCGAGCAGTTCCGGTCGGGCAAGGAGGGCGTCATCAACGCCCTCGTCGGCCAGGTCATGAAGGCCACGAAGGGGCGCGCCGACGCCAAGCAGGTGCAGGAGCTCCTGCGCGAGCGGCTGTGAGGCGGGCGGCCGCACTGCTCGTGGTGGCGGCGGCGCTCGCCGCGGGGGCGGTCTCGGCGCCGCGCACCGCGCAGGCGAGCCCCTCGGTCTCGGCCTACTCGGGCCTCGGCACGTGGATCGACATCTACCCGCCGCTCTCGCCCTGGCTCAACCCGAAGCGGACCATCGCCACCGCCCTCGATCACGGAGTAAAGACGCTCTACATCGAGACCAGCAACTACAACACCGTCCCGGCGATCCGGTACCCGATGCGGCTCGCCGAGCTCATCGACCAGGCGCACGCCAACAACATCAAGGTGGTCGGCTGGTATCTGCCCTCGTTGCTCCACACCGGGCTCGATCTGCACCGCATCCAGGCGAGCGTCGCGTTCCGCACGCCGCGCGGCGGGGCACTCGACTCCATGGCGGTCGACATCGAATCCAGCGCCGTGCCGAGCCCGGCACTCCGAAGCGCCCGGCTGCTGCAGCTCGCGGCCTGGCTTCGGGCCTCCGTCGGCCCGTCGTATCCGCTGGGGGCGATCATTCCGTCGCCGCGGGGCATGCAGCTCTCGCCCTCGTACTGGCCCGGCTTCCCGTTCTCGTCGCTCGCCCAGAGCTTCGATGTCGTGCTCCCGATGGACTACGCCACCTACCACCGCGACACGCCGGCCGGGGTCGTCACCTACGAGCGCACGTCGCTTCGCATCCTCGCCCATCAGATGGAGTCTGCGCCGCTGCCCATCCATGCGATCGGCGGGCTGGCGCCCGACTCGGGCAAGTGGATGACGTGGGCGTTCGTGCAGACGGCGCTCGCTCAGGGAGTGATCGGAGCGGGTCTCTACGACCTGCCGACGACGCGCCCTGGCGCCTGGTGGGCCCTCGAGCACGTGCACTGAGGGAACTGACCAGCCGCCGCGGCACGCGCACCTACGATGCCTGCCATGGCCTCTCGTCAGTACCTGATCACGCCCGGCCCGACCCCGATCCCGCCCGAGGTCACCGCGGCGATGTCGGCGCCCATCATGCATCACCGAAGCCCCGAGTTCAAGGTCGTATTCGAGGCTGTCCTCGCCGGTCTGAAGCACGTCTACCAGACCCAGAACGAGGTGCTGGTGCTGGCCGGCTCGGGTACCGCCGGCATGGAGTCCGCTGTGCTCAACCTCTGGGCGCCGGGCGATCGCGTCGTGGTCGCCTCGGCCGGCAACTTCGGCGAGCGCTGGGCAAAGCTGTGCGATCGGCACGGCATCCCTGTCGAGCACCTGGCACAGGAGTGGGGCGAGCGCCTCGACCCCGAGGCGATCGGGCGCGCGGCCGAGGGCGCGACGTCGGTCTACGTGACGCAGTCCGAGACTTCCACGGGAGTGGTGCACGACATCCAGGCCATCGCCGAGGCCGTCCGGCCGTCCGGCGCGGTCCTCGTGGTCGATGCAGTCTCGAGCCTTGGCGGAGTGAACCTCCCGGCCGACGAGTGGGGCGTCGATGTGGTCGTCTCCGGGTCGCAGAAGGCGCTGATGACGCCGCCGGGCCTCGCCTACGTGTCGGTCTCGCCGCGGGCCTGGGAGCTCGCCCGGCGCGTCCCGACAGCAAGCTTCTACCTCGACTGGGAGGGCACGGCCGAGGCCCAGGCGAAGGGAAACACCGCATTCACCCCGCCGGTCACGCTGCTCTTCGGGCAGCGCGCCGCGCTCGAGCTCATCGAGGAGCACGGGCTCGAGGCTACCTTCGCCCACAACCGGCGGCTCGCGCTCGCGGCTCGCTCGGGCGTGAAGGCGCTCGGCCTCTCGCTCTTCTCGCCCGATGACGAGACCAGCGCCATGGTGACGGCCTTCACGATGCCGGACGGGCTGGACGGCCAGAAGGTGTACTCGACGCTTCGCGACAACTTCGGCATCGTCCTGGCAGGCGGGCAGGGGCGTCTCCGCGGAACGATCATGCGCATCGGCCACATGGGCTACATGAACGAGTTCGACATCGTCACCGCCCTCTCCGGGCTCGAGCTCGCGCTCGCGCAGCTCGGGTACGAGGCCCCCGCCACGGGTGCGGGCGCGGCCGCAGCGCTGCAGGTGTTCAAGGGTGAGTGACGGCCGGCTGCGCGTCCTCGTCAAGGAGAAGATCGCGCAGGGCGGCATCGACATGCTCGCCGAGCGGTTCGACGTCGATCTCGGCATCGACTGGCCGCCGGAAGACCTGCCGAAGCGTCTCGGTGACTATGACGCGCTCATCGTGCGCAGCGCGACCACGGTCACGGCCGAGCTCATCGAGCAGGCGCCGCGGCTCAAGGTGGTCGGCCGGGCCGGCACGGGGGTCGACAACGTCGACGTCGACGCCGCCACGCGCCACGGCGTGATCGTCGCAAACGCGCCGGGCTCCAACATGGTTGCCGCGGCCGAGCACGCCATCGGCCTGCTGCTCGCCGTTGCCCGCAACATCCCGCAGGCCCACGAGGCACTCACCCACGGCCGGTGGGAGCGCTCGAAGTTCGGCGGCGTCGAGCTGGCCGACAAGACGCTCGGGATCGTCGGCTTCGGCCGCATCGGCCAGCTGGTGTCCGCCCGTGCGCGCGCGCTCGGCATGAAGGTGATCGTGCACGACCCGTTCGTGTCGGCGGAGCGCGCCCGCGAGCTGCAGGTGGCCCAGGTCAGCCTCGACGAGCTCTGGGCCCAGGCCGAGTTCATCACGCTGCACGCGCCGCTCACCGCCGAGACCCGGCACGTGATCAACGACGCCTCCATCGCGGCCATGCGCGACGGCGTGCGCATCGTCAACGACGCGCGCGGCGACCTCGTCGACATCGACGCGCTCGTGCGCGGGCTCGAGTCGGGCAAGATCGCCGGGGCCGGGCTCGACGTGTTCCCGACAGAGCCCTACACCGACGGCGCCGTGCTCAAGCTCCCGAATGTCGTGGTGACGCCGCACCTCGGTGCGTCCACCCGGGAGGCCCAGGATCGAGCGGGCGTGATCGTCGCCGAGCAGGTGGCCGCGGCCCTCTCGGGCGAGTTCGTCGCAAACGCCGTCAACATCCCGCAGGTCGGCGCCGAGGCCATGGAGGTGCTCGGGCCGTACCTCCCGCTTGCCCGGCAGCTCGGCAAGATGGCGCTCGGACTGTGCGATCTGGGGCCCGAGGGCCTCGAGGTGCTCTATTCCGGCAGCCTTGCTGACTACGACACGCGGCTGCTCACCTCTGCGGTCATCGAGGGTGCGCTCTCGGCCCGCTCCGACGAGCCCGTGAACCTCGTGAACGCCGCATCCATCGCCGCCAGCCGGGGCATCGCGGTCAGCGAGTCGCGCACCACCGACGTCGGCGATTACACGACGCTCATCACCGTTCGCTGCCGGGGGAACACCACGGTCTCGGGCACCACCATCGGCCGCGACGACCGGCCCTGGCTGGTGGGTGTCTACGGCCAGCAGGTCGAGATCGAGCTGGCGCCCCACATGCTCGTGGTCATGAACGAGGATCGGCCCGGGATGATCGGCAAGGTCGGCACGCTGGTCGGATCCGAGGGCATCAACATCGCCAACATGAACGTCTCGCGGGCCGATACGGGCGAGCGGGCCGTCATGGTGATCGCGCTCGACTCACCGCCTCCGTCCCTCGCGCTCGATCGCCTGCGGGAGCTCGACGGCATCGTCTCGGTCAGGTCGGTCGAGGCCTAACCGGCGCGCCGTGCCCTGATGGTCATCGTGACCATCGGCATGGGAAACTCGTCGCGCCCGCGCAGATCCGGGTGGGTGCGGCACATCTCGGCGATCTGCTCGAGCCGCTGCTCATGGTCGGCGGGATCCATGATGGCGATCGTGGACGTGGAGCGGGCCCAGTCCACCAGGCGCTCGGGGGTGTAGAGCTCGCGGTGCGGAAACGGCCGCTGCTCGTAGGCCTCGAAGAGCGGCGAGCTGGTGAGCGGCGCGCCGTCCGACCAGTCCCATCGCGAGGCGCTCTCGACCGGGATCTTGAGGATCCGCGTGAGCTCGGCGACCCACGGCTCGGCGTCGTCGCGGGTGTTCCAGAGCAGGCCCAGCATGCCGCCGGGCCGTAGTACCCGGGCGATCTCCGTGAGCGAGGGGACGGGATCGAACCAGTGAAACGCCTGCGCAGCGACCACCGCATCGGCCGACTCGCCGGGCACGGGGATGTGCTCGGCAGTGCCTTCCAGCACCGGCACGTCGGGGAGCACTGCGGCGAACTGCTCGCGCATCCCCGCGAGTGGCTCAACCGCCGTGACGTCGAGCCCGAGCGCCACCAGGCCCTCGGTGAGCTTGCCGGTGCCGGCGCCGAGATCGATCACCTGCGGCCCCGGCGCAGAGGCGAGCATCCACTCGATCGCAGAGGCCGGATAGCCCGGCCGGCCGCGCACATACGCGCCTGCGACGCCGCCGAACGACGTGGCTCGGCGGTGCCGGATATCGTCCATGCGGGGCAAACTACCCGAACAGGCCGCCCGCTCCGGTAACATTTTCGCGAAAAGGTCAGCCCGACGAAGGGGAACATGGAATGCAGAAGACGGACAAAATCTGGCGTAACGGGAGCTTCGTTTCATGGGACGACGCCAAGGTTCATGTCCTGACGCACGCATTGCACTACGGCACCGGGGTCTTCGAGGGCATCCGCGCCTACGAGACTCCCAAGGGTCCCGCCGTGTTCCGCCTGACCGACCACCTCGAGCGGTTCCGCCGCTCGGCGGCGCTCTACGAGATGGATCTGCCGTACTCAACGGCCGAGCTCGCAGCGGTCGTGCACGAGACCGTGTCGCTGAACGACGTGCCCTCCTGCTACATCCGCCCGATCGCCTACCGCGGATACGGCGAGATGGGCCTCGATCCGCGCAAGAACCCGGTGGACATCGCCGTGGCGGTGTGGCCGTGGGGCGCCTATCTCGGTGAGGACGCTCTCGAGCACGGGGTGCGCTGCAAGATCTCCAGCATCCGCCGCATCGGGCCCAACACGATGCCGCCGGCTGCCAAGGCCACCGGCCAGTACATCAACTCGGTGCTCGCAAAGCTCGAGGCCAGCCGCAGCGGCTATGACGAGGCCATCCTCCTGAACGAGCACGGCTCAATCGCCGACGGCTCCGGGGAAAACGTGTTCGTGGTGCGCGACGGCGTGGTGTACACGCCGCCCACCAGCGACTCGTGCCTCCCGGGGATCACCCGCTCGAGCCTGATGCGCATCGCAACCGCGCTTGGCTACGAGGTGCGCGAGGTGCCGCTCGTGCGCACCGACCTCTACTTCGCCGATGAGGTGTTCCTGTGCGGCACCGCCGCCGAGGTGACCCCGGTGGCGTCGGTGGACGACCACTCCACGGGCGGCCGCGGGCCGGTCACCAAGGAGCTCCAGGACGTGTTCTTCGCCACGGTCGCCGGCACGGATGACCGCTTCGGCGACATGCTCGAGTATCCCGTCACCGCTCCGGTGGCCGGTTGAGGTCCGCAGGATGGTGATGGCACGGACGATCCCGCTCGCGCTGCCCTCCGTGGGCGAGCGCGAGCGCGAGCTCGTCATGGAGGTGCTGCGCTCCGGCGCTCTGGCGCAGGGGCCGATGGTGCCCGCGTTCGAGCAGGCGTTCGCCCAGCGGCTCGGGGTAAAGCACGGGATCGCTGTCTCGAGCGGCACCACCGGCCTTCACACGGCCCTGCATCGAGCTGGGGTCGGGCCGGGTGACGAGGTCATCACGTCCAGCTTCTCGTTCATCGCCTCATCCAACGTGATCGCCGTCGAGCGTGCCACGCCGGTCTTCGCCGACATCGACGAGCAGTCCCTCAACATCGATCCCGACGCGATCGAGGCCGCAATCACGCCGCGCACCAGGGCGATCCTGCCGGTGCACATCTTCGGCTACCCCGCCGAGATCGAGGCCATCAACCGCATCGCCTCAAAGCACGGCCTGGCGGTGGTCGAGGACGCGTGCGAGGCCGTGGGCGCCACCATCAACGGCCGTCCGGTGGGCAGCCACGGAAACCCCGCGGTGTACGGCTTCTATCCCAACAAGCAGCTCACCACCGCCGAGGGCGGCCTCATCGCGGTTGACGACGACACGGCCGCCATGGAGATGCGAAGCCTCATCAACCAGGGCCGCTCGGAGCACGGCGACTGGCTCACGCACACGCGCATCGGGTTCAACTACCGCATGGACGAGATGTCGGCGGCCGTCGGCCTCGGCCAGCTCGAGAAGCTCGACCAGATGCAGGCGCGGCGCACGCAGATCGCCGAGCGCTACTGCGAGCTCCTGGCCGGCGTCGATGGCGTGGAGCTCCCGTGGGTGGGCCCGCACACGCGCAGCTGGTTCGTCTTCTACGTACGGCTGGACGCCGCCGTGAACCGGGCCGACGTCATCGACCGGATGGCAGCGCGCGGCGTGGCCACCCGGCCGTACCTGCCGGCGATCCACCTCCAGCCGCCGTACCGCGAGCGCTACGGCTTTGCCCCCGGCATGCTGCCGGTCACCGAGCGGGTCAGCACGTCCACCCTGGCGCTCCCGTTCTTCGTGGACATCGGCGACGACGACGTGGCCTACGTCGTCGAGAGCCTGCGCGAGGTGCTCTCAGAGGCGTGAGCGAGCCCGCTGCCATGGTCTTTCTCGGCTACGGCAAGTACGTGCGGGCCGATCGGATCTATGCCCTCGAGCCCATCGCCGACGACGATCGCGGCGACGGCCGCCGCACCAGGGTGTGGGTCGAGGGCATCCCGGAGCCGCTCATCGCGTCGCGCACCGAGCGCACCATCCTCGCCGAGATGGGCGAGGCTCGCACGCTGGCCGCTGCCGTCGGCCGCCGCCGGCGCGCCCAGATGTCCTTCCTGGACTGATGCTCCACCTCGAGGGCGACTCCGTCGCAGCCGCGCGCGAGCTCATCGGCTGGCAGGTGGCCGTCGATGGGGTGGGCGGGGTGATCGTCGAGACCGAGGCCTACCTGCCCGGCGACCCCGCCTCGCACGCGTTTCGCGGCCAGACGGTGCGAAACGCAGCGATGTTCGGGCCGGCGGGGCGCTGGTACGTGTACCGCTCCTACGGCATCCACTGGTGCATGAACATCGTGTGCGGCCCGGTGGGGACAGGGTCGGCCGTGCTGATCAGGGCGATCGAGCCCACCACCGGCATCGCGGTCATGTCCGAGCGCCGCGGGCTGGAGGACGTTGACCGGCTCTGCCGCGGCCCGGGGAACGTCGGCAAGGCGCTGGGGGCGGGACCCCGCCTGAATGGGCTGAGAGCCGACCTGAGCCCGCCCACGAGCCCGCGTGCCGTCGCCGTAGGCACGCGGATCGGCATCTCCCGGGGGATCGAGCAGCTGTGGCGGTTCGGCGACCCGCAGTCGCGCTCGGTCAGCCGGCCGTTTCGGTAGCGCCCTGGGCCCGCCGCCTGCGCGGGTATCATCGCCCCGCAATGGCCGGGATCGACGAACTCACGCGAGGCGCCGTCAAGGTATTACCGGAGGGAGCGCTCGAGCAGAAGCTCGCGCTCGGCCGGCCGCTGCGGGTGAAGCTCGGCATCGATCCAACGGGCCAGGACATCCACATCGGAAACGCGATCCCGCTCCAGCGCATGCGGGCGTTCCAGGCCCAGGGGCACATCGGCGTCCTCATCGTCGGCGACTACACCGCCCGCATCGGCGATCCGTCCGGGCGCTCGAAGGAGCGCCCGGTGCTCTCGCCGGACGAGATCGACGCCAACGCGAAGCGGTTCTTCGAGCAGGCGTCCCACATCCTCGACCCCGACCGCACCGAGCTTCGGTTCAACTCCGAGTGGCTCGGCGACCTGGATTTCGCCGGGCTCCTCAGGCTGACCCGCACGATGACGGTGTCGCGGATGCTCGAGCGAAACGACTTCGAGCAGCGCTTCCAGGCCCACCAGCCCATCTCCATCTCCGAGTTCCTCTACCCGCTGATGCAGGGCTATGACTCGGTCGCGATCAAGGCCGACGTCGAGCTGGGCGGCACCGACCAGGAGTACAACCTGCTCGCCGCCCGCGACATCCAGATCGCCTACGGCGTGGAGCCCCAGGTCGTCCTGACCACGCCGCTCATCAACGGGCCAAACGGCTCGCAGAAGATGTCGGCGTCGCTCAACAACTACATCGGCATCAGCGAGCCGCCGTCGGAGATGTACGGCAAGGCCATGAGCGCGGTGGACGAGCTGATGCCCCAGTACTACTTCCTGACGCTCGAGAGCGACGAGCCGCCCCCGGCCGACCCGTACACGGCCAAGCGCGAGTACGCCCGCCGGCTGGTGGAGCGCTGGCACGGGGCGGAGGCCGCTGCCGACGCCGAGCGCGGCTTCGACCGCCAGTTCAAGGAGGGGAAGGCAGCCGACGACGCGCCGCAGACGCCGTTTCCCGATTCCGACCCGGTGCACATGCCGGCCTATCTCGCTGCGAACGGCCTGGCGTCGTCGCGCGGCGAGGGCCGGCGGCTCATCACCCAGGGGGGAGTCCGCATCGACGGAGTGCCGCTCGGGGCCGCCGAGCTCGACGTGGAGCGCTCCCGGCTGGCCGGGGCCGAGCTTCGCGTTGGACGTCGATTTGTGCGTGTTTCCAGCGATTAAGCGGGTTCTCTTCACCAAACGACGGTTCCCGTTTGCGCATCGCCCCGGGTGAGGGCATACTTCTCTCCGTCGCCGCTGCCCTGCGCAGCGGCGTTTCCTTGAGACTGGCAAGTTGCCGGAAGTCGCGGAGCTTGCTAGTGTTCGAGGTCGCCCTTTGGGGGCGGTGGTCTTTGAAAACTCAACAGTTTGGAAACTTTCTCCGGGGCACTCTGTCCCGGGGAACAGACAAACGTCGGGTTCGGTCGTCGTCTCAGTCAAGCGTGACGACGATACGCCGTCCTTCGGGACGGCAACCTTGCCGGAGCTCTGCGTGGGAAACCACGGTGGGTGGCCGGCACTTTTGAGAGCACAAGCTCTCTCTTACACAGTCAGAAACCGGCCGATGAACCTGGATCCCTTTCGAGGGCGCTGGGGGAGGCCGTTTCGCAAGCTGTTCTCGGAGAGTTTGATCCTGGCTCAGGACGAACGCTGGCGGCGTGCCTAACACATGCAAGTCGAGCGGAAAGGCCCCTTCGGGGGTACTCGAGCGGCGAACGGGTGAGTAACACGTGGGTAATCTGCCCATGACACAGGAATAACCAGTGGAAACGCTGGCTAATGCCTGATGACGTGCAGCCTCTTCGGAGATCTGTACCAAAGGTAGCTTCGGCCTCCGGTCATGGATGAGCCCGCGGCCCATTAGCTTGTTGGCGGGGTAACGGCCCACCAAGGCGACGATGGGTAGCTGGTCTGAGAGGACGATCAGCCACACTGGGACTGAGACACGGCCCAGACTCCTACGGGAGGCAGCAGTGGGGAATCTTGCGCAATGGGCGAAAGCCTGACGCAGCAACGCCGCGTGCGGGAAGAAGGCCTTCGGGTTGTAAACCGCTTTCAGCAGGGAAGAGGGCGAGCAGGTTAATAGCCTGTCAGCTGACGGTACCTGCAGAAGAAGGCCCGGCTAACTACGTGCCAGCAGCCGCGGTAATACGTAGGGGCCGAGCGTTGTCCGGAATCATTGGGCGTAAAGAGCGTGTAGGCGGCCATTTAAGTCCTGCGTGAAATCTCGGGGCTCAACCCCGAGCGGTCGTGGGAAACTGGATGGCTAGAGTGCGGGAGAGGAGAGTGGAATTCCTGGTGTAGCGGTGGAATGCGCAGATATCAGGAAGAACACCCGTGGCGAAGGCGGCTCTCTGGAACGCAACTGACGCTGAGACGCGAAAGCGTGGGGAGCAAACAGGATTAGATACCCTGGTAGTCCACGCTGTAAACGATGGATGCTAGGTGTGGGCGGTGTCGACTCCGTCCGTGCCGAAGCTAACGCATTAAGCATCCCGCCTGGGGAGTACGGCCGCAAGGCTAAAACTCAAAGGAATTGACGGGGACCCGCACAAGCAGCGGAGCATGCTGTTTAATTCGATGAAACGCGAAGAACCTTACCTGGGCTTGACATGTGTCCGAAATCCCTGGAAACAGGGCCCCTCGCAAGAGCGGATTCACAGGTGGTGCATGGCTGTCGTCAGCTCGTGTCGTGAGATGTTGGGTTAAGTCCCGCAACGAGCGCAACCCCTGATCTGTGTTGCCAGCGGTTCGGCCGGGAACTCACAGATAACTGCCGGTGACAAACCGGAGGAAGGTGGGGATGAGGTCAAGTCATCATGCCCCTTATGTCCAGGGCTACAAGCGTGCTACAATGGCCGGTACAAAGGGCTGCAAAACCGCGAGGTGGAGCGAATCCCAAAAAGCCGGTCCCAGTTCGGATTGAAGGCTGAAACTCGCCTTCATGAAGTCGGAGTTGCTAGTAATCGTGGATCAGCAACGCCACGGTGAATACGTTCCCGGGTCTTGTACACACCGCCCGTCACACCACGAAAGCCGGAAACGCCCGAAGTCCGTGAGCCAACCCGTAAGGGAGGCAGCGGCCGAAGGTGGAGTCGGTGATTGGGGTGAAGTCGTAACAAGGTAGCCGTAGCGGAAGCTGCGGCTGGATCACCTCCTTTCTAGGGAAATGCAGCCGGCGCGCAAGCGTCCTGCTGTAGGCGCCACTCCCCGTGATGGCATACCGCCGTCCGGCGGACTGGCTCGCCTGGAATACGTCGACACTGACGTTCCCACTCCAAGAGGGTGGGTCCAAACTGTTGAGTTTTGAGAGACCGTCGCTGCACTTCGGTGCTTTGACGACTCCCTCTAGGGCGAGCGAACGTCTCGCGCGCACCTTGAAAACTCCAGAGCGGTTTGTGGTGTTCTCTACTTGAAAGAAATCAAGTGAACAAGGGCACACGGTGGATGCCTTGGCATCTGGAGCCGATGAAGGACGTGGACGGCTGCGATAAGCCTCGGGGAGTTGCTGATCAAGCGTTGATCCGAGGATTTCCGAATGGGGAAACCCACCTGTGGTAATGCGCAGGTACCACCGCCTGAATATATAGGGCGGTAGGAGGTAAGCCGGCGAACTGAAACATCTTAGTAGCCGGAGGAAGAGAAAGAAAAATCGATTCCCTGAGTAGTGGCGAGCGAAACGGGATCAGCCTAAACCGAGTTGGCGTGACAGCCTGAGGGCGTTTCCAGCTCGGTGTTGTAGGACCTATCTTGATCGTGCCTCAGCGCGGTCGGGGAGTTACAAAGTGGCGCGCTAGTCGAAGACGGTGGAAACCGTCGCCATAGAGGGTAAAGGCCCCGTAGACGAAAGTGCGTTGCCTCTCTGGATAGGTTCCTGAGTACGACCAGGCACGTGAAACCTGGCCGGAATCCGCGGGGACCACCCCGCAAGGCTAAATACTTCCAGATGACCGATAGTGAACTAGTACCGTGAGGGAAAGGTGAAAAGCACCCCGGAAGGGGAGTGAAATAGTACCTGAAACCGAGTGCCTACAAGCGGTCGGAGCGGCCTTGTGCCGTGACGGCGTACTTTTTGCATAACGGGCCAGCGAGTTACTCGTCTGTGGCAAGGTTAAGGAAACGGAGCCGAAGCGAAAGCGAGTCCGAATAGGGCGTATTTAGTCGCAGGCGGTAGACCCGAAACTGAGTGATCTATCCATGGCCAGGTTGAAGCGGGGGTAAGACCCCGTGGAGGACCGAACCCACGTCGGTTGAAAACGGCGGGGATGAGCTGTGGATCGGAGTGAAAGGCTAATCAAACTCAGAAATATCTGGTTCTCCCCGAAATATATTTAGGTATAGCGTCAAGTGTTCAACGTTGGCTGTAGAGCACTGCTTGGTCTAGGGGCCCTACCAGGTTACCGAAATCATGCAAACTCCGAATACCAACGTTTCATAGCTTGGCAGTCAGACTGCGGGGGATAAGCTTCGTAGTCGAGAGGGAAACAGCCCTGACCGCCAGCTAAGGTCCCTAAATCATGACTAAGTGGTAAACGATGTGCGGATGCATAGACAACCAGGAGGTTGGCTTAGAAGCAGCCACCCTTGAAAGAGTGCGTAATAGCTCACTGGTCAAGTGTTCGTGCGCGGATAATGTAGCGGGGCTCAAGTCATGTACCGAAGCTGCGGATTCTGGCATTAGCCAGAGTGGTAGGGGAGCGTCCTTATGCCGACTGAAGCGGCGGGGTAACCCAGCCGTGGAGGCATGAGGAGTGAGAATGCTGGCATGAGTAACGAAAGAGGGGTGATGAAACCCCTCCGCCGAAAGCCCAAGGGTTCCTGAGTAAAGCTAATCTTCTCAGGGTTAGTCGGGATCTAAGCCGAGGCCGAAAGGCGTAGGCGATGGACAACGGGTTGATATTCCCGTACCACGTCGGGAGCGTTTGACCGATGGGAGGACGGGGTAGGACAAGGGATCCCAGCCGTTGGTTGTGCTGGGGCAACTGCGTAGGCCGGCCAGGCGAAAACTGGCCATTAAGGCTGAGACAGGATGCCGTGACGTAACGTCGGAAGTCTCTGTAACCATGCCCCCGAGAAAAGCCCCTAGGAAGTTCCCACGTGCCCGTACCAAAACCGACACAGGTGGGCGGGTAGAGAATACCAAGGTGATCGAGAAAACCCTCGTTAAGGAACTCGGCAAAATGGTCCCGTAACTTCGGGAGAAGGGACGCCTCATTAGGGTGTAGGACTTCGCGTCCGAAGCCTGAGGAGGCCGCAGTGAAAAGGCCCGAGCGACTGTTTACCAAAAACACAGGTCTCTGCAAAGTCGCAAGACGACGTATAGGGGCTGACGCCTGCCCGGTGCTGGAAGGTCACGAGGAGAGGTTAGCTTTCGAGCGAAGCTTTGAATCTAAGCCCCAGTAAACGGCGGCGGTAACTATAACCGTCCTAAGGTAGCGAAATTCCTTGTCGGGTAAGTTCCGACCTGCACGAATGGCGTAACGACTTGGGCACTGTCTCAACGAGGGACTCGGTGAAATTGTAGTATCGGTGAAGATGCCGATTACGCGCAGCAAGACGGAAAGACCCCGTGAACCTTTACTGCAGCTTGATATTGAAGTCTGGTGCATTTCGTCCAGGATAGGTGGGAGGCTTTGAAGCAGGGACGCCAGTCCTTGTGGAGCCAACCTTGGGATACCACCCTTGGTGTTCTGGGCTTCTAACCCCGGTCCGTGATCCGGACGGGGAACAGTGTCAGGTGGGCAGTTTGACTGGGGCGGTCGCCTCCTAAAATGTAACGGAGGCGCGCAATGGTTCCCTCAGCACGGTCGGAAATCGTGCGCAGAGTGTAAAGGCACAAGGGAGCTTGACTGCGAGACCAACAAGTCGAGCAGGTACGAAAGTAGGTCTTAGTGATCCGGCGGTAGAGAGTGGAATTGCCGTCGCTCAACGGATAAAAGGTACTCCGGGGATAACAGGCTGATCGCTTCCAAGAGTCCACATCGACGAAGCGGTTTGGCACCTCGATGTCGGCTCGTCGCATCCTGGGGCTGTAGTTGGTCCCAAGGGTTGGGCTGTTCGCCCATTAAAGCGGCACGCGAGCTGGGTTCAGAACGTCGTGAGACAGTTCGGTCCCTATCTGCTGTGCGCGTTGGAGAGTTGAACGGAGTCGTCCCTAGTACGAGAGGACCGGGATGAACAGACCTCTGGTGTATCAGTTGTCCTGCCAAGGGCATCGCTGGCTAGCTACGTCTGGACGGGATAACCGCTGAAAGCATCTAAGCGGGAAGCCCACCGTGAGATGAGCTCTCCCATCCCTTCAAGGGAGTAAGGATCCTGGCAGACCACCAGGTTGATAGGCGGGAAGTGTAAGCGCAGCAATGCGTCAGCTGACCCGTACTAATAATCCGAGGACTTGATTTTCAATGTAGAGACCACTGCAAGCCGCTCTGGAGTTTTGAGGGTGCGTGCCCTTCGCATGCAGCTTCCCAATTTCCGGTGACCATAGCGAGAGGGAAACACCTCTTCCCATTCCGAACAGAGTAGTTAAGCCTCTTAGCGCCGATGGTACTTGGGGCTCAAGCCCCTGGGAGAGTAGGTCGTCGCCGGGATTAACCTCAAAAGGGGCCGTCCTTCGGGGCGGCCCTTTTTGCATCCCCAGCGGCTCTCGGGGCGCCGGCTAGCTGTTGTCGGGGTCGGGCGGCGGCGGATCGTCGTCGAGGAAGATGCCCCGAGGCGGCCAGTCGTCCTGCGCATCGCACCTGCTGGTGCAGTGAAGCGACGCGATGTTCTGCAGCGGCACCAGGATGTGCCCGTTCAGCTCGATGTGGGCGACATCCTCGACGTAGCAGTACGCCGTGAGCACGCCGTCCTGATATTCGCCGCCGAAGAGCGCGAGCTCAACCTGCTCGCCCTTGTACTTGGATGTGTAGTCCTCCACGGGGCGAAGTCTAGATGAGGTCGGTGGGATCGAGGTGGCCGGTGTCGTTGAACGAGCTCACCCGCAAGCCGCTCGGAGTCCACGTCATCTGCGAGAGCGACCCGTTGGTGGGCCCGGGGGCCAGCACACGGCCGGCCCGAGCCAGTCCCAGCGCCTCGGACGCGAGCGCTCTGATGGTGCCGCCGTGGCAGATCACGACCACCACGTCACCGTCGTCGTGCGCCTCGCAGATGCGCTCCACGGTGTCGGTTGACCTGCGCTTCAGCGTCGCGAAGGTCTCGCCGCCCGGATATCCGGTGCCCGCGTCCTCGCGGTATGCGAGGTAGCGCTCGGGAAACTGGGCCTCGACCTCGGCTCTGGTGAACCCCGTCCACTTGCCGACGTCAACCTCTCGCACGCCCGGGGCCGGGACCGGCTCGAGGCCGGTGGCCGCCTGCACCTCGGCGGCCGTCTCCCAGGCCCGCGCCAGGTCGCTCGAGTAGAGCGCCGTGGGCGCCAGGGACGCGATCCGGGCTGCGAGCGCGACTGCCTGCTGGCGGCCGGCGGCGTTCAGCGACCGATCGGCGTGCCCTTGCCAGCGGCCCTCGCGGTTCCAGTCGGTCTCGCCGTGGCGTCCCAGGAGAAGTCTGATCATGCCCGCAATCATATTGTCGGAGTACCATGCGCCGGGATGGACCTGGAATTATCTGGACTGAGAGCGATCGTCACCGGCGGCAGCGCGGGCATCGGCCTGGAGACTGCCAGGCTGCTCGCCGCGGAGGGCGCCTCCGTGGTGGTGGTGTCCAGGCATCCCGAGGTCGGCATCGACGGCGTCACCGGCATCCCCGCTGACCTCGCGACCGCCGACGGCGTGCTCGAGGCGGTCTCGTCGGCGGTCAGCACGCTCGGCGGCCTCGACATCCTGGTTAACAACGTCGGCGTGGCGAACATCTCGAAGTTCGAGGCGGTGCCCGACGACGACTGGCAGTCCGCCTGGGATCTGAACGTGATGAGCTACGTGCGGTGCATCCGCGCGGCGCTCCCGGATCTGCGCAGCTCGTCCAGCGCCGCGATCGTGAACGTGTCCTCGACCTCCGGGAAGCGCCCGAGCACCGGCATGCCGGCCTACTCCGTCACGAAGGCCGCGGTGCTCTCGCTCTCTCGTCTGGTGGCCGACACCTACGCGCGTGACGGCGTGCGCTGCAACGCGGTGTGCCCTGGCCCGACGCTCACACCGGCCTGGCTCGACATCGGCGGCCTTGCCGATCAGAACGCCGCCGACTCCGACCGCAGCCGCGACGAGGTGCTGAAGGCGGTCGGCGCGGGCCGTCCCGCCGGCCGGATGGCCGAGCCCGCCGAGATCGCCTCGGTGATCGCCTTTCTCTGCTCGCCGCTCTGCGGCTTCGTGACGGGTTCTGCATGGAGCGCCGACGGCGGCACCGTGCCCATCATCATCTAGCTCCCTCGCTACACTCGAAGGCTCTCGATGACCCATCCCCACGGCCCCGTATCCGACCAGTTTGCCGCGCGCATCGCGGACCACGAATCGCGCTCGCTCAGCCCGCTTGCGGTGCGTTCGTACGGCACTGCAGGACGCGTGCTGCCCGACGAGGACTGCTCGCTTCGCACCCCGTTTCAGCGCGATCGCGATCGCATCGTGCACTCCAAGTCGTTTCGCCGCCTGAAGCACAAGACGCAGGTGTTCATCGCCCCCCAGGGTGACCATTTCCGCACGCGCCTGAGCCACACCCTCGAGGTCTCGGGCATCTCGCGCGGCATCGCCCGCGCGCTTCGCCTCAACGAGGATCTGGTGGAGGCCGTCGCGCTCGGGCACGACCTGGGGCATGCGCCGTTCGGCCATACCGGTGAGGAGGCGCTCGACAGCGCGCTTCGCCCGTACGGCCTCGAGTTCCACCACAACGTCCAGTCGCTGCGCGTGGTGGAGGTGCTGGAGCGCGACGGCGCCGGCCTGAACCTCACCGCCGAGGTGCGTGACGGCATCCTGAACCACACGGGCCCCGGCACGCCGGCCACGCTCGAGGGCCGCATCGTCCGCGTCGCCGACCGGTTCGCCTACCTCAACCACGACATCGACGACGCGGTGCGGGCCGGCATCCTCGATCCCGCGACGCTGCCCGCGCGGCCCATCGCGCTCATGGGGGACACGTCGTCGCGGCGCATCGACATGCTGGTGCACGACCTGGTCGAGACGTCCGAGGCCGCCGGTGACATCCAGCAGTCGCCCGTGTTCGCCGAGGCGCTGCTCGAGCTGCGCGCGTTCATGTTCGACCGGATCTATCTCGGGCCTCTCGCGCAGTCGGAGAACCACGACGCCGCCGCCATGGTGGAGCAGCTCTTCAACCACCACATCGCCTCGAACCCGGATCCGGTGGCGGTCACCGACTGGATCTCGGGGATGACGGACAGGTACGCCGTGCGGGCCTTCGTGGAGCTGCAGTGACCCGCATCAAGGACACGAGCGTGGAGGACGTGCGGGCGGCGGTCGACATGATCGACCTCGTCTCCGGCCGCACCACGCTGCGGCGCTCCGGCAGCCGGTACGTGGGCCGGTGCCCGTTCCACGACGAGCGCACCGCGTCGTTCTCGGTCGATCCGGTGAAGAAGGTCTACCACTGCTTCGGGTGCCAGAAGGGCGGCGACCACATCGGCTTCGTCGAGGAGACCGAGGGGCTCGACTTCGTGACCTCCGTGGAGTGGCTGGCCGACCGCTACGGCGTGAAGCTCGAGTACGAGGACTCGACGCCCGAGGCGCGGAAGTCGCGTGAGCAGCGCGACCGGCTCCTGCGACTGCTCGACGACTCGGCGGTGTTCTACACGCGGTTTCTGTGGGAGACGGGGGAGGCCGAGGGGGCGCGCACCTATCTCCAGGAGCGCGGCATCACCGAGGAGACCGCAAAGACGTTTCGCGTGGGGTACGCGCCGGGCGCCCGCAACCGGCTGTGCGCGGCGGCGATGAAGAAGGGCTTCACCTCGGTCGAGCTCGACCGGGCCGGGCTCTCCCTGCGCGGCGGCACCGACCGCCTGCGCTCCAGGGTGATGTTTCCCCTGTCTGACCCTCAGGGCCGTGTACGCGGCTTTGGCGGTCGTCAGATGCCCGGCGGTGAGCCGCCCAAGTACAAGAACTCCCCCGACGGGCCGGTCTTTCGCAAGTCCGACATCGTGTACGGGCTGGATCGCGCCCGCCAGGCCATCGCGAAGGCCGGCGCGGCGATCGTCGTGGAGGGCTACACCGACGTGCTCGCGCTGCACCAGGTCGGCCTCGAGAACGTGGTCGCCTCGATGGGCACGGCGCTCACTGCCCAGCAGGTGAACGAGCTGAAGCGGCTGTGCTCGACCCTGCTGCTGGCGTTCGACGCCGATGCCGCCGGTCAGGAGGCGTCGGTGCGGGGCATCCAGCTCGCGCTGCAGCAGGGCATCGTGGTGCGGGTGGTCTCGCTGCCACAGGGCCGCGACCCCGCCGACGTCGCCCTCGCCGATCCCGAGGCGTTTCGCAAGGCGGCTGACGAGGCGGTCGGCTACCTGACGTTTCGGGTCGACCGGATGCTGGGTCAGAAGGCCAGCCGTGACGAGGTCTACGGCCAGGTGCGCACGGTGCTTCAGGCTGCGGCGCCCAGCGTCGAGCGCGACGAGGTGGTGCGCACGGTCACCGACCGCCTGGGGCTCCAGCCCGACCTCGCAAGCGGGCTCACCGCGGCTCCCGACCGGCCCGTCGCATCCAGCGCCCAGCGACGTATCCGGCGCACGCCGTGGGAGAACGATGCGCGGGTCTTCCTCGGCATGTGCCTCGCGCTTCCCGACTCGGCTGGTGGCGTTCTTCACGAGCTGGATGTGGCAGACTTGGGTGACACGTCGCTGGGGGAGGTCGCGACGTATATCCGCCGGGACTTGGCGGGAGAATCTTCGCCTGAGGAGGCACACAGGTGGGCACCGCTGATCGCGGAGTTGGGCGCAATGGCGGCTCGGGAGCAGCCCTCGACGAGGGTCCTCGAGGAGCTCTCGTGGAAGCTCCGCCTGCATTCGGTGGACGCAGCGCTAAAGGACAGAGCACGAAACGCCGACGAGTTGAGTCAGCAGGCACAGCTCCAGGAGCTGCAGCAACTGCGTCTCTCCTATCTGGAGAGGCTCGAGTCAGTCCGCGCGCAAGCGCCCGATCAGTAGCAGGCCAATTTTCCGTGTCAGAGTTCGCTCCGGACCCCGGTGGAGAGGCGGCGGCGTTCGACCCGCCCGTCGATTCTGAGGTTGAAGTAGAGGTTGAGACTGACCTCGGCTCGCCCGCCCCCGCAACGACCGCCCTCACCGAGGACACGGTTGGCATGTACCTGCGCGAGATCTCACGCGTCCCGCTCCTGACAGCTGCCGAAGAGGTGTACCTGGCCAAGGCCTACGAGCGTGGCGACCAGGCCGCCCGCCGACGCCTCATCGAGTCGAACCTTCGCCTGGTGGTGTCCATTGCCCGCCGCTACTCCGGCCGCGGCCTGCCGTTCCTCGACCTCATCCAGGAGGGCAACGTCGGCCTGATGAAGGCTGTCGAGCGCTACGACTGGCGGCTGGGGCACAGGTTCTCGACCTACGCGACGTGGTGGATCCGCCAGAGCGTGACGCGCGGGCTCGCCGACAACGGGCGCACCATCCGCGTCCCGGCGCAGGTCGTCGACACCATCAACCGCATGGCCCGGTTCGACCGGCAGCTGACCCAGAAGCTGGGCCGCGCGCCCACCGAGGAGGAGCTTGCCGAGGAGCTTGGCGTGAAGCCGGCCAAGGTGGCCGAGCTCCGCCGCGTCTCGCAGGAGCCCGTCTCGCTGGCTGTGCCCGTGGGCGAGGACTCGACCGAGCTCGGCGAGCTGCTCGAGGACGAGCGCCAGCGCACGCCCGACGGCGAGATGGCAAACAGGCAGCGGCACTCGAGCGTCACCGAACTGGTGGCAGGACTGCCGTACCGCGAGCGCACCATCCTCGAGCTCCGCTACGGGCTCAACGGCAACAGCTCGCATACGCTCGAAGAGGTGGGCCGCCGGTTCGGCGTCACCCGAGAGCGCGTGCGCCAGATCGAGACCCGCACGTTGCGCCGGCTCGCCGACAAGGGCGAGACGAGCGAGCTGCGTCATCTCATCGACTGATAAACTTGCGCCCCGATCCGCGGTAGCTCAATGGCAGAGCATCCGGCTGTTAACCGGAGGGTTGTAGGTTCGAGTCCTACCCGCGGAGCTCGATGACGGGGCGGCACGCCCGCCCATCTCCGGCCAGGCGCGGCCAGCAATCGTGCGGTTCAGGGGCGTGTCGCCGAGAGGAACTCGAGGGCGCTCGCCGAATCGCTTGGCATGTCCAGGCGATCCAGAATGTGGTGCTGGGTGACCGTGGCGCTCCTGCGCGCCGTCTCGTAGGTCTCGCTCAGCGCCGCCCGAGCCCGCGTCGCGACGCGCACTCGTCGCAGAACCGAAACCACCAGCGAACCGGGCGGCGGCAGTCCTTGCACGCGTGTCTGAGGGCGGGGGCCTTCATCGCCTCTTGAACCTAGTGCACGCCGGCCACTGGTCGCCTCACCCTTTTCGGCGAGGGAACCCCACGGGTTGATGGTATTTCTCGGTGTCGGTCGCCTCTGCGAGGTCGTCGATCAGCGCGCGCGGAGGTGTCTCGCGGCAGTCGTTCACCGTCACCCCGTAGGCCGCGAGATCATCGCGCACCCGGTCGAATCCGAGGCCGTGAGCGATGTGGTAGTCCATCTGGGGCAGCCAGAGCTCGGCGGGGTAGCCGTGGGACGCCCGCCAGCCCTCCGTGCCCTCGACCACCTCGCCCCAGAGCGACACCCTGCCGACCACGTGGTAGTGCACGCGCGGGCCCGCCACCGTCCAGCGGAAGTAGTGCCCGAGAGGCCCCGGCGCAAAGAGGCCGTACACGCCGCACGTGCAGCCGTCGGCGGGCGGCTGGTGGCGAGGGCGGCGCACCCGCCAGGGCCGGTGGCGGTCGCGGTGGCGCACCTCGCACTCGGCCGTGAACGCGGCCCCGGGCTCCCACAGCTCGAAGTGCACGGGGCTCATCAGCCGTGCGTCGCCCTCGTGCATCACCACCGTCCAGATCCGCCAGCCGGCCACCGGCTCGACGTAGTCCGGCGGCAGCAGGCTCACGGCCGGGGTACCGCCCCTGTCTTCCCGGGCCTGGCGGCCACCGGCGCGGGCTCGGCCGCCGGCGGCTTCGAGTTCTGCAACGGCACAGGCGTCTGGATCAGCTCGACCGTGAACCTGCGAACCGTGTTTCCGATGTTCATGGTGCTCCCCCAACTGCTCGTATCCGATGCTTTCTAGCACGTCGCCCGGGCCCCGATGTGACGGGGGCGGAGACGATCGGAGAAGATACGGTGATGTCCGTCCGCCGGATCGTTCCCGATCTCCACGCCGCCGATCCCGCAGCCAGCCGCGAGCTCTTCGTCGACGTCCTTGGACTCGAAGCAGTCATGGATCTCGGGTGGGTGGTGACCTATGCGAGCCCCGATGCACCGGCGACGCAGATCAGCGTCATGGCCGCAGACGCCGCCGCGCCGCTCCAGCCGGACGTCTCGATCGAGGTGGGGGACGTCGACGCGGTGCACGCCGCGGCGGTCAGCCGCGGATACGAGGTGGTCTACCCGCTCACGGACGAGCCGTGGGGCGTTCGCCGGTTCTTCCTCCGCGCGCCGGGCGGAGCGGTGCTGAACGTCCTGAGCCACCGGGCGTAGCGCACGGGATTCAGGCCGGGAACTTCGTTACACTTCTCGCGTGGCCCGTGTCCGACTCCCCGGGGGCCAGCGCTATGACGTCGCGGCCCAGTACTGGATGCCCAGCCTCACGGCTGTGGTGCTGCTGTTCATGGGCGGCTGGTTTGCCGCGAACCTGGCCAAGCCTGCGGCCGCCGGGGGCGCCTTCGTCACCACGATGACGGTGAAGGGCAAGGTGGTGCGCGTGCACGGCCGGGCGGTGCGCGTCCTGGTGCCCGCCCATACCCTCGTCAAGCAGGGCAGGGTGATCACGATGCCGGCGAGCACGATCAACCTCACGCAGACCCAGACGCAGACCCAGACCCAGGTCTCGCAGGTCACGTCGCCCACGGTCACCGGCCTGGTGACATCCACGGTCATCGTGCCCACCA
Source organism: uncultured Actinomycetes bacterium (assembly GCA_963794415.1). GTDB lineage: Bacteria > Actinomycetota > Thermoleophilia > Gaiellales > JAICJC01 > CAVPTL01. The sequence continues at coordinate 775,418 of CAWCDI010000001.1, forward strand.
CGGTCACACAGACGGCAACCGCAGCAACGCCGGTGACCGTCACCGACACCGTTCCGCCGGTGACCTCCACTCAGACCGAGACGACCACCGTGACGACGACGGTCACCTCGAGCGCCGCCACGAGCTGACCGGCTCGGGGCACGCGAAAGCGCGCCTCAAGGGGGGCACGACCGCCCGAGGCGCGCTGACGACGAGAACGCTCGGCCTAGAGCTTGGTGATGACCGACTTGAGGCTGTTCGAGATCGCGGTCGAAAGCAGACCAAGGGTCGCCACGACGGCAATCGTGATCACTGCCAGCACGACGGCATACTCGGCCATCGTCTGGCCTTCGTCGCGGCGCATCGCGGCAAAGAGATCGCGGATTGGCTCCAGCATTGAAACAACTCCTAGAGAAGGACAGGGGATTTTTGGGTCGTGACCGACCCGGAACAAAGAAGACGTACCTGTCCTCCATCGGACGTGCGCGTCAAAAACTGAAACCCCATTCAGAAAAATCCCCCGACCGGGTGCTCAAGAACGTGCGCGATTGAACGAGGAGCGCATTCGAGTTCGCCGCCGCGCCGAGCCTCATGGAGCGGGCCCTGGCTGCCGATGGAGAGTGCATGAAGTTCCAACGCCTCAGCCGCCGTGCGGTGTGGGCCGCTCCGCTGGCAGCAGTGGTGCTGGCCGCAGGATGTGGTGGCGGCTCTACCGCCGATCCGGCCGCGCTCATCGCTTCGGGAAAGGCCGCGCTGAAGACTGCGCACTCCGCCGGGTTCGACGTGAAGCTCTCGCTGCAGACGCAGGGGCAGGCCGCCGCCGAGGGCGCGCTGCTGCGCGGCCCCGTGACGATCGAGCTGAAGGGCCACGCCGGCAAGACAGGCGGGACCCGCGCGTTTGACGCGACGTTTGCGGTGGACACCTCCGCCGCCAGCATCAAGGGCGAGGTCATGTCTCCCGACGGCAAGACCGTCTACCTGAAGGTGCCGCTCCTCGGCGATACCTGGCAGTCGATTCCCGTCAGCTCCGCCGGCCGGTCGGTGACCACCACCAGGCTCGACCCGAAGCTCGCCGGGCTCGATCCGGCGAAGTGGCTGAAGAACATCACCGCGACCTCGGGCGACGGCAACGACACAGTCTCGGCCGACCTCGACACGGCCGCGATCGCAGCGACCATCCTCAAGGGACTGCCGCAGGCCGATGCCGCCGCCGCGCGGAAGGAGATCGCGCAGCTCACCCGCGCGATCGACGTGGCGCACGGATCGGTGTCGTTCGACAGCTCGTCCCACCTGCCGAGCGCCTTCACCGCGCAGCTCACGGTGACCGTGCCGCCGGCAATGGCCGCGCAGGCGAAGGGCATCACCGGGTTCGACCTCCAGATCGACGCGACCTTCGACGACTGGAACCAGCCCGTCGAGGTGACCGCTCCGGCGGGTGCCAGGCCGCTCGACCTGTCGCGGCTCGGCAGCCTCACCCCGGCGCTCTAGAAGTCGGCGGCGGCTGCCGATAGCCGAGGCATGTCGCAGGTCGCCGATCCGCTCCACCCGACCGCTGCCGCCGGCGGCATGCGGCGCGTGCTCGCGATCTACGGCTGGGTGGTGGGAACGCTCGTGCTCTGGGGCCTCCTCTTCATGGCCGGCGGCTGGCACGATCTGGGCTTCGACTTCCACGGCGGCATCTGGAGCGCGGCGCAGGATCTGCTGCATGGCGCCACGCCGTACCGTCCCGGCAGGCTGGATGCGATCGTCAGCCACGTCCAGGCCGGCGCGCCCGCTCCGCGCACCATTGAGCTCCCCGTGTACCCGCCGGTGGTCATGCTGCTCCTGGCACCGCTCGGGCTGCTCTCGCCCGACGCCGCGAACCTCGTGTTCGTCGCTGCCCTGATCCCGACGCCGGCGGTCGCGCTCTGGCTGCTCGGGGTGCGTGACTACCGCTGCTACGCGGTCACCTACCTCTGCGTCCCGGTCATCTTCGGCATCCAGATCGGCACGCTCTCGCCGCTCCTGATGCTGGGGCTCGCCGCGCTCTGGCGCTGGCGCGACCGCGCACTGGTTGTCGGCGGCGTCATGTGCGCGCTCATCTGCGCCAAGCTCTTTCTCTGGCCGATGCTGGTGTGGCTCGCGGCGACGCGGCGCTGGCGGGCGGGGATCTACTCGATCGCCCTCACCGCGGCTGCGACGCTCGGCGGCTGGGCCGCGATCGGATTCGCCGACATGCGGATCTATCCCCACATGCTCTCGAGCCTCAGCTCCATCGAGCAGTCGCAGGGCTACTCGGCGGTCGCGGCGGCCGAGGCACTCGGTGCGGGGGCCGGCGTGGCGCGGGCCGCGGCGGTCGCCCTCGGGCTCATCCTCCTGGGCCTCACGTGGCGACGCGCGGGGCGTGACGAGGTGGGCGCGTTCACGCTCGCGATCTGCGCCAGCCTGGTGCTCTCGCCAATTGTCTGGCTGCACTACCTGACGCTTCTGATGGTGCCCCTGGCGCTGCGCTACCGCACGCTCTCGTGGCCGTGGCTCGTCCCGCTGGCGCTCTGGCTCACGCCGTCCCAGCAGTCGATCGACCACCCGTGGGGCATCGCCGTCGCGGGGCTCGTGGTGGTCGTGGTGGTGGTGAAGATCGTCGCCGATGGGGGTGGCTGGATTCGAACCAGCGACCAACCCGTTATGAGCGGGCTGCTCTAACCGCTGAGCTACACCCCCGGCGACCAGGCCATCGTACCGGGCGCCTCAGATTGAGATCTGGTTGGACAGTGACAAACCGGACTGCCGTTCTGAACGTATTTACGTGTACATGAGTCGTCTGGAAGATCACATCAGCGAGCACGACCTCTTCACGGGGCTGACCGAAGCCGACATCGCGCTCTTCGGCGATCGCCTCGTCACGTCGTCCTTCGCCAAGGGCGAGCTCGTGTACTCGCCTTTCGATCGCGGTGACGCGGTCTACCTGGTCGCAGAGGGCCGGGTCTGTCTCTACCGCAGCGGCGTCGACGGCCGCCAGTTCACGCTGGCGATGGTCGATGAGGGGTCTGCCTTCGGCCACGTCGCGCTGCTGCACGCGCCCACCTACGACGCCTACGCCGAGGCCATGACCGACACGGTCGTGCGGGTGATCCGGGTGACCGATCTCGAGCGGGTCGTCGCCGACCATCCCCAGGTCGCGGTCAACCTGCTGCGCGCCCTGGCCGAGCGGCTGCACGAGGCGGAGGATCAGCTGGAGGCCCTGGCGTTCCACGGCGTGGCCACGCGCCTTGCCTCGAAGCTCCTCGAGCTGATGGACCGCTACGGCCGCGTGACGCCCAACGGCATCCGCATCAACGAGCGCTTCACCCACATGCAGCTGGCCGAGATGATCGGCACCAGCCGCGAGACGCTCACCAAGGTGATCAACGAGCTTCGCGATGCCGGCCTCATCGACGTGCGCGACCGCATGGTGTGGGTCCTCGACGTTGACGGGCTCGAGCGGCTCAGACGACGCGCCTGAGCGGATAACATCCCTTCGGAAACCTGCGTCGTACGTACCTGAAGGGGTGCAAGCCGTGAGCGAAACCGGAACCCTGCGAGTCAAGAGTGGCCTTGCCGAGATGCTCAAGGGCGGGGTGATCATGGATGTGACCGACGCCGAGCAGGCGCGCATCGCCGAGGATGCCGGCGCGTGCGCGGTCATGGCGCTCGAGCGCGTGCCGTCGGACATCCGCCGCGACGGCGGGGTTGCGCGCATGTCCGATCCGTCGATGATCCGCGAGATCCAGGAGGCCGTCACCATCCCGGTGATGGCCAAGGCCCGCATCGGCCACTTCGCGGAGGCCCAGGTGCTGCAGGCGCTCGAGGTGGACTACATCGACGAGTCCGAGGTGCTGACGCCCGCCGACGAGGCCAACCACATCGACAAGTGGAAGTTCACGGTGCCGTTCGTGTGCGGCGCGACCAACCTCGGCGAGGCGCTTCGGCGCGTATCCGAGGGCGCGGCCATGATCCGCTCCAAGGGCGAGGCCGGCACCGGCAACGTGGTCGAGGCCGTGCGCCACATGCGCTCGATCCTCGGCGAGGTCAAGCGCCTGACGACGCTCAGCGAGGACGAGCTCTACGCCACCGCCAAGAACCACGCGGCGCCGTACGACCTGGTGCGCTTCTGCGCCGAGAACGGCCGGCTGCCGGTGGTCACGTTCACGGCCGGCGGAATCGCCACCCCGGCAGACGCCGCGCTGATGATGCAGCTCGGCGCCGACGGCCTCTTCGTCGGCTCGGGCATCTTCAAGAGCTCGAACCCCTCGCAGATGGCGGAGGCCATCGTGAAGGCCTGCACGCACTACGCCGATCCGTTCATCGTGGCCGAGGTGTCCACGGGGCTTGGCGACGCGATGCCCGGCAAGGAGATCTCCGAGCTCGGCGAGAACGGCCTCATGCAGACGCGTGGCTGGTAGGGTCGCAGTCCTCGCGCTGCAGGGCGCGTTTCGCGAGCACTGCACCGCGCTTGCCGATGTCGGGCTCGATCCGGTCGAGGCCCGTGTCGCGGCCGACCTGGAGGGCGTGTCGGGACTCGTGATCCCGGGCGGTGAGTCGACCACGATGTCGAAGCTGATCGCCGCCTACGACCTGGCGGATCCCATCGTGGCGCTGCACGCCTCGGGGGCGCCGGTGTTCGGCACGTGCGCGGGGATGATCACGGTGGCGGCCAGCGCGGTGGATGGCCGGCCCGACCAGCGCTACCTGGGCCTGATCGACATCGACGTGCGCCGCAACGCGTTCGGCCGCCAGGTGGCGAGCTTCGAGTCGCCCATCGAGCTGGCCGGCGAGAGCGACCCGTTTCCGGGAGTGTTCATCCGCGCGCCGTGGATCGAGCGTGCCGGGGCCGGGGTGGAGGTGCTGGCAGAGCTCTCGGGCCACGCCATCGCCGCGCGGCAGAACGGCGTGCTCGTGACCGCGTTTCACCCGGAGCTCACGTCCGACCGAAGGCTCCACCGGATGTACGCTTCCATGGTTGCCGAGGCATCTCAGGAGGTGGCAGCATGAGCGGACATTCGAAGTGGTCAACCATCAAGCACAAGAAGGGCGCAGCCGACGCCAAGCGCGGCAAGCTCTTCACCAAGCTCTCGCGCGCGATCATCGTCGCCGCGAAGGAGGGCGGGCCCGATCCCGCCGCGAACGCAACGCTGGCCACGGCCATCGCCAAGGCACGCTCCTACTCGATGCCCAAGGACAACATCGAGCGGGCCGTTGCCCGCGGGAGCGGCGGCTCCGAGGGCTCTGACGCCTACGAGGCCATCACCTACGAGGGCTACGGCATCGACGGCGTCGCCATCATCGTCGAGGCGCTCAGCGACAACCGCAACCGCACCGCCGCAGACGTGCGGTCGATCTTCGCCAAGCACAACTCCGCCCTGGGCACGCCCGGCTCGGTGGCCTGGCAGTTCGAGCGCAAAGGCGTGATCCTGGTGCCGGCCGAGGGCGTGTCGGAGGACGACATCGTGCTGGCCGCCGCCGAGGCCGGTGCGGAGGACGTCACGCCCGAGGGCGACAGCTGGCACATCACGACCGCGCCGACAGACCTCGGCGCGGTACGAGACGCGCTCGAGGCCGACGACGTCGAGGTGTCATCGGCCGAGCTGACGCTGGTGCCCGCCAACACGGTGGAGCTCGGCGAGGACGCGGCCCGCAAGCTCCTGCGGCTGATCGACGCCCTCGAGGATCAGGACGACGTCCAGGACGTCTACGCCAACTTCGACATCTCCGACGAGGTGCTCGAAGCAGTGGCCGGTTAGGCCGAGAGCCGCTCGGCGCCCGCAAGCGCCCCGAGGAGCGAGCTGGAACGGAGCGAGCGGGACGAGGCAGACGATCATGGAGTGGTCGTCGTGTGCGCCCAGGCTCGGCGCGATGGATCTCGGCCGACTCGCGCACGGCCTTGCTCCACGCGTGCTCGCTGTCAGGCACCGCGATGCCGGCCATCCCGCGGCGAGGCGGGCACGGGGTAGGCGCCCTGGCCGTTTCGCGAGTACGTCGGCATCGGCTCCCAGCCCAGGAGCAGCACCTCGCTGGCCTCGAGCGCGTCGATCGCATCCATCACTGCCGGCAACGGCAGCGCGATCTCCTTGTCGGAAAGGTTCATGGCCCGCAGCCGAGGCGGGAGCAAATCCACGTCCTGCATACGTGATTCTCCTCGAGTTAGTGCGCCGGGGGGCGCCGTCCACCGTTCAACTATGGAGGCATTCCCCCAGATTGCAATCCCGCGAACGCACGTTCGACCCACTGTCCGGAGCCGTGGCTACACTCGATGGGTGATCGTGCTCGGCATTGACCCCGGAACGGCGCAGACCGGCTTCGGCGCGGTCTCGTTCGATGGCAGCCGCCTGCGTGCGCTCGAGCATGGCAGCGTCTCGACGCCCGCGTCCGATCCTCCGGCCCAGCGGCTGGCGGTCATCTACGACCGGGTCGCCGCGCTCATCGACCACCACAGCCCGATGCGGTGGCGCTCGAAGACCTCTACGTGGGCAAGAACCCCCGCACGATCCTCTCGGTCGGCCAGGCGCGGGGAGCGGTCCTCGCGGCGTGCGGCCGCGCCGGGGTCGAGGCCCACGGGTACGCGCCGGCCGAGATCAAGATCAGCGTCTGCGGCTACGGCCGGGCCGAGAAGAGCCAGGTGATGCGGATGGTCACGGCGATGCTCGCCCTCACCGAGCAGCCGGCCACCGACCACGCGGCCGATGCGCTCGCCGCGGCGGTGTGCCACGCGCGGGCGGCGCGGACGAACGCCGCGCTTGCGGGGGCGCGGCGATGATCGCCGAGCTGCGCGGCCGCGTCTCGCGGGTCGAGGCCGGCTCCGTGGTGCTCGATGTGGCCGGCGTCGGCTACCTGCTGAACGCCACCACCAGCGCGCGGCGGCTGGCAGTTGATGCAGGCGACGATCAGATCACGCTCGTCACCTACCTCTACGTGCGCGAGGACACGCTGCAGCTCTTCGGGTTCGCAGGCAGCGCCGAGCGCGAGATCTTCGAGCAGCTGCTGGGCGTCTCGGGGATCGGGCCCAAGGCGGCGCTTGCGATCGTCTCGGGGTATGCCCCGGATCAGATCCGCCGCGCTGTTGCGGTGGGCGACCACGCCCTCTTCACGAGCATCACCGGCATCGGCAAGAAAGACGGCCGAGCGGCTCGTGATCGACCTGAAGGACAAGGTCGGCTCGGTTGCGCTCAACGACGCCGTGCTCCCGGCGGCGTCCGACGACCACACCCAGGCGCGCGACGCGCTCGTGGGGCTCGGGATGTCGGTCGCCGAGGCCGAGGCGTCGCTGAAGTCGACGTCGATGCCGAGCTGCCCGTGTCCGAGCGCGTGCGCGGCGGCGCTGGCAGGGCAGGCATGAGCGTGGAGAGCCACCGGCTGCCCGATGCGCTCGTGGCTCCCGGCGAGGAGGAGTTCGACCGCACGCTGCGGCCGCGCAGCCTCGATGAGTTCGTCGGCCAGACGCAGCTCAAGAACCAGCTCTCGGTGGTGCTCGACGCCGCCAAGGGCCGCGGCGAGCCCTGCGACCACGTGCTCTTCGCAGGTCCTCCCGGGCTCGGCAAGACGTCGCTGGCCGGCATCATCGCCGTCGAGATGGGCTCGACGCTGCGCGTGGTGTCGGGGCCGGCCATCGACCGCAAGGCGGACATGGCGGCCATCCTCACGGCACTCGAGTCGCACGACGTGCTCTTCATCGACGAGATCCACCGGCTCAACCGCTCCATCGAGGAGCTGCTCTACCCGGCGATGGAGGACGGGTGCATCGACCTCGTGATCGGCCAGGGGCCGGGCGCGCAGTCGATCCGGCTCGACCTGCAGCCGTTCACCCTGGTGGGCGCCACCACGCGCACGGGGCTTCTGACGACGCCGCTTCGCGACCGGTTCGGCATCACCCACCGGCTCGACTACTACGACCAGGCCGACATCCAGACCATCGTCGAGCGCTCCGCCGGTGTGCTCGGGGTCGCGATCGATCCCCAGGGCGCTGCCGAGGTGGCCCGCCGCGCACGCGGCACGCCGCGCGTCGCCAACCGGATCCTGCGGCGCGTCCGCGACTTCGCCCAGGTGCGCCATCAGGGCACCATCACCCACCAGATCGCGGTCGAGGCACTCGAGCTCTTCGAGGTGGACGACCTCGGCCTCGAGCGGATCGACCGCGCGATCCTGAGCACCATCGCAGAGCGGTTCTCGGGCGGGCCTGTGGGCCTCTCGACGCTGGCGGTCTCCATCGGCGAGGGCACGGACACGCTCGAAGACGTCTACGAGCCGTTCCTGCTGCAGCAGGGGCTGCTCCAGCGCACGCCCCGCGGCCGCATCGTGACCCCGGCCGGCTATGCCCACCTCGGCCTGCCTCCGCCGGCCCGGGATCCGGGGCTGTTCTGAGCCTCCGAGCGCGATCCGGCTGGCATAGTGTGGTTTCGTGCGTATCCCCCGAAAGCGCATTCACCCCCAGTGGCTCATCCTCGGCGCGGCGTCGCTCGTGCTGCTGATCGGCGGCTCCGCGGTGGGCCTTGCCGCGATCGAGACCGCGTCCAAGGGGCCGGCGTTCACGCTCGCGTCCACCTGCTATCGCCTGAACGGCGGGCAGGGCGGCGTCCGCCAGCAGCTGGGAGTGGTGAAGGGCTTCGGCCCCGCGATCACCGGCCCCGTGGTGGAGAACACCGACGGCACCGGCTGGGCCAGCATCCAGTTCGACGTGATCGGCTCGTGGCGCACGGGCCACGCCCACGTGCATGCCGTGCGCGGCACGGGCGGCGCCGCGGTCAACCAGTGGAAGATCACGCGCGGGCAGATCTCCATCGACGGCTCCGTGTACCCCTTCAACCCGAGCCGGACGCTTGGATCGTCCGCCGAGCGAGCCCTATGCGCACCGCCGATCTTGATTACCACCTCCCGCCCGGCCTGATCGCCCAGGAGCCGCTCGCGTCCCGTACGGGCTCGCGGCTCCTGGTCTACGAGCGGGCAACGGGCGCGATCAGGCACACGAGCTTCGACCGGCTGCTGGAGCAGCTCGACCCGTCGGATCTGCTCGTGGCCAACGACTCCCGCGTGCTGCCCGTGCGGGTGAAGGCGCGCCGGGCGACCGGCGGGGCGGTCGAGCTGCTGCTGCTCGAGCCGCGCGAGGACGGCTCGTGGACGGCCCTTGCACGCCCGTACGCGCGGCTCCGTGAGGGCGAGGTGGTGACGGCGGCGGCCGGGCTCGCGTTCACCATCGCCGAGCGGCTGGGGGAGGGGCGCGTTCGCGTCTCCCCGCCGACGGGCGTCTCGGTGGAGCAGGCGCTGGACGAGGCGGGGGAGATGCCGCTGCCGCCGTACATCCACACGAAGCTGGACGACGCCGAGCGGTATCAGACCGTGTACGCGCGCCGGCCCGGCTCGGCGGCTGCCCCCACCGCAGGGCTCCACTTCAGCGAACAGCTCTGGGCGGAGGCGCGCCGGCGCCACGAGGTGGTCACCGTCGACCTGGGGGTCGGGCTGGATACGTTTCGGCCCGTCGGGGAGGACGATCTGGCCGAGCACGAGATCCACTCCGAGCGGTACTCGGTGTCGCCGGAGGCCGCCGCGGCCATCACCGCGGCGCGACGGGAGGGGCGCCGCGTCGTGGCCGTGGGCACCACCAGCGTGCGCGTGCTCGAGACGGTGTTCGGGTCGCCCGATGCCGGGCCGTCGGCGCCGCTCGAGGGTCGCACGAGCATCTTCATCACGCCCGGCTACGCCTTCACGGCGGTCGGAGCGATGATCACCAACTTCCACCTGCCGCGCTCGACGCTCCTGGCGCTGGTGATGGCCTTTGCGGGGGTTGATGAGACCCGTGCCCTGTACCGTGCCGCGATCGATGAGCACTACCGGTTCTACTCCTTCGGCGACGCGAGCCTGATCCTGTGATCGGGGACTTCCAGATCGTCGCCACCGACGGCGATGCCCGCGCGGGGGTGCTGACGACCGCTCACGGCGACATCCAGACGCCGGTGTTCATGCCCGTCGGGACGAAGGCGACCGTGAAGTCGATGCTGCCGTCCGAGCTCGAGGCGCTGGGCGCCCAAATTGTGCTCGGGAACACCTATCACCTGTACTTCCGGCCCGGATCCGAGCTCATCTCCCAGCTCGGCGGCCTGCACGAGTTCATGAACTGGCGCCGGCCGATCCTCACCGATTCCGGGGGTTTCCAGGTGTTCTCGCTGCGCCATACGGCGGCCCGGATGGATGATGACGGCGTCGACTTCCAGTCCGTCTATGATGGCTCGCGACACCGCTTTACTCCAGAGCTTGCGATGGGAGTGCAGCGTGATCTGGGGTCGGATATCGCGATGGTGTTCGACCAGTGTCCCCCCGCCGGCGTCGATCGGGCAACGCTGAAGGACGCGGTGCGCCGGACGACTATCTGGGCCGAGCGCTGCCGGGCGTGCAAGCGGGCCGATGGACAATTGGTATTTGGGATTTTGCAGGGAGGTACCGATACCGACCTGCGAGCGCTGTCGGCCGAAGGGGTGACAGGGCTGAATTTTGACGGATACGCGATCGGAGGACTGTCGGTGGGAGAGGAGCGATCACAGATGCTGGACACGGTCTCGGCGACCGCTGCCATGCTCCCCGCCGGCCAGCCCCGGTACTTCATGGGCCTCGGCGACACCTCCGGCCTGGTCGAATCCATCGCGCGCGGCGTGGACATGTTCGACTGCGTCTTGCCCACCCGCCTCGGGCGCACGGGCTCTGCGCTCACGCGCCACGGCCGGCTGAACCTGCGAAACGCGGCGTTCGCCGCCGACCCGCGCCCGCTGGAGGCCGACTGCGAATGCCCTGCATGCCAGGGGTTTTCACGCGCCTACATCCGTCACCTGATCACCCAGAGCGAGATCACCGGGCTGCGCCTGCTCACCATCCACAACGTGCATCGGGTGGTGTCAACGGTGCGGGAAGCCCGCGCTGCGATTGTTGAAAGCCGGTTTGGGGCGTGGTTAGAGGAGCAGCGGACCCCGGCTAGAATCGACCAGTCGTGAGCGACAAGCGCAAGAACATCATGATCCTGCTCTTGGTGCTGGTGGTCGCAGTCGGCTCCGCCGTTGCGGTCGGCGCCAGGGGCTTCGTGCAGGGCCTCGACCTGAAGGGCGGCCTCCAGGTCGTCGTCAAGGCCGAGCCGACCAACGGCACCTCGATCACCTCTGCCGAGCTGACGCAGGCCGCGTCGGTCATGCGAAAGCGCGTCGATCCCCAGGGCACGCTCCAGCCCGAGATCCGCACCGACCAGGGCAGCAACCAGATCGAGATCTCGCTGCCGGGCGTGAAGGATCCCAGCGCCCTTGGCGACCTGGTCACGGCAGGCGGGTTCCAGAACTTCGTGTTCTACCAGTGGCTCGCGAAGATCTCGCAGGGCGCGTCGCAATACGCGACGCCGGCCCCGTCCAAGTCGGCGTTCGATCTTCTGACCAAGGCCGACGCCGCCGACAAGGGCGGCTCCGACAACGCTGAGATGTGGGGCCTCTTCAACAAGAAGACGCACAAGTTCTATCCCCGCACGCGTCTGCTCGCCCAGAAGCAGCAGGTGCTCGGCCTTACGGGTCAGAAGGTGCAGCCGCCCGGCACCGTGTGGCTCTACGTGCCAGAGGGTCAGATGGCGATCTCCTGCGATACGACGCTCAACAACGGCACGTGCCTGGGCGCGCCGATCGGCGTACCGCAGGCCTGGTACATGTTCCGAAAGCCGACCCCCGAGCAGGTGGTGGTCGGAAATCAGATCTCCTCGGCGCAGTCCACCACCGACTCGCAGACCGGCAACCCGATCGTGTCGCTGACCTACAAGAACGGCGGCGCGCAGGTGTTCGGCACCATCACCAAGGCGTCGGTCGATCAGGCCAACCAGCAGGGCGTCTCCACGGGCATGCCGCTGGCGATCGTGGTCGATAGCCAGCTCGTGTCGATCTCGACCGTCGATCCGGCGACCTACCCCAACGGTATTCAGCCGAGCCCGACCAACAACGGCAGCGAGATCAGCGGCCTCTCGAAGGCCGAGGCCGATCGCCTGGCGCTCGAGATCCAGTCGGGCACGCTGCCGGTGCAGTTCGCCGTGCTCTCCGAGAACATCGTCTCGGCAACCCTCGGCAAGGACGCGCTCCACAGCGGACTCGTGGCCGGCATCGCAGGGCTGATCCTGGTGATGATCTTCCTGCTGGTGGTGTACGGCTTCCTCGGCCTGATCGCCGATATCGCGCTCATCTTCTACGGGCTGCTGCTCGCCGGCATCGTGGCGCTGATACCCGTCACCATGACCTTGCCGGGCATCGCCGGCACCATCCTCACGATCGGCGTCGCCGCCGACGCGAACATCGTCATCTTCGAGCGCATCAAGGAAGAGGTGCGCAACGGCAAGTCGATCCGGGCGGCGATCTCGACCGGCTACCGGCGCGGCTTCCACACCATCATCGATGCCAACGTCGTCACGCTGATCACTGCCGGCGTGCTCTACGCGACGGCGACGTCGAGCGTCAAGGGCTTTGCGCTGATGCTCCTGATCGGCGTGGTCACCTCCATCTTCACGGCGGTCGTGTTCACGCGGGCGATGCTGGGCGTGCTCGCCGGCTTCAAGTTCATGAGCCATCCGCGAGTGCTCGGCTCGGTCGGTGACGGCACCCGCTGGAACAGGATCGACTTCGTCGGCCGCAAGAAGATCTGGTTCTCGATCTCGGCGGTTGTCCTGATCGCTGCTGCCATCAGCCTCGGCGTCAACGGCCTCAACAAGGGCATCGACTTCACCGGCGGTAGCCAGATCAACTACAAGACCAAGGTCGCGCTCACCCAGGGCGACATGCAGAGCAAGGTCTCGGGCATCACCGGGCCTGACACCGTCGTTCGCGGCGTCGTGGGCACCGATCAGCACCAGGGCAACACCTACAACCAGTTCCAGGTGCAGGCGCACTTCCTGAACACGGGCCAGCAGAAGCAGCTCACGGAGCTCCTCCAGGGCCCGCAGGTGGGAGCGTTCGACCTCTCGCTCTCGAACGTCTCGTCGTCGTTCGGCCAGTCAGTGCTCGACACCGCCTACCTGGCGGTGATCTTCTCGCTGATCATCATCTTCCTGTACGTGTGGTTCCGGTTCGAGTGGGTGTACGCCGTGCCCGTCATGGTGGCGCTGGCGCACGACATCGTGATCACCATCGGGATCTATGCGCTGTCGGGCCGGTCGGTCACCGCAGACACCATCGCAGCCGTGCTCACCGTGCTCGGCTACTCGATGTACGACACCGTGATCGTGTTCGATCGCGTGCGCGAGAACGTGCCGATCCTGCGCCGCTTCACCGCGTCGCAGCTGGTGAACACGTCGCTGGCCGAGACCGTCACCCGATCGCTCAACACCAGCTTCGTGACGCTCATCCCCGTGGCGCTCCTCTTCATCTTCGGCCAGGGTGCGCTGAAGGACTTCGCGTTCGCGCTGATCGTCGGTATCGCCTCGGGCGCGTACTCGTCCATCTTCGTGGCTGCCCCGGTGCTCGCGTGGCTCATGGAGCGCCAGCCGGCGTTCATCAAGCGCCGCGCCGACGCCGAGAAGGGCACGCACATCGAGCCGACCGAGGCCACGCCGGCCATCAAGCAGACCGGTGGCGCCAAGCCGGCGACCGCCACGCCCGCCACGGCCGGTGCCCCGGTACCGCCGCCGACGCCCACGCGCCGTCGCCGCCGGGCGCACGGCCGCAACCGCTGATCCCGCTTCTCAAGCGGAAAATCTCAAGTATTGGGATCGGAGGGCCGATACCTGTTCGGCATGCGACCGGGCCCCAACTTCCCTGATCGTCGCTTCTCCGATCTGATGGGTGTGATCGAGGCGACGCGAAGGCTCACATCCGCCAGAGACCTGCCACAGGCGATGGCACTGTTCGCCCGCGAGCTGACCATCCTGTTCGACGCCTCGGCCTGCCTGATCTCGACCTACGAGCAGCGCAGCGACCACGTGACCGACTGGGCGGCCTTCGTGATCCCGCCGGCCCAGCTCAACATCGAGGCCGAGGACTATGCGCTGAACGACTACCCGATGACGCGCCGCGTGCTGCGGGAGCTGATCGAGGTCTCCACGGTTGTCGGCGATGACGCAGATAGCGCAGAGCAGACCTTCCTCGAGCACGCCGGGTTTCGCTCGAGCCTCTTGGTGCCGCTGGTGATCGGCGGCTCGGCAGCCGGGCTCATCGAGGTGCTCGATACGCGCAGGCGCACGTTCACCGATGCCGAGCACCGCTACTGCCGGCTCCTGGCAGACAACGCCGGCATCGCGCTGGGCGCGTCGGAGCATGCATCCGAGCTCGACCGCCAGCACGTCGCCACCGTCGCGGCGCTTGCGGCCGCGCTCGAGGCAAAGGACGCCTATACCGGCGGCCACGCCCACGTGATCGCCGAGTTCGCTGTCGCCGTGGGCGAGCACCTCGGCATGTCCGGCGCGGAGCTCCGCCCGGTGCAGATGGCGGCGCTCCTGCACGACGTCGGCAAGATCGGGATTCCCGAGGCGATCCTGAACAAGCCCGGGCCGCTGACCGTGGACGAGTTCGACGTGATGAAGCGCCATACGGTGATCGGGGCGGACATCATCGCGAGCATTCCCGGCCTCGACGAGGTGGTGGGCCTGGTGCGCTCATCCCACGAGCGCTGGGACGGCCGCGGATACCCCGACGGACTCGCCGGCCTCCAGGTGCCGCGCGGCTCCTACGTGATCGCAGTGTGCGACGCCTACCACGCGATGACCGAGGACCGGGTCTACCGCGTGGGCATGTCTGCGGAGCTCGCGCTCCAGGAGCTGCGCCGGTGCTCAGGCACCCAGTTCATGCCGGCCGCCGTCGAGGCGCTCGAGCACGTCGTCGCGAAGCGCCCGCGCCGCGTGCGGTTCACCGAAGCGGCGTGAAGAGCCGGTGCCAGGCACCGGTTATTCACCGGCTGCCTCGGCCGCGGTGACCAGGCGCCCGCCGCGGTCGTTCACCCACTGCAGCAGCCGGTCGTAGGCCGTGTCCCAGCCGCGCGCGTAGACGCGGTCGTAGCGATCGACGTGCCAGAGGATCGCCACCGTGCCGCGAGCCTCCGCCACCCGCTCGAGGATCTCCACCGACCGCTTGAGCCCGCCGTCGGCATCCAGGTGCAGGTAGCGCTCCTCCGCGAGGGTCGCGTCCATGATGGCGAGCGGCAGCTCGACCAGGCCGAGCGGCTTGTCGGCCTCCAGGTCGTACGGGTGGTAGGGAAGCGAGAAGCCCGCCCGGAGGCCCGGCGTCTCGGCATAGCCCTGGCTCGTGTCGTAGCGAAAGCCCATCGCGTCGAGCTGCGACAGCGTCCCGTGGGTGGTGTGCCGCAGGTAGTGAAACCGCACGCCCGCCGTGGGCTCGCCGGTGAGCGACTCGAGCCGCGCCTTCTCCTCGGCGAGGAGCGCCGGCTGCTCGCTGGTGGCATAGCTCGGATGCAGGCCGATCTCGTCGCCCTGCGCTGAGATCTGCGTCACGATCGCGGGCCGGCGGCGGTTGTAGGCGTCAGGCGCCGGGCCGTCGGCGGGCCGCGTGTGCCCCGTCATGACGAAGTAGGTGGATCGGCCGCCACGTGCCCGCTCGAGCTCTGCGATGCGCTCGAACGCCCAGTTGGGATCGGTGTGGCGGAGCTTGTGCACCGGCGCCTGGAGAAGCCCCGCGAGCTCGGTGCCGAGGTCGCTCGTGCGGCGGCTGAGGGCCGCCCGCTTCGAGCGCGCTGCAGCGCCCAGGAACGCGCGCTTGCCGTACCACCGCCACGGCGAGTCCACGTCGTGGGTGAGCGCCACCGTGAACTGGCGCTGGTGCTGGCCCAGGCCCAGTGCCGAGCGAAATCGCGCAGCCAGCGCATCCACCGCGGGTGCCCCGGGATCGGCGAGCGCCGCGGAGGCGACGAACCGCCCGTGCTGGTCGGTGAGCGCGCCGGGCCGCTCCTCCCAGCGCGACAGGTGCCAGAACGCGCTGGCGACGACGTCCTCGACCCCATCGCCGAAGTCGAGCATGCCGCCCGGCAGGAGCGCCGGCGGCGCCGGGTCGCCCGCCTCGAAGTACCTCCAGGCGAGCTCGGATCCCGGCAGCGCGGCAGAGGGGTAGCCGACCTTCGCCGACGGATCGTCGCTGGTGCTGCAGAAGCGTCTCGATCGCCCAGCGAGCCTTCGGCTGAAAGGTCTCCGCGGCGGTCATGACCGGTGGACGTAGCGCGACTTGCGAAGCCACGACCGGGGATGCTGGCGCGCGGCCTTCGACACCAGCCGCGCTCCCTGCGTGAGCGCGGGGACGGGATCGTCGGCAGCCCACACGGCGTCGGTGTACGGCGGCCGCTGGAACCCGTTCGTCGTCCCGGCGATGAGCGTGATGGCCCAGCGCTTGCCCTCGCCCGTCATCTTCACCGGCGCCGGCGGCCGGCCGATCAGATCGAGGTAGGCGATCATGGGCAGATCCACCCCGCAGACCGACGCCAGCCCGTGCCACTGCCAGAGCCGCGGGTTGACCTCCATCAGCTTGAACTCACCGCTTCGCGGGTCGCGCTTGAACTCCACCTGCGACACGCCGCGGTAGTCGAGCGCGCGCAGCAGCTCGAGGCCGCCCTCGACCACGTCGTCGACCCACATCGCCTCGCCGACCCGGGCGCTGCCCTGGTTCTCGCGGGTCTGGCGCAGCTTGCGGCCCGAGAACACCCCGAGCGCCTCGCCGTCGGCGTTCAGGTAGCTCCCCAGCGTGTAGAGCTCGTCGTCGCCGCCGGGCACGAACTCCTGGAGCATCGGCTCGAACTCCGCCATCTCCTCGTAGTGCACCGCGACCTCCTCGGCCGTGGCGCACTCGAACGCCTGGCGCTTGAAGCGGCGCTTGAACTCGGTCGGGTCGGACGGCTTCAGGAACACCGGGTAGCCGACGGCATCGGCATCGGCGACCGCCTCCGCGGCGCTCGAGGGATAGGTCGTCACCGGGATGCCGACCCCTGCGGCGCGCGCCGTCTCGATCTGGTGGCGCTTGCGCTGGAGCGCCTCGAGCACCGGCCAGCCCGGAGCGGGGAACCGGTAGTGGGGCGTCAGCTCCGATGCGCGCTTGACCATGGCGTTCAGATGCTCGTCGTGGGTCGGCAGCACGGGGGTAGGCCCGTCGAAGCGCTCACCCAGCCGCGCCATCGCGGCGATGAATCCGTCCTCGTCGGCCACCGGCTCGGGCGCGATCACCTTGTGGGCGTAGCGCGACTTGAAGCCGAGCGCCCAGGGCCGGTGATCGACGGCGAACGTCCGCACCCCGCTGCGGCCCAGCGAGCGGATCGCGGCCAGGCCGTTGACCCAGCCCACCTCGACCACCACCGCCGCCTCGGGCTCGGTCGCGCGTGCCGCCACTACTCGTACCCGAGGGCCCGCAGGCGTTCGGCGATCTCGGCTTCCTCGTCCTCGGAGTAGACGCTCTCGTCCGACACCGCCCGCTCCTCGCCGGGCGCCGCGGCCACCAGGTCGTCGGCCGGCGTGAAGAGCGGCATGACCGACCCGTCGAGATCCTCGCCCGCGTCCACGCCCAGCAGCGCGAGCACTGTGGGGGCGAGGTCGGCGATCTTCTGATCGGTCACGGCGCCGTGAGTCACGGCCGGCCCGAGCGCGCCCAGCACGCCGATGGGGCCGTGGTGGCCGGAGAAGCCGTAGTTCTCGCTGGCCTCCGGGTCGAGGCGGTCGTGGATCATCCACGGAGAGTCGTAGCTCCGCCGCGAGGCCGAGATCAGGATGCGGGGGTCGTGGGTGGTGACGACCAGGTCGGGTGCCTTCTTCGCGAACGGGCCGCTGTAGATCTCTGAGCCGCGCCGCACCTCGAACGCAGGCGATCCGTCGAGGGGGCTGCGAATTGCCTTCAGATCGGCGATCAGGCGCTCCTGGAAGGCCTTGTCGCCGCGCCGGCCGGTCTTCTCGCCGAAGAACACGGGGCCGTAGGTGCCGTAGGCGTAGGCGTCGGTGCGCCACCGGTCAACGTCGCGCATCGTGCGGTTGACGTTGGCCGGGGCCTTGCCGAACGGCACGATCGCGTCGTAGAGGCGCGGATACCAGCTGGCGCGCAGGGCGAGCCGCGAGTCGATCCGGGCGAGCCCCGAGATGCGCTGGGCCGAGCGCTTGCGGTAGCGCAGGTAGCCGTGATCCTCGAGCCATTGGTTCAGATGGAACGTGTAGTGGATGGGCTTCATGCCGTGGTCGGAGATTGTGATCGCGTTCACCCGGCCGCCGTGGATGCGCTCGGCGGCGGCGATGATGCGGCCGATGGCGGCGTCCACGGCGGTGTAGATCTCGCCGATGTGGTCGGCGGCGTTGGCGGCGTCGTGGGCGGGATGGTCGGCGTCTCGCAGGTGGTAGGCGAGGTGGCCGATCGTGTCGGACGACATGAAATCGACGGCGAAGAGGTCGGGCTTGTCGTGCTCGATCACGTCGATCGAGAGCGCCTCGACCTCGGTCACGTCGTCGGCCAGGCGCTGGCGAAACGCGCTGAAGTCCTCCCAGTAGCGCTCGCGCATGGGATGCCTGACCGAGACGAGGCCCGGGAACTTGCTCGCGATGCGCTCGGCGGCGCCGGCGGGCGCGACGGCAGGCCGCTCGGGTCCGCCGTAGCCCGAGACGACGGTGCCGCTCATCTGCTCGAGCGGATAGGTGAACGGCACCAAGACGAACGACGACTTGCGGCCGGCGGCGTCGAGGATGCGCCAGAGCGGCGCGCCTCCGCGGGCGGCTGCGCTCTCGACGCGGAACCCGCCCCGCAGCGGGTTGGTGGAGAAGTTGTAGATGCCGTGCCGGCCCGGCTCGAGGCCGGTCAGGAAGGTGGACCACGCCACCGGGGTGATCGGCGGCTCGGTGGAGCGAAGCGGCCCGAACGCGCCCTGGTCGCGCATGCGCGCAAGGGTGGGCAGCCGCCCGGCGGCGAGCATCTCGGTGATGACGTCGTAGTCCGCGCCGTCCATTCCGAAGACGAGCACGGGAGCTGGGTCGATCGACATCCCCCGATGCTATCGTCGCGGCGCCCCTGCGCGGTGCAGGTCGGAAGCCAGGTATGTTGCGCCGATGCCCGACCAGCTTCGCGTTGCCATCCTCGGAAGCGGTCGCAGCCTGCACACCAAGCGCTGGGCCAGGCGCCTTGCCGAGCGCGGCCACGAGGTGCACATCTACACCGTCTACCCCGAGCCGGTGCCCGGCGTGCACATCCACGACGTGCTGGGCCACCGCCTGCCGAAGGGCACCGGGGTGCGCATGCTGTGGCGCCGCCGGCACCTGAAGAAGGCGCTGGCAGAGCTCGATCCCGACGTCGTCCAGACCCAGAACCTCTGGCCCTCCGGCGAGTGGGCGTGGCGGGCCGGCAAGCGGCCGCTGGTGCAGGGGGTGTGGGGATCCGACGTCCTGGTGATCCCCAAGCGCGACCCGAAGCTGAAGAAGCTCGCCCAGGAGTTCCTGAACGAGGCCGACGCCATCACCGTCAACTCCGACGGGCTGAAGAAGGGCGTCACCGATCTGGGCGTGCCGGCCGACCTCGTCCATCGCATTGGCTGGGGGGTCGATACCCGGGTGCGCTACACCGGTGAGCGCGACCGCTCGCTGGTCGACACCATCTTCCCGGGCCGGCCCGTGGTCGCCTCGCCGCGCCTGCACAAGGATCTCTACAACCTCGACATCATCATGGCCGGCATCCCGCAGGTGCAGAAGGCCGTACCGGACGCCGCGTTCCTCTTCATGGCCTACGGCGTCGAGACCGAGAACCTGCGAAAGCAGGCAGAGGATCTGGGCGTGAGCGACTCGGTGCACTTCCGGCGGTTCACCGAGGACGAGGTGCCGCTGGTCTTCGCGGGCTCCGAGCTGACCGTCTCGGTGCCCGCGTCGGATACTGGCCGGCCCACCTCGCTGCTCGAGGCGATGGCCTCGCGGCTGCCCGTGGTGCTCTCGGATCTCCCCGCCATCCACGAGCTGATCGACCAGGACGACGGCGCCGAGATCGTGCCGCTCCGCGACGTGGACGCAACGGCCGCCGCCACCATCAAGCTCCTGCAGGACGAGGGCCTGCGGCGCCGCTACGGGGACCGCAACCGCGAGGTGGTCGTGCGCGAGGCCGACGCCACTGCCGAGACCGATCGCTGCATCGAGCTCTACCGGAAGCTCGCTTCCCGCTAGCCACTACGCTACGGCCCCGTGACGACTGCAAAACGCGTGATGATCATCGGCCTTGACTGCGCCGCTCCCGAGATCGTCTTCGATGACATGCGGGCCGAGCTCCCGGTGCTGTCCGGCCTCATGGATCGCGGGGCGTGGGGGAAGCTCGAGTCGAGCGACCCGCCCATCACCGTGCCCGCATGGTCGTGCATGATGTCGTCCAAGGATCCGGGTGCGCTCGGCTTCTACGGCTTTCGAAACCGCGCGGATCACTCGTACGACGGCATGGTCTTCGCCACGTCCGACCGCGTGAAGGACGACCGGCTCTGGGACATTCTCAGCCGCGCCGGCAAGCACTGCACCGTGATGAGCGTGCCGATGACGTTCCCGCCGCCCAACGTGAACGGCGAGCTCATCTCATGCTTCCTCGCGCCGTCCACCAAGTCGCGCTACACCTCGCCCCCCGAGCTTCGCGACGAGATCAGCGAGGTCGTGGGCGAGTACATGCTCGACGTCCCCAACTTCCGCACCGACGACCGCGACCGCATCCTTCGCGACATCATCGAGATGACCCGCCGCCGGTTCAAGCTGGCCCGGCACTTCCGCGACACGCGGCCCTGGGACTTCCTGATGCTGGTCGAGATGGGCACCGATCGCCTGCACCACGCGTTCTGGCGCTTCTACGACCACAAGCATCCCGACTACGTGCCCGGCAACCAGTACGAGCAGGCGTTCCGCGACTACTACAAGATGGTCGATGCCGAGATTGGCGAGCTCATTGAGGGCCTCGGCGACGAGACCGCGATCATGGTGGTCTCCGACCACGGCGCCCAGTCCATGTACGGGGGCATCCAGATCAACGAGTGGCTGATGCAGAACGGCTACCTGACCCTCATCGATCCCCCGACCGAGCCGACGCCCATCGGCCGGTGCGAGATCGACTGGTCGAAGACCCGTGTCTGGGCCGACGGCGGGTACTACTCGCGCGTCTTTCTGAACGTCGCGGGCAGGGAGCCCAACGGCATCGTCCAGCCGCACGAGGTGGAGCCGCTCCTCGAGGAGCTCATCGCAAAGCTCGAGGCGCTGGGCGACGAGCAGGGCAACCCCATCGGCACGAAGGCCTACCGGCCCGGCGACCTCTATGCCGTGGCCAACAACGTGCCGCCCGATCTCATCGTCTACTTCGGCAACCTCACGTGGCGCTCCATCGGCTCCCTGGGCGACGGCCGCATCCACGTGCGCGAGAACGACACCGGCCCGGACGACGCCAACCACGCAAAGCACGGCATCGCCATCATGACCGGCCCCGGAATGCCCGAATCGCTGCCTGACGACGCCGTGCTCTACGACGTCGCGCCAACCGTGCTGACCGCGCTGGGACTCCCCGTCCCGGCCGACATGCGCGGCCGCGCGCTCTAGGGAACGCCGCGCCCGCACGGGAGTACGATGCCCGCCATGGCTACCCACGTTGCCGACCGCCGGCAGACGATTGCGCGGGCTCGCGAGATCACCCGGGTCGCGGCCCGGCACGGCTTCGGCTACGCCTTCGAGCGGCGGCCGTTCCGGCATTCGCCGCCGCCGGGCCAGTCCGAGGCGAGCGTCGGCCGCCACCTGCGCGAGTTCCTGGACGAGCTGGGCCCGACGTTCGTGAAGTTCGGGCAGCTCCTCTCGACGCGCCCCGACCTCGTCCCGCCCGACGTCGCGACCGAGCTCGAGAAGCTGCAGGACTCCGTCTCGCCATTCTCGTTCGAGCTGGCCCGCGCCGTGATCGAATCGGAGCTCGAGGCGCCCCTCGAGACGCTCTTCGCATCGTTCGACCCCGTCCCGATCGCCGCGGCATCCATCGGCCAGGTGCACAGGGCCGAGCTGCAGAGCGGCCGGCAGGTCGCGGTGAAGGTGCAGCGGCCCAACGCCTCGGCCCAGGTCGAGTCGGACCTGGCGCTCCTCTACCAGCTTGCCCGGGGCGTGCGGAAGCGCGTGAAGCGCCTGCAGTTCATGGACACGGTCGCCGTGGTGGACGAGTTCGCCCGCTCGATCCGCCGTGAGCTCGACTTCCGCATCGAGGGCCGAAACGCCGAGCTCTTCCGGCGCAACTTCGACGCCGATCCGCGGGTCGAGATCCCGCGGGTGTACTGGACGTACTCCAGCGAGAAGGTGCTCACCCTGGAGTGGCTCGACGGGCGGAAGCTCCGCGAGGTGGACGTGGCGACGACGCCCATGGAGGAGCGGCGGCGCCTCGCGCTCCTCATCGCCGACACGTGGCTCGAGATGATCTTCCGCCACGGGGTGTTCCACGCAGACCCACACCCGTCCAACATCTTCGTGATGCCCGACGGCCGCCTCGGGCTGGTCGACTTCGGCCAGACGGGGAGCCTCTCGGCGGGCGACATGAACCGCCTCACGCTGCTCCTGCTCGACTGCGTGAACGAGAACGTCGATGCCCTGCCGCGGCGGCTGCACGACCTGGGCGTGCGCTTCGACAAGGAGCAGGAGGAGGAGTTCCGCATCGAGCTGCGCGAGGTGTTCTACCGCTACCAGGGCGCCGCGCTGGGCGAGATCGACCCGCTCCAGGTCATCCGCGAGGCGTTCACGCTCATCTACAAGATGCAGGTGTCGCTGCCTACGCGGTTCACGCTGCTCGACAAGACGCTTGCGACGCTCGGGAGCGTCGGCACCGAGCTCTACCCCGACTTCAACGTGTTCGAGGTGGCCGAGCCGTACGCCACCGAGCTCGTCGCGCGGCGCTACTCGCCCGACGCGCTGGCCCGCCGCGGACGCACCGAGCTCGCGCACTACGGCAGCGTGGCGATGGAGCTTCCCTACCAGCTGCACGACATCCTCGAGGAGTTCCGCGACGGCCAGATCGACGTCAAGGTGAGCTACCCGGGGCTCGACAAGCTGCTGGCCGCGAGCGACGTGATGTTCAACCGCCTGGTGATCGCCATCGTGATCGCCGGCTCGTTGGTTGGCTCCTCGCTCATCGGCCGGTCGGCCAACGGCGGCGTGCACGTGTTCGGCATCCACATCCTGGCGTTCCTGGGGTTCGTGATCTCGTTCATCATGGGCACCGCGCTGGTCATCTCGATCCTGCGCCACGGGCGGCTCTGACGTCCGGATGGCTCCCTAGCATGGGACCATGGACGCAGTTGAACCGGGGTGGATCTTCGCCCCTTGCACACCGGCCGCCGCCGACGATCTCGCGGCGCAGCTCGGCGTGCATCGCGTCACTGCCGAGGCTCTCATCCGGCGGGGCCACGACTCGCCCGAGCTGGCCCAGGCATTCCTCGCGGCCGCCGATCCCGGCCACGATCCGCTGACGCTCGGCGACATGTCCGCGGCGTGCAGCCGCATCCTCGAGGCGATCGCGCAGAAGACCCGCATCTGCATCCACGGCGACTACGACGCCGACGGCATCTGTGCCACGGCCATGGCGGTGCTCGCGCTGCAGGGCCTCGGCGCGAACGTCGAGTGGCACCTGCCCAGCCGGTTCGAGGAGGGCTACGGTCTCGCCGCCGCCACGGTCGAGAAGCTTGCGGAGTCCGGTGTCGGCCTCCTGATCACCGTCGATTGCGGCATCACCGCGGTCGCGCAGGTCGCCCGGGCCAGGGAGCTCGGCATGGACGTCATCATCACCGACCACCACCAGCCCGGCGCGGAGCTCCCCGACACGCTGCGGGTGTGCACGCGGCCCTCGGACTACGCGTTTCCCGAGCTGTGCGGCACGGCCGTCGCCTACAAGCTCTCGCGAGCGCTCTACGCTGCCGCCGGGCGCGACCCGGCCGAGCTCGAGCAGCACCTCGATCTGGTCGCGATTGCCACCGTGGCCGACGTCATGCCGCTGCGCGACGAGAACCGGAGCCTGGTGCGCGACGGCCTGCGGCGGCTCTCCCGCACGCAGAAGATCGGCCTGCGCGCGCTGATGTTCTCGGCGCGGGTCGACCGCGTGAACGTCGCGGCATCGGACATCGGCTTCCGGCTGGCCCCGCGCATCAACGCCGCGGGCCGGCTGCGCCATCCCGGCGAGGCGCTCGAGCTGATGCTCACCACCGACGAGCGCCGCGCCCGCGAGCTCGCCGCCCAGCTCGAGCACCTCAATCGCGACCGGCAGGCGGTGGAGGACACCATCCTGCAGGAGGCGATCGCCCTGGTGGACGTCGCGACGCCCGAATGGCGCGATCGGCACGCCTACGTGATCGCATCGCGGGACTGGCACGAGGGCGTGATCGGCATCGTGGCATCGCGGCTGGTGGAGAAGTACCGCCGGCCGGTGGTGCTCATCGCCGTCGGCGAGGGTGAGGGCAAGGGCTCGGGGCGAAGCGTCCCGGGCTACGACCTGCACGCCGGCATCACCGCGGGCGGCCATCACCTGCTGCGCTTCGGGGGCCACAAGGCAGCCGCGGGCCTCACGGTGGACCCGGAGCAGATCCCGGCCTTCGCGGCCGCCTTTGCCGAGCACGCCGAGCGTGAGCTCGGAGGGCGCCCGGCGGCGATGCAGCGGCACGTCGATGCGGTGCTCGCGCCGTCCGAGGTCTCGCTCGAGCTCATCGAGGAGCTTGCAGCGCTCGAGCCGTTCGGGCTCGGGAACCCTGGCATCACCCTGCTCGCTCCGGCGGCCACGCTGCGCGGCATCGAGCGCATGGGTGAGGGCAAGCACCTGCGATGCACGGTCGAGCTTGGCGGCTACCGCTGCCGGGCTGTCGGATTCGGCATGGGCGAGCTCTCCGAGCAGATCGATCCCAATGCCCGTCACGACGTGGCCTACCGCATCCAGCGAAACGAGTGGAACGGCGCGGTGACGCCGCAGATGATCCTGCGCGGGGTAGTCGCCACCCCATCGGGCTTCCGGCGGCGCCGCACGACCCGCTGTCGGTTGCCGATCGCGGGCTCGGGCGCGCAAAGGTCGTCGACGAGCGCGGCCACGGCGTGCAGATCACCACCATCGCGCGGATGGCGGCGGCGGGCGAGCCGGTGCTGGTGCTGGTCGCAGACGTCGCCCGCCGCAAGGCGATGCTCACCGGGCCCCTGGATCCCTGCCGGTTCGGCGAGGGTGCCATCACGCTTGCCGACTACGCGCAGGCGGCGGCCATCCCCGACCTCGCCCAGCGCTACGCGCGCGTCGTGGCGCTCGACCCGCCCGCCAGCACCGATGCCGGCGCGCTCCTGGCCGAGCTGGGCTCGACCACCACGGTGCACCTCGTGTGGGGCGCGGGGGAGATCGCCTTCGCGCGGTCGGTGGCAGAGCGGCGCGAGCCTCTGCGCGACGCGCTCAAGCTGGTGTGGATGGCCCAGCAGGCCGGCGAGGCAGACATCCCGCTCTCGCCCGAGACCGTCGAGCAGTGCAGGGCCGTCCTGGCCGAGGTGGGGCTCGAGACGGGCGCCGGCGTGGCGGTCAAGGTCGATCTGGAAGCCTCGCCCACGTTCCGCGAGGCGATGGCCCGCATGGAAGCCGTCACGCGGTTTCTCGCGTCGGACCAGATCGCCGTCTGATCCTCAACTAGAATACGACCATGGCGACCGTGCCTCGAAGCAAAGAGGCCGAACGGCACGACCACCTTCTGGCCGAGCTGCTCGGCCACGTCACCGAGTACAACCCCGACGCAGACGCAGGGAAGATCCAGCGCGCGTTCGATTACGCCTGCGATCACCACCAGGGCCAGCTGCGTAAGAGCGGGGAGGACTTCGTCGTGCATCCCATCGCCGTCGCGGTCATCTGCGCCGAGCTGAAGCTCGACACGTCCACGATCTGCGCGGCGCTCCTGCACGACGTGGTCGAGGACACCAACGCCGAGCTCGACGACATCAAGGAGCTCTTCGGCGACGAGGTCGCGCTGCTTGTTGACGGCGTCACCAAGCTCACGCGCATCAGCTTCGCGAGCCGCGAGCAGGCCCAGGTCGAGAACTACCGCAAGATGATCGTGGCGATGGCCAAGGATCTGCGCGTGGTGCTCATCAAGCTGGCCGACCGCACGCACAACATGCGCACCATCGCGGGGCTCAGCAAGCAGAAGCAGGTGCAGACGGCCAAGGAGACCCTCGAGATCTACGCGCCGCTGGCCCATCGCCTGGGTATCCACACGCTCAAGTGGGAGCTCGAGGACCGCGCGTTTCAGACGCTGCATCCGCGGCGCTTCGCCGAGATCGAGGCGATGGTCAACCAGAGCCGTGACGAGCGCGAGGGATTCGCCGAGCAGGCGGGCGTCATCCTGCTGCGCGAGCTGGGCGAGGCCCACATCGAGGCCGACATCGCCGGCCGCGCCAAGCACCTCTACTCGATCTACACCAAGATGGCGCTCGGCGGCAAGGAGTTCAACGAGATCTACGACCTCACCGCGATGCGGGTGCTCGTGGACGAGCTGAAGGACTGCTACGGCACCATCGGCATCATCCACTCGCTGTGGAAGCCCATGCCGGGGCGGTTCAAGGACTACATCGCGATGCCCAAGGTCAACATGTACCAGTCGCTCCACACCACGGTGATCGGGCCGCACGGAAAGCCGCTCGAGATCCAGGTGCGCACCCAGGAGATGCACCAGACCGCCGAGTACGGCATCGCAGCGCACTGGCTCTACAAGGAGAAGGCGCAGAAGCGGCCGGTCGAGCAGGGCCAGGCGTGGCTCTCGCAGCTGGCCGACTGGCAGAAGGACGCAGCCGACCCGGCCGACTTCATGGAGAACCTGCGGGTCGACCTCTTCTCCGACGAGGTCTACGTCTTCACGCCCAAGGGCGACGTGAAGAGCCTCGCCGCGGGCGCGACCCCGCTCGACTTCGCCTACAGCGTGCACACCGACGTCGGCCACAGGTGCGTCGGTGCGAAGGTCAACGGCCGCATCGTGCCGCTGCACTACACGCTGAAGTCGGGCGACTTCGTCGAGGTGCTCACGTCCAAGCAGGAGCGCGGCCCGTCGCGCGACTGGCTGAACGTGGTGAAGACCACGCGCGCCCGCAACAAGATCAAGAACTGGTTCTCGCAGCAGCGCCGCGAGGATCTCGAGCAGAAGGGCCGCGAGTCGCTGCAGCAGACGCTCAAGTCGCACGGCCTGCCGCATCAGAAGGTGACCGCCTCGCCGCTCCTGGCCGGGATCATCCGCGACATGGGCTTCAAGAAGGCCGACGACTTCTACGTCGCCATCGGCGCCGGCAAGGTGCCCGTCGGGCAGGTCGTGACCAAGCTGCTGGGGCGGCTCAAGACCGCCGAGGTGGTGAGCCCCGACCCGGAGCACATCCCGTCGCGGCGCCAGGTCAAGCGGCCAAGCGCGTCCGCCGACTACGGAATTGTGGTCGAAGGCGCGGCCGGATCCGGCGTCCTGGTGCGGATGGCGAAGTGCTGCACTCCGGTGCCGGGCGACGACATCTGCGGGTACATCTCGCTCGGCCGCGGGGTGACCATCCACCGTGACGACTGTCCCAACGTGCGCGCCCTGAAGCGCAATCCCGAGCGGTTCACGCCCGTCAGCTGGGACGAGGCCGAGTCGGCCACCAGCTCGTTTCGCGTCACCATCGCGCTGCAGTCATGGGACCGCCCGCGCCTGCTGGAGGACGTCGCGCGGACGTTCGCCGAGCACGGTGCGAACATCGTCGAGTACGGCGGCCACGTGGCCGATCAGATGGCGCGCAACTGGTACACGGTCGAGGTCGGCGACGTGAAGGAGCTTCGCGGTCTGCTGTCGGCGCTTCGCAACGTGGATGCGGTGTTCGACGCCTACCGCGTGACGCCCGGAAGCTGACCGCCTCGCTCTGTAGAGTGGGCCCATGAAGACCCTCGAGGGCGAAGCAGTGGTCTGGGAGGGCCATCCCAGCTGGAAGGCGATGATCGTCTTCTACATCAAGTGGCTCCTCATCTCGCTGATCCCCATCGCGATCTGGGTCGCCCTTCGGGCCGGCGGGCAGCACACAGGCGCCTTCTGGTTCTCGCTGATCAGCGTGATCGGCATCATCGTGACGCTCCTCGGAGGGTGGCTGCGCCGCCAGACGGTGCGGTATCTGGTCACCGACCGGCGCATCATGATCCGGCAGGGCGTGATCTCCAAGAACGAGCGAACGACGCACCTCGAGCGCGTGCAGAACGTGTCCATGCGCCAGGGAGTGATCGAGCGCCTGCTGGGGATCGGCGACGTCGACTGGGACACTGCGGGCACCAGCGAGAACGACGCCGACTTCACGTTCTACGGCATCGACGACCCTTCACATCTGGTGCACCTGGTCGATCACTATCACGGGCAAGCCCAGCAGGACTCGCCCACCCAGATCTGACCGGGTGATTGACGGCCCGGGGACACGCTCGTAGCCTCGGCACATGAAACTCGACCGCAACAACCGCTGGTTCCGGGGCGCCATCGCCCTGATGATCACCTCCGTCGTGATCGGCGTGCTGGAGCTCTACGCCATCGTGGGACGAAACGCGATCCCGCCCGAGTGGACGAACTGGTTCCTCATGTCGATGCCGATTGCCGCCATGCTCTGTGTCCTACAATCACTGCGTGAGCGACAGCACAGCGATCCGGAAGTTCGCGCTCGCCTTTCCGAAGGCGTTTGAAGACCACCCGTTCGGCCCGGAGAGCCACGTGTTCAAGGTCGGCGGCAAGAGCATGTTCGTCATCCTCCACGACGGCCCGCCGGCCACGGCGACGCTCAAGCTGACCAAGGAGGAGCGCCAGGTGGCGCTCGAGATGCCGTATGTCAGCGAGGCGAAGTACGTGGGCCGCTACGGCTGGATCACCGCCCGGATCGAGGACGAGCACGCGCTCGACGCCACGTTCGAGTGGATCCGCGAGAGCTACTGGCTGAAGGCCCCGGCAGACGTGCGCGAAGCCGCCTGGGCCGACTGATCACCGTGAATGGACGGTGCCTGGCACCGCCTATTCACGTATAGGGGAGGGTGTGGTCTAGCTGAGCGAGCGCGTGCCGCCGCCTTCGAGTGCCCGCATCGAGAACTCGAAGACCACGCAGAGCGCGGCGGCCACGAGGAGGCCGGCCACGCCGAACACGAAGAACGCCGCCACGACCGCGCCCACTGAGAGGAGGTTTCGCAAGAGGGTCATCCTCTCAGTGTCAGTCGCAAAGCCGGTTTCGGCCCTCCCTCAGACGGGGGAAGCGCAGTGCGCCGCGATGATCGCGGCCACCTGCTCGAGGAAGATCCGGTCGGGCTCGCCGAAGGCCCCCGGCGTGTCGGAGTCGACGTCGATCTCGGCCACGACCGTGCCCTCGTGGATGATCGGCACCACGATCTCGGCGCGCGTCGAGATGAAGCAGGCGATGTAGCGCTCGTCGGCGTTCACGTCGTCCACGATCTCGGTGATGCCTGTCGCCGCGGCCGCGCCGCAGATCCCGGCGCCCACCGGGATCCGCGTGTGCTCGGTCGCCTCTGGCCCTTCCCACGGCCCCAGCACCAGGTCGCTGCCCTCGACGTGGTAGACGCCGATCCAGGAGTAGTGCTCGATGCGATCGTGCAGCGCGGTGACCGTCTGGCGCACCACCGTCGCCGGGTCGGACTCGCGCGCGACGATGCGGCCGATGGCCTCGAGCGCTCCGCGCCGTTCGTCGTCGGCCCGGCTGGTCACAGCTCTGCTCCGGGATCAAAGGCGGCGATCGCCTCGCGCACGAGCGACGAGACCGGGGTGGAGCGCCGGCTTCGCGGATCGATCTGCACCACCGTCTGGTTTGCCGTCACGAGGTGTGCCCCGGTGGTCACGTCGATCGCCTCGAACTGCCACCGCACGCTGGTGCCGCCGATCTTCGCGACGCGCACGAACACCTCGAGCTGGTCGTCGAACCGGGCCGGGGCGTGGTACTCCACGTGCTGTGCGCGCATCACGAACTCCGCCACGCCCTCGCCGTTTGCGAGCAGCTCGAGGTGCCGCAGGTACTCGACCCGGGGACGGTCGAAGTACGGCATGTACCGGCCGTAGTAGACGACTCCCTGAGCATCGGTCTCGTCGAACCCCACGCGCGTGATGTACGAGAACCGAAACGGCGGACGGCGATCGGTGACCGTCACGACCGGATCAGTGCCAGCACTTCGTCTCGCCGGGACTCCATCGTCGCCTCGGAGAGCGCCTCGAGGTTGAGGCGCAGCAGCGGCTCGGTGTTGGACGGCCGCACGTTGAAGTGCCAGTCGTCGAACTCGAACGAGATCCCGTCCAGGTGCGACACGCGCTTTGCCTGCGGGCCGAACGTGTCCTTGAGCGTCTGCAGGCGCACCGGCACGTCGTCCACAGTCGAGTTGATCTCGCCGGAGATGAAGTACTTCTCGTGGAACGGTGCGAGCAGCTCGGAGAGCTTCTTGCCCGACTGCGACAGCAGCTCGAGCAGCACGAGCGCCGGCACGATGCCCGTGTCGCAGTAGTAGAAGTCCTTGAAGTAGTAGTGGCCGGAGACCTCGCCGGCGAACACCGCGTCCTCCTTGCGGATGCGGGCCTTGATGAAGGCGTGCCCGACCCGGTTCTCGAGCGCCGTGCCGCCCAGCCGCTCGACGGTGTCGCGCACCGCCCACGACGCGCGCAGGTCATAGACGATGGTGGCGCCCGGGTGGGTCTTCAGCATGTGCTCGGCGATGAGCGCGGTGATGAGGTCGCCCGGCACGAACTCGCCGGTGTCGTCGATGAAGAAGCAGCGGTCGGCGTCGCCGTCCCACGCGATGCCGAGGTCGGCGCCGTGCTCGCGCACCTTCGCGATGATGAACTGGCGGTTCTCCTCCAGGAGCGGGTTGGGCTCGTGGTTTGGGAAGTTGCCATCCGGATCCAGCGAGTAGCGGTGGGTGACGAGGGGAAGCCGCTCGAGCACCGGCGTGATCATCGGCCCCGACATGCCGTTGGCACCGTCGAGCACCACCTCGAGCGGCTTGATGGCCGACGGGTCGATGAACTTCATGACCCGGTCGGTGAAGCCCGGGTAGACGTCTCGCTGCGTCACCGTGCCGGTCCGCGCCGGCTCGGGCAGCTCGCCCAGGGCGATCGACTTGATCCGGTCGAGGCCGGTGTCGCCTCCCACCGGCTGGGCGCCGCGGCGCACCATCTTCATGCCGTTGTAGGCCGCCGGGTTGTGCGACGCGGTGACCTGGATGCCGCCGTGGTAGCCGTACTCGCCGACGGCGAAGTAGAGCATCTCCGTCCCGATCTGGCCCAGATCCACGACGTCGGCACCGGCGTTCGAGGCGCCGCGGATGGCCGCGGCCGTGATGTCGGGGGACGAGAGTCGCATGTCGTGCCCGATTGCCATAATCTCTGGCTCGAACGCGGCGACATACGCGGCGGCCAGCCGCTCGGCGCCCGCAGCATCGAGCTCGTCCGGCACGATGCCGCGCACGTCGTAGGCCTTGAAGACGGAGGGTGAGAGCATGGCGGAGAGTCTAGTGAGCGTGACACTGCGGCCGCTACAGATCGGCGATGCGGCCACGCTCCTCTCGCTGTACTCGGCCAACAGCCAGTTCCTGGCGCCGTTCGACCCTCCGCGGGCCGCGGACTTCCTCACCGAGACGGGTCAGGCCCGCGAGGTGGCGTTCTCGGTTGAGGCCGCCTCGGTTGGCGCCGCCCAGCGGTTCGTGATCGAGGCCGACTCCGAGCCCGTCGGCGTGCTCGGCATCTCGAACATCGTGGAGGGCGCGTTTCACAGCGCCAACATGGGCTACTGGGTCGCACAGGAGCACAACGGCCGCGGCATCGCCACGCACGCCGTTGGGCTGGCGGTGCGGTGGGCGTTCGAGCGCCGCCGGCTACACCGGCTGGAGGCCGGCACGCTCGTGGACAACTACGCGTCGCAGACCGTGCTCCAGCGAAACGGCTTCGAGCGGATCGGCCTCAGCCCGCGCTACCTGAAGATCGGCGGCGACTGGCGCGACCACATCCTCTTCAGCCGCACCGCCGACTAGCTGGGCCAGGCCGCGCGGACCTGCTCGAGCGTGCGCGAGAGGTGCTCGGGCATCACGCGCACGTCCGCAAGTACCGGCATGAAGTTGGTATCGCCGGTCCAGCGCGGCACGACGTGCAGGTGGACGTGGCCGACCACGCCGGCACCGGCCACGCGGCCGATGTTGATCCCGGTGTTGAACCCTTCCGGCGACATCGCCTTCGTGAGCGCCGCGATGCTCTGATCCATCAGCTCCCACATCTCGGCGCGCTCCTCGGCGGTGAACTCCGCCGTCGAGCCGAGGTGCCGGTAGGGCGCCACCATCAGGTGGCCGTTGGCGTACGGGTAGAGGTTCAGGAGGGCGTAGGCGTGCTCGCCGCGGTGGACGATCAGGTTCTCGGTGTCGTCGCCCTTCGGCTTGGCGCAGAAGATGCACTCATCGCCGCCGCCGGACTGGATGTACTGCAGGCGCCACGGCGCCCACAGCCGTTCGGTCACAGCCAGTCCTTGTGGCGGAAGTACGACAGCATCCCGACGGAGACCGTCAGCATGATCGCGACGATGATCCAGAAGGAGTGGGCCGCATGCTCCTCGGGTAGGTGCACGTTCATGCCGTAGATGCCCGAGAGGAGCGTCAGCGGCAGCAGGATCACGCTGAACAGCGTCAGGATCCGCAGGATGTCGTTCTGCTTGTGCGCGATGATCGACTCGTTGGTCTGCTCGAGCGCCTCGACCACTTCCTTGTAGTTGTCGAGCTGATCCCAGATGCGCTCGGCCTTGTCGACGATGTCGTCGAAGTACACCTCGAGATCCTCGGGCAGGTACCGCGTGCGGGCACGCTCCAGCAGGCGCAGCGTGCTGCGCTCGGGCTTGATGACCTTGCGGTAGGCGACGATCTCCTGCTTCACGTCGGAGATGTCGCGCACGACCTCCTCGGAGCGGCGCTCGGTGAAGATGGACTCGTTCAGGCGGTCGAGCTTGAACCCGATCTTGTCGAGGATGGGGAAGCAGTAGTCGAAGAGCTCCGAGAGCACCTCATAGAGCAGGTAGCCGGCGCCCTTGGAGAAGTACTCCTCGCGCCGCTCCGGGTTGCTCTCGAGCTGCCCGAACAACCGGCCCAGCGGCTTGAGCGGCACGTTGGGGAGCGTGACGATGAGGCCTTCCTTCACGAACACGTTCAGCTCCGCCGCGTCCAGCCGCCGCTTCACCTTGTTGAAGTACGGCACGTGGAGCACGATGAACATGTACTCGTCGTAGGAGTCGATCTTGGGCCGCTGCCGCGTGGAGAGGACATCCTCGAGGTCGAGCGGGTGGAAATCGAACTGCTCGGCCAGGTAGGCCGTCTCGGTCGCGGTCGGCGCTTCCAGGTTGAGCCAGCGCAGGCCAAAGCCCTCGAGCTCAGCTACATGCGGCTCGAAGTGCTCGGCTGTCCCCTGCGGCGCACGATCGCGCCGACGTACTGTCCTCGGGATCCGTGGCAGGTTCGGCATCGGTGCTCGCAGATGTGATTCGCGACTCGGGCATGGCTCCAGTCTACTGGTTCGACACGACAGTATCGACCGCCTGGTTGGGATACCGTAGCCCCAATGGCAAAGCGCCGACCCACCGCCGACGAGAACCTGCTCAACCGGCGCGATTCCAGTTTTCTCCATACCGATCCGTGGAGGATCCTCCGCATCCAGTCCGAGCTGGTCGATGGGTTCGATGCGCTCGCCGAGGTGGGCAAGACGGTGGCCATCTTCGGCTCCGCCCGCACCGACCCGCGCGACCACATGTACCGCGCCGCGCGTGAGACCTCGCGGCTCTTCGTCGAGGCCGGCTACGGCGTGCTCACAGGCGGCGGGCCGGGCATCATGGAGGCCGCGAACCGCGGCGCCCAGGAGAGCGGGGGCGTGTCCATCGGCGCCAACATCGAGCTGCCCCACGAGCAGCACGCCAACGTCTACCAGGACATCTCGCTCGACTTCCGGTACTTCTTCGTGCGCAAGGTGATGTTCCTGAAGTACTCGGAGGCCTTCGTCGTGTTTCCCGGCGGGTTCGGCACGATGGACGAGCTCTTCGAGGCCCTGACGCTGATCCAGACCGGCAAGGTGCACCGGTTCCCGGCCGTGCTCTACGGCAGCGAGTACTGGAGCGGGCTGCTCGACTGGGTGGGCTCCACGATGCTCGAGGAGGGCAACGTCTCGCGCGCAGACCTGGAGCTCACGATGGTCGCCGACAGCCCCGAGGAGGCCGTCGCCATGGTGATCGCCTGCAACAACGGCACCTGCGATCACCCGGCCCATCAGCACGTGAAGACATGAGCGCCGCCGTACCGCCGCCGGCTGGCCGCACCGAGGTCGAGTTCGTCCCGGTCGCGCCGTACCTGCTCTCGGCCTCGCTCGGCACCCCGGATCTCACCAGGCGCCGGTTCGCGGGCGGGCTCGAGCTGGTGTACGAAGCGGGGGAGGAGCCCGCGTACGCCCGGGTGTGGCAGACCCAGGACGGTCGCCTGCGGGCCATCATCGAGGCGCCCGACCCCGAGCCTGCGCACGACCGCCTTCGCGAGCTGATGCGGATCGACGTCGATCACCGGCCGTTCCTCGAGCGGGCCCAGACCGACGAGCTGCTCGCGCCGCTCTACTCGCGGATGAAGGGGATGCGACCGCTGCTGCTCGGATCGGTGCCGCACGCGCTCATCCGCGGCGTCTGCGGGCAGCTGATCCGCACCAGCGAGGCCGTCATGATCGAGCGGAAGATCGTCGCGCGCCTCAGCCCCCGCTACCACGATCTGCGGATGCCGCCCACGGCCGACGCCATCTCCCACGAGCACCCCGCGCGGTTCGAGCGCGCCGGGCTCTCGCCGGCCCGGGCGGTGCTGCTCAGCCGGGCGTCGATGAACAGCTGGACGGAGCTTGCCGAGGACTCGAGCGAGCGCATCGAGAAGCGGCTCCGCGCGCTTCCGGGCCTTGGCGCCTGGACGGCCGCGCAGGTGCTGCTCTACGGCTACGGCCGCTTCGATCGCGGCCTCGCGGGCGATCTCTCGCTCATCCGCCTCTCCACGCGCCTGCTCGGCCGCGAAGCGACCACCGAGGACAACGAGCAGCTGCTCGAGCCCTACGGCGAGTGGCGGGGCCTTGCGTCGATCTGGCTCATGCACCATCCGCTCGGCCGTCGCGAGCGTCCGCTCCAGCCGGCCTGAGGTCATCGGAGCGGCCCGCCTCGATGCGCGGCCACTGGGCGATGGGCCGCCCGCCCGGCCAGACGGCTACTGGCGGCCAGTCGGGAGCGCCTGCGGCGCTTCGAATCGTCGCCCACTGCGGCCAGCCGGCGGGCGAGTCCTCCCACTGCTCCTGGCGGCCGTAGACGGTGAGATCCATCAGCCCGTAGCTGTTGTCCATGGCCTCCGCGCCGCGGCGGGTGGTCCAGTAGGTCTCGAACACGCGATCCCCGTCGCGGACGTAACAGACCAGGTGGAACAGGCCGACCCGGCGGCCGGTGAGGAGCTCTCCCGCCGATGCCTCGGCCGAGTACCACGGCAGATCCCAGCCCATGAACGCGCGGTAGCGGCTGCTCTCGGCGTACGGCCCCTGGCAGAGCACGGCGAAGGTGATGTCGCGGGAGTGCACATAGGCCAGCTCCCCGATCTGGCTGGTGATCCACGTGCAGCCCTCGCACTGGCCCTCTGCCGGCCGGCCGTGGTGCCACATGAAGTAGTAGGCGATCAGCTGGCGCCGGCCCTCGAACGCGTCGAGCAGCGAGACCTGCCCGCTGGCTCCGGTGAGCGGCAGGGAGCCGTCCACTCCGACCATCGGGAGCCGCCGCCGCTCGGCGGCGATGGCGTCACCCTCGCGGGTGTGGGCCTTCTCGCGCGCCCGCAGGGCGTCGAGCCCGGCCTCGAACGTGGCCCGGTCGACGACGCCGGGCAATGGGGAACCGTGTGATTCATGGGTCATGATGGGGGACGTATACCCATCGCGGCGCGTATCAGCAACTCGCGCTCCCGTGTGTTTTGGGTCATCGCGGCTGCGCGCAGGTACTCGGCCTCGGCCTCGTCGGTGCGGCCCAGCTTCAGCAGGAGGTCCGCGCGCACGCTCGAGAGCAGGTGGTAGCTCTCCATCAGGGGCTCGTCGCGCAGCCCGTCGGCGATCTCGAGCCCGGCCTGCGGCCCGAACGCCATGCCCACGGCGACCGCGCGGTTCAGCTCGACCACGGGTGACGGGGAGATCTGGGCAAGCGCGTCGTAGATGGCCGTGATCTGCTCCCAGTCGGTGTCCTCGGGCGCCGCCGCACGCGCATGGCAGGCCGCGATGGATGCCTGCAGAGTGTAGGGCCCCACCGGTCGGCCGATCGCAAATGCCCGCTCGAGGGCTGCGAGCCCGCGGGTGATCAGGAGCCTGTCCCAGCGCCGCCTGTCCTGATCCATGAGGAGCACGGGCTCGCCCTGCGGGCCCACCCGGGCGTGGAGGCGCGAGGACTGGATCTCCATGAGCGACACCAGGCCGTGCACCTCGGGCTCGCCCGGCATCAGCCCGGCGAGGATCCGGCCGAGGCGAAGCGCGTCCTGACACAGCTCGGGGCGGGTCCAGTCGTCACCGGCGGTCGCGGAGTAGCCCTCGTTGAACACCAGGTAGATCACCTCGAGCACCGTTTCCAGCCGTTCGGGGAGCTCGGAGCCCGCCGGCACCTCGAACGGCACGCGAGCTTCGGTGAGCGTGCGCTTGGCCCGCACGATGCGCTGGGCGACGGTGGACTCGCGCACCAGAAATGCCCGCGCGATCTCGTCGGTGGTGAGGCCGCCCAGCAGGCGCAGCGTGAGCGCCACCCTCGCATCGGGCGAGAGCACGGGGTGGCACGTGGTGAACATGAGGCTCAGCAAGTCGTCGCCGATCTGGTCGTCCATGGCCGCCGCGAGGTCGGGCTCGCGCTCCTCTAGCTCGAGGTCGCGAGCGACCTGGGAGTACTTGCGGTCGAGCACGACGTCTCGCCTGATGCGGTCGATCGCGCGGTGCTTGGCTGTGGCCATGAGCCAGGCGCCCGGGTTGTCCGGGACGCCTGACCTGGGCCACTGCTCGAGCGCTGCAACCAGCGCATCGCCGGCGAGGTCCTCGGCCAGCCCGACGTCGCGCACGATCCTGGCGAGTCCTGCGATGAGCCGCGGGGACTCGATCCGCCAGACTGCGTCGATCGCGCGGTTGACGTCGGGCGCCGCCATCCCTACGCGGGCACGTCTTCCATCTCGAAGATTTGGCGGATCTCGAGCCGCGCCGTCTCACCCGGCGCCGCGGTGCCGGCCTCGAACGGCACGCGGCGGGCCCACTCGATGGCCTCCTCCTTCGACTTCACCTGGATGATCCAGAAGCCCGCGAGCAGCTCCTTGGACTCGGTGAACGGCCCATCGGTGACGGTGCGCTTGCCGTCGGTGTACGAGAGCATCGCGCCGTCGGAGCTCGGCCGAAGACCCTCGGCCGTGAGCAGGACGCCGGCCTTGACCATCTCGTCGTTCAACCTGTGCATCGCCTCGAAGAGCTCGGGGGGCGGCACCTGGCCGGCCTCGGCTGCATCGTTCGACTTGATCATGAGCATGAACCGCATCGTGGTCTCCTTCCGGGTTTTTGAACTGCCTTCTACCACCACGTCGAACGACGGGCACCGAGATCGACATGCCGATGAAAATTCTTTTCCGGCCGCTTCCACCGTCTGTACGCAGTCGCCCTCAACTCCGTGATCGTGCCGACCGATACCTGGGACGATGGCTCCGCGCTACTGCACCAACTGTGGCACACCGCTGCCCGAGGACGCCGTGTACTGCCCTGCGTGCGGCGCCGCCGTGCGCGGCGAGGCTCCGCTCCCTGGCGAGCAGCCGGCGACCGCATTCGCCGCCGATGCGACGCATCAGCTCTCGGGCTGGTGGCGACGCGTCGGGGCATACCTCATCGACGGGGTGGTCATCCTCGCGGTGATGGTGCCCCTCGTCGCGGTCTTCATCGGGATCGCTCTGGCGGGCGGCGTGAAGCACGTCCACTCCGGCGGCACGTTCCAGTTCCACTACGACGATCACGCGTCGGACGCCTCCGGAGGGACGTACGTCGTCGGTCACCACGTCTACCACGTGGTGGTCGCCCCGTGGTTCTGGCCGGTCGCGGTCATCGGGGTGATGCTCGCGATCGCGGTGCAGTGGGGGTACTCGCCGTTTCTGATGCGGCGGGCGGGCCAGCACAACGGCCAGACGATCGGCCGTCAGGCGACGGGCATCCGGGTCGTGCGCGACACCGGGGCGCCGGTCGGGTTCTGGTTCGCCGTCCTTCGCGAGACGGTCATCAAGTCGTTTCTGATCAGCACGATCCTGCTCGTCCCGCTGCTCGGATGGGTCGCAGTGCTGGTCTGGTTCCTGTGGCCGCTCTGGGACAGCTCCAACCGCGCGCCGCAGGACATGATGGTGAAGACGCACGTCGTCATCGCATAGCCCGGAACGACCTACTGGATTTCGCCCGGTGACCGGAGTGTCGGTGCATGGCTATGTAGCTGAGCGTGAGCGGGGTGGCGGCGCGCTCAGCGGCGGGTGCGAGGGCGGCGCCGACCCGTTCCAGCCGCCGAGCTACACATCTGTCACCGGCTCGTGGCAGGCGGTGGTGCCGTGCATGAACGGCGGTACGACCACGTGCCCGGCCACCAGGAGCGAGCTGAAGTGGCTCGGTCCACCGTAGTCCGCCGAGCCGGCGACCGCTCAAGCCCTGCCTGAGGACCGTCGATATGTGCTCAATGGAGCAATATGACCATCGGCACTCGCGTGACTCCTCGATCTACACCCCGTTGCTCGTGGTGTCGCTGCTGTCGCTGATCGTCACTCTGCCGGCCGGCGCCTTCCTGACGATCGCCGCGATGTTCCACGGAGGCGGCGACAACTACGGTGACGGCTCTGCGGTGCTCTCGGGGACCGGCTACGTCATCGGCCTCGCCGTCATGTCGGTGATCTGGATCGTCGTCGTGCTGGCGATCCTCACCGCGCGCAGATGACGGGGTCTCGAGGCGGGCCAAGACCCGAGGAGTCATCGTCTCGGCGGTCTCGTTCTGGGGAGTGCTCTTCGCGACCCTCGCGCTGTCCACGGCGGGCCTCGGGCATGTTGACCTGTCGCTGCTCCTCGGCGCGCCCGTGCTCGGGGCCCTGGCCGGCAGCTACGCGATCGGCAGCGGCTGGGTGAGGTAGGCGGCCCGTCGCCTGGCGGCAGTCCACCAACCCGACGACCGCTCGCCCGTCATGCGCCTGGTAGGAATCGAACCTACGACCTTGCGCTCCGGAGGCGCACGCTCTATCCCCTGAGCTACAGGCGCGGGGGTCGCCTCGCGACCCAACCAGTCTACTTGCCGACCGCCCGGCCGGTGCTAGGCTCGCCCTCGATGCAGATCTTCGCCCGCCCGGTGACGCTCATTCACCACGAGCCGTTCGTCATCTCCCGCGGCACCAGCACCGAGTCGGTCGTGGTGCAGGCGGCCATCACCCACGGCGGTCTCACGGGGTACGGCGAGGGCGCGCCCGACGAGCGCTACGGCGAGAGCACCGAGAGCGCACTCGAGTTCCTGCGCACATGCGGCCCGCTGCTCGGTGACGATCCACTCGCCATCGAGGCGATCCTCCGGCGCGTGGGCGAGCGGCCCGGCGAGATGGCGGCCAAATGCGCCCTCGACGGCGCGCTGCATGAC
This sequence comes from uncultured Actinomycetes bacterium, assembly GCA_963794415.1. Taxonomy (GTDB): domain Bacteria; phylum Actinomycetota; class Thermoleophilia; order Gaiellales; family JAICJC01; genus CAVPTL01. The sequence goes on from CAWCDI010000001.1 coordinate 815,016, forward strand.
CTCCTCGGGAAGATCTGCGAGCAGCCGCTCTACCGCATCCTCGGGCTCGATCCCGTGCCTCCGCCGACGTCGTACACGATCTCGATCGATACGGTCGAGGGCACTGCCGACCGGGCGCGCCGCGCTGCCGGCTACCACGCCCTCAAGATCAAGGTGGGCGGCCCCGACGATCTCGATCGCGTGCGGGTGGTGCGCCGCGAGGCCCCGGACGCGCTCATCCGGGTCGATGCGAACGAGGCCTGGTCGGTGGAGTCAACGCGCGGGCTGATGGACGAGCTCGTCTCGCTGGGCGTCGAGCTGATCGAGCAGCCGCTCCACGCGTCCGATCGCGACGGGTACGCCGAGCTGCACGCCGCAGGGCTGCCCATCCCGATCGTCCTGGATGAGAGCTGCCACACCCTCGCCGACATCGCACCGGCTGCGGGCCACGCCGACGGCGTCAACATCAAGCTGACGAAGACCGGCGGCATCCGCGAGGCGATCCGCATGATCCACGCAGCCCGCGCCCTCGGCCTGCTCGTGATGATCGGGTGCATGAACGAGTCCTCGCTCGGTATCGCAGCCGCGGCGTCGATCTCTCCGCTCGTGGACGTGGTCGATCTCGACGGCCACCTCCTGAACGCCAACGACTTCTTCGAAGGTCTCGGCTTCGCCGACGGCCGCGTGATCCCCGGCTCCGGCCCCGGTCTGGGCGTGACCTCGCTGGACGCGTGGCCGTGAAGCGCTACGTGATGCTGTGCGAAGGCGCCTTCGACGAGGACGCCAAGACCGCCACCGGCGTGCTGCGCTACGCCGACGCGGAGACCGTCGCGGTGATCGACTCGACGCGGGCCGGCTCGACCACCGCCGACCACGTCCCGGGGCTCAGCCGGCGCGTGCCGATCGTGGCGACGCTCGCCGAGGCCATGTCAGGCAACCCCGACACCATGCTGATCGGCGTGGCGCCCGCCGGCGGCAAGCTGCCGCCGTCGTTTCGGGCCGTGGTCCGCGACGCGCTCGAGCGCGGCATCGACGTCGAGAACGGCCTGCACGACTTCCTCGGAGGCGACGAGGAGATGGTCGCGGCCGCAGCCCGCGGCGGCGCGGAGATCCGCGACCTGCGAAAGCCTCCGGCCGGGCTCGACGTCCCGACCCTCGCGAACCTCACCGTCGATGCGCATACCGTGATGGCGGTCGGCTCGGACTGCGCCCTCGGCAAGATGACCGTCTGCCTCGAGCTCGACAGGGCCGCCCGCGCCCGCGGGATCGCCTCGCAGTTCGTCCCCACGGGGCAGACCGGCATCGCGATCGCGGGATGGGGCATCGCCGTCGATGAGGTGGTCTCCGACTACATCGCCGGCGCGGCCGAATCGCTGGTGCTCGAGGGACACCGCCGGGGCGGCGACGGCGCGCTTCTCTGGATCGAGGGGCAGGGAGCGATCAACCACCCGTTCTACTCCGGCGTGACCACCGGCCTGATCCACGGCAGCGCGCCGCACACCCTGTTCTTCGTGCACGAGCCGGGCCGCGACGTGATCGACGGTGATCCGCGCCTGCCGATCCCGCCCATCGAGGAGCTGATCGCCGCCAACGAGCGCACCGCGGCATTCGTCCGGCCGGCGCGCGTGGCCGCACTCGCGCTCAAGACCAACCGCATGAGCGAGAGCGATGCCCGCGATGCCATCGCCGCCTACGGCGAGCGCACGGGCCTGGTCACCGACGACCCGGTGCGGTTCGGCGCCGACCGGCTGCTGGATGCCGTGATCGCCGCCCGCACCGCGTGATCCGCCCGGCGGTCGCGAGCGACGCCCAGGCGGTGTCCGAGCTGATCGACCGCGCCTATGAGATCTACATCCCGCGCATCGGCAAGCGGCCGATGCCGATGACCGCCGACCACGCCGCCGAGATCGGTCGCGGTGAGACGTTCGTGCTCGAGCTGGACGATCGGGTGGCCGGCGTGATCGTGCTCGTGCGCCAGGGCGACCGCCTGCAGATCGAGAACATCGCCGTTGATCCGGCCGTGCAGGGACGGGGACTGGGACGGCGGCTGCTCGGGTTCGCCGAGACCACTGCCGTGCGGCTCGGCTGCACCGAGCTCACGCTCTACACCAATGCCCTCATGACCGAGAACATCCGGTTCTACGGGCGCGCGGGCTTCACGGTCACCGGCGAGCGGACGGAGCACGGGTTCTCGCGCGTCTTCTTCAGCCGTCCGGTGGGGGGCAGTACCATGCCGCCGTTGACCGACACCCGCCTTCAGAAGCTCGCCGACCTGCTCTGCCGCTACTCACTCGACGTACAGCCCGGCGATCTGGTGTTGGTGTACACGCCCGCCATCGCCCAGCCGCTGGTCGTAGAGGTGGTGAAGGCGGTCACCAGGATGGGCGGCCACACGGTGCTTCGCGTCTCGCTCGAGTCGGTCGAGTCGATCAGGCTCGAGCGCTCCAGCAAGGCCCAGCTCGAGACGGTGACCCCGCTCGATCACCTCGACCAGCAGCTTCCCCAGAAGATCCTCTCGATCTGGGCCAACGAGAACGCCCGCTACCTCGCGCAGGTGCCGTCAGAGCACCAGTCGCAGCAGGCCGCCGCGCTCGAGCCCATCGACCAGGAGCTCGCCCAGCGGATGGCCTCGGGCGACGTGCACTGGTGCGGCACGCTCTATCCGTGCCAGGCAACTGCCCAGGAGGCGGGCATGTCGCTGCCCGACTGGGAGGACTTCGTGTACTCCGCCGGCCACATCGACGACCCCGATCCCATCCTCTACTGGCAGAAGCGCTCAGAGGAGCAGCAGCAGGTTGCCGACCGGCTCGCGAAGCTCGAGACCATCCGCATCGTGGCCGACGAGACCGATCTCACCGTGAACGTCGCGGGCCGGCCGTGGCTCAACGCCGACGGCCGTGAGAACTTCCCCGACGGCGAGGTGTTCACGAGCCCGCACCACGAGGCCACCGAGGGGCACATCAAGTTCTCGTTCGCGGCGGTGTACGCCGGCAAGATGGTGCGAGGGGTGCGCCTGTGGTTCGAGGGCGGCCGGGTGGTCAGGGCAACTGCCGACCAGGGCCAGGAGCACCTGGAGACGCTGCTCGACACCGACGACGGCGCCCGGTATCTCGGCGAGGTGGCGTTCGGGCTGAACGACGAGATCCAGATCGCCACCGGCGAGACGCTCTTCGACGAGAAGATCGGCGGCACGTGCCACGTCGCGCTCGGAACGGCGTTTCCCGAGGCGAGCGGAACCAATCGCTCGGGCATCCACTGGGACATCGTGTGCGACCTCCGCGAGAACGCGCAGGTCTACGGCGACGGCGAGCTGATCTTCGAGAACGGGCGCTTCGTATGAGCGATCCGCGCGTCGTCAAGCTCGCCCGGCTCATCGCGGAGTACTCGGTGGACGTCGGCGAGGGAGACCTCGTGATGATCCAGGGCCCGTCGCTCGCCGAGCCGCTGCTGGCAGAGCTCACGGCTGCGGTGATCGACCGCGGCGGCGTGCCCCTGGTGCGCGTGACGCTCGAGGGCGTCGACCAGGCGTTCCTGAGCACCGCGAGCGAGTCGCAGCTCGACTGGCTGCCGCCGTTTGCCCTGCCCGAGATGGAGACGGTGGACGCGCGCATCAGCATCCACGGCGCCTGGAACACGCGCGAGCTCTCGGGCATCGATCCGGCGCGCATGGCCCGGCGCTCGTCGGCGGTGCGGCCGGTGACGGCCCGGTTCATGGAGCGCTCCGCGGCGGGCGACCTCCGCTGGTGCGTCACGGCGTTTCCCTGTAACGCCTTTGCGCAGGACTCCGACATGTCGCTGCGCGCCTACGAGGACTTCGTCTACGGGGCAGGGTGGCTCGGGCTGGACGACCCCGTCGCGGCCTGGCGCGAGTTCGGCGCGAAGCTCGACATCCTCACCGGCAAGATGCAGGAGGTCTCGACCATCCGCCTGCTCGCAGAGGACACCGATCTCACAGTGGGGGTCAAGGGCCGCACGTGGGTCGCGTCCCAGGGCCGCCGCAACTTCCCCGACGGCGAGGTCTACACCGGGCCGATCGAGGATCAGACCAACGGCACCGTCAAGTTCTCGTTCCCCGCCATCATCGGCGGCCGCGAGGTGGAGGGGGTGCGCCTCGTGTTCGAGGACGGCCGCGTCGTGCACAGCGAGGCGGCAACGGGCGAGCACTACCTGCATCAGATGCTCTCGATGGACGACGGCGCCTCCGTGCTCGGCGAGTTCGCCGTGGGCACGAACTACGGGATCACGCAGTTCACCAGGCAGATCCTCTTCGACGAGAAGATCGGCGGCACGTGCCACATGGCGCTGGGGGCCGGCTATCCCAACACCGGGAGCGTCAACACCTCGGCGCTTCACTGGGACATCGTGCGCGACCTGCGCGATGGCGGCGAGCTCCACGCAGACGGCGAGGTCATCTACCGCGACGGGGCGTTCCTGCCGGAGTTCTTCGCACCGTCGCTCGCCCCGCCGGCCTAGCGCATCAGGTGGCCCATGCGGGCGACCCGCTCCATGAACGGCAGATCGTGCAGCCGAAGCACGGAGACGCCGAGGTAGGCGGCGACGGCAGTCACGGCGGCCGTGCCCTCGAGCGAGGCCTCGGGCAGCCCCAGCGGCGCGGCGGTCACCTCCTTGTGCGAGCACGCCAGCAGCACCGGGTATCCGAGCCCCACGAGCTTCGGCAGATACCGCAGCGTGGCAAGGTCTGAGCCCGTGTCCTTGCCGAACCCCAGCCCGGGGTCGATGAGGATGCCCGCGCGGGGCACCCCGGCGTCGATTGCCGCCTGGGCGCGGGCGAGCAGGAACCCGGCGATCGCGTCGGGGGCGATGCTGTAGGTGCCGTCGCGGGCCTGCTTGGGAGCGAGCCCGAGATGGGTCACGACGAGCCCTGCACGCGCGGCTGCCACGACCGCGGCGAGGGGGGGATCGCTCAGGCCGGTGTGGTCGTTCACGAGGTCGGCGCCGGCCTCGAGCGCGGCTGCGGCCACCTCGGCGCGGTAGGTATCGACGGCGATCACGGCGTCCGTCTCCGATCGCAACCCGGCGATCACCGGCAGCACGCGTTCGATCTCCTCGCGCACGGGGAGCTCGCCGCCGGGCTGGGCCGTCATGCCGCCCACGTCGAGTGCCCCGGCGCCGTCTGCGAGCAGCTGGAGGCCGCGTGCGACGGCGGCCGCGGTGGTCGCCGTCGCGCCGTGGTCGTAGAACGAGTCCGGGGTCACGTTCACGATGCCGAGCACCGTCGGCGGGCCGCCGGAGGGGAGGGCGCGATGGGCGAATTCGATGGTCACAAGCGGCAAACACTACCCGGGCTTGACACCGAACACCTGTTCGCCTACACTCTCCGAACACATGTTCGCCTCACTCACATATCGCCAGATCACATCAGCGCTCGCGCTGTTCGCAGTCGTCGCCTTCATGATGCTCGTCATCGCACCGGCATCCAACGGCGCCGCACGTCCCGCCCACCATCTCGTCAAGCCGGGGGAGACCCTCTGGTCGATCGCGGCCACTCACTACAACACCGACGATCCGCGCCGGCAGATCTTCCAGGTCGAGCAGGCCAACAATCTCAACGACGCTTCCATTCAGCCAGGCCAGGTGATCCTTCTTCCATGAATGAGCTTCCCGACAACGTCATCGTGCTCGCCGACCGCCGGCGTGTGGCAGACGAGTTCGAGTACGACCTGATGCCGCACGATCCCCGGCCGCTGCGATCGCATCTGCGGCTGGTCTCGAACAACGATCATCCCGAGCCCTTCTCGCTCGAGGTGTTCATGCGCCGCGCCATGATCGTCATGGCCGAGCAAGAAGCGCACCCGCACTCGGCCTGATGGTGGCCGGATCTCGTTGATCCGGCAGCATCTACAGTCTGCGCGTGGATCTCAGCGTGCTTTTTCTCGGGACGGCAGGCGCCGCGCCCACCGCCCAGCGCGGATTGACTGCCTTCCTGGTCCGCCGGGGAGGCGTTGCCATCCTCATCGACTGCGGTGAGGGAACGCAGCGCCAGATGCTGCGCTCGGGCGCGGGACTGGTGGACGTCGATGAGATCCTCTTGACGCATCTCCATGCCGATCACTATCTGGGTCTGCCCGGGATGCTGAAGACGTTTGCGCTGCGGGGGCGGGAGGCGCCGCTTCGGGTGTACGGCCCGTCGGGGCTCGAGACGCTGATGCGCGTGTTGCACCCCGTGATCGGACGGGTCGGGTACGAGCTGGAGCTGGTTGAGCTCGAGCCGGCCGACTGGATCGGCCACGAGGAGTTTCGCATCGAGTCGTTCGCGACGTCCCATGACATCCCGAGCCTTGGCTACGCACTGGTCGAGGATGAGCGCCCGGGGCGGTTCGACCTCGACGAGGCGCGGCGGCTTGGCGTCCCCGAGGGGCCGGCGTTCGGACGCCTCCAGCGCGGAGAGACGGTTGTGCTCGATTCGGGTGAGGAGGTCACAGCGGCGCAGGTGCTCGGCGAGACCCGCCGGGGCCGCCGCGTGGTGTTCTCCGGAGACACGCGGCCGTGCCCGGCGATGATCGAGGCGTCTGCAGCGGCGGACGTGCTCATCCATGAGGCGACGTTCCTCGAGGATGAGGCGGTGCGGGCGCGCCAGACCGGCCACACCACAGCGCGCCAGGCTGGGCGCATCGCCACCGATGCCCAGGTCACGCTGCTCGCCGTGACCCATCTTTCCACCAGGTACATGCCGCGCGAGATCCGCGACGAGGCGAGATCCGAGTTCGCCAACACCGTGGTGCCCCGCGACTTCGACAGCATCGACCTGCCGCTTCCCGAGCGCGGCGATCCGCAGCTGGTGCGGGCCGATGGCTGACGGGCACTTCGACGCTCTCGCGGCCGACTACGACCGGCTGCGCACGGGAGGCGACCAGTGGGAGACGGTCGCCGCGCGGACGCTCGCTGCGCTCGGGCCGGCCCGGCGGATGCTCGAGGTGGGCTGCGGCACCGGGCGGTTCGCCGTGTACGCGGCGGAGCAGCTGGGCGCTCGCGTGTGGGCGATCGATCCGTCGGCGCAGATGCTCGCCCAGGCGCGGGCACGGGCCGGGGGAGACCGGGTGGGGTGGCGGCAGGCCTCGGTCGAGGCACTGCCGTTCAAGAACGCATGGTTCGATGCCGCCCACATGCATCTGGTGCTGCACCTGGTGGCGGATCGCCCCGCGGCGCTCGAGCAGCTGGCGCGAGTGCTGATGCACGGCGGCCGCCTCGCGGTGGCGACGTTCCACCACGACCACTTCGAGCAGTTCTTCCTGAACGAGTACTTCCCATCGATCCCCGCGATCGACCTGGCGCGGTTCCCCGATCCCTCGACGTTCGCCGGCGAGCTGGCGGCCGGAGGGTTCGGCCAGGTCGCCACCGAGCGGATCCCCGTTGCGATGACGTCGTCGGGAACCGATGTCCTCGAGCGGGTGCGCGGCAAGTACATCTCGACGCTCTCGGCGATCCCGCCGGCCGAGTACGAGGCGGGCGTCGAGCGCCTGGCCTACGACGTCTCGACCGGCCGCGACGAGTTCAGCTACACCCTGCAGTGGGCGCTGATCTCCGCCACCCGTGAGTGACGGTGCCGGGTATGGCTCTTCACGCGAGCACCTGGCGCATGCCGTCGGCAAACGCCGTCGCCCCGCCGTTGGCCGGATGGCGCACGTAGGTCGCCCGTGGCCCCAGGATCTCCTCCGCCACCCGGCCCACCGCCACGATGATCCGCGGCCTGACCAGCTCCAGCAGCCGTTCCACGTAGACGGCCCCCGCCTCGATCTCCGGCACGGACGGCCGCCGGTTGGAGAGCGGCAGCCCCGGCTTGTGGGGATGCGTCGGCACCGTGTTCCAGACGATCACGCGGTGCTCGGCGCCGAGCTCGCCCAGCACCCGGTGGACGATGGTGCCCGACGGCTCGCTCCAGCCGTTTTTGCGCGCCGTGGATGTGCCCCGAAACGGCGCGCCCCAGCGCGCAAGGTCGCGCTCGCTCGTGAACGCGATGCCCGACCACCGCATGCCCTGGTAGCCCGCAGCCTCGCCGAGGGCGACCACATCGGCATCCCTTCGCTCCGCGAGATAGGCGCGCAGATTCTCCACCCGGAGGTCAGCGGCGCCGGCCACATCGTCGGGCCCCGCATCGCGGTACTGGTTGAACGTCGCGCCGATCCGGGCCCGCCGGAGATCCTCGAGCAGCTGCTCCATGGAGAGAGCTTGACGGATGAGCCGGGCGTCCGCCGGCACTGGTAGCATGTCCGAGGCTGCAGAAACGAGAGCAGCCGGAGACCTCTGCAACTTTTAACCGCGCCCAGAGAGGCCGGAAAGGAGCACGAATGAGCGTGTCTGCGCCCGTCGAGCGCGTGCTGCTCGATGAGGATCACATGCAGCGAACTCTCAGGAGAATCGCGCATGAGATCGCCGAGAAGCACGACGACCCCTCAACGCTGGCCCTCGTCGGCATCTACACGCGCGGCGTCCATCTCGCCGGACGGCTGCGCGGGCTCATCGAGGAGTACACAGGTGTCGCAGTGCCCACCGGGGCGCTCGACATCACCTTCTACCGCGACGACATGACCATGCGGGCCGGCGAGCAGCGCGCTCATCCCCAGCCGGTGGTCAAGGCCACCCGGCTCGACTTCCCGCTCGAGGGCAAGTCCGTCGTCCTCGTCGACGATGTGCTCTACACCGGCCGCACCATCCGCGCCGCGATCGACGCGATCTTCGACTACGGCCGGCCGCAGCGCATCCAGCTCGCGGTGATGGTCGATCGCGGCCACCGGGAGCTCCCGATCCGCCCCGACTACGTCGGCAAGAACCTGCCCACCGCGCGCTCCGAGCGCGTCCGGGTGCAGCTGCTCGAGGTCGACGAGATCGACCAAATCGTCCTACAGACGGGGGAGTAACCGATGCCGACCGATCTCTACCCGCCCCAGACCCCGGACTCGCGCCGGCACCTGCTGGCGGTCACCGACCTCGATCGCGGCGCCATCGAGCGCATCCTCGAGACCGCCGAGGGCTTCGAGAGCATCATGCAGCGCGACGTCAAGAAGGTGCCGACGCTCCGCGGCCGCACCGTCATGAACCTCTTCTTCGAGTCCTCCACGCGCACCAGCTCATCGTTCGAGCTCGCCGCCAAGCGCCTCTCGGCCGACACCATGTCGCTCAAGGCAAGCGGCTCGAGCGTGGACAAGGGCGAGTCGCTCAAGGACACGGTCATGACGCTCTCGGCCTACGAGCCCGACGTGATCGTCATCCGCCACGCCCGCATCGGCGCCCCGCGGATGATCACCGAGTACACCGACGCCCACGTGGTCAACGCCGGCGACGGCAAGCACCAGCACCCCACGCAGTGCCTGCTCGACCTCTACACGATGAAGCGCTCGCTGGGATCTATCGACGGCCTCCACGTGGCCATCGTGGGCGACGTCCTTCACTCCCGGGTCGCGCGCTCCGACATCCAGGGCCTCCGCATGATGGGCGCCCACGTCACCGTGATCGGCCCGCCGCCGCTCCTCCCGCGCGGGATCGAGGAGATGGGGGTGAGCGTCTCCCATGACATCGCAGACGTCGCCTCGGCCGACGTCATCTACGTCCTTCGCATGCAGCACGAGCGCATGCAGGAGGGCGCCAACTACGTGCCGTCGCTGGTCGAGTACACCGCGCGCTGGGGCATCACCGCCGACCGCATCCGGCCCGGCCAGGTCGTGATGCACCCGGGCCCCATGAACCGCGGGGTCGAGATCGACTCGGCGGCCGCAGACGGCCCCAGCTCGCGCATCATCGACCAGGTGCGCTCGGGCCTGGTGGTGCGGATGGCGGTGCTCTACGACCTCCTGAACGGGCCGACGCTCGCGCCCGCCGAGACCGCGCTCCATATCGTCGAGGACGCGCCCGCAACGCCCCAGAAGCAGGAGGTCGCATGACCCAGCGCCTCTTTCAGGCCGACCTGGAGCCCGCCGACCTCGTGATCGCCGGCGCGCGGGTGGTCGATCCGGGCTCCGGCATCGACGGCGACGCCATCGACATCCGCGTCCAGAACGGCGTCATCGCAGAGATCGGCCACGACCTGGACGGGCCCGAGACCATCGATGCGCGCGGGCTCACCGTGCTCCCCGGGCTCTTCGACCCCCACGTGCACCTGCGCACGCCCGGCCAGGAGGACAAGGAGGACGTCGAGTCCGGCGCGCGCGCTGCGGCCGCCGGTGGATTCGTCGCCATCCTGGGGATGCCCAACACCGATCCGGTGGTGGACTCCGTGCCGGTGCTCGAGGCGCTCATCGCCAGGGCCCGCGCACAGTCGTGCATCGCCACCGGCTTCATCGCCTCCATCAGTCATGGCCTCTCGGGGAGCAGGCTCACCGACATGGGCGCGCTGGCCGATGCCGGCGCCGCCGCGTTCTCCGACGACGGACGACCCATCGAGCGCGCCGCGCTCCTGCGCCGGGCGCTGCAGTACAGCCGCATCACCGACCTGCGCCTCACCCTGCACGAGGAGGACATGTCGCTGGGCGAGGGCGGCCAGATGCACGAGGGCGCCGTCTCGGCCGAGCTCGGCCTGCAGGGCCACCCGTCCATCGCCGAGAGCATCATGATCGGCCGTGACCTGCAGATCGCGGCCTACGAGGGCGTCGGCCTCCACATCTGCCACGTCTCCGCGACCGAGTCGGTCACCGAGATCCGCAGGGCGAAGACGGCGGGGCTCGAGGTCACCGCAGAGGTCTCGCCGCACCACCTCTGCCTCACCGACGACGTCGTGCGCCGGCTCGACGCGGCCTCCGGCAAGATGAACCCGCCGCTTCGGTCAGAGAGCGACCGCGCCTCGCTCATCGAGGCGCTCCGCGACGGCACGCTCGACTGCATCGCCACCGATCACGCCCCGCATCGCGCGCTCGAGAAGGACATCCCCTGGGAGCAGGCGGCCAACGGCGTGATCGGGCTCGAGACGGCGCTTCCCGCCGTCTACACCTACCTGGTGGAGCCCGGGCTGATCGGCCTCTCGACCATCATCGAGCGCATGACCAGCGGCCCGGCCGGCGCCTTCGGCCTCGAGACTCCCGCCATCCGGGCCGGGATGCCTGCGAACCTCGCCGTGTGGGACTTCGGCAGCGAGTTCGTGGTGCAGCCGCCCTATCGATCGAAATCGACCAACTGCGCGTTCACCGGGCAGCGGTTGCGCGGGGTCTGCTCGCTGACCATCGCGGGCGGAGCGGTGGCACATCGCTCCATCGGCGCGGCGGTGGCCTCATGAGCACCTTCCTGATGCTGGAGGACGGCACCACGTTCGCGGGCCGGCCATACGGCGCCGCGGGGCTGGCGCTCGGCGAGCTGGTGTTCACCACGTCGATGACCGGCTACCAGGAGGTGGTGACCGATCCGTCGTTCGCCGGCCAGCTCGTCACCTTCACGCAGCCGATGATCGGAAACTACGGGGTGGAGGACGACGCGTCGGAGTCCACCCGGCCGCACGCGCTGGCAGTGGTCGTCCGCGAGGGCCGAAACTCTGCGCCCACCGGCAGGGTCGGCTTCAGCGACTGGCTCGCGGGCTTCGGCATCGTCGGCATCCAGGGAATCGACACGCGCGCCGTCACCCGCCGGCTGCGCGACGGCGGAGCGGTGCGCGCCGCGGTGGCAAGCGGGGACTACTCCCCGGACGAGGTGCTCGAGCTGATCCGCTCGTCGCCCGAGATGGCGGGCCAGGCCCTGGCGGGATCGGTGTCGCGGCCGCAGGCCGTCGAGCTCGCGGCCACGGCGCCCGAGGTGGCACACGTCGCGGTGCTCGACTACGGCGTCAAGTCGTCGATCGTGAACATCCTGCGCGGCGCCGGCGCCCGCGTGACCGTGCTGCCGTGGGACTCCACCACCGACCAGATCCTCGCCGTGAAGGCCGACGGGATCCTGCTCGGGAACGGCCCCGGCGACCCCGCGGCCCTCACCGGCTGTGTCTCCGAGGTGCGGGGGATCATCGGCGAGGTGCCCGTCTTCGGCATCTGCCTCGGCCATCAGCTCCTGGGACAGGCTCTGGGGCTCGAGACGTTCAAGCTCCGCTTCGGCCACCGGGGTGCCAACCACCCGGTGCTCGAGCTGCCCACCGGAAAGGTGCTCGTGACCGCCCAGAACCATGGATTTGCCGTCCGGGGGCCGGAGAACGGCACCGCATTCGACTGCGACTTCGGCCCCGGGGACGTCACCCACGTCTCGCTCTACGACGGCACGGTGGAGGGGCTCCAGCTCCACGACGTGGACGTCCGCTCGATGCAGTTCCACCCGGAGGCGAGCCCCGGCCCGCACGACGCGCGCTACGCCCTGACCGACTTCGTCGCCCGCGTGGCATCCACGGAGCCGGCCGTTGCCTAGGCGCGACGACATCCAGACCGTGGCCCTGATCGGCTCGGGGCCCATCGTCATCGGCCAGGCGTGCGAGTTCGACTACTCCGGCACCCAGGCGCTCCGCGTCCTGCGCGAAGAGGGCTACCGCACGGTGCTCATCAACTCCAACCCGGCCACGATCATGACCGATCCGGGCTGGGCGGACCGCACGTACCTCGAGCCGCTCGACCTCCAGGGCGTGCGCTCGGTGCTCGAGCGTGAGCGGCCCGATGCGCTCCTGCCGACGCTCGGCGGGCAGACCGCGCTCAACCTGGCATCGCAGCTGGAGGAGGCCGGCATCCTCGAGGAGCTCGGCATCGAGCTGATCGGCGCCTCCTACAAGGCCATCCAGTGCGCTGAGGATCGCGAGATCTTCGCCGAGACCATGGCCACCGTCGGCCTGAAGGTGCCCGAGAGCGTCATCGCGACCACGGTGCAGGACGCCCGCGACGCCCTTGCCTCGGGAGCCCTCCAGCTCCCGGTGGTGGTGCGGCCGGCCTTCACCCTGGGCGGCCATGGGGGCGGCTTTGCCTCCACGCCCGAGCAGCTCGAGGCCGCCGTGACCATTGGCGTGCGCGAGAGTCCCATCTCCCAGGTGCTCCTGGAGCGGTCGGTCAAGGGCTGGGGCGAGTTCGAGCTCGAGGTGATCCGCGACCGCAACGACAACGTCGTGATCATCTGCTCCATCGAGAACATCGACCCCATGGGCGTCCACACGGGCGACTCCGCCACCGTGGCGCCGGCCCAGACGCTCACCGACCGCGAATTCCAGACGCTCCGCGACGCCTCTGCCACCGTCATCCGGGCGGTCGGCGTCGAGACGGGTGGCTCCAACGTCCAGTTCGCGCTCAACCGCGACACCGGCGAGCTGGTGGTCATTGAGATGAACCCCCGCGTCTCACGCTCGTCGGCGCTCGCATCCAAGGCGACGGGCTATCCCATCGCGAAGGTCGCGACCAAGCTCGCCATCGGCTACACCCTGGACGAGATCCCCAACGACATCACCAAGACCACTCCGGCGGCCTTCGAGCCCACGCTCGACTACGTGGTGGTGAAGCTGCCGAGGTTCGCGTTCGAGAAGTTCCCGGGCGCCGACGCCGAGCTCACCACGCAGATGAAGTCGGTGGGCGAGGCCATGGGCATCGGCCGCACGTTCACCGAGGCCTGGGGCAAGGCGATGCGATCGCGCGAGCTCGATCAGACGCCCGGCCGCGACGGACGTGTTGACATCGGAGTCTGGGACAGGTTCGATCGCATGCAGGGCCGGCTCCTTGCCGGAGACACGCCCGAGGCGCTCTCGAAGGAGTCCGACGTGCACCCCTGGTTCGTGCAGGAGTGGTCGCTCATCGCTGATGCGGAGCGCGACATCACCGGCCGGTCGGTCGGCGAGCTCTCACCCGAGCGGTGGATGCAGCTGAAGCAGCTCGGCATCGCCGACGCCCGCATCGCCGAGCTCACCGAGACGCCCGAGCTCGAGGTCCGCACCGCCAGGGTCGCTGCGGGAGTGCGGCCCGTCTACAAGGCTGTCGACTCGTGTGCGGCCGAGGTCGAGGCGCAGGCGCCGTACTTCTACTCCACCTACGAGCTGGAGGACGAGCTGCCCACGCCGCAGCGCGAGAGCGTCATCATCCTCGGCGCGGGGCCCAACCGCATCGGCCAGGGGATCGAGTTCGACTACTGCTGCGTCCAGGCGGTGGGGACGTTCCGCGAGCTCGGCTACGACGCCATCATGATCAACTGCAACCCCGAGACCGTCTCGACCGACGCGGAGTCGTCTGACCGGCTCTTCTTCGAGCCGCTCACCATCGAGGACGTGCTCGAGGTGGTCGAGCGCGAGCGCCCCATCGGCGTGGTCGCGATGTTCGGCGGCCAGACGCCCCTTCGGCTCGCCCAGCGGCTCGAGGCGGCCGGAGTACCGCTCCTCGGCACGCCGTTTGCGGCAATCGACATCGCTGAGGATCGCGAGCGGTTCGGCAGCGTGCTGGCCGAGCTCGGCCTGCGGGCGCCCGACTGGGGCATCGCGCAGGACGCCGCCCACGCGGCCGACCTGGCCGACAAGATCGGCTACCCGGTGCTGGTGCGGCCCTCCTACGTGCTCGGGGGACGCGAGATGCGGGTCTGCTACGACCGCGACTCGCTGCTCTCGCGGCCCGTCCAGCAGGGCTCGCTCATCGACAGGTTCGTGGAGGACGCGATCGAGGTGGACGTGGACGCAGTCTGCGACGGGAAGACCACCATCGTCGCCGCCGTCATGCAGCACGTGGAGGAGGCGGGGGTGCACTCCGGCGACTCCACCTGCGTGATCCCCACGCTCTCTCTGGGCGAGCGGGTCGAGCAGGAGATCGAGCGCCAGACGGCGGCCATCGCGATGGCGCTGGGCGTCCGCGGCCTCATCAACGTGCAGTTCGCCGTTCAGGGGCCCGACGTGTACGTGCTCGAGGCAAACCCGCGGGCATCGCGCACGGTGCCGTTCGTGTCGAAGGCAACGGGCCAGGGAGTGGTGCAGGCCGCGTGCCGCGCCGCCCTCGGGCTCGAGATCGAGCTGCACCCGGTGTCGTCGAGCCACGTGAGCGTGAAGGCGGCCGTGCTGCCGTTCCAGCGGTTCTCCGGCGCCGATCCCACGCTCGGCCCGGAGATGCGCTCGACGGGTGAGGTGATGGGCATCGGCCCGGATTTCCCCACGGCCTTCTCCAAGGCCGAGCGCGCCGCGGGGCGGCCGCTGCCCGAGTCGGGCACCGTGTTCCTCTCGGTCTGCGACCGCGACAAGCCGGCATCGACCATGCTCGGCGCCCTGCTCCAGTCGCTCGGCTTCAGCCTGGTGGCCACCTCGGGCACGGCGCGCGCGCTCCAGCGCATCGGCATCCCGGTCGAGACGGTGCAGAAGGTGACCGAGGGCTCGCCCAACGTCGTCGATCTCATCAGGGCGCGCGAGATCAGCCTCGTCATCAACACCCCGGCCGGCCGCGGCGCGCGCGTCGATGGCTACGAGATCCGCACCGCCGCCATCGCCCACGGCATCCCGTGCATCACCACCATGGCGGGCGCATCGGCGGCAGTGCAGGCCATCTCGCAGGCTCGTGTGGACGTCACGCCGCTCGCCCTCCAGGACATCCACGCGGTCGTGGCCGATGCAGCTGCAACCGCGTAGCCTGGCGGTGGCCGGCGTCGAGCCGGTGGGTGCCTACACGCTGCTTCGCCTCGCACGCGACGGCGGCGACGTCGGCGGCCCGGGCCAGTTCTTCATGCTCACAGCCGAGCCCGGCCCTGCCGGCGCCTACCTGCCGCGGGCGCTCTCGCCCGCGTGGGCCAACGACGACGAGCTCGCGTTCCTGCTCGACATCCACGGTGCCGGCCTGCAGGCGATCGCCGAGGCGCCGTCCGTGAACCTGCTCGGCCCGCTGGGAGCGGGCTTCACCATCACCCCTGGGCCGGCGATCCTGGTGGGGGGCGGCATCGGTGCAGCGGTGCTCCCGTGGCTGCGCGAGCAGCTCCAGCCCGAACACCAGGTCACCACCGTGCTCGGCTTCCGCTCGGAGGCATATGCGGTGTGCTCCGCGCTGGTCGATCCCGAAGCCACGGTGGTGCTCGACCCCACGGTGGTGACCGAGCCGCTCGCCGGGCTGCTCGACCCGGGATCGACGGTGTATGCGTGCGGGCCCGATCCCATGCTCCAGGCGGTGGCCGGGCTCTGCGCGCTTCACGGCGTGCCGTGCCAGCTGGCCATGGAGGCGCCGATGGCGTGCGGCTACGGAGCGTGCTTCGGCTGCGCGGTGCGCATCGACGGCGAGCTGAAGCGGCTGTGCATCGAAGGGCCTGTGCTGGAGGCGAGCCGTGTCCTTGCCTGACCAGACTGCGTCGCTTGCAACCGAGCTCTGCGGCATCCAGCTCGAGAATCCGCTGGTGAACGGATCCGGCACGCTGGATGCGCTCACTGCCGGCACGCTCGGCCTCGGCGGATTCGTGTCGAAGACCGTCACGCTGAATCCGCGCGAGGGCAACGCGCCGCCGCGCATCGGCGAGGCCACGGGCGGCATGATCAACTCCATCGGCCTCGCGAACCCCGGGCTCGATCGGTTCTGCCGGGAGTACCTGCCCAGGCTCACTGCGCTCGGAGTGCCGCTGATCGTGAGCGTGGGGGCTTCGCCCCGGAGGAGTACGCAATCGCAGTGGCCCGGATCGGGGCCGACCCCGGCGTCCGCGCGATCGAGCTCAACGTGTCGTGCCCGAATGTCGAGAGCGGGTGCATCTCGATCGGGAGCGACTCGGCCGAGACGCGGAGCCTCGTCGAGCGCTGCCGGCTCGAGACCGGCCTGCCGATCCTGGTGAAGCTCTCGCCGAATGTCGCCGATATCGGCGCGATCGCGGAGGCCGCTGCCGAGGGTGGCGCCGCGGGCCTCGTGGTGGTCAACACGTTGCGGGGAATCGCACTCGACCGGGAGACGTTGCAGCCGCTCCTCGGCGGCGGCGGTGGCGGGCTCTCGGGACCGGCCATAAAGCCCGTCGGGCTCCATGCAGTTCATCGCGTGTACGAGTGCACCGGGCTGCCGGTGGTGGGCATGGGCGGCGTGGCCTCGACGCAGGACGTCCTCGAATATCTCGCTGCAGGTGCCGCGATTGTGGGCATCGGCACGACGCTCTTTGGAAAGCCCTGGATACCAACCGAGATCCTGACCGATATGCCTCGCGAGTTGGGCCGCCGAGGTCTGACAAGGGTGTCAGAGCTTGTTGGAAGAGCCCATAACCCGGAACCTAAGGCTCTACAAAAGATTGAGCGTTGACATGCCAGATTTCCCATGTTCAAGCCGTTTGCACCCGGTTGCACGGGGCGCACAGGGCTGTATAATCGCTCCTCACGATGATGCTCGAAACGCTCACCCAAGCACCCTCCCGTTCGCTCGACCAACGCATGGAAGCGCTCAACCGCGCCAACGAAATTCGCGTCGCGCGGGCGCAGTTGAAGCGCGACTTGAAGCTTCGCCGCGTGCGCATCGAACAGGTGATCGCGGATCCCCCCGAGTACGTCCTCACCGCAAAGGTGTACGACATGCTGGTGGCTGTTCCGCGCCTCGGCCGGGTCAAGGTCGGCCGCCTGCTCACGCAGTGCCGCATCAGCCAGTCGAAGACCGTCGGCGGACTCTCGGAGCGCCAGCGCACCGAGTTGCTCGACATGTTCCGCCAGAGCTGAATCCCGCGCGGTCTGCACGGTGAGCTCGCGGCTGTTCGTGATCGCCGGCCCGTCGGGCGTGGGCAAGGGCACGCTCATCGCGCGCGTGCTGAAGGACATGCCCGAGCTGGTCGTCGCGACCTCGGCCACCACCCGCAGCATGCGGGCCACCGAGCGCGATGGGGTGGAGTACCACTTCCTCACCGACGAGGAGTTCGACCGGCGTGTGGGGGAGGGCGAGTTTCTCGAGCATGTAACCTATGTGGGTAACCGGTACGGCACGCTGCGCAGCGAGGTCGAACGGCGGCTCGCGGATGGTCAGAGCGTGGTGCTCGAGATCGAGGTCGTGGGTGCCCGCGAGATCAAGCGCCAGATGCCCGAAGCGGTGACAGTGTTTGTTGCTCCCCCGAACATGGAGGAGCTCGAGCGCCGACTGGCGGGCCGCGACACCGATCCGCCCGAGGTGATTCGAAACCGGCTGGCCATCGCCCGGGATGAGCTTGCAGAGAGACCCACGTTCGACCACGTGATCGTGAACCACGACGCCGACACCGCCGCCCGCGAGCTTGAATCAGTCGTCCGGGCGGAGATTGCCAACGAGGAGCGCACCACATGATCTACCCGAAGATCGACAAACTGCTCGAGCACACCGACTCGAAGTACGCCCTGGTGATTGCCGCCGCCAAGCGGACCCGCCAGATCAACGACTACCACCATCAGCTCGGCGAGGGCAGCTTCGAGAACTTCCCGCCGCCGCTGGTCGAGTCGCGCTCCAAGAACTTCCTGACGATGGCCCTCGAGGAGATTGCCGAGGGCAAGCTCATCGTCGGCAAGTCCTCGATCTAGGTTCGCGCGCGCTCAGCCATCCTCGATGGCGTGGAAGCGCCCGGTGGGCTGGATGTGCGACACCAGCCCGCCGGCGGCGCTCCACCGGTGGATCGCGATGCCGGGCGGCTCATCCACCATCCTGATGTTCGCTCCCGGCTGAAAGGTCAGCTCGAGCTGCACGGTGGCGCTCGGGCACACCACCACCGGCACCCGGCCGGAGCGCCCTGTCATGGTGCGATGCAGATGCCCTGCGATCACCGCCTGCACGTGGTCGTGCTGCTCCAGCATGGCGTCGAACCCGGGGATGCCCGCGAGCCGTAGGTCGTCCATGGCGGTGATGCCCGTCACAATCGGGGGATGGTGGATCGCGACGATCACGGGCGTTCCCGCGAGCTCTCCCAGCCGTGCGTCGATCCACTCCAACCGGCCCTCGTCGAGTGCGCCGGCATCGCTCCCGGGGACGATCGAGTCGCAGAGCACGACCTTCAGCTCCCCGAGGTCGGCCACATACTGGCGATGCACGCCGGCGGCGGGCCGGCCAAACGCTTCGGCCATCGCCTCACGATCGTCGTGATTTCCCGGAATCGCGTGGAGGGGAGCGCTGATCGGTGCCAGGAGCTGCGCCGCGCGAGCGTACGACTCCGGGGCGCCGTCATCCACGATGTCACCGGTGATCACCACCGCCGCCGGGGCCGGCCAGAGCGCGTTCACGCACTCGACGGCCGCCTGCACGCCGCGGGCTGCGCGGTCGCCCTGGGGGCCGCTGGTGACGTGCAAGTCGGTGAGCTGGGCGATGAGCACGCGGCAACTCTACGGGCTGCCCCGGCTGGGCAAACGGAGTCGCGCGCGAGAGTGGCTTCATGCACACTACGACCATGATCATCGTGGGGGTGTGCGGCGGGATCGCGGCGTACAAGGCGTGCGAGCTCGTCCGGGTGCTGGTCGGAGCAGGGCATGACGTGCAGGTGATCCAGACGCCTGACTCGCGGCGCTTCGTTGGTCCCACGACGTTTGCAGCCCTCTCCCGCCGGCCGGTGCTGACCGACGACGGAAGCGACGTCTTTCCCCATCTGGAGGCCTCTGCGCAGGCAGCGCTCCTCTGCATCGCGCCACTCACCGCTACCACCATGGCCCGCATGGCCCACGGCGAGGCCTCGAACGTCCTGACGGCAACCGCGCTCGCGTTCACCGGGCCGGTCATCGCCGCCCCGGCCATGAACCCGCGCATGTGGCTCGCTCCCGCGACCCAGGAGAACGCCGCGCTGCTGCTTACCCGCGGGGTGGAGTTCGTCGGCCCCGCGCACGGCGACACCGCCGAGGGCGAGATCGGCGTCGGCCGCATGGCCGAGCCCGATGCGATCGCCGCGGCGGTGGGCAACCGGATCGAGTCGAGCCGCGCCCTCGACGGCAAGCGCGTGCTCGTGACCGCCGGCGGCACGCGTGAGGCGCTCGACGCCGTGCGGTACGTGGGCAACCGCTCGAGCGGCAAGATGGGCGCCGCGGTCGCCGACGAGGCGGCCCGCAGGGGCGCCGACGTGACGCTGATCCGGGCCGGGGCGGCTGTGGCTCCCAGCGCCGGGATGCGCGTGCTGCACGCGGAGTCGGCGCAGGATCTCGAGCGGGTGACGCTGGCGGAGGCCGCGAACGCCGACATCGTGGTCATGTCGGCTGCCGTCGCCGACTACCGGCCCGTCTCGGCCGACTCCGGGAAGCGCACGAAGTCGGGCGACCGCTGGCTGGTCGAGCTCGAGCCCACCACCGACATCCTGGCGCGGCTCGGTGAGCTCCGCGGGCCGGGCCAGCTCCTGATCGGCTTTGCCGCCGAGCATGGCGACGGCGCGGGAGAGCGGGCCCGTGCGAAGCTTCAGCGCAAGGGAGCCGACATGATCGTCATGAACGACGTGAGCCGTCCCGGGATCGGCTTCGACGCAGAGTCCAACGAGGTCACGCTCATCACTCCCGACGGCGAGCAGCACGTTTCCCGCAGGTCGAAGCAGGCGTGCGCGTCTGCGATGTGGGATGCGGTCCAGCGATCCGTTCGCATGGGTGCGACCGTATAACCGACCAACACCGGCAGGAGGACGAACCGTGGAGACACCCCAAGTCAAGGACGAAGCCACCTCAGCGGCAATCATGGCCGCGGGCGACACGGCGCGGCGGGTGGTCGAGAACGTCTCGCGGGTGATCCACGCTCCGTCCGAGCTCCTGGAGCGCTGTGTCCTTGCCCTGCTCTGCGAGGGCCACATCATCCTCGAGGACTTCCCGGGCGTCGGCAAGACGATGCTTGCCAAGTCCATCGCGCGCTCCCTCGACTGCGAGTTCGCCCGCGTGCAGGCGACGCCCGACCTGCTGCCTTCAGACATCACGGGCGTGAGCGTGTTCAACCTGCAGGGCGACGAGTTCGACTTCAAGCCCGGCCCGGTGTTCGCCAACCTGGTGCTGGTCGACGAGATCAACCGCGCGTCGCCGAAGACCCAGTCGGCGCTCCTTGAGTGCATGCAGGAGGCCCAGGTGACGGTCGACGGCCACACCCACCCGCTTGCCCGGCCGTTCATGGTGATCGCCACCCAGAACCCCATCGAGTACGAGGGGACGTTCCCGCTCCCCGAGGCGCAGCTCGACCGCTTCACGATGCTCCTGACGCTGGGCTATCCGGGCCCGGACGAGGAGGCCCAGATGCTCTCCGAGCACGCCGCGCGCGAGCCGCTCGACGAGCTCGAAGCGGTCACGACCGCCCCGGAGCTCGAGGCCGCCATCGCAGCGGTCAAGGAGGTGTTCGTCGAGGAGAGCCTGCACCGCTACGTCGTCTCGATCGTGCGCCACACCCGCGGCGACGCCCGCCTCGCCCTGGGCGCGAGCCCGCGGTCGGGCATCTCGCTGCTGCGGGTCGCAAAGGCCTATGCAGCGCTTCGCGGACGCGACTACGTGATCCCATCCGACATCAAGGACGTCGCGGTGGACGTGCTCTCTCACCGCGTGATCCTCGCCGCCGAGTCACGCACCGCGGGGGTGCTGGCCGCAGACATCATCCAGGAGGCGGTCGACCGCACCCCGGTGCCGGTGTGAGGCAGCCGCAGTGCTGACCCGCACGGGGAAACGCACGCTGGCAGCGTCCATCGTGCTCTACATCGCTGCCTGGGGCTTCGGCACGCAGGCGCTCTTCCCGATCGCCGTGGGGCTGATGCTCGCGCCCATCATCGCCGTCGTCTGGGTGCGGACGTTCACGCGGCCGGTGCGCCTTCGCCGCACGCTCGGCCAGCACGAGATGGTGGAGGGGACGACCGTGAAGATCGGGCTCGAGGTGCGCCCGGAGGCAGGCCCGCTGCCCGCCCGCGCGACGCTGGTCGACCATCTCGGTGACGATCAGATCCTCACGGCCGAGCTCGTCCGGCTCGGGAAGCGCCTGAAGGGCAGCCACGTGCTGCAGTCGGCCCCGCGCGGCCGCTACCGGCTGCACGGCGCCCAACTCGTGCTGTCGGATCCGTTCGGCCTGGCCCGGTCGCTGGTACCGGTCGAGCGCACCGACGCCGTGCTCGTCTACCCGCGGGTCTACCAGCTCGACAGCCTCTTCACCGACGCCGGCGCGGGCGGGGGAGACGCCTCGCGGATGCTCCTGCACCGCACCTCGGGCTACGACCTGCACTCGATCCGCGACTACCAGACCGGCGAGAGCCTTCGGCGCGTGCACTGGCGGTCCACCGCCCGCCGCCGAAAGCTGATGGTCAAGGAGCTCGAGGATTCTCCGCGCGACGAAGCCGCCGTCCTGCTCGACGGCGACGCCGCGGGCCAGGTCGGCCCGTTCGGGAACACCAGCTTCGACGTGCAGGTGCGGGCTGCGGCCTCCGTGCTCACGCGCCTGGCCGAGGGCGGGCAGCGCTGCTCGCTGGTGATCCAGTCCGGCGACCGGCAGCGCATCCGCCTCGGCACCGGCTCCGACAACATGGGCACCGCGATGGCCGCCCTCGCCGTGGTGCGCGCCGGCGGCACGCTGCCGCTGCACATCACCCTCGGCGATGCCGCGAGCGGCGGCGACGCCGTCGATGCCGCCCGGATCTACGTGATCACCTCGGTGATGACGCCTGCCCTCGCAGAGCGGCTGCTGCAGCTGAGCGGCGCACGGCGCGAGGTGGCGGTGGTGTGGGTGGATGCGGCCTCGTTTGCCAACGGCGGGATGGTGACGTCGGCCGAGTCCGCGGCGCTTCGGCTGACGACGTCGGGCGTGCTGGTCACCCGCGTGCGCTCGAACGACGACCTCGGTCACATGCTGTCGCGATCGAGCGCAGTCCGGATGGCCGTCAATGCGTAGCCGCGCGCTCCAGACCGGCCCGTGGGTGGCGCTCGTCGCGCTCGTGGCCGTGGGCGGATGGCACTGGGCGCGCATCGAGAGCCCGCGGATCCCCGTGATCGAGATGCTCGCGATGTGCGCCATCGTCCTTGCGCCGACGCTCGTCGCCCAGATCTGGGGGCGGGTCGCGGGCATCGTCGCGGCCGTGATCGCCGTTCCCGTGGCGCTCGGTGCGGCCAGCGGCATGTGGCCCGGCAGCTCGGGCCGCCACAGCTACGTCCCCGCCGTCGCGCACGCCGTGAACGACGGAGCCCACAACTGGTTCAACGCGACCACCCCCTTCGACTACAGCCGGTTCGGCACGGTCGATGTCGATGCTCGCCTCCTCTTCATGGTGATCGTCGGGGTGCTGGGATGGACGCTCGTCCTGCGGCGCTGGACGGTGGTCTCCATCGCCCTTGCCCTGATCCTCTTCGCGTTCCCCTCGACGGTGCTCGATCTGAGCCATCCGTGGCTTCGGGCGGCGTTCTTCCTGGCGGCGGCGCTCGTGACGCTTCGGCTGGTGCCCGTTCACGCCATCGGCGGAGGCGGCTCCAGCCAGGCATGGGCGCTCGGGACGGCCGTGGTGGTGCTGGGACTGGTCGTCTCGGCCCTGCCCGGCGTGAACAAGGGCGCATTCATCGGCTGGCACGAGTGGGATCCGCTGGCGAGCGCGGTGGCGCCGCGGAGCCTGTCCTACGTGTGGAATGAGTCGTACAAGCCGCTGCACTGGCACGGCAAGCCGACCACCGTCCTGAACGTCTGGGCCCAGAAGCCGTCCTACTGGAAGCTCGGGACGCTCGAGACGTTCAAGGAAGGGCGCTGGACCGAGAACACCTATCCCATCACCAACGGCCTTGGCACGCCCGAGAACGGCGCGCTCTCGGTGCCGTCGCGCCGGCTCGCCGCGAAGGTGCAGAACCCGTCGCGCAAGGCGATCTCGACCGTGCGCGTGCAGGTCGAGGCGCTGGCCGACCGCCACCTCGCCACGTCGGTGCAGCCCATCAAGTGGATCGCCCCTTCCGACACGCCGTTCACGATCAACACCGACTCGTCGGCCGAGGCCGACAGCGCCCTTGCGCGCGGCACCACGTACTCCTCGGTGGTCTATGCGGCCGACCCGACGCCCAAGCAGCTTGCCAACGCCGGCACGGGCTTCCCGCGGCTGGTCGATCAGGATCTGACCGTCGGCGACGTCCGGATGGAGCCCTTCCCGGCCGACAACACCGCCGGGGCATCCGAGGCGCTGGCGCCGATGACCGATCTGATCACGGCCTCAAACCAGGTGTGGCACGCCTCCGGGGCCGACCAGGATCTGACGGAGTACGCAGCGGCCGTTGACGTCGAGGCCTACTTCCGCAGCAAGGTCTTCACGTACGACCTCACGCCGAAGTTCTCCGGCGGATCGCCGATCCTCGCCCAGTTCATGCTCACCGGCCACAAGGGCTACTGCCAGATGTTCTCGGGCTCGATGGCCCTCGTCCTGCGCCTGCACGGCATCCCGGCCCGGGTGGCGTTCGGGTTCACCACGGGGCAGGCGCCGGCCACGCTGGGAGCGCCGTACGTCGTGAGCGATCGCGATGCGCACGCCTGGGTCGAGGTGTTCTTCCCGAAGCTCGGCTGGCAGCCGTTCGACCCGACCCCGTCGCGCCACCTGCCCGAGCAGGCCTCGGCGTCCAACCCGGGCTGGAAGACGACGGCGGCAAAGACGCAGTACACGAGGGGGAACGGCCCCGCCGGGGCGGCGGTCAGCGGCGTCACGCCCCAGAACCACGGCGGGTCGAAGCCCGGGCTCCAGCTGGGCGGCAAGGGCGGCGTCGATCCCGGGCGCTCGGGAGGCGCGAAGCCGACGGCCTCGTTTACCGCCAAGGCGCCGTCGTCGGGGCATGGCTTCTTCGCGTGGCTCTTCGTGCTCGCTGCGGGCCTCGTGATCCTGGTGGGCGCCGTCAAGTTCGCCGCGGTCAGGTGGCGGTACCTGCGCCGCGGGCCGCGCGCGCAGGCGGCTGCCGCCTACCGTGAGCTCGCCACCTTCGTCGGCGATCAGGGCATCGCGGACTCACCGGAGCGTACGTTCGAGGATCTCTCGGGCGAGATCTCCCGGGTGTTCGGGGTGGACGCCTCGGAGTTCGCAGACCATGCCAGCCGCGCCCGGTACGCGCCGGCGGAGCAGGCAGCGGAGGCGAGCCGCTCGATCCGCGGCGATCTGCGCGGGGTCAAACGGGGCATCCGCCGCGAGCTCTCGCTGCGCGACCGGTTCACGGGAGCCCTCCGCGTGCGCTCGGCGCTCGCGCAGATCACCAGCCTGGAGTGATTTGCGCCCTTCGCTACCGTTAGAGCATGGGCACGAACACACACGAAGACACCTACGAGCTCTTCCAGAAGGGCCGGGAGCTGCTGTCCCAGGGCCACTGCGCCCAGGCGACGGTGTCGCTCGAGAAGGCCAAGCGCCGCGAGCCCGACAAGGCATCCATCCGCGAGGCGCTGGGCGTCGCATACCTGCGGTCGCGCCAGTACACCAGGGCAGCCGAGGAGTTCGAGTACATCCTCGAGTCGGCCCCGAGCGACCACTATGCGCACTACTGCCTGGGCCGCTGCCTGCAGCGGCTGGGTGAGCGCAAGTTCGCCCTCGGCCACTACAAGATGGCAGTCTGGCTGCGCCCCTCGGTGGACTACTACCAGAAGGCCGTTGACGATCTGAGCTGATGCATGAGCGGTGCCGGGCACCGTTCATGCACGGCCGCCCCGCGTGGCCGAGTCGATCCAGATCGTGACCGGGCCGTCGTTCACCAGCGCTACCTGCATGTCTGCGCCGAACCGGCCCGTCTCGACCGGGATGCCGAGGCCGCGGAGGTCGGCCGCGAACTGCGCCACGAGCTGTTCGCCGAGCTCCGGCTCGGCGGCCGTCACGAAGCTCGGCCGGTTCCCGCGCGAGACGTCGCCGTAGAGCGTGAACTGCGAGACGCAGAGCACGCTTCCGCCGACCTGGGGGAGGGCCAGGTTCATCTTGCCGTCGGCGTCGCTGAACACGCGCAGGCGGGCCACCTTCCCGGCCATCCACGCGGCCTCCGCAGGCCCGTCGCCGGTGCCCGCCGCCAGCAGCACGAGCAAGCCCCGATCGATGGCTCCAAGCCGCTCTGGGCCGGAGTCCACGGCCGCTTCGGACACCCGCTGGATCAGCGCGCGCACGGAGCCCACCCGGTTTCGGGTTCATACATCGCCTGCTAGAGTACGCGGTTAGTCAGAAGAATTCGAGGCGGTGAACGAGGTGGGCTTGTACCCGCCTCTTTTTCGCCCCGGAATGGATGGTGGGCAGTGGCAAAGACGGGCGCAAGGCAGCTCCAACGCGAAATAGAGGACACGCTCTCGGCACAGATGCCGGAGGTCGAAGTGGTACTCGCCGAGGGCCCGTCGTCAGGTGTTGTGCGCGTCTACATCGACCGCGAAGAGGGCGGCGTGGACGTGGAGCTGTGCCAGCGCGTCAGTCGCGAACTGGCCTCGGTACGTGAGAAATACACGCTCGAAGTGTCATCGCCGGGACTCGAGCGGCCTCTGACGAAGCCGGCGCACTATCAGCGTGTGCTGGAGAAGACCGTGGCGGTTCGGACGGCCGACGACATCGACGGACGGCGACAGTTCAAAGGTCGTTTGATGGCAGCAGACGACACTCATATCGAGCTCGACCAGGACGGTTCGGCAGTGCAGATCTCCTACGAGGAGATCCAGCGCAGCAACCTGGTGTTCGACAAGGTGGGAGGCGCAAGGTGAACAAAGAGATTCTCGAGGGCGTAAAACTTGTGGAGAAGGAGAAGGGCATCGAGCCGGGCACGCTGCTGCCCGCGATCGAGGATGCCCTCCAGGCCGCATACCGCAAGATGCCCGACGCCCGCCACCCGGTGCGTGTCGACATCGACCGCGAGTCCGGCGACTACACCGTCTGGTCGGTCACGCCCGAGGCGTGGGAGGCCTATCTCGAGGCGCATCCGCACCACCGGGAGTTCGCCGAGGCGCCGCCCGAGGTCGTGTCCACCGACGGGCATGCCGCCGACGAGCACGCCGAGGCCGAGCCGGAGATCGAGTGGAGCTGGTTCACGCCCGACGTGAAGGTCGATGTGACCCCCGCCAACTTCAGCCGCATCGCCGGGCAGACCGCCAAGCAGGTGCTCAAGCAGCGGATCAACGAGGCCGAGCGCTCCATGATGTACGACGAGTACCACGACCGCGTCGGCGAGATCGTGACCGGCATCGTCCAGCAGGACGACTCCCGCTACGCGTTCGTCGATCTCGGCCGCATGGAAGCGATCCTGCCGGGCTCCGAGAAGGTGCCGGGCGAGCGCTACGAGCAGGGCAGTCGCATCAAGGCAGTCATCATCGAGGTGCGCAGCGAGGGCAAGGGCCCGCAGGTGGTGCTCTCGCGCCGCTCCGACGACCTCATCCGCCAGCTCTTCGAGCTGGAGGTGCCTGAGATCGCCGACAACCTGGTGACCATTCGCGCCGTTGCGCGCGAGCCCGGGTACCGCGCCAAGATCGCCGTCGAGTCCAAGGTGCAGGGGGTCGACCCCGTCGGCGCCTGCGTCGGCCCGCGCGGCTCGCGCGTGCGCATGGTGGTCTCCGAGCTTCGCGGCGAGAAGATCGACATCATCCCGTGGAACGACGAGCCCGCGCGGTTCGTCGCCAAGGCGCTCTCGCCTGCCAAGGTGCGCGAGGTGTACGTCGATGACGACGGCCGCCAGGCCACCGTTGTCGTGCCCGACGACCAGCTCTCGCTGGCCATCGGCAAGGAAGGGCTCAACGCCCGGCTCGCCCACCGGCTCACCGGGTGGCGCATCGACATCGTGTCGGAGACCGACTACTACTCCGACGAGTCTGATTCGCCGTACACCGGGGCCGATGGTGAAGAGGACGAGTTCCCCGGCCGCTGCGTCGCGGTGACCTCGTCCGGCAAGCGCTGCCCGAACCAGGCGATCGAGGGAAGCCGCTACTGCGGCATCCCCGCTCACCGGGAGCTGGCTGCGGCAGAGGAGGGAGCGCCGGCCGCGTCGTGAACCTGCATGTCCCCATCCGCCAATGTGCAGGCTGCGGAGCCCGTCGGCCACAGGCCGAGCTCGTCAGGGTGAGCGTGCATGCAGGTGCGGCAGTGGTGGACAGGGAACGACGCCGGGAAGGACGGGGCGCGTACTTCTGCCCCGAAGGAGAATGCGCACGTCGTGCCCGCAGCAAGGGCGCCCTCGCACGGCGGTTGCGCCAGAAAATTGAGAATTACGAGAGCGTGGACCGATGGCTCGCAACCGAGCACGCCGCCCTCGGAACGGAAGGATCAGCATGATGGCAAAACGAGCTCCGGCCAAGGAGCCCAAGGCAACGAAGGCCGCAAAGGCGGCCGAAGCCACAGCAGCAGCAGCAAAAGCACAGGCAGCGGAGGCCGCGAAGGCCCCTGCCGCCGCACCCGCCAAGGCGGCCGAGGCACCGGCAGGCGCCGTGGCCACTGCGGCCGCTCCCAGCGACGGCACTGCGCCTGCGCAGCAGCCCGGCCAGGCGGCCCGGCATGCGCGCCCACAGCGCGGCGCCTCGCCCAAGGGCAAGCGGCGCGTGGTCATCGACGCCCAGGCCGGCCGCAAGCCCCCGGTGCGCCGCGAGCGAAGCGCGCGCCCGGAGCCAAAGCAGGTCGTCGAGGCGCCCACGGGACCCGTCAAGGTTCCGTCGGGGATCACCGTCAAGGAGCTCGCCGAGGCCCTCGGCATCTCGCCCGCCCGCATCATCACCGTGATGATGGGCCTGGGGGAGATGGTGACCCTCACCGTCTCGCTCTCCGACGACGCCGTCGAGCTGCTCGCGAGCGAGCTCGACCGCGAGATCACCATCCAGCACGCCGCTGACGAGGAAGACGAGGAGATCACCTACGACGACGCGCCCGAGGATCTCGTGCCGCGGCCGCCGGTGGTCACCATCATGGGCCACGTCGATCACGGCAAGACCACCTTGCTCGACTCCATCCGCGAGGCATCGGTCGTCTCGACCGAGGCCGGCGGCATCACCCAGCACATCGGCGCCTACCAGGTGGACGTGCCGGACGGACGCAAGGTCACGTTCCTGGACACGCCGGGCCATGAGGCCTTCACGGCCATGCGCGCCCGCGGCGCGAAGGTCACCGACGTCGCCGTGCTGGTCGTGGCCGCCGACGACGGCGTCATGCCGCAGACCATCGAGGCGATCGACCACGCCAAGGCGGCCGACGTGCCCATCGTGGTTGCGGTCAACAAGATCGACAAGCCCGGCGCCAACTCCGATCGCGCCCGGCAGGAGCTGACCACGCACGGCCTGCAGCCGTCCGAGTGGGGTGGCGACACCATCTTCGAGGACGTCTCGGCCAAGAACGGCACCAACCTGGACAAGCTGCTCGAGTCGATCCTGCTGCAGGCAGACGTGCTCGACCTGCACGCAAACGCCAAGGCCGAGGCCTCGGGCGTGATCATCGAGTCGCGCCTCGACGTCGGCCGCGGCCCCGTGGCGACCATGCTGGTCTCGCGCGGCACGCTGCGCGTCGGCGATGCCGTCGTCGCAGGCGACGCCTGGGGCAAGGTGAAGGCGCTCAACGACTACAGCGGCAAGCGCGTGCGCGATGCAGGCCCGGGAACGCCCGTCGAGATCCTGGGCTTCGACCGCCCGCCGCCGGCCGGTGAGTTCTGCCACGTGGTCGAGAACGAGCGCGTCGCTCGCCAGATGGCGCAGCAGCGGGCCCAGCGGCTTCGCACCGAGGCGCTTGCCCGGCGCTCCAAGTCGGTCAGCCTCGAGGATCTGTTCAGCGCCGTGCAGGAGGGCGCCGTCCAGGAGCTCAACCTGGTCATCAAGGCCGACGTGCAGGGCTCCGTGGAGGCCGCCATCGACGAGCTGGAAAGATCCAGCACGACGAGGTCTCGGTCAACGTGATCCACTCCGGCGTCGGCGGCATCGTCGCGTCGGACATCAACCTGGCCGCCGCCTCGAATGCGATCGTGATCGGGTTCAACGTCCGGCCCAACGCCGAGGCCAAGGCGCTCGCCGACCGCGAGGGCGTGGACATCCGCACCTACCGCGTGATCTACAAGCTGACCGAGGACATCCAGCAGGCCCTCATCGGCATGCTGGCGCCCGAGAAGGTCGAGGAGGTCATGGGCGAGGCCGAGGTGCGCCAGACGTTCAAGGCGTCCAAGGTCGGCACCATCGCCGGCTGCATGGTGACCCAGGGCGTGCTTCAGCGCGGCGCCCAGGTGCGCATCGTGCGCGACGGCGCGATCGTCCACGACGGCCGCATCGAGACGCTCAAGCGGTTCTCGGAGGATGCCCGCGAGGTCGCTCAGGGCTTCGAATGCGGGCTCACGCTGGAGAACTTCGACGACATCAAGGTCGACGACGTGCTCGAGGCCTACTCGATCAAAGAGGTTGCGCGTCAGGCGTGATCGGAGGGCGGCCCGATGGCCACTCCGACACGCCGTGCGACCCACTCGATCAGTGATCCCTGGATCGGCACCGAGACGGTCACCACGATGAAGACGATCCCGTAGACCGTGTGGGCCTGCTGGATGTGCTCGTCCACGGCGAACGCAGCCAGCAGGATCGGCACGGCCCCGCGGAGGCCCAGCCAGCCGACGAACACCTTCTCGCCCCGACGCAGGTCCACGGGCCAGATCAGCGCTCCGACGGCCAGCGGGCGGGCGATGACGATCAGGATGGCGGCCAGCAGCAGCCCGTCGCCGATGACGGTGTGCAGGTTGAGCGAGCTCAGCGAGACCGTGAGCCCCAGCGCGACGAACACCACGAGCTCGGCCACGGACGCGAGCTGGGCGCTGAGCGTCCGCACGTCATCGCCGTGCGTGGTGGCGTTGTCGCCGATCAGCATCCCTGCGATGAACACCGCCAGGAACCCCGATCCGTGGGCGACGGCGCCAACGCCGTAGATCATGCCCGCCGTGGCGAGGGCGGTGATCGGGTCGAGCGGCCGCTCCCAGCGGTTGACCAGGCGCATCACGATGATCCCGCCGATCGCGCCCACCACGACGCCCACGAGCATCTCCCAGCCGACGTCGGCCAGCACGAGCAGGTGAGAGTTGCCCGGGTGCTGGACGGCGCTCAGCACGCCGATCATGAGCGCGATGCCAACGGGATCGTTCGCGCCGGACTCGGCCGCGAGGATGGTGGTGACGCGGCCCTGGGGGGCGTGGTCGCCCAGCACCGAGAACATCACAGCGGGATCGGTCGGCGAGAGCGCCGTGCCGATCACCGCGGCGGGCACCCAGTCGAAGCCCAGCACGTAGTGCGCGGCCACTGCCATGATCCCCGCCGTGGCGAAGGTGCCGAGCACGCCGAGCGCGAGGATCGGGCCGAGCGAGCGGTGCACCTCGCGCCAGCCCAGCTCCATGCCGCCGTCGAAGAGGATCACGATGAGCGCCACGACCCCGATGCGCGTGACGTCGTGGATCGAGACCGTGGTGGCGAGCCGCGGTGCGATCTCCGAGACGATCTCTGCACCGAAGAGGAGCACGGCGGCCGCAGGCACCCGCATGCGCGTCGAGAGCCGGCTGCAGAGGATCGCCAGCACGAGCGCAGCTGAGACGACCAGCACCACCTCGCCGAAGTCAGAGATCTCCTGCATTACCGTCCACCATATGGAAAACTCCGGCTACCTCGGCGTGTTGACCTTCGACCTGCACTTCCCCGAGAGCCACTCGCTGAAGGCCAAGCGCAGCCATCTCCGCCACACCAAGGCACAGCTCGAGCGCCAGCTGGGAGCGTCTGTGGCCGAGGTCGACTTCCATGATCTGTGGCAGCGGGCGCGGCTCACGCTGGTGGTCGTCCGGCGCGAGTCACACGCGGCGGTGGAGGCTCTCGACCGCGCCGAGCGATACCTTTCGGCACAGGACTACGAGCTGACCAGCTGCACCCGCAGCCTGCTGTCGGTCGAGGAGGATCTATGAGCAGGCCGCCGAGCGAGCGCATGCGAAAAGTGAATGAGGCCCTGCGCGAGGTGCTCGCGTCGGGCATCGAGTCGCTGGGTGACCCCGGCGTCGGCTTCGTGACCGTCACGGGCGTCCAGGCGACGTCCGACCTGACCGAGGCCGCGGTCTACGTGAGCGTGCTCGGCAACGACAAGAAGCGCCAGCGCTCGCTGGAGTCGCTCCGCCGGGCCACCGGCGTCTTGCAGGGAAAGGTCGCACGGGAGCTGAAGTTCAGGCGCACGCCCTTGCTGACCTTCCACTATGATGAGACTCTCGATCGCGCGTTGCGCATGAATGACCTCCTCGAGCAGGAGCGCCCGGCGGTCGAGGACTCTCAATGACGGATATCAGTCTGCAGCAAGACCTCGAACAGGTGGTCGCGGCCCTTGCGGCCGCCGATCGCGTGATGGTCGTGAGCCACGAGAACCCCGACGGCGACGCCATCGGCTCGCTGACGGCTGCCGCCACGGCGCTGCGCGGCCTCGGCAAAGAGGTGCGGACGTTCATCCACGCCGACTCCACCGTCCCGCACGAGCTGACGTTCCTCGACATGCAGGGCCTCGAGCGCACCATCGACCCGGCGTCGCTCGAGGGCTGGACGCTTCTGGCGCTCGACTGCGGCAACGAGCGGCGCATCGGCCCGGAGTACAAGGAGATTCTCGCCGCCTCGGCCAACGTCGTGGACATCGACCACCACCACGACAACAGCCGCTTCGGCTCGGCCAACCTCATCGACGGCCATGCATCGTCCACCGCCGAGATCCTGTCGCACGTCTTCGAGAAGCTCGGCGTCGAGCTCACGCCCGAGGTCGCCGAGGCGCTCTACGTCGGCCTCGTGACCGACACCGGCCGGTTCCAGTACCGCACCACGAGCGCCGAGGCACTGCGCCTGGCCGCGCAGCTCGTCGACGCCGGCGCCAGCATCTCCAAGGTGTATGAGCTGGTGTTCGAGAGCCAGCCGTACGGAAAGCTCCAGCTGCTCGGCCGCGTGATCGCCAACACGCAGCCGTACGAGGGCGGCCGGCTCCTCATCGGACACGTGACCCGCGAGGATCTCGCATTCGTGGACGGCGACGAGGCCACCACCGAGGGCCTCATCGACGACCTCCGAAGCGTCGAGGGCGTCGAGGTGGCCAGCGTCATCCGCGAGCAGGTTCCGCTCCCCGACGGCTCGATCCCCGAGAACCGCGTGTCGCTGCGGTCGCGCGGGGGCGTCGATGTCTCGGTCATCGCCCGGAAGTCGAGGGGCGGCGGTCACAAGCTGGCAGCCGGGTTCTCGCACAGCGGCACCGTCGATGAGATCCGCGCCTTCATCGTCGCGGAAGTCTCGGCTCAGCTGGCCGCAACCGCGGCCTGACGATGACCGGCCAGGGCGGCATGTTCCTCGTGGACAAGCCCGCCGGGCCCTCATCCTTCGGGGTGCTCCGGCAGCTTCGGCCTGCGCTCGGCAAGAAGCAGGGCCACGCCGGCACCCTCGACCCGTTCGCCACCGGCCTTCTGCTGGTGCTCGCAGGGCGGGCGACCAGGCTCGCGCAGTACCTCTCGGGCATGGACAAGAGCTACCGCGCGGTGGTGCAGTTCGGCGCGCGCTCGTCAACGCTCGATCCCGAGGGTGAGATCGAGCCGTCCGGCGCAACCACCGAGCTCGCTGCCGTCCGGCTGGCTGCTGCCGCCCAGGTGGGGGAGATCCTCCAGCAGGTGCCCGCCGCCTCGGCGGTGAAGATCGATGGCAAGCGCTCGTATGCCCGCATGCGAAGCGGCGAGACCGTCACCGCCGCCCCGCGCCTGGTTCGCATCAGCGCGCTGGAGGTGCGCAGCTTCGATGCCGGCGTGCAGCGGGCCGAGATCGACGTGACGTGCTCCAAGGGCACCTACGTGCGGCAGATCGCCTCCGACCTTGGCGAGGCCACCGGGGCCGGCGCGTACTGCCTCGAGCTGCGCCGCCTCACGATCGGCCCGTGGAGCGTTGAGGACGCAGGCACGCCCGAGCAGATCACGGCCCAGCCGCTGGGCCGCTGGTATCGCACGCCGTTCGAGGCGATCGCCCACCTGCCCAGCCACGAGCTCTCTGCCGCCGAGCGCGCCCTGATCGCAAACGGCCGGGCGATCGACGCCGCGGCCGACGACGCTGGCGAGGTCGTGCGGCTGGCAAGCGATGGGGAGCTGGTGGCGGTCGCCGAGCACCGCTCGGGTCGGCTTCATCCGATCATGGTGCTGGCATGACCGACGTCTACATGAGCCACGACCTGGTGCCGCCGGCGGATCGGTCGCTGGCCATCGGCACCTTCGACGGCGTCCACCTGGGACATCGCGCCGTGATCGAGGCGGCCATCGCGACCGCGGCGGATCGAGCCCTGCGATCGGCTGTCGTCACCTTCCATCCCCACCCGATGGAGATCGTGCGGCCCGGGCTCGCGCCGCCCGAGCTCTCGACCATCTCCCGCCGCATCGAGCTCGCCCGCGAGCTGGGGCCCGACGAGGTGGTGGTGGTGCCGTTCACGCCCGAGCTCTCGCAGATGGATGCCGGGCGGTTCGGCCGCGAGGTGATCAGCCGCTGCCTGGGCGCCCGCGCCGTCAGCGTCGGCGAGAACTTCCGCTACGGCCACCGCGCCGCCGGCACCACCCAGCAGCTCTCGGAGTCCGGCGCCGAGCTGGGCTTCGACGTGAACGTCATGCCGCTCCTGCAGATGGACGGCGAGCCCGTGTCGTCGTCGCGCATCCGCGCGCTGGTGGGCGCGGGGGACATGGAGGGCGCCGCCCGGCTGCTCGGCCGGCCCGCGTGGCTCGACGGCGAGGTCGTCCACGGCGACAAGCGCGGCCGTGAGATCGGCTTTCCCACCGCAAACGTCGGGTCGGGGCCGCTGGCGGTGCTGCCCGGCCGCGGCATCTACGCCGGGCGTGCCCACCTGCCGGAGAGCTCCCACGTGGCGGCGATCAGCGTCGGCTACAACCCGACGTTCACCGACGTGCGCGACGGCATCAAGGTGGAGGCCTACCTGCTCGACTTCGACGCCGACATCTACGGCTCGCCGATCCAGCTCGAGTTCGTCCACCGGCTCCGCGACGAGCTCACCTTCAGCTCGGTCGATGCGCTCGTGGAGCAGCTGCACCAGGATGTCCTCCAGACGCGGTCACTGCTGGCGTGACCGTCGTGCGCGCAGCAGACCAGGTGCGCATGCCGTGGAAGAACGGCGGCGGGGTCACGAGCGAGGTCGCGCGGGCGCCCGAGGGCGGGGGAGGCGACTTCGACTGGCGCATCAGCATCGCCGAGGTGGCCGAGGGCGGGCCGTTCTCGAGCTTCCCGGGCATCGACCGCGTCATCATCCGGCTGGGCGAGGCGCCGCTCGTGCTCGACGTGGACGGGGTCGAGCACGACCTCGCGCGGTTCGTCCCGTTCGCGTTCACGGGCGAGGCCGCCACATCGGCAGCGCTTCCCGGCGGCCCGACGCGCGACCTGAACGTCATGACCCGCCGCGGCCACGCGACTGCCGAGGTCTCGGTGCGCGTGCTGGAGGGCATCGACCGGCTCACGCCGCCGCTCGGCTTCCGCATGGCCGTGATCGTGCTCGAGGGCGTGCTCGAGGTGAGCACGGTGGAGGAGACCACTGAGCTGCACGAGCACGATGCGCTCGTGAGCGACGGCGGCGAGCCGCTGCTCCTGCAGAGCGGCCGGGCCCTGCTCGTGCTGGCCGAGCTGGGTTGAGCTAGGCGATGACCGGGGTGTGGCCGAGGCTCTCGATGGTGCGCCGAAGGCCTTCCTGAAGCTCGACCTGCGGCTCCCAGCCCAGCACCCGGCGCGCCTTGGCGATGTCGGGCTGGCGCACCTTCGGGTCGTCCACCGGCAGGCCCTCGAAGACGATCTTCGAGTCGGTGCCGGTCATCTCGATGCACTTCTCGGCCATCTCGAGGAGCGTCATCTCGACCGGGTTGCCGATGTTCACGGGCATGTGCTCGTCGCTCATCGTGAGCCGGAAGAGGCCCTCGACAAGGTCGTCCACGTAGCAGAACGAGCGGGTCTGGCTGCCGTCGCCGAACACGGTGACGGGCTTTCGCTCCATCGCCTGGCGCAGGAAGGTGGGGATCGCGCGGCCGTCGTTCTGGCGCATGCGCGGGCCGTAGGTGTTGAAGATGCGGGCGATGTGGGTGTCCACGCCCTGCTGGCGGTGGTAGGCCATGGTGAGCGCCTCGGCGTACCGCTTGGCCTCGTCGTAGACCCCCCGCGGGCCGACGGGGTTCACGTTGCCCCAGTACTCCTCGCGCTGCGGGTGCATCTCGGGGTCGCCGTACACCTCCGAGGTGGAGGTGAGCAGGAACCGCGCGCGCTTGAACTTGGCAAGGCCCAGGGCGTTGTGGGTGCCGTAGGAGCCCACCTTGAGCGTCGCGAGCGGCAGCCGCAGGTAATCCACGGGGCTTGCGGGGCTCGCCAGGTGGAAGACCGCATCGACCGGGCCGTCCACGGAGATGTGATCGACGCAGTTGTGGTAGCGGAACTCGAACGCGTCGCCGCGGAGCTGCTCGATGTTCTCGAGCGTCCCGGTGTCGAGGTTGTCAAGGCAGAGCACGCGCCAGTCGCGCTCCAGCAGGTACTCACAAAGATGCGACCCCACGAACCCGGCGCCGCCGGTCACGACTGCAATGCTCACGTTGAACCCCTCGATTGATCGACGCCGACAGGGTATCCGGTGGGGCGGTGGGCGCAAACCGCTGCGGCAAGGCGGTCTGCTACCCTGCCGAGCGGCCTCATCGCGGTCCCGCGCCACTTGCCGGCACGGTTCTGGGATGGAGGCGTCCCGATGCACCTACGGCAAGGAGGTGGTAAGCATGCCGCTTACCCAGGATCAGAAGTCCGAGCTCATTGCGAAGTTCGGCGAGAACGACAAGGACACTGGATCGACCAAGGTGCAGGTGGCACTGCTCACTCAGCGGATTACCGAGCTGACCGAGCACATGAAGATCCACTCGCACGACCATCACTCGCGACGCGGCCTCCTCAAGATGGTGGGCCGGCGCCGCAGGCTTCTGACGTACATGCAGAGGCACGACCTGGAGGGCTATCGCGCCCTCATCAAGGAACTGGGCCTGCGCCGATAGCGGCCAGCCGGTTCACGGAGGATGGCCCCCGCAATGGAGGGGCCGGAGGAGACAGAGAATGAGTATTGCAGTCGAACCGGAAGCGACTCGCGTCACCGCCACCATCGGTGACAAGGAGATCAGCTTCGAGACCGGGAACGTCGCCAAGCAGGCGCACGGAGCGGTCCTCGTACAGCAGGGAGATACGGTGGTGCTCGCCACCGCGGTGGGACGCACCGAGGGACGTGAGGGGGCCGATTTCTTCCCGCTGACGGTCGACGTCGAGGAGAAGGCGTACGCCGCCGGCAAGATTCCCGGCGGATTTTTCAAGCGCGAGGGACGGGCCGGCGAGAAGGCCATCCTGAACGCCCGCATGGTCGACCGGCCCATCCGGCCGCTGTGGCCCAAGGGCTACAAGAACGAGGTCCAGATCATCGTGACCACGCTCTCGGCCGACATGGTCAACGGCCACGACATCCTGGCTATCAACGGCGCGTCGGCATCGCTGATGCTCTCGCCGATGCCCTTCCTGGGCCCGGTTGGCGCCGTTCGCATCGGCCGCATGGACGGCGACCTCGTCGTCAACCCGACCATGCCCGAGCTGAAGGAGTCAACGCTCGATCTGATCGTGTGCGGAACCCCCGAGGCCATCACCATGGTCGAGGCCGGCGCGCAGGAGGTCGATGAGGAGACGCTCATCGCCGCCCTCGAGCTCGCCCACGCCGAGATCAAGAAGCTGTGCCAGATCCAGATCGACCTGGCCGCCAAGGTCGGCCAGCCGAAGTGGGCCGACGGTGCCGTCACCGAGGGGCTGCGCCAGAAGCACGCCCAGTCGCTCCAGTCGGCAGTGTCCGGCGGTGGACTCTCCGCGCTCCAGCCGGCCGCCGACGCGATCATCGCGGACGAGACCCCCGCTGTCAGCGGAAGCTCGACCGAGGCTGACCTGCTTCAGCGCACGCGCACGCAGTTCGCGCTTGCAGACCTGGTCGTCGAGGCCCGCGAGGCCGCCGTCTACCCGGCAGTCAAGGAGCAGTTCGGCGACGCCGTCCGCGAGCTCACCGACGCCGAGCAGGACTCCAAGGAGCTCAAGTCGGCCAAGCGGCACGCGCTGCTGGATCAGATCGTCTCCGGCATCGACCTGCCGTTCCCGGCACGCAACGATGACGGCGTGCTCGACCCGGGTGCCAGGGCTGCCGTCTCGGCTGCCGTGGACAAGCTCTACAAGGCCACCGTGCGCACCAAGATCGCGGTCGACAAGCGCCGTCCCGACGGTCGCTCCGAGACCGAGATCCGCCCGATCCACTCCGAGGTCTCGGTCATGCCCCGGACACACGGCTCGGCCCTCTTCACCCGCGGCCAGACGCAGGCGCTCACGCTTGCGACGCTCGGCACCGGCAAGGAGGAGCAGCGCATCGACGACCTGTCGCTCGACGACACGAAGCGCTACATCCATCACTACAACTTCCCGCCGTACTCGGTGGGGGAGACCGGGTTCATGCGCGGCCCCAAGCGCCGCGACATCGGCCACGGCGCGCTCGCCGAGCGGGCGCTCCTGCCGGTCATCCCCAGCCAGGAGGACTTCCCGTACACCATGCGTCTGGTGTCCGAGATCCTGGAGTCGAACGGGTCGTCGTCGATGGCGTCGGTGTGCGGTTCGACGCTCTCGCTGATGGACGCCGGCGTGCCGATCAAGGCTCCGGTGGCGGGCATCGCCATGGGCCTGATCAAGGAGGGCGACGACTACGTCATCCTGACCGACATCCAGGGCGCCGAGGATCACCTCGGTGACATGGACTTCAAGGTCGCCGGCACCGAGCAGGGCGTCACCGCGCTGCAGATGGACATCAAGATCACGGGTGTCACCACCGAGATCCTGCGAAACGCACTGACCCAGGCCCGCGAGGCCCGGCTGTTCATCCTCGGCAAGATGAGCGAGGCCCTGGCAGCTCCCCGCGACGATGTGGCGGCGCACGCACCGCGCATCATCTCGACCAAGGTGCCGCCGGACTACATCGGCATGGTCATCGGCAAGGGCGGCGAGACCATCCGCGGCCTCGAGGCCGACTACGAGGTGCAGATCGACATCGAGGAAGACGGCACCATCCGCATCTACGGTGCCAACGGTGAGCTGGCCGAGCAGGCCCGCAGCACCATCGACGCGATGTGCAAGGACGTCGAGGTCGGGGACGAGTACACCGGCAAGGTCGTGAAGATCGCCGATTTCGGTGCCTTCATCGAGCTCCGCAAGGGCGTCGACGGCCTGCTGCACGTGAGCCGCATCCTCCCGAAGGGCAACCGGCTGCAGTCGGCCGCCCAGGTCATGGAGCGAGGCGACGTCGTACGAGTCCAGGTGGTCGAGGTCGACAAGGATCGCGGCCGCATCGGCCTCACCTTGCAGGCCAAGCTCGACGGCGAGTCGGAGATCACTCCGGAGCAGCTGATCGAGGTCGCAGCATCCACGCCGGCTCCCGAGCCGCGTGAGGAGCGTCCGCGCGGCGGCGGTGGCCGCGACCGCGGCGGGCGGCGCTAGCCACTGAAGCACGGCGGCCCGTGCATGTGGGGTGCTCGAAGCACCTCGCATGCGCGGGCCGTTTTTGTTGGAGCTTTGTGATGATCTGAGCCAGACCTGCGCGCATGGCACCCGCGCACGGCGATACTGAGGGCATGCTCGTCTGGGCCCAGAAATCCACGTCCTCGTCGTTCACCGACTCGCTGCCCGGCGACCCCTGGCAGACGCTCGGGCTCATCATCGTCGTCTTCGCGGTGGCCTGGCTCATCGCGAGCTGGTCGAACCGGGTAGCCACATGGATCGTTCGCCGCAACGAGCGCAAGCACCTCGACCGCGACGAGGCCGACACCGGCGTCTTCCGCGGCCTGCAGCGGCGTGAGACCGCCGTCTCGCTGATCCGCACCACGCTTCGCTACACGGTGTTCGGCATCGCGCTCTTCTACGCGCTCGCGCAGATCCCCGGAGCCGGCAAGGTCACGACCGTCGCAGGCGCATCGCTCATCGTGCTGCTCATCGCGTTCTCGGGCCAGCGGTTTCTGACCGACATCCTGGCCGGGGCATTCATGTTCTTCGAGGGGTGGTTCGCGGTGGGCGACAACATCACGGTGGAGCCGTGGTCGCTCGAGGGCATCGTCGAGGAGGTGGGCCTTCGCTCCACGCGCCTTCGCAGCGTCACCGGGGAGGTGGTGCGCGTCAACAACTCGGCCATCTACGCGACCAGGGTCAGACCCACCGGCGCCCGCGAGATCGCCCTCGAGATGTACGCGTCCGACGAGGAGCGGGCCCGGGCGCTCATCGCCGATCTCGCCTCGATCGTCCCCAAGGGCCCCACCCAGTTCGTGATCGCGCCGTGGGTGGAGGAGACCGAGCAGCTGGACGACGGCCTCGTCCGCGTGCGGGTGAGGGCAACCGTCGCCTACGGCCGCGAGTGGCTGGCCGAGCAGTTCATGCCCGACCTCCTCAAGGAGCGCGCCCCCGACGACCTGATCAAGCACGGCCCGGTGGTCATGCACGTGGACGAGAGCGCCAACCGCCGCTTCGCACGATCGCTCGCACTCAGCAAGCGCCGCTGACGCCAACTCGGGGCTACCATGCGCCGGATGCAGCGGTACACGATGACAACTCTTGACGGTGGCGAGCGGATCGTCTCCGAGCGCGTCGCGAGCGTCCGATCCATCTCCATCGGCATCTGGATCGGTGCCGGATCCCGCGACGAGACGCCGGCGCAGGCCGGCATCTCCCACTTCATCGAGCACATGCTCTTCAAGGGCTCCTCGCGCTACTCCGCCATCGAGATCGCCGAGATCTTCGACGGCCTGGGCGCCGAGCTGAACGCCGCCACGGGCAAGGAGTTCACGGTGCTGCACGCCCGTGTCCTCGATGCGCACCTCGAGACCGCCCTCGATGTGATGAGCGACATGCTGCTCTCGCCGCGCTTCGAGCCGGCCGACATGGCCTCCGAGCGCGAGGTGGTGCTCGAGGAGATCGCGATGTACGAGGACGCTGCCCAGGACATGGTGCACGACCTCATCGCGAGCGCCGTGTTCTCGGATCATCCGCTCGGCGCGCCGGTGATCGGCACCGCCGACATCGTCTCGACCGTGCCTCCAGCCGCAGTGCGCGCGTACCACGACTCCCGCTACGTCGGCCCGAACATCGTGGTCGCCGCCGCCGGGAACCTCGAGCACGAGCCGCTGGTGCACGCCATCGAGACGCGGTTTGCGCCGCTCACGAAGACTCCCGACGCCACCGTGGGCGTGCGCTCGCCCTGGATCGGCGAGGCCAGGCCCAAGCTGGTGTTCCAGGAGCGCGAGCAGGAGCAGTACCACGTGTGCCTCGGCGGCATCGGCCTGCCGCGCTCCGACCGGCGCAGGTTCGTGGAGTCGCTGCTCGACTCGATCCTGGGCGGCTCGGCGTCGTCACGGCTCTTCCAGCAGATCCGCGAGCAGCGCGGCATGGCGTACTCGGTGTACTCGTTCACGTCGCAGTACGCCGATACCGGGATGGTCGGGGTGTACGTCGGCACCCGCGAGGAGAACCTGGCC
Organism: uncultured Actinomycetes bacterium; assembly: GCA_963794415.1. Taxonomy (GTDB): domain Bacteria; phylum Actinomycetota; class Thermoleophilia; order Gaiellales; family JAICJC01; genus CAVPTL01. The sequence continues at coordinate 856,243 of CAWCDI010000001.1, forward strand.
GAGTGCCTGCGGGTCATCGACGACCAGCTGCGGCGGGTGGGGGACGGCGACATCGGGCCCACCGAGCTCACCCGCGCGAAGGAGAACCTCAAGGGCCGCATCATGCTGGGCATGGAATCGACCTCCAACCGGGCCGCCCGGCTGGGAAAGTCGATCCTCACCGACTCCGAGCTCCTGTCCCTCGACCGGGTCTGCGCAGAGATCGACGCTGTGGAGCCCGACGCCATCGCAGCCCTCGCCCGGCAGCTCTTCGACCCCGCCAGGCTCTCCATCGCCGGCATCGGCCCCAGCCGCGAGCGCTTCGACGACGCGGTGGCAGCACTCGACCTCGAGTTCTCCAGCTGACGCGCTCAGCCGTTAGGCTGCCCGTCATGCTTGCCGAGCGCGACCTGATTGCCTTCGTCGGGACGTCCAACCTGGACACCGCGCAGGCCTTCTACGGCGACCTGCTGGGCCTGAAGCTGGTCGAGCGATCGCCCTTCGCCTGCGTGTTCGATGCCCACGGCACCATGCTGCGCGTCACCCTGGCCGACGTCCAGGCGGCGCGCTACACGGTGCTCGGCTGGGCGGTCGAGAACCTCTCCGACACGCTTGCGGTGCTCACCGAGCACGGCATCGATCCGCTGCTCTTCCCGGGCCTCGAGCAGGATGCGCGCGGCATCTGGGATGCGCCCGGCGGCGGCCGCGTCGCGTGGTTTGCCGACCCTGACGACAACGTGCTCTCGCTCACCCAGTTCCCGGCGGCGGCATGATCCGCGTCGTCGTCTCGGGGGCGAGCGGCCGCGTGGGAGCAGCACTAGGCCCCGCCGTGGACGCTGCCGACGACCTCGAGCTGGTCGCCTCGGCAGCGCCGTCGCTGGGAGTGTCGCTGCGCGACGTGCTCGCCAAGATCGAGGCGGATGTCGTGATCGACTTCACGGTGCCCGCCGCCGCCGCCGAGGCCTGCGCCGCATGCACCGACGCCGGCGTCTCGCTCGTGCTCGGCACCACCGGCCTTTCGCCATCGGACCGGGCACATGCCGACACCGCAGCGCGACAGGCCGGGGTGCGGATCCTCTATGCCCCCAACTTCGCCATCGGCGCGGTGCTCATGATGCGCATGGCGGCCGAGGCCGCGAAGCTCATGCCCGACGCGCACATCGTCGAGCTGCACGCCGACACCAAGGTCGATGCGCCGTCTGGCACGGCGCTTGCGACGGCCGAGCTGATGGGCGGCGGCATCCCCATCTCGAGCGTGCGCCTGCCCGGGCTGATCGCCCACCAGGAGGTGATCTTCGGCGGGCTGGGGGAGACGCTCACCATCCGCCACGACACCACGTCACGCGAGACGTTCGTGCCGGGCGTGCTCCTGGCCACTCGCCGGATCGCCCAGCTCGAGCCCGGCCTCACCGTCGGCCTCGATGCTCTCCTCTGAGCGCTAGAGGATGCCCCGGCCGGGAGACGAACTAGAATCGACCCCATGAACTCCGGCCTCGGCACGCTCCTCACCGCCATGGTGACCCCGTTTGCGAGCGATGGCTCCGTCGATATCGGCTCAGCCAGGCGGCTCGCGCGCTATCTCATCGAGAACGGCTCCGACGGCATCGTCGTCTGCGGCACCACCGGCGAAGGGCCCACGGTGTCCGATCGCGAGGCGCTCGACCTGTTCGAGGCGATCGTGTCGGAGGTCGGCGGCTCCGCCACCGTCGTGGCGAACACCGGCACCTACGACACGCACCACTCGGTGGCTCTGACGCGCGCGGCGCTCGCCACCGGCGTCGATGCCATCATGGCGGTCACGCCGTACTACTCCAAGCCGCCCCGGGCGGGCATCGTGGCCCACTTCGGCGCCATCGCCGAGGCCGCCGCCGGGCGTCCGGTGATCGTCTACAACATCCCGCAGCGGGTGATCGTGAACCTCGAGCCCGACGTGCTGGCCGAGCTTGCCGGGATCCCCAACGTGGTCGCGGTCAAGCAGGCCACGTCCGACATCGAGCAGGCCCGCCGGATCCTGGCCGAGACCGATCTCGTGCTCTACGCCGGAAACGACGACCTGGCGCTGCCGTTCTCGGCGATCGGGGGCGCCGGGCTCATCTCGGTCGGCTCGCACATCGCCGGGCCGCAGATCCACAAGATGATCGACCTGGCCCATGCCGGCGATCTTGAAGGTGCACGTGCGATCGACCACTCATTGGAGCCCCTGAATGAAGCGCTTGCCGTGACGATCAACCCGATTCCCCTGAAGTTTGCGCTGAACGTCCTCGGGCACGAGGTGGGCGGCGTGCGGCTGCCGCTCGTCGAGGCGACCGACGCCGAGGCCGCCCAGATCACGCGCGGGCTCGAGCGCTTCGGGCTGCTGCCGGCGGCCACCACCTGATGCCCGCCGATTCGGTGCGGATCATCCCGCTCGGCGGGCTCGGCGAGGTGGGCAAGAACATGACCGTCTTCGAGTACCGCGGCCGCATGGTGCTGCTCGACGCCGGCCTCACGTTCCCGCACGACGACATGCTGGGCATCGACATCGTGCTGCCCGACTTCAGCTACGTCGCCGAGCGGGTGGGGCAGCTCGACGCGATCGTGCTCACGCATGCCCACGAGGATCACATCGGCGCGCTGCCGTACCTGCTCCGCGAGATCGGCACCGACGCCGAGGTGTGGGGGACGCGCTTCACGCTGGGCCTCGTGAAGTCCAAGCTGGACGAGCACGGGCTCACCCCGCACGTCGATCTCATGGAGATCAAGCCCGAGGGCGGCAAGGTCAAGGTCGGCCCGTTCATGATGGAGTTCATGCGCGTCACCCACTCGGTGCCCGACGCCGTGTCGGTGGCGTTCCACACCGATTTCGGCCCCATCATCCACACCGGCGACTTCAAGCTCGACCCGACGCCCATCGACAACCGGCCGACCGATCTGGCGCGGCTCGCAGCGCTCGGCGATGCGGGCGTTGCGCTGCTGATGTCCGACTCCACAAATGCCGAGGTGCCGGGATCGACGGCGTCCGAGCGCACCGTGGGTGCCTCGCTTCGCGAGATCATCCGCTCCGCGCCGGGCCGCGTGATCGTCACGGCGTTCTCATCCCACGTCCACCGGCTGCAGCAGGTGGTCGATGCCGCGGTCGAGAACGGCCGCGTGGTGGCGATCGTCGGGCGCTCGATGAACCGCAACTTCAACATCGCGCGGAACCTGGGCTACGCCGAGGTGCCCGACGACGTGATCATCAAGCCGCGTCGCCTCGACGAGTTCATGCACCATCAGATCGTGGTCATCTGCACCGGCAGCCAGGGAGAGCCGATGTCGGCCCTCACGCGCATCGCCGGAGGCACCCACCAGGCGCTGCAGATCCACTCGACCGACACCGTCGTCATCTCGGCCAGGGCGATCCCCGGCAACGAGGGCAAGGTCAATGAGACCATCAACCGGCTCGCCCGGCAGGGCGCCCGCGTCCTCACCGACAGCTCCGACTACGTGAACGCGTCGGGCCATGCGTCGGCCGAGGATCTGCGGGCCATGCTCGAGACGGTGCGGCCGCGGGCGTTCATGCCCGTTCACGGCGAGTACCGGATGCTGCAGGCCCACGCCCGCATCGCCGAGGAGACCGGGGTGCCGGCCCACGCCGTGCGCATCGCCGACAACGGCACCGTGCTCGAGCTCGATGCCGAGGGGCTCAGCGTCGAGGGCCAGATCGAGGCCGGCATCGTGCTGGTGGACGGGTTCAACATGGGCGACCCGGGCGACGTGGTGCTGCGCGACCGCCGCCACCTGGCGAGCGACGGCGTCGTCATCGTGGTCGCGACCCTCTCGGCGGAGACGGCCGAGAGCATCGCCCCGCCCGAGGTGATCCTCCGCGGCCTCGCGGCGCCCGACGAGGACGACGATCTGCTGGTCGAGCAGGCGCGGCTCGCCGTCGATCGCGTGCTGGCCGAGTGCCAGGAGCATCGCACCACCGAGGTGCACCTCGTCCAGCAGCAGCTGCACGACTCGCTGGCCGAGATGGTCTCGCGGCTCACGGGCAAGCGCCCGATGGTGCTCCCGGTGGTCGTCGAGGTGTGAACGAGGAGCTCGCACACCGGCTCGCGCGCTTTGCCGAGAGCAGGATCGTTGCCGGCGACACGCCCGGCGTATCGGTGGCGCTGACCGACCGCGAGCAGCCCGTGCTGGTCGAGGCCTATGGACACGCCCGTGCCGGCACGCCCTGGACACCCGGCATCCCCGGCCAGATCGGGTCCATCCACAAGTCGCTCACCGCGGTCTGCATCGTCGCGCTGGCCGAGGAGGGGAAGATCGATCTGGACGCGCCGGTCGAGCGGTACCTGCCGTGGTTTCGCTTCGGCGAGCCGGAGACGATCACCATCCACCACCTGCTCACGCACACGGGCGGCCTGCCCGTGGGCAGCGAGCCTGCTCCGCCCTCGCGCGGCGCCGTGGCCCTGCTGGCCGGCATCGAGCCGTGCTGGAAGCCGGGGGAGAAGATGTGGTACTCGAACACCGGCTACTGCACGCTCGGCCTGGTGGTGGAGGCGGTGACCGGCATGCCGGCGGCCGACGCGGTCGAGGCACGCGTGCTGCGCCCCCTCGGGATGCAGCAGGCCGTGGCGCGCATCACCTGGGACATGCGCCCGGCCCTGCCAGACGGCCACGACGAGCATGGGGTGAGCCCCTACATCGTCACGGAGTCGGCCGACGGGTCGGTCGTCGCGACCGCCGAGGAGATGACCGCCCACGTGCGCCTGCTGCTCGCAGGGGAGGCCGACGGCGTGGTGTCCCGCGAGGCGTTCGCGCAGATGGTGGAGCGCACCGAGCCCGACGAGGAAGGGCTGCCATACGGCTACGGCCTGGGCGTGGAGGTGGCCGCCGGCACGCGGGAGCTCTCGCACTCCGGCGGGATGGTGGGCCACCACGCGATGATGATCGCCGACGTCGGGCGCGGAGTGGGGGCGTTCGTGCTGGTCAACGGGCCGGCCGGGGCCACCACCATCGCCGAGTACGCGATGGCGCTCCTGCGGGCCGACCACGACGGGTTGGCGCTGCCCGAGCCGCCGGTGGTGGAGCCCCCGAAGCCGCCCGCGCCGGCCGACGAGGTGGACGATCTCTACGCGGGGTTCTACCGAAGCCACAACCCGTGGACGCCGGAGGTCAGGCTGGTGCGCGTCAACGGAGCCCTCGCGGGCAGGATGACCGACCTCCAGGACCTCGATCAGGTGGGCGAGCACCGGTTCCGCGCGCGCGATGCCCGCGGCCCGCTCCCCGAGTACCTCCAGTTCGACCTGGAGGTGGAGGGGCGGATGCAGCGGTTCGACTGGAACGGCTCGGCCTTCTACCGCGCTCTGCGCTAGAGGCCCTGATCCTCGGCTGACGCCGCCTACGGCGCGGTCGGCAGCGTGTGGAAGAGCGCGACTCCCTCGCGGTCGGTGCCGCCGATGCGCGTGAAGTAGCCGCCAAACGCCACGGCGTTGGTGCCGGCGGCGATTGCGAGGATCCCGTGGTTCGAGTTGGCCGTCGGGTTCCACGTCTGGATCACGGCGCCGGTATCGGCCCGCAGCGCGGCGACGTGCAGCCGGTTGGTGCAGAACTGCAGCGCGTTGGGCTGGCAGTTGAAGCCCGCGACCAGGAAGTGGCCACCCACGTAGAGCACGTTGTTGCGAAGAGCGCAGCCGGGCGTGTCGCCGTCGTCCTGGCCGCGGAACGCCGAGACGAGCTTGCCGGTGGCGGGATCGAAGGCCGACACGTTGAACGACCGCGCCGTTCCGTTCACCTGCCAGTAGCCGCCGCAGGTGTAGATCCGCGTGGCCGTCGGGATGATGTTGTAGACGCGGCTGGTCTCGGGGGTGGTGCACGCCGGGCAGTTGGCGTCGGCGTAGATGTCGGGGTTGAAGGCCATCAGCGCGCCGCCCGAGAGCGACACCTCCGCCGCCTCGTTTCGCGCCACGCCGTTGACCAGGCCGAAGTGGCCGCCGAAGTAGACGCTCTTCTGATCGGACGAGAGCTTGATCGAGAACACCGTCGGATGGCAGCGCGGGGGACAGGCAAAGCCGCTGATCTGCCCGACCTTTGGTGCCCAGGCAGTCACGGCCGACGTGGCGGTCACCTGCGCGAGGTGTGCGCGCGAGACGCCGTTCACCGCCGTGAACTCACCGCCCATCAGCACGTTGCCGCTGGGCGTGAGCGCCAGCGAGCGCACCGAGGCGTTGGTGTCGGCCCGCCAGTTGGCGATGCCGCCCTTGTCGGGCCCTACCGCCGCGGCATTCGCATGGGCCACGCCGCCGACCTTCGTGAAGAGCCCGCCGAGATAGACGCGCGTGGCGTTGGCCCGGATCGCGTCCACCCGGCCCGTGACGTTGGGGTTCCACGGCAGCAGCGCGCCCGTCGTGACATCCAGTGCCGCGGCGTTGTGGCGGACGACTGTGGAAGGAGCGCCGATGGGTGCTCCGGCCGGCCGCATCGACGAGAACTGGCCGCCGAGGAAGACCACGCCGTTTGAGATGGCGATGGTGCGAACCACACCGTTGGTCTGCCAGGACGTGTCCGGCGGGTTCTGGGCGAGCGCCTCCGAGGCGCTCGTGCTCGCGATCGCAGCGACCGCAGCAAGAGACAGAGCGAACTTTCGGAGCATGAGCGCCGAGGATACCCGAATGCGATAACCGGGAAACCTGCGCAGCTCACAAACCCGCAGGGGGCTCGCGCCCGCGGGCAACACCGGTATGATTTCGATCATCGCTGTGCAGACACCATCGATGCCTCGCGAGGCCGTGCTGAGTCCCGAGGAGCAGCCGCTCCCCGGGCCGTGGCTGAGGCTCGCCGCAATCGGCGCCGCCGTCGCCACCGGAGCGGTCATCGCCGCCGCCGCGATGGGGCACAAGCAGTTCCACGACCTGCTCAGCCTGATCGCCCTGGCGTTCCTCGCCGTGATCGCGATCGCGAGCGTCATCTCCTATCCGGCCCTCCGCCGGCCGGTGGGCGTGGCCGTGGGGGCGATGCTCGTGCAGATCGCGCTCGGCGGGCTGATCGCGCTCAGCGGCCGCGGGCCGGTACTGCACGTCGCTCACATCGCGGTCGCCGCCGTGGCGTTCGCAGCCACCCTGGCCGTCGCGGTGCGGGTGCGCTGGGATCGCACCCCGCAGCCGTCCACCTGGCGCGACTACCTGACGCTGACGAAGCCGCGCATCATGTCGCTGCTCCTGCTGACGGCGCTCTGCGGCATGTTCGTGGCCGCCGAGGGCGTCCCGTCGGCCGGCCTGATCGTCGCCACGATGGCCGGCCTCGCGCTGGCCTGCGGCGGCGCGAGCGCGCTCAACCACTACATGGATCGCGACATCGACATCCACATGAGCCGCACCGACGGCCGTCCCGTCGCGACCGGCCGCGTCGCCCCGGAGCGGGCGCTCGAGTTCGGGCTCACGCTCTCGGCGCTCTCGTTCGTGCTGCTCGCCTGTACCACCAACCTCCTCACCGCGGTGCTCGCGATCATCGGCGATCTCTTCTACGTGGTGGTCTACACGGGCTACCTCAAGCGCCGCACCGCCCAGAACATCGTCATCGGCGGAGCCGCCGGAGCTGTGCCGCCCCTGGTGGGCTACGCGGCGGTGAGCGGCGACCTCACGTGGACGGCGGCGCTCCTCTTCCTGATCGTCTTCGTGTGGACGCCGCCGCACTTCTGGGCGCTCGCCATGCTCATCAAGGACGACTACAAGGCGGCGGGCATCCCGATGCTGCCGGTGGTGCGCGGCGACGCCGAGACCACCCGCCAGATCGTGCGCTACACGTTCCTCATGATCGCGGTCACCCTGCTGCCCATCGCATTCGGCATGGGGTGGTTCTACGCGGTGTCGGCGCTGCTCCTCGGAGCCGTGTTCCTGTGGATGGCCCTCGCCCTGCGAAAGGCGGTCTCCCGCCATGCCGCCAAGGTGCTCTTCCACTACTCGCTGCTCTACCTCGCGCTGCTCTTCGTCGCCATGGCGGCGGACGCGGTCATCTGATCCGATAAACCTGTAACAACTTCACCGTTGTTGAAGGAATCGGTAATCCGAGGGCGAATTGCGTCGTCGATGGCCAGAACAACGACGCGGAGACCCCAACGCGCCGCTGGTTCAAAGACGGCTCGGCGTCCGCGCAAGACCCCCCTCCGCTCAACGACCCCCCAGCGGAAACGGACGCCGAGCCGAAACTCTTTCCAGCACCGCCCAGATCTGATCGGCGCAGCCCTTATCGGGCTGGGCGTCTTCCTGGGCTTTGTCGAGTACATGGGCTGGGACGGCGGAGTGATCGGCGCCAAGATCGACGGGGCGCTGCACCTCGCCGTGGGCCGCGTTGCCGCCGTCGCACCGGTGCTGCTGGTGCTGGCCGGCGCCGCCGTGTTCCTGCGCTCACGCGCGCTTCACGTACGGCCGCTTCGCACGGGCATCATCCTGCTGCTGACGGGCGCGGTGCTCGCGTTCTCCACGACCGACTCGAGCACGGCCGAGAAGCACGGCGGCCTCTTCGGCTCGTACGCGCGCTCGATCCTCGAGGGCCTCGTCGGCTCGGTGGGCGTCACCATCCTCGTCGCGCTCTGCATCACCGCCGCCATCGTCCTCATCACGGGCGGCTCGATCGGCCTTGCGATGCGCTCGTCCGGTCAGCGCGTCGCGCGTGCCGCAGGCGCCGGGGCGCGTCTCTCAGAGGACTTCGTGCGGATGTACCGCGACCGTCCGGTCTCGCGCCCGACGCTCAAGTCCGTGCCCACCGAGAAGGCTCCCCGCGAGCCAAAGAAGCCGAAGCCGCTTGACGGCGAGAGCGCGTTTGCAGACATCTTCGCCGACCTCCCCGAGATGGACGAGCCCGAGCAGCCGTCGTTCGCCGAGCCCACGCCGGCCCCGCTGATTCCCGATCCCGAGCCTGCCGAAGAGCCGCAGGCCGTTCAGCCAGAGCTGCCCCTGGAGCCGGCCGACGAGCCGTCGGAGGATGACATCACCGCAGCGCTCGGCGTGAACATCGTGGCCGACCGCACGCCGTACAAGCTGCCCAACCCGTCGATCCTGCAGAAGAGCAAGGCCACGGGCGTGAAGCCCAACTACGAGCCTGTCGCCCGCCAGCTGGTGGAGGCGCTCTCCAACTTCGGCGTGGAGGCGAGGCTGATCGGGATGGTCGATGGCCCGCGCGTCACCCGCTTCGAGCTCCAGCTCGCGCCCGGCACCAAGGTGAGCCGCGTCTCCGCGCTTCGCGACGACCTCGCCTACGCGCTCGCCACCACCGAGATCCGCATCCTGGCGCCGATCCCCGGAAAGCAGGCGGTGGGAGTGGAGGTGCCCAACACGACCTCCAACATCGTCACCCTGGGCGATATCTACGCGACGCCCCCCGAGGGCTCGAGCCCGCTCACCGCGTGGCTCGGCAAGGACATCACGGGCGCGGGCGTCTCCTGCGATCTCGCGCGCATGCCGCACCTGCTGATCGCAGGCACCACCGGCGCCGGCAAGTCGGGCTGCATCAACGCCATCCTCTCGTCCATCCTCCTGCGCGCCACGCCGGACGAGGTGCGCATGATCCTGGTCGACCCCAAGCGCGTCGAGCTGAACCACTACGAGACGATCCCGCACCTGCTCACGCCGGTTGTGACCAACATGAAGAACGCCTCCCTCGTGCTGCAGAACGTGGTGCGCGAGATGGAGAGCCGCTACGAGCTCATGGGCGCCGCAAAGGCCCGAAACCTGGTGGAGATGAACCGTGGCCGCGCCGCCCGCGGAGAGGACACGCTGCCGTACGTCCTGGTCGTGATCGACGAGCTGGCAGACCTGATGATGGTTGCCCCGGCCGAGGTGGAGGACGCCATCATCCGCCTCGCGCAGAAGTCCCGCGCCGTCGGCATCCACCTCGTGCTGGCCACCCAGAGCCCGCGCGTGGACGTGATCACCGGCATGATCAAGGCCAACGTGCCGTCGCGCATCGCCTTCGCCGTGTCGTCCCAGACCGACTCCCGCGTGATCCTCGACGTGAACGGCGCCGAAGCGCTGCTGGGTCAGGGCGACATGCTCTACAAGCCGCTCGGCACCTCGAAGCTGAACCGCGTGCAGGGCGCCTACATCTCCGAGGACGAGACGCGCCTCATCGTGGAGTCGTGCCGCCGTCAGGGCCAGCCGACGTTCGAGGAGGAGCTGCTCGAGACCCCCTCCGACGTGGAGCCCGAGCGGCTCGAGGCCGACGAGGATCCCGTGCTCGAGGATGCCATCCGGCTCGTCGCACAGCATCAGACCGCCTCGGTGTCGCTCATGCAGCGGCGCCTGCGGGTGGGCTACACCAGGGCAGGCCGCATCATCGACATGCTCGAGCGGCGCGGCATCGTGTCCGGCTACGAGGGCTCCAAGGCGCGCAAGGTGCTCATCACCGAGGCCGACCTCTCCAGGATTCTCGGTGACCAGGAGCCCGCTCCGGTAACCGACGAGGACACGCAAGCCACCTTCTGAGCGGTACAGTCCAGGCGTGATCGAGGACTGGTACCAGCGGTTGACCGACGAAGGGCTGATGGACACCCTCTCGCCGTACTCGCCCGTGATCGTGGGCGTTTATCCGCTCGAGATCGCCGGTCCGGACGACCCGGTCGAGATCGTGTGCCGCGCCGTCGACCTGCCGGCGTTTGCCCGCACGATGGAGCGCACGTACGGCGAGTACGACGATTTCACCCTGCACGGAGGCTCGCTCGACAACGAGGACGCCGTGTTCGCGGAGTTCTCCATCCACGGCGTACCGGTCGAGGTCTCGGCCCAGGCCCAGCACGTCAACCAGCGGCTCGGCCGCGCGACGCTCGGCATCTCCCACGTGCTCGACGAGACGGGCGAGCTTGCCCGAAACCGGCTCCGTGGCCGCGTGGCAAACGGCCAGGACTGGCTGGACGCCGCCATGGAGCAGTTCGACCTCACCCGGGCCGCCGTGGAGTCGCTCTCGGGCGCGAAGCCGGCGCTGGTGCGCACGGTGATGGGCATCAAGGGCCCCAGGATCCCCTGGGAGGCATACGTGCTGCCGATCGGCGTGGGGATCGCAGCCGACGTGCTGATCGTGCTCGCGGGGGCGGCGCGCGGCTCCCAGCAGTACACCGGCCTCATGCTGCTCGTCGAGGCGGCGCTCCTCGGATTCCTCTTTGGCGCGCGGATGGGCATGGTGGCGACGCTCGTGCCGCTGGTCGCGATCGGCATCTGGCTGCTGGCTCCGCTCGCGGTCGGGTCATCCACCGACTCGGGCTCGGGCGAGGCGATCGCGGGCTACGTCTTCGTCCTCCTGCTCGCCGCGAGCGCCAGCGGCTTCGTCGGCGCCCTCCGTGACAGATACCGGCCCTTGAACACGTCGGAAGGCCGTGCACGGTAGACTGCGCGTCGTCTACGACGGCTGGGGCGGCCACGGTACATGTTTGAGATAGGACCTTCACTGCGAGAGGCGCGCGAGCGTCGCGGGCTGGGCTACACCCAGGTCGAGCTCGACACCGCGATCCGCTCGCGGTACGTCCGGGCACTCGAGGAAGAGGACTTCGGGATCCTGCCCGGCCCCACGTACACCAAGGGCTTCCTGCGCGCCTACGCCGACTACCTGGGCCTGGACGGCCAGCTCTACGTCGATGAGTTCAACTCGCGCCACCACGATCCCCGCCGTGAGTTCGACCAGCCCATCGCCTCGCGGCCGCGGTCCCGCCCGCAGCAGCAGCGAAGGCGCCGGCGGGAGTCGCAGATCGTCATGATCGCGCTGGCCACCATCGTCGCGATCACGTCCATCATCTTCCTGGTCGCGCTCAAGCGGCCGGCGAACACGGCGCCGCGGCTCACCACCCAGCAGACCGTCACCACCAACACGCCGGGCTCCTCGTCGCAGGGCTCAACGGGAGGCGCAAGCTCCCAGCAGAGCAGCACGGGCTCCTCGACATCGACCAAGACGAAGAAGCACACCGCGACGCATCCCACGTTCACCGTCAGCATGACGGCCACCGACAAGTGCTGGATCACGGCCAACACCGGATCCTCGTCGGGCAAGGAGGTGTCCTCGACGCAGGGCACCGGGCTCGGCGGCTACATGATCGACCCGGCCGTGGATGCGACAGTCGCGTTCACCTCCAAGTGGCCCGTGGTCATCACGGTCGGCGCGCCGGGCAGCATCACGATCTCGGTCAACGGCAAGGTCACGCCGCTGCCGGCGGGAGCGGGCGCCGGTACGCCGATGACCGTGACCAGCAAGGGCCTCACAGTCGGTTGAGCGAGGCGCCGACCCGCCCGACCGCAGCGGTGCTGCTCACGGGAAACGAGCTTCTGCGCGGGGTCATCTCCGATCTGAACTCGTCGCACCTTGCACGCGACCTCGAGCTGCGCGGCTTCTCGGTGGAGCGGTCGCTCACCGTCGGTGACGGCCTCGACGCCATCGAGCAAGGCCTTCGGGAGCTCGTCTCCGGCCACGACCTGGTCGTCACGTCCGGCGGCCTGGGGCCGACCCATGACGATCGCACGGTGGAGGCCATCGCCCGCATGGCAGGGGTTGACCTGGTGGTGGATCACGGCGTCCTCGACCAGGTGAACGCGTGGACGGCCGAGGTCGCCGAGCGAAACGGCTTCGACCCGGGCAGGTTCGCCGCCGGCAACCTGAAGCAGGCGCACATCCCCGCCGGCGCGTCGGTGCTGGGGCTCGCGGGCACGGCTCCGGGCCTCGTGCTGGACGTGGGGGAGGCGACGGTGGTGGTGCTCCCGGGCGTGCCGTCGGAGCTGCGGCGGCTCTGGAGCCTCGCACCGCAGTTCCCGCGCCTCCAGCCGCTCTTCGGCCGCGCCCGGCCGCGCGCGCGAAACCTGCTTCGCACCTACGGCATCGGTGAGTCCCACGTGGCCGACATCTTCGCGGAGGTGGGCGGCGATCCCGAGGGCGTGGAGACCTCGATCTGCGCCCGGCGGTTCGAGATCGAGATCGACATCCGGTCAGCCGAGGGCGCCGAGCCGGCCGGGGCGGCGCTCGCCGCAGCCATGCGCCGCGAGCTCGGCGAGTACGTGTTCGCCACCGACGAGGCCACGATCGCCGAGATCGTGCTCGACGCGGTGCGCTCGCGGGGCTGGACGCTCGCGACGGCGGAGTCGTGCACCGGCGGCGAGATCGCCCGCCGCCTCACGGACGTGCCGGGCAGCTCCGACGTCTTCACGGGGGCGGTCGTGAGCTACTCGAACGAGATCAAGCACGCTCTCCTGGGCGTCCCCGACGAGGTGCTCGCCACGCACGGCGCCGTCAGCCCGGAGACGGCGGCGGCGATGGCCGCCGGCGCCCGTTCGGCGCTCTCGGCCGACGTTGCCGTGTCGGTCACCGGGATCGCCGGCCCCGGCGGCGGCACCGACGAGAAGCCGGTGGGCCTCGTCTACATCCATCTCAGCACGCCCGCGGACGAGGTCGGGCGGGAGTACCGGTTCTCCGGCAGCCGCGCGATGGTGCGCGAGCGGGCGACGACGGCGGCCATGCAGCTAATCCGCGCGCAACTCGGCACAGGCCCGCAACACCTCACCCCTTGATCGCCGTCCGACCGGCCGTCTAGAGTTCTCCAATCGAACGCGTGTTCGTGTCCGGGTTTTGTCTGACGGGCCGGGCACCTACACTTTGTCCCATTGCGTCTCGGCGCTCAGTGCGGCCAGGAAGGTGATTCACATGGAGAAAAAAGAAGAGGCTCTGGACGCGGCGGTCAGCCAGATCGAGCGTCAGTTCGGCAAGGGCGCGATCATGAAGATGGGGGATGCGTCTCCCGTCGATATCGACGTCGTCTCCACCGGTGCGCTCTCGCTCGACCTCGCGCTCGGCATCGGCGGCCTCCCGCGCGGACGCGTCGTCGAGGTGTTCGGCCCCGAGTCCTCGGGCAAGACGACGCTCTGCTACCACGTCATCGCAGAGGCGCAGCGCAAGGGCGGCCTGGCCGCATTCATCGATGCAGAGCATGCGATGGACCCGAGCTATGCGCGCCGCATCGGCGTGAACGTGGACGATCTCCTGCTGTCGCAGCCCGACAACGGCGAGCAGGCGCTCGAGATCGCCGAGATGCTCATCCGCTCCGGCGCGCTCGACGTGCTGGTGATCGACTCCGTGGCCGCACTGGTGCCACGGGCCGAGATCGAGGGTGAGATGGGCGATTCGCACGTCGGCTTGCAGGCACGCCTGATGAGCCAGGCGCTGCGGAAGATCGCCGGTAACCTCAACCGCACCGGCACCATCTGCATCTTCACCAACCAGCTGCGCGAGAAGATCGGCGTGATGTTCGGCTCGCCCGAGACCACCACCGGCGGCCGTGCGCTCAAGTTCTACTCGTCGGTGCGGCTCGACATCCGCCGCATCGAGACGCTCAAGGAGGGCACCGAGGCCGTCGGCAACCGCTGCCGCGTCAAGGTCGTCAAGAACAAGGTCTCACCGCCGTTCAAGCAGGCCGAGTTCGATATCGCGTACGGCGAGGGCATCTCCTGGGAGGGCTCGGTGCTGGACGTCGCGCTCGAGAAGAAGGTCATCACGAAGGCCGGCTCGTACTTCTCGTTCGGAGACGAGCGGCTCGGACAGGGCCGCACCAACGTCAAGGCGTTCATGGTCGAGCATCCCGACGTCACCACCAAGGTGCTCGAGGGCATCCAGGCGGCGATGCCCGATACGGTCGTGCCAATCCGCGAGCCGCGGGAGCATCCGCCGGTCACCATCCCGCAGGACGTGGCTGATTCGGCCGAGGTCTCCGAGCACTCGCTGAGCACGCAGAACTCCAAGTAGCCCAGCACGCCCGCTGGTGCCTTCGGTACGCGCACTTCGTCGCCCCTCGGCGTATCCGGCACTGGTCGATGTCTGCCTGACAGACGGAGATCAGTGCCGGGTGCACGAGCGGCGGCTGCTGGAGTTCGATCTGACGGTCGGCACGCCGGTGACCGGCGAGACGCTCGGCGAGCTGCAGCGCTGCGCGGGCATCGACGCCGCAGAGCGGCGCATGGTGGGGCTCATCGCGCGGCGGGCTCGGTCGGAGGCCGAGATCCGCGACCGGCTCGAGACCCTCGGCATCGATGAGGCCGCCACCGCTGACATGCTCGAGCGGTTTCGCAGCATCGGGCTGCTCGATGACCAGGCCCTCGCCGAGGATGTCGCCGACCGCACGCGGCGGCGCGGTCATGGGGAGCTTCGCACGCGAAGCGATCTGCGGCGGCTCAGGGTCGAGCCCGACGTGGCGGCCACCGTGCTGACCGCAACCCCGCAGGAGCAGCGGGAGCAGGCAGAGGCGGCCATCCTGAAGCGGTTCGGGGAGATTCCCGCCGAACCGGCCGGCCTGTCGCGCGCGTCGGCGTTCCTTGCCCGCCGCGGCTACGACGCTGACACCGTCGCCGCCGTGCTGCGCCTCGATCTGGACTGACGCCTCTGCCGGCAGATTGCGTCGCGATTGCAGATCCGGGTACGATGATTCCATCGTGTGAACTCTGATGAGCGGCTGTCCCGGCCTCGAGCCGGGGGCTATCCCGGCCTCACTCGTCGCGGTTCGCGTCCCAGCTTCGTGTTCGCGGAGCCGATGCGAGCGGTGACCGGTGGATCCGGGCATCACCAGGGAACACGCTGGATCTATTGACTTTCAGCCCTCCGTCCGGGGGGCAAAAATACTCGAAGGAGACGCGGTGGAGACTCTTCTCATCCCGCTCGCGCTCGTTGTCGGAATCGCCGCGGGATACGTGGTGCACAGCCGTATGGGCGCTTCACGGCTGTCGGATGCACAACGGGAGGCCGACAGGATCCTGCAGGACGCCAATCGCGAGGCTGAGGCCCAGATGAAGGACGCACGGGTCACGGCGCGAGAGGAGCTCCTGGCGCAGCGGTCAGACAGCGAGCGTGAGATCTCGGATCGTAAGGCCGAGGTGGCGAAGCTCGAGGAGCGGGTGGCTGCCCGCGACGCGGCGGTCGAGGCCAGATCCGAGGAGCTCTCGCGGCGCGAGCAGTCCATCTCGGATCGCGACGCGCACGCCAAGCAGCTCCAGGAGGAGCTGAAGGCGGCTCGCGACTCCGAGCTCACCGAGCTCGAGCGCATCTCCACGGTGACCGCAGCCCAGGCACGCGAGATGCTGCTGGAGCGGACCGAGGAGACCAGCCGTAAGCAGATGGCAAAGCTCGTACGCGCCGTGGAGGAGGAGGCCAAGCTCGAGGCCGACCGGCGCGCCCGCAACATCCTCTCGGTCGCGATCCAGCGGGTCGCCTCGGGGCATACGGCCGAGACCACGGTGTCGGTCGTCCAGCTGCCGTCGGACGACCTGAAGGGCCGGATCATCGGCCGCGAGGGGCGAAACATCCGCGCGCTCGAGAACCTCACCGGCGTTGACATCATCATCGACGACACGCCGCAGGCAGTCGTGCTCTCGGCGTTCGACGGGGTGCGCCGCGAGATCGCCCGGCTTACCATCCAGAGCCTCATCGCCGACGGCCGGATCCATCCCTCGCGCATCGAGGAGATGTACCACCAGGCCAAGACCGACATCGAGCAGAAGATCGTCGAGGCGGGGGAGCGGGCATCGCTCGAGGCAAACGTGCACGGCCTGCACCCGGAGCTCATCAAGGTGCTCGGCCGGCTCCACTACCGCACCTCCTACGGCCAGAACGTGCTGAAGCACTCGGTGGAGTGCGCCCACCTGGCGGCCATCATGGCGGCGGAGCTCGGCGCGAGCCAGAAGACGGCCCGCCGTGCGGCGCTCCTGCACGACCTCGGGAAGGCCGTCACCCATGAGGTGGAAGGCCCGCACGCCGTCATCTCGGCACAGCTCGCCAAGCGCTATCGCGAGAGCCCCAGCGTGTGCCACGCAATTGAGGCCCACCACTACGACGTGGAGCCCCAGACCGTCGAGGCGGTGCTCGTGATCGCGGCCGACGCGGTGTCGGCATCGCGCCCCGGCGGCCGCGGCGAGAACCTCGAGAACTACATCCAGCGGCTGGAAGCGCTCGAGGAGATCGCGACCTCCAAGAACGGCGTCGAGCGCTGCTATGCGATGCAGGCGGGACGCGAGGTGCGCGTGATGGTGCGGCCCGAGGAGATCGACGACGACACGGCGGTGCTCCTGAGCCAGGAGATCGCCCGCGAGATCGAGGACAACCTCGAGTACCCGGGGCAGATCAAGGTCACCGTCATCCGCGAGTCACGAGCCACCGAGATCGCCACGTGAGGGGATTTACAGAAGCCTTACAGCACGGCTGTAGACGGATCGCACACCCTCGCCAATACTGAGAATCATGAGAAGGGTCACGGGTCTACTGGTGGTAAGCCTCCTGGCGCTCGGCACTGCGGCCTCGGTCGCGACAGCATCGCCGAGGCAGCTTCTGGCGAACTGCACCAACTGCGGGTACGTCTCGGCGCACGGCACGGGCACCATCACCGAGCGCGCGACGAGCGGCATCGGCTTTGCAACCGTCAACCACGGTTCCATCGCCATCCGGTACGGCCGCACGAAGGTGCACGGCGCGTCGAGGCACCACTGGAACCGATCGCTGCATGCCATGGTCTACACCGGGAAGCGCATGTCGTTCACCGGCACCGGAGCGTTCTGGGTACGCATCCAGGGGCAGATCTCGAACTTCGGTTCGACCGCCCGCGCGAGCGTTACCCTGCGTGGGTCGGGCGTCTACACTCTGAACAACGGTTCACGCAGAGCGTGGTCGCACTCCCCCCACACGTACGCAGTCCGGTGGTAAACCTTGGCGGAAAAAATTCTGATCGTCGAAGACGAACGCAACATTGCCTCGTTCGTCTCGATGTATCTGAAAAAAGAGCGCTACGCGGTTGATATCGCTCGCGACGGCGCGGAAGCCCTCGCGAAGTTCGAGAGCGTCAAGCCCGACCTGATGGTGCTCGATCTCATGCTGCCCGACATGGACGGGCTCGAGATCTGCCGCCAGATCCGCACCACCTCGGACGTGCCGATCCTGATGCTCACCGCCCGCGACGACGACGTGGACAAGATCGTCGGCCTGGAGGTGGGGGCGGACGACTACCTGACCAAGCCGTTCAACCCGCGTGAGCTGGTTGCCCGCATCAAGACCATCCTCCGCCGGTCGGCGACCACCGCCCGGCGCCCGCAGGAGGCCGCGATGGAGCACGGCAACGTGCGCATCGACGCCGGCCGCCGCGAGGTGACCGTCCGGGGGGAGCAGGTGCAGCTCGCGCCGAAGGAGTTCGACCTGCTGTGGGAGCTGCTCGATCACCGCGGTCTCGTCCTCACCCGAGACCAGCTGCTCGAGCGGGTGTGGGGCTACACCTTCGCGGGCGATACCCGCACCGTGGACGTGCACGTGCGCCAACTCCGGCGTAAGCTCGGCGACGACTGTCCGGTAGCCACCGTCTGGGGCGTCGGATACAAAGTCGCAGACGATGCTTCGCTCACTTAGGGCCCGACTCGCATTCCTCTTCGTCGGCACGCTGCTCCTCGCGACAGTGATCGCCGGGGCGGTGGTCGTGAGCCTCTACCAGTCCTACAGCCGCGACCAGACCGTGAAGACCCTCACGATGCAGGTCAACGGCGTCGCCGCCTACTACGGCCACGCGTGGGACTCGGTGTACAACAAGCAGAAGCAGGTGCAGCTGGTCTCGCCCTCGGACTTCGAGGAGGCGACGGCCGCACACCTCTACTTCACCGGCCCGCAGATGTTCAACGGCCAGGGTGCCCAGAACCCCAATCCGGCGAAGGGGAACATCCCGCCGGAGACCGTGACGACGCTCAAGGAGAACGACCGCAAGGTGGTGGAGTTCCACTCGATGGACGCTCCCGAGAGCGGCAAGCTCATCGGCGTGGCCGCACCGGTCTACGGCAACGGCAACCCGATCGGCCTCGTCGTCCTCGCCAAGCCCCTGACCGACGTGAACAACGCGTGGAAGAACGTCCTCGGCCTGGTCATCATCGGCACGCTGATTGGCCTTGCAGTGGCGTTCGTGCTGGCCACGTTCGTCTCGCGCCGCATCACGCGGCCGCTCACGCTCATCGGCACGGCGGCCGACCGCGTGGCCCGCGGCGATCTGGATGTGAACGTCGTCTCCGAGAAGACCTCCGACGACGAGCTCGGCCAGCTCGCCACGCGGTTCCAGGGCATGGTGGACCGCCTCCGCGAGATCGACGAGCTCGAGCGGAACTTCCTGATGCGCGTCACCCACGAGCTGCGCACGCCTCTCACCGCCATCTCGGGCCACGTGCAGGCGGTCTCGGAGGGCATCGTCGAGCCCGAGGACATGGATGACTCGCTCACGGCGGTGAACGAGGAGGTGCGCCGGCTCGAGCGGCTCGTGAACGACCTGCTCGACCTGACCCGCCTGGAGGCCCACCAGTTCAGGGTGGTGCAGGAGGAGGTCGGCCTCGAGGCGCTCCTCGAGCAGGCCGCCGCCGGCTTCCGCGAGATCGCCCGCGCCAACGAGGTCGATTTCGACACCACCACCGCTGCAGCGCCCACGGTGATCACCGACGGCGACCGCGTGCTTCAGATCGTCAACAACCTCCTGGACAACGCCTTCCGCTGGACGCCGCGCGGCGGCTCGGTGAAGCTCGCCTGCATCACCTCGAGCGGCGTCGCCGCGATCACGGTGACCGATACCGGCCCGGGCATCTCGCCGTCCGACCACGAGGCCGTGTTCCACCCGTTCTACAGCCGGCGGGGTGAGGGCGGCACCGGCCTGGGGCTCTCCATCGCGCGCGAGCTGGCATCCGCGCTCGGCGGCCGGCTGACCGTCACGAGCGAGCCGGGGGAGGGGTCGACGTTCACGCTCTCGCTCCCGCGCAAGCGCCGGCGGCTACGCCGATAGGCTGAGCTTCGCCTGCGCGGCCCGGTACGCCGCCAGATCGTCGTCGGAGAAGAGCACGAAGCGGATCAGGCCCACGCCGGGCGCGCGCTGGCCGGCGGCCCAGGCCGACGCCAGGGCGATGGTGGATGCCCGCGTCACCGGAAACCCGTAGATGCCGGTCGAGATCGACGGAAACGCGACCGATTGGCAGCCGAGCCCGGCCGCGGTCTCGACCGAGCGCCGATAGGCCGACGCAAGGAGCTCGGGCTCGCTCTCCTTGCCGCCCCGCCACACGGGGCCGACGGCGTGGATCACGTAGCGCGCCTGCAGATCGCCTGCGCCCGTCGCAACGGCATCGCCCGGCCTGCAGCCACCGGCGCGGCGGCACTCCTCCATGATCGCCGGGCCGCCCGCGCGATGGATCGCGCCGTCAACCCCGCCGCCGCCGGCCAGCGCCGGGTTCGCGGCGTTCACGATCGCGTCCACCACCTGCAGCGTGATGTCGCCGCGCACCAGCTCGAGCTTCACGCCGGCCCCGTCGAGTCGCGCAGCACCAGCGTGGGGGGAAACTCGACCGATGCGGGCTGTGATCCGCCGGTGAACGCCCTGTTCAGGATCCGCGCGGCGGTGGCCGCCGCCCGCGGCGTGTCCCAGCCGACGGTGGTGAGCGCGGGCGCGAGCAGGGCCGAGAGGGGGTGGTCGTCGAAGCCCGCGACGCTCACATCGCCGGGCACGCCCAGCCCCAGCCGGCCGCACGCGGCATAGACGCCGCAGGCGATCGCATCGGTGAGCGCAAACACCGCCGTGGGGCGGTCGGCCGCGCTCAGCGCGGTCACCGCTGATGCTGTCGCCTCGGCCATCGAGAAGCCGCACTCGATGACGGCCGTCTCGTCGGGCTCGGGGTGCACGTGGGGCCCAGGGCTCATCACCAGCACGCGCTGATGCCCGAGGCCGTGGAGGTGCTCGGTCATCAGCCGCCGCCCGGCAGCCGCATCGAACCGTACAGAGCCTGACGGCGGCGGAAGCGCCGCGCCCACGGCCACGGTGGGAATGCGCTCGACCACCGCGCGCCAGTCGGGCGAGAGCGGATCGACGGGCAGCACCACGAGGCCGTCGATGCGGTGATCCATCAGCCGGGTGGCGACCTGGATCTGGTTTCGGTGGCTGCCCCCGGCGCCGGCGAGCAGCATCTGGCGGCCGTCCTCGCGCAGCTCGCGGCCGAGCTCTGCAGCGAAGTCCTGGTGCCAGTAGTCGTTGAGGCTCCCGCCGACCACGCCCACGAGCCCGCTCGAGCCGCCGCGCAGCGCGCGGGCGACGGGATCCGAGCGAAACCCGATCCTCCGGGCCTCGGCGCGCACCCGTGCCGAGGTCTCGGCCGAGACGCGCTCGCCCCGCAGCGCGTAGTGGGCTCCCGCAGGGGAGAGGCCCGTGAGCTCGGCCAGATCCTTGAGTGTTGGACGTTTGCGTTTGACCGCAGAATCGGGCATGATCTGTTAATCGTTTCACAAGACCCCCGGAGGCGCAAGCATCGCGCGCATCGACTTCCACCAGCATCTCTGGCCCGAACCGCTCCTCGCCGAGCTCGCCCGCCGCTCTGAGGCCCCCTGCCTGAACGGATCCGGCCCGGCGAGGCTGCTCGAGCTCGCGTGGGAGCCGAGCTGTGCGACCGACCTCACCCGGCACGAGCTCACCCGCCGCATCGCCGACCTCGACCGCCAGGAGATCGACGTCGCGGTGCTCTCGATCTCCTCACCGGTGGGGTGTGAGGCGCTCCCCGCGGCCGAGGCAGCGCCGCTGGTCGATGCATACAACGAGGGCATCGCGGACGTGGTGCGCGAGCTCGGGCGGGCGGTTCGTCGCACTCGCCGCGGTGGTGCTCGACGACGTCCCGGGCTCGCTCCAGGGCCTTCGCCGGCGGCTCGATGACGGGTTCGTCGGTCTCTCCGTGCCGTCCGAGCTGATCGCGACCGAGGCGGGGCTCGAGCACGCAGCACCGCTCCTCGAGATCGCCCAGGCCAGCGGGCGGCCGCTCTTCGTCCATCCCGGGCCCGCCCCGTGGACGCCGCGCGATCCGGCCGCCGGCGACCTGCCGGGGTGGTGGACGTCGCTCGGCCAGTACCCGGCGTGGTCGCAGCGCGCGTTCTACACCTGGCGGGCAAACGGCGCGGCCCGCTACCCGGAGCTTCGCACCGTCTGGGCGATCATGGCCGGCGGCGCGCCGTTCCTCGAGCACCGCCGCAGCGTGTTCAGCGGCGACCCGGGATCCATCGACCAGAACATCTTCTTCGACACCGCGAGCCACGGCCGGGAGGCGATCGAGCTCACGCTGTCGACCTACGGCGCCGAACAGGTGGTGTACGGCAGCGACCACGCCGTGATCGACACCGAGCCCACCCGCCGCGCGGTGGACGGCCTCGGCCCAGGCGCGGCCGATCTCATCCTCGAGCAGAACCCCGCCCGGCTGCTCGCAACCAACGGAGGTGAACCATGAGCGACGACACCCTGTCCGGCATCGACCGGTGGCTGAGCGAGCGCGCGATCCCCGACCGCGACCTCGAGCCCGCCGAGCTCTCGGCGCTCGCCGCCGATCTGGGCGATCGTGACGATCTGTGGTCGCCGCTCGAGGAGCACACGCCGCTCAAGCGCCACTACGTGCGGCTGCGGCGCGACCACCACATCGAGGTGTGGCTCATCTGCTGGATGCCTTCGCACGACACCGGCCTGCACGACCACGACCTCTCGTGCGGCGCAGTGCGCGTGGTGCGCGGCTCCATCGCCGAGGAGCGGCTGGTGATGGGCCGGCCCGAGCTGGACGTGGACACCTACCAGACCGGCCAGAGCTTCACGTTCGACGCATCGCGCATCCACAACGTCCGCCACGCGGGCGAGCAGGCCGCGACGTCGCTGCACCTCTACTCGCCGCCGCTTTGGCGCATGGGCTACTACGAGGAGGGTGCGGACGGCCGCCTGGCGCGCCGCTCGGCCACCTACGTGGAGGAGCTGGGCGCCGGAGTCTGAGCAGTCCGGAGGATCGGGTACCCTCTGCGACATGCTTGCAGCGGTCCTCCGGGAGCCCAACTCCGGTTTTGATGTCGTCGAGGTTGATCTGGCGCCTCCGGGCCCCGGCGAGGTGTGCGTGGACCTCCGCGCAAGCGGGGTCTGTCACAGCGACTGGAACACGGTCACCGGCGACACGCCAAGCCCGCTCCCGGCCGTCCTCGGCCACGAGGGCGCGGGCGTGGTGGAGAGCGTCGGCGACGGCGTCACGTCCGTGGCGCCGGGCGATCACGTGGTGCTCTCGTGGCTGCCCGCCTGCGGGCGCTGCGGCCCCTGCGTGGGCGGGCGGCCCAGCCTCTGCGAGGCCGCGGCACCGGCGCTCCTGGCCGGCACGCTGCTCGACGGATCCACCCGGCTCTCGCTCGACGGCGTGCCCATCCATCACTACTCGTTTCTCTCGACCTTCGCCGAGCGCACGGTGGTGCCGGAGGCAAGCTGCGTGCGCATCCGCCGCGACGCGCCGTTCGAGATCGCAGCGCTCGTCGGCTGTGCGGTGATGACGGGCATCGGCGCCGTCCTGAACCGCGCGATGGTCCGCACGGGCGGCTCGGTCGTCGTGTTCGGCGCCGGCGGCGTGGGCCTCTCGGCCATCCAGGCGTGCAAGCTGGTGGGGGCGAGCATCATCGTCGCCGTCGATCCCAACCCCGATCGCCGCGAGCTGGCCCTCGAGCTGGGCGCCACCCATACCGTCGATCCCACCCAGGTGGATCCCGCCGAGGCCGTGCGCGACCTCACCGCAGGGCGCGGCGCGGGCTACGGATTCGAGGCCTCGGGGGCACGGGGGATGGCATCGGCGCTCTGGCCCGCAGTCGCCCGCGGCGGCACCATCGTCTGCATCGGCGTGCCTCCGCTGGGAGCCACCGTCGAGCTCCCGGGAGCCGACCTGGTGCGCGACGAGAAGATCGTCACCGGCAGCCTCTACGGCTCGTGCCGGCCGCACCTGGACATGCCCATGGTGCTCGACCTCTACATGAGCGGCAAGCTCGACCTCGACCGGCTGAAGGGCTCGACCTACCCGCTGCACCGCATCAACGAAGCCTTCGGGGACATGCTCGCCGGGCACGGCGCGCGCACCCTGATCGACGTCACATGAGTTTCACAAACCCTTGACATCACCCGGCCGGTAGGAAAAGATCCCGCATCCGACAAATTGCCCGGCAGCAACATCTACTCACAGAAAGAGGCGACCATGGAACGGAATCCTCACGAGCTCGATGAGCTGCGCCGCAACCGCAGCGATCTGGAAAACAACCTGATCGACGGTCTGGTCTCGGGCCAGTTGAGCCGGCGGGACTTCCTCCGCCGCGGATCGGTGATCGGCCTCTCGATCCCGCTCCTCGGAGCCATCGTCACTGCATGCGGCGGCGCGAACTCGAGCAGCTCGTCGTCCAGCGGCTCGAGCGCGACCACCTCGGAGCTTCCGAAGGCGGGCGCGACCATCAAGATCGGCGGCGTTGTGCCCACCGGCGACATCAACCCCCTCACGATCGCCGACGAGGGCGGCCTGACGATGCTGCAGCAGTCGGGCGAGTTCCTCTCGTTCAACAACCCGCGCACGGACATCCTCCAGCCGATGCTCGCCACCAAGTTCACGCCGAACGAGAATGGCGACGTGTGGACGTACAAGCTGCGCCCGGGAGTGACCTTCAACAATGGCGCGGCGATGACGGCCGACGACGTGGTCTACTCGATCCAGTCGCAGACCGACCCCAAGAACCCGGTCAACGCGACCTCTGCGTTCCAGGGCGTGCTCGTGAAGGACGGCGTCAAGAAGGTGGACGACATGACGGTCGCCTTCCACCTGCAGGCGCCCAACGGCAACTTCCCGTACCTGCTCTCGTCGGACAACTACAACCTGATCATCGTGCCTGCCAACACCGACTACACGAAGTGGCAGAGCACGTTCGTCGGCACCGGCCCGTTCAAGCTGGTCGCCTACCACGCCAAGCAGGGCGCGACGTTCACGTCCAACCCGTCGTACTGGGGCGGAAAGCCGCTTCCCGCCGGCCTGCAGCACATCTTCTACGACACGCAGCAGCCGCAGATCAACGCGCTCCTGGGTGGCGACGTGGACGTCGTCAACCAGATCGTCCCGCAGGGCGCCGAGGCCGTGCTCAACAACAGCTCCTACCACGTGTGGTCGGTGCCGTCGTCCCAGCACCGCGAGCTCTCGATGCGAAACGACATGAAGCCGTGGACGGACAAGCGCGTCCGCCAGGCCATGGCGCTCACCCTGAACCGCCCGCAGATCTCCCAGGCGCTCTTCAAGGGCTATGCGCAGCTCGGCAACGACAACCCGTTTGCCCCCAGCTTCCGCTCCACCGACAAGTCGGTGCCGCAGCGAAAGCAGGACATCGACCAGGCAAAGCAGCTCCTCTCGGACGCAGGCGTCGCCAGCGGCTTCACCACCGACCTCTACGCCGAGATCTACGAGGAGATCCCCGATCTCGCCCAGATCGTGAAGCAGGCAGGTGCGCAGGTCGGCATCAACATCAACCTGCACGTCGAGAACCAGGCCAAGTACTACGGCGACGCCGTCTACGGCAAGTCCGACTGGCTCGACGGTGAGATGAGCCTCGTCGACTACGGCGCCCGCGGCGTGCCCAACGTGTTCCTGAACGCACCGCTGCGCTCGGACGGCACGTGGAATGCGGCGCACTTCAAGAACCCGCAGTACGACGCGCTCGCAAGCCAGTACACCGAGGCGATCGACTTCCAGACGCAGAAGACGGTGGCGGGCAAGATCCAGCGCCTGCTGCTGGACGAGACGCCGCTCATCATCCCGTACTGGTTCGATGCCATCACGGTCTCGAAGAAGACCATCGGCGGTGTGGTGAACACCGGAATGGGCCAGATCTTCCTGCACGGCGCCGGAACCGTGGGGGCCTAGCCGGAGCACTGACATGGCGCTCTACATCCTCAAGCGGGTGCTTCTGGCCCTGGTGACTCTCTGGATCCTCTCGGTGATCATCTTCCTGGCCGGTCAGAAGCTGCCGGGTGATCCGGGGCGGCAGATCCTCGGTCATCTGGCGAACCCGGCGGCGGTGGAGAAGCTCGATCACCAGCTCGGGGTGGACCGGCCGCTCGTGACCCAGTACAAGGACTGGATCAGCGGCCTCCTGCACGGGGACATGGGCACGTCCTACACCTACCAGCAGCCCATCAAGCCGTTCGTCACGAGCGCGCTCTCGCACTCGCTGAAGCTCGCGATCGTCGCGTTCCTCATCTGCGTGCCCCTGGCGATCCTCGCGGGGGTGGTGGCGGCGCTCAACTCGGGCGGGTGGGCCGACCGGTCGATCAGCATGTTCGGGCTCTCGCTGCTGGGCCTGCCCGAGTTCGTCTCGGGTGTGTTCCTCATCCTGATCTTCGGCATCTGGCTGGACGTGCTGCCGGTACAGGCTTCCACGGATGCGGGTGCCGGCATCGGCACGCAGATCTTCCACCTGATCATGCCCGCCCTCGCGATCGCATGCGTGCTCTTCGGCTACATCATGCGGATGGCGCGCGCGGGCACCATCGCCGCGCTCGACGCCGACTACACGCGCACGGCCGTGCTAAAGGGACTCCCGACTAGGACGGTCGTCCGCCGCCACGTGCTGCGAAACGCGCTCCTTCCGACCATCACGGTGGTGGCCACCCAGGTCGGCTACCTCATCGGCGGCCTACTGGTGGTGGAGTACCTCTTCCACTACAGCGGCATCGGCTCGCTCACATTCAAGGCGGCGCAGGACAAGGACTTCCCGATGCTCGAGGCGTGCGTGCTCACCATCGGCGTCGTCTACCTCATCGCAACGCTCATCGCAGACATCGTCTACACGCTGCTCAACCCGCGGCTGCGGCTGGGAAGTGACCAGTGAGCACGGTGCCACTGGATCCCGCTGCAGTCGTGGACCCGGCCGGCTCGGTCGACTCCGACGCCGCCCAGATCCGGCGCGAGCAGTGGGCGGAGCTTCGGAAGTCCAAGAGCTTCATCATCGGGTCGGCGATCCTGATCTTCTGGATCGTCTGCGCGATCTTCGGCTACCGGATCGTGCCGCACAGCCCGTTCGCCCAGGATCTGCTGCACACCGACACGGCGCCCAACGGGACGTACTGGTTCGGTACCGACCAGCTGGGCCAGGACGTGTTCTCGCGCGTGATCACGGGCGTTCGCGTGGTGCTGATCGTGGCGTTCTTCGCCACCCTCATCGGCACGATCCTCGGCACCTTCATCGGCCTGCTCACCGGCTACATGCGCGGCTGGGTGGACGAGGGCATCGGCCGGTTCATGGACGCGCTCCTGGCGCTGCCGGTGATCGTCACCGCAGTGCTCGTGATCGCCGCGCTCGGCCCCTCGAACCTCACCGACACCATCTGCATCGCGGCCATCTTCACGCCGCTCATCGCCCGCACCGTCCGCACGGCCGTGATCCAGGAGCGCGAGCTCGACTACATCACCGGCGGCCCAGCTGCGGCGTGAGGGAGCGCTCTACATCATGATCTCCGAGCTCCTGCCGAACGTCATGCCGCCGGTGATCGTCGAGTTCACCGTGCGCCTCGGCTACGCGGTGTTCACCATCGCGACGCTCGACTTCCTCGGCCTCGGCATCCAGCCGCCCACGCCCGATTGGGGCGGTGACATCAGCGCCAACATCTCGGTGGTCTCGGCCGGGTACTGGTGGGAGGTGCTGTTCGCCGCCGCCGCCATCGCGTCGCTGGTGATCGCTGTGAACCTCGTCGCCGACGCCATCGAGAGCGTGGTCGACCAGTGAGCGTCCCGCAGATCGACGTGCAGACGGCCGCCCTCGCGGTTGACGAGCTTGAGATCACCTACCGCGTGCGCGGCCACGACCGGGCTGCCATCCGCGGGATCTCGTTCGCGGTGGGCAAGGGCGAGTCGTTCGGCCTGGTGGGGGAGTCCGGCTGCGGCAAGTCAACCGTCGCGCTGGCGCTGGTGCGCTACCTCTCGCGGAACGGGCGCGTGTCCGGCGGCTCGATCCTCATCGACGGCCAGAACCCGTACGACCTGGGCGAGGCGGAGCTTCGCCGGCTGCGGTCGCGGAGCGTCTCGATGGTGTACCAGGATCCGTCGCGCGCGCTCAACCCGTCGATCCGCATCGGCCGGCAGGTGGCCGAGGTGTTCGAGGTGGCGGGCGCCGCCCGCAAGGAGGCGCTCGATCGCGCGGAGGAGGCGCTCCGGCGCGTGCGCATCTCCGATCCCGGGAACGTCATGCAGCGCTATCCGCACCAGCTCTCCGGCGGCATGCAGCAGCGCGTGGTGATCGCGATGGCGCTGGCCGTCGAGCCGGCGCTCCTGATCCTGGACGAGCCCACCACCGGGCTCGATGCAACGGTCGAGGCCGAGGTGCTCGACCTGGTCTCGGCGCTGCGCAAGGAGCTCTCGACGTCGCTCCTCTTCATCAGCCACAACCTGGGCGTGATCGCGAAGATGTGCGATCGCGTGGGAGTGCTCTACGCGGGCGAGATGGTGGAGCAGGGGCCTGCGGCCGAGGTGTTCCACGAGCCGCGGCACCCCTACACGGTGGGCCTCCTTCGCTGCATCCCGCGGCGGGGCAAGCTGAAGGCCGACGGCTGGCTCGACACCATCCCCGGATTCCTGCCGCCGCCGGGCGCCGAGATCACGGGATGCATCTTCGCCGACCGCTGCGCGCTGGTGCAGGATCGCTGCCGTACCGAGCACCCGCCGATGTACGAGGTGAGCCCCGTGCGCGGCTCACGCTGCCACTACTACGAGAAGGCGCCCACGCTGCCACACGTCGAGGGCGAGGAGCTCACCGAAGCCCCTGTGCGCGACCTCAAACCCCTTCTGAGCGCACGCGGGCTCTCCAAGACGTTCCGCATCTCGGGAACCGACATCCACGCGCTCGCGGGCGTTGAGATGGAGATCCGCGAGGGCGAGACGCTGGGCCTCGTGGGCGAGTCGGGCAGCGGCAAGACCACCCTGGCGCGGCTGCTCCTCGGCATCATCTCGCCCGACGAGGGCTCCGTGCTCGAGCTCGACGAGGCGCCGCTTGCCGGCAGCACCAAGAAACGCACGGGCGATCAGGTCAAGGCCATGCAGATCGTGTTCCAGAACCCCGACTCGGCGCTCAACCGCCGCCACACGGTGCGAAAGCTCGTCGGCCGATCGCTCTCGAAGCTCGGCGGCCTCACGGGCAAGGCCCGTGACGACCGGCTGGTGGAGCTCACCCGCTCGGTGAAGCTGGCCGACCGCTACCTCGGCATGCGCCCGGTGCAGCTCTCCGGCGGCCTCAAGCAGCGCGTGGCCATCGCGCGCGCCTTCGCCGGGAATCCGCGCCTGGTGGTGTGCGACGAGCCCACCTCGGCGCTCGACGTGTCGGTGCAGGCCGCGATCCTGAACCTGCTCTACGAGCTGCAGCGCAAGGAGGGCGTGGCCTACCTCTTCATCAGCCACGACCTGGGCGTGGTGCGCTACCTGTCGGATCGCATCTGCGTGCTCTACCTGGGCCGCGTGATGGAGCTGGGCGAGGCCCAGGCCGTGTTCTCGGCACCGCACCACCCGTACACCGAGGCGCTGCTCTCCGCGGTGCCGACGCTGGACGACACCGATAGCGACCGCATCCGGCTCGAGGGCGAGATCCCGAGCCCGGCCGATCCGCCTTCCGGGTGCGTGTTCCACACGCGCTGCCCGCGCAAGATCGGTGAGATCTGCGAGACCACCGAGCCGCCGCTGGCCGAGGCTGAGCCGGGCCACGCGATGCGCTGTCACATCCCGCTCGAGGACCTCCGGCGGATGCAGGCGGAGCCCGCCGCGGCTGCGGCCGTGCCGGAGTAGCCTGCGCACATGACTCCCCTGAAGCTGGACGAGATCGACGGGAGCATCGGCGAGGCGTGGGCCGGTGACATCCCCAACGGCAGCCACATCAACGTGGCCATCGCACGGCGCGGATCACCCACCGCAGCGGCAGCCGCAACGGCGTTTGCCGTTCCCGGGCCGGGACACGCCCCGGTGGTCTGCTGCCTCGGCGCGGGCTTCGCGGTGCGACCCGCGACCATCGTGCTCAACAAGGCCACGGCCACGGAGGAGCTGCACTCCCTGCTGACGTGGGGCGCGGCCCAGCTCGGCATCGGCTCGGGCGTGATGGACGCCGTGGCGAGCGGCGTGATCGCCCGCAGCATCGTCGACGACCTCGTGCTGCTCGTAGCCGTGTGGGTCGATCCCGACGCCACCGACAAGGTGGCCGTGCGCGCGGCCAACCGCGAGGCGACGTACCGGGCGATCGAGGACGCGTTCAACCGCGACCGCGACTCGCGCATCAAGGAGCTGCTCGAGCTGCGAAACACCGCCACGAACGTCTTCTACGAAACGAGCTAGCGGTGCGGATCACGGCGGTCGAGACCCGCGTCTATCGCCATCCCATCGACCCGCCGCTCAGCGCCGCGTGGGATCCCGAGCCGCGCCGCTTTCAGGAGGCCACCATCGTCTCGGTGACCACCGATGAGGGCGTCACCGGCCACGCCAGCGGCGACGCGCTCCCCGACCGGGCGCAGCTGGAGCGCCTCGTGGTGGGCCTCGACCCGTTCCGCACGGAGGTGATCCGCGGCATCTGCGAGACGGTGGACTTCCACGCGGCCCGCCCGTGGACGCTCGAGGCCGCGGTGTGGGACGTCGTCGGCCGGGCCTCAGGGCAGCCGCTCTGGAGGCTCCTCGGCGGACGCTCGGAGCGCCTGCTCGCATACGCCTCGGCAGCGCACATGGTGGAGCCGGCCGAGCGCGCCCGGCGGGCGGTGGCGCTGCGCGATGCCGGCGTCGGGGCGATGAAGCTCCGCTTCGGCCTGGGCGACTGGCGCACCGACGTCGAGGCCGTGGCGCAGGTGCGCGACGCCGTCGGCACCGGCATGGAGATCATGGTGGACGCCAACCAGGGGTGGCGGATGCCGGGTGATCTGCGGCCGCGCTGGGACGTCGCCGAGGCAGCGCAGTGCGCCCGGGCGCTCGAGCCGCTGGGCGTGTACTGGCTGGAGGAGCCGCTGGCGACCGACGACATCGACGGATATGCCGCGCTTCGCCGCCGCACCGATCTGCGGATCGCGGCCGGGGAGATGGTGCGTAGCGCCGCTGAGGCGCGGGATCTGGTGGTGCGGGGCGGGGTGGACGTGATCCAGACCGACGTGATGCTGGCGGGCGGGATCGGCGGCTGCCGGCAGGTGTCGGCGCTTGCTGACCTCTACCGCCGGGCGTGGTCGCCGCACACGTGGTCGAACGGCTACGGGCTGGTGGTCAACCTGCATGCTGCGCTCGCGTTCTCGGCGGGGACGTACGTGGAGGTGCCGTTCGATCCGCCCGAGTGGAGCGCCGCTGCGCGCGATTGGCTCCTCCCGGCCCCGGTCGAGATCGCCCCCGACGGCACCATCGTGCCGCCTCCCGGCCCGGGCCTCGGGATCGAGCCGGACTTCGATCGTCTGGAGCAGTGGCGGGTCGCCTGATTGTAGAATCAGCCGGATGTGGATTGTCTGGGCGGCTCTACTCGGCTTGATGGTTGGTGCGATCGCTCGTCTGATCGTGCCCGGTGACCACCCGCGCGGGGTGCTGATCACCGTCGTGATCGGCATCGTCGGGGCGGAGCTCGCGACGATCGTGCTCCACATCGCCGGCCTGCGCGGCTCGGCGGGCCTTCTGGGCTCGGTGCTCGGCGCGGTGGTGCTGCTGCTGATCCTGCAGTCGCTCTCGAACCGCTCCCGCCCAGCGCACTGACGAGTACCGGTGGTGGTGAAGACCGGCTCTGAATAGACGGTGCCAGGCACTGGTTATTCACGCTATGGTCGAACGGTGTGGTTCGATCACATCCCGTGGGCTGTCGCCGACCTCGACTCCGCGAGCGATGAGTTCCGGCGCCTTCACGGACTTGGCTGGTCGGGCGAGGGGCGGCACCCCCAAGGCACGCTGACCCGAGTCATTCCGATCGCGCCGACGCAGTACATCGAGCTGCTCCAGGCCTACGACACGTCGCTCGAGTGGGGTGCAGATGTGGCTGCGGCGGT
The DNA here is from genome assembly GCA_963794415.1 of uncultured Actinomycetes bacterium. Lineage (GTDB taxonomy): Bacteria > Actinomycetota > Thermoleophilia > Gaiellales > JAICJC01 > CAVPTL01. The sequence continues at coordinate 888,017 of CAWCDI010000001.1, forward strand.
CGCCCGGAGGGAGCCGCTGCTCGGATGGTCGATCGAGGTGGACGACATTGAGTCGGTGTCCTCGCGCACCGGTATCGCGATTCACGATGGAACCGTCGAGCTCGAGGACGGATCGCGTGGCGGCTGGAAGTCGGTCAGCCCCCAGGACGACGACCTGCCGTTCTTCATCCGATACGGCCGCTCTCATGGGGAGCGGGTCACCGGCAATCAGGAGCGATTCGCGGCGGCCGCACACACCTGTGACCCGGCGGGTATCACCTGGGTCGAGGTCGGAGGCGACGAACCCGAGCTGCGCCGCTGGATCGGTGACACCGAGCTGGAAATACGATTCGTCGGCGGACGGCCGGGCCTGCACCGTTTTGCCGTGGGCACATCGGGCGGGGAGCTCGTGCTGCCGTGAATATTTAGTGCCTGGCACCGTTTATTCACCGGGTACAGTTCGGCGGATGCGGACGTACTCGGTCACAACCTTCGGCTGCCAGATGAACGTGCACGACTCCGAGCGCATCAAGGGCCTGCTCGAGTCGTCGGGGCTGGGGGAGGCGCAGGACGCCTCCGACGCGGACGTCATCGTCTTCAACACGTGCACCATCCGCGAGAAGGCCGACGAGCGCCTCGTCCAGCACCTCATGAACGCGCGCGTCGCCAAGCAGCGCGATCCCGACAAGCTCATCGTCGTCGGCGGCTGCTGGTCGGAGTCGATGAAGGACACGCTCTTCGAGGAGTACCCGTTCGTCGACTTCGCCTTCGGCCCGGGAAACATCCACCGCCTGGGCGAGTACATCACCGCCGGCGGCGCCATCCCGCGCGGGCACTTCTCCACGTTCGACAACTTTGCCGGCGAGCTGCCCCTCAAGCGCGACCGCGAGCACCAGGCCTGGCTCCAGATCTCGACCGGCTGCAACTGCAACTGCGCCTACTGCATCGTCCCCGCCGTCCGCGGCCGCGAGAACAGCCGCCTGCCGGCCGACCTGCTCGCCGAGGCTTCGGCGCTCGCCGATGACGGCGTCATCGAGCTCACGCTGCTCGGCCAGAACGTGAATGCCTACGGCCGCGACCTGCGCCCGGCGATCGACACGAGCTTCGCGAAGCTCCTGCGCGGGCTCGACGCGATCGACGGCATCGGCCGCATCCGCTACACGAGCCCGCACCCCAAGGACATGCGCGCCGACGTGATCGCCGCCATGGCCGAGTGCGACGCGGTGTGCGAGCAGCTGCACCTGCCGGTGCAGTCGGGCTCCACCCGCGTGCTCAAGGCCATGCGCCGCACCTACACCCGCGAGCGCTACATCAAGCTGGTCGGCGACATCCGCGCGGCCATGCCCCAGATCGCGCTCACCACCGACATCATCGTCGGCTTCCCGGGCGAGACCGACGCCGACTTCGAGGACACGCTCTCGCTCTACGACGAGATCGGCTACGACCACGCGTTCACCTTCGTGTTCTCGCCGCGCCGCGGCACCGAGGCCGCCCGGATGGACGACCAGGTGCCCGACGAGGTCAAGAAGGAGCGCATCCAGCGGCTCGTCGATCTGGTGCAGCACCACGCTGCGCTGCGAAACCAGGCCCTCATCGGCACCGTGCAGGAGGTGCTCGTCGAGGGGCCGAGCCGTACGGATCCCGAGGTGCTCCGCGGGCGCACGCGCGGCAACAAGGCCGTCAACTTCCACGGCGACGCGGCAGCGGGCGACCTCGTGGACGTGGTCATCGACCGCTCCACCAGCCAGACGCTGGCCGGCCGGGTGCACGCGCCCGCCGCGGTCTGATCAATGCTGCCCGCAATCGCGATCTTCGGCCCGACGGCGTCGGGCAAGAGCGCGGTGGCACTCGAGCTGGCCACCCGGCTGAACGGCGAGATCCTCTCGTGCGACGCCATGCAGGCCTACCGCGGCCTGCCTGTCCTCACCAACCAGCCGTCTGCCGCTGAGCTCGCCGCCGTGCGGCACCACCTGGTGGGCATCTGGCCGCTGGGTCACGAGGGCTCGGTGGCCGAGTTCGGGGCGCTGGCACACGCAGCAGCCGACGACGTGATCGCCCGCGGGCGCCGGCCCGTGTTCGCAGGCGGCAGCGGCCTCTACCTGCGCGCTGCGGTCGGCGAGCTGCACGCCCGGCCGCAACCCGACCCGCGGCAGCGGGCCGAGATCGGCGCGCTCTACGACCGCGATCCGGCCGCGGCGCACGCAAAGCTCCAGCTGGTGGATCCCGCGGTCGGAGCCGCCGTGCACCCCAACGACCGCCGGCGGGTGGTGAGGGGGCTCGAGCTGCACGCTGCGGGCACCAGCCTCGCGCCCGATGCCGACACCCTGTGGGCCCCGGACACCCGCGTGCCCACGGTGGCGATCGGCCTCGACCTGCCCCGCGAGACGGGCGACGAGCGGATCGCCGCCCGCACCCGGGCGATGTTCGAGGCCGGGGTGGAGGAGGAGGTGCGCGCGGCCCTTGCAGGCCACGAGCTCTCGCTCACCGCCGCGCGCATCCACGGCCTCCAGGACGTCACCGCGGTGCTCGCCGGCGAGATCGACCGCGCCGAGGCCATCCGCCGCCTCACCCTGCGCACGCGCCAGTACGCAAAGCGCCAGCGCACGTGGATGCGGCGGGTCGCGGGCATCACCGTGCTGGACGCCGACCGCCCCGCGGCGGCAGTCGCTGCCGACATCCAGGAGCTGCTGTGACCACCCCGCGCAGGGAGAGCGACGCCGTGCGCGAGGCGCGCGACGCGTTCGTGATCGTGGTGGCGTGCCTGCCGATCGTGCTCGCCGTCTCGGTGCTGGTCGGCGCGGGCACCGACGAGGTGGTGCTCTGGCTCCAGCGGGTCACCGCCCCCGCGGTCATGGCCGCGCTCCTTCTGGGCACGCTCGCCTCGGCCCTGGTGCTGGCCGACCGGGCCGGCCGCCAGTTCCTGCAGCTGCGCCCGCATCCCATCAGCCGCTGGCCGCTGATCCTCGTGGCAGTGCTCGTCGGCGTCATCCTCGTTGCCGGCATCCCCACGACGTGGCCCATCGTGATCGGCTGCACCATCGTCTGCGCGGTGCTGGGCAGCATCATCGTGGTCGGCTCCCTCGTCCAGAGCTGAGCGATCTGGATAAGCTGCGGCCCCATGCGATTCGAGAAGTTCCAGGCCGCCGGCAACGCCTATCTGGTGATGGAGGGCGAGGGCCCGGAGGGCGGCATCCCCGAGCGGCACGTCCAGCGCATCTGCCACGCCGACTACGGCGCGGGCTCCGACGGCATCCTCGAGATCCTGCCGTCGCAGGTGGCCCACGCCCGCGTGCGCATCTACAACCCCGACGGCGGCCAGGCCGAGTTCTCGGGCAACGGCAGCCGCATCGCAGTCGCCTACCTCTGCCGCCGCGACGGCCTCGCGGGAGTCAAGATCGAGACGGTGAAGGGCATCGTCGACGGCGCGGTTGACGGCACCTCGGTCACCATCGATGCCGGAGTCGCGGCGCTCGACGGCCCCGACCACGTCAAGGGCGACGGCCCGCCGCCCGCCGCGGCCTATACCTACGTGAACGTGGGCAATCCCCACTGCGTGATGCGCGCCGACGACGTCGACGACCTCGACCTCCCGGCCATCGGGCCTGCGATCGAGCACCACAGCTGGTTTCCCAACCGCACCAACGTGGAGTTCTACCGGCCGCTCGGGCCCAACGACATCCGCATGCGGGTGTGGGAGCGCGGCGCGGGCGAGACGCTCTCGTCGGGCAGCGGATCCACCGCCGCTGCAGTCGCGGCCGTGACCGCCGGCGACGTGGCGAGCCCTGTGACAGTCCATACCGACGGAGGCAACCTGGTGATCGAGATCGATGACGCGCTCAACATCCGCATGACCGGGCCTGTAGAGCCCGTGCTCGCCGGCACCTTCGACGCGGTGTTCGTCGCAGGGCTGGAGCGGCTCTGATGCGGCTCGCCAGACGCGTCTCGGACCTGCCGCCGTACCTCTTCGCCGAGCTCGAGCGAAAGATCGCCGAGCGCCGCGCCGCCGGCATCGACGTCATCTCGCTGGGCATCGGCGATCCCGACCTGCCGACACCCGACGTGGTGGTGCAGGAGGCCCAGCGTCAGGTGGCCCTCCCCGACACGCACCAGTACCCGTCCAACCGCGGCCGCGCCGCATTCCGCGAGGCGGTCGCGACGTTCTACCAGCGGCGGTTCGGCGTCGAGCTCGATCCCGAGACCGAGATCCTGCCGCTCCTCGGCGGTAAGGAGGGCGTCGCCCACGTGTGCTGGTCGATGCTCGACCCCGGCGACGTGTGCCTGGCCGCCGACCCCGGATACCCGGTCTACACGGGCTCCACGGCGCTCGCGGGCGCCGAGCCGGTGCTCATGCCGCTCCGGGCCGAGAACAGCTTCCAGCCCGACCTCGAGTCGTTCGGGCCGAAGGTGACCGACCGCGCCAACCTGCTCTTCTGCAACTACCCCAACAACCCCACGGGCGCGGTGATCGAGGACGACTTCTTCGACCGCCTCGCGGCGTTCGGCCTCGAGAAGGGCGTGCCGATCGTGCACGACAACGCCTACTCCGAGCTGACCTACGACGGGTACGTCGCGCCCAGCTTCCTGCAGAGCCCCGGCGCCAAGGACGCGGGCATCGAGATGTTCTCGCTCTCGAAGGCCTACAACATGACCGGGTGGCGCGTCGGCGCCGCAGTCGGCAACGCCGAGATGATCAGGGGCCTCTGGACGCTCAAGACCAACATCGACTCGGGCATGTTCGATGCCATCCAGATGGCGTCGGTGCCTGCACTCGAGGGCCCGCAGGACTTCGTGGGCGAGATGTGCGCCGTCTACAAGCGCCGCCGCGACCTGGTCATCGCCGCGCTGGGGGCCGTCGGCATCGACGTGCCGGCACCGAAGGGCACCATCTACATCTGGGTGCCGGTGCCCGAGGGGCACACCTCGGTGTCGTTCGCCGAGCTCGTGCTGGATCAGGCTGCGGTGGTGGTATCGCCGGGCTCCGCCTACGGGCCCAACGGCGAGGGCTACGTGCGCCTCTCGCTCACGCTGGCCGACGAGCGCCTGATCGAGGCGGTCGGGCGCATCGAAGAGCACCTTCGGCTGGGCTGAGCCGCTCTCTATACTGGCTCGATGGCCGACCTCATCGATCACCGTACCGACGACATCCCCGAGCGGGCGATCATCATCGCGAGCGTCAGCGCGCCCAACCCCGAGGACGAGAACCTCGAGGAGATGCGCGAGCTGCTGCGCACCGCGCGGGTCAACACCGTCGGCCTCATGGTGCAGCGCCGCCACCGGCCGGATCCGGCCACCTACCTCGGCAGCGGCAAGCTCGAGGAGCTGAAGGTGTACGCCAAGGAGCACGACGCCGAGGTGATCGTCTGCGACGACGAGCTCACCCCGCGCCAGCAGCGGCTCCTCGAGGACAAGCTCGAGATGCGGGTGGTGGATCGCACCGCGGTCATCCTCGACATCTTCGCCCAGCACGCCCACACGGCCGAGGGCAAGCTCCAGGTCGAGCTGGCACAGCTCCAGTACAACCTCCAGCGGATGCGCGGCATGTGGAAGCACCTCGAGCGGCTCGGCGGCGGCGTCGGCACCCGCGGCCCCGGTGAGTCCCAGCTCGAGACCGACCGCCGGCTGGCACGCGACCGGGTGTCGCTCCTGCGCTCGCGGCTGAAGGACGTCGAGGGCCACCGCACGCTCATGCGCAAGCGCCGCACGCGCCAGGCCGTGCCCACGGTCGCGCTCGCCGGCTACACCAACGTCGGCAAATCGACCCTCCTGAACGCCCTCACCGGCGCGGACGTGAGCGTGAACGACCGCCTCTTCGAGACGCTCGATCCCACGACGCGGGCGTTTCGCGAGGATGGCCGCTCCTACCTGGTGACCGACACCGTCGGGTTCATCCGCAAGCTCCCGCACGGCCTGGTCGAGGCGTTCGCAGCCACCCTCGAGGAGACGCTCGCGGCCGACCTGGTGCTGCTGGTGGCCGACGGCTCGGGCACCGAGGAGCAGCTGATGGATCAGCTCACCGAGGTGCGCGCCGTGCTCTCGGACATCGGCGCCGACGACCTGCCGCAGATCATCGTGCTGAACAAGATCGACCGGCTCGACGAGGTCGGCCGAAGGCGCCTCGCGAACCGGCTCGGCGACGCAGTGCAGGTCTCGGCGGCCACCGGCGAGAACCTCGAGGAGCTGAAGGCCCGCATCGCCGAGTTCTTCGCCAACCGGTTCGTGGACGTGCGGCTCCTGATGCCGCACGAGAGCGGCTCCGAGCTCTCCGCGCTCTATGCCAGCGGCGCGCCGATCACCGAGCGGGAGGACGGCGAGGCCGGCGTACTCGTGAGCGCGCGGCTGCCGCGCGAGCTGCTCGCCCGCTACGACACCTACCGGGTGGACGAGTGACCGCGGCGCTGGTGTTCCAGCGTCTCCATCCCGATGCGCGCGTCCCCGTGCGGGCCTACGGCGGTGACGCCGGGCTCGATCTCACGAGCGTCGAGGAGGCCGTCATCGAGCCTGGTGCGCGCGTGGTGGTGCCGACCGGTCTCGCAGTGGCCATCCCCGACGGCCATGCCGGCTTCGTGCAGCCGCGATCCGGCCTGGCCGTGAAGCACGGGATCACCATCGTGAACACGCCGGGCCTCATCGACTCGGGCTACCGCGGCGAGCTGAAGGTGGTGCTGCTCAACACCGATCGCGAGCACGCCTTCGAGGTGCAGCCGGGCGATCGCATCGCCCAGCTCGTGATCGTGAAGCTGCCCGACGTGGAAGTGGTGGAGGCAGACGAGCTGCCGGGCTCCGAGCGCGCAGGCCGCGGCTTCGGGTCGTCCGGGGTGGTCTCGGCAAAATGACCCCGCGGATCCGGGTCTCGGCCCTCCTGACGCACGGCGACGGGGTGCTCCTCTGCCGTCAGCGAAAGGGCGACCGCTCGTACTGGCTTCTGCCCGGGGGCGGGGTCGAGGTGGGGGAGTCGCTGCACGTCGCGCTCGCTCGCGAGCTGATGGAGGAGACCGGCCTCGACGCCGTGACGCTCGAGGGCCCCATCGCGATCGCCGAGTCCATCGCCCCGGCACGCACGGTGCCGCGAAAGCACGTGCTGCACGTGGTCTTCTACGGCGATCTCTCGCATCGCAGCCTCGAGGAGGTCACCTCGGCCGACGACGCCGTGGAGGGCCATCGCCTCGTCAGCAGGTCGGAGCTCGGCACGATCGACATCCGCCCGCCGATCCACCGGTTCCTGGAGCGCTGGCGGCCGGGCGACCCGTTCGTCCACCTCGGCGAGCTCTGGGTCAGGTAGCCCGGGCCCGGAGCCAGGCCGCGAACGCCTCGAGCGCCGGCTCGGGATCGCGGCGGCCGACGCCGACGCGGAAGTGGTCGGCCGGGGTCTCGGTCAGCTCTGACCGGTAGATGCTGGCGGGGAGGGTGAGCACGCCCGTCTCCTCCACCAGCCGCGTGCACATCTGCTCGACGCCGTCGGTGCCGAGGTAGCGCGGGTAGGCGACGCAGCCACCCTGCGGCGGGCTCCACTCGAAGATCTCGCCGAACTCGGCGAAGAACGCGTCGAAGCAGGGGATGTTCGCGGCGATGATGGCGCGGTTTCGGTCGAGGATGTGGCCGCGCGCCTTGATGGCGATGCGGGCGAGCACCTCGCTCGGGGCCGAGTTGCAGATGGTGGTGTAGTGCTTGGCCCGCTCCAGGCGCGAGCGAAGCTCCCGGTCGCGGGTGGTGATCCAGCCGATGCGAAGGCCGGGGAGGCCCAGCGACTTGGACGTGACGTTCAGCGAGACGCCGCGCTCGCATACGTCGGCCGCCTGCGGCATCGTGCGGGCGGGATCGAGCTCGAGCCCGCGGTAGACCTCGTCGCTGAAGAGATGGATGCCGCGCTCGTCACAGAGCGCTCCCAGGCGGGCGAACTCTGCCGCGTCCATGACCGCTCCGGTGGGGTTGTTGGGGAAGTTGACCGACACCACCTTCGTGGTGGGGCGAAGCGCGGCAGCGACCGCATCGACGTCCAGCCGCCAGCCGTCTGCCGCATCCAGCGCGACGCCCGACACCTCGCAGAGCGAGAGCGGGACGGTCTCGGCCGCCTGGTAGTTGGGCGTGATCACCACCGCGTGGTCACCGGGGCCGAGCAGCACGCCCATGGCGAGGTAGAGGCCCTCCTCGGCGCCGCCGAAGCAGATCACGTCATCGGCCTCGGCGAGCTCGTACATCCCGGCGATCGCCGCGCGCAGCGCCGGGTCGCCGAACGTCTCGGTGTACGCCAGGGTGAGGGTATCCCACGCGTGCCGGTCCGCATCGTCGGCCAGCTCGAGGAGCTCGGCCATGCTCAGCGTCTGGGCGTCGGAGGCCGTCAGATGGTGCCGGGCCGTGAACTCCCAGCGCGAGAAGTACGTCTCCAGGCGGAAGTCGGGGAGCCGGGTCACGGCCGCGCCGCCGCGACGCGCTGGGCCTCGAGCTCGAGGCCGTCCTCGAGCGGCTCCAGCGCGACCGTGCCGTGCCGGCGCTCCAGCGCCTCGGCGATGATGAGATCGGCGAGCCACGGGTTCTTCGGCAGGAGCGGACCGTGCACGTAGGTGCCGATCACGCGCCCGTCCCGCACGCCCTCCTGGCCGTCCTCGCCGTTGTTCCCGCGGCCCCGGACGACCCGGCCGAGCGGCTTCAGCCCGGGGCCGAGGTGCGTGCGGCCGGCGTGGTTCTCGAAGCCCACCAGCGTCTGCGTCACCCCATCGCCCAGGTCGCACTCGAGCGTGACGTTCCCGATCATGCGATCGTCGCCGGCCACGGTCTCGAGGTCGACGAGCCCGGTACCCGGCATGTCGTCGCCGTGGTGGCCGCGGTAGCGGTGCCCCAGCAGCTGGTAGCCGCCGCACACCGCCAGCACCGACGCGCCACCGGCGACGGCCGCGCGCAGATCGCCGGCCTTCCCCTGCAGATCCTCGGCCACCAGCATCTGGTCGCGATCCTGCCCGCCGCCCAGGTAGTAGAGGTCGGCCTGTGGCAGGGCGTCGCCCGGCTCGCACTCACGCACCTCGAATCCGATCCCGCGCCACGCGCACCGCTGCCGGAACACCGCGATGTTGCCGCGGTCGGCGTAGATGTTGAGGTAGTCGGGATAGAGGTGCCCGATCACGAGATCGGTCATGTCTCCTCCCAGTAGGGCCGCACGATGCCCCGGCCGGTCAGCGTGTGCCGCAGGTCGAGCATCGCCGTATAGGTGGCAAGCATGTACACGGTGCGGCCGTCGTCACCCGCGAGGACGGTGTCGAGCGCGGCCTCCAGATCGGGCACCACCTCGACCCGGCCGGCCGGCTGCCCCGCGTACTTCAGCCGAAGCGCCATCTCGGCAGCGCGGGTGCCGGTCGCCACCGCATGGTCGATGCCGCCGTCGAAGAGCTCGTAGTCGACGTCCCAGATCCACGAGACGTCACGTCCGTCGGCGATGCGGTCGTTGAGCGCCAGGAGCATGCGCTTGGGCTCACCGTCGCGGATGAGCGTGCGGACCACCTCGTTGGCTCCCGCCGGATTCTTGATGAGCACCAGCACCGCCTCGCGCGCGCCGATCTGCAGGTGCTCGAACCGCCCGAACGCCGGATCGAACTGCTCGAGGCCCTCCACGATGCGCTCGAGCGATACCACGCCGGTCGCGCACGCAGCCGCCGCCGCGGCCACGGCGTTGTACACGTTGTAGAGGCCCGGGACCGGGAGCCGGACGGGCGCGGTGCCAAGCGGCGTCACCAGATCGAACCGGCACGCCTCCAGGCCGTCGATCTGCACCGCCGAGGCGGCCACGTCGGGTTGCGGCCGCTGCGTGTCGCAGTTGGGGCAGCGCCAGTCGCCGAGGTGGCCGAGGAACACCGTGCGGTACTCGAGCCGCGCGCCGCACCTGGCACACCACTTGGAGTCCGACGCGTGCTCCATGCTGACGAGGCCCGCACCGGCATCATCGATGCCGAACCCGATCACCCGGGCCCTGCCGGGATCGAGCGACGCGATGAGCGGGTCGTCCACGTTTCGCACAAGCACCCGGTCGGCGCCGAGCTGGGAGGTGACGCCGCTCCAGCGCTCGCCGATGGCCTCGAGCTCGCCGTAGCGGTCGAGCTGGTCGCGGAAGAGGTTTCCCAGCACCATGATGGTCGGGCCGAGCTCGCGGGCGACCTGCGGCAGCGCTGCCTCGTCCACCTCGAACAGGCCGAAGTCGGCCGAGTCGCGCACCAGCAGCGCCGATGCAACGCCCGACGCGAGGTTCGCGCCCGCGCGGTTGTGGCTCAGGCGAAGCGGGGAGAGAGCATGCCCGAGAGCATCCGGGCCGTCGTCGTCTTGCCGTTGGTGGCCGAGACCACCACGGCGCCGCGGTCGAGCTTCCTGCCGAGGCGCGAGATGGCCGCGGGGTCGAGCGCGAGCAGGAGCCGGCCGGGGAGCGTGGTGCCGCCGCCGGCGCGCGAGACGCGCGAGAGCCGGGCCGCCGTGCGAGCCGCGGCGACCTTCGCACCGAAGAGCACGCCCTCAGCCGTCGCTCGGAAGCGCGAGCATGAGCTCCTGGTCGATGGAGCTGAGCCGCTCTTGCAGCCGGTTCCACGCCTCGGGCTCGGCGTCGTCGTAGCTCTCCGACTCCCGGGTGGCGTCGAGATAGCCCGTCCACGCGCGCGCTCTCATGCGATCCGCTGCCTTCATCAGGTCGCAGAACTGCGCGTCGTTTCGGCTTGGGCTCCGCAGCTTCATGATCCAAGGCGCATGATATCGCGCGTCACCCTGCAAGATCGTCACCGCCCGGTCGCCTGCGGTTGACGCACTGCGCACCACGAAGGTGCGCGCTTGCACTGCACCGCGAGTTTGTTATAAGCTCGCGGGCAGCCACAACACTGTCCACGGAGACGGAAATCATGAGGCGGAAAACCGTGTACAGCGCCATCGAGGGTATCGACCGCGGGGAACTCGAGGCGTTTCAGACCGGGATGCGGAAACGCTACTCGGATGAGTACATCCTCGATGAGCTGCGAAGCTGCGCCAAACGCCTCGGGCGGTCGCCGACGATGCGTGAGTTCGAGGCCGACCCCAAGACCACTGTCCACCCGCAGACGGTCATCGAGCACTTCAAGTCCTGGAACCGCGCCAAGCGGCTCGCGGGGCTCGTGCCGCGCCGGTTCGCCACCCAGGACGAGCTGCTGAGCCTGCTGAAGGATCTCGGCGACGAGCTTGGTCGCGTGCCCACCGCCAAGGACATCGAGGCGCGGAAGGGCTCCATGCCGTCCAAGTCGCTCTACTGGCACACCTTCGGCTCGCTGAACAACGCCCTCAAGCAGGCGGGTTTCGACGTGCCGGTGGGGGAGGAGAGGCTCGATCGCGCCATCGACCAGGGTGCCGCCCTGGCGGTGCGAAGCGGCCGGCTGCCGAAGTTCGCCGACTGGGCGCAGGCCCGGCGCACCGATCCGTCGATGCTCACCGAGTGGCAGGTCTACCGCATGTTCGACGCTCGCCGAGGTGCCTGGTCCACGTTCCAGTACCTCATCCGAAAGCGGCTCGACTCGCAGGGGATCAACGTGTCTCCTGAGGGTCGCGTGATCTAGGAGCAGACCGGGCAGGTGCCGGGCTCGAGCAGCTCGAGCCGCGCGAGCTCCTGCAGCGCGCTTGCCATCAGCGCGGCCCACACGCCCGAGCAGACGTCCTGGTCGAGCAGCTGCGCCCACGGGACGCTGTGCACGCCGACCATCACCGACGCGCGGGCGAGTGCCGGTGCGCCGCGCTCGGCCGGCTGGGCCGAGGTCAGCTCGATCGGTGCGTCCAGCGTGACGGCGCCGGTGACGCTCAGCGCGCGGAGGCGCAGCAGGTAGAACGGCTCCTCGTCGCCGCCGACATCGACGTAGCGGTAGCCGCGGGCGGCCGGCTCGTCGGGTACGAGGACGTGCGAGCAGCTGCGCCGGATGCGGAGCAGATCTTCAGGGTGGAGAGCGGCGTCGCCGCGGAGCGCAGGATGTGCCATACGTCCCATGTTCGACATCGGACGCCTGCCTGTCGATCCCCCGGCAGCGCTAACACATGTTGACCGGATCGCAAATCGCCGAGCACGCTGGCGAAATCGCCGCCCCGCGGTGATGGAACCACTCAAGAAGAGTTCGCCTCGGCGCCGATCTCAAGGCAACGTGACCAACAAGCACAAAGCCACGGAGTCGGGGCTCGATGAGCCGGACGTGATCGACGAGCTCGATCTCGACCTCACCGAGCGCGCAGCGCCTGCGGTCGACCTGCTGCACACCTACGTGCGCCAGATCGGCGACGGAGCGCTCCTCACGCATGCCCAGGAGCTCGAGCTCGCCCGCGCGAAGGACCGCGGCGACCAGTGGGCCAAGGACCGCCTCGTCGAGGCCAACCTGCGGCTCGTGATCTCGATGGCCAAGGCGTACTCGTCCAGCGGCGTCCCGCTGCTCGATCTGATCCAGGAGGGCAACATGGGTCTGATCAGGGCGGTGGAGAAGTTCGATCCCAGCCGCGGATTCAAGCTCTCGACCTACGCGACCTGGTGGATCCGCCAGTCGATGTCGCGCGCCATCGCCGACCAGGGCCGCACCATCCGCCTGCCGCTGCACGTGTTCGACCAGGTGCGCAAGCTCTACCGCGCCAACCGCAAGCTCACCCAGGCGCTCGGCCGCGATCCGCTCCCCAGCGAGCTGGCCGCAGAGCTGCAGCTGCCCGTGGAGCGCGTGCTCGAGCTGCAGCGCATGACCGAGGATCCCGTCTCGCTCGAGACGCCGGTCGGCGACGGCGAGTCGAACTTCTCCGACGTGGTCGAGGACACCAAGACGCGAAGGCCCCACGAGCAGGCGGCAGGCAACGAGCGCGAGCAGCTGCTGGCAGATGCGCTGGCCGGTCTCAACGACCGCACCCGGCACGTGCTCGAGGCGCGGTTCGGCCTGGGCAACCGCGAACCGGCGACCCTGGAGCAGGTCGGGACGGAGATCGGCGTGACCCGCGAGCGGGTGCGCCAGATCGAGACCCGGGCGCTTCGCGAGCTCGAGATTCGCAATCCGTCGCTGCGCGATTTCCTTCGCAGCCACGACTGAGAACAGCCGCCCACCCCTGGCACACTACAGAGTGTGAACTCGCTACGAGACTTCTGGCACGCGACCGGGGTGTTCTCCGACCGGCTTGCCGACGTCCACTTCGGGGCGCTCTCGATCGCACTGGCCTTCGGGCTCACGAATTTGCTGCTTCGCTCCACGGCCTGGCGCAACATCCTGGCGGCCGCCCATCCCGGGGTGAGGGTGCGCTGGCGCAGCATCACCGGCGCCTATCTGGCCGGCGCGGGCGTGAACGCGGTGGTGCCGGCGCGCGGCGGTGACGTCACCAAGATCTACCTCGCGCACCGGTCGATCCCCGGCGCGGCCTACACCACCGTGACCTCGAGCCTGATCGCCGAGACGCTGATCGACATCTTCATCGGCCCGATCCTCCTGATCGCGGCGTACTCCACGGGCCGCCTGCCGCATCTCCCGGCCATCGGCAACCTCGGCGCGTTCGAGTGGTCGTTCCTGGAGTCGCACGGCAAGGTGTTCGTGCTGGTGCTCGCGGCGCTCCTGATCGCCGGCGGGATCTTCTTCACCTACATCGAGCGGCACGTGAACTCGTTCTGGGCGCGCATCGCCGCCGGCGTCGCGATCCTGCGCACGCCCAAGCGCTACCTGACCCAGGTGGTCTCGCTGCAGCTCCTCGGCTGGTGCTGCCGGGCGCTTGCCATGTACTTCTTCCTGAGCGCGTTCGGCATCCCGGCCTCGATGATCGACGCGACGCTCGCGCTGAGCGCCGCAAGTGCCGCAACGCTCTTGCCGCTGACGCCCGGCGGCATCGGCCCGACGCAGGCGCTTCTGGGATACATGTTCCGTGGCGCGGCGCCGACATCGGCCGTGCTGTCGTTCAGCGTCGGCATGCAGTTCTCGGTCACGCTGATGAACATCATCGTGGGAGGCATCGCGCTCTCGCTGATGCTGCGGCGGATGCCGTGGAACGCCCGGGTGCCCAAGCCGCCCGAGAAGAGCGCTCCAGCCCCTTCCTGAGCCACTCTCGCCCCACGCACGATAATGCTGGTTATGTCAAGTTGAAGAAAAATGCCGAGATCGGGCACGTCCCGCCCACGTCTCTCAGCCTGCCAGCGGATGCAGCGGGTCGAACGGGCCCTCGTAGGCCGTCCTTCGCGCCGAATCGGTGAGCCGCTGAATGGCGACCATCAGCATGTCGTCGCCGCCGGCGTCGTTCAGCTCGGCAAATCCTGCCCGGCTGCACGAGACTCCGTGATCGGGCGCGAACTCGCTGGCGGCCACGGCGTCACGTACGCGCCGGTACGCCGATCGCGCTTCGAACGATCCCGCGCGCGGCAGGAGCAATGCAAACCGCCCTGCGCCGAGATGCGCCACGATGTCGTCCGATCGCACGGCAGATCGCGCGAGCGCGCCGACGTGCGCCACCATCTCGCTCTCGTCCACGCCCGGCCCGTGTGCCAGGCCGTCGACGTCGAACACCGCGACCGCGGCCTCATGGTCGCGCCAGCGCGCGGCACCGGTGACACGGTTCAGCTCGGCCGAGAACGCGCGCGCGTCCAGCAGGCTCGACCCGGCGCGGGTGCTCGCGAGCCCCGCGAGCGCCACGCACGCTGCCAGCGCCTCGATGAAGGCCGACTGCTCGGGCTCGGGCGGCGAGTGCCAGGTCACCTGCAGCACGCCGTCGGCGGAGAGCCGCAGCTCACAGTCGAGGCCGGCGTCGGCCGGGACGGTGTGCAGCAGGCGCTGCACCTCGGCGGGGTCGCTCATGGCCGCGGCCGATCGTGCGAGCATCTGCATGAGTTGAAGAGACGACATTGCCTGCTCGTTATCGGGAAACCCGCTCCCGGCCTTGAGCGTTGTTCGTGGCCGCAGCATCATGCGGCGATGTCGTGGCGCGAATCGTCCTCCACGACTGGTGCCAGGGCGACGTGCTCCCTGGCGGCCGCGTCGAAGTCCTTGAACCCCGTGCCGTCGCGATAGGGCTGATCGGCGCGGTCGAGGACTGCGATGAACGCCTCGACGGGGCCGTGCTCGAACTGCGAGCCCTTGCCCTTCACGAGCTGGGCGATCGCGTCCTCCGGGCTCATGGGGCCGCGGTAGGGCCGCGCGGTGGTCATCGCGTTGTAGGAGTCGGCCACGGCGATCACGCGGGCCAGCGGCGGGATGTCCTCGGCGCCGATGCGGTCGGGGTACCCGCCCCCGTCCCAGCGCTCGTGGTGGCTGCGGACGACCGCGGCGATGTCGTCGTAGCCCTCCACCTCGCGCAGGATCTTCTCGCCC
Source organism: uncultured Actinomycetes bacterium (assembly GCA_963794415.1). Lineage (GTDB taxonomy): Bacteria > Actinomycetota > Thermoleophilia > Gaiellales > JAICJC01 > CAVPTL01. Next base: position 903,289 of record CAWCDI010000001.1, read on the forward strand.
TCCGCGGAGTGCTCGCGCATGAGCGCCCACTCGTCGTCGGTGAGCGCCGAGGTCTTCTGGAGCACCTCGGACGGCACGGCGATCTTGCCGATGTCGTGCACCATGCCGATGAGGTGGACGCGCTGGGCGACCTCCTCCCCCAGGCCGAGCTCCAGGCAGATGTCACGCGAGTAGGCCGCCACCGCTGTGGAATGGTTGGCAGTCCAGTTGTCACGTGCGTCGAGCGCGCGCACCATCGCGCGCGTGAAGCTGAGGTTCACGCGGCGCAGGCGCATGTTGGACTGGTCGAGCTTGTCGTTGGCCTCGCGGAGCTCCGTTACCAGCGCGCCCGCGCGCGCGAGCGCCTCGAGGGTCACGTGTGCTGCGGCGACCGGCACGATGAAGAACGCGAGCACCCACTCCCCCGCACCCAGGTATGCGTACCCGAAGAGGGCGGTCATCGGCACGTAGACCGCGACCGACACGATCATCGTGCCGCGCATCTTGCGCCACAGCTCCATCGGGGTGATGACCCCGCGGAGCCAGCCCACCGCCGAGTTGGTCAAGAAGTCGATGGCGCTCGCCGCGAGGGTGGCCGCCGCTGCGGCGACCATGAGCCGCGGCAGAGACGCCGACGCCGTCCCGGACGGCAGCGCGAGCTGCGCACACGCGCCGGCTGCGACGCCCGCGAGCGCGCGCGCAGACGCGAAGACGCTGAACTGGTTCGCCGGCCACTGCAGCACGTAGCCGAGCATCGCGCTGGCACCGACGATGCCCGCGGCGGCCGGGCCGAACAGCACCGCGGCGAGGGCCATCGGCAGGAACGCCACCGACGCCTCCACCCCCTCGCTGAGCTCGGGTGCCATGCGCTCGGCAATCGCGCAGACGGCCGCGAGCACGATGGTCATCGGCCAGTTGGGAACGCCCGAGATGGCAAGCGCGGCGGCGACCGCAATCACGGCCAGCGTGGACTGCGCCCCAATGTAGAAGCGGAGTCTCAAATCTCGGGTGTCGGCGGGTGGGAACGACATTTGTCAGTACTTGACATCACCCATCCAGGGGTGTACAGTGTCCCCCGATCGGGGTACTCACACCACAGGGGAGCGACATCATGACCGTTCGCGTCTGGTAGGCACATATTCTTCTGACACCCGTGAATCGACAGCGTTTGCCACATACATGAGCGCTTTCGGTTCCGGGGGTCGGCACGGTACCCAGGGAGGCCGCGATGGCTCCCGACCGTGAACGGGTCAAAACGCCCCTGTGAGACCGGCTCGCGCCAGTCTCAGCAGGGGCGTTTTTTGTTGGCGCACGCCCCGCCCCGCGCTGCCGCGTGAGAGTGCTCAAGGCATCGCCCGAAGCCGCCGATAGAGCCATCAGTGGCACGCGCCCGCCCAGCGCCTGCCGGCGGTCACTCCCGAGCGGCCGCGACCCGTTTTCACGCCGACCGTAAAGAGGAACATGCCATGAGCGATGCCGACGCGCAGCCCGAGCCCCCTGAGCCGGTTAGCGGCCTGCGAAGGGCGATGGAGGATCGGATGCAGAACCTCCGCGAGGCCGAGGATCGCCTCCAGCGAGAGCAGTCGGCACTCCAGGAGCAGGCCAAGGTGGTGTTCGCCGAGCGCGAGGCGCGCCTTGCCCGCCGCGAGCGCGAGCTGGCCAAGCGCGAGGCGTCGCTGGCTGTCAACGAGGGCATTGCGTCGAGCGACGGCGGATCCGGCGGAAGCTCACATGACGTCGAGCGCATCAGCGCTCTCGAGGCGCAGCTGGCAGAGATGGAATCGGCGCTCGCAGACGCCCTGGCGGCAGCGGCGGCCGTCGCCGAGCAGCCCGCCGTCGCGGCGGGCGGGCCCGACCCCGAGATCGAGCGCGAGCTGGCATCGCTCCGCGCATCGGTCGAGTCGCTCACCGATCAGGTCGAGCACGAGCGCAACCAGGCAGCGCGGCTCGAGGGCGAGCGGGATGATCTTGTCAACAAGATGCGCGAGAGCGGCGCGCTGGGCTCGGCCGAGCTCGCCGAGCAGGAGGCCAGGCTGAACGCGCTCGAGGCCGATCTGGCCGACCGCGAGCACCGCGTCACCAAGGTCGAGAAGGTCATCAGCCAGAAGGAGCTGAACGTCGACGCCACCCGCGCCGACATCATGGAGCGCGAGTCCGCGATCGCGGAGATCGAGGGCCGGCTCGAGGCGCAGGAGGCCGAGGTCGCCGCCCGCGAGGCCGCCATTGCGGCCGCCCAGAGCGAGATCGACGATTTCCGCAAGAACGCGGACACGCGCGAGGCCGACCTGGCCAAGTCGTTCGACGAGCTCTCCAACGCCCAGGCCGCCACCGCGGACGAGGCGAAGGCCGTCGAGGCGCAGGCAGCCATGGTCGCCGCGTCCGAGAAGAAGCTTGCCGAGCGTCGCGACGAGGCCGACCGGCACGTCGCCGAGGCCGAGGCCAAGCTGGCGACGCTCGCCGAGCGCGAGGCCGAGCTCCAGGAGATCGAGGCCAAGATGGCGGAGGCCGAGGTACGGGCCCGCGAGATCGACGCCAAGGAGATCGAGGTCGAGCGCCGCGAGCGCGACCTGCAGGACATCGAGCAGCTGCGCGTGCAGTCCGAGGCCGCCCGCCAGGAGGCGCAGTCCGAGCGCGAGAAGCTCGAGGCGATGCGCGAGGACGCGGTGAGTCGGATCGAGCGCGCCGACACGCGCACCGCGGAGCTTGCAGAGCTCGAGCGCCAGGTGGTCGAGGTCAACAAGAAGCTCGCGGAGTTCGACGTGCGCCAGCGCCAGCTGAACGAGCTCGAGACCAGCATCACCCAGCGCCGTGCCGAGAGCGAGGCACAGGTGCGCGAGGCCGACCGCATCTCGAAGGATGCGAACCGGCTCATGGCCGACGCCGAGGCGCGTGCGGCCGCCGAGTTCGAGCGGCTCGCCGCCGATCTGCGCGAGCGTGAGGCCCGCCAGTCGCTCGCCGAGGCCGACCTGGAGCGCCGTGAGGGCCGTCTCGACCGCCGCCAGGACGCCCTGGACGAGCGCGAGCGCGACCTCGACGACCGGTTCGACAAGGTCGATCTGCGCGACAGCCAGATGAAGGAGCGCGAGGCCGAGGTCGCCCGCCTCACCGTCAGGGCAGACCGGGTCGAGGCCGAGCTCGAGAACCAGCGCGCCGCGCTCCAGGACGCCGAGGACGCGGTTGCCCGCGAGCGCGCCGTCCTCCAGCGCCGCATGGCCGAGGTCGAGGAGTCACGCGCCTCGGTGCGCGAGCAGCGCGCCTCCGAGGTGAAGGAGGCGGTCGAGCAGTCCGGCAAGAGCCGCAGCCTCCTTCGCGGCGGCAGCAGCACGAAGGCGATCGAGACGCTCCACGAGTCGCTCCGCAACAAGGAGCTCGAGCTCGAGGAGCTCGAGCGGCGGCTCTCCGAGCAGCAGGCTGCCCTGGGACGCCGGGAGGCCGACCTCGACACCTATGCACGCAAGCTCCAGCGCACCGGATCGGCCGGGTCGGGCTACACCCACGCCCCGCAGGGCGACGACCACGACGACGACCCGGACGAGCTGCCCGCACCGCCGCGCGGCCGAAACGCCGAGTTCGACGACGCGCCCGACGACGATCCCACGCGCAAGCGCCTGCAGTTCTGGTCGCGTTGAGCCGCCGCGGCGCCGTCCGGCCCGCTTGCTAATTTCGAGCACGTGCCGGGGGCTCGCAAGCGCGAAGGACTGCGTCTGACTGTCGCTGTCGCGGCGATGACGTTCTACGCCGCGTCCTGGGCCCTCCCCCCGGGGCTCAGAGCCGCATCGGCGGCCCTGTCGGTCACGCTTGCCTCCGGCACCTTTGGTCGTCTCGGAGGTGGTGCCGGCGCCGTCGCCGCGGCGCTGGCGCCCCTCCCCCTCTCCATGCGCCTCGCGCTCATCGTCGTGGCGCTCGTGGGCGGCGAGCTGCACGAGCGCACCCGGCGCTCCGCGCGGTCGATGAGCGCCCGCACGTTCACCGACCGGCTCACCGGCCTTCGCAACTACGACTTCTTCTGCGAGGCGCTGGACGCCGAGCTCGCCCGGGTGCGCCGCTACGGCGGGTGCACCACGCTCGTGATGCTCGACCTCGACCGGTTCAAGGCGTTCAACGACCGCCACGGCCACGCCGCCGGCAACCGCGTGCTGAGTGCCGTCGGGCGTGCGATCGCCTACGAGAAGCGCGATGCCGATACGGCTGCGCGGTTCGGCGGCGAGGAGTTCGCGATGCTCGTGTCGGGCCGCACCATGGACGGCGTGATCGTGGCAGAGCGCGTGCGCCACGCGATCGCAGACCTCGCCGGCGGCGGGCTGCGAGCCGATCTGGCGCGCGAGATGATCACCGCGAGCGCCGGCGTGGCCACGTTCCCGGTGGACGCCCGGGATGCCGAGGAGCTGATCGAGCTGGCCGACCGCGCCCTGTACGCGGCGAAGCACCGCGGGCGCGACTGCATCGTCACTGCAGCCGAGCTGGAAGCACCGGCAATCGCCGTCTAGTCAGCCGGGCCTACGCGGCGTCGGGAAGATCCGAACGGGCCGCGTCGAACTGCGAGGACTGCAGCCGCTCGCGGAACTGGTCGAGCGTCATGTCGCGCACATCGCCGAACGGCCGCTGCACGTAATGCACGATGCGGTCGTGGAAGAACGGCACGTCGAGGTGCGGCTCGGACACCAGGTTGAGGCTCGTGTACCCGCAGCTCGGGCAGCTCATCGCCACGCCGAGCAGATCGCCGTGCGTATGCGGCAGCACCGCCACGAGCGACGACGGGAACACCGGCTTCAGCCGCGACTCGTTGCTGCAGTAGAGGCGCCACGGCCAGTTGCCGCGCTGCACCTGTGAGCGCGCGACGTCGGCCAGCTCCTCCCCCACGGGCTCCGTGCGGCCGGTCATGAGGTTCACGTACTCGATATCGACCTCGTTCAGCGGGCCGTAGTCGAGGTCGCTGTGGGAGACGAGCCCCTGGTGCACGTCACGGCACACGCAGGTGTACTCCACGCGATAGACCGCCGGGTGCGCTGCGCCCGGAAGCCGGTCGATGCGCCGAAACGCCGACAGCGGCACTCGCACCATGTCGCCGTCACCGCGGCTGGGACAGTGGAACCGATACCTTGCTCGTAACACATCGTACATTTGTACCTCGGTTATCGGCGACCTGGCGCTCACCCATGAGCGTTGCCCGCGATCCCGGAAGGTTACAATCGCCTCCCATGACTGTCGACCTGCGCGATTACATCCGGGACATCCCCGACTTTCCCAAGCCGGGAATCATCTTCAAGGACATCATGCCGCTCCTGTCGGACGCCGAGGCGCTCCACCAGGCAGTTGACGACCTGGCGACCTGGGCCGAGCCGCTGAAGATCGATCTGGTGGTGGGTGCCGAGGCGCGAGGATTCATCCTCGGCGCCGCGCTCGCCTACAAGCTTGGCTGCGGCTTCGCGCCGGCCCGGAAGCCGGGGAAGCTCCCCTACCTCACCGTCGGTGCGAAGTACGCGCTCGAGTACGGCTTCGACGCGCTCGAGATGCACGTGGACTCCGTTGAGAAGGGCGCCCGGGTACTGATCCACGACGACCTGCTGGCAACCGGCGGCACCGCCCGGGCCAAGGTCGATCTCATCGAGCAGCTCGGCGCCACGGTCGTGGGGGCCGCGTTCGTCGTCGAGCTGTCATTCCTGAACGGCCGCGACAAGCTCTACGGCTACGACGTGCACTCGCTGATCCAGTACGACGCCGGCTAGCGAACCAGCAGGCGTAGGTCGCGCACCAGAAGCAAGTGCGCCAGCTGGCTGGTGAGGTCGGCGAGCGTCTCGAGCTCCTGCAGCCCCGCCTCGCGCCGATCCGGGTTGGACGAGCGCAGCGACGGTGCGAGGATCTGCTCCAGAAGGCCCGCCTCGCGTCCCACTGCCGAGCGGAATGCGCGCAGGTTACGGGCGGCCACGCCGTAGCGGGCCAGCTTCTGGCAGAGCATCACGATCTCGGCATCCGCCCGGGAGTACGGCTTGCTCTTGTCGCGCGATGACGACTCGAGCAACCCGAAGTCGTGCAGCTCGCGCACGAACTGCTGGTCGGCATCGGTCTCGGTCAGGAGCTGGTCCAGCGAGAGGCCCTCGTCGGGGTTCACGATCCGCGGCCGGCGGGTGCCCGAGCCGCCCTGCGACATCACCTGGCGGATGACCCGCAGGGGCAGGAACTCGTCGCGCTGCATCCGCAGGATGGTGCGCAGCTGCTCGACGTCCTCCTCCGAGTAGAGCCGGTAGCCGCCGGGGGTGCGGCGCGGCGTGATGAGCTTCTGGTCCTCGAGGAACCGGATCTTCGAGATCGAGACGTCGCCCCCGAACTCGTCGTTCAGCATCTTGCACACGGTCCCGATCGTCAGCCGTTGCGGCGCCGGGGGGTGGTTGGCGGGATCTACTGCCATCGCTAGCTCCGCTCGATGTAGGTCAGCCGGTACTTGCCGATCTGCAGCTCATCGCCGTCGGAAAGGCGCACCGTCTCGATTCGCTCGCGGTTGACGTAGGTGCCGTTGAGGCTGCCAAGGTCGGTCAACTGCGGCCCATTCGGGGTCCGCTCCAGCCGTGCATGGGAGCGGGACACGGTGATGTCGTCGAGGAACACGTCGGACTGCGGCGCGCGGCCGATGGTGGTCACGTCGGTGCGCACCGAGAACTGCTCGCCGGCCCGGCCGCCGCCGACCCTGATCACCAGGGTGCCGGCGCCCTCATCCTCGGGCTCTGCGCCGGAGGCATCCTCCGCGTCGAGCGCGGGCAGCGCCTCCGTGGGCTCGCCGGCGTCCCCTTCGAGCAGGGGCGCTCCGCAGCGCGCACAGAAGCGCGCACTCTCACGGTTGTGATGTCCGCACTCCGAGCAGTACATGTGGCCTCAGCTGTCTTCGGCGCCCAGCTCGTCGGCCAGGTCGGCCGGCGGCCCGCGACGCGCGAGAATCTCGGTGAGCCGATCAATGTCGACATCAGAGATCGGTGACTCTTCCCCGCGCCGCCGCTTCACGCGGTCGACAAGCTCAGCGCGCAGGATGTCGATCTTGCCGTGCAGAAGCCGGCGCCGGTACGACACCTCTTCCTCTTCGTGCACGTAGCGATCGATCAGCTCTTTCAGATCGGAATCGCTCAGGGTTGTGAAGTCAGGCAGAACATCCATTTCGCTCATCCCGGTTTGGGGTCAGGTGAAGTGTACTCGCCTTCCCGCCGTTCCTCAAGCTCAACTAGAGGGTTGTACCGCGGCGGCCTTGGAAAGCATAAGGCTGTACTTTTGCTCTAGACGCTGGGACTCCTCTTCGGTCGTCCCCTCGGCGAACAGATGGATGACCGGCTCGTCGGGGTCGGGAATGATCTGCGCCCACCCCCCGTCGTCCGTCACCTTGACCCCATCGGTGTGATCGACCTCCATGCCCTTGACCGCCTCGAGCACCAGCCGCATGGCCGCGCCCTTGCGCGACCACGGGCACGCGATCTCGCTCGAGACGATGGTCGAGTGCGGCAGCCCGGCGACGAGCTCCGAGAGCGAGCCCCGGCCGGAGTGCGCGATGAGCTCCAGGATCTTGCCGATCGACATCACCGCGTCGTACGTCGTCAGGAACTCCGGGAACACGTACCCGCCGCCCGACGCGCCGGCAAAGAGCGCGTCGCCGGCGGCTGCCTCGGCCAGCAGCGACTGGAGCGATGCCTTCGTGCGCCGCACGGTGCGCGAGTCGCCCACGACCTGCTCCACGAGGAGCGTCTCGGTGATCGGGACGAGCAGGTCGCCCGGCTTGTCGGACGACGCAAGCTCGCGCAGCAGCATGAGGAGCGTCGTTCGCCCGTCGATCGCGCGGCCGTTCTCGTCCACCAGCCACACGCGCTCGGCGCTGTTGTCCATCAGGATGCCCATGTCGGCGCCCATGGCCGCGACCACTCGGCCGAGCGCCGCCAGGGACTCACGGCGGTCGTCGCCCTGCGACTCGGGCGTGGACTCGACGAAGGCGTTCAGCGCCACCATCTCGACGCCAAGGTCGCCGATGAGCGCCGGCAGCACGACCGACGCGGGCGAGTAGTGGTAGTCGAGCGCGATGCGAAAGCCGCGCTCGGAGATGGCGTCGGTGTCCAGCGAGTCGAGCAGCTCCGAGATGTAGGCCTCGGTGGCCCGCGTGGGATAGGTGAGGGTGCCGATCTCCGACGTGCCGACGCGGCGGAACTCCTCACGCGAGTAGACCCGCTCGATCCCCTTGAGCGTCGCGTCGGAGACCAGGATGCCGGGCGGCTCGAAGAACTGCACGTTGATCACCTCGGCATCGCTCGCCGAGACGCTCACGTGCACGCCGTGGGCCCGCTCGTCCACCTTCATCTCGTGCCGGTTGACCGCCGGCAGCGCCACGCGCAGATCGGACACTGCGCTGCCCGACGCGACCAGCCCCGAGAGCAGCGCGCGCTTGATCATCCGCGACGCCGGGTGCGCGTCGCGGCTGGCCACGATCCGGGCGCCCTTCGGCAGGATCGTGCCCAGGGCGGTTCCGAGCCGGGCCGCCACATCCGGGGTGATATCGACGTTCACGAGGCCCGACACGCCGTCGCCGCCGAAGACCGTGGTGATGCCGCGCGACTCCCAGATGAGGTTCGACCGGATCGCCGCGCCGGCCTCGATGGTCTTGAACGGGTACACCTTGATCCCCGGGCTGAGCACGGCCTCCTCGCCGATGGAGCACTCATCGCCCACCGCGACGCCGTCGTTCAGCACCGCGTGCGCGCGCACGTCCACGCGGCGGCCCAGGATCGAGCCCTCCACCCGGGCGCTTCGCCCGATGTAGTCGCCGGAGTCGAGCACGCTTCGGGTGATGACCGCGCCCTCCTTGACCACGACGTTATTGCCCAGCAGCGCATGGGGGCCCACGCGCGCGCCGGACTCGATCTTGCAGTAGTTGCCAATGTAGGCCGGGCCCTCGATCTGATCCAGCTCGGGCAGCTGCACGCCCTCGCCGAGGAGGACGTTTGCCCGCAGCCGGATGCCCGAGAGCGAGAGCTGCACCTTGCCCTCGAGCGCGTCGAAGTTGGCCTGCCGGAACTGCTCGAGGTTGCCGATGTCCTGCCAGTAGCCCTCCACCACGGCGCCGTGCATCGGCTTGCCCTTCTCGAGGAGCGACGGGAAGAGCTGCTTCGAGAAGTCGTAGGGCTCACCTACGGGCATGCCCTGCAGCACCTCGGGCTCGAGCACGTAGACGCCCGTGTTGATCGTGTCGGAGAAGACCTGGCCCCACGACGGCTTCTCGAGGAACCGCTCGATGCGTCCGTCCTCATCGACGATCACCACGCCGAACTCGAGCGGGTTCTCGACCGAGCGAAGCGCGATGGTGGCCACGGCCCCGGACGAGCGGTGGCGCGCGATGAGGTCGGTCAGGTCGAAGTCGCAGAGCGCGTCGCCCGAGATCACGAGGAACGTCTCGTCCAGGAGCTCCTCGGCGTTCTTCACGCTCCCGGCCGTGCCGAGCGGCGTCTCCTCCACCGAGTAGTGCAGCTTCACCCCGAGCGACTCGCCGTCGCCGAAGTAGCCGCGGATGACCTGCGGCAGGTAGGCGACGGTGACCACGATCTCATCCATGCCGTGCGTGCGCAGCAACTCGATGATGTGCTCCATGCAGGGCTTCCCCGCAACGGGCACCATTGGCTTCGGCTGGTTGGAGGTGAGCGGCCTGAGCCGGGTTCCCTCCCCGCCTGCCATCACGACGGCTTTGATGTGAGACCTCCCTGAGTCCGGGCCAGATACTCCCCGGCCGCCACGATTGAAAGCGCCAGGCCAATGCAGTAGAGCACGACCGGCCACACCGCGGGCGTCAGCATCATCGTCAGAAGCGCGAACATGATGGCGGCGGTCGCCCACTTCCCCACCTTGTTGACCTGTACCTCTGTAGCTACCCGCCGGCGCTCGAACGTGATCATCAGATAGATGTCGCGCAGGAGGAGCGGCGCCACGAGCCACCACGAGAGCCGGTTCTCGTAGCCCAGGATGATCAGGGTGAGGTTGATCAGGAGCCGGTCGGCCAGCGGATCGGCGATGCGGCCGAAGCGGCTCTGCACGTGTGCGTGACGGGCGATGTAGCCGTCCAGGAAGTCGGTGGCCGACGCGGCGGCGAAGATGACGGCGGCCCACGTGCTCTGCCCGTTGGAGGCGCCCAGAAGGAGGATGCAGAACGGCACCAGGGCCACGAGCCGGGCCGTGGTCAGGGCGTTGGGAACGCGGGCGAGCATTGGCGCAGAGTCTACCGGCGTGCGCCTCTAGTATCCCGCTCCATGACCCGCACTCCTGCCGATCTCACCGCCGCCGTCGACGAGGCCATCCGCACGCGTCGCACGCACAAGCTGTTCGGCCCCGAGCCGGTCGCTTCGGCCACCCTCGACGAGCTCTTCGAGCTGGCACGCTGGGCGCCCAACCACCGGGTCACCGAGCCGTGGCGCTTTCGCGTCGTCGGCCCTGCGGCGCTGGCCGCGCTGAAGCGTGCCGCCGGTGAGCCGCCCACGGGCGGGAAGCTCGACCGCGCCCCCACGCTGGTGGTGGCAAGCGTGCTGCGGGACGCCGATCCCGCGGTAGCCGAGGAGGACGAGCACGCCGCCGCCGCAGCCGTCTACATCATCCTGCTGGCCGCCCACGCCCGCGGCCTCGCCGGCTACTGGCGCACGCCGGCCGTGCTGAACACCCCCGAGGGCCGTGCGGCCGTCTCTGCCGGTCCCGGCGAGCGGGTGATCGGGCTGATCCACCTCGGGACGCCGGTGCGCGGCCAGGAGCCGCCCGAGCGGCAGCCGGTCGAGTCCTTCGCCACCTACCTGGACTGACCGCGCGCCTCACGCTTTAGAGGCTCTTGCATATCACCCGTTTTTGTGCTGTTCTCCAGGAGTTTTCCACCCGATACAGATCATGGAAGGCGTGGGTGCCTTCCGGAGGGTTTTGCAATCACCAGGGGGTCAACCATGGCGACACTTGCACCAGCGGCAGTCAGCGATCTGGGTTCCGGGATCTCGACGCTCGAGCCGGCAGAGATCGAGCCCGTGATGAGCATCGGCGATGACACGGCGCTGATCACCTATAGCCATCCGCACCAGCTGATCACCGATGTCTGGGTGCGCCGCGAGGCCGCCTGGCGCCGGGTCGGCCGGTGGGAATCAGCGGTCTGACGAGCTTCCGGCGAGACCGCGGCGGCGCATCGCGCCCCAGCCGCGCTTTCGCCGGAGGAGGTCACACAGCCCGGCCAGCCGGTAGCCGTCCACGACCTGCCTGAAGCAGATGTTCTCGAGCGCCGAGAGCATCAGCATCCAGAGCAGGTCGCCGGTGGTCCGGTAGTACCGGTAGGCCCGCTCCTCGAGCGAGCATGAGGCGATGGTGATGAGGGTGCCGAACACGGCCTGGCACACGATCCACACCACGATCAGCCAGGGGTCGATCAGGTGCAGCGCGAGGCCGATGGGAAACGCGATCCATGCGGCCAGCACGAACACGGGGCCGAGGAACTCGAACACCACGAGGTACGGGAGCCCCAGCGAACCGACCACGCCGTAGCGCGGCCGAAAGAGCATGCCGCGGTGGCGCCACAGGGCCTCCCAGAGGCCCCGGTGCCAGCGGCGGCGCTGGTTTCCCAGCGTTCCGATGTCGCCCGGGACCTCGGTCCAGCACACGGCGTCCGGCATGTACACGATCCGGTAGGGCCGGCCCTGGTCGCGCATGGCGCGATGCAGGCGCACCGTCATCTCGAGGTCCTCGCCGACGGTCTCTGTCCAGTACCCGCCTGTCGCCTCGATCACCTCGCGCGGGAAGAGCCCGAACGCTCCCGAGACGATCATGAGCGAGTTCAGCCGGTCCCAGCCGGTGCGGCCCAGCAGGAATGCGCGCAGGTACTCCACCAGCTGAAAGCCCGCGATCAGGTGCCGTGGCACCCGGGGCTCGATCATCCGGCCGTGCTCGATCTGGCTCGAGTTGCCGACGCGTACCGTGCCGCCGACTGCGACTACCCGGTCGGGGTCCTCGAGCACCGGCCGGATCATCGTCTCGAGGGCGCTGGGATCGAGGATCGAGTCGGCGTCGGTGATGCACACGTACGGATGGCGGGCCACGTCGACGCCGCAGTTGAGGGCATCGGCGCGCCCGCCGTTGGGCTTGGAGACAAGGGTGATGGCGGCGTCGCCGGGAGCGCGCCACATCGTGGTCACGGGCAGGTAGGAGAGCCGCCCGCGCGCCGCCGGCTCCACCCGCTGCAGCCCGTGCTCGGCGATCACGACCGCCGCCGTGTCGTCGGTGGACCCGTCGTCCACCAGCACCAGCTCGAAGCTGGGATAGCGCTGGGCGAGGATCGATCGAATGGACTCGAGGACCACCGCCTCCTCGTTGTAGGCCGGCACCACGACCGAGATCCCTGGAGTCAGCGGCGAGGCGAACGCCTCCTCGTGCCACGACCACGAGCGCTGCCGCATCCTGGCGGCGATGCCGTTTCGGGCAAAGGGCCAGAGGATCGCGAAGGACAGGTTCAGGCCGATCGCATAGAGCGTCGAGACCACGCCGATCACGGCGAGCGCCGTGCTCATGCGACCGGACCGTTGATCATTCCGGCCACCTGGCGAAGCGCGGGGCTTGCATCCACGTGCCGGGCAGAGCCGGCCGTCAGATCCGGCGCGAGGAGCGCCGCGGCCCCTGCAGCCGCCAGGGCAACGTCTAGCTCGTCGGTCTGGGCGACCTGGATGAGCGCCGCGGCCGCCGCGGGGGTGCCGACTGCACCGAGCGCCTCCGCCGCCTCCTGGCGCACCAGGGGCGCGGGATCGCCCAGCATCGCGGTGAGCGGATCGCTCACCGACGGATCGCCGAGCCGGCCGAGCGCCCGGCAGGTACCGGCGCGGACGTCCTTCGAGGGATGCGTGAGATGGCGGCCGAGCGCGGACAGATCCTCGGCCGAGCCGAGGCGTCCCAGCAGCTCGACGCCGAGCTCTGCGCGGCCCGCGTCTGCGGCCGTCGCGAGCTCCCGGCTCACATCCAGCGCGGCGGGACCGATGGCAAGGAGCGCCGCCGTGCCCACCGCCCGGGGGATCGCCCCGGACGTGACGGCGGCGACCAGCGGCTCGACCGCCTCGGCGGACTGCAGCCGGCCGAGGCTCCTTGCTGCTGCGAGCCGTACCTCCGCGCGCGGGTCTGCGAGCGCCGCGATGAGCGGCTGCTCCCCGCGGGAGTGGCACATGTCCCCCAGCGCCGCAGCGAACCCGGCCCGGCGCGTCCAGCGGCGGTGCGCAAGCCCGTCGAGTGCCGCCTCGAGCTCGCCGTTGGCCAGAAAGTACTCGGCGATCGCCTGGCGCGGCTCGCCCGTCATGGAGGGCGCCATCGAGGTCAGCAGGCCCGACATCGCGGCGACGTCGTCGCCGTCGGGCAGCACGGCGTCGCCGTCGAGGAGGCCCAGCGCGTAGGGCTCGACGCGCTCTGTGGCGCGAGCGCTCTGCTGCAGGCGGCGGGCGTTTCGGGCGTGGCGCCAGGCCAGCAGCCGTGCGTAGCCCAGCACGGCGCTGATCAGCGCCGCGAAGGCAATGACCGGGAGAGACATCACCCGGGTGATCGGAGCCGGCCGCCCGGAATGAAGTGCGGCGCTCTGCTTTACTTAGCGCTCCGAAGGCCTCCTCCCATGCCCACCGCCCCAGACGCCTCACCCACCGGGCCGCCCCCGGCCGATACCTATGCCGAGCCCGTGGCATGGAAGGCGCAGCGCCCGAGCTTCCACCTCTGGTCGATCGCCGTAGCGTGGATCGGCTCGGCGCTCGGGCTGATGGTGGCCGCCTACATCGTGCCGGGCGACAGCGTGAACGGCTTCTTCGGCGCGCTCCTGGTGACGGCCATCGTCGCCGTGCTGAACGCCTTCGTCCCGCCGATCATCGCTGCGCTGCGGCTGCCCTACACCGTGGGCCTTGGCTTCATCCTCGTGCTGATCGCCGACGCGCTGATGCTCATGGCCGCCTCGGAGATCGCTCCGGGCGCCATCCGCATCGACTCGTTCGGCTGGGCCCTGGCCACTGCCCTGATCGCCGCAATCGTCTCGGTGATCATCGACGTCGCCCTGGGCACCAACGACGACGACGCCTACACGGTGCGCGTCACCCAGCGGATCGCCAAGCGATCGGGCGAGCGCGTGCAGACGTCGGAGCCCGGCATCATCTTCCTCGAGATCGACGGCCTTGGCCTGCCGATCCTGCGGCGCGCGATGCGCGACGGAAATGCGCCCAACATGGCGCGCTGGCTGGCCGACGGCAGCCACGGGATCACCGAGTGGGAGACCGACCTCTCGTCGCAGACGGGGGCGAGCCAGGCCGGCATCCTGCTGGGCTCAAACCACGACATCCCCGCGTTTCGCTGGGTCGAGAAGGAGACCGGGCGGGTGATGACCTGCTCGAAGCCCGACGACTGCGCCGAGCTCGAGCGGCGCCTGGGCACGGGCATCGGCCTGCTGACGAACGGCGGTGCCAGCCGGGGCAACCTGCTCTCGGGCGAGGCCGACGAGGTGATCCTGACGGTGAGCCGCATCAACGCCGAGAAGAAGGCGAACCCCGGCTACCGCGCGTTCTTCGCCAACGGCCACAACGTCACGCGGACGCTCGTGCTGTTCGGCTGGGAGGTGGTGCTCGAGCTGATGGCCGCAGGACGCGGCAGGCGGCGCGACGTGCGCCCGCGCGGCCACCGCGGCGGCTACTACCCCCTGCTTCGCGCCGCGATGTGCGTCGTGGTGCGGGATCTGATCGTCTACGGGGTGCTGACCGACATGATGAAGGGCCGCCCGGCGGTATACGCCACGTTCTCGAGCTATGACGAGGTGGCCCACCACTCCGGCCTCGAGCGCTCGGACACGCTCGAGGCGCTGCGCAAGCTCGACCAGCAGTTCGGGCGGATCGACCGGGCCCGGCGCTACGGCGCGCGCCCCTACCAGCTCGTGGTGCTCTCCGACCACGGCCAGACGCAAGGGGCCACGTTCAAGCAGCGAAACGGCTACAGCCTGGCGGAGTTCGTCGAGCGATCGCTCGAGGAAGGCTCCGCCGAGGACATGGCGGGCGGCGACGAGCAGAAGGCGATGGTGGGCCTCGCCATGTCCGAGGCGACCAGCGGGAAGGCCGACGACGACGAGGACAAGAACGCGCATGGGGATGCCATCGTGATGGGCTCCGGCAACCTCGGGCTGATCTACCTGATGTCCGAGAATCGCCGGCTCACGCTCGAGGAGCTGAACGCGGCGCACCCGCGGCTCGTTCCCGAGCTGCGAAGCCACCCCCACGTCGGCTGGATCCTCGTGCGCTCCGAGAAGGACGGCGGGATGGTGCTGGGCGCGCACGGATCGCACCGGCTGAACGACGGGCACGTCGAGGGCGTCGATCCGCTCGAGAAGTTCGCACCGGGGGCCGCAGCGCACCTGCTTCGCACCGACGGCTTCCCCCACGTCGCCGACATCATGGTCGGGAGCTTCTACGACCCGGTCACCGACGAGGGCTGCGCGTTCGAGGAGCTGATCTCGTTCCACGGCGGCCTGGGCGGCGCCCAGACCCAGCCGTTCATCCTGCACCCCCTCGAGCTCGAGCTGCCCGACGAGCCGATCGTCGGGGCGGCCGCGGTGCACGGCGTGCTCATGGGCTGGCGCAAGCACCTCCAGCCGCGACCCGGCGTAGCCGTGGCGACCGAGCCCGAGGTGGTCGGCGAGCCGCGCTGGCCGATGGCCCTGGCGGTGGTCTCGGTCACCGTGATCACGCTGCTCCTGCCCGGCGAGTTTCGGATCTCCTCGGGCATCCGGGTGCTGCCGCTGCTCGAGGTGGTGCTCCTGGGCGTGCTCATGATCGGCGATCCCGGCAAGATCGACGTGCGCTCCAAGACGGCTGCGGCGGTGCTCGATCGGCGCTGGTCGGCATCCTGGTGACGAGCGCCCTGGTGCAGACGATCGTGCTCATCGTCCAGCTCGTGGAGAACCACGACTTCGCCAGCCCGGGGAAGCTGCTCGAGATCGGCGCGCTCGTGTGGGTCGCCAACAACATCGCGTTTGCGCTGCTCTTCTGGGAGATGGACTCCGGCGGCGCTGCGGCGCGCGCCCACCGGCTCCGGCCGCACCCCGACTTCGCGTTTCCCCAGCAGCTCAACCCCGAGCTCGCCCCCGACAGACTGGCGGCCGCGGTTCATCGACTACCTCTATCTGGGGTTCACCAATGCCATGGCGCTCAGCCCGACCGACGCGATGCCGCTGACGCCGGGCATAAGATCGCGATGTTCGTGCAGTCGATGATCTCGCTCGCGCTCATCGGCCTCGTGATCGCCCGGGCGATCAACCTCTTCCCGGGGTAGAGCGCGTCACGGCGAGGCGGCCTTCGGCTGCTCGGTGGGGATGCGGCCGACGAAGAAGAGCGAGAGCGCAGCCAGCACGGCGAGCACCGAGAGCGCCGCCTTCAGGCCGTCTAGCCGCGCGCTTGCGTTGGCATCGATCGCCGCCGTGGCGACGCTGGGCTTCACCCCCGCCTCGTCGAGCACCTTGGTGAGATCGGCGTCGGAGATGAACGGGATGCCTGCGGCGAGCTCCACCTGCGCCTTCTGCGAGACCTCGGCGGGGATCGCAGGGTTCTGGTCGATGTTCGTGAGAAACGAGGTCGTCAGGGTCGCGATGAGCAGCGAGCCGGCCAGCGCCGTGCCGAAGGATGCTCCCAGGTTGGTGACGGTGTTCTGGAGCCCGCCGACCTCGGGGCTGCGCTCGTCGGGAACAGCCGAGACGGTCACGTTTCCCAGCTGCGATGCCAGCGCTCCCATCCCGGCGCCGATCAGGAGCATCGGCACGAGCACCACCTCCGGCCCCGAGCCCGGCTCGAGCTTTGCCAGGAGCACCACGGTGCCCGCAAGCAGGCAGAGGACGCCGATCCGAACGACGCGACGCGGCGAGACGTCCGGCGCGAGCTTCGGGATGCCGACCGCCGCGAGCAGCAGGGTGACCGAGAGCGGGAGCAGCCGCACGCCGGTGTCGAGCGCCGAGAGCCCGAGCACCACCGAGAGGTAGAGCGGCACCGTGAAGAAGACGCCCATCTGCACCATGTACTGGAAGAAGAACATCGTGAGGCCGCCCACCATCTGCGAGCTCGCGAAGATGGAGGTGTCGAGCAGCGGCTCGCGGCCCTGCCGCTTGAGCCCCCCTCCCACTGGAAGAACAGCCAGATCACCAGGATTCCCGCGGTGAAGAGCCACACCACCGGCGAGATGCCAAACCACGACGGAGCACCCTCCTTGGGCACCAGCCAGCCCCACACGCCGGAGCGCAGCACCGCGAACACCAAGAGCGCGAGCCCCGACGCCGAGAGCACCGAGCCGACCAGGTCGAGCTTCGGCCGCGCGGTCACCGGCGCGTCCTCCAGCTTCCGCGCCAGCACGAGGATCACGAGCACGACTGCGACCTCTCCGGCGAACACCCAGCGCCACGAGAAGTACGTCGTCGCAAAGCCGCCCACCAGCGGGCCGACCGCGATCGCGATTGCGCCGGAGGCGGCCACCAGCCCGTAGGCGCCGGCGCGCCGCTCGGTGGTGAAGTTGCCTGCCACCAGCGCGACGATCGCCGGCATGATCAGCGCCGCGCCCACGCCTTCGAGAAACGACCATCCCACGATCAGGACGGTGAGGTTGGGTGAGATGGCCGTCACGGCCGAGCCGCAGCCGTAGATCACGCAGCCGATCGAGAAGGCGCGCTTGCGGCCGATCAGGCCGCCGATCTTGCCGCCGGTGATCATGAGCGCCGCCATCACTAGCGTGTAGTAGGTGATGGCCTCCTGGATGCCGCTGACGGTCGTCCCGAGATCGGAGGCAACGGTCGCGATGGAGACGTTCATCACCGAGCTATCGAGCGTCATCAGAAACTGCCCGGCGCAGAGCGTCAGCAGCACCACGCTCCCCGCAGCTCGTTGCGCGTTTCCCGGCACCCCCACATCATGTCGCATCTCGCGGTGAACCGTTTCGGGATGCCCGTCGAACATGGGCGGTCAGCGTTCACCAAGCGGAGGGACTACCCAACATGACGGAAGACACTCGGTTCAACCGGCGCGCAGTGCTGAAGCGCGGCGCCGTGGGAGGAGCCGCTGTGGCTGGAGTCGGCTCGGTGTTCGCGTCGAGCGCATCGGCCGCAAGCAGCTGCAACGAGACCAGCCAGCAGATCATCGACATCGCGGCCATCGCCGAGGCGCTCGCCGTGACGACGTACTACTGGGGCATCGAGCGCCCGCAGGTGTTCGGCAAGCTCGACAAGGACGACCGTCCCTACCTGCAGGGCGGCCTCTCGGCCGAGAAGGCCCACCTCGACACGCTGATCGGCGCCGGAGCCCACACGCCGCAGCACGTGTTCCACTTCCCGCCCGGCACGTTCGCATCGCCCGCCGGCTGGGCCGGAGTCGTCGAGTCCCTCGAGCGCGCGTTCGTGAGCGCCTACGGCGCCGCCGTCACCCGCTACGCGGATCTCGGTAACAGCGCGATGGCCAACCTCGCAGCCCGCATCCTGGGCGTCGAGTCCGAGCATCGCGCCCTTGCCCGCGAGATCCTGGGCAAGCAGCTCCCGAACAACCTCATCCTCGAGCCCAACCTCTTCACGTGCGTCTCCGAGGCTGCGACGGCGCTCACGCCGTTCCTCAACGGCAGCAACGGCTTCACCGTGCAGATGGCCATGCCGAGCAATAGCCAGATCACGAAGGCTATCGGCAACCACCCCGCAGGCTGACCAGCCCACTGGTCAGCGCGGGCGGTACCCCGCAGGCCGCCTCCGGTCACCCGGCCGGGGGCGGCCTGACCGCCCAGGAAGGCTCTCCCATGCACGCGACTCTCATCCTGATGGGCGAACACCAGCCCTGCGGCCTCTGCGACCACGCCGTGGCGGTGCTCACCCGCGTGGCCCAGGATCATCCGATCACGGTCACCGTGCTGCACAGCGATAGCCCGGAGGCCGCGCAGGTCGCCGAGGACTCGGGTGCGGCGGCCATCCGGCCGGTGCTGATCCTCGACGGCGCTCCTCACGCCTACGGCCGCATCTCCGAGGGCCGGCTTCGGCGCGACCTCGCCCAGGCGCTCGCCTGAGCGGACATAATTGACGCCTGGCATCGTCCCCCCGCATCAACGCGATCGAGACTGCGCGGCTCCGCCTCGAGCCGCTCGTCGCGGCCGACGCCGCTGAGCTTGCGATCGTGCTGGGCGATCCGGCCCTGCACCGTTTCACCGGTGGCGAGCCGGCCGCCGCCCGCGAGCTCGAGGCCCGCTTCACGCGGTGGGAGGCCCGTGTCTCGCCGGACGGCCTGGAGCAGTGGCTCAACTGGACGGTCAGGCTGAAGGACGCCCGCGCGGCAGCAGGCTACGTGCAGGCGACGATCGACGCGCACCGGCGGGCGGCCATCGCCTACGTGGTCGGCACCGGATTTCAGCGCCGCGGCATCGCCTCCGAGGCAGTCACCGCACTGGTTAGCTGGCTCCGGGCGGAGCGCCGGGCTGCAGTCGTCGAGGCCCACATCGCACCCGGCCACGAGGCGTCAGAGCGGGTTTCGGCGGCGGCGGGGCTTCGCGCCACGAGCGAGGCCGACGCAGACGGCGAGCGCATCTGGAGGCTCACGTATCCCGTACCGAGCGAGGCGAGCGGCTGAGTCGCCGCACCAGATCTTCACGCGCCGTTCACCGCCCCAGCCCCCTCGCGCTGCGCGCCGATGGCACCATCAGGCTATGGAAACCAGCATCTCTCTCGTTGGGCTCGCGACCGTCTCGGCAATCGTCGCAGCAGCCCTTGCCATCACGCTCGCGCTCTGGATGATCGGCCGCATCGACGACGACGCCGGCGCCGAGCTCGACTGGTACGTCTGACCACGGGTCAGCCGCAGATCCGCGCCCTCGCCGTCGCGGTCTGCGCGCCGGGGGCGGTGACCACCAGGATGTAGCGATGCCCGCCTGTGGCACACCAGGCGGTGCGGGTGGGCCGCTCGGTGTCGTAGTACGTCCCGCCGGGGAGCGTGCCCGGCTTTCCCGGCTGTGGCCCGATGGTCATCGGGCCGGGAAGCAGGTTCCTGGCCGAGGTGTGCACCAGGCCGTGCTCGTCGTACACGTAGGGCGTCACGCGGATCCCCCGCCCGCGAAGCCGGCA
Organism: uncultured Actinomycetes bacterium; assembly: GCA_963794415.1. Taxonomy (GTDB): domain Bacteria; phylum Actinomycetota; class Thermoleophilia; order Gaiellales; family JAICJC01; genus CAVPTL01. The sequence continues at coordinate 923,375 of CAWCDI010000001.1, forward strand.
GTGATGCCCGAGCCGCCCTCCGGCCTGGTAGGCGGCCACGACGTGCGTCCCGCTGGTTCCCAGCTCAAGCGTTGCCTGGATGGAGAGATCGCGGCCGGTGCAGGTCGGCAGGGCCGTCGCGGCGGGCGGTTCAGTATCTGAGCCCGCCGCGGGGCCAGAGGTGTGAGCGACGTTTCCGCCGGGAGCCCACAGCGCCAGCGCGGCCCCGGCCACCACGACCGCGGCGGCACACGCAGCAATCCGGGTGCCCGGCGTCATACCCCCCACCCTACCGCCGGGGTCAGCGCCGCCGGCAGAGCCGGTTCGTCAGGCTGCGGGCTTTCGCATGACGAAGCCGATGTTCGCGTGATCGGAGCTGAGCTTGCCGCCGGAGAGCTTCCCGACCAGCTTGATCCCGAGCTCTGCAGGGCGCCGGAGCGCGCGAAACGCGTTCAGGTAGAAGTCGGTGCCGTAGGCGCGCTCCACCATCAATCCGTGCGCCGCGGCGTAGTCCCGGAGGCCGGACTCCCCCACCACGTCGTCGTAGACGGTGGGAAACGGGGCATATCCCGGCTTGCCGGCGTTGGGCTTTCGCTCGACATGGCGCTTGTAGAGCACGTGGAGCCGGTGGGGCGAGCGGCGGACGCCGAATCCGTAGACCGACTCGCCGTCCGGCACCCGGACGATGAGCACCCCGCCCGGAGCCAGCGCGGCGACGAGCCGGTCGAGCACCAGCTCGGCTCCGTCCACGTGCTCCAGCAGGTAGCTGGTGTAGGCGACGTCGAACGCGGCCTGCGGCAGATCGACCTCGCGGATGTCGCCGACGATCTCGTGCTGGATGTCGCCGTGCTCCTCGCGGCGGATGCGCATGACGCTCTCGACGATGTCCACCCCCGTGATCTCGAGCGGCACCGGCGCGGTGTCCAGGTGCCAGCGCTTGCCGCACCCTGCCTCGAGCACCCGCACGGGGCGCACTCCGTCGTAGGCGGCACGCACGGCGTCGGACAAGAGCCGCATCTCATCGGCCTTGGAGTGGATCAGCTCGAGCCGCTGCGCGGCGGCGCTAGAGCGGGAGTCGATGGCGGCAACGTCCACGAGTCGAGGGTACACCGAACATCCGAAGAGTCCCTGCTAACACCCGTAATCACCCCGTTTGGGTGGTAGGGGCCCACCCAGAATGCAGGACGCAGGACATGGAGGTAGTATCTGACGTTCATGGCAGCTTCTCTCGTGTCAGCCTCCGCGTTTCGGGCATCCAACCGTCGCACCTCTGCCCCCAGTCCGGGCGAGGGACTCGAGTACGGACGCGTCGTGAGCCACCTGCGCGATGCCGGCTACCGCGTCGATACGAGCGGCCCGAACCCCATCGGCGAGTACCTGGTCACGACCATCGACAGGGATGGCAGGCTGGGGCCGCAGGCAACCGGCCCGTCGCGGGTCGCTGCGCTGAGCGAGGTGGTCCGCGTAATCGCGGCGGCCCGCCGCACCGCCCGTTAGCCGTCCGAGAGTGCAATCATTGCGCGATGAGGCTCCTCAGCTGCCTGATCGTGGTCGTGGGCGCAATCGTGATCCTCGCCGGCGGTCGTGACCGGCCGGCGCCATCGGCGGCTGCGGCAGCGCCCCCGGTAACCGGATCTGCCCTGCCTGCGAGCTCCCAGCCGAAGTGCCCGTACCGCGAAGGCGAGGACTGTCTCGGCAAGCTCGATCCGGGCACCTACACCACCCAGCTCTTCACGCCGAAGCTCACCTACACCGTCCCGGCCGGATGGACGAACCTCGCGGATGCGGGCGGCAACTTCGTGCTGGCGCCTGACCGCAGCACGCCTGCCGGCGTGAACCGGGGCATGGCGGACTACGTGGGCGTCTACACGTCGGTCGAGGCCGAGCAGAACGTGTGCCGCGCGTCGGTGCCGACTCCCGGGGTACCCCACACGCCGGCCGGGCTCGCCCGCTGGATCCACCGGCACCCCGGCGTTCGCTCAACCACGCCGAAGCCCGCGACGATCGGCGGGCTCAGCGGCGTCGTGCTCGACATCACCCTCGCGAAGGGCGGCGGCATCACCTGCCCGTCGCTCCCCGGCCGGAAGGGCGTCGGGCTGATCACCGGCCTTCTGCCGAGCAACTTCGACCACAGGGTGACGACGGGCCGGCGGATGCGGCTGTACCTCCTCGCCTACAACCACGGTGCGCTCGGGATCGAGATCGAGGATGACCGCGGCGGCGGCGACCACCTCGCCGAGTACGACGCGCTGGTACACCACCTTCGCTTCGGTTAGCCGGGACAGCAGGTTTGACTCAGCGAAGCCCTCAGGCCTGCACGCGGATGGCGACCTCGTACTTCGAGACGGACTCGCGCGCTCCGGGTGTCTCGTCGCTGGGCATAGCGCTCAGCGCGGCGTCACCCCGAGCGTAGTCGTCTTCGTTTTCGAAGAAGACGATCGCGAGGGCGGTCTGAGCGTCGCTGTCGTGGAGGATGACGATCTCGCTCGCCGGGATCTCATCCGGCCGGCTCTCCGCGGTGATCTGCTTGCGGAGCTCCGCAATCCGCTGGTCGTTCACGCCCTTGAAGGAAACAACTCGTGCGAGTGCCACTTTGGAGCCTCCAATCGTCGGGCCAACGATCGTACTCCCGTGTGGCGAGCGCTTCAACTGAGCGAGCAGTGGTCGAGCGGCAATCGACAGTCGAGACGGCAGGATCTGAACGAGCGCGGCCGGTGCCTCACGCCGACGTGAATCTACGAGGCGCTGAGCGCTGCGAGCGCGGCTTTGCGGCTGGGATAGATCGGCAGGCGCGCGTCGTAGCCGGATGCGGCGAGAACGATCGCAGCCGGGGATCTGCTCAGGCAGCACCACTGCCAGCTTTGCCGGCAACTGGGCATGCGCACCCGCCAGCACATGAAGCGTCGATGAGTCGATGAACTCGACCTGTGAGAGATCAACCAGCACGCGCGTCCGACGCTCCACGAGCGTCTTCATCGCAGATTCGAGCTGATCGATGTTGCTGATGTCCAGCTGACCCAGGAGCCTCACCAGCCAAAGCGAAGCGTCCAGCTCATCCACCACCACCGCGTTCTCTGATGCGCCTGCCAAACCTCACCTCCCGAAGCGGTAGGGCAACGGTAGACCAACGCCACCCAGAATGGCTACTCCACCGGCACGATACGAGCGGAAACCACGGTACGACCGTCGCTTCGCGTGACCGAGAACTCGCGGCTCAGCGACTCGACGATACGAAGGCCGACGCCTGCCCCGTCGCGACCATTCTCCCGTGACGCGACGAACCCCATGCCAGAGTCGGTCACAGTGATCTCCAGGTCGCCATCAAGCACACCCCGAATCTCCATCGACCCCTCGCCATCCTCATAGGCGTGCATCACGACGTTCGCGACCAGCTCAGAGACGCATAACGCCGCGGCATACCGCGTCTCCTGCGAAACATCGGCTCCGCGCAGCCACATGTCCAGAGCGGCTCGGGCGCGTGGCACCGAGCCTGACACCGCCGGCAAGCGCGACGAAAACGGGTCTACGTCGGAAGCTTCCACCCGGCCTCAATCACCAGAACTCCGTCCGCCGTGCCGGGCTGCTGTTCAACCCATCAGCAAGGTTATACCCAAAGAGCCACCCTGACCACACAACGCGGCTGCGGCAGGTGAGTCGCATTCCTCGTGGATACGCCACGTACCGCTAGTCGGGGCGGCAGGATTTGAACCTGCGACCGCCCGGCCCCCAGCCGGGTGCGCTACCAGGCTGCGCCACGCCCCGAGAGCGACGAGTATATCGGGAACCTTGCCACGGCCCGGGCGGTCATAGTGCACATGAGTCTGAGCGCAGCCATTGCTCTGCCCGCCCACGAGCGGAATCGCACGTACGATCTGGGGGTGAGCCAGCACACCGACGAGAAGCTCGCCCGCATGGCTGCCCGTGGCGACGCGTCCGCGTTCGAGGAGCTCGTCGTCCGCTACCAGGACCGGCTCTACACGCTCGCGCTGCGCATCACGTCGTCCGACGCCGACGCGCGCGACTGCGTCCAGGAGGGGCTGATCTCTGCGTGGCGCGCGATCGACCGGTTTCGCGGCGACGCCCAGTTCTCGACGTGGATCTACCGTATCGTCGTGCGCAAGGCCTACGACGTCATCGACCGGCGAAAGCGCCTCCCGAGCCCGGTCGAGGACGTGCCCGCCGTCTCGATGAACATCGATGCGGGTGCCGGCATCGACCTGATGGACGCCCTGGCCGACCTCGATCTCGACTTCCGCACCGTCATCGCCGCGTGCGACATCGTGGGCATGTCGATGGACGAGACCGCAGCCCTGCTCGACCTGCCCGCCGGCACCGTGAAGTCGCGCCTGCACCGCGCCCGCGCGCAGCTGGCCCAGAAGCTCGACCCGGAGCGCGCGTCGTGAGCGATCACGAGCACGCCGACATCGCCCGCCGTCTCCGCGAGCAGGGCCAGGCCTCCGCTCCCGCCGACCTGCGGGCCGAGGTCATGGCCCAGGTCGCCGCGGAGCCGCGCCGGAAGGCAAACCGGCGCAGCAATCGCTGGTGGCGGCCGATGCTCGCGACCGCGGCAGTGGCCTGCGCGATCGGCGGAGCCGCAATCGGCGTCTCGCGGATCGGCGACTCCACGACCAGCTCGAGCGGAGCCTCGAGCGCCGCGGCGATGGCGCAGGGCGAAGCGAGCCAGCTCGCGCCGTCCGAGAGCGACGCACGCACCTACAGCGGTCGCCGTTCAGCGACGCCCAGCGGATCCTCGCTCCGTACGAACCGAAGCGCTCGGCATCACGGCCCAGAACTTCTCGGTCACCGTGCCAACCGCAAACTTGCGGAGTCGATAAGCAGCTCCGCGCCGCCGGCAAGGTCGTCCATGGTTCCAGCTCCGCCGGAGCTGGCGAGAAGCACCAGGCGCCGACGCCATCGGCCTGCCTGTCGACCAGGGCATGGTCATCGTCGTCGTGCATCCGCACGACAGCGGCAACTAGTTCTCCGCGACGACCTGGGCGACCAGATCTGCTGCCTCGACGGCAGAGACCGTCGTTTGCTCGCGATCCCTTCGCCGCTGGACGTCAACAGTCCCGTCGCTGGCAGTCCGCTTGCCCACCGTGACTCGCACGGGGATGCCGATCAGCTCGGCATCGGCGAACCGTGCTCCGGGGCCCTTGTCGCGGTCGTCCACCAGCACCCGCAGGTTGCGGGCATCGAGCGATGCGGCCAGCACCTCGGCGGCCTCGAACTGCGGCGATCCCACCTCGCCGATCACCACCATGTGCACGTCGAACGGCGCGATCGCGGCGGGCCAGACGATGCCCTTCTCGTCGTGTGACTCCTCCACCACCGCTGCCATGATCCGCGCCAGGCCGATCCCGTAGCTCCCCATCACGATGGGATGCTCCGTGCCGTCCTCGTCGAGGTAGTTGGCTCCGAGGGCCTCGGAGTAGCGCGTGCCAAGCTTGAAGATGTTCCCCACCTCGATGGCCCGCTCCACCCGCAGGCGGCCCTCGCCGCAGCTGGGGCAGATCTCGTCGCCGGACACCTCGCGGAGGTCGAAGAACCCGGCCCCGAAGTCGCGCCCTGCCTGGACGCCGCGCAGGTGGTGGCCGGTGTTGTTGGCACCCGCGACGAACTGGCCCTCGCGCAGCGACTCGTCGGCCACGATGGGCACGTTCACGCCAACGGGGCCGATGGAGCCGGGCTCCGCACCAAACGTCTCGCGGATCTCGTCGGCGGTCGCGGGCCGGAAGCCCGACTTGAGCGCCTTCTGCATCTTCAGCTGGTGCAGCCGATCGTCGCCGCGTACGAGGCCCAGCACGAGGGTGCCGTCGTCGGTCACCACGGGCATCGCCTTGGCGGTCGCGGCCTCGTCCACTCCCAGCGACTCGGCGAGCGCCTCGATGGTGGTCACATCCGGGGTCGCGACCTCCTCGGGAGCGTCCAGCGGAGCCGGGAAGCTGGGCGGCCGCGGGCTGGAGCGGGCCACCTCGAGGTTCGCGGCGTAGTCGCAGTTGGAGCAGCGCACCAGCCTGTCCTCGCCCGAAGGGCTCGGCGCCATGAACTCGTGCGCCTCCTTGCCCCCCATCATGCCGGTGTCCGACTCCACCATCCACGCCTCGAGCCCGCAGCGCGCGAAGATGCGCTTGTAGGCCGCCACGTGCCGATCGTAGGACTCGTCGAGCCCGTCCCAGTCGCGGTCGAAGCTGTAGGAGTCCTTCATCGTGAACTCGCGCGTTCGCAGGATGCCGCTCTTGGGCCGCGGCTCATCGCGCTCCTTCGTCTGGATCTGGTACCAGATCTGCGGCAGCTCGCGGTAGGAGCGGATCTCGCGTGAGGCGATGAGCGTGAAGCACTCCTCGTGCGTCATGGCGAGGACGTACTGCTTGCCGGACGAGTCGTCGAGCCGGAACAGGTTGTCCACCCCGTAGCGGCCCGTCTGGCGCCACAGCTCGGCCGGGTTCATGATTGGCATCGACACCTCCATCGCGAGGGTGTCCATCTCCTCGCGCAGGATCCCGGCGATGCGCTGGATCACCTTCTGCCCCAGCGGCAGGAACGCGTAGAGGCCCGACCCGATCTGGCGCACGTAGCCGCCGCGCACCAGCAGCCGGTGGCTGATGGCCTCGGCGTCGGCGGGGTCGTCCTTCAGGGTGGGCAGCAGATACTGCGATGCACGCGTGATCATGAAGGCGTCAGCTCGCTGCCGCCGCAGCCTTGCGCTTGCGCGCCGGCGGCAGATGGAGCGGACGGCCGAGTGCCACGAGGGCTGCCTCCTTGACGGCCTCGGCGAGGGTGGGATGCGCCGCGAACGAGTCGCCGATGGTCTCGACGGTGGCCTCTGCGGTGATCCCCACCACGCCGGCGTTGATGAGCTCGGTCGCCTGCGGGCCGACGATCACGATGCCCAGGAGCTCGCCGTAGTGGCTCTCGTGGATGGTCTTCACCCAACCGGCGGTGTCGGCGAACATCTGCGCTCTGGCCGACGCCGCGAACGGGAACTTGCCCACCGCGACGTCGTCGCCGAACTTCTCGCGCGCCTCGGCCTCGGTCATGCCGACGGACGCCACCTCGGGGTCGGTGTACGTGCAGCGCGGCACAGCTGCGTAGTCGATCTCGGAGTCGTGGCCCAGGGCGTTCTCGGCCGCGATCTCGCCCTCGCGGAACGAGGTGTGGGCAAGCTGCCACTGCCCGGCGACATCGCCTGCGACGAAGATGTGCGGCACGCTGGTGCGCATGTGGCGGTCGGTGCTCACGCCCTTGCGGGCATCGAACGAGACGCCGGCTGCCTCGAGGCCGATGTTGTGGACGCTCGGCCCGCGGCCGGTCGCCACCAGGACGAGGTCGGCAGTGACCTCCCCGCCCTTCGCGTCGGCGTCCTGGAACGTGACGGTCACGTCGTGCTCGCCGTCGACCACCGCGGTGGCGCGGCTGCCGAGGTGCATGGTGATGCCGCGCTTCTTGAAGGCGCGGGCGAGCTCCTTGGAGGCGTCCTCGTCCTCCATCGGCAGCAGCCGGTCGAGCATCTCGACGATGGTCACCTCGACGCCCCAGTGATGCATGATCGAGGCGAACTCGACGCCGATCACGCCGCCGCCCAGGACGAGTAACCGCCTGGGCAGCTCGGTGATCTCGAGCAGGCCGGTGGAATCGACGCAGCGCGGGCCGTCGATGCCGTCAACGGGCGGGCGCAGCGGATGGCTGCCGGTGGCGATCACCGCGGTCTTGAAGGTGATGTCCTCCTGCCCGTCGACGCCGATGGTGTGGGCATCCTTGAAGGCGCCATGGCCCGTCACGACCGTGATGCCGTTGGCCTTCACCACGCCGGTGATGCCGTTCACGAGGCCGTTGACGATGTTCTCCTTGTTGGACTGCGTCTGGGAGAAGTCGAGCTCGGCGCCGGTGACGTTCACGCCGATCTTGGCGTAGTTGCCGCGCGTCTCGGCCAGCGCGTGCGCGGTCGTGACCCAGGCCTTGGTGGGGATGCAGCCGACCGTGATGCAGGTGCCGCCGACGCGGGCCTGCTCGATCAGTACGACGCTTGCGCCCAGCTGGGCCGCGCGGATGGCGGCCGGGTATCCCCCGGGCCCGCCGCCCAGGACGGCGACATCACACTCCATAGGAACTCGCTCCTCGCGATCGCTTCTGAAATCGGGTGAATCCTAGTAGAAGCGCCGGAGCATCAGACCTGCTCGCCGGGCTCCCCGATCCAGGCGATGGTGGTGCCCGCGGGATACTCCTCGCCCTGCTCGGCCACGACCTGCAGGAGCACGCCCTCGGCCTCGGCCTCGACCTCCTGCGTCACCTTGTCGGTGTCGAGCTCGTAGAGCGGGTCTCCGGGCTTCACGGCGGCTCCGGGCTCGACGAGGAACCGGATGAGCACCGCTCCGCCGGCGTCGTCGCCGAGGTCGGGGATCGTCACTGCGGTGGCCATATTTCAAGAGCCTACCCGACGATGACGATAGTGTTCCGGCAATGGCGCGAGCACAATCCGAACCGGCGCTCGAACTCGACGCCGAAAACGCCCACCGGCTCTTTCGCGAGATGGTGCTGATCCGCCGCTTCGAGGAGCGCACCGAGGAGCAGTACACGCGGGCGAGGATCGGCGGCTACTGCCACCTCGCGATCGGCGAGGAGGCCTCGGTCGTCGGCTCCATCGACGCGATGGAGGAGGGCGACTGCATCTTCACCTCCTACCGCGACCATGGCACCGCGCTGGCCGTCGGCAGCCCTCCGGCCGCGGTCATGGCCGAGCTCTTCGGCAAGGTCACCGGCGTGGCCCACGGCCGCGGCGGCTCGATGCACCTGCTCGACGCCGAGCGGCGCTTCTACGGCGGCTGGGGCATCGTGGGCGCGCACCTGCCCATCGCAGCAGGGGCGGCGCTCGCACTCGAGCACACCGGCCAGCGAAACGCCGTGCTCTGCCAGTTCGGCGACGGCTCGGTCGAGACAGGCGCCTTCCACGAGGCGCTCAACCTCGCCGCCGTGTGGCAGCTCCCCATCGTCTTTCAGATCATCAACAACCAGTACGGCATGGGCACCTCGGTCGAGCAGTCCTCCGCCGAGCCCGACCTCTGGAAGCGCTCCGCGGCCTACCGCATGCACGGCGAGCGCGTCGATGGAAACGACCTGCTCGCGGTGCGCGAGGCTACTGCCCGCCTGCTGGAGGACGCGCGGGCCGAGCGGAAGCCCGCGCTCCTCGAGACGGTCACCTACCGGCACCGCGGCCACTCGGTGGCAGACGCCGGCAAGGTGTACCGCACCAGCGAGGAGATCGAATCCTGGAAGGAGCGCGACCCGATCACCCGCTTTGCGCTGGTGGCCGCCGAGCGCGGCCTGCTCACCGACGGCGACATCGAGGACATCTGGCGCGAGGTCAACGACGTCGTGAAGGCCGCCATCGACGATGCCCTGGCCGCGGCGGATCCCGACCGCGACTCGCTCTACGAGCATCTCTACGGCGATCCCGCATCCGCCGAGCAGTTCTCGCGCATGCGCTCAGGCGCTCCCTTCGGCGAGCGGGCGGAGGGTGAATCATGGCCGACGTGACCTACCGCGAGGCGCTTCGCCGTGCCCTCGACGAGGAGCTGGGACGCGACCAGTCGGTGCTGCTCATGGGCGAGGAGATCGGCCGGTTCGAGGGCTCGTACAAGGTGACCGCAGGCCTCTGGGAGAAGTACGGCGCCCGCCGCGTGCGCGAGACGCCCATCTCCGAGGAGGGCTTCGTCGGCGCGGGCATCGGCGCCGCCATGATGGGCCTTCGCCCGGTCATCGAGATCATGACCATCAACTTCATCCTCCCGGCGATGGATCAGGTCATCAACCACGCCGCGAAGATCCGCTACATGTTCGGCGGCACGGTGGGCGTGCCGCTGGTGATCCGTACGCCCGGCGGCGCGGGCGCCCAGCTCACCGCCCAGCACTCGCAGAGCCTCGAGGCCTGGTTTGCCAGCTGCCCGGGCCTGAAGGTGGTCGCCCCGGCCACCCCGGCCGACGCCTACGGCATGCTGAAGACCGCCATCCGTGACGACGACCCGGTGCTCTTCGTCGAGAACCTGGTGATGTACAACGTCGGCGGCACCATCCCCGACGACCCGGAGTTCACCGTGCCGTTCGGGCTCGCCGAGGTGCAGCGCGAGGGCACCGACCTCACCATCGTGGCGCACTCCTACACCGTCCAGCGCGCGCTCCGGGTGGCCGACCGGCTCGCCCAGGACGGCATCTCGGTGGAGGTCGTCGACCTGCGCTCGCTGCGCCCCCTCGACGTCGATACCGTGGCGGAGTCCGTCCGCAAGACCAGCCGGGCGCTGATTGCCGAGGAAGGCTGGTCAACCTACGGCGTCGGCGCCGAGCTCGCCGCCCGCATCTCGCGCGTCTGCTTCGACGACCTGGACGCGCCCGTCGAGCGAGTCGGCTCGGCCGAGGTGCCAATGCCCTATGCAAAACCGCTGGAGCGCGCAGCACTGCCGCTCGAGGCCAAGATCGAAGCCGCTGCCCGCAACCTGTTGCGCGAGTGCGGGATTGGAGTGAACTGATGGCTGAAGAACTCGTGATGCCGCGCCTGAGCGACACGATGGAGCAGGGCACCATCGGCCGGTGGCTGAAGGCCGAGGGTGACGCGATCAAGGAGGGCGACGTCCTCGCCGAGATCGAGACCGACAAGGCCACCATGGAGTTCCAGGCATACGCCGACGGGACGCTTCTGAAGATCCTCGTCGGAGACGGCGAGACCGCCGATCTCGGCGCCCCGATCGCGCTTGTCGGCGAGGAGGGCGAGGCCGTGCCGGAGACCGCGAGCGGCGCGAACGGCGCGTCGGCAGCGGCCCCGGCCGAGCCCGCCGCGGCAGCCGAGCCGGCCGCCGCCGAGCCTGCGCCCGCAGCGGCGCCTGCCGGCAACGGCAGCGTGCCCGAAGGCATCCGGATCAGCCCCATCGCGCGACGCATGGCCGACACGGCCGGCCTCTCGCTGGCCGCGCTGGCCGGCAAGGGCTCGGGCCCCGAGGGCAGGATCGTGAAGGCCGACGTCGAGCGCGCCATCGCCGCCGGCGGCGCCGTTTCGGCACCCGCGCCGGCCGCGCCTGCTCCTGCGGCCCCGCCCAGGCCGGCCCCCGTCGTGATCACCGGCGAGGACGAGGTGCGCGAGCTCACGCCCATGCTGAAGGCCGTCGCGAAGCGGATGTCGGACTCGAAGTCGGCCGTCCCCCACTTCTACCTCACGGCCGAGATCGACATGACCCGCGCTGCACAGACCCGCGCCGAGCTGAACGAGGGCCTGGCGGCCACGGGCGAGAAGATCAGCATCAACGACCTCATCGTGCGGGCCTGCGCGATGGCGCTGGTCGAGAATCCGCAGGCGCACCGCTCCTACGTTGACGGCCGCCACATCTACCACGCCCACGCCAACATCGGCATCGCCGTGGCGCTCGACGACGGGCTCATCGTCCCCGTGCTCCGTGCCGCCGACGCCCGCACCCTGCGCGAGACGGCCATCGCGACGCGCGACCTGGGCCTGCGGGCCCGCGCCGGCGGCCTGAAGCAGAACGAGATCGAGGGCGGCACCTTCACCATCTCGAACCTCGGCATGATGGGCGTCCACTCGTTCGCGGCCATCATCAACCCGCCCGAGTCGGCGATCCTCGCCGTGGGCGGCACCGCCGACCGGCCGGTGGTGGTGGACGGCCAGATCGCAGTGCGGTCGATCATGACCGTGACGCTCGCGTGCGATCACCGGGCGTGCTCGGGGGCCGACGGCGCGCGCCTGCTGCAGTCGATCAAGCGCATCCTGCAGGCACCGACGATGCTGCTCGCCTGATCTCCCGGCTGGCGGTACAGTTGATCAATGCAGCTCACTGACGTCATGTCCACCGAGATCGTCTCGGTCACCCCCGAGAGCACCATCGGCGACGCCGCCCACCGCATGGTGGACGCAGATACCGGCGCGAGCGTCGTCATCGACGACGCCGACGAGCTGGTGGGCATGATCACCGAGCGCGACCTCCTGCGCTGCTTCGGCGAGGGCATCGATCCGGGGATGCCGGTCGAGGACCGCATGACCCGGCACGTGCTCACCGCCGGGCCGAGCACCGAGATCCCCGAGGCCATCGCGCTGATGGTCGACGGCCACTTCCGCCACCTGCCGGTGGTGAACGACGCCGGTCACGTGATCGGCATGGTCTCGATGCGCGACCTGATGACCTACACGTCCATGCGGCTGCGCGGCAACACCTTCGGCAGCGAGGGCGACCTCGACCCGGCCGAGGTCATTGCGACGATCCACCGCATGCGCACCGGCGCAGCGTAGGCCGCCCGCTCAGATCTGCCAGGCGCCCGCTTGCAGGACGGGGACCCGGGTGCCGTCGGGCTTGATGCCGGTGACCACCATCTCCGGCGAGCCGATCATGAAGTCGATGTGCAGCTCACTGCGGTTGATCCGGTCGCGGTCGGCCTCGCCCACCGCCCAGTCGAAGCCCTGGCCCAGCGCGATGTGGCTGGCGGCGTTCTCATCGATGAGCGTTGACCAAAAGACGGTGTCGAGCGGCCCGATGCGGCCGTTGCCATCGACCAGCGCGAGCTCGCCGAGCCGCGAGGCGCCCTCGTCGCGTCCGGCGTAGCCGCGCATCACGTCTGCGCCCTGCTCGGCGTCGATCCGCACGGCCTTCCCGTCCTTGAACTCGACCTCGAGGCCGATGATCATCTGCCCCTCGCGCTCGAGCGGCTTGGTGGACCGCACCACGCCGTCCACGCGCGTCGGATCGGGCGTCGTGAAGACCTCTTCGGTCGGCAGGTTGGGCCGGTGCTCGAGCCCGTCGAATCGCGTCAGTGAGCCGGTCCACCAGATGCTGGTGGGAAGCAGGCCCACTGTCAGATCGGTGCCGGGCGCCTCCAGGTGGATCGCGTCGAACCGCTGCGCATCGAGCGCTGCCTTGGCCTCGCCGAGCTCGGCGATGCGCTCTGTCCACGCGGCCACCGGGTCGGGCATGTCGAGGCGGCACATGTGCTCCACCTGCTGCCACAGCTTCTCGAGCGCCTCGTCCGGGCCGAGGTCGGGGTAGACCTGCGCCGCCCAGCCGGGCGTGGGCGCCGGGATGACCGTCCAGTTGAGGCGCGACTCCGTGAGGTTTCGGATCGACTCGGCGGCGGCCGGCGGCCGGTCGCGTGCCAGGCGGTCGCTGTCGAGCCCCGCAAGCAGCCCGGGGTAGCCGGATCCGGTGAGCCCGATGGTCGCGCCATGCTTGTCGCCGTGCTCGCGCAGCCGCGCGCTCATCCAGTCGGGGCCGTAGCCCAGCGCCTCGTCGGGGCCGTGCTCGATGCGCGACCGCTTGATGTACGGGTCGTCGTAGGCGACATCGACGTGGATCGCGCCGGCTCGATAGGCCTGGTCGGCAACGGCGCGCGTCAGCGGCTCCTTGCCGATCTCCGAGATGATGATCACCTGCTGGCCGGGCTGGACGTTCGCGCCGAAGTTGACGGCGAGCTCGGCCAGCCGGTCGAGTCTGCCCTGCTGCATCACCAGGGAACATACAGGGCCTCTGCCATACTCCGCTCCATGGAGCGCACCCTCTTCACCCGCCGCGTGCTGGCGGCCGCGCTGACGGTGGCAGCGGCCATCGCAGCACACGGCGGGGCGGCGCTCCTGGCGGATCCGCGCTGGGCCGCGTTCGCAGGCTTGGCAGCCGTAGGAGTGGTCGCCGCAGGGGTGCTCTTTGCCCGGGCGGTCAGGGCATGCATCAGCGCTCCGGCTCCGCCCCCGCTCTGGATCACGGCAGCCCTCCTCCTCGCCGCCCAGACCGCGGCGCATCTCGCCCTCCTGGCCGGCGGCGTGCACTCCGGGTCGGCGCAGGCCGGCACCCTCGCGCTGCACGTCGCGCTCGCGCTGCTGGTGGCCCTCCTCCTGCATAGCGGCGATGCGTGGCTGGGTCAGCGGCTGCGCACGCTCGCCGCCCTCCTCACCCCGGCGCTCACCCCCGCTCCGCGCGGAAACGGGCGCACGGTTGGCCTGCGCTCGATCGCATTGCAGGCAGCGGCCGCCCCGCGTGCGCCGCCTGCGGCGGCCTGACCGACCGCCCGTACGTCGATCTCCGGAGGTGTGCTGCCCATGCGCTTGAGTGCGCGTGCGCTGATCGTGGTGTTGCTGTTCGCTTCACTGCCTGCTACGGCGGAGGCGCACGCGACCCTGCTCACCTCCACGCCGCAGGCCGAGGGCGTGGTCGCCCAGGCGCCGGCGCAGGTGGTGCTGAGCTACGACCAGCCGGTGCAGCCGATCCCGGGCGGGAACACCGTCGTGAGCGACACGGGCGGCTCGGTCACCGAGGGCGCGGCGCACACCGCGCCGGGAAACAGCCGAAACCTCGTCATCCCGCTTCGGCCGGACATCCCCGACGGCGACTACACGGTGCGCTGGAAGGTGGTCTCGACCGACGGCCACATCATCGCCGGGGTGCTTGCGTTCGGCGTGGGCAAGGGCCGCCCGGCGCCGCAGGCGGTGGCCGCAGAGTCCTCCCCCATCGACTGGTCGTACCTAATCGCGCGATTTGCCTACTTCGCCGGCCTGCTCCTGGTGGTCGGCGCCCTGGTGTTCCGGCTGGCAGTGTTCGCACCGGTGATCGCCACGCTCGAGCCGCAGCGCCGGAAGATGGCAGACCTGCGTGAGAACCACCGCGCCAACCAGCTCTTCACGCTCGCCACGGTGCTGATGCTCGGCGGCGGCTGGATCGCGCTCACCGTGCAGGGATCAGAGGTCGCGGGCGTCTCGTTCTGGGAGGCGTTCGACCACCGCGGGCCGGTCGGCTCGGCGCTGCAGGCCACCCGGTTCGGGCGCGAGTTCGGGCGCGGTATCGACATCACGGCGGCCTTCGCGCTGGCTGCCGCCGTCACGGTGGTCGCCCGGCGGTACTCGCGGCCCGGCGCCATCATGATGGGTGCGCTCGCCGCGTGCCTCGGCGCCTGGGCCGTGCTGGTGCCAGGCCTCTCCGGCCACGCGGGCGACCCGGGTCACGGCGTGCTGACCGTCATCGTCGATGGGCTCCACGTAGCCGCAGCCTCCGTCTGGGTCGGCGGGCTCGCCCAGCTGATCTGGGTCACGCCGCAGGCGACCCGCGGGCTCACCGGCGATGCCCAGCGCGACACGCGCACCGCCATCGTCAGGCGGTTCTCGGCGGTTGCGCTGGGTTCGGTCGTGGTGCTCGCGGTCACCGGCGGAGCCCGGGCGCTCTGGGAGGTCGGCTCGGTCTCGGAGATCTGGACGACCACCTATGGCCGGCTCCTGGTGCTGAAGACCGTGCTGCTCCTGATCCTGATCGTGCTGGGGTACCGCAACCGCCAGGGGCTCGAGAAGTTCTCCCAGATCCACCGCCGGGGGATGATCGAGCTCGGCGTGATGGCCCTGCTGATCGTCGCGGTGACCATCCTCACCAACGAGCCGCCGGCAAACGCGCCGGCCTACACGGGCGCGGGCGCTGCGCCGCCGCCTGCCGGTGGCCCGGCGAACGTCGAGCTCGAGGGCGCCGCCCACAGCAAGCTCTCCATCTGGCCGGGCACCGCAGGGCCCAACCTCGTCGCCGTCAGAACAGCCACGCGCCCCGCCCACATCCGGGTCACCGTGCGCGGCGCCACCGGCCAGACCACCACGGCGGTGCTCTCGCCGTTCGGAAACGCGTATGCCGGGGTGATCAACTACGTCGGCCCCGGCCAGGCGATCATCACGGCCAACGGCGGCACCGCCACCCTCGCGATCGGCCCGCCCAGCACCCAGCCCGCATATCCGCCGGCGGCGAAGAAGGTCGGCGCGGTGGCCGCCGAGCAGGCCGAGGATCTGGGGGTCGGGCTGCAGCGCATCGGCACGCACTCCGCGCAGGTGAGCGTGCTCGCGCCGACGGGTGAGGGCATCCCCCGCGCGCTCGTGCTGGTGGCCAACCGCCTCGCCCTGCCGTGCCCGAAGGTCATCGCCTGCTACACGGCCACGGTGCCTTCGGGCGAGGCGAAGCTGCCGGTGAAGGTGCTGAGGCCCGGCGGGGCGACGGTCAGCACCACCATCGACCTGCCGGCGGCCGCCGCACCGGCGGTGCCCGGGCTGATCGCGGCCACCGCCAGGGCGTTCTACGGCCTGCAGAGCGTGCTCTCGTCACGCGTCCTCGCGTCGAGCCCCACCGCCAGCGTCACCACCACGTTCGTGAGCCAGGCGCCCGACCGCGTCGCCATCAACGTGCACGGCGGCCAGCAGCAGATCATCATCGGGAACACCGAGTACATCCAGCAGCCGGACGGGTCGTGGAAGAAGCAGTCGCTTGGCCCTGGCGGCGCGTCGCGGCTGCCCGACCCGTTCTGGGCGCATCGGGCAATCGCCGGCTACCTGGTCTCGAGCACGCCGCACCAGAAGGTGATGACGCTGGTGATCCCCGGTACGCGGGCCGACCCCACCCCCACCTTCTTCCGGCTCTGGATCGACCCTCGCACCAACCTCGTCCAGCACCTGCGGATGATCACCTCGGCGCACTTCATGACCGAGGTCGAGAGCGAGTTCAACAGCGCGCCGCCGGTGGTGGCGCCGCACTGACTGCCCCTGCGGGTACGATTGTGCTCGCATGGCAACGCTCACCGAACAGTGGGATCAGATCGTCGCCCGCCAGCCGGCCGACTGGTCAACGATGTACCTCCAGCTTGACCTCCGCGACGCGGCCCAGTCCGAGGAGACCGCGCTTGCCATCAGCCCGCTCAACCCGTGGCACGACGTCGACTGGCGCAGCGGCCTCTTCCGCTTCCGCGCAGCCCGCGTGTTCGGCTACGGCACGGCGCCGGAGCTCTGCCGGAAGCGGCTCGGCACGCTCGACGCCGTCGGCATCGTCGGGACGCTCACGCTCACCCGGCGGGTGTCGGACATCCGCCCGGTGCACACCCAGGGCGTCGTCTAGGCCGAGCGAAGCGTGGCGCCGAGCTCGCTGCTCAGCGCCGCCACGATGTCCGCCCGCGCCTGATCGGCCTCGGCGTCGGTGAGCGTCCGGTCAGGCGCCTGGAACACCAGGTGCAGCGCGAGGCTCACCCGCCCGGCGCCGATCTGATCGCCGCGGAACACGTCGAACACCTCGACCCGTGACAGCAGCGGGCCGCCGCTCGCGCGCACGAGCGCGACCACGTCGCCCGCGGGCACATCCTCGCCGACGATCACCGCGATGTCCTGCCGAAGCGGCGGGAAGCTGGTGACGTCGCGGTGCAGCACGATGCCCGAGAGCGCCTGCTCGAGCGCCTGGGTATCGAGCTCGAACACCGCAACCGGCACCTCGATCCCGAACGCCTCGCGCACCAGCGGATGCAGCTCGCCGAAGAACCCTGCGGCACAGTCGGCCGACCGTCCAGGGTGCAGGAACGGCTGGCCCGACCGCACCACGTCGAGGTCGGCGCCCAGCGCGCCGTAGAGCGTCTCGACCACCCCGCGCACGTCCGCGAAGTCGGTCGCGGGGCCGGTCAGCACGCCTGCGACCCGCAGCGGCTGATCCGGGATGGGCGCCGCGGGGTCGGGGAGCGCGACCTGGGCGATCTCGAAGAGCGCGACCTGCTCGGCGCCTGCGGCGAGGTTCCTGGCAAGCGAGTAGAGCAGCCCGGGAAAGACGAGGCTGCGAAGCTGGGTCTGGTCGGCGCTCATGGGGTTGACCACGCGAACCGAGGGGCTCCCGGGGGGCAGCCGCAGGCGCCCGGGCATCTCGTCGTCCCAGAACGCCACCGTGACCGACTCGGTCAGCCCGGCGCCGCGGAGGATGTCGACGATGGTGCGGCGGAACCGCTCGTCGGCGCCCCACTTGCCGATCGCCTCGGCGTGCGGCGGAAGGACGGTGGGCACCGACTCGACGCCGACGACGCGGGCAACCTCCTCGACCAGGTCGATCTCGCGGGTGGTGTCGCCGGCACGCCAGGTGGGCACGCGCCAGCCCTCGCCGGCGGGCTCGTAGCCCAGGCGCGCCATCACGCGGGCGATCTGCTCATCGCTGTAGCGCACGCCGATCACCTGCTCGAGCCGCGCCGGGCGCAGCGGCACCACC
Organism: uncultured Actinomycetes bacterium; assembly: GCA_963794415.1. Classification (GTDB taxonomy): domain Bacteria; phylum Actinomycetota; class Thermoleophilia; order Gaiellales; family JAICJC01; genus CAVPTL01. The sequence goes on from CAWCDI010000001.1 coordinate 941,368, forward strand.
GGCGGCTCGGGGAGATCGCCGTGGATGTCGATGGTGCCCGGCACGAGCGTCGCCCCGGCGAGCTCAACCATCAGCTGGGACGCCAGCGCGAGCGCCTGCGGTACGAGGTGGGGATCGAGGCCCTTCTCCCAGCGGCTGGATCCCTCGGTGCGAAGGCCCAGGCGCACGGACGAGGTCTGGATGCCGAAGCCGTCGAAGTTGGCGCACTCGAGGAGCACGCTGGTCGTCTCGGCGGTCACCTCGCTCCACTCCGCACCCATGAGACCGGCCACCGCAGACGGCCGCTCGGCATCGGCGATCACGAGCGTGTCGGCGTCGAGCGTTCGGCTCTGGCCGTCGAGCGTCGTGACCGGCTCGCCGTCCTTCGCTCGGCGGACGATGATCTGCCGGCCCGCGACCTTGTCGAGGTCGAACGCGTGGGTGGGCTCGCCGAGGCAGAGCATCACGTAGTTGGTGATGTCCACGACGTTCGAGATCGATCGCATCCCGGCCGCGGTGATCCGCGCCTTCAGCCACTCCGGCGACGGCCCGACCTTCACGTCGGTGAAGAGCCGCGCAGCGTACCGCGGGCACAGATCCGGTGCATCGACCCGCACCGTGACGTAGTCGCCGATGGGATCGTCGCCCGCAGGCTCGGGGTCGGAGCCCGGCGGCGGCGCGAGGTCGGTGTCGAGCACCGCCGAGACCTCCCGCGCGATGCCGTACACGCTCTGGCAGTCGGGCCGGTTCGAGGTGATCTCGAACTCGATGACGTCGTCGGCGATGGCGAGGTGGTCGATCAGCGGGTCGCCCACCGGCCATTCGGGCAGCCGCATGATGCCGTCGTGCTCGGCCGAGAGCTCGAGCTCGCGCTCGGAGAGCATCATCCCGTCGGAGACCTGGCCGCGGAGCTTTGCCTTGCGCAGCACGGTGCCGTCGGGCAGCACCGCACCCGGCAGCGCGACAGCGACCGTGTCGCCGGCCTGGAAGTTCGTGGCGCCGCAGACGATCTGGCGCGGCTCGCCCTCACCGACGTCCACCGTGCAGAGCGAGAGCCGGTCGGCGTCGGGATGCTTGTCGCGCGTCACGACCTTGCCAACCTTGTAGAACTCGAGGCCCGACGGCACGCCGCGGCGGTGGAGCGCCTCCACCTTGGTGCCGGTCATCGACATGAGCTCGGTGAGCTCGCCCAGGGGCATGTCGAAGCTCACGTACTCGCGCAGCCACGAGACGGGGACCCTCATCCGAACTGCTCCAGGAACCGCAGATCGTTCTCCCACAGGAGCCGGATGTCGGGGATGTCATGGCGAAGCGCCGCGACCCGCTCGACGCCCATCCCCCACGCGTAGCCAGTGTGGATGTCGGGGTCGTAGCCGGTGACGTGGTCGAAGAGCGCGGGATCGACCATGCCGGCGCCCAGGATCTCGACCCAGCCCTCGGCACGGCAGACGCGGCACGGCGAGCCGTCGCGCGCGCAGTTGAAGCACGAGATGTCGACCTCCACCGAGGGCTCGGTGAACGGGAAGAAGTGCGGCCGCAGGCGCACCTCGCGGTCGGGCCCGAAGATCGCGCGGGCAAACGCCAGCAGGGTGCCCTTGAGGTGCGCGAGCGTGAGTCCCCGGTCGATGGCAAGGCCCTCGACCTGCGTGAACATGGCCGTGTGGGTCGCGTCGGGCGTGTCGCGCCGGTAGCAGCGCCCGCCCGTCGCGATGTAGATCGGCGGCGGCTTCTTGACCATCTCGCGGATCTGCACCGGCGAGGTGTGCGTGCGCATCACCGCACCGCCCTCGACGTAGTAGGTGTCGGTCACCTGCCGCGTGGGATGCGTCGCGGGCGTGTTCAGCGCATCGAAGGTGTTGTGCACGGTCTCGACCTCGGGGCCGTCCACGATGGTGAACCCGAGGCCCACGAAGATGTCGAGGATCTCGCGCCGCGTCTCCTCGATCAGGTGTGAGTGGCCGCGCGGGCGCTTCTTGCCCGGCAGCGTGACATCCACCCGGTCGCGCTCGAGCTGGGCGTCGAGCTCGGCGCCGTGCAGCAGGGCGGCGCGCTGGTCGATCGCTGCCTCGAGCGCCTTCCGCGCCCTGTTGAGCGCGCCCCCGCGCTCGCGCCGCTCCGCCTCGGGGATGCTGCCCAGCTCGCGCAGGGCGAGCACCACCGGCGCGCGCCTTCCCACCAGCTCGACCCGGACGCTCTCGAGCTGTGCGGAGCTGTCCGCGGCTGCGACCTGTGCCAGCCCGTCGGTGAGAAGTGCGTCGATGTCCATCAAGCGCAGTAGTGTAACGGCGGCGATGGCCCACCCCGACGCCTACGACGTGCTTGGCGAGACCTACGACGTCTGGTGCCTCTCGGTGACCGAGGACATCGCCTTCTACGTGGATCTGGCGCTCGAGAGCGGCGGCCCCGTGCTCGAGATCGGGGTCGGCTCGGGACGGGTGGCGATTCCCATCTGCCTCACGGGCGTGAAGGTCGTCGGCATCGACACCTCGCCCGCGATGATGGCGATGGCAGCGGCGAAGGCGGCACCCCACCACCTCGACCTCGAGCTGATCGCCGCCGACATGCGCGCGATCCCCGAGCTGGGCGAGTTCCCGCTCGTGATCGTGCCCTTCAGGGCGTTCCTGCACCTCGCCGAGGACGCCGAGCGGCTCGCGGTGCTTCAGCGGCTGCGCGAGCTGCTGGCGCCCGGCGGGACGCTTGCGTTCGACGTGTTCCACCCCCACCCGCTCGACATCTCACAGACCCACGACCGGCCGCTCGAGCGCGAGCCTGGCATCTACGAGCGCGCCCGCTGGGATGCCGAGGCGATGCAGCTGGAGCTCACCGTCACCAGCGGGGAGAAGCGCGCGGTGATGGATCTGCACTGGACCACGCCGCAGCGATGGGAGGAGCTCCTGGCCGAGGCGGGGTTCGCGGAGGTCGAGCGGTACGGCTGGTTCGACCGGCGGCGGTCGTCCTACGACGACAGCGACTCGGTCTTCATCGCGCGCTGACGCGCGATCTCGTAGAGCGCGATGGTGGCGGCCGACGCGGCGTTCAGGGAGTCGGTCGCCGACGACTGCGGAATGCTGATGCTGCCGTCGCACTGGGACTCGAGCTCGTAGGGCACGCCCTCGCGCTCGGCGCCCACCACCAGGGTGACGGGCAGGGTCAGGTCGACGTCCCAGAGCGCCGTGGGCGCAGACGTCGTGAGGGCCAGCCGCCGGCCGTGATCGGGCAGCTTCGCGGCGGGCTCCAGCGCCACGTGGAAGACGGCGCCCATCGACGCGCGCACGCCCTTGCCCGACAGCGGATCGGCGCAGCCGCGCGAGAGACGCACCACCGAGCCGCCCAGCGCGGCAGTGGCGCGGATGATGGTGCCGACGTTCCCCGGATCGGACACCTGATGCAGGTACACGTCCACCTCCGGAGACGGCGGCGGTGCGGGGAGGCGCTCGGAGCTGAACACCGCGATCACCCTGGCGGGGTGCCCGAGCTCGCTCAGGTCGGCCATGACGGCGTCGTCGAGCACGTGCATCGGCCCGCCGCGCTTCAGCCGGGCGATGAGTGCCTCGGGCGGCGGCCGTTCGCTGGAGAGGAACGTCTCGACCGGGAGGATCGCCGCGCTCAGGGCCTCGGCGACCAGATCCTCACCCTCAGCCAGGAACAGGCCGGTGCTCATCCGATGCTTCTTCAGATGCAGCCGCCGCGCGTCCTTGACGCGCGGGTTGGTGCGGGATGTGATCGGTGCCGAGGCCACCGGTTCGCGCGAGCTCAGGCCGCGTTCGCGGCGATGGCGGTCTTGGCCGCCTCGGCGATGACGCCGAATGCCTTGGGATCGGTGACGGCGAGATCTGCCAGCACCTTGCGATCCAGCTCGATGCCGCCCAGCTTCAGACCATGCATCAGCTGGTTGTAGGACAGGCCGTTGACCCGTGCTGCAGCGTTGATGCGGATGATCCACAGCCGCCGGAAGTCGCGCTTTCGGGTGCGACGATCGCGGTACTGGTATGCCATCGAGCGCATGACCTGCTCTTTGGCATGGCGGTACGTGTTCTTCTTGATGCCGCGGTAGCCCTTGGCTGCCTCGAGCACCTCTCGGCGCTTCTTCTTGGCGTTGACGCTGCGCTTGACGCGTGCCATCTACACCACCTCCTTTGACGTTATCGCTTACCCAGGAGGCGCAGCGCCTCACGGTGATCTGCGGCCACCACACCGGTGTCCCTGCGCTTCTTGCGAAGCCGCTTGGGGCTCTTGTGCTCGAGCAGGTGCGACTTGAATGCACGCCGGCGCATCACCTTGCCGGTGGCCGTGAGCCGCAGTCGTTTTTTTGCCCCAGATGACGTCTTGACCTTCGGCATCCGTCTTCCTCTCGGTTACGTCGCTTCCGGCGTGGGCACTTCTTCTGCCTCTGCCGGTGTCTCTGCTGGTACCGCTTCGTCGCTGACAGGAGCTGCCTCATCCTCGGCAGCAGCCATCACGGCCTTGTTGGGGCCGAGCAGCATGACCATGTTCCGTCCGTCCTGGAGCGGTGAAGACTCGATCACCGCAATGTCCTTGACGTCCTCGGCGAGCCGCAGAAGCAGGTCTCGTCCCCGCTCGGGGTGCGTCATCTCACGGCCGCGGAACATGATGGTCACCTTGACCTTGTCGCGGTTGGAGAGAAAACGCCGGACGTGACCCTTCTTGGTCTCGTAGTCGGCAATGCCGATCTTCGGCCGGAACTTGATCTCTTTGATCGTGATCGTGGACTGATGCTTGCGCGCGAGCTTGGCCTTCTGCTCCTGCTCGTACCGGTACTTGGAGTAATCCATGACCCGGCACACCGGAGGTCGGGCCTCCGCGGCCACCTCGACGAGGTCGAGGTTCTTGTCCCACGCATACTTCAGGGCGTCTTCCGTGCGTTTGATCCCGATCTGTGTCCCGTCCTGATCCACCAGGCGCACCTGGGGAACGCGAATCGCCTCGTTGATCCGCGTGGTCGGTTCAGCCGGTCGCTGGTCTACCTGGCGACGGGGCCTCAAAACGCTTGCCTAGTCACGATCATGCTCAAATGGAATCCCCTTCCGTCAACGACAAAACGGGCGCCACTCGGCGCCCATTCACCACGCCTGCTATCGCACGCGTGAAGCTCAATCACTCCGATTGAACCCACCGTCCGCAAGCGGCGGCGGGTGAGGGGCAACGCTCAGCCCCTACTTGGCCAGCGAGAAGTATAGCAATGCGCCCCGAACTTGCGGAACCGTAAAAGATTGAACACGGCTCTTGACCGCCGGGCAGCCCATGAGAGATGATCGCGGCGATGTTCCGCGATCGTACCCAGGCAGGGGCGGCACTCGCTGCGGCCGCTCCAGAGCTCCGCAAGAAGTCGAACGCCGTCGTGATCGGGCTCGCACGCGGCGGCGTCGAGGTCGCGGCCGAGATGGCGCGGCTGCTCGACCTGCCGCTCGACGTGCTCTGCGTGCGCAAAGTGCCGATGCCCGGCTACCCCGAGCTCGCGATGGGCGCCGTCGCCCCGATGGGCGAGCGGTTCACCAACCGGCGGGTCGCATCGCTCCTCAGCCGCGAGCAGCTGGACGAGGCCTACGACTCGGCCACCGCCCAGGCCCGCGCGATGGACAGCCGGCTGCGCGACGCCCAGCCGATGATGCTCATCGGCCGCATCGCGGTGCTCGTGGATGACGGCGCTGCCACCGGCGCGTCGATCCGCGCGGCGATGGCCGCCATCCGAAACGCCGGTGCCCGCCAGATCGTCGTGGCGCTGCCCGTGCTGCCGCGCCCGCAGGCCGAGCGCCTCCAGCGCGAGTGCGAGCGCCTCATCACGCTCTGCGCGCCGCAGGCGTTCACCGCGGTCGGTCAGTTCTACGAGGAGTTCGGCCAGGTGCCCGAGAGCGAGGTAGCCGACCTCCTGGCCGACTCACGCCGCGCGATCGAGCTCCACACCTGAGCCGTCAGGCGCCGTGGCCGCCCGGCCCGCGCTGGAACTCGCGCTTCACCACGTAGGTGCCCTGCGCGCGGGTCACCAGCACCGGGGGATCGAGCAGGTCGGCCGCCGACTCGTTCACGTCGGTGCGGGCCGAGATGACCTTCCAGAGCTCCAGATCCACCGTGCGGCTGGTGTTGCCCATCTTCACGATGGTGCCGCGGGCCTCCACGAAGTCGCCCGCATAGACCGGGGCCAGAAACTCGACCTGCTTGTAGCCGGCGAAGAGGCCCTCGTCGCCGTCGGTGCGCACTGCGAGCTCGGTGACGATGTCCCCGAAGATCTCGAGGCCGTGGGCTCCGTCGACGAGGTTGCCCCCGTAGTGGGCATCTGCAGCCGAGAGCCGCATCCGCAGCTCGACAACCATTCCTTCGCTCATTTCACGCTCTCCTTGGGATTCTGGGCGGCGGTCGCCGTCACGGCCGCGTGACGAGGTGCTTGGGAAACGCCTCGTGGGGGCGGCCGTCGCGCCGCACGCCGGGGCTTGCGGCCACCAGGCAGTTGTATACCGCCTCCTCGGCCGCCTCGTAGGCAGCAGCGAAGAGCGGCGTGAGCCCCTGGTTGTCGAAATCCTGCGATTCGGCGACCGAGAATGCAATCCCGATCTCGCCGGAGCCGTTGGACGCGTAGGAGCCCGCGCGGGCGAGGCCGAGGAGCGGCCGCAGCGAGAGCCGGCGCAGCTGCAGCGACGAGAGCGGCGCGTCGGTGGCGCAGACGGCGATGCACGACCCCTCCGGCGGCGGCGGGCCCTCCGCCGGCTCGAACCGCAGCCCGCCGACGGTGAGCCGCTCCCGGTCGCCGAAGTTGCACATCAGAAGCACCCCTACGGTGTGATCGCCCACGACGCGCGAGGCGGTGCCGATGCCGCCGGCGAAGTCGAAGCAGGTCATCCCCGTGCCCGACCCCACCGAGCCCTCGGCGACGTCGTCACCCAGGTTGGCGAGCGCCTGCTCGACGTCAGCCTCGGTCACGGTGAGCGCGTCTGCCATGTCGCTATCGTCGCACTCCCCCACCACGGGGATCACGGTCTTTGCAGGTGATCCGCCCGCCGCCTTCACCGCGGCCTGGTAGACGGTGCCCACGGCGTGGGTCCCGCAGAGGTAGACCGGGGTCTCGATCACGCCCCACTCGTCGATCTCGAGCTTCTTGGTGAGCTCCCCCACCCCGTTGACCGTCGAGACTCCCGCCCGCACCGGCACCCGCGGCGGTGCCACCACGGTCACGCCGGTGGGCTCGCCGGAGGCCGCCTGCGCGTGTCCCACCTGGATCCCCGGCACGTCGGTGATGGCGTTTCGCCTACCCGCCGGGAAGAGGCCAACCGGCCCGCCGATGTCACGCCAGCGCATCAGGTGAGGATGCAGGCTGCGCGGTGGGCGGGCGTCGCGGCGTCCCTTGCGGGGCGAAGCTCAGGGTCGGTGGATTTGCACGCCTCGACCATCGCCGGGCAGCGCGGGTGAAACCGGCAGCCCGAGGGGATGTGGACGGGGTTCGGCGTCTCGCCCGTGAGGAGCGTCGGCACCGTCGAATCGCGCGGATCGCGCTTGGGCACCACCGAGATCAGCGCCTTGGTGTAGGGGTGCTGCGGGTTTCGCACGACCTCCTTGGCCGGCCCCTCCTCCACGATCCGGCCGAGGTACATCACGGCGATCCGGTCGGCGAAGTGGGCAGCGGTCGAGAGGTCGTGGGTGATCATGAGGATCCCCAGGCCGCCCTTCCGCAGCGAGTCGAGCAGCGCCAGGATCCCGGCGCGCACCGAGACGTCGAGCATCGACACGGGCTCGTCCGCCACCAGCAGCTTCGGCTCGAGCACGAGCGACGCGGCGATGGCCACGCGCTGGCGCTGGCCACCCGAGAGCTCGTGGGCGAACCGGTCGAGGTAGAGGTCGGGCGGCGTCAGGCCGGCCCGCACGAGCGCGTCCTTCACCATCTCGTCGCGCTCGGCCTTGCTCTTGCCGACGCCGTGGATCAGGAGGGGCTCCTCGACCGTGCGCCGCACCGGGAATCGCGGATCGAGCGACTCGTAGGGGTCCTGGTAGATCATCTGGATGTCGCGGCGCAGCGGCCGCATGTCCCCCACGCTCAGCCCGGCGATCTCCTGGCCCTGGAACCGGATCGAGCCCTGATCGTGGTGCACCATGCGGACGATCGACTGGGCAGTGGTGGTCTTGCCGCAGCCCGACTCGCCCACCAGGGCCACCATCTCGCCGGCGGCGACCGTGAACGACACGCCCTCGACGGCGTGCACCCACTCCTTCTCCTTGCGCGAGATCGACTCCACCAGCCCGCGCGAGATGGGATAGCGCGTGACCAGCCCGTCAACCTCCAGCAGCGGCTCGGCCGCGATCGGCTCTGCGCTCACGCCACGGACTCCCGCACCTCGGCGTCGTTCAGGTGGCACTGGGCGATGTGCCCGGGGACGATCTCGAGCTGCCGCGGGTGAACGGTGGTGCACGGCTCGAAGGTGGAGTCGCAGCGGGGCGCGAACGGGCAGCCGGCGAGCTCGCGGTCGAGCCGCGGCGGCGCGCCCGAGATCGAGAGCACCGCGTCGTCGCCGAAGAGGTCGGGCGTGGCCGAGAACAGCATGCGCGTGTACGGATGCCGCGGATCGTGGTAGAGCGTTGACATCGGTCCGGTCTCGGCGATCTCGCCGGCGTACATCACCGCAGCGCGGCCGCACACCTGGGCGACCACGGGCAGGTCGTGGGTGACCAGCACCAGCGCCAGGCCGAGGTCGTTCGAGAGCGAGATGAGGAGCTCGAGGATCTGGGCCTGCACCATCACGTCGAGCGCGGTGGTGGGCTCATCTGCCAGCAGCACGCGGGGCTCGCACGAGAGCGCCATGGCGATGGCCGCGCGCTGGCGCATGCCGCCCGAGAACTCGTGCGGATAGCGATCGGCGCGATCGCCGGAGATGCCGACCATGCCGAGCAGATCCCGCACGCGGGCCTTCGCCGCCTTGCCGTGGGCGATGTCGTGCAGCTCCATGGGCTCGGCGATCTGCTGGCCGATCTTCTTCACCGGGTTGAACGCGTTCATCGCACCCTGGAACACCATCGCGATGTCGTGCCAGCGGTGCGGGGCGATGGTCTCCTCGCCCTTCTCCATGATGTTCACGCCGTCGAGCAGCACCTCGCCGCCGATGCTGGCGTTGGCCGGGAGCAGGCCCATCAGCGCGAGGATCGTGGTGGTCTTGCCGCACCCCGACTCGCCCACGAGCCCGAGCCGCTCGCTCGAGTCCAGGGCGAAGTTGACGCCCTGCACCGGGTGCAACTCCTTGCCCTTGCCGAGGTCGAACCAGACGTTCAGATCCCTTGCCTCGAGCACCGGGGCGGTCACAGGGTGCCCTTCGGCCGGCCGACCAGCGGGCGCAGCTTGAACCGCTTGGTGGACATGTGCCCCACCTTGAGCCGCGGGTTGAGCGAGTCCTCCATCGCCTGGCCCATCATGGTGCAGGCCAGGATCACGACCGTCACGCAGAGCCCCGGCGGGATGATCGCCCACCAGGCGCTGTGGAACACCGCGTCGCCCTCGAGCGAGTTCTGGATGAGCTTGCCCCACGAGATCTCGGACGGGTTCCCGAGGCCGAGGAATGCGACGTAGGTCTCGGCGAACACGGCCGTTGCCACCATGAGCACCGTGTTCGCGACGATGAGCGGCATGACCTGCGGGAGTATGTGCGTGTTCATGATGCGCCAGTTCTTGGCGCCCAGGGCCTTCGCGCGCTTCACGTAGATGCGCTCGCGCACGGTGATCACCTGGGCCCGGATCAGCCGGGCGGTGGACGCCCAGTAGATCACGCCGATGATGATCACGATGTTCAGCAGGTTGCGGCCGAACACGGCGGCCGCGACGATCATCAGCGGCACGTCGGGGATCACCAGGAAGTAGTCGGTGGTGCGCATGAGCGCGATGTCGGTCTTGCCGCCGAAGTAGCCGGAGAGGAGGCCCACCACGCCGCCGATCACGATGGCGACGGCCGCGCCGGCGAAGCCGACGATCATCGACACCCGCGCCCCGAAGATCACCAGCGAGAGCATGTCGTTGCCGCCGTCGTCGGTGCCAAGCCAGTGAGCCGAGCTGGGCGCCTCGTACGGCGGGCCGACCTGCACCCGCGGGTTGTAGGGCGCCAGCTGGTGCTCGAAGATCGCCACCAGCGTGAAGAAGATCAGGATGATCCAGCCGGCGATCGCCACCTTGCTGCCGAACACCACCTCGCGCCAGAACCCCGCACGGCTCGCCGTCGTCGGCTCGATCTCGTCGAGCTGCTCGTCGGGGACCATGGGGATCGCGCCGCTCATGCGGTCACCCGTGGGTCGAGGCTGAAGTAGAGCAAGTCGGCGATGAAGTTCGCCGCGATCACGATGATGGTGAACATCAGAAAGATCCCCTGCAAGACCGGGTAATCGTGGGCGTTGATGGCATCGACGGTGGCGAGCCCGATGCCGGGGTACGAGAAGACGTACTCCACCACGATCTGGCCGGCGACAACGTATCCCAGCGAGAGGGCGATGAGCGTCACGAGCGGCAGCATGGCGTTTCGGAACGCGTGCCGCCACACGATCATGCGGTTCTTGAGGCCCTTGGCGCGCGCTGTGAGGATGTAGTCCTCACCGAGGGTCTCGAGCATCGACGAGCGCACCACCAGGGCATACTCGCCGTACAGGCCGAGGCCCAGCACCAGGGCCGGCAGGGCGAGGTGCTCACCGCGATCGGAGACGGTGGTCCAGAGCGACGTGGGCCCGAGGATGCCGAGCGTGTTCGACTGGATCCCTGCTACCGGCAGGGACAGCGGGATGGCTATGTAGAAGATCACCAGGAGCCCGATCCACTGGGTCGGCATCGCGTAGAAGCTGAGCGCCGTCCAGAGGTTGGTGCTGTCGAGCCAGGTGTTCCGCCTCCAGGCGGCGATCACCCCCGAGATGATGCCCAGGCCGACCGAGATGAGCGTGCCGACCACCAGCATCGGCAGCGTGTTCAGGAGCGGCTGCTTGATGTCGTCCCACACCGGCCGGTTGTTGGCCACCGACGTGCCGAGATCGCCGTGGGCGAGCCGCTGGAGGTAGATCACGTACTGCTGCCACTTCGACTTGTCCAGGCCGTACTGGTGGATGATCGACTCGCGGAACTGCTTGGTGCAGTGCGCGCAGCGCATCCCCGACACGGCGCTTCCGGGAAGCGCCCTGAACAGCAGGAAGTTGATCGTCAGCGCCACGAAGATCGTGACGATGGCGAACAGCGTTCGCTTGATGATGTAGTCGGCGTTCCTCAAGGTGTTACGACTGGTGCGGGCTCGTGTAGTAGCACTTGCAGTAGGCGTTCATCGTCGGGTAGAAGCCCGTCCACTTCTTGGTGCTGGCCGTGACCAGATCCTCGTTCACGAGCTGGATGTAGGGCCGCGCGTCGTACAGCTGCTGCTCCATCTTGTAGATGAGGTCGCGCCGCTGGTTTCCCTCCGTGAGGGTCGCCTGCTCCTTGTACTCCTGGTTGAAGAGCGGCACGTTGTAGCCGGTGTCTGACCAGCTGAACCACTGGCTGCGCGTGAGGTAGGACATCTGCGCGTCCGGGTCGATGTACTCGGCCCAGTCCCACATCGCCATGTCGAACTTCGTGTAGTTGGCTGCGGTCTCGTAGGCGTAGGCCTGCGAGGCGTCGCCGCCGGCGAACTCGTTGATCTTCACGCCCACCTGCGCCCAGTCGTTGGCCACGATCTGGAACTGGCGGTCGCCGTTGAAGTCGAGGTCGCCCGGCACCATCAGGTCGTAGACCATCTTGTGCGCCGGCTGTGCGTACTGGCCGGTGGTCGCGGGCACCTCGCGGATGCCGTCCGAGCCCTTCGTGTACCCCAGGCCGTCCAGGATCTGGTTGGCCTTGGCGATGTCGAACGGCAGCGGCTTGATGGCCGGGTTGAGCCAGCCGGTGGACTCCTTCGAGAGGATGTTGGCCCACGGGAAGGCGTAGCCCGAGTAGACGATGCTCGCGATCTGCTTGCGATCGGTGGCGTACTCGAGCGCCTCCCGCACCTTCGGATCGAGCAGCTCGCGGTTCTTCTTCTTCAGCGGGTTCGAGTTGAAGGTGATGTTGGTGACCTCGGACGAGGGATCCGTGTACACCGAGTAGCGCGAGTCGTTCTTGATCGTGCTCACGGCGTTGAACGGCACCTGATCGACGAAGTCGAGGTTGTTGCTCTGCAGGTCGGCGATCATGGTCGTCGAGTTGGTGTAGTACGTCATCGCGACGGCCTGGGCGTGCGACTTCGGCCCGTAGAAGTACGGGTTGGGCTTGAACACCGTGGTGCCCTTCGGCGCGTAGGCCGAGATGAAGTACGGGCCGCCTGCCACCGTCGGCAGGTGCTGCTCGGGCAGGTAGGACTTCAGGTTCTTGCCGTTGTTGCCGGTGAGCTTGCCCCAGACGTGCTCGGGCAGGATCCAGAAGATCGAGATCTGCGGCAGCACGTTTGCGATGGCCTTGTCGTAGTGCACCACCAGCGTGTTCTTGTCGGGTGCGGTCATCTTGTCGACGTGCGTGAGGGCCGCGGCGACGGCTGCCGTGGCGCCGTCCTGGTACTTGATGATGGTGTTGCCCGTCCAGGCTGCATCGGCGGCGGTCATCGGCGTGCCGTCAGACCACTTGGCGCCCGGCTTCAGGTGATACGTCCAGGTGAGATCGTCTGCCGTGTGCGTCCAGCTCGTCGCCCAGTCCGGCTCGATCTTGTTGCCCGGGCCGTACTGCACCAGCTGCGGGTACTCCATGACGAAGGCGTTGTAGGACTGCGAGTCGATGGCGGCAAACGGGTTGAGCGAGTCGATCCCGTTGATGGTGCCGATGCGAAGGATGCCGCCGGAGGTGCTTCCGCCGCCTCCACCGCCCTCGGTTCCCCCACCACAACCTGCGGCGGCCACGACGACGAGCGTCATCAGGCCGGCGGTCAGCAGCGTGCGCATCTTCATCATCGGTCTCCCTCAGTCGGGTGGAGGCCGGTCATGGCCCCGTCATGGTGATCGCGTCCGAGGCGCGGCTCGCGCCCGGCGATGTCGTCGATGTACGTGCCAATCTCCTTGACCGCCTGGGCGAGCCAGATCTCGCCCTTCTCGCGGGTCGCGACGGTGGCATCCCCCATCACGCCAGAGTCGGTCCAGCCGCTCCAGTTGCCCTTGATCGAGAGCGGGCCGTCGTTCCAGTCCATCCAGACGTGCTCGGAGCGCCAATCGGGAACCTCCCGCACCGCCTTGTCCATCTGCACCAGATCGGGGTTGATGGCCAGGTAGAGCGACGTCTCGAGCTCGCAGGCGTGCGCCATCCCGCCCGGCACCGGCGAGTCGCGCGTCTCGGCGAGCAGCCTGGCCGACTCCGGTCCCGACAGGTACCAGAAGGTGCCGACGATGGAGTGCGGGTGCTCGACCATCAGAAGGCGCGCCGCCATGTCGACGAGCGGCACGTTGGAGCCGTGGCCGTTCACGAAGAGGATGCGGTTGAAGCCGTGGTGCACGAGGCTGCGGCCGATGTCCACGAGGTGATCGACGAACGTCTTCCAGCCGATGGTGATCGGCCCGGGAAACTGCATGTGGTGCGGCGTGTAGCCGTGGGTGACCGTGGGCAGCAGCAGCGACGTGCCGCGCCGCGACAGCACCGCCTGCTCGGCGAGCGCCTCCGCGATCACCGCATCGGTATCGATCGGCAGGTGGTAGCCGTGATCCTCGAGCGTCGCCACCGGGATGAGGCACACCGGATCGAGCTTCGCCCAGCGCGCGACCTCCGGCCACGTCAGCTGGGCATAGCGGTGGCTGGTGTCAGGAATCTCGGCTGAGCTCATGGATTGCAGTGCGATTCCCGGTCGGGAGCGGATCGAGGCCGCGACGATACCTGACATCGCCGCCGTGTGCGCATCGTGGGTCCAGGGGCGAGTCTCGGTGGGGAGGCATCGGCGCCAATGATCGTGGACAAACGGCCGCACCGCTGTCGGGCCGCATACATTGTGTCGAGTCCGGACACACGCGGCGCATCCCGAAAGGGTGCTTCGTCCACGACGGCGCCGGCGGAAATCGTCATCGGCCTGACCATACGCGGGCTTGCAACCCGGTGACAAGTGGTATAGAAGCACGCACGATGGCCACCGACGCAACGCGGATCACCGCGCGGCCGGCGCCCCGCTACCGGCAGGCCGCCGATCAGCTGGCGGGGCGGATAGCAAGCGGCGAGCTCCCGGCGCACTCACAGCTGCCCAGCGAGCGGGCCGTTGCCGAGAGCTTCGGCCTCTCGCGGATGACGGCCCGGCAAGCGGTCGAGCTGCTCGTCCGGCGCGGCCTCGTGTACCGGCGGCCCGGGGCCGGCACGTTCGTCTCTCCCCCGCGCGTCGTCCACACCCTGCAGCGGCTGGCGGGCTTCTCCGAGCAGATGCGCTCGCAGGGGATCGAGCCCGCCGGGAGGGTGCTCGATCTCGAGCTGAGCGACGACCTCGAGACCGACGTGCGCGAGGCGCTCGGCCTGCGCCGCCGCCAGCGGGCCTGGCTGGTGCGCCGCATCCGGCTGGGCGACGGCGAGCCGCTGGTGCTCGAGACGTCGTACATCCCCGACGCCGTCTGTCCCCGGCTCGGGACTCACGACCTCGCGGGACAGTCGCTCTACGGGCTGATGGAGTCGCGCTACGGCATCGCCCCGGTGCGCGCCCACGAGACGCTCGAGCCGGCGATCCTGGAGGCGGCCGAGGCGCGGCACCTCGGCTCGCGGCCGGGAGCGCCGGCGATCCGCGTCACGCGCGCCGCCTACGTGGCGGACGGCCGCGCAGTGGAGTATGCGATCGACCTCTACCGCGGCGACCGGGCGCGGTTCGAGATCGACCTGAAGACCTGAGGCGCCGGGCTAGAGCCGGTCGTTGGCCTCGAGGGAGAGGTCGGTGATCAGATCGGCCAGCGGGATCGCGCCGAGGTTGCCCTGGCTGCGGCGGCGCACGGAGACCGTGCCTGCCTCCACCTCGCGGTCGCCCACCACCAGGATGCACGGCGTGCGCTGGTGCTCGGCCTCGGCGATCTTGCGCCCGATCGACTCGCTCCGCACGTCGATCTCGGCCCGCAGGCCGGCCGACTTCAGCTCGCGCACCACCTCGTTGCCGTAGTCCACGTGCCGGTCGGCCACCGCCAGCACCGTGACCTGCACGGGTGAGAGCCAGAGCGGGAACGCGCCCGCGTAGTGCTCGATCAGGATCGCGATGAACCGCTCGAACGAGCCGAAGAGCGCGCGGTGGATCATCGCCGGGCGGTGCTCGGCGTTGTCGCTGCCGATGTAGGAGATCTCGAAGCGCTCGGGCATCTGGTAGTCGAGCTGGATCGTCCCCATCTGCCACGACCGGCCGATGGAGTCGGCCATGTGGAGGTCGATCTTGGGCCCGTAGAAGGCACCGTCGCCCTCGTTCAGGTCGTACTCGACCCCGGCCCGCTCGAGCGCCTTTCGCAGGGCCCCCTCGGCCTCGTCCCAGAGCTCGTCCGAGCCGATCCGCTTGTCCGGGCGGGTCGAGAGCTCCATCCGCATCTCGAGCCCGAACGTGTCGTAGATGACGCGGGCGAGCTCGAGGCAGCCGATCACCTCGTCCTCGATCTGCTCGTGCGTGCAGAAGATGTGGGCGTCGTCCTGGGTGATGTGCCGCACGCGCGTGAGCCCGTGGAGCGTCCCCGAAGGCTCGTGGCGGTGCACGAGGCCCTGCTCGGAGATGCGCATCGGCAGGTCGCGGTAGCTTCGCAGCTGATCCTCGAAGATGAAGATGTGGCCGGGGCAGTTCATGGGCTTCAGCCCGAACTCGCCGTTCTCGACCTCCGTGAAGTACATGTTGTCGCGGTAGGCCTCCCAGTGCCCCGACTTCTTCCACACGTCCACGTTGAAGATGATCGGCGTGCGCACCTCCTGGTAGCCGCGCTCCAGGTTGAGCTGCCGCCAGAGGTCGCTCAGCTGGTTCCAGATGACCATGCCCTTCGGGTGCCAGAAGGGCGATCCCGGCGAGCTCTCGGAGAAATGGAACAGGTCGAGCTCGCGGCCCAGCCGCCGGTGGTCGCGCTTCTGGGCCTCCTCGATGCGCTGCAGGTAGTCGTCGAGACCTGCCTGATCGAAGAACGCCGTGCCGTAGATGCGCGTGAGCATGGGCTTCTCGGAGTCGCCGCGCCAGTAGGCGCCGGCGAGCGACTGCAGCTTGAACGCCTTGATCGGCTTGGTGGTCTGCAGGTGCGGCCCGCGGCACAGGTCTTCGAACCCGTCCTGCACGTACAGGCTGATCTCGCCTTCGGGCAGCGCCTCTACCAGCTCCAGCTTGTAGGGCTGCTCCTCGGCGGCAAAGCGCTTCACGAGCTCGCCCTTGTCAACCCCGTCCGTCCTCACGAACGCGTGCTCCGTCTTCAGGATCCTCCGCATCTCGGCCTCGATCTTCTCGAGATCATCGGCCGACAGCGGCTGGGAGAAGCCGAAGTCGTAGTAGAACCCGTCGGCAATCGCCGGGCCGATCGCGACCTTGGTGTCGGGCCAGAGGTGCAGCACCGCCTCGGCCATCACGTGCGCCGTGGAGTGGCGCAGGACGGCGAGCGCTTCGGGGTCGCGGGCGGTGAGGATGCGAAGGGCGTCGCCGTCGTGCAGCGGCAGCCGCAGGTCGCGGACATGGCCCCCCACCTCGACCGCCACGGCGGCCTGTGCGAGGCGCGGTCCGATCGCGGCGGCGGCGTCGAGGCCGCTCGCGCCTTCGGGAAGCTCGAGCTGCGTACCGTCGGGAAGCGTGATCTTCATGCCCCGCAGCATACAAACGCGAGGCCCCTGGTACCCTCGGTGCGTGCAGGCGATCACGATCATCCTGGCGCTGGCGCTGCTGGCGGTCGTCGTGTACGCAGTCAGGGTCTCGATGGATCGCAGGCGGCAGGCCGAGGCGTTCGCGCGCGAGCGCCGGCTCCTGGTGCACCAGTCCGAGCTCTCGCTCGCCCTGGCCGCCCGCGAGGCGCTCTTCCTCGCGGCGCCGGGCCCCGTGCTGATGTATGCCGCAGACGGCCGGCTGGTGCGCGCGAACACCCTCGCCCGCGATCAGCCCCCGCTGGTGACCGACCCGCCCCCGCCGGAGCTCGACGAGGCGCTCGGGCGCATTCGCGAAGGCGGCCCCGCCGGCACCACAGAGCTCACCGTCTACACCCCGGAACGGCGGCGGTACGAGGCCCAGCTCCGGCCGTACGCCACCGACGATGGCCCGGGCGCGATCGCCGTGCTGGTGGACGTCTCGTCCGCCACCGACTTCCGCGAGGCACGGAGCCTGTTCTCCGCCGGCGTCTCCCACGAGCTGCGAACGCCGCTTGCCCGGATCCTCGCGCTCACCGACACCGTGGCGCTCCCGCTCGACGAGCACGAGCGCATCGCGACCATCGACCACATCCGGGCAGAGATCGATGCGATGCGGCAGCTGATCGAGGAGATGGTCCTGCTGGTGCAGCTCGAGAGCGGCGAGCTGGGTGGCATCGGCGAGCGCGCCGATGTGGATCGCGCGGTCGAGGAGTGCGTCGCGCGGCACGCAGCGTCCGCGGCCGCGCACGACATGCACATCGACTCGCAGACCACCCGCGGGCTGGTCGCCGCGGTCCTGCCGCGGCTGCTCGACGTCGTGCTCGACAACCTCGTGGGAAACGCGATCACCTACTCCGGCAACGGCACCACCGTGCGCGTGAGCGCTCGCGGCCTGGCCGGCGCCGTCGAGCTTGCGGTGCAGGACACGGGAGCCGGCATCCCCGAGGAGCACGTGGCCCGGGTGTTCGAGCGCTTCTACCGCGTCGAGGGCGCGCGCTCGGGGCCGGGCACGGGCCTCGGCCTCGCGATCGTGAAGCACATCGCCGAGGAGTACGGCGGCCGCGCGACGATCGAGTCCGTCGAGGGCGAGGGCACCACCATCACGGTGGTGCTGCCTGCGCCGGCCGCCGTCAGGACGTGACGGCCGCCTTCTCCATCGGCTCGAACCTGTAGCCCACGCTGTAGTGCGTCTGGATGTAGGTGTGCGTCGAGGAGCGCCGGTCCAGCTTCTGGCGGATCTTCCGCACGCAGACATCCACGGTGCGGTCGCGATGGCGGTAGGGCATGCCCCACACGCGCTGCTGCAGCTGGTCGCGGCTGAGTGCCCGTCCGGTTTCGGACGCTAGGACGTAGAGCAGCCTGAACTCGGTGCGCGTGAGCCCCGCGTCCTCGCCGTCGAGGATCGCCTGGTGCAGGTCGGGATCGATCATGAGGCCCGGCACGTCGATCTTCACGGGGCGCGCCGCCTCGGGGCTGGTGCCGGCCCGCCGGAGCGACGCCTGCACCCGCGCGACCAGCTCCCGCATGCCGAAGGGCTTTGCGAGGTAGTCGTCGCCGCCGATGCCGAGCGCATGCACCTTGTCGTGCTCGGATGCCCGCGCGCTCACGTTGATGATCGGCATGGTGATGCCCTCCGAGCGGAGCGCCTCGGTGATGCGCCATCCGTCGATGCCGGGGAGCATCAGATCGACCACAGCCAGATCGGGACGCTCGAAGCGCATCTTGCGAAGCGCCTTGTCGCCGTCGTCAACGACCTCGACGTCCATCCCGGCGCGTCGCAGGTGCGTCGCCATGGCGTTGGCGATGACTGGGTCGTCCTCGGCGATGAGTACTCTCGGCATCGCTCCCAAGCCTACCGACCTTGTGGCGAATCGCAAAGCACCTACCGAGGCCGCCCCGGACGGGTTAAAAGGATTCGCCGCTGCGGCTTGCCTTTTGTCCGCCGGCCGAAAGGATTTTCGAGTCGCCCCTACGATCCCTCCGCCCGGTTTCAACCTACTCGGCTGCCCTCAGCGGCGCAAAAAGGACAGTACGCCTCAGCCGGGGGCAGTGCAAGGGTCTCCAAACAGAAATATCCGCTGTTTACGACAAATTCGCGCGATCGAGGATATCCCCGTCGCGCGGATAGGTGAGGAGCGCCCGCACCTGCCCCGGATCCAGCCAGCGCACCTCATCCACATCGTCGGCCGGTGCGCGGGTCTCGGAGACCGCGTGCATCAGATACCAGCGCACGGTCTTCGGCCGGCCGTCGGGAAGCGCGTACTCGAACGTCCCGAGGTCGGCGTCGATCTGCGCGGCCCAGCCGGTCTCCTCCTCCACCTCGCGAACCGCGGCCGCGGCATCGTCCTCCCCCGCCTCCAGCTTGCCCTTCGGCAGCGTCCAGTCCTGGCGCTTCTCGCGCCAGACGACGGCGATCAGCCCGTCGCGCACCACCACGCCGCCCGCCGCCCGGACGAGGTCAGCTTGCGTGGCGCCGTGCCGAGACAATGCCGGCCATCCAGAACACGAGCCCGACACCGCCGACGAGCAGCAGCACGAAGCCCGAGAATCCCCACAGGAGGCCGCGGCTGCCGCCGATCACGATGCCGAACACGATCATCGTGATGCCGAGCACGCCGAGCGCCTGGGTGGCGACGAACGGCCCGGGCAGGCCCGCGGGAGTGATCGCGGGAGCGTTTCGGGTGAGCCGGCTGGGGTCGTTGGTGTCCTCCCGGCGGCCGCGCGACGCGAAGGCCAGGATGCCGCCGAAGATGGCGACGAAGTAGATCACCTGCGACCAGAAGTCACCGACCCAGTCGATGAGGTAGGTGAAGATGATGATGAGGACGACGGCTGCGACGGTGCCGGCCACCGCGAGGGTGACCGAGGTTGGCCAGTCGTAGAGCGGTTTCCGCTTGGCAGGTTGTTCAGCCACGGCGGCAGATTACACATCCGCGCGGATGCGCTGCGGCGTTGTCGCTAAGGTGGCCCCATGCCGCGCCATCGCGTTGTCATCCTCGGAGCCGGGTTCGCCGGGAGCTACGTCGCGCGGAGCCTCGGCAAGCACCACGACCGGGTCGAGGTGACCCTCGTCGACCCGCGCAACTACATGATCTACACGCCGCTCCTGCCCGAGGCCGCGTCGGGCACCGTGGAGCCGCGGCACGCGGTGGTGCCGGTACGGGTGATGTGCCCCCGCGCACGGCTCGTCGTGGGGCACGCGGCGGCCGTGGACACCGAGGCGCGCACCGTCTCTGTCGACACCATCGCCGGCGACCGCAGCGAGCTGCCCTACGACTCGCTGGTGGTGGCGCTCGGCGCGATCTCCCGGACGCTTCCCATCGACGGGCTCGTCGAACACGCGATCGGCTTCAAGACGCTGGCCGAGGCGATCCGCCTGCGAAACCACGTCCTGGAGCAGCTCGAGCACGCCTCGGCGGCGCACACCGACGAGGAGCGGCAGAAGCACCTCACGTTCGTGTTCGTGGGCGGCGGATATGCCGGCGTCGAGGCGCTCGCCGAGCTCGAGGATCTGGTCTCGGACGCCATCGTGCGCTACCCGGAGCTGCGCCGCCTGCCGCGGCGGTGGATCATGGTCGAGGCGGCCGAGAGGATCCTCGCGGAGCTCCCGCCGGGCCTCGCCGCCTACGCCACCAGGCAGCTCGAGCTGCGCGGCATCGAGGTGCACACCACCACGACGCTCACGGCCGTAGATGACGACAGCGCCACGCTCTCGACCGGCGAGACGGTGCCGACGCGTACGGTCGTGTGGACGGCCGGCGTGCGGCCCAACCCGCTCGTTGCAGAGATCGGCGTGGCGACCACCGACTCGGGCAGGCTCGAGGTCGACGGTCACCTGCGGGTGCGCGGCCGGCGCGACATGTGGGGCCTCGGCGACGCGGCGTCGGTGCCCAACCCGGCCACCCCCGGGGTGTTCGACCCGCCCACCTGCCAGCACGCGCTTCGCCAGGCGCGCCGGCTCTCTGCAAACCTCATGGCATCGCTCGACGGGAAGCCGGAGAAGGTGTACCGCTACAGGATGCTGGGCCAGGTCGCGACGCTCGGCCAGCACAAGGGCGTCGCCGAGGTGTTCGGCGTTCATCTGCGCGGCTGGCCGGGCTGGTGGTTCACCCGCAGCTACCACCTCTACCAGCTGCCGCTCACCTCCCGCAAGCTCCGCGTCATGTCCGACTGGACGGTGGGCCTCTTCTTCCGCCGTGACGTCGTCGAGCTGGGCACCATCGGCCAGGACTCGCGGCTGCCCGACCCTGCGGTTAGGCCCGCGGGTCGAGCCGCTCCACCAGCCGCTTGAGCGGGTCGGCGATGCGCTCGGTGGGCGCGTCGTCGCAGAGCTCGCCGAGGAACGTCGCGAGCCGGGCGGTCTGGCGGTCGTCGAGCGCGACGACGCTGGTGATGCGGCCCTCCTCGTCATACACGCTCAGGCGGGTGTGCGGCGGGCCGATCTCGGGATCGAAGTAGCGCGATACGCGCAGGCCCCGGCCCGGTGCATCCACGTCGGGGTGCGGCGGGAAGTGCGCCACCGCCTTACCGGTCTGCGCGGTCGCACACCACGGGCAGTACCGGTACTCCCGGCTGAGTTGCCCACCACAATGGCTGCAGTTCACGGCGACCTCCTCGGCGACCATCCCAGCGTACATCGCCGGCGGCCCCCGATCCAGGCCCGGGATCCGGCCGTCCTACACTGGGATGATGACCGGCAGGCGGCTGACCGCAGGCGCGTGTGTCCTGGTGCTCGGGGGTGCGATCGCCGCCCTGCTCGCCGGCGGAGCCCCGACGCAGGGCGTGGGAGCGCAGGGCTTCGCGTCACCGCCCCTCGTCGCGTCACCACGCACACCGACGTTCGCGGCGCCGGTCACCTACCGCGCCGGGCACGGCGCTTCGGGCCTCGCGGTGGCCGACGTCAACTCCGACCTGCTCCAGGACGTGGTCGTGGCAGACGCGGCGAGAAACGCCGTCACGGTGCTCGATGGCGCGTCGCGCGGGAGGTTCCGCCGCTCGGGCACGTTCCCGGTCAGCGGGCATCCCTACGCCGTTGCGGTTGCCGACGTGAACGAGGACGGCCGGTGGGACATCGTCTCCGTGGGGTCGTCGTCGATCGGCTCGGTGCTGCTCGGTACGGCGCGGGGGTTTCGGCGCGGGCCCGACTTCCACGCCGGCACCGGCACTCCGTCGCTTGCGATCGGCGACGTCAACGGCGACGGTGCTCCCGACGTGATCACCACCGATAGCGGCGCGCTGGGCCACGCCCCTGCGTCTCCGCCCGCCGGCGTCTCGGTGCTCCTCGGCCAGGAGGACGGCACGTTTCGCCGGGCCACCAACCTCACGGTTGGATTCCACCCTGCCAGGTGGGTCACGCTCGCCGATGTGAACGACGACGGCCGGCTCGACATCCTCACCGGTGACGCCGACGGGTTCGTCTCGGAGCTTCTCAACAACGGCGACGGGACGTTCGCCACCGCCACGTCATTCGCAATTCCGGGAGGCGCCGTGGCGATCACGGCCGCCGACGTCAACTCCGACCGGCAGCAGGATGTGGTCACGGCGAACGGATCGAACCGCTCTGGATCGGTGCTCCTCGGCTCGGGAGACGGGACGTTCGCGCGCCCTGCGACCTACCGGTGCTGTGCCGGCGCCGGCGCCGACTGGGTGTCGGTGACCGACGTGAACGGCGACAACGTGCCGGACATCGTGTTCTCGGACGCCACGTACTCCACGCTCGGAGTGGTCCTCGGCCGCGGCGCGAACCGGTTCGGCAAGGCGGTCGTCTACAGCCGGCCGTTCGGCGAAGGGCCCGGCGACGGCATGGCGGTGGCCGACGTGAACGGCGACGGACGTCCCGACGTGATCCGCACGGTCGCGTCCACCGGATCGGTGAGCGTGCTGATCAACACCACTCGGTAGGCGACAACGGGGGTGCAGGCAGGTGAACCTGTCGCCTGCGTCAGAAATCACCCGTTTGGGCGAGTCCGTATCGACGCATCGCGCACAAGCTGAGAGGCGACGCCCGTACTCGATCCCGGAAGGCCCCTGAATGCGATTTCGTCCCGTCCTCCTCGCCACGGCTGCCGTGGTAGCCACTGTCGCGCTCGGCACCAGCGCGGCGATCGCCAACGTCGTCACACCCCTGGGGCTGGAAGGCTTCAACCACATGGTGGTCGACTCCCACGGCCACGTCTTCGTGACGAGCTCGGGCGACAGCGTGGTCACCGTCCTGAATGCGGACGGCACCCTCGACACCACCATCCCGAACGAGCCCCTCGCATCGGCGATGGCGCTCTCGGCAGACGGATCGACGCTCTACGTGGTGCGGGCCGGGGCGCAGATCGACACCATCAACACCACGACGATGGCCGACACCGGCCACTTCAGCGCAAACGTCGCGAGCGACAGCATCGTCTTTGCCAACGGCCGGCTCTGGTACAGCAACGGCGGGCAGCGGCTCGCCTCGGTCACGCTCGACGCGTCGCATACCGAGACCGGGACCAGCATCGTCACCGGAGGCGCCAAGGTCGTAGGGACCGCGGCCCAGCCGAACTGGGTGATCATCGGCAGCGACCACGTGCAGCTCGCCAACGTCTCGAACCCCAGCAGCGTCACCGTCACGACGTCGGCCGTATCGACGCCGTCCATCGTCAGCCTGGCGGCCGCGCCGAACGGCACCTCACTCGTCGCGGCGCTCGCAAGCAACGTGGTCACGCTGACGCTGCCGGGCCTGACGGCAGGAGTCACCTACCCGGTGACAGCACCGCGGGCCGTGGCAGTCTCCCCTGCGAGCGACAAGATCGCCGTAGCGTCCTACGCCTCGCAGACGACGCCCCTCGCCGTGTTCAACACCGGCACAGCCACAGCGGTGAGCAAGCGAAACCTCGGCAACACCGCGCCCCTCGACTTCAACAACGTGGCGTTCAGCGCCAACGGCGCCTTCATCTACTCCGTGCCGCGGGTGCTCGAGCACTATCACGTTCACGGCGATGCAGACCGTGCCGCTCACCGCGGCACAGTGGTCAGTCAAGACGTCGGCCGCGACCATAGCCGGCGGGAGCGGCGTGACCGTCTCGGTGCACCTCGGCATCAGCACCACGAACCGCACCGTGGAGGTGTACCGCCAGCCCGTCTCGACCAACACCCCGGTGCTCGCGGCGACCGGCACCGTCGGCACAGGCGGCAACTACAAGTTCGTCGCACACCCCACACAGGACACGATCTACACCGTGCGCTGGTCCGGCGACGCCACCCATCTGCCGCTGGTCTCCGGCACGCACCTGGTGAACGTACGGCTCGTCATGCACCGCGTCACCAAGGGCGGCTATGCCACCTCCGGCGGCGTCCGGCTCTACCACTACGCGGCGTCGTGCACCAAGGCCGCGCACACCGGCTGCCCGACGTTCCAGGCATGGACGTCGCCGCTCCAGCCGGGTCGCACGATGTCCTACGTCGCCGAGGGCAAGACCGTGAAGGGCAACTGGGTGACGATCGCCAAGGGCGGCTTCGTGACCGCGTCGGGCGGGAAGCTCACGCTGAAGCTCTTCTACACGAACAAGACCCTGGTGGGCGTGAACCAGCGCATCCGCTTCTCGATGGTCACCAACAAGACGCTGGTGGGCAACACGTCGAGCTGGCTGCCCTTCCGCATCACGAAGTGAGAGGTGAATGGACGGTGCCAGGCACCGTTCATTCACCGCAGAGAGAAAGCCCCGCGATCCTCTGGCGAGAGAGGATCACGGGGCTATGGGCGGTACTGGGCTCGAACCAGTGACCCCCAGCTTGTCGAGCTGGTGCTCTCCCAACTGAGCTAACCGCCCTGGGAGCGCGCATTATAGGGCGCGGCCGCCAAGGTTCCGCCGCCACCCTTCCCCCGCCTCCGCGCAACCGGTCAGCTGAGGTAGTTCGAAACCTCGATCAGATTCCCGTCCGGATCGCGGAAGTAGACGCTCGTCATCTGCCCGGTCGCGCCTGCGCGCTCGGCCGGCCCGACCTCGATCGTCACCCCCGCCGCGGAGAGTGCCGCAACGACATCATCGATCGGGTCGTCTGCGATGAGACAGATGTCCGCGCTCCCCGGCGTCGGGTCAAGCGCCTTGGGATCGAACTCGTGCCCGTGCTCGTGCAGGTTGATCTTGTTCGCGCCAAAGCTCAGCCCGTGCCGCCCCTGGCCGAACGTCACGGCCTCCATCCCGAGCACGCGGGTGTAGAACTGCGTGGTGGCCTCGATGCTGGCCACCGTCAGCACGAGGTGGTCGATGCGGTTGATCTGCATCCGCGAGAGGGTAGCCCGTCAGCCGGGCGGCGAATCCACCGGCGGGCGGCGCAGGCGCGCGGCCGTCACGCCGGCCCCGGCGATGATTGCCGTGCCCACGAGCAGCCGCTTCCCGTGGTGCTTCTTCTGCGGCGGCGGCTCCTGCACGATGGTTGCCGCGGCGGAGATCTGCTGAACCGCCGTGAGCAGGTCGTGCAGCACCTCGCCGTCGGTGCGCGCATCGGCGCCGAGCTTCCTGGCGCGCCTCACCGCGCTTGCCGCTGCACCCGCCCCGATCTTCGCCCGACGCTGGGCCTCGGGGCTCGATTTCACGCGGCGCGCCGTCACGAACGTCAGCTTGCCGCCCTTCGCGACGTGCGCCGTCCGCTTGGGGTGGCGGGCGGCCTTGCCGGTGAGCCGGAGAATGGCCCTGCGGTAGTGGAAGGCGACCGCCACGCCGATCTTTGCAATCCGGGTTTTCTTCATGCTCCGGTGCTACCCCGCCCGGGCGATCACCAACCGAGCGGATCCAGCCGGCGGAGCACATGCAGGGCGTGACGCCGCTGCGCCGCGCTGCCCACGTGCAGAAGGCCTCCCCACGCATCCTCGGCACCCGCGTCCTTTCCGGCCGCGGCGCTGTACGCCGCCCGGGCGCGCACCGGCTGCCTCAGCCGGCCGAATGCGAGCCCCTCGAGCACCAGCGGCTGGGACGACCACGGCATCCAGGTTGCGGCGCTCCGTGCCCTCGCGACGGCGGCTGCGGGATGCCCGGCCACCAGCGCGCTTCGCGCCCGCGACATCTGCAGGTTTCCCGCGAGACCCACGAGCGCCACCACGATCGCCGCGCAGAGCATCGCCGAGAGCATCGCCGGCTCGAACCGCCACGATCGTCCGGCCACCCGCGCCCGCAGGAGCACCGCCGCTCCGCACCCGAGGGCCGCCACCGTCACGGCGGGAAGCTGCCAGTCCCAGTCCACGGCCGCATGCATCACGAATGCCAGATAGGCCCCCACCGCCGGGACGACGACCGGATCCCCGCGCAGCCTGACCGCCGCAGCCAGCGGGCAGCCCAGCGCGGCGATCACCAGCGCAAGCCCCACGGGCCCCAGCTCGGCGAGCACCTGCAGGTAGAGGCTGTGCGCGTCGCGCACGTCGAACTCCGTGTCTCGATGCGCGTACCACGCACGGCGATAGCTGCCCGCGCCCGAGCCCAGCAGCGAGTGCGCGCGATAGTCATCCACCGCCACTCCCCAGAGCTCCTTGCGCCCGTCCAGCGAGAGCGTGGAGAGCCGCGCGCCCAGGCTGGCTTGTGCGACGGGCTGGGAGACGAGCCCTGCATGAACGCGGGTTGCAATCTCGCGCGGCGATCCGAACGCCGCGAGCCCTGCGATCATCGCCGCGCCGGCTGCTGCTGCAAGCGCGAGGGCGAACCCCCTGCGGATCCACGGGCCGGCGGTCCACCGCGCCTCGACGGCCTGCCACGCTGCCATCGCCCCCGCGCTTGCGGCCATGCAGAGGCAGAGCACCACTGCGAGCCGCTCGCCCGCCCCAGACGCCCTCATCACCTCGACCTGCGCCGCCGTGAGCGCCTGCGACTCCCACGCCCGCCACACCACGATTGCCGCTCCGGGTGCGAGCACGAGCGAGACGGCGATGTACCGCAGCCGCGCCGGCGAGAGCGCGGCGACACCGAGCCATGCGAACGCGGCGGCCATCGCAGCGCCGCGGCTGAACGTGAAGAAGAGCGTCACGGCCAGGAGCGGCACCGAGCCGGCAACGCAGACCTGCAGTCGCGAGCGTCCCCGCCCCGCGCAGAAGCCGAGCGCGAGGAGCAGACCCATCGCCGTGAAGATTCCCAGCCCGTTCGCGTACCCGATCGGCTGGAAGAGGCGGCCCTTCTGGATGGGATCGATGTAGAGCCCGAACCGCAACGGGCTGAGGTGGGTCAGAAGCGCGTAGGCCGAGACCGCTGTGATCGACGCCCAGATCGCGATCAGGAGCCCGCGTGCCGAGGCCCTGCGGCCGATCACGAGCATCACGGTGAGCGCTGTCAGATAGACGCCGGCCAGCTCCAGGCTCTGCACGCTGGCCGAGATGTCCGCCGACCAGGCGATCGAGGCGCCCGTCCATGCCGTCAGCGCAAACCACGACCAGAGCGTGATGCGCTCGATGCCGCAGAGCTCCAGGCGGGCCGCCGCCAGCCCGGCGAGCGCGAGCCAGCCGAGCACCGCGGCTGACCACCCCCACGCCACCGGGAAGTACCCGCCCTGCCCCAGCGCAAGGCAGACCACGGTCACGGCAACGATCGCCGGCGTCAGCCGCGCGACATTTTGCTCGTTGACTGTCACATGCTGCACGTCTTCAAAGTACACGCTTATGATCTGCGACCATGGAATCAACAGAGCACTCTGCACGAACGGCAAGCGCGCGGAAGCGCTTTCGCCGCGACCCCCTGAGCAACCCCCGCCCCCTCATCAACCGCGTGTACGCCTACGCCGCCTACCGGATCGGCGCCGGCGATGAGGCCGAGGACGTGACCAGCGAGGTGTTCGAGCGGGCGGTGCGCTACCGGTCGAGCTACGACCCCGCGGCGGGTGACCCGGCCGCATGGCTGGTGGGCATCGCCCGCCATGTGATTGCCGACCGGGGGCGACGACCGCAGACCGTCAGCGCCGACGACGCGCTGCTGGCCACGCCCGAGCCCTGGGACATGGAGGCTCAGACGGTGCTTCGGATCACGCTCGATGAGGCGATCGCGATGCTTCCCGAGCGCGATCAGGAGCTGATCTCATTGCGGTTCGGGGCCGACCTCAAGGCCCGACAGATCGCGGAGATCCTCGAGATCGACACGCACGCCGCGGAGGTCGCGCTGGGACGCGCCGTTGCCCGCCTCCGGGAGCAGGTCGGACACGACCTGTGAGGTTTTCGCCGCCACGCCGGTACTAGCACCGAACGTCATGATCCCGACCATCTGGAGGTCCCCAATGGGACGTATGTGGAAGCGCGACCGGCTCGAGGCCGCGCTCAAGGCGCGGCGGCAGGAGCCGCGCGATGAGTTCGTCGCGAGGACGGCAGGGTCACTCGAGCCTCGCCGCACGCCGGTCTCACGGCGCTCGATCCTGGCCGTGTCCCTGGCTGCGGCGATGGTGGTGTCGCTGGCAAGCCTCGGCGGCCTCGGCGAGGCCGTCTCTGGCGCAAGCGCGGCTGCCGGCGTCGTCTCTCAGGCGGTGTCCCCCGACCACGTGGTCACCAACCACGGCAAGACGTCGGCCTCGTCCCAGTACGGCCACGGCCCCCACGGGTGCGTCTGGCGCAAGAAGTTCAAGTACTTCGCGTGCGACCACAAGGTGGCCAAGTGGCACTGCACCAGCTCGAAGAAGCACCCGAGCGGTCACTGGCACTGCGTCGTCAAGGGCAAGGTGCACGCAGTCTCGACCACTGCCTAGACGCGTATCCGCGGGCTCCGCGCTCATCGAGAGCGCGGAGCCCGCAGTGCGTCACGCTCTGCTGAACACGCTGCGGCCGAGGAACGCCGCGATAACGGCGACCGCGAGGGCAATCAGGAACACCCAGAAGGCGAGCTTGATTGCTCCGACCACGCCGAGCACCAGAACGATCAAGATGAGAAGCAAGAGAGCTATCACGTAACCATCCTTTCGATGGCAATTTCGTACCCCTGCGACTGCATCTCAAAACGCCTCCGGTCATACTCACGGCAGGAGGTCAGCACTGCATATCCCCGAGCCAATGATCGTTGCCGTCGTCGTGCTCCTGGTGGGGTCCGTCGCGGCGAGCTTCGTTGACAGGCTGGGCGCGCCCACGCTCCTGCTCTTCCTCGGCCTCGGAATGCTTCTCGGCGAGGACGGCCCCGGCGGCATCCAGTTCAACAACTCGGGGCTCGCGCGAGACGTCGGGCTGCTGGCGCTGGCGGTGATCCTGCTCGAGGGCGGCATGATGGCCGACCTGCCCGACGTGCGGAAGGCCTCACCGCCGGCCCTGATGCTCGCCACGGTCGGAGTCGCAGTGACGGCCGGTGTCACCGGCCTGGTCACCAAGCTCGTCTCGAGCGTCGGCTGGGTCAGCGCCTTACTGGTGGGTGCGACGGTGTCGTCAACCGATGCGGCGGCGGTGTTCTCGGCCATCCGCGGGCTGAACATCCGGCGTCGCCTGGCCGCCATCCTCGAGGCTGAGAGCGGGCTGAACGATCCCGTCGCAGCGCTATTCGTGATCGGCCTCGTGGACTACAAGACCACGTCGGGCTACGGGCTGGGCGACGCGGCCATCTTGCTGGTGAAGGAGATGGGGATCGGAGCCGTCGGCGGCATCCTGATCGGGTTCGCCGTCGTGTGGCTCCTGCAGAACCTGCCGTTGCCGTCGGCCGGCATCGCCCCGGTCGTGATGGTCTCGGCGGCGCTCGCCGGGTACGTCGCGGTGTCGCTCGTGGACGGCTCGGGGCTGCTGGCCGCCTACCTCACCGGCCTGATCATCGGCGATGCGCGGATCCCCCACTCGGCGGTCATCCGCGGGTTCCTGCAGGGCGGTGCGTGGCTCGCGCAGCTCGGCCTGTTCGTGCTGCTCGGCCTGCTCGTCACTCCGCACGACCTCGTGCACCAGGGCTTCGAGCCGCTCATCATCGCGATCGCGCTGGTGTTCGTCGCCCGCCCGCTGGCGGTGCTCATCAGCACGTCGCCGTTTCGGCTGCCGCTCCGCGATCAGGGGTTCCTGGCGTGGGCCGGCCTGCGCGGCGGCGTCCCCATCGTGTTCGCCACGTTCCCCATCGCCGCGGGAGTGCAGGGCAGCGAGCGGCTCTTCGACGTGGTGTTCTACGTGGTGTTCGTCTCGGTCCGTGCTCCAGGGCCTCTCGGTGCGCTGGGCGGCCCGCAAGCTCGACGTGATCGACACCCGCGCCGCGCCGCGGCTGGCAGAGCTCGACACCGCGACCCTCCAGTCGCTCGGCGCTGACCTACTGGAGGCTCACCCGGACGACCTCGGCATCGCGCCCGGCAGCACCCTCGCCGCGATCAGCCTGCCCGGAGCGGCCGTCGTGGTGGCGATCGAGCGCGACCTCGAGATCCTGCTGCCCCGTGGAAGCACGGCGGTGCAGCCGGGCGACCGGCTCTTCCTGCTGGTCGAGAGCGCCCGGCTGCGCGAGGTGCGCGACCGGCTCCAGCGCGTCGCCGACGAAAAACCCTGATACTGCGCTCTGACGTGTCCGCCTCCGCCCCTCCCCGAATCGTGTGCGTGCTCTCCGAGAACTGGACGATGGTGGGGCCGCGCGACCTGCGGGCGCTGGTGCGGATGGCGCAGGACGCCGAGGACGCCGGCGCCGACGCGGTGATGGTGAGCGAGCACATCGTGCTCGGCCCGAGCGCCGGCGAGAACGGCGTGATGGGAAATCCGCGGGACTACGCGCTTCCGGGAAACCAGGATCCCGCCACCCCCTGGCCGCACTCGCTCACCCTGCTGGCCGGAATGGCGGCGGCCACCTCGTCCATCCGGCTCGCTGCGGCAGCCGTGATCGTCCCGCTGCGCCACCCGCTGGTGATGGCCCGCGAGCTGGGCACGCTCGACCTGCTCTCCGAGGGCCGGCTGGTGGTGCAGCCCACGGTGAGCTGGCATCGCGACGAGTACGACGCGCTGGGCGTGCCGTTCAACCGCCGTGGCGCGCTCCTCGACGAGCAGCTGACCATCTGGGATCTGCTCTGGTCGCAGACGCCCGCGTCGTTCGAGGGGCCGCTTCCACAGCTTCGAGGACGTCTACTTCGAGCCGAAGGCGTGGCGCCCCGACGGCCCTCGCCTCTGGTTCGGCGGCGAGCACCTCCACCCCGCGCTCCTGCGTCGGCTCGTGGATCACGCCCACGGGTTCCATCCGCTCGGCGCACCCCAGCCGGACGAGCTGCAGCGGCTCTCGCAGGCCATGAGCGCAGCGGGCCGTGACATCGCCGACCTCGAGATGATCGGGGGCATCCGCGGCGCGTTCCCCGACGAGCGAAGCGTCGCCGACCTGGATCAGGCGATGGAGTCGATCCCCGCGCAGATCGACGCCGGGTTCACGGCGATCTGCTTCAAGCCGTCGCAGTACAGCGACGATCCCGCCGACGTCGGCCCGCTCTGCCGCCGCGTGGTGGAGCGCGCCGCCGCGCTCACATCTTGACGAGCGGCGCGTAGCCCAGCATCAGGCGGCGCTCGGAGCGATCCTCGCGGAACCGCACCACCACGATCCCGTCGCGATCGAGGCCGGTGACGATGCCCTCGCCGAGCGTCTCGTGCCGCACCTCGTCGCCCACCGAAAGCCCCGGAATTGGCTGGTCGGGGCCGCGGTTCTCCCTCGGCACGGTGCGCGAGCCGGAGGACGACGACGAGCCGCGTGCGCCACCGCCCCAGCTGGTGCTCGGCCGCGGCCGGGACCACGCGTTCTCGGGCGCCTGGCGGTGCCACTCGATGCGGTTGGACGGAAGCTCGGTGAGAAACCGCGACGGCAGGTTGTACGAGCGTGCGCCGAAGATGGTGCGCCCCCTCGCGTGCGTCATGGTCAGGCGCTCCCGGGCGCGGGTCATGCCGACGTAGCAGAGCCGCCGCTCCTCCTCCTCGTTTCGCTCCTCCAGCGAGCGCTGGTGCGGGAAGAGGCCCTCCTCGAGGCCGATCATGAAGACGATCGGGAACTCGAGCCCCTTCGCGTTGTGGAGCGTCATCAGCGTGACGGCGCTTCGCTCCTCCACCAGCGAGTCCTGATCGGACACGAGCGAGATCTCCTGCAGGAACGTCGAGAGCCCGCTCTCCTCCTCGCCGCGGTCCTCGAACTCCTGGGCCACGCCCACGAGCTCCTGGAGGTTCTCCATCCGGCCCTGGGCCTCGATGGTGCGATCGGCCTCGAGCATCTCCATGTAGCCGCTGTCGCTGAGCACCTTCTCCATCAGCGCCGCGACGCCGAGCTCGGTGGATGCGATCTGGAGCTCCTGGATGAGCCCGCGGAACTCGGCGATGCGGCTGGTGGCGGCGGCGGCGAGCGGGCCGTCCTCCACCTGCTCCATCGCCTCCCAGAGCGTGAGCCCCAGCATCCGGGCGTGGCCGGAGAGCCGGTCGAGCGACGTGGTGCCGATGCCGCGGCGCGGCTGGTTCACGATGCGCCGCAGCGAGATCTCGTCGGCCGGATTCTCGAGCATCTGCAGATAGGCGACGATGTCCTTCACCTCGGCGCGCTCGTAGAAGCGCGGGCCGCCGATGACGCGGTAGTCCACCGACTGGCGCACGAGGAGATCCTCGAGCACGCGTGACTGCGCGTTCATCCGGTAGAAGACCGCGATGTCGGACGCGCTCGAGCCGCTCTCCATGAGGCGGCCGATCTCGGAGGCGACCGTGCGGGCCTCGGCGTGCTCGTCCTCGGCCTCGACGACCTGCACCGGGTCGCCCGAGCCGAGCTCCGACCAGAGCCGCTTGGGCTGGCGCTCGGTGTTGTTGTCGATGACGGCGTTGGCCGCGTCGAGGATGGTCTGCGTGGAGCGGTAGTTCTGCTCGAGCGCGATGACCCGGGCGCTGGGGAAGTCGTGCTCGAACTCGGCGATGTTGCGGATGTCTGCGCCGCGGAACGCGTAGATGGACTGATCCTGGTCGCCGACGACGGCGATGTTGCCGTGCTTGGCGGCGAGGATCGACACGAGCTTGAACTGGGCGTGGTTGGTGTCCTGATACTCGTCCACCATCACGTAGCGAAACGCGTTCTGCCACTTCTCCCGCGCCTCGGGCACGCCCTCGAGCAGCATGACGGTCTTCATGATGAGATCGTCGAAGTCCATGGCGTTTGCCTGGTACATCCGCTCCTCGTAGAGCTTGTAGACGTTGGCGACCGTCTGCTCGAAGAACGAGCCGATCTGCTCGCCGTAGGCCTCTGCGGTCAGCAGCCTGTCCTTCGCCTTGGAGATGGCGCCGTGCACGGCCCGCGGGGCGAACCGCTTGGGGTCGAGCTCGAGCTCCTCGATGCAGTTCTTGACGAGCCGGATCTGGTCGGCGCCGTCGTAGATGGTGAAGGTCGAGCGGTAGCCGAGGCGGGCGGCGTCGGCGCGGAGCATGCGCCCGCAGGCCGAGTGGAAGGTCATGACCCACATCCGGGCCGCCACGTGCCCGCCGACCAGCTCCTGCACGCGCTCCTTCATCTCGGAGGCGGCCCGGTTGGTGAAGGTGATGGCGAGGATCTGCGTGGGATCGGCAAGCTGCTGATCGATGAGATGCGCCACCCGGTGGGTGAGCACGCGGGTCTTGCCGGAGCCGGCGCCGGCGATGATCAGGAGCGGCCCTTCGGTGTGCAGCACCGCCTCGCGCTGCTCGGGATTGAGGTGGTCGAGCGAGAGGCCGGCGGTGTCTGGGCGGATCACCCTCGAAGTGTAATGGCGCCACCGAACGACGCCCCCGGCATCGGGGCGATCGTCCGGCGGCACCGGGATCAGCGAACGATGACCGTGATCGTGCGGCTCGAGGTGGTGTGGTTCTGGCCCGTCTTGGGGCCGACCGCGCGGAACTGGAACCGCCCGCGGCGCAGCGGCAGGATGTTCAGCGCCGTGTTCAGGCGGGGGCTGCCGATGGTCACCCAGCGGCCGTTGCCGAGCCGCACCTCGAGCGTCACCTTGAAGCGCGCGCTGTCTCCGGGAATCCAGGGCCGCAGGCGCAGGTGACGGCCGAACCGCATCACGTGCGCGCTCGCCGCGAGGCGCAGCTTCTGGATCACCACGATCTGCCACGTGGCGCTCACCGCCGCGTCGCCCACCACCGACAGCCTGTACGTGCTGGTATGGCTCGGAGCCACCGGCACCTCGACCATGCCGTTGGTCGCTGCGGCCAGCTCGCGGCCGTCGTCGTAGGCACCGTTGCCGACACGCGTCTGCAGGAGCACCTTCGCCCCCGAGACGGCAGCAGCGTCGCCGATCAGCTTGAACTCGATGTGCGTGGGCGTGCCCACGGTGATGCTGTCGGGCCCCGAGGCGGTGATGCTCGTCGGAAACGCGGCCGCCACCACGAACGTCCAGCTGTCCTGCTTCACGTTGCCTGCGCCGTCAACAGCCTTGAAGTGGACGGTGTGAGTGCCCAGCGAGAGGTCTGCCTCAGGCGTGAGCGACGCGCTCGATCCGCTGATGGTCATCGGGCTTCCGTCGACGTCGGCGGTGAACGACGCGAGCCCGCTCGGCCCGGGATCGACCGAGAACGAGATCGGCGCACGGCGGTTGGTGGTGCGGCTCGCCGGCAGCTCGCTGCGGGCCGCCGGAGGGGCGGTATCGACCTTGACCGAGACCGGCAGGGTGACAGCCTGGCCGGACGCGTCGGTCACCACCACGGACTCCTGCTGGACGCCCTCGCCGAGCGCCGAGGGAACCACGCACAGGTCGTGGCTCACGTTCATGAGCCCCGGCTGGAGCGCCGTCTGGGCCGGCACCGCGTAGGAGTCGAGCGTGTGCCCGGATGCGTCCTCCAGGGCAAGCGAGGCGACACCCGAGCCGGTGTCGGCCGCCGCGACGGTGAGGCACACCTTCGAGGACTGGTTCAGCCACTGGCCGGCGGCGAGCGGGCCCGAGACGGCCGCGGTGGGATCGGACGGGTCGGTCAGGCTGAGGGAGAGCGACTTCACCTGGAGGTTGTTCTCCCACTTGTTGGCGCCGAAGCTGTGCTTCTGGGCAGACTTCAGCGCCAGCCCGATCGCGGTGGTGTTCCCGCCCGGGATCGCCCAGGTCGCGCTGCCGTCGCCGGTGGTGGCGTCGAGCGCCGTCTGGCCCTCGAACGACTGGTTGGCGCCGTGGGTCTTGAGGTAGACGCTCACGCCGGCGGCGTTCGTCCGGAACTGCACCCCCACGGTGCCCTTCGCGATCGAGAGCCCGGCCGGGGCAACCCACGACCACATCGCGACGGCGCCGCTGATGGCGTCGCCCGTGCCGAAGATGAGCAGCGGCGCCGGCCGCGAGATGTCCTTGTCGGCGCACACGCCCGGATAGGACGCCGACGAGCAGCCGGTGAAGCCGCCGGGGCTGGTTGAACACCCAGCCGCCGGGGCTCGAGGCCGTGTTGATGGAAGCGGTGTAGGTGCCTGCAAGCGCCACACCCGGAGCGGCGCAGCCGAGGGCTGCAGCGACGGTGGCGATGGGCACGAGGGAGCGCAGGTAGCGATTCACCCGGTCGGTCCTTTCGGCAATGGCACGGTGACGTGCCGGGGGTACGGTCGCTCCATGCTGCGGGCAGGCACGCGCAAGAGTCCACACGTCGCGTGGGTCAGGTCAGCGCCGGATGTGTCACAGCGGCGGTGACGTTCAGGCGAGCACGTCGACCGCAGCGCCGTGCTCGGCCACGGCGAGCGCCCGGGCGGACGCGCCGTCGAGCCCGTCGAGCGCTGCTGCGACTGCCGCCGCGTGGCCGCGCTCGACCCACACCAGCACCGTCGGCCCAGCGCCGGAGAGCGTCGCCGCGAGCGCCGGGAGCGCCGCGATCTGCTCGCGCACGGCTCCGAGGAGCGGCACCAGCGGCTGGCGGTAGGGCTCGTGCAGGCGATCGTCCAGCGCGTCGGCGAGCAGCTCGGGCCGGTCCTGCTCGATGGCCACCGCCAGGAGCGCGGCCCGCGAGGCGTTGTGGGCTGCGTCGTAGAGCGGCACCTGCGGCGGGATGGCCGCGCGGGCCTGCTCGGTCGAGAGCTCGTACGGCGGGATGACGACGACGAAGTCGGCCGGCGGCCGCCGCAGCTGCACTGCCTGCGGGCCGCGAGCGGTCTTCCACGAGAGCACCATGCCGCCGCCGAGCGCCGCGGCGATGTTGTCGGGGTGACCCTCCAGCTCGACTGCGGCGGGGAACGGGTCGCTGTCATCGCCCTGCCAGGCACGACCGGCGAGCACGCCGGCGGCGATGGTGGCCGCGCTCGATCCGAGACCGCGCGCAAACGGCACCGCGTTTCGCATGTGGAACGCGAGGCCGTGGGGATCGGCGCCGGCGGCCGCGAACGCGCGGATGAAGAGGTTCTCGGCGGCGCCCCGGGGCACGTCCTCGGCTCCCTCGCCCTCGGCCGTGACCCGCACGGCGCTCCCGCCGGTACGGCTGATCTCCACCGTATTTCGCAGCTCGAGCGCCACTGCGAGGCAGTCGAAGCCCGGGCCGAGGTTGGCCGACGACGCGGGGGCGTTGACCACCAGCCGGTCAGGCAAGCAGCGGCTCCCGCTCGAAGGCGATCTCCTCGAGCTCGTCGATGCGCGGCGGGCAGCGGACGATCTCGGAGCCCTCGGCCCCGGCGATGTCGGGATCCTTCAGCCCGTGGCCCGTGAGCACGCATACCGCCGTGGATCCGCGCTCGACCAGGCCGTCGCCGACGGCTGCGATGAGCGCGGCGACCGAGGCGGCCGACGCCGGCTCGCAGAACACGCCCTCGTCACGCGCCAGCATGCGGTAGGCGGCCAGGATGTCGGCGTCGTCGATGGCGCGGATGCCGCCGCGGGAGTCGTCAACCGCAGCAAGCGCCTGGCCGAGCCGGGCGGGATTGCCGATGCGGATGGCGGTCGCGACCGTCTGCGGCGAGGGCACCGGGGCCCTGATCGCCAGCGGCGCGGCGCCGGCGGCCTGCCCGGCGAGCATCCGCGGTGCGGCTCCCACCTCGCCGAAGCCCTTCCAGTAGGCGCTGATGTTGCCGCCGTTGCCCACCGGCAGAGCGACCCAGTCGGGGATGCCGCCCAGCTGCTCGATCACCTCGAAGGCCGCGGTCTTCTGGCCCTCCAGCCGAAACGGGTTGATGGAGTTGAGGAGCGCGAGCGGATGTCGCTCGACCAGCTCGCGCACCAGATCGAGGGCGTCGTCGAAGCTGCCCTGGATGGCAACCACTCGCGCGCCGCAGATCTGCGCCTGCGCCAGCTTGCCGCGGGCGATCGCGCCCTCGGGCAGCACGACGATCAGCCTGATCCCCGCGCGCCCGCAGTAGGCCGCCGCCGAGGCCGACGTGTTGCCGGTGGAGGCGCATACCGCGGCCGTCGCACCGTCCTCGAGCGCCTTGGAGACGGCCATGGTCATCCCCCGGTCCTTGAACGACCCGGTCGGGTTGGCGCCCTCGTACTTCAGGTAGACCTCGACGCCGAGGAGCGCCGAGATGCGCGGCGCGGCCAGAAGCGGCGTGCTGCCCTCGCCCAGCGTCACCACCGGCGTGATCTCCGAGACCGGGAGCCGGTCGCGATATCGCTCGATCAGCCCGGTCATCGTCCTATGCCACCGACATGAGCACGGCCTTCAGCTCATCCTCGACGCCCGGCTCGAGGATGGCCATCACCAGGTCGCCCGGCTGCAGCTCGGTCTCGCCCACGGCGATCTCGGCGCGCCCGTCGCGGCTGACCGAGATCAGGCGCGAGCGGCTGGGCAGGTTGAGGTCGCGCACGAGCCGGCCCGCGACGGGCGAGCCGGCGTCGATCGCGAACTCGACGATCTCGAGGTTCTCGCGGCGCAGGTCGAGCAGCGTCACCAGCTCGTGCTGGGGCAGCTCGTGCTCGATGAGCGCCAGGATCGTGACGGTAGCCGACACGGTGAGGTTGATCCCCAGCATGTCGAAGTGCGGCTGGTTTCGCGGATCGTTCACCCGCGCGATCACCTTCGGCACGTTGTACTTGTCGCGCGCCACCTGGCACACGATGAGGTTGTCCTCGTCGTCGCCGGTGACCGCCACGACCAGGTCGGCGCGCTCCACGCCGGCGCGCTCGAGGATGTAGAGCTCGGTGGCGTCACCAAGCCGGGCGACGTGCTCGAGCTTCTCCTCGAGCAGGGCGTAGCGGTGACGGTCGCGCTCGATGAGCGACACCTCGTGGCCCATCTTCATGAGGGCCGCGCTCAGGTTGGTGCCCACCTTGCCGCCGCCGACGATCAGGATGTACATGGTTCAGGATCCTTCTGGGAGCTCAGGCGGCGTCGCGGCCGGGGGTGGCGCAGATCGCGTCCATTGTCGAGTCGATCGCCGCCGAGGTCGCGCACACCGTGCGCAGCCCCTGGGACGCGTAGAACGCGGCCCGGGCGGGATCGAGCACGCGGGTGACCACGCACGGGCAGTTGAACCGCCGCTGTGCGACCTGGGCGATCACGATGTTGGTGTTGTCGCCGTCGGTGGCGACCACCACGGCGTCGGCATCCTCGATGCCGGCCTCGACCAGCACGTCGAGGTCGAGCCCGTGGCCGTGCACGAAGGTGCCCGTCCACGACTCCGAGAGGCGCTGTGCCGCTTCCTCGTCCTCGTCCACCACGCTCACGTCATTGCCATCGGCTGCCATCTGCGTCGCGATGGACGAGCCGACCCGGCCGCATCCCACAATCAAAAGCTTCATACCTGGAGCCTATCGCGACGCGCAAGGACATGCGCGCCATCGGCCGCACTTCTTCTAATGTCCGCAAGTCATGCCTCCAATCACCATAGGCCTGCTCGGCTTCGGCACCGTCGGATCGGCCGTCGACCGGCTGCTGCGCGAGAGCTCGTCGTCCATCGAGCGCGTGACCGGAAGCCCCGTCGAGGTGGCCGCCGCGCTCGTGCGCGATCCCGGCCGCCACGCAGACGCCCCCGAGGGCCTTCTCACCACCGATTTCGCACGGCTTCGCGACGACCCCGCCATCTCGGTGGTGGCCGAGGTGATGGGCGGCGTCGAGCCCACCCGCGGCTACGTCCTCGAGCTGCTGCGGGCCGGCAAGTCGGTGGTCTCGGCCAACAAGCAGCTGCTCTCGCGACACGGTGAGGAGCTCTTCTCCGAGGCCGAGAAGCAGGGCGTGCAGCTGCGGTTCGAGGCCAGCGTGTGCGCCGCGATCCCCGTCATCCGCGTGCTGCGCGAGTCGATGATCGTGAGCGACGTGCACCGCATCGACGGCATCGTGAACGGCACCACCAACTTCATCCTGAGCCAGATGATCCACGAGGGCGCCGCCTATCCCGATGCGCTCGCGCAGGCCCAGGAGCTGGGCTACGCCGAGGCCGACCCCACCGAGGACGTCACCGGCGGGGACGCCGCCGCCAAGGTCGCCATCCTCGCGTCGATCGCCTTCCACACCCGCGTGCGGCTCGAGGAGGTGGAGCACGTCGGCATCGACGGGCTCGACCTGGCCGACGTGGCCCACGCCTCCGACCTTGGCTACTCGGTGAAGCTCATCGCCTCGGCGCTCCGCGAGGAGGCCGGTGTCTCGGCCCGCGTGCATCCGTGCCTGCTCGAGAAGACCCACCCGCTCGCGTCGGTCGAGGGCGCCTTCAACGCCGTGATGCTGCGCGGCAAGTCCATCCGCGAGGTGATCCTCATCGGCCCCGGCGCCGGCGGCGAGGAGACCGCCACCGCGGTGATCGGCGACCTGCTCTCGGTGATCGGCACGCGCGGCACGGGCTTCCTGCAGCACGATGGCTACTACCGCGAGCTCGACAGGCTGCCCGTGGCCGACCTCGAGAGCCCGTTCTACCTGCGGTTCCTGGTGGCCGACGAGCCGGGGGTGCTGGCCCAGGTGGCTGCTGCGCTGGGCGAGCACGGCGCCTCCGTGGCCCAGGTCGTGCAGTACCCCGCCGAGGGCGGCGTCCACATCGTGATCCTCACCTATAGCGCCCGCGAGGGCTCGGTGCACGAGGCGGCCCAGATGGTCGCGCGCAAGAGCTTCAGCCGCGCGGCGCCCGTGGTCCTGCCCATCCTCGAGCGCTAATCGCCCGCGGCCACCGGCGCCAGCGCATCTGCCGGGAAGTGCGTCACGATCACGCGGCACGGCGCCTTTCGCAGGATGAAGTCCACCGTGCGGCCGAAGAACTCCTCCTGCTTCGATCGTCCCCGGCGAGGCTTGTCGGGCGCTCCCACCACGATCAGCGCCGCCTGGTGCTCGATGGCCGCGTCCACCACCATCCGGCCCGGGCTGCGCGTGCGCCCGCTCACGCCGATGTAGGTCACGCCGTAGTCACCCGCCAGGGACTCGGCCGCCGCCTGCACCTCGGCCACCTCGCGCTCGCGCTCGGGCCGCGGGGCGTCGAGGGGGTCGCGCACCGGAATCACGATCGCGCTCACTCCCACCACCACTGCCCCGGCGTCGAGCGCCAGCCGGCAGGCGGTGGCCATCATCTCCTCGCCGATGGCGTCCAGCCGCTCGAGGGGCACCACCACGGGCCCCTGCTGGAGCTCGGTGACCGACGCCGGCGGCGGCTCGGCCAGATCCACCGTCTGGAAGAGCGGCACGCGCGCACGCACCCGCACTCCCGTGTAGAGCAGCAGGCCGCCCACCATCCAGAGCGGGCCCACCACGCGCGCGCCGGGATGCGTGCCGAGCGCGAGCACCCACGCGGCGAACGAGAGGATCATGCCGGCCACCGAGGTGAGCGGGATCAGCCGCCCGCGGATGCGGACGTTGCCGTGCATCATGAACGCCCTGGGCATGTCCGGCTCGGTGATGCGAAGCCAGATGATGGATGCCTGCGTGATGGTGAACGCGAGCAGGATCCCGAAGCTGTAGAGCGAGGCGAGCGTCAGCGCCTCCTCCCCGTCGAAGAACGACGCCACCACGATGAACCCCGACGAGATGAGCCCGACGGCGATGATCGCCGCGGGCGACGCGAGCACCCGCCGGTTTCGCCGCGCGAAGATCGCGGGCACCTGCATGTGCCGGCCCATCGACTCCGACATGCGGGCGAACCCCGAGATGCTGGTGGTGATGGCGAGGAGCAGGATGGCCGTGGCCGTGAGCCCCACCCCCACGCGCAGGGCGTCGGCAAACCACCACGGGCCGCCGATGGCGTGCACGAGCCCGAGGATCGGGGCGTTCACCCATGTGGTGGAGAGCGCGCTCGAGTACCCGGCCGGCGCGCTGGGATCGGGATGTGACGGGAACGCCGACACGGCCGCCGTCGCGACGGCGGCGTAGATGACGACCACGGTCACGGCCGAGGTGCGGATGCTGTTGGGCACCGTCTTCCCGGGATCCTTGGCGAGGCCGGTGAGCGACGAGACCTTCTCGAGCCCGGTATAGGCCACCATCGCCACCGGCAGCGAGAACGCGAGCGAGTTCCAGGTCGGCTCGGTGCCGAGGTTGATGTTGTTGGTGAGGCGGCTGTAGTTGAAGAGCAGCACGAGGCCCAGCACGGCGAGGCTGATCTGCACGGCCAGGTCGAGGCTCGCGAGCAGGATCCCCGCCATGTAGGCATTGGTGCGGCGCACGAGCCGCACGGCGGTGATGCCGAGCAGCACCGCCACGCCCGCCGCTGCGGCCTGCTTGTCGCTGAGCGCGTTGGGATGGCCAAAGGCGCCGGTGAGGTAGCGCGGCACGAAGAGCGCCGAGAGCGAGATGGCGATGACGTAGTCGAGCGCCGCCGCCCAGCCGGCGATGAAGCCGACCAGGTCGTTGAACGCCCGCCGGGCAAAGCTCGCGGCGCCGCCGGGCTCGGCGATGGTCGCGCCGCCCTCGGCGTAGGCGGCAGCCGCCAGCGCGAACAGGAGGCCGGCCGCGAGGAACACCAGCGGCGTGGCCGAGAGCGCATAGACGGCGGTCAGGCCGAGAGCGAAGTAGAGCGAGCTTCCGATCTCGCCGTAGGCGATGGCAAAGAGCGCCGGGGCACCCAGCATCCGGCCGAGGACAGGAATCTTTCGCGCCATGCGGCAGAGAGCTTACTGCCGCGGGTGCAGGGCTCGCCATCGCATGACGCCGAGCAGCAGGAAGACCGCCGCGATCATGTACCCCACCGACAGCCCGAACCCGTGCTGGAACGACGCCACGATGGTCTCGATCAGGATCGCGACGCCCAGCACGAGGAACACCACGGCGATGACGATGTTCGCGCGCAGCATCAGGGCGTCGTCGTGGGCGCCATCCCCACGGTGCCCACCATCACGCGGCAGTGGGCGTTTCGCAGGACGTAGTCGATCACCCTCCCGAACATCCGCTCACCGCCGCGCTTGCGGTCGCTCGCGCCCATGACGATGATCTCCGAGCGGCGCCGCTCGGCCTCATCCACGATCGCCTGGCCGGCGTTTCGGGTGCGGACGATGCGGGTGATGACCGTGACGCCGTACTCGTCGCCCAGCGCCGCGGTCTCGCGCAGCTCGCGCTCGGCCTCCTCCACCTGGTCGGACATGGCGTCCGAGATGGACCGGTCGAGCGGCACCTCGATCGGGTAGAGCGCCACGAGGTGGGCGCCGGACTCCGCGGCCAGGCGAAGCGCCGTGGCGGTCATCTCATCGGACACCCGGTGCCGGGAGAGCGGCATGAGGATGGAGCGGTACTCCACCTCGAGCGCCGGGCCGAGCGACGACTGCGGCATCATCACCGTCTCGGTCAGCGGCAGGTGCTGCGACTTGCGGTAGAGCGTGTAGACCACGAGCCCGACCACCAGCCAGATCCCGCCAACGGGCGCGACCCCGTCGACGAAGTGCAGCACGATGGTCACCAGCCAGGAGGCGAGCGTGCCGATGAGGCCGAGCACGGCGAAGAGCGGCAGGTCATAGCCGCCCACGTGGTAGGAGAGCGGCCCGCGCCACGGCATGTCCGACTCGGGCATCTTGCGTCTCATCTGGATCACCGCCGCGTGGGCCAGCGTGAACGAGAGCATGGCACCGAAGGCGTAGAGGTTCCCGAGGAACTGGGTGGAGCCGTGCGGGATCATCAGGAACACCGCGATCACGCTGAAGAAGATGATCGCCACGTAGGGCGTCTGAAATTTCGGGTGTACCTTGCTGATGATGGGTGGCAGCTGGCGGTGCTGCCCCATCGAGTAGGTGAGTCTCGAGACGCCGATGATGCCGGCGTTGGTGGCGATGATCAGGATGGTGGCCGCGAGCAGGCCGACGAAGTACCCGAGCCCCGAGGTGACGATGTCCGGCAGGCCAAGATGCTCCACGAGGCCGGCGACGGGGTCGCCCGCGTACCTGCAGGCGAGATCAGTGGTCTCCTGGCCGAGCTTGACCGTCTTCGCGCACGCGAGCTGCGCGTTGTGCGAGTCGGCCACCATCTGAGGCGTCGCCGGCGTCACCGGCATCGCCGAGAGCGCAACCGAGGGCAGGAACGCGTAGATGGCGAACACCGCGATGACCACGTACATGATGGCCTTGGGCACGTGGCGGGCGGGATCGATCGCCTCCTCCGACATGTTCGACACGGTCTCGATGCCGGTGTAGGCCACCATCGCGACCGGGATCGCCACGATGAAGTTGCTCCACGTGGGCACCGCGCCGAGGTCGACCTGCGTCACCAGCGTGTGCGGCGAGAACACCGTCGCGAGCCCGATCACCACCAGGACCGCCTGGGTGCAGAGGTCGGCCAGCGCGAGGAAGATGTTGAGGCCCGCCGCCTCCTGGACGCCCACGATGTTCAGGAGCACCAGCAGCAGCACCACGATCGCGCCGGCGTAGATGTCGTTCGGGTGGCCGAGCAGGTTGCCGCCCGGCCAGAACTTGGCCAGGTAGTGCGGCACGAAGATCGCCGAGATCGCGATGGTCACCGTGTAGTTCAGCATCTGCGCCCAGCCCGCGAAGAAGCTCACGAGCTCGTTGAACGCGTGCCGGGTGAACGATGCCGAGCCGCCGGCCTCCGGGAACCGCGCAGTCGCCTCGGCGTAGGTCACCGCCGTGAAGAAGAAGATGATCCCCGAGATGAAGAACGCGATGGGCGTGAGCCCGAGCGCGTAGACCGTCACCAGGCCGAGGGCGTAGTAGATCGACGAGCCCACGTTCCCGTAGGCGGTCGAGAACAGCGCCGCCGTGCCGAGCACGCGGTGAAGTCCCCCGGCTTGGCGGCGCTTTACCGGCATTGGTGCCTGTTATACCGCGTGCCCGGACAACTGCTAGTGACGAGTCAGCAACGGAATGATGAGGATCGCGACGATGTTGGTGATCTTGATCATCGGGTTGATGGCGGGGCCGGCGGTGTCCTTGTACGGATCACCCACCGTGTCACCCGTGATGGAGGCCGCATGCGCCGGTGAGCCCTTGCCCCCGTGCGCCCCGTCCTCGATCATCTTCTTCGCGTTGTCCCACGCACCGCCGCCCGAGGTCATCGAGATCGCCAGGAAGAGGCCGGTGACGATGGTGCCCACGAGCAGGCCGCCGAGCATCTGGTAGGAGATGATGCCAACCACGATCGGCACCGCCACCGGGATCAGCGCCGGCAGCTGCATCTCGCGGATGGCCGAGCGGGTCACCAGGTCGACGCAGCGCGCGTAGTCGGGCTTGGCGGTGCCCTCCATGATCCCCGGGATCTCGCGGAACTGGCGGCGCACCTCCTCCACCACTGCGGCGCCGGCACGGCCGACCGCGTCCATCGCGAGCGAGGCGAAGAGGAACGGCATCAGGCCGCCGATGAGGAGGCCCGAGAGCACCCACGGATCGTTGATCTGGAAGAGCACCGGGTGGCCGAGCCGCGTGGCGAGCTCGTCGCT
Organism: uncultured Actinomycetes bacterium; assembly: GCA_963794415.1. GTDB lineage: Bacteria > Actinomycetota > Thermoleophilia > Gaiellales > JAICJC01 > CAVPTL01. Next base: position 985,705 of record CAWCDI010000001.1, read on the forward strand.
GTAGGACTGGAACAGCACCAGCGCGGCCAGGCCGGCCGAGCCGATCGCATAGCCCTTGGTGACGGCCTTGGTGGTGTTGCCGACCGCGTCGAGCGGGTCGGTCACGTTGTCGCGCACCTCGTGCGGCAGATCCGCCATCTCGGCGATGCCGCCGGCGTTGTCGGTGATGGGCCCGAACGCGTCGAGCGCGACGATCATGCCGGCCATCGAGAGCATGGCGGTCACGGCGATCGCGACGCCGTAGATGCCGGCGAGCTTGTCGGCGGTGAGCGTGCCGACGACGAGCACGATCACGGGGAGCGCCGTTGCCTGCATGCCCACGGCGAGGCCGGCGATGATGTTGGTCGCATGGCCGGTGGTGGACTGCTGTGAGATCCGTTTCACCGGGCCGAACCGCGTGCCGGTGTAGTACTCGGTGATGCCCACCAGGAGCGCAGTGATCACGAGCCCGACGAGCGCGCACAGATAGATGCGCGTGCCGTTGTGGGGAAGGCCGCTCGACACCGAGTGGATCACCGGGATGAAGAGCACGGCCGAGAGCAGCGCCGAGACGAACACGCCCGTGTAGAGCGCCGTCATGATGCTGCCGCTCTTCGGCAGGCGCACCAGCAGCGTGCCGACGATCGAGGCCGGGATGGCGAGCGCGCCGATGAGGAGCGGCAACACCACGGCGTTGTGGTGGAAGCCGGGAATCTGCGCGCCGAGCAGCATCGAGGCGACGATGGTGACGGCATAGGTCTCGAAGAGGTCGGCCGCCATGCCGGCGTCGTCGCCGACGTTGTCGCCCACGTTGTCGGCGATCACGGCCGGGTTGCGGGGGTCGTCCTCCGGGATGCCGGCCTCGATCTTGCCCACCAGGTCGGCGCCGACGTCAGCGCCCTTGGTGAAGATGCCGCCGCCGAGGCGCGCGAACACCGAGATGAGCGAGCCGCCGAAGGCAAGGCCGACGAGCGCCTTGGTGGCGACCAGGTCGGAGTTGCCGTTCAGCTTGAGGATGCCGTAGTAGCCGGCAACGCCGAGCAGGCCGAGCCCGACCACGAGGATGCCTGTCACGGTGCCGCCCTTGAACGCGACCGAGAGCGCCGGGGCCATGCCCTTGCGCCCCGCCTCGGCGGTGCGGACGTTCGAGCGCACCGCGACGTTCATGCCGATGAAGCCGGTGATGCCCGAGAGCACCGCGCCGATGACGAACCCGATCGCCACCTTCACCCCGAGGTCGCTCGTCCACTGGCCGGCGACGGCGATCACGATGGTGACGACGACCGCAACCACCGCGATGGTCGTGTACTGGCGCTTGAGGTACGCCGCAGCGCCCTCCTGGATCGCTGCTGCGATCTCCCGCATGCGGTCGTTGCCCTCGGGCTGTTTCAGCACCCACTGGGTGAGCAGAAGACCGTAGATGACGGCCGCGATACCGCACACGAGCGAGATCGCAACCGCGTGACTAGCCAGGAAACTCACAGCATGAACTCCTTAACAGTCGGAAACAACCGGCCGAGTCTACCCACAAAGCCGGACATGATGGAACCTAGAACCGTGCTCCCGCGAGCGCGGTCGCGCAGATGTCGTTCGGCTGCGCGCCGATCCTGGGGATCGCCGCGAACAGGAGCTTGCGGAGCCGCTCGTTGTTCTCGGTGAACACCCTGACGACGGCCTCGTGGCTGACCGGCTCGATATCGACATCGTCCTCGAGCCCCACGTCGTAGTCGGTGATGAGCGAGACGTTGGCGTAGCAGAGCTCGAGCTCGCGGGCGAGCCAGCCCTCCGGGTAGGCGGTCATGTTGATCACGCCCCAGCCCATGGCCGAGAACCATTTCGACTCCGACCGCGTGGAGAACCGCGGGCCCTGGATGACGACAACGGTGCCGCCGTCACGGATGTCGAGGCCCTGCTCCCGCCCGGTCTCCAGCAGCACGTTTCGCAGATCGGGGCAGTACGGGTCGGCCGAGGACACGTGCGTGGTCACGGGGCCGTCGTAGAAGGTGTCGGCGCGGGCGCTCGTGCGATCCACGAACTGGTCGCACACCACGAAGGTGCCCGGCGGCAGATCCTTGCTGAGGCTGCCGGAGGCGCACGGGCCGACGATCCGGCGCACTCCCAGCTCCTTCATCGCCCAGAGGTTGGCGCGGTAGGGGATCGCATGCGGCGGCAGCTGGTGGTTTCGGCCGTGGCGCGGCAGGAACGCCACCCGCTTGCCCCCCACGTCGCCGATCACGAACCGGTCGGAGGTGGGCCCGTACGGCGTGTCAACGGTGACCTCCTCGGCGTCGTCGAGGAACGAGTAGAACCCCGACCCGCCGAACACCCCGATCTCCGCGCCGCTCATATGTCCCCTCTCGGTGTCCAGATCTTCGGCCGCTCGGCCGGCTCTTCCACCGGTGCCTCCGGCGGCGGTGCCTGCGCCTCGGCGGCAGGCGGTTCCAGTGCGCGAGAGTATGCCAGCTGAAGCTCCGAGAGCGCCGCCCGGTACTCAACGACAGCCTCACGCGGCAGGAGCCGCTCGAGCACGGGCATCAGCGCGCGCACGCCCTCGATGGACTGCTCGGTCTGCACGAGATCGGCCTCGACGCCCTGCTCCCCCGTGAGGCCCGTGCGCGCGAACCCGATGCTCAGGAGCAGATGTGCGGTCGAGAGGATGACATCACCTGCATTGGGGATCTCCCCTGGCTGCGGCTCTTCGGCGCTCATGCGCTCTCCTTGCCCGGAAACGCCTCGAGCCACTCGGCGGCCGAGACCTCGGTGCGCTCGACCACCTCGGGCCAGAGCTCGCGCGGGCTCGCGCCGGCGTCCATCGCGGCGCTCAGCCGCTGCGCGGCGTTGGGTCCCTCGATCGGCGTCAGGTACGGGGTGATGCCGAGCTCGCCGGCCATCTCGGCGGCATCCTCGAGGAGCGCGTCGATGCGCGCCCGCGCCGGCACGGCCTCGCCCGCGTCCAGGTCGATCAGCTTGCCGTCCATGCCCCACCTGATGGCCCGCCAGAGATTCTCCTCGAGCAGGCGCGGCGCGTAGTCGGGCAGCGGCCGGCCCTCGTCGTACATCCGGGCAAAGCGCGCCGTGCACGCCACCATGAGACCGGCCAGCGCCACCGCCTCGCCGAACTCCGGCTGGGCGTCGCAGATGCGCGTCTCGACCGTGGGAAACGCCTGGTGGGGCCGCACGCTCCACCAGATCTCGGTGTGCTCGCGGATGGAGCCGGTCACGATGAGGAACCGGACGAAATCCTCGTACTCCTGCCAGCCGGCGAGCGAGTCGGGGATGCCGCAGCGCGGGAACATGCGCGTGAAGACCTGCGTGCGCGTTGAGTGCAGGTGCGTGTAGCGATCCTCGACCCACGGCGAGCTGGCCGAGAGGGCGAGCAGCTCCGGCAGCACCGAGCGCATCGCCGTGGTGACCGCGATCGCCCGGTCGGCACCCCTGATGCCCGTGTGGGCGTGGATGCCGAACGTGTTGTTGCGCCAGGCGACGTAGCGAAGCGTCGACTCCACCAGGTGGTAGTGCGGCGTATCGATCAGCTCCTGATCCTGCCAGCGCGCGAAGGGGTGTGCACCCGCCGCCGCGAGCCGCACGCCGAGCGAGCCGGCAACCGCGACCAGGTCGATCCGCCGGGCGGCCATCACCTGAGCCGCCTGGGCGAACGTCTCGCAGCGCCCCGTGCGGATCTCGACCTCCGAGCGGATCAGCTCACCCGCGACGGCACCCTCCAGCGGGCCCGTCTGGGTGGCTGCGTCGAACCGCTCGAAGCCCGGGACCATGTCCAGCGTGCCGGGGTCGAGGATCGCGAACTCCTCCTCCACGCCGACCGTGAAATCCTTGCCCTCTTCGAATCCCGCTCGCGCCGCCTCCAACGCCTCGAGGGGATCACTGATCTTCGGCGTCTCGCCCATGCCGTCGCCACGATAACGGACGCGGGCGCGCCGCGGGTCAGCGCCGGTTCAAATGCGCGCTGATGCGCACCCGCAGCTCGTTGGGGCTGAACGGCTTGGTGACGTAATCGTCGGCGCCGAGCGAGAAGCCGGCGTCCACGTCGCGGTCCTGCGCACGGGCGGTCAGCATGATCACCTTGGTGCTGTTGAAGCGCTCGTCGGCGCGCAGCTCGCGCAGCACGTCGAAGCCCGACCGCTTCGGCATCATGACGTCGAGCACGCACAGGTCGGGCTGCTCGGCACGCGCCACCTGCAGCGCGGCATCGCCGTCGGCGGCGGTCAGCACCCGGTAGCCCTCGCGCTCCAGCCGGAACTTCACCAGCCTCAGCAGGTGCGGCTCATCGTCGGCCACCAGCACAGTCGCGGTCTCGGAATCCATCGGTCTCTCCTCCATCGGGTTGGTGTTCTAGAAGCGGGAATGCCACGGTCACGGTGGTGCCGCGGCCAAGCTCGGAATCGACGTTCAGCCGGCCCTGGTGGGACTCGACGATGGCGCAGCAGATGGCGAGCCCGAGGCCGGTGCCCTGGATCGCCTGGTCGGTGGCGTTGCGTGCGCGAAAGAACCGCTCGAAGAGGCGCGGGAGATCCTCGGGCGGGATACCGATGCCGGAGTCGGCCACCTCGATGCGCGCCTGCCGGCCGCGGCCCGTGTCGTGCGTCACGAGCGAGACCCGCACCGAGCCCTCCACGGGCGTGAACTTCGCGGCGTTCGAGAGCAGGTTGGCGAGCACCTGGCCGATGCGGTCGCGATCGACCTTCGCCACGACCGGGTGATCCGGCAGCGCGAGATCGAGCTTCAGGCGCCGGGCATTGAAGGTGAGCACCTGATCCTGGATGGCCGACTCCACCAGCGGGCGCAGATCCACCGGCTCGGGCCGGATCGGCAGGTTGCCGCTCTCGATGCCCGAGAGGGTCAGCAGGTCGGTGATGAGCGACTCCAGGCGCCGGGCGTTGTGGTCGACGATGCCCAGGAACTCGCCCTGCTCGGCGGTGATCTCGCCGGCCGCCTCGGCGGCGAGCAGCTCGGTGTACCCGAGGATCGCCGTGAGCGGCGTTCGCAGCTCGTGCGACACGCTCGAGACGAAGTCGGTCTTCAGCTGATCCGACATCCGAAGCGCCTCGAGCTGCATCGCAAGGGCGCGGTTGAGCGCCTCGAGCTGCGCGAGGAAGTCGGCGCGCTCGATGGCGACTGCGGCCTCGGCCGCAAAGAGGCCGGCAACGGCCGCGGCCCGATCCGAGAGGTGCATCACGGGCCGATCCCAGCCCACCAGCAGCACGCCCACGACCAGCCCGTCGCGCAGCACCGGCTGCCAGAGCGCCGAGACGATCCCCGTGGCCTGCGCCAGGCGCGGTGAGACGTCGTCATAGAGGGCGAGGTCGGCGATGAAGAACGGCTCGCCCGAGGCGAACACATCCGCGGTGGCCGAGCCGGCCTCGTCAACCGCCACGCGCATCGGAGCGTCGTAGCCGCGCCCCCCGGCCGCGCCCGTGGAGATCAGCCCGGCGGCGCCGTCGGGCTCCATGAGCACCGCGAGCATGCCGTCGCACACCGCCAGGAGCGCCTGGCAGATGGCTCCTCGGGCCGCGTTGGGATCGGTGGTGCGAGGCAGCCGGCGCGCGACCTCGGCGACAGCCGTGAGGTCGGCCGCGTACTGGTAGGCGAGGACGTCAGCCTCCTGCTTGGCCGCGTTTCGCTCGGTCACGTCGCGCATCACCACCAGCTGGGAGCCGGTGCGGCCGAGCGCTCGCTCGGTCACCTCCAGCTGCCGCGAGACGCCGCTGCTGGTGTGGCCGGTACGCAGGGCGAGGTCGCCGCCGTCCAGCACATGCTCCAGGGGTACGCCGACGATCCGGGCGGGCTCGTAGCCGAAGATGGCGGTGAACGCCGGGTTGATCTCGGCGATCAGCCCGTCGTGCACGACCGCCACAGCATCGGACACGACATCTGCGAGCAGCCGTTCACGGCGCTCGTCGCCGAACGAGTTGAGGTCGTGAATCACTCCCCCGGCAATCGACAGGGGAGCAGGCGGTTTGAGCCGGACTCAGGTCAGGTGGAAGTACAGCGCGTGGAGCAGCTCGACGACGGGGCTCGAGCGGTGCACCGTTACGTCCGACGGCGTGTCGATGAGCGCATCGGCGTAGTTGAAGATGATCTTCACATCGGCGTCCACGAGCGCGTTGGCCGCAGACTGCGCAGCCGACTCGGGAACCGCGAGCACGCCCACGATGATGTTGCGCTCGCGCACGGTCTCGACCAGGTTGCCCATGTCGAGGACGTGCATGTCGCCGATGGCATCGCCGATCTTGCCGGGGTCGGTGTCGAGCACGGCGGCGATGTTGAAGCCGTGATCGGCGAACGCCGGCGACTTCGCGATGGCCTGGCCCAGAGAGCCCGCGCCGATGAGCGCGATGTTGTGCTGACCCGACGTCCGCAGGATCTTGCGGATCTCGACGATCAGGTAGTCGATGTTGTATCCCACGCCGCGCTTGCCGAACTTCCCGAAGCCCGAGAGGTCGCGCCGGATCTGCGTCGCGTTGACGTTCGTGTACTCGCCGATCTCCTGGGATGAGATCGAATCGCGGCCCATCTTCTTCGCCTGGGTCAGCACCTGGAGGTAGCGGGAGAGACGAGCGGCGACACCGACCGTCAGGCGTTCAGAGGGCAACGGACTGTCCTTATCAGTGGATGCATGCAACATGGTGGAGCAAGTGTAACGGTGGGTCCGGACCGACGTGTCATTGAATCGCGGTTCAGATGGTTCAACCCGCTGTGCGCGCTCGAACTATTCGTTGCTCGAGCTCGATCGGTTCCACCCGGAACTTGAACGCCTTGCGCCCGCCGACGAAGACGACCGGGATCTGCTCGCGGTAGGCAGCCTCCAGCTCGGGGTCGCCGGTGATGTCCACCTCGCGCACCTCGTAGCCCAGCCGCTCGCGATGCTCCTCGAGCACGGCCTTCGCGACGTCGCAGAGGTGGCAGTCACGGCCGCTGTAGACGACCACCTCGACGGTCATGCCGAGGCAAACGCGTCGCGCGCGAGGTAGTCGGGGTACGGCAGCGGGCTCGTGTACCGCGCCGCGGAGGCGATCATCGCCGCATTGTCGGAGCAGAGCCGCATCGGCGCGGCCCGCACCTCCACCCCGCGCTTCGCGCCCGCGTCGTTCAGCGCCTGGCGCAGCACCGTGTTGGCCGCGACGCCGCCCACGAGCGCCGCGCGGGTGTGGCCGGTTGCGTCCAGCGCCTGCGCGGTGCGGCCGACGAGCGATCGCACGATGGCCGCCTGGTACGAGGCCGCGAGATGCGGCCGGTCGGCCTCGGCGGGATGCTCGGCGACGGCGTGGCGCAGCGCGGTCTTGAGGCCGCTGAACGAGAAGTCGTGGCCCGGGTGGCCCAGCATCGCGGTCGGGAGCGGGTATGCGGCGGGATCACCCGACGCCGCGAGCCGCTCGAGCTCGGCCCCGCCCGGATAGCCCAGGCCGAGCAGGCGGGCGCCCTTGTCGAACGCCTCGCCGGCGGCATCGTCCAGCGACGCCCCGATCGGGCGGAAGTCACCGCGCTCGGAGACCTCGGCGAGAATCGTGTGGCCGCCCGAGGCAAGGAGGCAGAGAAACGGCGGCTCGAGCACGTCGGGCTCCAGGTAGAGCGCCGCGACGTGCCCGTGCAGATGGTTCACGCCGAACAGCGGCAGCCCGCGCGCAAAGGCGATCGCCTTGGCGGTCGCAAGCCCCACGAGGAGCGCCCCGATGAGCCCCGGCCCCTCGGTGACCGCCACGTCCGAGATGTCGTCGAGCGTCACGCCGGCATCGTCCAGCGCGGTCTGGATCACCGGGGAGACCAGCTCGAGGTGGCGGCGCGAGGCGACCTCGGGAACGACCCCGCCGAAGCGGGCGTGCATGGCAGCCTGCGATGCCACGATGCTCGAGCGGATCACGCCGTCGCGCTGGATCACCGCCGCCGCGGTCTCGTCGCACGATGTCTCGATCCCCAGGATCAGGTCGGCGGTCACGGCTCCTCGACGTGATCGCGCCACATGATCACGGCGTCTTCCCGGTTGTCCGTGTAGTACCCGCGGCGGATACCGGAGGCGACGAAGCCCAGCTGCTCGTACAGGTGCAGCGCGACCGCGTTGGTCACGCGCACCTCGAGGGTGTAGCCGCGGTCGGCGTCTGCCTCGGTGGACACGAACAGGTGCTCGAGCAGGGCCCGCGCGACGCCCCGGCCGCGATAGGGCTCGTCGACCGCGATGTTCATGATGTGCCAGGCATCGACGTACTTGGCGACGATCAGGTAGCCGAGCATCTCCTCGCCCTGGAACGCACCCACGCAGAACCCGCCGGGCTTCACGAGCTCACCCGCGAACATCATGCGCGACCACGGCGTGGGATACGAGCGGCGCTCGATCTGCTCGATCGCGTCGAGGTTGTCCGGGCCGAGCCGGCGGAACTCCACCGCGGTCATCACACCGCTGCCCTCCGGGTCGCCGCGAGCGCGAGGTTCCGCTCGGCGTCGGGCGCGCGCAGGTAGAGCGGCTCCGCAGGCCCGGCCGAGCCGATGAGCGCCGCGTGATGCCTGGCCCACGGGATGTGGAGCGGCGAGTCGTCGGGGGGCACCACGGCGTCGCCGAAAACCGCGCGGTGAAGCACCGCGCCGTCGCCGGCGACCGTCGCGCCGACGGGGAGCAGGCCCGCCAGGGTCTCCGGGGAAAGCGCCTGGGGCTCGATGCCTGCGCCCGCGGCGAAGACCTCGCCGCGGCGGGCGTCGATGCACGCCACGTCCACGCCCTCACCCTGCAGGAGGGCGTCGAGCGTCGAGACCCCGGCCACGGGCACGCCGAGCGCCAGTCCGAGTCCACGCGCCGTCGCGATCCCGATGCGAAGGCCCGTGAAGGTGCCGGGCCCGCGGCCGACGACGATCGAGCCGATATCGCCGGGCACCAGCGACGCGCGCTCCAGAAGGACGCGCACGTCCTCGAGCACGTGCTGGGCGCTTCGCGACCTGCCCCGGGTGGCGGTCTCGGCGATCGTGCGGCCGTCTGCCGTGAGGCCGGAGGTCGCGACGTCGGTCGCGGTATCAAGGGAAAGGATGATCAAGCGCGGCAGCCACTTCGGGATCGGTGGTCTCGAGCACGACCAGCCTAGCATCGGCCCCCGTGATCCGTATGGTTACGCCCATCCGGGGGGTTGGCAGCACCCCCTCCCCGGCCTGCGGCCACTCGACGAACGCGATGCCCTCGTCGAAGTACGGTTCCAGATCGGCCCACTCCTCGTCCGTGACCCCGTGCGACCGGTAGAGGTCGAGGTGCGAGACCGGCCCGTGCGGCGACGAGTAGAGGTGGCCCACGGTGTACGTGGGGCTCGTGACCGCGCCGGTCACGCCCAGCGCCGCGCACGCGGCCCGGACGAACGCCGTCTTGCCGGCTCCCATCTCGCCGCTCACGTTGACGACGTCGCCCGGCTTCAGGATCGCAGCGATCCTGGCGGCGACGGCCTCGGTCTGGACGAGGCTAGAACAGTCCCAGCTGAGCGTACTCGGGCTCGTGCTGCACCGCCGGCGCTGGATCGGGGATCGCCTGCACCGGTGCCGGCACGGCTGGCCGGCCGCCCATCAGCCCGGGCAGCAGTCGGATGTCCTCGCGGAGCGTGTCGAGCATCGCCGGCGTGTAGAGCGCCGCGGCCGGGTGGTAGATCGGGAAGATGACGAGCTCGACGCCCGCGATGCGGTGGTTCTGGGCCGCTCCGCGCACGCGCGTGATCCCATGCGGCTGGCTGGTGAGGAGCTTGGTCGCGAAGTTCCCGAGGGTGCAGATCACGCGCGGCCGGATGAGCTCGACCTGCTTGAAGAGGTACGGCTCGCACGAGGCGATCTCGTCCTCGAGCGGGTCGCGGTTGCCCGGCGGGCGGCACTTGAGCACGTTTGCGATGTAGACGTCGGGCCGGGCGAGGCCGATCTCCGCGAGCAGCGTGTCGAGGAGCTTGCCGGCCTGGCCGACGAACGGCACGCCCTGCTTGTCCTCGTGGAACCCCGGCGCCTCGCCGACGAACATCAGATCCGCGTCGAGGTTCCCGTCGCCGACGACGACCTGGGTGCGCCCCTGCGACAGCTCGCACCGGGTGCAGCCGCGCCATTGCGAAGCGTGCTGCTCGAGCTCATGACGCCGGGTGGCTGCCTCGTCACTCACGAGGTGCATTCTGTCACCCCGGCCGGACGCGTCAGCCGCAGGAGCCGCAGGACCCGCCGCAGCAGCCGCCCCCGCCGCCGGCCATCGCGCCCTCGGGGCGGTTGGTGGCAAACGAGGAGAGGAGCCGGGTGGCCGTGGTGCCGCCGCAATCGGGGCACGTGACCTGCTCGGGGCCGCTCAGCGAGACGAGCTCTTCGAACTCGCCCGAGCAGCCGGCACAGAGATATTCGTAGATCGGCACCCGTGCAGCATACCCACGAACGGACGGTGCCTGGCACCGGTTATTCACCAAGGTTCTACGATCGGGGATGTGCAGAGCGACACGGTGGTGATCGGAGCGGGACGGGTCGGCCGGACGGTCGCAGCCCGGATCGGCGAAACGACGCTCGTTGCGCGCGGCCAGACGCCCCCGCTCGACGGCTGCAGACGCCTTCTCATCGCAACCCCGGACGATGCCATTGCGGCGGTGTGCGCCACCCTCGCGCCACAGCTCGGGCCGGAGTGCGTGGTGATCCACTTCTCCGGCGCGACGAGCATCCACGCACTGGATCCCGCGCCGGGGCCGAAGGCGTGCGTGCACCCGGTGCAGACGATCGATCCTGCGGCAGGCGGCGATCAGCTGGAGGGCGCGTTCGCGGCGATCACCGGCGACTGGGACGACGGCGCGGCGCTTGCAGAGGAGCTTGGCATGACGCCGTTTCCCCTCGCCGACGACAGAAAGCCCGTGTACCACGCCGCGATGGCCTTCGGCTCGAACTACCTGGTGACGCTCACGGCGGTGGCGGTTGGCCTGATGGAGCGCGCGGGCATCGGCCGCGACGACGCGCTGCAGATCCTCCAGCCGCTGCAGCTCCGCACGATCGAGCGGGCCGGCGAGCCGCCGACCGGCCCCATCGCGCGCGGCGACGCCGCCACGGTGCGCGCCCACCTCGAGGCGATCGGGCCGGCGCTCGAGCCGCTCTACCGGGAGCTGGGCAGGGCCACGCTGCCGCTGGTCTCCCCCGCCTCGGCCGACGCCGTGCGAGGAGCGCTGTGACCACTGCGCTCGTGCCCACCATGGGCGCGCTTCACGACGGCCACCGGGCGCTTCTGCGGGCCGCCCGGGCCGGAAGCGACCACGTCGTCATGAGCCTCTTCGTGAACCCGACGCAGTTCGGTCGTGACGAGGATTTCGCCACCTACCCGCGCGACGATGCCCGCGACCGCGCGATTGCCAGAGCGGAGGGCGTGGACGAGGTGTTCGCACCGACGGTCGGCGAGATGTATCCCGACGGGTTCGATACAACGGTCCGCGTCGGCGACCTCGCCTCCCGCTTCGAGGGCGCCCACCGGCCCGGCCACTTCGACGGCGTCGCGACGGTCGTGGCCAAGCTCTTTGCGCGCGTGCGTCCCGACGTGGCCTACTTCGGCGAGAAGGATGCCCAGCAGCTGGCGGTGATCCGGCGGATGAACGCCGACCTGGATCTTGGCGTCCAGATCCGGGCGGTGCCGACGGTGCGCGAGCCCGACGGCCTGGCCCTCTCGTCGCGGAACACGCGCCTCTCGCCGGACGAGCGGCGGCGCGCAGCCTCGCTTCATCGCGCGATGCTGGCACGCGACCCGGGGCTCGTCGAGGGCGACCTGGACTACCTCGCGGTGGTGGATCCGCGGACGTTCACCGAGGTGCCGGAGGCGCCCGGAGCCATCGTGGTTGCCGCTGCCCGCTTCGGCGACACCCGATTGCTGGATACGATTGCGGTCGAGCGCTGATGAAGATTTCCCTGCCGGCCCTGGCCGAGATGAAGCTCAACCGCGATCCGATCGTGATGATCACGGCCTACGACTACGCCACCGCGAAGATCGTTGACCGCTGCGGCGTGGACATGGTGCTGGTGGGCGACTCGGCAGCGAACAACGTGCTCGGCCACGACCCGATCTCCACCACCGGCGCGACGATGGACGAGCTCCTGATCCTGACGCGGGCAGTGAGCCGCGCGTGCGAGCGCGCGATCGTCGTGGGCGACCTGCCGTTCATGAGCTATCAGGTGTCCGACGAGGACGCGGTGCGAAACGCCGGGCGGTTCATCAAGGAGGCGCGCGCCGACGTGGTGAAGCTGGAGGGCGGCGGCGAGTCGGCCCGGCGGGCAGCGGCGCTTCGCCGCGCGGGCATTCCCGTGATGGGCCACATCGGCCTGACCCCGCAGACCGCGACGATCCTCGGCGGCCACAAGGCCCAGGGGCGTGAGTGGCACCAGGCCCGCCGCGTCTACGAGGACGCGATCGCCCTCCAGGCGGCCGGATGCTTTGGGATCGTGCTCGAGTGCGTGCCCGGGCCGGTGGCGCAGGCCATCACCAACCGGCTCACCATCCCCACCATCGGCATCGGCGCCGGCCCTCACACCGACGGCCAGGTGCTGGTGTTCCACGACCTGCTGGGGATGCGGCCGGCGAGCGAGTTCAGCCCCAAGTTCGTCAAGCGGTTCGCCGAGGTCGGCGACGTGATCGCCGAGGGCGTCACCGCCTATGCCGACGAGGTGCGCGGAGGGACGTTCCCGGACGAGGCGCACACGTTTACCATGCGGCCCGAAGAGGTCTCAGCGTTCGAAGCCTCTATCAGCGGGGAAACGACCGATGAGAACGTGCTCGCCGACTGGTGAGCTGAGAGGAGCCCGAACGACATGGCGACATTCCTGCACACGATGTACCGCATCACCGACCACGACCGCACGCGGGCGTTCTACGAGGCGCTCGGGTTCGAGTTCCGGCGCGAGCTCCCGATCGTGCGCGACGGCGAGCTCGAGGCGACCAACTACTTCTACGGCTTTCCCGGTGAGGAGCCCGAGCTCGAGTTCACGCTGAACCACGACGGGCGCACCTACGACAACGGCACCGGCTACGGCCATGTCGCGATCGGCGTCTCGGATCTCGACGGCACGCTGGCGGCGCTGAAGGCGCAGGGCATCGAGCCCGAGAAGCCGCCGTACTCGGTGAGCGAGGGCGGCTCGCTCCTCTGCTTCGTGCGCGACCCCGACGACTACCGGATCGAGATCATCGGCCGTGAATAGCCGGTGCCTGGCACCGGGTATTCACTGCAGGAGCGCGGATGAGGATCGTCCAGGCATCCGCTGATCGCGGACCGGCCCTCGCGGGCGTGCTCGCGCGGGCATTCGTCACCGAGCCGATGCTGCGCTGGACGATGGGCGGAAGCGATGCCGACCTGGCCGACCGGCTCACCGTCGAGTTCGAGCCGCTCGTGACCGGCATGGCCGCCCATGGGATGGTGTGGGAGGCCGGGGACGGCGTCGGGCTGGCCGGCTGGGTCGAGCCCGGGCGAACGAACGTCCTCTGGGAGTCACAGGCCGGCGGTGACGTGGTGAACCCGCTCACCGAGGACGGCGGCGTGCGGCGTGACGCGATGTGGGCATGGGTCGAGTCCCAGCTGCCGGCCGACCCGGTGTGGTTCCTCGACCATCTCGGAGTCGAGCCCGCGACCCAGGGCCAGGGCGCGGGATCGGCGCTGATCCGCCACGGCCTCGGCCGAAGCGACGCAGACGGCGTCGATGCGTTCCTCGAGACCGGTACCGCGAGGAACGTCGGCTACTACGAGCGGTTCGGGTTCACGGTGGTGAGCGAGGGCGACGCTCCCGGCGGCGGCCCTCACATCTGGTTCATGCGCCGGCCTGCAGCTCGCTGAACCCCGGCTCGCCGCGAAGCGGGTCGAGGTCGGTGTCCTCGGCAAGCCATACCTGGATCTCGTCGTCGAGCTCGATCGCGCGCCGCAGGTGGGCGATCGCGTCTGCCGGACGGCCCGCGAGGCTCTCGCAGCACGCGACGTTGAAGTGCAGCCCGGCGTTGGTGGGCTCGGCTGCGAGCAGCTCGGCGCCGCGGTCTGCCGCAGTGGCGTAGTCGCCCGCCTCATAGAGCGGGAACACCGCCTCCCACGCGTCGTCGGTCTGGATGTCGCCGGAGAGCTCGACCCACGGGTGCCGCCGCGATCCGTAGCTCGACTGGGTCGGCGGCGGAAACGACGGGTCGGCGAACGCCCCTACGGGCACGGCAATCAGGTCGGCCTCATCCGCACCGGCGTAGAACACCGTCGCACCGCAGTCGGGACAGAAGTGGAACACGTGCACCCGCTTGTCGGCCTCGTCCGACGTGCCGGCATACTCGCTGTGGCGGCCGGTGATGGTCACGCGGCCGGCATCGAACCGGGCCTGCACGGCAAATGCGCTCCCGGTGCGCTTCTGACATGCAAGGCAGTGACAGACCGAGACGCGGGTCGGCTCGCCCTCCACCTCGAGGTGGAGCTGGCCGCACGAGCACGCTGCCTGCCGCGTTGCCATCGCCCTAGGACTCGAACCGCTTCACGAACGTGAGCGCCGTGTCGGCCACCTCACGCCACCCGCTGTCGATGGTGAGCGCGTGGCCGCGGCCGGGGATCTCGACGATCTCGGTGACGCCCTTGTTCTTCTTCTGCTTCTTGAACGACGCGTTCGCGACGGCCCACGGAACGGTGTGATCCTTCTCGCCGTTGATGATCAGGAGCGGCCCGCGATCCGGGTTCTTGGAGTTCACCTTGGCCTCTGTCCACGGGTTGAAGTTGGCCGTGGCAGCCTGGAAGAGCGGCGCGCCGGGAGCCGGCACGGCAAACTCGTCGTAGAGCTGCTTGGCCTCGTCCTCGCTCACCGCATTGGCAAACGCGTAGCGGAACTGCTCGTAGGTGAGCGGCACGGCCTTGTGCCGGTTCAGCGGGTTGCTCAGCACAGGGCTCGCCGACTTGAGCGCCGAGATCGGCAGCGGAAGCACGCCGCGGAAGGGCGCAGGATCGATTGCGACCGACACCGATGCCAGCCCGCGGCCGGCGACGATCTGCGTGAGGAGCCCGCCGAACGAGTGCCCGATCACCACGGGCTTCTTCTCGAGCCCGCCGATCACGTCGGAGAAGTGGTCGGCGACCTCGCCCACCGTCTTTCCGGCGAACACCTCCGGATGCTCCTTGGCCTCACCCACCGTCTCGGGGTCATCGGGCCAGCCGGGAGTCAGCGCGGTGTAGCCGGCCTCCTCGAAGAGCGTCGCCCAGCGATCCCAGCTGCTCGGCAAGAGCCAGAGTCCGTGGATGAAGACGACCGGCGTGAGGCCCGAGGCATTTGCCTTCTGAACCTGGGCGGTCTCGTGATCAGTGATGACGGTCGCCATGGAGTTCCCCCTGAGGTGGTTTGGTGACCCAGTGTAGAGGTATGGTGGCGCCGTGGAGAGGACGACTTCGGCGCGAGTGTGGTTCGGCGCAACCGCACTTGCGGTGATCGTCGGGCTGGCGGTTCAGCTGCCGGTCACGGCCACGAACGACCACGGGTACTTCAGCACTCCGGCCGCCCGGGTCTTCAACATGTTCTGCTTCTTCACGGTCGACTCCAACATCATCGTCGGGGTCACCTGCCTGCTCCTCGCGATGCGGCTCGACCGCCGCTCCACGGTGTTTCGCGTGTTCCGCCTGGCGGGCCTCGTCGGGATCACCATCACCGGCATCATCTACCACGTCGCGCTGGCCGACCTCGCCCAGCTCGACAGCTGGGCGCTCCTCGCCGACCAGATCCTCCACACGCTGGTCCCCATCGCGGCGGTCGTCGGCTGGCTGATGTTCGGCCCGCGCGGCATGACGTCGTGGCGGGTTGCCGGGCTCGCGCTCCTCTACCCCATCATCTGGGTGGCGTTCACGCTCATCCGCGGGCCGATCGTGCACTGGTACCCGTATCCGTTCATCGACGTGATCACCCTCGGCTACGGCAAGGTGATCGCAAACGGCTTCTGGGTCGCACTGCTATTCCTGGCCGTGAGCGCTGGCTTCCACAAGCTGGACGGCTGGCTGGACAGGCTCGACAGCCTCCGTCCCCGGTAGCGCCTGATCGCCGTCCACGTAGCGCCCGCCGCGAAACCACGAGGCGGCAGCGGCCACCAGGCAGGCGATGATCGCAAACGTGAATGCGAGGTGCAGGCCGGTGCGAAACGGCGCTGCGATGAGGTTCGGGAAGAACTCACGGCCCGAGATGGTCGCGACGTTTGCGTGTGACACGTGGCTGAGGACGTGGGCGCCGAGCAGGTGCTGGATCGGGTTGTAGCCAAGGAACGCTGCGAAGAGGATCGAGATCGGCGGCAGGTTCGCGGCGTGGTGCGCCGCAGCCGCCGGCACGCCGTGAGCCTCGAGCCCGGCCGACATGTGGGTCGGAAGCGTCGAGGCGAGGCCGACGATCATGAGGCTGAAGAAGATGCCGATCGAGAGCACCTGGGCGGAGTTCTGGAACGTCTGGTTCATGCCGCCGCCTGCCCCGCGATCGGCCGGCGGGAGGCTGTTCATGACGCCCGCGCGGTTCGGCGATGCGAACACGCCCATCGAGGCGCCCATCAGCAGCAGGATGGCGGCGAACTCCCAGTAGTTGAAGTCGATCGGAAGCAGCGCGAGCAGGATGAACCCGAGCGCCGCGCCGAGCATCCCGCCCGTTGCAAACGGCCGGGCGCCGTACCTGTCCGACAGGTAGCCGCTGACGGGCCCGGCGGCCATGATCCCGATGGTCAGCGGCAGCATGTAGATGCCGGCCCAGAGCGGCGTCTGCTCGAAGGTGTAGCCGTGCAGCGGCAGCCAGATGCCCTGCAGCCAGATGATGAGGATGAACATCAGCCCGCCGCGCGCAACCGCCGACATGAAGCTCGAGAGCGTGCCGAACGTGAACGCCCGCACCTTGAAGAGCGGCAGCTTGAACATGGGGTCGGACACCCTCGACTCGACCACCGCGAAGGCGATCAGGAGCAGCGCCCCCGCTCCCAGCTCGGCGAGCACCTGCGGCGAGCCCCAGGCCATCGGATGCGCCGTCGTAAGGCCGGATGCCGTGCGTCACGCCGATCATGATCAGGATCAGGCCGGCGCCGAAGGTGATGTTCCCGAGCCAGTCGATGGGCGCCCGCTTGTGGATGCCGGTCTCCTCCAGCTTCATGTACGCCCAGACGGTGCCGAAGAGGCCGATCGGCACGGAGATGAGAAAGACCAGCCGCCAGTTGACCGGCGCGAGCAGGCCGCCCAGCACGAGCCCCACGAACATGCCGGCCACGGCCACGACGTTGTTGAGCCCGAGCGCCATCCCGCGCTGGTGCGACGGGAACGCGTCGGTGAGGATCGCGGCGGAGTTCCCGAGCAGGAACGCCGCCCCAACTCCCTGGACGATGCGCCACGCGATCAGCCAGTCGGCGCCGGACGTGCCGGTGAGCCAATCGACCGCCAGGAGCAGCGACGCCCCGGTGTAGATGACGAACCCGAGGTTGTACATCTTCACCCGCCCGTACATGTCGCCCAGGCGGCCGAAGCTCACGACCAGCACGCTGGTCACGATCAGGTAGCCGAAGATCATCCAGAGCAGGTAGAAGCTGTTGCCCGGCTTCAGCGGATCAAGGCCGATGCCGCGGAAGATGTCGGGCATCGCGATGAGCACGATCGACGAGTCGAGGGTCGCCAGCAGCACTCCAAGCGTCGTGTTGGAGAGCGCGATCCACTTGTACGAATCGCTTCGGGCTGGGTGTTGGTCGGTCGTCTGCAAAGCTTCCGTTGACGTTAGGTTATCAACTTCGCGTGGCTGGCCGCCCCGCTACGCCCTACACTGTGCCACTTGCAGTCGGCACCAAACATCCGTGGCTGAGCGCGTCGCGATCGTGACCGGCGCAGCCGGCGGGCTCGGCAGCGCCATCTGCGAGGTGCTCGAGCGCGACGGCGCCACCGTGATCGGCGTGGACATCACCGGTGACGGCTGCGACCACCTCGACGTGTCCTCCGACGAGGGATGCCGGCGCATGGTCGAGCTCGCGATCGAGCGCCACGGCCGGCTCGACACCCTCGTCTTGAACGCCGGCGCCCAGTTCATGTCGCCATTTGCCGAGTTCCCGCTCGAGCAGTGGGATCGCCTGGTCGGGCTCATGCTGACCGGCCCGTTCCTCGCCATCAAGCACGCGTGGGGGCCGCTCACCGAGCGGCCCGGGGGGCGCATCATCGTGACCGCGTCAACCTCGAGCCTTGTCGGCGAGGTGTACAAGCCCGCCTACGTCTCGGCCAAGCACGGTGTCGCCGGCCTCGTGAAGGTCGCCGCGCTCGAGGGCGCGAAGCTCGGCCTCAACGTGAACGCGGTCGCTCCGGGCTGGATGTGGACGGGGATGGCCGAGGGCCAGATCGACGATCAGGCGCGGCTCCACGGGCTCACCCGCGAGGAGGTGCTCGCCTCGATGGACAGGAACAATCCGGCGGGCCGGATGATCGAGCCGCGCGAGGTGGCCGAGGTCGTGGGCTTCCTCGCCGGGGAGCGCGCCTCCGCGGTGAGCGGGATCGTGATCCCGGTCGATCTCGCCTCCATGGCCTGAAAAATGGCCAGACACGCAGTGTGAACCAGTAACATCTGACGCATGCATCGACCGGACGATGCGGGGACGATCCTCGCCGCGACCTTCGATGATCTCCCGGCGATCACGGAGATCTCCTCGGCAGCGTTGATCGACGACCCCGTCATGCGGTGGATCTACGGCGACGGTCCCGACCTCCTCGAGCGGCTGGTCGCGGCGACGACTCTCTGGACGTCGGGGCTCATCGGCCTCGGAAACGCCTGGCGCACCGCGGACGGCGCGGCGATGTCCGCCTGGATCTGGCCGGACGACATCCCCGAGCTCTACGCCATCGACCTGCAGATCCGACCCGCGATGACGGCGCTCTCCATCGACGGGACCCGCTACAGCACCTTCTGGGACTGGATCGACGGGCTGGGGCCGACCGAGCCGTACTGCTACCTGGACCAGCTCTGCGTCACCGCCGCGCACCGCCGGCACGGGGTCGGCTCGGCGCTACTCCGGCACGGGATCGACCGGGCCGTCACGGAGGGCATGCGCTGTGGCCTGATCGCCCGGACGCCGCAGCACATCGCCTACTTCTCGCGGGCCGGGTTCACGGTCGAGACCGAGCTCCACACTCCCGGCGGCGGCCCGACCCTCTGGCAGATGTTCATTTGACGCTGCTCGAGGTCGATGACCCTGGGGATGAGCGTGAATCTCGGCATGCGCAGAGCCGCGTGAGCCCGCGCATGACGTCAGTGCGCCCGGCGACGCTGGACGACCTCGGCTGGATGGCAGGCACCATCGCACGCGCCTACCTCGACGACCCCATGGTGCGATGGGTCTACGGCGACGGAGATGATTTCGTCGATCGCCTCACGCGGGCGGCCCGGGCCTGGCGGCCGCCGATGATCGAGCGCGGCAACGTCTGGTGCACCGACGACTGTACCGCGATGGCCGCCTTCATCCTGCCCGATGACCTGCCCGAGCTCTACTGGCACGACATCGAGACCAGGGCGACGCTGCTCGACCTCACCAACGACGGCGGAACCCGCTATGACGAGTTCTTCAACTTCGTGGACGGCCACGGCCCCAGCGAGCCGCACTGCGTCCTCGACATGATCTGCGTCGCCGAGGCCCACCGCCGCACCGGGCGCGGTGCCGCGCTCATGGCGCACGGCCTCGAGATCGCCCGTGCCCACGGCGTGCGGTCGAGCCTGATTGCCCGCACACCCGAGCAGATCACCTACTTCACGCGCTTCGGATTCCGCGCCGAGTACCAGCTCGAGCCGCCCGGCGGCGGGCCCAGGGTCTCGGTGATGTTCGCCTGAGCCCCGTCGGTGTACGCCCAGCCACGCTCGACGACCTCGCGTGGATGTCGGCCGATGTCGCGCTCGCATACCACAGCGATCCGGTCATGACCTGGGCGTACGGCGGCGTGGACGATCACTTCGTCGAGCGACTCACGCGCGCCGCCACGGCGTGGCGGCGGCCGATGATCGAGCGTGGCAACGTCTGGTGCACCGACGACCGCACCGGCATGATCACGTTCGTCCTGCCCGACGACCTGCCCGAGCTCTACTGGCACGACATCGAGACGAGGGCGACCCTCCTCGACCAGACCACCGACGGCGGAGCGCGCTACGACCTCTTCTTCAACTTCATCGACGGCCACGGGCCCAGCGAGCCCCACTGCATGCTGGATGCGATCTGCGTTGCCGAGGGCCACCGCCGCCAGGGGCGCGGCACGGCCCTGATGAACCACGTGCTCGAGCTCGCCCGGGCCCAGGACGTGCGGTCAAGCCTCATGGCCCGCACGCCCGGGCAGATCGCGTTCTTCTCGCGCTTCGGGTTCGTGACCGAGTACGAGCTCGAGCCGCCCGGAGGCGGCCCGAAGGTCTCGATGATGTTCGCCTGACCGCTAGCTGGTGACGCGGAAGCCCCAGTAGCCCCAGGTGACGGCGCCGTGGCCCACCTTGTCGCCCTGGTAGACGATGGCGATCCGGTAGAGGTGGCCGATCACCGCGTTCGAGGCGTACGGCAGCGGCAGCGTCACCTTGGACGCCGCGCCGAGCAGGTGGTGGGCCGAGTAGACCGACTTCCAGCTGCTGCCGGACTTCTGCTGGATCACCAGGTACACCATGCGGTTCTTCAGGTTCGGCGTGGCGGTGATGGTGAACTGAGGGCATCCGGCGTTGTGGGTCTTGACGCAGCCGGCCTGGTAGTGGAAGAGGCGATAGCCGGACGACGTCCCGTAGCCGCCCGGCCAGGCGCCCTTCAGGATCGGCAGCACCGCGATGGAGATGGCTTTCGCGGTTGACGGGTTGTACGTGTCGTCGCCGGCGAACGTCGCGGAGTACGTGGTGCTGAGATGCGGCGTCTGGGAGAGCGTCACCGAGCCGGCGCTTCCGACGGGGCCCGTATAGATCGCCGTCTTCACGCCGACAACTGTCTTCCAGATCGTGATCTCCGCGCCTGGCTGGAACGGCGCCAGAGTCGCCGTGAGCGAGAGGCTCTTGTTGTAGACCAGTGACTTGGTGACTGTCGACGTCAGCGCAAGCTTGTCCGCCGTTCCCAGCACCGTCTCGTTCTGGGAGACCGACGCCGCCTGGTAGCCACCGCCGCCTGCGAACCCGAACGTCAGCTTCCACACTCCGGTTCGCGTGAACGCGGGCGCCGTATAGGTGAACGTCCCATCGCTCGCGGTCGACACGCTGTCGGTGATCGCCGTGCCGACAGGCGGCGTGAGCGTGACGTCGATCTGCTGGTGCCCGAGATCGGTTTGCGGGGATCCCACCAGCCTGTCCGTGAACGTCTCGGGGCTATTGAGACCGCCACCAGTGCCCTGCGGGGTGAGGAACTGCGTCCAGTAGGTTGGGGTCGCAGGGACAGAGAACGCCATGAACGACGGATGCGCGTCCTGGAAGGTGACTCTCGTGATCTCCGCGAGCCCCGAGTTCGACGTGAAGGTCAAGGGCTGATCGGCGAGCTCGGTGCCTCCGGCTTCGGGCTGCTCCGTGTAGAGCACCTCGCCGGTCGCAGAGTCCAGCACCTCGTACGCAGCTGACCAGACCCCGTAACTCGGATCCGAGAAGCTGACACGCGAGCCGTCATACGACAGCGACACCACGCCGGCAGAGGCGGGCGAGACGACCGAGAGCGTGCGGACGGTGGCAAGCGTGGTCGGCGACATCAGAAGGACGCCGCCTGTCCCCCGCGGCATCGCGAGGAGCGATCCGTCGCCCGACACGGCAAACTGGCTGCGAGAGCCGCTGATCGTCCCGGTGACTGCCGGCGTGCTCGATGCGTGGACGGCGAGCATCTGCTGCGTCCCGCCCTCCTCGACATACACGGTCGCAGCGCCGTCGGAGCCACCGATGATCGAGAAGTTGATGCCGTTCGGCAGAACGCCGGGATAGGTCTTCAACGTGTGGGTGCCCGAGACCGGGAACGACTCGAGGACGCCCGTGTGGGGGTCGATCAGCCACACCTGCCCCCCGGCCACCGCGACGCCGTTTTGGGGAATGAACCCGAGGCTCACGTTCGCAACCAGTGCGAGCGTCGTCGCGCTGAAGATCTCGACATGCTGCCGGCTCGTGGTGCCCGATCCTCCGAAGACGACCGCGACGACCCCGTTCCCGAGCGCCGTCGGCTCGGCGTTTGCCCCGAGAGGAACGCTCTTCACCAGCACGCCTGCCGGCGAGCGAGTCTGAAGGTTGACGGTGCCGCCGTTTCCGGTCTCGGCGATCAGCCGGCCGCTTGCGTGGTTGAAGCCGACGATCGTGCCGCTGGTCGCTCCCGTGAGCACGGTGGACACTGTCTGGCTCGCGCCGGCGGTCGATGCGCCGAGCGCGACCACAGCGACAGCAGCGGCACAGAGCGCGACGAAGGCACGGCGAAGAGGGCGAGGGGGAAATCGCATCGGCGCATCACATCCTGTGGGCGGTCGGGGAGCCTGTCAACGTCAACAGTTGGCGAGCAATGTGAAAGTCCCTGCTACAGAGGGAGGTCAGGCATCGCCGACATCGGCCGCGACAGCCGCCCCGGCAGAGCGCGCGGCTCCCACCGAGGCTGCCACGACCAGCGCGACTGCAGCGAGCTCGGTCGCCGACGGGCGCTGGCCCAGCAGGATCGCGCCAACCACCGTCGCAAACGCCGGCTCGAGGCTCACCAGCACGCCGTAGGTGGCCGCTGCCATCCGCTGCAGGGCGGCGAACTCCAGCAGGTACGGGATGGCCGTGAGGATCCCGAGCCCCGCCATCGCCGCGATTACCCCGGCGTCGATCGCCGAGCCGTGGAACGAGCCGGGCACGAAGGGGATCAGCACCACCGCCGCGATCAGGGTTGCCAGCGTGAGCCCCTGGCTCGACGGGATCACGGCCCCGATGCGCTGGGCGAGCACCGCGTAGGCGCCCCAGCAGACGCCGTCGAGCACCGCGAAGCCGAGGCCTGCAGGATCGAGCGCCGCACCTCCCGGCAGGCCGCCGAAGAGCGCCACGCCGGCAGCGGCAAGCACGACCCAGGCCACGTCGCGCGGCCTGCGCGACCCCCAGAGCGCAACTGCGAGGGGCCCGATGAACGACACCGTCACCGTCACGCCGATCGGGATGCGCTCGACCGCCAGGTAGAAGGCGACGTTGGTGCCGGCGAGCACCACCCCGAGGAGCAGCACCAGGCGGAGGTGGCCCCGCTCGATGCCGCGGATCCGCGGCCGGGCGGCGGCGCACAGCAGGATCCCGGCGATCATCGTCCGCACCCAGGCCGTTCCCGCCGCGCCGAACGCCGGCAGCACCCAGACGCCGAGCGCTCCGCCCACCTGGAAGCAGATGATCGCGCCGATCAGGAGCGCCATCGGCGGCACCCGGTCGAAGGCCCGGTCCAGGCCCGCCCGGGGCATGGCGCCGGCGTCGGCGATCTCGCTCATACGGGCACGCTAACCGCCGCGGTCGTATTACGCGGGCGTTAAGCGGCTTGACGACAGCCGACGGCCGACGTACCGTAATTCCAGATAATGTCGATCGATTCACTTGGCATTACAGACTGACCAACGGCACTCCCAAGAGGTGAGCGATGTCAACGTTTGCACGAACGCCCGATGACTCTTCCGAACTGGCAGCCGACGATCCACGGCTCGCCGTGTGGTTTGCCCAGCGCAGCCGGTCGTGGGAGTTCAGCCGGCTCGAGCTCGAGGAGCTCGTCCAGGCACTCGCCGCCCGCCCCTACCTGTGGCAGGACATGGTGCAGCACTCCCCCAGCGAGCGCTTCTACGTGCGGCTCCATCTCGACGACACGCTCGAGGTGTGGCTCATCTGCTGGTCGCAGCGCCAGGACACCGGCTTCCACGACCACAACGGCAGCCGCGGCGCGGTCGTCGTCACCGACGGGGCGCTCGAGGAGCGCAGGCTCGCCCTCGGCGACGGCCCGATCCCGTCGGTCGTCTACTCGAGCGGCGCAGTGTTCTCGTTCGGCTCGAGCCACATCCACGATGTGAGCCAGGCCGGCCCCGTGGTCGCGACCTCCATCCACGCATACTCCCCGCCCCTGGGCGAGATGGGGTTCTACGAGTTCACCGCCAATGGTCTTCTGTCACGCCGAAGCGGGGATGCCCGCGAGGAGTTCTGCTAACCGATGAGCCGCTGGACACCCGACCCCACGTTCTATCCCTCGCCGCGCATGGCCCAGGCTGCTCCGCCTGAGGGCATCGGCTACGTGGCCCTCGTGGACCCCCATCAGACCGACCGTCCCGACGCGCTCGGCGTGATCGACCTCGATCCGAAGTCGGCCGAGTACGGCAACATCATCTCGACCCTCGAGATGCCCGATATCGGCGACGAGCTCCACCATTTCGGCTGGAACGCATGCAGCGCAGCGCTCTGCCCGTCCTCCCCCCGCCCCCACGTCGAGCGCCGCTACCTCCTGGTACCCGGCCTGCGCTCCTCGCGGATGCACATCATCGACGTGAAGCCCGATCCGCGCGCGCCGAAGATCGTGAAGACCATCGAGGCCGACGAGTTCAAGACGCGCGCCGGGTACAGCCGCCCCCACACCATCCACTGCGGCCCCGACGCGATCTACGTGTCTGCGCTCGGCGGTGCCAACGGCCCTGAGGACGGTGGCGGCATCATGCTGCTCGACTGCGACTCGTTCGACCCGCTGGGCGCGTGGGAGGTCGATCGCGGCCCGCAGCGGTACTCCTACGACTTCTGGTGGCACCTCGGATTCGACACGCTGCTCTCGAGCGAGTGGGGCACGCCCGAGATGTTCGAGCACGGCGTTGTCCCCGAGCGGCTCCTGGGGCGCGAGTACGGCCACCA
The DNA here is from genome assembly GCA_963794415.1 of uncultured Actinomycetes bacterium. Taxonomy (GTDB): domain Bacteria; phylum Actinomycetota; class Thermoleophilia; order Gaiellales; family JAICJC01; genus CAVPTL01. The sequence goes on from CAWCDI010000001.1 coordinate 1,010,455, forward strand.
CGTGCACGTGTGGGATCTGAAGAAGCGAAAGCACCAGCAGTCGCTCGACCTGGGCGATGCGCACCAGATGGTGCTCGAGCTGCGGCCCGCCCACGATCCGCGCAAGGCCTACGGGTTCGTCGGCGTGGTCGTGTCGGTCGAGGACCTGTCGGCATCGGTCTGGCTCTGGCACCGCGAGGGCTCCGAGTGGGCCATCAAGAAGGTCATCACCATCCCTGCGGAGCCCGCCGAGGCCGAGCAGCTGCCCGAGCTCCTCAAGGGCTTCGGCGCCGTGCCGCCGCTGGTCACCGACATCAACCTCTCGCTCGACGACAAGACGCTCTACGTGTCGTGCTGGGGCACCGGCGACTTCATCCAGTACGACGTCACCGACCCGCACAACCCCGTCGAGACCGGCCGCGTGCGGCTTGGCGGCATCGCGTCCAAAGCGGCCCACCCGGCGACCGGCCCGCTCTCGGGCGGCCCGCAGATGGTGGAAGTGTCGCGCGACGGCAAGCGGATCTACCTCTCCAACGGGCTCTACACGAGCTGGGACAAGCAGTTCTACCCCGACGGCGTGGACGGCTGGGTGGCGAAGCTCGACGTCCCCGCGGGCGGCGGCCTCGAGCTGGACACGAGCTTCGTGACGGAGGGGCTGAACGGGCGCATACCGCACCAGATCCGGCTCGAGGGCGGCGACTCCTCCTCGGACTCCTACTGCTTCTCGTGACCACCGGTGATCTGGCCGGCATCGCCGGGCTTGGCGCCTTCCACGGCGTCAACCCGGCGATGGGCTGGCTCTTCGCCGTCGCCCTGGGACTGCAGGACCGCTCGCGCGGCTCGCTGCTGAAGGCGCTTCCGCCCCTCGCCGCCGGCCACGCGCTGTCGGTGGGCCTGATGGTGGCCGTGCTGGTGGGGATCGAGGCGACCGTCTCGGCCACCACGGTGCGCATCGCCGGGGCCGCGGCGCTCGCGGCGTTTGCCATCTGGAAGCTGGTGAGCCAGAAGCACCCGCGCTGGGTCGGGTTCAGGGTCACCCCGCTCGAGCTGGTGCTCTGGTCGTTTCTGATGGCGAGCGCCCACGGCGCCGGGCTCATGCTGCTGCCGTTCCTGAGCGGTTCCTCGGCAGCGACCGATCCCATCCTCGGCATCCACGCAGCGCTCGCGCCGGCCGCCCTCGCGGTGCTGGTGCACACCGTCGCGATGATCACCGTTGCGGGGGTGGTTGCCGTGGCGGTCTACGAGACCGTCGGCGTCGGCATCTTGCGATCGGCCTGGATCAACGTCGACAAGCTCTGGGCCGGAGCGCTCCTGGTGGGCGCCGGGGCCACGCTCCTCGCCTGATCCCGATCAGCCCGGAGGCGTCTCGCCGTCCCAGTAGTCGACGGCGTCGTCCTGCCGGAAGTAGAGCTTGAGGCCCTCCCCGCCCGGCCGTCGCTCGGCCGCGCAGATCTTCCCCGAATCGGGGTAGAGCACGATGTCGGGCTCGCCGTTGGTGCTCGTAGAGAGAAACCGGGCGATCTCGCCGCCGTTGTTCAGGAGCTGGTGGGCACCGGCCTCGCCGCGCGGGAACCGCACCACCTCCCCGCGCTTGAGATCGCGGAGGCCGTCGGGCGAGCGCAGCGTCAGGTCGCCGTCGAGCACGATCACGAGCTCTTCCTCGGTCAGATGGAAGTGGTAGGGATAGGCGGCCTGGCCGGCCTCGACCTCCCACAGGCTGAGGCCGATCCGCTCGCTGCGCATCTGGTAGCCGATGCGCGCGCGCCGGGCGCGAAAGCCTGGATGCTCGCGCAGCTCGTCGAACTCTGGGTGCTCGATGTTGGGCATGCGGCCGAGATCATGTCAGAACCCGAAGTTCGGGCCAAGGGGGTTCGCGCTCGGCGCGTTTCCCAGCAGCGGCAGCTGCCACATGGTCTCGAGCGAGCTCAGCACGGAGTACAGCGAGAGCGCGGTGCCGTCGGTGGTTCCCGGCGTGACGTACGCGCTGGCGGCCACCAGGCCGATGTGGCAGCCGGTGGTGTCCAGATTCGCCGCGGTGAGGCAGTTGATGCCCTTGTTGCCGCCGGTGCCCTCGCCCTCGTCCCACGTGAGCAGCACCAGCGTCTTTCCGCTCTGGTACTCGGATGAGGCGAAGATCACGGGAAGCACCCTCTGGAGCCAGCTGTCGCCGGTCGCCACGGCGTTTGCCTTCAACTCGGGGCAGCTCGCCTGCCAGTGCATGTCGTCGCAGAGGTTGGGCGTGAGCCACGTGAACGTGCCGAGCATCGCCGTGGAGAATCCGCCGACGGTGAACGGGACGTCGCTGGTCGCGCACGAGCTGTCACCGGCCGCGCCGAGGTCGGTCAGGAACGTCGCAGGGTTGTGGCCCGAGGTGTAGATGCCGCCGCTGGTGGCCATGCAGTTGGTGGACATGCTCTCGTTCAGGCCGGCCCAGGACTTCCCCGCGGCGCCGAGCTGGTGCAGCAGGTTGTCGTCGCCGATCATCGCGTTTTGCACCGGCACGGTGCCGGTGAGGGTGCCCACGTAGTTCTGCTGTGAGGGATGGGTGAGCGCCGAGAAGTTGGTGGCAAGCGCGCACTGGGAGGCGAGCAGGTTCGAGTACGGCGCGTTTGCGGCACCGCGCCACGCGTTGTAGTTGAGGTTCTCCTCCATCACGACCACGACGTGGTCGTAGACGTGCGGCCCGGAGCCCTGGAGGAGCCCGCATGGCGCCGGCGGTGCCGTGTCGGTGGTCGCGCCCGCCGGCGCCGACTGCGACGACGAGTTGCCCGATGGGTCGAACGCGCTCACCGTGTAGCTGTAGGAGGTTGCCGGAGCCAGCCCGGAGTCCGTGAACGATCCGGCGGTCCCCGCGACCGTGCCGACGAGGTTCCCGCCGCGATAGACGCGGTGACCGGCGACACTCCCCGAGTCGTCTGACGAAGGCGCCCAGGTGACCGTGACAGCGCTCACACCGGCGGACGCGGCCTGGACGTTGTCCGGCACCGTGGGCGCCTGCGTGTCGGCCGCGCCGGCCACGAGCGCAACGTTGTCGATCGCAAAGGCGGCGCCGGCGGGGCGCGGCTTCTGCTGGACGTTCACCGTCAGCGAATCACCGGTTGTCCTGATGGTGATGCTCACGGGCGGGAAGCTCTGCCACGCCGCGGTGGGCGTGATGCACGCCTGAGCGCTCGCCGCCATCCTGGTGGTGGCACCCACCAGCTCCTTGATGATGAGGCACACCGGCTGGCCGGGGGTCGCTGCCTGCACCTGGCCGGAGAGCGTGTAGACGCTGCCGGCGACGGCGTTCTTCACGGGCTTCGACTTGGTGAATGCGTACATCTGTGCCGCCGAGGCAGCCGTCGCGCTGAGCTTCGCGGCGTGCCCGCCGCCGTTTCCGGCCACCAGCGAGAGCGTTCCGCCGCTCCCCGCCCACCCGCCGAGAGAGCCCTTGGCCGCAGTGCCCTCGAACCCGCCGTTGGGAATCAGGTTGGCTGCCGCCTGAGCGGAGGCCGCAGACGCCAGGGACGCTGCGACGGTGACGACCGCAATGGAGACCACGCGGGATGCCCGGAGCCTGAGCACTCCATCCAGTGTCACCGACCGGCCGGACGGATACCCTCGGCAGATGATCAAGTATCTCGGCTCGAAGCGCCGGCTGGTGCCGTTGATCCAGCAGATCGTGAGCGAGCTGCCGGTCACCAGCGCCTGCGATCTCTTCTCGGGCACCACCCGCGTGGCGCAGGGATTGCGCCAGATCGGCCTTGACGTGGTCAGTAACGACCTGGCGAGCTACTCGCAGGTGCTCGGCCAGGCATACGTCGTGGCGGGCGACGGCGTCGACCGGCAACGGGTGCGCGACGTGCTGGCCGAGCTGCAGGCGCTGCCGCCGCAGCCGGGGTACTTCACGCAGACGTTCTGCCGGGACGCGCGGTTCTTCCACCCGCGAAACGGCGCGCGCATCGATGCCATCCGCGACCGCATCGACGAGCTACCGCTCACGGAGGTCGAGCGGGGGCTGGTGCTCACATCCCTGCTCGAGGCAGCCGACCGCGTCGACAGCACCACCGGGGTGCAGATGGCCTACCTCAAGTCGTGGGCGCCGCGGGCGCTGAACGACCTCGAGCTGCGCGAGCCCATTGCAGTCGCCGGGCCGACGGGCACGGTGACCCAGCGCGATGCCGGCTCCCTGGCGGCCGAGCTGGACACCGACCTCGTCTATCTCGACCCGCCCTACAACCAGCATTCGTACTTCTCGAACTACCACATCTGGGAGACGCTGGTGCGCTGGGACCGGCCCGAGACGTATGGGATCGCGCAGAAGCGGATCGACTGCCGCACCACCAAGAGCCCCTACAACTCCAAGCGCGATGCCCCCGGCGCACTGCGCGGGCTGCTCGCCTCGATCACCGCGCCATGGCTCCTCGTCTCGCTCTCGAACGAGGCCCACCACATCCGCGAAGACGTCGTCGGATCGCTCGCAGAGCACGGCCACGTGGGCGTGATCGAGGTGCCGAGCAAGCGGTACATCGGCGCCCAGATCGGCATCCACAACCCGGCTGGCGAACGGGTCGGCGAGGTGTCGCATCTCACCAACAACGAGCTGCTCTTCCTGGTCGGCCCCGACCGGCTGCTGGTGGAGCGCGCCCTCGGCGTCCTGCCCGATCTCGCCGGCGCGTGATCCGGCCCCTCACCGCCGCAGACGCCGATGCGTGCGACGCCATCATCGCCTCGCTGCCCTACCACTTCGGCGACGCCGGCGGGCGAGCCGAGTGCGCGCAGGCCGTGCGAACGCAGGACGGCCTCGCCGCGGTGGCCGAGGGCGCCGTTGCAGGCTTCCTCACCTGGATGCCGCGGTTCGGGCACGCGCGGGAGATCACGTGGCTCGCGGTGCATGCCGAGCGGCGGCGGGGCGGCATCGGCGGCCGGCTGGTGCAGCAACTGGCCGAGTCGGCGCGCGCCGCAGGGTGCTCCTACCTCCTGGTCACCACGCTCGCAGAGTCATCGGCCGAGCCCGGCGTGACCGACGGCTACGAGGGCACGCGGCGGTTCTACCGCTCCCACGGCTTCGTGCACCTGTGGGAGCCCGAGGGCTGGTGGAACGACCAGAACCAGGCGGTGCTGATGCTGCGCGACCTCAGCCGCTGAAGACGCGGTCGAGGCTTGCCACCGCGTCGGCCTCGAGCCACGTCATCCCGCGCTCCCGGCCGTACAGCGCAAGCGTCGCACCAAGAAACACCGCGAGCACCCGCGCGCGGATGAGCTGCGGCTCGCCGGCCTCGCCGTAGACCTCGAGGAACCGCGGCCGCGCCGCAGGGGGCAGAAGGCCCCAGTACGGCATCAGGTCGATGGCAGGGTCGGCGAGGCAGATGTCGTCCCAGTCGATCACCCCGGACGGTCGGCCGCGGTCGATCAGCAGATGACGGCCGTGCAGATCGCCGTGGGCAATCGCCCTGGCGGATGAGGCAGGCAGATCCTGGGCCGCGGCGAGCAGATCCCCGGCCGCCGCCGGGGCGTGCCAGAGGCCGCGCGCGGCCAGCTCCTCCAGCCGCTCGCGCGTCCACGGCACCCGCACGTCCATGTCGGCGCGGCGGTTGCCGTCCAGCTCGAGCAGCCCCGCACCGAGGCCCGGATCGACGTTGTGCAGGGCCCGGAGAAACTCCGCGAGCGGCACGGCGAGCGCGGCCCGGTCACCGTCGGTGAGCCCGGCCCGCCCGGGCTCGTCACCGGGAATTAGCGGCGCCGCCGTGAACGGCCACGGATACCCCGCATCGGGCTCGCCCAGCAGCTCGGGCGCAGGCACGGCCAGCGGCAGGAGCGGCGCGAGCTGGCCCAGAAGCGCGTTGGCCCGGCCGAATCCGGGCAGAATCACCGCCCGCCGGGGAAACCGGAATGCCCAGCGGCCGTCCGCGAGCCACACGGTGTGATCCCACCCCTCCCCCAGCGGCCTCAGCCGCCCGGAGGCCACCTGGGGAAACTGTCGGCCTATGAGCCGGCGGGCCAGCGCCTCATCGACGACGTGCTCCGCCTCCCACTCCGAGCGATTACCGGATTCGCCAATGTCGGGTATATCCTGCAAGCGTGACCCAACTTACAACACACCCCGCATGAGCGATCCTCAAGTCCCCATCGACGCCATCAAGGCCGAAGCGCCCACCATCGGGTCGCTCACGAGCCTCGAGCATGAGCTGATCCTGGCAACCACCGTGTGCGCGATCGTCGAGCATGGTGGCGAGCTCCTGATGGTGCGCCAGCTGAACCGGGAGGGCCAGCCCCGCTGGAACTTCCCCACAGGCTGGATGGATCATTCCGACGAGGACGGCCACGTCCAGCTCCCCGAGCACGTCGTCAACCGCAACCTGCTGATGGAGACCGGCTACGCAGCCAGCCAGGCCACCCTCATCGGCCAGGCGCTGGTGCGCGAGCACGACGAGGACGGCAAGCGCATCGGCACGTCCATGCGCCTCAACTACCTCTGCGGGCAGCCGCGCCAGACGAGCTACGCCGTGAACGACCCCGACATCGTGTCGGCTCCCGAGTGGTTCACGCCCGACGAGGTGGAGGCGCTCATCAGCCGCGGCGAGGTGAAGGGCAAGCTCACCGAGTCGGCGTTTCGCCACTGGCAGGAGTACCGCGCCAGCGGCCGCCTGTCGGCCGATCTCGTCGACGTGCCCAACTAGGGCCTGCCGGTGGGCGCGCGGGTCGAGATCGAGTACTGCACGAAGTGCCGGTGGCTGCCGCGCGCGACCTGGATGGCGCAGGAGCTCCTGACCACGTTTGAGCAGGAGCTGGGTGAGGTGGCGCTGGTTCCCGGTGAGGGCGGCGTCTTCGCCATCCGGGTTGACGGCGAGCAGGTGTGGTCGCGGGCCGATGACGGCGGGGGATCACCCGACCCCACGGCGATCAAGCGCCTGGTGCGTGACCGCGTGGCGCCCGGCCGAAGCCTCGGGCACACCGACCGCACAGCCGGGTAGCCAGCCCGTTCAGGAGCCGGAGAAGCGCGCGCTGCGTTTCTCCCGAAACGCCGAGACGCCTTCGCTGAAGTCTGCGGAGGCTGCGGCCCGCGTCTGGAGCACCGCCTCCAGCTCGAGCTGCTCTGCGAGCGTCGCCGCAGGCGCAGCGTCGAAGAGCTCCTTGTACATGCCGAGGGCCGCGGTCGGCCGTTCGGCCCACTCGGCTGCCAGCTCGGCAGCCCGGGGCTCGAGCTCATCAGGGCCGGCCACCTCCGACACGAGCCCCTGCTCGAGCGCCTCCTCCGCGCTCAGCAGCCGCCCCGAGGCCGTCCACTCGAGCGCCTTGGCAGGCCCGAGGATGCGGGTGAGGAAGAACGACAGGCCCGAATCGGGAACCAGCCCGATGTTGATGAACGCCGGCACGAACCGGGCCGCGCTCGATGCGATCCTGATGTCCCCGGCCATCGCCAGCGAGAGGCCGGCGCCGGCAGCGACGCCGTTCACCGCCGTGATGACCGGCTTGGCGAGCGATCTGAGCGCGATCATGTTGGCGTTGTAGTGCTGTCGCACGAGCCCGCCAACGTCCGTCCCGGGGCCGAGCTCGGCCAGATCCTGCCCTACGCAGAACCCCTTCCCCCGGCCGGTGATCACCAGCGCGCGCACATCGGCCGCCGCGGCCTCTGAAATGGCGGAGGCGAGCGCCTCGTGCATCGCCTGATCGATCGCATTGAGCTTCTCGGGCCGATTGAGCGTGAGGGTCATGACCGCCCCCGCGCGCGTGATCTCTACGGGCTTTTGGTCGGACGCCATGACCTCCCCAGTGAGCGATGCCCGACCCCTCCGTTTGGGGGATGGGTTTTCACGGTCGGCTTGCCGAAACACCTACTTATGGGTCGTTTCCGAATCTTGATCGCTGTCGTCGTCGCGCTCATGGCCGTGCTCCCAGCCCAGGCCATGGCAGCGCAGATGATCGCGCGCAACGCCAAGTGGGTCTCGATGAAGGTCGTGAACCACGAGGGCACCCAGGTCGCGCTGGTCACCTACTACGCCCAGGGAGCGGTGCATCACACGCTCGTCTGGGGAGCCAAGAACGGCGCCCCCAACCCGGGCGAGGGATCCAGTCCCACCCACTTCGCCGTGAACTACTCGGGCGGCTACGGCAGCACGTGGGGCTCGGGCTACTGGCAGAAGATCTCCAAGAACGGCGTCTGCGGCACGTACATGGGATCCGGGCCGCAGGTGAACATGGCCGTCAAGGGCTGCACCGCGGGCGGGACGTTCTGGCTGCTGCAGTCGTGGGTTGGCTCCGGCCTTCCCGACAACGGCTGGAGCCCTGCCCACAAGCCCGACCGTGAGCTCTGGATCAGCCACTGGGATACCGCGATGCCGGTGCTCGACGCCGAGGCCAACTGGATCTACCCGCAGCACTTCGACCACCTGTTCGGGACGCTGAGCTACGAGGGCGCGAGCGTCTTCGGCGCCGCCTCCTCGAGCCGCGGAGCGCCCACGGACGGGTTCGGCCGGCTGATCACGGTGGACACGCTCGACCCGCCGTGGACGGGTGGCTACAAGCAGCCCGGCGGCTGGTATCGCTTCAACAGCTTCCTGACGCACAAGAACACCGGCGCCTTCTGCACCGGGGTCTATCCCACCATCGCCGGCGTCAAGCCGCGCAAGGTGCCCGGCCGTGGTAAGCAGTACCGCGTGATCGTGAACGGCCCGGGAGTGACGCCCATCGTCATGTATGTCGTCCGTAGCCCGGGACCGTACGACGCCTCCGAGAATCAGACGCTGAACAACCACGTCAAGGAAGACGACCCGGGCTGCAAGACCACGAGGTAGGCGCCCTCAGGGGCGGTGGTCGGTGATCAGGTGCTGGATGGGACGGCCGAACCCGTGGGCGATGTCGTGGATGATCGCCTCGGCCACCTGCGGCGGTAGCAGCGGGCCAGGGGTCGCGTCGGGCGCGTGCCACTCGTGGTTGCGAGGGTCGCTCGGCGGCTCGGGCCGGCGGCCGGTGATGGTCGCCAGGAAGTACAGGATCAGCTCGTGGCGGTAGTCGCCGCTCTCGACGAAGAGGTTCTCGCTGACGTAGAGCAGGCGGCCGACCTCGATGTCGAGCGACGCCTCCTCGACCAGCTCGCGCCGCAGCGCCTCGTCTGACGTCTCCCCCGGCTCCACGCCGCCTCCGGGGAGCCAGTAGAACACCGGGCGATCGTCGTGGTGGGTGCGATCCAGCAGCAGCCGCCCGTCTCCGTCCAGGATCACCGCCCTGGCGCGCATCGACATCCGCTGCACCGGCATGTCAGCCGGCAAGAAGCGTCTCCTGCTGCTGGTAGACCGGGAGCACGCGCTGGAGGATACTGGCCGGTGGCGCTTTGCGGGTCGTCGGCCACCTCCTCGGGCGTGCCGGCCACGATGATCTCGCCGCCCGCGTCGCCGCCCTCGGGGCCCAGGTCGATCACCCAGTCGGCCTGCTTGATCACGTCGAGGTTGTGCTCGATCACGACCACGGTGTTGCCGGCGTCGACCAGCCGCTGCAGCACCTGCAGCAGCTTCTCGATGTCCTCGAAGTGCAGGCCCGTGGTGGGCTCGTCGAGGATGTAGAGCGTGCGCCCGGTGGCGCACCTTGGAGAGCTCGGTCGCGAGCTTGACGCGCTGGGCCTCGCCGCCCGAGAGCGTCGTGGCCGGCTGCCCCAGCCGCATGTAGCCGAGCCCCACGTCGTGCAGCGTCTGCAGACGGCGGCGGAGCTTCGGGATCTTGTCGAAGAACTCGAGCGCCGTCGTCGACGGGCATGTCGAGCACGTCGGCGATCGACTTGCCCTTGAACTTCACCTCGAGCGTCTCGCGGTTGTAGCGCCGCCCGTGGCACACCTCGCAGGGCACGTACACGTCGGGCAGGAAGTGCATCTCGATCTTGATGGTGCCGTCGCCGCGGCACGTCTCGCAGCGGCCGCCCTTCACGTTGAACGAGAAGCGGCCCGGCTTGTAGCCGCGGGCGCGGGCATCGGGCGTGCTGCGCGAAGAGCGCGCGGATGTGGTCGAAGAGGCCCGGTGTAGGTCGCCGGGTTGGACGCGGCGTGCGGCCGATGGGCGACTGGTCGATGTCGATGACCTTGTCGAGACGCCTCGATGCCGTGCACCGCGTCGTGCGCGCCGGGCGTCACTCGGCGCCTGGTAGAGCCGGTTGCGCGAGCGCCTTGTAGAGGATCTCGTTGACCAGCGTGGACTTGCCCGAGCCGCGACACGCCCGTGACGGCCACGAACTTGCCCAGCGGGAGCTCGACGTCGATGTCCTTGCAGGTTGTGCTCGCGCGCGCCCCGCACGCCGAACCAGCCCGAGTCGTGCATGCGGCGCGTCGGGCATCGGGATCGCCCGGCGGCCCGAGAGGTAGGCGCCGGTGAGCGAGCCCTCCGCTCGGCCGATCTCCTGCGGGCGTGCCCTCGGCGACCACGTGGCCGCCGTGCTCGCCGGCGCCCGGGGCCCATGTCGACGACGTGGTCGGCGGCGCGGATGGTGTCCTCGTCGTGCTCCACCACGATCACGGTGTTGCCGAGGTCGCGCAGCCGCTCGAGCGTCGCGAGCAGGCGCGTCGTTGTCGCGCTGGTGCAGGCCGATGGAGGGCTCGTCGAGGATGTAGAGCACGCCCATGAGGCTCGAGCCGATCTGGGTGGCCAGCCGGATGCGCTGGGCCTCGCCGCCCGAGAGCGTGGCGGCGCCGCGGTCGAGCGTGAGATAGCCGAGGCCCACGTCGGCAAGGAAGCTGAGCCGCTCGCGGATCTCCTTCAGGATGCGCGACGCGATCGAGCGCTCGGTGTCGGTGAGCGGCGAGCTGATCGACGAACTCGATGGCCGCGCGCACCGACATCTGGGTGAGCTGCGACGATGTTGCATGTCGCCGACGGTGACCGCGAGGCTCGGTGTCCTTGAGGCGCGCGCCCTTGCAGAGCGGGCACGGCTTGAGCGCCATGTACTCCTCGAGCCGCTCCTTCTGGTAGCTCGAGTCGGTCTCGCGATAGCGCCGCTCGAGGCTGGGCAGGATGCCCTCGAAGCGCGAGCATGTAGCTGCGCTTGCGGCCCATGCTGTTGCGGTAGGAGACGTAGAGCTTCTCCTTGCCCGTGCCGTTCAGGAACAGGTCGCGGTGCTTTGCGGGCAGATCCTGCCACGGCGTTGCAAGGTCGATCTCGTAGCGCTCGGCGATGGCCTTGATGACCTGCTCGTAGAAGCTCGAGTTGATGACCGTCCACGGCACCAGCGCGCCCTGCGCGATGGAGAGCGTGGGATCGGGCACCACCAGCTCGGGGTCGATCTCGCGCTGCATGCCGAGGCCCGTGCACCGCGGGCATGCGCCGTGCGGCGAGTTGAACGAGAAGATGCGCGGCGCGAGCTCGGGCAGCGAGATGCCGTCCTCGGGGCAGCGCGAACGTCTCGGAGTAGGTCTGGGTCGGCGCCGTCGACCTCGCTGATCTCGACGAGCCCCTCGGCCAGCCGCAGGGCCGTCTCGACCGAGTCGGTGAGGCGCGGTGCGCAGCCCGGCCTTCATCACCAGGCGGTCGACGACGACCGAGATGGTGTGGCGGATCTGCTTGTCGAGCTCGATCGCGCTCCTCGAGCATCCGCTGCTCGCCATCGACCTTGATGCGCGTGAAGCCGTCGGCGCGCAGGCTCTCGAAGAGGTCGCGGAACTCGCCCTTGCGCCCGCGCACGACCGGCGCGTCGATGGTGAAGCGCGTGCCGTCGGGCAGGCCCAGCACGTGCTCGACGATCTGCTCGGCCGACTGCCGCCGAGATCTCGCGCCCGCACTTGGGGCAGTGCGGATGCCCGACCCGCGCGAACAGCAGGCGCAGGTAGTCGTAGGTCTCGGTGACCGTGCCCACAGTGGAGCGCGGATTGCGGCTGGTGGTCTTCTGATCGATGGAGATGGCCGGCGAGAGCCCGTCGATGGAATCGACGTCGGGCTTGTCCATCTGCCCGAGGAACTGGCGGGCGTACGCAGAGAGCGATTCGACGTAGCGGCGCTGGCCCTCGGCGTAGAGCGTGTCGAATGCCAGCGACGACTTGCCGGAACCCGACAAGCCTGTGATGACGACCAGGCGGTCTCGCGGGAGCGTCACGGTGACGTCCTTGAGATTGTGCTCCCGGGCGCCCCGGATGACGATCTGCTCTTGACCCACGACCTTACGCTAGCAGGCGATCACCAATCGAACAAGTGTTCGCAGGTGCGCCCGGCAGCGGCTCCACGATGGCCGCGAGGCCGAGCTGGGCGGAAACGGCGTCTCGGGCCTGGATGAGCGCCGGATCGGGCCGCTCGCCGAGCCTCCCGGCAAGCGTGATCTGGCCCTGCGCCGCAAGCGCGGAGTTGTAGTCCGAGCCGCGCTCCTCGGCCAGCTCCGCAGCGCGGGCCAGCTGCTCCCCGGCCTCGTCCAGCCGGCCGAGCTGCATCAGTGCGTAGCCGCGCAGGCGGTGGAGCGAGGCCGCGTAGGCAAACGCGCTGCCGGTGGGATCGAGGCCACCCAGCACGAGCTCTGCCTGCTCCAGGGCGCGGTCCGCCTCGCCGTTGCAGAGCAGCACCTCGATCAGCTTCGCGTCGGCGTCCACCACGAGCGAGTTGATGCCCACCTCCACCATCCGCTCACGCGCGCGCCCGAGCACGGCCACCGCCTCGTCGTGCTCGCCGCGCCAGCCCAGCACCCGGCCGAGCTGCATGTCGGCGAACGCCTCGGCCACCACGTCGCCGGCTGCCCGCAGCACCGGGATCGCCGAGCGCAGCAGCTGCTCGGCCTCCTCCGACCGCGCCTGGTCGGCCCGCACCTCGGCGATGTTCACCTGGCCGAGCGCCGCGAACACGGGATCGCCCACCTGGATCCGCACCTCGATCCCGCGGCTGTAGCTGACCACCGCGTCGTCCCACCGGCCCTGCCAGTACGCCAGCGAGCCGACCAGGGCGTACACCAGCGCCTGCCCTTTCAGGTCGCCAAGATCCTCGTAGATCGCAAGCGCTCGGCCGTGGTGATCGGCCTCGCCGAACCTGCCGAGCTCGGCATAGGCCCAGTCGAGCATGGTGTAGGCGCGGGCCAGCTCCGACCGGTGCCCCGCGGCCGATGCGGCGTCGATGGCCACCCGCGACCAGCGGATGGCCTCGCCCGTGCGGTTCATCGCCTGCATCATGGCCGCCCGCTCGGTGACGACCTCCACCCGTACGGTGGTCGCCGCGTCCGAGTGCTCGGAAGCGACCAGCTTCTCGGCCCGGGTGATGAGCCGCAGGGCGTCGCTGTAGCGCCCGAGCAGGTACCTCACCCGCACCCGCTTGAGGAGGATCTCGGCCTGCGCCTCCGGCTGGCCTGCGCGCAGGCTCCGCGCGCGGGCATACGCCTCGTCGGCGACCGGGTACTTCCCCGCCCAGCGGCGCACGTCGCCGAGCGCCTCGTACACCCGCGCGAGCTCGGTGTCGTTCACGCCCTCGGCATGCCGCGCCGCCGCCACCGCGCGCTCGTAGAGCGACGCCGCATCCACGTTGGCATACGCCTCGCGGGCAGCATCGGCGGCCATGCGCGAGAACCACCACGCCGCGTCGTGGCGCTCCGCGCTCGAGAAGTGGACCGCGAGCACGGCTGCGTCCTCCTCGACGTGCTCCGAGCGGGCCAGCACCGCCTCGGCGACGGCGCCGTGGGCATCTCGCCGGCTGCGGTAGGGAAGGCCCTCGTAGGCGGCGTCGCGGATCAGCGCGTGGCGGAAGCGCCAGGCCCCGAGGCCGGCGGGCTCGAGGAACTCCCCGAGCCGATCCCAGGCGGTCACGTCGATCTCGCCCTCGAGCACGGCATCGAGCAGCGGCTCCTCCACGGTCTTCCCTACCACCGCGCAGTAGCGCAGCAGGCGCCGGTCGGCCGAGCCGAGCCGGTCGATCTGGGCGCCCAGGAGCTGGCCGATGGAGTCGGGGAGATGGGCGATGTCCCCGGTCGCCGCCGCGGCAGTGAGGAGCGCGCGCAGGAAGAGCGGGTTCCCGCCGGATCGCTGGACGAGCGTCTCGAGGTCGGCCGGGCTCAGATGGTCGGCGCCCTCGGCCCGGGCGAGCTCGCCCGCCGCCTCCGCATCGAGGGGCTCGAGGTGGATGTCGAGCGGATCCACCGACCGTGCGGCAACCAGCCCCGCCCCGGTGTCACGGCGCGCGATGCAGACGATCCAGGGGTGCGACGCCGTGCGCTCGGCGATGGCGGCGAAGAGCCCGCGCGATGCCTCGTCCATCCAGTGGCCGTCCTCGATCACCAGGAGCGAACCGGTCGGGCGCGATGCGAGCACCAGGTCGGCGGCGATCTGCTCGTAGCGCTGCTTCCGGAACTCGGGATCGATGGCCCGCGACTGGGGCGTGTCGGGGATGTCGAGGTCGAGCGGGCCGGCGAGCAGCGGCAGGAGCGGCTCGATCTCCGGCCCCAGTGACCGGGCGAGGTCGCGCAGCTGCCCGGCCCGGGCGGCATCGTCGGGAAAGAGCAGGCGCATCGCGGCGCGCACGCTGCTGTACGGGTTGCTCACCGTGAGGCTGTCGCACGAGATCCACGTGGTCTCGAGCCCCGCCACCTGCGCGCGCCGGGCAAACTCCTCGAGGAGCGTGCTCTTGCCGATGCCCGGCTCTCCCACGAGCTCGACCGCGCGGCCGCTCCCGCCCCGCGCCGCTTCCAGCGCCCTGGCGAGGATCGCGAGCTCCCGCTCGCGGCCAAAGACGGCCGAGACGGCTGCCGGACGGGGTGTCGCGGCGATCTGCTGATCCCCTGCCTCCACCTCGAACGCGTGCAAAAGCCCGGTCTTGCCCTTCACGGCAAACGGCGGCACCTGCCGCGCAGGCGGCGGGCGGCGGGCGGCCTCGATCACCTCGGCCGTCGCGAGCACCGTGCCGGGCTCGGCGTGCGCCATCACCCGCGCGGCCACGTTCACCGCATCGCCCATCACCGTGTACGTGCGGCGAAACCGCGGCCCCACATGGCCGGCGAACACGTGCCCGCGGCTGACCCCCACGCGCAGATCCAGCGGCGAATCCAGCCCGCGGAGCTGCGTGACGGCGTGCAGCATGCGGTCCTCGCCGTCGTCATAGGACGTCGGCGCGCCCGAGACCAGCACGAGCTTGCCGCCGTCGGCGGCGATGTCGGAACCCAGGAACGTGACCCCCACGGGGTCGGCAGCGGCCTGCACCGCATCCACGAGCTGGCCCAGCGCCGCCGTGGTGGCGCCCGGATCGCGGCGCAGCAGGGCGTCGGTGCCCGAGAAGTTGATGAAGCCGATGGAGACGTTTCGGTGCTCGGCCTCGTCCACGCCCGATCCGAGGTGCTCACGGACAGCAACCGGGATGCAGCTCTCGATCGCCACCGGCGCCGCGCCGATCTGCTCGGGCACGTCCGGCACGTCGGAGACGGCCCGGATCAGCAGGCGCCGGCTGCCGCGGGCCTCGCCGAGCGCGCTCTGCGGGAGCGCGCGTGCGGTGGCGCGGCTGACGACCACCTCACCCGCGCGCGCAGCCGCCTCGGCCCGTACCACCTGGGTGATGGGCTCGCCGACCGTCAGGAGCTCGCGGTGCGACGTCCCGGCCAGCACGAACCGAAAGACGCCGCTGTGCACGCCGGCCGACATCCGCACCGTGACCCGGCCGGCCGAGGTGTGCACCGACCCGAACTCGCGAAGCGCGCGGCGCATCCCGAGCGCCGCGTTGCACGCGCGCCGCTCGTGGCCCTCGCCCTGGAACAGCACCAGCAGCGCATCGCCGCCGAACTTGATGAGGCCGCCGCCCCTGTCCCAGGCGACGCTCAGCACGTTTGCAAAGCAGCTGTCGAGGGCGTCGGTGAGCTCCTCGGCGCCCACCCGGCCGCGCCGCGCGAGCCGCTCGGAGAGCGCCGTGAACCCCGAGACGTCGCAGAACACCATCGTGCCGGGCACATCGCGGATGGAGACGTTCGGCTGGTCGGCCAGCCACCGGACCAGGAGGCGGGGTACATACGGCACCAGCGCGTCCATTCCCGTCATGTCCGATGGCCGTTCGATGCGATTCCTCCTGGAGGCTTGAAAGTGTAACAACCTGTCTCGGGCTCACTCGCAAATCGTTGTGAACGCAAGGTGAATGCTCTTGACACGGTGCCGGCAACGCCTGTATCTTCCCTCTGCCGCGCGGAGAATTGCTCCTGTCCGCGTGCCCACCAATATTGAGAGATGCTCTCGGGGGGTTCCGAAGATGCCTACGCGCCTGACGCGACTGTTCCTTGCCACCATCGTGGCCACCGCGGCGATGGCCGTGCTTGCCGCTCCGTCATTCGCTGCAGTCGCCGACTGCGGCATCTCGAGTCCCACCACGCTCCAGGCAGGCGACGACAACTCGTCGCCTGCCGTGAACATCGGGTTCCCGCTGCAGTTCTACGGCACCACCTACAACCAGCTCTACGTGAACAACAACGGCAACGTGACGTTCAGCGGCCCGCTGGCCGACTACAACCCCGGCCCGCTTAACACCGCGCCCGGCAGCATCCCGATGATCGCTCCGTTCTGGGCCGACGTCGATACGCGCAACGGCGCCGGCACCGTCACCTACGGCCAGGGCACCTACCAGGGCAAGCAGGCCTTCTGCGTGACGTGGGACAGCGTCGGCCACTACAACGTGGTCACCAACGTCCGTGACACGTTCCAGCTGATCCTCGTGAACGAGAACGGCAACGACTTCAACGCCGTCTACAACTACGGCAACCTCCAGTGGGACACGGGCGACCCCACCAACCAGTTCCCGGTCACCCAGTCGGCTCACGCCGGCTACACCAACGGCTCGACCAACTCGCTCGAGTTCCCGGGATCGGGCGTCTCCGGCGCGTTCCTGAGCGGGCCCAACTCGCTGCAGAACGCGAGCATCACCGAGCAGCTCGGCAACGACCGCGCCCCGGGCGCACCCACCGGCCTCCAGGCGACGGCCCACACCACCTCGGTGGATCTCAGCTGGACGGCGCCGAGCGACCCCGGCTTCCCGGCACAGGACACCTACACCGTCACTACCACCCCCGACGGCGGCTCGCCGACATCGGTCGACGTGACCGGCACCTCGACGACCGTCGCGAACCTCACGCCGGGCACCCTGTACCACTTCTCGGTGGTCGCGGTGAACACGACGGGAAGCTCATCGCCCGCGACCGCGGACGCGACCACGCTCAGCGCTCCCTCGGCCCCGCAGAACTTCACCGCCACGGGCGGCCCGACGTCGGTCGGGCTCACGTGGGGCGCGCCCGCGAACCCCGGGGTGCCGGGCGTCTCCGGGTACACCATCACCTATAACGGCCCCGGCTCGCCGATCACGGCCGGTGCCGGCGCTACCAGCGCCAACGTGACCGGCCTTGCTGCGGGCACGAGCTACACGTTCACCATCGTCGCCAACAGCTCGGCGGGCGACAGCCCCGCAGCCCAGGCCGGCGCAACCACCACCCAGTCGGTGCCCAACGCGCCCACCAACGTGGTGGCGACCGCAGGCACCGCCTCGGCAGTGGTCACCTGGAACCCGGCGACCGTGCCTCCGG
Organism: uncultured Actinomycetes bacterium; assembly: GCA_963794415.1. GTDB lineage: Bacteria > Actinomycetota > Thermoleophilia > Gaiellales > JAICJC01 > CAVPTL01. The sequence continues at coordinate 1,027,902 of CAWCDI010000001.1, forward strand.
GCGGGTCGGCTGTGACCGGCTACAGCGTCTCGTGCACCGGCTCGGGCCCGGCGGGCACCGCATCGGTGGGCGCCGGCGTCACCTCGGCAACCGTCACCGGCCTTGCAAACGGCGTGGTCTACAGCTGCGCGGTCACCGCGCAGAGCCAGGCAGGCCCCGGGCCGGCCGGCGTCTCGAACACGTTCACGCCCACCGCCAACAACGCCGTCGCCGTGATCCCGGCCAACACGGCCGCCACGCTGGTCACCAACAACGGCGCCTCACCCACGACCACCGACGCGACCACGTCGAAGCTGGTGCTCCCGACCGGCCCAGGCGGCTTTGCCAACGTCGTCGACACCAACTCGACCGGCCTGCCGGCCTGCACCAACGGCACGCCGTGCGTCGGCCAGGTCACGACCTACACGCTCCCGGCCGGCTACGGCACGGGCAAGGTCGGCGCCGTCCGCGTGCTGCTCGTGTACGACAAGAGCGTGCTCAAGCGCGGCCAGCTGATCTATCGCGTCGACAAGGTCACGACCGCCGGCAACGCCCCGAACGGCGCAGTGGTCTCAACCAAGACGCTGCCGTTCTGCCTGCTCGGCCTCTTCCGCGGCAACGACTGCGAGATCGACTCGCTGATCCTGCCCATCAAGAGCGTCCAGCAGGGCGTCACCATTCCCGCGGGAGACCTCGCGATCCAGCTCTGGCTGACGTCGGGCGACCCGCTGCTTCGAACCCACTGACCCGCGCTGTCAGCGCGCCGGTGCCGGGATTCGCCCGGCGCTCGGCGCCTGGCTGCGCGGCGTCGTGGCGCTCATCGGGATGTGGCCGTCGAGGCCCATGATGAGCGCGAAGATCTCGTCGGGATCCGGGAGCCGCTGCAGGCCGAAGAGCGGCACCCGGCGGCCGCTTGAGGTCACGAAGATCCGGCCGTAGTGCAGCCGCCGGCCCATGCCCTCGGTACGGGCGTCCACCGAGTCGATCGCCGAGAGCGGGAGCACCGCGACACGGCGCGAGAACCTGCCGCCGACCATCATCAGCCGCCGGTCGGTGACGATCAGGCGGCGCGTGTGCCAGCGCGAGACCGTGCGCACGAGGCTCACGAGGCAGCGCGACGCGAGCAGGCCGAAGAGCACCGCGAACACCAGCCTGGCGTCGCCGAGGGCGTGGATGCTCGCGATGGCGAACGCCGCCGCGCCCAGCGCAGCGATCGAGAGCGCCGCCCGCGTGAACGGCCGCACGAGCACCATGCCGTGCTCGCGGGTCACCGCGTGAACGTGCTCGTCGGGGCGGAGCATCTGATCGAGAGAGGCCATTGCTAGGCCAGTTTCGCCCCGGCGGCGCGATTCTCCTGCCGCGATGGGTACACAATCGCGCAAGATCTGCCGATAGACGGTTCGTGCTCTTCTCATCCCCCGATCCAGCCGGCCGCAGCCTGCCGCTCACCCAGTTCCTGGAAGAGCTGCCGCCGCTTCCCACCACCGTCAAGGTGTTCAACGCCGCGATCGGCTCGGTCGACCTGCTGCTGGCAAGCCTCGACCGCAACACGCTGATCGGATACGGCCCGCAATCGTTGATGGAGGACGGACTCGACCTGGTGGTGGAGCTCCGCGACGGCAACGGCTCGGGGCAGGACGTGCTGCTCGAGGTGACGCGGTCGTTCTACCAGGTGGACGGCCAGACGATGCTCTACCTCAACGTCATCGGCTCCCAGAGCCGAGCTGGCCAGCGCGAGGTCGCCCGGGCGCCGCTGGACGGCGCGGCGTTCGCCTCGGTCGTGTGGTCGGCGCGCCTGCCGGTGGGCGACGAGGTGCACGTGCGGCTGGCCGACGTCTCCCCCACCACCATCGCCTTCCTCTCGGAGCTCGTCCCCGTGCCCGGCGACGAGCTGCTGCTCACGATCAGCATCGGCGACCGCCCCGTGACCGTGGAGGCCCGCGTCCGGCGAGTCGATCCCGCGCCGCTTGCGCGATACCGCGTCGCCGCCGACATCAAGTTCCTCCACGACTGGGACAGGGCAGCCGTCGAGCGGCTGGCAGAGACCGGCCACCCGATGATCGAGAACGACGCCGAGCGCCGTCCCGAGCTGCACGAGGCGCGCGCCCAGAGCCGCGCCGAGCAGCACCAGCTGCAGGCCCGCCTCGCGATCCGCCGCTACGCGCAGCAGCCCCCCGCCGAGACCGCCTGAGCTACTTCACGGTGAGCGAGGTGTGCGCCGACGACGTGCCGTTCGGATCCTTCGCGGTCACGCTGAGCTTGTAGGTGCCGCGCGCCGCCGCGGAGATCCGGAACGTGTGCGACACCGACGCGCCGGCGCGAAGGCTGGCAGGCGGCGTGCCCACTCCCTGGCCGCTGCTGGTGCCGTCGAGCTCGGCCGAGTAGCTGGCGCGCACCGTGCGGCTCGTGGCGTTGGTCATCACGGCCACCCCGGTCACGACGATCTTCGCGCCCACGTGGCTGGAGGTGAGCGTCGTCTTCACGGTGAGGTCGGGGTTCTGGTGGCCGGACGAGGTGGCTGCAAGCGCCGGAAGCGCGAGCGCGAGCACCGCCGCCGCCGTTCCCAGTCCGATCGCCACGCGTCGTTTCCGCATCAGCCCAAGACTACGTGCTGGGAGTGGAGACGTCCACCTCGGGCTGCGGCGTCGCGAACGCCGGGTCGATGTCGCGGCGCAGCTGCTTGATCTCGTCGCGGAGCTTCGCGGCGTACTCGAACCGCAGCTCCTCCGCCGCTGCGAACATCTCCTCCTCGAGCTCGACCACCAGCTTCTCGAGCTCCGAGCGATCCATCCCCTGCGTCTTTGCGCTTCCCCGCCGGCGCTTGCCCGGCACGGTCGGCCCCGTGTCCAGCGAGAGGAACTCGGCGATGTCCGAGACGCCCTTCTGGATGGAGAGCGGCGTGATGCCGTGCTCCTCGTTGTAGGCCACCTGGATCGCGCGGCGGCGATCGGTCTCGCCGACCGCGCCGGAGATGGCCGCGGTGATCTTGTCGGCGTACATGATGACCTTGCCGTTGACGTTTCGGGCGGCCCGGCCGATGGTCTGGATCAGCGCCGTCTGGCCGCGCAGGAAGCCCTCCTTGTCGGCGTCGAGGATCGCCACGAGCGACACCTCGGGCAGATCGAGACCCTCGCGCAGCAGGTTCACGCCGACCAGCACGTCGTACTCGCCCAGCCGCAGCTCGCGGATGATCTTGATGCGCTCGAGCGTGTCCACCTCGGAGTGCAGGTACCGCGTGCGGACGCCGGCCTCCAGCAGGTAGTCGGTGAGGTCCTCCGACATCTTCTTGGTGAGCGTCGTGACCAGCACGCGCTCGTTCGCCTCCGCGCGAGCGGTGATCTCGTTCAGCAGGTCGTCGATCTGATGGCGGGTCGGGCGCAGCTCGACCTCGGGATCGACGAGGCCCGTCGGCCGGATGATCTGCTCGGCGACGTGGGTGGAGTTCCGCAGCTCGTAGGCGCCCGGCGTGGCCGAGACGAACACCACCTGCGGCGCGCGCTCGAGGAACTCGTCGAACCGCAGCGGCCGGTTGTCCAGCGCCGAGGGCAGCCGGAAGCCGAAGTCGATGAGCGTCTGCTTGCGCGAGCGGTCGCCCTCGTACATGCCGCCGATCTGCGGGACCGTCTGATGCGACTCGTCGATGACGATCATGTAGTCGTCGGGGAAGTAGTCGAGCAGGGTGTGCGGCGGCGTGCCGGCCTCACGGCCCTCCAGCGGCCGCGAGTAGTTCTCGATGCCGTTGCAGAAGCCCATCTCACGCAGCATCTCCATGTCGTACTCGGTGCGCGAGCGCAGGCGGTGGGCCTCCAGCATCTTGCCTTGCGACTCGAGCTCGCCCAGCCGCTCGCGCAGCTCCGCATCGATCCGGGCCAGGGCGGAATCCACCTCGGAGCGCTCCAGGGTGTAGTGCGTGGCGGGGAAGATCGCCAGGTGGCCGAGGCGCTCGAACACCTCTCCGGTCATCGGATCGAAGTGCGTGATGCTCTCGATCTCGTCGCCGAACAGGGAGATGCGGTAGGCGGTCTCCATGTTGGCGGGCTGCACCTCCACCACGTCGCCCCGCACGCGGAAGCGGCCGCGGCCGAGCACCACGTCGTTTCGCTGGTACTGGATCTCAATGAGCTTCGTCAGGATCTCTTCCCGCGGCCGCTCGTCCCCCGTCGAGAGGAACAGCACCATGCGGGAGTACGACTCGGGCGAGCCGATGCCGTAGATGCACGAGACCGACGCGACGATGATCACGTCGCGGCGCGCGAAGAGCGCAGCGGTGGCGGCGTGGCGCAGCCGGTCGATGTCGTCGTTGATCGAGGAGTCCTTCTCGATGTAGGTGTCCGACGACGGCAGGTAGGCCTCGGGCTGGTAGTAGTCGTAGTAGCTCACGAAGTACTCCACCGCGTTGTGCGGGAAGTACTCGCGAAACTCGTTGCAGAGCTGCGCCGCGAGGGTCTTGTTGTGCGCGATGAGCAGCGTCGGCTTCTGCACCTCGGTGATGAGCCGGGCGACCGTGTGGGTCTTGCCGGTGCCGGTCGCGCCCAGCAGCGTCTGGAACCGGTCGCCGCGGTTGACCGACTCCTTGAGCTCGGCGATCGCGCGCGGCTGGTCTCCGGTGGGTACGTATGCTGCCGATACCTGGAAGTCCGCCATCCCCGCATTGTACGGTTCCCGGGATGGACATCCCGAACACCCCGCCGATCCAGCTCCCAGACCCGCCTCTGAGCGACGGCGTGGTCGCGCTGCGGCCGTGGCGGCAGTCCGATGTCCCGGCGATCATGACGATCTGCAGCGACGAGCTCTCGGCGCGGTTCACCACCGTGCCGTCGCCGTATGCCGAGGCCGACGCGCGGGAGTGGCTCTCGACCCACGCCGTGCGACCTGGCGCGCGGCACGTCCATCTCCCTCGCGGTCACCGCGCTCCCCTCCGACGAGGCCGTCGGCAGCATCGGGATCCGCGTGCACGCCCCGGGGATGGCCGAGATCGGCTACATCACCGCGCCGGCGGCGCGCGGCCGCGGGCTCATGCCGCGCGCCGTCACGCTGCTCTCGGACTGGGCGTTTGGAGCGCTCGATCTGGAGCGGCTCCAGCTGGGGACGTTTCCCGGCAACCCCGCCTCCCAGCGGGTCGCCGAGAAGTGCGGCTTCACCTACGAGGGCGTGCTTCGGAGGTACGGCGTCCAGCGGGGCAGCCGCGTGGATCTCAGCATGTTCGCCCGCATCCGGGAGTAGCGGTGCCGGAAACCTGCTACTGGTAGCCGAGCTGCTTGGCGTAGCTCTTGCGGTAGAGCTTGCGGATGCGCAGGATGTCGGAGACGTACTCGCGCGTGGCGGCGAACTGGATGAGCGGGCTCTGCTTCTCCTGGAGCCAGCTGTCCACGTTGGTCTGCCCGGCGTTGTAGGCGGCCAGGGCGAGCGGGACGCGGCCGTTGTAGTGCTGCAGGAGGTGGTTCAGGTACCAGCTGCCGTAGCGCACGTTCAGGTCGGGGTTCTCGAGATCGTCGGGCACCTTGAGTTGTTGCCGCCGGTGCGCTGCGCGATGCCCCGGGCGGTGTCGGGCAGGAGCTGCATCAGCCCGATCGCGCCCGCGCTCGAGACGATCTTCGGCTGGAACCGCGACTCCTCGTAGATGACGGCCGCCAGGAGCGCCGGGTCGAGGTGGTAGATCTTGCCGTAGCCGCGGATCGTGGAGCTGTACTTCAGCGGGTAGCGGGCGTGCACGTACCAGCTGGGCTGGGTGTGCTGGACGTAGACCACCACCCCGATCACGGCGAGGACGACCACCGCGAGCACCACCAGGAGCTTTCTGATCATCCCGCCCTCGCCGCCTCGATCACCGATTGCACGAACCTGTCCAGGCCGTCGAGGTCGCCGTCGTTCACGTAGACGAAGTCGCTTCGCGCGATCTTCTCGGCCTCGGGGATCTGGCTGGCCATGCGGGCGCTCGCACCGGGGCGGCGCTCCTCGCGCAGCTCAGGCGGGGCAGTGATGGTCACGATCGCGTCGTAGCGGTCCTCCACCCCGGCCTCGAAGAGCGTGGGCGCCTCGTGCACGAGCAGCACGCTCGGGCCGGCGAGCTCGCGATCGCGCCACCGGGCGAACTCCGTGAAGATCAACGGCAGCAGCAGGCCCTCCAGCCAGCGCCGCTCGGCGGGATCGGAAAACACCGAGCCGGCCACCAGCGAGCGGTCGATGCTCCCGTCCTCGCGCACCACCTCCGGCCCGAAGTGCCCGGCCACGGCGTCTCTGACCGCGGCCGTCTCGTAGAGGTCGTGCACGATCGCATCGCTCGAGAGCGTGGCAGCGCCATGCCGCCGAAACGCGTTCAGAGCTTCGGATTTGCCCGCACCGATGCCGCCGGTCAGGCCGACGAGCCGCAGACGCGGCACACCGCTACTCCTCGACGACGGCCGGCTCTTCGACCTCGGTCGCTGCGTCGTCCTCTGCAGCGGCCTCGGCCTCGGGCTCGGCTTCAACGTCGGCCTCAGCCTCAGCTTCGGCTTCGACTTCGGCTTCAGCTTCGACCTCGGCAACGTCCTCGGCGATCTCCTCGACCGCGAGGTCTTCCTCGGCCTCGGCGATCACCTCTGCCTCGGCCGCGTCGAGCTGCTGGAGCTCGTCTGCCTCCTCGGCGGCGTCATCGTTGTTGGCGAAGACCTCATCCGACCCGAGCTCGGGCACGGGCACCGTCGAGACCGACGAGCCGGCGAGGCCGAGGTCGATGGTCTTCACAGGCTCACCAGGCTCGACCCGCCGCAGCGAGAGCGAGAGGCGCCGGCGCTCGGCGTCGATCTCGATGATCTTCACGTTGACGGCATCGCCCTGGTTCACGACCTCACGCGGGTTCTCGACGTGATGCTCGGCCAGCTCGGAGATGTGGATGAGCCCCTCGACGCCCGAGACGATCTCGGCGAAGGCGCCAAACGTGACGACCTTGGTGATGCGGCCGGTCACGACGTCGTTCTGGCTGCACTCGTCGATGACCTTCTGCCACGGATCGGTCTGGGTCTGCTTGAGGCCCAGCGAGATGCGCTGGCGGTCGCGATCGACGTCGAGCACCTTGACGTTGACCTTCTGGCCGATCTCGAGGATCTCGGACGGATGGTTGACGTGGCTCCACGAAAGCTCGGAGATGTGGATGAGGCCGTCGATGCCGTCGAGGTCGACGAATGCGCCGAAGTCGACGATGTTGGAGATGACCCCCTCCACCTCGACGCCCGGCGACAGGCGGTCGAGAATCTGCTGGCGCTGCTCCTTGCGCTCCTCCTCCAGCACCGCGCGGCGCGAGAGCACCACGTTGTTGCGGCTGCGGTTGAGCTCGATCACCTTGCAGCGAAGCGTCTGGTCGCGGTACTCCTCGAGATCCTGCACGCGGCGGATGTCGACCAGCGACGCGGGCAGGAAGCCACGCACGCCGAGATCGATGATGAGGCCGCCCTTGACGACCTCGATGACCGCGCCCTCGACCGGCTCGCCGCTCTCGGCGGCAGCCTCGATGCGCTTCCAGGCCTTCTCGAACCGGGCCCGCTTCTTGGACAGGATCAGACGGCCCTCGGTGTCCTCCTTCTGGAGCACCAGCGCGTCGATCTCATCGCCCAGGGTGACCTCTTCGTCCGGGTTCACCGACCGCCGGATGGAGAGCTCGGCGATGGGGATGACGCCCTCGGACTTGTATCCGATGTCCACCAGGATCTCGTCTTTGTCCACGCGCACGACAGTGCCGGAGACCACGTCGCCCTCGTTGAAGTTGGTCAACGTGCGGTCGTAGTCGGGCACCATCACGCCGTCCACCTCGATCATCCAGGTGTCAAGCGCGTCGTCCTGCTCGTGTTCAGTCGATTGCATTGGTGGGAATCAGTCCTTTTAAGTGTGAGGTCAGACGCACGCGCGCACAGCACGGCTGGGCCGAGCGTCAGCGGACAGTATACTCACCAGCTGGAAATGATGCGCGAGCCCGCCAGGATAACGGCGGAGCCGGGCGGCAGCGTCACGTCGGCGTGGCCGCTCAGCGTCACCTTCACGCTCTGCGCCGAGGGGTTCACCGCGACGCTGCCGGTGTCGAACTTGCGCACCCAGGCCGCACCCTGCTGCTCGGGGACGCCGTCGGTCCTGTCGCCGAGCGAGATCCGGTAGAGCGGGTTCAGCGGGTTGTACGCCCCGTACACGGAGAGCGCGTCCTGGATCAGGAAGTAGCTCGCAAGGCCGTAGACACGCTGGGCGCGGTCGAGCCCGGGCTCGTCATCCCAGACGATCGCGCCCACCCGGTAGTCGAACGCGGTCTTGAAGTACTGGAAGAGCTGCGTCCAGGCGGCGCCCTTGAGGTCGGCGAACCCCTCGTCCACGCCCACCAGGTCGGTGCTGTTCAGCTGGCCGACATCGACGATCGACGGCGGCCCGTTGCGCGCCGCCAGCCGGAAGCCGCCGGTCTTGACCACCGCGCGCACGTCCTGGAGGCGCCTCCCCCAGCGCGTAGGCGCGGTTGGCCGAGAGGCCCTCGGGCACTCCCGTCCACTGGGGGTCGTTGTTGGCGTCGATCACGTCGACGCCCGTCCAGTGCTCCGACGCAAGCGCCGAGACCACCCGGTTGGCCCACGCGTCCTGGTAGTCGTAGTTCGAGAAGTTCAGCAGCACCTTCTGCGGCTGGCCGACCGGATGGATCTCATCGCCGCCGGCCGTGCGCAGGATCCAGTCGGGGTGGTGCCGGGTCATCCAGGTGACCGAGAACACGGCATCCGAGCACGTGTTGCAGGCGTAGAGCAGCGACCGCGCCTGCCACAGCGCGATCCCGGGGTTCACCTCGTGCATCTGCTTGGGGATCGCGCCCCACGAGTCGTCGCCGAAGATGGAGGACTGCGACCGGGCGAGGCAGCGCGCCTGCGAGAGCGGCGGCGGGGAGTCGAGCCGGGTGGCGAGGGCGACCGACGGGCGGGCGGTGCCGGCGCACGTGGTGGTGGGCGCCGCTGCACCCGTCCCGAGGCATCCGGAGGCGGCGATCGCGACCGCAGCGAGCGCGGCCGCGACCCCTGCTACTCGCCGCATTCCCTGCAGTGCCCCGTGGCGGTGGCGATCATCCCGCCGTCGGGGGGCGTGATCACCGCGACCACCGGCAGCTCCAGCTCGGAGCCGCAGCGAGCGCAGAATCCACCGGTCGGCGGGTGGTGGTCGAGCGCGAACCGGATGTCGGCGTCGATCCCCATGCCGCTTGCCGAGACCACGCCGTCGTGCTCGCGCACGCGCCCGAACTCGAGCCGCACGCTGCCGCTGTGCTCGCCGTGGATGTCGCGCACCATCCCCACGCCGACGCCCATCGCCGCATCGAGCTTTTTGGGATCGACCGCCGCGCAGGAAGAGCTCCACCTCGAGATGCTCGCGGTTGGAGCCCGCGTCGATCCAGAGGTAGGTGCCGTCCTCGTCGCCGCGGCGGGCGGGCAGCGCGTGCAGCACGCCGGTGATCTGGATCCAGCCGCTGTCGTTCACTTTGCGTCCAGCCAGGTGGATCCGATGCCGGCGTCCACCTCGAGCGGCGGATCGAGCGGGTAGGCCTGGGTCATCTGCTCGATCACCATCTGCTTGACCGCGGTCATCTCGCCGTCCACCACCTCGAACAGCAGCTCGTCGTGGATCTGGAGCACCAGCCGCGAACGCCGCCCCTGGTCGCGGAGCGCCTGCTGGCTCGAGATCATCGCCACCTTGATGATGTCGGCGGCCGAGCCCTGCATGACCGTGTTCACGGCCAGCCGCTCGCCCAGGCTGCGGGTCTGGAACCCCGACGCGCGCAGCTCGGGGATGGGCCGCCGGCGGCCGAAGAGCGTGCTGACGTAGCCGAGCTCCTTCGCCGAGGCGATCGTGCGCGTCATGAACTCGTTCACCCGGGGAAAGCGGGCGAGGTAGGTGTCGATGTAGGACTGGGCATCATCCTTGGGGATCGAGAGCTGCTCCGAGAGGCCAAACGCGCTGATGCCGTAGATGATTCCGAAGTTGACCGCCTTCGCGCGGTTTCGCTCCTCGCGGGTGAGGTCTTCCGGCCGCTTGCCGAGGATCTCGGCCGCCGTCACCCGGTGGATGTCCTCGCCGCGGGCGAACGCATCCTTCAGCGCCGGCTCGTCGGAGAGGTGCGCGAGGATCCGCAGCTCCACCTGCGAGTAGTCGATCGCCAGCAGCCGCGCCCCCTCCTCGGCCACGAACGCGCCGCGGATCTCACGCCCGAGCGGCGTGCGGATGGGGATGTTCTGGAGGTTCGGGCGGATCGACGAGAGTCGGCCCGTGGCAGCCGTCGTCTGGCTGAACGTGGTGTGCAGGCGGCCGTCGCGGGGGTCCACGAGGCTCGGGAGCGGCTGCACGTAGGTGTTCAGGAGCTTCGACTGCTCGCGCCAGGCCTCGATCACCTCGACGATGGGATGCAGGTCGCGGATCTTCCCCAGCACGCGCGAGTCGGTTGAGTATCCGGTCTTGCCCTTGCGGTCGGCCGGCAGCCCGAGGCGCTCGAAGAGCACCTCGCCGAGCTGCTTGGGCGAGCCCAGCGTGAACGGCCCCCCGGCCAGCTCGTAGGCACGCTCCTCCAGCTCGTCCACCTGGTCGCCGAGCTTCGCGGCGATCTCCCCCAGGCGGTAGACGTCCACCTTGATGCCGGTGGCCTCCATCTCGGCGAGCACCGAGATCAGCGGCAGCTCGATCTGCCGGTAGAGGCCCAGCATCTCGCGCTCCTCGACCCGGCCCAGCAGCTCGGCATGCAGCCGCAGCGCGGCGGCGGCGCATCGCACTCCAGCGGCCAGATCCTCGTCCTCGGACGACACCTCCACCTCGATGCCCAGCTCGCGGGCGAGGTCGTCGATCTCGTAGCCCGACCGCCCGGGATCCACCAGGTAGGCGGCAAGCGCCGTGTCGCCCGCGGGGTTGAGCCCGGCCAGGTGCAGCCCGTGGGTGATCACGTCGTGGCGCGCGAGCGCCTCGGCCACGCGCTGGCCGGTGGCAGCCACCACCAGCACCTCGGGGCCGCCCGAGATCGCCCAGCGCTCGCCGGCGATGGGTGCCAGCCCCACCTCCAGCGGCAAGGCGGCGACCTCGCTCAGGTCGCCCTCGCGCCACTCGGTGACCGTGCGCTCGGTGGGAACGGGGGCCGCGCCCGGGAGCGCCTCCTCGAGCTCGTCCATGCGCTTGAGGAGCGCGCGGAACTCGAGCCGGCGGAAGAGGTCTGCCATCGTCGAGCGCTCCGGCGGCGCCACCACGACGTCGTTCAAATCGACGGTGAGCGGCACCTCGCGGTTGATGGTCGCGAGAAACTTGGAGTCGGTCGCATCCTTCGTGTGCGCGCGGATGGTCTCGCGCCGCTTCTCGCCCGAGACCGCATCGACGTTGGCGAGCACGCCCTCGACCGACCCGAACTGGATCAACAGCTCGGCCGCCGTCTTCTCCCCGATGCCGGGGACGCCGGGGATGTTGTCGGAGGTGTCGCCCTTGAGGGCGATGAAGTCCGGGATCTGCGCCGGGGTGATGCCGTAGCGCTGGGTGATGCGGTCGGGGGTGTACACCACCACGTCGGCCACCCCGCGCGGCGTCATCATGATGCACACCTGGTCGGAGGCGAGCTGAAACGCGTCGCGGTCGGTGGAGACCACGCACACGTTGTGACCGGCCTCCTCGAACTGGCGCGAGAGCGTGCCGATCACGTCGTCGGCCTCCATCCCCTCCGCCCGCACGTTGCGGTACCCGAAGGCCTCGACGATGGGCTCGAAGAACGGCTGCTGCAGCTTCAGGAGCTCCGGCGTGGGCTTCCGGTGGGCCTTGTACTCGGGCGACATCGCAAGGCGTGCGGCAGAGCGCTCGTCCCACGCCACCAGCACGGTGCTGGGCCGGTAGTCCATCAGCAGCTTCATCATCATGTTGGCCATGCCGAGCAGCGCGTTGGTCGGCTGGCCGTCAACGGTCTGGAGCTCTTCCGGCAGCGCATAGAACGCGCGATACGTGAGGCCGTTGCCGTCCACCAGGAACACGTCGCAGCGGCGAGCAGGCTCGTCGTCGAGGTTGATGTCCTTGGGGGCCGTTTGCTTTACCGTCGCCATCGGAATTGACAGCGTACCGAAGCAGTGCCCGATAGGCTTCGGCGGTCATGCCGGGTCCCAATCCTTCAGCGTCCTACGCGCTCACGATGCGAATCGAGCTCCCGTCCGGCCCAGGCACCTTCGCCCGCGTCGCCTCGGCGATCGCCGACGCCCATGGCGATGTCGGCGCGATCGACCTCGTTCGCGTGACCAAGGCCGTGACCGTGCGCGACATCACCGTGTCGGCTGCCGACGCAGCCCACGGGCAGACCATCGTCGATGCCGTGCGCGCCGTCGAGGGCATCGAGATCGTCCACGTCTCCGATCGCACGTTCCTGATGCACCTGGGCGGCAAGATCGAGGTGCACAACAAGGTGCCCGTGAAGACCCGCGACGACCTCTCGATGGCCTATACGCCCGGCGTCGCGCGCGTGTGCATGGCCATCCACGACGATCCCGACAAGGTGCGCGCGCTCACCATCAAGCAGAACTCGGTGGCCGTGGTCACCGACGGCACCGCCGTGCTCGGCCTGGGCAACATCGGGCCGAAGGCCGCCATGCCGGTGATGGAGGGCAAGGCGATGCTCTTCAAGGAGTTCGCGGGCATCGACGCATGGCCGCTCTGCCTCGATACGACCGATACCGACGAGATCATCGCCATCGTCAAGGCCATCTCACCGGGCTTCGGCGGCATCAACCTCGAGGACATCGCCGCGCCGCGCTGCTTCGAGATCGAGGGCCGCCTGCGCAAGGAGCTCGACATCCCCGTGTTCCACGACGACCAGCACGGCACCGCCGTGGTCGTGCTCGCCGGGCTGATGAACGCCGCCCGCCTTGTCGGAAAGCCGCTGGAAGATCTGAAGGTCGTGCTCGTGGGCGTCGGCGCCGCCGGGGTCGCGGTCACCAAGCTCCTGCTCGAGGCCGGCGTCACCGACATCATCGGCTGCGACCGCGAGGGCGCGCTGCATCCCGGCCTCAAGAACCTGACCGCCATCAAGAAGTGGTATGCGCGGCACACCAACCCCCGCAAGTTCAGCGGCACGGTCGACGAGGCGCTGGTGGGCGCCGACGTCTTCCTCGGCGTCGCCGGGCCCGGCGCGGTCACGGTCGAGGCCATCCGCTCGATGGCCAACGACGCCATCGTGTTCGCGATGGCCAACCCCGAGCCGGAGGTGCGGCCCGAGGAGGTCGAGGGAAGCGTCGTCCGCGTGATGGCCACCGGCCGGTCGGACTATCCCAACCAGGTCAACAACGTGCTCGCGTTCCCCGGCATCTTCCGCGGGGCGCTCGCCGCGTCGGCGACCATCATCAACGACGAGATGAACCTGGCCGCGGCCCGGGCCATCGCCGGCGTGATCACCGCCGACGAGCTGCACGAGGAGTACATCATCCCGTCGGTCTTCAACAAGTCCGTGGTCGAGTCGGTCGCGCAGGCCGTGGCCGAGGCAGCAGTCGCCACGGGCGTTGCCCACCGCTCGGCCACCGCGGCCGAGAGCGCCGCCTCGATCTACAGCTGACGCGCGGTGCATGGAAGGTGCCACGCACCTTCCATGCACCGCTCTCAGCGGTTCAGCGCCTCAGTACTTGTCGAGGTACTGCTCGAGCTCCCACATGCTGACCTGCTGGATGTAGTCAGCCCACTCCTCGCGCTTCAGCCGCAGGAACTCGCTGAAGATGTGGTCGCCGAGAGCCGACTTCAGCACCGCGTCGGCCTCGAGCGCGTCCAGCGCCGACGAGAGATCCTTCGGCAGGCTGGTGATGCCCAGGCCGGCCGACTCCTCGTCGGTCAGGTGGTAGATGTTGCGGTTGACCGGAGCCGGCGGGCTCGCCGCGTCCTTGATGCCCGAGAGCCCTGCCTCGAGCATGCATGCCAGCGCCAGGTACGGGTTGGCGGTGGGGTCCGGTGTGCGCAGCTCGATGCGGGTCGACTGACCGCGCTTGGCCGGCACGCGGATGGCGGCAGAGCGGTTGCCCGGCGACCACGCGATGTACACGGGGGCCTCGTAGCCAGGGACGAGGCGCTTGTAGGAGTTGACGGTGGGGTTCGCCACCGCGGTGATGCCCGGAAGGTGGTTCAGGATGCCGGCGATGTACGAGTAGGCGACCGGGGAGAGCCCCAGCTCGCCGGACGTGTCCACGAAGGCATTCTCCGAGCCGAGTGCGAGCGACTGGTTGACGTGCATGCCCGAGCCGTTCTCGCCGTGGAGCGGCTTCGGCATGAACGTGGCGTGCATCCCGTGCTGGGCGGCGATCACCTTGACGACCATCCGGAACGTGATGAGGTTGTCGGCGGTGGTGAGCGCGTCGTCGTGCCGGAAATCGATCTCGTGCTGGGCGATGGCGACCTCGTGGTGTGCAGCCTCGAGGTTGAAGCCCATCTGCTGGAGGGTGAGCTCGATGTCGCGCCGGCAGTCCTCGCCGCGGTCCATCGGGGCGACGTCGAAGTAGGTCGCGGTGTCGTGCGGATCGATGGTGGGATTGCCCTCCTCGTCCAGCTTGAAGAGGAAGAACTCGGCCTCGGGGCCGACGTTCATCGTGTAGCCCAGGTCGGCAGCGTTCTTCAGCACGCGCTTGAGGTTGGAACGAGGGTCCCCCGCGAACGGCTGGCCGTCAGGATCGGCTACGTCGCAGATCAGGCGTGCGGTGCGAGACTCGCTGCTCCCTCTCCAGGGCAGCACGGCATACGTGGTCGGGTCGGGCAGGAAATACATGTCGGACTGCTCGATCTGCTTGAAACCACGAATCGATGACCCGTCGAACATCAACTCGTTGTTGAGCGCCTTGCCCAGCTCCTCGACCGGGATCGAGACGTTCTTGACGGCGCCGTAGGGCTCGGTGAACTGCAGCCGGATGAACGCGACATTGTCGCGGCGGCAGTTCTCCATGACCTCCTGATTGTCCATTTTGCTCCTTCGGGGCTGGCGGGTGAAGCGGAAAGTCTAAACACTCTCCCGGATGCTTGCTCCGTCACACGTTTTCTGACGCCACCGCGATCTCCTCGGTCACTTCCACGAGGTCGTGGTTGGCGTTGTAGACCTGCAGCTGGCGCTGAGCACCCGATCCGTTCTCGAGGATCCACTCCACCCGGGCGAGCTCGCTCGAGCAGCCGAGCTGCTTCGCCACCGGCTTCAGCTCACGCAGGCGACGGCGGGCGAGCGTCGCGGCAGGAGTCTTCACCCGCTTCCCCGCGGCCAGATCCATGAGCGGCGCGTCCAGGCCGTAGCGGGCCGCGAGCCACTTGTTCTCGGCCAGGAGCATGCGGTGGTGCGAGGGCGTCCGGTCGCCGGCCTCGAACCGGTCGACGAGCAGCTTCACGAGGCACTGGACGTAGGCGGCGAGCGCAGTTGCGTCCTCCACCCTGGTCTGCACGTCCATCACCCGGATCTCGAGCGTGCCGAACCGCGGATGCGGGCGGACGTCCCACCACAGGTGCGTGTAGTCGCCGATGGCGCCCGTGGCCTCCATGAAGCCCACCGCGTCGGCGTAGTCCTCGTAGCTCTCGAACCGCGGCGGCAGGCCGCTTCGCGGGAACGCGGCGAACACCGCGGCCCGCGTTGAGTGAAGGCCGCTGACCTCGCCGCGCCAGAAGGGCGAGTTGGCAGAGAGCGCGAGGAGCACCGGCAGCTCGATGAGGACGCCCTCCATCACCGCGAGGCAGGCCTCGGGGCTGGGGACGGCGACGTGCACGTGCATGCCGAAGACCAGCTCGCGCCGGGCGATGTACTGGAGCATCTCGACCAGCTGGCGGTACCGGTCGCGGGCGGTGATCTTCTGCTGCTCGTAGAGCGAGAAGGGATGCGTGGCGGCCGCGCCGAGCCGCATCTCGTGGGCGCGGGCGCGCTCGGCCACCCAGCGGCGCAGCTTTCGTAGCTCCCGGTCTGCCTCGCCGACGGTGGTGCAGACCACGGTGCCCGACTCGAGCACGCACTGCATCAGCTCGGGCTTCAGCTGGTGCTCGAAGCCGGCCTCGATCGCCTCGTCCAGCAGCCGCTCTACGCCGGAGACCAACTCGAACCCGGCAGCGTCGAGAAGCATGTACTCCTCCTCCACGCCCACGGTCAGTGCGGGCCCGTCACCGAAATGGTGATCGAGCACGCTGGAGCGCGCTGCACCCTGAGACTGACCCGCCATCGCCGGGTTGTACCATGTCCCCGCGCCGAAGTGGCGGAACGGTAGACGCACGCGACTCAAAATCGCGCGGTCGAGAGACCGTGTGGGTTCGACTCCCACCTTCGGCACTCGCGTCGGCCACCACGGCTCGAACACGCCGGGCAGCCTGGGTGAAAGTGTGACCATTCTTACCTAAAGGTAAAGTTTGTGCCCGTCTGCGCCGATCACCCCCTCGATGCGCACCGTCCGGGCACTGACGAGCCTCCGGCAGCGATGGGCGCCTCCGTTGTGGCTCGCGCAATGGGGCTTCTGCCTCCTGGCAGGCCCTGCCCTGGCGGCGATGTCTCTCAGGGACGCGGATCGCAAGGGCGATTTCCTGCTGGACTTCCACTACGCATTTCGCCCCGCAGGCCAGGCCGTGCTCTCCGGCGCGTCGCCCTACGTCCCGCTCCAGGACCTCCACGCCCAGCTCCTGCCGTTCGTCTATCCCGCAGTCACGGCGTGGATCTTCGTCCCGTTTGCCGCGCTTCCCTACGGCCTCGCGGCGTTCATCTACTTCACCCTCTCGGTCGCCGTCATCTGGGCGGGCCTGGCGGTGCTGGGCGTGCGCGATCCGCGGTGTTACACCGTCATCGGGTTCTGGCCGATGGTGCTCGACGACCTGCACACCGGCGCGGTCAGCGGCGCCATCTTCCTCGGGATCGCAGTCGCGTGGCGCCTGCGCGACCGCGCAGGCGGGCCGGTGATCCTGGCGCTGGCCGCCGCGGTGAAGCTCTTCATCTGGCCGCTGGGGTTCTGGCTGCTGCTCACGGGGCGCCTCCGCGCGGCCGTGATGGCGGCGCTCGCCGGCGGCGCCTTGCTGGTGATTCCCTGGGCGGCCATCCGGTGGGACGGCGCCGCCGACTACCCCGCCATGCTCCGCCGCCTCACCGCCGAGGAGGGCCACCAGAGCTTCGCGCTGAGCGCGCTCACCCACGCGCTCGGCCTGCCGTCGGCAGCGACGTACGTGCTCGCCGCCGCCCTCGTGCTGCCCGGGCTGATGCTGGTCACCGACCCCGATCCCGACACGCGCGACCGGGGCGTGATCACCGGCTGCCTCGTGCTCGCGCTCGCGGTGACGCCCATCATCTGGGAGCAGTACCTGGTGGTGCTGCTCCTGCCGATCGCGCTGGTCGCGCCGCGGCTGAGCTGGCTCTGGTGGGTGCCGGCGCTGATGCTGGTCATCCCCTACCGCCATCCGGACGGCTCGCTCTTCGCGCTGAGCGTGTTCTGGGCCGTGACCACCGTGATCGCGGCGGCGGGGTACGGCTTGACAATGCCCCGGCTCAGGTGGTTGAGTCAAGCGTATTAGTCAGATGACCAACAGCGATCCACGCGAGCGCATCCTCGATGCGTCGGAGCGGATCCTCGCGCGAAACGGCCGGGCGGGGCTCACGACCAGGCGGATCGCCGCAGAGGCCGGGCTCAACCACGGCCTCGTGCACTACCACTTCGGCTCGATCCAGACGGTCGAGCTGGCCACTGCGCTTCGGTTCTTCCCCCGGCTCATCGCAGCCCGCACGAAGGCG
Organism: uncultured Actinomycetes bacterium; assembly: GCA_963794415.1. Taxonomy (GTDB): domain Bacteria; phylum Actinomycetota; class Thermoleophilia; order Gaiellales; family JAICJC01; genus CAVPTL01. Next base: position 1,045,588 of record CAWCDI010000001.1, read on the forward strand.
CTCGAGGGCGCCGGCCCCTTCGCCGGGCGATGGCAGCAGTGCACCCGGGCGCTGGCCGCCGAGATCCAGTCGGGTGATGCCCGCATCGACGCCGAGCTCCGCGCGCTCGCGTGGGACAGGGCCGAGCTGCGCGCGCTCTGCGCCGAGGCCGCCGATCAGTGGAGAGCCGTGCTCGATCGCGCGTTTCGCGACGCGGCGGCCGAGTATGGCCTCACGGCCGCGGCGGTGGATCCGATGGCGACGCTCGTCGCGACGTTCACGACCGGCATGAGCGCAGAGCGGCTTGCGGGAATCACCGCGGGCCATGCGGCGCTCCTCGACTGGGTTCAGGGCGTGATCGAGTCGCTCGCGGGCTCAGGTGCCCATGGCGAAGCGCGTGCCGAGGCCGAGATCGTCCTGGGCGATGCGGCCCAGCAGGATCCGCTCGATGGCGATCCGCTGCTCGCCGTCGAGGGCGAGGAATGAGCAGCCGGCGACGGTCTCGTCCGGCTCGGATCCCTGCCTGACCGACGAGACGACCACCTCGGCGCTCAGCGGCACCTCGAAGAGGCGGCCGGTGAGCGTCAGCCGGTCACCGGTCCAGAGCTTGCCTGTGACGACCAGCCCTGCCGCGTCGCGGGAGATGTCGGTGAGCGTCGCGTAGAGCACCGCTCCGGGTGCTGCCTGGCGGCACGTGACGGCGGTCAGGTTGACCCAGGCGCTTGCGGTTGCGCGGGGTGTCGAACGGCGGTCTGGAGTCGAGTCCATGGGCTGGTCATCGGCTTTCGACCTCGATCCCTCAATACCTGTAAGAGTGACGTCTCGTGCTGCTACCTTGCCGCAATGCGAATTGGAATGCTCACCGGCGGCGGCGACTGCCCGGGCCTGAATGCCGTGATCCGGGCGGTCACGCGGAAGTCCCTCGACGACGGTCACGAGGTGGTCGGCGTCCAGCACGGCTGGCGCGGAATGGTCGAGGGCCAGACCCGGCCGCTCACCTCGCGCGACATCGGCGGGATCCTGCCCCGGGGCGGCACCATCCTCAAGACCTCGCGCACCAATCCGTTCGATCAGCCGGACGGCGCGCAGCGGGTGCTCGAGAACCTGAAAGCGCTCGACGCGCTCGTCGCGATCGGCGGCGAGGACACGCTGGGCGTCGCGAGCCGGCTGCACACCGAGTTCGGCGCGCCGGTGGTCGGGGTGCCGAAGACGATCGACAACGACCTCTCGGGCACCGACTACACGTTCGGGTTCGACACCGCGGTGACCATCGCGACCGAGGCCATCGACCGGCTGCACTCCACGGCCGAGTCCCACGACCGCGTGATGGTGTGCGAGGTGATGGGCCGCCACACGGGCTGGATCGCCGTGATGAGCGGCATCGCGGGCGGCGCCGACGTGATCCTCATCCCGGAGATCCCCATCACCGTCGAGCGGTGCTGCCAGCTGATCGAGCAGCGCCACTCGAAGGGCAAGGATTTCTCGATCGTGGTGGTCAGCGAGGGCTACCAGCTCACCTACGAGAGCGGCGAGTCGCACGGCCTGGTCGCCGCGGCCGAGCTCGACAGCTTCGGGCACGCACGCCTCGGCGGCGTCGGCGCGGGCCTCGCAGCCGAGATCGAGGCCGCAACCGGGTTCGACACGCGGGTCACCGCGCTCGGCCACATCCAGCGCGGCGGCTCGCCCACCGCCCACGACCGCGTGCTCGCCACGCGGTTCGGGCTGAAGGCCGCCGCGATGGTGCAGGACGGCGAGTGGGGCCACATGGCGGCGCTGCGCGGCGACGACATCATCGCCGTGCCGCTGACCGATGCGGTCGCGCAGCTCAAGCTGGTGCCCCAGTCGCTCTACGACCAGGCGAGCGCCTTCTTCGGCTGAGCCGCCGGGCTAGCGGCTGTCGCCGCGAAGCACGTCGAGCGTGTTCTTGATGCCGTCGTCGCTCACCCAGCGGCCGACCATCGCAGCGTCCACGCCGGCGCCCTCGAGCGCGACCACCTGGTCGCGGTGGCGGATGCCGCCCTGCGAGATCACGGTCTTCCCGGCCGGCACCTCCTCGAGCAGCGAGAACGTGCGCTCGAAGTCGACGGAGCCATCGTGGTCGCCGTCATTTCGGTTGCGGATGAGAAACGAGTCGGGGTCGAGCAGATCGAGGACGTGCTCGATCTCGTCCTCGGTGGCCACCTGCACCACGACGTCCAGGCCGATGTCCCACGCGACGTTCTGCATCTCGTGGAACAGCCCGTCGTCATCGTCCATCGCCTCGGCGATGAGGACGACCCCGTGGGCGCCGTCGATGCGCGCCTCGAACAGCTGGTAGGGATCCACCAGGAGCCCGCGGTGCAGCACCGGCATCGGCGTCGCCGGGGCGATGCCGCGCAGCGTCTCGTCGCTGTCCACGGCGATGCCTGCCACGCCGGCCTTCAGCGCCTCGGCGAGCACGTCGGGAGCGTAGGGCTCGCGGGCGCGCAGGATGAAGGCGATCTCCTCGCCCACCACCGACTCGGTGAAGGGACGGATCGGCGGCAGCTTCCCGACTGCTTTCTCGAGCTCTGCCTGCGGACGCGCCGCCCGGCGGCCCTCCATCGCCTTTCGGCTGGCGGATATCTGACGGTCAAGCGACGGCATCGACCGTCAACTCTCTCGATGACGGCGATTGCGGAGCTCATGCCGAGCCGCGTCGCGCCGGCCCCGAGCATCTCGGCGGCTGCCGCGGCGGTGCGGATCCCGCCCGAAGCCTTGACCTGGATCTCCGCGGGCAGTGCGCCCCGCATCGTCGCGACGGCGTCGACGGTGGCGCCGCCGCCCACGAATCCGGTCGATGTCTTGGCGAAGTCGGCGCCGGCATCACGCACGACGGCGCACGCAGCCGTCAGCTGCCGGCGGTCGAGCTGCGACGACTCGACGATCACCTTCACGACGGCGTCGCTGCGCTCGGCCCGGGCCGCAGCGACGACCGCTGCAACGTCGGCTGCCGCCGCTGCCACATCTCCGGCGACAAGCCACTGCCACGCCATCACGACGTCGATCTCATCGGCGCCCTCGGCCAGCGACCGGCGTGCCGATTCGGCCTTGGCGGCGGTCGAGTCGAGCCCGTGCGGGAAGCCCGCCACGGTGCAGACGGCCGTCGTGCCCTCCACCCTGCCGCGGGCGCGCGGCACCCAGCGGGGGTAGAGGCACACTGCCGCGAACCCGAACCGCGACGCCTCGTCGCATAGCTGGTCGATGTCGGCTGCCTGTGCCGTCGCATCGAGCAGCGTGTGGTCGACGGCCGACGCGAAGGTCTCGATGGCTAACGGGGGCATCCGGCGCATATCGTAACTCACACGCCAAGGCGGTCGAGCTCGTTCGAGTCGCGGCGCCAGTGCGGCCGCACGCGCACGGTGAGGTCGAGCATGACCGGCCGGTCCACCAGCTCCTCGAGATGGACGCGGGCAGCGACGCCGATCTGCTTCACCATGCTGCCGCTCTTTCCCACCAGGATCCGCTTCTGCGACTCGGTCTCGCAGATCATCCGCGCCGAGATGCGCGTGCTGTGGCGCGCCGCGGTCGAACTCGTTGATCTCTACCGCAATCGCGTGGGGCACCTCGTCGCGAGTGAGGTTGAGCGCCGCCTCGCGGATGATCTCTGCCGCCCGGTCGGCGTCGGTCTGATCAGACGTCATGCCGTCGGGAAAGAGCACCGGCCCGTCGGGCAGAAAGCTCTTGAGATCGTCGAGCAGCGCGGGGACGCCGTCACCCGTGAGCGCGCTGACCGGGTGCAGGGAGAAGAAGTCGCCCAGCTCCGCGGCCTCGGCGATCACCGGGGCGATGCGGTGCGGGCGCATCCCATCGACCTTGTTGACGACGATGACGCACGGCGGGGCGCCGGGGCGCATGACCCGCTCGGCGATGTGCCGGTCGCCGCGTCCGATGGCCTCGCGGGCGTTCAGCATGAGGACGACCGCGTCGGCATCGCCGAGCGTCTCGTCGACCGAGCGCTGCATGCGCTCGGTGAGCCGGTCGAACGGCTTCTGAAAGCCCGGCAGGTCTGCCAGGATGAGCTGGTAGTCCTCGCCGGTGACTACGCCGAGCGCACGCCGTCGCGTGGTCTGGGGGCGGTCGGAGACCGCCGCGACGTGCTCACCAACCAGCTGGTTCACCAGCGTGGACTTGCCGACGTTGGGGCGCCCGGCGAGCGCCACGAAGCCCGAGCGGTGCTCGCTCACAGGCCGAACCTCACCGGCAGGAGCTCGCTCAGCATCGCCGTCACAGGAGCTCCCTCGCTGGTGAAGACGACCGGCATGTCGGCAGCGAACTCCGCGAGCACCTGGCGGCATGCGCCGCACGGGGACGCTCCAAGCTCGCCCGCATGGACTGCGACGGCATCGAACGCTGGCCCGCCCGCCGCGACCGCGGTGAAGGCCGCCACCCGCTCGGCGCAACACGTGAGCCCGTACGAGGCGTTCTCGACGTTCGCGCCCTGCACCACGCTCCCGTCAGTCAGCCGAAGCGCCGCACCGACCCGGATTCCCGAATACGGGGCATGGGCATACGCGCGGGCCGCTTCGGCCAGCTCATACAGGGCCAGCTCGTCGGGTGTAGGAGGCCGCACTCCCTGCACTCTACCGGTGCACAGCCCGGCTCAGGACGGCGAGACCAGGACGCCGCTGCCGTTGCTGCCCCCGCGGCTCCCGCCGCCGCCGTCGATCTGCAGGCCCGTGCCCTTGTACCCGGAGCTCGACCGCGGGGCGCCGGGCGACGGGCTGGACGGGGGCGCGGTCGTGGTGGGGGTGGACGGCGGTGTGACGACCGGAGGCGTCACCGTGCGCACGTGGTGGGTGCGATGCGGCTTCGCCGAGTGGCGGTGGTGCTTCACCGGCGCCTTCTGCCTGTGCGGCTTCGTCTGCTTGTGCTTCGGCCGCGACACCTTCACGGGCGTCGCCGTAGCCGCGGGCGTCTTCGTCGTTACCGGTGCCTTTGGCTGCACGCGGGCAGGACTGCGGTCGGCCACCTGATGGGCAGGAGACGACCGGACGAAGCCGACGGCCTGGGTAGCGAGCAGGAGGGCCGCGACGGCAACCCCCGCCCCCTTCGCCCACCGGGCCCCGTCCGGCACGCGCCCGCGGAGCGATGCCCACGTGCCGTGCGAATCGGCGAGCGGCCGGTCAAAGAGGGCCTTCACGCCGAGCGGCTCACCGAGCACGGCCGCATCGGCGACGGCGCTCGCGGCTGCCTCGAGCGCGTCGAGGCACGCAGCAAGCGACTCGAACTCGCCGGCGCTCGACCGGCTGAGCCACCCGGAGAGGCCGATCGGCAGATCGCTCTCCCACACGGTGGCGGAGTAGAGCCGGGCGATGAGACCCTGGCCCTCGCGCTTGCCGTGGAGGATCGCCGGCGCATCGGGGCGGCCGAGTAGCGGCAGCTCGAGAAACGGCGTGGGGCCGGGGCCGATGCCAAAGTCGGAGGGCTCGGCGACATCCGTCCCGAAGCCGGCGGCAGACACCGCCTCGATCAGGCGCCCGAATCCCAGCGCGAGCCGGGCGGCATCGACAGCGCTCGGCCGGCGCATGGCCCGCCAGCGCTCGAGCGGCATGCCGAGGCTCGGCGGGAGGACGAGGAACGGGTGACCGTCGTGATCGCCGAAATCGAGCACGCCGATGACCCCGGCGGTACCGATCCCGCACCAGCGCGCAACGGTCTCGGAGAGCTGCTCGGGCTCCCATTGGCCGGAGGCGAAGACGATCCTGACCTGCGCCGCGCGGCCCGCGTGGGTATCGAGCGCATCGACCGGACCGAACGGCCGCGAGCGCAGGCTCGCAGGGCTGGTGAGGTAGCGGTCGGCGATGACCTCGGCGTTGCTGGTGACGGGTGCTGACATGCACCGAACCATAAGCCGCAGACCCGTCCCGGAACTAGACCGAACCCGTCACAAATCAGGCGAAAATCTGAAAGACCGCGACGGTGATCATCGCTCCGAGCACGCCCCCGTAGGCCGACTCGAGCGTGGTGTGCACGCCCGCCTCGACACGCGTCTGCACCACCAGCAGCGCCATCACGAAGGCGAGCGTCGAGATCAGCACCTGGTTCGAGTTGCCCTGCGTCACGAACGTGATGGCGGCCCAGCCCGAGAACGCCACCGCGGCGTGGCCCGAGGGAAGCCCGCCGCGAAGCGGGGTGCCGCGGTTGAAGTACGCCTTGGTCGCGATCACGAGCATCACCACCAGCGCGAGTGCGATCGCGGTGATGTGCACCGGCGAGTTCCGGACGCTTCGGATCGCCCGCTGGCTCGGCTCCTGCAGGTGGGTGCCGAGCACGAGATACGCCACGAGGATGGCCGTCACCGCCGCGACGAGCACCGTGCCCGCGGCCACGTCCTTGGCGAGCTTCACCCGCGGATCGAACGAGTTGGTGGCGACGTCCAGCGCCATCTCGACCGCGGTGTTGAACATCTCGGCCACGATCACGAAGCCCACCGCGAGGATCAGCACCAGCATCTCGAGCCGGGTCACCCCCAGCAGGAGGCCCAGCGGGAGCACGATGATCGCGGCGACGAAGTGCAGGCGCATGTTGCGCTGCGTCCGCACCACCTGGATGACGCCTTCGAACGCGTGGTTGAAGCTCTGCACCAGGTCGCCGGACTCACGCGCCAGCACCCGGAACGGAGCCGCCCGCCGCGCTCTGCGAGTGCTCTCATCACCGCTCTGCAGGTGATATGGCAACGGGTCCCCACCCCCTTCAAGAGCTCATCCTGTCGATCCAGCATGACGCTGTCATCGGCATCCTCGTGGTCGTAGCCAAGCAGGTGCAGCACGGAGTGCACCAGGAGCGTCTCGGCGGGAGTGCCCTCGGCAGCCGACACCTCCGGGCAGATCACGACATCCCCCAGCTGCCGCGGGAGCCCGGCCTCCAGCTCGTCGTCGCCGTCGATGGGAAACGAGAGCACGTCGGTGGGCTTCGGCCGCGCCCGGTAGGTGCCGTTGAGCTCTGCCATCTCGGCCGGCTCAACCAGCGCGAGGCCCACCTCGCCTTCGCTGATCCCCTCTGCGGCAAATGCCCCGCAGATGACGCCCACCGCCGCCCGCTCGTCGATCGTCCAGCTGCTGCGGTTCTCGATCGTGACCGCCACGGTCACTCCGGTCGGCCCTCGCCCGTGTCCTCGGCATGCAGCTTGTAGGCGTTCACGATGCGCTGCACCAGCTTGTGCCGCACCACGTCGCCGTCGGAGAAGCGGACGAACGAGATGTCCGGCACCCCCTCGAGCACCTTCATCACGTGCACGAGCCCGGAGCGCTGGTGGCGCGGCAGGTCGATCTGCGTGATGTCGCCGGTGACGACCACCTTCGAGCCGAATCCCAGCCGGGTGAGGAACATCTGCATCTGCTCCGGGCTGGTGTTCTGGGCCTCGTCGAGGATGATGAACGAGTCGTTCAGCGTGCGCCCGCGCATGAACGCGAGCGGTGCGACCTCGACCATCCCGCGATCCATGTAGGTCGCAAGGCGCTCGGCGTCGAGCATGTCGTGGAGCGCGTCGAAGAGCGGCCGCAGGTACGGATCGACCTTGGCGAGCAGGTCGCCGGGCAGGAACCCCAGCCGCTCGCCGGCCTCGACCGCCGGCCGCGTGAGGATGATGCGGGCAACCTCGCGCTCCTGCAGCGCAGCGACGGCCAGGGCGATGGCCAGGTAGGTCTTGCCGGTGCCGGCGGGGCCGACGCCGAAGGTGACGGTGTTGGCGCGGATGGCATCGACGTACTGCTTCTGGCCGAGCGTCTTGGGCGCGACCGACTGGCCGCGGTGGCGCCAGACGACGTCGTGCAGGATGTTGACCGAGCCGCCGTTCTGGGTCTCGAGCACGCCCATGACCGCATCCACCGTCTGGGGCGACACGCTGAGGCCCTCGGCAACGAGCTGGGAGAGCTCATCCACCAGGGTGCGGGCCTGCTCCACCGCGGCGTCCTCACCGTCGAGGATCAGCTCGTTGCCGCGCAGGTACGCCTGGGCGCCGGTGCGATCCCGCACCGCATCGAGCATGGCGTCGCGCGTGCTGCCGAGCTCGGCAGCGAGGTCATTTCCCACAGAAACGGTCAATCGGCTCATGAATGCATGCTACCGGCCGAGTCAGCGGTTGCCGTGTGCGCGGCGAACCTCAGCCCTGGAGCCTCGCCCGCACGAGCGCCGAAGCAGCCTTGCCGTCGGCCCGGCCTCCCGAGGCGGCGGCGACCGCCCCCATGACCTTTCCCATGTCCCTCATGCTCCCTGCGCCGGTCTCGGCGATGGCCGCATCCACCAGCTGCGCGAGCTCTGCGTCGCTGAGCGCCGCCGGCAGGAACTCGTCCACGACGTCCATCTCCGCCTCCTCGGCCTCGGCGCGCTCGGGATGCCCCGCGGCCCGGTAGGCCTCGGCAGCCTCGACCCGCTGCTTGCGCTCGCGCCGCAGCACGGCCTCGGACTGCTCCTGGGTGAGCGTGCCCCCGGGCGTGTCCTTCTCGGCCCGCTGGAGGGCGGCGATGAGCATGCGAAGCGCACCCACGCGGTCGCGGTTGCCCGCCTTGAGCGCAGCGGTGCTCTCGTCCTTGATCCGGTCGATCACGCGACCACCTCCACCATCTCCCCGGGGGCGCCTGACGCCTCGAGCCGGGTGTAGTCGGCCGCGTAGCCGCGGCCATCGGTTTCCACCAGCACCAGCTGGCGCGTGCCTCGGAGCCGCTGCCGGTGGCGGCGGCCCTGCTCGTCGGAGAGCGTGCGCAGGCGCCGGGAGCGGTCAGCCTTCACCTCTGGGGCCACTGGATCCGAGGCGCCGTCCACCGTGTCGGGCCGCGGCGAGTACCGAAACACGTGCACCTTCGAGAACTGGGCTGATCGCGCAGCGGAGAGCGTGTGCTCGAAGGCCGGCTCGTCCTCGGCGGGATGCCCGACGATCACATCGGTGGTGAGATTGAGCCCCGGCACGGCCGCCCGCGCCGCCTCGAGCCGCGCGAGGAACCCGGCACGCGTGTAGCGCCGTTGCATCGCCGAGAGCACGCCGTCGTCGCCCGACTGCATCGGCACGTGCAGATGCGGCGCCACCCGCGGGTGCGCGAACGCATCGAGGAGCCCCTCGGTGAGATGGTTGACCTCGATCGAGGAGAGCCGCACGCGAAGGACGCCGTCCAGCCCGGCAACCGCCAGCATCAGGTCGGCCAGGCGCATGCCCGCGGCGCGATCGCGGAAGCAGCCCAGGTTGATCCCCGTGAGCACCAGCTCGCGGTGGCCCTGATCCACACGGCGGCGCGCCTCACGGAGGACTGCCTCTGCGGCGCGGCTGCGGGTGCCGCCGCGCACTGCGGGGATCACGCAGTAGCTGCACGCGAACGAGCAGCCGTCCTGCACGCGAAGATACGCGCGGGTGCGCCCGAGGGCCGGCACCGTGCCGGTGCAGCCAAGCGCGCCGACCGATTCGGCCACGATGTCGGCCGTCCGCTCGGCGCGGGCCGAGACGACCGTCACGTTGGGCGCGACCTGGTCGAAGGCCCGCTCGAGGTTTGCGGCGCAGCCGGTGACGAACACGCGCTCGGCCGTGCGGGCGGCGCGCCGGACGGCCTTCCGCGACTTCGCGACCGCCTCGGCCGTCACGCAGCAGGTGTTGACCACGCGCACATCGGCAGCGTCCGACTCGACGTGGCCGTCTGCGATGAGCCGCTCGCGCACCGCCTGGGCGTCGGCCAGCGAGACCTTGCAGCCCAGGAACTCGGTGGCGAAGCTGGTCACCCCAGGAAGCCCATCTCGCGCAGCGTGAGCGCTGCGGCGACGATCGCGGCAGTCTCGGTGCGGAGCACCACGGGGCCGAAGGTCGCGATGGCCACGCCGTTTGCCCGCGCCAGCTCGAGCTCGCTCTCCGAGAACCCGGGCTCAGGCCCGATCAGGAGCGTCGCCTGGCGCCGGCCGACGATCCGGTCGGCCAGCCCGCCCGATGCACCCTCGAGGTTGAGCACCACCGCGTCGGGTGAGAGCACGTCGGCAAACGAGGAGACGCCCAGGATCTCGGGCACGCGCGACTGCTTGGACTGCTTGGCCGCTGCCTCGGCGACGCGCCTCCAGCGCTCGATGCGGCTCTCCGTGAACTCGCCCTTGATGAGCTCGGAGCGAAGCGCGCCCACCGCAGACACACCGAGCTCCGTGAGCTTCTCGACCGCCGAATCCGAGCGCGAGCCCGGCTGCGCGAGCCACACTGTCACCGCCGGAGCCTGAGCCACCGCCGCCACCTCCTCGATCAATTGCAGGCCCGCGGCAGATACCCGCGCCATCCAGACGCGGCCGTCGTGGGCCACCTCGCAAGTATCCCCCACCCGCATGCGAAGCACGTCGGTGAGGTGATGGCGATCGTCGTCGCTGAGCTCGGCGATGCCGTCGGTCACGCCGGTCGCGAAGAACCGGTAGCGGTGCCGCGTCACGGCCTGATCACCTCCGCCGCCCAGCCGTCGCACTCCACCCGCTCGGCACCGCCCGCGGTCTGCGTGTCGAGCAGGCCCGAGACGATGATCGCCGCCGGCAGGTCGCCGCGCTGCAGCAGCTGCTGGATGAGGTCGAGCTGGAGGTTTGCCAGCCAGAGCGGCGCGGCAGGCAGCGGATCGTGCAGCACGTCGGCCTGCGCGACCGGGAAGCGCACGTCGTTTCGCTCGGCGTTCTCGGCGGCGGCGATCACGGCCAGGGGATCGAGATCGAATGCCTGGAGCGGGCCAAACCCCAGCTTGAGGGCAGCCACGGAGAGCACGCCGGAGCCGCAGCCCAGATCGATCGCGGGCTGGGGCTCGAATCGTTGCAGCAGCTCGAGCGCGGCCCGCGTGGAGCCGTGGGCGCCCGTGCCGAATGCCGAGCCCGGATCGATGACGACCGCCAGCGGCTCCGGCGGGAACCACGGCGGGCCGATCCAGAGCTCTCCGACGCGGACCGGCCGATGGAACTCGCGCCAGCCGGTCTCCCAGCCATCGGGCACCGGCTGCTCGGTGAATCCCTCGTCCGGAGCGAGCTCGGCGTAGCCCGAGAACACGGTGCCGCCGGGGCCGTCCTCCTGCTCGAACCCTTGCGGGAACCAGTCGAGCATGCGGGCATACGCCTCGTCGGCCGCAGCAGCCGCCACCTTCAGCGAGTAGCGCTTCACCTGAATGCTGCGCGCAGCCGCCCGAAGAAGCCGCTGTCGGTCGCGTAGGTGGTGTCGTCCACGGTGGCCTCGAACTGCTTGAGGAGCGCGCGCTGCTCGTCGGTCATGCGCCGCGGAACGAGCACGTTCACGACCACGCGATGGTCACCGCGGCCGCGGCCGCCCAGCACGGGTATGCCCTTGCCGCGGAGCACGAGCAGCTCGTTGGCCTGAACGCCCGCGGCAACCTCGAGCTGCTCGGGGCCCTCGAGCGTCTCGATGGTGACCGTCGCGCCGAGTGCGGCCTGGCTGAAGGGGAGATCCAGCACCGTGACGATGTCGTTTCCGTCGCGCTGGAACCGCGGATCGTCGAGCACCGCGACCGCGACGTAGAGATCGCCAGGATCGACGCCGATGTCGTCCACGTGCCCGCGGTCGGTGAGCCGCAGCCGCTGGCCGTCGGCAATGCCCGGCGGGATCTGCACCTCGATCGACGACGTCACCCGGCGCACGCCGCGGCCACGGCAGGTGCTGCACGGATGCTCGATCTGCTTTCCGCGCCCGCCGCAGGCAGCGCAGGCCCCGGTCTGCACGAACTGGCCAAACGCGGTCTGCGCGATGTGCTGAACACGGCCGGCGCCACCGCAGGTGGGACACGTCGTCACGTTGGTGCCGGGCTCGGCGCCCGTGCCCTCGCACACGTCGCAGGGCGCCACGAGATCGACGTCGACCGTGCGCGTGACGCCGAAGGCGGCCTCGGCGAGCGTGAGCTCGATGTCGACCTGGGCATCGCTGCCCCGCCGGCGGCCGCGGCCACCGCCCCCGAACATGTCCTCGCCGAAGAACGCGCCGAGCAGGTCGGTCAGGTTCGAGAAATCCATGAACTGCTCGGTGTGCAGCTGGTTCTGCGAGACGCCGGCATGGCCGTACTGGTCGTAGCGGGCGCGGGTCTCGGGGCTGCTCAGCACCTCGTAGGCCTCCGCCGCCTCGCGGAACTGCTCGGTCGCGGCAGGGTCGGCGTTCACGTCCGGGTGGATGTCCCGGGCGAGCCGCCGAAAGGCTTTCTTGATCTCACCGTCTGAGGCGTCCCGGCCAACACCGAGCACCTCGTAGTAGTCGCGCTGTGCCACGCGCCGATTGTAGATCGACGCGTGGCGAGCGCTGCCTACTCACCTCACCACTGGTGGAATCCCCTACCCAGATGGTGGCTCACTCGCGCTGCTGCGAGCGCAAGCGTGGTCGCTGCCAGAAGCAGCGCCGGGCGTCGTGCCAAGTACTTCAATGTTCCCCTCCTGATACCACGAGAGCGGTGCTACCAGCGAACGTCCTGGAGAGCCTCTGCGGCCCGCCGGTACAGCTCTGCTGCTTTCACCGTCTCCCCCCGTTTCCCGGCGACATCACCGAGTGCCACCCATGAGCCGGCCAGATGACTGACCGTCTCGACCGCCTCGAAGCAGTTCGCGGCGGCCGTAAATGACTGCTCAGCCTCTTCGATGCGATCCAGTGCCATGAGGGCACGGCCGATCACGATTCGAGCATTCCCTTCTTCTTCTCGGAATTCCACGCGAGAACTCAATAACTCGATCGCGCTATATCCACTCTCGATGGCACCTTCGAGATCACCGGTGTGAAGCCGGGCTGAGGCCAGTGAAGAGGCCGCAAACCCAGCATCCACGCGGTTGTCCTGGTCAACGGCGATGCGAAACGACTCGCGAAGCAGGGGAACGGCTTCGTCGGGCTTTCCGGTGATCGCGCGCAGCTGACCGAGGTTGTTGAGAAGCTTTCCGACGTACTCGTGGTCGGAGACACGCTCGTAGAGCGCCTTCGAACGCTCCGCGTAGTCGCGGGCCAGCGAGTACTGGTTCTGGCGCTCGGCGACGAGCGACGCGTCGAGGAGGGTCTCGGCCAGAACGCGGTCGTCGTTCAGCGAGCGGGCGAGCTCGAGCGCCTGCTCGATGTCCTCGGACGCCGCGGTGAAATCCTTCTGGCGCCGGCGGATCTTGGCCCTCGTGTTGAGGATCCGCACGCGAAGCGCGTCCGACGGCTGGGGCGCACCGGCCGCCAGGCGCAAGGCCTCGTCGAGGGCGGCGGCCGCGGTGGCGAGGCTGCCCATCTTGTACCGCACGAACCCGACGCGGTAGAGGACGGCTGCCTGATCGGTCGCGGTGAGCTCCTCGGCCAGCGTGCCGGCGTCCGCGAAGGCGTCGAGCGCCTCGGGCAGCAGGCCGATGGACTGCAGAGCCCATCCGCGGGCCTGGGCGTGGCGGAAGGCCAGGCGCGCATCGCCGCTTCGAGTGGCGACGGCGGCCGCCTGCTCGAGGATCGCGAGCGCGTCACGATCACGGTGGGCCTCGATCTCTGCCTCCGCCCGCGCGACTGCCGATTCACAGACCGCGCGGGCGGAGACTCCGCTCTCCCCTTCAAGCGTGATGCGATCGACGCCCAGCTTCTCTGCAAACCAGGCGAGTGCCGCATCAGACGGCTTGGTCTTCCCAAGCTCGACCTGGCTCACATACTCCTTGGTGAAGCGTGAGCCGCCGAGCTCTGCCTGGGTCAGGCCAGTGGAGACGCGCAGCGCACGCACGCGCACGCCGACCCCCGTGGGCGTGCTAACGGTGCGGGCGCTTCTACGGTGCTCCCGTGTTTGGCCAGGTGACCCCATACACCCAGGGTAGCGGACAATTGCCTACTTGACTAGTGCTGCGTTCACGTCCTTCATGCCTCGACACTTCTGGCTTATCCACAGGTTTCCCCACCGGTCAAGTGAAATCTGGCAGCTACTTGATTTCACCCTTTTGGAGTACTTGACTCTGCGGCGGCCAGAGGGTATCTTGGGCTTACAACGCGAAACGGCAAACGCCGGATGAGCGATGCCGACGACCAGTGTTCAATCGGTGGGCCGCCGAGAGTACGACGAACAGAGGTCGCCTGGGGTCTCATTGCAAACCGGATGCCGGGGGTCGGAGTCGGAGCGCGGTGGTGAGGACTGGAGCCCCTCACTACCGCGCGGCTCCTCTTTAAACCGCGCTCACGAGGCAGGTAGCCCGTTGCGAGAAGGTGCCAGGCGCCTTCTCGCCACGCGGACACGAGCCCTACTCGTCGTAGATGTCCTCCATGAACGACGAGAGCGCAGAGGCCGCGCCGCGCACCGAGCGGATGGCCGTGGCGTAGTCCATGCGCATCGGGCCGATCAGCGAGACGGTGCCGAGGTTCTGGGTCACGAGGCCGTAGTTGGCGGCGACCATCGCGAGCGTGTGCATGTGCGGCACGACGTTGTCGCTGCCGACCCGGACATAGAGCCGGCGCGAATCGAGCGCGCCGCGAAGCATCTCGAGCAGATCCATCCGCTCCTCGAGCACGCGCACGAGCCCGTTGATCTCGACCAGGTCGGCGAACCGCATCTCCTCCACCAGCCGGGCGGCGCCGCCGATGTAGAGCATCTGCTCGCCCCCGGCTACGAGCTCGGTGAACGCCGGGCGCAGCCGCTCGATCAGCTCGCGCTCGACCGGCGAGAGCCCCGGCTCCTGCAGCCGCAGCTGCAGCGTGCGGCTGCCGGCCCGCACTCCGCCGAGCTGCTCGTTCAAAAACTCGCCCGCCCACTCCACCAGCTTGGGATCGACAGCACTGGGAAACGGGAAGATCTTCTTGGTCACCCCGCCGGTCGAGGTGATCACCACGACCATCACGACCTGCGGCTGCAACAGCAGCACCTCGACGCGGCGGATCTCGGTGGTCTCGAGCGGCGGCGCGGTCACCAGCGCGAGCAGCGAGGTGACCTGCGAGAGCATCTCGGTGGTGGCAGTGAGCGCGGACTCGATCTCCGAGCGCGTGGCGCTCAGATCGACCGGCAGCTGCGCCGCGCCCAGCGGCTGCTGCAGCAGGAGCTCGGCATAGAGGCGGTATCCCGCGTCGGTCGGCACCCTGCCCGCCGAGGTGTGCGGGTGGTTCAGGAGGCCACGGGACTCGAGCTCTGCCAGCTCGTACCGCACGGTCGAGGGCGAGGCGTCGATCTCGTTCTTCTCGACAAGGGTGCGCGAGCCCACCGGATGTCCCGTGGCGATGTAGGACGCCACCACGTCGGTGAGGATCTGGACCTGGCGGGGGCTGAGCTCGGTGAACTCGCTCATCGCACCATCGACACGACGACCTCGTCGGCGACGTGGCGGCCGCGGTCGGTGAGCCACATGCTGCCGCTCTCCCGCACGACCATCCCGGCGCGCTCCATGCGATCGACCGCGTCTGCGTCCAGCACGCCGGACACCGACTCGATCTGCACCGGCCGGTCAAGCCGCAGGCCGAGCATCAGCCGCTCGAGCTCGCGCTGGGACTCCGTGAGAGCCTCGACCTCGGCCGGGGGCTGGTTGCCCTGCTCGATCGCCTCGAGGTACCGCGGAAGGCTCGGCCGCAGCTTTCGCCGCTCCAGCCCGACGGTGGACACCGCACCCACCCCCACGCCCAGGTAGTCGTGCCCCAGCCAGTAGCCGAGGTTGTGCTGCGACTCGCGTCCCGGACGGCAGAAGTTGGCCGTCTCATACCACCGGTAGCCGGCACCTCGGAGCGTCTCCACCACCACCTCATAGTAGTGCTCCATCTGGTCGGCAACCCGCGCGAGCGCAGCGCCGTGGCGGTGGGTGAACCGGGTCCCCGGCTTGGCCTCCAGCTCGTAGTAGCTGATGTGATCAGGCGAAAGGCTCAAGGCCGAGTCGAGGTCGTGCTGGAGGTCGGCCCCGGTCTGGCCCGGAACCCCAAACATCAAGTCGAGGTTGAGGTTTTGGACCCCCGCGGCTCGCAGCATGGCAACTGCACTGCGCACCGTGTCCGGCTGGGCCCGCCGCTCGAGCGTCTCGAGCAGCTCGCCGGTAAAGCTCTGGGCACCCACGGAGACCCGCGTGACCCCACCCTCAACCAATACTCGAGCCTTCGCCGGGGTGACGGTCTCGGGGTTGCACTCGATGGTGATCTCGCCGGCATCGGGCAGCCCTGCCAGCAGCCTGCCGAGCAGATCATCTGCCAGGAGCGTCGGGGTGCCCCCGCCGATGAACACGGTCTCCACGGGGCCGCCGGCAGCGCGGATCTGCGTGAGCAGGGCATCGACGTAGCGCGCCTGGAGATGCTCGTTCCCGGTGACCGTGACGAAGTCGCAGTAGCCGCACCGGTGAGCGCAGAACGGCACGTGCACGTAGAGGTGCCCGGCCTCGGCGCTCACGCTGACTCCCGGTTGATCTCCAGTACGGCGAGGAATGCCTCCTGCGGCACCTCGACGCTTCCGACCTGCTTCATCCGCTTCTTGCCCTTCTTCTGCTTCTCGAGCAACTTTCGCTTGCGCGAGATGTCACCGCCGTAGCACTTGGCCGTCACGTCCTTGCGCTTGGCCTTCACCGTCTCGCGGGCAATCACCCGTGAGCCGATCGCGGCCTGGATGGCGACGTCGAACATCTGCCGCGGGATGCGCTCGCGCAGCGCCTCGACCAGCACCCGGCCCTGGCGGTCGGCGTTGTCGCGGTGGGTGATCAGCGAGAGCGAGTCCACCCGCTCGCCGGCGAGCAGCACGTCCACCTTCACCACCTTGCCCTCGCGGAAGCCGAGCAGGTCGTAGTCGAACGACGCGTAGCCGCGCGTGCGGCTCTTGAGCTTGTCGTAGTAATCCAGCACCACCTCGGCCAGCGGGATGTCGTAGACGAGCTGCACCCGATCCTCGCTGAGGTAGGCCATGTGGTGGTACTCGCCGCGCCGCTCCTGGTTCAGCTCCATGACGGTGCCGACGAACTCCTTCGGCGTGATGGTCGAGGCCCGCACGTAGGGCTCCTCGGTCGAGAGGATGTCGGACTCGGGCATGCCTGCCGGGTTGTGCACCTCGACCCAGCTGCCGTCGGTGATCTGCGCGCGGTAGGCCACGTTGGGAGCGGTCACGATGAGGTCGAGCTCGTACTCGCGCTCGAGCCGCTCGCGCACGATGTCCATGTGCAGGAGGCCCAGGAACCCGCAGCGGTAGCCGAATCCCAGCGCCCGTGAGACCTCCGGCTCGTAGGTGAGGGCGGCGTCGTTCAGCTTGAGCTTCTCGAGCGCGTCGCGGAGCTCGGGGTACTGCTCCGAGTCGGTCGGGAAGAGGCCCGCGAACACCATGGGCTTGACCTCGACGTAGCCGGGCAGCGCCTCGGTGGCGCCGTGCCTGGCATGGGTGAGCGTGTCGCCCACGCGAAGCTGCGAGACGTCCTTGAGCCCGGTGATGATGTAGCCCACCTCGCCCGCCGAGAGATGCTTGGCGGCTCGCATGCTGGGCGAGAAGAAGCCGAGCTCCTCCACGTCGAACGTCGTGCCCGCCGCCATGGCCTGCACCCGGTCGCCTGGGTGGAAGCTGCCGTCGATCATCCGCACGAACGCCACCACGCCCCGGTACTGGTCATAGGTGGAGTCGAAGATGAGCGCGCGCGGCGGGCCGTCGACGTCACCTGTAGGCGCCGGGATGTGATCGACGATGGCCTGCAGCACGTCGGGGATCCCCGCTCCCGTCTTGGCCGAGATCCGGATCACGTCGTCGGCCGAGCCGCCCACGAGGCCCGCCACCTCGGCCGCAACGCCGTCGGGATCGGCCGAGGGCAGGTCGATCTTGTTCACGAGGGGCACGATCTCGAGGTTGCCCTCGATGGCGAGGTAGGCGTTTGCCAGCGTCTGGGCCTCGATGCCCTGCGCGGCGTCCACCACGAGGAGCGCTCCCTCACACGCGGCAAGGCTCCGGCTCACCTCGTAGCTGAAATCGACGTGGCCGGGAGTGTCGATCAGGTTGAGCTCGTAGATGCTCTCGTCGGCGGCCTTGAACATCACGCGGACGGCCTGCGCCTTGATGGTGATGCCGCGCTCGCGCTCGAGATCCATCGAGTCGAGGAGCTGTGCGCGCATGTCACGCTCGGCCACGGTGGCGGTCATCTGCAGGATGCGATCGGCAAGCGTGGACTTGCCGTGATCGATGTGCGCGATGATCGAGAAGTTGCGAATACGCGAAAGAGGCATCGATGCAGCGTACTTCGCGGCCCTACAGACCTGAGCTAGGCGGATCGGCGCTCGGCGACGAGGTTCGTCAGGATGTCGACGTCGGCCAGGCGCAGCATCCGGCCGGCGGCGATGAAGCACGCGGTGCCGATGCTGAGCGCGATGCCCATGCTGATGATCTGGGCGACCAGCGTCTCGCCGAGGAGCTGGTTCAGGATCCACCAGATGCCGTAGGCCGAGACCACCAGGTAGATCGACGCCACCGCGATGCGCACCACCTCGGGGGCGATCGAGCCGAGCTCGAGGCTCCCCACCCGGCGGCGCAGGAGGATCGCCAGCACGATCGCGTTGAACGCGGTGACGATGGAGGTCGAGAGCGCGATGCCGGCAGCGCCGTACGGCTTGTAGAGCGCGAGGTCGAGGATCAGGTTGAGCACGAGGTTCGCCGCGGCCACCATCGTGGGGATCTTCGGCTCCTGGAGCGCGAAGAACGACCGCGTGAGGAGGAGCGCCAGGCCGTTGAAGATGAGCCCGATGGAGAAGGTGCTGAGCGCGAGGGCCACCTGATGGGTGTCGGTGGCCGTGAAGTCGCCGCGCTGGAAGAGGAGCCGCGTGATGGGCGTCGCGAGCGCGACCGAGAGGAGCGAAGCCGGCAGGAGCAGGAAGATGATCGTGCGCGTACCGCCGGCAACCCGCGTGCGGAAGCCCGCGAAATCACCGAGCGCGGCGAGGCGCGAGATCTCCGGGAAGAGCACGGCCGAGACCGCGACCGAGAAGAGGCCCTGGGGCAGCATGAAGAGGCGAAACGCGTAGTTCAGGTCGGCCGGCACCGTGCCTGACCTGGCCAGGGAGCCGACGGCGAGATCGATGGTGAGGTTGATGTTGATCAGCCCGAGCCCGATCGTGACCGGGATCATCAGCTTGAGGATGCGCTTGACGTGCGGGTTGTCCCACGCCAGCGAGAACACCAGCCCGTGCCGGGCCTTGCCGCGCAGGAGCGGCAGCGGGATGAGGAACTGGATGATGGTCGCCACCAGGACGCCCCATGCATAGGCGTAGGGGTCGCCCTGCTCGGCCAGGAGGAAGCCGATGATCACCAGGTTCCAGACCACCGGCGCAAAGGCCGGCAGGCCGAAGATGTGGTACGAGTTGAGGATCCCGGTCACCACGCCCGTGAGCCCCAGGATGACCACGATCGGGAACATGATCTGGGAGAGCGACACCACCAGGCTGTCGGACACGCCTCGCCCGGGCACGAAGAGCTGCATGAAGAGCGGCGCGAACAGCATGAAGATGGCCGAGACCGCGCCCAGCACGATCGCGGTCATCCAGATCACGATGCTCGCGACTCTCCATGCCTCGGCCTCGCCGCGCGTCTCGCGCAGCTCCACGAACACCGGCACGAACGCCGCGCTGATCGCGTTGTCGGCGACGAGGCTGCGGATCAGGTTCGGGACGTTGAACGCGATGAGGAAGGCGCTGTAGGACGCGCTCGAGCCGAAGAACGCCGCCGCGATCACCTCGCGCGCAAGGCCCGCCACCCGGGAGATCAGCGTGGCGGTGCCGAACGCTGCGGTCGAGGCGGCGAGTCGCCTGCGGGTGGGTGCTTGAGTCATCGGCGGCTGAGTCTACCGGCCGCGTTTGCTATCATCCCCGCGCTCGGCAACGGGCATGTTGCCGTGCAATACGAAGGATGATGAGTGGCGAACTCCAAACAGCAGGAAAAGCGGGTCAGGACTGCGGCGCGACAGCGTCTCGAGAACCTCCGCTACAAGACGCAGATCAAGACCCTGTTCCGGCGCCTCGAGACCCAGGTCGAGGGCGGCGAGACCGAGCTGGCTGCAGAGACGCACGCAAAGCTCCAGGGACTGGTCGACCGGGCCGCCGCGCACAAGGCGATCCACAAGAACACCGCTTCCCGGCGCAAGTCGCAGGCCCAGCGCCTCATCGCTGACCAGACGACCTCCGCGTAACCAGCCCGAGGAAGATCAGCACCACCCCCAGCGCCTGACCGAGGGCGAACAGCGTGTAGCTCCCCAGCCGCGTTGCGCTGGCGGTGAGGGCCACCACTCCCACGCCGACGGCGACCAGGAGCGGCCGCCAGTCGTTGCGCCTGCGGGCCGACAGCACCGAGCCGACGAGCACCACGACGGTTCCTACCGAGTTCAGCACGATCGCAAGCGCGACGGGTGGCGTGCCCACGAGCGCGCCGTTGGGCGGCGCAGCTCCGGCCGCTGCGAGCTTGGCGGTATCGACCTGCGCTGCCAGCACGCCGCTGAGCGCGGCGAACGTGAGGAAGAGCATCGTCGCCGCCGTGACGCGGGCGACCCGCCGGCCGGGCAGGACGAGCAGGAGCTCGCCCACGGCCAGATAGGCCACCACGAGGATGCCGCCCGTGAGGTAGTAGAGCCGGAAGACCGGCGCGGTCCAGCCGCGGGCAGCCCCCCACCAGAGCGCGGCGTCCGCCACCGTGAAGAGCCCGAACGCGATGGTCCACGCGATCAGCGGGGCACGGATCGCGGCCCGGTCGCGGGCACGCTGCGCGACGACGATGGTGCACGCCAGGGAGACGATGGTGGCGACCGCGGCGGCCGCGGTCTGCGCGCTCATTCCGTCGCGATCTCGGCGAGCGCGAGCTCGAGCTCGAAGCGGGCGTTCAGCCGGCTGCCGCCCTTGACCGCCATGTCGAGCGCCGAGAGCCGGACGATGGCATCGCCAAGCTCGGACGCGCCGAA
Organism: uncultured Actinomycetes bacterium; assembly: GCA_963794415.1. Taxonomy (GTDB): domain Bacteria; phylum Actinomycetota; class Thermoleophilia; order Gaiellales; family JAICJC01; genus CAVPTL01. The sequence goes on from CAWCDI010000001.1 coordinate 1,066,381, forward strand.
CCGCTGTGCCTGGGCGACCAGCTTCTGCGTCGGGTACGGCTTCATCCCGAGCTCCTTTGCCACGTCGGCCTGGGTGCCGCCGCGCTCCAGCATGCTGGCTGCGCGCCACACCTTGCGGACGTGTGCGGAGAGCTGCGAGACCACCCGGTTCACGTCGCCGGGCGCCTCGATGTCGGCCACGGCGAGCGCGATCATCGACGACGGATCGCGCCTGCCCCACGCGTCGGTGATCTCCCAGGGCTTGATCTCGACCTGCGGCGGCACCAGTGCCTCGACGTCCTCGATCTCGGGGGCGGTGCCGTGGGCGAACACGATGAGCTTCTCGACCTCCGGCGCGAGCTCGCCCATGTCGTCGCCGACGAGCTCCACGAGCCGGCGGGCGACCGGCACCGGGCACGTGACGTTCTCACGGGCGAAGCGCTTGACCACCCAATCGGCGGCCTGCTTCCGGTCGGGCGCGTCGAAGAACCGCACCTCGCCCGCGGCCTCTGCGGCCTTCGCCAGCGGGCCCTTGGGATCGACCCCGCCCGCGCCGAACAGCGCCAGGCACGTCTCCGGTGTGGGCGACTTCAGATAGGCGGCGATCTCCTTCGCCTCGTCCTCACCGAGCGAGCTCAGCGCCGCGCACCAGCACGAGGCGCGGGCCGCCGAGCAGGTCGAGCGCGTTACACGCGGCCACCACGTCTGCGCCCTCGTCGCCGATCGAGAGCTGCTCGATGGACTCCTCGGGAAACCGGCTGCGGAGCCGCGCCATGGCCTCATCGACCTTGGGCCAGTCGCTGCCGGTGATCAGGTAGACAGGTTTGAGATCCACCGGGCCCTATGCCCCAGCGGACTCGATCAGGTCAGACGGACGGGTCGCCGCCCGCGGCGAGCTTCTGCGAGCGCTGCACGAGATCGGCGAAGGTCGTCGTCTCGAGCACCGACCGGAGCATCCCGCGCGCCTCGAGCCACACGCCGGGAAGCGCCTCGGCTCCAGGCGGGTAGGAGACCTCTTCGGGCCGCACGCCGGCGACAGCCGCGATCGGCCCGTCCACCACCCGGATCACGTCGGCGAGCGTGATCTCGGCAGGCGGCCGCGCCAGCCGGTAGCCGCCGTCGGGGCCGCGCTGGGAGGCGACGATTCCGGCATGCTTGAGCTCTCCCAGGATGTTCTCGACGAACTTGGGAGGCAGATCCTGTGCGCGGGCGATGGCCTCGCCCTTGAACGGTCGTTCGCCTTCATGGGCGGCGAGCACGAGCACCGCTCGCACGGCGTAGTCGGCCTTGGCGGAAAGCTTCACGTGGACATTCTCGCATGCCGGGGCCGGATTGCGCCCCACCTCGCTGCGACGAGGCGAAGGAACGCTGCCCCACCACCGTCCCGTACCCGGCGAGATGACAGGCCGTCGTCACGAGCAAAGCGCGGCCACCCAGAGGAGGTACTCCGAGAGGATGTTTGCCGGGTAGAGCGGGATCGCCGCAGCAGGCGGGTACACCGATCCCACCAGTATGGCCGCGATGCCCAGCCAGAGGATGGGCGCAACGACGGGGAGCGCCAGCAGATTCGCGGGGACGGAGAGCGGCGCCAGCCGGCCGAAGTGCCACCACGCAATCGGGGTGGTTGCGAGGGTGCAGGCCACCGAGATCGAGACGGTCTGCCCCCACCGCTCGGGCAGCCGCGGCGCCAGCTCGTAGATCGCGATCACGGCGGCGAACGAGAGCTGGAATCCGGGGTCGAACAGCTCCAGGGGGTTGAACGCCAGCACCACCGCCGCCCCGCACGCGAGCAGGTGCCAGCGAAGCGACGGCCGCGAGCAGAGCCAGGCGACCGACACCAGCACTCCGGCCACGCCGGCCCGGACGATCGAGGGCCCGGCGCCTGCGATCAGCACGTAGGCGATGTCGAGCCCGAGCGCGGCCGTCCGGGCCGGCACCCCGATCACGCCGCACACGCCCAGGCAGATGATCACGAGGATGGTGACCAGGGCGATGTTCTGGCCCGACGCCGCGACGACGTGGTAGAGCCCGCTGGAGCGAAGCTGGTCGCGGTTGGCCTCGGGGATGGCACCTGCGTCGCCGAGGGTGATGCCCGCGATCAGCCCGCGTCCCGCCTCCGAGCCGCCGCCGCCCTCGATCACCCCGAGCGCATCACGGTGCGCCGCGTCCACCGCGCCCCACACTCCGCCGCGCCCGCCGATGTGGGTGACGTCGGTGGCGCGCAGCTCGAGGTGCGCGCCCTGCGTGGCGTAGTAGCCGGCGACCACGGGATCGATGGGCCGAAGCGACCCGGTCACGCGGTAGATGCCGCCCTGCTCGAGCGGCGAGAGCTTCCATACCAAAACGACGGTCTCCCCCGCCCCCTCGACCGCCGCCAGCGCCCGCCCCGATCCCGGCTGCGTGGTGACCGTGAGCCGGCCGGAGAAGTGGCCGTGCTCCAGCGTCTGGCGCTGCAGGGCGGCCACCCGGTCGCTGCCGAAGATCACCGCCCCGGCCGCCACCGCGAGGCAGGTCACGCGAAGCCACGTTGTCCGGCCCGCGAAGATCGCAAGGCCCGCCCATGCCGGCCGGCCCATGCCGGCAGCCGCGAGTCCGATCACGACGGCGACGACCAGGCGGGTGGAGTCGCCGGGCCGCTCGACGCTCACAACGTGACGTGCCCGCGGAGCGCCGCGAGACGCGCGGGGCCGATGCCCGACACCTGATCGAGGTCGGCGATCGAGCGAAACCCGCCGTGGGCGGTGCGGTAGTCGATGATGCGCTGGGCGAGCGACGGGCCGATCCCATCGAGCGTCTCGAGCTGCTCGAGGGTGCCGGAGTTGAGCGAGACCGGCGCTGCGGGGGTCGCGCTGCCGTCACCCGATCCCGCTGCCGCAACGGCCTGGCCCTTGCGCGGCACCACCACCTGCTCGCCGTCGGTGAGCCGTGCTGCGAGGTTGACCGCCGAGACGTCGGCCGACGGCAAGCGGCTGGGCCCGGTTCACGGCATCGAGCACCCGCGGCGGAGCCGCCCAGCCGGTAGACGCCGGGATGCCGGACAGCTCCGGTGACGTCGACCACCACCACGAGCGGAGCGGCGGATGTCCCGGCCGGCTCGGTGGATGCAGACGTCTCGGAGGATGAATCCGACGAGTAGGAGGCGCGCTCGACCTGCCCGCCGCTCTGCTCGTGCTGCCAGCCGATGGCGAGGATCGCGATGGCCGGCCACCGCGGCGAGCACGAGCTTCTGGGAGATCTGCGGAATCACGCGGGCAGCATTGCCCCGGCGCTGCTGTCACCGATCCAGACGCGACCCGTGCCCGAAACTGCTGCCGCATTCGTAGCGCACGACCAGGTTCACGAGCCGGCCGGGCACCACGATCTCCTTCACGACCTGCTTGCCGTCGATGTGCGAGGCGACGTTGGGCACCTGCCGGGCGGCCGCGAGCACGTCGGCCTTCTCGGCGTCGGCCGCCACCACGACCTCGCCGCGCAGCTTGCCGTTGACCTGAACGGCGTAGGTGACCTCGTCTGACACCAGCAGCGCGGGGTCGGCGACTGCGGCCACGGCGCGTCCCAGAGCGCCGTGCCGCCCATGCGCTCCCAGAGCTCACACGCGATGTGCGGCGCGTAGGGCTGGATCAGCGAGACCGCGGCAGCGATCGCAAACCGGCGCTGCTCGGGCGTCGCGCCGTCGGCGTTCTGGATGTCGCCAACCAGCTCGTGCAGCGCCGACTCCGCCGTGTTGAAGGCAAACCGGCGCCGACGTCGCCCGTGACCTTGTCGATGGCCCAGTGGGTCTTTCGCACCAGCGGGCGCGCCGGCCCGTCGGCCGAGACCGACTCGGGGAGACCCGGCCCCAGCTCGTCGAGCGACTCGTTCGCCAGCCGCCAGAGCCGCGCGAGGAACCGGTGGGCGCCTGCCACGCCGCCGTCGAACCACTCGGCATCCTGGTCGGGCGGGCCGAGGAACAGCGAGTAGAGGCGGGCCGTGTCGGCGCCGTACTGGGCCACCATCGCGTCGGGGTTGATCACGTTTCCGCGCGACTTGGCCATCTTGGCGCCCTGGTAATAGATCATGCCCTGCGTGAAGAGGTTCGCGAACGGCTCGTTGAACCCCACCAGCCCGAGGTCGTGCAGCGCCTTGGTGAAGAACCGCGCGTAGAGCAGGTGCAGCACGGCGTGCTCGACCCCGCCGATGTACTGGTCGACCGGCAGCCAGGCATCGACGATCTCGCGGTCGAACGGCGCATGGTCGTTGTGCGGGTCGGCGTAGCGCAGGTAGTACCAGGACGAGTCGACGAACGTGTCCATCGTGTCGGTCTCACGCCGCGCCGCCCCGCCACAGCGTCGGGCACGTGGTGCGGACCCAGTCCTCGGCGGCGGCCAGCGGCGAGCGGCCCCGGGGCGCGTAGTCCTCGATATCGGGCAGCACCACCGGCAGCTGGTCGTCGGGCACCGGCACCATGCCGCATGCATCGCAGTAGACGATCGGGATCGGGCAGCCCCAGTAGCGCTGGCGCGAGAGCAGCCAGTCGCGCAGCCGGTAGGCGATCGTGCCTTCGCCGCGGCCCTCCTCGTCGAGCCACGCGATGATCGCCTCCTGGGCCTCGGGCGCCGGGCATGCCGTCGAACCGCCGGAGTTGACCAGCACGTCGCGGCGGAGTGCGAGACGTACGGGCCGTCCTCGGGCAGCTCGCCGTCGCGCGGGCGGATCACCGGCCGGATCTCGAGGCCGAACTGCACGTGCGAAGTCGAAGTCGCGCTCGTCGTGGGCGGGCACCGCCATGATCGCGCCGGTGCCGTACTCCATCAGCACGTAGTCGGCCACCCACACGGGGATCCGCTCGCCGTTCACCGGGTTGATCACGTAGCGGCCGGTGAAGGCGCCGGTCTTGACCTTCTCGGAGGCTCGCTCGACGGTCGAGAGCGCCGCCGAGTGCCGCACGTAGTCGGCCACTCGGCTGCTCGTGCTCGGTTCCCCGCGGCCAGCTCGAGCGCCAGCGGATGCTCGGGCGCGATCACGAAGAACGTGGCGCCGAACAGCGTGTCGGGCCGGGTGGTGAACACGGGCAGCTCGGCCCCGTCGTCGCCCTCGAGCCTGGAACGTGACGCGGGCGCCCTGCGAGCGGCCGATCCAGTTTCGCTGCATCGTGACGACGCGATCGGGCCACGACACGTCGGCGAGGTCGTCCAGCAGCCGGTCGGCGTAGGCGGTGATCTTGAAGAACCACTGCTCCAGGTTGCGCGACTCCACCTCGCTGCCGCAGCGCTCGCAGCGGCCGTCGATGACCTGCTCGTTCGCGAGCACGGTCTGGTCGACCGGGCACCACTTGACAGTCGCCTCGCTGGCGGTAGGCGAGGCCCGCCTCCAGCAGCCGCAGGAAGATCCACTGCGTCCAGCGGTAGTACTCGGGCTCGGCGGTCGAGAGCTCGCGCGACCAGTCGATCGACCAGCCCATGCGCACCATCTGCTTGCGGATGGCGGCGATGTTCTCGCGGGTGAGGTCGCGCGGATGGCGGCCCGACTTGAGCGCGGCGTTCTCGGCCGGCAGGCCGAAGGCGTCGTAGCCCATGGGGTGCATCACGCGGTCGCCGTGCGCGGCGCCGGAAGAGCGTGACCACGTCGCCCATCGTGTAGTTCTTGACGTGCCCCATGTGGAGCTCGCCCGACGGATACGGCAGCATCTCAAGCACGTAGCGCAGGTCGGAGGCGTCCTCGCCCGGCGCCGGGTTCGGCGCCTCGAAGATGCGCTCGTCGGCCCAGATCTTCTGCCATCTGGCCTCGATTGCTGCAGGGTCGTACCGCTCCATAACCGCGGCAGTCTACCGAGGACGACCGGACGCGCCGCTACGCTCGTTCGGTGGTGGCCGATGAGGTGACATGGATCGACCTGCTCGACCCCGACCGGGCCGCCCTCGAGGCCGCGTTCGCCGGGCGCCTCTACCGCGCGCCATGGATGCACTCCTCGCGCCGGCCGAGCACGACGACGAGCCGCGGCCCACCATCGAGAGCCACGGCGAGTACCTCTTCGGCGTCTTCCTGGTGCCCGTGGTCGACACGCGGGCGACCGCGTGTTCTACCAGGAGGTCGACTTCGTCATGACCCCCACCCTCGTCGTCTCGGTGCGCAAGACCCCGCCTGGCGACCAGCCGTTCGACACCACCGACGCGCGCGCCATGTACGAGCAGCACGGCCTGCACTCGGCCGGGATGCTCGGCTACCACCTGGTCGATGACATCGCCGAGCGCTATCTCGACCTCACCGACGAGTTCAACGCCGAGATCGACGAGCTCGAGGACAACATCGAGAACTGGCCGAACGAGCGCATCCGCAAGCGGCTGACCGGCCTGCGGCACGACCTGCTGCACATCCGCCGCACCCTTGGCCCCACCCGCGATGCCGTGCGCAAGCGTGGTGGACGACCGGGTGCAGCTCGAGGGCGACGGCGGCCTCGACCGCGAGACCATGCTGCGCTACGCCGACGCCTACGACAAGCTGCTGCGCGCCTCAGAGGCGCTCGAGCTCTCACGCGACCTCATCGCCGGGGTGCGCGACTACCACCAGGCCAAGGTCGCGAACGATCAGAACGAGGTGATGAAGAAGCTCACGGTCATCGCGTCGGTGCTCCTGCTCCCCACCTTCATCGTCGGCCTCTACGGCCAGAACTTCGCCGACATCCCCGAGCTCCGCTGGCACGCCGGGTACGGGTTCTCATGGTTCCTGATCATCGTGACCACCATCGGCCAGCTCTGGTGGTACCGCCGCAAGGGCTGGATCTGACCGCTCACGGCCGAACCACGCGACGTGGACAACCGCAGCGATCACCACGACCCAGAACCAGCCCCAGTCGAGCTGCGGGGTGAGCGCGCTCGGCAGATCCCACGAGACCGTCCCGCGCTTGATCAGCTGCTCGTTCCAGGCGTCCTGGGCGGCCACGAGGACGCCGTAGCCGAGCATAAGCGCCAGGTAGACCGAGAACGCCGTTCGCAGCGCCCGCTGCGGCACCAGGCCGATCCCGCGCGAGAGGAGCAGCGCCGTCAGCACGAGCTGCGTGCCGGCCAGGCCCTCGTGCAGGCCGCGGTGCACCGACGAGAGGTTGGGCTCGCCCGGCGTGGGCTGCGAGCCGCGGAACACCAGATCCAGCACCGGCGCCTGGTTCACGTAGAACCCGGCTGCGCGCAAACATCCACGGGATCGCCACCACCAGCATCACGGCGGCGATCACGATCCGCAGGGTGTCGCCGCGCGATCGCGGCCGCGCCCACGCCACCGCCGGGGACTGGGCGACAACGGCCGCGACCAGCGTGAGTGCGAGCACGGCTCCGAGCGCCGCGGGCAGGTTCCGGTAGCGGGCCGTGAGGTCGGCCTGCGACACGATCCCGGGCACCGCGACCGTCAGGCAGAGCGCGACCGAAGCGATGGCGAGCGGGCGGTACCAGCCGCGCAGCAGATGCAGCGCGAGCACGAGCATCGCGATGCCCCCGATGGCAACGGGATAGTCGAGCCCCACCACCGTACGGCTGATGGCGCCGCGCGCGCCGGTCTCGTCGAAGTGGTAGGTCGCGCCGGCCGGCAGGCGCCAGTAGGTGATCACCGACACCAGCACCACCGGCACGTAGACGAGCCAGCTCAGCGCCAGCTCACGCACGCCTCGCCCGTCTCCGGGCGCGGTCACAGCGCGCGCCAGCGCCCCGCTGCCGGCTGCTCGGCGCGCCCGCCGGCCACGAGCCGCTCGAGATGCGACAGCGATTCGACCAGCGCGAAGCGCTGCTCGTGAAAGCTCAGCGTGTCGCCGGGCCACACCACGCGGGCGACGTCGTAGGCGGTATCGGCCCCGGTGCGAAGCGCGGCGATGTGCTCGTCGAGGCGGTCGTCGTGGTGCGCGGCGATCTCGTCCGCGCGGGCGCCGGCCGCGGTGATGACCGGCCCGTGGCCCGGATAGACCACCGCGGGATCGAGCCGCTTGATCTCTGCCAGCGACTGCAGGTAGGCCCCCAGCGGGTCAGGCGCGGTCTCCGGCCAGCGGCCGACGTTGGGCGTGATCTCGGCCAGGAGCAGATCACCGCCGAACATCCGCCGGGTATCCTCGCCGACGAGCACGATATGTCCATCAGCATGCCCCGCCAGCACCCGCACCAGAAACCGCTCGCCGCCGAGCTGGATGTGATCGCCGTCGTCCACGAGCTGGGTCGGCGGCGCCGGATCGACGGCCTCGCCGGTGTCGGCCGCGGCAGACCGCTCCGCGAGGTCGCGCGGCATGCCGTTCTGCACGAAGAACCGGACGTACGGCTCGGAGCGGCGCGTCGCTTCGCCAGACGTCGGCCGACATGCGCGCATCGAGGCTCCCCTGCACCACGCCCTGCGCGCCGGTGAGCTCTGCCAGCGGGGCGCTCGCGCCGATGTGGTCGGGATGGAAGTGCGTGATGACGATGCGGTTGACGGCCGGGCTGCCGAGCTCGGTGAGCGCCACCGGCCAGTTGGCGACGGTGCGGCGATCGCCCAGGCCGGTATCGATCACCGTGACGCCGCCGCCAGGCTCCTCCACCACGTAGCAGTGCACGTGGTCGAGCGCCCATGGCAGGGAGTGCGTGACGCGGGCAACTCCGCCGCCCAGATCCGAGATCTGGGGCGGGGGAAGCTTCTGCGACGCTGGTCCGGGCACCGCGCCATGGTAGCGCTGTGACAGATCCGCTCTGCCTGCTCACCGCCACCGCGCAGGCCCTGGCGCTTCGCACCGGCGAGGTCTCGTCCCGCGAGCTCGTACAGGCCCATCTCGCCCAGATCGAGCGGGTGAACCCCGCGGTGAACGCCATGGTGACGGTGGTGCCCGAGCGCGCCGCTGGAGGCCGCCGAGCGAGCAGATGCACACCGGACAAGCGGCCTCGATCTGCCCCTCCTGCACGGCCTGCCGATCGCCCACAAGGACCTGCTCGACACCGCCGGGGTGCGCACCACGTACGGATCGCCGGCGTTTGCCGATCACGTGCCCGACACCGACGCGCTGCAGGCCCAGCGGCTGCGCGAGGCCGGGGCGGTGATGCTCGGGAAGACCAATACGCCGGAGTTCGGGGCGGGCTCGCACACGTTCAACCCGGTGTTCGGCGCCACCCGCAATCCGTGGGACGCCGGACTCGCTCTGCGGGCGGCTCGAGCGGCGGCGCGGGTGCTGCGCTTGCCAGTCGCATGGTGCCGCTGGCAGACGGCAGCGACCTCGGCGGATCGCTGCGAAACCCCGCCGCGTGGAACGGCGTGGTCGGCCTGCGGCCCACCCCTGGGCTCGTGCCGGCGTGGCCCAACTCGTTGCCCTGGATGCCCTATGCGGTCGAGGGCCCGATGGCGCGCACCGCCGCCGACGTCGCGCTGCTCCTGGCCGCGATGGCCGGTCCCGACCCGCGCGGACCCGCTCTCGGGCACCGTTGCGCGGTTCGAGCTGCCCGTGTCGCTCGAGGCCGATCTGCGCGACCGCCGGTGGCGTGGAGCGCGTCGCTCGGCGGCCTGCCCGTCGAGGCCGACGTGCTGGACGCGCTCGCCCCAGCGCGCCGCGTTGTCGCGGATCTGACTGCGGGCGTGGAGGCCGACGAGCCCGATCTGACCGGCGCAGAATGGTGTTCGAGCACTGGCGGGCCTATCTCATGGCCGCCGGGCTGGCCGAGCTGGCCGCCCAGGAGGGCGAGCGCATGAAGGAGTCGCTTCGCTGGAACGTCCAGCGCGGGCTGGAGCTGACCGTCGCCGACCTGATCGCCGCAGACGCGGCGCAGGCGCTCATCCGCGACCGCGTCGAGGCCTTCTTCGGCCGCTACGACTACCTGATCTGCCCGGTGACCCAGCTCTCGCCGTTCGTCAGCGCCGAGGAGTACCCCACCGAGGTCGCTGGCGTCGCGATGGGCTCCTACCTCGAGTGGATGCGATCGTGCTCACGGGTGACCGTGATGCTCTGCCCGGCGATCTCGGTGCCGGCCGGATTCACTGCCGAGGGGCTCCCCGTAGGCCTGCAGATCGTCACGCGGCCGTTCGGCGAGCTTCGCCTGCTGCAGTTGGCCCAGGCGCTCGAGACGGCTCTGGGAGCGGTGGATCAGCTCCCGCCGGCCATCGCCTGAGCGGCGGTAAACCGGAACACCGCCAAAGACGTACCTGGAGTGCAACAATTCAGCGCGGAGCGAGACTGTAGTTCATCCGTTCAGACACGAAAGGATGCGAATGTTTTTCAAGAAGGCAAGTGAGATCCCGGCCGCCGACCAGGCGCTGCCGGGCCGCGCTGAGGCCATCCCCGTTCCGGAGAAGCACGACGTGCTGGGCACACCGCTCCTGCCGCCGTTCCCCGAGAACGTCGAGTACATCGTGGTCGGCATGGGCTGCTTCTGGGGTGCCGAGCGCATCTTCTGGCAGACCCCCGGCGTGTACACCACGGCCGTCGGCTACGCCGGCGGAACGACGCCGAACCCGACGTACCGCGAGGTTTGCAGCGGAAAGACCGGCCACACCGAGGTCGTCCTCGTCGCCTACGACACCACCAAGATCTCGACCGAGGAGATCCTGAAGAAGTTCTGGGAGGGCCATGACCCCACGCAGGGCATGCGCCAGGGCAACGACGTCGGAACGCAGTACCGCTCGGCGGTCTACTGGGTGAACGAGGCCCAGCACGAGGCGGCCGTCGCCACCCGCGACGCCTATGCGGCAGCGCTGGCCGAGCGCGGCAAGGGCGAGATCACCACGGAGCTCGCTCCGCTCGGTGAGTTCTACCCGGCCGAGGACTACCACCAGCAGTACCTGCAGAAGAACCCGGGTGGGTACTGCGGGATCGGCGGGACAGGCGTGACCTGCCCCATCGGCACCGGAATCGCCGCTGCGTGAGTGAGCGCCGCGTAGGTCGGGCCGCCTTCCTGGGCGTCGTCGGAGCAGGTATCGCCGGCGTCTTCTCGGAAGCCGGCTCGACCGCGTGGCAGGCGGCCCGCTGGGCGACATCGGGGGCGTCGTGCCCAACGCGCTTCAGGGGCTCTTCCCCACCGGCTGGCGGATCTACTCCATCAACCCGCCGTGGCCGACGTTTCACCCGGCCACATACCGGTTCAGCGTCGGTGGCCACGTCGAGCACCCCACCACGTTCACGTGGCAGCAGCTCACGGCCCTCCCCACCGCCCACCAGGTCACCGACTTCCACTGCGTGACCGGCTGGACGGTGGGCGGCGTGCACTGGGCGGGCGTGCGCATGCAGACCATCTGGGACATCGTGAAACCGCTTCCCACCGCCAAGTACGCGAACTTCATCTCGCTCGAGCACCCCTACACCGACACGCTCACCATGGCGCAGACGACGCTTCCCAACGTGATGCTCGCCCACACGATGGAGGGAAAGCCGCTGCCGCGCGAGCACGGTGCCCCGATGCGCGTGGTGATCCCCGAGATGTACGGCTACAAGGGCGTGAAGTGGCTCTCGCGGATCGAGCTCATGCCGAACCTCGAGGAGGGCTACTGGGAGCGCAACGGCTACGACGTGGACGGCTGGGTGGGCCGCTCGAATGGCTACTAGCCGCTCGGCATACGTCCCCCGCTTCGACGCGGCCGAGCGCACGCTGCACTGGCTCCTGGCCATCACGTTCCTGACGATGATGGTGAGCGGCCTCGTGCTCTACCTGCCCTCGCTTGCGACGATCGCCGCCGACCGGGTGCTCTGGAAGACGATCCACCTGGCGTCGGCCGTCACGTTCTGGGGCGGCCTGCTGGGCCTGATCCCGGGAAACAGCCGCGCCTGCGCACCACTGCGCGCGAGATCGACCGGTTCGACGACGATGACGCGGAAGTGGCTTCGCTGGGCGGTGACGCGGTCGGGACAGGAGCCGCCGCAGGGCCGGTTCAACGCCGGCCAGAAGCTGAACACGGCCATCGTCGCGGGGCTGATGGTGGTGTTCACCATCTCGGGCACGCTGATGTACCTGCAGGAGCGCGACGCGCAGTTTCGCGGCACGAGCGCGATCCTGGTGCACGACTGGGCGACGTGGATCGCGGTGCCGCTGGTGCTCGGCCACCTCTACCTCGCGCTGATCCACCCGGCAACGCGGCACTCGCTGCGCGGCATCACGCTGGGCACGGTGCGGCGCGACTGGGCCAGGCGCCATCACGCCAAGTGGGATCCCGATGCGTGAACGGTGCCTGGCACCGCTGACGCATGCCTCTCAGTAGCTGGACTGCTCGCCGCCGGGGTCGGTCGGCACCGGGAACGGGTTGCTCCAGGCCGAACGGCCCTGGGCGTCCTCGATCTCGACGCGGGCATACGTCGCCTGCTCGGGGAACCGCATCACGGCGCTCACGATGGCGCCGTGCTCGTCGCGCCGTGTCACCTCGCCCCGCCACGCCATCATCTCGGCGTCGGCGTGCACCCGGCCACCGTCCCACGGCCCCGAGCGCAGCGTGACCGCGCGGGCGCCCGAGCAGCGCACCTCGACACCGGCGTCCCGCACGTCGACGGCAGGATCTGCGGCCCCTCGTGGCGTAGAACGCGCCGGTGCGAAGCGCGTCCAGCACCGCATCGCGCGAGCGCTCCTCGGCTCGCACCATCGTCCAGGCCAGGTTCGAGTCGAGCCCCGGCGTGTGGCAGTCGTCGGTGGCGATGCCCAGGCACCGCGCCGCGCGTGTGCGTGCAGCACCGCGTCCCAGAACTCGGCCGAGCGGCCGTTGCCGTTGGTAAGCTGGCTGCCGCCGTTGATCAGCTCGATGCCGGCGAGCGACGGCGCGTCGAGAAACGCCGCCGACTCGAGGCCGCTCCAGTACGGGTGGGCCAGGAACGCGACGCCCCCGTGCTCGACGGTGAACCGCGCGGCGTCCTCGATCGACCCGAACTCGTCGTTCGGCTCGGGCAGACGCCTCGCATCCCAGCGCCAGGATGTCGGCCTCGAGGCCGCCGACGGGGCGCGCGGTGAGCTCGCTCGACGCGATCACCAGCATGCCGTCGCCGTCGAAGGACGTGACGAAGTGATGATCGGTGATCGCCAGCACGTCGTACCCCGCCCCGCGTAGTGGGCGACCAGCTCGGCGGGAGTGGCGTCACCGTCAGAGTTGGTGGTGTGCGAGTGCAGCTGGCAGCGCAGCCACTCGCCCGGGAGCTCGAAGGCGTTTGTCATCGCGCCAAAGCTACCGGATCAGGCGCTCACGCTGCGCGCAGCTCCTCGAGCTGATCGCGGCGTGTTCGCGTTTCGCAGCGACTCGGGGATGCGGCAGCGCCGGCCGCGTCGATGCGGGTGACCGGCGCGTTGTCGGCGACCGCGCCGGCGCGCCGCTCGCCGCGCGACCAGCAGCTGCTCGATGAGCCCGCGGAGCTCGCGTGCGGTACGCCGCCGCCAGGTAGTAGTCGCGTCCGTCGCGGCCGGGCAGCGCGACCTGCGCCGTCGCCCAGCCGCGCAATCACCGCGCGCACGAAATCCGCATGCAGCAGCGGCACGTCAACGGCAGAGATGAATGCAACGTCGGCGCGGCCGTCGAGCGCCCGCATCCCGGCCGCCATCCCCTCGAGCGGCCCCTGCTCGGGCTCGGCGTCAACCGCGACCTCCACGCCCTGCGGCAGCGGCGGGAGCTTCTGCCCGGGGGCGGCCACGACCACCACCGGCCCCGTCGACCTCTACCAGTGCGGCGGCCACGTGCGCCACCATCGGCTTGCCGTTCCACGGCACGAGCGCCTTCGGTGATCCCATGCGGGTGGAGAGCCCGCCCGCGAGCAGGATCGCTGCGTTCACGGGCTAGGAATCCGCTCGGGGCCGGTGTAGATGTTGAAGCGGCTGTCGCGCAGGAAGCCCATGAGCGTGATGCCGAACCGGCGGGCCGCATCGACGGCGAGGCTGGACGGAGCGGAGACTGCGCAGATCACGGGGATCCCCGCCATGGCGGCCTTCTGCACGATCTCGAAGCTCGACCGGCCCGACACCATCGAGACGCGGCCGGAGAGCGGGAGATCGCCCGTCGAGGAACCGCTCGCCGATGATCTTGTCGACGGCGTTGTGGCGGCCGACGTCCTCGCGGAGCGACATCAGCTCGCCGGCGTCGCTGAAGAGCGCCACGCCGTGCAGGCCGCCGGTGCTCTCGAACACCTTCTGCGCCGAGCGCAGCGTGTGGGGGAGGCCCAGCACCGTCTCGGCGCTGACCGACGGGCCGTCGGCAACGTGCGACGCGTGGGTCTCGATCATGTCGAGCGACGCCTTGCCGCACACCCCGCAGCTGGACGTCGAGTAGAAGTTCCGCTCCTGGCCGACGAAGTCGAGCTCCGCGGGTGAGGATGACGGAGACGACGTTGAACTGCTGCTGGTCGACGGCACCGAGCAGTACCGCACCTAGGCGACGTCATCGAGGCTCGTGATCAGCCCCTCGGTGAACAGGAAGCCCACCGCGAGCTCGAAGTCGTGGCCCGGGGTGCGCATGGTCACGGCGATCGCGCGCTGCGGCCGGCCCGGCTCCTCGACGCGGATCTCCATGGGCTCCTCGGTGGCGAGGCGGTCGTTGCGCCAGGTGCGCTCACCGTCGGTGATCGCGATGACCGCGCCGCGCGTGGTGCTCCCCGGGCGCGGGGGCGGCGGCTCGGGCTCGTCCGGGATGCCCCAGTCGTCGATCTGCGAACGCTGCTGCGCCATGGGCGCGAAGTCTAGCCCTCGGTGGCGGTGGCCATCTTCACGAGCAGCTGCTCGGAGATGGCGTCCGTCGGGCATGTGTCGGCACACGCCCCGCACGAGACGCAGGCCGAGTCCTTGAACCCGGAGTCGAGCCCTGCGGTGACGTTGGAGTGGAAGCCGCGGCCCGTGGCCGTGAGCGCGAAGGCCCCCTGGATCTCGTCGCAGGCGCGCACGCAGCGGCCGCACGAGATGCAGAGCTCGTGCTGGAAGACCGAGGTACGGATGCCGCGTGTCGACATCGCGCTCGTGCGTGATGCCTGTCCAGCGCGGCTCGGTGACGCCTAGCCGGTCGGCCACCTGGGCGAGCTCGGTGTGCGGCGCCGGGTCGACCGGCAGCTCGGAGAGCACCAGCGACACGACGTTCTTCGCGATCCGGCTGGCCCGCTCGGCCTGGGTGTGATCTCCATGCCCTCGCGGCAGACGGTGGTGCACGAGGCGACCGGCCCGCGGGCCCCCTCGATCTCGACCAGGCACACGCGGCAGGCTCCGAACGGCGCCATGCGATCGTCCAGGCACAGCGTGGGCACCCACTGGCCGGCCTGCTTGGCGGCCTCGAGGGCCGTGGTGCCGGGCTCGACCTCGATCTCGGCACCCATCGACGAACACCTTCATTGCGGCGTCACCCCCAGCTCGTCCGGGAAATGCTTGATCAGGCTGCGGATCGGCGCGGGCATGCCGCCCCCGTGCGCGCAGAGGCTCGCAACCTCGAGCGTCTCGAGCAGCTCCTCGAGCTCACCGCGCGGCACCTCGCCGTCGGCCTCGACCATCTCGAGCGCCCGGCGCAGGCCGATGCGGCAGGGGAAGCACTTGCCGCAGCTCTCGCTGGTGCCGAAGTGCAGCAGATGGCGCGCCAGCGCGCGCATGTCGGTGCGGTCGTCGAAGGCCACGATGCCGCCGTGGCCGACCATGCAGCCCTCGGCGGCCAGCTGATCGAAGTCGAACGGCGTGTCCAGGAGCGACGCGGGCAGGATGCCCGCCAGCGGGCCGCCGATCTGCATGGCCTTGAGCTCGCGCCCGTCGCGCAGGCCGCCGCCGATGTCCATCGCAGATCGTGCGCATCGAGGTGCCGAACGCGACCTCGTACACCCCCGAGTTCACGAACCGCTCGTTGAGGCAGATCGAGCTTCGTGCCGGGCGTCGCGCCCGGGCTGAGCGCCTTGTAGGCCTCGGACCCGTGCTTGGCGATGTACGCCGCGTTGCAGAGCGTCTCGACGTTGTTCACGACCGTCGGGCAGGCGTGGTAGCCGCGCTCGGCCGGGAACGGCGGACGGGCCGAGACGGTGCCGCGAAGGCCCTGGAGCGAGTTCAGGAGCGCGGTCTCCTCGCCGACCACGTACGAGCCGGCGCCCTCCTCGACCCACACGTCGAACGAGAACCCGCTGCCGTAGATGTTCTCGCCGAGATGGCCGGCGGCGCGGGCAGCATCGATGGCGGCGCGAGGCCGGGCGTCGAGCGCGGGTACTCCGACCGCACGAGCACGAACCCGCGCGTCGCGCCCACCGCGTAGCCGGCGATCGCCATGCCCTCGATCAGGAGCGACGGGTTGTACTCCATCAGGTACTTGTCGATGTAGGAGCCCGGATCGCCCTCGTCGCCGTTGACCACGATGAACTTGTCCTTCGGCGCGGCCTTGCTGGCGAACTCCCACTTCATCCCGGCGGGGAATCCGGCGCCGCCGCGGCCCCGCAGGTTGGCGTCCTTGACCGTCGGCCAGGAGCTCCTCGGGCGTGACCTGAGAGCGCGGCTGCAGGCCCGAGAAGTCGGCCTGGCGCAGGAGCACCGGCTCGGTCGAGCGCCGTCTGCCACTCGGGCTCGCTCGCCGTACACCGGCTCGCCCGCGATCACCCGCTCGATGGCGCCATCGCCCGCATCGACGACGTCGCCGTCGCGCACCGCCTTGCCGGCATGGCAGTAGCCGAGGCACACCGTCTCGCCGAGCGAGACCGAGCCGTCCTCCGATACCGAGCCGAGGCTCAGGCCGAGCCCGTCCTCGATCTGCTCCACCTGGGCGTCGAAGTCCGCGGCCCAGCAGGCGGTGCCCGTGCAGACCCGCACGTGGCGCTCGCCCCGTGGCTGGGTGAGGTCGTCGTAGTAGCTCGAGACGCCGTAGACGGCCGCCTCGGGCATGCCGGACTCGCGCGCGGCCCGGCGGCGATCGTCGTCGGTGACGTGCGCCGTGGTCCTCGACGGCGTCCTTCAGCACATCGAGTGCGGTCGGGGCGCCGTCTCCGCGGCTGCGCCGGACCAGCAGTTCGATCACGTTCTTCGACATGGTGAGACCCTAGACGACGCTCCGGCGGCGCGAGGGCGGCGAGAGACCGATCGCTGTGACGTCCCATGCGAAGCGTCACAAATATGTGCAATTCATCCCGGGAGCGCCTCCCGCACGGAATCCTGCACTAGCGTGCCAGCGATCTGACCGCTTTGCATCGAGTCAGATGTCCTCTACTCCCCATCCCCCGAGGTGTCTTCATGCGACTGCGCAACCGACGCGCGTTCCTCTCCCTGGCCGCCGCCCTCTGCGTGATGGCGGCGACGACCGCCACGGCGCTGGGCGCTGCCCCGCTGATCACCGGCCAGAGCGCGGTCTCCGGCCGGGCCGGCCAGACGGTAACGCTCACCGGCTCCGGCTTCACCGGCGCCACCAAGGTGCTCTTCCGGACGATGACCACCAGCGCGGCCTTCGTGGTCGGCTCCGACACGAGCATCACCGCCACCGTCCCGAGCGGTGCGGCATCCGGCAGGATCAGCGTGGTCACGCCGGCCGGCACGGCGATCTCGCCTCACAGCTACCAGGTGAAGGCGGCGGCGCTCAAGCTCAGCGGCTTTGCCCCCACCACCGCGGCGGTGGGTGCCACCGTCGTGATCCACGGATCGGCGCTCACGCGCGCAACGGGCGTCAAGGTCGGCTCCGTGGCGGCGACGTTCACCGTCAAGTCCGACACCGAGATCGACGCCGTCGTGCCGACGGGCGCGGTCTCGGGCCGGGTCGCCGTGACGACGCCCGCCGGCACCGTCACGAGCGCCGGAAGGCTGATCGTCCCCACCCTCCGCATCGCCAGGTTCGCACCCACCACCGCTGCCGCCGGCAGCTCCGTGGTGCTCACGGGCGCAGGGTTCACGGGCGCCACCGCCGTGCAGTTCAAGGGCATCTCGGCGACCTTCCACGTCGATAGCGACAAGCAGATCACCGCGACGGTTCCGGCAGGCGCGTCTCCGGCAAGATCACGGTCGTCACGCCGTCGCTCGGCAGCGTGACCACGAAGAGGCGGCTCATCGTCGCGTAGGCCGGGCGTCAGAGCGCGCGCACGACGCCGGCCACCAGCCGGTCGAGGCACCCGGGATCTGCGGCGGCGTGCACCGGGTTGAGCTCGGTGACGGTCAGCGCCGATGCGCGCGGGTCGCGTGTGAGCGCCTGGAGCGCGGCGAGCGCCGCATCCAGTGTGATCCCCACGTTTCGCCCGGTGTTCTGCGAGAGCGGCGCGTCGATGAAGTCGATCACGTCCACGTCGAGATGGATGAGGATGCGGGTGGTGCCGGCCGGCAGGGCCGACACCGCCCGCATCGCCGCGGCGACGGGATCGGCCAGCACCTCGCGAGCGGGGACGATCGCGATCTGCTGCCCGGCGAGCATCTGCTGCTCCCAGTCGGTGGACTGGCTCTCCTCGTATCCCAGCACCACCACCTGGGCGGCCTCGAGGAGCGGTGAGCGGCCGCCGGCATCGCAGACCTCGGGCACGCAGCCGTGGAGGGCGAGCATGTGCGCGAGGCCCATCCAGTCGAGGGCGCCATCAGGCTCGCTGGCGGGCACGTTCAGGTCGGGGTGCATGTCGAAGTAGACGAGGCCGGTGGTGCCTCCCGCGGCCACGCTCGCCGCGGCCGTGCCGACCCCCACCGTGCAGTCACCGCCGAGCACGAGCGCGAACCGGCCGTCCGCGAGCACCGGCTCCACGGCCGCGGAGACGCCCCTGATCGCGGCTGCGACTGCGGCTGCGTTCTGAGCGCGCCGATGCGCCCGGTCGGGCCGCCAGCGAAACCGCGGCAGGTCGCCGAGGTCACGCACGTCGCGGCCGCCTTCGCGCAGCTCATGGATGAGGCCGGCGTCGCGCAGCGCAGCCGGGGCACCCTCCTGCCCGGGCGCATACGACCCGGCGCTTGAGGGCACCCCGAGCACTGTCAGTGACTCGAACAAATGGAGCTAGTCGGGCTCGAACCGACGACCTCCACGCTGCCAGCGTGGCGCTCTCCCAGCTGAGCTATAGCCCCATTCAGGCGCGGAGTATATCGCTGGTCGGCCGGGCTGCGATGCCTCTCACCGCGGCCAGCCGCTCGAGCACCGCGACGGTATCGGCAAACGCGACGCCCGACAGGTGCTGGTCGCGCGACTCGAAGTCGGCCAGGATGTCGCCGAGCGCCGCCGCGTAGGCACCGGCGTCTCCGCGGGCCAGGGCGGCGAGCGCCAGTCCCGTGCGCGCAAACGCGTCTCCGGCGGCGAGCATCACCGAGACGTCGGGCGCCTCGCCCAGCGCGACCTGTGCAAGCGCCCGGACGTACGCCGGGGCGGGAGTATCGGCGCCGGTCGTCTCGGCGAGCGCGCGCCGGGCGATGGGATCGACGCCGTCGCCGGCCAGGATCGCCATCTTGAGCGCCCCCATGATCCGCCCCCAGCTGGTCGCTGACGTCAGATCGTGCGATCGGACGTATGCGTCGCGCGCTTCGAGCAGCTCCTTGCGGGCATCACGGCCGGCGAGCAGCTCGCGATAGGCGGCCGACTCGGCCGCGAGCGCCGCGTTCAGCTCGGTCCCTGCGCTCAGATCGGCCGCCTGCCGGCGAACCCGTCCTCGCGCGAGTGCCAGAAGCCGATGTGCTCCTCCCCCACGCGCCAGCACAGCAGCACCTCACGCCCGCCGATCTCGCTCGGGAAGTCGAGCAGGCCGGTATCGACGTCCTTCACCTCGACACCCAGCTCGTCGAGCTCGGCCATCACGGCGCGCAGCTCCTCGTGCGACTTCTCGAGGCTCGCGCGGAGCTCGGTGAGCTCCGGCCGGTCGAAGTCACCGCCGTTTCCCCCGATGGCGATGACCACCGTGTTCCACCGATGCTCCAGCTCACGGCTCTTCGGGCGCTCGGCGACCAGCTGCTCGGCGAGCCCGCGCACCTTCGTCTGGAGCAGCTCCTCTGCCTGTTCAAGGGTGAACAGACGCCGGGCGCTCATCCCGCAGCGAAGGTCTCGCTGGGAACCTGGCCCCACAGCGATTCGAGCCGGTAGAAGTCGCGCGCCTCGGGCGTGAAGATGTGCACCACCACGTCGAGGTAGTCGAGGAGGATCCAGTCGCCCTGCGCCTGGCCCTCGACGCGCGTCGCGATCACCCGGTCGTCACGCTTCAGCTCCTCGCGGATCGCGTCGCTGATCGCCTGCGTCTGTCGCGGCGTGCGCCCGGTGCAGATCACGAAGTGGTCGGTGTAGGAGACCACGTCGGTCATGTCCAGCAGAACAATTTCGGTCGCCAGCTTGTCCGCGGCGATGGCGGCAATCTGGTGTGCGAGCTGGACGGTGGTGTTCAGGCGGGGCGCTCCATTCGACGAGTCGGAGCCTAGCAAACCGCTTCAGATGGACTCGTGAGCCACTCTGACCGGCAGCCGCACGTGCACGGTCGTGCCCCGGCCGGGCGCAGAGTCGAGGGCGAAGACGCCGCCCACCAGCTTCACCCGCTCCTGGGCGGCGTGGAGGCCGAAGTGGAACTCACCGTCGCCGGCGGGCTTGCCGGGATCGAATCCGCAGCCGTCATCGGCCACGATCAGCACCACCGATGAGCGGACGGCCATCACCGACACGTCTACCACCTGGGCGCGTGAGTGCTTCCGCGCCTTCTCGAGGAGCTCCCTGGCGGTGCGGTACACGAGCTCCTCGGACTCGCGCGGGAGGCGCCGCTCGGTGATCTCGAGGCGCACGGTGAACGGCGCATCCTGCTCCACCCTGGCCACGGCCTCACGGAGTGCCGGGCCGATGCCGTCCCCGAGCACCGGCGGGTAGAGGTCGAAGCTGAGCCTCCGGGCCCGCGAGATGGCCTGCTGCATCAGATCCAGCGCCTCGGTCAGATCGGGGGCGGCCTCCCCGGCCGACTGCGGCCGGTGGCGGATCCCGTCGAGCTTCATGCTGGCGGCTGTCATCACCTGGATCGTGTCGTCGTGGAGCTCGGTGGCGATCTTCGCGCGCTCCTGCTCTCCGGCGCGGTCGAGGTTGGCCTGTGCCCGGCGCAGGTCGGTCACCGTCGCGCGGAGCCGCATGGCGGCACCGTTCACGACCAGGACCAGAAGGCCCACGCCGATCGCGAACCCCAGAAGGTTGAGCGACGCGGTCTCGGTGTCCTGGCCGGTCAGGTCAACGACGCCGAGCCCGCCGAGCACGACGCCCCCGGACACCAGCGCCACCCGGCGGCTCCAGAGGATGGCCGCGAGCGCTGCGATCAGGACCGCCCACGTCACGCGCACGTCGGCTCCGGGCACGCCGTAGCTCGCCGCGGTGATGAACGAGATCGCGGGAAGCACTCCGAGGAACACCACGGCCTCGCCCGGCCCCAGATCATCACGACGTGAGAGCCACCCCACCACCAGCAGGCACGTGAGCAGCCGCGCCAGGGCAACCGCGATCCAGTTGTCGTGCCGCGCCACCGTCGCGGCAAAGGCGCTCAGAGAGAGCCCGACCACGTAGAACAGCTGCAGGGCGCGGATCCTGGCCCGGGGGTCGTTGACGACAACTCCATCGACCAGCCGGGCGAAGCGCCGCGGCCAGCGTCGGACATCGAAGGGTGGATCGGAGCTCGAGATCGTCAACGCGGACGTGCAGTTTTACACGAAGTTTCCTTCGCGGCAAATCGCACTCGTTACCGGTAAATATTTTCGCGCTGGATCAGGCCGAGCACGCCGGCGGGAATCTGCCCGGAGAGATCGATCCCCCGTGCGAGCTCCGCTCTGATCTCGGTGGACGAGAGATCCACCGGCTCCATCTCGAGGACGACCGCATCCGGATCGCGGGCGTCGATGTCTGACCGCGGAGCGACCACGAGCGTCGCGAGCGCCCGCACCCCTTGCGCATCGTGCCAGCTCCCGAGGTGGGCGAGCTGGTCTGCGCCGAGGATCAGGAAGAGCTCGCCGTCTGCGGAGAGGCCGCGGAGGGTCTCGACGGTGAACCGGGGATCGTCGGGCGAGAGCACGCGCACCTCGGCCTCCGGGATGCCCGCGAACGCGAGCTCGGCCATCCGCCCGCGGACTTCCGCAGGGCGCTCCGACGGCGGCCGGTGCGGCGGATCGGCATCCACCACCACCAGCAGCCGGTCGAGCCCGAGCCCGCTGACCGCCGCCTGCGCAACCGCCACGTGCCCGTCGTGCGGCGGATCGAACTGGCCCCCGAAGACGCCGATGCGGGTCATCGCGCCTTGCTGGGCTGATACACCAGCCGGTGCTGGCCGACCAGGATGTCCTCGCCGGGCTTGGCCCCCGCCTCGCGCAGCGCCTCCTCGAGCCCCATCTTCTCGAACTCCGCGGCGAGCCGGGCGACCGAGCCCTCGTCCTCGGGATCCAGATCCTGCGCCTTTCGCTCGATCTCGCTGCCCGCCACCCGCAGCTCGCCGCTGTCGCGAAGGATCCTGTAGCTGGGCCGAAGCGGTGCTCCGGGCCGGTACTCCAGGAACTCGGCGAGCTCGGGCTCCGCCGCAGTCACGGGCTCGGTCGGCGCGAGCTCGGGCACGATCTCGAAGAGCCGCGTGATCAGCTCGGGGATGCCCTCGCCGGTGATCGACGAGCACGCCATCGCCGCGCCCGAGTCGCGCAGAAGCGACGCGCGCTCCTCCGGCGGGATCTGATCGATCTTCGAGAGCACCATGATCTGTGGGCGATCGGCCAGGCCTCCGCCGTGCAGGGCGAGCTCGCGGTTGATGGTGGCGCGGCGCTCCTTGATGTCGTCAGCGCCGCCGGCCGCGTCGAGCAGGTGCACCAGGAGCCGCGCTCGCTCGAGGTGCGCGAGGAAGTCGTGTCCGAGGCCCACGCCATCGCTCGCCCCCTCCAGCAGGCCCGGCACGTCGGCCACCGTCAGCTGCGTGCCGTCGCGGCTATCGACCGTGCCCAGCACGGGCGCGATGGTGGTGAACGGGTAGTCCGCGACCTTCGGCTTTGCGTTTGAGATCGCGCGCAGAAGCGACGACTTGCCGGCGTTGGGGAAGCCGAGGAGCGCCGCGTCGGCCACGAGCTTCAGATGGAGCTCGAGCCAGCGCTCCTCACCCGGCTCACCGACCTGGGCGATCTCGGGAGCGCGATGCCGGGCCGTCGCATAGTGCCGGTTCCCCTTGCCGCCGCGCCCGCCGCGCACCACCACTGCACGGGCGCCGGGATGGGCGAGATCGGCAATCACCGCGCCGGACTCGCGCTCGGACACCTGGGTGCCGACCGGGACGGCGAGCTCCTTCGTCTCGCCGCGGCGGCCGTTCTTGCCAGAGCCCTGGCCGTGCTGGCCGCGCTCGCCCCAGAAATGCGAGGCAAAGCGGAAGGGAGTCAGGTCGCGCAGATCCTTGTCGGCGACCAGGATGACGTCGCCGCCATCGCCACCGTCGCCGCCGTCAGGGCCGCCGCGCGGGACGTACTTCTCCCGCCGGAAGCTCACGCACCCGTTACCGCCGCGGCCACCGCGTACCTCGACTGTGGCGCGGTCGGCGAACACCGCAGGTCATCCCCGCTTACGCGGAGAGCGCGGTGACATTGATGTAGCGCTTGCCGTTGCGGCGGGCGAAATCGACCGTGCCGTCAACCGTGGCGAACACCGTGTCGTCGCCGCCGATGCCGGTGCCGGCGCCGGGATAGAAGCGGGTGCCGCGCTGGCGGACGATGATCGAGCCGGCCGTGACAGTCTGGCCGGCGAACACCTTCACGCCGAGCCGCTGTGCGTGTGAATCGCGGCCGTTCTTGGACGAACCGAGACCTTTCTTATGCGCCATCGGTTGCCTCTCCTGTATCTGTGGCCGCGGCGTCTGCGGGAGCGGCGGCTGCCTTCTTTCGCGGGGCCCGCTTGGGCTTGGCCGGGGCGCTGCCGATGGAATCGATCGCGATCCGGGAGAGCTCCGAGCGATGACCGCGCTTCTTCTTGAATCCGCGCTTGGGCTTGAACGTGAACACCGTCAGCTTCTCGCCGCGCAGATGCTCGACGACGGTCGCGGTGACCGTGCCTTCAAGCTTGGAGGTGTCGAGCTGCGTGTCGTCGCCACCGGCGAGCAGCACCTGCGGTGTGAAGCTCTCACCCGCGGCATGCGGCTGCCGATCGACCAGGAGCGTCTCGCCCTGCTCGACCTTGTACTGCTTTCCGCCGACTTTGATCACTGCATACATAAGCGCGCGGAGTCTAGCATCACGACTCCGGCAGACCTTCCGGTCCCCCTAATCTGCGGCACCCGCGCGCGAGAAGACGACCTCGCCGCCGATCACCGTCAGGTCGGGGGCGACCTCCGCCAGATCCTCGGCGCGAACCTCGTACGGGTCGGCCGGATAGACGGCGAAGTCACCCAGCTTGCCCACCTCGAGGCTCCCGCGGCTCCCCTCCTCGTAGGCGGCATAGGCGCCGTGGCGCGTGTAGGTGGAAATCGCCGAGTGCAGATCGACCTTCTCGCCCGCGTCCAGGAGCGCGCCGCCCTTGGTGCGGCGCGTCAGCATCGCGTGGATGCCGTACCACGGGTTGGCGGCAAACGGCTGGGTGCCCGCGCAGTCGGAGTTCCCCGGAGTGACGAGCCCGGCGTCGAGCAGCGAGCGGTAGGCGTAGAAGCGCGCGCCGGGCGCGGCGTCCTCCAGATCGGGCTCCTCGGCGAAGATGAACACGGCGTTCGGCACCGGCACGACGCCGGCTGCAACCATGCGGCCGATCTGCCCGCTGTCGAACATGTGGTTGCCGATGTGCTCGATCCGCGTGCGGTGATCGGAGGCGCCGACCGCCGCATTGACCTCCTCGACGGCCCCGAGCGCCATCTCCTGAGCGGCGTCGCCGATCGCGTGCATCCACACCTGCACCGCGGCGTTCCGGCACCGCGTGAGCACGCTCACCAGCTCGCGGTAGGTGAAGTTGATGATCCCCCACCCCGCAGCCGGCCCGGCAAGCTGGCTGCGGTAGAAGCCCGACACGAAGTCGCCGCCGTCCACGAACAGCTTCAGCGAGCCCATGCGCAGCCAGTCGTCGCCGAACCCGGTGGGCACCCCCAGCGCCAGGAACTCGTCCAGCGAGTGGATGACCGGCTGGTGGCCCGGCGCGAGGATCGGGTTCACGGTGAGGCGGCACGGGAGCCTCCCGGCACGGTTCAGGCGGTGCCATGCGCGCATGCCGTTGGAGCTCGCAGGGAGCTCGTAGATGGTGGTGATGCCGTGCTCGACGAAGAGCTCATGGGTCACGCCCGGGAGCTCGCGCTCGAGCCACTCCACCGACGGGCGGGGAAACGGGAAGAGGTCGAAGCCCTCGCGCACGATGCCCGTCGCCTCACCGGAGGCGTCGCGCTCGACCCTCGACTGAAGCGGCGTCGCGTAGGTGCGATCGATGCCCGCTGCGGCAAGCGCGAGCGAGTTGGCCGAGAGCAGGTGCATGCTCTCGCGCACGAGCACCGGGTTTGCCGGTGCGGCGGCGTCGAGCTCGCCGCGCGACGGGAGCCGGGCGCCGAACGTGCCCTGGCAGACCACCCACTCGCCCGCAGGCGTGCCTGCCACCGCCTCGCGCAGGCGCCGGAGCGTCTCCTCGGTCTCGCAGAAGCGCACGTCCACCCATAGGCGCTCGGCCATCGTCGAGAGCTCGATGTGGCTGTGCGCGTCGATCATCCCGGGCAGCACCGTGCGGCCCTCGCAGGTCGATCCGGGGCGCGTCAGCCCCCAGCGCGTGCTCGGCGCCGTCGCCGATGGCCACGATCACGCCGTGATCGATCGCCATTGCGGGGGCGACGGTGGCATGGTCGTCCATCGTGCGGATCCGCCCGCCGTGAACGACCATGCTTCCACCGTCTGCCCGCCGGGTCATGACCCGAGGATCTTCCCCAGTATCCCGGTCTTGCGCGTCGAGGCAGGCTCCTCGGCGACCGCCGCAGCGGGCTCCGGTGCCGGCTCAGGCGCGGCCTCGGCGGGGGGCTCTGGCGCCTTCTCGGCGGCGGGCTCGACAGCCACCTCGACGGCTGCGTCGGGCTCGGCCGCGACGGCCTTGGACGCCGCCGGCTTTCGCGGGGTCGTGGTGCGCTTGCGCGGCGCGCGCTTCGGCTTGGGCTTCTCCTCCGCCGCCGGCTCGTCCCCGGCAGGTGCCTCGGCTGCGGGCTCGGGCGCCGCCTCCGGCTCTGCGTCGGCAACTGCCACCGACGCATCGCCCTCGCCGTCGGCGTCGGCTGCAGCAGCCGTCGCCGTGCCGCGGCTGCGGCCCCGGCCGCCCCGGCGGCCACGCCGCCGCTTGGGCGCCGCGGTGGCCCCGTCCTCGCCGTCGGCCTCGGCGTCGGCATCAGACGCCGTCGCCTCGCCGTCGGAGTCGGCCGCAGCACCGTCCTCGGCAGTCACCTCGGCGGTCACCTTGGGCTTGCGGGTGCGGGCACGCTTGGGCTTGGGCTTCTCCTCGGCCTCGCCGTCGGCCGCGACGTCGGCGGCCTCGGCCACGTCCTCGCCGTCCTCGGCCTTCGCCGCCTTGGCGCGCGAGCCCGTCTTCGGCTTCGCAGCCGTCTTGGGCTTGGCCGCCGGACGCCGGCCGCGGCGCGGCCGCTGCTCCAGCTCCAGGCGCTCGCCGATCTCACGATCGAACTCGGGCAGCTCGAGGCCGCCGGGCTCGACGGGGAGCTCGATCATCTTGGGCGTCGCGTCCACGAGGCTCGCAAACGCCGTGGTGCGCGACACCCGGTCGATCTTCACCCGCAGATCCTGGCCGACGTAGCCGATGGCCCCGCCGATCACGACCGGGTAGGAGTCGACGTAGGCGAGCGCGTCGGTGGTGTTGTACATGTGCGGCTCGGAGATCTTCACCCGCGCGACGTCGCCCTCCTTCACGGTGGGCTTGCCGGCGAGGATCTCCTCGCGCGAGCCGTCGGAGAGCACGTCGATCTCGTCCAGCGAGAGCCGCTCGTGCGGCTCCAGCGAGTAGTACTTGCCGGTGTCGCGCTCCAGCTCGAGCAGCTTCTGGCCGCCTGGGCCGACCAGCAGCGACGCCACCTTGGAGTTGAGCTTGATCAGGAACGACTCGGCATTGGACGAGCGGGCGAGCTTTCGCAGCCGCCGCTCGGCCTCGACGGCCATCGTGTCCTCGCTGAGGACGACGCCCTCGCCGCCGCAGGTCGGGCAGGTGCGGGTGAGGATCTCGCGCACGCCCTCGGTCACGTTCTGGCGGGTCATCTCGACCAGCCCGAGCGGGGAGATCTCGACCAGGTAGGTCTTGGTGCGATCCTTCTCGAGCTCGGTCTGCATGACCTTCAGCACCTCGGTGCGGTTCTTGTGCGAGGCCATGTCGATGAAGTCAACGACGATGATGCCGCCGATGTCGCGCAGCCGCAGCTGGCGGATGACCTCGCTCGCGGCCTCCACGTTGTTGCGCGTGATGGTGTCCTCGAGCCGGCCGCCGCCGCCGACGAACCGGCCGGTGTTCACGTCGATCACCGTGAAGGCCTCGGCGAAGTCGAACAGCAGGTAGCCGCCCGACGGCAGGTCAACCCGGCGGTTCAGGGTCGAGCGGATGGCCGCGTCGGCGCCGTGGGCCTCGAACAGCGGGGTCACGTTGGTGTAGAGCTCGATGCGATCGACGAACTCCGGCTGGGTGGTGCGCACCCAGCCCAGGATGCGGCGGTACTGCCGCTCGGAGTCGACCAGCACCTTGTCCACGTTTCGGGCCAGCAGGTCGCGGATCACGCGGAGCGAGAGGTCGACCTCGGCGTGGATGAGGGTCGGCGCTTTTGCGCCCTCCACGCGGGCGTGGACGTGTGCCCAGAGCGTGCGCAGGAACCGCAGGTCGCGCTCCAGGTCTTCGTCGGTCGCGCCGGCCGCAGCGGTGCGCACGATGATGCCGACGTCCTTGGTGTCGAGCTTGCGTGCCGCGTCACGCAGCCGGTCGCGCTCGCCGTCGGGCAGGCGGCGGCTCACGCCGGAGCCCTCGCCGTCGGGCGAGAGCACCAGGAAGCGGCCTGCCAGCGAGATCTCCATGGTCACGCGGGCGCCCTTGGTGCCCATCGGATCCTTGATGACCTGGACGAGCACCTGCTGGCCGGGCTTCAGCAGATCCTGGATGCGGCGCTTGCGGCGCTCCTTGGGATCGAGCCCCGGCAGGACGACGTCGTCCTGGTGCAGGAAGCAGTTCTTGGGCAGGCCGATGTCGACGAACGCGGCCTCCATGCCCGGCAGGACGTTGTCCACCTTGCCGAGGTAGATGTTGCCGACGAGCGAGCCCTTGCCGCGGCGCTCGATGAGCGCCTCCACGGTCTGGCCCTCCTCGAGCACTGCGACGCGCAGCTCCGAGAGGTCGACGGAGATGAGGATGGTCTTGGTCTGGTTTGAGATGAGTGTCACTCGGTTACTCCTACCGGCTGGTCGCGCAGCGTGATTTCGGTGCGCTTGAGCCGGATGATGGTTGGGGTCGCGCCGATGGTGGCTGCGACCGCTTGAACGACTTCCTCGGGACGGGCACTGCCCGTCTCGGTCGGCGCGAGCTCGAAGACGAGCCGGCCCGGCTCGCACGCAACGCTGGCGCACGAGCTCTTGACATCCACTTGCTTGTCCGGTTTGTCCGGGATCACACGGGTAACGATCGCCTCGGGAGCCTTGGCGAAAACTTCGACGGCGCTGGCCCAGTCGAGGTCACTCGAGACCTCTGCCAGATAGCCGATGGACTGCACGCGCGTTGCGGCATTCTTGCCGTGGCACTCCGCCACGGAGACGACGCTCATGCCCACAGGAAGCTGCGGCGCGAGCCGCTCGGCCACGTCGGCCGGGTCGTGCTCGCCCGTGAGCTGCACGTCGGCGAGCTCTCCGGCAGACTCCACCCCGACCGCCCTGGGGACGGCCAGCGAGATCACCGGCTTGGGCTTGGGCCCGTTCGAGAGGGCGATATTGAACCCGGCCCGCCGGAGCGCGGCCAGGAGCGTGTCAACGGTTTCGAGGTGGGACAGGAAACGCGCCCTGCCGGCCACCGCGAACACTATTCGGTAGTTCAACGATCAATCTCTTCTCTTCCGGCACGCTCAGCGCACCAACCTGTTGCGGACAGGCCCGTAGCAAGCACCGCAATCGATGCACCCGTCCCACCGGCAATCGCCGGTGGCGACGGCGGCGCGGCTCTGCCACCACTCGTCCAGCAAGAACTCTTTGGAGACGCCGGACTGCACGTGATCCCACGGCAGCGTGTCCCACTCTCCAAACTCTCTGGTCGCCTGCTCGTCGATGGACGATCCGGCGGCCGTGAACGCTTGTTCCCAGGCGGATTCCTGGAACATCTCGCTCCAAGCGTCGAAGCGTGCTCCGCTTCTCCACGCCGACTCGATCACGTCGGCCAAGCTCTCGTCACCGCGCGCCAGTGCGCCCTCGAGCATCGAGGTGCGCAGGTCGTGCAGTGACAGTCTGATCTGCTTGGTCGGCATCGCCCGGCGCATGTACGCCTGCTTTGCCGCCAGCTGCTCGCGTGCCTCCATGCCTTCCCACTGGAACGGGGTGTGCGGCTTGGGCACGAAGTTCGATGCGCTCACATGAACGCTGAAACGCCCGCTTCCGGTGACGCGGCGGCCGATCGACCGCGCGCGGAGTCCGAGATCGACGATGCCCTGCACCTCTTCGTGGGTCTCGCGGGGCAGGCCGATCATGAAGTACAGCTTCACGCTGCGATAGCCGGTGGTGAACGCGGCCTCGATCGCGTTTTCGATCATCTCGTCCGTCAGCGTCTTGCAGATGATGTCGCGCATGCGCTGCGTCGCCGCTTCGGGAGCGAGCGTGATCGAGCTCTGGCGGGCGTTGGCTGCGGCGGTCATGGCCACAGGGCCCGTATCGACGCGGTTGGACGGAAGCGAGAGATGCAGTTCCGGCTTCCGCGCCTTGATGCCCTCGATGGCAGGCACCACGTCGGTGTAGTCGCTGGTCGCCAGCGAGGTCAGGGAAAGCTCGTCGTACCCGGTACAGCCGAGCTGGGCGAGGCCGGCCTCGATCACCTGGTCGGCGGGGCGCTCGCGCACCGGGCGATACCACGTGCCGGCGTGGCAGAACCGGCAGCCGCGCGTGCACCCGCGCATGACCTCGACCGAGGCACGCGAGAAGATCGCCGACGAGTAGGGCACCACCGTCTTGATCGGCTGGGTGTCGATCCCGAACTCGGTGTAGATGGCGCGCTTCACCTCGTGCCGGCCGCGGTCTGGGAAGTAGAGGTAGGGGTTCTGGCGCAGCGCCTCGAGCCGCGCAGCCCTGGTGGGGTGCGCCGAGACGGCGTCGAGCACCTGCTCGAAGGCCTCCTCGGACTCGCCCATGAAGATGGCGTCGAAGAACGGCGAGAGCGGCGCGGGGTTGGACGCGCTCGGCCCCCCGCCGACGACGATCGGGGCGCCCTCGCCGCGGTCTGCCGCGCGCAGCGGGATCCCGGCCAGGTCGAGCACCTCGAGCACGTTGGAGTACGTCAGCTCGGCCTGCAGCGTGATGCCGAGCAGATCGGCCTCCCGCACAGGGCGCCACGACTCCAGCAGAAAGAGCGGGATTCCCTCGCGCCGCATGGCGTCGGCCATGTCGGGCCACGGGCAGTAGACCCGCTCGGCCGCCATGGATGGGCGCTTGTTGACCTGCTTGTAGAGGATCTGCAGGGCCTGGTTTGAGATGCCCACCTCGTAGGCGTCCGGATAGCACAGCGCGACGAGCGTGGTGGCCTCGGGCTTTCGCACCTGATTGGCCTCGCCGCCGATGTACCGTGACGGCCGTCGCACCGATTCGAGCACTGACTCGATTCTGGCGTCCATCGCGATATCTCTTGGCATCACCGACATGGTACCCGATGCCTCAATTTCTGAGGTTCTCGACCCGGGCGCGCAGCGACGAGACGTCGGCCGGAGCGCCGTGCTCGAAGTACTCCTGCGCGGCCTTGCCGATGCTCCGGGTGCCGGTGTAGGCGACCGCGCCCTTGATGAGCCAGCCCGCTACCGGAACCACATCCAGCAGCTCGCGAGCGACGGTGCGCAGGCCGAAGCCGGCCCCCACCACGCCCGCGATCTCGACCGCCCGGTCGGCGCCGAGCTCGTGGCCGTAGCAGGCGGCGATCTGCAGCACGAGCCGCAGCTCGAGCGCCGTCAGCACCGGCATGTCGACCCCGGGGATCCAGATCGCGGCGGCGACCAGGCCGTTCTGCCGCGAGGCCTGCGCGATGAGCCGCTCGATCACGCCGGGACGAAGCGACGGGAGCCGGGCGGCGAGCGCCGGGCCGGCATCCCTGGCCTGAGTGGCCACGGCGCGGCGCATCCGCTCGCTGGGAAACGCCCCGGTGCGCGAGCCGACGACCGCGCCGGGCTCCACGCCGCGCCGGCGGGCGGCCTCGACGAGGACATCGCCCGGCACGTCGAGGCCCTCGAGCACGACGACGATGGGCCGGCCGCAGTGGGCGACGATGTCGAGGTCTTCCTTGGTGTCGTGGTCGAGCTCGGTGGTGACCTCGCCGGCGTAGACCACGAGGGCGGCATCCTTGAGGCGCTCTGCATCCTCGCGCTTGAGCCGGCGAAGGGCAAAGAGCTGGGCCGTGTGCTCATCGCCGCCCTGGTCGAGCAGCGCCTTACGGGCCTTCGCAGCCGGGCCGGGCTGGCCGCAGATCAGGATCGGGCGCGGCTCGTGCCCGCCCTCGCGCACCTCGCGTACGACTCCCAGCGCGGTCTGCGCGGTGCCGAGGACCGCCCGCTTGGGCGTGGGCTTCGACTTCGAATCGAGCGTTTCCTTGAGGCTCACGGGCGGAAGGATACTCGCGGGCTGACGGGCGGCCGCGAGAGATGAATACCCGGTGCCTGGCACCGTCTATTCACGCGAAGCGGGGCTCGTCCGGCATCTGGGCGTGGACGTGGATCGCCTCGAGGACGCCGATCGACATCAGCCCCACGATCGTGTGGGAGCCGCCGAAGCTCATGAACGGCAAGGGGATGCCCGTGATTGGCGCAAGGCCGATCGTCATCCCGATGTTGATGAATATCTGGAAGACGAATGCGCTCACGATCCCCGCCGCAACCAGGCTTCCGAACGTTGACCTCGACAACGTGATGATCTTGAGGCCGCGCCAGACGAGCAGGGCGTAGAGGCCGATGAGCCAGGCGGCACCGAGGAACCCGCGCTCCTCCCCCACCACCGCGAAGATGAAGTCGGTCGAGTGCTCGGGCAGGAAGCCGAGCTGCGTCTGCGTCGCGCCGGCAGGCCCGCGGCCCACCGCGCCGCCGTGGGCGATCGCGATGCGCGACTGCAGAAGGTGGTAGCCGTCCTGCTGGTCGGTGCTGGGGTTGAGGAATGCGGTCAGCCGGTCGCGCTGGTACTGCTGCAGCACCTGCACGCCGAGGTCGGGCAGGATGATGAACACCATGGCGATCGAGAGCCCGAGCGCCGCGAACAGGTAGACGAAGTGCCGCCACGGGGCTCCGAAGACGAACAGCATGCCCATCACCACGGTGGCGAGCACCAGCGTGGTGCCGAAGTCGGGCTCGAGGAACACGAGCAGCGCCGGCAGCCCGATGTAGCCGATGGCGATCCATGTGAGCTTCGCCGGTGACGTCGTGCCGCGGCGGGCGGCAAGGAGCGAGGCCAGGCCGACGATGAGGAAGAGCTTGGCGAACTCGGACGGCTGGAACTGGAACGGCCCGAGCGAGATCCAGCGCGTTCCGCCCTGCACGGTGGTGCCCAGCACCAGCACGATGCCGGTGGTGAGGATCACGAAGACGTAGAGCGGCCAGCTCAGCCGGCGCAGGAAGTTGGTCGGGATCGCGGCGATCAGCAGGAGCAGCGTCCAGCCCACCACCATGTAGATCACCTGGTGTGAGTAGAGCGAGCCGGGATCGTTCTTCGTGCCGGTCTTCAGGATCCAGAGGCCGAAGGCGCAGATCGATGCGACGGTGGCCAGCAGGACGTAGTCCATGTGCCGGAAGTAGTTCTGGATCATCGGCTGGTGTCCGCCGACGAGGAGGGGTTGACGCCCGTGACCTTCTGGCCGAAGAACTTCTGGAACACCTCGAGCGCCGCCGGTGCTGCCGAGACGCCGCCGTGGCCGCCCTTGTGGATCATGGCGACGACCACGATCTTCTTGCCGGCCGCGTTCTCGGCCCAGCCCGACCACCAGGCGTCGTCCGGCGACGTCGGATCGGCGTTGGTCTGCGCGGTGCCGGTCTTGCCCCAGACGTCGAATGGCGTGCCGGTGTAGTTGCTGAAGACCGCGCTCGATGTGCCGGTCGAGTCGTGGGTGGCACCGTGGAGCCCGTCGATGACCTCCTGCAGGTACGACGGGTTCAGGTGCAGGTTGCGCACGGGCTTGGTGGACTCCTTCTGGATCACCGCACCGTTGTTGGCCGGATCGAGGATGGAGCCCACCACGTGCGGGCGGACGACCTTGCCGCCGTTGGCGATCGCCGAGTACGCGATGGCCTCCTGCAGGGGGCTGACCTCGACGTAGCCCTGGCCGATCGCCATGTTGATGTCGTCGCCCGGGTTCCACTCCTGCGCAACCTGCTGCGTGGGCCCATCCTCGGAGAGAATCCTGTTCGGCGTGACGACGAGGCCACACGAGTTCTTCCAGCCGTCGGCCTTCTTCCCGACCTGGTTACACGCCCAGTTCTTCTTCCATTTCGCCGTCGGGATGAGCCCGGCGGTACTCAGAAGGTCGTAGCCCTGCGGTGCCCGGCCGTAGCCGAACTCCCGTAGCGTCTTTTGGAACTGCTCGTTGTGGTGATCATCCAGGTACTTGCCGTAGAAGGCGTCGCCGACGCGGTAGAAGAACGTGTCGCACGAGATGGTGAGCGCCTCGGGCAGGCCGATCATCCCGGCGGCCGCGCCGAAGTTGTTGAACTTGTGCTGGCTCAGATCGTGGTTCTTGGGCGACTGGAAGTACGAGCTGCAGTCGAGCTCGCTTCCCGGCGCCAGAATGCCCGTGGCATAGGCGGCAGCCGCGGTGAACGGCTTGAACGTCGAGCCGGCCGGGAAGTTGCCTGCCGCGGCAAGATCGGAGAGCGGTGAGGGGTTGGTCTTGCCCGCGACCTTGTCTGCGTGGAGCACCGCGGCCTGGCCCTTGTAGGGCGGCACCCAGATGCTGGGGTCATACGTCGGGTACGACGCCTGGGCGAGGATCGCCCCCGTGTCGGGATCGATGGCGACGATCGCTCCAGCATCGGCGTACGGCGACCCGGTGGTGTGGGCAACGCTGATGCCGTGCTGGATCGCCTTCTCGGCGACCTGCTGCAGCTGGTTGTTGATGGTGAGCTTCAGCGTGTCGCCCTGCTGTGCCGGCGCCTGCAGGTAGGAGCGCCCCTGCGGGTTGCCGCTGGCGTTGAACACCTGTGCGACCTTGCCGTCGGTGCCGCGCAGCTCCCGATCGTAGGTGAGCTCGAGCCCGTTCTGGCCGATGGTGCCCGTGCGCGGCAGGTACTTGGGATCGTTGAACCGGCTCTTCAGCCACTCTTTCGTGATCGGCCCGACATGGCCCAGGATGTTTGCGGAGCCAGTCGCCGCCTTCTCGTACTGCCGCTGGTACGTGGAGAAGAACTCAACACCCCTGTACTGATTCATCCGCTCGGTGACGTACTCCACCTCGGACTTGGTGACGGTCGCCTTGATCGCCACTGGGTGGCCGTGGTTCTGGCGCTGGCCGTACCAGTACTGGCTGACGATGCCCTCCGGCCCGTTGAACGGGATCTGCAGGACGTCGGCGAGCCGGAACATGACAGCGCAGCCCGGCTCGTCCTTCAGCTTCTCGCGATGGTTCTTCGTGATGCCGTCGCAGTTGATCGGCTGCGGCAGCGTCCCGGGATTGAGCTGCACGCCCAGCGTGCCCGAGCTCTTCACCATCGCGACGCCGTTGGCATCGAGGATCATGCCGCGCTCGGCCGGCAGCGTCGTGTAGCGCACCGTCTGCTGCGTCGCGGCCTGCACGTACTGGTCGGCGTGCAGGATCTGCAGCGCCCAGAGGCGCGTGACCAGCACTCCGAGGAGGATCGCCGCGATGATCCCAAGCGTCGCCGCCCGCAGGGCAAGCGGCAGCGGGTCGGGCTCGATCTCGCGCCTAGGCGGTGGCGATTCCAGCATCTCTCACGAATGGGGTCGGGGGGAAGATCCAGCGCAGCACCGGTGCGAGGATGAGCGCGACGAGGCCGGTCTGGATCACGGACGGGACGACCTGGTTCCACCAGAGGTACGACAGCGAGAGGTCAACGCCCAGGAGCAGCCGGTGCAGCAGCACATCGCCGATCTGGGTGCCGAGCGCGGCCGCGATCGCCCACGGCACGAGCCGCAAGGACGTTGACCGCCGCTGCCGGCCGGGGACGGGCGGGCCGCCGATGCCGTCGTCATCGATGTGGGCGCCGCGCGCCACGAGCGCCGCCGTGGCGACGTAGAGCAGCGACGCGACGCCGAGCGTCGTGAACACCATGGCGTTGACGAGGATGCCGGCGAGGAAACCGGTCACGGCGGCCTCGACGGGACTGCGCCAGAGCGCGAGCGCCACCACGAGCACGAGGAGCAGATCCGGACCAGCACCATATGGCCGAAGACCCGGCGTGGACGTGGTCTGGAGCACCGCGAGCACGAACACCAGCGGGATGAGCTTGAGCGTGTCCCACATCGTCACGGAGATGGGGCTCACTGCTGCGGCACCTTGAGGACGTCGACCAGGCCGAGCGACTGGAAGTCGGCGAACGGCTCGACGGTGATCTGCTTGTTCGATCCGCCGGCATCGTCGTTCGAGACCTGAAGGACGCGGCCGATCGGGAGGTACGCCGGGATGCGCGACTGGAGCCGGTTGGAGCGGATGCTCGCGGTGGTGACGATGTCGCCCACGTTGACTGCGGCCGCGATCGGCACGAGGCTGAGATCGAAGATGTCCGGGGTGCCGGCCGACGGCTTCAGGATGCCCTGCGCGGTCTTTCCCGCACCGAGCACCTGCGACGGGTAGCCGACACCGCTCGTGCTGGTGATGAGCCGCACCTGGCAGGTGCTGGCCGTGCATGACCCGGTGACGCCGACGAATGCGCCCTGGAACGTCTGCTTGCCGTTCTGGGTCTGGGCCTTCGGTACCAACGGCGCGACGACGGGGTCGCCCGACGTGAGCCCGCTCGACGTGCCGTGGTCGATGACCACCATGCTGTCCTCAGCGTTGCTCTGGCCGACCACCGTCGCGCCGACGGTGTCGTAGCTGTTGGTGGTGCGAAACCCGTTCAGCGCGCTCAGCTGGGCGTTGTTCGCGGTCAGGAGCTTGTTCGCGACGAGGAGCGCGCTCACCTGGTTTTGGAGGGTGGTGACCTTCTCGGCCCGGTCGCGCGCATCGATCAATCCGGTCGTCCAGTTATACGCATCGGCAAAGGGTTGCGTGATGCGGTGCGCGACCGACGAAGCCGGTGCGGTGACGGAGCTCGCAGTCCTCTGCACATCACCAACCGCTCCCGTCGAGCCCTGCCTGTAGGACAGGGACAAAAGTACGAGAGAGGCCACGATGAGCAGGCCGACTACGGCCCGCCGACGGATGACACGGTTCTTGCTCAGCAGCATGAGAAAATCGGGCGGGGCAGCGACGAGTCTACCGGAAGAGCCTGCAAATACCGTGCATGGCGTTGGACCATCGTTGGATTCGCGCGCTGAGCAGCCACTTGACGAGTTCTAGAAGTGGGCGCTCTTGAGGCCGGTGGCGATCGCGAGCAGCACGAGCGCCGCCAGCACCAGCCGGTAGATCACGAACACCGCGTAGCTGTTGGATCGCAGGTAGGCCAGAAGCGCCCAGATCGCCACCATGCCGACGATGGCCGACGTCGCCGTGCCGATGAGAAACGGCCCGATCGTGCCGGCCGGAAAGCCGTGCCGGAGGTCCTGCGCAGACTTGAAGATGACCGCCCCGCCGACGATCGGCGCGTACAGGTAGAACGAGAACTTGGCCGCGTCGTCACGCGAGAGCCCCAGGAGGCGGCCGGCACTGATCGTGATGCCCGACCGGCTGACTCCCGGCATCAGCGCGAGCACCTGCGCCACGCCCACCGTGAACGCCGTGCCGAGCCCGAGCTGCTCCATCTTGCGCGTCACCGCGGTGCGGTCGGCGTAGCCCAGGAGGAGCGCGCCGAGGGCCATGAAGATGGCGATCTGCCACGGCTGGCCCAGCTCGCGGTCGAAGAAGCTCTCCCCCAGCGCGCCCGCGATCGCCGCCGGGATGGTGGCCACCACGATGAACCAGCTGAGGCGCTCCTCCGGCGTGGTGATGGCGCGGCGGCGGAGCGATCCGAACCAGGCCTTCAGGAGCAGCCAGAGCTCGGCGGCGAAGTAGACGACCACCGCGATGAGCGTGCCGAGGTGCAGCGATACGTCGAAGGTCTTGTTGAAGTCCGGGTGATCGCCCAGGTAGTGCCAGTTGAAGAGCCAGGGCACCAGGATCAGGTGGCCCGACGAGGAGATCGGCAGGAACTCCGTGAT
Organism: uncultured Actinomycetes bacterium; assembly: GCA_963794415.1. Classification (GTDB taxonomy): domain Bacteria; phylum Actinomycetota; class Thermoleophilia; order Gaiellales; family JAICJC01; genus CAVPTL01. Next base: position 1,103,619 of record CAWCDI010000001.1, read on the forward strand.
GCCCTGCACGGTGCCGAGCACGAGCGCCTGCCAGTCGGTGACCTTGGATGAGTCGGCGCCGGCCCCGGTGGCGGCGACCGCCACGGTGATGACCGAGAGCACGATCAGCACGACGGCAGCGATCAGCAGCGTGCGGCGGGATTCCCTGGGGGCGACACTCACGGGGCCGCAGGATACAAACGCGGTCGGCCGCAGGGGCCGGTCGCGGCTAGTAGGAGTACGACCGGCGGCCGTTCTTGCGGCGGCCGGAGCTGTACTGCTGGTTGGCGCGGTGGATCGCCTCGAACTCCTCGAGCGAGCGCCCGGAGCCGATCGCCACGCACGTCAGCGGCGACTCGGCCATGTGCACCGGCATCTGCGTCTCTGCGCGCACGCGGTCGGTGAGGCGCTGCAGGAGCGCGCCCCCGCCGGCCAGCACGATGCCGCGGTCCATGATGTCGGACGAGAGCTCCGGCGGCGTCTTGTCGAGCGTCTGCTTGATGGCGTCGATGATCTGGCTGAGCGGGATCTCGAGCGCCGAGCGAACCTCGCTCGAGCTCAGCACCACGGTCTTGGGCAGGCCCGACACCAGGTCGCGGCCGCGGATCTCGGCCTCGACCTCCTCGGGCAGCTCGAACGCCGAGCCGATCTCCAGCTTGACCTCTTCTGCGGTCTGTGAGCCGATCATCAGCTTGTACTCGCGCTTGACGTGCTCGATGATGGCCTCGTCCAGCTCGTCACCGCCGACGCGGATGGACTGGCTGACGACGATGCCGCCGAGCGAGATGACCGCGACCTCGGTGGTGCCGCCGCCGATGTCGACGATCATGTTGCCCGTGGGCTCGGACACCGGCAGGCCGGCTCCGATCGCCGCCGCCATCGGCTCCTCGATGAGGTAGGCCTGACGGGCGCCGGCGGAGTAGGTGGCCTCCTCGACCGCCCGCTTCTCGACGCCGGTGACGCCGGAGGGCACGCACACGACCACCCGCGGATGCGCCCAGCGATTCTGGTGCACCTTCTGGATGAAGTGGCGCAGCATCTGCTCGGTGACGTCGAAGTCGGCAATCACGCCGTCCTTGAGCGGGCGGATGGCGGAGATGTTCCCCGGGGTGCGGCCGAGCATGCGCTTGGCCTCCACGCCGACCGCGTGCACCTCGCCGGTGCGCTGATCGATCGCGACGACGGACGGCTCGGAGAGGACAATTCCGCGCCCGCGGACATAGACAAGGGTGTTTGCTGTGCCGAGGTCGACGGCCATATCGCGGCCGCCAAAGCCGGTGAGAGAGTTGAAGATGCTGATCCTGTCCTTTAAGTTCGCTGCAAATCCAGCGAAAGCGTCTGGCGATTCTAGACTATCGAAGCCGATTCGCCGAGCACGGACTCATCCGGCGTCAACTTGCGGCGGCCACCATCGCGCTCAGGAGCGCGCGAAGCGGCAGGCCCACCACGTTCAGATAGTCACCTTCGATGCCGGCCGCGAGCACCGCTCCCCGGCCCTGGATCGCATATCCCCCGGCGCGTCCCTCCCACTCGCCGCTCTCCAGGTACCACTCGAGATCGGCATCCGTGAGCTGCGCGAACGTCACGCTGGTGGTCTCGACCGACGCGGCCGCGTGGCCCGGCGTCTGCAGGTAGAGGCCCGAGTGCACGCGGTGGGTGCGCCCGGAGAGCATGCCGAGGTACGCGCCGGCCTCCGCCCGCGAAGCGGGCTTCCCCAGGATCACGCCGTCCACCTCCACTACGGTGTCGGCGCCCAGCACGGCGGCGTGGTCAGGCGGTAGCGACGCTCCCCCGGCCTTGCCGCGCGCGTGATGCAGCACCAGCGCCTGGGCGGTGATGCCCGGCTGAGGAAGCTCCTCGTAGCTCGACTCGACCACGGTGAACGGGATGCCGGCCTGCTCGAGGATCATCCGCCGCTGAGGGGAACGCGAGGCCAGTGCGATCGGCCCCAGCGCAAGCGCTGCGGCGATGGAGGTCACACCAGTTCGGCGGGCGTGAAGTAGATCGCGATCTCGCGCTCTGCCGACTCGGGCGAGTCGGAGCCGTGCACGACGTTCTCGCCCAGCTCGAGCGCGAGGTCACCGCGGATGGTGCCGGGTGCGGAGTCGAGCGGATTGGTGGCGCCCATCATGGCGCGGACGGTGGGGATCGCAGCCGGGCCCTCGAGCACCATGGCCACCGCCGGGCCGGAGGTGATGAACTCGACGAGGCCGGGATAGAACGGCTTTCCCTGGTGCTCCTCGTAGTGCGCCGCGGCCTGCTCCTGGCTCACCTGGAGCAGCTTCAGGCCCCGCACGACGAAGCCGCGCCGCTCGAACCGGCCGAACACCTCGGCGATCAGCCCGCGGCCCACGGCGTCGGGCTTGATCATCGCGAATGTGCGCTGGACGTCAGCCACTGGTACGCGCCGTCGGTTCCTCGCGCGGCTCGCGCCTGGATCTGGACTTCGACGGCGCCGGATTGGCCGGCGGCGGCGGAGTAGGCGGAGCCGTGGTGACCGGCGTCTCGCAGTGAGGGCAGAGCCGCCAGCTCGCGTCGAGCGGCGTCTTGCAGCGGCGGCACGCGTTCTTCAGCTTCGTGCCGCAGTACGGGCACGAGAGGAAGCTCGGGTCGGCAGGGTTGCGGCAGTACGGGCACGCCTGGTCGGCGCCCAGCCTGCGCTCCATCGCGCGGATCTCGAGCTCACGCTCGTGGACGTCCGCCAGGTACTCCGGCGGGCGCAGGAGCATGTAGACGAACACGCCCACAAAAGGGAACAGCGTGGCGGTCGCGATGCACACGCCGACGATGACCGGATCGTCGATCCGGCGGCGCGCATCCTTCGCGGTCCAGAAGACCAGCGCCAGGTAGAGCGCGATGAGGAAGATGATGAAGAGCCGCTCGCCGGCCACCACGTATCCCGAGTGGAAGAACGAGTGAACCCCGGACAGCGAGTCCGAGGTGGAGGCGGCTGATGTGGCGGTTGCAAGAAGGGTCATGGGAATATCGAGGGCAGTCTAGGTGCGTTCGCTGTCGTTTACCAATGTGTGCTTCGACGCCGTACCCAGCTTTTCATTCAAATCATGCAACAAATAGAGAGAACCGCACACCAGGACGACGCCATCTGGCTTGGCCAGCGCGATTGCGGCGTCCCTCGCGGCAACCGGATCAGCTATCGCGCGGCCTCCTGTGATCGCCGAGAGCTCGGTTGCCCCCATCACGCGGTCGTTGCTGGACTCCGTCGCGATCACGTCATCGGCCACCGTGCGCAGGCTCTTGACCATGGCCCTCACGTCCTTCTCGCCCAGCGTCGAGAACACGGCAACCACGCGCCGGCCGCCGGTCATCGCCGGCAGCTCGGACACGAGCCGGCGCATGCCTGCGGGGTTGTGGGCGCCGTCCCAGATCTCGAGCGGATCGGTGCCGCGGATCTCGAGCCGGCCCTGCACCACCACGCCGGCCATCGCGACGGGATCCACCGGCCGGCCGAGAGCGGCCTCGACCGCCGCCAGCGCGACGGCCCGGTTCTGATCCTGGAAGCTGCCGTCGGTGCTCACGACACGTACCTCCGCCGCCTGCGGAACCGACCACTCCGGCTCACCCACCACCAGCGTCGCCCCCGGGTGCACCACCGCGAGCTTCTCGGCCGCGATCTGCTCGCGGGTGTCGCCCAGGAGCTGGGTGTGCTCCAGGTCGATGTTGGTCAGCACCACCACCTTGCTACGGGCAAGCACGTTGGTGGCGTCCAGCCGGCCGCCGAGGCCCGCCTCGATCACCGCCCACTCAACCCCGTTCTGGGCAAACGCGACGAGGGCTGCCGCCGTCAGCGCCTCGAACTGGGTGACGCCCTCCCCCACGGCATCCCTGACGGCCAGCACGGCACGCTCGTAGGCATCGGGCTCGATCTCGGCACCGCCGATGCGGATGCGCTCGCGAAACGTCGAGATGTGCGGCGAGAGGTAGGCACCGGTGCGCACCCCCTCGGCCTCGAGCAGCGCCTCGGCAAACCGCGTGGTCGAGGTCTTGCCGTTGGTGCCCACCACGTGGATCGCATCGAACTGCCGCTCGGGATGCCCCAGCGTCTCGAGCACCGCGTGCATCCGCTCGAGCCCGAACTGCATGCCGAACAGCTCGAGCGACGCGATGTAGCTCTCAGCGGCGGTCAAGCTCGGCAAGGCGTGACTCGATCTGCTCGGCCTCGGCGCCGTAACGCACCTGCTTTGCCCGCTCTGCCTCGACCTTCTCGGCCGGGGCCTTGCCCGTGAACCGCTCGTTGGCCAGCATGCCGGCGGCCCGGTCGCGCTCCGCCACGACGCGGGCGAGCTCACGCTCGAGCGTCTCGCGCTGCACCGCCGGATCCTCAGCGGCTGCCTCGATCAACACGGTCGCGGTGTCGCCCGTTGCCACCTCGGCCGACTTCGGCGCAAGCGCCCGCACCAGCCCCTCACCGGCGAAACCGGCGGGCAGCACCAGCCGCGTGCCCGGCGCGGAGCGAGCGGCGCCGACGGCTGCGATCACGTCTGCCATCACGGCTTCGGCGGCAGCGTCGCGCGTCGCGGGGTCGGCCTCGGGATAGGTGGCGAGCATCAGCAGGCCGCGATCGCCGGGGAGCTGCTCCCAGATCGCCTCGGTCACGAAGGGCATCATCGGGTGGGCCATGCGGAGGGTGCGGTCGAGCACCCAGAGGAGCGTGCCGGCGTCGCCACCCTCGTAGAGGCGGGGCTTGAGCGCCTCGATGTACCAGTCGCAGAAGTCGTAGACGAACGCGTAGAGCGCCTTGATCGCCGCCGAGAAGTCGAAGGCCTCGGTGTGGCGCAGGATGTCGGTCAGCGCGGCGTCGTAGCGCGCGGCGATCCAGCGATCCTCGATGGGGCTGTCCGGGCCGGGCGCCGCCGCGACGATATCGTCGCCCGCCTGGCCAAGGGCGAAGCGCACCGCATTCCAGAGCTTGTTGGCGAGCTTCCCGCCCTCCTCGATCGCGCCCTGGTCGAACCGCACGTCCTGGGTGGACGACATCTTGAGGAGGCCGTAGCGCGTGGCGTCGGCGCCATACTCGTTCACCAGCTTGAGAGGGTCGATGCCCGTGCCGAGCGACTTGGACATCCGGCGGCCGTCCGGCGCCTGGATCGTGGAGTGGATCAGCACGTCGGTGAACGGGATCTCGCCCATGAACTCGATGCCCATCATGAGCATCCGCGCCACCCACAGGTTGATGATGTCGCGGGCCGTCGAGAGCACGTCGCCGGGGTAGAACTTGCCGAGCCGCGGGTCGCCGCCCTCGGGCCAGCCGATGGTGGCAAACGGCCAGAGCGCGGACGAGAACCAGGTGTCGAGGATGTCGGCGTCGCGCTCGAGCTTCTGCGAGCCGCACTCGGCGCACGCCGACGGCTCGTCGGCGGCCACCGTCACGTGTCCCCCATCGCAGTACCAGACAGGGATCTGATGCCCCCACCACAGCTGGCGCGAGATGCACCATGGCCGCAGGTTGTCCATCCAGCCGAAGTAGGTGTTCTCCTGGGTCCTCGGATGGAACCGCACCTTGCCCGAGCGCACGGCGGCGTTGGCCGGCGCGGCCAGCTCTGCCATGTGCATGAACCACTGCAGCGAGATCAGGGGCTCGACCGTGTCACCCGTACGATCGCAGTGGCCCACCTCGTGCTCGTACGTCGTCTCGGAGACGAGCAGCCCCTCGGCGGCGAGGATGTCGCGCGCTGCTGTCCTGCCCTCGGCCACCGTGAGCCCGGCGAGGGCTCCCGTGAGCTCGGTCATCCGGCCGTCGAAGCCGATCGCGGAGAGCTCGGCCAGGTCGTGGCGGCGGCCGATCTCGAAGTCGTTGGTGTCGTGCCCGGGCGTCACCTTGAGCGCGCCCGTGCCGAAGTCCATCTTCACGTAGTCGTCGGCGATGATGGGCACCTCGCGGTTGACGAGCGGCACGATGGCGGTCTTCCCCACGAGGTAGCGGTACCGGTCGTCGGCCGGGTTCACCGCGATCGCCGTGTCGGCCGGGATGGTCTCGGGCCGCACCGTGGCGACCGTCAGCGACTCGTCGGAGCCGGCGATGGCGTAGCGCACCTCGTAGAGCGTCGCGGTCTCGGGCTGGTACTTCACCTCGAGATCGGAGATGGTCGACCCGCACGTGGGACACCAGTTGATGAGCCGGTTGTCGCGGTAGATGTAGCCCTTCTTGTAGAGCTCCACGAACATCGTGAGCACCGCCCGCTCGTAGCCGGGATCCATCGTGAAGCGCTCGTGCTCGTAGTCGAGCGAGCAGCCCAGCCGCTTGAACTGCTGGATGATGGTGGCGCCCGTCGCCGCGCGCCACTCCCACACCCGCTCGAGGAACTTCTCACGGCCGAGATCCCAGCGCGTGCGCCCCTCTGCGCGCAGCTGGCGGTCGATCACGGCGTGCACGGCGATCGAGGCATGGTCGGTGCCGCAGATCCACTGGGTCTCGAAACCCTGCATGCGCTTCATGCGGATGAGCGTGTCCTGGGTGGATCCGTTCAGCGCGTGGCCCATGTGCAGCTCGCCCGTGATGTTGGGCGGCGGCAGGGCGATGACGAACGGCGGCTTCGGCGACGCGGGGTCTCCGGCGAACACGCCGGTGGCAGCCCACGCGTCGAAGATGCGCGACTCGAATGCTGAGGGGTCGTAGCGTGCGTCCATCGTGGAGCGCATCCTAACGAAGGGGTCGCCGCGACCGATCACGAGGCAATGAGGCACTCAACGCCGCCGCCGGCAACCCTCGGGCCGCACCCCTACATGGTCGTCGTGATCTACTGCTGCTGCTTTGCGATCGTCGCCTGGGCTGCATACCAGGTGCGCCACCGCTGCGGCAGCTGCGGCTCCGTCCCGGTGCGCTGCCGCTGCTCATGAATGCACGGTGCCGGCAGGCACCGTCCACTCACTAGGCAGATTCCTGATCCAGCTCCTGGGTGATGTCCAGGGTCTGGCCGCCCTCGGTCACGAGGGTCGGGTCGAGATCCTTCTCGATCGTCTCCTTGGTGACCACGCACTTGTTCACGTCGGTGCGTGACGGCAGGTCGAACATCACGTTGAGCAGCGCGACCTCGATGATGGAGCGCAGGCCGCGGGCGCCGGTTGCGCGCTCGAGTGCCTTGTTGGCGATCGCGCCGAGCGCGTCATCGGTGAAGACCAGCTCGATGTCGTCGAACTTGAAGAACCGCTGGTACTGCTTCACCAGCGCGTTCTTGGGCTCGAGCAGGATCTGGATGAGGTCGTCGCGGTCGAGCGGGTGCACCGCCGAGACCACGGGCAGCCGGCCGATGAACTCCGGGATGAGCCCGTAGGAGATGAGATCCTCGGGCATCACCTGGGGGAACATCTCCTCGTTCTCGGCAGTCGTGCCGGCTCTCAGGTGCGCGCCGAAGCCGATGGAGTTCTTGCCGATGCGCCGCTCGATGATCTTGTCCAGGTCGGCGAACGCGCCGCCGCAGATGAACAGGATGTTGGTGGTGTCGATCGAGAGGAACTCCTGGTGCGGGTGCTTGCGGCCGCCCTGCGGCGGCACGGATGCGACCGTCCCCTCGAGGATCTTCAGGAGCGCCTGCTGCACGCCCTCGCCCGACACGTCGCGGGTGATGGACGGGTTGTCAGCCTTCCGCGCGATCTTGTCGACCTCGTCGATGTAGATGATCCCGGTCTCGGCCTTCTTCACGTCGAAGTCGGCAGCCTGGATCAGCTTGAGGAGGATGTTCTCGACGTCCTCGCCGACGTAGCCGGCCTCGGTGAGCGCGGTGGCATCGGCGATGGCGAACGGCACGTTGAGGATGCGCGCGAGCGTCTGGGCGAGCAGCGTCTTGCCGCAGCCCGTGGGGCCGAGCAGCAGGATGTTGGACTTCTGCAGCTCCACCTCGCCGTCGGTCGCGCCGGCCATCTGCACGCGCTTGTAGTGGTTGTAGACCGCCACTGCGAGGGTGCGCTTGGCCTCTTCCTGGCCGACCACGTAGTCGTTCAGGACGGCGTAGATCTCCTTGGGGCGAGGCAGGTTGTCGAGGTCGAGCTGCGCCGGGGTGGTGAGCTCCTCGTCGATGATCTCGTTGCAGAGATCGATGCACTCGTCGCAGATGTACACGCCGGGTCCGGCGATCAGCTTCTTGACCTGCCGCTGCGACTTGCCGCAGAAGCTGCAGAGCAGCTGCTCGTTGGTGTCGGTGGGTCGGGCCATGGGCTAGTGCTTGTCGATCACGCGGTCGATGATCCCGTACTCCTTGGCCTCAGGGGAGCTCATGAAGTAGTCGCGCTCGGTGTCGCGGGCGACCTTCTCGATCGACTGGCCGGTGTGGTCGGCGATGATCTGGTCGAGGCGCTTGCGGAGGTCGAGGATCTCGCGGGCGTGGATCTCGATGTCGGTGGCCTGGCCCTGGAATCCGGACGAGACCTGATGGATCAGGATCTTGGCGTTGGGCAGCGCCATGCGCTTGCCCTTCGCGCCGCCGGCCAGAAGCAGGGCGCCCATGCTCATCGCGATGCCGACGCAGATGGTCGAGACGTCGGGCTTGATGAAGTTCATGGTGTCGTAGATCGCCAGGCCGGCATAGACGCTGCCGCCGGGCGAGTTGATGTAGATCGAGATGTCCTTGTCGGGATCCTCGGACTCGAGATGGAGGAGCTGAGCCACGATCAGGTTTGCGATCTGATCGTCCACTGGTGTGCCCAGGAAGATGATTCGCTCGTTGAGAAGGCGGGAGTAGATGTCAAACGATCGCTCGCCTCGCGACGTCTGCTCAATCACCATCGGGATCAGTGGGCTCACGCAGGCACTCCTTTATCGGTCGGCCGGCTGGGGTGAGCCGGGTGTCCAGATCTCGGTGGATTTCTCACCTTGAGCGGCGGAATCCTTCTCCGGAGTCCAAAGTGCCTCCCGCGCAGATGCCTGCTCGGGGGTGATCTCATTGGCTTCGGAAGCGATGATATCCAGGGCTTTTTGCATACGAAGATCGGTGCGAAGCGCGGTCATCACGGCGGCGTCGCCGGTCAGTCGCGCGAGCGCCTCGTCGGGGTCCTCATCGTGCTCGACGGATTGCTCTCTCACAAACTCTTCGACCATCTCGGGCGAAACCTCAATCTTTTCCGCATCTGCGACGGCCTCGAGCGCGAGATCCTTACGGACAGCGTCCTCGGCCTGTGCCGTGAGCATGCCGAGCAGCTGCTCGCCGTTCTGGCCGGTCACGCGCAGGTAATCCTCCAGCTCGATGCCGCGCTGCTGCAGATCGGAGACCATCTGCCTGACCATCCCGCGGGCGCGCGTCTGCACCATCGCGTCGGGCGGCGGGGTCTTGAGCTCGCGGGCGAGCGAATCGAGCACCGAGCTGCGGAAGAGCTGGTCAGACTGCTGCTGGGCGATGCCGCGCACGCGCTCGGTGATGTCGTCGCGGAGCTCGTCGATGGTGTCGAACTCGCTCACCGACATCGCGAGCTCGTTGTCGATCTCCGGCAGCGAGCGCTCCTTGACGTCCTTCAGCTGCACGATGAACTGCGCCGTGCGGACGGTGCCGTCCTCATCCGGGACGCTGAGCTCGATGGTCTTCCCCTCGCCGGCGCTGAGCCCGACGATGCCCGTCTCGAGCTCCTCCACCAGCCGCCCCTCGCCGAGCTGGACGCCGTAGTCGGTGCCGGTGCTCTCGGGAAACGGCTTGCCGTCGACCAGCCCCTCGTAGTCGATGACGACGAAGTCGCCCATCGCTGCGGCCCGATCGACCGGATTGAGCTCGGCGACGCTCTCGCGGAGGCGCTCGATCTCCTGATCGACGGCCTCCTGCGGCACCTCGACGGGCTGGCGCACGCCGTCGAGCCCCTTGTACTTGTTGACCTCCGGCGGCGGCTTCAGCTGCACCTCGGCGGTGAACGTGAAGGGCTGGCCCTGCACGGGCTCGTCCGTCCAGTCGATGGTGGGGCGGTCGATGGGGTCGACGCCGATCTCGGCCACGGCGCGTGAGTACCACCCTGTGAGGTGGTCTCGCAGGGCCTCCTCGATGAGCGCCTCGCGCCCGATCTGGCGGGCGATCATGGCCGCCGGCGCCTTGCCCTTGCGGAACCCGGGAACCCGGACGCTCTGCGACAGATCGGCCAGAGCATGCTCGAAGGCGTGATCCACGTCGTGGCTGTCCACCTCGATCTCGAGGCGGACGTTGTTATCGGGGAGTTCGGAGACCTGAGTCTTCATAATTTGAGTAACGGCCACGCCCGTGGGCGCAGCTTCCACACCTTAGTCGGGAGCCGCGCGAAGCGCCACCGCCCCCACTTCCGAGCCGAGCTCACACCGCTCTAGTTGGTGTGATCGCCGCCTGTGAGATGCTCGATCGACGTGCGCGCGCGGTCGATGAGCGATGCCTTCTCGGGCTCGATCTGCGCGCTTTCCGGCGGGTCGTGCGGCGGCAGGTGCCGCGCTTCCTCGGTGGTGATCCTGAGCTTGACCACGCCCGAATCGTCGATGTCCCCGACCTTCTCCGCCTCCGCGTAGTGCGGCATGTCGGCGAAGTTGTGGAAGGCGAAGCCGCCGTGCTGGGTGATCGCGAGCCCGTCGAAGATGTCGGCGTTTGAGTCGCCCACGACCAGGAACACCTGGCCGACCGTCTCGCCGTCGCTCGACTCGACGTGCCAGCCGTGCTCGATCACTTTCCAGGAGACGAGGGTCATCGGGGGCGGATGATAGCGGGGAACCGCTCCCGGCGGCTCTCCGCCGGGCGCGGTTCCGCCATGCGGGCGAGAGGACTCGAACCTCCACGGCCAAGGCCACTGGATCCTAAGTCCAGCGCGTCTACCAGTTCCGCCACGCCCGCGTGGGCCAACTGTACTCCGGCGGCTAGCTGGTGTAGGTGTACGCGGTGGCGAGGCCGAGCAGCGCGGGCACCGTCTCGAGCTTGTAGCCGCGGGCCAGGAGCCCCGGGATGATGGTGTTGAGCGCAGCGACCGTCTCCGAGCGGTTCCCCCCGCCGTCGTGCATGATCGCGATGGCGCCGTTGTGCGCGTTCTTCAGCACGTTCGCGGCGATCGCGGCCGAGCCGGGGAGCGACCAGTCGCGCGGGTCGATGTCCCACTGGATGGTGAGCATGCCCATCGAGCGGATCGTGTTCACCGTCGAGGCCGGCGCGATGCCGTACGGCACCCGGGCGAGGCACGGGGTGTAGCCCGTGGCGTTGATGATCGCGGCCCTGCCCTCGGCCATCTGTGACCGGGTGTTGGATGCCGTGAGGATCGGGTGGCTCCACGTGTGGTCGCCGATCGCATCGCCCGCCGCGACGATGGCCCGCGAGGCGCCCGGCCGGCCCACCACCTCATCGCCCACCTCGAAGAAGGTGGCATGCACGCCGTAGCGCTTGAGCGTCGCGAGCACCGCGCTGGTGTACGCCGACGGGCCGTCGTCGAAGGTGAGCGCCATCGCGTGATTGGCCGACGAGCCGAAGAACCGGTAGGAGGTGCCCTTCGGGACGCAGCCGGTGGCGTGATAGGCGTCATACCGCCAGGCGGCAAACCCCCGCGTGGGCGCCTCGTCGCGGCACGGGGTCGCGGTCGGGCACACGCTGGTGCCGCGCCAGACCGTCGCGACCTGGAAGTCGGCCTTCGTCGGCGCCGTGATGCCGATCGACGCGGCCGCGAAGTTGACGGTCATCTGCTGCTTGTTGAGCCGCGTGATGGTGGCGTTCACGAACCCGGCCTTCGGGCCGCCGGGGTTTACGGCCGAGCGGTAGAGCGCACGCGCCTTGTCGCTCGTGCCGGTGATGCAGAGCTTGGCGAGCTTGGCCGGCGCCCCCTTTGGCCCGATGGTGAGGCACGCGGTGCGGGCGGCGGAGCCCGCCGTCATGTCGATCAGCCGGAACGGCCGCGCGGTCTTGAACGCCCACTTGATGCGGTTGAGCGACTGGGTGACGTGCACGGTGCGCAGGTCGAGCGGGCCGTTAGTGTCGGCGGGATCGACCAGGGCGGTGGACGGCGGGCGGGCCGAGCTTGCCGCAAGCGCGGCAGGCGGGCGCACGGACGCAGCCGTGACCCCAGCCAGCACGCACGCAAAGACGACAATGAGGAACCCCCTCCGCACCGGCGGGAGTGTAGCCCCGGGGGCGGCGGGAGGATGTAGTCTTCGCAGCACGTGGTGGCCGTAGCTCAGCTGGTGGTAGCCCCTGGTTGTGGTCCAGGAGGTCGTGGGTTCAAGTCCCACCGGTCACCCTCACTTGCGGGACGCATCTAAGATGGGCCGCCGGGGCCCGTAGCTCAGTGGATAGAGCAGCAGACTTCGAATCTGCAGGTCGTTCGTTCGAATCGAACCGGGCTCACTCTTTTCCAGAGCCAAATCCCCGCCTCGCGTCACTCTCTTAAAGACGTCGGTGGGAAACAGGTGGGAAACAAGCGCGTACGCCGACCCGGGAGATTCAACCGCGCTGACTGACCTCCTGGTACGGAACGATTTGGGGGCGGATAGTTCCCGCCCCCAATCCGGTCGGCTAGCTGATGATGAAGTAGGCGAGAGTGACGGGGGCAGTCGCCTTGCCGGTCAACGTCAGCGTCAGTGCGTCCGTCGTGAAGTTCCGCCCGACCCGCGCGAACGTGCCACCACCAGACTGAGCCGTGACGAGCACCTTCGTGGCCGAAGTGATGTCCACGCCGGGATTCACCACCACGTTCGTCTTGCCCTTCGCGATCGTCGCCAGCCCAGCGGTAGAGAACTTGACCTCACCGTTGGCTTCCAACGCCGTTGGCGCGGTGGAAGTAATCCCAGTGTTGCCCGCGGTCACTGCGAGGCCATCGAAGTTTCCGTGAGCAAAGACGCCCGTCTCGTCGCCATCGAAGTCGCCACCGACTCCCTCGTCAGCTGTCCCGATCACGCCGGCATCGACGCCCTCGAAAAACCCGCCGTTGTCGTTGCCATAGCCCACGACGCCAGACTGATCGGTCGGCTCAGATCCGTCGTACGTCCCACCGCTAATCCCGTACACCCCTGAGAACCCATGGCCCTCCACGCCATGCGAGTCCCCAGTACCCACCAGGCCGACACCACCCGAGGCACTCGACGTGAGGCTCGTGGCCTGCGTCGACGTGTTCGCCTGCCCCAACAGGACAGGGCCGCCATCGTTCGCGCTCGCAGTGCTCACCACCCCCATCAGCAAAACCCCAGCACACACCAACACGGCCTGAAAACGAGTCGATCGCATGATTCCCCCCAATCGCGGATACGGACTATCGAACCGACCCTCTCATTTAGAGACATTCGGCGCAAACAAGACTGCATCCACGGGTGCGAAGTTGGGAAAAACTAGGAGGATTGTCCCGGGCGCTATGAACACCGAAACGATGGTCGCTCAGATCGCCTGGTGGCATGCGCGCTAGACGAGGTCACCACCCCCCTGCCGCCTGCCCTGCCCGTGGCTGGGCGAGTCCACAACCGGAGGGTCAGCGACACGGATGGTCAGAGGCGAGCGAGAGCGCAGCGCCTGTGTGCCTCGCATGGGTGAGATGCGTTCACGTCGCCGCCCGTAGGGGAATCACTCCGTGGCTGCGCCATCCCGTGCAGCGCTGCTGAAAGGGAACCACCGTCATGGGTGACTTGATCGTGTTCACGCCGCGGAAGCGCGTGGATGAGAACCGGCGCGTAGTCAACGAGACACCGCCTACGCCAACGCCGGAAGCGCCGATGCCGCCAGCTCCGCCGCATCCTGACCAGCCCACGCCCACCGCCAGGTGGGCCTGGTAGTCAAGCCCGGGTAACGCCGGGTCGGCTTAGACCGACCCGGCGGAAGTCTCTCGCTCGAGCGTCCGCAGCACCGACTGGACGGTGGATGGACGCCACGTCGCACCAGACCGTGCTGTGGGCACGCCATCATGGTTGAGCGCGTCAGCGATCGCCTGGAGCGTCGAGCCTCCTTGGCGCTGTGCCTGGATCCGTAGGGCGACGTCGCGGGGTACGCGGTCTCGGCCTCTTGGCCGGTCGGGATCGCTGCGCCGCATCTCTGCGAACTTCTCCTGCTGCCGCTCGCTGATACGGCGGTACTCGAAGCGTGCCGCCATTGCGAGGGCGGATATCACGAGTTCACCCGCCGGCGTCGAGCTATCCAGCCCCACGTCGAGCACGACGAGCCGCCAGCCTTCCCTCTGAGCGCGCTCTACGAGCCCGAGAACGTCTGCGCTGCTTCGGCCGATGCGATCCACCTTCGCAGCGATCAGGCCGCCAGCGCGGCCCTCTTCGATCGCGGTGAGGGCATCACGTAGGCCAGAGCGGTTTCGCATGCTCGCCCCACTCCGACCAGCATCCTCGAACCACTCCACGATGTTGACGCCCTGGAGCTTGGCTGCTTCAGTGATCGCGCTTCGCTGGGCATCCATGCCGATGCCGCTCGCTGCCTGTCCAGCCGTGCTGACTCGGACGTAGGCGACGAGGTTCTGGAGGTCTCTTTGAGCCGTTTTCATAATGCCAAAATATACACAAGTCACAACTTGTGTAAATGAAAGCACTGAGGAAGGGGTCGATCTGGCTCCCAGACGCGGGTTCAGGTACACCCACTGAGTAGGCTTCAAGGCATGGCAACGAGAAAAGCAGCGAAGAAGGAAGCCGCCGAGATCCTCAACCGGATCGCTACTTCCCTGCCGCTACCCGCCTCCGTCGAGGCATACCTCCGAGGCTACGCCGCCGGCCTCGTCGAGAAGCGTCGCTAGCCAGGTTTCGTCCAGCGCCGGCCTCGGGCACTCACGGTGCGCAACAACCTCGGAGGCATTATGGCAACGCTCGAAGTCCCGCCACGAAACCCAGATCCCGACTCCGCCCCTGCCCCGCCCGTTCCTGACCTGCCCGGCCCTGGCGTGACGCCGGGGATACCCGATGTTCCCGGCCATGGCGACGACCTTCCAGGCCAGCCAGATCCGCCCGAGCAGCCAGCCACCATAGACCGAGCTAAGCGACCAACATCTACTGCTGCGACCGAAGCGACCGAAGCGACGGAAGCCTCTCGAGGGCCAGCCCGCACCACAGTTGCGACCGATGCGACGGATGCGACCGAAGCCCTTACCTTCAGCAGAATCCGCCTAGGAGTCGCTCTGCGCCGGTGCAATCTCAGCCGGAGCCGTCAGCCCGCCTGAGGACGCGATCTGCGGCGCTGGAACCCAGATGCGCTCAACTAGATAGGCGAGAGCAGTGAAGCTGATGACGCCGAGCGCCGACCATTGGACGACGTCAAGGAGTCCGTAGAAGCGGCCCGGGAGAGCGTTGTAGCTCCCGTTGTGCTTAGCGATGTACTGCTCCCACACGCACGCCGCGATCCAAACGAGGGACGCAAGCAACGCGATGGCAGAGGCTGGACGATTCCGGATTTGAGTCATGCCACGAACGTACCAGGCTTCCCCGCCCAACGCTACCGCCGGGACGGGCGCCCACAAGCCGACCACCGCCAGGCTCGAGCGCTCACCCAGACACACCGCAACGTGCGCTGGCCGCCGCGGGCTGGTCGCGACCGGGGTCGGATAGCGGCCAAGGCAGTACACCCGCGACGACCAACCCCGCCACCGTAGCCACTCACACCCGCTTGCAACTACTCCAAATCGGGGATCTCACGGAGAACGTCTGCGCGCAGAGCACGCCCAGCACAACCGCTCACCAGGCATCCGATACGCCGACAGCTTCGCTCCACACCCAGCACACCCCACGCGAGGCTGAGCCCTCGCCGTGGCCGACTCCTTGAACGCCTGCATCGGCACGGCCTGGAACGTCGGTCGATGGAGCTGCTGCATCCCCGACACGCTAGCGACCATCCCACCAAAGCGCAACCATCCGGTTGCACGCGCGGGCGCGCACGTTTGGCGTCGTCCATGTCGCAGGCGAGTTGTCCTTTTGGGGGTGTCTGGTTTGCGGTTTCTGGGGGTGCGAAAACTTTTGTTTGAGGTGGGCTTTGGGGGTTTTCGCTGAGCGTCGGTTTGGCTTGGCTGCGTGTGATTGGGGGTTTCGGAGTGATGTTGATTCGGTGTGCCGAGAGGCGTGCGGGGGCCGTGTGGGCGGGCGGGGTTCTGTGGCGTCTACGACTGCGGTTATGGTGGGGGCATGGATGTGTGGACGTACTTTCTTCAGCGGGAGACTGAGTGCCAGGGGCTTTCTTTGACGCCGTTGGATGGGCCGTTCGCCGAGATGTGCTTCGAGGTGGAGGGGTCGGATGGCCAGCGTGGGCGCTGGATCGGGAATCTGTATTTGTCCGCGCAGGTGTATCTAGCGGTGTCTGAGACTGTGCAGGTGGTTGGGCAGCATGTGGAGCGTGATGAGTACGCCTACTACCTGGTGGTGGAAGGCGAGGAGGTGTGGGGCTACGAGACGGATCTGTCCCACGAGCCTTCGACGCACGCACATTTCGGGCCGCATCATCCGCCTGGGGTGGAATGTCCGCGCGTGTCGTTTCCGGACGTAGCCCAGTTGGCGTGGGACGAGTTCTCTTCGCGGGTGGAGAGCGGAGAGCTCGAGTACGACTAGCAGGCGGCTTCGAGGACGCGCTGCGTGTGTCCGGAGAGCGCGTCATCGCCAGCGCGCATGCTCTGTGCTTCACGGTGATAGCTGAGCCAAAGGTGCCGTTCGAAGCGTGGGATGCCTTCGACGTCCCCAGATTGAACGCGCTCCAGGAACCTTTCGGTGGTCAGGTCGTGGCGCTCTTCGAACTGTCGGAGGACGTGCTCCAACGCCGCGAGGTCATATGACTGGCGTTCCATGGTTCATCCTCCTTGCGCTTCGGTCGGGTGTCGCTCTTTTGCGATGTATCGGCGGCTCTGTCACTCGTCCTGAGTGGACATTCGCACGCGGTGCGGACGCGGTTTGCCCATTGATTCTATGCCGATGGTTCGAATCCCGCTAGGGGAGCGGGGCGACCGGCCACTGCGTGGGTCATGGAATCCGCTCTAAGCAGCGTCTCCGGTGCAAGCTGGGGCGTTGGCAGCGTTGGCTTCGACGATGCGCGCGATGCTGAGGAGGCGTTCGGCGAGGAAGCGTACTTCGCGTGGTGAGAGAGGTGCATGGTCGTGGCGCGGTTGCTGAGGCGGAGTTCGACGGCCGCTGCCTTGTTGTGGGGGGCGGGTCTGACGACGATGGCTTTGCGTGGGTTTCGCGTGTCGGTGTAGCGAGGGTGCCAGGTGACGGTCATGCTGCGTTCTCCTCTGAAGGGTTCTCGTCGAGTACGCCGCGTTCGGCGGCTTTGGCGAGCTGTTCGTGCTTGGCGAAGTGGACGCAGTAGATGCTGGGCGTGATCCAGCGACGGCGGCAGTAGTCGCACACGGCTTTCTCTCGGGCTTTGCGCTCCGCGAAGACGGCGGCGATGAGGGGTTCGATGTCTTCCCTGGAGAGGTCGCTGGCGTCTTGGATGTGGCTCGTGTCCCAGCCTTGCTGGGCGGCTCGCTCGACCCACCACTCGAGGCGTTCCTGGTGGCGCTTCTTGGCGATGATGGTGGCGTTGATATCGGCGAGGAGGCTGCGGCCTTCGAGGTTGTGGGGTTCGGGCGGCCGGTTGGTGTCCTCGTCGGCGCTGAGGATAGTTTCGAGCTGGCTGGTCGTGAGCGTGTCCCCCAGATCTTCGGCGACGTCGGGTAGGTAGCCGTCTCGCGCTGCGACGCGAATGAGCCGGCGGAGCTTGCGATCGTCGGAGTCGAGCTTCGCGGCGAACTGCGCCAGTTTCAGGATGGCCGTGGAGTCGCGGTCGGGGTTGCGCTCCGCGATCTTGATCCACTTCCGGCCGGCAGTGGTCATGCGGCTCGGCATGAGCGGCGCTCCAATCGCTTCGACAAGACCTGTCGCGTGACTCCGGTGGCTCGAGCGACGTCGGTGCGCGAGTAACCGGTGGCGATGGCCTTCTTGCACAGGTCGAGCATCCGCGTGTCCGCGTCGTCAAACTCGGCCCGGCGCTCCGACGCCTCGGCTGCGGCATCCTGGATCTGCTCGAAGATCGATGGCAGCTGGAGCCGCGCGTCAACCCACGAGATCTCCTCAGGAGTCAGCGCGTCGGAGAGGTGCTATCGGATTTCTGCGAGGTCATCCTGGGTGAACCCACCCGGCGTCGATCCCTCGATAGTGGTAAGCATCTCGCCCTCGTAGAGCATGTCTTGCACGCCCTGCACGAACGGGTTGAGCGTCTCAGTGGTAATCACGGCACTCCTTTGCGATGGGGTCGAATCCATCCATGAATCGTAGGTCCGCCACGAACCTCCGAAGTCGCGGCTGCACCACGTTTCGAGGGTTCGCGAGGGCCGTAACCTTCCTGGTTGGACGTCCTCCGATGAAAGGTGTCGCGATGCCGAATCTGACCGCCGAGTTGATCACCAAGGTCTGCCGCCTCGAAGAGGAGACCGGGCTTTATCCCGAACGTCTGCTCGTGTCGGAGGGCGTGAGGCGTCGCACCGCGAAGGAGTGGATGCGGATTGGCGAGGAGTGCAGCGCTTCGGAGGACGCAGCGACCGACCACCAGCGTCTCTGCGTGGAACTCTTCGAGCAGATGGACGAGGCGCAGGCGACGGTCGAGCGGCGGTGGTGGGCCGAGTACGACGCGGCGATCGAGAAGGCCAACGTCACTGGAAAGAACGCCGGCGCGCTCGCCATGATCACACGCCTCGAGCGGCGATTCCCTGACCGGTACAAGCGCGTCCAGGCCGAACGCTCCAACGTGGAAGACTCGCCGGAGAAGTTCTTCGCCGAGATGGAAGCCCGTGAAGCCGCCAAAGAGCGCAAGCTCAGATAGTGGCAGAGCGCATCCGTGGGTGCTTCTATCGCCGGCGGGATCTTGCTCGATTGATCCGCCGACAACCCTGTGATTCCACGCAAGCGTTCCTAGACACGATCGCGCGGTCTGGCGGTGGGGCGTCAAGTGCGAAATCGTGTCGGACGCGAACCATTGTCTTCGCCCCTGTCTAGTCCCGCCAGAACGAGATGTACAGCGAGTTGATGGATTGCCCGCCAAGGGGCGTGGCGTTCACCTCGACGAGGCAGTTGAAGGCTTTCTTGACGCCGATCCTAATCGGTACCTTCGACCCCATTCCGTGGCTTGTGTAGTGCCCAACGTAGACCTTGGGCGCGGGCGGCGGGAGCGGCCCGTGGTAGAGCGCGTCGTTGCATGAAGCCATCCAGTAGACGCTGATGGTCTGGCGCGCGGCGGTCTTGATGCTGATGGCGACCCGCGTGGTGCCGTTGAATCCCGAATGATCCTTGAAGAACGGACCTGGGCCGGCGAAGTGGCCCCGAGCGGAGAGCTTCCAGTGAACTGCCGCCTGAGCGTTGCCGGTCGTAGCAGCCGCGCTGAGGAGCGCCGCGATGACGACGAGGGCCGTGACGGTGACCCGGCTGAGTCTGCTGTGGGTGCGCATCGCTTCGAAGGTACCACCGAATAGGTGTATCCGCGAGCGTTGGGCGGAGCTCACCTAGAGGGGCTCTGCGTCCTCTGCCTCGAGGCGCGGTGCCGGCTGGACGCCTGAGGGGAGGAGCCGTTTGAGCGTCGCTCGCTCGGCGCTGATCATGACGAGTTCCCAGCCACGACCGCCCTCCCCGTTGAGGATCTGCTCCATGCGCTGGCTGCCAAGCAGCCCCTTCTGCTTGTCCTCTCCTATGCGTTTGACCTGGTACTCCCACTTGGGGAGCTCGGCGACGTGGGCAGCGATCATCGCTTTGCGCGCGTCTGCTTCTCGAGCCGCCTCGGCTTTCGCCTGCGCTTTGGCTTCTGCTGCCTCGGCCTTCTCTTCCTCGGATTTCCGTTGGAGTCTCACTCGAACGCCCCTTTCTTGTGCGGATCAGCCGCGGTACACGCTCGTGGATGCCATCTTGTCGTGCCAACACTGGTGTTGCTTGTCCCAGAGCGGCCAGAGGTAGTTGAGGAGCCATGGGATGAAGATGATCGCGGAGAGGAACCACATGAGCAGGAACTGGGCGGCCCACCTCCCAAAGGCCTCGGGATAACCGATCCGGCCCGCTGTAGTGGCTTTCCCGACGTAGATTCCGAACGCGCGCTTTCCGAGCGTTCGGCCGTCTTTGCCGTGGAAATAGGTGTAGTACCCGGGGAACGCGAGGATGCCTCCCAGGATCGCAGCTAGGACTGCGATGACGGCGAGTCCGGTCGCTGAGACGCCGGCGAATACCAGGGCATCGGCAAGTAGCAGGACAACGACCACGATCTGGTCGATGATGAAAGCGCCGAGTCGCCGCCCCCAACTCGCATATGGATCGAGCGGCGCCG
Organism: uncultured Actinomycetes bacterium; assembly: GCA_963794415.1. Lineage (GTDB taxonomy): Bacteria > Actinomycetota > Thermoleophilia > Gaiellales > JAICJC01 > CAVPTL01. Next base: position 1,123,769 of record CAWCDI010000001.1, read on the forward strand.
TCTCGCGCTCGGTTTTGGTGGGCGGCATCGACGCGGCGGAAACAGTCGGGCGAGAGATACTGGTGGTCGGTATCTGGAGCGCGAAGATCCGGGTGCCGCACGACCAGCAATGCCGATCGGTCGGTCGTAGCGGAACTCCGCATTTGGGGCACCGTTTCGATGGGTCAAACTCGCTGATGCCCGTGGCGGTTTGAGCGTTCGGACTCGCGAGAATGCCCTCCGGCTCTGTTCGCGGCGAATCGGGAACCGTTGGTTCGTCGGATTCCGGCAACGGAGCATCCACAGAGGCGTCCGCGACGAGCCGTTCAGGCTCTAGGGCAGGCTCAGTGGCATCGGTCGGCTCCGGAGGATCGAAGTCGGGCTCATATAGACATGCAGGGCACCACTTGCCGGTCATCTCGGCCGCGCCACAGTTCGGACAGAGCACGGAGCCACTCCAGTGGTCGGGAGTCGATTATCCGGGCACGGTGTGAGAGATGCAACTAGGCGGCTTCGAGGTCGGCGGCTCGTTTGGCTTCGTCCGCTTCGTAGTTGCCGAGATAGTCCTCCACCACGCGGGCTCTGTCGGATTGCGCAGATTCGAGCCTGGCTTCGTACGCCTCTCGGTGGATATCGGCGGGTTGACAGTGTTCGCTGACGGTGTCCCAGTCGCGCTCGCAGAACGTGCAGCGCTTCGCCGCTCGCAGCCGGCGCTCCTCGAGTGGTTCGGCGGCGATGCGTTCGATGTCCCCCTCTGAGAGCCGTGCGATCCCCGCGATGTCTTGGACGGGCCAGTTATGCTCGGCAGCTTTGATCACCCAGTACTTGAGCCGCTCCTGGTGGCTTGCCGCGTTCACGGCGAGCTTCCCTAGATCGGTGAGCGCGTCGCCCTCTTTCGTCCGATGCTGCCGAGGCCGGTTCGTTTCGTCCTCCGGCTGATCGAGGAGGGCTCGGATCCGCTTCGCGGTCGTACCGGTCGCCTTTGGCGATGGCCGCATCGTCGTGACCGTCGCGGCTTGCTTCCCTCACCAACCGATCAAACTTACTTCGCGGTTCATGGGGCCGTTCCGGATCGCAACTCTTGCTCGGTGACGATCGGAGCGATCCGATAGCGACGGCGCAGGGGCTGTTCCCGCGCTAACTGCTCCATGCTCTTGTACGTGCCGGGTGGGTGCTGGAAGTTGTGGATTGCGATCTGGACGCTCTGTGAACGGATCTTCTTGCCGGTGCGGGTTCGATAGCCGCGAGCGTCGAGCTCGACGGCGATCTCGCGCAGTAATGCGCCAGCGGCGCGCATCTCGGCGGCGATCCGGCAGGCCTCGAACTCTTCGTCGTCTCGCACCCACATCGAGGCTTTCAGGCCATTGCTTCGAAGCGGGCCAGTGCCTTCCTGGACACGCCAGCCGTAGCGCAGCTTATTGCCGCCGACGTAGCGGCCGCCACCGTTCTCGGTTCGTCGGGCTCGGATGCCGTCGCGCATCCGCTTGATCACCAACGATCGGTCGTATTGAATGGCAGCGCCGACGATCTGCCGGAGAAACGTCCGCTGGGGATCGTCAGGATCATCCTGCAGAATCTCGCGCCCTGAACCGGAGGCGTCCCAGACATGACCGCCGAAACTCCAGATCTGGGCCAGGATCGCCTCCTGGATGTGTAGCGCCCGGGCCAGTCGGTCGAGGCTTCGTACCGCGATTGCCTCAGCCTGGCTCGAGCGGATCAGATTGAGGGCATCGAGCAGCCCCTGGCGCTGCTCAGCCGGCAATAGGCCCGACCGTCCCAGATCCCCTCTCCGACCGACGACCTCGTGCCCGCTCGCGGCCGCCCAGCGCTCGACGGCGTCATGCTGAGCTGAGATGGAGTCAGCGACGGTATCGAGGCTGACCCGGGCGTAGGAGACGACACGCACGCGGCTACCCCGAACGCTCGATCGAATGCCGGCGAACGCGCTTAGATCGGGCGGAAGTCTCGATTCGAGCCGATCCGCTTCCGTCGTCGATTGTGTCCGCGTCATTGGTTCCCTGCTTCATGGCGCCGACCACCCGAAGCCGAGGCTTGGTGAGCTTGGTCGGGAACTCGCGGGCTAAGACTTCCATGCTCGGGTGCGTGCCGGGAGCGTGCTTGAAGTTGTGGATGGCGTGCTGTACCGCTACCGGCCCGATCACACGGCCCATCGAGCTGCGATAGCCACGCCGGTGAAGCTCGGCGGCGATCTCACGCAGATAATGGCCGTCGTCGCGCATCTTGCTGGCCAGCCGACAGGCCGGCCACTGCTGTTCGTGATGAACCCACATCGCCGCTCGCGTCCCATCCGCTCTCATCGGGCCGATACCGGGTTCGACCCGCCAGCCGTAACGCAGCGGGTTACCGCCAACGTAGCGACCGCCGCCGTTCTCGGTTCGGCGAGCTCGGCGACCGTCCTGTAAGCGCTTATTGAGGATCGAGCGATCCAGTTGCACGGCCGCTCCTAACACCTGGCGAAGGAAAGTGCGAAACGGGTCGTCGGGATCGTCTTTGACCATCTCATGGCCATCGCCGGAGACATCCCAGACCCCACCACCAACCCGCCATACCTCGGCCAGGATCGCCTCCTGGACGTGAAGCGCCCGGGCCAGCCGATCAAGACTACGAACAGCTACGGCGTCCGCGTCACCAGCTGTGACCGCTGCGATCGCTTGCGACAACCCGGGCCGCTCGGCCGCTGACAACCGGCCGGACTTGCCAACATCCTCGTACCGCCCCACCAGCTCGTGGCCGCCCGCCTCGATCCAGTCCTCGACGGCTTGGTGCTGGGCGCCGATCGTGTCGGGCTGGCTCACCAAGCTCAATCTGGCGTACGACGCCACGCGCATCAACGAACTCCCACGAAGGTGAGGTGCTTCTTCCCCCGGGCGGCTGTCGCGAACCACGTCCGGCGAACCTGGCCCGCCCACGCCGAGGCAAATCTCGAACGTTCGTCCTGATTCCGTCGTCGGCCGCCACCAGGTCGCTTCGGTCGTTTGCTCACTCGGGGCTTCTTCGCCAGGCAAGCGTCATGCGTCGAGCGGCCGGCTCGAGGCCGCCTTTCAACGCGGGGTCGGCTTTTCGCACGTAGATCGCTCGGAACAGGCGCTTCATATACACCCGCGTCTCGATCACCTGCTGGCGCTGCGGGGAATCGCTGGCGAGCGTCAATGATTGGGCCCGGGCCAGCACGTCGAGTTGGTCTTCAGCGTCGTAGAGTGCTTGTTGGCGGCGTTCGAGTTGCTGCTCCCAGCGCCGCCGGCCGATCTGGTTGATGCTGGTCGAAAGCCACTCATCGACGTGGTCACTTGCCGCTTGACGCTCGCGCTGGGCTTGCTCAAGGTGGGAGTCCTCGCGGTTGATCCGCCGCAGATACCGCCCATCGGGATGACCCGGGTCGGCGGCGATCTCGGCCACCAGTGCCAGCACGTAGCCGTCGGCCCTGGCGACGCTGATTCCCGCAGGCGCCGGGCACCGGCCGCCGGCGTGGGTGCCACGACAGGCATACACCCCTCCGGTGCCCAGCGGCATCCGATACCGGCAACCGGCGCAGCGAAGCGTTCCGACCAGCACGCCCCGACTGGCGGTTTGGCCGGTTCGGGCCTGCGGGTTGCGATATGCCTGGGCATCACGCCAAAGCTCCGGGGCGACGATCGCCGGATGCGCACCAGGCTTACGGAGTCCACGCGGCGCCTTGGCTACCCCCAAGTACGCCTCATTACGAAGCATCCCCTGGGCGCCGGAGAGGCTCAGCGACAAGCTCGCAGCGACGTCTCGCAACGTCGCTCCGGCAGCACGCATGGCGAAGGCGCGTTTGACCTTCGGCGCCATCTTGGGATCGAGAATCAACGGCGCCCGAAGCGCCTTCCCGGCCACGTCACGCTGCCTGCGATACCCGATCGGCGTCACGGCAACATGGACGCCATCGTCGATTGCCCGCTTACTGGCAACCGCCCACATCTCGGCGTAGCGCTCCCGTTCCAGCTGCGCCATCCGAAGCATCATGTCGCGAGCAAACCGGCCCATCGGCGTGGCGTCGTCAAGCGACTCCTCAACCGAGACGAACCGGGCACCGGCCAACTCGAGCCGCGCCAACGCCACAGAGGCATCCTTCGACGACCGGGCAAAGCGATCAAGCTTTGAACAGACAAATCCGGCCAACTCGCCTCGCTCGCACGCCTCGATCGCCGCGTTCCACGCTCGACGCGAGCCATCTCCACCGCTGGCATCCACCTCGACAAACCACGCCACCGACACGTCGTGAGCGGCGGCCCAACGAGAGATGTTCTCGCGCTGCACCTTGATCGAGATGAACCGCCCCGACTCCTCCGTGCGCGCCCCCATCCGCGAACTCGGGCATATCCCGCCATCCGCATCGTCATCGTCAAACCCTCCCGATCGAGTTCATCCCGAGCGAGACACAACGCACGAACCCCGTGATCCACCCACAGATCACGGTCGATTCCCGCCCGCGTTGCCGCTCGGCCCGCTCGCGCTTGACGCGATCATCCTCCTCGGCGTAGCATCGCGCTCGATGTCGCCAGCGACGGATCGCGGCGGAATAGACGGCTCACGGACGAGCTACGACCACGCCCCACGAGGAGGCGCTCATGTCGGTTCACGTCCACAAGTCGCTCTCATTCCACCAGCATCACGGCCAGCTGACCCCACGGACCCGAGCCCTAGCCACCGCTCGGCCGGCGCCAACACCGCTCGCCGGTGGTGGTTCGCCGCCGCCGGGCGTGACGTTCGGTGAGTTCGCAGAGGTGTGGTTGGAACGGCAGATTCGCCTGGCCAAAGCCGGGCTGGTGAGTGGCAACTCGATCCGACGCTGCGAGTCGGGCTTGGCCTCGTATCTGCTGCCGTTCTTTGGCGCTGTTCCGTTGGATGAGATCACCAGGGAGCGGTTGGAGGCGTTTCGAGCGGTACTCTTCCAGAGCCAGACGCTGGCGCCGCTGACGATCAACTCGGTGATGGGCCTGCTCGGCGGCGTGCTTCGACGAGCGATCCAAGACGGCGTGATGACCGCTCCCGATCCGACACGCGGGATCCGGCCACTGTCATTTCGCAAGCGCCGCGTCGAGTGCTACACGCCGACCCAGACTCGGGCGCTTCTCGCCGCCGCCGACGGCAAGTATCGGGCGATGATCGCGCTGGCGGTGCTCGCCGGACTCAGGCGGGGAGAGATTCTCGCCCTGGCGGTTGGCTGTGTCGATCTCGACGCCGGGGTGATTCGCGTTGAACGCAGCCTGCAAATCAAAAATCGGCTCTTGACCGACGCCCAACGACTCGGGCCACCCAAATCGGCATCCGGCATCCGCGAGGTACCGATCCGCACCCAGCTGCGCGAGATCCTCACCAGCCAACTCCACTCCTACACCCGACCCAACCGCTACGGCCTGGTGTTCTCCCGCCCGTCCGGCGGGTTCTTCGACCCTAACGATCTGCGCATAAACGGCTACTGGCCGGCGATCAAGCGGGCCGGGCTGGAACGGATCGCCTTCCACGACCTGCGCGTCACGTTCATCACCCACTGCGCCGAGGCCGGCGTGCCGATGCCGGTGATCGCCCGCTGGGTCGGCCACGCCACCGTGCGCACCACCGACTACTACGTCCACGCCACCAAAAACACCGAACGCGACGCCTTGGCGCTGCTCACCACCTACGACCGGATCCAGCCATGACCCGGCCGCTGAAAGTCCCCGATGACCGCCTCGTCGCCCTCGTTCGCGCCGGACGCGGCACCTGGCGATTCACCGCCCTCAACGCCGCCATCGTCCACGGCTTCGGCTGCCACGAACGACACGCCCGACTCATCCTCGCGGCCGCCGTGAAACGCGGAATCATCGTCAAACGCGACGGTTGTTACGGCCTGCCAGAGATGACCGGATGGCAACCCGGACTCACCCCACCGCCACCATCAGAAACGCCACCAACCTACGACGCCCCGCCAACGCGACGGATCGAACGAAATGTCGGACTGGAAAGCTGGAATCCGCTCAACCGCCGCGTCCTGCTGACAATGATGCGCGGCCGCGACTGGCTCTCAGCCGAAATCGAAGCCCTCGCCTGCCCCGCCTTCGGCTGCACCGACGCCACCATCCGCCGATCCCTCGGCTACGCCCTCAGCTACGGCTACCTCAGCCGAGACGAACACCGCCGCTACCACCTCACCGAACTCGCCAAACGGCAACTCGACCACTACGGCCAACTCGAAGGCGTCGAGGGCGTCGCTTTCGCCCAGTTCTGCTCCGGCAAACCCGGCCACCACCTCCGCCTACGCAAACAACGAGACGCCGCCAAACCTGGCACCGCCAACACGGACACACCCCCGGCGGCAAAGCGAGGCAGAACCAGACCAACCCAGACCACCGGCGAGGCGCCGAGGAGTGGCGGCGATACCGCGCCGCCGGTCGCCGACAGTTCCTCCAAATCGAGGAGGGCACAATGACCAACTGGACGATATCCTCGAAGCCATGCTGCCACGGACGCCACGAGAAAACCTCGCCATCGACCAAGCTCTGGCTGAGGTCGCCCATTCACTGCGCCGGGTGGCGATGCTGCTCGAAGAACCGGAAATCGCTATTCGCTCAGATCGAAACCTGCGACGCGCTGAGCAGCTCGTGGCGCGCGACAAGCTCCGAGTTCGTCGCGAGTCCGAGCACGAGCTCCGACCAATCGACGAGGGGTGCTGCCCAGGCGCCTCGGCCTCCGCTGGCGAGCCAGGCGAGCGGTTCAGGGTGGATGGCCGTCCTCGGGTCAGGCCATGACCTTCCCACGCCGGCCCAAGATCACGTTCATCATCCGCGACCAGGAACAGGCCGACGACATCAACACCTGGATGAACCGCCGCGACGAGATCGACCCAGAGACGCGGATCGAAGTCCGCGATCAGATCTACGTCCGCCAAGAGCTGCATAAGCTCGCCCAGGAACGCCACGCCTCCGGCACCCTCATCGACCCCCGACAAGTTCGAACGCATGGCCGACAAGGTCATCGCCCTAGCCCAGTACGCCGGAATCTACGCCTCACTTTCATGGATGAGCGGCAGCGAAGCGGCCCTTGACGCCACGCTAGAACAGGCGCGCTCCACGTCGATGTGAACCTGACCAGCCCACAGTCACCCAAGAGAATCATGCCGCTGATCTCGCCTCAGAGCGTCCCTGCCCCTGAGCCCAGCCAGAGTCGTTTTCTCCTCCGGTCTGCGGAGTCAGCAGCGAGGAGCGCGGCGCGTCTCAGATTCGAGGAGATTCGTCGGCAAGCCGTTCGGCCAACTCGCCAGCCTGATCGCGGATTTCGGGGATCGCCACCGACTCCCACAGCTCGCCACGACGCAACCACCCGACCGCATAGATCGAGTCCGACAACTCACCGTCTCGACCGCGAGCCGCACCGCACGCACCAGTGTCGATTCCCAGTCCGAGCGGGTGCGGCCGGGCCAGCCCACGCCGCAACAGATCGTCGTAAAGCGGCTCTCCACGCCCAAACGGCGAGTCGGCCGGCCCCGCACAGTTCACCACCGCATCAACGTCGACCTCAGTGATCTCGGCGTTGATCCCGTCTGCCGCGCGTTCAACGGCCACCGTTAGCCGCTCGGGATCGTCGGCATCCACGCGAACCAACCGCCCCGCCATGATCTCGAAGCGGCCGCCCTCAGCCAGCCCCGACATCCACTCGGCGACATCTGGTGGCATACGACTGCGATGAACCGTCCACACCCGCATGAACGACGCCAGGAACCGCTCCTGCTCCCGGCGATCAAGTCCCTTCCAGATCTGCTGAGTGTACGGACGCATGGCATCGACAAGGTCGCGGGCATCGGCCCCCTCGGCAGCGACCACCGCCAGCGCCGCCCGAAACGCTTGCACCTGCTCACGCAGCGAACAGCCCGCCGGTAGCGGCACGTAGTCCACAGCCCGCGCTCCTGAGCGTCGATGCACGGCCGGCAGCAGTCCATGGCGCGACACGGCGATCATTCGGACATCCGGACGAGTCTCAGCCAGCTCAAGGACAACATCAATCGTCGTCGGGCCGGTGCCGATCAAAAGTACCTGACCGGCTCGGGAGATCAGATCGAGCGCCCCAGGCGCCCACGGATTCCGCACATACCTGGCATGCGCGACCGGCCACGCACCGTCACAAAGGCGGATATCGGGTGGCGGCGGCGGCCCAGTCGCCAGCACCACATGCTCCGCCTCGATCGCAGATCCGTCGGCCATCGTGAGCAAATATCCGGCGCGACCGTCGAAGCCGTTCGAAGCAACCCCGACCACCTTAGCCCGCAGCCGGTTCAGAGCGCTGACCGGTGCGTCAACGACCGAGCGATCGAAGAGCTCGGCAAGGTAATCGCCGTACACGCTGCGCCGAGCGAAGGCGCGCGGCGACATTGAGCCTGATTCCTCACCGGGATGGGCAGCGTCATAGTGGCCCGAGGCTCGGGCGAGCCAGTCCGCGAAATGTCCCGGCTCGCCAGCCAACGCCCCGGCCACGCGAGCTTCGACGTTCAGCAGATGACGCGGGAACCGCGTGCCGTAGGCAACTCCCCGACCCGTGGCTTTACCGGGATCAATGATGGCGATTGGGCCGATGCCAGCTCGCAGCAGATGAACGGCAACCAACGCGCCGGCGGCGCCCGCGCCGACGATGGCAACTCGATAGGGATCGGCGGCAGTCACGTCATCACCAGCCGCCAACCCCATCGGCTAATGCCAGCGTCGGGCGCCCGCGCGGCTCCAAGCAGGCGGCCGCCCGACTCCGGCACGATATGCCAACCGCGCTCCGCTTTCCGTACATCAGGCGACGGGCGGCCGCCGACCCTCCACACCGTCTTCGGCGCATCGAGCGTTTGCGCTGGTCAGAGCGTCGCGTGGCTCTCGGGCGAGGGCATCTCGCCCACCTCTTTCTCCACGACCCAGTAGTGGTCGTGCTTTTCAGCGATCCACTCGACCTCGGGATAAACGTGGCCAGGCTTGATGATGAACCTATTGGGCTCGGAGTGAGCCTGCTCGTACTCGTCGACCTTGACTGCGAGGGCGGTGATGCAGTGGCCGTCGCCGCACTCACAAACGAACGGCACCACCTCAGCCTCGGCAATGTCCGCTGCTGCGGCTTGCAGTTCGAGGCCAACGCGGCGGTTGTTGTAGGAGCGAAACGTTAACTCGTTTTTCACCAGCCGTTCGCGGCGAACAGCCTCCCACTCACCTTGGCTCATCGTGCCCTCCTCCGACGCATAGCAGTCGTGAACGCAGCATGATATCGCGCCACGGTTAGCCCCGGAGTCGCGGCGCTGACCGCCTCGCTCCGACCGCAGCCTCCTACGAGCAGGGCTTGTCGGTTTGCCTGCTGCGGTGTGAGGGCACCCTCCTAGTAGGCAATAAAGGCGGTCGCAGTGGCAGAGAGCAAGCAGTTGGGTTGGTGGCACGTTCCGGCCGAACCCAGTGGCGTGCCCCAACTGCGCCGCGCCCTGCGATCTGCGATTCGCGGCCGTGGCTTCGACGATGCCGAGGTCAGCCTGGCGGTGACCGAAGCGCTCACCAACGTCGTTCGTCACGCCTACCCCGACGGCGCCGGGCCGATGACACTCACCGCTGAGGTGTCGTCCGCCGAGCTCACCGTCGTTGTCTCAGACCAAGGATCGGGCGCTCGAAACGTTGAGTCACGCGCGAACCCGCAACCACGCATCGGCCTCGGGTTGATCCGCGACCTGTGCCACCGCACAGAAGTCGAACCAAGCAGTGACGGCACCACCGTCACGATGCATTTCCTCCCGACCCCCACAGGGCTTGCCGACCACGACGAATCGGCCTAGGATTCGCGCCGGATACCGGGCTACGCCGCCCACTCGGACAACTGTTCTGTCATGCCGATCGCTCGAGAAGGAGCCAGCCGTGACCGACCCAAACGTTTCCGTCCACCACCTCGGCGACGACCGCTGGATCATCGCCCTTGACGGCGAGCACGACATCTCGACCCAGCCGATGCTCACAGACGCGCTCACCCGGGTGTTCGCCACCGGCACCAGGATCGTGCTCGACCTGTCCGAGACCACGTTCATCGACTCGACCGTGATCCGCACCCTCCTCCTGGCCCACCAACCCGCGAACCAAACCCCGGGCGAGCAACTCGTCATCGTCGCGCCCCCAGGCGGCGTACCAGCCCGCACGATCGCGCTGACCGGCCTGCAAAGCCAGCTCTCCGTCTATCCCGACAAGACCAGCGCACTCGCCGCTATCACCGCCACGTAGCGAGCCAACCGGGGTGAACGCTGTCTCACGGGCCAGCGCGGCCAGCGGACAGTGCGGACGGCGGTTTAAGGTCGCGTGGACAGGTCAGCCCGGCCGAGCGGCCACCCGATCTCACGAACTTTTCACGGTTCTTGGCGAGAGTGGTTCAGCCCGTGGGCGGGTGAGCTCGGCGTGGGAGCGCGAGCGGGCCACCCGGTCACGGGCGCCTTAGCTGGCAGGTCACGAGCGACTCAGGAGTCGCAGGTCGCGGGCACTCGGGCCTCAGCCTCCGCACTGCGGCACTGCCGGCATCGCGAGCGGACGCCGAGTAACGGATTGAGCGAAACGTCTCGCACATGACACGCCGCGCGCCGCGTGGGATATTCGAGTTGGCCGACTCCGCTCCGACGATCGGAGAAGACCAACCTCACCGGAGACGTCGGCTCCAACCCTGGGACGTCTCCACCGTTGTCGGGTGGCCGCCTCCCTGCCCACAGGTGCGGCCACCCGACTCACCCGGCTGCGCCGTCTGCACCAAAGCCGCGTGGGATCGTGCCAAGCCTTTCGCCGAGCGTCCGGCGTAACCGATAGCCCGAGACTGCGTCGCGGGGCGGCCCGACGCCCGCCGCCCGTCGCCCGTCGCCCGTCGCCCGTCGCCCGAGCACTAGACAACCGCTCGCGACATGGGACACTAGTACGTGCGCTCGGATTACCGTCGCCCGTGCCCGGTGGTCAGACGGCCTACCCGAACGCGATAGGCAGGTAGGGGGTGGGTGGCGGGGGGACGTCCTTCGCTACCCGACCCCGACGCTGGCGCCCGGACGAGGTTTCTGGTTTACGCCCCACCTCAAGGCCACAAACCGATCGAGCTTCCGCCCTTGACTTTGCGGTGCAAAGTGCGCTACTTTGTGGGACAAAGTCGTAAGAGGAGGCAAGATGAGCGACATCCACGACAACGGCGGGCGCGACCACGGTGACGAGCCGCGACTCGATCCCCGAGAAGCCGGAGCAATCCTCGACTACACCGCGCAGCGAGCTGAACATCAGTTCAACATCAGGCCACCGCTGATCATGGTGCTTGGCGCATTCGTGGCGCTGATTGCCTACGGATCGGTGTGGCTCTCGGTACGAGGCCAGCACCCATACGCTGGCCCGACCACGCCCGGCGTCATCGTCCTCTACACCACTCTGGCAGTATGGGTGACCGTGTACGCGGCCTTTTACCGCCGGGCTACGCGCGGAGTTGGCGGACGCTCGGCCTACCAACGCCGAGCTGACGCCATCCTCTTCGGGACGGTATGGGCCTCGGTTTACGTGTTCGAAGGAGCTCTTCACCACGCCGGCGCAAGCCATGCGATTGTCTACGGAATCTACCCGGCGGTAGCGCCCCTGATCATCGTCGGCTCGGCAGCCGCAGCGCACGAGGCGGCCCGCGAGAACTGGCCCTGGGCCGCGTTCGCGTTGGCGGCGGTCGTGATCGGCGCTCTCGCCGCCTATACCGGCCCGATCAGCGTGTGGGGAGTGACCGGCATCGGCCTCTGCCTCCTGCTCCTCACCCGCGCCGCCGTCGAAGTCGGCCTGCTCGGCCACCCAGTCACCCGCGCGCATGGCAACTGACGCGCTCGATCCGGTAATCCACGTTCCATCGCGGTTACGGATAGTGGTCACCCTCGCTGCGCTCCCCGACGGCGACACGCTCTCATTCACGCGCCTGCAACACCTGATCAGGCTCACGCCCGGAAACCTGATCACCCATCTCCGCAAACTGGAAGACGCCGGCTACATCACCAGTGAGAAGAACGGCGACGGCTCAGTATCGCGCACATCGATCATGCTTACCCGGGCCGGCCGCGTCGCTCTGGACGGCTACACCGCGACGCTACGCGGCCTGCTCGACGGGCTTTAGGCATGTCTGAGCGCACTCACCGACCGGGCACGAACCGATCAGTCGAAACCATGGTGCTCGCGGCCTGAGCAGCGGGTCACGAAGAACACGTCGATCCGGCCATCATCGGTGACGATCCGCTCGAGCCGCTGGTCGTAGTGGAGTGTCTCCTTATCGCAGACGCGGCAGTACTCGACCCAAACGTCTACTCCGTCTGGCAGTTCACAGGGGGAATGGTGCATTTTTGGCCGGTACATTTTTGGCCGAGTCTAGCGCCATTTTTGTGAGAGCATCATTCTGCCGAGAGGCGGCGTGTCGCCTGATTGCGCTCGCCTCTCGGCGCTCGCTCGTACCGAATCGCACCGCCAATCCAACAGAAATGTCCGCCGTAGGCTCGAGTTGTGAGGCGGTTTTTGAGGCAGGTTCGGATTCGGCTGCGATGTCTGCGCAAGGGACACAAGTGGCAGCGCCAGTACGACTCGGAGACGGCCCGCGATGTCCGCGTTCGATGCGGCAAAACCGGAGATTGGCTACCGATCAGTCCCATCGATCATGGCCGGCCGTGACCGGCCCCGGCGCCCGCAACCTTTCCACGGACAGTCGCCGGCGTTCTTCGCCACCATCACCGGTCTGCCAGTACCGGCGCGAACACACATAGTCGGAGCGGTCGTCGCGATCCTTCGCGCAAGCTGACTGTTCAAGTCTCGGCGCGCGGCGACGGCCCGCCGTCGTGATGGACGACGACGATCGACTCGGCTAAAAGGTGGTTCGGTACGCGAATATCTTGGCCTTCGGCGTCGGTCAAGGTCATCGCTGATGGGTGGATCGCGTTGATCGTGCCGGTGAAGTTGGCGACTGTGATCCGTTGCCCGACGGAAAACTCGCCCTGAATCGCCCGGCCGGTAGCGAGTTGCCGAGCCGAGTCGCGGCCGCCGAGCCCAAATGCCAACGCGACCGTCAAGGCAATGGCACCGAGCACCACTTCGAGGAAGAGCCTGATCGTCTCGGTCGGGACGCCGAGCTGGGCCAGGGCTGTCACGACGAAGACGGTGATAACCGCCAGCTCGGTGATCCGGCCGAGGGGAACGCCGAGGTCGAGTTGTGTTGATGTCCGATCGACCGCTTCCCGGAGAAGCTTGGCCGCCACCATTCCGATAACGACCAGCGCGCAGGCCGCGAACACTCGTGGAAGGTAGAGAATCGCCGCGTTAAGCGAGGCGCTCAGGGCTGAGAAACCGAGCAACGATATCGCCGCAAACACGACGATCACAACAATCGCCAGTTGAACTAGACGGCCGAGAAGCGTCGAAAGCGGCGGTGTGACTCCGGTCTGGGTCAGCAACGGATCGACGCCGTAGCGTTCGGCCAGACGATCGAGGCCGGCGCGGCTGGTGAGTGATTGGGTTAGACGCCCGATTATCCGAGCTGCGATGAGTCCGACGACGATCAGCACCAGGGCGCCGGCGAAGCGCGGCAGAAAGGCGCCTAGGGTCTGGGCGGCGCTGCTGGTGAGATTGTTCATCCTTCAGACCGCCGGGCCAGGAGCACGAACGCCGTTGCGATCGAGCCCAGTACCGAGCCGGCCGCCTCGAAGATCGGCCGTACGATCAACTGCCAGCGCAGAGTGTGGATCACTGAGTTGGTGAGCGCCGGATCAGCGCGCACATCGTCGAGTTTCAGCAGGGCCAGCAGCGCAAACAGTCGCTCTTCGGCCCGGTCGTGCGGCTCAGGAGGCTCGGTCACTCTGGCAGATCCCAGTCATAGGTGTTGTTGCGAAGCAGGTCGATCAGTTCGCGCCGGCCTCGGTGCAGGCGACCTTTGACGCTGCCAAGCGGAGTGTGGGTGAGCCTGGCGATTTCCCGGTAGTCCAACCCTTCGAGGTCGCGCAGAATCAGGACAGATCGATGTTCTTCGCGCAGCGACCCGATCTTCAGCCGTAGGCGCTCTTGGCGTTCGCCGGTCTCGAGGTCGTCGGCTGGCAACTGCTCGGTGGCCGCGCGATCTTCGGCGTTATCGGTGAGGTCGGCGTACCGGCGTCGTCCGACCGCGTCGATGGCGGCGTTGTGGGCGATTCGCATCAGCCAATGGCGAAACGGAGCGTCTCCGCGATAGCTCGAAAGACGATGGAAGGCGCGAAGGAAGGTGTCTTGGGCAACGTCCTCGGCCTCGTCTGCACCAGCGACCCGCGCGGCGGAGTGGACGACAGCTTCGCGATGCTCCTCAACGAGGCGTGCGAAGGCGCCGAGATCGCCTTTCTGCGCCCGTGTCACGAGCTCGTGGTCGTCGTATTCGAGATCTTCGGTCATCGGGGTAGCAAGGCAGGTGAGTATCGGCATTACCCCCCAGACGCGGAAACGTCACTTTTGGTTACGCCGACTGGTGCGCCGAAACCGGCTCGCACGGCGTGCATCCCCGGCCATAGGCCCCCCGGCTCGCCGGCCGCCCTCGGCTGTCTCGGCCGTTCGTGGCCCTTGCTAGTGCTGAGGCTCGTCTCGGCGCTCCGGTTCACCGCCGGCGCCCAGCGATTTCGCGGCGAGCGTAACTTTCCCCGGCCGGCCTCTGTCCTGGTGGTGTCGGCCGCAGCCAATCTCGGCGCGCGGCGACCTAACCAAAGGGGGTTCGATGCTCTTCAGCGTCGATTACGGCCAGAGCGGCCAGAATGCCATCAATCAGATCGGAGCGTGGGTTCCGAAGCTCGTCGGTGCGCTGATCATCCTGGTGATCGGGTACGTCATCGCCCGGGTGGTGGGAAAGATCGTCGAACGGGCCCTGTCCGGCGTCGGCGCCGACCGCGCCCTGAGCGCGAGCCCGGCAGGTCGCTACCGAGATCAGTACGCCGCCGGTTTGCGGCCCTCGCACGTCGTCGGCCGGGTCACGTTTTGGTTCATCTTCGGCTTGGCGATCCTCACCGCCGTCAGCGCCCTGGGGATCCAGGCGCTTTCGAACGCGGTCGCCAGCATCACCGCCTACCTACCGAACGTCGTGGCCGCGATCCTGATTCTTCTCGTGGCCGTGCTGGTCGCCGGAGCAGTTGGCGCTCTCGTCCAGCGACTGATGACGGACACGCTGCTCGGAAAGATGGTGCAGACCGTTCTTCCGACCCTGATCATCACCATCGCCCTGTTCATGGCGCTCGTGCAGCTGAAGATCGCGACTCAGATCGTGGTTGCCACCTACGTGCTCGTCCTTGGCTCGATCGCTCTCGGTTTCGCGTTGGCCTTCGGTCTGGGCGGTCGTGACGTAGCCGGGCAGATGCTGGCAACGGCGTATGCCTCCGGACAGGACAAGGCACCGCAGATGCGGGCCGAGATGCAGCAGGCAAAAGATCAAGCTTCGGCTGACACCGAAGCGCTGCGCGATCGAGCTGAACCCGATCAGCAGCCCACCTCGGGCGCCTCGGCGCTCGACCAATCAAACCGCTAGTCCATCCCAACGAAGGAGTGTACGAATGACGATTACCAATGAGAACATCGACGCCATCCAGGGAGCGAACGTCCTTGACGCCGATGGAGACAAGATCGGCAGCCTGGACGAGATCTACATCGACGACACGACCGGGCAGCCGGAGTGGGCCGCCGTCAAGACCGGCCTTTTTGGAACGAACCTCAGCTTCGTCCCGCTGAGTGGCTCGACTCAGGAAGGCGACGACCTGCAAGTCCAGTACTCCAAGGACATGGTCAAGGACGCTCCGCGCATCGAGGCTGACGGCCACCTCTCCGAGCAGGACGAGGCAGAGCTGTACCGCTACTACGACATGGACGCTGGATCCACCGGCGACGTGGCCCCCACGCCGACTGGTGAGGTCACCGGTCGCGACACCAGCGGCCCGACCACCGATGACGCCATGACTCGCTCCGAGGAGGAGTTGAACGTTGGCACCCGCCAGACCGAGGGCGGACGGGTGCGGCTGCGCAAGTACGTCGTAACCGAAAACGTGACGAAGACCGTTCCGGTGAGCCACGAGGAAGTACGGATTGAGCGCGAGCCGATCACCGACGAGAACCGTGACCAAGCGCTGGCCGGCTCGGACATCTCCGAAGAGGAGCACGAGGTGACGCTCATGCAGGAGGAGGTCGTCACCGAAAAGCGCGTCGTGCCCAAGGAGCGCGTCCGGCTCGACAAGGACACCGTGACAGAGGATCAGACCGTCTCCCAAGACATCCGCAAGGAGCAGATCGAGATTGACGGAGACGCTGACAGCGCTCAGCGCTGAGTCGGCAGCAACCACCGAACCCGCGAGGGAGGCCCAGAGCACCGGGCCTCCCTCGGCCTTCAGCGTCAGTCGTGCTGGCTTCCGAAGCGCTCGGCGTTTGCCGCGCCACGTTTCAGGTGCGCTCCGAGGTGCCGAGCTCAGCGTCGGGCCGCATCGACCAAAGGATTGATCACCCGGCCGGGGGATCCGGGATCGGTTTGTGTCGATCATGCTTTGTGAGTGCTCCCCCTCCCGAGGCTCCTGGCGGCGGCTTGTGCGTCGATCGCCCTCTTTGCAGCAGGCTCCGTTGATGCGATAGCCGCGCCCACCGCGCCCGCGATCCGCTTCACGAAGGCCCCTGCCGCGCAGTCGAACGTCCCCCGCCCGGCGATCACATGGGGACAGACCTTCGTCGCCCACGGCTTCACCTGCACCCTCGACGGCCACGCCCTCACCACGTGCAAGAGCGGCTCAAAGCTCCCCGCACTGAAGACCGGCAACCACACCCTCACCGTCACCGCCCTTACGGTCAACAACGCCCGGGCGAGCGCCAGCACCACGTGGCACACCGACCTCATCGCGCCGGCGATCCCCCACCTGGGCGGCGTCCCCCGCGTGTTTGCGAACGCCCCGGCAACCGTCTTTGCATGGGGCACCGACAAGGGCGGATCGCGCATCCGCGGCTACGAGCATCGCACGCGCACATCCCACGACTGGGGCCCGATCGTGGGGGGATCGCACGTCACCGTCACCGCCGACGGCTACACCTGGGTGCAGTTTCGCAGCATCGATAATGCCGGCAACGTCTCACCGTGGTCGCCCAAGATCGACGGCGCGCAAGTCAACATCGACACCGTCGCGCCCACGCTCGCACCGGCCGGCGGATCCGCAGCGTGGAGTCAGAGCGGTCGCACGGTGAATGCCCATGCCGCCGATGACCGCTCGGGCATCGTCGATGTCACCTACGAGCTCTCCCACGACGGTGGCCCGTGGACGGCGCCTGCGGAAGGCGACAGCGTGAACATCACCGCGAACGGCCTCACGATGGTTCGCTTCATGGCGACCGACCAGGCCGGCAACTCGAGCGGCTGGAGCGTGCCCGACGACCAGAGCACCGTGAAGGTCGATGCGACCGCCCCGGCCGTGTCGGTCTCCGGCGGCTCCACCAGCTGGTCGCAGGGGCCTGTCACGATCTCGGCGACTGCCCACGACGACGCCTCCGGAGTGGTCGCGGTGTGGCACGAGACGTCCACCGACGGCGGGAGCACGTGGTCGATCCCGGCCGACGGCGACTCGGTCGCCGTCAGTGGCAACGGCATCACCGAGGTGCGGTTCCAGGCGACCGATAACGTCGGCAACACCAGCGGCTGGACTACCCCCGCCGATGCGTCCACCGCCCGGATCGACACCGTCGCTCCCACGCTCACCGTCGCCGGAGGCTCCACCAACTGGAGCCGCACCGCGGTGACGATCACCGCCACCGCTTTCGATACCGAATCGGGCGTCGCGAGCGTTCTGCACGAGACCGTGTACGGAGACGGCGGCACGTGGACCGGCCCCGAGCCCGGCGACACCATCACGGCAACCGCCGATGGCAACACGCGCGTGCGGTTCCAGGCCATCGACAGCGCAGGCAACAAGAGCGCATGGACGGTGCCTGAAGACGAGAGCACCGCGCAGATCGACATGACTGCCCCGGCCATTTCGGTGAGCGGCGGTAGTGGCGACTGGAGCGACTCACCGATCACGATCTCGGCGAGCGCGTCCGATGCCGGCGCGGGGCTTGCGAACGTCGTGTACGAGACGTCCGACGACGGCGCGAGCTGGTCGGATCCCAGAGCGGGACACACGGCCGTGGTCACAGCCGAGGGCACCACGCGCGTCCGGTTCTCCGCCACTGACGTGCTCGGAAACACGAGCGACTGGACAGTGCCAGGCACCGAGAGCACGGCGATGATCGATACCACCCAGCCGACCCTGGCTCCCGGTGGGGCCGCCGGATGGAGCAACGTCCCGGTGACGGTGACCGCGGGAGCCTCCGACACGGGCTCCGGGGTGGCGAGCGTGGCCCACGAGATCTCCGCCGACGGCGGCACGACGTGGTCGGATCCCAAGGCCGGCGACTCGGTGACCATCTCGGATCCGGGCGTCACGGAGGTGCGGTTCCAGGCAACTGACACCGCCGGCACGACGAGCGACTGGACACTGCCCGACGCCTCGAGCACCGTCCGCATCGACGTGATCGCGCCGACGCTCTCGCCCAGCGGCGGATCCAGCGGCTGGAGCACCGGCCCTGTCACCATCGCAGCCGGTGCCGGCGACGACGCAAGCGGCGTCGCGCTGGTCGAGCACGAGGTCTCGGCTGACGACGGCGCGACCTGGTCCGCAGCCGAGCCCGGTGACGCCGTGACGCTCACGGCCGACGGCCGCAACGAGGTGCGGTTCCGGGCCACCGACAATGCCGGCAACATGAGCGATTGGACTGCGCCCGATGCCGATACGACGGCGCACATCGACGCCACCGCACCGGCACTCACGTGGTCGGGCGGATCGACGACGACGAGCCCCGCGGCCTCCATCACGATCACCGCGCAGGCCACTGACAACGGAGCGGGCGTCACCGGCATCGACTTCGAGACGTCGCTCAACGGCGGCGCCTGGTCGGCGCCGGCAGCCGGCGATTCGGTCACCGTGAGCGCCGATGGCACCACCCAGGTGCGATTCTGCGCCACAGACGCCGCAGGTAACACAAGCGACTGGACGACGCCCGACGACGCATCCACGGCAGTGATCGACGCAACGCCCCCGGTGGTCACACCGTCCGGCGGATCGGCCAGCTACGTGCTCGCCCCCGTCACGATCCTGGCCAACGCGACGGATACCGGATCCGGCGTTGCCTCGGTCGTGTACGAGACCTCGGCCGACGGCGGCACGACCTGGACAGATCCCGTCGCGGGTTCCACCGTCACCGTGACCGCGGCGGGCAGCACCCTGGTGCGGTTCCAGGCCACGGACGCGCTCGGCAACACCAGCGACTGGACGGTGCCCGATGCGTCGAGCACCGCCAACATCCAATCGCCGCTGGACATCCAGCTCGTGCTCGACCGCACGGGCTCGATGCTCGACGACAACAAGATGACGAACCTGCGAACAGGCCTCCTCCAGGGGTTTCTGCCGAACATGAACCCCGCGCTGGACAACGTCGGCCTCACCGTATTCCCGCCCGACATGCGACGGAACCACGGACTCTGCCCGCTCGTCGAAACTGCGACTGGGACTCGCCCACGAAGACGTACACCGTGGCGCCGCTTGCAAATACCTATATGAATTCATCCGGAGCGCTCGTCTCGACCTCGCCGCTCGTGAACGCGATCAACTGCGTGAAGCCTGGAGGCAACACCGCGTACGCTAATGCGCTCGACGCTGCGAACACCGAGCTAGAGACGCATGGTCGACCGGGAGTGCAGAAGGTGATCGTGCTGCTCTCCGACGGTGCTGCAAAACGGTTCCAACTGCCAGGACGCAGTGACCACGACCGGCTCCGGAGCCACCAGGAAGTCGGTGGTCACCAAGGATCAGGACCCACGCTGCCTTCAGCCGTGTCAGTCGGCGATCAACGCCGCCGCGAGGCTACAAGCCAGGCTGGGGTACTGGTGTACACGATCCTTTATGGGGATCAGTCCAACGCACCGTACTGCACCGACTACGACCTCGACGACGAACTCCCCCGCATCACCCCACAGTCGGCCCTCCAGCAAATCGCCAGCCCCGGCGATTACTATCTGCAGCCCACACCAACTGGTCTCGTCGGCGTCTTCCAGAGCATCTTCACCAACCTCACGGCGACGGTGAACCAGCCCTAGCCATAGCGCCCCAGCGGCAACGACTTGCGACTATCACCCCGCTGCCAGAGTGATCACAGTCGCACCAAGAGCCAAAGATTCGCGTTGTTGCGTCAACAAACTGCAGGTGGTTAAATCCTTGGTGTAGAAGTCAGCGCTCGGAGGCCGAAGACTGGATGGCTCCAATGAGTACGCCAGGGCAGGACATTCTCATCATCGTCGGGTTGACGTTCGTCGTGTACCGCTGTGGAGACTGGCTCGACCGCTACGTCAAGGACGTGAAGTCGCGGAAGGCGGAGCGAAGGCGGGTTAGCGCCCTTCGTCGTGATACGCCTTCGCAGCCGCCACGTTGACGTCCTTGATCGGGATACCCAGGTAGGCGAGTAGCGCGTTGCGCTGTCGCTGGGTGTAGAGCGACGATGGGTACGCCGAGTGGATTGGGGCGTAGTCAGTCCCCGGCACGTTGACGCCACCGAGCGCCTGCTGGCCGTAGCTGACCTGCGGGAACGATCCGAGGAACTGGCCGGCGCCAGCGACGACTCCGCCCTGGCGCGCTCCCAGGCCGCGGTGCTGCTCGCCCGTGCTTGAGTCGATCCCACGGACGGCGTCGATCGCTTGCACGTAGGGGCTGAGCAGTGAGATCGGGTTCGAGCTTCCCGTCGCGGGCTGGCCGCCCAGGCTCTTCGGTAGCAGCGAGCGGAGCTGATCCACGAACTGGAGCGGGGTGTCGAACGGGTTGAGAGATTGGAGGTCGAGGATCGGGATGACGCCGTTCTTCCCGTCTCCGACCGGCAGGTAGTCAGCGAGCCAGGATGGCATCGGCAGGTTGAGTTCGGCGCTTGCCTGTCGGGCGGAGTTGCCGAGGATCTGGAGTGCGAGCACCTTGCCGGGGCTGTCGCGGAGCAGGCGTCCGGAGATCAGCATGATGTTGCGATACCAACTCCAGAAGGGCGAGACGTAGCGCTTGATGTACTGGCGCTCGACGGCGGTCATGTGCCGGTAGTCGCCGGTCGCGTCGTCCACTCCCTTCATGATCTGGATCGCGACACGCTGCCCCTCCTCAGGATCCATGTGGTTGATCCGCTTCAGTGCGTCCATCGCGGTCAGGTTGAGGCCCTCGAGCTTGCGCGCGTGATCCTGGATTGCAATCACCGAGGCGTTTCGCTCGGCTTCGCTGTAGGCAGCCGCGACTCTGGGGAGATCGTCGGCGACGACGTTGTTGAGCTTGCCGATCACTTTCCCGAACGTCTCGAACGGCTTGAGCGGGACGCGACCGACGTTGTAGAGCACCTTGCCGGCCGCCCCCAACTCAGTCGTCCCCCCGGGGCGAACAAGCGTGCCGGTCATCTTGAGCTGGCCACGCTTGGTGAACTCATACATGCCTCCGGGGACGCCCTGCTCGCTGTGTGTGAACGCGCTTGAGCGGAGGCTGGGCAACACGTCATCGAGCGCCTCGATGGCAGAGTCCCCCTCTGGCCCCTTCACGCTCAGTCCGACGCGGCGAAGCGCGGGAGCGAGCTTTCGTAGGGCGGGCTCGCCGATCACGTCTCTCAGCGATCGCAGATAGGAGCCGAATCCATCCTTCCCGGCGTAGTGAAGCGCGTAGAGGATGTGCTGGGAGACGATGTTGTAGGTGGCGAAAGCTGGCCGTCCGAGCAGGAGCAGCGCCTTCCAGACCTTGATCGGCTTGTCCAGCATGTCGGTCAGGACGTTGTGGGTCGTGGCGCGAAACTGCTTCTCCCACTCCTTCGCGTAGGGGTTGGGGATCTGGCGGATGCCGCGCTCGTTCAGTTCCTTGATCGATAGGCCCTTGAGGTCATCGGGAAGCTGATGAAAGACGGTGTCCTTCGCGCTGTCTGCGATCTCTTTCTCGGCCTTGGCCGCGTCCAGGAGCTGCGCCTCGTGGCTTGCCTGGGTGAACGCTGCCGCCTCTTTCGTGACCCTGTCGACGGGGCCAGTCTTTCGGGTGCGCAGGTAGGCCCAGTGCTTGGTGTCGTTCAGGCCGGCGGTACCGACTGCGTCCTCGTCGAGGGGCTGGGCGACGTGTTCGGCAAGCTCATCCCTGTACCACGACTGGATCTGGATCGCGGACTTGCGGACGTAGTCGATGCCGAAGATCTCGGGGTGGACGGAGAGGTTACCGGTGAGAAACCGGATGCCCTTGTTCATCTTCTCAAAGCCCTGTTTGGGAGCCTCTGTAAGCGGCGCGCCCTTGCGCGGCCGATACGCGGCGGGCTGCGCTTCCGGAGGCCCATAGTGCGGCACATAGCCGGGTGTTCCGGCGGACTCGTGGATCGGTCGCAGCTCGATCTCTCCCGCCATCACGTCTCGAAGGCTTTTGCCGCCAGACATCTCAGCGTCGGTCTTCACCCACTCCGCTGGTGAGCCGTCAGGCACCCGGCCGACTCCGTCTCTGAGATACGCGGCCTTCGTCTTCGCCTCCGCCAACGTCGTCTTCGCCTCCGCGAGCTGCTTTCGCGCCCGCAAAGCCTGGGACACCAGCGACTTCGGAGCATCGTCTCCCGCAGACTTCAATCGCTGGTCGTAGCTCCGCACGCGCTCGGTCAGGCTGACGTGTCTGCGAGTTGCCTGTCGCAACTCGGTTTCGGCCCGACGAGCTTCCTTCTCCATCGCGGAGCGGTCAGCCGCAAACGGATCGTGACGAGGCACGAGCACGCTCCTCGCTGGCTCGTACCGCTCGCCCGTCAGGAGCCGCTGGGGAAGGAACGCGCGCGCCTCGAGCGTGTCGGGATTGGCGCGACCCAGGTCGGTCATCGCCCGTTCGTTGCGAGCGCCCATCTGTCGCAGCAGCGTCTCCGCCCTGGCTAGGTTCGGCGATGGCGCGGATTCGACGACGCGGGTCAACTCCGGATCGCTCAGGGCCTTGATCAACTGCTGTCGGCGAATCGACGAAGGCGCGAGGTGCTGGATCGTCTCCTGAGCCCCGGGGCCACCCTTAGCGATCGCGTCATGCAGCCGGTTCTCGGTGTCCTCGAGCATCTCGCGATAGTCCAGCGGGTGGATGCCCTGTCGGCGAAAGAACAACGACAACTGCTCTGGCTTCGAGAGCTTCGGCAACACGGCCTTGAACCGGTTCACGAAATCCGCGTTCATCGCAGACCTGCGCCCAGCCTCACCAGCCAACGCTCGAGCCGCTCGATTCTGCACCGAGAACGGCGGCGCGTAGTCGTGGGCGAAGTCGGTCTGAGAGAACCGGTCGAAGCCTCCCTGTACGGCGCGCACAGCGACGTTCTTACCGCCCGGAGCGTCGAACGGCCTAACACCCTCACCACCCACCGTACGGCCCTCACGAGCCGCCTTGAGGTCCTCTCCCAACCTCCCAAGGCGAGAGCCTTCACCCGCGAACTCACCAGCGCGGATCAACCCACCCTCGCCACCGGTCAGCACTGTCGCTGCATCAAGCAAGGGAGACAGCGGATGCTCGTACAAGGGGTGGAAGTTCCCGTGAAGTGCTGAGCCGTAGTTGTGGCCCTCGTTCTCGACGAATGCGGCCAGCCCCGGCCCCGGAGTCGCAGTGTTGGTGATGAACGTCGAGCCCGGCTTGGGATGCCCGCCACTGTTCAAGATCTCATCCAGGGGAGCCCAACCCGTATGCCCACCAACCGGCTGCGTCAGGTCGTGGGGGTGGAGAATCATGTGACCAAGGCCAGCAGCCCCCTCCACCACGCCAGGTATGAAGCCCTTCACCAGCGAGCCGACGTCGTCTAGCGCGTTGTCAGCGAGCCCGAGGAGGCCGCCGGGGTGCTGGTCGAAGCCGTGCTCTGCCAGCACCTCGTCGCGCACCTTCGCCTTCACCGCCGAGACTTGTGCCTTCGTCGGTTTCTGCGGGCCACCGCCGATCGCCGCCCAATCGATCCCGGCCGAGTTCGGGTTGCCGTAGTAGTCCTTGTTCCTGGGATCGTTCGAGTACTGCGCCCAGTCGACCATCTACTTCGTGTTCCTACCGCCACGCGGCCGCGTCTTCACCACCGGCGTCTGCACCACCGGCCGCCTAGGAGCGCCGGAAGCCGCCCGACCCGCAACTCCTGGAGGCACACCCCCACGATTCGGGATCTGGTTCGGCGACATCCGCTTCACGATCGCCCTGTACTGCGCGTTTCCGTGAGCGGCCATCCACTGGGCGAAGGTCGTCCAGGCGTAGAAGTTCGTGGACTTCGCCGTCTTGTACATCTGGCTGGCGGCGTAGATCGCGACTTGCGGCTGGTAGCCATGCTGGATCAGGACGTTCACGCTGGTCTGGAACGGCACGCCAGCCTGCACCGCACTCATCGAGCCCGACCCCTGAACCGGCACCTGCCGATACCCAGTGATCACACGGCGAGTCGCGTTCGGATCGCTCTTCGTCGGCGCAGGCACCGTCTTGTAGATCGCGATGTTCTCCGTCTTTGGAGACTCGCCACTCAAGACCGAAGTCGCCGCCTGCACGTGGCTCTGCAGCTCGTTCGGCGTCAACCCGAGCGACTTCGCAAGCGCGCTCCCCGGGCTGCTCGATCCACCCCCAGACTGAAGCGCGAGAGCCGCGTAGCGATACGAGTTGTCGATCCCAAACTCGCGCTTCTGCTCCGCCAAGCTCGCCGCATTCTGCGCCTCAGTCGCGGCCAGCTGCTGCCGCTGCAACCCAAGATTCTGGTACGCGATGTTCCGCTGAAGCGCGTTGTCCTCGGCAGTCTGAAGCGCCTGCGGATACGCCGAGCGGTACTCGTCCTGCCGCTGCTGAAGCGCCTGATTCTTCTCCTTCAGCAGCGCGGCCTGAGCAAGCGACGCCCGAGCACCCGCCACAGTCGGCATCTGCGTCGCGTAGTTCACCGCGCTCGCCCGGTTCTCCAAAAGCCTCGAGGTCGCCGAGTCCCCCAAGCCGCCGACAGCGGCCTGCGAGCCCGCGGCGTAGGGGCCTAAAGCAGCGAGCCGAGCCTGAGCAGCGCTATTCACCGTCGCCTGGTCTCCGAGCGACTCGGAATAGGCGTTTCCGGCCGTGTTCGCCTCACCACCAAGCTGGGCCATCAATGCCTTCGCGAAGTTCGTCGTATCGCTGATGCTCTGGTTGTACGGGTTCGTGATCGAAGCCGTCGTTGGCAGGGAGGCGTTGACCGCTGCTGCCGCCTGGGCGCGAAGGGCCGCCGCATTCGGGATCGCATACGGGTTCGCCACTACGAGGCCCTCTCCATATCGCCGTCCCGGTCATAGAACGTCTTCAGCGGCTCTCCAAGCGGCCCGTCAAACGCTCCCAGCATGATCGCATCCGGCAACCCCTCAGCACCCCTCGCGAGCCCCAAGCGTATGTCGTGGTTCTCGAAGTCCGCCACCGCGACGCTCTCGCTGTGAGCTCGACCATCCTCGTCGTGGCAGATCGCGAACATCATCAGCTCGTCCGCTGTCAAAAGCATTCGCAATGCGGCTCGACGACGATGATCCCGAAGCGCGCCGAGCCATCTAGCAGCGTGGAGCAATCGAGGTTTCCTCATCCTTGGGATTCTAGGCTCGCTGGGAACCTCTCCCGCTGGCCGACGACCCAGGTTGTCCCGAAGTCGTAGTGGCCGAGTTCGCACCTCCGTACTACGCTGGAACGGTGCCGCGCAAGCCAAAACCTGCACCGGCCGACGAACCACGTCGATTCGACTTCACCCGGTTGGGAGACGAGGAGTTCGCAGAACTCTCTTTCGAGGTGATCCACGCAGAGAACCCCCGGGCGGAAAAGACTGCGAACCCTGACGGCGGCCTTGATGCCTTTGTCGGAAACGCGATGGAACAGACGACCCCCATCGGCTACCAGTGCAAGCACTTTCCACGGGGGATCAACTGGACGAAATGCGTCGGCTCGCTCGATACAGCCGTGGATCATTACAAGGGTCTCCGGGAAGTCGTGTTCTACTTCTCGAAAGACCTGACAGACAGAGAACGGAATACGTTCAACAAACGGCTGGTCGGGCGACACCCCGGCGTAGAAGTGAGCTACGTGGGACGTTCTCGCATCCTCTCGACACTCTTGGAGTCGAAGAATGGAACGCGAGTTGTGGAACGCTTCCTCGGCCATACCGAGCCTGACCGTCGATACATCGAGAGGATGGTCAATGCCGGCGGCGCTGTCGAGACCGCCGAGGACATGCACGTTCGCCTCGCGGCGCTGTCTGAGACCGCGAATGCCAAGGACAATCGGTTCGGGTACAGATCGAGCTCGTCTGACGGGTCGATGATGCTCCCACCCATCCCCGGGGACGCGGTGATGGCATACGAGCGATCGGATGGTCGCTCCGTAACGCGCGTCGAGGCTGTGCCGCGCGACATCGAGCGATACAAGACGAATCCCATCGAACTTCGGATCGTTGGCCAGCCGGTGCCCGGGTTCGAGCGCGCCTTGCAACGGTTATGGCGAGCCGGCGGCACCATGGATCTACCGACAGGCCTGAACATCGAAATCGTCGGCCTCCCGGAGTTCTTCGACCCGATCCCGCAGGACGACGAGACGACGATCAGCCTCCGAGTTGATTCCGGCCTCTGGCCATGGAAGGCGAAGATCGCAGCCGATACAACGACCGGAAAAGCCTGTGTCGAGCTCGACCTCCATCACCGCCTGACAGCTACAGGGAGCACCATCTCGGGGATAGCCGATGGCATCACGTTCGAGATCCTCGTCGCCGAAACCCGGGCAACGACGAACGTCCGCTACAACCCAGAGGGGCTACCAAACGATGCTGCCCTACGTGGACTCCAATTCTTCATCGCTCTCCACGGCTCGGGCACACTTACGCTGGACGACAAGCTCGGCCACCGTCCGGCGATTGCGGTGCCATCGCCAGGCGTTGACCGCGACCTCGACGAGGCAAACGGCCTTGAGGCGATCCTCGCCGCGGCCGTCGTGATCGAAGCCTGGACGAGGAAGCCCGTGCGACTTCCAGAAGTCATATCCGCTGAGGAGGGGCGACATCTACTCCGCACAGCGGAACGGCTGCGAAACCGACTGCTCCCGGTGACGGTGACGAAAAATGTGATCCAGTACGAAGGTGCAACTCCTGCGCCAGTCGGCGGCCTGATGCGCCTTGACCAATCGTTCTCGTGGGCAGAGGAATTTTTGGAGAGCCGTACTCGCTTGGATTCCTGGCCGTCAGAATGACTGGCAAGGTCGTCGCCTGTGATTGCATCACGGCAGGCCGTTTCTCCCTCTCGTTTGAAGCGTCCGAGACATCGATAGATGCCCCCGTGGTCGCGACCCAGGATCAGGTATGGGAGTACTTCAACTCGACGGCACCGGACGCCGCTACGCCGCCGCCCGGTGCCTGAATGACGAGCGGGTTCAATCGCTGGTCGCGAGGTTAGGCTCGGGCTTCCCCAAGGGCCGCCCGAGCCTCAACCAATGCCGCCTACCCTCCGTCCGGCGAGTCGCGGAACGACCTTCCCAACCTAACCACGGTGCTCGTCGGTGACCTCGACCGCCTCGATCTCCGACACCAGTTCGCGAAGCTGAGCCGCCTGGTGCGACGGAAGCACCAAAGCGACCGTATCCAGCAAGCTGAGCCCCTCGCAACACAACCGATCAACCTCCACCAGCACCGCCGGGTTGTCAGTCGCCGGCACGAGCGTGAGCGTCTCCACCATCTTGATCGCGTCCTCGCCGAGGCTGACCGCGTCACGAAACAGGGCGTCGCTGACCGTCATCGCGTCCCTCCCGATCCGATGTAGACGATCGCCCGCTGGACATGCGAGGCGTCGAACGCCTCCCCGAGCGCCGTGGTGTCGTGGGCGAGCAGGTCATGCGCGACGCTCGCGAACTCGTACTCGCCTGGGAGCGGCAAGTAGTCGCCATCGAGCAGCGTCCGGCTCCGGTTGAGCGCCGTACTGGCGAGCTTGGCCAACTCCTGAGCGACCGCCGTTCGCTCCTCGCGCGTCTCCTCGAGTTCCTCTTTGCTCGGCACGCTCACCGGGCCACCTCCTCAGACTCGGCGGGAGACTCGATGAAGCCCTCGCGAAGAAGCGATGAGACCTCACCGAGACGGAGGGCTAGGCGGTCAGACAACTCGGCGGCAGCTTCAACCACTCCGCCGAACTCGTTGGACTTGTCCCGTGCAGTCGCCGGATTCGGTGCCATCTCTCTCGCAATGCCACGGAGTTTGACGGCGAGCAGCGCCGCGATGTCCGCGGCGTCGTCACACATCTGGGCGCGGTCGCTCACATCGGGACGCGCAGCATCCACAGTGGGCTTGGGCATGGGGTAGCCTCCTCGATTGTCTGGGCGGCTGCCGGTTCTTTCCGGGATCAGGCGGCCGCCCGGGCCTCGACCCTGAAGCGCTGGGCCGTGACGCGGACTGTACCCCCACGTACAGGATCTATGCAACCGCGGTTGCGAGACCAGGGCTCCGGTGGCGGGGTGGACTATTGGCGCAACATGCGTAGAACCCTTCAGAGCAGAGGTTCACGCACCCCGTACAATCCATGATGTCGCCTGGACGAGGTCGACGATTGCGAGGGCTCGGCGGTGGGGACTGCCGAGCCCTCTTCCAATCTCCAGCGGCTCCGTCCACCCCGCCGGGCATACTTTATCCCTGGAATCTCCACCGTTAGTCGGTGGAGGCAATCACCCAGTCCCCGGTTCGTCCCCAGTGGCACAGATGTATCGGTGACCTCGTCAAAACAGGAGGCGACACGAATGTCCCCACCCACCCATCCGTCTGAGGACGTCGAAGCCGACGTTCCGAAGGACGAGTACGGCATCCCGTTGCCAGCGGGCAGTCTGACGCAGGAACAGATCGATGCCCAAAATGCCGAGTGGCAAGCGGCGCGCGAAGCGGCGGTCGCTGGAGACCCCGAGCTCGAGACCCTCATATCTCCAGAGTTCATCGCTCAGTGTCAGCGGATGAACAACAAGAGGCGTGCGATCACCGACCGCAAGTACAGTCGACGAAACAGCCGACGCCTCACCGATCGCAGGCTCGATCGTCGAGTTGTGCGCGCAACGCGAACGGCGAGGACGACAACCAGTGGACGACGTCGCGCATCGCAGTCGCGGAGGAGTTCTGGCTCTTCGCCAGGAGGCTTAGCCGACTCAGAGCCATCCGACGGATCGTCGCGACCGTCGCATGGAGTAGAACGGCCCGCGGCGCATAGCACCGCCGATCGAAAGGCGGTCAACCGATGAGCCGCTATCAGGTGATCGTCTCCGAGCGTGACGAACGTGGGCGAGTCGATGTTCGCGTCGTCGGCATGCTCGGCGATGTCGGAGGTCTCGCCGATCGCGTCCAGCTAGATGACCATCGGAGTCGATGGCAGGCTGCCGTTAGCTTGAGCCGGTCATCTGGAGCCCCAATATCCGATGTGGCCAATCAGCTCCACGCAGCATCACTGCGCGCGACGGTTCGAGCCGAGTTCGAGCTACTCGCGATCGATCGAAGGTGGGCAGCATGACCGTCGCCTTCTCACACATCGCCCTCGACTGGAAAGGTGTCGGAACGCTCACGCTCCGTAACGCCGGCGTCACCTACCGGGGCCAACTCGTTGAGGTTCCCTATCGAAGCCGCGATGGCTCCCTCTGGAATACCCGCGTGGTCGACCAGACTGGACGCCGATGGTGGCGACCAAAAGGACGGCAGGTCACGCTGTTGGGGCTGGAGCAGTTGCCCACGACCTGCCGAGTTGAGGACATCCTCTTCGTACTCGAGGGGGAGTCGGACACCCTCGCGGTGAGGGACGCGATCGCGACTCTCGATGACCGCCGAGTGTTCGCGGTTGGCCTTCCGGGAGCGGCCACCTGGAAGCCGACGTGGGCAGAACACCTCCGTGCCTTCGCCACTGTCTACCTCGCCGGGGACGGCGACGCGGCGGGCCAGTCGATGGCTGCTCGTATCCGCGCCGACGTACCGTGGGCTAGACCGCTTTGGCTCCCCATAGGGCAGGACACTCGTTCGATCCTGCAATCGGATCCTGAGGTGTTTCTCGATCTGATCCGCGCCGCAGACGAGAACGCGGTGACGCACGCGGCGATCGTGAGTGCAACCTCAATCGATGCGTGTCGCGAGTTGATCGGAGGTGCTTCTCGTGGATGACCTTCAGATCGCACGCGCTGCCGGGTATCCACGGACGGCCTACAACGGCAAGCCGCTTCCTTCGAACTGGCCCGAGCCGTTGGACGCGGGAGCGTTCCAGGGAGTCGCGGGCGAAGCCGTCCGGGCGATGTCTCCTCACACCGAAGCCGACACCGCCGCGCTGCTGGTGCAGTTCTTGACGGGTGTCGGAAACATGTTCCCGCGTGGGCCGTACTGGCAGGCCGGAGCCGATAGGCACTACTCCAACCTCTTCGCGGTGATCGTCGGAGAGTCATCGACGGGCCGCAAGGGATCGAGTTGGAACATGATCGGAGACCTGCTCCGGGCGGTCGATCCCGAGTGGCGGGAGAACCACGTACAGACCGGCCTCAGCTCGGGAGAAGGGCTGATCTGGCAGGTGAGAGACCGGGTGGTACAGCGAGTACCCGACAAGAAGACGGGCAACTCCGTCGAGGTCGAGATGGATCCCGGCGTCACCGACAAACGGCTCCTGACAATGGAACCGGAGTTCGCGTCGGTACTTCGTTCCGCTACCCGCCAGGGGAACACGGTCTCAACATGGCTGCGCCAGGCGTGGGACGGGTCGAATCTCGGCACGATGACCAAGTCGACACCCATCAAAGCAACCACGCCGCACATCTCGGTGGTCGGACACATCTCCGCGGTGGAACTCCGCGCAGAGTTGACCCGCACCGACACGGCAAACGGCTTCGCAAACCGTTTCCTCTGGTGTGCCTCGATGCGGTCGAAGTCGCTTCCGGACGGTGGCGAGTGGTACTCGGTCGACCAGACTCCTCTCGTGAAGAAGATCCATGCGGGGGCAGAGTTCGCCGGCTATCCACGGATCTTCAAACGAAACGCCGAATCAGCGGCAGCATGGCGAGGCAGTCTCTACGACGCGCTGACCGATGATCGCGGTGGCCTCTTTGGCGCTGCGACCAGCAGGGCTGAGGCTCAAGTGATGCGCTTGGCGATGATCTACGCCGTGCTCGACCGATCGTCCGAGGTGGCCCTCGAGCACCTCAACGCTGCGGTGCAGGTCTGGCGTTACTGCGAGGACCGCGCTCGATGGCTGTTCGGAGACGCGAGCGGGAATCCGGTCGCCGATACCATCCGTGCCCAACTCGTCGAAGCCGGCACCGAGGGGCTTTCGCGGACGGACATCCGAAACCTGTTCGGCAAGCATGGCGACGCTGAGCAGATTCAGGTTGCGCTGAACGAGTTGGTCAGCGCGGGCGTAGCGATGCAGACTCGGCGAGAGACAGCTGGCCGGTACGCCGAGGTCTGGCAAGCACTCAAAACGACCCAGGAAACGCCTGAAACTCGATCCAGATACAAGCTACCGAGCCCTTCGGTCGCTTCGGTCGCTTCGGTCGCAGCCCACCAGAACGGAGGTGCGGCGTGAATACCTCCGGTGTGGTCATCCCCCAAATCGGCACACACATCATCTCCGACGTGGTCGCTGAGAAGGCGGCGACATACCTCGACGAAAACCGGGTCGTCCTCGGCCCCCGCGGGAGCAACTGGGCTCTCGTGGTCGGTAGCAGCGGCGGCAACTACTTCGTGCGCTGCTTCGTGGCCGGGTGCTCATGCACCTGTCCCCATGGCCGGACGATGCGCTCCGGGTGCTCTCACATCGTTGCCGCCTTGGTGATGTGGGAGGAACGACCTGGGATGCCGGTCGACTTCGAACCAGAAGTCGGCGAGCAACTCGAGATGCGGGTGGCGTCGTGAACGGTCTACCACTCACGATCACGATCTCACCAAATCAGCTCGAGGAACTCGCCCATCGAGTTGCCGAAATCATCGCCACCGAAAGTGTGACCCAATCTGGAATGGGTCACACTCGGTGGCTGACGCCGGAGGAGGCCGCGGAGATCCTCCGGTGCCGGCGGAAGCGCATCTACACGCTCGTCAGTGACGGACGGCTGAGTCGAAAGAAAGACGGTCGACGCCTACTACTTGACCGATCCGAGGTTGAAGGACTCGTCAATGAGCGGTAACCTGCGCCACGAAGGCAAGCGGCCCGCCGGTGCAGTCACACCGACGGGCCCGACACAGGAGGGTTCAGCTCCCATGCCAAGCGCAATCCTAGAAGAGCGCGTGGAACGCGGCATCTACCGCCGAGGCGACAAGTACGTCGCTCGCGTCCGCACCCGACAGGGGAAACTTGTCCGCGTCACCGGTCGAACGTTGACGGAGATCCGCCGACTCAAACAGGAAGCCGAAGTCAAGGCTCGTGCCGGTGGCCTCGATGAGAAGCGGAGCACCGCCACGGTGTCGGGCTACTTCGAAGGGTGGCTCGCAACGCACGACATCCGTGATTCCACCCGACGCGAGTACCGGAAGTCAGTCAAGAGCCACGTGCTGCCCGAGATCGGGAAGATGCGGCTCACAGACGTCGAGCGCAGCGACGTACGGGCTCTCGTGGCCAAGTGGGAGCGGAAGGGCGTCGGCAGGTCGGCACAGCGGAACGCTCTCGCTCCGGTCGCGGCGATGTTCTCGGAGGCGGTAAAGGACGACGAGGTCGAGACGAACCCATGCGCCGGGATCACCGTCCGGAAGGCGGCGACGGTCAAGACCGAGAGCGTCGGTGATGAGAAGGCGCTCTCAGACGACGAGATCCACCGGCTCCGCTCGCACCTATCGGACGAGCATCGGTTCCTGGTCGACTTCTTGACTCAGACCGGGCTACGGATCGGCGAGGCGCTCGAGTTGCGGTGGCGCGACGTTGAGGGCGACGTGATCTGCGTGCGGCGGGCGGTCTACGAGGGCACCGTGAGCGAGCCTAAGACGCGGAACGGGCGCCGCAGGGTCAGGGCTGGGCGAACCCTCAGTGGAGAGCCCTGGAGGCGCAGGAAGGCTTCCCAGTGGCCGCAGGACGACGGATTGGTGTTCCCCAGCCGTGTCGGGACGCGACTCTCCCCCAGGAACGTGCATCGCTGGTTCAAGCCTGCGGCGGAGAAGGCCGGCGTGAAGTGGGCGTCGCCACACTCGCTCCGTCACACGTGCGGGTCTCGGCTCATCGAGCATGGCGTCGACGTCGTCGCCGTGTCTCGATGGCTCGGTCACGCCTCGGTGGCGTTCACGCTCTCGGTCTACACGCACCAGCTCCGCGAGTTGCCCGACGTGGATCTACTCGGATCGAGTCCTGAGGTCGAGACCGGCCCGCTGCGAGCGGTACGCGAAGCCTGAGTTACCCGGCTAGCGGGAGGCGCTGCTGATCCGGCGTCTCCCGCACGCGGATCGCAACGTGAGGCAGTGAGAGCATGTCCAGCGTGTGACCGCGCGTGTCGGTGATTTCAACGATGACCCCCGTCCCGAAGACTTCAAGGACGGTGGCGACGGTTCCGGCAGGCCAGCGACCTGCGTCAACGCGCAGCTCAACTACGTCTAGGGTCTGGGTTGCTTCCGCGGTTGGCATTCGTCTCCTCACAGTCCCGGTATCGTCACTGCCTACGAGGGACTTTAGACGGGGGATCGGGTGATCCTCCCCACGCCCCAACAGTACGCCCATTCGCGTGGTGGGGTCAAGGGTCTACGGCACATCGACGTACGCCGATACGAGGCGTGGCGGGTCTTCGTCATCAACGCCTATGAACCACGCGGTGATGACCGGATGGATGGCACCGTTCAGGCCATCGATGGAAACCCTAACGGCGTAAAGGATGCCGAACGGGCTGGTGGTGTCGATGCCGGAGATCGGCGTGGTCTGGATGGCTTCGAGGATCTGGTCGCGAAGGAACGATGCGTCGGCGGCGGTGATCCCCAGCGCGGATTTGAACACCCGGGCTTTGTGCTTGCCCCCTGGATGGTCGGTGTTGAGGCAGTAGCCCGCCAGCTTCTCGAGCGGGACATGCGCCTCATCTGCTCTAGGCAATGGTTCGGGCGTACCCACGCAACAACTGTCTCACAAGGGCGTGGGTGGGAAACGGGTGGGAAACGACCGGCGCGCATCTACGCGCACTCGACCTCGGGCGAAACCGTCCACAATCCGGCTTTTGTGGACGGGTTCCGGATCTAGCGGGTACTCTCGGGAATCCCCCGGTGCATGCTTCGAATCTGCAGGTCGTTCGTTCGAATCGAACCGGGCTCATCGCATCCGTTCCCACGTTTCGCCCACCTCGCCCTCGCGGTATCAGCTGATCTGATCCGCTCAGGGAGGTGCGGTAACGGTGGCAGTTACGGGGTCGAGGGTGCGGGGATGGCCGGCGTTCGCGGCGGCCACATTCGCGCTCTTCGTGCTGCTCCTCGGCAGCAACCTGCCCACCCCGCTCTTCCCGGTCTACGCGAAGGAGTACGGGCTCTCGCCGCTGGGCGTCTCGCTGGTCTTCGCCACCTACGCGCTGATGGTCATCCCGGCGCTGATCCTGTTCGGATCGCTCTCCGACGCCAAGGGGCGGCGCGAGACGCTGGTGCCGGCGATCCTCCTGGCCGCCGGCGCAGCCGCCCTCTTCGCCGCCGCCCAGAGCACCAGGTGGCTGCTCGCGGCCCAGGTGGTTCAGGCGATCGCGCTCGGGGCGCTTCAGGGCTCTGCCGCGCCGACCCTCATCGAGAACGATCCAAGCGGTGAGACGCGCCGCGCGTCGGCGATCGCCTCGGCCACGACCGTTGCCGGCACCGCAGCCGGCCCGCTCCTGGCCGGTGCGCTCGCCCAGTGGGGCCCGCTGCCCGAGCGACTCCCCTACCTCTTCGAGTTCGGCCTGCTCGCCGTCGCTCTGGTGGCCGTGGTGGTGAAGCTGCCCGCCCGCCGCGACCGCGATCCCTGGCATCCGCGGCTGCCGGCGGTTCCGGCCGAGATCCGCCGGGCGTTCGCCGTTGCCGCCACCTCCGCCTTCGCGTCGTGGGCGGTGATCGGGCTCTTCCTCTCGCTCATCCCCTCGTTCATGGAGGACTCGCTCGGCGTCTCGAACCTCGCGAGCATCGGGGCTGTGGTCACGCTGATGCTGGGCTGCGCGACGCTCGTGCAGCTGGTCGCCTTCCGGTTCGCGTCGCTGGCTGCCCAGCGGGCCGGCTTCATCCTGATGATCGCCGGCCTCGCGCTGCTCGGGTGGGCGGCGCACAGCGAGCGCCTGAGCTTCCTGCTCGGGGCGACGGTCGTCGCGGGAGTTGGTGAGGGCCTCTCGTTCATGGGCTCGCTGGGCGACATCGGCGAAATCGCGCCGGAGGACCGCAAGGCCAACACCGTCGCCGCCTACTACATCGCGGTCTACCTCGGCACCGCGCTCCCGGTGGTGGGCGTCGGCATCCTCGCCACGCAGTACGCGCTGCTCTCGGCGGTGCAGGTGTTCACGTGCATCATCGGCGTGCTCTGCGTCGCGGGGCTCGCGCTCCTCACGGCCGAGGCCCGAGCGCGATCCAGCACGTGAGTAAACGGCGCCCGGCACCTTTTATCCATCCGGCAATACGGGTATTTAATGAATCGTGGTCAGAGTGTGGACAGTGTCGGCAGAGCCCGGCACGTGCGGGCGCTACGTGGCGCAGGCAGTTTCCTCGGCGCTGGAGATCCCCATGCTCGACCGCGAATCGCTTCTTCACCTGACCGGCGAGACGGAGAGCCTCGAGGATGTCGACCGGCACCTCTACCGCGGCGTACGCAAGCTCGGGCTGCAGTTCGCGGTGGGGTTCGGGGCTGCCGAGGCCGCCCAGGAGCTGACGTTTCTCAAGCAGCTCGCAACCACCAGCCGCCCGGCCTGGGAGGAGCTGGGGCACTCGCGCTGCGTCATCTACGCGCCGTCGGCCATGGGAGCTCTCAGCGACCACTGCTCGGCGCTGCACGTGCGGATGTGGGCCCCCTTCGACTGGCGGGTGGAGCAGTACGCCCGCGGCCACGTGTGCTCGGCCGCGAAGGCCCGCGACGAGGTGAAGAAGCTCGACCGGCTCCAGCACGACTTCGCCCGCCAGCTCTTCGGTCTCAACCTGGACGACCTCCACCGCTTCGGGCTCGCGATCGACGCGAGCCTCATGGATCGCGACCGCATCGTGGAGACGCTCCTGAGCGCCGGCGGGGCGGTGATTGCCGGTCCGCCGCAGGCTCCTCATGCATACTGAGCGGCGGCAGCCATGCAACCGCCAACCCGCTCTCAGCCGCCTGACCGTCCCAGCAAGTGGAAGGTCGGCGCCGTCGTCTGGGGCGCGATCCTCTTCATGTTCCTCGTGGGGATCGTCTTCAAGTTTCATTGAGCGCGCAGTCCTGCGGCCCGCCTAGACTGACTCGATGCTCAAGTGGCTGATCCCTGTCGCTGTCGCGATCCTGGCCGGGGCAGGGCTGGTCGCCGCTGCGGAGCGCGGCCCCTCCTCCAGCCTCCACCCGCTCACCGTGCCCGGCACCGACCCGGCCGCGGGCACGACGGAGTCCGGGCCGTGCAAGGGCACCGACGTCCCGGCGGGCGGCTACAAGCACGTCGTCTGGATCGTGATGGGGACGCGTAGTGCCGATGAGGTGCTCGGCGGGGCCGCCGCGAACGTCGAGAACGCAGTCTCGCAGTGCGGCAGTGCGGCCAACTACGCAAGCGCCGCGCACCCCGCCGTCCCGAACATCCCGGCCATGTACGCAGGCACAACCGCGGGCAACACCGCAAACCACTGCCCATGCACCCCCGTGCCCAGGAACCTCTTCAAGCAGGCTCCAAGCTGGAAGGTCTACGTTGGGGGCATGAAGTCCAACTGCTCGACGGCGCCGAACACGTACTACAACCCCGACACCAACCCGCCCCTGGTGCTCGGCGTCGCGCAGCGCGCATGTGCACGAAACGACGTGCCGCTGCCGCGCCTCCACGCCGACCTTGCGAAGAACCGGCTGCCCCGCTTCACAGTGATCGTGCCCAGCGTGTGCCAGAGCATGACGTTCGACAGGGAGTGCGTGGGCGGCAAGCAGAAGCTCTCCACCTACGTGTACCTCGGGGACGCCTGGATCAAGGACACCGTGCGGTCGCTGGTCAGCAGCAAGGCCTACAAGGCGGGCACGACGGCGATCTTCATCACGTGGCTCACGGGCAACGGCAAGCCGCCCCACGCCGACTGCGTCGCCCAGCGAAACATCCCCTCGTGCCGCGTGCCCCTGGTCGTCATCGCGCCCTCGGTCACCCCTGGCGCCACCCCGCCGGGCAAGTTCTCGCACTACTCCCTGCTTCGCACCACCCAGGAGCTCCTCGGAATCTCGCCGCCCCTCGGTGAAGCGGCCGAGGCACCCAGCATGCGTCAGCCGTTTCACCTGTGAGGCGCTGGTCAACTGTTGGCCTGGCGGTGGGGGCCATCTGCCTGGCGCTGATCGCGGCGGTCTGGGCGATCCACAGCCGGGGACGGTCGTATCCCAAGGCGTCGGGCTCCATCCCGAGCCGGCAGGTGCAGCTGCCGGCTGCAGAGCCCGGCACCACGCCGCCCGACGTGACCACCGACGGCACCAGGTTCATGGCCTCCGGCCAGCCGGTGCAGCTGCGCGGCTACGACGTGGGCGTTTCCAGCCCGCCGATCTATGACCAGGCGGCCGAGCTCAGCGCGAACTTCGTGCGCATCACCGTGCCGTGGAGCGAGATCGAGCCGACGAAGCCCACCGGCCCCACCGGCAACCTCACCCACCACTGGAACACGGCCGAGCTGGACTCCCTCGACCGTGAGGTGCAGGATCTGGGCAGCCAGGGCGTCCAGGTGCTCATCGACTTCCACCAGTTCCACTGGTCTCCCTACTTCGCCCAGGCCGAGTGCAAGGACGGCGTCTCGACGTGCCGCGCGACCGGCGTGCCGAGCTGGTTCTACGAGGGCCGGTACCCGGACTCCCGTCAGGGCGAGTCCTCTGCCGAGACGGATTTCTGGACAACCGACCGCAAGGCGTCGCTCTACTACTACTCGGCCTACGCCGAGATGATGGCGCGCCGCTACAGCCACGACGCGAACGTCATCGGCTACGAGATCTTCAACGAGCCGCACTCCGGCCACCTGCCGGACACCACCGCGACGACGAACACGATCCTCTCGTGGGAGAACCAGATCTACAAGGTGATGCACGCGGTGGATCCCACGCGGACGATGTTCGTGATGTGC
The DNA here is from genome assembly GCA_963794415.1 of uncultured Actinomycetes bacterium. Classification (GTDB taxonomy): domain Bacteria; phylum Actinomycetota; class Thermoleophilia; order Gaiellales; family JAICJC01; genus CAVPTL01. Next base: position 1,161,982 of record CAWCDI010000001.1, read on the forward strand.
CGCGGGGGCGGCGAGGGCATCGGCACCGCCAACCTGGCGCAGTTCGGCAGCGGCGCGAAGATCGCCCTCGACTTCCACGACTACTACAACGGCGAGCCCGGAACGGGCATGAACGACCAGGGCGACGACTGGGTGCCGTCGTGGGCGGCCACCCACAACCAGAACCTGGACTCGAGCACCGGCTACACCGGGAGCCAGGCGGCCCAGGCCGCGGTGCTGCAGGTGCCCATCGATGCGTCCACGAAGGCCGGCATACCGATGATCGTCGGCGAATGGGGCATCCACGCCGACGCCACGAACGCCGACGTCTACACCAATCAGATGCTGAGCCTCTTCCAGAGCACCGGCGTCTCGTTCTCGCGCTGGGTGCTGTCGCCGGGAAACGGGTTCAACCTGCTCACCCAGGGGCGCCCGCACGAGCCCAACTCCCAGGCGCTCCAGATGCAGACCGCCCTGGCCCAGTAACCGGGGTCAGGTGGTTGCGGCGCGCGGTCGCGACCAGCCGAAATCCGTGCCCAGATGCTCGTACAGGCGCCGGTTGGGCTCGTCGAACGTGACCGCGAGACGCTCCCGCGTGGCCGGGTTCATGTCGGCGTACGGGCGCGCGTTGTACTTCTTGTAGTCGTCCTTCAGCACCGGGTCGAGGCCGAGAAACTCGAACACCTCGTGCATGCCCACCGCGGGGTCGGCCGAGAAGCGCTCGGTCTGCAGCACCAGCATGCGCTCGGCAGGAAGCTCTCGCTCCCAGGCGGTGAGCTGATCCAGGTACATCCCCCGCGCGACGTAGGAGTGGTGCTGGTGGCTGTAGCTCTGGTAGCCGGGGCGCTCGATCATGCGGCGCTCCTCGCCCTGAAGGCGCTGCGGCTCGAGGTCGAGCGCCTCCTCGAAGGTCGCGGCGTCCTCGAACCCGCGCGCGTACTCCTGCTTGTACTGGGAGTAGGCCCGCTCGACGGGATCTCGCAGGATCGCGATCACGCGGACGTCCGGCAGCGACTGCGCGACGCGCCCGGGCACCAGCGGGTGAAAGAGGTAGTACGGCGCGCCCTCGCCCGACATAGGCCGGCCGTCGTGATCGACCGGGAAGTGCGCGCGATACCAGTCGAGGCTGTTCTTGGGATGGTTGTCGAAGTAGTGCACGCCCTTCGACGGCCACGCGCTCTCAACGTCGGGATGCTCCACGATGTGCCGGTAGAGCGACGTGGTGGCAGCGCGCTGGGCGCCGATCACGATGAATCCGGGAAGCACCCTGCGCGAGCTGGTCATCTGCCGGGGCACCAGCATCACCGCCTTCCCGAACCGGGCCAGCGGAGCGGGGATCCGCGAGTAGTTGTCATTTGCCGCGCCGCGCTCGCGAGCCATCTAGAGCACCTGCTCGGCCGTTGCGACCGGGATCTCGGCGACCTCGCCAAGCCGGGCCGGCTCGGACATGCTGTAGCCGAACCGGGCGGCGCGCTCGCTGAACCGCGCGACCGCGCGATCGGTGTCGTAGCGCTTGGCGAGGTTCCAGCGGCGCGCGTCCCAGCGAGCGAAGTACGCATCGTTCACGTTCGAGCGCACCGCCAGGCCCGCCGGGTACGGCTCGAGGCCGATGTAGCGAAACGCCTCGGCCAGCACGTCGTCCGGCCGGGCGACGAAGTCCTCGTAGCGCACCACGTGAAGGCCGGGCAGGTGCTGTGCGTCCTGCACCATCAGCTCGTGGCACGTCAGCCAGTGATCGATGAGCGCCGTGTACGACGTCCAGCTCCACTTCTGGGTGGCGCAGGCGACGGCGATCGGGTGGCGCATCACGATGATCTGCCGCGCGTCGGGGTAGAGCGCCTGCAGGAAGCGCGTGCGGATCAGGTTGGGCGGGGACTTCTCGATGAGCACCGGCCTGGTCATGTCCCAGTGCGCCGACCACTCGCGGTCGAGAAGGCGGCGCCCCTCCGCCGAGACCAGCGGGGAGTCCTCGGTGAGATGCGCCTCAGGGTCGAACCCGAATTTGCCGGGGCCGCCGTGCTTGTTGCCCGGCTTGTAGAGCGTCTGGAGGTGCTGGCCCTCGTCCTCGATGGCGTCGGTGCCGCTGAAACCGCTCGCCTCTGGATGCTGCGCAAGGCAGCGGCCGAAGAGCGTCGTGCCGCTGCGGTGAAGCCCGCCCACGAACACATGCTGGTGCTCGGTCATCGCCATCTCCTCCACCTCATACCCGCAGTGCTTCGACTTCCTCTGACGGGCGCTTGGCGGCTGCCCGCCGCAACACCGGCCTCGGCAACAGCTCGTCGTCTGCGATCGCGCGGTAGCAGATGGCCGCCGCGACCATGATTATCGGCATTCGCTCGGTCAGCTCATAGTACGGCGACTGGATCATCGCTATCAGAACCACGATGTGAGCCCAGAACGCGTCGGGGTTTCTGAACCGCGCCGATCTGAACAGCGTGTAGGCAAACCAGAGGAAGAAGAGGCCGAGGGCCGGGATCCCGTGCGAGTACACCAGCAGGAACACCTCGGACTCGGTGCCGATCTTGCCGATGCCCGAGACGGCGTTCTCGGTGGGCGCTCCGAAGCCCAGGAACGGATGGTTCAGGATCGCCTGCGTCGCCACCGTGTCGCGCTGCAGCCGCCCCGCGTCGCCGGTCTTGTGCTGGAACCGGCCGGTGGCCAGGTTCCCGAGCGGCGTGAACACCAGGAGCACGACGATGCAGATGAACGCCCCCACGATGCCGCGCACCAGACGGAAGTCGCGGTTCACGCTCAGCCTGATCGCGGCGTAGATGATGCCGGCGCCGAGCGAGAGCCACATGCCGCGGTTCAGCGAGAAGATGACGGGGACGACCGACGCGGCCATCACCAGGATCAGCGTGTTCCGCCAGCGGACGCTCCGCGTGGTGGTCATCGAGGCGATCGCAAACGGCGTGAGCAGCGCGAACGCCGAGCCCCACGCGTTGGTGTAGGCAAAGAACGTCTCGGGCCGCCCGACCGGGAACCCGAGGAAGTGCTGCACCTCGGCGAACTGGAGGTGCACGTGGGCGTACACGTACTGGTTGTGCACCACCGAGCTCGGCAGGATCTTCTGGCCGAGGCTCGCGAGCTGGAAGTTCGGGAAGAGCACCCCGAACCAGCCGCCCATCACGACGACCACCCAGTACACGCCGAGGGCATTGGTGATCGAGCGCGTCGGGAGCCTGCGGCGCGGGATGTTGTAGATGAAGAGCAGGAGGATCGCGCCGCAGATGAAGAACGAGAGGCGCCAGGCCCATGCGAGCGTGCGCTGGCCGCCCTGCGCCTCGAAGCCCGACGCCAGCATCCAGGCGAGCATCAGCAGGTAGATGCCGAAGCGCCGCGGGGCGAGCACCTTCCAGCGGCCGAGCACCATCGCTCCGAGAAGCGGCGCTGCGAGGATCGGCCAGATGAACATCGAGAAGCCCAGGAGCCACCACAGCGGCAGGAGGGCGAAGAGCGCATATGCCTGCCAGCCGCGCGGCAGCGTGTGGCCCTTCGGCGCCGCCTCGTTGATGTGGCTGGCGGGGAGCATGCTCATGACTGGTCGGCTTCGCTCGGCCGCAGGTAGCCGTAGCTCAGGAGCAGCGGCCAGGTCACGATGGTGACCAGACGCCGGGTGGGCCGCGCGAGGCCGGTGCGCCACGCGTCGTCCACACGCACCTGCTGCTTCCCGTGGGAGAAGCGCATGGGGTTCCCGCGGATCGAGTGCTGGGCCAGCACCTCGACCTCGTCCGTACCGATCCCTGCGAGCCCCTCGGGGTCGGCCGGCACGCCGAGCTTGCCGAGCGCCGCCTCGATCTGCTGTCGCGGGGCCGCGGCGAGCGACTCGTACCGCATGCGGGCCGTGGGCGTGCGCAGCCGGCGGAGCAGCTCGAACGCGAGGTTGCACTCCATCCAGCGAACGCTCCCCGACGCGGGGCTGAACTCGTCGAAGTGCGCCTCACCGCTGGTGATCTCGGGCCGGACGACCTTCTTCATCCACGAGAACACCACGCCGCGGCTGTCGCGAACCAGGTGGATCACGCGCAGGTCTACCGCGCTCGAGCGGCGCAGGAAGTAGGCGTACGGCGGGTTCTTGGTGGAGTCGACCACCATCCCGGCGTCCGCGACCTTCGCGATCGCCGCGTAGAGCTTGCCGCTGATCTCGCTGTAGCGCGCCACCTTCTGCGCGTGCCCGGAGAAGAGCCGCGGTGCCGCGAGCAGCGGGATGTTCTTGTGCCGCAGCACGGCGGACTCGAGCTCGAGCACGTCGTTCACGTCCACCTTGTCCCAGCCGCCGTAGGCCTCCTGGCCGACCGCCGTCCAGAACGGGCACTGGTCGAACGGCTCACCGCACCCGCACAGCTCGTTTGCCTCGACTCCGGCCTGCCACACGTAGCGGAGCTCGCCCACCGAGACCATCCCGGGCAGGCGGCCGAGGAAGTGGGACAGAAGCGTGGATCCGCTGCGGCCCCAGCCGCCGACGTACAGCACCTGTGGCCGGGTCATGCCCTGCGCTCTCGCGTGCTGACCTCGGCGTGCTTTGCAACCTCGGGCTGCGGTGTGAAGAGGCCGTCCACGAGCTTCTCGAACTGCGCGACCGCGAGGGCGGGATCGGCGTCGGCCGCGGGGCGCGGAGGCATGACCTCACCGTTCAGCACCACATCGACGTGGGCGCGGAACTCCTCCTCGGTGCGGGCGAGCAGGATGGCGCCGTCGCCGGCGATGCGGGTGCAGAACCGCACCTGATGATCGTCAACGTGCTCGCCGTAGGCCGATTCGCGCGGCATGACGATGGGCACCTTGCCGAGCGAGACTGCCAGCATGATGGTGCCGGGGCCGCCGTGGCACACCACCGCCCTGGCGTTTCGCACGTGCTCCTCCATCTCGGAGTAGCCGAGGTAGGGACTGTGATCGGCGAGCTTCGGCACCTTCGACGTCCCGGTCTGCATGAAGCAGCGGGCGCGGGTGGCGCCGTCGTGCTCGAGCCAGCCGTCGATCCAGTCGCTCATCCGGTCGAAGGGATGCACGTCCGTCCCGACGGTCGCAAAGATCAGTGGCAGGTCGGTCATCGCTGTAGGAGCCTTAGAAGAGCCTGCCGATGAGCTGCGCACCCGGGTAGAACTGCTTCTGCTCTTCCCACTGCACCAGGAAGAGCGAGCTGATCGGGCGGCACAGACGGCCGGTCAGGGTGGGCGAATCGATGCGGTCGTAGACCTCGAGGTACACCGTCTTGATGCCGAGCATACGGGCGGCGATGAAGAACGGGAACGCGACGCCCGCGCCGTCGGAGACGATCACGTCGGGCCGGCGCTTTCGCAGCTCCTTCACGGCGAGACGCATGTTGCGCATCGTGTTGGGCACGTTGCGGGTGGTCGGGTAGTGGGCCCAGACGACGTCCTCGTCGGCGAGCAGCGACTCGGAGTCAGGCAGCTTGAAGGTGACCCAGAACCGGTCGTGCTTCTCCCACCAGGGCTGCAGCCGGTGAAGCTGCGTCAGGTGCCCACCGGACGAGCACACCAGCGCGATCTTCACAGCACGCCGATCTCGCGCGGGTCACGCGGATCTCGCTCCTCCGGCCACGCAGCCGATGACTTTCCGCCGTTGTTGGAGTCCCAGCGGTAGGAGCCGCCGTATTCGTTGCGGTCGCCGGCCGATGCGCCCGTGAAGACGAATGCCAGGCCGGGGGCCGGGCAGTTGTCGAGCGCGCGGCGCAGGGAGACCACCGACTGGCGGCTGTCGCGCCCGGCGCGGGCCACGACCACCACTGCGTCGACCTTGGATGCGAGCACCATGGCGTCGGATACCGGCAGGATGGCCGGGGCATCGACGAGGACGACGTCGGCGCGACCGCCGAGGGCGCGCAGCAGCTCTGCCGCGGCGCGGGTGTCCAGCAGCTCGGCCGGGTCATACGGCGCCCGTCCGGCGGGCACCACTTCGAGGATCCCGTCAACCGGCGCGCGGCCGTTGGCGACGCCGCCTTCGAGCGGGCCGACGCGGCGGACGTCAACGCCCGTGAGCACGTCTGCGAGCTTGGCGGTGCCGGCGAGCACGTCGGCCAGGCCGGCCGAGGCGTGCAGGCCGAACTGATCGGCCTGGGCGGGATCGCGCAGGTTGGCGTCCACCAGCACCACGTGCATGCCGCTTCGGGCGAGCACGAGCGCGAGGTTGGCGACGGTCGGCGAGGTGCCGTCCTTCTCTGCCGCCGAGGTGAACATGATGACGCGCGCACCTGTGCCGGTCATCGCCGCAGTGAGATTGAGCTTGGCGATGCGGTAGGCCTCGGTGGACGGCACGATGGCAGGCACCGGATCGGCCAGCATGACGAGGTCTCCCCCGGCCTGGCGCGGCGGCGTCGGAACGGATGCAAGGAGCGGCAGCCGCAGCCGGCGGCCGATCTCCTCGGCGGAGCGGACGCGGGTGTCGAGGATGTCCTGCAGGAAGGCCAGCAGGATCCCGATCACGAAGCCGATGAAGGCGCCGATGGCGACAGTCTCCGCGACCTTCGGCTGGGTCTGCTTCGGGTCGCTCGCGTTGTGCACCACGGTCGAGGTCTCGCCCGTTGCGTCGATCAGCGTTGTGGTGCCTGCGACGTGCGAAGAGCGATGTCGTTCTGCACCTTCGTCAGGCTGAGCGTCCACGCGGCCAGCTGGGTCGCAGCGGTGTCAGGTGGCTTCGGCGGGTACAGGTTTGGGTTCGGCATCTTGTTCTTGAGATCAGCCTCATTGCGCTGTCGATCCTTGTTCAGGTCGGAGTTCTGCGTGATGTCGCGAAGGTAGACCGGATACTCGTTGGCGAAGCCGTTGGCGATCGTCTGTGCGTCGCAGCGGGCTCGCGGTCGGTCGTCGTGAACATGCAGTCCGTTGCCGGCAGCGGTCGCGACGATCGCCGTCTCGTTCAACAGCTGCTGCGTGGTGTAGGGCTTCGTCAGGTTCTTGTGCGATCGCGTCGTGCACCGCTGGGCGAAACCTGCGTGTCGGCGTTGGCTGACCTGGAGCGAGCCCCACGTGTCGGCGCTGATGGACTTCTGCGCTGCGGCACCCGTCGTCGGCGCGTTGTAGACAACCGAAGCGGTGGAGGCGAACTTCTTGGTCTGGTGCTGGGCGAAGAGGAACCCTGCGGCCCCGAAGAGGATCGTCACCAGAAGGACGATCCACTTGCGACGCCACACGACGCCGAAGTAGTCGCCGAGAGACACTGTCTCGAATGAGCTGTTGTCCACGTGCCGTCCTTCCAGGTATTTCGACGTTCCAACCCAGCACGTGCTGCCACACGAGCTTCGCCAATATTGGCCGGATCAGTGCCGCCGTGGGGCGCCCGTCCACGGCGACGCTCCCTCGTTCACCAATGGTACCCCCGCCGTCGGTCGCGTCAAGCACCCAGAACACGCGTACCATTGAGTACACATTAAGCCGCTCTCATGTAGGTTGCGCCGGGTGAGAGACGCTGACGGCTGTTTTCGCGGACTGATCGCCGATTCCCCCAGAGTCCGCGGAACCATGGGCTCGGCACCGGATGGCTTCCGCGTGGTCGATCGGTTTCTGCCCCTCCCCAGCGCCAAACGAGCGCACGTTCTGGTGCCCGGGGAGTCGAACGCCGCCGCCAGCGCCGGCCTGCAGCAGTTCGTGACGGGCTCGGGCCGCCGGGCAAAGCTTGCGAGCGCGGTCGTGGTCGCGGCAACGCGCACGGGCATCGCGCCGCTGGTGGTGCGGAAGAAGGCGACCATCTCGGTGCAGGACGACGTCGCAGCGGGCGAGCTTCCCGGGCTGGTGCTCGGCAGCCATCTCGCCGAGGTGCTCGAGGTGGAGCGCGTGGAGCTCGCGGTGCGCGTCGGCGCCGACCGTCCCAACGGCAAGCCTGTGGTGCAGGTGATGCGCCCCAGCGGGGAGTCGCTGGGCTTCGGCAAGGTCGGCTGGAACGATCTCACCCGGGGGATGGTCGATCGTGAGGGGGCCGTGCTGCAGCGAGCTCTCAGCGCATTCGCCGGCGAGCTTCGACGTGCCCACGATCCTCCACGCCGCACGCTGGCAGGGGTTCGAGCTCCTGGTGGTGAGCCCCGCGAGCACCGACGCCGCCGTCGCCGGCGACGCGCCGCCGCTGGACGCGTCGCGTGAGATCTCACAGATCGGGGGGATCGCAACCTCGACGCTCGCCAACTCCCCGTGGTGGGCAGACATCAAGAAGCGGATCGAGGGCACCGACCACCCCACGCTGCCCGGGTCGATCGAGGCGATCGAGCTGGCCTACGGCACCGAGGAGCTCACCTTCGGCGGCGCCCACGGCGACTGGACGCCGTGGAACATGGGCCGCCGTAGCGGCCGCCTCATCGTGTGGGACTGGGAGCGGTTTCGCACGGACGTCCCCGTGGGGCTCGACCTCATCCACTTCGCCTACCTCGTCTCGCTGCGCCAGTGGAAGCGCTCACCCGACGAGGCCCAGCAACACACGCTCGCGGCGGTGGCTGCCGAGCTGCCGCAGCTGAACGTGCCCGGGGATCGCGCACCGCTGCTCCTGCGCCTCCACCATCTCGAGATGGCGGTGCGGTTCGCCGAGGCGAGGGCAGCCGGCGTGGCCACGCCGCACGACCTCTTCGCCGAGCGCCTGGCCCTGCTGCAGCCTCGCTAAGCGCCGAGCGCACCGGTAGCCTCTGACAGTGATCTCCGGGGGCGTAGCTCAGGGGACAGAGCGACGGACTTCTAATCCGTTGGTCGCAGGTTCGAATCCTGCCGCCCCCACTCGCCGCCGCCGGCCCACACCACCTCCGGCATCTCCGGCGCTTCCGGCTCGTCGGGCTCGAGGATCTCCTCGTCGTAGTGCTCACGCACCCACTCGTCCGCGTAGACCGTCTCGAGGTAGCGCTCCCCGAGATCGGGCGAGATGGCAACAGCGGTGAGGCTGCCGGCGTCATTCTGGTTGAGCCAGTCGAGCGCACCGGTCACGACCGTGCCGGTCGATCCGCCGAACAGGAACCCGCCACGGGCGAGCTGCCGGCACGTGCGGATCGTGTCCGGCTCGGTGACCAGCACGACGTCGTCGATGTATGACCGGTCGAGCCGCGGCAGCGAGACGGCCGCGCCCAGGCCGGGGATCATCCGCCGTCCCGCCGGGCCGCCGAAGATCACCGAGCCCACAGTATCGACCGCGACGATCCGCACGCCGCGCCGCCACTCCTTCATGTAGCGCGCGCACCCCATGAGCGTGCCGCAGGTGCCGGCGCCGACGAACAGCACGTCCAGATCGGGGAACTGGCGGGCGATCTCGGGCGCGGTCATGCGGTAGTGCGCCAGCGGGTTCGCAGGGTTGGCGTACTGGTTCAGCCACAGGTACCGCTCGTCGGACGTGCAGAGGTCGTGGACGTGCGCGAGCCTCGCGCCCAGCAGGCCACCCTGCTCGAGGGCCTCGGTGACGACGTGCACCTCGGTGCCGAGCGCGCGCATCAGGCGCACCGTCGCGAGGTTGCAGCGCGAGTCGGTCACGCACACGAACCGGTAGCCCTTGCTCGCGGCGAGCATGCTCAGCGCCACCCCGAGGTTTCCGGACGAGGACTCGACGATGACCGTCTCGGGCGTGAGGGAGCCGTCGCGCTCAGCCTGCTCGACCATCTCCACCGCCGCCTTCATCTTGATCGAGCTGGCGAAGTTGAAGCCCTCGACCTTGAGGTACAGCGAGCGTGCGACGATCGGCCGGAGATCGACGTAGAGGGCCTCCTCGTTGAACTGCTGGGGGTGGGTGATTATCGGCATGGATGCCTCCTCATCCGTGTCGTCGGAGCTCGTTGAAGAAGTCGGCGACGACATGCAGATCGCCGTCGTCCGTAAGCTGGTCGTAGACGTGCTTTCCCACCGCGAGGTCGAGCACGCCCAGGCCGAACGGCGAGAACACGACTGGCCGGTCGCGCGGGACGCTCACCCGGCCGGCCATCACGTCGTTGAGCGTGCCCGTCAGGAACTCGCGGTTGCCTGTGAGCTGCTCTGCGAGGTGCGGGGATGTGCCGGCCGTCAGGCAGTGCTCGACGTCATCGACGATGTTCGCCGAGGCCAGGATGATCTCGGGCGCGAGATCGCGCAGCGAGACGTGCAGCACCAGGGGGTTGTGGCTGAACCACGAGGGATCGCTGACGTGCGGCGCCCCGGCGGTGGTCGTGAAGACCACGAGGTCACTCGAGCGGATCATCTCCTCGGCGCCGTCGTCGAGAGTGATGCGCCCGTCGTGCCCTGACCGCTCGAGGTAGCCGCGGAAGCCTTCGGCGCTCTCGAGCGACAGGTCATGCACCCCGATCGTGTCGAACGACCAACCCGTCGCGGCCAGGAAGGTGTGCACGTAGCGCGCGATCAGACCGGTGCCGAAGAACGCGACGCTCTGCGGACGCTCCGCGTCGCCGGTCAGCACGTCGGCGGCGATCGCTGCCAGCGCCGCCGTCCTGCTGGCGCTGATCACGGAGGCCTCGAGGCACGCGAGCGGAAAGCCGGTGTCGGGATCGTTCAGGATCAGGACTGCCGACGCGCGCGGGATCCCGGCCGCGACGTTCTCGGGGAAGCTCGAGATCCACTTGATGCCGTCCACCCGCTCGTCACCGCCGAGCGACGCCGGCAACGCGATGATCCGGTCAGAGGGCCTGTCGGGGAACCGCAGGAAGTATGAGCGGGGATTGACGGTCTCGCCCTCGCCGTGCAGACGGTAGGCGGTCTCGACCAGCTCGACGGTCTCGCGCTCGTGCCCGTGGAGCACGCCCTGCACCTGGACGCCGGGGATCACGGCGAACTGCGGGGCGGCGAGCAGCGGCAGGTCAGAACGGGATGCGGTCATGTCATCTCCAGCTGGTTGGCGAGGTTCCTCAGCGCCTTGCGGTCGATCTTGCCGTTGGCGGTGAGCGGCAGCGCGTCGCGGCGATGGAAGGCCGACGGGATCATGTAGGCAGGCAGCGACTCGCTCAGCGCCGCTCGTAGCGCGTCGGCCTCGTGCGGCGGGCCGACGTAGAAGCCCACCAGCCGCTTGCCTCGTGCAGCACCCTCGGCGACGGCCACGGCGGCAGCGCGGATGCCGGGCACGCGCAGAAGCGCGCTCTCGACCTCGCCGATCTCGATCCGGAACCCCCGGATCTTCACCTGGTCGTCGCGGCGGCCGAGGAACTCGAGCTTCCGGTCGGGCCGCCAGCGGCCATAGTCGCCGCTGCGATAGAGGCGCTCGCCCGGGCGGTGAGGGTCGGTGACGAATGCAAGCCGGGTCCGGTCCGGATCGTTGATGTACCCGCGGCCGACGCACACGCCGGAGAACACGATCTCCCCGGGCGCGCCGAGCGGCACCGGCGCGAGGTGCTCGTCCACGACGTAGACCCGGACGTTTCGGACAGGCGGCCCGAGCGGGACGCGGTCCGAGTCGGGGACGGCCGTCATGACCTCGTGGTTGGTGTCGTCGGAGGTCTCGGTGAGCCCGTAGGCGTTCACGACGGCGATGCGGGGAGCAAACGCGAACCAGCGGCGCAGGAGCTCCTTCTTGACCGGCTCGCCGGTGACCGATACGCAGCGGAGGTCGGGAAGCTCACGCGGGTACTCCTCGAGGTAGGAGAGCAGCGCCTCGAGGTAGGACGGCACCACCTGGAGCACGTTCACGCGGGCGGCGGTGATCCGCTCGGCAAACCCCTCGATGTCGAGGATGAGCCCCTGCTCGACGATGAGCGTCCGGCCGCCTACGAGCAGCGCGGAGATCAGCTGCCAGAGGGAGATGTCGAAGCTCTGCGGCGCGGTCTGCGACACCACATCGCCCTCGGCGATCCCGAGGTCGTCGATCTTGGCGAGGAGGTGGTTGAGCATCCCGCCGTGCTCGCACATCGCCCCCTTGGGCTCGCCGGTCGATCCCGAGGTGAAGTAGATGTAGGCGAGCTGACCGGCACCCACGGCGACTCCCAGGTTCGAGGTGCTGTGTCCCGCCCCGAGCGCCTCGCCGAATCCGACCACTGCGGTGCCCGGCAGCGACTCGAGCGCGCGCTCGAGCGTGGCCGAGCCCCCGGGCTCGGCCAGCACCAGGTCACAGCCTGCGCGCCGCAGCATCGACGCGATGCGATCGGCCGGGAGGTGCGGCTCGACGGGGAGGTAGACGCCCCCTGCCTTGAGGATCGCGATCACTGCGGCCATCCACTCGAGGTCTCGCTCGCACACCACGGCCACGACCCCCTCGGGCCGCAGGCCACGGGCGAGGAGCGCCCGGCCGATCTGGTTGGCGCGGCCGTTCAGCTCCCCGTACGTCCACTCACGCCCGCCGCAGACCGCTGCGACGGCGTCGGGGTGGCTCGCTGCACGATCCTCGAAGAGCTCGTGGAAGCGCCTGTCGGGCAGCCTGCGGGTCGGGCCTGCAAACTCGTCGAGCTGGAGGCGGAGCTCCTCGTCCGACAGCAGGCGCTGCGCCGCCGGTGTCTCACTCGGATCGGCCACGAGCCCACGCAGCGCGGCGACGTGGTAGCCGGCGATTCTCGCGGCCGAGCCGTCGTCGAGCGTGTCTCTGCGATACGAGCACCCCAGCCAGAGGCTGCCCGCCTCGCCCGAGACGCCGAGCCGCAGCACGGCGCCCGCGGGCAGTTCGGCCGGCTCGCCGGCTGGATCGAGCACGGTCTCGAACGAGACCTCCGGGGCATCCTCCTGCAGCTCGGCCCGGCGCACCGCCAGGATCAGGGCGCGCCACGACTCGACGTCCGTATCGACGGGGCATGCCCGCGGGTCGCTGCCCTGCGCCGCGACGTGGCCGATCGTGACCTCGCTCTCGCCCGTGAGCGCGCTCAGCACCCGCGCATGCGTTGCGTGGACGACCGTGCCCGGTGGCACGTCCAGCTCCTCGGCGAGGCGGTGCACCGCGGCCGCGAGCTCATCGGGAACCTGCTCCCGGTGCTCCCCCACCCCTGCCGCCGGCTCGAGCGCCCACCGGGGAATGCGGCCGAAGCCGTCGGTGGGATCCGCAGCCGGCTCCGGCGTGGCGAGCCGCCTCCCGGTGCGGGGCGCGGTGGCAGGGTTCATGGCCCAGTGTGCGTTTGGCGGCACGTCCTCGCCCTTCATGAGGAACGAGTGCGGACCGACGCTCGAGCCGTCGCCCATCGTCACGCCGTAGTGCACCTGAGCGCTGGTCCCGACCGTGCAGCCCGAGCCGATGGTGATGCGGTCGGCCTTGAACGTGCCGTCCTCCTGCGAGTGCGGCTGGATGACGCATCCGTCGTTCAGCACCGCGTCGTCGCCGATCGTCGCAAGGCTCTTGTCGACGATGTTGCATCCGTCGTCGAACACGCGCCGGCCGATCCGCACACCGTAGGCGCGCCAGGCGAGACCCTTGAATGCGGTGCCGTCGAGCGTTCGGGGCAGCCGCGCGCTCATCTTCCAGTACCGCTCATGCCGCCAGAAGTCGGTCTGGTAGATGGAGCAGTACCGCGGCCGGAGCCGCCGGAACCCCGCGCCGGCGTGCTCCACGAGCGCTGCGAAGGCGATCGTGAACGGCAGCGCGAGCACGAGCGCGCCGGCCGCAGCAATCGCGCCGACGTTGCCGTGCAGGGCCACAGCGCTCGAGGCAAGCGCGATGAGGGCGACGACGTATACCCACCGCGACAGCAGGAACAGCCCCATGGTGACCGTGTTGTGGCGGTTCTTGGCGCGGAGGTTGCGGCGCAGCTCATCGCCCTCGCGCAGATGGTCGAAGCGGCGGTCGCGCTCGACCGTCCGCGGGATCTCGAAGCTGGGCGAGCCGAGCAGGCCGACGTTCTCGCGCAGCTCGCCGTCGACGGGCACGAGCACCTTGGTCGCGAGCAGGGTGTTGTCGCCGGTGCGCGCCTGGGCGGGGAACGCGATGTTGTTGCCGATGAAGTTCCGGCGGCCGACCCGCACCCGCGAGACCCGGAAGGAGCTTCGCGAGTAGTCGGTGTTCACGATCCAGAGGCCGTCGGCGACCATCGTCCCGGTGCCGATGGATGTCAGGAAGGGGTTGTCGTGCCCCACGGCGGTGCCGAAGTTCGAGCCGGTCTGCTCGACCGGCGTGAGGTCGTACCCGATCCAGCGCAGGTACGGGACGACGTAGGAGCTATCGCCGAAGAGCTGCAGGAAGAACGGCACGTTGGTGAGCCGGCCGATCGCCCGGTGGACCCCGTAGTGAAACCCGTAGAGCGGGTAGACCTTTCCGGGCGTGATCGCGAGGTTGAGGAGGCGGGGCACCGTCCCGACGAGGAGCAGGCCCAGGAGGATGCCGCCGAAGACGAGCATGAACGACCCGACCAGAGCGTCGGTGAGGAACGTCCAGGTCATGATGTCGGCCGAGGACGACCCGAAGAGCGTGCCGAAGGGCGGTACCTCGGTGGCGAGGACGAACGCACCGCCGAATGCCAGCGGCAGGTAGAGCGCGAGCAGCCCCACGAGCTCGGTGACGGCGTACGTGGCACCTCTGCGACCGCTGCCCGCCACTGGATCGACCGCCTGCAGGTCGACGTCGATGCGCTGCTCGGCCGGCGTTCCCTGGCGCCGCTCGCCGGCCGGGATTGTCTGGCCCTCGTAGAGCGCCGAGCCGTGGCCGAGCTGTGCTCCATCGCCCAGCGTCGCGCCGATGTCGAGCACCGCGGCCTGACCGACGAACGCGCCTGCGCCGATCGTGACCGGGCCCGTGCGGATCACTCCCGCCTCGGCGCGGTAGCAGCTGAGGAAGGTGTCGCGGCGGATGACGGCGCCCGCGCCGATGGTGAGCAGGTCGGTGCACACCGGCGGGTGCTGGGTGAGGATCACGACGCCCGGCCCGATCTTCGCGCCCAGCGCCCTGAGGTAGAGCGAGTAGAGCGGCGAGCCGACGAAGAGGAGCATGGGGTTGACGCGGATCAGCGTGCGGACGAGCCAGAACCGGAAGTAGCGCAAGCTCCAGATCGGGATCTCCTGCGGCTTCCACCGCCCGATGAGCGTCCACTTCACGATGATCGGCAGCGCGCACATGCCGGCGAAGCTCGCGCCGCCGACCACCACCGAGCGCAGGTACACGTCGAGCGCCCCGGAGCCGGCCGAGATCCAGTCATAGCCGACGCTGAAGACGACGCCCGCGACGGAGGCATAGACGAGGAACACCAGGAGCTGGAGCGTCCCGCAGACCAGGAACTGGCGCGTGCTGGCTCGCCTCCAGCCGTCGCCCGTGGCGGGGGCCGCCACCACGTCCAGATCCCCCGGATCGAGCTCGGGGAGCGACGCCGCGAGGCCGCGGATGGTCGGATGCTGATAGCAGTCCCTGACCGAGATCGACGGGAGCTGCGCCGATCTCCTGACCCGCGCGCAGAAGTGGGCGATCGTGAGCGAGTCCAGTCCCAGCTCGTCGAAGAAGTTGCTGTCGGCCGGTACCGGCCCGATGCCGGCGGTCTCTGCGAGCGTCTCGGCAAGCAGCCGCTCTGGCCCGGTCATGCTCTCGGCGACGGCACCCCCCGCGGTGGATGTGCCGACGTCGATGGTCATGCGGCCACCGATGCCACGGTCATGACGAGGCCCCCATCGATGGTCCAGCGCCCCTCCAGATCGTGCGTGCGCTCGGCGCACGCGTGGAACCTGCCGTCAGGGCGGATGTCGACCGAGATGTCGGCAAAGTCGAGCCACCGACGGGTGGACGGGAAGCACGCCTTGTACACCGCTTCCTTTGCGGAGAACACGATGCGCTCCCAGTGCACTCCGGGACGATACGCAGTAAGTGTGTCGGCCTGGTCCTGCTCCTCGGTGCGAAGCACGAGCTCGCCTGCCGGGCCTGGCAGGGGTGCATGTACCTCGGCGTCGATACCAATCCCGCGCAGCCCATCCGACCGTGCCACCACCGCCGCTCTATAGCCCGCGCAATGAGTCATGCTTCCGACCACTCCGGGCGGCCACTGCGGAGCTCCGTCGGCATCGGGCAGAATCGCACCGGCCGGGGCGCCGATCTGCTGTAACGCCCGGCGGGCGCAATAGCGCACTGTGGCAAACTCGCGACGGCGTTCGCTTACCGCAGTAGCGATGACTCTTACCTCATCAGGCATCATTGCCGACTCCCTCACGTCGCCATGGGAATCAACCCACGCCGACGCGGGAATCAGCGTCTCAGCCATCGCTGCCGGTTTCATGCCGTCAGCGATGCCACGGAATGAATAGTTGCGCCTCGTCACCTGCCGCCTACTACTGAAAGTTCGCTTGTAACGATCCTCTCAAAGCATTCGTGACCTGTCAAGACCCAGTTATCAGATGAGTCTGCGCCCTGTAACGCCCGGATGCCCAGCACCGTACGGTCAATCGGGAGCCCCTCATGAGCGTACACGCGAAGTACGGGGCAAGCGACCGAACGGTTTAATCGGATTCGTTACGTAATGCCGGGCGAAGAAGATCGCCTCTATCCGGCGCACCAAACGCTGACCTTCACGCGCCGGCGCGGTGGTGGTGCAGGCCGAGCTCGGACAGCCGGCCGGTCTGAGGGTGCCGCCCGCCGACGTAGGCGATTGCAACGACAACTCCGACGAGCGCCAGTCCGGCGTCGAGCAGAAACGCAGCCTGCAGCCCGTCGATCAGCGAGCTCGAGACGACGATGGCCGTGTTCAGGCCGAGCCCCACCGAGCCGCCGGCGATCTGGCACATGTAGACGATGCCGCCGGCGAGGCTCGCCCGCGACGGATCCAGCGCGGTCACCGCCGCGGTGGTGATCGACGAGTAGAAGAGCCCGCAGCCGATGCCGAGCACCAGCATGCCGGGCACGAGGTCGGGATACCCCCACGAGCTCTCCACGAACGAGAGCAGGAGCATCCCGAGGCCCAGGAGCGCGGCGCCGGCGGACACCACGATCTTCGGCCCGAGCCGCTCGTAGAGGCGCCCGGCCAGGAACGACGTGATCGCGAACGTGCCCATCATGGGCAGGAGCCCGGCGCCGGACTGGAAGGCGGAGTAGCCGAGCCCGACCGTCATCAGCTGCGGCAGGTAGAGAAGCGACGAGAAGAAGATCGCCGACATGAGCAGCACCGCGACGCACGCCGCCACGAAGCCGCGGTTTCGCAGCACGTCGGCCGGGATGAGCGCCCGCTCCCCCGCCCGCCGCTCGATCACCGCGAACGCGGCCAGCAGCACGGCTGCAGCAGCAAAGAACGCGAGGATCACCGGGTCTGTCCAGCCCGAGTCGGAGCCCTGGTCGAGGGCCAGGAGCAGCGAGACGAGACCGAGTGAGATCGCGGCCACGCCGAGGTAGTCGAACCGGTGGTCGGTCGAGCGGGCCTCCTCGAGGTGGACGTTCCGCCAGGTGACGTAGCAGGCAAACGCTGCCACCGGGAGGTTGAGGAAGAAGATCCAGCGCCAGTCCAGGACGTCGGTGAGAAATCCCCCGAGCAGCGGCCCGATGGCGTTTCCGAGCCCGGCGGCGCCGAGGATGATCCCGCCCGCGAGGCCCGCCCGGCTGCGCGGCAGGATGGCGAACGTCATCCCGAGGATCGCGGGCCACATGAGCGCTCCCCCGATCCCCATGACGGCGCGGGCGAAGAGCAGCACCTCGATGTCGGGCGCCGCTCCGCCGAGGAGCGAGAAGGCGGCGAAGATCGCCGCGCCGACGAAGAACATCCGCCGACGCCCGAACATGTCGGCCAGTCGCCCTCCGGAGACGATCAATACCCCGAACACGAGGGCGTAGCCGTTGATCACCCACTGGCCGGTGGTGACGTCGACGTTGAAGTCGCGCTCGATCTGCGGGAGGGCGACGGTGAGCGCTGTGAAGTCGTTGGCGACCACGAGCACGGCAAGCGCCATGGCGATGAGCGCCATGATCGTCGCGTGGTCGAGAGCATCCTCACTGCCGGCCACGCCTGCATTCGTGTCCGTCCCCATCTGCCACGGCGATCATACCGCTGGGAATCCGGCGATCGTCAGGATGCAACCCCCCCGGGAGGAGTCACGAGATCCAACCAAAGCGTCACAACCGTGCGGAAGAGGCCGCGCGACCGTTCGGACTGTGCCTGGCACCGTTCACGGGGGTTGTCGGTGCCGGAAAACGGGTACGAGCGGGCTTCGAGAGTCCTTCTACGAGGCGAGGCAACCATGACTGCGAGTGAAGGCGAAGATCCGGCCGTGAAGCCCACCGAGCAGCGGGGCGGCACCACCCCCGATGCCGACGAGCGACGCGAGAAGGGCGAGTGGGTGGAGTCGGCAGACGAGGGCGTCGTGCCCGCCGAGCTCGGCGGGTCGGACGCGCCGCGCGAGATGCTGGACGACGATCCGGAGCTGGGGAGCGAGGTGCTCGGGAGGACCACAGGGTCAGACGAGCCTGCCACCTCGAGCGGCATCGACCTCCACGCCGGGGACAACGCCGACGCGACGTCCGACGCGGGGCCCGACCTGCAGAAGGATGAGCCCGACCTGAAGGACGTCGCCGCCGCGAGGATCAGCGCGGACAAGGACTCCGCCTAGACCGCTACCAGCCGTTGGTCTTGCCGCCCATCACCACGAAGGCGATGAGCGCGAGACCGACGAAAATCATGAGAAGGCGGATGCGAGCGCGGCGGGGCATACCTTCACGGTACCCGCCGCGGCCGTCGCGTCAACGTTTCAGTAGAGTCGCTCACCGTGCTGCAATGGCAAACACTCTGCGAGCTTCCGGCCTTTTCGCGGTCGGCGGCGCTCGTCGGTGAAACGCTCTACGTGATCGGCCCGAACAAGCGCGACACCGTCGCGGTCGACGTCCGAAGCGGCGCCGTGACGCCCATCCCGGCCGGCAAGCACCACAAGCGGACGGCGACGCTGGCAGCGGCCGGCGAGACGCTGCTGCTGTTCGGGGCCAAGGGAGTCGTGCAGTCCTACGACCGCGCGGCACGGAAGTGGAGCGACGCCGGCAAGCTCCGCCAGCCGATGTTCCGAACGAGCGCCGCCGCCGTGGGCGACGCGGTCTACCTCGTCGGCGGCCGGGTGCACAGCGAGCGCGGCGCGCGGGCCATGCGCGAGATCGAGCGGTTCGACATCGCGACGGGCACCTCGGAGTCGGCAGGGCTCCTGCCGCTCACGCTGAGCGACTGCCAGGTCGCCGTGCGGCCCGCTGACCGGACGATCGACATCATCGGCGGCGCCTGGGTCGAGGGCAGCTCCATCGTGAGCGAGTCGAAGTCCTCGCCCCAGACCCAGTGGATCAACTTCGATCCCGCGACCCACCGCATGACCGAGCGCGATCCCCTCCCCCAGCCGGTGGCCGAGGGTGCCGCGGTGTGGGACGGTGACGCGAGCCTCTACCTGGTGGGCGGCGCCGAGCAGCAGGTGCTGGTCTTCAGCCCTGCCTCGGGGCAGTGGGAGAGCGAGCGGCCGCTTCCCGAGCCCGGCTCGTTCGCCGAGGCCTTCATCGTGGGTGGACAGCTGATCGCCGTCCAGAGCGGATCTGTCCACGTCGCGCAGCTGGAAGCCCGCAGCGCGCCCCCCACGAACGCACCGTCGCAGGTGAATGCACCGTCGCAGTTCGTTGTGCGGGCGCGCGGTGAGGCCGGGCCGTTCGCGACGCTCGAGGAGGCCGAGCATGCCGCGCTCGAGTTCCTCCGCGCCGGTCTCTCCGCCGAGATCGAGGAGCGCTAGCGGCGGTTCTGCTGCTGCTGGTAGAGCCACGCGCCCAGGCCCGACTGGACGAGGCCGATGCCGCTCAGCACGAGCCCGTAGGTGAGGCTCCACTCGACGATGGCGAGGATGCCGAGGAAGAGGACGATCCCCCCGAGAACTGCGTTCAGTGAATGCTCCATTGGCTACCCGTACCTCAGGGTACACGCCTCAAACTGCTCGCCGCCTGCCAGTAATTGGCGTTTTGCATATCTGAAAGGGACGGACGTGGCCTGCCCCAACTGCGGCGCACACATGATCGGGAAGTACTGCCCCACGTGCCTCTACGAGGCGCGTGACGAGGACACTCTCGTCGGCGGTCCGGAGACGACCGAGGTGCTTCCCGCCGCACCCGCCGCCCACGACCACCGATCGGACTCGCTGCGCCACACGGTGGTCGTCATGGGAGCGATCGTCTTCGTCCTCTGCGGTGCCGTGGTGCTCAGCAACATCGTCGATGCCTCCTGGACGCATCAGAACTTCGGCGACACGGCCCTCTACTTCCTCATCGCGAGCATGTTCGGGCTTTGGTGCATCGGCGTCGCCGTCTCTGACGACTGACCGGGTGGATCGTCAGCCCCGGAGGTCGAAGCGCCAGTCGGTGCAGCGCATGAGGCTCCCCGGCGGGTACTCGAACTCGCACTCGCCCAGGTCGGTGAACCCCAGCTTGCGGCAGAGGGCGTTGGATGCAGCGTTTTGGACCGAGGGAAACGCGTGCACGAACCGCCGGTCGCCCTCGGCCGCTGCCGCCGCGAGCACGAGCGAGGTGGCTTGCCCGGCGATCCCGCGCCCCTGAAACTGCGGCAGCACCGACCAACCGGACTCGTACACCTGCTCACCGCGCCACTCCTTGGGCCAGAAGCCGACCGAGCCGACAGCCTCGCCGGACTCCTCGATGACGATCCTGAACATGCCCGATCCCGGCTGCTCGTAGCGTTTCTGGCGCGAGTCCAGCTGGGCCGGGCTCTCGGGCCCGCCGAGGTGCTGGGTCATCGCAGGGTCGCCGAGGAGCGCCTCGAGCAGGGGCCGATCGCCGTCGCCCCAGGGCTCGATCCGGACGGTCACTTCGGCGAGTGGCCGCTGAAGAGCGCAGCGCTAATGCAGACGACCGCTATGCCGAATACGACCACCATGATGACGCTGACCACCATGTCCGTATCTTACAAAAACCCCAAGCAGGGTTTCCCCCACTCACGGTCGTCGGCGCATTGGAATCCGGTGTGTGCCGATGGGAACGTCTTTGCGTCCGACCGCCGATCCGCATAGAGTCAATGTCGTCCGAGCGTCCGACGTCCCACGCGGCCGCACTCACGAGTTGCGACGGTACGTGTACAGGGATGGAGCGTGAAGATGGCTGACCCGAAGTTGGCGATCAAGTTCGCGAGCGGCGGCGCATTCCACCGCGAAGTGGATGTGGCGGTCAAGAAGTTGCTGGAGGATCGCGGCCTCGTGCGCCGCGCCTACCTGCTGCTCTGGTTCAAGGCCGCCCTCGTCCTGACCTGGGCGACGGTGTCCTACCTGGCGCTCCTCTTCTACGTCTCGACGCCGCTCGGGGCGCTCCTCGGGTCGGTCAGCCTCGGCCTGGCGGCAGCCGGCATCGGCTTCACGATCATGCACGACGCCAACCATCAGGCATTCGCGCCGCGGCGCTGGATCAACCGCGTCATGGCGCTCTCGCTGGATCTCATCGGCGGCTCCTCGTACGTGTGGTCGGCAAAGCACCTCGCCCACCACTCCTACACGAACGTCACCGAGCACGATCCCGACATCGACAGCCTGCCGCTGGCCCGGTTCGATCCTGCTCAGGAGCGCCGGCCGTGGCACCGCTACCAGCACATCTACATCTGGGGCCTCTACACGATGGTCACCATCCGCTGGCAGTTCATGACGGACTTCAGCTTCCTCATGAAGGGCCGGGCCGGGCAGATGAAGCTGCGCGCCCCCAAGGGCCAGGCGCTCTGGACGCTCATCGGCGGCAAGACGATCTTCGCCATCTGGGCCATCGTGATCCCGGTCATCTTCCACCCCGTGCTGTGGGTGGCGGCGGTCTTCATCGCCACGTCGGTGGTGGCCTCGCTCGCCCTCTCGCTGGTCTTCCAGCTCGCGCACTGCGTCGAGGAGGCCGAGTTCGTCGATCCCGAGCACATCGAGGACGGCCCGCACGCGTGGCAGGTGCATCAGGTCGAGACCACGGTGGACTTCGCCAAGGGCAACACGCTCCTGCGCTTCTACGCCGGCGGGCTGAACCACCAGATCGAGCACCACCTCTACTCGCGGCTCCCCCACACCCTCTATCCGCGCATCGCGCCGATCGTGGAGGCTGCAGCCGGGAACCACGGCATCACCTACACCCATCACCCCACGCTGCGCGTCGCGCTTCGCTCGCACGCGCGCTGGCTGAAGCTGATGGGCACCGTGCCCACCGCGGCGCACTGACCTCACGCTGAACGACAACCGGCCGCATGTCCCTGAGGGTCGTGCGGCCGGTGTGCCGTGTTATCTGTAGCGGTACGTGATCCGGCCGCGATCGAGGTCGTATGACGACAGCTCGACCTTTACCCGGTCTCCGAGAGAGATGCGGATGCGATAGCGCCGCATCTTGCCGGAGACGTACCCAGTCGTCTGGTGGCCGTTATCGAGTTGAATCCGGAACATGCCGTTGCGGAGCGACTCGGTAATCTCACCTTCCAGCTCGACCTTGTCCTCTTTGGCGCTCATGGCGCCTCCATCATGCGAGTGTTACGCCAGTCGCCTCAGGCCCTTTTTGACCCTCGCGCGGCTCGAACGACACCTTCGCGCCCTCGGGCAAGCTCTTGTAGCCGCTCCCGGAGATTTCGCTGTGGTGGACGAACAGATCCTTCCCGCCCTCATCAGGCTGGATGAAGCCGTAGC
Source organism: uncultured Actinomycetes bacterium (assembly GCA_963794415.1). Classification (GTDB taxonomy): domain Bacteria; phylum Actinomycetota; class Thermoleophilia; order Gaiellales; family JAICJC01; genus CAVPTL01. The sequence goes on from CAWCDI010000001.1 coordinate 1,184,397, forward strand.
CCTTCTGGTCGTTAAACCATTTCACCGTTCCAGTTGCCATGTGACACCCCCTTCCTTGTGCTCACGAACGAGTCAGGAAGGCAAAGCGCGCAACCGTCGAACGTCCTACTTGGCGCCAGCATAGCAGGGACTTCCCGCCGCCAGACCGCAACCTTTCGCGTACGAGCCCGCCGGTAGACTGAGGGCGATGGCAGAGGCGCGGCAGCTGGAGGTCGGACGCCGCACCGGACTCACCGAGGCCGAGGCGCGAACACTGCTGGCAGCGGCCGGGGACCGCACTCCGGCACCGGCCGGCCGGTCGTACAAGAGCATCGTGCTCAGCAACACGCTGACGCTCTTCAACCTCATCCTGCTCGTGTTCTTCATCGTCGTGCTGGCCGCCGGCCGCCCCGCCGACGGCCTCTTCGCGTTCATCATGGTGGCCAACAGCGGCCTCGGCATCACCCAGGAGATCCGCGCGAAGCGCACGCTCGAGAGCGCTGCGCTCCTTGTCGCACCGCGGGCGCGCGTGATCCGCGACGGCAAGGAGCGGGAGGTGACGGTCGAGCAGGTCGTCGACGGCGACCTCATCAGCGTGCGGTCGGGCGATCAGATCGTGGCCGACGGCACGGTGGTGGAGTCGTCAGGGCTGATGCTGGACGAGTCGCCGCTCACCGGAGAGTCGGTGGCTGTCGAGCGAGGCGTGGGCGACCAGGTGCTCTCGGGATCGTTTGCCGTGGAGGGCGGCGGCCAGTTCGTGGCCGAGCACACCGGCGCCGAGAGCTACGCCGCGAAGGTCTCGGGCACGGCCCGCGAGCACCGCGCGCAGCGCTCGCCCCTAGAGCTGCAGATCAACCAGCTCCTGAAGGTGCTGGTCGGCGTGATGATCCCGCTCGGTGCGGCATTCGTCTACGTCCTGATCCGCCACCACCTGCCGTTTCGCGATGCCGCGGGGGTCGCGACCGCCGGCATCGTCACGCTGGTGCCCGAGGGGCTGATCCTCCTCACGAGCATGACCTTCGCGGCCGCGGCGATCCGCCTGACCCACCACGGGCTGCTCGTGCAGTACCTGAACTCGGTCGAGTCGCTCGCAAACGTCGATACCGTCTGCCTCGACAAGACCGGCACCCTCACCGACGGGGCGCTCGCGCTGCACGCGGTCATGGCCGTCCCGGGCGAGGAGGAGCCAGAGGTGCGAACGCTCCTCGGCGGGTTCGCCAACAGCGTCTCTGCACGGAATGCGACGGTGGAGGCGATCGCGGCCGCCGAGCCCCAGGCAGCGGCGTGGGGGCCCGCAGGGCAGGTGCCGTTCTCATCCCGCTGGAAGTGGAGCGCTGCGCGCAGGAGCGACGCCGACGACTGGCTGGTGCTGGGCGCCCCCGACGTGCTCGGGATCCCGCTGGGCGCTGCATCGAGCGACGAGGCCGCCGGGCGCCGTGTGCTGGCGTTCGGCTGGACGGACGCGGTACCCGACCCCACCGCCGACGCCACGCCGCCGCGGGTGACGCCGCTTGCGCTGGTGGTGTTCGAGGAGCGGCTGCGGTCTGATGCCGTCGAGACCGTGGAGTTCCTGAAGGCCCGCGGCATCGCGCTGAAGGTGTTCTCAGGCGACTCGCCGGTCACCGTGGCCGCGGTCGCCGCCCGGGCAGGCATCGCCGAGGGCGCGGCGGCGACGGAGGGAAGCGCGCTTCCCACCGACGCACGAGAGCTCGGCGAGGTGGTGGCCGCGGGCTCGGTGTTCGGCCGCCTCACCCCCCAGAACAAGCGCGACATGGTCGAGGCGCTGACCGCCAGGGGCGCCTACGTTGCGATGGTCGGCGACGGGGTGAACGACGTGCCGGCGATGAAGGCCTCGCGCCTTGCGATCGCCCTTGGCAGCGGCAGCCAGCTCGCCAAGAGCGTGGCCGACGGCGTGCTGGTGACCGATCGCTTCGGCGCCATCCCGCGGGCGATCGGCGAGGGCCGCCAGATCATCCGAAACGTCCAGCGGGTGGCCAAGCTCTTCGTCACGAAGTCGGTGTTCGCGGCATTCGTCATCCTCACGTTCGGGCTCACCACCGCCGATTTCCCGCTGCTGCCGCGCCACCTCTCGCTCGCGGGCATCTTCACGGTCGGCATCCCGGGCTTTGCCCTGGCGCTCTCCCGCGACACCGCCCCGCCCGATACGGAGCCGTTCCTGAGATCGGTGGCGAGGTTCGCGATCCCGGCGGGCATCGTCACGGGAGCGGCGACCATCGTCGCCTACCTCGCGGTCGAGCCGGTCAAGGGCTACACGGCTGCCCAGGGCCGCACGGCCGCGGTGCTCGCGTTCGTGGCCGTCGGGCTCTACGTGCTGCTCGTGCTGGACGCCGACCGTATGCGCGCCGACCGCCGCCACACGGCCTTCGTGCTTGGCCTCACCACCGCGCTTGCGGCCGGCTTCCTGGTGACGTGGTCATGGCCGCCTGCGCGGGATTTCTTCGCCCTCTCACAGCCAAGCGTGTGGATCGGCCTGGTTGTGATCGCAGACTTCGTGGCCTCGGTGTGGCTGCTCGCGAAGCTCGGGCTGTCGCCGTACGCGAGCGAGCGCAAGAAGCCGCCCGCGGCGCTCCCTCAGGCCGCGAGCCGCACAGACTCGGGTACCTGAACCCGCGGGATCCCCCCGGCCACGGTGTGCTCGAGCGCCCGCAGGCACACCGGGTCGAACTGCGTGCCGGCATGCCGGTTGAGCTCCTCGAGCGCCTCCTCGGCCGAGCGGCTGTCACGGTACGGCCGGTCGGCGGTGATCGCCTCGAACGCATCGGCCACCATGATGATGCGTGACTCGAGCGGCACGTCGTGGCCGGCCAGGCCGTCGGGGTAGCCGCCGCCGTCGAGTCGCTCGTGGTGGTGCAGGATCCACGTCGCCTCGTCGTCGAGCTCGGCCGCCGAGACGATGTGGGCGCCCAGCGCCGGATGGGTCTGCATGGTGCGGTACTCCTCCTCGGTGAGCCTGCCGGGCTTCTTCAGGATGGCGTCGGAGATCCCGATCTTGCCGACGTCGTGCAGGAGGCCCGCCAGGCGTACCTGAGCCACGCTCTCGGGCGAGAGGCCGAGGTCGATCGCCATGAGCGCGCAGAGCTCCGCGACGGTCTCGCAGTGGCTGTGGGTGTAGGCGTCCTTGGCGTCCACCGCGCGCGCCAGAGCGCTTGCGAGCGTGGCCACGTGGTGCTGGGCGGCCACCTCGTCCGCGGCGAGCACCAGCTCGAGGTCGGCCGAGTAGACCAGTGCCCCGCGATGGGCGCGCTTGGCCTCGATCAGCGCGAGGTCGGCATGGCGGATGACCACGTCCTTGTTGCTGCGAAGGCGCGCCTCGGCCACGCCCGCCGTGGCCTCCACCACCGGCGCGCCGGCCACCGGTGAGCGCAGCTCCTGCCGCAGGTTCTGAGCCAGGTAGAACCCCTCCATGGCCGTGCCGCAGGGGATGATGACCGCGAACTCGTCGCCGCCGATGCGAAACGCCGAGTGCCCCACCCGCAGAGTGCGCCGCAGGCCGTCGGCGAGGGCGCGGATCACCTCGTCACCCGCCTGGTGCCCCGCGCGGTCGTTCACCTGCTTGAGGCCGTCCAGATCGACCGCGACGAGCGCGACCGACGTGGTCTGGAGCTGACGCTCGAGCTGCTCGTGAAACGCGCGGTGGTTGGGCAGGCGGGTGAGGCTGTCGGTGAGCGCCGCGTCGCGCAGCCGGTTGAGCTCGGCCGCCTGCGCCTCATCGAGGCTCGCCTTGTACCGCACGATTCGGGCGCCGGCCACCAGCAGGAGCAGGCTGAGGACGCCGGCGATCACGACCTCGGTGAACACGATGGTCTCCGAGCGGCGAGCCGCGTCGAACGCCGCGACCGACCGGGCCCGATGCCCGGCGGACGCTTTGGCGATCTGCACCGCCATGCCGTTCTGAAGCTGGTTGGCGACGATCCACGCGTCGTTGGCGCCGGCGAAGTCGTGCTTGTTGACCGCGGTGGTCATGAGCCCCAGCTGCCGCTGCAGCGACTGGAGCTTCGACTGCACGTTGACCGCCGCTGCCCGGTCCACCGCAGACCCGTTGCGGGCAATCTCATCGACCGAGTTCTGCAACCGCGCGACTGCCGGCGCGAGCGCCGCGACGCTTCCCGGCGAGCCCGTGCGAAGGACGGTGCTCTCACGAAGCGACAGCCGGGCGAGCGCGAGCCGGCCGCGCTGGTAGGAGTCGTCCAGGCGCGCAGCGGCCGCCGCCGAGTCGGAGGCGTGCCTCAGGGAGAGCGCGAGCCACGCTGCCGACGCCGTGAGGGCGATCAGGCCGACCGCGGCCACGTAGAGCACCGCCCGCCGGCGCCGGCGGGTCGATGGGAGCGGGCGATGCCGGAAAGCCGTGATCATCGCCGCCTAGGAGTAGTACTGGATCGTGACGCCGGAGATCTGGGTCGCGCCACCGGCCGGCACGTGCACCGTCACCGTGGCCCTGGTGCCCGAGCGGCTGAGCGCGACGGTCACCTTCCCCTTCGTGTGCGAGCGGTACGCCGCGGTCACGATCCCGTGTACCTGCCGTGCCACGGTGAACGTGTAGCGCACGTCGGCCGAGCTCCCGGCCTTGCACGAGACCGCCAGCTGCGAGCCGGCGACGGCGTGCAGCGCGCACGTTCCGTGCACCGCGCGCGACGACGTCGAGACTCCCTGCTTGACGGGGTGGATGTAGGACGCCAGCGCACCCGGCACGATTGCCAGGCTGAGCAGGACGAACATGACGATTGCGAGTGAACGCTTGATGGGGCACAGCTCCAAGCGGGGGTACTCACATCATGGCTATGAAAGGGGGCGCCGGCCTCCCCCGAAGTGGCTATTCGGTCAGATCACGAAATCGCCGACGAGCGCACGGAACTCGGGCGAGCGGGTGTAGTCCCGCGGCCGCGTGCGGAGGTAGGCGGCGACTGTCACTGGAATGGCCACGACGGCGATCATCGTCGCGGCGGCTACGGAGCGTCGGTACACGGGAACGGCCCTCGGGGAAGTCTTTTGCAAGCCTTCTCATTTAATCGGCACCACGCCGCCGTTCTTTACCTGTTCCTTCGCCGCCGGCGGCCGGCTCAGGGTCTGGTCAGCTGGGCGAGCGAATGGGAGACCGCGGGGGCCAGCCAGCGCGCGTACGTGTCGGAGATGTGGTCGGTGTCGCGAAACGCGATCATCCGCGCGACCACCATCGGGCACTTGCCGTCGGCGCAGAACCACTGCCGCGTGCGCAGGTACCGGTCGCTGGGATGGGAGTGCACGATCCCCGCGATGGTCGCGTACTGCGCGTTCATGTCGGCAGGGAAGATCAGGGTGCAGTCGCCGAGGGTCGCGCCACTCTGCAGGAGGCAGTCGACCGGGTCGATCAGCGGATGGTGCGGCGGATCCTCCATCACCACCACCCGCGGCACGATCCTGTCGAACGCCTTCAGCTCCTGCCGCAGTCCGAGGTACATCTGCGCCGGGGGCACGCGGGGGTCGAAGTACTGGGCGACGACCAGGAACTGCGGATGGTCGTCGGAGATGTGATGGAGCATCATGCCGAACCAGCCGGAGCCGCAGTGCCCGACCGGGTCGATGCCGGTAGAGGCGATGCCGATGGTGCAGCCCTCGTGCACGAGCACGATCAGGCGGTAGTGATGGTGGATCGCGAAGTAGTCGAACGCCGACATCCACGCCGCCGCGTGCGAGTCGCCGAGCACTGCGAACGAGCGGTGCGCGTGGAGGTCTCCCAGCGTGCACGTCTTCCCGGCGGCGCTTCGGTGGATGCAGCCCGCGACCGACGGGGCGTCCTTGCCGAGCTGGGCCACCGTCGGGTGCAGCACCGAAGGGATCGGCTGGGCGAGCCGGGCAGGGGTCACGCTCGCAGCGACGAGCCGGTGGTAGGTGTCGAGCGGGTGGGCGACGATGGCCGCGTGCGGCGGGGCGGCCTCGGCGAGCGCAGGCTCGGAGACGATCGCAAAGCTCGTGACGGCGAGCACCATCGCGACCGTGGCCGGCCAGAGTGCCAGGGCGGCGCGCGGCATCGCGAGGAGCTTCGCGTGGCGCATCGGGTTCTCCACCGTGAGGTAGGAGACGACGCTCACGGCGAATCCGACGACCAGCAGGCCGAGGTTCTGGCGGACGGTGAGAGGGTGCCCCAGATGCTCGGCCACGATCACGAGGATCGGCCAGTGCCACAGGTAGAACGCATACGAGACGTCTCCCACGAACTGGAACGGCTGGTAGCGCAGCACCGCCCCCACCCCGAGCCTCGGAGCGCCGCCCAGCCCCCCGACGATCACGAGTGCCGAGCCGACCACCGGCAGGAGCGCCGCGTACCCGGGGAACTGCGTGCCCGCCGAGAACTTCACGCCGGCGATCAGGATCGCCGCCATGCCCGCCCACGTGAGAAGCGCGCGGAGCCTCACCGGCAGCCGTCCGAGCTGCGGGGCGAGCATCGCGATGAGCGCGCCCAGCCCGAGCTCCCACGCGCGGGCGATGGTGGAGAAGTACGCCCCCACCTGCGTGGTCTCGGTGTCGCGGATGCAGAAGATCAGCGATGCCATGCAGAGCACGAAGGTCGCTCCCACCAGGAACGGCCGCCGTCCCCGCGTCGCGATCAGCAGCAGCGCGAGAAGCGCCGGCCAGACGATGTAGAACTGCTCCTCAACGGCGAGCGTCCAGAAGTTCTGGAGCGGTGACGGCGGGTTGTCCTGCGCGAAGTAGTTGGTGCCGACCTGGGCGAAGTGGATGTTGGCGGCAAAGAACGTCGACCAGATCGCGTCGTGGAACACCGAGAGCGCGCGGACGTAGTTCAGGTAGTGCCACGAGGCGACGACCGTCGCCACGATGGTGAGCGTCGCCGCTGGCAGGATCCGCCGCGCCCGGGCTGCATAGAACTCCGAGAACGGCACGCGGCCCGACTGCTCCTGCCGGCGCAGGAGGAATCCGGTGATCAGGAACCCAGAGATCACGAAGAACACGTCCACCCCGACGTAGCCACCCTGCAGGAACGACACGCCCGCATGGTTGAGCGCCACCAGCATCACGGCGATGGCTCGCAGTCCTTGTATGTCGGGCCGAAAGCTGCGGGTCTCGCTCTTCGGCCGCAAGATGCCGTTTGCGAGCGCGGCGATTCGAGGCACAACCAACCCCTCTCCGAGGAACCGGCGCCCCCGGTCTCTCTCGCGTCATCCCATCCTACTCAGCCAGGCAGGCTACGCGGCCGGCCGGACGTGCCCGCGACGGGGCGTGTGCCACATGGTAGAGCGCGACAATTGGACGCCGGTCAGGGCCACCTGGTGGATGCCGTGGTGTTCTCCCATAGCCGCACCCTGGTCGAGACGGTGCGGGTGATGTTCACGTGCACTCCCAGGATGTCGCACTGCGAGTAGCGCGTCTTTGCGCCATGCCGGAACGTCAGCCTGTAGAGCCGCCCGGTATGGGTCACACGCCAGCTCTTGTTGCGACAGGGCCGGGAGCCCGAGACGACCGTGTGCCCCACCGAGCGAAACCTGCTGGTCGGGGCGAGCCGAAACAGGTAGGTGATGGACGTCCTGGCATAGAGGCAGGTCGAGAGCGCGCCGTGACGGCCGTCGCCCCTCCAGGTGCACCGGCCGCGGCGGGCCTTGTACCGCGAGACATGCCGGAGCGTCCGGCTGCCGCCGGAGTGCCGGACGATGACGACCGTGCCGGGCTTGGCGATGCCGATGTAGTCGCGCCGGAGGTTGCACTTCATCGCGATCGACGAGATCGAGCTGACCTTGTCGCCGGCGTGCGAGAGGGTGAGTGCGGGCAGCCGCCGGCCGACGAGCAGGCGGGCGGCAAACGCGTTGGTGATGGACGTCTTGCGGTGGGCGCCCGCCAGCGCGACCCGGGCAGTTGCCGTGCAGCCGAGGCCCGCGGCGGGCCACTGCCACCCTTTGCCGTGCGAGGTGTGAAAGGTGCTCCCCGACGCCCCCGAGATGTGCACGGTGGCGCGCGGAAGCGCCGATGCAACTGCGGGCAGCGCAAGCGCGACCACGAAGGTCAGCGCGAATCCCCAGCGTTTCAAACCTGTCTCCCTCTACAAGCGCATGCAAGCGCAGAGCCCAACTGCGCAACACTCTATGCAATTTGAGGAAGTCAACGTGCGCATTTTGGAAACATCAGCGTTTCCTTTATGCCGCAGGCACAGCCTCCGGTGCGGCATCTGCGGCGGGGGCACGGCGCTTCCCGGCTTCCGTGACCGCGAACGACCCGGCGGCAGCAAGCGCCAGCAGGCCTGCAGCCTCGAGCACGGAACCGGAGTCGTGTCCGGTCGCCGCATCGAGCGAGACCGGGCCCGGGCCGTGCTCTGCGATCGCGAGCAGCGCGGCGATCAGCACCAGGTTGTACTCATAGCCACCGTTGGACGACCACGGGCCGTTCTTGAGGTGCACCGTGCGAACGGCGGTGATCATCACGCTCACCAGCGAGCCGACAGCGACCGGCGTGAAGAGTCCCGCCGCGAGGAGCGCTCCGCCGAGCGCCTCGGCGCCACCGCCGGCGATCGCGTTGTCCCGGCCGGGATGAAGGCCCATCGAGGTGAACCCCTCCGAGGTCGCGTCCAGCCCCCCGCCGCCGAACCAGCCAAACAGCTTCTGCGTGCCGTGACCGACGAACAGCAGACCGATCGTCACGCGCATGAACGTCCAGAGCAACTTCACGATGACCTCCTCGATGGGATACTTGCGAACTCAAGTACCCTACCCATTTCACCGCGAAACTCCCATCACACGTACACTTGGCCGCACGGGACGTGGCGCAGCCTGGTAGCGCACCTGCTTTGGGAGCAGGGGGTCGCAGGTTCGAATCCTGCCGTCCCGACTCCTTCTGTCGCCCGCTCTCTGCCCCGACCGGTGAATCCGATAGGGTCGCGTCTGGCACAAGGTGGCTCGCGTGGCGATCTCGCCGGCCACGGATCCGACGGAGGGAGCGCGATGCACTGGTATACCGACGTCATCAAAAAGTACACCGTGTTCCACGGCCGGTCGGGAAGGCCGGAGTTCTGGTGGTTCACGTTGATCAACTTGATCATCTCCGCCGTGCTCTTCGCCGTGTTCTACCGGGCAATTGGCGGAGTTGGCCAGTTGGTGTACTACCTGTACGGCCTCGCGGTGCTGCTTCCCACCCTTGGGGTGGAGATCCGGCGACTGCACGACACCAACCGCTCAGGCTGGTGGATCCTGATCGGCATCATCCCTCTGGTCGGGTGGATCGTGCTCATCGTGTTCTTCGCCCTGGAAGGCACCCGCGACCCCAACGAGTACGGACATCCGGTAACCGCCTCTTAAGGTCAGCAGGCGCGCCGTTCTCTCACCGCGAGTCGTGGTTGGTGGCCGTCCCGATGGGATCGCCAACAGCCGCTCTCACTTGTACTCTTGCGAACGTCAACCCTTGGCAGGGCAGGATTCAACAGGAGGGCTCATGCACTGGTACACGGATGTACTCAAGAAGTACGCGGTCTTCGACGGCAGGTCCGGGCGACCCGAGTTCTGGTGGTTCACCCTGATCAACGCAATCATCGGCGGCATCATCGGCGGCGTCCTCGGCGGAATCATCGGGACCACAGGCGAGGCCATCTCGGCCCTCTACAGCCTGGCCGTGCTGCTCCCCAGCATCGGCGTTGCGATCCGCCGCCTGCACGACACCGACCGCTCCGGCTGGTGGATCCTGATCGGCATCATCCCCATCATCGGCTGGATCGTGCTCATCGTGTTCTACGTTCTCCCGAGCGATCCCACCACCAACAAGTACGGAGAGCCGGAGACCGCATAGCTCTCGCAGGCGCGTGCTAGCCGGAGTAGCCGATCCGCTCGGCGAGCTCCGCCGCACGCCCCTTGATCCGGATCAGCTCGGCCTTGCGCCGGGCGATCTCCTCGGCTGAGGCGCTGGTCGCCGGGATGGCCTCGATTCGATCGAGGAGCCCGGCGACCTCCTCGAGCTCGGCCGTGGTGAGCGTGGCTGACACCGGCCGACCATACGCCTGCGGCGATAACCGGTCAAGCTGGATGCGGCCGTGACGCGAACCACTGGCCGGTCGCACGAGCCGGCGCGGTCTCCTCCCGCGGCACCAGCGCCCGCCGCACCGAGTCGTCGGGGACGGGCCTGCTGTCGCCTCCCAGCCGATCGAGCACGCGGTTGATGACCGCCGCCACCGGCGCCCGGTCGAGGAAGAAGCAGCCCGCGATGAGCACGCCGGGAGTCGTCGACTGCGCGACGTAAGCAACGCGCACCTCGCCGGAGATGGCCCCCTCCAGGAACCGCGACGTGAAGATCAGGCGATCACCGGTGCGCAGTCGCTCGTCGGTGGTGGTGACCCCCACCCCCGACTCCGAGAGATCCGCCAGCGTGACCGCGATCGACTCGCCCGGGACCATGCGGTCACACACGGAGGCCCGAAGCGTCCCGGGCGCGCGCACGGAGAGCCGCGGGGCCCGCCGCTGGTACTGCTCGATCTCGACGTCGAGTACCCGCAGGCGTAGAGATGCCCGGGCCGACGAGCGATACTCGGCGGTCTCGATCACGGCTGACACGGTCTGCACGCCGCGCTCGCCCACCAGCCGGCAGGTGAGGTGCATGTCGGCAGCCACCTGAAGGCGCGGGCCGCTCGCCTCGACGATGTCACCATCACTCGAGATCGTCCAGAGCTCAATTGTCTCTCCCCTATCGGTCTCCACGTCGATCACCGACGTTGCGACCAGAGCACTCGCGGCCCCGGCGCGCTTCGACCGCACCTCGCTGTCCACGCCCATGAAGCGCATCACCTTCCCTTGCGAGCACACATCGGCGAATCCGGGCCTGCGCTTGAGAACTGCGTTCGCCGGGTAGGTTCCGGTCTCATGCCCGAGCTCACCAGCTACCCGATCGACGCCTGCGACGCGGTCTCATGGACGTTCGACGCCGGGAAATCGATGATCCGCACGTCGACGGCAATCAAGCTCGACGACGGGTGCCTGGCGATCGACCCGGTCGACGGCGCAGGAGTCGATGAGCTGCTCGCCACCCTCGGCCCGGTAATCGGGGTCGTCACGCTGCTCGACCGCCACGGCCGCGACGGCAAGGCCCTGGCCGAGCGCCACGGCTGCCCGATGCTCGTCCCCAGCACCCTGGCCGGAAGCGGCGACCCGCTCGTGATCCCCGGCATCCAGGAGCGCGCGATCCTCGCCGCGCCCGGGTGGAACGAGTCCTCGCTGTGGCTACCCGAACGGTCGCTGCTCGTCTCTGCCGAGGCGCTCGGCACTGCGAGCTTCTTCCTTGCCGACGACAGCGAGACGCTGGGTGTGCACCCGTTCCTGCGGCTGCGCCCGCCCACCGGCGCCTACCGCGACCTCGAGCCTTCTGCGATCGCAGTCGGACACGGCGCGCCCTTGCGCGACAACGCGACTGCCGCGCTCCAGCATGCCCTTTCGACAGCACGCTCGGGACTCCCGAAGGCAGTCTGGCACGGCATCCGCACGGTTGCCGGCCGGCGGCATAGCTGACGGCTGCGTCACATTTTTTTCCGTTTGCTCTAGACGCGCGGCAATCGACACGATAGGTTCGACTCCTCACAGGTGTGACTAAGGGGGGTCTTGTGTCGAGAAGTGGGTCGTCTTCGCGCGGAATCCGGAGGATTTCCGCGGGTGCCGCTGTGGCAGTAGCGGTGCTGGTTGCGGGCTCGGGGGGCGCCATGGCGTCGCAGGCTCCGCAGCGTGCAGTTGTGCCAAGCGTTGGATCAGGAATTCTGGCCGGGGCCACGCCGCTCTCGGCCACCGCAGATGACGCCTCCGTGCGCATCTCGATCATCCTCAAGCCCCAGCGCGTCGCAGAGCTCCAGGCGCGCGTGTCGGGCGGGTACTTCCATCGCGGGACGTTCCTCACGGTGCCCGCGTTCGCGAATCGCTACGGGCAGAGCCCGGCGACGATCAAGGCCTTCCTCACGTTCCTGCACGGCCAGGGGCTGAAGGCGACGGCGTACCGCGACCGGCTGAACATCGCGGTGACCGGAAGCGCCAAGCAGATCAACAAGATCTTCAACGTGAAGCTGAAGAACTACCGCGTGGCAGCCACATCCGACCAGCCGGCCCAGACCGTGCACGGCACCACGCAGATGCCCACCCTGCCCACGCCGCTTGCAAAGGCGACGCTCGCAGTGTTCGGCCTCACGAACTACCACGGCGCCTACAAGAACCACGCGGTCGCCGCGAAGGTGCCCTCTCGCTCGTCCCAGGCAACCGCCTCGGGGCCGCCTCCGGGCCAGCTCAAGCCGTCTGACTTCCTCCGCCTCTACCACGGCAAGACGCTGCAGTCCGTGGCCGGTGGCGGCAAGGGCCAGACGCTGGGCATCGTGACCCTGGCGACCGCGCCGGTGGCCGACGTGTACTCGTTCTGGAAGCAGCTCAACATCCCGGTGGCCAAGAACAAGATCTCGGTGCGGAACATCGACGGCGGAGCGGGCAAGCCCAGCTACGACGCCGGCTCCGATGAGACGGCGCTGGACATGGAGCAGTCGGGCGCCATCGCCCCGGCGGCCAAGGTCGTCGTCTACCAGGCCCCGAACACCGACGTCGGCTTCTCCGACGCGTTCTTCACGGCCGTGAGCAGCAACGCGGCCGGCTCGTTCTCGACGAGCTGGGGCGAGTCCGAGACGTTCATCAAGGCCGCCATCGCGACGGGCAGCGAGCCCACCACGTACGGCAAGGCCATCAACGTCCCGCTGCTCGAAGCAGGAGCACAGGGCCAGGCCACGTTCGCCTCGAGCGGCGACAGCGGCGCCTATGACGCGACCGCTGATCTCGGATCCACCAACCTCTCGGTGGATGTCCAGGCCAACTCGCCGTACACGCTCGCGGCCGGCGGCACGACGCTCAGCGCCAAGCAGTACCCGCTGTCCTTCGCCCTGCCGGACGGCAGCCAGTTCACCATCAAGATCCCGAACGAGCGCGCCTGGGGCTGGGACTACTTCACCCCCGCGTGGAAGTCGTTCAACGAGCGTCACGGAACGACCTACACCGAGAAGGAGTGGGCGCTCCAGAACATCGCCGGTGACGGCGGCGGCGAGTCCGACCTGTTCGGCATGCCGGCCTACCAGTCGGCGTTCCCGGGCATCAACTCGTACTCGGCAGTGAACAACTACACGCCGACGACGCCGACGAAGAAGTTCGACGGCTTCCCGAAGCTGCCGTTCTCGCTGCCCAGCGCGTTTGCAGTGCACCTCGACCCGGCGATCACGTCGGGCACGGTGCAGGGCAGCCACCGCCTGGTGCCCGACGTCTCGACCGACGCCGATCCCGAGACCGGCTACGGGGTGTACACGAAGCTGTACGGCCCCGTGTTCGGCACCGACTGGGTGCAGTTCGGCGGCACGAGCTTCGTCTCGCCGCAGCTGAACGGCGTCTCGGCGCTGCTCCAGGCGCAGTCCGGAGGCCGCGTCGGCTTCTGGAACCCGTCGATCTACCGCTTCGCAAGGGCGGCCGGATCACCGTTCAAGCCCCTGAACGCTCAGGGCACGATCGGCGGCACGACGGTCAAGAACACCGCGAACGGGCTCGTATACACGGTGCCCGGGAACAACAACCTCTACTGGACGGGCAAGCCCGGAACCCGCTACAACATGGCGACCGGCCTTGGGATTCCCAACCTGACCCGCCTGGGCCAGGAGTTCAGCCACTAAGCGATTGCCGAGGCCGGTGGGTGCCAGTGCCAGGCACTGGCACTCACCGGCGCGGCAGCAAGAAGATCAGCTCGAGGCCGTCGATCTCGTCGATCTGGCTGCCGGTCTCGGTGAAGCCGAGCTTTCCAACGAGGTTGAGCGACGCCGTGTTCTGAGGCGACACGGCCGCACGGATGCCGTTGACCCCGGGGTGCTCGCAGGCCCACTCGATCAGGGCGCGAAACGCCTCCTCGGCATAGCCCTTGCGCCGATGCTCGGGGAACACCATGTAGCCAACCTCGACGTAGCCGTCGGCGTCGGGCGGCTCGTGGAACCCGATCTGCCCGACCACCTCGCAGCGGTCCGCCCGCGTCACCATCGCGCGCAGGAGCCACGGCGCCTCTGCCGGGTCGGCCTGCAGCTGATCACGCCGCAGGCCGAACAGCCACTGCTTCTCGCGCGGCCACCAGCCAGGAGGCTCGGTGCCGAGAAGCGCCGTTACCGGCTTCATGTCGCCGTTCAGCATCGCGTCGAGCACGTCTGCCGGCAGCGCGATGAGCGAGAGCCGCTCTGTGGTGACCACGTCGGTCAAGGAGCGATGTTCCACGCCGAGATGACGTGGGTCTCGCGCTCGTACCCGAGGATCGAGATGGTCGCAGGATCGAGCGCGAACAGCCGGCCGCCCCGCGCCTCGAGCCCGAGCCAGCGCGCGGTGAGGATGCGCAACACGTGGCCGTGGGCGAAGAGCGCCACCCGGCCTCCGGCGGCCACCGCCTCTGCGATCACGCGATCGGTGCGCTCGCCGACCTGATCGACGGTCTCGCCACCAACCACGCCGTCATCGAAGATCGACCAGCCCGGCCTGTCCTCGCGGATGTCGGCGGTGCTTCGGCCCTCGTACTCGCCGTAGTCCCACTCGAGCAGGTCGTCGCGGACGTGCGCCTGGTCGCCCAGGCCCGCCAGCCGGCAGGTCTCGCGCGCCCGTTGGAGCGGGCTGGTGAGCACCAGCGAGAACTCCCACCGGCTCAGATACTCGCCCGCAACCACCGCGCCCCGCTCGCCGTTTGGGGTGAGCGGGATGTCGGTGCGGCCCGTGTGCTGGCCGCTCAGGCTCCACTCGGTCTCGCCGTGTCGCACCAGCACGATCTGGGTAGCATCGATCATCGATCCCAAGTCAATCACAGCCCTTGAGCTCGTGCGTTCGGTGTGCCTCGCGCTGCCGCAGACCAGCGAGCGGCTGAGCCATGGCGCACCGACGTTCTTCGCCCGCAAGCGCAGCTTCGTGATGTTCATGGATCACCATCACGACGACGGCAGGCTCGCCCTCTGGTGCGCGGCAGCCGCCGGCGTCCAGGAGGCCCTCACCCAGGGCAGGCCCAACGCGTACTTCGTGCCGCCCTACGTCGGGTACCGCGGCTGGGTCGGGGTGCGCCTCGACCGCGGCCTCAGCGACGACGAGGTCGCCGGCATGATCGAGGACGCCTACGCCGCGGTGATGTAGCTAGATGTCCTGCGCACGGGGGTTGCCGGCGGCGTCGTACCAGGCCAGCACCGAGCGCTTGTCCTGGGCGTTCTCGACGAGCTGGACGCCGCCGCCCACACCGAGATGATGGATGAGGATCGCGCGAGCGGTGTCCAGGTCGTCGGACTCCCCCACGACCACGCCGCCGTTGCGGTCGGGCGATGATCCGATCTGCTCCACGTGGTATCGCATTACCTCACACCCTCTCGGCGGTGAACGACTCGGTCATCACGGCACCCACCGCTCGGCGAGCGGGGTGATCTGCAGCTCGTGCGTCGCGCCGCGGGCGTCCTGATCCGCAAGGAACCTCACGGCCTTCGCGATCTCGTACGGGTCGGCCAGCTGCTCGCGCGACGTGCCCGGACGGCCGCCACCGGCAATCGGCTCAATGCCGGCATCGACGATCAGAAGCGCCACGTGGATGCCCTCGTCGCGCAGCTCGAGCGCCGCCGCGTTGGTGATGGCACGCACGCCGAACGATCCGGCAGCCCACAGCCCGCGCTCGGGCATCGCCCGCCGCGCCGAGCCGCCTGTCACCTGAACGATGGTCGCCGGCCTGTTGCTCTCGAGCAGCCACCGCCCGCACACCGAGAGCACGAGGAATGCGGCCCGTGCCGGCCGGGTGGCCCAGTCGTCGAAGGCGTCCGGGTCAGCAGCGGCGATCGCGCCACCGCCGAACGGGCCCTTGCGGCTGCCGCCGTAGGGCGAGGCGGCGTTCACGATCAGATCGATGGGGCCGTTGGCCTCGGCGGCGGCCGAGAGGCAGTCCTGGATGCTGTCGGGATCGGTGACGTCGCCGCGGATGGCAAGCGCCCCCGCCGCAGTCACGCTCGCGAGCGTCTCGTCCGAGCGGGCGACGCCGGCAACGCCCCAGCCCTCGGCGATGAGCACCTCGATCACCGCGCGGCCCAGATTGCGCGCGCCGAACACCAGCGCGCTCTTCCCCGTGGGCTCAATGGAGGTGGACACGCCTGCACCTTACCGCCCGGAGAACGACGAACGCCCCCGACCACGATCTCCCCCGGGATCGTGGTCGAGGGCGCGGGCCCTGTCGGGGACTGGTGCTAGGCGACGACCGTCAGCGTGCGATCTGCGGTCGCGGTACCCAGGGCGTCACCCTTCAGGTGCTTGGTCTGCACGTGCCACGTGTAGGTGCCGGGTGCGACGTTGGCACCGGCGGGATCATGGCCGCACCAGCGGATCGTGTGCGAGCCGGCCGCGACGTTTGCCGCGCGCAGTGACCTGACCTTCGTGCCGTTCAGCGAGATGGTGATCTGCGCCAGCACGTCGAGCTTCGCGGTGGTGGCGTACGGCAGCCGCGTGCAGTTGGCGACGCCGCCGGCGGACGACAGGCTGATCGTCTGCGGCTTGGCAGGCGACGTGGTCAGCGCGAATGCGCTGGCCGGAACCGCGAGCATGACCACGGCAGCGGTGGCGAGCAGTGACTTCTTCACAAGTGACCTCCCGGGAGATTTGGCTCTACGCCAGAATACATCAACGATACGAGCGGTTCGTGTGACTGTCGAGGTCTACGTTGACAGAATATCAGTGTGCTCTGCCTCCGGCTCGGCCTCGGCCACCTGCGGCAGGTCGCGCATGCGCAGCATCCCCCCGGGCAGCAGGAAGAGCACCGAGACCACCGAGCCTCCGGCAGTCACCCAGAGCGCCTCCCGCACGCCCACGGCCGAGCCGAGCAGGCCCGCCCCCACCGAGCCGAATGCCCGCACGCCGTAGTTGGCCGTGATGTAGGCGCCGGTGAACCGGGCTCGCAGATCGTCCGGCACGATCGCCTGGAAGATCGCGCCAAGGCCGATGTCGAGCAGCATCACGCCGAAGCCCGAGCCGAACTCGGCGAGGAAGAGCAGCGTGAGGATTGCCTTTCGCGACTCGCCCCCGCCTGCCGCGGGCACCAGCAGAAGCGGCGCGGAGAAGAAGACGAACCCGACCATCACAGCAGGCCCGATCCCGATCGCCTGCGCGATGCGCCCGGTCACGGTGGCGCCGAGGAGGCCTCCGACCGCGCCCATCCCGAGCACCAGGCCGAGCGCGGCCGGCCGCACCCCCAGCTCGCGGTTGGCATAGAGCAGGAAGAGCGCAACGAATCCGAAGGTGAAGAAGTTGACCACAGCGGTCGCCGCGAGCGACCAGCGCAGCACCTTCGTGCGCGCGATGAAGCGCGCGCCGGTGAGGATGGAGCTCGCCTCGCGAGCGACGGTGGGCGGCTCGGCGGGCGAGATCGAGAGGAGGAACGCGGCCGAGACCAGAAACGAGAAGGCGTCCACCACCAGGGCGAGCGGCGCGGTGAGGAGCTGGATGAGAAAGCCCGAGAGGCTCGGCCCGGCCACGCCCGAGAACGCCCGGCTGCCGTTGGTCAGCGAGTTCGCCTCGACGTAGCGCTCCCGCTCGACGAGGCTCGTGAAGAGCGTCGGATAGGCGACGGTGAAGAACACGCTCAGCAGTCCGGTCACGAATGCGACGACGTACATCTGGCCAATCGAGAGCAGGTCGAGCTCGTAGGCGATGGGGACGCTCAGAAGCACGGCCGCCCTACCGATGTCGGCTGCCACCATGGTCTGCCGCCGGCGGCCGCGGCGATCCACCCACTGGCCCGCGTGCAGCGAGAAGAAGAGCATCGGAAGCGTGCCTGCCGCAGACAGGTAGCCCATCTCCGCGGGGCTCGAGTGCAGCACCAGGACGGCGGTCAGCGGGAGCGCCACCCAGGTGATCTGATCGCCGACGAGCGAGACTGTCTGGCCAAGCCAGAACCGGCGAAACGCGATGTCGCGGAGCAGGTTCTCAGCCATCAGGCTCTGGGGACATCGGCGACCCTCCGGACGCTTCGAGAGAAACCTCTCGAGAGCTCTCTCTCGAAGCGTACAACGGAGCAGCCGACCGGGATCAGGCGACGCCCAGCGTGCTCTTGATCTGGCCGATGGCCTCGGTCTCAGCCTCGCTCACGCGCTCGCCCGTGAGCCCCAGGAAGCCCTCCCGGTGCGCGGCGGCCACCCGCTCGGAGAGCGACACGATGAAGTGCTTGTACTGATCGACCTCGTCGGCATCGGCCTTGGTCTGTAGCACCGCCACCGCGTCGGTGAGGTGCTTCAGGCTGGCCTCGCGCAGCTCCTCGACCGAATGGTGCCGGGTGTGATCCATCGGCGGCTTGGTCGCGGTGATCTCGTCGAGAAGCGCGCTCTCACCATGCTGCTTGCGCGCCTCGGTGTAGGCCTTGGCGATCGAGAAGCTCTCCCTGAAGGTGCCCCCGCGCTGCGCCGCGGCCACCAGCAGTCCAGCTGCCGGCGGGGCCTCGAGCACGGTCTTCCACTCGTCTTCGGTGTAGTCGGCCTTGGTGGTCATCCCCACTCCTTCGTCGTTGACTTGGGGCAGATCTTAGGCGCCTGCGACCTCGTTTGTGGATCGGCGGCCTCGGGTACAAGCGCAGCGGCGCCACTTGGGGGGAACGGGCGCCGGGGGTGTGACCGGTCGTCGTCGTCACGAGGAGGCGATGGCTGGCGACCGGTCACACACCCGGCGCCCGCCAGGTGTCTCACCGGGTGCGGCCGATCATCTAGACTCGCCAACCGATGCCAGCCAACGAGCAGCTCGAAGCCCGTTACCGCGCGCGAAGCCTGTGGCTCGACGGGTACCCCGGATCGCTGGCTCCGCGCGATCCGCTGCCCGGCGACATCGACTGCGACGCGGTGATCGTCGGCGCCGGCATGACCGGCCTCTGGACGGCGTACTACCTGAAGAGCCTCCAGCCCGACATGCGCGTCGTGGTGGTGGAGCGTGAGATCGCAGGCTACGGGCCGTCGGGGCGCAACGGCGGCTGGGTCTCCGCAGGCGTCGCGGGCAGCGCCAGGGCGTACGGCCTGCCCGAGAACGGCGAGAAGATGCTCCGCGCCAACGCGGTGACCGAGGAGGCCGTCGACGAGATCGGGCGCGTCGTGGATGCCGAGAACATCGAGTGCGGGTTCTCGAAGCAGGGCAGCATCATGGTCGCGACCAGCGAGCCCCAGCGTGCGCGGCTGGCCGAGTTCGGCGAGCGGCACGTGATCGACGCGGCCGAGGCCGCGAGGCACATCAACATCCCGGGGACGCTCGGCGCGAGCTACTCCCCCGCCGGTGCCCGCATCGATCCCGCCCGGCTCGTGCGCGGCCTCGCGGATGCGTGCGAGCGGCTGGGCGTCACCATCTACGAGCACACGGCGGCGCTCGAGCTCGGCCGCGGCCACGTGCGCTGCGCCGGCGGCACCGTGCGGGCCGACGTCGTGATCGGCGCAACGGAGTCCTACACCACCCAGTTCGCGCCCGAGCGGATGCGCTACCTGCCGCTCTACTCGCTGATGATCGCCACCGAGCCGCTTCCCGACTCGCTCTTCGACGAGCTGAACTGGCGCGACGGGCTGCTGGTGGGCGACGTGCACTACCTCTTCTTCTACGCACAGCGGACGATGGACAACCGCATAGCGATCGGCGGACGCGGTGCGCCGTACGAGCTCAAGCGCCCCATCTCCGAGGAGAACGAGCGCTCCGAGGCGGTGAAGGAGCGGCTGCTGAAGGCGATGCGCCGCGCGTTTCCGCCCGCCGCCGACGCCGCGATCACCCATCACTGGGGCGGGCCGCTCGCAGTGCCGCGCGACTGGAGCATGAGCGTCGCCTTCGATCGCAGCCGCGGTTACGGACGGGCCGGCGGGTACACCGGCCACGGCGTCGCCGCGACCAACGTCTCGGGCCGGACGCTGGCCGATCTGGTGCTCCAGCGCGACACCGAGCTCGTCACGATGCCCTGGGTGGGCCACCGCAGCCGCCGCTGGGAGCCCGAGCCGCTGCGATTCCTGGCGTCACGGGCGATGGTGCGGCTGCTGCACGACGCGGATCTGGCCGAGGACGCCACGGGCAAGCCCTCGCGCCGGCGCCTTCTGGTCGCGCCGTTCATGCCGCCGCACTGAGCGGGACTGGTTAGCTGGCCCGGGCGAGCGGCTGAAGCTCGACCCGGTCGATGAGCGTACCGACACCCACGTCGTTGCTGGACACGTGCCAGATCTCGGCGGGTACAGGAGACGATCCGGATGCTGCGAGCGCCCGAGCGGACTCGAGGCCGCCGGCAGCAACCACCCTGCCATCGGCGAAGTGCACTTCCACACGATTCCTGTTTCTGGTTCTCATGAATCCATTCTTACACCTCTGCCAGTCGGCGCGCTCCCGAATTCGTCAAGATTGTGTAACGAAGTGGATGAATGGATGAGTCAATTCAGATAACGAGGCTCAGCTGTGCACCTGTACTGTACACTTGTACCACTTCGACCTCTGTACCGAAAGGTTCCGCACATGTACGACGTGATCGTGGTCGGCGGGGGGTTCGCCGGCGTCACAGCCGCCCGCGAGGCGGCACTCGCCGGGCTCGACACCATCCTGCTCGAGGCCCGCGACCGCATCGGCGGCCGCACCTGGACGGCGCCGTGGCAGGGCGAGCAGATCGAGTACGGAGGCGGCTGGGTGCACTGGCACCAGCCCCACACGTGGTCGGAGATCACGCGCGCCGGCCTCGAGGTGGATCTCAGCGCCGACGCCGACGTGGCGGCGTGGTTCGTGGGCGACGAGCGTCGCTCCGGCACGGTGGCAGAGCGCGACGCGATCGCCCGGCGCGGCTGGGACAAGTTCGTCGACGGCGTGGACGACGCCCTCCCCGCCCCCTATGACCCGCTCCTTCGCATCGACCTGCTCGAGCGGTTCGACCGCCTCTCGGTGCGAGAGCGGATGGCGCAGCTCGACCTGGATCAGGAGGAGCGCGACGTGCTCGCTGCCGAGCTCGAGTCCGTGGTGCACGGCCGGCTCGAGGACGGCGGGGCAGTGAGCATCCTGCGCTGGCATGCGCTCTCGGGCAGCAGCCTGCAGCTGGCCCAGTACACCGGCGGACGGGTCACGCTGCGACACGGGACGGACTCCCTGCTGCAGGCGATCGCAGGGGGTGCGAAGTACGAGCGGAGGCTCGAGGCGCCGGTGGCTGCCGTGGTGCAGGAGGGCGATGCCGTCGAGGTGCACACCCGTGCCGGCGACGTGGTGCGCGGCAGGGCCGTCGTCATGGCCGTGCCGATCAACACCCTTGGCGCCATCACGTTCGAGCCGGGGCTCTCGGCCGGCAAGATGGCGGCCGTCGCCGACGGCCAGGCCTCGCGCGGGATCAAGATCTTCATCAAGGCGCGCGGCCCGCGCGTCGGCCAGAACTCGATCAAGCCGCTGCACGAGTTCGGCTACCTCGACACCGAGATCCTCGGCGACGACGGCACCCAGATCATGATCGGCTTCGGGATGGATGCCGCGCAGTGCGACGCCACCGATCTGCGCGGCGTGCAGGAGGCGATGGATCGCATCATGCCCGGCTACGAGGTGATCGACGCAACCGCGCACGACTGGCTCGCCGATGAGTTCTCGCAGGGGACGTGGGCGATCCACAAGCCCAACTGGTACTCGGACTACCACGCGGAGATGCGGCGGCCCGAGGGCCGGGTGCTCATCGCCGGCTCGGACGTCGCCAACGGCTGGGCGGGCTTCATCGACGGCGCCATCGAGTCGGGCCTCCGCGCGGGCGTCTGGGCACGCGAGGCGGCCGCCGCCGGATCGTGAGCGCGACCGGCAAACGCAGCAGCCCGCGCCGGGTCGAGATCGTCGAGGCGACGCTGCGCGTCATCGGCCGGTCAGGGGCCGACGCCGTCACGCACCGCGCCGTGGCCGGCGAAGCCGGCGTGTCGCTCGCATCGACCACGTACTACTTCGACTCGAAGGACGCACTCGTCCAGGAGGCGCTGGAGCTCGTGATCGACCGCTCCCTCGCGCTGGTGGCCGAGCACTGCACCACGGACGGGCCGATCTCACCGGCGGAGCTGACCGAGCGGCTGGTGCGGCTCACCGAGGCGCAGCTGAACGACGAGGACGCACCGCTCGCCGCCCAGTTCGCGCTGATGCTCGAGAGCGGGCGAAAGCCCGCGCTGCGGCCGCTGGCCGAGCGCTGGGAGCAGGGCTACATGGGCTCGCTGACCGCGCTCGTGGAGGCAGCCGGCCTGCCCGATCCCTCCGCGACGACCGAGCTGATCACCACCCTGCTCGAGGGCAGCCTGCTGGGCCAGCTCTCCCTGCCGACGGACAGCTTCCTGGACGGCAAGCTGCGACCGATGCTGCAACGCGCGATCGGTGAATAACCGGTGCCAGGCACTTAATATTCACGCCGCCGGATAGACTGGGAGCCTCTGCGGGCGTAGCTCAATGGTAGAGCAGAAGCCTTCCAAGCTTACGACGAGAGTTCGATTCTCTTCGCCCGCTCTTTCTTCCTTTTTCTCCCAGCCAGACCGTGTAGTCTTTGCCGCAAGGTGGCTCCTGGTGAATGGCTCTGGGGAGGGTCTCATGGCGCAGAATCGTGTCAGGGTGTGGGTCGTCGGGACGTGTCTGGGCGCGGTTTCGCTGCTCGGTACCGGCGCATTGGCGACGTCCTCGGCGGCGCCGCTCGGGCCGGTCTCGCTGGCGCCCGCCGCCAACACGCCGCAGCTTGCCGCCACCGGCTCGACGCAGCAGGTGCGCCAGCTCGTGCAGTGCGGCACCACCATGTATGCGGTGGGCTCGTTCTCCACCGTCAAGCGGCTCACCGCCACCTACGCCCGCGGCGGCGCGTTCAGCTTCTCGGCTACCGCCCCCTACGCCGTGTCGGGCTGGAACCCGAACGTGAACGGCGTCGTGAACTCGATCGCGTTCAACGGATCGGATTGCAGCCACGCCTACATCGGCGGCTCGTTCTCGTCGGTGAACGGCACCGCGGCGCAGAACATCGCCGAGGTTGACACCGCCACCGGCGCGGTGGTGGCGACGTTCGCCCACAGCGCCGCCAACCAGGTCGAGACGCTCCGCGTGGTCAACGGCCACCTCCTGGCAGGCGGGTACTTCAAGACGATCAACGGCTCCTCGGCGAGCCCCTACTTCACCAGCCTGAGCCCGGCAACCGGGCTCGACGACGGGTTCCTGCGGCTCGGCATCTCGGGCAACTACCAGTTCCCCGGCGTGAAGGGCAACGGCACCCGGGTGTTCAACCAGTCGATCAGCCACTCCGGCCGGTACGACCTGGTCATGGGAGACTTCACCACCGCCGGCGGCAAGCCGCGGCAGCAGATCTTCATGCTCGACACATCCACCTCGCCCGCATCGGTCACGGGATGGACGTCGCCCGAGTGGGACGGCAGCCTCGGCGAGCTGAGCCCCTCAAACCCCGGCGGATACCCGTACCAGTGCGCGAACGTCGAGCCGTTCTACCTCCAGGCCGCGGCATGGTCACCGGACGATCAGAGCATCTACATCGCCACCACCGGCTACCACCCCAACGGCTTTCCGGTGGGCAACACGCCGCGCACCGGGCTCTGCGATGCGGCGGCCGCCTTCCCGGCGACCATCAACCCCGCACCGCAGCCCAACGGCCAGCCCGGCTACGTGCTGCACAGGTGGGTGAACTACACGGGCTGCGACTCCCTCTACTCCGTCGCGGCGGACACCAACGCCGTCTACGTCGGCGGGCACGAGCGCTGGGCGTCGAACCCCACCACCTGCGACGGCGCCGGGCCGGGCTCGGTGAACGCCCCGGGCATGGTGGGCCTCTCGCCCACCGACGGCAGCGTCGTCTGGAACCCGACGCGGGGCCGGGGCCTCGGCGCCGACGACATGATGATCACCGCCGCCGGCCTCTGGATCTCGTCGGACAACCTGAACAACACCCAGGCGTGCGCCAAGAAGGCAGCCCACGCGGGTATCTGCCTCATGCCGTACTGACCGTTCGCGGCCGTTCCTCACAGATCTCTCAGAGTGCGTGCGCGAGGCTCCTTCCGTGAGCGGCGCACCACTCGTGGCATCGACCTTCCTCGCAAGCGGCGTGGAGGCCGTCGAGGCGCTGACCATCGTCCTGGCGGTCGGGCTCACGCGGGGCTGGCGCTCGACGATCACGGGAGTTGCTGCCGCGCTTGCGGTGCTCGCGGTGATCGTGGCGATTCTGGGCCCTGCGGTCTCGGCCATCCCCATCAACGGCCTGCGGGTGGTGATCGGCGGCTTGCTCCTGATCTTCGGCCTCCAGTGGCTGCGAAAGGCGATCCTCCGCGCGAGCGGACTAAAGGGGCTCCACGATGAGGACGCGATCTATCGCCGCGAGCTCGAGGAGGCGCGCGGCGCGTCGCCTGATGCCCGGGCGGGACTCGACTGGTATGCGTTCACAGTGACCTTCAAGGGGGTGCTGCTGGAAGGGCTCGAGGTGGTGTTCATCGTGATCACCTTCGGCAGCAACCAGGGCAGCATCCCGCTCGCGGCTGCAGGAGCGATCGCCGCGGTGGTCATCGTGGTCATCGCGGGCGTGATCGGCCGCGCGCCGCTCGCACGCGTGCCCGAGAACACCATGAAGTTCGCGGTGGGGCTGCTGCTCGTCACGTTCGGGACGTTCTGGTCGGGCGAGGGCGCCGGTGTGACATGGCCCGGCGGCGACATCTCGTTGCTGGGGCTGCTGGCTGCCTACGCGCTCGCGAGCTTCGCCATGGCGCGCCGGATCGAGGGGGTGCCGGCATGAGGTACGTGAGCGCGTTCCTGCGATTCTGGTACGACTTCGTGGTGGGTGACGACGTGCTGCTGGCGGCCGTGGCGGTTGCGGCGATCGGGGCGACGGCGCTCATCGTCCATGCCGGCGTGAACGCGTGGTGGCTCACGCCGGTCGTCCTGGTGGCCGTGCTCTGGGTGTCGCTCTCCCGGGCCGCCGGCCGTCCTGGCTGACAGCACCCCGCTCTCACGAATCCCTCACGGGTGGCGTGCGATCGTGGAGGTCACCCTGTCGTCAGGGTGACCCAGCAGGGGCAGGCGGCCTGCCCGGTCGTCTGCCCCACCTCGGGCTGCGACGGCAGGCCGTGAGCGCGGTTCCGAGGCCCGCACCCAGGAGCGCACCGGCGATCACGTCCGAGGGGTAGTGGACGCCGAGGTACGGGCGCGAGAGGCTCACGAGAGCCGCGTAGGTGAGAAGCGGCCACCTCAGCCTGGGAACGAACCCGGCGAGCACCACGGCGACCGCAAACGCTGTGAGCGCGTGACCGCTCGGCATGGACGAATCTGGCGGGAGGCGAATCAGCGCATGCACATTGTGGTCTCCGATCGGCGGCCGGGGACGGCCGATGAGGTGCTTCAACGAGCGCGAAAGCACCGCCGAGAGGACGATGGTCAGCAGCGTCATGAGCGCTGGGGCGAAGCGGCGCAGCACGATCGAGACCGCTACCCCGATGATGAGCAGCACCAGCAGGTACGTGCTGGAGAGGAGCTTCATGACGGGCGTGACGACCGGCCAGTGGAGGCCCGACAGCATCTCGACTCCGGCTCGATCGAGGCGATCCACGGCTACGCAGCCGCAGAGCTCTGCCGGCGGCGCTGCATGACCCATGCGGCCGCCCCGAGCACGATCAGCACCACCACGACGTCGTTGAGGTAGCCGAGCCGGTGCTGCCACTGATCCCAGTTTCGGCCCGCGATGTCACCCACCGCGACCAGGAAGATGCACCACGGCAGGCAGCCGAGGAACGTCAGCACCGAGAACCGCCCGAGCGGCATCCGCGCCATTCCTGCAGGCAGCGAGACGAACGTGCGGATGAGCGGCACCATCCGGCCGAAGAATACGGCCTTCCCGCCGTAGCGATCGAACCACCTCTGCGTGCGCGCAAGCCCCACGCGGCCATGCTCGCCGCGCACCAGCACCGCATCCACGCCGTAGGCACCCGCCGCCCACGCGATCCACGAGCCCACCAGGTTTCCCAGCGACCCGACGAGCACCGCGGCGACGAAGCTCATCGAGCCCTGCGAGACCAGGTACCCCGCATAGATCATCGTGACCTCGCTCGGGATGGGAATGCAAGCGCTCTCGAGCACCATCAGCCCGAACACCGCCGCGAGGCCGTGGCTCGCGACGGTGGTCTGCACCCAGTGAGCCAGCGAGCTCAGCACCTAGAGGTTAAACGCGCCGATCAGCCCGCGGGCGCCGCACGACCGGTTGATGCAGTTGAGGTGCAGCAGCCCCTGCCATGCCCGCAGCAGCTGGTAGTCGGACAGGTGCCGCGTGAAGATGTGATGCCGGGTATGCGGCGAGATCACGATCAGCGGGATCGGCGTGGTGAGGCCGTCGGCGCCGTTGCCGGTGTCGAACCAGATGACCACGGCAGTGTGACCCGCTCGGTAGACCGCCGAGCGAAGCAGCCCGCGCGCGCCGACGAGGTAGTCCCGAAGCCACGCGGACGCCTGTGGGAGGGTGCCGTTGTGCATGTCGTGCTGCAGGTTCGGCTCGACCCACGTGAAGGCACGGTGCACGCGCGGCGGCGTGCTCGGCAGCGGCAGCACGTCCTGCCGGCACACCTGGTTTGAGATCCGCGAGTAGTACGGGGGCGCGGCGTGCCGCGGCACGTAGAGGCCGATGTTCTTCGTCACGCAGCGGCCCGGCATCGACTCTGCCCACACGCGCCAGCGCGAAGGGCCGAGCTGGCCGAAGATGTTGTGCGCCGAGGTGCGGCAGCCGGGGCCGGGGGTGCAGTCGGTCGTGACCGTGACGCGGCCGCTCGTCACGGCCAGATAGTTCGGGAGGCTCCTGGGAACGTGCGCGGCGGTGAAGTTCGCAGCCGAGCCGCACCGCGCCGCCAGATCCTTGAAGTACGAGTGCGGGGCATGTCGCCCCAGCACCTGGTTGTAGTTGTGGTTCTCGAAGGCGATCACCACGACGTGGGTGATCGTCGAGTGGCCGGGGTGGTTGCACGGCGTGGCCTGCGCCGCCTCGGGCGCGGCAAGGGCCGTTCCCCACATCGCAGCGGCGGCGAGGACGGTGGTCAGGAAGAGCACGAATCGGTGTGGAGACAGCATGGAGCTCCTACGTCGGGGGCGTCACGACCCACCGTAGGCGGGGCTCCGTGAGGGACTCCTGAGAGCCCGCCTCACTGACGCAGCTGGAACCCCACCCCGCGCACCGTGTGGATCAGCGGAGGATCGCCCAGCTTCACGCGCAGATAGGCGACGTAGCGATCGACGGTGTTCGCCGTCGGCACCCGGCCGTCACCCCACACGGCGGCCAGCGCCTGGCGCCGGGTCACGACCTGGCCGGCGCGCTCCACGAGCAGCGCGAGGAGCGCCGACTCGCGGCCGGTGAGATGCAGCGTGCGCTCGCCGCGCACCGCCATGCGCGCATCGGGATCGACCGTGAGGTCGCCGTAGGACAGCCGGCCGCCGTTGCTGCCCCGGCGCAGGAGCGCGCGCAGCCGCGCGGTGAGCTCATCGGTGGCAAAGGGCTTGACGACGTAGTCGTCGGCACCGGCATCGAGCCCCGTGACCCGGTCGGAGACTGCGTCTCGCGCAGTGAGCAGGAGGATCGGGACCCGGTCGCCCTTCTCCCGCAGCCGGCGGGTGACGGCGAGCCCGTCCATGCCGGGCATCACCAGATCGAGCACGATCACATCGGGCGCCCACGCCTCGGCGCGCACCAGCGCCGCCGACCCGTCGGCCGCCTCCGCGGTCTCGTAGCCCTCGGCATTGAACGTGCGGATGAGCATCCGCAGGATCGCCGGATCGTCATCCACCACCAGAACACGTCCCCGCACCGCACACTCCTTCCCCGACTCGAACGGCTCGCGCGTGCATCCTGCCCGGCCAATCGTGAGCGAATCGTGAGAGCGGCGCTCAGGCCTCGTGGGGCTGGAGCCGGCGCTCGACCCGGCGGGGGCGCCGCACGCGCAGCTCGCCGGCAAGGAAGTACGAGCCAAGCACGAACACGGCTGCCGCACTCTGGGCGACGAGCCCCTGCACGTTGGGGAACGTGGCAAACCACGTGCCCAGCCAGGCAGGGAACTGCGCGTTGACCGGCGTCGTGCCCAGCCAGCCGGCCTGCTGCATCTCCTGCACCTGCTCACCCACCATGACCACGAGCACCACGCCGAGCAGCACGCCGGTGACCACCAGCATCCGCTTGTACGGCAGCCGCCGGTGGTTCAGGAAGGTGATGCCTGCGACGACGGCCGCCAGTGCGGCGGCGATGCCCACGCCGGGGAGGATCACCGAGGCGCCGTACTCGAGCCGCATGTTCTGCAGGAAGAGCACGATCTCGAAGCCCTCGCGGTAGACGCTCACGAACCCCAGCACGATGAGCCCGTACACGGCCCGCGGAGACGCGGAGTCAAGCAGCTGGCGCTTGGCCTGGTTCTGGTGGCTGATCCACCCCGTCCAGTAGACCTTGTGGAAGAACCAGTTCGTGATCACCAGCAGCACGATGATGGCGAGCAAGCCGGTCGCGGCCTGGATGTCGAGCGCCCGCGCCGAGACGTGGCCGAGCAGCCAGATCGCTGCAAACCAGGTCGCCACCGTCGCTGCCAGGCCCGCGGCGACGCCGATGGCAATCGGCCGCCGGAGGCGCTGGTTCGCACCGCGGAACCCTGCGGTGAGCGCGGCGAGCACGAGCACCGACTCGAGGCCCTCGCGGAAGGTGAGCAGGCCGCTGTTGAACGCCGCCGAGCTGCCGGAGAGGCGTGACCCGGTGGGGTCGGCAACGCCGCCGTCGAGCGCCTGCAGCACGATCACGCCGAGGAGCACGAGGCTCAGCGTGATGAGCACCCATCGATGTCGCGACGTGAATGACACTGGCGGTTCCTTCCGGTCGGCTGCTCGGCTTAGGGCAACCTAAGTCACGCTACCGACTGTCCGCCGATGCGTCAAACCGGATCCTGCTCAGAGATCTCTCAGGCTTCGGCTTCGCTCACGCGAAGGGCCGGCGCGAACTGCAGGCGGCCCACCAGGAGCACGATGAGGAGGGCGAGCACGAGGCTCACCGGCCCGTCGCCCAGCTGGAGCCCGCCGCGGGAGTGGGCCACGGCCATCCAGTCGGCGAACGATGCACCCAGCGGCCGGGTCACGACGTAGGCAAACCAGAACGCGAACACCGGGTTCAGCCCGAACCTCCACCAGCCCACTGCCGGCACCGCGATGAGCACCGCGAACATCACGCCCGATCCGAGATATCCCAGGCCGATGGTGCGCGCCGTCATGTCGCCGGCAGCCGTGCCCAGCGCGAACGTCGCGAGCACGGTCGCCCAGTAGAACGCCTCGCGCCGATCGGAGACGATGCTGTGGATCGACAGCGTGTGCTCGCTGCGATTCCAGGTCACGAACACGAGGGCGAGCACGATCGCGTAGAAGATCGTCGATGCGAGGTACGGCACCCCGAGCCCCACGTGCAGCACGTCGGCCGCCATCGTGCCCGAGACGCTCACCATGGCGACGGCCATCCAGTAGATCCACGGCACGTACCGGCGCTGGATCACCTGCAGGCCGAGCGCCGCGACCAGGACGATGCCGCCGATCACCACCGCAACCGGCGGCCCGAGCCTGTGCACGAGGAAGTCCGACGTGGTCTCCCCCATGCCCGTCGTGAGCACCTTGATCACCCAGAAGAGCGCGGTGACTTCGGCGACGCGGCTCACGCCTGCGACCGTGCTCGGGAGTCTCATGTCCCGATGTTCGCCCGGCCTCCCTGAGCAAACTCTGAGAAATCTCTTGCGCTGAGATTAAGTCGCTACGGTTCTCGCCATGCCGAAGCTCCGCTTCACCATCTCGGTCTCGCTCGACGGCTACATGGCCGGGCCCGCGCCAGGGGCTCGAGAATCCGCTCGGCGAGGGCGGGCAGGCGCTGCACAGATGGGCGTTTGCGACCAGGACGTTCCGCGAGGCGCACAGCATGACCGAGGGTGAGTCCGGCCTGGACGACCGTATCGCGAGCAGCTGGAACGAGAACATCGGCGCCACCATCATGGGCCGCAACATGTTCGGGCCGGTGCGCGGCGACTGGGGAGATGGGTCGTGGAAGGGCTGGTGGGGAGAGGAGCCGCCGTACCACGGGCCCGTGTTCGTCCTCACCCACCATGCGCGCGAGCCCGTCGCGCTGGAGGGCGGCACCACGTTCACCTTCGTGACCGACGGCGCCGAGTCGGCCTACGAGCAGGCGATGGCAGCCGCCGGCGGCCGGGACGTCTCGCTGGGCGGAGGCGCATCCACGGTGCAGCAGTTCCTCCGCGCGGGGCTCGTGGACGAGATGCAGGTGCACGTGGTGCCGGTGCTCCTCGGCGGCGGCGAGCGGCTCTTCGACGATCTCGGGGACGCGCTCGGGGGGTTCGAGTGCGTGGAGCTCGTGAGCTCACCCGCGGTGGCGCACTTCCACTACGTGCGGGCCTCCGGCGCCGGAGCCGGCTAGCTACGCTCCGCGCATGGATGTCGCCTCCCGGAACAACATCGTGGTCACGGGCAGCGACGATGCCCAGCCGATCCTGTTCGCCCACGGGTTCGGCTGCGACCAGAACATGTGGCGCTACGTCGCTCCCGAGTTCGCCGGCTCCTACCGGGTCGTGACGTTCGATCACGTCGGGTTTGGCGGCTCGGACATGTCCGCCTACCGCGCCGAGCGCTACTCGACGCTGGACGGCTACGCCGACGACGTGCTCGAGATCTGCCACGAACTGGGCCTGCGCGACGTGATCTTCGTCGGCCACTCGGTGGCGGCCATGATCGGGGCGCGTGCGGCCATCCGCGAGCCGGGCCTCTTCGCCGCCCTCGTGATGGTGGGGCCCTCACCCCGCTACATCGACGACGACGGCTACGCCGGCGGGTTCGCCGCCGAGGACATCCGCGAGCTGCTGGAGTCGCTCGACTCCAACTACCTCGGCTGGTCGAGCGCGATGGCGCCCGTCATCATGGGAAACGCCGACCGCCCCGAGCTCGGCGAGGAGCTCACCAACAGCTTCTGCCGCACCGACCCGGCCGTGGCGCGCGACTTCGCCCGCGTGACGTTCCTCTCCGACAGCCGGGCCGACCTCCCGCTCATCGCCACCCCCACGCTCGTGTTGCAGTGCTCCGACGACGTGATCGCGCCCACGTACGTCGGTGACTACGTCCACGCCCAGATCGCAGGCAGCACGCTCAAGCGCCTGCACGCGGTCGGCCACTGTCCTAACCTGAGCGCCCCGGCCGAGACGACCGCCGCCATCCGCGAGTATCTCGCGGCAGGCGCGTGAGCTGGGCAGACGCCGCCGCCGAGCTCGACTCGGCCCAGGATCTGTACGAGCACGCACCGTGCGGCTACCTCTCCACCGCGCCCGACGGCACGCTCGCCATGGTGAACCAGACCTTTCTGGACTGGACGGGGTTCGCCCGCGCGGATCTGGTGGGCAAGCGCCGGTTCCAGGATCTGCTGACGCCGGGCGGGCGGATCTACCACGAGACCCACGTCGCGCCGCTCATGCGCATGCAGGGCGCGGTGCGTGAGATTGCCTGCGAGATCGCCTGCCCCGGCGGGAGCCGCCTGCCGGTGCTGGTCAACTCGACCATGCGGTTCCGGCCAGACGGGGAGCCGATCGCAATCCGGACCACGGTGTTCAATGCCACCGACCGGCGCCGCTACGAGCAGGAGCTCCTGCGCTCGCAGCACCGGGCGCAGGACTCCGAGCGACGGGTGCTATTGCTGCAGCGCGCTGCGGGGATGCTGACGTCGGCCGCGACCGTGGCAGACGTCGTCAGGGCGGTCGAGGACGCGCTGACCGAGGCCGTCGGCGAGGGCGCCGGGCTGAGCTGGGAGATGTCGGGCGAGGGCCACGCTGCCGCGGCCGGCGCCATCGCCGTCCAGCTGGTGGCGGCCGACCGGCCGGCGGCGACCGTCCACGTCTCCCTGCCCGAGGGCCGGGTGCTGACCGACGAGGAGCTGCAGCTGGTGGCGGCCCTCGGGAGCCAGGCCGGCCCTGCCCTGGAGCGCGCGCGGGCGGCCGAGTACGAGCGGGTGGTTGCCGACACCCTGCAGGCAGCGCTCCTTGCGGGCGACCCGCCGGACGATCCCAGGTTCTCGGTGGCGACCGCCTACCTGCCCGCCGTGGAGGCCCTGGACGTGGGCGGCGACTGGTACGACGTCTTCGCCCTGGGCGCGGACCGGGTCGGGGTGGTGGTCGGCGACGTCGTGGGACGCGGCGTGGAGGCAGCCGCCACGATGGGCCAGCTGCGCTCAGCGATCCGGGCCGTGGCCGGGTTCCAGGTCGGCCCCGCACTGGTGCTGCAGCGCCTCGATGGGTTCGTGAAGACGCTCAGGCCGGCGTTCATGGCGACGGTCGCCTACGCCGAGATCGAGCTCTCGACGGGCGCGGTGCAGTACGCCTGCGCCGGCCATCCGCCGCCCGCAGTGCTCGCGGCCGACGGCGCGACCCGCGTGCTCTGGGACGGCCGGTCGCTGCCGCTGGGCTTCGATCAGGAGCGCACCGAGGGCGACGCGCAGCTCGCGGCAGGCGACGCGCTGGTGCTCTACACCGACGGCCTGGTGGAGCGTCGCGGCGAGAGCCTCGACGCGGGCATCGAGCGGATGGAGGCGGCGCTGGCGGGCCACGCCGGCGAGCCGCTCCCGGAGCTCCTGAAACGGCTCACCCGCGAGCTCCTCGAGGACGTCGCGACGCAGGACGACGTGTGTGTTCTCTGTGTTCGTATCTCCAGCGTGCGGTAGCGTCGGCACGATGACGCAGACGTGGACGAACTGGGTCGGGAACCAGTCGAGCCGCCCGGCGGAGGTGGTGACGCCGCGCGACGAGGCCGAGGTGGCCGCGCTCGTGGCCGGAGCGGCCCGGCGGGGGCTCACGGTGCGCGGCGCTGGGCGCGGGCCACTCGTTCTCGCCCGTGGTGTCGACCGACGGGCTGCATCCTCGACATGTCGGCGATGAACGCGCTGGTCTCGGCCGACGCTTACGCCTGCCGCGCCGTCGTCGGCCCCGGCGCGACCGTGGGTGCGTTCGGCCCGCCGCTCTGGGATGCCGGCCTCGGCGCTCGCTAACCAGGGCGATATCGACGCCCAGCAGCTGGCCGGCGCCGTTGCGACCGCCACACACGGCTCGGGCGTGCGGCTCGGCAGCTTCTCGTCGCACGGTGCGGCGCATGCGCATGGTGCACCGCCGACGGCGAGGTGCTCGAGGTGCGAGGAGACCCAGCCCGAGCTGATGCAGGCCGCCCAGGTGGCGATCGGCATGCTCGGCGTGATCACCCAGCTCGAGCTGGAGGTCGCGCCCGCCCACCGGCTGCGCGAGCGGGTGGAGCACTGGAGCTGGGAGGAGGCGTGGGCGCGGTTCGACGAGTGCTCGCGCGCACAGGCACTACTCGTTCTTCTGGATGCCCTCGCAGGAGTCCGCGGCGCTCTACAGGCTCGACGCAGCCGGGCGGCTCGATGGCCGGCGTTGCTCGTGAAGATCTACGACCTGGCGGATGCGTCGCGATCCGGACTCGGCCCGCGACGGCCGCCGGGTCGGACCGGAGCACCGGATCTACCCGATGCCGCTCGACCCGAACTTCCACGAGCTGGAGTACTTCGTCGCCTTCGAGCAGGGCGCCGGAGGCGCTCGCTGCGATGCATGAGCTGATGCTCTCG
Source organism: uncultured Actinomycetes bacterium (assembly GCA_963794415.1). Lineage (GTDB taxonomy): Bacteria > Actinomycetota > Thermoleophilia > Gaiellales > JAICJC01 > CAVPTL01. The sequence continues at coordinate 1,218,000 of CAWCDI010000001.1, forward strand.
AGCCTGCCCGCCTCGGTGTTCCCGATCGAGGTGCGCACGGTGGGCCGCGACGACGCATTCCTCTCGCACAGCTACGAGCAGGAGACGGTCGTGATCTCGGTGTCGGGCATCCCCGGGACGGACTACGGCCCGTACCTGCGCGACGTCGACCGCCTCCTGGGCGAGTTCGGGGCGCGCGTGCACTGGGGAAAGCTGCACCTCCTCACCCGTGAGCAGCTGCTCGAGCGCTACCCGCGCGCGCAGGACTTCATCGACACGCGCCGCCGGCTCGACCCGTCAGGCGTGTTCCTGAACGACCACCTGCGCCCGCTCTTCGCCTAGCGGCCCTCCGGGCACGGGAAGAACACGTTCCCGTCGAGGTCGACGTCGAGCTTCGCCGCCGAGAAGCCGTACGAGGGCGCGTACACGGTCTTGCAGTACGCCGAGTACGCCCGGGGCCCTGCACACGCCTTGCCGGGGTTGCACACGAAGTGATCATCGCCGTACTCGATCTCGCCCACCCACTTGCCGGTTGGCTGCTGCGGCGTGACGTCGGTGGTGAAGGCGTCCCACCCGCACGGGGTCGGCCCCGAGAGGGCGGTGCACGTGACGCCGAGGTGAGTCTGGCCCGCGAAGCCGGTCGAGAAGCACGGGCTGAACGTGTAGCACTCCTCCACCACGGCGCCGTCGGTGTACCGCCGGCCCCAGCTGGCGAGGTATGCCGAGTTCTTCCAGAGCACCGTCATGCCGTCGCGGTGCACCAGGTTGTCGACGTAGGCGAGGTAGTTCTGGGCGTCGCCCGGAGTGAGCCGGAAGCCCGTGGTGGAGGGCGGATCGAAGCTGTCGATGTCGTCGAGCTCGACCGCGTCGAACCCCTTGCGGGCGCACATCGCGATCCGCGCGTCGAGCATCGGCTTCAGCGAGTCGAGCTGGCGGAAGTCGACCCAGCGCTCCTGCGCGTAGCCGTAGTAGACCTTCCCGAGCGTGGCCGCCGGGAAGAGGCCGGCATCGGGCCGGTAGTCCTCCCAGGCGAGGTCGAGATAGCAGACGGCGCCGGGATGCGGCAGTGTGGCCGCCTGCCAGGTGGTGTGGATCTGGCGGATCTCGGCGGCCGTGGTGAGGAAGCCGTCGATGTCGTAGATGTCCACGGCGCTCGCCCCTGTCCGCTGGAGCGGCGTGACGCGGCCGATCTGCCAGTCCCAGCGGGTGGGATGCCCGGTGGAGTCGAGGTGCTGCGGATACCAGCACCCGCGGCACCGCGCCGGCGCCGGGAGCTTCACCACGCGCCAGCTGAACTGCTTGTAGGTGGTGCCGGCCGAGTTGGACGTGCGCACCTTCACCGAGTGCGGGCCGAGGCCGAGCGTGCCGGTGAAGAACACGCCCGACGCGGGAAGCGACTTCCATCCGCGGCTGTCGATGCGGTAGTCCACCGCAGGGACGCCGTCGGCAGCGGCATACACCGCCGGGGCGACCTGGAAGTACTCCTCGCGCGAGCCCGTGCGCGCCTCCGGGGTGCCGTTGATGAACCGGCTCACAGGCGCCTGGTGGGCGGGATAGCCCGCGACGCTGCCGGTAGTCGTGACGGTCTGCGACGCGCGCTTCACCTTGAACGTGAACGTCGCCGGATCGGTCTCGATCACCTCGGTCGCGGTCTCGGTTAGCGTCACCGGCCGGCCGGCGTCGGCAACGCCGAGCACGTTTCGGCGGGCGGCGAACGGCGAGACCGGCACGATGCCGTTCCACGTGTAGGCGACGTTGAAGCTGAGCAGCCGATCCCCGGCCGGGAGCGCGGGAACGTGCCATCGCAGGCCCGTGGCGGTGACCGGCGCCCCCACCCGCAGCGTGCCGGAAACGCGCAGCGTGCCGACGGCGACCGGCGGCGCGAGCGCGGCTGAGGCGCCCTCGGCTGACGCAGCGGTTGCGAGGAGCAGGACGACGATGACGAGGAGCCGACGGGTCATGGAGCGAGCCTCTGGAACATCACGAGCAGGCCCACGTAGCCGTGCTCTGGGTGGTTGAAGCCTTCGGGGATGGTCGCGAGCACGCCGAACCCGAGCGACTTCCAGAGCTCCACTGCGCGCGTGTTGGTCTCGACGACTGCATTGAACTGAATGCCACGATACCCCTGTTCGCGCGTGAGGTCGAGGACTCGCTGCCCGAGCGCCCGCCCGGCGCCCTCGCCGAAGTGCGCGGGATCGACCATGAAGCTCGCCGTCGCGACGTGGCTCGCAGGGCCCTCGTGGTTGGCGCCGTACGTCGCCGTGCCGATGACCGCGCCGCAATCGTCCACGGCCGCGAGCGCCCCGCCGGGCGGCCCGTGCAGCCAGCGCGCCCGCGCAGCGGCCTCGCTGAGATCCTGATCCCACGAGAAGGTCTCGCCGGCCGCGACGATGGTCCGCATGAACGCCCAGATCGCCGGCCAGTCGTCGAGGACGGCGTCGCGGATTCGCACATTTCCAGCCACGCGCCCACCCTACCCCGTAGGATGCGTCGCGCGATGGAAAAGCCGCTCCAGCTGAGTCCCGAGGAGATGCGCCGGCAGGGCTACCGGACGATCGACGCGCTTGTCGATGCCCTCACGGCCGAGCGGCCCATCACGCGCCCGGCGACCGCCGCCGATCTGCGCTCGCAGATCGACGCCCCGCCGCCCAGCGAGGCAACGCCGTTCGACGACGCGCTCGAGGCCCTGATGGGCCACGTCGACGCGCGCACCGACATCGGCGCGGGCGGCTACCTCGCGTTCATTCCCGGCTACTCGGCGTGGCCCGGAGCGATGGCAGACCTCATCGCAAGCGCCCTCAACCTGGACACGTGCTGGTGGGCCGGCGCGGCAGGCCCGACCCAGATCGAGCTGACGGTGCTCGGCTGGTTTGCCGGATGGCTCGGATATCCCCCGGACGCCGACGGCATCCTCCTGAGCGGCGGATCGGCCGCCAACCTGACCGCACTGGCCTGCGCCCGCGAGCTGGTGGCCGGCGGGATGCGCGACGATCTCGTGATCTACGTCTCCGACCAGAGCCACTCGTCCATCGCGCGGGCTGCGCGCACGCTCGGGTTCAGCCCGGAGCAGGTGCGGGTGGTGGCGGCCGACCGGTCGTTTCGCATGTCCACGACAGCGCTCGAGCAGGCCATGGCCGCCGACCGGCGGGCGGGCCTCACGCCCCTGGCGGTCTGCGCCAACGCGGGCTCCACCAACACCGGGGCGGTCGATCCGCTTCGCGAGCTCGCAGCGCTCTGCGAGGCGAACGGTGCATGGCTCCACGTGGACGCCGCCTACGGCGGTTTTGCCGTGCTCACAGATCGCGGGAAGGCAGAGCTGGACGGCATCGACCTCGCCGACTCGGTCGCGCTTGACCCGCACAAGTGGCTGTTCCAGCCGTTCGAGTGCGGGGCGCTGCTCGTCCGCCGCCCAGGCGCGCTCCAGCAGGCGTTCCAGATCATGCCCGACTACCTCCGCGACGTCACCGCGGAGACCGGTGTGAACCTCTCCGACCGCGGCCTGCAGCTGACGCGAAGCGCGCGTGCGCTGAAGGTGTGGCTCTCGCTGCAGGTGTTCGGGCTCGACGCGTTCCGTCAGGCGATCGACAACGGCCTCTACCTGGCGGCCGAGGCCGGCCGGGTGATCGAGGCGTCCCCCACCCTCGAGCTGCTCGCGCCCATCCAGCTCGGCATTGTCGCAGCGCGCCGCCACCCGCCGGGCATGGATGACGAGGGCGAGCTCACTCGGCTGAACGAGTCGCTGGTGACGGCGATCGGGCAGTCGGGCGACATCCTGGTCTCCTCGACGCGCCTCTTCGGCCGCACGGCGATCCGCATGTGCTTCCTCAACCCCACCACCACGTGGGCCCACCTCGACCGGGCGATCGACCTCCTGGAGGGCGCGCCCGTGGACATCACCGCCGACGAGCCCCCGCGGCCGGCCGACCGCAACCCCGACCTGCTCTCGGGCTGGCTCGGCCAGGTGACGAGCGACGGCGCCGGCCTGACACGTATCCCGCTCTTCGCCGACCTGCCGAACCCCACCGCGTTCGCGCGCCGGGGGCGCGAGCGACGGCTCCTGCCCGGCGATACGCTCATCGAGCAGTGGGACGCCGGGCGCGAGATGCACGTGATCCTCGAGGGCAGCATGCAGGTCTCCGACGGCGGCCGCGAGCTCGCACAGCTTGGCCGCGGGGAGTTCGTCGGCGAGATGGCCGCGCTCGACTGGGGCGGCGGCTACAGCACCCTGCGGATGGCGAGCGTCGAGGCCGTGACCGCCGCCCGGGTGCTCAGCTTCGATCCCGCAGACGTCCGCGAGCTGATGTCGGTATCACCCGCCGCGCGGGCGCTCATCGAGGACGTCGCCCGCAAACGCCAGCAAGCCGCGAGCTAGCGGGCCGGGCGCCACATCGTGGTGATGACATGGCCGTTCGGCAGCGTGACGGTGCCGTGCGGGGCAAAGCCCACCGACTGGTAGCGCGGGTTGTTGGCCGGGTTGGTCGACTCGAGGTAGGCGGGCTGATGCACGGCGTCGATCAGCTCGAGGCTCGCGGCAAGCACTCCCATGCCAAGGCCCTTGCCGCGATGGTCGTCGTGGGTGCCGAGCAGGCTCAGGTAGTAGTGGTCCACGTCGTGAGGGTGGGCCGCGTCGAGCTGATCGAAGACCGCCATCACCACCTCTGCCTGCTCTGAGCCGAGCACGCCGGCCATGAGGAGCGCGACCCCGCGCTCCTGCTCGGGGGTCATCTCGGGCTCGCCCGGCGGCACCCACACTGCCGCTGCCTCGCAGGCGGGCGTGACGATCGTCCAGGGAAACCGCAAGGTGGCGGCGACGTTTGCCTGCCAGAACGCGCGAGACTGCGCGGGGCGGGCGGCAGCATCGGGGAACGAGTAGGGCCCCCACACCGGGTCGGGGAAGAACGCCGTCGCCATCACCTCGGTGAGCGCTGGCAGGTCATCCGCGGTGGCCACTCGATACGGCGTCGGCATGGCGCTATTCTCGCATGCATGTCCACGCCCGAGTTCGTCCCGGCCAATTTCGAGGTGCCGCTCACCCTCAGCACCGACGAGTTCACGCTCGAGCCGCTCACCCCCGAGCACAACCGCGCCGACTACGCCGCCTGGACCTCGTCGATGGATCACATCCACCGCACCCCTGGGTGGGAGACCGGCAACTGGCCGCACGACATGACCCTCGACCAGAACCGGGGCGACCTCGCAGGGCACGCGGCGGACTTCGAGCAACGGCAGGGCTTCACGTACACCGTCCTCGACCCCGCCGGCGTCGTGATCGGGTGCGTCTACATCTATCCGGCCAAGGAAGGCCCCGGCGCGAAGGTGAGCTCGTGGGTGACCGAGGGCCGGGCCGAGCTTGACGCGCCGCTCTACCAGGCGGTCTCCGCGTGGCTCGAGGCCGACTGGCCCTTCGGCCAGATCGAGTACGCCTCCAGGTGAGCGCGGGCCAGATCGTCTCGGTCGAGGCGTGGCCCGTGAACGTCTCGCTCGACGCCCCGTACGAGTTCGCGACGGGGGTCTACGGCGGCATGAGCCGCACCGTGGTGCGGGTGATGACCGACGAGGGCCTCACCGGCCTCGGCGAGTCACCGTCCGTCGCAGATGCGGTGGCGCTGTGGGAGCTCGCCCCAGAGCTGGCCGGACGCCCGGCGGCCGCGTTGCTGGCCGAGCTCTCATCCGAGCCGTACGCCCGGCCGGCGCCGCGCGACTCGCCCGAGATGATCTTCCGGCGACCGCTCGCGGCAGTCGAGATGGCGCTCTGGGACGTTGCAGCGAAAGCGGCGGGCGTGCCGGTGCACGCGCTGCTGGGCGGTGCGGTGCGAGACAGGATCGCGCTCACCGAGTACTTCGCCTACCGGCTGCCCGGGCCGGCAGCTCCCGGCGAGCAGACCGCCGAAGCGGTGGCAGCCCACTGCGCGCGCATGGCGCGTGAGCACGGATCGCCCGCGTTCGAGGGAAAGCTCGGCGTGCGGCCGCCCGAGGAGGAGCTCGAGATGCTTGGGCAGGTGCGGGCGGCGATCGGCCCCGGCCGCGAGCTGCGCGTGGACGTGAACATGGGCTGGCGGCCCGAGACCGCCGCCCGGATGCTGCCCGAGCTCGAGCGGCTTGGCGTGACCAACGTCGAGGAGCCGGTTGCCGGGCTCCCCGAGATGGCAGGGATCCGCGGCGCGAGCAGCATCCCGTTCTCGGCCCATACCAGCGACATCGCTCACGCGGCCGAGCTGGGCACGCCCGAGCACGTGGTGCTCGGGGTTGCAGGCTGCGGAGGGCTCGGGCCGGCCATGCGCTTCGCCGCCGCCTGCGAGCGGGCGGGAGTCGGCTTCTGGTTCTACAGCGGCGATCTGGGGATCGCGACCGCAGCCCAGCTCCACGTCGCGGCGGCCGCGCCGTCAATCACCGGGCCGCACCAGAGCCTGCTTCGCTGGTACACCGACGACGTCATCGCCGGCGGCCCGTTTCGGCCCGAGGGCGGCTCGATCGCCGTACCGGCCGGGCCCGGGCTGGGCGTCGAGCTCGACGAGGACGCCCTTCACCGGGGCATCGAGCGGTTCGAGCGCGACGGCGAGTACGACTACTACTCGGGCCCGCCGGTGCCGCGCTACTAGCCCAGCCTGCGGCGGATGATGACCGTCGGGGTGAGCACGAGGACTGCAGCCACCAGCGCGGTCAGCGCGAGCACCTGAACGAAGGTGATCGAGATCGATTCGTCCTGCGGTTCACCCGGCGATTGGGTGAGGTGAGGGCCGGCGGCTGCAGCCGGGCTGGGCGCAGCGACGGGCTTGAGGGTCGGCTGCGCCGAACGGCTCAGCAAGGGCTGCTTGCCCACGGGAAACGCGTGCCAGAGATGCTGTGGCGTGGAGCTCGCAACCGCAGGAGCCGGCACCGCGAGCGCCGCCAACCCCATCAGCACGACGAGCATCGACCGCGCGCGCGTCACTCGACCACCACCGGCGTGCCGATCGGCAGGAGGCGGGCGAGCCGCACGATGTCGGCGTTTCGCAGCCGCACGCACCCGTGTGACACCCGCCCGGGCACGAGCCCCGGCTCATTGGTGCCATGGATGCCGATCTCGCCGCCGCCGGGCCAGTCGGTGAGCACGGGCGAGCGGCCGCTCGTGCCGAAGGCGATGGGCCCGTAGACAGGGTCGCTGAACCGGGTCAGGCGGTCGGCGATGAAGAAGCTGCCTGCCGGTGTCGGCGTCGCGGCCTCCCCCACGCCCACCGGCGCGCGGAACACCGCGTGACCAGCGCGGTAGAGCGTGATCCGCATCCGGCGGCGATCGACGACGAGGCGCGTATCGACCGTCGTGTAGCCGCCGAGGGCGGTGCGCGGCACCCAGCCGGAGGCACCGTTGGGCAGGCTGGGAAACCGCACCCGCACCCACAGGGCGTTTTGGGTGCGGGCGCGTCCGGTGACCTGGACGATCGCGGTGGTGCGATCGTAGGTGCGAGTCTGAAGGACGCCGACCTGGCGCGCACCAGAGCGTGGCCGCGCAACGACAGGCGTCCCCCGCCGCACAGGAGCCCAGGTCGCGGTCACCGCCTGAAGCGGTGCAGCAGAGCCGATCGAGTAGCCGGGATCGGTCACGGCGAGCCCGGTGAAGCTGTCGGCGGCAGGGCTTGCCGCCGCAGGGTCGGCCCCGTGCCGCAGGAGCGGGCCGGCAACCACCGCTGCGAGCCCTGCCGTTGCGATCGCCGCCACCGTGAAGCCGGCGCGCCTCATCCGGTGAAACCGGGGTTGTGGCTCGCGGTGGACGAGACCACGAACTTCGTGGACGCGACGATCGAGTTGATCACGCTCTCGGGCTTGGCCTGATCGAACGCCTCCGCGGCGGGCAGGATGCCCACCAGCCGGCGGATCCAGGCCGCATGGCGAGCCTCGACGGCATGGATCGCAAGCACCGTTGCGAGGAGCCCCTTCGACTGGATGCGGCTCAGCTGCCCCTTGTAGGCGGCAACGCCGAGATCCTCGAAGGCCACTGCGGTGCGCACGAACGCCTGGCGCGATTCGGTGGCGCCCTTGAAGTCGAACTTCGGGGCCGCCGGCGCGCTGGATCCCAGGATCTGCCGCAGCGCCCGGACGTGGGATCGCTCGTGGCCGCCGACGACGCGCGCCAGCTCGGCAGTCTCGCCCGTCAGCACGCCCACCCGCTCGGTCTCGGTGTAGAACGCGGCCTGCAGCTGCTCGAGGCCCAGCGCGAAGACCAGGATCGAGCGGTCGTGCGTGCTCAGCGACGCAGCCTCGGCAGTGGCCGCAGATGTGGCTGCCGCGAGCGCCGCCGTCGCGGCGCCGCCCAGGATCGCCCGCCGGGTGGTCCGGTCGCTCACTGTGCGCCCCCGATCGTGACCCCGACGGCGGCGAGGCGCGTGCGCACCTGCGCCGGGGAGAGCGGCTGATCGGCGGCGTCCGGCGCAGGCACGAGGCCCGCCAGATCCCTGATCCAGGCTGCGTGGCGCGCCTCGACCGAGACGATCTCGGCCGCCGTGTCAAGCGCGCGCGTGCCGAGCCCCGGCATCTGGCCGTCGTAGGCGGCAACCCCGAGATCCTCGACGGCGATTGCCGCAAGCGTGAACTCCCGGACGCTCCCGAGCGCCTTTGCGAACCCGAACGCGGGCGCGCTCCGGGCCGACGATCCCAGCAGTCCGGCCAGGAGCTCGACGTGGGCCAGCTCATGCCCGTGCACTACCCGCGTGTACTCCGCTAGCTCGCCGGTGAGGTATGGCTGCGTCATCGCCTCGCGGTAGAACGCCACCTGCAACCGCTCCAGCGTGAGCGCGAAGCGAAGGATCTCCTCGTCGTGGCCGGCGGCAGCTGCCGCCGACACCACTCCGCCCGTGGCCGCACCGGCGGCCGCGACCGCCGAGAGCTTGAGGGCGTCGCGCCGGCTCATGAGTGAGCTCACCACGGCTGCACCGCCCCCTGATACTCCGCCGTGTGCCAGGAGTCGCCGAGCGGCGCCACCCAGACCACCGCGCCGGTGTGCGGCGCCTCGACGATGAGGCCGCCGCCGATGTACATCGCGACGTGTCCGATGCCGGCCTCGAAGAACACCAGGTCGCCAGGCTTCAGGTCGGCGCGCGCCACCGGACGGCCGGCGAGCTTCTGGGCCAGGGCAACCCGCGGAATCGCTGTTCCGGCCTGCGCGTAGGCCCACTGCATGAGCCCGGAGCAGTCGAACCCCGCCGCCGACTCACCGCCCCACACGTACGGGACGCCCACCTGACGCAGCGCATCGCGCACTGCGCGGACGCCCGGGCTGGAGCCGCGCAGCCGGCCGGAGCTCTCGAGCTGGGCGAGCGCGGTGGCCGCGGCCTTGCGCGCGTCGCGGCTCTGAGCGAGAAACGAGACCCGGAGAGGCACAGGAAGTGACCGCAGGACCGCCCGTTCCCGGGCGATGAGCGAGACGATGCGCTCGTGCAGGCCCATCGATCGGCCGATGCGGGCCCAGCTGTCGGACTGCTGCGCCTCGAGCGCGGCAGCACGCGAGCCGAGCGCCGAGATCAGGCCGACGTTCAGGGGCGGCGTTCGCCGGGCGACGGCAAGCGCGTGTGCGGCCATGGCGGCGCGGTGAGTGGCGCTGCGCTGCTCCGCGCGGGCGTGGTCATACTCCTGCACCGCGAGATCGAGCCGGCGCTGGAGCGCGTGGAGGGTGTGCTCGGCGTGCTGCCGCCGGACGGCCACGCTCGGAGCGGCCGACGCCTGCGATGCGACGATGAGCAGAAGCATCGACGCCATTCCCATCACACACGCGAATCTCCGCACTGCCGTCACCCCCTTCAAAAGGCCGCGGTTCCGGAGGCCACCTCCTCCGGAACCGCGACAGTCATTCGCCGGCCTCCCGATTTGGGTTCGGTCCTGCAGCCGAAATGCGAGCGGCGTCACAGAGCGCCGAAAATCAGGTTTCGCGAACGGTTCGCCGGGGAATGGCTACTGGTTCAGCGCGTCCGGGACGGCGAGCCAGGGCATCCAGCGCCGCCATACCTCTGCGAGCCGGCCGTCCTCGATCACGGCCGTGAGCGCGCGGTCGAGATCGCCGCGCAGACCATCGTCATCGCGGCGCACCGCCACGCCCCATGCATTCTGGGTCGGCACCGTGAACGCAAGTCGGAGATCCGGCTCGTCGCCCAGCGGCACCATCACGACGTCATCATCGACGAATCCGTCGATCGAGCCGTCGCGGAGCGCCCTGATCATGTCGCCGAAGACGTCTGCGGAACCGGCGAACGCGAGGGCGTCCACGCCTTCGAAGCTCCGTGTGAGGGCGAGGTTGGTGCTGCCCTCGATCGCTCCGATCCGCTGCCCTTCGAGCGCGCCGGGCGACGTGACGAGGTTGTCGGCGCGCACCACCAGCGACTCGTCGAACACGGCGTACGGCCGCGAGAAGCCCGCCCGCGCGCGACGCTCATCAGTGATTCCCTGGCCGCACCACACGCCGTCAACCCGACCCGCGGCGATCGCCGGATAGAAGTCCGCCCACTCCAGCGCAACCCACTCCAGCGTCCGGCCGAGCTCGTCGCTCACGAGCTGCGCAACCGCGGGCTCATATCCCCGGCGGGAGCCGTCCGGGCCGATCGCCGAGAAGAGCGGCAGCGCATCCATGTCCGCGCAGCCGAGCCTGAGAGTCGAGCCTGGCACCGGCCGAACCTACCACGCAGGGGTGAGGCCGACTACGTCAATTCGTGGATTCTCGCGGTGGCGAACCGGTTGTATGGTGCGAATCATGGATACCCAGGACGGCCGTGTACGGGTGGTCATCGCCGAGGACAACGAGATGCTTCGCCGCACGCTCGAGCTGGCGCTGGGCGAGGCCGGGTACGACGTCGTCGGCTCGGCCGGGGACGGCCACACGGCAGTCGAGATGGTGCTGCGCGAGGCGCCGGACGTGACGGTGATGGACATCCGCATGCCGGGCATCGACGGTATCGAGGCCACGCGCCGCATCGCCGACGCCAGCGGATCGCGCACCATCGTCCTCATGCTGACGGCGTTCGACGAGCCCACGCTCATGCAAAGCGCGCTCGATGCGGGCGCCGCGGGCTTCCTCGTGAAGGGCATCCCGCTCGCGCGGCTGGTGGACGAGATCCACCACGCCCATGCGCTTCGCTCCGGCCCGCATCACGCTGCCTGAGCGGTAGGCCACACGCCCGCCGGGGTTCCTGTTTATTATTCGCGGATGCTCCGACGCCTCACCATCCTCCTTGCCGCCCTCGTGCTGGTTTCCGCGTTCCCCGCGGTCGCCCACGCCGGCCTCGCACCCGGTTCCAAGGGACCTGCAGTGCTCGCCCTGCAGAAGAAGCTCATCCGCCTCAAGTACCTGGCGATCGCCGCCCGAAACGGCGTGTACGGCCCGCGCACCGAGCAGGCCGTCATGGCGTTCCAGGGCTGGCGCGGGCTCACGCGTGACGGCGTCGCCGGACCGGCCACGTTCGCCGGCCTGGCCAAGGCCAGCATCCCCCACCCGTGGTCGCTCACAACCCGCCACGTCGAGGTGCACAAGCCGCAGCAGGTGCTGCTGCTGGTGGCCAACGGCGCCGTGGTCCGCGCGATCCACGTCTCGACTGCCGGCCCGGGCCACGTCACCCCGTCGGGCAACTTCGCGATCTACCGCAAAGAGGTCATGAGCTGGTCCATCCCGTTCCACGTGTGGCTGCCGCTGGCCTCGTACTTCACGGGCGGCTACGCGCTGCACCAGTTCGCGAGCGTCCCCGGGATGCCGGTCTCGCACGGCTGCGTGCGGATCGCCGTGGGCGACGCGAGCGTGGTCTACGCGTGGGCGACGCTGGGCACCCCCGTGCGCGTCGGCTAACAGTCCCGCCTATGCTCCCCCGAGCATGAGTGGCCCGCTCGGAAACCATCGGTACCGCCTGATCGCTTTCGACTGGGACGGCACCGCCGTGGAGTCGCGCGCCGACAGGGCCGCAGATCTCGGCGAGGCCATGGAGCACCTGCTGCGCGCCGGGGTCACGCTCGTGGTGATCACCGGCACCAACGCCCGCAACGTGTCGGGCCAGATCTCCCCGCTGCTCTCGCCGCAGGCGCGGAGCCGGCTCTACCTGATGGTCAACCGCGGCTCCGAGGTGTACGGCTACGACGCGGAGGGCGAGCTCGAGCTGATCTACCGCCGCGAGCCGACCGACGCCGAGAACGCCGCGCTCGATCGCATCGCAGCCGAGATGCAGCGCGAGCTCCGCGAAGAGCACGGCATCGAGGTGGGCGTCATCTCCGACCGCCTGAACCGGCGGAAGATCGATCTGATCCCCGAGCCTGAGTGGGCCGACCCGCCGAAGTCCCAGATCGCGGAGCTGCTCGCGGCCACCGAGCAGCGGCTCGGGGCCCTCCCGGGCGGGATCGCCGCAACAATCGACATGGCCGACCGCATCTCGAAGGCCGAAGGGCTGCCAGACGCGCGCATCACCAGCGACGTGAAGCATGTGGAGATCGGCCTCACCGACAAGTCGGATTCCATCGCGTTCCTGATGCAGCGGCTCGCCCCGGCCCGCGCGATCCGCCCCGGCGAGGTGCTGATCGCGGGCGACGAGTTCGGGCCGATCGCGGGGTTCGAGGGCAGCGACTACCGCATGGTCACGCGGCTCGCGACGGGTGCGACGCTGCTCTCGGTCGGCAAGGAGCCAAACGGCACCCCGGCCGGCGTGATCGACCTTGGCGGCGGCCCGGCCCAGTTCGTGGAGCTGCTGCGCGAGCAGCGCGACCTGGTGGCAGTCGGGCTCGACATCGCCCCGCCGCCCGTGCGTGAGACCGACGACCCGCTCGGCGAGACGGGCTGGCAGATCGTGTCAGAGGGCTACGACCTTGCGAAGGAGGCGTCGGAGGAGACGCTCCACTCGCTCGTGAACGGCTATATGGGCGTGCGCGGCACCGCCGACGAGCCCAACCCGTCGCGCACCCCGCGAGTGTTCGTTGCCGGCCTGTTCGACGGCGAGCAGCCGGGCGTCGAGGATCTGGTGGTCACCCCCGACTGGACGGCCACCGAGATCACCGTGGACGGGCGCAGCTTCACGCCGTGGACATGGAACGTCGTGTCGCACACGCGCACGCTCGACCTGCGCGCGATGCGCTCCGACCGCGAGCTGGTGGTCGAGGATCCCGATGGGCACGTGCTGCGGCTCTCCAGCAGCCGCATCCTGAGCCTCGCGCAACGGCACGTGGCCGCGATCCGCCTCTCGCTGGAGCTCGTATCGGGGCCGACGGCGAGGATCTCGCTGCGCACCGGAGCGTGGGTGCGCGAGAAGACCGGCGAGCTCCCCCACGTCGAGATGACGGCGTCTGGCGAGAGCGACGGCGTTGACATGCTGCACAGCCGCACCCCGGGGGCACACGTCGCGGTCGATGTCGCCCAGGCCCTGACGGCAACCCTCGCCGGTGGTGGGATCCCGGCCGTTCACGTGAGCGATGAGCACTTCTCCGGCCGTGAGCTGGAGCTCGATCTCGAGGCCGGGCAGACGCTCGACGTGGAGCGTCACATCGCCGTCTACACCGAGCGTGAGGAGCCGGAGTCAGCCGCCACCGCGGCACGCGCTGCCCGCGAGTCGCTCGCCGCCGGGTGGGACAGCCTGCTCGAGGCCCACCGCGCGGCGTGGGCGAGCGCATGGGCGCGGTCGGATGTCGAGATCGACGAGCCTGCCGCCCAGATCGGCGTGCGGTTCGCGGTCGCGCAGCTCATCGCGGTCGCGCCGCAGGCGGGGAGCCGCACGTCGGTCGCTGCGAAGGGGCTCACGGGCGACGGCTACAAGGGCCACGTCTTCTGGGACACCGACGTGTTCCTGATGCAGTTCTATGCGTACACGATGCCGGAGGTGGCGCGCGAGATCATCGGTTACCGCGTTGGCACGCTGCCCGCGGCACGCCGGAACGCCGCGGCCGCAGGGCTCGAGGGCGCGTGGTTTGCGTGGGAGAGCGCCGCGACCGGCGAGGACGTCACGCCGTCGTTCCTCATCGGGCCGGGCGGCCGCCGGATGGAGGTGAAGACGGGCGAGCAGGAGATCCACGTGGTGTCCGACATCGCGCTTGCAATCGAGATGTACGTCCGCGTCACCGGCGATCGCCAGGTGCTGGCCGACGGCGCCGGCGAGCTGGTGGTCGAGGCCGCGCGGTTCTACGCGACGCGCGGCGTCGAGACCGAGCGCGGATACGAGATTCACGACGTCATCGGGCCCGACGAACTGCACGAGGACGTCAACAACAGCGCCTACACGAACTATCTGGGAGCGTGGACGATGCGCTGGGCTGCCGACCTGGCCGAGTCGGGGGTCGCAACGGCGAACGACGGCGAGCCGGACCGCTGGCGCGACCTGGCCGACCGGATGTTCGTCGGGCGCACGCCGGAAGGGCTGATCGAGCAGCACGACGGCTTCCTCTCGCTGCCGATCGCCGGCACAGAGCGGCCCGAGCTCGCGTGGTCTGAGGAGCGGCAGGGCTGGCGTGATGTGAAGCAGGCCGACGTGGTGATGCTGATGTCGCTGCTCGAGCGTGAGTTCAGCGAGCAGGAGCGGCTGGGCAACTACCAGCTCTACGAGCCGCTGACCCGGCACCTGTCGTCGCTCTCCGAAGCCGTGCACTCGCTGGTGGCGCGCCGTGTGAGGCTCGACGAGGAGGCTGACAGCTACCTCGAGCGAGCCATCGCGATCGACCTCTACGACAGCCGTGGCAACCGGCCCGAGGGGCTGCACATGGCGACGCAGGGCGGGCTCTGGCAGGCGGTCGTGCTTGGAGCGGCGGGGCTCTCGGTGATGGACGGCGTGCTGCACCTCGATCCTCGCCTCTCGCCATCGTGGGGTCGCCTGCGGTTCTCTCTGACCCATCACGGCGTGCCGGGCACCGTGACCATCACCCGCGAGTCGGTGACGATCGAGGCCTACGGCGGCGCGATCGAGGCGTCCGTGGGTGACACGCGCGTCACCGCGCGAGACGGCCACCCGGCGAGCGTCGACGTGGGTGGCCGGTAGCATGAGCGGGATGGCACCGACCAAGCTCTTGCTCGCGTCTCCCCGTGGCTACTGCGCCGGGGTCGACCGGGCCGTTGACACCGTGGAGCGAGCGCTCGAGCATTTCGGCGCTCCCGTGTACGTCCGCAAGGAGATCGTGCACAACCATCACGTGGTCTCCGAGCTGACCGACCGCGGCGCGGTCTTCGTCGATTCCGAGGTCGATGTCCCGGAGGGAGCGGTCGTCGTGCTGTCTGCCCACGGCGTGGCCCCGGAGGTGCATCGGCGCAGCAAGGAGCGCAAGCTCCACGTGCTCGACGCGACCTGCCCGCTGGTCACCAAGGTGCATGCCGAGGCGCGCAAGTACGCGTCACAGGGGCACTCGATCGTGCTGATCGGCCACGAGGGGCACGAGGAGGTGGTCGGCACCATGGGCGAGGCGCCGGAGTCGATCCAGCTGATCGGCTCGGTCGCCGAGATCGACGACCTGGTGATTCCCGACCCCGAGCGCGTTGCCTACATCACGCAGACCACGCTCTCGGTGGACGAGACGCTCGAGATCATCGGGGCGCTCCGCCAGAAGTTCCCGAAGGTGGTCGGGCCGAAGAACGACGACATCTGTTACGCCACCCAGAATCGCCAGAACGCGGTGAAGGAGCTGGCGCAGGAGGTCGATCTGGTGCTGGTGATCGGCTCGCGCAACTCGTCGAACTCCAACCGCCTGGTCGACGTGACACGCGAGCTGGGCGTGCCGGCGCACCTCATCGACGACGAGACCGGCATCGACCCCTCATGGTTCGAGGGCGTCGAGACGGTGGGGATCACGTCGGGCGCGTCAGCGCCAGAGTCGCTGGTGACGCGGGTCGTGGAATACTTCCGCGAGCTGGGCGTCACCGAGATCGCCTCGCACGACCTGGTGGACGAGAACGTCCACTTCCAGCTGCCACAGCAGCTGCGCCGCGCCATCGGCGCCTGAGTCCAGCGGGGGCGTGTGGCTGTGGCGGTGGGGTTCGCGCCACTTGGCGGTGCTTGCCGATGTCAGTTGGCTCCCGTGACACCTACGCCGGTTGAAGGACGAAAACCACAGCGACGACGGGTGCGCCAGTTGGCGGTACGTGCCGATGTCGTTTGGCTTCCATGACAGTTTCCGGCCTCGGCTTCGCGCCGCGTTGCCGCATCCGGAGCCGGAATCCGGTGAAACGGTGATCGCGCCACTTGGCGGTGCGCGTCGATGCCGATTGGCGCTCGTGACACCTGCGCCGGCCGGCCCTGACCGCGAGCCGCGTGAGAGAAACGGACGAAAAACCGCAGCGACAACGGGTGCGCCACTTGGCGGTACCTGCCGATGTTATTTGGCTTCCACGCCAGTTCCCCGCCCCGGCCCCGCGCCGCGTTCCCGCACGTGGAGCCAGAATCCGGCGAAACGGCGATCGCGCCACTTGGCGGTGCGCGCCGGTGCCGATTGGCTCTCGTGACACCTACGCCGGCCGCCCTGACCGCGGGCCGCGTTAGAGAAACGGACGAAAAACCGCAGCGACAACGGGTGCGCCACTTGGCGGTACCTGCCGATCAGTTGGCTTCCATGACAGTTTCCCGGCGCCGACTCCGCGCCGTCCCCGCATCCGGAGCCGGAATCCGGCGAAACGGTAAGCGCGCCGCTTGGCGGTACGCGCCGATGCCATTTGTCTTCCATGACGGTTCCCCGCCCCGGCCCCCGCCCCGAGTTCGCGCGTGCAGAGCCGGAATCCGGCGAAAGGATGATCGCGCCACTTGGCGGTACGCGCCGATGTCATTTGGCTTCCGTGACAGTTCACCGCCCAGCCCCCGCCGCGCGCTCCCCCATCAGGAGCCGAAAACCGGCAGAACGGTGATCGCGCCACTTGGCGGTGCGCGTCGATGCCAATTGGTTTCTGTGACAACTCCGCAGGGAACCCACCGCGACCGCCGACCAGCAGCCGCCTACCCCACGGCAGGGCGCTCGCGGCGGTACCGTCGCCAGCCGAGCCGGGCCGCCTGTGCCAGCGCCAGGGCGATCCCGAACCAGATCCAGACTCCACCGAGCACCATCAGTCCCGCGGCGACGCCGAAGATCATCAGATCGACACCCGCGATGTACAGCGCCAGGAGCGTCAGGACGGCGAGAAACGCTAGGGCAAAGAGCGTGGTCGGCACAGCGTCACCACCCTAACCGACGCGTCGATGAATGACCGAGCCGGGCCGGCAGTCACGGACGCTATTTCAGCGTCAGCAGCGTGTCGATGTCGACCGCGGGACGGCCGGGGGTGCCCAGGGCGACGATCCGGATCGTGTGGGTGCCGTTGGACGTCCAGCCGTGGGTGAACACGACCCGGCGCTTCACGAGGGACGGGTTGTGCAGATCGACGGTCTTCACCTTCACCCCGTCGATGTACACCGCGGCCTGGCCGCGCAGCTTCGACTTGGACGCCACCCACGCCACCTGACGACCCGTGAACGTGAGCTTGGCCGAGGCGTTCTTGGCGCTCGTCGAGGTGATCGAGCCACCCGCCGTGCCGGCCGAGGGCAGTCGCCGCCACACGCCGCTGTACTTGATGAGGGGGTTCGTGTTCTGCACCGAAACCACCTGAGCAGTCGGCCCCGCGATGTAGGCGGTTGCGTTGTCCGAGCAGTCCGTGGCCTGCACCGAGAAGTGATAGACGTTCGTGCTCGGCACGAGCCCGCGGCCGACGCTCGTGTTGGTCGGCCGGGCCGGGATCACGTTGACAGGCGCACCGGCGTTGACCGCCTGGCGCACGCTGTAGCGGCAGATGCCGGAGACTGCATCCGACCCCTTCCAGGCAAGCGTGACCGGCACCGACGCGCCGATCGTCGTGCCCACCGCCATGTGCACGTTCGGAAGCGCCGTCAGCGTCGGGGCGGTCGTATCCACGACCGAGTCCGAGAACTGCGCAAGACCTTGCTGATCCACCGAGCCGACCTTGGTGAAATCGCCGCCTGCATAGGCCTGCTGCCCATACCCGAGCACCGGCCAGACACCCAGCACCTGGTTGAAATCGGGCGCCCAGGTCAGATCGACCTTGCCAGTGGTCGGATTGAGCAGCGCGGCGTGATGGCGCACCTGCGCGCCCATCTGGTTGAAGTGCCCGCCGGCCAGCACCTCTCCGTGATAGATCGAGACGGACGCGACGTCGCCGTCGGGAGACGCAGTCCACCGCAGCGATCCATCGGAGAGCTTGTACGACGGCAGATGCCCGCCGCCGCCGCCACCGGCCGCGAAGAGATACGACGACGTCTCAGCCAGTCCGAGCACCTCGTAGCGTGGATGCGACACCCACGGGACGCGGGCTCCGGTGCCGGCTGAGAGCGCGACCAGGTGCTGAACACCTACGCCGCCCACCGTCGTGAAGAGACCGCCGGCGAAGATCCGCGTGCCGTTGGGAGAGATCAGGAGTGCCTTCACCCCGTGGTTCGGGCCGTTGTGCTCGGCCCAGGTCGTGAGCGCTCCGGTCGACGTGATCGCTGCGAGGCGCTTTCGATGGACCGTCCCGATGTTCATGAACTCCCCGCCGATGAAGATGCGCGAGCCCATGGTGACGATCGCCTCGACGCTGCCGTCGGCGTTCGGATTCCAGTTGAGCGTGGTGCCCGTCGTCGAAACGGCGCCAATATGGTTGCGGGGCTGCCCGCCGAGCGTCGTGTAGTCGCCGCCGATGAAGACCGTGCCGCCGCCCGGCCCCATCGCAAGGGCATGGACGGTGCCGTTGGCCCCCGGATCCCACGGGAGCAGCGCACCCGTGTGCGCATCGAACGCCGCCAGGTCGTGCCGGGGAGTCTCGTTGGTGCCGAGCGGGCTCCCCGCCGTGCGCACGGAGGTGAAGTCCCCGCCGATGTACACCACGCCGCCCGAGCGGATGATCGCGCGCACCGCGCCATTGGTCTGATACGAGGGGTCGATCGTCTGCTGGAGCGCCGCCATGGCGCTCCCCGCAGTCGCGAGCACCGCGAGGCCCGAGATCACGACCAGCAGGCAGGCGCGCATGAGGCGCCGGGAGCCGCGGCGAGAAGTCGGGGGGAGATTTCGCATAGAACCGGTAACCCGCAGTGTCGGTGCCTTTTGGCCGTGAGTCAAATTCCACGCGGCGCGGATTGCCGGAAACTCCGCAGGATCAGCGACGGCGAATCGCGAGCGCGTCGCCCGGTTCGAGCTCCACCGCCAGCGTCTCTCCGGCAATCCGCTCGCCGTGCTCGCGGAACGCCCGGGTGACGTCGCCGTCGCTCGCCGGATACGTAATGACGATGCGATCGGTGAGCTGCAGATCGGCGTCCGCCCGCATCTGATTGATGGTGCGGATCAGGTCGCGCGCAACACCCTCGAGGGCCAGCTCCGGTGTGATCTCGGTGTCGAGCACCACCGCGAAGCCCTCGCCGTCGACCACCGAGAATCCCGGCTTGGCCCGCGTGCGAAGCTCGAACTCGCCCGGCTCGAGCCGCCACTCGCCGCAGTCCACGCCACCGTCGTCCAGGGTGAAATCCCCCTCGCGCAGCCGCTCGCGCAGCACTCCGAGGTCGCGGCCGAGCTTCGGGCCGAGCACCTTCAGGATGGGCATGACCTCCACCTCGGCGAACTCGTCACTCGATTCGGCCAGCTGCACGTCCTTCACGCCAAGCTCGTCGGCCACAAGCCCGAGATGCGCGGCCACCGCCGCGCGGCGGCCCGGATCGTGCGTGATCACGGTGGCGGTGCGAAGCGGCTGGCGCAGCTTGATCCCGGCGTCGTTCCGGGCGCTGTGGCCGAGCGTCACGACCGACCGCACCGCGGTCATCTGATCGAGGAGCGCGGCGTCGACCAGGCTGTGGTTGACCGTGGGGTAGCCCGCATGGTGCACGCTTGCCGGGGCATCGGCGCACGCTCCGCGGACGAGGTTCTGCCAGAGCTCGTCGGCGAGGAACGGCATCACCGGGGCGACGCAGCGGATGGCCTGCACGAGCGCGTACCAGAGCGACTGATGGGCAGCGAGCTTGTCGGGCTCGTCCTCGGACTTCCAGAACCGGGGCCGCGAGAGCCGCACATACCAGTTGGAGAGGTCATCGACGTAGGCGTCGAACGCCCGCATGAGCCGCGGCGAGTCGTAGGCGTCGAGCGCCGCGCTGCACTCGGCGATGAGCGCCTGCGTGGATGCCGCGAGCCAGCGGTCGAGCTCACGAGACGACGCCGGGCCGCGCTCCAGCACCTGCAGGTCGGGCTGGTGGCCGTCGATGTTGGCGTAGAGCACGAAGAAGGCGTAGATGTTCCAGAGCCGGAGCAGCCGCGACTTCACGTCGTTGGCCGGGCCGTAGCCGAAGTTGAGGTTCTGGGCCGGCGGCTGGGATGCGTACATGACGCGCATCACGTCGGCGCCCATCTGCTCGATGGCGTCGTCGAACCAGATCGCGTTGCCCCACGACTTGTGCATCGGGCGCCCGGTCTCGTCGTTCACCTTCTCGTAGGTCAGCACCTTCGAGTACGGCGAGCGTCCATCGAGCACCACGCCCATGAAGAGCATCGAGTAGAACCAGAGCCTGATCTGCTCGCGCATCTCGGTGACCCACTCGGCGGGATACCACTCGAGCCAGTCCTCGTGGCTGGGCAGATCGGCCAGCGTGATGCCCTCGCCGGCGCCCTCCGCGTAGCCGCCGGGCACGCGCTCGGGACGCTGCCAGCCCATGGTCGAGAACGGCACGATGCCGGCGTCCAGCCAGCAATCGCCCACGTCGAGCGTGCGCACGGAGTGCCCGCCGCACTCGTCGCACGTGATGACGACCTCGTCGATCCACGGCCGGTGCAGCTCGGTGAGATGCTCGGTGCCGGAGATGGCCCGCTCGAGCAGATCCTCCTTGGAGGAGACCACCGTCATGTGACCGTCGTCGCAGAAGTAAAACGGCAGCGGGAGGCCCCAGTAGCGCTTGCGGCTGATGCACCAGTCCCCCATGTTGCGCAGCCAGTCCTCCATGCGCTTGCCGTACTGCGGCGGCGTCCACTCCACCTTGCGGGCGGCGTCGATCATCGGCTGGCGCACCTCGTCGCAGCGGATGAACCACTCGTCGACCAGGCGGTAGATGAGCTCGGTGCCGCACCGCCAGCAGACGGGATAGCGATGGGTGAGCTCGACAGCTTCGACCAGCAGCCCGCGCTGGCCGAGGTCGTCGATGACCAGCGGAGCCGCCTCGGCGGTGTGCTTGGCGTGCAGCCAGCCGTAGTCGTTGGTGAACGCGCCGGCCTCGTCAACCGGCATCAGCACCGCGAGCCCCTCGGCCTGGCCGAGGTCGAAGTCCTCCGAGCCACAGCCGGGGGCGATGTGGACGATGCCGGTGCCCTCCTCCATCGACACCTCGTCCCACGCGACGACGCGGTGCTCGACGCCGGCCGCAGCCGGGAACTGATCGAACGGGCCGCTGTAGGTGAGGCCCACGAGCTCGGATCCCTTGACCGTCCCGAGCACCGTGCCCACCAGCGGGATGTGCGGGAGCCTGTCCGCGGCGACGTACGCCGTGCCGGACGCCGTCTCCACGCGCGCGTAGGTGGCGTCGGGGTTCACGGCGGCTGCGACGTTGGCCGGGAGCGTCCAGGGCGTGGTAGTCCAGACGATGAGGTACTCGCGATCGCGCTCGAGCAGCGGCAGGCGCACGTAGAGCGACGGGTGGGTGATGTCCTGGTAGGAGTCGATCAGCTCGTGCTGGGAGAGCGACGTGCCGCAGCGCGGGCACCACGGCATCGAGCGATGGCCCTTGTAGAGCCATCCCAGCTCGTGCACGCGCTTGAGGAACTTCCAGATGTCCGAGATGTTGGGATCGGTCATCGTGTAGTACGACTTGTCCCAGTCCATCCACTGCCCGAGCCGCTTGGAGTGCTCGGTCAGCTGGCCCGCATACGTCGCCACCCGCTCACGGCAGGCGATGGCGAACTTGTCGAGGCCGTACTCCTCGATCTCGGGCTTGGAGTTGAGCCCGAGCTCCTTCTCGACCCCCACCTCGACCCACAGGCCCTGGCAGTCGAAGCCGTTCTGGTAGCGCTGATCATGGCCGAGCATCGCGTGGTAGCGCTGCCAGATGTCCTTGATCGTGCGGCCCCATCCGTGGTGCACCCCCATCGCGTTGTTGGCGGTGATGGGGCCGTCGATGAAGCTGAACTTCTGGTTGCCGCGATTGGCGTCGCGCAGCACCTCGAAGGTGCGCTCGGACTCCCATCGCTCGAGCGTGCGATGCTCCAGCGCGATGTGGTCGGGCTTCGACGGGACGGGCTCAAACGGAGGCATGCGCGTAGTGTATTGATGCGCGCAGAGACGGGTCACCGCCGCACGGATGCGACGATGGCAGGGGGTCGCCTACCGCTCAGAAATCGGTGTCGTTGCGATGGCAGTAGTCGTCGAAAGCAGCGTGCTTTGCGAGGTAGGTGCTGAGCTCGGTGAAGCCGAACTCGAACCACTCCGACAGCCAGCGCTCGTCGATCTCCACATGCTTTTCGTGCACGTCGTCCATGGATCGCTTCCTCCGGGCTGGGGGTCGGTGCCCGGATGCCGTAGATTCCGCCTGCGACCGAGAACTCCTTTGGCCGAGACTCCGTTGACCTTTTGATCGGCCACCGGCGGCGAACCCTTTACCCCTTGCTTACACAGTGCCGGGAAGCGGGTGCCCGAGGGCGCGCTCGAGCGCCTCGACGCTGTTGGCAAACGCAATCTCGGAGCGGGGCGGCAGCTCACCGGGAGCGATCCACACCAGCTCGCTCACGTCGTCCGCCGCGCGGGCGATACCACCGCTGACCACGGCGGTGAAGTAGATGTTGAGCGTGTGGGCCCCCTCGCCGTAGCGGTCGGGGAACGTGCCGAGGTACCCGGTGAGCTCGATCTCGAGCCCGGTCTCCTCCATCAGCTCGCGGCGCACCGCGAGCTCCGGGCTCTCCCCCGCCTCGATGAAGCCGCCCGGCAGGTCGAGCATGCCGAGCGCCGGCTCGATGGCCCGCCGGGTGAAGAGGATGGCGCCGTCGCGGCGCGTCACGATCGCAGTCGCCGTGGGCGCCGGATTGTCGTAGAGCACCAGGCCACAGGCGGGGCAGTGCAGGCGCACCTCGCCCGACGGGCCCACGGGGCCGGTCACGAGATCGGCGGCGCACCGCGGGCAGTGCACCCAGCCGGTGAGGGCGCTCACGCCGCGCTCCACTCCGCCAGCACGGCGTCGCACAGATCCGGCCACGCCCCGGGGCGCATCGGCCAGCCGGAGTACGTGCTGCGGTTGGCGAGGCACACCAGGCCGAGCCGCGCGGCGGGATCGGCGAAGAAGAGCGTCCCCGAGGCGCCGAAGTGCGAGAGCGTCGCGGGCGAGGTGGCCGCACCCGTCCAGTGCGGGGTCTTCGCGTCGCGCACGTCGCAGCCCAGCGACCAGTCGGCCAGGTCCCAGGTCTGGAACGACTCGATGCCGCCTGCAAGCCCGGGGAACGCGACCGCCGACATCTCGGCAAACGTCTCCTGCGCCATCAGCGGTGCACCGCCGGCGAGCAGCATCTGCACGAACCGGGCATACGCCGAGGCGGTGGCAAACGCGCCGCCCGCAGCGGTCGCGCGAGCGCGCCACTCGCGGCTGTTGAAGAGCGCCGCCCCCGATCCCGAGAGCCCCGGCTCGCGGACATCCAGCGCACGGGCGTGCTCGCTCTCGGGAAGGCCCAGGAACGCGTCCATCCCGAGCGGCTCGATCACCGCCTCGCGCACGTAGTCGGCGTAGGGAATCCCGGTGGCCTCGGCGAGCAGCGCGCCCAGCACGGCGTAGCCCTCGTTCGAGTAGATCCGGCGCGTCGCCGGCGGGCAGACGGGCTCGACGTCGATCGACCGGACACCTCGCGGCCCCACCTCCGGCAGCCCCGACGCGTGTGACAGCAGGTGGCGTGCGGTGATGGATCTGCGCGACTCGGTACCATAGGCCGGCAGGTGCTCGGCGGCTGGTGCGTCCAGCTCGAGCGCCCCCTCCTCGATGGCAATCATCACTGCGGCGGCCACGAGCGGCTTGGTCAGCGAGGCGAGGGCGTAGAGGCTCTCGGGCCTTCCGGCACCGGCAAAACGCGACGCGATCTCTCCACTCTGCCCAACCACGACAGCCGAAACAGCCGGGACGTTTGACGTTTCTGGCCACGTATCTATGATTTGCAGGGGCATCGGCGCCTCAATCCTAGGCACAGGGGCAGGTATGAGCGTCGTTCACTCGAAGGTTTGAGGTCAATGGCACGTATCGAGACACGCGATGAGGAGCAGCCGCAGATACCGGTCGGCCCCCCGCGAGGCGACGAGGGACTGGACGACTGGTTCACGCGGCGGCTCGAGGCTCAGGGCATCGACGCGGGCCGCCACCGCATTCCGCTGGCGCGCATCTTCTCGGTCATCGGCCTGATCGTCGCCGTCGGCGCGCTCCTCTGGGTGCTGAACCAGGCCGCCAACTCGTCGTCGGGCAAGGACGCCTCGAAGACGACCACCACCCAGACCACGGGGGGCAACGGCGGGAAGTCGAACACCAACGACGGCGGCGGCAAGAAGAACACCACGCCGCCCGCCGTCCCGTGGAACAAGGTGAAGGTCACCGTGATCAACGGAAACGGCGTGAGCGGTGCTGCGGGCGCCGCCGGCGACACGCTGAAGAACGCAGGCTGGAACATCGTGGACGACACCGGGAACACCAACGCGGGCACGACGGTGACGGCCACCGAGGTCGTGTATCCGCCGGGCAAGGAGTCGTACGCGAAGACCGTTGCCGCCAAGCTCGGCCTCCCTGCGCCGGTCGCGGTGGCAGACGTGCCTGAGGTGCCCTCCGACACGAGTACCGTGACGATCGTGCTCGGCCCCGACAACCTGGACAACGCCACCGTCGGATAGCCCGGCCGCAGGGGTCATCGCGCCCGCCCCGAAAGGGCTTCACGATGAATCCCTCGCGCACAGTCATCGAGATCCAGGCCCGCACGGTCGTAAAGGTCATCGCTCTCGTGCTGGCTGCGGTAGCGCTCGTCACCATCCTGAGCGCCGCGCGCGAGGTGCTCATCCTGCTGGCGGTGTCGCTCTTCCTGGCTGTCGCGCTCAACCCCGCGGTGGTGCTCCTCCAGCGCTGGATGCCTCGCGGCCTGGCGGTGGCCGCGGTGTTTCTCGGCCTGCTGGTGCTGATCGCGCTCTTCGTCGCCGCCCTCGCGATCCCGATCGTGAACCAGACCGACCACCTGCAGGACGCCGCGCCGGGGTACGTGGACCAGCTCAAGAAGAACCAGACGCTGAATGACCTGAACGAGCGCTACCACCTGGTCTCGAAGGCGAGCACCGCGGCGAGCGACCTGCCTCAGACCGTGTTCGGCGCCGCCGACAAGGTCGTGACCGGGGTGGCGGAGTCGGTCACGGCGATCTTCCTGACGCTCTTTCTGATGCTCGAGCTGCCGACGCTCAGCGCAGGGCTCCTCTCGCTGCTCCCGCCCGAGCGCGCCGAGCGCGTGCGGCGCGTGGCGATCGACGTGAACCGCCAGGTGGGCGGCTACGTGATCGGGAACCTCGCGATCTCGGTGATCGCCGGCCTCGTCACGGGCATCTCGCTCTGGATCCTGGGCGTCCCCTACCCCGTGCCGCTCGGCATCCTCATGGGCGTGTTCGACCTCGTGCCGCTGATTGGCGCGACCATCGGCGCGATCGCCGCCATCGGCGTGGCGTTCGCCGCCGAGGGGGCGACCGCCGGCATCATCATGCTGGTCGTGAACATCGTCTACCAGCAGGTGGAGAACCACGTGCTGCAGCCGATCGTCTACCGCCGCACGGTGCAGCTCTCGGCGTTCCTGGTGCTGGTCGCGGTGCTGATGGGCGGGGCGCTCCTCGGGGTGCTCGGCGCGCTGATCGCGATCCCGGTGGCCGGATCGATCCAGGTGGTTGCCCGCGACCTGCTGGCCGGGCGCCGGCAGGCCGTCGCCCCGCTCCCGCCGCCGCCACCAGCCGATATCGAGCCCGAGCCGGCCTAGCTTCTCGCTGCGGACTGGAGCAGCTCCCAGGCCCGCGCGACGTGAGGCTCCCCCGTGCCGCCGTTGCCCACGGCCAGGTGAATCGCGTAGCGGCCGTTCAGCTGGGTGTGCGAGAGGTAGACGTCGCCGGCGGCGTTCACCGAGCGCAGGATGTGCTCGTTGTGGCGGTCGATCTGCTGCTCGTCGTCCATCCCGGCGGGCCGGTGCCGGAAGTTGACGGTCGAGAACGGCACCGGGGCAAGCAGCTCCCACCCCGGGGCCGCGGCGAGCCACGACTCCACCATCCGCGCCAGCCGCACGTGCTCGCGGATGATCTCCGCCAGGCCGTCGGCGCCGTATGCGCGCAGCACCATCCAGAGCTTCAGCGAGCGAAACCGGCGCCCGAGGGCGATCCCGTAGTCCATGAGGTTCACCACGCCCGGCTGATCGGTTCGCAGGTACTCCGGTACCAGCGAGAACGCGGCGCGCATCTGGTCGGGCCGCGATGTCCAGAGAAGGCTGCAGTCCATGGGCGTGAGCATCCACTTGTGCGGGTTGATCACGATGGAGTCCGCGCGATCGCACCCGTCCAGCACGAAGCGGAGCTCCGGTGCGAGCGCAGCAGATCCGCCGTAGGCGGCGTCGACGTGCAGCCAGAGCCCGTGTCGCTCGCAGATGCCGGCCACCGCTCTCACCGGATCGATGCTGGTGGACGATGTGGTGCCGACCGTGGCCACCGCCGCGATGGGGCGGTGACCGGCCGCGATGTCTGCCTCGACGGCCGCTTCGAGCTCGCCGGCGTCCATCCGGTAGAGGCTATCGGTGCCGATCGGGCGGAACCCGTCGCGCCCGAGCCCCAGCGCGATGCACGCCTTCTCCACCGACGAATGTGCCTCACGCGATGCGTACACCCGAAGCGCGGGAAGATCAGCGCGGCCCGCCATGCCGCGGTCGCGCACGTCGAGGCCCGCCGCCTCGCGTGCGGCAGCGAGGGCGGTGAAGGTGGATGTCGATGCCGTGTCGGTGATCTGCCCGAGCCAGCCCGCGGGCAGGCCGACCAGCTCGGCAGTCCACGCGAGCACCACCTGCTCGAGCTCGGTGGCGGCAGGAGAGGTCTGCCAGAGCATCGCGTTCACGTTCAGGGTCGCGGTCATCATCTCGCCGAGGATCCCCGGCCCCGAGCCGGTGTTCGCGAAGTACGCCAGGAACCCGGGATGGTTCCAGTGCGTGAGCCCGGGCACGATCAGCCGGTCGACGTCGGCGATCATCTGCGAGAGCGGCTCACCCGATGACGGCGGGTGAGCCGGGAGCGATGCCGCCACGTCGCCCGGCGCGACCGACGGCGAGACCGGCAGCTCCCCGGAACGCTCCAGGAAGTCGGCAGCCCAGTCGGCGGCCTCGTGGAGGGCCGCGCGGATCTCGTCGCTGGACGGCCCGGTCAAAGCTTCTGCTCGACCGCCTCGAGCGCCGCGTCGAGCTTGGTGATGAGCTCGTCGGTCTGGGCATCGGTGATGATGAGCGGCGGCGCCAGGAGCACCGCATCCATGTGCTCGTTGCCTACGGGCGTCGGGCACCCGTAGATCATCAGGTCGCGATCGCGGGCGGCACCGGCCAGGCCGTACGAGATGCCGTCGGATTCGGCGAATCGCGTCCCGTCGGGCCGGCGCAGCTCGATCCCCTGGAGCATCCCGCGCCCGCGCAGGCCGTGCATGATGGGGTGCCGCGCCTGCAGCTCCTCGAGGCGGGTGCGAAGGCGCGCACCCTTCTCGGCGGCGGCCTCGACGAGCCCCTCCTCCTCGATGGTGTCGATCACGGCGCAGCCCACAGCGGCGCCCAGCGGGTAGCCCGAGAAGGTGTGCCCGTAGGTGAACCCCTTCGACGACGACACCACCTCGCGGATCTGGCGTGACGCGACCATGCCCGAGAGCGGCACCATGCCGCCGCTGATCGCCTTGCCGAAGGTGATCACATCGGGCGTCGCGCCGAAGTGCTCGCTCGCAAACCACTTCCCCGTGCGGCCGAAGCCGGTGATGACCTCGTCGGCGATGAGCAGCACCTCGTAGCGGTCGCACACCTCGCGCACCGCCTGGAGGTAGCCCTCCGGCAGGTCGACAGCCGCCCCGGACGATCCGGTCAGGGGCTCGACGACGAAGGCTGCGACGTGGTCGCCGCCGCGCGACTGGATGGCGGCCTCGAGCGCTGCCGCTCCCTCCTCGGCGGTCGCGGAGTTCGGGACGGAGGCGTACTTCTGGAGCAGCAGCTCGAACGGCGCGCGCCACCGCGACCCCGAGAGCGAGAGCGCGCCGAGCGTCGAGCCGTGATAGCTCGTGACCCGCGACAGGAACTCGATCTTGCCGGGCTTTCCCTGGAGCTCCCAGTAGAGGATCGCCAGGTGCATGGCAGACTCGTTGGCCTCCGACCCGGACGAGTTGAAGAAGCACCACTCGAGCTCGCCCGGGGCGATCCGGCGGATCCGCTCCGCGAGATCGAGCATCGGCTGGTTGCGAAACGAGAAGCGGTAGGTGAATGCGAGCTCGGCCGACTGGCGCTGAACCGCCTCCACCACCTTCGGGTGGCAGTGGCCGAGGAGCATCACCATGGCGCCGCCACAGGCATCCAGATAGGTGCGGCCGTCGGCCTCGATGTAGCACCCGTGGGCGCGGTCGGCGATCGGCAGGACAGTGCCGGGGCTTGCGGTCATTGAGTAGTCGATGTCGGAGAGAGTCATGGTGCGAGTCTATCCGCACCTCCGAATCGTCTGCCCAGACCAGGGCATGCGGTGTGCATACACGGTGCTCGGCACCGCCTATTCACCCCCGATCGCTACCCTGAATGGATGCGAGAAAAGCCCATTACCGGCCGTGAGTGCGCACGCGCTCTCTGGCTGCTCGGACTGACTGCGCCGGTCACCGAGGCCGAGCTCTCGTCCGCCTGGCGCGGTCGTCTGCGGCAGGCCCACCCCGATCTCCACGCGGCGTCCGAGCAGCGCGTCGAGGCCGCCACCCTGCTCACGCGCGCGCTGAACGACGCCCGCGCGGTGGTGGGCGAGTGGATCGCCTCGGGCCGGCCGTGGCCGAGCCGCGACGGCACCGTGTCGGTCTCGCTCAACATGTTCGAGCCCGAGCCGTGGCCCGAGCGCGAGCCCGAGCCGCCCGTCGCGCCGGTGTGCCGCCACACGGGCCTCAGGCGTGGCGACCGCGTGCGGGTCTGGCCCTACGACGGCGAGCTCCAGATCGTCTCGGACACCGAACGTGATCCCGACCGCAACGAGACGTGGGTGAACCTGCTCGGCTCGGGCTCCGTGCGCGCCGATCGGGTCAGGCTCGCCGCCTATGGCTGCCCCATCTGCGGCATGTGCGGCGGCCCGCGCCAGGAGTGGGTCACCGTCCGCCCCTGCCCCGCATGTCTCATCGACCTGCGCCGGCTCGATCAGCGCCCCGACGAGGCGCCCCGCATCCGCGCAGCCATCGAGGCGCGGGCCCACGCCGGCCGTACCATGGCCGAAGAGCTGGAGCATCCCTGGCTCGTCGAACGGGCCGCCGAGCGATCCCAGTGGGCGCGCGGCCTGAAGCGAGCGTCGAGTGACGACCTCACCGCGGCGCTCCTCTCAGCGTTCAGCCGCGCGTACGAGCGATGGGCCGAGCAGACGCCGGTGTCGGGTCAGACCGACTGACCGGGCGCGCGAAGCTCGCCCTCGAACTCGATCAGCACCGAGCCGTTGGCCACTTCAGCCAGGGCCCACTCGAGCGCGCCGGTAAGCTCGCCGGCCGTCGTGATGTGGCGGTAGCCAATTCCATAGCCCTCGGCCAGCTTCGAGAAGTCCGGTGAGTTGAGCGAAACGCCCACGGGCTTCCGCCCGCTCTGCACCTGGTAGTTGCGAAGCACTCCGTAGCAGCGGTCGTTCACCAGCAGCACGATCTGGTTGAATCCGTTCTGCTGCGCGGTCACCAGCTCATGGCCGCCCATCAGGAAGCCGCCGTCGCCCACCAGCACGACCGTCACTGCATCGGGATTGGCGGCAACGGTGCCAAGCGCGGTGGGAACGCCCGAGCCGAGCGCGCCGGACATGGGGTACGCGAACCCGCCGGGGCGCTTGGCGTCCAGGTAGAGCACACCCCAGTAGCCGAGGATGGTCATGTCGGAGACGATGAGCGCATCGTCGGGCAGGGACTGATCGAGGATCTTGAGGAGCTCCGGCTCGGTGTCGAAGCCCTGTGCCGCAACCTCGGAAGCGCGGCCAGAGAGCGCCGCGCGGGTATCGGCGGCCCCGTCGCGGCCCCCGGCATCGGGGTTCGCGGCCAGGAGCGCGTCGCAGAAGAGGCCGACGTCGGCCACCACTCCCTCGGCCACGGGATAGTTCGCGCCGAGCCTGGCGGCCTCGATGTCGACCTGGACGAGCGTCTCGGGGAACGGGACCGTCCAGTGGGCGGTGTACTCCTCGGCAAACCGCGTGCCCAGCGCAATGCAGACGTCCGCGTTCTGGATGAGCGCCTTGATGGCGGGCTCCTCGCACGACGAGCCTGCGTGGAGCAGGTGCCCGGGCGGCATGACGCCCTTGCCGTTGTAGCTGGTGACCACCGGCGCATCGAGCGCCTCGGCCAGCGCGACCACGCGGTCGGCCGAGAGCCGTGCGCCCCCACCGGCGAAGATCATGGGTGCCCGCGCTCCGCTCAGCAGCTCAACCACGCGCTGTATGGCTGCCGGATCGGGCGCCGGGCTGGACACCGGCGTGACCCGCGGCTCGACCGCATCCAGCGGCGCCGAGAGCACATCGATGTAAGCCTCGATCATCGCCGGGCCGGGGCGCATCGCGATGGCGGTGAACGCCTCGTCGACTGCCGCGGCAAGCGCCTCCGGCGTGCGGGCGCGCGAATGGCTGCGCGTCACGCCGGCAAACGCCGTGGACTGTCCCGTCGTCTCGTGCATCCACCCGCGCTGGCCCGGGTCGCTGAGGATCTGCGTGGTGATGTGCAGCACGCGAAGCGACGACGCGTCGGCCTCGCCCATGCCCGCAAACGCGTTGAACGCGCCAGGGCCGGTGGACGTGATGCAGACGCCGACGCGGTCAGACGTGCGCGCATAGCCCTGGGCCGCGAACGCGGCGGCCTGCTCGTGGCGGACGACCACCATCCGGATGGACGAGTCGGCCAGCGCGTCCCAGAGCGCCAGCGCATGCTGGCCGGGAATCCCGAAGATGATCTCGACGCCGTGGGCCTCGAGCGCCTTGACCAGCGCCCCGGCACCCGTCGTCGCCATAGCCGGCTTTGAGCTGACGCTCAAGCGGCCCTACGAGGTCTGGTTCTGGGAGAGGAAAGCAACCAGGTTGGCGATGTCGGTCGATGAGAGCGACGTGCCGAAGTCGGTGGGCATGATGCCCTTGCTGTAGCCCTTGGCGATGTACGCGTCGGGATCGACGATGGACTCGTGCAGGAAATCTGTGAGCGACGCGCTGCCCGAGGCCGTCTCATCGGCCGAGACGTTGTCGAGGTTGGGGCCGACCATTCCGGACGTGCCCGCGGCGGTGAACGTGTGGCAGCCGCCGCAGCCCGCCGAGCCGATGAACACCGTCTTACCCGCGTCGGCATCGCCGGCGCTGGCGCCACCGGACGTACCGGAGGAGCTGGAGGACGCGGGAGGTGCGGTTGTGGAGCTGCTCGGCAGCGTCGCCGTGCTCACACTGAGGCTGAGGCCGACAGAGCTCGCGCCGCTGGTCGTCGTGCCCTTGGCGACGATCACGATCACCATGACGGCGATACCGATCACCAGGCCGACTACCGATGCTACCAACACTTTGATCATAGGCGGGCGCACTATATCGCGAGATGCCGACGACGGGGCAGGTACCGCGGATACCCCAACCGGGGGATGCGCCCGGCCCTGGAACTGGCCGAGCACGGAAGCACCATGCTCGACAAACGAGACATCCAGACCCTGATGTACTGCGTGCGCCTCGCCGAGAGCCACGGGCACTGGCAGCACGGAACTCCGCCGCGCTCGCCCAACGATCTCGAGTGCAAGCTGGCCCAGCTCCTGCGCCAGTCCGGTGACCGGCGCATCCGCTCGGTGGCCTAGGCGCCCGGCTGCGGCTTTCGCAGGCGCATGCGGCCCTCCTGCACCTGAACCTCGCCGGATCCGAGCAGGGCGCGGACGCGCGCTGATGCATCAGCGCCGGTCTCGGCCAGCCTGAGCCAGCTCTCCACCTCGAACGTCTCGAACCACGACTCCTCGGCCTCGACGGCCAGTCCCGCCGCCAGCGCCGCCGCCCGGGCCTCGCCGGGGTTCAGCAGCCGGACGTGATCGGGATCGCGCAGCCGCTCCGCCTGCTCCCAGCGCTGGGCAGCTCCGCGATCGGCGGCCGCGACGAAGTCCTGCAGCACCAGGCGGCCGCCCGGTGCGAGCACCCGGGCCATCTCGTCGATCGCGCGCACCGGCCGGTCGATGTGGTGCAGGGCGTGCACGCACACCACGAGATCGAATGAGCCGCTCTCCAGCGGCAGCTGCTCGGCCCTGGCGATCAGCCTGGTGGCCCCCTCGGGCACGTGGGCCAGCATCGGCTCGGAGATGTCGCTGACCGTCACCGCTCCGGCCAGCGGGAGCAGCACCTCGGCAAGCGCACCCGTGCCGCCCGCGACGTCCAGCACGCGATCCGCCGGCGTCGGCTCACACCACGCCACGAGGTCGCTCCAGTCGCGGTGGCGCGCACGCTCCGCGTAGAGGTCGGCCGTGCGATCGAAGCGACTACCGGTTGACAAACTCCACCGCCTGTTCTCGGGTTTCGACCGTGCCGGCCGCCTGCTCCTCGGCCAGCGCGCTCACGAGCTCACCGATTCGAGGTCCCCCCGCCCCGGTGAGCCGCGCGATCTCATCCCCCCTCAGCAGCGGCTGAGGAGGATCTGCCATGAGCGACAGTACCAGCCCGATCAGCTCCTCCGCGGTTTCAGCGTGTGCGCGGTGGTAGCGCTGGCGCGCCCGGACGCCGCGCGTGGTGAGCCTGTCGGCGAGCGAGACCACCACGCTCGCAAGCGGATATGGCTGCGTCGATTGCAGGTACCGGTAGGCGGTGCGGCGGTCGAGCGGCCGCTCGCGGACGAGGAACCCGACCCGCAGATGCTGCTGCACCATGATCCGGCAGAACCGCACCATGGCCGTCGAGGCGTGCCAGCGCTGGAGCACGCTCGCTGCAGCGTCAGCCCCCTCGCGATCGTGTCCCATGAAGCTGATGTGCCCCTCGGGCGAGACCTTCCGGGTCTGAGGCTTGCGGATGTCGTGGAAGAGCGCCGCGAACCGCAAGGGCGGCGGCACCGTCCAGGCCATCGCCCACCGGGAGGGCGAGCTCGGCGGCGATGGCCGCGGCGTGCACCGGGAGGTAGTGCTCCGGGAACGCGGCGATGTCCGCCGTCGTATCCACCACCTGCAGCGTGTGCCCGTAGACGTCCAGCGCGTGAAACGGGCTCTGCTTCACCTCGCGGGTGGCCGCAAGCTCGGGCAGCACCGCATCGAGCAACCCGAGCTCCTCGAGCTGCCGCAGGCCGGCAGCGGGATCGTCGAGGCCCAGCAGGCCGCGCATCTCCATGTACACGCGCTCACCTGCCGGATCGCCTGCGCGCGCGGCCCGCCGCCGCGCCTGATCGGCCGTTGCAGGGTCGATCTCGAGCGCGAGCTGCTGGGCGAGCCGGGCGAGCCGCAGAAGGCGCAGCGGATCGTCGTCGAACACCGTGGACGACACCATCCGCAGCCTGCGCGCATCGAGATCGGCCGATCCGCCGTAAGGGTCGATCAGCTCGCCGCCGGCGAGCGGCACCGCCATCGCATTGATGGTGAAGTCGCGCCGGCCCATGTCCTCGGCGACGCTGCCGCGGCTCGCCGACACGTCGATCGTGATCGCGTCGTGCACCACCCGCCAAGCGCCGTGGCGCTCCGAGAGCGGAAAGGGAGCGCCGCCCAGGGTACGCGCGAGCTCCCGGGCGGTGGCGCCGGCGTCTGCCTCGACGACCAGATCGACGTCGGTCACCGGCCGGCCGAGCAGCAGATCGCGCACGGATCCGCCCACCAGCCACGCGCCGGGTACCGGGGCGAGGCTGCGGATGCGCGCGAGCTCAGGCGCCGGTAAAGACATGATCGACCCGCCAGGGCCGCGGCTCGAGCCCCGTTGCGATCTCGTAGTTGATGGTGCCGGCGATGCCCGCCCACTCCTCGGCCGTGACCGTCTGGCCGCCGTCGCTTCCGATCAGGGTGACGGCGTCGCCGAGCTCGACGTCGCACTCGGGACCGATCACGAAGGTCAGCTGATCCATGCTGACGGCGGCGGCGATCCGCCGGCGCGTGCCGCGCACGAGCACGTCGGCGCGCCCCGCGAGGCTCCGCGGCACCCCGTCGGCATAGCCCGCCGGCACCAGCCCGATCCACGTGGGCTCGGTGGCGATGAACCGCCGGCCGTACCCCGCGCTCTCTCCCGGCTGGAGCAGCTTCAGATCGGCGACGTAGCTCGAGAAGCGAAGCGCCGGCACCAGCCCGTCATCGGCAGGCGACGTGGCAAACGGCGAGAGCCCGAGCACCGCGATGCCGCACCGCACGGCGTCCCACCGGGCGTCGGCCACGCGGAGCGCGGCGGCGCTGTTCGCGACGTGGCGAAGCGCCGCGGGAAAGCGGTCGGACACGGCCTGGAACCGCTCGAGCTGCCGGTCGGTGAACGCGGCATCGGCGGCGTGCGGCACGCCTGCCGAGTCGGCGCTCGCGAGGTGGCTCATGAGCCCTGCGAGCCGCAGCCGCCCGTCGCCGGCGGCCATCTCCTCGCCGATGCGGATCGCGTCCTCGGCGCTCATCCCCCACCTGCCCATGCCGGTGTCGACCTTCACGTGCACATCCAGCGGCTCGCGGGCAGACGCGCGAAGGCGCGTGAACCCATCGCGGGAGCACGCCGTCACCTCCACCCCGGCCACGTCGGCCTCCTGCCCCGGCACCAGAGGGCTCATCACGAGGATCGCCGCGTCAGGCAGGCTCTCGCGCAGCGACCGGGCCTCCTCCCAGGTGGCCACGCAGAGCCTGGTCGCGCCGGCTGAGAGCGCTGCAGCGCCGACCTGGTCGGCACCGTGGCCGTAGGCATCGGCCTTGACGACCGCCCACACCTCGGCAGGGGCGGCGACCGCGCGCAGGCGGCCGACGTTGGCCGCGATCGCAGCCAGATCGACCGTCACGGTCGCGCGTGAGAGGCTCTGGCCGATCACCGTCGTGCAAACACCGCGGGCAATGCGTCTGCGACGTCGCCGGCGACGATGCCCATCGGCCCGATCCTGGCGGCGGCAATGGCTCCTGCGGCAGCGTGGGCAGAGGCGGCACAGGTCGCTGCGTCGAACGGATCCATGCCCTTGGCGAGGAACGCCGCCACCACGCCCGTGAGGACGTCGCCCGACCCGGCGGTGGCAAGCCCCGGCGTATGGGTATCCACCACCGCGATGGCGCCGCCGGGCTCGGCGATGAGCGTGTCTGCCCCCTTGAGGAGCACAACCGCGTTGGCCTTACCCGATGCCTCACGCACCGCCGCCAGGCGGTTTCCCTGCACCCACTCGGAGCTCTTGCCCAGGAGTGCCGCCATCTCGCCCTCGTGGGGCGTCAGCACGGTCGGGGCGCGGCGGCGGGCAAGCGTCTCGAGCTTCCCGGCAACTGCATGCAGGGCGTCGGCGTCGATCACCAGCGGCTTCGCCACCTCGGCCGCGAGCTTCGCCGCGCTCTCGAGCGCCTCGGGGGCGCGGCCGAGGCCCGGCCCGAGCGCGACCGCCCCGGCCCGCTTGACCAGGTCGAGCGCCTCGGGGAGCGCGCGCACCATGATCTCGTCGCGCGAGCGCGCGATGTGCTCGACCGACGCGGCCGGCGCACCGACCCACGCGATCCCGGCACCCGCGCGCAACGCCGCAAGCGATGCCAGCGACGGTGCACCGGTGAACCCGGGCGAGCCGCCGATCACCAGGACAGAGCCCGCCGAGTACTTGGTGCTGGCGGTGTCCTTCTGCGGGACGAGGTCGAGCACGGCGCCCGTCGCGCGGCCAACGCCCGTGGGCTCCTCGAGCTGCGGCGGGATACCGATGGGGACGACCACGACGTCTCCCCGGTAGCGCCGGCCGGGCGACACCATCACGCCGACCTTCGCGGCGTGGAAGCTGACCGTGACGTCGGCCTCGACCGCTGCGCCCCCGACCTGCCCGGTGGACGAATCCACTCCCGACGGGACGTCCAGCGCCACCACAGCACCCGTCCCCGAGGCGATGGCATCGATCAGCGCAGCGGCGCCGGGGCGCGGCACGCCGGTGAAGCCCGTGCCGAGGAGCGCGTCCACGATCACATCGGCCCTCCGCACCCCGCGCTTCAGGCGCGCCGGCGCGACCCGCTCGTGGACGGGGATGTCGAGCCGCCTCGCGATCTGGAAGTTGGCCTGCGCGTGGTCGCTCAGCTTTGCGGCCACGCCGGTGAGGAACACCTCCACCGCCCATCCGCGCGCCTGCAGCTCCCGCGCGACGACGAACCCGTCGCCGCCGTTGTTGCCTGCGCCGCACAGGATGGTCGCGGTCTCGGCGCCCGCGTAGCGCTGCGCCAGCTCGGCCGCTGCCGCCATTCCGGCGCGCTCCATGAGCACCACCGCGGGCATCCCCATGCCGTCGATGGCGCGGGACTCGAGGTCGCGCATCTCGGCGGCCGTGTAGAGCGGCTCCAGATCCATCAGCCGCCGGCCGCGTCGTGGACGATTGCGACGGCTCCGGCCATCCCCTTGGAGTGCGTCATCGAGAGATCGATGCTCCCTGCCGCCACGCGCTCGGCCCAGGCGGCTGTGCGCCCGGTGAGGGCCACGCCGGGCTTCGGCCGGCCGGTGATCTCGATCTCGCGCCACGTGAACGGCACCCCGAACCCGAGCGCCTTGCCCACGGCTTCCTTGCCCGCGAACCGGGCGGCGAAATGCTGGGCGGGGTTGGCCCGGGAGAAGCAGTATTCGCGCTCCTCCTCGGTGAACACGCGCTCGACGAAGCGCGCGTGACGCACAAGCGCCCGCGCCACCCGGTCGATTTCGATCAGATCCATGCCAATCCGCATCCTGCTCATACTATGCTTTGCCCATGACGCGGTCGATGCCGCTCACCGAGAATGCCACCTGGTGGCCAAGCACCCTGTTCCAGACCACCACGCTGGAGCTGCGCCGAAACGGGAAGCGGCTCCTGGTGGATCCCGGCATCTCGCTGTGGGAGATCGACGAGGTCGTCGCCGCCCGCGGCGGGCCGGTGACCGAGGTGCTCACCACGCACGCAGACTGGGATCACGTGATGGCCATCGGGCTGCTGCCGGAGGCCACCATCACAGCCAGCCGGGCGGCCCAGGAGCGGATCACCTCCGGCGAGGCCCGCGAGTCGGTCGAGAAGGAGGCGGCCGAGTTCAACATCGACCACTCCGGCATGGAGCTCCTGCGGGTCGACCGCGTGATCGATGCTCCCGCGGAGCTCACGATGGGCGAGTGGCCCGCGGTCTTCCGGCCGGGGCCGGGGCATACGCCCGACGGGCTCGTGACGTGGTTTCCCGAGGACGAGCTGCTCGTCGTGGGCGACTACATCTCGTCGATCGAGATCCCATGGGCCTACGACTCGGTGGCGGCCTACCGCGACACGCTTCGCATGCTGATCGGCGTGATCGAGCGCGAGCAGCCGCGGTTCGTGGTGGGCGGCCACGGCCGGCCCAACCGGCGCGACCAGGCACTCGCGATCGCCGACGAGGATCTGGACTATCTGGAGGCCGTCATCGCATTCGCCGAGGCAGGCTGCCCCGCCGAGCACGCCGGCCGCATCGCGGTGCCGGTCAGAAGCACAGCGACCTACGGGCCGCAGGCGCACGCCGCCAACGTGAAGCTCGCCTGCGAGACCGTCGCGGCAACTGCGCCCGCCTGAGCTCAGGCAACCGCGGAGTCCACTGCCTTCGTGCACGACACCGCCGACGGCGCGAACGTGGCGCTGCGCCAGCCGTCGAGGTAGTTGCTGACGAGCTGGGCCATCGCCGCTGCGCCGGCCGGCTGCAGGTGCAGGCCGTCTGACCACACGCCGTTCTTCGGCACATCGTCGGCCCAGTCGGCGACCGTCATGTTGGGGTACTTCGCCGCGTCTGCGGCGATGATCCGGTCGTCCTCGGTGTAGTAGCTACGGGCGTGCCCGATGTTGAGCCAGACCACGAACGGGGTGTCCTTCAGCTCGTTGAACACGTCTGCGACGCTCACCGAGTAGAGCGATGGCGTGCCGCCGTCGTTGGTGCCGAGCTGCAGGACCACCGCGGGATCGGATCCGGCCGCGCCGCTCTTCAGCACGTCGAGGCCCTGCGGCGTCGAGCGGCTGACGGCGGCGTTCATCCGCGGCTCCCAGTGGTGCGAGAGCTTCGAGACGAGGGCCGACTGCGCGCCGAGCATCACCGAATCGCCCAGCATGAATGCGCCGCGCTTGCCGCTTCCGGCCACTGATGCAGGCAGCGAGAGCCAGCGCTTGAGGTGCCCGCCCTCGGACACGTAGACCACGTGCTTCGGCGTGATGTACACCACCGAGTGACCAACCTGGCCGAGCTCCGTCGCATTGCCCGGCTTCTTCGCCGAGAGCGCGTACGTCCCGCCGAGGTAGCGGCGCGTGCTGCTGCCGCTGCTCACGCGGAGGATCGGCGCCGTGCCGATCGGGCACCTGTAGCGCACCAGCTGGGACGCCTTCACGCATCCGCCGGAGGCGTCGTGGTAGGTCACCATGGCCGTCCCCGAGGGCTTCTTCAGTGCAGGGCAGGCGGCATTCACCGCCGTGCCCGTTGAGCCCGTCGTGCCGTCGAGCCAGTCGTCGCGAGCGTCGATCCCGTCCCCGTCGCCGAGCTGGTGCCCGCGGCGGATCCCGGCCCGCCCGACGAGGCGAGCACGTAGCCGGCGATCGCAGCGACGACCACGCCCGCGGCGACGAGCGCAGTGATGCGCCGGCGCCGGATCTGCGCGCGCCGACGTCGCCGCTCCGCCGCACGACGGTCATCAGGAAATATCGAGCCCACGCCTCCGATCGTAACCCACCGCTCGGCCGGTTTCGGTCACTCGCTGACTACTCGACCGTGACGGTCTTGGCCAGGTTGCGCGGCTTGTCGGGATCGAGCCCGCGCTTTCGGGCGATGCGGTAGGCCAGCTGCTGCAGCGGGATGATCGCAAGCGCAGACTGCAGCTCGGGCTCGGTGCGCGGCAGCCAGATCACGTGCTCGGCCACCGACTGGATGCGGGTGTTGCCCTCGGTCGCCACCGCGATCACGTGCGCGCCGCGCGCCCTGACCTCCTCGATGTTGGAGACGACCTTCTCGAACACGTCGTTGTCGGTCGCGATCACCACCACCGGGGTGTTGTCGTCGAGCAGGGCGATGGGGCCGTGCTTCATCTCGCCGGCCGCATACGCGTCGGTCGCGATGTAGGAGATCTCCTTCAGCTTGAGCGCGCC
The DNA here is from genome assembly GCA_963794415.1 of uncultured Actinomycetes bacterium. Taxonomy (GTDB): domain Bacteria; phylum Actinomycetota; class Thermoleophilia; order Gaiellales; family JAICJC01; genus CAVPTL01. The sequence continues at coordinate 1,257,350 of CAWCDI010000001.1, forward strand.
CTCGAGCGCGATCGGCAGGCCGATGTTGCGGCCCAGGTACAGGAAGAAGTCGTTCTCCCAGAACCGCTCCACCACCGGCAGCAGGTCGTCCTCGCGGTCGATGGTGGCCTGGGCGAGGTCGGGCAGCGAGCGTACCTCCGTGAGGAGCACATCGGCCCGATCAGGGTCGATGGTGCCGCGCATCAGTCCCAGCTTGAGCGCGAGCAGATACATCAGGGTGACCTGAGCGGTGAACGTCTTGGTGGCGGCGACGCCGATCTCGAGGCCGGCACGCGTGTAGAGCACCGAGTCGCACTGGCGCGTCATCTGGCTGCCCATCACGTTGGTGATCGCCAGCACGTGGGCGCCGCGGCTGCGGGCCTCCTTCATGGCCGCGAGGGTGTCGATGGTCTCGCCGGACTGGGCCACCGCGATCACCAGCGTGCGCTCGTCGATCACGGCGTGGCGGTAGCGCCACTCGCTGGCGATGTCCGACTCGCAGGGGACGCGGGCCCACTCCTCCAGCAGGTAGCGGCCGATGAGGCCCGCGTGGTAGCTGGTGCCGCAGGCCAGGATCACGATGCGGTTGAGGTCGCGGATGCGGTCCTCGGAGAGGTTCAGCCCGTCGAGCTGCAGCTCACCGTGGTAGAGGCGCTCGCCGATGGTGTCGGCGATGGCGTTGGGCTGCTCCTGGATCTCCTTGAGCATGAACGTCTCGTAGCCCTGCTTCTCGGCGGCGTCCTCGTCCCAGTCGACCTCCTCGACGGGCCGCTCCACCACGTCGCCGGCCTGATCCAGGAACACTGCTCCCGCGGGGCGCGCGATCACGATCTCGTCGTCCTCGACGTACTGCACGTGGCGGGTCTCGCCCAGGAACGCGGGGATGGCCGACGCCATGAACATCTCGCCCTCGCCCACGCCGAGCACCAGCGGGCACTGGCGGCGGGCGCCGACCAGCATGTGGGGGTGATCCTGGTGGGCGACGCCGATGGCGAAGTGGCCGCTGAGCCGGGCGTATGCGCGCTGCGCCGCCTCGACCAGGTCGCCCTCGTACATCTCCTCGACCAGGTGGGCGATGACCTCGGTGTCGGTGTCGGAGTGAAACACATGGCCGGCCGCGACCAGCTCGCGGCGAAGCTCCTGGTAGTTCTCGATGATGCCGTTGTGCACCACGGTGACGCCCGAGCCCTCGCACGCCTCGATGGGGTGCGCGTTTGACTCGGTCACCTGGCCGTGGGTGGCCCAGCGGGTGTGGGCGAGGCCCGTCTTGGCCGGGTTCCTGTCCGGCCCCACCGCGTCGCGCAGCACCTGTACCTTGCCGACCCGGCGGGTGATGTCCACCTTGCCGTTGATCAGGCAGATGCCGGCGGAGTCATATCCGCGGTACTCAAGCCGCTCGAGACCGGTGAGCAGAAGCTCCTTGCACTCGCGGTCCCCGACGTATCCGACGATTCCACACATGCGCCTCGTTATACCCCGATCTCCTGGGAGACGACCCCAGCCAGATGATTGCACAGGCGCTCGCAGGTCGCCTCATCCGCAGCCTCGACCATCACGCGTACGACCGGCTCGGTGCCCGAGGCGCGAAGCACCACGCGGCCATCCTCCCCGAGCTCCTGCTCGGCAGCAGCCACCTCGGCCCACACCGCGGCGGCCCCCGCCAGCGCGGCACGGTCGGCCTTCACCGCCACCAGCCTCTGCGGGAAGTGCGTGATGAGCCGTGCCGCCTCGTCCATGCTCATGCCAAGCCGGCGGAGCGCGGCGAGCAGCGAGAGCGCAGTTGCCAGGCCGTCGCCGGTGGTATGACGGCTCAGATCGACGACGTGGCCCGACTGCTCCCCGCCGAGCGTCGCGCCCGTCTCGACCATGCCGGCCAGGACGTAGCGGTCGCCCACGTCGGTCACCTCGACGGCGATGTCGTGCTCACGCATGAGGCGGTGGAACCCCAGGTTGGTCATGGACGTCACCACGACGCGCTCGGAGTGCGGCAGCCCGCGCCGGCGATGGTCGATTGCGAGCACCGCGATGATGGCGTCGCCGTCCACCGTGCGGCCTCCGGAGTCGACGGCGAGGCAGCGGTCGGCGTCGCCGTCGAAGGCGATTCCCGCCCAGAGATCGTGCTCGGCCACCATCTGCGAGACGGCGTCGAGGTGCGTCGAGCCGACGCCGCGGTTGATGTTCTGGCCGTCGGGCGCGTCGCCGATCACCTCGACCGGCTCGTCCAGGGCGGCGAACACCGCCGGGGCCACCTCGAACGCGGCGCCGTTGGCGCAGTCGAGCCCGATCGGCGGCCCTTCGAGCAGGCCGTCACCGAAGGTCTCCACCAGCCAAGCGACGTACTGCTCGCGCGCGTCGGCGAGCGGGCGGGTCTCCCCCGGCTCGGCGGCCGGGCCCTGGCCCATGAGCCCCTCGATGGCACTCTCGTCGGCATCCGAGAGCTTGCGCCCGTCACCGCTCAGGAACTTGATGCCGTTGTCGCGGTAGGGGTTGTGCGAGGCCGAGATGACGGCGCCCAGCGCGGCATCGCTCATCCGCGCGAGCACGGCGACGCCGGGCGTCGGGATCACGCCTGCGGTGACCGCCACGCCGCCGGCCGAGACGATGCCCTCGACGAGCGCTGCTTCCAGCTCGGGGCCGGACTCGCGCGTATCGCGGCCGATGACGATCGATGCGCTCGGGCCGGCAAAGCGTGCAGCCGCCGAGCCCAGATCGCGTGCCAATTCGGTGGTCAGATCGACGCCGGCGACGCCACGCACGCCGTCGGTGCCGAACAGCCGGCGCTGCGGGGGCATTACCGCTTGGAGAACTGGGGCCGCTTGCGGGCCTTCTTCAGCCCGGCCTTCTTGCGCTCGACCTTGCGGTCGTCTCGAGTGAGGAAGCCCTGGTTCTTGAGATCGACTCGCAGCTCCGAGTCGGACTCGAGCAGTGCGCGCGAGATGCCGTGCCGGAGCGCGCCGGCCTGGCCGGAGATGCCCCCGCCGTTGATGCGGGCGCGGACATCGAAGGTCTCGTTGGTGCCCGTGAGGATCAGCGGCGCGGTGGCGATCGACTGCAGCGTCTTTCGCGGGAAGTACTCGTCCATCGGCCGGCCGTTGATCGTGATGGTGCCGGGGCCGGGCACGAGGATCACGCGTGCGACGGAGTTCTTGCGCTTGCCGGTGCCGCGATAGGCGACCCGGGCGTCGGTCTTGTCAGCCACTAGCTGCGCTCCTCGATCGTCTCGGGGTTCTGTGCGGCGTGCGGATGCTCAGGCCCGGCATAGATCTTGAGCTTGTTGAGCTGCTGGGCGGCGAGCCGGTTCTTCGGCAGCATGCCCTTGACGGCCTTCCGCAGCACCTCTTCGGGGCGCCGCTCGAGCTGCTCCGCGAGGGTGCGCTCACGCAGTCCGCCGGGATAGCCGGAGTGCCGGTAGTAGATCTTCTGCTCGAGCTTCTTGCCCGTCACGTGCACCTTCTCGGCGTTCACGACCACGACGAAGTCGCCGGTGTCGATGTGATGGGTGTACATCGGCTTGCCCTTACCGCGCAGCAGATCGGCGATCTGCGTCGCAAGGCGGCCGAGAGTCTTTGCCTCGGCATCAATCAGGTACCAGCTCCGGACGACCTCGTCCGGCTTGGCGGAATACGTCTTCACTCTTCCTCACAGGTAGGCGGTGTGGTGCTCGCCCGGCACGCGCAAGCGCGCCGCCGAAGCGGGCAGGCGGGAATCGTATCAGCCCAGGTGCAGGATCGGCGCACAGGCGCACGTCACTTACGGATGGTACGTTTCGCATATGCGAGAGGTCATCGATCAGGTGAAGCAGATGCGGGCCCAGGGGCAGCGCGTCGCGATCGCCACCGTGGTCTCGACCAAGCGCTCCGCACCACGCCCGCTGGGCTCACGCCTGGCCGTGTCTGAGACCGGCGAGATGGTCGGCTCGGTGAGCGGCGGCTGCGTCGAGTCCGACGTTGCCCTGAAGGCCGCCGAGGTGCTCGCAGGCGCGGGCCCGATGCTGGTCCCCTACGGCATCTCCGACGACGACGCGTTCGATGTCGGCCTGCCGTGCGGCGGCGAGATCGAGGTGTTCATCGCCGAGGCCGATGCGGAGGAGCTCGCGCGCGTGGAAGCTGCCGACGAGGCCGGTGAGCGCCTCGCGGTCACCACCGTGCTCGTGGGTGACGAGGCCGGCCAGAAGACCTACTCCCCGGGCGAGGGCCACTCGAGCGCCGGGCGCGAGGGCGAGACCGACTTCGTCGAGCACTACGCCCCGCCGCCGCTCCTTCTCATCTTCGGCGCCGTTGACACGGCCCAGCACCTCTGCCGGATCGCCAAGCAGGTGGGGTTCCGGACGGTGGTCTCCGACGCGCGCGGCAAGTTCGCGACGCCCGAGCGGCTCCCCGACGCCGACGACATCGTCGTCGGCTGGCCGGCCCAGGCATACGATCGCTACACCCCGGACGACGCGACCTACGTCGTCACGCTCACGCACGATGCGCGCTTCGACGAGCCCGCGCTGGGACCGGCGCTCAAGTCTCCCGAGGTGCCGTACATCGGCGCCCTCGGCAGCCGGCGCGCGCAGGACACCCGTCGCCGGCGGCTCCTGAACGCCGGCTACTCCGAGGCCGAGATCGATCGCATCTCGGGCCCGCTCGGCCTCGACATCGGCGCGATGTCCCCCGCCGAGACCGCCGTCTCGATCATGGCCGAGGTGCTCGCGGTGCGATCCGGCCGCCCGGGCGGCCGCCTGGCAGACGCGAAGGGGAGCATCCACCCCACCACGCCCGTGCCCAGCCCCGCCGCATCGTAAGCCACATCGCGGCGGCCCGATTGTTGGGCCGTTCCAATGGGATCTCATAGATATTGTCCCCAAGCCGCACTACAGTGAGGGCAGTGTTGAACGCCCGCTCCATGCTCGGGGGGCTGGTTGCTGCGGGAGTCGTGCTTTCACTCGCCGCCCTGCCTGCCTCCGCGAGCACGTCTGCTCCCCGGCTCAAGCTCCCAGGCGGAGCCGTGCCCCAGGTGGCGACCTCACAGGCCGTGGGCGACGCGGCCGCGACCGCCACGCGCAGTGCCGTGGTGTTCCTGAAGCCCCGTAACCCTGAGCTCCTGGCACGGATGGCAACCGCATCGAGCGCCGCGCACCACCCGGTGTCGCCGGCTGCGCTCCGGCGGCTCTTCATGCCCACCGCCGCGCAGATCGCCCAGGTCAGGTCATACCTCGAGTCGCAGGGCCTCACCGTCACCGGCCGCCACCTGCTCTCGATGGATGTCACGGGCACCACTTCCCAGCAGGAGTCCGCCTTCGACGTGAACCTCGGCGTCTACCGAAGCCGCGCAGGAACCACGTTCACGGCGCCGGACGCGAGCCCGCAGCTGCCCGTTGCCATCGCATCGCTGGTGCAGGCAGTGGGCGGCCTCGACAGCTCGATGAAGATGCACGCGGCCACGACGCCGGCCGCGAACCCCGCCACCGTCACGCCGACGTGCCAGGGCGCGAACCAGGCCGCGAACGCCTACAGCGGCACCCTGCTCCCGGCCGCTCTGGGATCGGCCGGCGGCTACAACCACACCGCGCTCGTCAACGGCGGCTCCGACGGATCCAACGAGGCGATCGCCTTCATCGAGTTCTCCACCTACCGGGCATCCGACATCGCCGCGTACCGATCGTGCTTTCCGGCGATCACCTCGCCCGCGCCCGTGAACAAGCTGGTGCACGGCGGCACCACCGACTCGCTCGGCGCCGGCGAGGTCGAGCTCGACATCGAGACCGCGATGTCGGCCGCCCCGGACGCCTCCAGCTACGTGTACATGGCGCCCAACAACGTGGCCTACGGCGTCGACATGATCAACCAGATCGTGAACGATCAGGCGTCCACCCACGTCCACGTGGTGAGCGACTCGTGGGGCCTCTGCGAGCCGCTCATGTCGGCGTCGATCGAGGGCGCCGAGAACACCGCGCTCCAGCTGGCGGCAGCCGAGGGCATGTCGGTCTACGTCGCGACGGGCGACTCCGGCTCCTCGGGCTGCGAGCCGTCCAACAGCTCGAAAGCGCTCGCCTCGGTCGATCCGGCCACCCAGCCCTTCGCGACCGCCGTCGGCGGCACCAGGCTGCGGACGTCCCCGCGAAACGAGGTGGCCTGGCGCTACGGCGGGGGCGGCACGTCGATGTTCTTCCCCAAGCCGTCGTATCAGGTCGGGAAGACCGTCACGGTCGCAAACGGCGGCGTGCGCTGCCAGAACCCCGGCGGCCAGTGCCGGCAGATTCCCGACATCTCGCTCGACGCGAGTCCGAACACCGGCTACATCATCTACTGCACGGTCAGCGCGAAGGCCTGCGGCGGGCTCACGGGCTGGCTGCCCGTCGGCGGCACGTCAGGTGCGGCGCCGCTGATGGCAGGGATCACCGCCGACATGAACGAGTACTCGCTGGGCCACGGCGGCCCGCGGCTCGGCTTCGCCAACCCGTTCCTCTACGCCTCGGGCACGGTGTCGTCGGGCGCCTACCACGACATCACAAGCGGGGGGAACAACATCGTGGGCGGATCCTCCTATAACGCCGGCCCGGGCTATGACATGGCGACCGGTCTCGGCTCGGTGAACGCCCTCACGATGGCCCAGACGCTGGCGGCCAACGGCACTCCGGCCACGCCCAGCCCGGACGCCACCAAGGTGGTGCTCGCCACCCCGCTCACCGGGAAGACGTTCAAGACCGGGCAGAAGGTCACGTTCACCGGGACGCTCACCGACACGACCACCGCGAAGCCCATCGCAGGTGCGTTGGTGACGCTTCAGATGAGCAACACGCACGCACGCGTCGCCACGAAGGCGAACGGCTCGTGGTCGCTTGCGATCACCTTCAAGAAAAAGCAGAAGGTGACATGGCGCGCCGCCTATGCCGGCTCGACGGTGCACGACCCCGTGACCTCGGCGCAGCGCACCTTCACCGTCTCCTAGCGGGCTACTCCCACTCGATGGTCGCCGGCGGCTTGGACGAGATGTCCAGCGCGACGCGGTTGACCCCGGCGATCTCGTTGATGATGCGGCTCGAGATGCGCTCGAGCAGGTCGTACGGCAGCCGCGCCCAGTCGGCAGTCATCGCGTCTTCCGACGTGACCGCGCGGATGATGATGGGATAGGCGTACGTGCGGGCATCGCCCTGGACGCCCACCGACCGGATGGCCGGCAGGATCGCGAAGCTCTGCCAGAGCTCGTGGTAGAGGTCGGCCCGGCGGATCTCCTCGAGCAGCACCGAGTCGGCCGCCCGCAGGATGTCGAGACGCTCGCGCGTGACGTCGCCGATGATCCTGATCGCAAGGCCCGGGCCGGGAAACGGCTGGCGCCAGACCATGCCCTCGGGCAGTCCCAGCTCCTCGCCCACCCGCCGCACCTCGTCCTTGAAGATGAGGCGGAGCGGCTCGACCAGCTCGAACTCGATGTCCTCGGGCAGGCCACCGACGTTGTGATGGCTCTTGATCTTGGCCGCGGTTCCGCTGCCTGACTCGATCACGTCGGAGTAGAGCGTGCCCTGCACCAGGTAGGGGACGTCACCGAGCGCGCGGGCCTCCTCCTCGAAGAGGCGGATGAACTCCTCGCCGATGATCCGTCGCTTCTGCTCGGGATCGGTCACCAGCTCGAGCTTCGAGAGAAACCTGTCCGACGCGTCGACATGGACGAGCGGCACCTTGAAGTGGTCGTTGAACGCCTCCACCACCCGCGCAGCCTCATCGGTGCGCAGCAGGCCGTGATCGACGAACACGCAGGTGAGCTGATCGCCGACGGCGCGATGCACGAGCAGCGCCGCGACGGCCGAATCGACGCCGCCCGAGAGCGCGCAGATGACCTGGGAGTCGCCCACCTGGGCGCGGATGCGCTCGACCTGATCCTCGATGAAGCCGAGCGTCGTCCACGTCGGCGGCGCCTTGCAGGCATCCAGCACGAACTGGCGCAGCATGTCGGTGCCGCGCGGCGTGTGCAGCACCTCGGGATGGAACTGCACCGCATAGAGCCCGCGATCGGCGTCCTCCATGGCGACGATCGGGGTGGTGTCGGAGCTCGCCGTGACGGTGAATCCCGCCGGCGGCACGACGACGCTGTCGCGATGGCTCATCCACGCCGTCTGCTCGGCCGGGAGATCGGCGAAGAGCACGCTGTTCTCGGCCAGGGTCACGGGCGTCTTGCCGAACTCGCCGATGCCGGTGTTCGAGACCTCGCCGCCGAGCGCGCCTGCCATCGTCTGCATGCCGTAACAGATGCCGAGCACCGGCACGCCCAGGTGAAACAGCCCCGGATCGACCTCGGGAGCGCCCGGCTCGTTGATGGAGGCCGGACCGCCCGAGAGGATGATGCCGATGGGATCGCGCGCGGCCACCTCGGCCGCGATCATGTCGTGCGGGATGATCTCCGAGTAGACCCGGCACTCACGCACCCGGCGAGCGATGAGCTGCGCGTACTGGGCGCCGAAATCGACGACCAGCACGGGCCGGTGGATGCCACCGGCCTCGGCCAGATGGCTCTCGAACGCTGCGCTGCCGGGCTCGCTGCTCACCGGCTCATCCCCACCGCCTGCTCGCGCTGGAGCTGCTTGCCTTCGGTCTGAAGCGCCGGCGCGAACATGACCTCGGCCTTCTGGAAGGCCTGGATGCTGTCGTAGCCGGTGGTCGCCATCGAGGTGCGAAGCGCGCCCATCAGGTTGAGGCGGCCGTCGTTCTCGGTGGCGGGGCCCACCACGATCTGCTCGAGCGTCGCGACCTGCTCGGTCTTGACCCGGGCACCGCGCGGGAGGCTGGGATGGAACGTGGCCATGCCCCAGTGGTATCCGTGGCCGGGCGCCTCGGTGGCGCGCGCCAGCGGGGAGCCGATCATGACTGCATCGGCACCGACCGCGATTGCCTTCGAGATGTCACCGCCGGTGCGCATGCCGCCGTCGGCGATCACGTTCACGTACTGGCCGGTCTCGAGCAGGTGCTGGGTACGGGCGGCGCTTGCATCGGCGATTGCCGTTGCCTGCGGCACTCCCACGCCCAGGACGCCGCGGGTGGTACAGGCGGCGCCGGGGCCGACCCCGACGAGCACGCCGGCCGCGCCGGTGCGCATCAGGTGCAGCGCTGCCTGGTAGGACGCGCAGCCGCCCACGATGACCGGGACGGGCAGGGAGGCGATGAACTCCTTCAGGTTGAGCGGCTCGACCACGGTCGAGACGTGCTCGGCCGAGACGACCGTTCCCTGGATGACCAGCACGTCGAGGCCGGCGTCGAGCGCGGCCTGCCAGTGCGTCCTGACCTTCTGCGGAGTCAGCGACGCCGCGGCGAGGACGCCGGCTGCCTTGATCTCCTTGATGCGCTGGGTGATGAGCTCCGGCTTGACAGGCTCTGCGTAGATCTTCTGCATCGCGTGGGTCGCCTCGGCCTTCTCATAGCCGGCGATCCTGGCCAGCTCGGCGTCGGCGTCCTCGTAGCGCGTCCAGATGCCCTCGAGGTTGAGCACGCCGAGCCCGCCGAGCTTGCCGAGCGCGACAGCCGTTGCCGGCGAGACGACGCCGTCCATCGCCGAGGCCATCAGCGGCAGCTCGAGCAGGTGCGGCCCGAGCCTCCAGGCGATGTCGACGTCCTCGGCGTCGCGGGTGCGCCGCGACGGGACGATCGCTATGTCGTCGAACCCGTAGGCCCGCCGGGCCTTCTTACCGCGTCCAATCTCAATTTCCATGCCTAACGCCTCCCCCAGATAGCAGACGACCCAGGACGAAAGTGCCGGCCTGGGTCGTGATCAAGATCGCTCGAGAACCATGCTTTCAATCTGGAATCACTGTATCAGTGCACCCGGCTGAACACTGCCGCCGAAGTCATGACGCCTTGACATGTTGCGGATGGATCTCCTGCACCTCGACCATGCCTGCAAACCGCGTGACGTCGCGGGTGTCGAACACGCCGGCGCCGACGGATTGCGTGTTGGCCGCTCCGCAGGCAAGCGCGAGCCGGAGGCACTGCTCGTGGGTCTCCTCGGCCTGCCAGCCCGAGAGGAACCCCGCGAGCAGCGCATCGCCCGATCCGACAGCCGACACCGACTCCTGCCGCGGGATCCACGCGCGGAACAGGCGATCGTGGTGGCGGCTCGACCGAAGCAGCGCGTAGCACCCCGTCTTCAGGGTGATCAGCACGCTCTGGGCGCCCATGTCGGCGATCTCGTGCAGCCCGTGCTGGAAGTCCTCGTCGGTGGTGAACTCGTGGCCGACCAGCGCCTCGGCCTCGCGCTGGTTGGGCGAGACGAGCGAAGGGCCGGCATGGAGGGCAAGCCGCATCGGCTCACCGTCGGAATCGACCACCACCTGCACCTTGCGCTTGGCGAGGTCGCGGACCACGTCTGCGTAGAAGCCCGTCGAGACCTTGCGCGGCAGGCTCCCCGCGAGCACCACGGCCGATGCCGCCTTGCTCAGGTAGCGCAGCCTGTCCATGAGCCGGTCGAGCTCCTCGGGCGTCACCTCTGGCCCGTACTCGTTGATCTCGGTCTCGATGCCGCTGGTGGGATCGATCACCGCCGTCGAGGTGCGCGACTCGCCGCCGATGCGCACGAAGTCGTTGATCAGGCCCTCGGACACGAGGCTGTCCACGATGTGGGTGCCGCTCCGGCCGCCGGCGAGGCCCGTTGCGATCACCGGCTCGCCCAGCGCCTTGAGCACGCGCGCGACGTTGATGCCCTTGCCGCCCGCCATCGCGACGCCCGCCTGGGCGCGATGGTTGTGGCCCAGCTGGAGGTTCGCCACCGTGAGCGTCTTGTCGACCGCCGCGTTGGCTGTGACAGTAACGATCATTGGCGAGCCCCGGTCATGTGCCGCGACCATTGTAGACGCAGCGACGCGCTCTTCTCGAAACCTTTAACCACACGTAGGCTTGAGGAGATGTTTGGGTCGAAGGAACGCGCAGTGGTGACGATCGCCGTCATCCTCGAGGTTGGCATTGCCGGCTGGTGGCGGGGCGACGGCGCGCTCTGGCTGGTGGTCATGCTGGCCGCGGTCACGCTGTTCGACTGCGCCCTCGGGATGGTGCGGCGCCGCTCGTACGGCGATCTCGTCGGGGTCGAGCTGGGCGCCGTGCTGGTCGCGCTCGTCCTGCGAAGCAGCGATGCACTCCTGATCGGGTCGGTCGCGGCGGCGTGCATGGCGTGGCTCGTGCGGCCGCAGCGCCAGATCACGGTGCGCAGCACCTGATCAGGACATCACGGCGGCGCGCCTGAGCTCGGCCGCGGCGGAGCGCACGGCCTGCTGCCAGTCGCCGCCGCGCTCGCGCCAGGCGTAGATCACCGAGCGCGAGGCGCTGATCAGCCCGCCTGCAGGGTGATTCGCAAACGCTGCCGCGAGATCCTCGGCCCGGCCGCCCTGCGCGCCCACCCCGGGCAGCAGGAACGGCGTGCTGGGCATCAGCTCACGCGCCCGCGCGATGAGATCCGGGTGCGTCGCGCCGAAGACCGTGCCGACGGCGGAGAGCCCTGCATCGCCGATGTACGGCTTGCCCCATTCGTCGATGAGCCGGGCCACGTGCTCCCAGAGGAGGCCGCCGCCAGCGAGCTCGAGCTCCTGCAGGTCGGCGCCGCCGGGATTGGACGTGCGGCAGAGGACGAAGATGCCGGCGCCATCGCCGCAGGCCGCGAGGAACGGCGCGAGCGAGTCACCGCCCAGGTACGGGTTGACCGTCACGGCATCGCCGATGGGCGGCTGGCCGTCGCGGGGATGCAGCCACGCCTGGGCATACGCCTCGGCAGTGGATCCGATGTCGCCGCGCTTGGCATCGGCCAGCACGATGAGCCCTGCCTCGCGCGCATGCGCGCAGACGCGCTCGAGCGCGGAGAACCCGTGCCCGCCCAGCGCCTCGAAGAACGCCACCTGAGGCTTCACCGCGACAGCCTCGCCGGCGATCGCGTCGATCACCTGGGTGCAGAACCGCTCGTAGGCTCGCGCCCGCCCGCTCGTGCCGGGGTGCAAGCCGGTGATCACGGCCGGCGGCAGCTGCTCGATCCGGGGATCGAGGCCGACGCACAGGGTGCTTCCCGTGCGCTCCACCGCTTCCGCGAGACGGTCACCGAAGTTCATCGCCCGGCAGCATAGTGCGGCGCTCAGTCGCGCAGGGGGATCGACGACCGCGCCGCGGCGATGCGCTCGGCCGCCGCGTCGAGCGAGGAGTGGTCGATCGGCACGGGGCGCGTGCAGCGCCCCGGCCTGGCCAGCGCCGATGACACCAGCCTGGCGCACTCGTCCTCACCCGGCTCCAGCACGACAGGGCGCGCCTCCATGGCCGGGCGCAGCGACACCAGCAGCGACTCGATCTCGAGCCGCGCGTCGCCCACCCGCGGGATCCTGCGCCGGGCGACGACGCGGCCGCGCGCGCACGCAAACGCCTGGACGAACCGGTCGTCCATGTCCGGCGCCAGCACCACGCCGCTTCGCCCGACCGCGGTCCGCAGGCTCGCGAGCGTCTTGCCCACGAGCTTCACCGCCGCGAGCTGGTCGCGGACCGCCGCGGCCTGCTCGAAACGGCGCTGGCGGCCGAGCTCGCGCATGCGCGACTCGAGCCGCGCCGTGGGATCGACCAGGCCATCCCCCTTGAGCCACCGGCCGGTACGTGCCACGGCGTCGTCGTAGTCGGCCACGGCGTCGCCGCCGCGACAGGGCGCGCGGCACCGGCCGAGCTCGCCCGCGAGACACGTGCCGTCGTCCACGGGTCGCACCGGCCGGCACGTCCGCAGCCCGAGCGACTCGCGCACCGCACCCGCAGCGACCTGTGCGCGTGACCGTGACGTGATGGGCCCGGCCGAGATGGCGCCGGGGTGAGGCAGCGCCGTCACCCGCAGCCGGGGGACGGGCTCGTCGGTGGTCAGGGTGAGGTAGCAGCTGCGCTCAGGGTGGGCAGACCGCCGGTTGGCGGGAGGACGCAGCCGCTTGATGAGCTCGAGCTCCAAGAGCGATGCCTCGAACTCCGACCCCATCGGCCGCGTCTCGATGCGCTCGGTCGCAGCGAGCGCGTCCTCGACGGGCCGGCGGTTGGCCCCGCCGGTGAAGTACGAGCGCACGCGGGCCCGCAGGTCGGTGGCCTTGCCGACGTAGAGCACGCGGCTGTCGCTGCCGTGGAAGAGGTAGACGCCCGGGCCGGTGGGCGCGCCGGCGGCGAGGCTGCGGCGCGTGCGGGCAGCCCGGGTGACGGGTGCGCAGAGCCCGATCACGTCGCCCACCGTCTCGGCGCCGCGCTCCTGCGCCATGCCGAGCAGCGCGAGCAGCACGTCGGCAGTGGCCTGCGCGTCGGGCAGCGCGCGGTGACAGGGCTTGACCTCGGTGTCGAACCGCTCGGCGAGCGTCGCCAGGTTCATCCGCGGCACCCTGCCGGCCAGCAGCCGCCGCCCCAGCATCACGGTGTCGATCACCGGCGCCGCCAGCCGCATGCCGCGGCCGCGCGCAAGCTCGGCGTCAACGAACGAGATGTCGAAGCGCGCGTTGTGGGCCACCAGCACCGCCCCGGCCGCGAAGTGCAGGAACTCGTTGAGCACCAGCTCGGCCCGCGGCTTGCCGCGGACGTCCCAGCTGGTGATGCCGGTGATCGCGGTGATCTGGGACGGCACCGGCCGTCTGGGATCGACCAGCCGCTCGAAGGTCGCGACATGCTGCAGCCCGCTGACGCGCACCGCCCCCACCTCGACGATCCTCGACGACACCGGGCTGGTGCCGGTGGTCTCGAGATCGAACACCACGTACTCCGCTTGCTCGAGCGGCAGATCCAGCAGCGACCCGACCTGATCCCACTCCGCGAGGGCGAGCTCGGCGCCGGATCGCCAGACGAACCGCGCGTCCGCGCGCACGACCTCGTCCACCAGCTGGCGCACCAGCGCCGACGGGCTGGAGCGCAGCGCGAAGAGGCACGTCGCGGCATCGCCGCTCGAGACCGGCGCCTGGGTGCGCGTCAGGAGCTCGTAGAGCCGGTCGGCGCCGTCGAGGGTGAGTTGGGCTGTAGCCATACCGAACGTATGTTCGCACAGCGCCCGGACGACGCCGAAGAGCCCTGGAAATGCTTTGCCGTATTTGCTGTCTTTGCCGTGTGCTAGTGTCACCCCGCCTTGAGATCGTTACGGATTACAAGCGGTTCCCGCGTCATTTTCAATCCCGGAGGAGTTCCAGTGAAACAGGTATTCGGAGTGCTCCTCGCGACGGTTGCCGCCGCGTGCCTGGCGCCATCCGCCGGGCTGGCCGCCACCGGCTCGTACTCCCCTCCCCGGCCTGCCTCCAGCTATCAGACCAACGGCCGGGTCGAGGTCGTCGTCATCAGCGGCACGACCGCGTACCTCGGCGGGAAGTTCACGTCGGTGAGACCAGCCGGCGCGTCGCCGGGCGCACGGCAGATCGCCCGGAGCCACGCCGCGGCGATCGACCTGCGGACGGGCGCCGTGCTGCCGTGGAACCCGGCCCCCAACGGCACCGTGCAGACCATCGCCGTGAGCGGCCAGACGATCGTGATGGGCGGGTCGTTCACCAGGCTCGGCGCGATCGGCGCGGGGAGGCTCGTGGGAGTCACCGCCAGCACCGGTGCGCTCGTGTGGCGGGCCAAGCCCAACAAGGAGGTGTCGGACGTGGTCGTGAGCGACGGCGTGGCCTACGCCGGCGGCGCCTTCACGAGGGTGGGCTCGAGCCCGCGCCCCTACCTGCTCGCTGTCAGCGCGGCCACCGGCGAGCTCAGCTCGACCTGGATGCCGGCAGCCGATGCACCCGTGACCGCCCTCGACCTCTCGCCCAGCGGCTCCGCTGTCATCACCGGCGGCGAGTTCACCCAGCTCGACGGCCAGGCGGTGGCGAACCTCGGATCGCTCGACGCATCCACCGGTGCGCTCACCAGCTGGCGGCCGGCCTTCCCGCTGAGCGTCGTCTCGCTGGCCGCCGATGCCGCCGGGGTCTACGTCGGCGGGCTGGGAGACGGCGGCAACTTCGCGGCGTTCGACCCGGTCACCGGTGCGACCCGCTGGCTCGGAGGCACCGACGGCAATGTCCAGGCCGTCGCGGCCGCCAACGGCGTCGTCTACGTGGGCGGCCACTTCGTGAACTACTGCGGGCCTGCGACGGGCGCCCGCCTCTGCCCCACGCCGGTGAGACGGTCGAAGCTCCTGGCCATCGGATCGCCCAGCGGCCAGCTCTCGCCGTGGAATCCCATCGCAAACAGCGTGCTGGGCGTGTTCGCCCTCGCGGCCGGTGACGGCTACGTCGCCGTCGGCGGGGACTTCACCCGCATCGGCGGACAGGCACAGCAGGGGTTCGCGCTCTTTCCGCTGACCTGATTCATGCGCGAAAACACCACCGCCCGCCGGGCGAGAGACGCACGGCGGGCGGTGGTGAAAACCTTCGCGATGCTCGAACGAGCTACTGCTTGACAGCGGCCTTCAGCTGGCTACCCGCAGAGAACTTCGGCACCTTGCTCGCCGGGATGGTGACCTTCTCGGTGGGGTTGCGCGGGTTCACGCCGGTGCGGGCCTTGCGAGCCTGAACGCTGAACTTCCCGAACCCAGTGAACGTCACCTCGTCGCCACTCTTCAGCGCGTCTTTGACGGACTCGAGCACGGCATCGAGGGCGGCGCCGGCGTCCTTCTTGGAAAGTCCTGACCTCGACGCCACGGCGTCGATGAAGTCGGCTTTGGTCACGTGATCCTCCTGAGTCGTGAATATGGGCTAGAACTTGTGAAGCGCTAGCACCCTACCACCCCCATCGGACGGCGACAAACGGCTCGGGGAGCGGAATTCAGGCGGGCTGGGGCGGTGCCGCGATGCCGAGGTCGGCCACGGTGTAGAGGGATGCAAGCCGTACGCCTGCGGCGGCAATCGCCTCGGCGCCACCCTCCATGCGGTCAACCACGCAAATTGCAGCGGAAACCTCGAGTCCCGCAGCGCGCAGACCGTTGACGGCATCGAGCAGCGCACCGCCGGAAGTGACGACGTCCTCGACGACGCAAACGCGCTGCCCAGGCTCGAAAACCCCCTCGAGCCGCTTCGCAGTGCCGTAGTCCTTCGCCTCCTTGCGGACGATCACGAAGGGCAGCCCGCTGTGCACCGACGCGAGCGCTGCCAGCGGCACCGCGCCGAGCTCGGGACCCGCCAGGAGCTGCGCGTCGGGAGCGTGCTCGGTGCGGACGTCGGCGATGAGCCTGCCAAGGCCGTCGAGCAGCGCCGGATCGGTCTCGAACCGGTACTTGTCGAGGTAGTAGGAGCTGCGCCGGCCCGAGCGGAGCACGAAGTCTCCCGTGAGATACGCGCGCTCGACGAGCCGCGCGCCGAGCGCCTGACGATCGGCGCCGTTCATTTGGCGTTGGCGGCGGTGATCGCCTCGGTCGCGAGGGGAAGCACCCGATCGGCATCGGGATTGCCCTGCGCCAGCGAGACCATCGAGCCGTCCTCGAAGTAGAGATCGACCCGCGTGCGGTTGCGCTCGGTGTGCCGGCGGTAGACGAGCGTGCCGGCAAAGGATGCGGCTCCGACGAGGCCCGTGACGACCAGCCTGCGCTTACGCATCCTTACCATCCTTCGGGGCAGCGGCCGGCTCGGCCGGCTCGGGCGCCGCGTCGTCTGCCTCCGCGCTTGCGGAGGCAGCAGGCTCGGGCGCGCCGTCGAGCTGGCGGAGCAAGGTCTTGAGGTCGTAGAACACGAGGCCGGCCGTGGGCTCGGGCGCCGTCGTGGCGAGGGCCATCAGATCGCCGTCAAGGACGATGAAGAGGCTTCCCTCCGGCGTTGCGGCCTGAAGCTGAGCGACTCCCTTCGCGACCGAGGTCGCGGCGCACCTGGTCGGCGTGCTCGACGATGTCTGCGGCCAGCCGCCCGAGCGTCTCGGACGTGGGGCCGGTCACCGTTGAGGCCTGCACCTCGCCCGAGCGGTACGCCAGCACGACCACCTCGATCTGGGTGGAGAGATCCTTGAGCTCGGCCAGCGCTGCCACGGCATCCATCGCGCCCAAACTAGCACAAGCACTGTCGGGCACGACGCCCCTTCAGGATATCCTCATACCCCATGGCTGAAACAGAACGTGGAGTGCTGCACCCGCTCAGGACGGTGGCCTCCCACACGCACCCCGTCGCCAGCAAATTCCTGAGCGACCGCGGGCCCCACCTCGCAGCCATGGTCGCCTACTACGCGCTTCTCTCGCTGGTGCCCTTTCTCGTCCTGACCGTCTCGCTGCTGGGACTCGAGGCCGGCACCGTCTCGGCCAACTCCTACGTCATCCGCGAGCTGCAGCACATCCTCCCCGGCCAGTCGGTGAGCGACCTGCTGAAGCCCGTGAAGTCGATCCAGCGAAACGCCGGCACCCTCGGCGTGATCGGCCTCATCGGCCTGTTCTGGACGTCGCTGGGCTTCTACTCCGCGCTGGAGTCGGCCCTGAACATCGTCTTCGAGGTGAAGAACCGCGCGTTCTTCCACCAGAAGTGGGTCACCTTCGTCCTGGTGGTGACCTCGCTCATCGCGTTCTTCGCATCGCTGCTCATCACCACCACCGCGACCGGCGTGGTCGACCGCGGCGTGGGCCACCGCCTGATCAGCATCCCCGTGGTGGGCTTCCTGGCGTCGCTCGCCTTCTCGTCGCTCGGCTCGTTCCTCTTCCTGATGCTGGTGTACCGCTACCTCACCAACTTCGAGCTGCGCTTCCGCGACGTGTGGGTCGGAGCGGTCACCGGCATGGTGCTCTTCCAGGTCTCGTTCCTGGCCCTGCCGCTCTACCTGCGCTACTCGGACCAGCTCATCGCGCTGCGGACGTTCGGCGGCCTCGTGATCCTGCTGGTCTGGCTCTACCTCATGGCGAACATCATCGTGATCGGCGCCGAGATCAACTGGTGGTTCGCCGTCGGCCGCGCCCAGGCCCAGCTCGAGGCCGAGATCGTGCCCGAGCCCGTCGGCCTGGCCTGACCTACGCCTCGGCGAGGACGGCGCGAAGCGCGGCTGCGGCGCGCGCTCGGTGCGAGACGGCGTCCTTCTCGGCAGCCGACATCTGGGCGACGGTACGGGTCTCGCCCTCGGGGATGAACGCGGGGTCGTACCCGAATCCCCCGGATCCGCGCGGCTCGCGGGCAAGCGTCCCGCGAAGCTCCCCGCGGCCGTGGAACGTGCGGCCCTCGGGATCGATCGCCACCAGCTCGGCCACGTAGGCGACTCCGCGGTCGAGGTCGCCGGTGACCGCCGCGAGCAGCTTGTCGAGGTTTGCCTGATCGTCGGCGTCCGGGCCTGCGTAGCGGGCGGAGTAGATCCCCGGCGCGCCCCCGAGCGCGACCGCGGTGATGCCCGAGTCGTCGGCCAGCACCCAGGTGCTGCCGATTGCCGCGTGCACGTGCTGGGCTTTGATCAGCGCGTTCTCGCGAAACGACGAGCCCGTCTCGGGCGGCAGAAGGCCCGTGTAGGGCTCGATCTCGAACCCGTCCATGAGCCGGGTGAGCTCCTCGGCCTTGTGCCGGTTGTGGGATGCGAGCACCATCCGCATGGGCATCAGCGCTTGACGACGGCGGCGGCCTGCTGCGCGGCGAGCGTCTGGATGCCGCCGGCGGCAAGCTCGAGCAGGCGGTCGAGCGACGTGCGGCCAAAGGGCGTCTTCTCGGCCGTGGCCTGCACCTCGATCAACGCCCCGCTGCCCGACATGACGACGTTCATGTCCACCTCGGCCCTGCTGTCCTCGGTGTAGGCCAGATCGAGCAGCGGCTCCCCGTCAACGATCCCCACCGACACCGCTGCGACCGAGTCCGAGAGGGGCATCGTCTTCAGCCGCCCGTCGTCGACCAGATCCGAGAGCGCCAGGTGAAGCGCGACGTAGCCGCCGCAGATGGACGCGCAGCGCGTGCCCCCGTCGGCCTCGATCACGTCGCAGTCGATCCAGACCGTGCGCTCGCCGAGCGCCCCGAAATCGATGACCGAGCGAAGCGAGCGGCCGATCAGCCGCTGGATCTCAACGGTGCGGCCGTCCTGCTTTCCCCGGCTCGCGTCGCGCGCCTTGCGCGAGTCGGTCGAGCCCGGCAGCATCCCGTACTCGGACGTGACCCAGCCCGTGCCGCGCCCCCGCATCCAGCCCGGCACCGACTCCTCGACCATGGCAGTGCAGATCACGCGCGTACGGCCGGCCTCGATCAGCACCGAGCCCGACGCCGAGGAGATGAACCCCGGGGTCATCCGGACGGGCCGCAGATCGTCGGCGGCGCGCCCGTCGACCCGGGTCATGCCGCCACCCGAAGGCCCGTGGGATCGACCCGCTCGACCTCGGTCACCGGCAGCTGCAGGAACCTGCCGGCCACCTCGCGGAACGCCTCGGGATCGCCCGTGCACAGAAACCGGTAGTCGCCCTCGCGTCCCCGCTCGTTGCCGTCGCCGCGCCGCTCGAGCGTCTCGAACACCTCGCGCGCGATCTCCTCGGCCGAGGTGATGAGCGTGACGTCGCGGCCGAAGATGCGCTCGAGCATCGGGCGAAGCAGCGGATAGTGAGTGCATCCGAGGATGACCGTGTCCACCTGCGCTGCCTTCAGCACCTGAGCATACCCCTTGGCAGCGTCGTTTGCCTCTGCGCCGTGGGTCTCCCCCGCCTGAATGAGCGGCACCAGCGCCGGGCACGCGACCTGCGTCACCTCGATGCCCGCATCCAGGGCGACCACCGCCGCCGGGTACCGGCCGCTGTCCACCGTCGCCTGGGTCGCCATCACGCCGACCCGCCGGCTGCGCGTGGCCTGCACGGCCGCGTGGGCCTCGGGCGTGATCACGCCGATCAGCGGCACTGCAAAGCTGCGCTGCAGGTCGGGCAGCGCGGCGGCAGTCGCCGAGTTGCACGCCACCACGATGAGCTTGACGTCGGCCCCGGCCAGGTACGACGCGATCTCGTGGGCGAACCGGCGGATGGTCGCGGCGGGCTTGGTGCCGTACGGAAACCGCCCGTCGGCCGAATCGCCGAAGTAGATGAAATCCTCGTGCGGCAGGCTGACCAGGCACTCGTGCAGCACGGTCAGGCCGCCCACGCCGGAATCGAACACGCCGATGGGCCGTGAATCCATCCGCGGAGTGTAGGCGCAGGACCCGACATGGGCGATAGGCTCACGGACATGACCGATCTCATCCCTCGCAGCGTGCTTTTCGGAAACCCGGAGCGAAGCTCCGCCTCCATCTCGCCCGACGGCCTGCGCCTGGCCTATCTGGCACCCGCCGACGGCGTGATGAACGTCTGGGTCGGCCCCGTCGCCGACGGGCAGTTCGCGCCCGTCACCAACGATCGCGAGCGCCCCATCCGCCAGTACGCGTGGGCTCACGACAACCGCCATCTGATCTACCTCCAGGACACCGGCGGCGACGAGAACTGGCACGTGCACGTCACCGACCTGGAGACCGGCGAGAGCCGCGACGTCACGCCGTTTCCCGACGTGCAGGCCCAGATCATCGGCGGCTCGCGAAACCATCCGGGGCAGCTCCTGCTGGGCCTGAACCGCGACAACCCGCAGCTGCACGACGCCTACCTGCTGCAGCTCCGCTCGGGCGAGCTGACGAAGGTTGCGGAGAACCCCGGCTACACGCCGTGGCTGGTCGATGAGGATCTCACGCCCCGCGGCGGCACGCGGTTTCTGGAGGACGGCTCGTGCGAGGTGATCGTGGACGAGCAGGTGCTGCTGACGATCCCCGCAGACGACGCGCTCACCACCGGGACCATCGGGTTCACGGCCGACGGCACCGGCCTCTACGCAGTCTCCTCGATCGACCGCAACGCCTCGGCGCTCGTGCGGTTCGACGTGGCCTCCGGTGAGGCCGAGACGATCCTCGCCGACCCCACCTACGACGTGCACGGGGTGGAGCTCCACCCCGTCACGCGCGACGTGCAGATCGTGAGCTTCGAGCGCGCCCGCGTCGACCACGTGGTTCTCGACGAGTCGCTCGCCGGCGACGTCAAGGCGATGGAGGCGGCCGATCCCGGCGACCTCATGTTCGTGTCGCGCGACCACTCCGACCGGTACTGGATCAACGCCTACAACCGGTCGGACGGGCCGGTCGCCTACCACCTTTTCGACCGCGAGACGGGCGAGAGCCGGTTCCTCTTCCACCACCAGCCGCAGCTCGCCGGATACGAGCTCGCGGAGATGGAGGCGTTCTCCTACACCGCCCGCGACGGGCTCGAGATCCACGGCTATCTCACGTTCCCGCCGGGCGAGCGGACGCAGCTTGCGACCGTCCTGAACGTCCACGGCGGCCCATGGGCCCGCGACTCGTGGGGCTACGACCCCACCGCGCAGTGGCTCGCGAACCGCGGCTACCTCTGCGTGCAGGTCAACTACCGCGGCTCGACGGGCTACGGCAAGGAGTTCATCAACGCGGGCGACAAGCAGTGGGGCGCGCGCATGCACGACGACCTCATCGACGCCGTCGCCCACGTCGTGGAGCGCGGCTTCGCCGACCCGGCCAGGGCCGCGATCTACGGCGGGTCATACGGCGGCTACGCCGCGCTGGTGGGGGCGACGTTCACGCCCGACGCCTTCGCGTGCGCCGTCGACATCGTCGGCCCGTCCGACCTGCGCACGCTGCTTGCGACGATCCCGCCGTACTGGGTGCCGCTGCTCAACCAGTTCGTCCGCCGCGTGGGCGATCCGGAGTCGGAGGCGGACTTCCTGTGGGAGCGCTCACCGCTCTCGAAGGTCGAGAACATCCGCATCCCGATGCTCATCGCCCAGGGCGCGAACGACCCGCGCGTGAAGCAGGAGGAGTCCGAGCAGATCGTCGCGGCGATGGACGCGCGCGGGATCCCCAACACCTACCTGCTGTTCGAGGACGAGGGCCACGGCTTCCAGCGGCCCGAGAACCGCATGCGGTTCCAGGACGAGGCGGAGAGGTTCCTCGCAGAGCATCTCGGCGGGCGGTACCAGGCCGAGTGAGGGCGCTGCACCTGATCAACATCGACGTCGCTCCGGGCGGCCTCTTCATCCCCCCGCTGCGCGAGCGCGGGTTCGACGTGCACGACGTGGACGTCATGGCCGATCCCCTGCCCGCCACGCTCGACGGCTACGACGCGGTCATCTCGGGCGGCGGGGACGTGAACACCCATCAGATCGACGAGCTGCCGTGGATGCAGACCGAGCTCGAGCTGCTGCGCGAGGCGCTCGCCGACGGCGTCCCGGTGATGGGGCTCTGCCTGGGTGCGCAGCTCCTCACGGTGGCGACCGGCGGCACGGTGTACCGGTCGCAGTCGGAGATCGGCTGGGTTGACGTCGAGATGGATCCGGCCGCCGCCGACGACCCGGTGCTCGGCGCCATCCCGCCCCGCTTCAAGGCGCTCGAGTGGCACGACTACGCCTGCACCCCGGCCTCCACCACCCGCACGCTGGGCCGAAACGACGTGTGCGTCCAGGCGTTCCGCGCCGGCGAGTACGCGTGGGGCACGCAGTTCCACATCGAGGTGAGCGACGAGCTGATCCTCGGCTGGTGGGAGAAGGGGCAGACCGAACTCCAGGCCGCCGGCTACGACCACGACCGGTTCGTGAGATCCATGCGGGAGTACCACGACCTGCACACCGCCATCGGCCGCGACATGGCAGCGCGGTTTGCCGACGTCGCCGTCAGCCGAGCAGCGACGAGGCGACCTCGTCAAAGCTCTCGAAGCTCGTGAAGCCGGCGCCCTCTCGCTGGAGGTAGCGGGCAAGGCTCGCGCGGGCATACCGGTGCGAGGCGTAGAGCGACGCGCAGCGATCCGACCAGCCGTCGCCGATGTAGACGATGTGCGCGGGCGTGCCGAGCGTGGTGACGAGCGGCCGCTTGCAGTGCTCGCCGCACACGTCGCAGAGGGTCGCCTCGCGGAAGCTCACGGTGGTGCCGTGAGGCGTGAACCGCACGTCGTGGGCGATCACCTCGAGGTCGCCGAGCCCCTCGCGCTGGAGCACGGGCCTGATGAGCGCCTCGAACCCGCTCGAGATCACCACCACGCGATGCCCCGCCGCCTCGGCGGCGCGCACGAAGCGGGCGAACCCCTGGCGCACCACGGCGAGGCTCACGAACTCGGCAACGATCTGGTCGTGCTCTGCCCGGATGTTCACGAACTCGCGCCGGATGCACTCGTTCAGGTCGATCTCGCCGCTGACGAGCGCCGCCTCCGCAGCGGCGGTGTCCTCGGGCGCGTGCGCCGTGGCGATCGCGTCGAGCATGTCGTCCATGGTGATGGTGCCGTCGAAATCGACCACCACCGTCGAACGCGCTGGCACAGCCTCGTCGGTCAGTGGGCTCGCGCCCACCGGGCGATGGTGTCGGCGTCCTCGCCGTGCGCGATGAGCTGCAGCAGCGGCTTGGGGCTCTTGAGCGTCTTGATCTGATCCATGGTGCCCACGGTCACGCCCTGCCTCTGACAGAAGCGAAGGAGCGCCTGCCGGTCGGACGAGAGGATGCGCCAGACCGTCTCCTGACGGTGCCGGTCGAAGTCGGGATAGACGCCGACGTCGCCGTCGACTGCCCGCCGGATCGCCTCGTTGTACTGGGCCCGATAATCGTGCTGCTCGCTCATCTCGGCGGGAGTGTAGTCGGGATAGTGTGTGGCCATGACCACGCACCCTCACACCACTCAAGCCTTCGGCGCCCAGAGCATGACCGCACCGCTCCACGACGTGCTCGTGAAGCGTCCCGACGCGGCGTTCGGCCGTGCCTACGACGATCCGGCGCTCGGATATCTGCACCCGGTCGACCTGGAGTCGGCCCAGCGCCAGCACGATGCCTTCTGCACCACCCTGACGGGCCTCGGCGTGTCCGTGCACGAGCTGGGCGGCGAGGGCCCCACCGGCGATGCCGTCTACACGTTCGACCCGATGCTGATCGCCGATGCAGGCGCGATCCCGCTGCGCTCCGGGAAGCCGCAGCGCCAGGGAGAGGAGCTCGCCGAGGAGCGCTGGGCCAACGCTCACGGGATCCCCACCCTGGGACGGATCGAGGCGCCGGGCACGGTGGACGGTGGCGACACGATGTGGCTCCGCCCCGACCTCTTCGTCATCGGGCGCTCGCTGCGCACCAACCGCTCGGGCGCCGCGCAGCTCGAGGCGCTCGTCGACAGCGAGACGCTGGTCGTGGACGTGCCGTACGCGACCGGGCCGGCAGAGTGCCTGCACCTGCTCTCGGTGATCTCGCCGGTGTCGGACGACCTGGCCGTGGTGTTCCTGCCGCAGCTCCCCGCGGGCCTCTACGACCTGCTCCAGGAGCTCGGGATCGGGACGGTCGAGGTGCCCGAGGACGAGATGCCCTCGCTCGGCTGCAACGTGCTCGCCGTCCGCCCCGGGGTGGTCGTCATGGCCGAGGGCAATCCGCGCACCGAGGCACAGCTGCGCGGTCAGGGGTGCGAGGTGCACACGTTCGCGGCCTCAGAGGTGGGAGTGAACGGGAGCGGCGGGCCAACGTGCCTCACGCGCCCGGTGCATCGCGGATGAGAGGTCTGACGCCCGCCGAGCTGGCGGTGGTGGCAGCAGTCGACCGCGACCGGATCGCC
The DNA here is from genome assembly GCA_963794415.1 of uncultured Actinomycetes bacterium. Lineage (GTDB taxonomy): Bacteria > Actinomycetota > Thermoleophilia > Gaiellales > JAICJC01 > CAVPTL01. The sequence goes on from CAWCDI010000001.1 coordinate 1,281,779, forward strand.
GCCGATCTGGCGGCGCTGGTGGCGATCCCGAGCCTCACCGGCAGCGAGGCGGAGGTGCAGACCGAGGTCGCGCTGCGGATGACCACCGCCGGGCTCGAGGTCGAGCGGGTGGATGCCGATCCGGTCGCGCTCGCAGATGACCCCGAGTTCCCGGGCATGGAGGCGCCGCGCACCGTGCTGCCGCTGGTCGCCGGCCGGCTCGGCGACCCCGGAAGCGGGCACCGCGTGATGATCGCCGGGCACGTCGACGTCGTCGGCCCGGCGACGAGCTGCAGTGGACGACGCCTCCCTTCGCCCCGGAGGTGCGCGACGGCGCGCTCTACGGCCGCGGCGCAGTCGACATGAAGGGCGGACTCGTGGCAGGGCTCGCCGCGATGCGTGCGCTCCGCGAGACCGGCGCCGAGCTGCACACCGAGGCTGTGCTGCTCACGCTCCCGTCCGAGGAGGACGGCGGGGCGGGAGCGCTTGCGGCCATCCGGGCCGGGTACGTGGCCGATGCCGCGGTCATCACCGAGCCCACCCGGCTCGAGATCGTGACCTCCCAGGCGGGGGCGATCACGTTCACCCTGGGCATCACCGGCCGCGCCGCCCACGCTGCGTTTCGGCGCGAGGGGGTCTCTGCCATCACCAAGGCGGCGATCGTCCTCGCCGCCCTCGAGCAGAACGAGGCCGGCCGAAACGCCGCCGAGACCAACCGGGCCATGCGGGCGCTGGGACTGCCCTACCCCACGTCCGTCGGCCGGCTGCGGGCCGGGGAGTGGTCGTCGGTGGTGCCCGACCACGCTTCGGTGGAGGGCCGCTACGGCGTGCGGGTGGGCCAGACAGTGCAGGAGGCCGAGGCCGAGCTGCGCGAGGTGGTCGCCCAGACGTGCGCGTCGGACGAGTGGCTGGCCGCGCATCCGGTGACCGTCGAGATCACCGGAGGCCGGTTCGCGGCCTGCACCGTGGGATCTGACCATCCGCTCCCGTGGGCGCTCGGCGAGGCGGCGCGCGACGTGCTCGACCGGCTCCCGCCGTTCGTCGGCGTGCCCTACGGCTCGGACGCGCGCCTCTTCGTGCACCAGGGAGCCACGCCGACGGTGCTCTACGGCCCGGGCGACCCGCGCCTGGCGCATGCGCCCGACGAGCGCGTGGTGCTCGAGGACGTAGCCCGGTGCGCCCGTGCACTTGCAATCTGGGTGCTTCGATCGAATAACGTGTCACAAAAGGGTTACAAGTAGTTTGAAATCGTGGAAACCCGATTTTGATCAGCTATCTTCGGTATGTGCCGGGACGATCATGGAGAAAAGCGACTTTGCGCACGTCGGGTATGTGCCTGTAACCACGCCACTAAACTAGCACTGGCAGCAATCCGGCGTGCTTTGACCGTGTTTAGGCGGATGACCAAGTTCAAGCCGATCAAGGTGACCCCCGCCCAGGGCGAGAAGCTGGCGCAGACCCACGCTGGACTCTGGCGTGGCCTCCGCGACCATCAACCAGAGGACACGACTGAGCGACGCTACGGCGGCGGCGTGCATGCGCCCAACATCATGCGGCACCTGAAAGACCGCTAGGCACGGCAAAGCCCGCCGGGTGCAGACGATCCCGGCGGGCTCTATGCCCTCGCCTGGGGGAGGAGGCTCGGCTAGGAGTTGTTGGGCGTGCCCTCCTCGTCGTACCGGCAGCCAGCCTTGAACAGGTCGAACGCAGACCGCTCATCGGTCTGGGCCAGATTGATCAAGGATCTGTACCGCTCGGCATCCTTAGTCAGCCGTTCGAGTTCAGTGTCTGTGTCGTTCACGCGGTTGGGTTCCTCTCTGTCTCTGGGGTTGGCGGAGCTAGTGCGCGGGCTGTTTGTTCCAGTGATCGAGCCGGTCTTCGACGATCGCCTGGGCGAACTCATAGCCATCACCGGCCTCGGTCAGCTTGCCCACCACCTGGATCCACGTGCCGGTCACATCGTCCTTCAGATCCTGGATCGACAGATCCGTGATTCCTTCAAGCCCTACCTCCTGACAACCTGTGGTGGCGGCGAGAAGCTGCTGAGCCACCACCATCTGGGCCAACAGCCTGACGACCTCATCGCGTTTGGTGTCGAGGGCCTCGATGACCAAGGTGGTCACTTCAGCCTCAAATGCCGCAAGCTGCTCTTCTGCTGTGTTGAAGGTCACGCTGTCCTTTCGGTCGTGGTCAACTCTTCGTACTCGGCAGCGCCGTCGAGTACGTCTTCCAGTCCCCGCTTGATGTCCACTGCCCTTTTGGCCTTCGTGAGGCGATGGCAGGCGTCGATAAGCGTCCACTTGGCCAGATCTACCGCGTCCTCGTCGCTCACGATGCCCTCTCTTCCGCCTCGGCGCCGTCGTTGTAAGCGCCCTGATCCATGGCCGTGCCGCGCTGGTACTCGGTCAGCAGATCGGGCCAGAACTCGAACTGCTCCAAAGCATCCAGCGTGGCAACGACGGTGCCGTCATCGTGAACGGTGGCCAGCCACCCATTGACGTTCCTGAACACCCAGCCAGTATCAGCGTCATCACGACTGCTGGCCCCGAGCGACGGCTGGAGCTTCTCGCCCAATCCCGGTGAGACGTACACATCCTCCGACTGGAAGTACAACTCAAGCGCCTCCTCGTAATCCATGCTTCCTCCAAAATGTCAATCCGCCTTCGCCCCGCCGAGTCTGACGGGCGCAACACCAAAGGCTAGAGAACCGCTTGCCTGTCCACCAGCGCCCCTTTTTGTCGGTAGGTTCGGCCGAGAGCGTGGCACCGACAGAAACCGGCGGTGGCGAGAAAATGGGGATCGGCTAGCGTTAGCTCTATGTTCACACCGCTCTCTAAGCCCGAGCCGGAGCCGGGCGGGGTTGCGACAAATCTGCGCCGCCTCATCGGCATGCACGGCGTTCGCCGTTCGGACGTGGCTCGATGTGTAGGCGTCTCCGATACCTCGATGCGGCGGTATCTGGAAGGACGCCAGCATCCTGGACGCGCGACCATGTTGCTGCTCGCATGTTTTTTTGAAGTGGAAACAGAAGACCTCACTGGGTCAACCTCCGGCTGCCTGAAGGCGGCCGGGCGATCTTGTGAAACGGCTCCGGTCACGTTCTGCAACGCGGAAGGCTTCGAGGCCGAGTTCCTGAGCCGTTGCGCCACCCATACGAATCTCGCAGAGCTACCAGTCCTCTTCCGGCGCCTCTCAGGCTCATCACCGAACGTCCCCCGAGCCACGCGGATGATGGACTCAGCCACCGTAACCCACGAATACCGTTCCGGGAATCCGATCGGATCGCTGGAGATCCTGGACGGCGCACTCCGACTAAAGGCCGCCAAAGACGCGGCCGAGTCGGGCCGCCCTACACACAACGTGCCGGACTCCTGACATCCCTTCACAAACCGTACTTCAACGTCTCCCCCGTCCCAGAAAGCGATCGGAATCGAACCCGCGTATCATTCCGCTCGATTCGGGGCGACCGACGTGCAGCGTGTGGGCCGCTGTGATCCCTGGCCTTCCACCAGCTACGCCCCAGTTGCGGGGTGGAGAGAGAGACCCGAAAGGTTCGCCGCCTCCAGTGTCTCGGCAAGCCGGGGGCCGACTACAACAAGCGGCCAGCGAAGCTCGCTGCCGAAACAGATGTCGGTGCGATACAACCCTGCCCCGAGCGGCGCATCGACCAGCAAGTAAACTGGCGTCGCGCCGACGACGCTTTGAAAATCACCGCAAACAGGACACGGATCCTCGAATCTCGTCTTGCGCCGCACCGCGTCAAAGGCCACCTGATCGGTCGGCGCGACACTGTAAAAGCCGGGGGCAGCCGGGAGCGGGAGCAGCTCGCCGTCACAGTCAAGGATTGAACGAACCCGCTCTGAGACGATCAGATAGCCGTCATAGGTGAACGAGACGTCCGGAGTCGCTGGCGGCAGCTTCATCTCGGGATTCACAACGCCGAGGTCGATCACGTGCTGGCACCTTCCGCGCGACGTCGGGCCATGAGCCCCATCGGTCATGTCAGCGCCATTATCCGGCCCGCTGATGACAAAGCCGACAACCACTCTTCACTCCTTCGCCAGAACCAGATTCGACAAAACCACGCCGGTCAAGCCTGCTCGGTAACTCCGCCGTCCATGTCCAAACCGTACTCGTCCCACCCTCGCCCGAGCAACCAGGCATACCGCGTGCACAGCGAGGCGTGGGAGCACGATCACTGCGAGTTCTGCTGGGCCAAGTTCATGGATCCGACCTTCTCCCCGGCCTCGCGCGAGCAGGTGGCGGCCGACCCGGAGATCCTGACCGAGGGCTACACGACCACCGCCGCCCACTCCAACGGCGCTGACTACCACTGGATCTGCCCCGCCCTGCTTCGACGACTTCGCCGAGCGGTTCTCGTGGCGGGTCGTCGCCGTGTAACAGCGACTCCTGCGTGATCAATCGCTAGTCCTGGCTTCAACTTGCTTCGGCTCAGCGCTACTGGGCGATCGCCCGTTAGCGGCTGCCTTCCACCCAGCGCCTCGTACCCGTGTCCCAGCGTCTTGGATGCCTTCCCACAGCCCGACCTGGGTGGGGTTCACGCACCACCTGATCCACAAGTCGAACACGCACGCCGCAACCAATGCCGCCGCGAGGATCCCGCCCTCACCCCAGGTTGGGCCTCCCGCCTGAATCCATGTCACCAGCGCGGCTCCCATCACACCCCACCCTAGCGACATCAGCGACATGGTCAAACTCCGCTGGTAGGGGCTCCGCTCCCCAGGCTCCACGTTATTCCACTGGCCCACGCCCAAGGTCTTGATCACCAGCCACACACCGATAAACTCGGGCCGACCGACGAGCAATGCCGTAGTGTATGCCGCCCGCTCGATGAGTCCCAGAGGCGCAGCCAGCGGCAGCGGCTTGGTCTCGCTGGTCTTTGTTGCGTCCCCGAGGCGAGAGACGATCCACTGACCAACCAGCACGGACGTTCCGCAGCCCGCGCTGTAGGCGGCAAGGTCGCGCATCGCACGCGAGTCTACCCCTAGATAAGCGCCGAGGCTTTCCGGGACGGATGCCACGGTGAGGCTTACGCTGACCAAATGCTGCCATTCCCCAGCGTGACGCCGCTCGTGACTTGAGCGGGACGGTCACGGCCTTGTACCTGGCTGCTGGTAGGGACACGATGCCGTTCTCGTTCCTCCACCCAGCCTTCCTCAACAGACGCGGGCTGCTTGTGCCCGCGCCCACCCGGTTCATCTACGTAGACCGGCAGCGGCAACGAGCGTTGGAGCACCACGACGACCAGGCGGTGATCACCTCCACTAGGTTGGGCGCAGGGCGGCTCGGCCCCTTCGAGGGCGTGGAGATGCTGGTGGCCTTCGAGAGCCTCACCCAGCCCGAGGCGTTCCCAGCACGTGAGGTGGCGCTGCTCTACCTCAGGGCAGAGAACGCTGATGTGCGGGCCTGGATGGCGACGACAGGCTGGGCTCCTGACTTCCTAATGGCCGTGTGCGATGGCTGCGCCTTCGGCGGCAACAAGCTCTGCGAGAACATCATGACCGCTGAGCGCGTACAAGATCTGCCTCTGCCCAAGTATTGGGTCACTGAACACCTGGGAGGAGTCCAGCCTGGCTCGTGGCGGGAGGGCGACCTGATCGAGCCGCTCGACCCGAAATGCTCGATCCGGCTGCGAAAGCTGGCGCTGCTCTCCAGCGAGTGGGGCCATTACGGCCCCTGGATGGGGCTGCGGGGAGCCACGCTGTTCGAGGTGACTCGAACCTCCTAGGCTGGAGCGCCCGGAGTGCGTGACTCGTGGTTCCACCGGAGTTCGTGTCGGATGGGGCGCAGTCCGCTGGCGCGACTAGCCTTGGCGGGTGAAACGATGCCCCGCGTTGATCTGCTCGATGGCACTCGCCACGCTTATCGTGGTCGTGGGTGCGTCGTGCGGCGGTGACTCGACAGCCAAAGCGCCGCTCGTCGTATCACCGCCACAATCAGCGGCGTTCGACACCACCATCGCGCATCCGTTCACGTTCGGAGACATCTACGTCGCCAATGCGGGCAACGACCCGGTGGTACTGGAGAAGGTCTCCATGGTCGATCCCTCACGAGGAGTGGAGATCGTGGGAACCCGCGCTCGCCGCGCCACGTTCCACACCTTCGTCCTCGCCGGTGACGACAACTGGCCGCCCTCGTCGGTCGCCGCAACTCGCTACTACACCGGCCTTCGCCCACTCGCTGGTATGTCGCTGGCTGCGGGCACCCCAAGCCACGGAGTCCAGATCCTGGTCGGTATCCATCAAACCCGAGACGGCCGTGCCGTGATCCGATCCTTCCAGATTTCCTACCGCTCTGGCGGCCACCCCTACACCGCAACAGTGCCCTACGCGCTCACGATGTGCGTCAGCAACACGCATTGCAGACAGCCACCGCTTCCCGAAACACCAAAGGACACCAGAGTCTTTACGGCCACGACCAACCACTAGGATCCAGCGCTGCTCATCGCCCCACGAACCCCGTCCCCATGGCGCACCGTTAGAGGCGGCTTCCCAAAGACCCGAGGAGGCGCTCCACACCGGGCCGCAGCGACTTTCACGGCAAAGACCCAATCGGCGGTCGTCGCTACGGCTTGCGGTGCCGCGCCAACGGCGGCGAATAACCGCGACGCTGCCACACGCGCAAGCCTTCACGGGCCAGCCAGCAAAAACCCACGGCGGCCGCAATGTAGATCCCGCGGGGGCCGTACCGGAACAACGCCCAGACCCCGACCAAGGCGACGACGAGCGACCCGAGCACGAGTACCGTCTTGACTGCTTCGCGCTGCATGACGTCCAGCGTACCCTCAGGATGGGCGACCCACAACACCGCGATCCTGGATGACGCCGTGGTGCAAGGCTTCCCCACACCCCAGGACGCCGCGCTCTACTCGATGCCGCTCGACATCACCCACCTGGTCACGACCAGCATCGGCCCAGACACTGCCTACGTGCTGCTCGCAGTCGAAGTAGTCGGCACCGGCTTCTACCTCGATGAGAACACGTGCCAGCGCTACGAGGATGGAAGCTGGGGCGGCGGCGCAAGTGCCAAAGGCGGGTTCACTGACCGGACGTTGGCGGATCTCCGCTGCAATCCTCCGCCGCGCGCCTTATAGGCGGCATCTCCGGCTCAGACTGCGCGCTGTCCTCGGCGGCCTTCTTGGCGCGGTTCTTGTCGTAGTAGCGCTTCGAGTTCGCGCGGGCACAGGCACGGCAGTGGCGGCGGCCTTTGTGGTTGCGCGTGTTCTCCGGCGTCCATTCGTGGCCGTTTCGGCAGTGGGTGCGGCGCTCCGCCCCGCGTCGCATGTTCTCCTCGTGGGTGACGGCTTCGAGGTGCTCGAATCTGACGCAGGCCGGGTTGTTGCAGGTGTGGTCTACCTCCAGCCCTGGCGGGACTGGCCCGTATGCGAGTTCGTAGGCGACTTGGTGGGCCATACGGGTACGACCAGCCAGTTTGAACTGGCCGTAGCCTTTCGGGTTGATGTAGCCGGTGAAGGGCCAGCACTCGACCCCGTTGACGATCGTGACCTTGCTGTAGAAGCGGGTGGCGTCCTTCTCGGCTTTGCCGAGGTTCCCGGCGGTGTTGTTGTTCTGGTTGGTGCTCATGAGACTCCTCATAGTTGGGTTGTCACTAGTTATGAGGACTTGCATGAGCCCGAAATCAGGGTGCCAAGATCAACCTGCCGCGACGTGCCGGAGCGTGACCGGCCGCAAACGCTGGCCACGCCTGCCTCAGGTGCGGATGCCAGATCGGTGGATCAGTCCACAAGCTGCCGGTTTCTGGTCAGGGAGGCGGCGGTATCGTTCACCACGATGCGAGCGGAACTACGATGGATGCACAGCCCAGACGTGCCCAACCTCGAAACGTGGAGGCCGACGTCAGACGGCTTCGCGATCCTGGTGCAACTGATGGTCGGGCCAGAAGCCGGGGAGGGTGAGGAGTCGTTTGACGTGACCGTCTGCTCGCCGCCGTGGCTCGCCGAACAAGCGCAACTGGAGCCGGTGATCGATCTCCAACATCACGTCCTCGTCGAGACCTACAACTACACCGCGATCGAGCGTCACTTCAAGCGGCTCGTCGGTCAATGCTCGGGGTCGTCGTGGACGGAGGTGGCAACCCAGGTCGCCCGCATCGGACACTGGGAGTTTCAGGACTATCAAGGCTGATCGGCGCTCGCTACTTCAAGGCAGAGGTGGAGTCTCCATCGACAGCCTCGCCCTTGAGGAGCACGACCATGGCCATCAGCGCCCCGCAGACCCGAACCGCGTTTGGGACTTCGAGACAAGCCGTGTACCATCGATGCATCGATAATCTCCTCACCAGCGCCAGAGACCGAAAGTTAGGCACCGTCCGCCTCGCGCTTATGCCGTTCGAGTTGGCAGCGCTTGCCTGGGCGGCGTTCTTCGGCGGCCCCGTCTGGATGATCTTCGTGGTGGGAGCAATCTTGCTGGTGACGACGCTTCCGTTTATGTCGGATGACATGCGGCGCAAGCGCGAACGAAAAAACGGCGTTCGATAAGGATGCACATCACCCCTAGGTCGTCGTAGGAAGGAAAGCGCGGCGGCCTCATTCCCGGCAGGTCTTGCCTGCTGGAATGACGCGGTACGATCAACACCATGCCCGAGATCGTGATCGAGTGGCCTGGGATGGTGCAGTTCCCGCTTCCCGCTGGACACACATGCCAACGCGACGTAGACGAGGACGGATTCCCCATCTTCCGATTGGACACGCCGTCAGGACGCGGCGGTACCTACTCGCTCGTGGGTGAACCTCGCCAGTCACCCGACGGGCCCGAGACCGTGTGGACTCGCAGCGTGATGCGAGAAGAACACGGCGATCCCCCTGGCTACCCGTTCCCCACCATCGCCCAGGAGATCGAACGGCTCCAAGCCGGGTGGGTAGCGCTCGGTGGCGACCCGACTCGGTTCGACGCTTGGGCTCCAGGCGATAGCAACTTCGACTTCCTCACCCGCAAACGAGCAGAAATCCGCCAGCTCCAGCGCCCCGGAGACGATGCCCAGCCATGACCACCAGCGCCCCAGAATCCCCCGCAGCCCTCCCCTTTCTGCATCCAGTCCCGCGCGCACACGACGGCGGAGACGGCTGCGACTGCGGATTCCCAAACGAAACCTGCGACCGAGTCTGTACTCCCCAGAACAAGCGCAGGGGCGTCTGCCTCTGTAAGCGGACGGAACGGTCGTGAGCGACGATCTTCCTCGCGATCTGACCGAGCGGGAGCGGGAGGTTCTCGACTTTCTCTTGTCGGTCGATGCGCAGGGCGTGGATGCCCTTAGGACACAAGCTGCCACAGCCACGGTGGTGGATCGATGCCCGTGCGGATGTGCCACCGTCATCTTCGGTGTAGATCGCACGGCGACCAGTCCATCGTCGATCACCCACTCGCCCGCGATCGCTGCACGAACGCCAGCAGATCACGGGCCGATCCTCTCCGATCTCTACGAACTCCTCGTCTTCGTCAAGGATGGGTGGCTGGACAATGTCGAGATCGTTTACTACGACGAGCCTCCGCCGGAGTTTCCACCGCCAGCGAGGTTCTCCCCGCCCACGCTCATCCCACCGCCTCGGGACGACGACGCGTCCGCGGCGGACTCCAGTATGCCTCGAGCTTCAGCTTCTTGAAGACACCCGCTTTGAAGAACTGCTCGATGCCGCGTTGCTGCGTCTGGTCAGATGTTCGTCGGCGGGTCGTCGAAAGAGCGTTAGCCAGACGCCCGTGCGGCCTACCGGCCGACCGGGACGGAGACCACCATCACAGCCTCGTCATAGCCTTCTAGGTCATCCGCGAGCCACGCTTGCCCTTCGCGCAGCTTGTGAAACCGGACGGTGCATGAGTCACCCAGCGAGAGGATCACGACGAACCGCTCGTCGGGGTAGATCCGTTCAAGAGCGGCCGCTAGCTCCTTCGTGAACCCACCAGCCTGAGCAGCCACGCGCGGATCAGACACCGTCAGCCCAAGCACGTCTTCGACGTGGACGTGGTTGACGAACGCCTCGAACCCGGTCTCATCCCCGCATGAGGAGACGGTCACGTGAGCAGCCGAAGCCACCAAGCCAGCAAGTACAACACAGCCGCGTAGCTCCTGAAAGCCGTCTCCTAGAACGGCATCGAGCCGAGGATCCAGCAACACCTCGCTCGACGACAACGGCAGAATGTCCAGCGCCAGCATTCGAGAGTTCGCAACTACTCCGTCCATGCGCCTCGGCTGATCCCGTTGGAAGGCGGGTACGGCCCGTAGTGGTCGATGTCGACCAGCATCCGCCGCATCCCAGGCGGGTTGGCAGAGTGGACTCTGATCCCCCGGCTCGGCCAGCGGTCGTGCTCGGCGATCCACAGCACCAGCTTGAAGCCATCACCGCCATCAGGCTCGAAATCGCCCAGGTCATGGTCAAGGCTCGCAAGCTCGCAGGGGCTCTGTTTGAGCAGGGTGATCGCCTCGTTCACCGAGCGGGCGTGCTCCCAGCCATCAGGGGAGGGGCGGATGTCGTCGAGCCAGAGGTTCATGCTCCCAGGGTAGCCCCGCGCCGAAGTGCGATGGCGGTCGCATGGTTGGACTTCAGTGGTGGCGGTGTACGCTGGATGCATGAACGAGTCCAAGGCAAACTGGCCAGCGCGAGCGGCGCTGTTCTGCATCCTCGGCACTGTGTTGTTCCTGATCGGTGTCGCCGAACTGCTTGGGGTTGGCAGCGAGGGACGGGGCGGAGTGATCATGCTCGCGGCTGGTATCGCGTTCTTTGTCGTCGCGATACGCATCTGGACAGGCCGCATCCCGAGAGCCGGACAGCGCGGGTAAGAGACGCGACGTGGACAACGAACCTCAGCGCGAAGAGCGCCTCCCTTGCGCCGAGCAGGTGCCATGGAGCATGGACGCGATAGTCACCCAGGCAGAGAAGGAGCCGATCGTTGGGCTCCCGCGCCGTCGCCAGGAGCCTTGGCCGTCGATCTTGATCTTCGGAGGGCTGGCGCTGATCGTGCCCGGCGTCATCCTCGACCGACTGGGCCACACCGCCGTGAGCCCTGTTGATGGTGGGGACGCTGACCGTGTTTGTGGGCCTCTTCAACCACCGCTGACCGCTCTGCGGCCGTCCTGAGCCCGGACTAGGATCGCCCCCATGAGCGAGGCCCAGCAGCGCGAGGCGGCCGAGACCCTCCGCCGCCTGATCGAGCAGATCGACCACGGCGAGGTGGCTGCTCCAGGCTGGTACCGCGAGCGCTTAGTCGAGGCGATGGTGGCGCTCGGTGTATCGGTGTAAGCGGCCCACTCCACCATGAACGGTTGATGATGGGCTGTCGTTTCGTCAGGGCAGCAGGGCCGGATCGAACTGGATCACGCTGGTGTTTGTGGCGACCGGCATCGCTGCGAGTAGGCCGGTCTCGAATACCGTGGGGCATGCCCCTTGGAACACAGCGATCGGCAACCCGGTGTCGCTTTCAAAGCTGGACAGATCGATGAAATAGCCTTCTGCATCGGTGTACAGCAGTGCGATTGAAAGGAGGGCCAAGCGCTCGCCCTTGGTCAGCGCTTGGAAGCGCCGGTCAGCCATGAGATTCCGGGCGAAAGCGAGCGTGATGTCGTCGGCGGGCTCGGTAAGATCGGCCATCAGCCAATGATATTGGTCGCGCGGCTACAAAGACCACTCGCGGTTACGGGCGAACTCGACCGCTTCGCCCGCTCCCAACCGCCTGAGGTAGCGGTCGGTCACTGCCGCTGACGAGTGGCCGAGCAGGTCGCGGATGGTGGAGATGGTCGCGCCCTCGCGCTCAAGCTCGATCGCGTAGCTGTGCCTGAGTGCATGGGCATGGACGCGCTTTTCGATCCCCGCCTTGGCGGCCACGCGCGGGAGCAGGTGCCTGACATAGCTCTGCTGGATCACGCCAGCGTCCAGGGTGCAGATCACGGTGGCGCGGCCGTTGATGCCGCGCTTCTTGCGCACGTCGAGCCATCGCGCCAGCAGCGCCACGGTGCCGGAGTCGAGACCCACGACGCGGCGCTTGTCGCCCTTGCCGTGCTGGACGACCAACGTCCCGGCATCGAGATCAACATCCTTCGGCTTGAGCGCGAGCACCTCGCCGATACGAAGACCACTCCGCCAGGCGAGCGCGATCATGGCGCGGTTGCGCACCCCGGTCGGGGCTCGGTTCGAGCACACCTTGATCAGCGATTCGATCTCGCCGGAGGAGAGCAGGTCGGCATCCAGGCGCTTCGAGGGCCGATCGGCGACTTTAGTCACAGAAAGGATCAGAAGCGTGACTATATCACGACCGTAGCGAGTAGCTGTGCCAAACCGTGACTATTTCGCTCCCAACCGACGCTCGGTCACGGCGGCGGAAAACCCGGAGATCGGGATCAGGATGAGCACGCCTCCGTGTCGTCCTGATCCTGAACTTTGAGATACACACAGAGTGGAGTTCGAGGCTCGGTCTCCTCGGCCTGAGCCAGGACTGCTCCCTCGTGATCCCCGCGACGTGGGCGCGTACCGCATTGTCACGGGTTTGAGGAGTCGCCGCTCGTGATGGGGGGCGATACGTCGGTTAGACCCAGCCCTCGCCTGCGCCGGTGAAGTCGAGCCCGTCCACGCGACCCCAACCACGACGCGATACCGTCTTGCTCAAGAAGAGACCTGCTCTCGCCGATCGAACCATGATGCCCCTCCCACCACCCCGCTGGATACTCCCGACCGTCGCTGCGCTCGCCATGCTGGCTGCGATGTCGTCGGGATGCGGCAGTAGCTCGGCAGCGTTGTCGCTACCCACGTTCACCAACGCTGTCGTCCCCGCCGCGAACGTGGCTGCATTCGACGCGAAGAGCGGGTTCACAGCCCACATCCCCGAGCTTCCCGCGGGCTACATCTACGGGGGCGGGGTGGTGAACCCTGGCCACGTAGACATCAACTACAAGACGCCAACCAAGGGGTATCTCCAGGTCGATGAGACACCGCACCCCGGCCACCTCGTCAGAGTCAAACAGATCTCCATCGACGGCACCCCATGGTGGGTGCTCGACGGCGGCGACATCGACCGCACATTCCCAGACGGAGTCAACATCGTCGTCCAGGTCGTGGGCGGCTCGCACTTCCACCAGGAAGAACAGACGGCCGCCAAAGCGCTCCAGCACGACGCAGGCGCAACCACCTCCTAGCTTCCTGAACCGCGAGCCCGCGCCAGCCGCCGGGCCTCGGCCTATCTTCCTCCGCCCACTCGTTGCTCAAGCCGCGGTTCGTTCTGGCGGACGATCACGAGCGCCTGACTCTTCGTGACCGATCCAAAGAGTTGGATCTGGATCATGGCCTCGGGCAGATCGAGGTAAACGACGGTAGCGATGTGACCGCCGAAGCTCGCACGGTACACCTCGATATGCCGCTTCTGAGAGTTGGACGCTCCGGGAACGGTCGCGACATAGATGGCGGTGACGCCGAAGGTGGAGCGATCGCAGCCCCTGTACGACACCGTCACCGAGCGATGGATAGGAAGCGGCACGGCCGGGGAGCCCAATGTCCTGACCTTGGCCACCGAGCACCCCGCTGGGTGCGACCCCATCCAATAGGTGTGGGTGGGCACGAGGGAGGCGGCAGGCGACGGCGGGGCCAAGTCAGACGCTGAAGAGGATTCCACAAGGTGGTAGCCCCCGAGCAGCATCGTCAGAACGGCGATGAAGATGACGACGATTCGCCTCACGCGGGGCACCCTCCGAGGGGACGAGAAGGGGGGTTCACACTCTCATCGTGCGGGATGCCGCGCGATCTGGCAAGCCCTAGGAGACCCCGGCACGGCCCAGCGCAGTGGCGCGGAGACGGCACAGCATCCGCCGATAGGATATTTGTCATGAGCGTGAAACAACCGTTGAGGCGAAACCCAAAGGACGTGGCCAAGTTCGCCGCGTTCATCTTGGCACCGTTCCTTCTCGCACTCGGGATCGACGTGGCACTACACGTGCTCTAACGGGCCTGGGCCTGCCAGCGCGACCTGAGCAGGGCGTCCTCACTCAGGCGCAGACCCTGGAGATCTGCGGCCTGTCGTTTGGCAGATCGTCCCCGTGGCGGGTCAGCTCGTTTCGGCAGCGACAGCTTGGAGTTGGCGGTGGGCGAGCGTTGACGGGCGTTGCGGCTGGTTCGGGGGCGGTGGCAGACGACGGCCGAACCTTGAGGTCGATCCCTAGCTGTCGGCCTTGAGGCCCTCGGAGCCGCGCCTGACTCCGCCTCAAGACGGGGTCGCCGAACGCCGATGCCCCCGGTATGAGTCGATCCAAGCGAGAAGGCGACCAGGGCCGACCTCCTATAGCCAGCGCTGCTCAGAGCGAGGGATGGAGGGAGCGGGCGGTAGCGACGTTCCCGGAAGTCCAGCGCGAGATCAACGACCACGCGAGCATCGAGAGCCCGTACGACCTTTGGATGGTGCTCTTGGATATGGCTCGCCATCTACACCGGACGGGCGAGGACGACGAGTATCTCCGGCGGATCTATGGGTATGCGTCGTGGTGCGCCGCTAATCCCGAGAAGAACGTGTGGAACTCCGTCGCGGTGAGTTTCTACGAGCACCTGTGGGACGACCCATCGCTGGACGACGCGATAAAACCGTGGATCAACGCCCGGATCTACAACGACTACTGGGGACTATGGGAGCTTATGCTGAGTCCCGAGCGCCTCGCGGCCATCGCCAAGAAGCTTGGGCGGAAGCCGCCAGTCGGTCGCTGACCGAGCGTTGCGCAGCGTTGGGGGTGGTGGCGAACCGAAGCCGAGCTTTGCCCGAGCGTTGCCGCTGGTTCGGGGGCGGTGCCAGGCAATGGCTGAGTCTTGACGACCGCTTCACTCGGTGAAGCGGTGGTGGCAGACTAGACGTGCCCGTGAGAATCCTCGACCCTGGCCCAATCCCGCATTCCTCGTTAGAGCGGTTCGACGATCCAGATATCGAGACCAGCCTTGACCATCTCGGACTCGTCGCTGACACAGCTGAGTACCGGTTGATCGAGATCGACCTGACAGAGCTTGAGGACGTCCGATACTTCCCTTCCCTAGATTGGAGCCCAACGGTCGCTCTGGGAAGGATTCGAGCTGGAGAACCCGTTCCACCGATCGTGGTGTGCCGTACCCATCGCCCTCCGGGACTCGGAATCCTTGACGGCCTCAACCGAACGTACGCCGCGTGGCTCTCCGGGCACCCGACCATCACCGCTTACGAGCTTCTCGGCTACGTCCAGCCCTCGGCACCACGCTCATACCGAATGCGTAACTCCCTACGCCGGAGCTTTTACCGGGTGTTGGGGCGGATACGGCGGCGGGCCTGAGCGTTGTCCAGGTGGTGCGGCTCATTCTGGTGCGGGATACGAAGCACTGTGGATCGATCGCATCCTCAACGCGCTCGACTCGTAGCTCAGGATCCTGCCAGCACAAGCGTTGCATCGGCTTGGGGTGTGCTGTGGCGACTGCTAGTCCTCGCCGACCAAGTCGTTGATTGACGCTGGCCTTCCGCGATGCGCGTGCCCATAATGCTCCTGTGCAGGTTCGACGTGGAGACTGGAAGTCAACGCCGCTAGAGAGTTGGCGCACGCTGCCCTACGAGCGAGTGCTGGCCAGAGAGGACGCGGACGTGCTGCGCCACGGCCACCGGCCCGACGGGATGGACGACAAGTGGTTCTTCTTCTGTGAGGGCGCTGTGGTTCACTTGCACCGAAGCTGGACGGGCGAGGAGATCTGGTCGTTGACTCTGCGCTCCATCGCCGATGGCAGCGCAGAGATCACCGGGGTGCTCGCCCACACTGAACTTCCAAAGAACCTGGAATCCGCTCGCGCTCTCGATTTCTTCTTCGACCGGATCCTGCCGCAGTACCGCCGCGAAGATCCTCAAGGGCAGTAGGTTCAAGTTCGAGCGTTGTCGCGGCGGCGGGGTTTTGTCCAGCCCTCAGTCGGGGGCCGACTCAGCGGGATCTACCCACTCGATCAGGAATCGACCAACGGGTCGAGGCCCAGCGCTGACGACGATCGTGTCGCCTGCGCGGAGTTGAAACTCGTCGCCCGACTGCTGCACGAGCCAGCGCGCCTCGCACTTTGACCGGCTCTTTGCCGGATCGAACCCCCTCACCACGAAGCTGGCAAACCCATCATCGATTCCCACATCTTCACGCCACCCGTTGACAGCGAGCAACGGGGTCGAGCCCGGTTCCCAGTCACCAAGGTGCACGGCTCGTCCACCTCCCTCGGGCGCAAGCCATTGAACCTCGCCGTGCAGCGGGAAAGGGCCAGGGATATCCACAAGCACCAGCCTAACGCCCGGTGCGGTTGCAAGCATCACGTCGTTTAGCCAGCGTCGTAGCTGGCGGCGGAAGGACTGCCCACTCGTCCCACAACCTCGCGCCAGCCGCTGAGCCCAGGCCGTCTGTCCGGCCAGCTTGAGTCCCGCCAAGCCGGAGGCCATCCGGGCATCGCCTCTCGATAGGGATCATTCCTTCTAAACACACAGAGTTGTCATGGTTTGGGAGGCTCGCCTAGCGGCAGCTTTGGAAATACGTCGTCCAGGCCCGGATCTTCAGGTCGTAGATCGCGACGAACCGACAGCGCGCGTGCCCACCCTTGAAGGCTGGCCCATACGACACGGCTCTTGTGCGGGGATAGGTCACGACCCAGGCTGGATACGTTCCTCCAGGCGCGAGCCCCGGATAGCTGGGAGCGCGCTCGGTCACGTCGGCCAGCAAGATGCGCGGGTTCTCCGAACTTGGCGTGGGCGTGACCGGCACATTGCGTGCAAGGAACGACGCCAGCACATCCCGCCTCGATACCGGGGGCGTGTAGGCGGCTGGCGCTCTGGCAACAGTCACTCGCTCAGCCGGGTACACCCTGAAGACTGAGTCGCGTTCAGCCAACCCATCCGTCGCCGTGCTGACGAGCTTGGACGTGGTGACAGCGGTGCTGGTAGTGGCGTGGTAGGTGACCACGATGCTGGTGGTGGTGTACGGCTTCACACAGAACACCACCGATGCGGCAGATGTTCCGTCCGAGAGCCTGGGCGGAGTGATCTCCCACCGGCCCGAGTGCGGGATGGGCGGGCTGGTGAGGATGGCGGCAAACCCGCACTTGGTGGGAGTGCAGCCGTTTGCCCTGCTCAGGTCTCCCAAGCCGACAACCCTCGTCGGATGAATCACGCGCGAAGAGCACGACCCGCTCTCGGCGCAACGATCAAGCACGTAGCGCAAGCGGACAATGCCGACCGCCTGACATGGCGACAGCCCCGACCTCGCACACGGCTTGCGATCCACCCGCGGAATCGCCGCGTAGCTGACCAGGCTCGTATGTGCTAGACGAGCCGCCCCATCGCCCACACTCTGAGGAGCCGGATCGGGGCTGCTCGATCCCAGGCATCCAACGGCAAGCACGCTCACCACCAGTGCCATCACTCCCACGACCGCTCGGTTGAACCTCATGCCCTCTGAGACGGTACAGGCGACCGAGAAGTTCACCCACGCCACTGTGGCGAGCAGAAATATCCGGGCAGGGTGAAGAGTTGGTGAACAGGGCACGCGCAGCATTGCCTTTGCGGCTCGGAGGTCTACAGTTAGCGTAATGCGCAAAAAGGTTCTCATGTTGATCACGGTGGTAGCCGCCCTCGTTGCCGTCGCCGCCGTTCAGTGGGGCCAATCCGACAGAATGGCACAGACCAAGGCCCCTGCTCATGGGGCGCCGCGCCACTCCAACACGCTCCCGGCGATGTTGGCCACCCAGTTCGCCCACGCCCAGGTCGGCCCGCCCTCATCGCAACGTGACCGCGCGACGGACACGACCAACGGCTCATAGCCGCACCCACGCGCGAGGGAGACCCTGACAGCGGCCCAGCGCGCGGCGGGGTGTCCAACACGCAGCGGTTTCACCGATTCCGCGCTCTCAACAAAACCCCCCGCCCCAGCCGCCGATCCCAGGCTTACGTTCGTCCGCCCGCTTGCGCCAGTCGTGGTTCGTTCTGGCGGACGATCGCCAGCGCCTGTGCCCTCGTGACCGAGCCGAAGAGTTGGATCTGGATCGTGGCCTGCGGCAGATCGAGGTAAACGACGGTGGCGACGTGGCCGCCGAAGCTCGCACGGTACGCCTCGATATGCCGCTTCTGAGCGTTCGAGGCCACAAGGACGGTCGCGACATAGATCGCGGTGACACCGAACGTGGAGCGATCGCAGCCCGTGTACGACACAGTCGTTGAGCGATGGATCGGAAGCGGCACGGCCGGAGAGCCCAACGTTCTGACCTTGGCGACCGAGCATCCGGCTGGGTGCGACCCCATCCAGTAGGTGCGGCCGGGCACGCTGGAGACGGCTCGGGACGGCGAGGCCAAGTCAGAGGCTGAGGACGATTCCGCAAGGTGGTGACCCCCAAGCAGCATCGTCAACATGACGATGAAGGTGACAACAAGCCGCCTCACGCCGGGCAGACTCCGAGGCGACAGGAGGGCTTCACTCTCTCATCGTGCGAGATGCCGCGCGATCTGGCAACCCCTACGACGCCCAGACACAGCCGAGCGGAGGCGCATCCCACCCGGTCAGCACACCTCGACCAAGAAGCTCGCGCCAGCCGCTGAGCCTAGGTCGTCTGTCTTGGTCTGCCGGAGTCACACGATCAGGAGGCCATCCGGGCGTAGCCCTTCGGACAACTCGCTTGTCCGGGAAGGTAGCCACGGCCAATGCCGCCGTGAGCGGGCATCAAGGCACCATCGAAGGAATCCGCCGCTCCGGCCGTCTTACTGGTAGAGACTTTCTTTGTGATTGACCTTCAACTACTTGAGCGAGCCAGGCAGCAGGAGCCGGAAGCTGTGACGACGATTTTTGAGGCATACCATCGCGAGTTGAGGCCGGTCGCCTACGGCCTGGCACCGAACTCGTGGGAAGACGTGCTGCAAGACGCCTACATCAGGGCATTCGAGGGCTTCCCCAAGTTTCGCGGCGAGCCTCAGGCTGTCCTGGGGTGGTTGATGATCATCGTGCGCCGCTTGGCGTATGACACCCATCGACGAACCAGCCGAGAAGATCTCGGCCCGGTGGTGGACGAACCCAGAGCAGGCGGTCAGCGAGAGTTGGGGCTCGATCTCGGGATCGCCCTGCGCCGCTTGTCTGGCCCGCTTTGTGAGGCGATCTTGCTGGTCGATTATCTGGGCTTGTCATACGACGAGGCGGCCATGGCCGCGAACACCAAGCCAGGAACGGTCGCATCGCGGCTCAACACCGCACGTCGCCAGCTACGCGAAGCCCTGTCTGAATCGAGGCCGTCCAATCGTGGCTGACATCCCCGAGTTCGAGATCCCCGTCCGCCAAGCGCTGCTCGCTGCCGCGCCGAGCGACACCCGCCATGACTTCTACGCAGAAGCCGAGGCTGACTGTCGGCGGCGAGTTCGGCAAGGGGCAGCGTCCCGCGATGGCAGGCATGCCCGACAACCCTTGCGTCGTCACCGAGCCCGCTGGGGCCGAGCAGCCCTGGCAGCGGTCGTGGTCGCGCTTATCGCGGGGGTGATCGTCACAACCACCAACAGCGGTTCCAGTAACGGGTGGACGGTGAGACAACCCTCCTCCTCGACCCTCGTCGCGAGCTTCGGAGTCGCCAACCCGATCCCCTCTGTCCCGCGCCAGACCCCACCTGGCACCAGCCCCGTGATGACGCATCTCGGCAGCGCGCAACGACTGATCACCATCCAGGGCCTGCACCGGGATCCCCAGCGGCTCCCTCACCTGACCGCTACCGCTGCTCGAAGAGCCACCATCGACGGTGTCCAGATAACGACCTACACCGCCCACCAGGGGGCGGTCACGATCCACGCCATCGTACGCGGCCCAGGCTCCCCCTCCGTCGTCAACGAGTTGAACGCCGAAATCGACACCCTCGCCCACTGACCAATCAACGGGAGACGACCACCATCAAAACCATCACACCACGTGTGCCCGCGCCTCTCGTCGCCGTCCTAGCGATACTAGTTCTGGCCTCTGGGTGCGCCAACGCAAGCGCCGGAACAACCGTGCACTTCCCCCCACCATCGTCACCGGCGATCTCCGGCCAAGTCGTCATCGAAGGAGGCCCGCCCACCTCAACCGGCAGCACCAACGCCGCACGACCACTCCCACACGTCCACATCCTCATCTCCGGCACCACCGCCAACGGCGCCACCATCGTCCGCCACCTCACCACCAACACCCGTGGACGATTCGCAGCCGCCCTCCCAAACGGCACATACACCGTCACCGCCATCACCTACGGCCCCGCCACCCGCGCACTCTCGACCCAGCCCCACAAAACCGTCACCACCACAGACCAGAAGCCGATCACCGTCAAGCTGATCAGCTACGTCGTCTGAGCGTCCTAGCCCACGCTGAAGCCGGTGAAGATCCGCCGCGCAACTGTCAACGTTGGCGCGACGTGGGCATCGCTCCACCCGCTTGATCACGATGTCCCGGAGCCGCTGAGCCCTCAAGTCGTCCGTCTCGACCGGCCGCAGTCACACGATCAGGAGGCCATCCCGGCATGGCCCTCGCGATGGGGGGTCGTTCTCTTGAGACACACAGAGTGTGGGTGGTGCTTGCTTAGAGGATCCAGTGAATCGCCCTGGTGGCTGGGTTGAGCGCCAGTGTGCAGATGAAGATGATCATCCAGACCCCCGGCGCTCCAGCATCGGCGGACTTCCTGTTGATGGCAACTGCGATGATCTTCCAGCCGCCGAGCACGAACATCACGATGGAGCCGATCAGAGCGACCGTGACACCGACCAGAAGAGGGCCGTTGCCGCCGTATGCCTTGGGAGGGATGGCTTCTGACCAGCCGAGGCCAACGATCGCCGCCCACACCAGCCACACCACGATGAGTGCGCGCGCGGCGCGTTGGTATCGCGTCCGGCGAGCTTCAGGCGGCGGAGTAGGCGAAGGCTCAGCAGACATCGGCTATGCGGGGCAGTTCATGGCATTGATCGCCGAGAGCGAGACGATGAGGTAGGCGACGGCCAGCACTGGGAGCGTCCCCAGGCAGATCGCGAACCACCGCCGCAGACCGGCCGCCGAGAACACTCCGACAAACGCTGAGATCCCGCCCAGCAAGGTCAACGCTCCAGAGAGGTAGACCAGGCGGGTGAAGTTCGCGCTCGGAATGCACGCCGCAGCGTCCTTCGGCGCGAACGTCGTCGCCACGATGAGGCACAGCAGGGCCGCGCCAAGCGCACCGCCTGTCAGGCGCAGCCACCAGAGATTTCGCTGATCGCTGCTGGCCCCGTGATCCTGGTCAGCCTCAGTCACCATCGCTCTTTCCTATCGGCAGGTGCCGATCCGCTCTTGATGCCCGATCGACCGGGACACCGCCATCACCTTCGATATAGCTCATGAGCTATGTATAGCCTGCGTGATATGCGATGTCAATCCCCACACGGAGGCGTCCTGACCGCCCAGCAGGCGCCTCCGACGATCGATTCGGCGCGCAAGCTTAGAACCGGACGCCCTCGGCTAAGCGGTGATCGACGGTGCGCTTTTCCGTCGAGGCATGTTTCCGCCGTTTATCCAGTGGACGAGAGGCTTCGGCAGGACAGCCGCTCGCTTGAAGGATCCCATTCGCAGATCCCGGTGCACGCCTATACTTCGTGTGCGATGGTGAGGCCCGAGACAGACGCGTTGCCGTTTTCACTGCGGGATGGGTGGCCGCAGCCGATCCCGGACTGCACAGTCACCATCCGCGAAACGGGGATCATTCTTGGTTCACTGAGCTTGGACGACGATGAATGGCGCTCGATTAGCCAAGCAACCGTGTTCTCGCTGCGGATAGACGATCACCCTGAGACTGACGGGTGGATCACGAATCACCCGGACGGCACCCAGACCTCGGAGTCATTCGTGATCCCGGTGCGCCCGGTGACCGTCCCCGCCGATGCGTTGGCTCACGGTCGCGCCCTCTTTGAATGGGTGGCGGAGGTACACGGTGCGAGTGGGCGCCTGATGCTATGGGATACCTCTCGCGGATGGTGGCTGACACACGAGCCGGACTTGGAGATGGCGCTGGTTTGTGCGCCCTACGGAATGTTCCGCGCCGAGTCAGACGAACTCTCTTGGTGGTCGTTCGGCACCGAGCAGGGCAAACGGAAGGTCGATGACCTGCGCAAGCGATACGCGGTCGTCACGTAGGAATAGTGCGTTGCCCGGTGTTGCGGGTGGTTCGGGGGCGGCGGCGGGTCATTCAGTTGGTCGCGTTGGTCGGTGTGAGGCTGCGGGCTATGTCGAGGAGGGCGTTGGTCGGGTAGTAGCCACGGACGGTGATGTTGGTGGTGTTGAGGGTGAACTCGACGCCACCGGGCAGGCGAGTACCGGTGCTGTCGGTAGCTGGCGGTATGACGTATGCGGTTTGGCCTTGGACGATCGCTGTTCTCGCTCCGAGATCGGCGTTGGTTTTCGCTTCGCCCTGGTAGTGGGTTGCCGGGTTTTGGGTGGAGTCGTTGGTCTGCTGGATGATTTCGACCTTTGGGTATTCGAGCAGCACTGCGTCGATCTGCTTTCCCTGGTCGTCGGTGAGCGGCCAGTACCACGCCTCGCGGAGATCGGTGTCCTGCAGGACGGCTGTCGGGTGTCGCACTATGAAGGGGGCAAGACTGGCGGCTTGTGCGAGGGTGACGCGCCTTGCCGCCGGGTCGGGAGGGGTGAGCCGCGGCGTCCAGGGGCTTGGTACGTCGCCGAACCCATTGTTGGTGGTTGGTGACCAGTCGCTTCCGGGTGTGGCTGTTCGTGGTTGGGTTGCTTGGGTGGATGTGGTGCTTTCGTGGTGGCGCTGGCCCAAGACCAGTATCAGTGCCAGGCATCCGACGATTGCGACTCCTGCGAGGGCGGCGGCTGGCCACTGCCAGTGGCGGCTTCGGGATCGGCGAGGCTGGGGTGTCGGCGAGGCTGTGAGTTGGTGTTCGAGGTCGGCCCAAAACTGGGGGCGTTCGGCGGGTATTGGCAGTGCGGCGAGAGCGCGGCCAAACGCGTCTTGGCCCGTGTTATCCACGATCATCATCTCCAAGGAACCGTTGTAGGTGGTGTCGAGCGGTGTGGATACGCGAGGCGACTGTCCCTGCCGGTATGCCGAGGATCTCGGCGCACTCGTTGTAGCTGAACCCGAGCACGTGAACCAGCACACACGCTGCTCGCTGATCCGGTGCCAGCGCGTCGAACGCTGTGGAAAGGTCGATCGCCCGAGCGGTGTCTGTCTCGACGGCCGGGAGATCGGCCAGCTCCGTGGTGGGTCGGCGAGCCTGAACCCGCAGGATCGTCATCGCTTGGGTGTAGACGATGCGAGCTATCCACGCTTCGAACGGGGACACACCAAGCCGATATGTCCCGAGCCGTCGATACGCTCGCAGGTACGCCTCTTGCAGCACGTCGTCGCACTGATCTGCGACCAACCGAGCCGCCAGCATCCGCAGCCGGGCGTGGATCGGGCGGATCAGGTCGGTGAACGCTCGCTGGTCACCAGCCTGCGCGGCTCGCACCAATCGCCGCTCCGCGTGTTGGTCGTGCTCTTGACCCACCGACCTGCTGCGATCCATCTCAGTCAACCCTCGCCGTGTAGACGCGACCGACGACAACCCGCCCGAACCAACGTAGTCGATCACGTCCCACTCGCGGGACTTCTGGGCACCGTGCTGGCAATGATCGCGAGCACCCGACCGCTACGCGCCCCCACCAACGCCAGCTCGAATCTCCCCCGCGCTGACAGGTTCGACGCGATCGGCTGACCCCACAACCCAGCGTCAGTCATCCGCGGAGCGACAAGCGACACCACCCAGCACGACCGGTCGGCGAAGCCTGACGTGCTGCACACACCGTGAACGGTCTCCCGGACAGCTCGCTGACCCGTCGCCCTCCTCGCCACCGAATCGGCCCTGCCAGCAGAGACGTCCCCGCGCTTTGGTCGAGTCTTCACCAGAGTGACTCCGACAACTCGGAGCTGATGCGCAGACACCGTCCGCAACACTCCGCCTCGCGCCTGCAGGCCAGCAGTCGCGCCTGAACGTCGTATCAGCTGGGATACGCCACCCTGGCCACAACCCGCCAACGAGCAAAGCCACGCGACAAACATCATTGCCACTGCACCGCGCCTCAAGCTGCCCATAGTCGCTGCCTCCATCGATCGGCTCACTGACTACTCAACGCTCCCAAGCCACGCATTCTTCACCCTCGACTGAAAAAACTCCATCGCGGCGGACTCGGGAGCGGTCACGACCGTCGCCCGTATGTTGCGACTGGGTCGCGGGCGGTGGCAGACGACGGCCGAACCTTGAGGTCGATCCCTAGCTGTCGGCCTTGAGGCCCTCGGAGCCGCGCCTGACTCCGCCTCAAGACGGGGTCGTCGCCGGATTTACGGCGCTTTGCTTGATGAAGCACGCGCAGAACCTGCGTCGCGACAAACCTGCGTAGCCTTCTTTGATCTCGCTACAGCGTTGGGCGGAGCGTTCAGGCGGGGTTGTGAGTCGTGTCAGCGCTGCCGATAATCACCCCTATGGAAGCCTCCGGCACCTCGCCGTCTACTCGCGATTCGATCATCTACACACCGTTGCTGGTCGTTTCGGAGCTTTCCCTCATCGTGACCGTGCCCTTAGTAGCCGTAGTAGTGCTGGTGGCGATAGTGACGAACGGCTACGGGGGCGACAACGGGCAGGGCGCTCCGGGTGAGGCCGATGTGATCTTCGGCGTGGGGATCGTCGTTGTCACGGTGCTGTGGCTCGCAGCGGTGTTCAAGATCCTCGCGCGTCGAAACGACGGCCCCTCCAAGCGTGCGAAAGCCGCTGGGGTCGTGACCACAATGGTCACCTTCTATCTCACGATCGCGCTTGGATTCTTGTTTGCGTTCGACGGCCTGAGAGGTGTGATGGTGCTGCTCGTCCTCGGCTCGCCGGTGCTGTCGGCGCTTGCGGGCAGCGTCGTCACGGGATGCGGCTGGATCGAGTAGGAACGCTGGCCCAGCATTGCGCGGAGCGTTGACGCAGCGTTGTCGGTGGTGGCGAGGCCCGGCCCGCCTTTGCGCGGAACGGAGGCTACCTACGCCGCTCGGCGGCTCGCGATACGCCGCTTCCTCGAACCGGTAAGTCGGCCATCCGAGTGGATCGTGACGCCAACGATCGGCTCCGTTGTCCAGCCAGGAGTCTGCCGCATTCGCCCAAGTGACGATGCCCTGCTCTCGGACAAGCCGAACAGTGATCGCCCCGCAGTTCACGTCACCGCACTCGGGGCAGACATAGATCGCAACGCGACTGCCCTCGATGTCGGGCGAGGCTTCTCCCAGGAGCTTGAGCACAGTCTGTTCCTGCATCCCACTGACACCTCAGCCCAGGGGCGCGACAAGATCGCGGCGATGCAGGTCGTACAACGACGTACCGCCAACCACAAAGTCCAGAAACCGCACGGGACTATGGGCGGTGCCAGCCCGCTCACGCCGTCTCCACTGCAAGGCGAAGTCGTCCACAGCCTCCCTATCGGCGAGTGAGACCCAACCTCTTGAGCGTTCGCGTGGCGCGGTGGGAGGTGGCGGGGCTCTAGCCCGGTGTTGGGTAGCGTCCGGGGGAGGTAGCGCGATCACGGGGCTCAGCCACTGCTCAGGAACGGGGCCAGCGCCAGCCGCCGAGCCCAGGGATCGTCTGTCTCCAGCCTGGGACTCAAGCCGATCTGGAGGCCATCCGGGACTGGCCCTCCCGACTGGAGGTCATTCTCTAGAGATACACAGAGTGAGGATTGAATGCCCGCGCCAGGCGGAGCTTAGGTGCCACGGAAGCGGCGGGGGATCGCGCTCGTAGTCCAAGACGGTGTACTGCCAGTGGTCAAGGTAACCAGCGCGAGCCTCTGGATCATCCACCACTGCTATCCACTCAGTGGCCGCCTGACGCATCTGATCGATGGCCGGGGGCTGCTCATCCGGCTTGAGTTCATACCGATCAGTCAGCGCCGCCCAGATCAGATAAAGACGGCTTCCAACGACTGAGGTGGGAAGGCACTCCCCGGCGCGGCTCGCCGCCTCTATCGCAGCCCGGTAGGTGTCGCTCGCGGCCGCCACCTTGCCGATGGCCTGATCGAGCGTTACGGGCCAGTCTCGGTCATCCATCTCCGCCACGATACCGAAACTTTCCTCGCAGCGCGGTGGCTGGCATGGCCGGGCGCGGCGGCTGTTTGGGCGAGGCTGCGTCGTCTAAAGGAAATCTGGGCGTGCGTCGTAGTAGAGGGTATGCAGCCAGCATGGAGCGTGTTGGACACCAGCGACTCACAGATGGATTGGGTGGAGCGGGCCTACCTGGAAGGGTATGCGAGCTACGTTCGTGTGGCGGCTGCGATCACCGGGGATCGCGGGTCGGCTCACGACTGCGTGCAGGAGGGGTTTGCTCGCGCCTTGGCAGCGCGATCGTTTGACGCCAGCATCGGTGACGCGCAGGCGTGGCTTTGGCGGATCGTGGTGAACACGGCGCGAGACCACGCCCGGCAGGCGCGACGGCGGTGGTGGCAGACGTCGGATCGTCACGGCACGTCGGATCCGCCACCGGCGATGCCGGTTGGTGACGCTGACCCGAAACTGAGAGCAGCCCTCCTGGGGTTGACCGAGCGGCAACGGCTGGTGGTGTTCTTGCGCTACTACGCCGATCTTTCCTACGACCAGATCGGCGAGACGCTCCGCATCAAGCCAGGGACGGTTGCAGCGACCTTGAACACAGCCCACGCGGCGCTTCGGCGCGTGATTGGAGACGAAGCTGATGAGTGACCGATTCACCGAGCATCTGACGAAGCGGCTCGACCACTACCTGCCACCCACGCCACCAACCCAAGCCGAATGGGTCGATGTCCAAGCCCGGGCGCGCCACACCACTTCGCCCCGCCCAGGACGGTCACGCCGCGCATGGGTGGCCCCAGTGCTGGTCGCCGCAGCAGTGGCGTGCGGGTTTGTCGCCGTGACACACCAGCGGATACTGGAGATCGTGGGCGTCTCACAGCACGCCAGCGGCCCGCTCGAACAGCAGATCGTCACGCACTTCCCCTGGCCTTCGCGGCTACACGCCATCCCATCACAATCACAGGTCATCTTCCGACTGCGACAGCCCGCCAGCTTCGACCACAACGGGCCGACCAACTGGTGGCAAGAAACAGCGTTTCTCACCCCGCTTTCAAACGGCCGGATCTGCGGAGCCACCGCCACCCCCAAAGGCGGCGGCTACTGGTCATGCAGCCAACCCGGCGAAACGCTCACCCCCTTCGCCAACCTCGGCCCGACCGCCTGGCTCGACAGCCAAAACCAGGTACAGGTCGCACCGTTCGTGTTTTGGGGAGTCGGCCCCAAAAACGCCGAAACCTTCACACTCCAAGGCGGCCGCGGCGCGGCGCTCCACGCCCACCGCTCCAAATGGATCGTCGCAGGACACACCATCTTCCTGTTCCCGATCCCCACCCGTATGCTGCTCCCCGGCGGCGCACCCATCACGCTCATCGCCCGCGACGCAACCGGCCACATCATCGCAAGCCAGCACACCGAAGCCCAGTACTTCCACACATTCGTCTACAACCGCGGCACCGGCCACTACCTCTCCTAACCAGACCACCCAGCCCCACGCCTTCGATCACGAAGCTCGCGCCAGCCGCTGAGCCCAGGTCGTCCGTCCGCCCAGCTTGAGTCCCGCCGAGCAGGAGGCCATCCGGGATTGGCCCTCTCGATAGGGCCGTGCTCCAGAGAGACCCAGATGACGGCGGACAAGCCCCAGCAGGAGGGCCTACGCCATCGCCGTTGGTGGAATATCTCGGTCTTGCCGCTCCACGGGATCAGAGGATCCGCGCAGGCTTCGGTTTTCGGCCCATCGCACCAAGACGAACGCAATCGAGAGTCCTCCGATGATCCAGTAGCACAGGCCGAACTTCGAGACGACGCCATAGCCGAGCTTGACGTAGCGCGGAGTTTGACCCGAGCCTGCGTCAAACTCGTAACCACCCTCTGTCCGTCGATATAGGTGGAGACTGCTCCAGTCCGCGCCACCGCCAACCGACGAATCCATGCTTCCGACACCGGACTCGTTGGTCGCAGGCCCCAAGAAAATCCGCGCTGCCACATCGGTGTGCACCGCCGTGTTCCCGAAGCCGAACCCACCCGGTCGCTTTGAGGTCAGCGTATACGCACCTACCGGAATGCCGCCAAGCTTGACTTCGACCCATGATCGGTCAGACACCGCTCGGCCCTGGCTCTGCAAGAACTCGACCTGCCCGATCGGCATCCCGACCACGCCGAAGGGTTGGCACACGGTCACGCCCACGAACACAGCCAACGCGATCGGCCAGTCGATCGAGAAACGCGCACGCACGTTGGCGCTCGCCAGCCACCACCACAAACAGCCGATGGCGACAACCGCGCCAACTACTTCAACACATGTGATCACGTCCTCGGTCACGAGGCTCCCATCGGACATTTCCTGAGTTGACGTGACTGTTCTCCGGTTGCCACTACTCACCCTATAGCCCAGAAGCTATGTTCCGTCAAGTGTGGGGCCGCGAGATCAGCGGTTGTACCAGTCCCACCTGTTCGACCAAGAAGTCCGCGCCAGCCGGTGAACCCAGGCCGTCTGTCCCCAGCGGCCGCAGTCACACGATCTGGAGGCCATCCGGTCATGGCTCCGATGGAGGCACCCACCATCCATCCCGGCATCGGGCCACCCACTCGGTAGCCCAGGTACCCAGGCCTGAGTGTTCAGGCATCAGTTCAGCGTGGAGGCGTTCGAGAGTCTCGAGGAAGGGCGGTCTGAGTGTTCACCGGAAAACTTGACCGAAGCGTTGCACGCCTCGTACAATGGAGCGGCGGCTCCCTGAGACTCGGTGAACCGCCCCGACATCTCACTAGAGGAGATTTTGTGACAAGTGCGCGTATTCTTGCAAGTCTGACGCGGCGGCGATACTGGCAACTGCGACTCGCGCTAGTCGTCCTGGGACTGTTCCTCCTCGGTTTCGCCTATGAAATCGGCTTTGCCGGTTGGGGTGTTGTGCTTTGGGCCGCTGCGTTAGGCATAGCGTTGGCAAGCGCGTTGGTTTTCGGATATATCGATCGTCATCCGAGCGATGGTTCTGACACGGTTGGCGCGCTGCCCGGATCGTGATCGACCCTCTCGCTCGGGGACTCGGGGCGGCCTACCTCGGCAACTCACCTGGATCAGCGGGACACAGCCCGGCGAGTCTCACCAACCCACGATCGGGACGATCGACCACCACGAACACCTCATAGGACTGGCAGGGCAACACGCGCCCCTCGGCCCACCCGAGCACCTCGTGCACATCGCGCGCGCCAACAAGCTCAAACTCGGTGGACTTCATCATCGTC
This sequence comes from uncultured Actinomycetes bacterium, assembly GCA_963794415.1. Taxonomy (GTDB): domain Bacteria; phylum Actinomycetota; class Thermoleophilia; order Gaiellales; family JAICJC01; genus CAVPTL01. Next base: position 1,311,078 of record CAWCDI010000001.1, read on the forward strand.
GAGGGCGCAGGCAGCGCCTCCCAGAACCGGACGCGGTAAACCGGAGATGAGATCCCCCACCTCTCGTCGCGCGAATCGACCGGACGAACATCCACACACCCAGTATCCCACCCCAAGGTTTCAGCGCCCCAGACCGACACGTGAAGCTCGCGCCACTCGATGAGCCCTCAGGTCGGCCGTCTCGACCGGGGCGCAGTCAAACGATCTGGGAGACCATCGCCGCACGAAAGTCCAGATCAGGGTCATGGCCCACGTCGAGGAACTATGAAGTCCCAATAACCGCTGTTATGCTGGGATGATGGACAGCCGCTCCGCAAGAGTCGTTCGGATGCTCGCCATCGCAGTGATCGCTCTTGCCGCGACGGGAGCCACGGTGGCGTCGTACATCTGGCAGGGCTACCAGCACGTGTTCACATCGGTCTACTTCGGCGTGATCGTCGGGCTCTTGGCCACATGGCTGGCCTCTCTCATTCTCCGCTTGGCAAAAGTTCCACGGCGGAACTCGAAGTCCAGCGGCGGGATTCGCAATCCGATCGACGCGGTCGGCGTGTGGTACCGCGACCTGGCTTCGTGGAAGCAGATTGGGTTGGCCCTGATCGTGCCGCAGGTTGTCGTCACATGGTGGCTCATCTACCAGTTTCGGCGGGGCTGGTTCGGGCCGCCCGCTGAACGCCTGGTGTCCTAGTTCGGGGACGCCGCAGCGGTGCCACGAGGGGCGTGATCATCGCCGCCAAGCTCGACCGCGTCAGCCGCGACGTGATCGACTTCGCCAGCCTCCTGAGAGATGCCGACCGCCAGGGCTGGTCGGTGCTCGTGCTCGATCTCCAGCTTGACACCACGACTCCGGCCGGCCGGTTCACCGCGATCACGATGGCAAACGCCGCCGAGTTCGAGCGCCGCCAAATCGGCGAGCGCACCCGCGTGGCCCTCCAAGCCAAGAAGGCCAGAGGAGCCAGGCTCGGCCGCCCGCGGCAGACGCCGGACAAGCTCGTCAAGCGCGTGGTGAGAGCGCGGGACAAGGGCAGCCACCTGGCAGGCGATCGCCGACAAGCTCAACCAGGATGGCGTGCCGACCCAGCGAGGCGGAGCGATGTGGCGCGTCTCCACCGTGCAGCGGCTCTACCAGTCCCACCTGCTCGACCAAGAATCACGCACCCAGCGCTGAGCCAAAGCGTCCGTCTCCGATTGGGACTCAAGCTGAGCCGGGGGCCATCCGGGCATGGCCCTCCCGATAGAAGTCACCTCCCTGTAACCACACAGAGTGGAGTTGATGGCTGAGTCCGATCAGGTCGAAGGCCCTCGAAGATGGATACCTCAAGGGAGAGGTTCCGGCGGCCGATCACGGTGTCAAGGGAGGCTGACCTTGACATCCATACCAGAACCGCTATAAATAGCATATGGGCTATGAACACGCGCTGAGCGTCGAGTCACACCGAAACCCGGCCCCCACCTGGGCCACTGTCTTGCTGGCCACCGCAGTGGTCACGGTGGGCCTGGCTGTCGTGTTGCAGATCTGGATGACCTCGTTCTCCATATCTGCTGATACCTGCCACTACTCCCCCACGCGCATCACATCTTTACCCAGGTTTACTATCTTGCGGGGGCCGCATTCGTGATCACGCTCCTGGGGAGCCTGATCGCCGACGGACGACGCCTCTGGCTCCTATTCCTGCTCATCGGCTTCACTCTCGTCGAAGGCGGATTTATGCTCCACTCAGTCGGGGCGGTGCCAGCGCAATGCTGGTAAGCCGACGATCCGTGCCGGTCGATGCCCGCTCCGGAATCCAGCCATCCATGCCTCGCGGACGAGCGATGGGCGTGGTTGCCGTCATCGCCGCGTTCGTCGTGCTGGCAGTCGATTGTGGGGGCGGCCATCGCGCCTCGGCCAGGGGCAACATCCTCACCCCGGCGCAGGTCAAGGCGTCGCTGGTACGAGATGGCGCGACCATCGTCAACTACGTTCCCTCGGCCCCCGATCCGCGACTCGTCTTCCCCCACCAGATCGGCGACATCGGCGCGTCGCTTCCCAACGCGAAAGACGGCGGCACCGGAGGCGCAGCCGTGTGGGTCTTCGATTCGGAAGCCAACGCCACCGCTGAGGCAAGCACGTACCGCGAGAAGATCCAACAGGCGCAGTCAGAAGCGCCGGGCCAACCTGCGATCCACCTCATCCAGCACCGCAACGTCATCGCCCTCCTCAGCAGCATCCTCACCGCGAAGCAGATCGCCACCTACCGCCACGCGCTCAACAGCGCCTAGCGGACGTTCCGCGCGGGTTGTGGGTGGTTGCTCGCGCCTGGCAAGTCTTGGGGTGGAAATGTGCCGTGCGAGCGGCGTTGTGCCCGGTGCTCGTGGTTGTGTTCCTGGCCGACCGCCACTGGTTCAGCGCGGCTTTTGCTGCTCTTTTACGTCCGCCTGTGCGGTCGCTGGGCCTGGTTGAACCGCAACGACGCGTTGGAGCGTGCTCGGGCCAAGCGCGAGCACCGGAGTTGACTCTCGGTGCGGATGGGCCACTGAGCGTTTGCCCGTGTGTTGCGGCTGGTTTCGGGGGCGGTGGCAGGCAATGGCCGAACCGAACCCTGTCTTGCGTTTGTGGTCGTGCGGGCCCGGCCAGTGGCTCGACCAGGAAGCTCGCGCCAGCCGCTGAGCTAGGCCGTCCGCCTGTCTCGACCTTGGACTCCCATCCATCTCGGAGGCCATCCGGGCAAGGCCCTGCCGACAGGACATTCACCATCTCACGCCGAGAGTTGGGTCGCTGGCGCACCGTTGGCGATCTTCGACCCCGTAACAGCGCAGTCGCTGCAGCCGAGTTCGCTGTCTGTCGTCCGTGAGGCAGGCGGCCGGTGCTCAGAGGCGAATGGCGTAGGGTTGGACAGTTCAACTTCTAGGGAGATTCACCGTAGCCCTCGATCCTCCAGTCGAAATGCCCCCCAGGGGCTGGTATACCGCGTACGCGGTCGGGCTTCTTGCAGGCGTGTCTGGGCGCACGATTGGCCAGTGGGCTCGGCGTGGCTACATACGATCGAGTCAATCCGCTGGGAATCCCCGGATCTACAGCTACCAGGACGCGGCGGAAGCGTTGGTCGTTCACGAACTCCTCGTCGCTCACTTCTCGCACAAGGAGATCAAGAGTGCGATCAGTCTTCTTCGGCAGATCTACCCGCTCAACTGGCCGCTGCAGAATAGCCCCGACCTCGCAGTGGCTGGAGAGGCTGACGGGGTGCGTGGGCGACTAGTGCGAGGAGACGAAGCGGCCGCGTTTGATTTGATCGACCGCCCCGAACAGGAAGTCATCAACCCAGAGAACCTTCGGCGGATCAGCGAGTACTTGCGACGAGGTGGGTGGGCTGCGCGAACCCGACCCGAGATCACTCACGTCGAGGTTGATCCTGATCGTCTGAGTGGGGAGCCGGTCATCAAAGGCACCAGAATCTCTGCCGCTCACATCGCGGAACTCGCGAGAGTTGAGGGTAACAAGGTGGCTCGCCTTGACTATGACGTCACCGATGTCGAGATCGAGGACGCAAAGAAATGGTGGGCAGCGGTGCGCGGCTATGCGAGGACGGCATAACGGCTGCTCCTCTTCTCGTGATCGACAGCGATCTTCCCAAGCGACTCGCGGGGGAGTTGTCCTCCCGCGGCCGGACGGCAGTATCTACGCACTCGATCGGCCGACGGCACGACAAGGATCCCGAGCTACTCCCCGGACTCGTCGCCGAATACGGCGACGTGAGGTGGGTATTGATCACTAGCGACGATTCGATGCCGTTCGATCACGGGGCTCTGATCGGAAGCCTCGGGCTGACCGTGGCCACAGTCGATCCCAAGCGACCAGAGAACATGCACCAAGATTCCTGGCGGAGGGACGTCATACACCGCTGGGCGCATGCCATCGAGAGGCAGCCGATCTCGACCATCCGCCGGTACAGCGCAAGTACGCACCGCGTTTGGAAACACCGCCCACGGCCAGAGAAAAATCCAGTGCTGTTTCGCTGATCGGTTTCGCAGCCCGCGAACGATCAACAGACTCGCCCTAACCGTTGTGAGCGGACGCGATCCGCTGCCGCAGGCACCGCCGTCTCGATTATCTGGACGCGCAAGCGCGAACTACAATCCTTGAGGTGGCCACCGTCGGCGTCCTCATCCTCATCGCCATCGCCGCCATCTTCGGCCGCTGGTGCCGAGGCTGGACACGCTGGATCGCCTGCACGCTGATCGGCGAGGTTCTCCTGGCCGCCTTTACCTTCTGGCCCGCCTCAGCCCAGGGAGGCCGTCACGTGCTCGGCGGCCTCGCCATGATCGCATGGCCGATCTTCACCTTCGTCTCAGCATTGATCGGCGCTGACCGAGACTACGACGCAGGGTTCCCCTACAACCCCGAGCCCGTGATCACCGAGGCCGACATCCGGCGCAGGAGAGATGAGGAGCGAGCCAACGCCGTGCTCGATGTGTTCGAGGCCAGGTACGGGCGACCACCCTCAGTAACGGAGGCCGCGATGGTGGCGGCGCAGCTTGAGGACGAGCCCAATCCGGTGAAGCGGTGGCCAGATCCCACGACGGGTCGGTAGAGCCCACCGCCACGACCCGTGTCGGGTAGGTTGTTCTGATGAGCGGCGGCGGATGCGACGTTGAGGGTTCAGTGTCGGTGCTGGGGCAGGCGATCGATGCGTACTCGCCATCGTCGGTGTTCGCGTTGTTCTCTGGCGGGCACGATTCGCTTTGTGCCTCACACGTGGTTGCGAGCCATCCAGCGTTCTCGGGGGTGGTGCACATCAACACGGGCATCGGCATTGAGCAGACCCGCGAGTTCGTCAGAGAGACGTGTCGCCGTGAGGGCTGGCCGCTGTTGGAGTACCGGCCTCCGCGCTCGTATGAGAGCTTGGTGTTGGCCCATGGCTTTCCGGGGCCGGGAGCCCACTCGCTGGTGTACCGCCAACTGAAGGAACGCTGCGTCCGCGCCCTGGTGCGTGACCAAAAGACCGGGCGAGGCGATCGCATCGTCCTGGCGACCGGCGTTCGCTCATCGGAGAGTGCGCGGCGGATGGGGACGGTCGAGCCGATCCGCCGGGTGGGCGCTCAGGTGTGGGTCGCGCCGATCCATACCTGGTCAAACCTCGACGTGAACGCCTACCTGGAAGCCCAGTCTCTGCCGCGAAACCCGGTCGTTGACCTGCTCCACATGAGCGGTGAGTGCCTCTGCGGAGCGTTCGCACGCCCCGATGAGTTGGCAGAGATCGAGGCGTGGTTTCCCGACACCGCCGCACACATCCGCCACCTCGAAGCCCAGGCCCGCCAGGCCGGAGTGCCCTCCGAGTGGGGTCGCTCCCCCCAGCGGCGAGCGGGAGTGCCGGGGCCGCTCTGCCATAGCTGCCAGCACACCGGGCCAGCCTCTGGAACAGTCCGATCTGTTACGGCTAAGCGCGTTACGGCTAAGCGCGTTACGGCTCAATGGTCTCGTTGCGGTCGCACCGGATGCCCGGTCGCCATCGATCGACGAGGCAAACGGCGAGACCAAACCTACTGCTCCAACGCTTGCCGGCAGCGCTCCTTCCGCAGCCGCCAACCAGCCACCCAGACAGCAGCGAGACGGGCCACCCACACCTGCCCCACCTGCCTGGAACCATTCCCGGCGCTCCGCTCAGACGCCACCTACTGCTCGGCCCGATGCAAGCAGGCTGGGTATCGCCAACGCAGCCAAGCCCGGCAACCCGCACTCGGCAGCAGGATGACGTAAGCGAAACTCGACGCCCTCCAACCCCAGTGGCCACATCTGCCAGACCGTCCGAGTGAGGACTCTTCTCGGTTTGCGGGTATCCCATAAAAGACACCCCCTCCCTCTGGCGAGCATTTTTCAGACTCGACCGGAGTCCCGCTCTCAGACAAGGGAGGTGGCGGGTGTATATAGCCCTTCGCCGAGATGAGGTAACGCCGCGAGGCTTGAAGCGCCAGAACGCGATCTGCCGCCTTCGGCCCCCTCGGGGAAGGCTGAGCCTCGTCTCCCGGCTGAGAGGGCGTCACAGGGCAAACGGCGGGCCTCAAAAGACCGTCTCAATCGAGGGCTCGCTTCCAGTGGCGCTCGCGGGCTGTAGCCGAGGAACACGGTCGCGCCGGGCGAGCCGGTGGGAGGCAGGTCACGTCACCCTCAAGGGGCCCCGTTGCACCGTCGATACTGGCTTGGTGGCGATGTTCACGAATCGAGGCTGGGTGCGGGCTGCCGCGTGGTCGGTAGCGTTGCTGTTCGTCGCAGCGGGTTGCGCCACCACCAACTATGGAGACAACTACGCCGCGCCGGTCTCGATATCCGACTGCATCAGTGCCTGGAATCACGGCGACGTGACACTCGATCCGAACGCCTACGAGTCTCCATCTCGACCCGTCCGTGAAGTGGGCATGATCGCTCCCCGAGTGTGGGTACGCGGCTGCGGCATGGTGTTTGATCTTGGCCAGGGCCGAGTGTTTGTGCTCGATACGAGCTCGGTTCGGAACTCAAGCGATGCCCGCAGTGGCCTCGGATTCTTTCCAGACACGGAGGATCAGTCGGTGGGCATATTCACCGCCGCCCAGATCGGCGTGGACGACACGACCGTCCCCTGGAACGCCTGCCAGTTTCCAGATGGAACCATCCGTCTAGGAGCCTGCCCTCCAAGCAGCGCCACATGGAAGCGACTCGACGTTCTCAAGGTCGAGCGCGGATACGCACGCAGGATGATCGCCGAGGCCCAATATCCCCGAAACACGTGGTGGCTCGGTGTCACTTTTCAGGGGATTCCGGCGTCCCGATCCTTCCAATCACGCCCCCACGGTGAGCAGGAGATCCGAATCACCGGTGCAAACGCGGTCGCCTACGTCGTCGCCGACCAACATCGAGTCTGGCAGTTGCGAGTCGTCACCATTCCGCGGCGCGTGGAACGCATCCAACCGTGCTCCGCAGCCTGGCGAACATACAGCTGCCTCGGCGGCGTCCAGTCGAGAGAGTTGCTCGTTCTCACGCACCCAACCGCCCAAACGACCGTGGCCGTGGTAAGCACGCAAGCTATTCCCAGCTCGAAGGCCACCTTGCTCAATCCCCCGCCAGCCGACATCACGGATCAGATCAGGCAAGCGCTTCAGACGATGCCTCGATCGATGACTCGCGGACACTGACGCCACCGAGACCCAATCTCAGATTCTAGGAGCCATTCTCAGCCCTCAGCCGAGATGTCAGGCTGAGTGTCGCGTCACCGCTGGGAGGGCGTCACAGCCAAGACGGCGGGCCTCAAACAACCGGATCCACGGCGATGGCAGATTCTCCAGACCCCCTATCCTTGGAGGTGTGGCCACCCCCCTCCATACGATCCGACGATGGCGACAATCGCGCTGGCTGGTAGTAGTCACCCTGGTGATCGTTGCCGCGCTGACGCTGGGCTACAAGTACGTCTACACGCCCACGGTGGGTGTCTCAGTGTACGACGACCTGCCCACTCTCGTTCGGTAGCTGCATCAGTGTCGGGGACTACCGCTCAGCCGAGGCAGGGGCATCCACCACGATCGACCTACCAAAAGACTACGCCGGGGAGAGGTGCTCGGTCTATGCCGAGGCGTCAGGCAACCCCTATCTGGGGTGCCTGTACGTGCGCACCTCCCACCCAGACGCCTACCCGGTCGTGGTGAGCAAGCTCAACCGCAGCATCTCAGAGAGCGACTGCCCCTAGGCGTCACGCCGCCACGTAGTCCTCCCCAAGCCGAGTTTGAAGCGTCTTCTGTGCCCTGCGCAGGTACACGGTGGGGTTGGAGAGCCCTGACAGGGAGATCGGCTCTCCGATGGCGTGGAGTACCATCACGGCCGCCTGCTTCTTGGGGAGGCGGCCAACCTCGCGCGTGAAGTCCATCCTGGCGATCAGATCGTCAGTGGGATCAGCATCATTCTCCTGCCACACACTGGACTCCGGTGAGTGGATCTCTACGTGCTGGCGCTTGGCCTTCCGTTCCAGGTCTGTGATCCGGTTGGCCATCACCGCCCGCGCCCATGTCGGGTAGCTGCTAAGCCCGCTGTACTGCGCCCGCTTCTCCCACAGCCTGAGGTACATCTCCTGCACCAGGTCTTGCCGGTCGTCGATACCCTGGCTCAGCTTCCAGGCCATTCTCAGGATCTTTTCGTCGGTGATGTTAGATTCTGGGGGTCGGGAAGCGTCTAAGGAGACAGTACGTTTCGAAGAAATGTAGAGAGAGGACAGCCCACTGTCCCCCGTCAGTTTCCCGCTTCGCTCGTAGTGCTGGATGTGGGCCAGGCTCATGTACTGCCGCCACTGCCCCGTCGCCAGCAAACGGTCGAGGACGTTGCGACATGCGCGGTCACACCAATCACGCCTGATCTGTGCCCGCGTCCGCCGGTGTCCCCACTTGCCCCTCGGGGTGTAGCAGAGCTTCCACGCCTGATCGATGAACGACAGCACATTCTCCTTTGAGCCCAGCACCCGGTTGAGCATGTTCTCCCACTCAGGCCCATCAGCGCTGGGATCACCAGCCCTTGCGATGTAGGTGGCCACCTGCCTCACCAGGACGCTAGTAGCCCATGCTTCGGGCAGCGGGTCTGGGTATCTGCGCACGCTACGCACTCACCCCCTCAACACGGCACGCAGTGCACGGCTCACAGGTCACGGCTCAACCTCCCATGGCGCTGAGCCGTGAGCCATGAACCGCGCCTCAGACCTCGACCCACGTGGCGGGAGGGGGATGAAGTCCAGCCACAGCAGTCGCATGACCGGCCAGTTGGGATGCTGGCCACCAAGAATGGCACTGACGCCGTCGCGATCGCGGTCAATGACGTCCGCCCAAGTCATCCTCGGCTCTACCGGCTGGGAACCGTGCTGGACAGTCATCTCACTCGATATCAACTCACCACCCACTTGGGATAGAGAGCCAGTACCGCCTTCTGGAGCCGCTCGGGCGCCTTCCTGACGTAGTGCCGATTCCTCACCCCACGGCGTGACCACCCAAGGATCTGGTCAATCAGATCGTCCTTGATCTCGGCCTCATCCAGCGTGCTGGCAACCGTGCGCCTGAAGCTGTGGATGGTGCCCTCCACGCCAGCGTTGGCCAGGAGGTCAGCCATGCTCTTCCTGAACGGGCTACTGGTCACGTCGGCGCCCCAGGTGGTCTTGAAGATCCGATCATTCTCCATCTGCTGTGCGTACAGCCCCGGAGTGAGCCTGGCCATGCGCTCAAAGTCAGGCCGATGCCGTAGCAGAGTCTCGGCCACCTGAGGATGCACCGGCACCAGGCGGTGCTTTGCGCCTTTGCCCAGCACCCTCAACGTCTGATCTTCAAAATCCACGTCGCGCCAGCGCAGGTTCCTGACCTCGGAGGAGCGCATGCCGGTGAACATGAAGAGGTTGATGGCCACATCTTCCCTCGGGGTCACGATGGCAGCGTGGATCCGCCGAAGCTCCTCGATGGAATACGAGTGCGGCTCGCGATCCGGCGCGACGGGCGCCTCCACGTCCACGGTGGGCAGCTTGGAGATCACGCCAGTGTTGAAGGCATAGCGGTAGGCGGCACGCACGTTGGCGTAGTGCTGGCGCACCGTGGTGATGGCGTACTGCTCCTGCTCCTCAAAGAGCCATTGCTCGATGTCGTCCAGGCCCACGTCCACGGCGGGCAGTCCCTCTCTGTCCAGGTAGCGCTGGAAGATCTCCAGCGCGTGGTGAGTGTTCCTGATCGTGCCAGGATTCCGCCTGCGGCGATGCTGCCGCTCCACGTATTTCTCCAGCATTGAATCCACGATTCTCTCCCGTTTTGGGATGGTCAGAATGGTGGTCACCCCGGCTTCGACGGTAGCGGGGAAGGCAGCATTTCTCCACTGGTTTTTGAAAGTACCCTCCGATGAGCCATAGATGGGCCTACCTCTTCGGTATGTGCCTGTGGGCATGTGGCTGGCCGTAGGCACATCAGCGATTCGGCGGCCGGTGGTAAGCAAGGAGCAGGATGGCGGTATGGAGCCCCGACCGTCCTGCGATTGCGCCCCCGGCCGCCGACCGCGATATAGCGTGAGCTGATGCCAAGACGAGCCCAGAGCGCCGACGGGATGTTGATCGTCGCGAATGTGCTGTGGGGAGCCAACTACGCGATCTCGAAGTTCGCCTACGGGGCCTGGAACCCGCTCGCGTTCTCCATGACGAGGTTCCTGGTCGCCGGGGTGATCTTCTCGACCTTCGTCCGGCGCCGTGAGGGCCCCGCGCGCATCCACCGAGCCGACATTCCCGTGTGCCTCGCCTGCGCGGCCATGGGGATCACCGCGAACCAGCTCTTCTTCACGAGCGCGACAGACCACACCACCGCCGCGAACGTGGTGCTGATCATGACCGCCGCGCCGGCGCTGGCGGCGTTCTTTGCCATGGTCGCGGGCCACGAGCACGTGTTCGCGCGCCACTGGGGCGCCCTCAGCATCTCGATCGCCGGCGTCGTGCTGGTGGTCGTGGGCGGGGCCGACCAGGCCGGTGCGAGCACCATCGGCGACCTGCTCGCGGTGGGTGCCGCCCTCACCTGGGCTGCCTACTCCGTGATGCTCCGGCCCCTCTTCGGCCGCTACACGGCGTCGCGCATCAGCTCGACGATGATCGTCTGGGGCGGGCTGATGCTGGTGCCCTTCGCGCTGCCCGAGACCATCTCGCAGGACTGGGGCGCGCTCGGGCCCAGGTCGATCGCCGCGTGGTGCTACTCGGGCATCTTCGCCCTCGTGGTGACCAACATCCTCTACTTCCGCGGGCTCCGGCTGATCGGCGCCTCGCGGGCGACCCTCTACATGTACCTGCAGCCGTTCGTGGGCGTCGTGGTCGCCGCCGCGATCCTCGGCGAGAGCATCACCGCCGTCCAGGCGATCGGCGGCGTGATCATCCTCGTGGGCGTGTCGCTCGGGAACCTGATGCCGGCGGCGACGGTCCGCGAGTGAGTCAGGGCGCGACCTTGAAGATCACGACCCGGCCGTAGCGGGCCGGGAGCCCGGCGGGATCGGCGTAGACCTCCGTCAGCCGCGGATCGGCCTGGAGCTGCGCGAGCACTGCGGGGTCGGCCGTGCGCCGGTCGAGCACCACGTAGCCGACGTTCTGCTGCGAGAGCAGGGCGTCGCGCGCGTCTGCCGTCGTTGCGGGATCGAAGAACTGCGTGACCAGCGCCCGCCGGGCCTGCGGGTGATCGCGCGGCGTCGCCCTGGTGTGCGGCTCGTTGAGCGCAACCGTGTAGGTATCCGACTGCCCCACGATCTGGTAGGCCAGGCCGTCGGTAGGCCCGTCCCAGGGCGCCAGCACCACCGGGAACGGCGTGCGCTCGTGGGCATTCAGGTAGGCCAGGGCGCCGGGCGAGATGAGGTTGACCGGCGAGATCTCGGCCGAGCCGTCGCCGATGGTGTTCCACATGCGCGGCATGTCGCGCACCAGCGGCCCCGCCATGACGGCGAGGAGCAGCAGCGCAACCGGCGCCAGCGCCGGCGCCGGGGGCAGCGGGCGGATGCTGCGGTCGTGATCGAGCGCGCGCACCGCGAGGCCGCCGAGACCGACGACGGCGACCGCCACCGTCAGCAGGTCGGGCACGGTGAGCACCCAGATGACGGGGTGCAGCACCTCGCTCGGCCATCCGGTTGCCCTCGGCCCCTCGATCCCCCAGAGCCAGCCGGCGTGCTCGAGCGCCACCGAGACGATCGCGATCAGCGCCGCGGCCGCCCAGAGCGCCCACCGGCGACGAAGCCACGCCGCCGCGACCACCAGCACCACGCCGGTCACGTACATCCACGGAAGCGCGTTCCAGAAGCGCTCGACCTGGCCGCCGGCGATGCCCGCCGTCAGGATCGCCGACGAGCCCGGGACCGCGACCAGCACCATCATCGAGGCCATCAGCGCGGCAGGCAGATGCCAGCCGGACCGCGGCCGCAGCAGGATGATGGCCGTCGCGACGAGCGCCGGCAGGAGCTCGACGCGATGGGCCAGGATCGCCTGCCCGGAGCTCGCGATCGAGTGCCCGTCGAGGCCGATGAACTGATCCGGCGTGCCCGGGAACGCCACCGTCGTTGCCCCGCCGCGAATCGCGACCAGATAGATCCATGCATCGACCAGGAGCGTCACGCCGGCGGCCGCCGCCACCACCGGCCAGAATCGCGGCCAGAGGAGCGCCACGGCGATCACCATCGGTGCCAGGACGAAGCTGTAGGTGGGGTGCACCAGCGCCACCTCGGCTGCGGCGATCACCGTCCACCACCACCAGATGCGCTCGGACCGCTCGCGGTAGGCCCATGCCAGCAGGATGATGATCGCCGGGAAGAGCACCGTGAACGTGAAGAACGGCGGCTGCTTGATGAGCCCGGCCTCGACCCGCGTGAGCATGTCCCAGCTCGCGAGCACGGCGGCCGCGGCGGCCACCGGCCGGTTCGCGAGCGCGCGCCCCGCGCCGTACACCGCCGCAGGCACCATGAACGCGAATGCCGGCGTCAGGTTGGTGTAGGCCACCGACGCGTCGATGCCGAGCAGCCTGACCGACGCCGCCTGGGCCGAGTGCAGGAGCGGAAACGCATAGCCCGCGTGGGCGTGGCCGTGCTCGTAGACGGAGACCCCGCCGAGGCTGAGCCCGTCGAGGCCGATCAGCCGCCTGATCACGCCCGCGTGGTAGAGCGCATCGCCGGTGAGCACCGGCTGCCACTGGGTGGAGATCAGCGCCACGAGCGCACCGCCGAGGATCACCGCCAGCGGCTCCCACGAGCCGCGCCCGCCAATCGCGCGGAGATCCCACGAGACGCACAGCGCCGAGCCGAGCACCACGGCCACCGCCACCCAGGTGAATGGCAGGTGCAGCACCATTCCCACGGCCAGCGCCGGCGCCCACGCCGCGAGGCCCGTGACCGGGATCAGGCCGATCGTCTCGGCGGGCGAGAGCCGCCGCCGCAGCCCGCTCACCTCGGCCACGGCCAGGCCGGGCACGCCCAGCGCGACCGCGGTCGCCAGGCAGAGCCCGAGCTGGGTCGAGAGCGCCTGCGCCGCGCGGCACGCGATCACCGCCACGAGCAGGCTGGTGATGCGCCACGCCGCCTCTGCCGGCGATGGCAGCGCCAGCCGCGCAGAGAGCGATCTGGGGGAAAGCGCGGAGGCGGTGGACTGATCCATGCGGCGGCGCGGATGATATGCCCCCGGCCCCGGCAGGCATTGACGGTTGGTATGCGACAATCCCGCCGCATGTTCTCCCCCGACCGGCCGCTCGTCCGTTGCGCGATCGTGGCCGTTCCGTCCCTGGTGGCCGCCGCGGTGGCGCTCTGGATCCTGCAGCGCGACTCGTTCGACCTGCGGATCTTCCTCGGCGCGGGCCGCGCGGTGCTGCACGGCCATCACCCCTACGCGACCACGGTCTCGCAGCTGGAGGCCGGCAGCGCGTTCGTCTACCCGCTCCCGGCCGCCTACGTCTTCGCGCCGCTCTCGAAGCTCTCACCCGACACCGCGCGCATCGTCTACGCGTTCATCTGCGCGCTGGCGATCACCGCCGGCCTCCTGCTGGTGGACGTCCGCCGGCTGAGCGTTGCGGCACCGGTGGCGCTCTCGGCCTTCGCGCTTCGCACGATGACGCTCGGCACGGTCGAGCCGCTCCTCTTCATGCTGCTGGCGCTGGTCTGGCGCCTCCGCGACAGGGCGGTCCCGGCGGGCTTCGTGCTGGCCTGCGCGATCATGCTGAAGCCCACCGCAGCACCGGTCTTCCTGTTCCTGCTCCTGACCCGCCGGTGGGTTGCGGCGGCCGTGACGACGGCCACGGCGGCTGCGCTTTGGATCGTCACCGGCGGGCACACCATCCACTCGGTGACCCGCTACACCTCGATGCTGCACACGCTCTCGCAAGCGGAGGCCCGAAAGAGCCTCTCGGCGGTGCGGCTCCTCACCGACATCCACCTCTCGCTGGGGGTCGCAAGCGTGCTGGTGGCGCTCGCCGGGATCGGCATCCTGGTGGCGTCGGGCGTGATCGGCGAGCGCCACGGCGGCGGAGAGGCGGCCGACCGCGCGGTGTTCGCCGTTGCCGTCGTGGTCGGCGTCGGCAGCTCCCCGATCGTCTGGAGCCAGTACTTCCTGCTGGTGTTCCTCGCACTGCTGATCGCACGCGTGAACGTCGTCTGGCTCTGGGCCCTCTTTGCCATCAGCTGGTTCATCACCCCCGACCGGGTGTGGGTCGTGAGCCTCTCGCACTACGTCCACTACCCCGCGCCGCGCCACAGCATCTGGCTCGCACAGGTCGTGCTGATCTTCGCGATCGCCTCGGCGTGCGCCCTCCTCGGGCGGGCCCAGGCCCGAAGCGGCAGCTACTGGTGAAGGCTGAAGCCCTCGATGAGCTCGCCCGCCTCCTGCGGGTCGCTACCGGGCCGAAGCCCGGCTGATGCCGCCAGCCGGCCGATGATCTGCTGAGGCGTCTCGCCAGCCGCCCGGAGCTCTGCGACCGGGAGCGCGCCGTGTCGCTTGGCCAGCCGCTCGCCGTCGGCACCCAGCATCAGCGGGACGTGGGCGTAGGCCGGCGACGGCAGGCCGAGCAGCCGTGCCAGCGCCACCTGCCGCGGGGTCGACGACGCCAGGTCGCCGCCGCGGACGACGTCGGTGACGCCGTCGGCCGCGTCGTCCACGACCACCGCCAACTGGTAGGCGTAGATCCCGTCCGACCGGCGCACGAGCACATCCCCCACCTCGCGATCGACCCGCTGGCGGAGCATGCCGAGCACCCGGTCGGCGACCTCCACCTCCTCGGCGCCCATCCGCACGCGAAGCGCCGGGCGCCTCCCCGCGGCGCGCCGCTGGTCACGCTCGGCCGGGGTGAGATGCGCGCACGTGCCGGGGTAGCGGCGCTCGCCGTCACGCCCGTGCGGCGCCGCGGCCGCGCCCAGCTCGCGACGCGTGCAGAAGCACTCGTACACCAGCCCCTGGGCGGCGAGCCTCGCGACGGCGGCGGCGTAGGCGTCGTCGCGCGCCGACTGCGGTGCGACCTCCTCGTCCCAGCCGAGCCCGAGCCAGCGGAGGTCGGCGCGGATCAGCTCGGCGTACTCAGGCCGGGAGCGATCGCGGTCGAGATCCTCGATGCGAAGCACCATGGTGCCTCCGCGGCTTCGCACGTCGAGCCACGCGAGCAGCGCCGTCCGCGCGTTTCCCAGGTGCATGGGCCCGCTCGGGCTGGGCGCGAACCGCCCCACCACGCTGCTCAGCGTCTCCCCGGCTGGTCGAGCGGCGTGAGCAGCTTCTCGAGCTTGCTGCGGAGGTGCTCGAAGTCGGGCGGCAGCGAGAGCGCCTCGCCCAGGTGGTCGGCGGGCTCGTCGGTGGCGAACCCGGGGCCGATCGTCGCGATCTCGAACAGCACCCCGCCCGGCTCGCGGAAGTAGATCGAGCGGAAGTAGAACCGGTCGATCACCGGGGTCGGATTGGCGCCCCCGGCCTGCGCGCGCTCACGCCACGCGGCGTGGTCGCCCATCGCAGAGGCGAAGGCGATGTGGTGCACGGTGCCGGCGCCGGGGATGCCGACCTCGGTGCTCCGGTCGATGTCGTAGAGGGCCCCGCGCCCGGGGCCGCGCACCTCATAGCTGCCGTCGCCGCGTAACGCGAACCCGAGGGTGTCGAGCAGGTGCTCGCTTCGCTCCGGCGCCGACGAGTACACGCGCACGCCGTCGAACCCCTGGAGGGCCATCCCGGCGGGGATGTCGTCGCGGTGGGCGGTCAGGGCGGGATCGCGGCCGTCGGTCACCACCAGCTCGAGCCCGATCCCCTCGGGATCGGAGAACCGCAGCCGGCCGTCGGCGCTCTCGGTGGGGATGCCCGCGCCCGCGAGCCGCTCGGCCCAGAACTCGAGCGCCTCGTCAGAGGCGACCCGCACGGCGATGCGGTGCACCATCCCCGCGCCGGGCCTGCCGGGTGCGGCGCCGGGGTACTCGAAGAAGGTGAGATCGGCGCCCGGGCTGCCATTGTCGTCGGCGTAGAAGAGGTGGTAGACGGTGGGGTCGTCCTGGTTCACCGTCTTCTTGACCAGGCGCATCCCGAGGACGCGCGTATAGAAGGCGAGGTTTCCGGGTGCGTTTCCGGTCACCGCGGTGATGTGGTGGATTCCGTCGAGCTGCAAGTCCGGCTCCCTGGTCGTCGAGCGCTTCCTCCGTCAGAAGGATAGGCCGCGCCGGCTCAGGAGTGGAAGAGCAGGAGGAATGGGCTGAGGACGATCAGCCAGGAGCCGATCACCATCGCCGAGAGGAGTGCGAGATTGTGCGTCATGAGAGCGGGCCGCGGGTGCCGCGGTGGGGGGATATTTGACCTCGGCTGTTACGAAAAAGTAAACAGGCGATGAATCTTGGGTTCAGGCAACGGCGCTACTGTGAGCCGATGCAAGAGCACCTTCGTCATTCTACACTTACCCGATGGGAAAAGTCGGTTGGGTACGACCGCGCGGTGCGTGCGGGTGCCCATGTCTACGTCTCGGGAACGCTCGGCGCAGGGCCCGACGGCGAGCCCGCCGGCGATGCCTACCAGCAGTCGGTGGCGGCCTTCGAGCGCATCCGGCTCGCGCTCGAGGCGGTCGGGAGCTCGCTGGCCGACGTCGTGCGCACGCGCATGTACGTCGTGGACGTCGCGGCCAACAGCGACGCGGTCGGCCGGGCCCACTTCGAGTACCTCGGTGAGGTGCGCCCGGCTGCCACGATGGTGGGCGTGGCGGCGCTGATCGGCCCGGGATTCGTGGTCGAGATCGAGGTCGACGCACTCGCCACCGCCTGATCCGAGGCCGGTGCCTTGCTAGAATCAGCGCGCTGCGACGGGAGTGAGACTGGCATGCCAGGCCCCCGCAGCATGCGGGCCGCATTCGTCTAGGGGCCCAGGACGCCGCCCTCTCACGGCGGTAACACCGGTTCGAATCCGGTATGCGGTACCTCTCCGGGCCCTCGGCATCCGCCGAGGGTCTCGGCGTGCAGATGTGGCGGCGTGAATCGCCGTGCCCGGCACCGCTCTTCACGGTCGCCGCCGAAATTCATGCGGGCTCGTGCCGATCGTAGGCGGTAATCGATGCACGACGAAAGAGCACCGACCGACTTCGATCAGGCCAGCAGCGAGCATCCCGCTCGGATCCTCGCGTTCCTCTTTCTGGCGCTCGCCCCGTGCCCGATCATCGGGCACCTGCTGATCCCCGACCCGCGCCGCAGCGCCTCGCTCGAGCAGCTCGCGCTCCTCACCATCCTCTTCACGGTCACCGGCCTCCTCTTCCGGCAGATGCGGTGGCGCTCGACCGACATCCGGCTGGTGGTGGGCGTCCCCGGCCTCAGCCTGCTGGCGCTCCTCGGCACGATCGTCATCATGGGCGTCTCCCACAACCCCAACGACATCACGGAGTTCCTGGCCGGGTCGATCCTGATCCCGATCTCGGTGGGGCTCACCCAGCGGCGCGGACATGCGACGGTTGCAGCCGCGCTCACCGTCCTCGGCACCGCAGCGATGGCACAGGTGCGAAGCGGCGTCGAGCCCGATCAGATCGTGGCATTCGTGATCTTCATCGCCTCGGCCATCGCCGGTGAGACGGTCGCCCAGGGCCGGCACTCCTACCGGCAGGCGCTCCGCGCGCTGGGGAAGCTCGCGTTCGCCACCCATCACATCTCATCGACCGAGACGGCCGAGGACGCCTGGAACGTCGCGGCCGTCAACGCGCGAGAGCTCACCGAGGCGCGCGCGGCGGCGGTGGTCTCGCGCAAAGCGGGGCTCGTGCACGTGCTCTCCGCCTCCCCGCCGACCGATCAGTGGCGCACCGGCGATCTCGACGCGCTGCTCGCCGGTGAGCTCGACGAGCGCTGGACGCGGGTGCTTGCCACCGACGCGCAAGGGCGGGCGATCACCGCCGTGAACGCCCGGGCTCAGGGCGGCGAGCTGCGGCTCGAGCTGCTCACCCAGGCGCTCTCGGAGCACATGATGCGCCTCGAGCTGGTGGACAGGCTCCAGCACGAGGCGCTGAGCGACGCGCTCACCGGCATCGGCAACCGCCGCGCAGCGATGCAGCAGCTCACTGCCATTGCCGCCGGCGACGCGATCGTGCTGATCGACCTCGACCACTTCAAGCTGGTCAACGACGTGCACGGGCATGACGCCGGCGATCTCGAGCTGCAGTCGCTCGGGACGTTCCTGGCCCACGAGGTGCGGCATGAGGACCGGGTGTTTCGCTTCGGCGGTGAGGAGTTCGTCATGCTCCTGGCCGGCAGCGACTCGGCCGAGATGGTCACGCGCCTGCAGGCCGAGTGGGCCGCGCGCGGGCAGCTCACCACCCTGAGCGCGGGCCACGCCGTGCACCGGGCGGGCGACGACCCCAGCGCGACGCTCAAGCGCGCCGACGAGGCGCTCTACCGCGCCAAGCACGCCGGCCGAAACCGCGTGGAGTTCGCCGCTTAGGCCGCGATCTGCTCGTCGGTGCCGGTGTCCTCGAGCGAGGTGACCTCGGCTTCAGCGATGTCCTCGGCAGCCGCACGCCGCCGGAGCACGACCACGGCGGCAACCGACGCGAATCCGAGAAGCGCCACCACCGCGGCGCCCCCGATCACTGACACGCCGGTCACGGACGTCGCGCTGCTTCCCGCCAGGATGATGTCACCGCTCATGCCGTCAATATCGGCACCCGTGCATGGCGCCGAAAGGGTGATTTCATGCCGACAGGTGCGGCTGCCACACTTCGCTCATGGCATCCGCCCCCCGGCCGCTGGCATCCGACGACCCTCCCGGCCTGCTCATCGATCAGCTGCTGGAGCACACGCGGCACGTGCTGCGGGCCGACCAGGCGGTGCTCTTCGAGTACGACCCTCAGACGTCCACGGTCACCAACCGCGTCTGCAACGGGGTGCTCGGCCCGCGCGAGGTGAGCGCTGTGGGCGAGCCGATGCCAGTCTCCGACTACCTCGCCGACCCGGCCGACGTCGCGAGCCTGCTGGACTCGACCTTCACCCGGGTGCTCGACCGGCGAAGCCCCTCCACCCCCGCCGGCGTGCGGGCCTATCTCGAGCGGGTGGGCTCCGAGCGGCTCCTCGTGGTGCCGGTCCCGTTCGACTCGCCCAGGAGGCTCTTCCTGGAGCTGCACTTCCGGCGGCGCCACCACATGCTTGGCGCTGCCGAGCTGGCAGACGCCGAGCGGATCGCGCCGATGCTCGGCTCGGCGCTCAGCAGCAGCAACGTCGTGGCCGAGAACACCCGGCTCCTGGCGCAGGCCGATCGCACCGCAGAGGCCCTGCGCTCGTCCGAGGCGCTGCTTCGGGGGCTGATCGACGGGCTCCCGGGCTACGCCTACCAGTGCGACCCGGCCGGCGAGACGATCTTCACCAGCACCCAGCTCGGCGTGATGCTGGGATTCTCTGCCGAGGAGTGGAGAGACCGGCCCGACGAGCTCTGGGACACCTATCTCCACCCCGACGACCACGACCGCGTCAAGTCGGAGTGGCGCCGCGCGATCGAGTCGCAGCAGCCGCACGACAGCGTGTACCGCATGGTGACCGCGTCCGGCGCGCCGGTCTGGGTGCGCGACCGGGAGTCGATCGTGCTCGGCGCAGACGGGGCGATGGTCTCGCGCGTGGGCATCGGCTTCGACATCACGGCAGAGATCGAGGCGCGCCGCGCCCTCGAGCAGTCCGAGCGCCGGCACCGCCTGCTGATCGAACAGATCCCGGCAGCCACCTACGTGCGGCACCCCGACGGCGACACGCTCTTCATCAGCCCCCAGATCGAGCACATCCTGGGCTTCGACCGCAGCCGGCTCACCGGTGAGCCGCAGTTCTGGCGCGACTGCATCCACCACGAGGATCGCGAACGGGTCATCGAGGCGTACTTCAAGGCGACGGCAGCAGGCGTCGAGTTCGAGGCCGAGTACCGCGTCATTACGGCCTCCGGGCAGCTCCGCTGGCTGGTCGATCGCGCGACCATCCTCCTCGACGAGCAGGGCGAGACCTATCTCGTGCAGGGCGTCGTGTACGACGTCACCGACCGCAAGGACGCCGAGCACGAGAACGCGCGGCTCCTCGACCAGGCGCTGACGGCGGTGCGCGAGCGCGACGACGCCCTGGCGCTGCGAGATGCCGTCTTTGCCAACTCACCCATGGGCATCGCCCTGCTGGACAACGACCTCCGCTACGTGCGGGTCAACGCCTCCCTCGCCGCGCTCCAGGGGAGCGAGGCCATCGGCCGCAGCATCCACGAGGTGCAGCCGGAGCTCGCCCCGCTGTGCGAGCCAATGCTGCGCCGCGTGCTCGCCACCGGCCAGCCGCTCCTCACCGATGAGATCTCGGGCGTCACGACCGGCCACCCCGGCGAGGAGCGGTCGTTCATCACCAGCATGTTCCCCATCGGCAGCAGCGTGGGCGCGCCGATGGGTGTCGGGGTCATCGTGCTCGACGTGACCGAGCGCAAGCGCACGCAGCAGGCGCTCGCCGAGAGCGAGCGCCACCGCCAGTCGGTGGTGGCCTCGATGCTGCGGTCGCAGGACTCAGAGCGCGCCCGCATCGCCGTCGAGCTGCACGACGACACCATCCAGGTGCTGGCCGCATGCATGCTCAC
This sequence comes from uncultured Actinomycetes bacterium, assembly GCA_963794415.1. Lineage (GTDB taxonomy): Bacteria > Actinomycetota > Thermoleophilia > Gaiellales > JAICJC01 > CAVPTL01. The sequence goes on from CAWCDI010000001.1 coordinate 1,331,612, forward strand.
GCTGGATCAGCTCACCAACGCACTCCAGCGAGGGGATACCGACGCCGCCGGGCGAAGCGCCGCCGCCGCCCGCGCGAACCTGGGCGAGGCCACCGAGCGCACGCGCCGCCTCACGTTCGAGATGCGGCCCCAGGTGCTGCAGGCCCGCGGCCTTGCTGCCGCCATCACCGACTCCGCCAACCGCGCCGCGGCCGAAGGCGGGTTCGACGTGGTGGTGGACGCGCGCCTCGAGCGCTACCAGGAGATGACCGAGACGCTCGCCTACCAGACCATCCGCGAGCTGCTGGCAAACGTCCGCCGGCACGCCCAGGCCAGGCTGGTGCAGGTGAGCGCGATCGACCGGGGAGACGAGGTGCACGGGCACGTGATCGACGACGGCTGCGGCTTCGACCTCCCGACCGCCCTCGCGCCCGGCCGGCCGGGCATGCACTTCGGCCTCGAAGCGGCCGCCGAGCGCGTCCGGCTCTCGGGAGGGCGGTTCGAGATCGACTCGGCTCCCGGGCGCGGGACGAGCGTGCACTTCACGATCCCGGCGGCAAGGCTCGAGAGCTAGGACGCCTTGCGGGCGTGCGCGGCGAGCAACGCCGTGGCCGTCAGGGTGAAGACGAACGCGATGCCGATGGTCGCGATCTCGATCACCCCGAACGCCCGGTCGGAGGCCTCGCCGGTGAGCCAGAAGTAGAGGGTGCCGGTGGCGACGAACGTGATTACTGCCGCGCCGCCCAGGAGCGCCATCGACTTCGCGAGCCAGAACGCCTCCTCGACGGGCTGCTCGGGGCCGGTGCTGAACTGCACCGCGAGCACCGCCGCGATGATGCAGCTGAGCGTCGCGAGGAACGTCGTAACCACCGAGACCTTGGCGATTTCACCGAGAAGCGTGACCACCATGCCGTCGATGATAAAGACGCGCCCGCGGGATTTTCGGCCACCGAGGCACGTCCACCCTGCTGGCCGCTCAACCCCCCTCGGATGGGTAGGGGTTGGTGCGGATCAGTGCGAGTGCTTGTGCGGCTTCGACGACGTCTGGACAGACGCGGCGCCCTGCACGCGGCCGGTCGAGAGGCCGGCCGCATACCCCGACGCGTAGCCGTTTCGCCGGCCGGTAGTGAGCCCTGCCACCCGGCCGCGGCGAAGGCCCTTCTTCAGCCCGGCGCGGTAGCCGTTGCGACGGCCTGCGGCATAGGCATGGTTCTTCAGCTGCTGGGAAGCCTCTGTCTTCCCCCTGGCCACCCCGGCCGTCATGCCCTGCTGGTAGGCCGCCGCGCGGATCGACGCGGCCGACGGCCCGCCGCTGGTGCCGAGCGACCAGGCCGCGACCCCGACGAACGTGGCCACGGTGGCCGAGAGCACGAATGCGAGCATCATCCCGGCGATGCTCAGGCGCGGGAGGGCGACCGTTGGCTTGGCGATGGTCGGGAACATGCGGAGAGGGAGCGATCACCGGGACCGCTCCCCCGGGTCTTCTCCACGCGGGCTTCCGCTCCTGCCCTGCGGTCAGGCCAGGCGGGCGAGCGCGGCGTCGATCCGCGCGAGCGACTCGTCGCGGCCCAGGAGCTCGAGGCTCTCGTACATGCCGGGCGATACCGTGCTGCCCGTGATCGCCACCCGCACCGGCGCGTAGAGCACGCGGGGCTTCAGCTCCTCGGCCTCACACGCCGCCCGCAGCGCCGCCTCGATCTGATCGGCCTGCCATCCGGCCACCGCCTCCAGATGTGACCGGGCAGCGGCGAGCGCGCGGGAGGCATCGGGAGAGCCTGCGACCTTCTGCCACGACGCCTCGTCCATCTCCACCGGCCCGAACAGGAACCGGCACATCGGCTCGAACTGGTCGAGCAGCCGCAGCTTCTCCTGCACGAGCGGTGCCGCCTCACGCACGCGGTCGGGGCGCGATGCGAGCGGCGACCTGCTCCACGCGAGGTGGTCGAGCACCGCCTGGGCGAAGAGCGCGGGGGTCAGCGCGCGGATGTGCTCGCCGTTCAGCCATTCGAGCTTCTCGGCATCGAACACGCCCGGGCTCGCGTTGATGCGCTCGAGCGTGAACCGCTCGATCAGCTCCTCGCGGGTCATGAAGTTGGTGTGGTCGTCGAAGCTCCAGCCGAGCATCGCGACGTAGTTGATGAGCGCGTCGGCCAGCACCCCGCGGTCGCGGAACTCCTCCACCGACACGGCGCCGTGCCGCTTGGAGAGCCGCTTCTTGTCGGGCCCGAGCACCATCGGCAGGTGGCAGTAAACGGGCCACTCGGCACCGAGCGCGGTGTAGAGCGCGAGCTGGCGGGGTGTGGACGAGAGCAGATCCTCGCCCCTGATGACGTGGGTCACCCCCATGTCGATGTCGTCGAACGGATTGGCGAACTGGTAGGTGGGCGTGCCGTCGGAGCGCACGATCACGTGGTCGCCCAGGAGCGCGTTCTCCCACTCCACCGCGCCGCGCACGACGTCGGTGATCACGGTGCTGCCCGACTCGGGCACCCGCAGGCGAAGCGCGAAGCTGCGCCCCTCGGCCTCGAACGCGGCCTGCTCGGCGGGCGTCAGATCGCGGCAGCGCCCTCCGTAGATCTGCGGCAGGTTCGCCTCCTTGCGGCGCTCGCGCTCGGCCTTCAGCTCCTCGGCAGTGCAGTAGCAGCGGTACGCCTTGCCCTCGGCCACCAGCTTGACGGCCGCCGCGGCGTAGAGCTCGAACCGCTCGGTCTGGCGGTACGGGCCGTCGTCCCAGTCGATGCCAAGCCACGCGAACACCCGCAGCGCCTGCTCCACGGCGGTGTCGGTGGACCGCTCGGTGTCGGTGTCCTCGAACCGCAAAACGACCCGCCCGCCGCCGCCGCGGGCGAAGAGCCAGTTGTACAGCATGGTGCGCGCGCTGCCCACGTGGAGGAGCCCCGTGGGGCTGGGAGGCATGCGGACGCAGATCGGGCGGGACACGAGTGCACGATAGGCGCCGATAGGATGCCGCGATGCACTTCGGAGGCCATCTCTCGACCGCGGGCGGACTGGACAGGGCGGTCGGCCGCGCCGAGGATCTGCACGCGACGGCGCTGCAGATCTTCACGCAGAGCCCGCGCATGTGGAAGCACCCCGCTCCTGATCCGGAGCTCGGGGAGCGCTTCCGCGCGCGCCGCAAGGAGGCCCGCCTCACGACCGTCGTCTGCCACGCGACCTATCTGATCAACCTGGGCGCCACCGACCGGGCGGCCCGTCGAAAGTCGATCAAGGCGCTCACCGACACGATGATCACGGCCGACATGATCGGCGCCGACGGCGTGGTCTTCCACCTCGGCAGCCACCTGGGAAAGGGGTTCAAGCGAGCGCTCCCGCGCACGATCAAGGCCATCGAGACGGTGCTCGCAGACTCGCCCGAGGGCACGAGCACCAAGCTCCTCATAGAGAACTCGGCGGGTGCCGGCGGCACGATGGGCACCTCGCTGGATGAGATCCATCAGGTGGTCTCGGGACTCGGCAGCCCGGCCGCGGTGGGCATCTGCCTCGACACCTGCCACCTCTACGCAAGCGGCGTGGATGTCACCGATCCCGCGCGGGTCGATGCGATGGTGGACGAGGTGGACGAGCGCTTCGGCATGGAGACGCTCCAGTGCCTGCACGTGAACGACTCGTCCATGCCGCTGGGATCCAACCGCGACCGCCACGCCGACGTCGGTGAGGGGCTGATGGGAAACGCCCTGGCGGCGTTCCTCGGCCACCCGCGGCTGCAGGGCCAGGCGGCGATCATGGAGGGCGTCGGGGTGGGCGCCGAGGCCGACGCGAAGCAGATGGCGGCCCTTCGCCGCATCCACCGAAACGGCGTGCGCCAGTGGGCCCGCCGTGCTTGACATCGGTGCCGCCCAGCCCCTGCCCGACGGCGAGCTCGGCTTCCGCTACACCCGAAGCGGCGGCCCCGGCGGCCAGCACGTGAACACGTCGTCCACGCGCGTCGAGCTCACCTTCGACCTGGAGCAGAGCCCCACGCTCTCCGACGCCGAGAAGTCTCGCGCGCGGCGCCGGCTGCGCTCGCGCCTCGACAGCGAGGGCAAGATCCGCATCGTGGCCCAGGACGAGCGCAGCCAGGCGCGCAACCGGTCGCTGGCAGTCGAGCGGTTCAGCGAGGTCATGCGGGCCGCGCTCGCTCCTCCGCCGCCGCCGCGCCGGCCCACGCGCCCCACCCGGAGCTCGTCCGAGGCGCGCCTCGAGTCCAAGCGCCGCGGCGCGACGCGCAAGCGCGAGCGCAGGCCACCCACGGCGGACGACTGATGCAGCAGCTGGGAGGCAAGCGCGTGCTGGTGACCGGCGGCGGCAGCGGGATCGGCGCGGCCATCGCCAGGCGGCTGGCAGACGAGGGCGCCGAGGTGTGGGTGATGGGCCGGCGCGAGGCGCCGCTTCGGGCCGTCTCGGAGCATGTGATCACGGGCGACGTCGGGACCCGCGCCGACTGCGCGCGGGCGATCGCCGAGTGCGGACCGCTCGACGTGCTGGTGAACAACGCAGGCATCGGCGGCGGCGACTGGGAGCGAACGCTTGCGATCAACCTCACCGGCGCCCACTGGCTGTGCGAGCTGGCCGCCGGCGACCTCTGCGAGCGGGGCGGGAACATCGTGAACGTCGCCTCGCTCGGCGGCCTCCGCGCCCACGGGGGCAGCGGCGAGTACGGGGTGTCCAAGGCCGGGATGCTGCAGCTCACGCGATCGCTGGCAGTGCGCCTCGGCCCGCGCGGGGTGCGGGTGAACGCCGTGTGCCCGGGGTGGGTGCGCTCACCGATGGCCGACGAGTCGATGCAGATGTTCGCCGAGGACACGGAGGAGGGCTACCGCAGGGCCACGCGCTACGTCCCGCTGCGCCGCCCCGGCATGCCCGAGGAGGTGGCATCCGCAGTGGCGTTCCTGGCCTCGCCCGGCGCGTCCTACATCACGGGCGCGACGCTCACCATCGACGGCGGCGCCTCGATCGTCGACGTCGGCATGCTGCCCGGCGAGTAGCTCAGGAGTCGGAGACGATCACGCGGATCGTCGGCTCGCCGGTCGCGCCGGTCGGCAGCTCGTGGAACTCGGGGTTGATGCAGCCCAGCGGATCCTCGCGATCCTCGTAGTTTCGCTCGACGCCGCCCGGGCAGATGGCGAGCGGCTGACGCGCCGCCAGCACCGCGCCGAAGCCGTGCCGCCTGCGCGCCGCGCGGCGCAGCACGGAGAGGTCGAGCTCGGTGCGGAAGATCTTGTGGGTGCACCCGACATAGGTGCGGCCGAACGCCTCGTGGGCGTAGAGGAACGGGCAGGAGCGCGCGAGGCACTCGGACGGGTAGATCACCTTCTGGCAGACCACACCGCAGCCGCGGCACTCGGCGGCGTCGGCAGCCGGAGCCTCGGGCGGTAGCTGTGGCAAGCTCCTCATGCCCTCAGTGTACCGGCTATCCCCGCCACTTCCAGCAGATTTGCAGAGCGGTGATCGGCCAGCGAGTGGTCTCCCTCGTCCTGCCGAAACCACGTGGCGAGCACTGCTGTCATGCCCTCGCGCTTGGGCCCGACCACGTCCTCGAGCACGCGATCTCCCACGAAGAGCGTGCGGGCAGGATCGGCGCCGACGGCGTCGAGGGCGGCGCGGTAGATGAGCGGCGAGGGCTTCCGGTAGCCGAGCTCGGACGAGAGCACGATTGCATCTGCGCGGCGGGCCATGTCCTCGCCGGCCATCACCTCGCGGAGGATCGCGGGCGGGTCGAGCGTGTTCGAGACGAATCCGATCCTGATGCCCGACCGGCGCAGGCCGTCGAGCAGCTCGAAGGCGTCGGGGTGCACGAACCGCACGTGGTCCCACGCCCTGATCTGGGCCCGCATCGCCGCCTCGAGGTCGTCCTCGCCGGGATGCAGCCCGAGGGTGGCGAGCGCCTGCCGGGTGACGTCGAGGTAGCCGACCTCGGCGTGATCCACCGCGGCTGCCTCGGCGCGCGCGAGCTCGTCGGCCGCCGCGGCGCTGAACGGCGCGATCAGCTCCGCCGGCGCGCCGAGGGCAGCGAGGAACACGCGCTGGCCCTCGATGAGGGTGTCGTCCGTCCAGCGGATGTCCACCAGGGTGTGGCCATAGTCGAACAGCACTGCCTCAAACCGCGTCACGCCGCTGGTTCGCCAAACCCGTAGCGCACCACCAGGCGCTTCGCCGCCCCGGGCTCGTCCAGCCGGGTGACGGGCCGGGTGTGGGGCGCGCTCTTCAGCATCCCGGGATCGTCGGCCGCCTCGGCGGCGATGGCGAGCATCGCGTCGCAGAAGCGGTCGAGCGTCTCGGCCGACTCGGTCTCGGTGGGCTCGATCATGAGCGCCTCGGGCACGATCAGCGGGAAGTAGACGGTGGGCGGGTGGATGCCGTGATCCATCAGGCGCTTGGCCACGTCGAGCGCCGTCACCCCGTGGTCGCGCTTCAGCCCGCGCGCCGAGATCACGAACTCGTGCATGCATGTCCGCTCGATCGGCAGGTCGTAGGTGCCGCGCAGCCGCGCGAGGACATAGTTGGCGTTGAGCACCGCGATCTCGGACATCTCGCGCAGGCCCGGGCCCCACATCCGCATGAACGCGTAGGAGCGTACGAACACGCCGAACGGCCCGCAGAACCCCCGCACCTTGCCGATGGAGCGCGGCCGGTCGTGATCGCGGTAGTAGCGATCGCCGTCGCGCGCGATCACAGGCGCCGGGAGAAACGGCGCGAGCGACTCGCGCACAGCCACCGGGCCGCCGCCGGGACCGCCTCCGCCGTGGGGCTGGGCGAAGGTCTTGTGCAGGTTGAAGTGCACGATGTCGAACCCCATGTCCCCCGGCCGCGAGATGCCGCACACGGCGTTCAGGTTGGCGCCGTCGTAGTAGAGGAGCGCCCCAGCGTCGTGGAAGATCCCGGCGATCTCGGTGATGTGCTCCTCGAAGAGCCCGAGCGTGGAGGGGTTGGTCAGCATCAGCCCGGCCGTCTGCGGGCCGACGAGCGTGCGCAGGTGCTCGACGTCGATGTTGCCGCGCTCGTCGGTCTTCACGTGCTGCAGCGTGTACCCGGCCATGGCCACGCTCGCCGGGTTGGTGCCGTGGGCGGTGTCGGGGATGACCACCTCGCGCCGGGTGTCATCCTCGCCCGCGGCGATGAAGTGCGCGCGCATGATGGTGAGGCCGGTCAGCTCGCCCTGAGAGCCGGCGGCGGGCTGCAGCGATACGGCATCCAGGCCCACCACCTCGGCGAGCATCCGCTCCAGTCGCCACATCAGCTCGAGCGCACCCTGGGCGCCGTCGTCGGACTGGTGCGGGTGGAGATCGCGAAAGCCGGGCAGGCCGACCAGCCGCTCGCTCACCCGGGGGTTGTACTTCATGGTGCACGACCCCAGCGGGTAGAAGCCCGAGTCGATGCCGAACGTGCGGGTCGAGAGCTCGGTGATGTGGCGCACCAGCTCGGGCTCGGCGAGCTCAGGCAGCCGCGGCGGCTCGGCCCGGGCGAACCCCCGCGGCAGCTCTGCGGCGGGCACATCGGGATGGGGCATCGACGAGGCGCGGCGGCCGGCCTGGGACTTCTCGTAGATGAGCTTCATGCGCCAACCTCCGCGAGCACCGCGGCGAGCCGGTCGATGTCGGCCCGCGTGCGCTTCTCGGTGACCGCCACCAGGAGCACGTCCTCCATGCCGGGGTAGTCCACGCCGAGCGCGTACCCGGGGTGGACGCCCAGCTTCCGGGCGTCGGCCACCACCTCGGCGGCCGGCCGACGCGTACGAAACGCGACCTCCTTCACGCCGGGGTGATCGAACGCCGGCGGGAGCCCGATCGTGTCGCGGACGTACTGCGAGAGCGAGAGGCACGCCTGGCCCACCTCCGCGAGCCCCTGCGGGCCGAGCCACGCGAGGTACACGAGGCCGCACAGCGCAAGCAGGGTCTGGTTGGTGGTGATGTTCGAGGTCGCCTTCTCACGCCTGATGTGCTGCTCGCGGGTCTGGAGCGTCAGCACGAACCCGCGCCGGCCCTCGCTGTCGGTCGTCTCCCCCACGATCCGCCCCGGCAGCCGCCGGACGTGCTCGAGGGTGGACGCCAGGAACCCATAGTGCGGCCCGCCGTACGACAGCGGGTTGCCGGCGGGCTGGCCCTCGCCGATGGCGATCTGGCAGCCATACCGGCCCGGCGCCTCGAGCAGCCCGAGGGTCATCGGATCGACGTGGGCAACGGCGAGGGCGCCGGCCCCAGCGGCCGCCGCAGCGAGGTCTGCCACGGGCTCGAGGCAGCCCAGGAAGTTCGGCTGGGGAAAGATCACGCACGCCGCGTCCGCCGCCGCGTCGGCCACCGCAGCGGGGTCGGTCACGCCGCCCGTGTGCGGCACCTGGACGACCTCCATCCCGAACCCCGGCGCGAACGTGCGCACCACGGCGCGCACCTGCGGGTTGAGCGTCTCGGTGACGACGATCTTCGTGCGGCCGGTGGCCCCGCGGGCGACCAGGCACGCGTCGGCGGCCACCGTGGTGCCGTCATAGCCCGAGGCGTTGGAGACGTCCATGCCGGTGAGCTCGCAGATGGCCGTCTGGTACTCGAAGATGGCCTGGAGCGTGCCCTGGCTCATCTCGGGCTGGTAGGGCGTGTAGGCGGTCAGGAGCTCGCCGCGCTGGGCGAGCGTATCGACCACGGCCGGCACGTAGTGGTCGTAGATGCCCGCGCCGAGGAATGAGAGCTCCACCCCCGTGTGGACGTTTCGCGCGGCCAGCTCCGAGAGGTGCTGCACCAGCTCGAGCTCCGAGAGCGCCGGGGGCACATCCAGCTCGCGCCTGAGGCGAAGCTCTTCGGGCACGTCGTCGAAGAGCTGCTCCACCGAATCGGCACCGATCGCCTCGAGCATCCTGCGGCGGTCGGATCCGGTGAGCGAGACGAAGCTCACAGCTCGTCCAGCAACGCCTTGTACGACGCCGAATCGAGCAGCGTGTCGAGCTCCGACGGATCGCTGAGCCGCACCTTGATGAGCCAGCCCTCGCCGTACGGATCGTCGTTGATGGTGTTCTCGGATCCCTCGAGGGCGCCGTTGACCTCCACCACCTCGCCCGATGCAGGGGCGATCAGCGCCGAGACCGCCTTGGTCGACTCGAGCTCTCCGTACTCCCCGTCCTTGGTGACCTTCGCACCCACCTCCGGCTGGCTGAAGAAGACGACCTCGCCGAGCGAGTCCTGGGCATACCACGTGACGCCGAACGTGGCGATGTCGCCGTCCACCGCCACCCAGTCGTGACCCTCGTGGTAGCGCAGGTTGTCGGGATAGTCGGCTTCGGGCATGTCACATCTCCTTGATGTAGAACGGCTTCTCCGCCACCACTGCCGGTACCTCGCGGCCGCGGACGTCAATCACGAGCTCGTCGCCAGGGGCAGCGTGCCCGGCCGGGAGATAGGCCATCCCGATGCCGATCCCCAGGGTCGGCGAGAGCGTGCCGCTGGTCACCTCGCCGCCGGGTGAGACCGCCATCCCGGCGCGCGGGATGCCGCGGCCGGTGATGGTGAACGGGGCCAGCAGGCGATCGACGCCGGCGTCGCGCTGGGCCCGCAGCGCACCGGCGCCCGTGAAGTCCTTCGCATCCAGCGCGCACGCCCAGCCGAGGCCGGCCTCGAGCGCGGTGTGGTGCTCGTCCAGGTCGTTGCCGAAGAGCGGATAGCACATCTCGAGCCGCAGGGTGTCGCGCGCGCCGAGCCCGATCGGCTCGGCACCGGCCTCCAGGAGCCCATCCCAAACCTGCACCGCATCGCCGGCCGCCATGATGATCTCGACGCCCGGCTCGCCCGTGTAGCCGGTGCGCGACACCAGCGCATCGACGCCGCGCACGACGCCCTCGGCAAACGTGAACGGATCGTGCACGGGCAGGCTCACGAGGCTGAGCGCCAGCGGGCCCTGGAGCGCGATCATGGCGGTCTCGCGCGTGCGGTCGGTGAGCGTCACGCCGGTGCCGGGGAGGCGGCCCCCGATCCAGTCGCGGTCGGCTTCCAGCCGCGCCGCATTCACCACCAGGAGCACGTGCTCGTCCGAGAACCGGTAGGCGATGAGATCGTCGATGGGGCAGCCCTGATCGTTCAGGAGCAGCGTGTACTGGGCCCGGCCGGGGCCGACGCGGCCGAGATCGTTCGAGAGGAGCTCCTGCGCGAACGGGATGACCGCGGGGCCGCGCAGCTCGAGCCGGCCCATGTGCGACACGTCGAAGATGCCGGCGGCGGAGCGCACTGCCTGGTGCTCGGGGATGACGCCCTCGTAGGACACGGGCATCTCGTACCCGGCAAACGGAACCATGCGCGCACCTGCTCTGAGGTGGCAGTCGTGGAGGGGCGTTCGGAGAAGGCCGTCCGGGGACATATCCGGGGGCCGAGTCTATCGGAAGCGCGAGGGGCCGCCCGGAGGCGGCCCCTCCTCGCTAGTCCTCCTGCAGGAAGCTCGGGATCTCGAGCGCGTCGGGGGGCAGGGTCTCCTGCCGCTCGTCTGCCAGCGTCGAGCGATCGAACGGCTGCCGCACCGGCTCCCGCTCGCGCGCCTGGGTGGCGAACACCGAAGCCGGCCGCTCGATCGCGCGCCGGTCGAATCCGGTGGCGATCACCGTGACGCGGATCTGGTCGCCCATCGCCTCGTCGATCACGGCGCCGAAGATGATGTTCGCATCGCCGTCGGCGGCCGAGCCGATGATCTCGGCGGCCTCGTTGACCTCGAAGAGGCCCAGGTCGGCACCACCCGTGATGTTCAAGAGGATGCCCGTGGCACCTTCGACGGATGCCTCGAGCAGCGGTGAGGAGATGGCCGCCTTGGCCGCCTCCGCCGCGCGGTTCTCGCCGCCCGCGATGCCGATGCCCATCAGCGCCGATCCCGCCTGCCGCATGATGGTGCGGACGTCGGCGAAGTCGAGGTTGATCAGACCGGGCACCGTGATCAGGTCGGTGATGCCCTGCACGCCCTGCCGCAGCACGTCGTCTGCGATGCGGAAGGCATCGACGATGGACGTGCGCTTCTCGACCACCTGCAGCAGGCGGTCGTTCGGGATGATGATCAGGGTGTCGACCTTGTCGCGCAGCTGCTTGATGCCGCCGTCGGCCTGGTCGGCCCGCTTGCGGCCCTCGAAGCTGAACGGCCGGGTGACCACGCCCACCGTGAGCGCACCGAGCTCGCGTGCGATCTCGGCGATGACCGGGGCTGCCCCGGTGCCGGTGCCGCCGCCCTTGCCGGCCGTGACGAACACCATGTCGGCGCCCTTGAGCGCCTCCTTCAGCTCGTCGCGGCTCTCCATTGCGGCCTCTTGCCCGATGGTGGGATCGGCGCCTGCGCCGAGCCCCCGGGTGATCTTCGATCCGATGTGGATGCGCACGTCGGCGTCGCACATCAGGAGCGCCTGGGCGTCGGTGTTCACGGCGATGAACTCGACGCCGCGCAACCCCGCATCCACCATCCGGTTGACAGCGTTGGTGCCGCCTCCGCCCACGCCCACAACCTTGATTACCGCCAGATAATTCCCGCTCTGGTCTCTCACGCTGCCACCTCCGTCGGCCGCGTCTCGCGACGCGAATCTCACGTTAAACCTCTAGTAGAAGGTTCTGCCCCTCAAACACGCAAAGCCCACGCGGCGGACGGGGAGTTTTCCCCGGCCCCCACGAAGGGCTCTCGGTGAGGGTACTCCCGTGCCATCTGGCTGTCAAGGCGAAGGTGAGACATCAAAGCCTCAACCTTTGATTTAGCCTGAGGTACGGAAGCCCAGGGCCGGGTCGCCCGGCGCCGAGACGTTGACGTACTTGAGGATCCCGCGGCGGCTCGGCGCGAGGTTCCCGAGCACCCGCGTGATGACCTGCATCTTCAGCGGAAACTGCGTGGGGGCGCCGAGGCGCAGCTGCATCCCGTGGCCGACCGTGGCCGTGATGGCGCCGCTCGCCGAGGAGACGCTGGAGATGTCGCCGAACCGTTTCGTGAACCACACCGGGGTGGAGTCGATGAGCATCAGGGCTGCAGCGAGGTTGGCATTGGTGCTCGTCTGCCCTGCCGTCAGCGTGGCGTGCTTCGGCAGCGTCACTGTCGGCACGCCGGCAGGCGCGGCCTTGGCGGTCGCGATCACGTGCGAGTCCGACGCGACGAGGTACGTTGTGTCCCCCCTGGTGACGGCGACCTGCGGCTGGTACATCACCACCGAGACGGAGAGCGTGTTGGGGAACGCGCGGTCAACGCGTGCCGAGCGCACGTAGGGCATCTGCTCGATGGAGCTCTGGATGGCGCCGGAGTCGATCGCCAGGAGGCTCCGCCCCTGGGCGGCGTCCTCAGCGGCCTTCTGAACGGACGCGTCGAGCTTCGCGCTGCCGCCCGAGACGGTGACCGAGGAGACGTTGAAGACGGCCGATGCCCGCAGGGCGTAGTAGCCGCCGATCGCGAGCACCAGCGCGAGCGCCGAGACGATGAGCATCAGCCGCCGCCGGCCCCGGGCCTTGCGCAGCGCGCGGCGGCGCATGACCATGATCGGGTCGAGTTCTGCGGCGAGATCCATCCCGGGGTGGTTTCAACACCCGCCGCCGGGATCCTGCCGTCAATCGGGCGGCAGCGCGATGTCGCCGAGGAACTGCACCTCGTGCTCGAGCTCGATGCCGAAGCGCTGCCGCACCCGCCGGCGCGACTCGGCCATCACGCCGATCACGTCCGCCGAGGTCGCCCCGCCGGTGTTCTCGATGAAGTTGGCGTGCACCGGCGAGACCCGGGCGCCGCCCACCTGCAAGCCCTTGGCGCCGCACTCCTCCAGCAGCCGCCCGGCGGTGCGCTCGGGATCCGGGTTCTTCCACACGCTGCCGAACGTCCGCACCTTGGCGGGCTGCGCCTCGCGACGGCGATCCTGCATCTCGCGGATGGTGGCCTTGATCGCCGCCGGATCGGCGGGCGCCAGCCGCAGCTCCACCGCCGACACGACCTCTCCGGCCGTCACGTTCGAGTGGCGGTAGGTCATCTCGAGCTGCGCGGCAGTCCCGGTGCGCCCGCCCGCCGCACCCACCACGGTCGCGCGCTCGAGCACGTCGCGCATCTCGGTGCCGTAGGCGCCGGCATTCATGCGGACAGCCCCGCCGGCGGTGCCCGGGATGGCGCAGCCGAACTCGATGCCCGAGAGCCCCCACTCCTGGCAGCGCCGGACGATCACCGCAAGCGACGCCCCGCCTCCGCACACCACCCGGTCGCCGTCCCGGGTGACGGTGGCAAGCTCGCCGCGGAGCTTCACCACCATGCCGTCCCATCCGGCGTCGGACACCAGCAGGTTCGATCCGAGACCGACCACCGCGAGGGCGAGCCCCTCCCCCGCCGCCCAGCCCAGCGCCGCGATGAGCTCATCCTCGGTGGCCGGGCTTGCAAACCAGCGGGCCGGCCCGCCCGTGCCGACCGTGGTCAGCCGCGAGATCGGGTACCCGGCCTGCACGCATGCGGGCCTGCTCATGCCAGGAGCAGGTCGCCGACACGCCGCACATCGCCGGCGCCGACGGTCAGCACGACGTCGCCCTCTCCCACGCGGGTGCGGAGGTAGGCGACGGCATCGGCCAGCGTCGGCTCGTAGGCCACGGGCATGCCGGGACGCGCCTCGGTGAGCGCATCGACCACGAGCTTTGCGGTCACGCCGTCGACCGGCTGCTCGCGCGCGCCGTAGATCTCGGTCACGACCGCCTCGTCGGCGCCGCCCAGCGCCTCACCGAACTCGTGCGCCAGGGCGCTCGTGCGCGAGTAGAGGTGCGGCTGGAACACCACCAGCAGCCTGCGCGGGGCCTGGGTGCGGGCAGCGGCGATGACGGCCCGCACCTCGGTCGGGTGGTGGGCGTAGTCGTCAACCACCGTGTAGCCGTCGCGCTCGCCACGCAGCTCGTACCGCCGGCCCGCGCCGCGGAAGTCGCGCAGCGCCGCCGCCACATCGGCCACGTCGGCACCCGCAGCGCTCAGAGCAGCGATCGCGCCGGCGGCGTTCACGGCGTTGTGGATGCCCGGCACGCTCAGCGCGACCTGCAGCGGCGTGCCGTCCGGCGTCGAGAGCCAGAACGATGTGCCGCCGTCGAACGCCGACTCGAGCCCCGACACGTGCCAGTCGGCACCGTCGCCCACGCCGAAGTGCTGCACCGTCGCCGTGGCGGCGGAGTCCAGATAGACGCCGTCACCGAGGATCACGACGCCGTCGGCAGGCACGTTTGCGATCCACTGCGAGAACAGCTCGCGCACCTCCTCGAGCGAGCCGAACGACGCGTGGTGATCCAGGTCGAGGTTGTTGACCACGGCGATCTGCGGCCGAAGGAGCGCGCAGCTGCGGTCGGACTCGTCGGCCTCGGCCACCAGCAGGTCGCCGCCGCCGGGCCCGGCGTTCCCGCCCAGCTGGGGGATCTCCCCGCCGATCAGGTAGGTGGGATCCAGGCCGAGCTTCTGGGCCGCGTAGGCGATCATCCCCGACGTGGTGGTCTTGCCGTGGGCGCCGCCCACGCAGATCGAGCGGCGCGCGGCCACCATCTCGGCCAGGAGCGCGGCGCGCGGCATGATCCGAAGGCCCAGCTCCCGGGCCCGTTCCAGCTCCGGCGCGTCGTCGCGGATCGCGGACGACACCACCACCTCCATGCCCGGCCGCAGGTGCGCCGGATCATGGCTCTCGGCCACCGGTACCCCGAACCGGCCCACGCGCTCGGAGTACGACGACGCGGCCCGGTCGCAGCCCGAGACCTGCGCGCCCCAGGCGTAGGCGACCACCGCCAGCGCCGACATCCCCGCGCCGCCGATCCCCATCAGGTGGAGCTCGCGGTCGCGAAACTCGGTCACCGCGCGAGCTCCAGGAGCTGCGTGGCGATCACGGCCGCGGCGTCGGGCCGGGCCAGGCGGCTCGCGGCCGCCCCCATGCCGCTGAGCCGGCCGGGCTGTGACAGCAGGGCGTCCACCTCGTCGGCCAGCCGGTCGACGGTGAGATCGGCGTCGCGGATCACGATCGCGGCGCCGCCGTCTGCGAGGTAGGCGGCGTTGGGCGTCTGGTGATCGCCGGTGACGTTCGGCGACGGGACGAGGAGCGACGGCCGTCCGGCGGCGGCGATCTCGAACACCGACCCGCCTGCGCGCGAGACAACCAGATCGGCAGCGGCGAGGAGCGGTGCAAGCGACTGGACGAACTCGATCACGCGGTAGTGCGGCGTGGCGCGGCCGGCGATCATCGCGAAGTCGCGCGCCCCGGTGACGTTCACCACCGTGAAGCCGGGATCCTCGGCGGCCCACGCGTCGGCGGCGGTGACGTTCAGGGTGCGGGCACCGAGGCTCCCGCCGATCACGAGCACCACCTTCCGGTCGCCCGGGATGCCGAGCTCCATCAGCCCCTGCTCACGCGTTGCCTCGAGCACGGCCCTCGGCACCGGCCGGCCGGTGATCACGTTGTGGGGCGGGCGCAGGCCCTCGATGGGGAACGAGAGAAACACGCGGCGCACGAGCGGCGATGCCGCCCTGTTGGCGACGCCCATGTGCGCATCCACCTCGAGGAGCGCAGCCGGGATGCGGCGGGCTGCGGCGACGGCCAGCATCGGCCCGGACACGTACCCGCCTGCGCCGAACACCACGTCGGGGCGCGTCTTTCGCAGGATGCGAAGGCACGCCGCCGGGGCGAGGGTGTCCACCGCCACCGCTTTCACGAGGCCAAGCGAGATCTTTCGCTCGAGGCCCTTGACCCGGTAGCTCAGAAACGGATATCCGGCCGCGGGCACCATCCGCGCCTCTATGCGGTCGGGCGTGCCCGCGAAGGTGACCTCCGCGCCGCGCTCGGCCAGCTCAGCCGCTACTGCCAGGGCCGGCACCACGTGCCCGGCGGTTCCGCCGGCTGCGATCAGCACGCGCACGGCGCGCTTTTTCGGCACGGGTCGGGCGGGGCTTTCGGGGCTTTCGTTGTTGAGGCTCGGCTGTGACATTGGCGACGGGAGCCCGAGCCGGTGCAGCCCCGCCGAGTTCGGCGATCGAGAGCAGCATTCCGGACATGGTCATGAACACGACCAGGCTCGACCCGCCCGAGCTTATCAGGGGCAGCGGAACCCCCGTCAGCGGCAGGAATCCGAGCACTGCGCCGAGGTTCACGATGGCCTGCCCCACGATGAGCGTCGTGATGCCGGCGGCGAGGTACCTGCCGAACGGCTCGTTGCACCGCATCGCGATGCGATACCCGAGCACGGCGAACGCCGCGAACGCGAACGCGACGGCCAGGATCCCGATCAGGCCGAGCTCCTCGCCGATCACCGCGGCGATCATGTCGCTGTTCGCCTCGGGGAGGTAGAAGATCTTCTGGGTGCCCTGGCCGAGGCCCTTGCCGAAGACGCCGCCCGAGCCGAGCGCGATCAGCGCCTGGACGTTCTGGTACCCGGCGCTCCCGGCCACCTGCCACGGGTCGAGGAACGTGAGCAGGCGCTCCTTCATGTAGGCGTTCTGGGAGATGCCAAGCGCAGCGGCAGACCCCATCACGGCGGTGGCGCCGGCCAGCAGCCGAAACGGCGTGCCGGCCACGATCAGGACGCCGAACACCATGATGGCGATCGCGATGGTCGTGCCGAGGTCGGGCTCGGCCAGCACGAGCGCACAGGTCACGAGCGCGACCACGCCGACGGGGTTCACCAGCTGCATGATGGTCGTGGGCGCGCGCCGCCGCGAGGCCAGCACCTGGCACGCGAAGAGGGCGACTGCGAGCTTCGCGAACTCCGACGGCTGGATCGTGAGCGGGCCGATGTCGATCCACCGCGCGGAGCTGCCCACCTGCACGCCGATGCCGGGGATCAGCACGGCCAGCAGGAGCAGCATCGAGACGAGCATGACGAGCGGCGTGACGGGACGCCACTTGCGGTAGGGCACCCGCGCGGCGACCGCCATGGCGACGATGCCGAGCGTCGCGTAGATGCCCTGCCGGATCAGCGCAGAGGTCGAGTTGCCGCCTGCCACCACGGCGACCCCGCTCGACGAGCTGTAGACCATCACCAGGCCGAAGGCGACCAGCCCGAGCGTGAGGAGCAGCAGCAGGTGGTACTCGATCGCAAGGCTCTGGTGCTTGGCGCGCTCGCGAAGCTCGCGTGCGCGCACCACCTCGGGCGGCGTGGGCAGATCGGAGACCCGCCGGGGCACCCACGCGGTCGCGTCTGCGGCGACGCCTCTCAGGCGCTCACCGGCCATCTGCCACCTCGCGGGCGATCCGGGCGAACGTGTCGCCGCGATCCTCGAAGTTGGCGAACTGGTCGAAGCTCGCACACGCGGGCGAGAGCAGCACGGTGTCGCCGGGCGCGGCATCGGCCGCCGCGGCGTGGACGGCGGCCGCGAGCGTGCCTACCTGCACGTGATCTGCACCCTGCGCCTGGAGCGCAGCGGCCAGCTCGGGTGCCGCCTGGCCGATGAGGTACGAGCGCACCACCGGGCCGCCGGCAACCGCGCGGGCGAGCTCGGTGAAGGAGCTGCCCTTGAGCGATCCGCCGAGGATCAGGCGCACCCCGCCGGAGTAGGCGGTCAGCGCCTTGATCACGGCATCGGGGTTGGTGGCCTTCGAGTCGTTGACGAAGCTCACGCCGTCGCGCTCGGCCACCACCTGCATGCGGTGGGCCGGCGGCTCGAACTCGCGCAGCGCGCGGTCGATCGACTCGTCGCCGACCCCGGCGAAGCGAGCTGCGGCAGCGGCCGCAAGCGCGTTTTGCAGGTTGTGGTCGCCGCGGATGCGAGCGTGGGCAAAATCGATGCGGTCGCGGTCGGCCACGCCGAACCACTCGCGCCGGGCGAGGCCGGGGTACTCGAGCTGCGAGACCACCGCGTCATCACGGTTGATCACGGCGAGGTCATCAGGCTGCTGGTTCTCGAAGAGCCGCAGCTTGCAGCGGGCGTACTCATCCATCGTCCCGTGCCGGTCGAGATGGTCGGGCGTGATGTTGAGGATCACGCCTGCGCGCGCGTGGAACGTGTCGATGTCCTCCAGCTGGAAGCTCGAGAGCTCGCAGGCGATCCAGGCATCGGACGCCACCCGGCCGGGAAGCTCGGAGAGGGCGCGGCCCACGTTTCCGGCCACCTCCACCGGTACGTCGCCGGCGCGGAGCATCGCCGCCACGAGCTCGGTGGTGGTCGTCTTGCCGTTGGTGCCGGTGATCCCGATGACCGGGTTCGGGAGCATGCGCGAGGCAAGCTCGACCTCGCTCCAGACCGCGACGCCCGCTTCGCGCGCCGAAACGACGGTCGGCTCGGACTCTGGCACCCCTGGACTCTTCACGACTGCGCTCACCCCAACCATGGACACGGCATCACCCCGCTTGACCAGTTCTGCGCCGGCGGCGGCAATCCTTCCCCGGTCGATCGTGTCCGAGCGGTCGGTGGCCTGGATCACCGATCCGGGCCACATCCGCGCGATCGCCTCGCAGGCTGCCAGCCCCGAACGGCTCAGCCCCACGACGACGTAGCGGCCGGTCATCGGTACGAGCTGAAGTACAGGTAGTAGAGGACGAAGCCCGATGCGCCGAAGATCGCGGCGGTGATCCAGAACCGGACGATGATCTTGTTCTCGGTCCACTCCATCATCTCGAAGTGATGGTGGATCGGGGCCATCAGGAACACGCGCTTGCCGGTGGTCTTGAAGCCGATCACCTGGATCAGCACCGAGAGCGCCTCGATCACGAAGACCCCGCCTATGACGACCAGCAGGAACTCGGTCTTCGTGAACACCGCCATTGCCGCGAGCGCCCCGCCGAGGCCGAACGAGCCCGTGTCCCCCATGAAGACGTCCGCCGGGTAGGCGTTGTACCAGAGAAACCCGATGGCGCCGCCGACCAGCGCGGCCGAGATGATCGCGAGGTCGAGGCTCGAGGTGTCGCCGGGCGGGCGCAGGCCGTGCGAGGCCGGCGACTGCGTCACCAGGTAGGCCACGAGCATGATCGCCGAGTACGAGGCCAGCGCGATGGTGGTGGTGCCGGCTGCGAGGCCGTCGAGGCCGTCGGTGAGGTTCACCGCGTTGGTGGCCCCGGCAACGACCAGGAACAGGAACACGTAGTAGAACCACCCCATCGTGATGTGCACGCCCACCAGCGGCACGTAGACGTCCGTGCCGAGATGCTGGTTGTGCACGACCAGGCCGAGGGCGACGGCCACCACCGCGAGCAGGAGCATCTTCACCCGGCCCGAGAGGCCCAGCGAGCGGCTGTGGTGCTGCTTCAGGTAGTCGTCGGCAAAGCCGATGCCCGCGCACGCCACCGTCACCGCGGCCACCGTCCAGCCGGCGGTGGTGTGCTTCGAGAAGATGAGAAACGCGATCAGCGCGCAGCCGATGAGCATGAGCCCGCCCATGGTGGGCGTGCCCTGCTTGGACTGGTGGCCTGCGGGGCCGTCCTCGCGGATGTGCTGGCCAAACTCGTTTCGCCGCAGGAAGGCGACGAACGCCGGCCCGGCGATGATGCCGAGCAGCAGCGCGATCACCGCGGCTCCGAGGACGTCCTTCACGGGACGAGCGCCTCGACGACGACCTCGAGCCCCTGCGAGCGGCTGGCCTTCACCAGCAGCGCGTCGCCGGCGGAGACCTGGTCTGAGAGCTCGGGCAGGAGCTCCTGCGGAGTCGCATACCAGCGTCCGCCGTAGCCCTTCGCGAGCGAGCCCACGGCGATCACCTCCACGCCGAGCTCGCGCGCCTGGGCGCCCACCTGGTCGTGGAACGCCGGCGCACCCGGCCCCAGCTCGGCCATGTCGCCGATGATCGCGAGCTTGCGCCGGCCGCCGGCCACCGCGTCGAGATGCCGGAGCGCCGCGGCCATCGAGGTCGGATTCGCGTTGTAGCAATCGGCGATCACGAGGCCCCCGCCGTCCAGCTCGATCTGCTCGCCCCGCCAGCGGGTGAACTGCACGTCCACCCCGTCGGCGGTGAGCTCGTCGAGCGGCAGGCCCAGCCCGTGGCACGCGGCGAGCGCCGCCGCCAGGTTGACCGCATTGTGGGGTTGGGTGAAGCTCACGGGCACGAGCAATCTTCGACCGAAGACGGAGAACTCCGCCCGCCGGTCGCGAAAGCTGATGAGCCGTACGTCGGCGCCCTCGGCCTCGCCGAACGTGATGATCCGCGCCCGGGAGAGCGCCAGGTACGGATCCAGCAGCTTCTCGTCGTAGGGGACCACCGCGGTGCCGCCGGAGCTGAGCGAATCCAGGATCTCGGCCTTTGCCTCGGCCACCGTCTCGATGGTGCCCAGGAACTCGAGGTGGGCCGGGCCGATGCCGGTGATCACGGCCACGTCGGGGCGGCAGATCTCGGCGAGATAGGCGATCTGGCCGAGGCCGCGCATCCCGAGCTCGCAGATGACCGCCTCCGTGGCCGGCTCGATCAGGCCGAGCGTCAGCGGCAGGCCGATCTCGGTGTTGTGGTTGGCGGGGCTCGCGACGGTGCTGAGCGTCGTTCCCAGGAGCGCGGCCAGGATGTCCTTGGTCGATGTCTTTCCGGCTGATCCGGTGATGCCCACCACGGCCGCCCCAGATCGCCGGCGAACCTCGGCAGCGACCTGGCCGAGGGCGATCAGCGGATCGGTGACGACGATGTCGCGCGCGGGATCGCCCGCCGCGGCCGTCAGGGCCAGCGGCGCTCCCGCGGCATGGGCGGCGTCCACGAAGAGGCTGCCGTCGGTGTGCTCGCCGGCGAGGGCCACGAAGAGATCGCCGGGCTTCACGGCCCGCGAGTCGATAGCGATGCCGGTAACCGTGCCTTCTGCGGCCGTCTCGGCCGCGCAGGCCGCGGCCACCTCGGCAGCGGTGAGCGGGATCATCCGAGCACCGCCGCGAGCGCCTCGCGCGTGACAGCGCGATCGTCGAACGGCAGCACCGTGTCGCCGAACTGCTGCCCCTGCTCGTGCCCCTTGCCGGCAATCACCACCACGTCGCCGCGCCGGGCCTGGCCCACCGCGAGGGCGATCGCAGCGCGGCGGTCGGGCTCGCTGATCATGTCGTTGCCATCGATGATCTCGGCGATGATCGCCTCGGGATCCTCGCTGCGCGGGTTGTCCGAGGTGACGATCGCGACGTCCGCGAGCTCACGGGCGATGGTGCCCATCAGGGGGCGCTTGCCACGGTCGCGGTCGCCGCCGCAGCCGAACACGCAGATCAGCCGCTTCGCCGTGATCTCGCGCGCCGACTCGAGCACGTTCTCGAGGCCGTCCGGCGTGTGGGCGTAGTCAACCAGCACCGCGAACTCCTGCCCGGCATCCACCGCCTCGAACCGCCCCGGCACCCCGGGCACTGCCGCAATGCCCTCCCGCACGGCCTCGAACGAGAGCTCGAGCAGCTCGCCGACGGCGACCGCCGCCAGCACGTTCTCGACGTTGAAGCCGCCGCGGAGCTTCACGTTCAGCGGCAGGAGGCCGCGGGGCGTGCGGGCGATCATCGAGATCACGCCGGCCTCGCCGATCTCCAGCGCATGGGGCCGTACGTCTGCCTCCTCACCGTCGCGCGCATAGGTGATCACGGGGCCGCCGGCCTCCCCGGCGAGGCGCACGCCGTACGGATCGCCGATGTTGACGGCGCCGGGGGCAGACACGAACAGCCGCGCCTTCGCGCGGTAGTAGTCCTCCATGCCGGCGTGGAAGTCGAGGTGATCCTGGGTGAGGTTGGTGAACGCGGCTGCGGCGAAGTCCACGCCGGCAACGCGCTCGAGCGCGAGGGCGTGGGAGGAGACCTCCATCACGCACGACCGGTCGCCGGCATCCAGCATGCGGCGAAGCGTGGCCTGCAGATCGACGCTCTCGGGCGTGGTGCGCTCGACGGGCTCCACGACACCGCCGACGCGCTGCTCGACGGTGCCGAGCATGCCCGGCCGGAGCCCCGCCGCCGCCAGCACGGCGTGCAGGAGAAATGCGGTCGTGGTCTTGCCGTTCGTGCCGGTGACGCCCACCATCTGCAGCTCGCGGCTGGGATGGCCGTAGAACGCATCGGCGGCGAGGGCCATCGCCACCCGCACCGAGGGCACCAGCAGCTGCGGCACCGCGACGTCCAGCGGCCGCTCGACGATCAGCGCCGCGGCGCCGCGGGCGACTGCCTGCGGCGCATAGTCGTGGCCGTCGCTGCGCAGACCGGGGACGCATGCGTGGAGCGCTCCCGGCTCGACCCGATCAGCCCTGTAGGTGATCGACTCGATGTCGGGATCGCCGCCCCCCAGCTCCTGCAGCGGCCGGACCGCTTCGATCAGCGTTGCCAGCCTCATGAGCCGCGGAATCCTACTTCACGAGGACGGACAGGCGGTCGCTTTGCCCTTGTCCGGGGTGATGTTGTAGGTGTGGGCGTACCAGCAGCCGATCTTCGCGAACGCGGGCGCCGCGACGGTGCCGCCGAAGAGGCCGTTGGACGGTGAATCCACGACCACCATGATCTCGACCTTCGGGGCGCTCGCCGGGAAGAACCCGACGAACGAGGACACGTACTTGCCCTTGAGGTAGCCACCGTCGGGGCTCGGCTTCTCGGCGGTGCCCGTCTTGCCTGCCACGGAGTAGCCGGGGATCTGCGCCAGGACGCCGGTGCCGAGGGGCTCGTTGACCACCCCGCCGAGCATTCCCACCAGCTGCTTGTCAACCCGCGGGGAGAGCACCCGCCGCGGGTGCAGCTTCGCAGGCTTGCGGCCGGCGACGGACTGAATCACGTGCGGCTCGGGCATCACGCCGCCGTTGGCGATCGCGGCATACGCGTCGGCCATCTGGACGGCGGTGACGCTCACGCCCTGCCCGATGGGAATCGTGCCGATCGACGATCCCGTCCACTGCTTGGCGGGAAGCACGATGCCGTGAGACTCGCCCGGAAGGCCGAGAGCGGTGGCATGACCAAATCCGTACCGGTAGATCCAGCGCTGGAGCGGATTCTTGCCGACCAGCCGCGCGATCGTGTCAGTGCCGATGTTGGAGGACTCCGCGAGGATGCGGCTCGCGGTGAACGTCTCGGGCCCGCGCGCCTCAGCGTCCGTGATCGTGTAATCCGGCGGGTAATGCAGCTCGGCTGGCAGATTCTGAAACACCGTGGTCGGCGTGATCTGGTTGCGAGTAAGGGCGGCCGAGAAGGTCACGACCTTGAACACCGAGCCCGGCTCGTACACGTTCTGCACGGCGGAGTCGTTCGTGATCCACGGCGTGGCGCCACCGAGTACCTGGTGCACGATGTTGTTGTTGTACCCGGGCGCCGACGCGACGGCCAGGAGCGCGCCCGAGCGCGGATCCATCACGATCGCCGTCGCCGAGTGCGCGCCGTAGCGCGAGACGGTCTCGCCAAGTACGCGCTCCGCCTCTTGCTGCACGTTCGAGTCGATCGTGAGCGTGACGTTTCGGCCGTTCACCGGCGGCTTCACCACGATGTTCTCGATCGCCGAGTCCGAGCCCGGCGCCGACACGGTCGCCTCTTCACCCGCGTGGCTCGCGAGCACGGGGTTGAGAAGGTGCTCGAGCCCCGCGCCATACTGGCCGTCGCCGTCCTGATTGGTGAACCCCACCAGCTGGGCGGCAGTCGTGTCCTGCGGGTAGTACCGCACGCTCGTCGGCAGAAGGCTGATCCCCACCAGCTTCTGGGCCATGATCTTCTTCCCCAGCTTCGGCGAGATCCGCGCCGCATCGTTCACGGTCTGATACTGAAACGTGCCGGTCAGGTCGCCCGTCAGCGCCTTCACCTTGGCGGTGTAGAGCGCACGCAGATGCTTGCGCTTCTTGTTCTTGTGCGTGACCCAGTGCCGCGTCGCCTTCAGCTGCTTCTTCTTCAACTTCTGCTTGGGCATCTGAACCAGCGGCGGATAGCTATAGCCCAGCTGCTGGGCGATCGCCACGGCAGTGCCCTGCGGATCCTTGATCAGCGGCTGGTCGGCCATCACCGTCACCGCAGGCTGATCCTGCGCCAGCGGCCGGTGATAGCGATCGAAGATCGTGCCGCGAAGCCCCGGCACGCTCGCAAGCGTGCTCTGCTGCGCCGCGGCCTTCGCCGTCAGCGACGCCGCATCGAACCCCTGGATCTGCACAGCGCGCAGCACCACCACCGCAAACGCGATCGTGCTCAGCGCGAGGATCAATCGGAGGCGCCTGTGACCGAGACCGGTCACCCAGGCGCTCCGGGCGCCTTCGCAGTGCCGGCGGAGCCGTCAGGCTTCAGCGACAGGGTGTCCCTGGCGCCGGGCACGTTCTGGCGCATGCCCCAGCTGCGGGCCTTCTGCGCGATCACGCTGGCCTTGCTCTCGTTGGCCACCGTGGCCATGTCGAGCCGGTTCTGCTCCTGAAGCTTGTGCACCTTGGTGGTGACCTCGGTCATCGCGATGGTGGAGCGGAGCGCCGCGACGTTCAGCGCCACGAGCCCGCCGAGCAGCAGCGTGAGCACGCCCATCCACACCAGCCCGCTGGTGGAGAGCCGGCGGACGCGCACGGGGCGCGTGCGCGCCGGGGCCGCTTCGACGCGAGGCGAGGAGGTGCGCGACGATCGCCGCGCCGGTGCCGGAGCGACGGCGCTCATTTGCCCGCCGCCCGCTCGGCTGCCCGCAGCTTGGCCGATGCGGACCGGGGATTGTCGGCCCGCTCCTCCACTCCCGGCACGACCGCCCGGGTGGTGAGAGCGCGAAGCGCCGGGCTGTGGCCGCAGACGCAGATGGGGAAGTCGGGCGGGCAGGTGCAGCCGCGCGCCTCGTCGCGGATGAACCGCTTGACGATGCGATCCTCCAGCGAGTGGAAGCTGATGACGGCCAGGCGGCCGCCGGGCTGGAGCACGTCCACCGCGGCCTCGAGGCCCTCGCGGAGCGACTCGAGCTCGTTGTTGGTCGCGATCCGCAGCGCCTGGAACACGCGCTTGGCCGGATGGCCGTGCCCGAACCGGCTGGGCGTCGGGATGGCCATCTTGATGACCTCGACGAGGTCTCCCGAGCGGGTGAACTCGCGCGTCTGGCGGCGGCGCACGATCGCGCGGGCGATCTGGCGCGAGAACCGCTCCTCGCCGAAGTCGCGGAACGTGGTGGCGAGCCGGCGCTCGTCCCAGGTGTTGATGATGTCGGCCGCAGTGAGGCTGGACGACGCGTCCATGCGCATGTCGAGCGGCGCGTCCGTGGCATAGCTGAACCCCCGCTCGGCCCGGTCGATCTGCATCGACGAGACGCCCAGGTCCATCAGCACCGCGTGGGCGCGCATCCCGGTCGCAGCCATGTTTCGCAGCACGAGGGCGAAGTCGCCGTGGACGAACCGCGTCGGGGCGCTGGCGCCCGCGGCAAAGCGGTCGTAGAAGATCTCGGCATCGGCATCGCGATCGACGGCGATGTAGCAGCCGCTGCCCCGCAGGTGCGGCTCGAGCAGCGACGCGTGGCCGCCGGCTCCGAAGGTGCAGTCGATGACCGTGTCGCCCGGCCTGAGCTCGAGCAACTCGGCGACCTCCTGTGCCATCACAGGGATGTGGTCAGCCACGTCCGCGCTACTGCTGTGAGAGAGATTCGGCAACATCCGCGACACTCCCCTCGAATTCCGCTTCCTGACTTCTCCATGACCCGAGATCCCAGATCTCGAGCCGGTCTCGCAGCCCGGCCACGACGATGTCGCGATCGAGCTTTGCGTGGGAGAGCTGGGCAGGCGGAATCATGATCCGGCCCTGACGGTCGACATCGACCTCGGCGGCACCGGCGTACAGGTGGCGGCTCATCGTCCGCCCCTCTCTGCTGAACGGGTCGAGCCGGCCCATCTGAGCCTCCGTGAACGCCTCCCAGGCGTCCCGGTTGTACACGACCAGACATTGCTCGAATCCCTTGCTGATGACCGCCCCATCCATGAAGTGCCCACGCAGCTTGACCGGCAGCGTGACGCGATTTTTCGCGTCGAGCTTCTGTACCGACTCACCAAGCAGCATGGAACGTTTCTCCCATTTCGCCCCACATTACCCCACCACGCCCCACAATGCAACGCTGACGTGGGATGTGGGCACCACTTCGGGACGAAACGGCCCGGAACAGACGCTGAGAGCCGGTCAACCCCGGCGGCCAATGAGCAACTGAACGCCGTGGAACTGCCATCACTTGGCGGCGGATGCACATGCTCAGCAACCGTCAACCCGGGCATACGCTTCGCCGGCACGTGCGGAAATCCTTACAAGATTGCTGCCGTTGCAGGGGCTTTTGAGTGCTAAAGTCCCGCCCCGTGCCGTCTTCCCCCCCGTACACGCGGCGGACGCGCTGGGCTTTAATCCCGCTCCTGATCATCGTTGGAGCGGTTGCTGCCACAGCTGCTTCCCAGCCTGCGCACGCAGATCCCATCGCCGATAAAAAGGCCGAGGCGACCCGCGTCCAGAACGAGATCCAGGCGTCCAACATGGCCGTTGACGCAGCTGTGCAGCAGTTCGACCAGGCGTCGTCGCAGCTGAAGACGGTCAACGCCCAGGTTGCGGCCAACAAGAAGGTGCTCAAGGCGGCGAAGGCCGACCTGAAGGCCGCCAAGGCCCAGCTCGCCCGGATGCTGGTCACCGGCTACAAGAGCCAGGCTCCCAACGTCGAGGTGTATGTGCTCGGCGCCTCGTCCATCTCCAACCTGATGGACAGGATCGATTTCGTGAGCCGCACCGATAACCAGCAGCGCGACGTGCTCAACCAGATCCACACCACCGAGGTGCAGATCGCCAGGCATCAGAAGGAGCTCGTGGCGGAGCAGGCCCGGGCGAGGCACCTGGTCGATACGCGCGCATCCAAGGAGAAGCATGTCGAGTACCTGCTGAACCAGCAGCAGCAGCTGCTCGCGGGAATCAACAGCCAGATCCGCCAGATGATCGAGGCCCGGGCCGCTGCGGAGCGCGCCGCGGCCCGGCGGAAGGCAGCTGCGGCCATCGCGGCCCAGCAGCGCGCCGCCGCAGCAGCCGCTGCGGCCCAGCAGGCTGCGGCCAACCAGCAGAGCTCCGGCGGGGGCACGTCCTCGGGCGGAGGCTCGTCGAGCAGCGGTGGCGGCAGCAGCAGTGGTGGCGGCGGATCGGTCAGCATCCCGCCGGCGGGCTCACTCGGCGAGAAGGCCGTCCAGATCGCCGAGCAGGAGCTGGGCGTCCCCTACGTCTGGGGCGGCGCGAGCCCCTCGGGCTTCGACTGCTCCGGCCTCACCATGTGGGTCTACGCGCAGCTCGGCATCTACCTCGACCATTACACGGGCAGCCAGTGGAACGCCGGCCCGCACGTGCCTCGCGACCAGCTCGAGCCGGGCGACCTCGTGTTCTTCGAGTCCGACCTGGGCCACGTGGGCATGTACATCGGCAACAACGAGTTCATCGAGGCCCCCCACACCGGCGCGAACGTCCAGATCTCGAGCCTCACCGGGTGGTACGCGGCCGAGTATCAGGGTGCCGTCCGAGTCACTGGGTAGCCTCATCCGCGTTCGATGACCGCGCTCGCAGCGCGCCGCGATGCGAGACGGCCCACAACGTACGGGGGATATGATTGGCACGGCCTACCACCTTGGGGGATGGAAGTCCTCGCTCAGCCGTCGTAGACTGACCTTGAGCGAGGTCGCCCGAAGTGAGGGGTCGAGATGGGCGAATGCCTCGGCATTCCAATCCAAAACACACTGCGTCGCGGTAGAACGTGGTCGAAAAAAGCGGGGAACTGTTCCCCGGCGGCGAAACGTTTCGCGACGGTGAGGTCGAGTGACAGTGCACGAGGGAGTTGAAACATATGACTGAGCAGCTCGTCATCGAGCCGGAAGCACGGTTGTTGGTAGAGCTCGGACAGGAGCGCGGCGTCGTCTACGAGGACGAGATCGCCGGTCTTTCCCTGGAGCTGGATCTCGATCCCGAGGACGTGCAGGCGCTGCGCGACGAGCTGGTTCACCTGGGTGTCGAGATCACCGATCCGCCGGCAGCCGAAGAGCGCGTTGAGATCGTGGAGATCGAGATCTCCACCACCAACAGCCTTGATCTCTTCCTGCGCCAGGCCGGCCGCTACCCGCTGCTGACCAAGGACGAGGAGGTCATGCTCGCCAAGCGCATCGAGCTCGGCGACCTGGTCGCGAAGCGGCGCATGATCGAGTCCAACCTCCGGCTCGTGGTGTCCATCGCCAAGCAGTACCGCGGCCAGGGCGTGCCGTTCCTGGATCTCATCCAGGAGGGCGTGCTCGGCCTCAACCGCGCGGTCGAGAAGTTCGACTGGCGCCGCGACCTGAAGTTCTCGACCTACGCCACCTGGTGGATCCGCCAGGCGGTGCAGCGGTCGATCGCAAACAGCGGCCGCACCATCCGCCTGCCCGTCCACGTCTCCGACCGCCTCCGCGCCATCGAGCGCGCCCGCCGGTCGCTCGAGGCCAGTCTGGGCCGCGAGCCCACCGAGGACGAGATCGCCCGCGCCGCCGAGCTCACCTGCGACGCGGTGTCCGAGACGCTCGGCCTCGCGCGAAAGACGGTCTCGCTGCACGAGCCGGTCGGTGAGGATGGCGACTCGGAGCTCGGCGACATGATTGCCGACCCCGACGCCGGCAACCCCGAGGAGCTCGCCGAGAAGCATCTGCGGCATGAGCGGCTGCGCGAGGGACTCGCGCGGCTGGGCGAGCGCAAGCGCCTCATCCTGGAGCTGCGGTTCGGCCTCGACGGCCAGGATCCGCGCAACCTCGAGGAGATCGGGCGCATCGTCGGGCTCACCCGCGAGCGGGTTCGCCAGCTCGAGGCAGAGGCACTTCGCGAGCTGGCGGCCTCGGCCGACATGCAGCCGCTGCGCGCCGCCTAGACCAATCTACGAGAGCGTGTGCGGGACGATGTGCTTCCAGGCCACGGACTGCGCCCGTGCGCGGACTGCGGCCACCACGTCGGCGTCCACGCCCGTGAGCTCCGCCACCGCAGGGTCGTCGAGGCCAAGATCGGTCATCGCCGCGAGCGCGAGATCGGCATCGTGGTAGGTGAAGCCGAGCTCATCCTCGTCGGTCTGGCCGCCCCAGAGGCCGGCCGTCGGGTGCTTGGTCAGCACTGACTCAGGCAGCCCGAGGAGCCGGGCGGCGACCCGCACCTCGGTCTTGTAGAGGTCGGTGATGGGCTCGACGTCCGACGCCGCATCCCCGAAGCGCGTGAAGTAGCCGAGCAGGTTCTCGGTGCGGTTCTCGGTGCCCAGCACGAGGCCGTGCACCGCCTGGGCGACGTCGAAGATCACGATCATCCGCGCGCGGGCGCTGGCGTTGCCGAACCGCAGGTCGGCGCCGGTCACGTCGGGCCGCGCCCGCGCCAGGCCGGCGAGGATCGGCTCGATCGAGACCGTGAGCAGCCTGTCCTCGGGCAGCCCGACGGCAGCTGCGGTGAGCGCCGCGTCGTCGAGGTGCACCTGCTCGGTGTGGCGCGACGGCAGCCGCACGGCGGTGACTCGATCGGGTCCGAGCGCCCTGGCAGCGAGGCCCAGCGCGACAGCCGAGTCGATGCCGCCGGAGAGGCCGAGGACTGCGCCGTCACGACCGGCCTCGGCTACCACCTCCGCCAGCCTCCTGGCCTTCATGTCGATCAGCTCGGCGATCTGGTCGTCCGTGCGGATCAGGGTTTCACGCTGGCTCAACGATGGCCTCCTCGAGGGCTTCCAGCCGCGGAGAGAGCCGCGGCTCGATGGTGATGGGATTTCGCAGGGCGCGGGTTGCCAGCGGCAGCGCGTCCACCTGGGACTGCGCCCGGGCGCGGATCTCGTGCAGCGAGGGCGGCGGTGCCACGAGGGCGCCTTCGCGCATGACCGGAGCGAGCAGCGGCTCGCCGGGGAGCTCCTCCCCCACCAGCCCGATGGTGTCGGCGCCATCCTGGCGGAACACCTGGTGGCGGCCGGGCAGCGTCAGCTTGCCGCGCACGGTCTTCATCACGGGCCGGCCCTCGAGCTCGACCAGCTTGTAGATGCCGCCGAGCGTGGGCGCGTCGAGGCTGGTGGCGAGGGCCGTCCCTACTCCGAACCCGTCGATGGGCGCCCCCGCGGCGATGAGCTCGTCGATGCGGTACTCGTCGAGGTCACCCGAGCAGATGATCCGGGTCGACGTGAGCCCGGCAGCGTCGAGCACGCCGCGGACGTCCAGCGAGAGCTCCATCAGGTCGCCGGAGTCGATCCGCACGCCCTGCGGCGTCACCCCCGTGAGCGACGCTGCGGCCACCACGTTCCTGGCGCCCGCCACGGCGTCGTAGGTATCGATCACCAGCGTCGAGCGGTCGGGGTGGTCGTGCAGGAATGCGCAGAAGGCGTCGAGCTCCGATGCGAACGACATGACGTAGCTGTGGGCCATCGTGCCGGTCGTCGGTACCCCCCACATCCGGCCGGCCTCGACCGTGGCCGTGGCGGCCAGCCCGCCGATGTAGGCGCTTCGCGCCGCGAGCAGCCCGGCGTCGGCGCCGTGGGCGCGCCGGAAGCCGAAGTCGACCACCGGCCGGCCGGCGGCGGCATCGACGATGCGCGCGGCCTTCGTGGCCACCATCGTCGAGTACGTGACCTGGTTGATGAGGTAGGTCTCGGCGATCTGGCACGTGATGAGGTCGCCCTCGACCCGCAGGAGCGGCTCGCCGCCGAACACTGCCGTGCCCTCGGCGACGGCGTCGAGCGAGCCCGCGAACCGCAGCCCGCGAAGGTGCTCGATCAGCGCGCCCGAGACGATGTCGTGCTGCGCCAGGAACGCGAGCGCCTCATCATCGAACCGCAGGCGCGTGAGGTAGTCCACCACCCGGTCGAGCCCGGCGGCGATGAGGTAGCCGCGCTGCGGCGGCAGCCGGCGCACGCTGAGCTCGAACGCCGCCCGCTGGCTCGCCATCCCCTGCGCCAGGTACGAGTCGGCCATCGCCAGCTCGTACTCGTCGGTGAGAAGCGGCAGGGGGATCTGCTGGCTCATGACGCCCTCCGGTACCGCGCGCTCTGGGCCAGGATCACGGGATGGCGCTCGGCGAACCGGTAGAGCGTGGCCGGCCGGCCGCCGGTGGCACGCTCGCCGCTCTCGGCGAGCACCCCCCACCCCAGCGCGATGCGGCGGAAGTTGTTGGGCTCGAAGGCCCGCCCGACGCCGGCCTCGTAGACGCGGCGAAGCTCGCTCATGGTGAACCGCTCCGGCAGGAGGCTCCAGGCGACGTTCTGGTACTCGAGCTTGGTCTGGAGCCTGCGGCGGGCATACCCGAGGATCTCATCATGGTCGAAGGCGAGCACGTTCTCACCGGCATCGATCCGCGCGAGGAGCTCCTCCAACGGGCGCCACACCGCCTCGCGGCTCTCCGAGCCCGGCGCGAGGCTCACCCGCGAGGAATCGACCAGCGCGAGGTAGCAGCAGGACACCACGCGGCCGCGCGGGTCGCGGTCCACGGCCGAGAAGGTGGCGAGCTGCTCGATGTAGACGTCGGCCACGCCGGTCTCGTCGGCGAGCTCGCGCTCGGCGGCCTGCTCGAGCGTCTCACCGGGGCGAAGCAGGCCGCCCGGGAGTGCCCAGTAGGCCTGGTACGGCTGGTATCTGCGGCTCACCAGGAGCACCTGGATCTCGTTGTCCAGGAAGGTGAAGACGGCGACGTCCGCCGCCAAGCTGGGATGTTCTGCCTGATGCGACACTTATAGACCTCGTGACTACCATAGCACGCCGAGGTCAGGCAGAAGGCGCGATCGAGATGGTGCGCCACGAGGTGTAGAACTCACGCGCAGCCTTCCCCTGCTCCCGCGGGCCGATGCCCGAGGCCTTCTCGCCGCCGAACGGCGCGTGGAAGTCCACGCCGGAGGTGGGCAGGTTCACCCGCACGAGGCCCGAGTCGACCCGCTCGACCAGATCGAGCGCCCGGTCGAGGTCGCGCGTGAAGATCGACGTCGCAAGGCCGTGGCGCACGCCGTTTGCGATCTCGACGGCGGCATCGGCCGAGGTCGCGTCGATGAGGGCGCAGACCGGCGCGAACACCTCTTCCTGGCCCAGCTCGGTCGCCGGATCGGTGATCTCGACCACCGTCGGGGCCATGTAGCTGCCGTCTGCATCGAGCCGGTCTCCCCCGGTCAGCACCATGCCGCCGTCGGCGCAGGCCCGCTCGACCGCGGCCACGGCCCTGTCGAGTGCCGCGTCGGAGATGACCGGGCCGACGAGGCACGCATCCGAGGCCGGATCCACCACCGGCATGCGCTCGACGGCCGCGACGAGCGCCTCGCGCATCGCGTCCCCGACGCCCGGCTCGCAGATCACGCGGCTCGTGGCCGTGCACTTCTGCCCGGCATACCCCATGGCCGCCGAGGCGATCACCGCCGCGGCGCTCTCGAGGTTGGCATCTGCAAGGACGAGCGAGGCGTTCTGGCCGCCCATCTCGCACTGCACCGGCGCGCCGCGCGCGACCATCGCAGCAGAGACGCGCTTGCCTGTGGCCTCAGACCCCGTGAACGAGACTGCCGAGACTCCCGGATGCGAGACCAGCGCGGCGCCCGCGTCGCCGTAGCCCTGCAGGAGCTGCACGGCGATCGGCGGGAGCTGCGAGGTGATGATGCGATGCAGCTCCGCGGCGCAGGCCGGGGCGAGCTCGGAGGGCTTCCACACGCACACGTTGCCATACGCGAGCGCCGGCGCGAGCTTCCACGCCGGGATCGCGATGGGGAAGTTCCAGGGTGTGATGAGGCCCACGACCCCGCGCGGGCGCCTGCGGGCCATGACCAGCGTGCGGCCGTCGGCGGGCGGGTAGGTCTCGCCGTCCGGATCGAGCGCAGCTGCGGCGTGAAACCGGAAGATCGCCGCGGTGCGGGCGACCTCGCCGCGCGCCTCGGTGATGGGCTTCCCCGCCTCGCGGCACACCAGCTCGGCCAGCGGCCCGGCCTCGGCCTCGACGGCGGCCGCGACGCGCATCAACGCGTCGGCGCGGGCAGTCGCGGGCATGCCCGACCACTCACGCCGCCCTGCCCTGGCGGCAGAGACCATCCGCTCGACGTCGATGGCGCCCGACGGAACCACGCGGAGGACGACATCGTCGCGCCGCGCGGGGTTGGCGCTCACGATCTCGGTGGGGTTCGACGCCACTACTTGTTCACATATACCGCGAGCGTGAGCAGGAGCAGCAAGACCACGAAGGTCACCAGTGCCCACAATCTCGACGTCGATGTATTGCTCATTCGCTCTCCACGATCGTTGCCAGCGGCAAGTCTACCCGGCTGCCTGGGGGACCGCACACCAACACGGTTTGGGCACCGGCAGGCGGTGGTGGCCGGGGTGCCCCGGATGCGGATTGTGCACCGGCGCGTGCCCGCTCAGCGCGTGCTCGATGCCCCGTGCGATGTCGATCACCGGGGTCTGGAACCGCACCAGCATGCATGCCACAAAAATGGTCGCCGCACACAGGAGCGCGTACTCGATGCTGGCCTGTGCCCGGATCACGCAAGCGACGGTACCGGCGCAGGCGTCACGCGTGTGCGCGAGTCCGTGCCGGGCCTGTCACCAACCTGCACCACCGGCCGTGCCGGCGACCGACAGAGCCACGGCGGCGAGCAGCGGCAGGAGCGCGGCGGGGACCAGCACGAACACCACCACTATGAGCACCTTCGGCCCTGCGGTAGCCGAGCGCTCCTGCACCGCGCGGCCGCGATCGGCCCGCGCGCGCCGCGCCTGGGCGGCGAGCGCCTCGGCCAGCGGCACGCCGAGGCGGTCGGAGAGCGAGACCGCCATCGCGAGCCCCGCAAGCGACGAGGATCCGGTGCGCTGGGCCACGTCATGCAGCTCGTCGCGCCGGGTCCGCCCCAGCTCGATGTTCGCGCGGGCCAGCTCGAGCTCGTCGCGGAGGGGGCCGGTGGACGCCACCGCCGCGCCCCGCAGTGCCGCATCGAGGTCGATCCCGGCGGCGACGGTGGCGGCCATCAGGTCGAGCATCAGCGGTGCCCGCCGCTCGATCTGCTCCTGCCGCCGGGCCGCGGCCGTCCGCAGCCAGAGGTCGGGGTAGGCGAGCCCGAAGCCCACCAGCAGCGCCCCGCACGCGAGCCCCATGACCCCGCCGACGGTCATCGCTCCGGCAACGCCCGCGGCCCCGAACGCGAGCGCCGCCCCGACCCTGAACGCCGGGACGTCGGCCGGGACGAGGCCGGCGACGGCCGCGGCCCTCGCCGCCACCTGCTCGCCTGCGGCCCACGGCGGCGACCAGCTTCGCGCCCGCGCGGGCAGCCGCCCGCCGATGGCGACGAGGAGCTTCGAGCTTCCGCCCGGCCGCCTCGCCGCGACCTGTGAGCCCGCAGCAAGCTCCCGGCCCTCGCGCATCGACGAGTACGCGCGGGAGATGCACCAGAGCAGGAGCGGTGCCAGCACGAGCCCGGTCACGGGTCAACCGCCGCCATGCGCCCGATCACGACGTGGCCGAAGCCAACGAGCCCCGCGGACACCGCGAGCGCCGCCCAGCCAAGGGGCGAGCGCACGAGCATCACCAGTGCCGGGCGATCAACCAGCCAGAGCGCCGCCAGGCCGAGCAGCGGCATCCCCGACACGAGCCGGCCGGTGGCGCGCGCCTGAGCCGTTGCGACCGCTGCCGAGCGCCGCAGGGCCGCCCGCTCGTGGAGCGCCTCGGCGATGCCCTCGAAGAGCGAGGCCAGATCGCCGCCAAAGCGGGCCTGGAGATCGGTCGCGGTGGCCATCAGCTGCACGTCGTCGCTTGCGCCGAGCAATCCGAACACGTCTGCCGGCGCGGCGCCGAGCTCCAGCGAACGACCAGCGTCGCGCATCAGCCGCGAGCTCGGAAGGGGCAGATCGGCAGGGCTGTCGGCAATCGCCTGGCGGATGGATCGGCCCGCGCGCAGGTGGGCGGCCAGCACCTGCGCCACCAGCGGGAGCTGCCGCTCGAGCGCCTTCGACTGTACCCGCGCCTCCCACGCCGACCACGGCGAGCGGGGCCGCCTCACACGGCCGCCCATCGGCCGGCTTCCAGCTGCTGCAGGAGCCCGGCGTCGAGCGGCGCCGTGTGGCCGGCGACGCGGTCGCAGCCTGCGGCACCGGCGACGTAGCGGCGCCCCGATCCGTCACGCGCGACGTTCACGATCACGTCGATGGCAGTTCGCACGTGCTCGCGCACCGCCTGGTGGGGCAGCTCGAGGCCGGCCATCATGACCATCATCTCGATCCGCCGCAGGGCCTGATCCGGCGACCCGGCGTGCACGGTGGTGAGCGAGCCGTCGTGGCCCGTGTTCATCGCCTGCAGCATGTCGAGCGCCTCCGGCCCTCGCACCTCGCCGACGATGATCCGGTCGGGCCGCATCCGAAGCGCGTTTCGCACCAGCGCCCGCAGCGTGATCTCGCCGCGTCCCTCCACGTTGGGCGGCCGCGACTCGAGCCGCACGACGTGCGGCAGCGGCAGGCGCAGCTCGGCGGCATCCTCGACCGTGACGATCCGCTCGCCGGGATCGATGCAGGCCGCGAGGGCGTTCAGGAGCGTCGTCTTCCCCGACCCTGTGCCGCCGCAGACCGCGATGTTCAGACGCGAGACCACGGCCCGGCGGAGCAGCCCGGCGAGGGCCGGGTCAAGGCTGCCGGACTCGGCCATCCGCTCGAGCGTGAGGCGGCGGTCAGGGAACCGGCGGATGGTCATCAGCGGGCCGTCGACGGCCGCGGGGGCAGAACCGCGTTCACCCGCGACCCGTCGGCCAGCCGCGCATCCACCATCGGGCTCGACTCGTCCACCCTGCGGCCGACGGCGCCCACGATGCGGTCGATCACATCACGCAGGTGCGCGTCGTCGCGAAAACGGGTCTGCTCGCGCACCAGCCGCCCCCCGCGCTCTGCATACACCGCCTCGCTGCCGTTCACGATCACCTCGGTCACCGCGGGGTCGGAGAGCAGCCCGTCGAGCGGCCCGAAGCCCAGCGTGTCGTCGATCACGCCTGCGACGAGCCGGTCGATGTCGCCGCCCGAGAGCGGCACGCGGTCGAGCGCGATGTGCTCGCGCAGGAGCCGGTCGGCAAGGTCGCGCAGCCGGGCCGGATCGGCGCTGTGCTCGTTCACGAGCTCGCGCCGCAAGCGTTCGCGGTAGCCGGCGGCGAGCTCCTCGAAGCTGCTGCTCACCGGTTGCTGCCTGCCACCGCGGCGATCTCTTTCAGCACCCCGAACGGGCTGCGCCGTGGCCACCGCTCGAAATCCACCTGGCCGTTGCCGTACCCGGACATCTGCCGCGGGCGATCCTTGATGACGGCCGCGACGTCGCAGCCGACGCTTCGCGCGATGGCACGCTGCGAGAGCTCGGCCCGGCGGCTCCACCGGTTGACGATCACCCCGGCGGTCTCGACCGGCGCGCCCCAGCGCGCAGCGGCCGTCAGAACTGCGCGCGCAGTCATCGTCGAGCGCAGGTCCGGCGTGACCACCACGTACAGGCGATCGACGCCAGCAACGGTCTCGCGCGCGACCGCGGCGGTGAGCCGCCCGGCATCGATCACGCCCATGCCCACGGTCGCCCGAAGCTCGCGCACGAGCGCCGGCCCGAGGCCGCCGCCGACCAGCTCGAGCGATGTCGGGTCGGGCGGCGCGGTCAGGAGCTGGGCGTTGCCCGCCGGCTGGAGCGCTGAGGCGAGCGCTCCGGCCAGTGCCGGCTCCACCCGGGCGAGATCCACGAGCGAGGTGCCGGCGGGCCCTCCCGTGAGCGGACTCAGATCGTCCCAGCCGTGGCTCATGTCGATGAGCGCCGCGCCGCCGAGCTGCGCGAGGGCCATGGCGACCGCAGAGGTGCCGACGCCGCCCGATCCGCCGACGGCCGCCGTGATGGAGCCGAACTTCAGGCTTGCCGCCGGGGCCCACCCGCGGGCTGCGTCGGACACGGCCTGGATGAGCACCCCGGGCGACGGCGGGGAGCCGATCACCGCGCGCACGCCGGCGCTCAGCGCCGACTGGTAGGTCTCGACGCCAGGGTCAACCGTGAGCGCGATCACGGCGGCATGCGGGCACGCCGTCACCAGCTCGGCTGCGAGCTCGACCGCTGGGCGGCCCGGCTCGTCACACGCGATCAGCACGTCGCACGACGGTGGCGAGGCGAGCACCCGCGAGGGCGGCAGCACGCCGACCGGCTCGATGCTGGGCGCCCGCTTGAGCATCTCGATCAGCCGCGCCCCCAGCTCCCGGTCGGTGGCAACGACGACGCAGCGAACCGCACCCGACGCGGTCACTGCGCGACCTGCGAGACGTGGGCCACCAGCCGCAGATCGCCCTCGCTCTCGGCCTGGACGGCCGGCACCACGAGCTTTCGGGGGAGCCGCAGCGTGACCACGGCGGTGGTGGCGGTGCGCGCGACCGCGACGACCTGCACGTTTCGCATCACCTCGATCGTCCGCGGCACCCGGCCCGGCTCGGTGAGCACGAGATCGCCGCGGATGCCCGAGGTATCGCCGGCGGGGACGCCGGAGTCGGGATCCAGCTTGAGGGCGACGTCCACCATCCCGCCGGCCGGCTCGGGCACCCCGAGCTCGGCATCCATGAGCGTCTCGCCCGGCGTGAGCGGCACCGCCGCGATCTTCCCGACCGCCTGGCTCGCATCCGACAGGCTGTGGCTCAGCCCGGCAGAGCTCGCCACCCGCCGCAGGCCGACGTCTGTCGCCCGGACGACGTCCCCGGCGGCGAGGGGCCGCACCACCTGCAGCACCTCGATGGGCTGCATCCGGGGCGCCGAGGCCGAGTTGCCCGCCTGCAGCCACCAGACTGCGAGCACCAGGAACGCCCCGATGACCCAGCCGATCGCCCTGCGCTGGTACCGGCTCATGCGGTCTCTCCCGAGCAGCGCCGGCAGCGGCTGCCGAGCACCGGCACGCCGCACCAGCCGCAGCGCGGGGCGCCGACGAGCGCATCGCGCAGCGAGCGCAGCGCGTCGCTGGTGAGGAGGGGCGCGATCATCATCTCGACCGTCCACGCAACGCCGAGCGTCTCGGCGACGCCGGCATCGATCCGCCCCACCTGCGCGCCGGCGGCCTCGAGCCTGGCGGAGATGGATGCGGCCCTCCGCCCGCGGCCCGATGCACCGGCCACACACACGTGATGCCCCCGCGCCGCCCCAGCGGTGAGCACCAGCGACCGGATGTCGTCGTCACACGAGATGAACTGCCCCGCCGACCACGCGCGCACCTCGGGTGTCGCCCAGGGCCGCGGAGCCGGCGTGATGAGCCACAGCGAGCTTCGCTCCTCTGCCGCGGCCACCAGCCCGGCGAGCTCGGCGTCGCGCCAGCCGTGGCCGAGCGCCTCGGTCACCAGTCCGTTGACGAACCGGCCGCCGATCCCTGGCAGGCGGGTGCCGTGGTCGTGACGCGGCGCCGGCGCGCTACCGGGAATCGCCGCGAGCGACGCGCGCCCTACGCGAGACGGCATTCGTCCGCCTCCTGCCACACTGGCATGCGCACGGTAAACGTCGTGCCGCGTCCAAGGACGCTCTCGACATCGATCGTGCCGCCGTGAGCGACAGCGAGGTCACGCGCCACTGCGAGGCCCAGGCCGATGCCGGGCTCGGACCGCCCCGGCACCTGGAAGAACTCGTCGAACACGAACGGCAGGTCGCGCTCGGCGATGCCGCGCCCGCAGTCGGAGACCGACACCGCGAACTCGCCGTGCTCGATCCTGCCCTCCACGGTGACCACCGTCCCGGGCGGCCCGTACTTGATCCCGTTGGTCAGAAGGTTCGCGAAGATCTGGCGCACGCGGTTCTGGTCGCCCATCACGAGCGCCGGATCGCCGTCCCACCGCACCTCGAGCTCCACCCGGCGCTGGTCGGCCACCGTCTGCAGCCGCTCGACGACGTTCTCGACGCACTCGCGCAGCACGAACGGCTCGGAGTGCACGCGAAGCTCACCGGATCGCGACCGGGAGAGCTCGAGCAGATCCTCCACCAGGTAGGCCAGGCGCTCACACTCACCGTTGATCACGTCGAGCTTGGCCAGCAGCTCGGGCTCGGTCTGGCTGCGGCCGAGGGTGTACACGTAGCCCTTGATGACCGTGATCGGCGTGCGGAGCTCGTGGCTCACCCGGCCGATGAACCGGGCGCGCGCATGGCCTTCGAGCGCGAGCTCCTCGGCCATCGCGGCAAGCCGCGCCTCGAGCCGGGCAATTTCGGCCGAGCGGGCCGAGCTGAACAATCCACGTCGGGTACTGGAGCCTGTACGCATGCGATCACCTATTCGGGCTTGTAGAGGCGGTAGCCGACACCCCAGACGTTCACGATCCACTCGTTCTCGGAGTGGGCGGCGAGCTTCTGGCGCAGACGGCTTGCGTGTGAGTCGAGCGTGCGCGTGCGGCCGGGCGAGCGAAAGCCCCACACCGTCTCGAGCAGCTCGGTCTTGGAGAACACCCGCTCCGGGTCGGCTGCGAGCGTCGAGAGCAGCTCGAACTCCTTGGCCGAGAGCGAGACCTTCATGCCGCCTGCAGTGATCTCACGGGAGAGCGTGTTCACGACCAGGTCGTTGACGCGGTGGACGTGGCGGTCGCGCACGCGGGTGGCGCGGCTCTGCACCGCTGCGATGCGGGCAACCAGCTCGGGGTAGTGGAACGGCTTGGTCACGTAGTCGTCGGCACCCCGCGTGAGGCCGCGAACCCGGTCGGTGTACTCCACCTTCGCCGAGATCATGATGATCGGCAGGTCGGGATCCCAGCCGTCGGTGACGACGCTGGCCGAGCGGATGCGCCGGCACAGCTCGTAGCCGCTCATGTCCGGCAGGACGACGTCGAGCAGCATCAGGTCAGGGCGTGCCTGCGCGAGCAGCTCGAGCGCCTCTGCGCCGTTTGACGCGGTCAGGACGGTGAACTCGTCGGCCTTCAGGTTCTCGACCAGAAACTCGACGATACGAGGCTCGTCGTCAACGACGAGCACGGTGGATGCGGCCACGATGGCTGGCTCCTTGATTGCGGCCACGCGGATCGACGGATCACCGACGCGACACTGGGTTTTGCACCTCCCCGCCCCGACCGCCCCGAGGCACGTTGCCAACGTACAAGTCAATAGAGCATATTGCGAGACTCGCAAACAAGTTGTTTCAAAGATGTAACGTTTTGCAGTATGCAGCCACGCTCCCGCCTCTCCGCATTGCGGTAGGCGGGGCGGCTACTGCTCGATGATCAGGTGATCGCCGACGGCCACGCCGCAGCGATCGATCGCGCCGACGGGCAGCTCGAGCGCGACCTTCGCGCCCCAGCACATCGACATGCGCCACGGCGCGATGGCCGGGACGAGCTTCATCACCCGGCCGCCAGAGTCGGCATAGATCACGTCGATCGGGAAGCGCATGAAGAACATGTGGATCGACGACGTGGGGATCCACATCCCCTCGTCGTCGTCGAGCCCGCTCCTTCCGAGCAGGCCCTTGCTGCGGGCGGCAAAGGAGAGCGCGAGGATGCCCCGCTCACACACCACCGGTCCCCGTTCGAGCCTGATGCGGGCCATTACCTAGACTTCCCCCGATGGAGCATCGCAGCACCGACTACGTCTCGGGAGACGATTACGTCGTCGAGTTCCTCGACTACCGCTACGGGTTCTCGAGGTTCGACTTCGAGCAGCGCGTCGCCGCCGCGGCGGCGCGGCTGGAGCTGGTGGCCCAGCGCGAGCTGCAGACCGACGAGGTGGCCGACCTGGTCGCGCTTACCGCCACCGGGAGCATCCCCCTCCCCGTGAGCGAGCTGGGCGAGTACATCGCCGCGCGGCTGGAGGAGATCGACCAGCTGCACGGCGAGCCGATCAGCTACTGGCTGCGAAAGCTGGTGTTCAGGGGAGCCTGGCTGGACCATCGCGTCAAGACCGGGATGCTCGACCTGAACTTCGACCAGGAGTCCGGGAGCTTCGGGTACCGCATGCCCAGCGACACGTCGCCGCTGGTCGAGCTCGCCCCCGCGCCGTCCTGGGCACCGCTCAGATACCCGGACTAGCGCCGACGAAGACCAGCAGGTGCGGGCCGATCTGGATGCGGTCGCCGTCCTCGAGCAGCTGCTGCTCGATGCGCACGCCGTTGACGAACGTGCCGTTGAGGCTGCCCTCGTCCTCGATCACAGCGCCGATGGCCTCGCGGCGCACGGTGGCGTGACGCGACGACACGGTGGGGCCGGCGAGCATGACGTCGTTCTGGTCGTGGCGGCCGATCTTCATGATCCG
Organism: uncultured Actinomycetes bacterium; assembly: GCA_963794415.1. Taxonomy (GTDB): domain Bacteria; phylum Actinomycetota; class Thermoleophilia; order Gaiellales; family JAICJC01; genus CAVPTL01. Next base: position 1,372,541 of record CAWCDI010000001.1, read on the forward strand.
CTGCTCGAGCGGGAAGACCTGCTCATCGCGGTTCTTCGGGCGCCATACGAGGGCGGGTTGATCCTGGGAGGGGGCGCCATCGACCGGCGGCGCGTCATCGAGCGGTCCGAGGATCCGGGTGTATGTGACATCGTCTTCCTGATCAGCCATGACAGACACTTCCTCTGCAGAACAACCCCTCGAGGGTAGCATCGCATCCGGACAGTCACCTAGAATCGACGGCGTGGATGCCGAGCCCAATCCGATGGCCGATGCCGAGGCCCAGCTCTACCGCCGCATCAAGGAGCTGCGAGCCCGCGCGCGAGGCGCCGAGCCGGCATATCCGCCGGCGCTCGTGCCCACGCCCGACGACGATCTTTCGGCAGCGCCCGACCTGCGCACGCTGCTCGTCCGCGCCGAGAATCACGTGGACGAGCTCCGCGCGACCGCCGCATCGCTTGAGCAGGGCCTCCCGGCCCGCGTCGAGCGCGCCGTGGAGCGCGCGCTTGACACCCACGAGAGCTCCCAGCGGTCGGCCGAGCTGCGCGATCTGCTGGTGGATCTCACCAGCCGCGTCGACCAGGTCAACCGCGATCTGCTCTCCGAGCGGCTCGGCCGGGTCGAGGATCTCGAGCTCGTGGTCGAGCTCCTGTCGGCCGGCATCGCCGCGGTGCGGCAGGACGTGGCGGACATGCGCTCCGACGTCCTATCGCTCAACGGCGGAGTCGAGAGCGTCATCACCAAGCTCGACCAGCCGATCCAGGTGACGCTCGAGCGGGCGCGCCAGGGCGGCCTTCGCGATCTCTTCCGGCCCACCGAGGCGAGCCTCGGCGAGGGGCCCGCGCCGTCTCCCGCCACCGACGCCTGACGCGCCTGGCTTCAAGCAGCGGCGCCGCGGTGCCGATGCCAGTGATGTGACCGCCAAGCTTCCCGACCCCGTCGAGCCCGCCAGAGCGACGGAGACCGGCACCCTCACGGTGCGCCTCATCACCTACGAGCAGCCGACGGCGGCCCCGGGGCTGGCGCTCTCCGATCCTGCCCACCTCGTCCAGCTGCTGCGGTTCTGCTGCGTGGGCGCGTCGGGGTACGTGATCAACCTGCTCGTGTTCGGGCTGGTCGATGCCTGGATGCCCTACCTCCCGGCCTTCGCGGTCGCGTTCGGCGTGTCTGCGACGTCGAACTTCGTGTGGAATCGGGTGTGGACGTTCTCGGGTGCGAGCGGCCGGGCCCACCACCAGTTCGCGCGGTTCCTCACCGTGAGCCTCGGCGCGCTCATGCTCGATCTGGCGATCCTCGCGCTGCTGGTGGAGTCGGCCGGGCTCGCGAAGCTGACCGCCGCCGCGATCGCCATCGCGGTCGTCACGCCGCTCAGCTTCCTGGGCAACAAGCTCTGGAGCTTCGGGCAGCGGTAGGATCTGGCCGGAGCCGAGCCGACCGAGGAGGAACACAGATATGCCGATGGTTTCCATGCGCCAGCTGCTGGACGAGGCCGCTGCCGGAGGGTACGGCGTGGGCGCGTTCAACGTGAACAACATGGAGCAGATCCAGGCGATCATGGAGGCCGCCCGGAACACGAGCTCGCCCGTGATCGTGCAGGCTTCCCGGGGGGCGCGCTCGTACACCAACGACCGCTTCCTCTACCACCTGATGGAGGCGGCAGTCGAGCTCTACCCCGAGATCCCGGTGGCGCTCCACCAAGATCACGGCAACTCGCCCGAGACGTGCGCGTCGGCCATCGAGCAGGGCTTCACGAGCGTGATGATGGACGGCTCGCTGATGGAGGACGGTAAGACGCCCTCGGACTTCGAGCACAACGTCGCGGTCACGCGCGAGGTGGTCGACATGGCCCATGCGGTGGGCGTGACCGTCGAGGGCGAGCTCGGCACCCTGGGCGGGATCGAGGACGGCGTGGGATCCGGCGAGGTGCACCTGACCGATCCCGACCAGGCGGTCGAGTTCGTCGAGCGCACGGGCATCGACGCGCTGGCGGTCGCCATCGGCACCAGCCACGGCGCCTACAAGTTCACGAAGGCGCCCGACGGCGAGGTGCTCGCCATGAACCTGATCCAGCGCATCCACGAGCTGCTGCCCGAGACGCACCTGGTGATGCACGGGTCGTCGTCGGTGCCGAAGCACCTGATCGACCAGATCAACCAGTACGGCGGCGAGATCCGCCCGACCTGGGGGGTTCCGGTCGAGGAGATCCAGCTCGGCATCCGGCACGGGGTGCGCAAGGTCAACGTGGATACCGACCTGCGGCTCGCCATGACCGGCGAGATCCGCAAGATGCTCTTCGAGCAGCCGGGTGAGTTCGATCCGCGCTACTACCTGAAGCCCGCGCGGGCCGCGATGCAGGTCGTCCTCGAGCAGCGGATGACGGAGTTCGGCCAGGCCGGCCACGCAGGCGACTACGAGCCTCTGTCGCTGGGCGACATGCGCAACTTCTACGCTGCGGCCGTATGAGCGCCAACGTCACGAAGATCATCGAGGTGATCGGCTCGTCGCCGGTCAGCGGCGACGATGCGGTGCGAGAGGCCGTGAACGCGGCGTCCCGCTCGATCCGCGGCATCACGACGGTCGAGGTCATGCAGGTGACCTGCGACGTGGAGGACGGCACCATCGCCCGCTGGAACGCGCTCGTGAAGATCGCGTTCCCCGTGGAGCCGCACAGCTGAGCGCGGCGGGTGGATGCCGGTGCGTGCACCGGCATCCACCCGCGACGCGCCGAGCACTACTTGGCGCCGCCGGAGGCCTGGTGCAGGGCCGACTTGATGGCCCCGGTGATGATGGAGCCGACGCCGTGGTCGCTGCCTCCGAGGTAGGAGGTCACGCCCAGCAAGAGGACGCCGACGGCCATCGCGAGACCGACGTACTCGACGGTGCCCTGACCGTCTTCCTCGGAGAGGCGGGCGAGCAGATGAGCGTGTGCCTTGGCGGCGAGCGCAGTGGACATTGTCGTTCCTTCCAGGTTGGTTTCTCGTGCTCCGCCAGCATGGACGCACCACCTGAAACGCGACAAGACGCAACCCGCCACCGAAGCGTCACAACCTGCGGTCGATCTCTGCGCGTGCGGCGCGCCGCTGGCGACGGGCGAGCGGGAGCGCCGCGGCCTCCCACGCGACGGCGCGCGGGCTCACTCCCGCGGTGACGCGCACGTAGCGGCAGCTGATGCCGTGGCGGGGATAGATGCCTCCGAAGAAGTACCGCACGCGCGGGAAGTGGAGCAGGCCGCACACGAGCGTCACCTCCTCCACCCCGCGGCTCTTGAGGAGGGGCAGCGACCGCGCCATGTTCTCGGCCGTGATCGTGGCCGTGGGCTCGGCCACCAGATCGATGTCGCGCCTGCCCGGCCAGGCCTCGAGCATCTGCTCGGCCTCGCTCGGGCCCGGGTGCGGCGACCACCCCGAGAACACCACTGCCCGCGGCCGGCGGCGCTCCGCCATGCCGGCGGCCACCTCGAGGCAGCGGTGGCACACGGGGCGAAGCACGTAGCGGCCGTCCACCGAGAGCTCGCCGCTCCCGGGAATCACGATCGCCCAGCGGTCGTTCATCGCCTCAGCGCCGGCGGAGCATTCGCCGCCCCATCCAGAGCGTGCCGGCGACCGTCACCACCACCGCGACAGCCTTCTTGCCCTTCAGCTTGGACTCGCCCTCGGCCCGCTCGCGCATCTCCACGGGCACCTCGTGCAGCACGAGGCCCGCCTCGGTGATGCGCATGAGCGCCTCGACCTCGGGCGCCTGGCTCTCGAAGGGGGTTGCCAGCAGCGGCATGGCCTTGCGGTTGACCGCGTACATGCCGCTCATGGGATCGTTGAACGGCCGCTGCAGGAAGAGCCCGAGCGAGCGGCGCATGACCGCGGTGCCGAACCGGCGCGCACCGTGCAGCGCATAGCGATAGGCCGGATAGCCGTCGCCCGAGACGAAGCGCGAGCCGACGGCGACGTCACAGGCGCCCGAGCGCACCTCGGCGAGCAGGCGCGCGAGCTCTGCGACCGGATGCTGGCCGTCGGCGTCGACCCGGCCGCAGTAGGCGTACTCGCGCTCGAGCGCATACCGGTAGCCCGCGGCGATGCCCTCGCCGAGCCCGCGGTTCTCCGGGAAGCTCACGACGTCGGCCCCGCCCCGGGCGGCGACCACTGCGGTGTCGTCGGTGGAGCCGTCGTCGATGACCACCACGTCGGCGTCCGGCAGCCCGTCGCGGAGCTCGTCGAGCACGGCGGGCAGGCTCGCCTCCTCATTCCAGGCGGGGATGAAGACGATGACATCGGGCTCCGGCACGGGTGGGAGTGTACGCGCGCACCCGGAAGTACACTTGCCCGTCATGGCCACCGCCGCAGAGCTCTTCGTCCGATGCCTCGAGAACGAGGGCGTCCGCTACGTGTTCGGAATCCCGGGCGAGGAGACGCTCGATCTCAACGAGGCGCTCGACCACTCCTCGACCGTCGCCTTCGTACCGGTGCGCCACGAGCAGGGCGCGGCGTTCATGGCCGACGCCTACGGCCGGCTGACCGGGCACGCCGGCGTGTGCCTCGGCACGCTCGGGCCGGGCGCGACCAACCTCGTCACGGGCCTCGCCGACGCGTTCCTGGATCGCGCCCCGGTGGTGGCGCTCACCGGTCAGACCGCCCTCAGCGAGATGCACAAGGAGAGCCACCAGTACATCGACGTGGTGCGCATGATGAAGCCCGTCACCAAGTGGAACGCCCGCATCCACGACCCCGAGATCATCCCCGAGGCCGTGCGCAAGGCATTTGCGGTGGCCGAGCGCGAGAAGCCCGGCGCCACCCACCTCGAGCTCCCCGACGACGTCATGGGCAGCGCCGCCGTCCAGGGCGCTCCGGTGCCGCGGCGCCCCGCGCCGCTGGTCGAGCCGGTCGCGGGCGAGCTACACCGCGCGGCCCAGCTCCTGCAGGCCGCCGAGGCGCCTGTGATCCTCGCCGGCAACGGCGTGGTGCGGCAGAACTCCGCCGCGGCCCTGCGCCGCTTCTGCGCGCAGAGCGGTCTGAACGTGATCACCACGTTCATGGGCAAGGGCGTGATCGACTCCGACAGCGAGCACGCGCTCTTCACCGCCGGCCTGCGCGCGCAGGACTATCCGCGCGGCTTCATGGGCAAGGCCGATCTCGTGCTGTGCGTGGGCTACGACCTGGTCGAGTGGTCGCCGAAGGCCTGGAATCCCGGCCGCGACCGCAAGGTGATCTGCATCGACACGGTCGGGGCCGAGGTGGACGAGAACTACGTGCCGGACGTGGAGCTCACCGGCGACATCTCCTCGATCCTCACGCATCTCGGCAACCTCATCTCCGAGAAGCCGCCGGCCCGGCTCCCCGCGCCGCCCTACCGCGAGATGTTCCGCGCGGCGCTCGAGGCCGGATCCGACGACAGCTTCCCGATCAAGCCCCAGCGGGTGCTCCGCGACCTGCGCGAGCTGATGGGCCCGCACGATCTGCTCATCTCCGACGTCGGCGCCCACAAGCTCTGGATCTCGCGCATGTGGCCTACCCACCAGCCGAACACCGTGCTGATCTCCAACGGCGCGGCGGCGATGGGCTTCGCCGTCCCGGCAGGCGTGGCCGCGCGGATGGTGCTGCCCGCCGACCGCAAGGTCGTCACCATCTCGGGCGACGGCGGCGTGCTGATGAACTTCCAGGAGATCGAGACGGCCAAGCGCCTGGGCCTCGCCGTCGTGAACCTCGTGTGGACGGACAGCGCCTACGGCGTGATCGAGATGCACCAGCAGCGCAAGTTCGGCCGCCTCGCCGGCACCAAGTTCACCAACCCCGACTGGGTGCAGCTCGCGGAGTCGTTCGGCGTGATGGGCGTGCGGGTGGGCTCTGCGGATGAGCTCGTCCCCGTCCTCAAGCGGGCGCTCGCGGCCGACGTATCGTCGGTGATCGAGATCCCCATCGACTACCGCGAGAACTCCACGTTCTCGCGCAGCCTGGCCGACCTCAGCGCGGGCTGAGCGCGCCGAGCGTGGCGGCGGCGCTCGCCTCGAGCGCTGCGAGATCGTAGCCGCCCTCGAGCACGAGCGCCATCGGCACGCCGAGCGCAGCGAGCTCCTCGGCCATCGCGGGAAACGCCGATGCCGAGAGCTGGAGCGAGCCCAGCGGATCGGCCGCGTGGGCATCGAACCCGGCCGAGACGATCACGAGCTGGGGGCTATGGGCTTCGAGCGCAGGCAGGGCGACCGTGCGAAACGCGTGGAGATAGCCCGCCTCGCCGGTACCCGCGTCGAGCGCGACGTTGACCGTCGCGCCCTCGCCGGCACCGCCCCCGCGCTCGGACGCGGCGCCCGTGCCGGGGAAGAAGCCCCAGCCGAACTGGTGCAGGGAGACGTAGAGCACGTCCGGGTCGGCCCAGAAGATCGCCTGGGTGCCGTTGCCGTGGTGGACGTCCCAGTCGAGCACCGCGACCCGCTCGATCCCGCGCGCGCGTGCGTGCGCAGCCGCGACCGCCGTCTGGTTGAGGATGCAAAACCCCATGGAGCGGCCGCGCTCGGCGTGATGGCCCGGCGGCCGGCCGGCGGCGAATGCGAAGGGGGCGCGGCCGTCCAGCACTGCGTCAACGGCGGCCATCGCGGCTCCGCAGCCGCAGACAGCCGCTTCGAGGCTTCTGGCCGACACGAAGGTGTCGGCATCGATGGCTCCGCCACCGGCGTCCGAAAACCGCTCTAACCGGGCGATGTGCGCGGGGTCGTGGACGCGCGCGAGGGCCTCGGGGGGAGCAGCCGGAGCCTGCTCTGTGACCCACCCAGCAGCCTCGATGGCGCGGAGCACGGCGTCGTAGCGGGCGGGCTGCTCGGGGTGCGGCCCGGGATCGTGCGCCCGGAAGACGTCGTTCACAATCGCGAGATTGTGACCGCTTTGTGCCTGGTCTGTGTTGCCGCTATTTATTGGGGAATCCGCCAGAAATGCCGAATAAATGGAGGTTATTAATCTCCGCTTAACAAAGCGAGGCCCTAAATCAACCTGCCAGCGTGCATAATGCCTTCACCGATTCCGCACACCTTGTAACACGCAAGGAGCTCGCAATGTACAGGTTCAGCCGCGCGATTTTCACCGAAGTCAAAGATCTGGTCGACCCGCATCCCGACACCGTGTCGGTGGCGGAGGCCAAGCGGCGCGTCCTGCATGCGTGTGAGGCGACCGTCGAGCGGCTCGCTCGCGATCCCCACTACTTCGCCCGTCCCAGCCAGAGCCTCTTCTCCGAGGTCAGGCACTTCTTCTCGATCTCGAACCAGGAGCGCGTGTACCGCTCCATCGACCGCAACATCACCACTGCGGTTGACTACATCCTCGAGGAGATCGAGCGGGCCGGCGATGGAGTCTCCTCCTGCCGGGCGACCACACGCAAGGGCAAGCCGTGCCAGCGCACGCCGCTTCCCGATCGCGAGTACTGCCCGTCGCATCAGCACCTCGAAGAGCGCAACACCGTCTCCGTCTGAGCCTAGGCGGTAACGGACAGCAGCGTGAGCTGCTTGTGACGCTCGAGGCCTGAGACACCCACCCCCGCCAGCCTGATGGCGTCGGGGCGGTCGTTCAGCGCCTTGTCGAGGAGCGCGCACGCCAGGTCGCCGATCTCGCCGGCATCGTCGATGCCGACCGCGACGCTGTGCGAGCGCGTGACGATGGAGAAGTCCGGGTAGCGCAGCTTGGTGGTCACGGTACGCGCCGCCCAGCCGCGCTTGTGGAGGGACGCAGCCACGTCGCGCGCCATCTCGCGCAGCGTCTCGTGCAGGGCCGCGCGATCGGTGAGGTCGCGATCGAAGGTCTCCTCGTTCGAGATCGAGACGGCCTCGCCCGGCTCGGCCAACCACGATGCGGGGATCGACCCCGCACGCCCGCAGCCGCAGGTCGAGGCCCATCCGGCCGGGCAGGATGGTCGCAAGGGCATCGTCCGAGAGCGACGCGAGCGCGCCGACGGTCTTCACTCCGTAGCTCGCGAGCCGCGCCTCGGCCTTGGGCCCCACGCCCGGGAGCTTGCGCACGGCCAGGCCCGAGAGAAACGAGGCCTCCTCACCCGGGGGCACCAGGGTGATGCCGCCGGGCTTTCGCATGTCGGAGGCGACCTTCGCGACCACCTTGCACGTCGCGACCCCGAGCGAGCACGAGAGCCGCATGCGCCGCCGTACCGCGAGCTGGATGAGCGCGGCCTGCTCGCGCGGGTCGCCGTGCGGGAGCACGAGGTAGCCCTCGTCGATGCCGACCTGCTCGACCACGGGGGCCATGCCCCGCACGAGCTCCCACATGCGCCGCGACCAGTCGCGATACTCGCGGTGGTCGGGGCGCACGAACACCGCGTGCGGGCAGCGGCGCTTGGCCTCGGACGACGACATCGCCGAGCGCACCCCGTACCTGCGCGCCTCGTAGTTGGCGGTGGAAACGACGCCGCGGCTCTGGGGGTTCCCGCCCACGATCACGGGCTTTCCGCGGAGCTCCGGATGGCGGTGCAGCTCCACCGCGGCGAAGAACGCGTCGAGGTCGAGGTGGGCGATCATACGTTCGATTCTAGTCGGGCCGCCGGGTCGCATCGCAAGCGCGCAATTTCGCGTCTGAGACGTTCGCCTCCTTGCGCGTGTTGGAACCTCCCGGAGGGCGGCTGACCGGTAAGCTACGGGGTGCCTTGACCCACGACGCCGACAAGCTCATACGTCAACTGTCGCTGGTCGCCTATTTGATGGTGGAACAGCGCCCGATCACGGCCCGCGACGTTAAGAGCAACGTCGAGGGCTACTCCGCCATGGGCGATGAAGCCTTCGCGCGGCGCTTCTTCGCGGACCGCACCGAGCTGAAGGGCCTGGGCGTGCCGATCGGCTCCAACCGCGACGAGTTCACCGGCGAGGAGCTCTACAACCTCGAGGAAGAGGCCTACTTCCTGCCGCCCATCGACCTGAGCGACGACGAGCTCGCGGCGCTCCAGACCAGCCTGCACCTGCTGGAGGGCCAGTTCGCGTACTCCGAGCCGCTGCGCCTCGCGCTGCAGAACCTCGCGCTCGGGCGGGCCAACGCCACGTTCGACCCGGGCCCGAAGACGGCGACGGTCGATCTGCTCGGCTCGCTCTACTCACCCGAGGTGGCCCACCGGCTCGCGAAGCTCGAGCAGGCCATCTCGAAGCAGCGCACCGTGCGGTTCACGTACTGGACCATCGGCAGCGACCAGGAGCGCGCGCGGACGATCAACCCGTACGGCCTCTGGGAGATGAACGGCGTCTGGTACGTGGTGGGCGACGATCTCGACCGCGACGCGGGCGACCCCGACCGCCGCCGTACCTACCGCGTGTCGCGGATCCGTGGCGAGATCAAGTTCGCCACCCGCCGCGAGCGCGACTTCCGCATGCCCGAGGACTTCAGCGTGAACACCTACCGCGACCGGCCGCCGTGGATGCTCAACCAGAAGGTCAAGGGCGAGGCCGTGGTGCACGTCTCGCCCGACGCGACGTTCTGGGTGCAGCGCCGGTACGGCATGCACGGCGAGTTCGACGAGCTCGACGACGGCTCGGGCGTCTTCACCACCCCCTACTCCGATGTCGCGGCGCTCTCAGCCTGGATCCTGTCGCTGGGCGGGCAGGTGCAGGCAGTCGAGCCGGCCGAGCTGGTCAAGCGCGTCACGGCCGACCTCCGCACCGTGGTGCGCGTCCATTCCGGCAAGCCGACCGAGGCCGATCGAGATCGTCCAGCAGCCGGTCGCCGCAGTGGCGGAGCCCGCCAACCGCGAGCCGAGCCCCGTGCCGCCCGAGCGCTTTGCCCTGCTCCAGGCGTTGCTTGCCTACCTGCTGGCATCGTGTGGCGACGACTCGTCGGCGAACGTCTCGTCAGAGGAGGTGCGCGATCGCTTCCGGCTGACCAAGACCGAGCTGACCGAGCACCTCGACCTGCTGAACCTCGTCAACTTCGGCGGCGGCTGCTACGCCGTGTACTGCTCCACCGAGAACGGGTCGATCCACATCGACAAGGAGCTCTACGGCGACACCTTCCGCCGGCCCGCGCGACTCTCGCCGCTCGAGGCCAAGGCGCTTCTGCGCGCGCTCGACGTGGTGGCGCCGCTGCTGGCTGCCGAATCGCACAGCTCGCTCGAGACGGTGCGGCAGAAGGTCGAGGGATCGTTCGGCCGCTTCGCGCTTGCCGACACCCCCACCCCCGTGCAGCCGAATGCCGAGGAGGACGTCGTCTCGGTGCTGAACGAGGGCGTTCGCTCGCGCCGGCTGGTGGACATCACCTACCTGTCGCGGTCGTCCAGCGAGCTCACCTCGCGCACCATCGAGCCGCACCTGCTGCGCCGCGACGAGCGCGGCTGGTACGTGGAGGCCTACGACGTGACCCGAAACGCCCGCCGCACCTTCAAGGTGGGCTACGTGAAGGATGCGACGCTGCGCCAGGAGCTCTACCAGCCGCGGCCCGAGATGGCCGACCTGGGCGGCGGGCTCGGCGGCGACGTGGGCATCGCCCGCGTGCTGTTCTCGCCCAAGCGCGCCCGGTGGGAGCTCGAGGGCAGGCGCGGCGCAGTGCCGACGGCCGACGGCGGCGCGGTGGTCTCGATCACCTACGGCTCGCCCGACTGGCTGATCCCCGAGATCATGCGCTACCGCGGCGATGCCGAGGTGCTGGGACCGCCTGCGGTGCGCGAGCGCATCAAGGCCGACGCCACCGCGCTGCTGGATCAGCTGCGCGCCGTCCCTGCGATCTGAGCGTTTCGCAGCGCCACGCGCGCGTTTCGCTGAAGGTAGCGGCCGTCGCGATCGGGCACGTAGAGCCGGGCGTAGCGGGCGGCGAGTGCGTCTGGATCGCTCTCGAGCCAGTCCGAGAGCGGCGGATACACATCATCGGCCGCCGCCGGCTCGCTGCCCTCCGCGCGCCGCTCGGCGCCACGGTTCCACGGGCACACGTCCTGGCAGATGTCACAGCCGTACACGCGATCCTCGAACGCCGCGGCGTGCGGCAGCTCTGCAAGCCGCGACTGCGACAGGTACGAGAGGCAGCGGCTCGCATCCAGCACGCCCGCCTCGACGATCGCATCGGTCGGGCACGCATCGATGCAGGCGGTGCAGGATCCGCACGCGTCCCAGGCAGGCCGCTCGGGATCGGCTGAGGTCGGCGCCAGCTCCACATCGGTGATGAGCGCGCCCAGCACCACCCACGAGCCGTGCTTGCGGGTGATCGCCAGCGTGTTCTTGCCGTAGACGGCGATTCCCGCGCGGGCAGCGGCCTCGCGGTCGACGTGGTGGTTCGAGTCCACGTAGGCCACCGAGCGAGCGCCCGGGACGATCTCTTTCAGCCGGGCCGCCAGCCGCTTCAGGTCGTCGCGGAGCGGCTGGTACTCATCGGCATGCGTGTATCGCGGGAGCCGGCCGCGTGGCACGTCGGCCGGCTTCTGCGGCTGGGGCCGGGCGTAGCCGCGGGCGACGGCGATCACCGACCGCGCGTCGCGCAGCAGCCGCTCGGGGTGGCACGAGCGATCGGTGTTGGTCATGGTGAAGCGCATGTCGGCGAAGAGCCCCTGCGCGCGCCGCTGGGCGATCAACTGCTCGGTGCGCAGGTACGGCTCCGCCGCGCACACCCCGCAAGCGTCGATCCCGATCCCGGCCGCGTAGGCGAGCACCTGACGCGTCAGCTCGTCCGACGCATGAGCGGTGCGTCTATGCATCCAGGTTTCGGACGTGGCGGGCGATGTGGGCGTCGTGGTGGTAGCCGGCAGCCTCCCAGAAGGCCCGCGCCTGCGGCTCGTCGACGCCGACCAGCGCGGTGACACGCGCCGCCCCGGCCGCAAGCAGCTGCCGGTGCGCCGCCGCGACCAGCTCCGTTGCGATCCCCCGGCGGCGGTGCTCGGGAAGCACGGCCAGCCGGTACATGTTCCCGCGCCATCCGTCCCACACCGCGATCAGCGCGCCGACGACGGCCCCATCCTCGACCGCGACGAGCAGGCCGTCCGGAGAGCGATCGAGGAGCATCGCAACATCCTCTGCGGTATCGACACGGCTCGCCAGCGCGCTTCGGCCGCGGCTCCACACTGCCAGCACCGCCGGGATGTCGCCGGCAACCGCCACGCGGATCACGTGGGGCCGCCTAGAAGCCGAGGACGAACTTCGCGTCGTCCGACATCATCTCGGGCGACCACGGCGGCGTCCAGGTGAGATCGGTCACGACCTCTCCCACGCCCTCGAGGCTGTTCACGACCTCGACGATCTGCTGCTCGATCTGCGCGCCGGCCGGGCAGCCCATCGACGTCAGCGAGTACGTCACGGTGACCTTCTCGGGCTCGAGCCGCACGTCGTAGACGAGGCCCAGATCGACGACGTCCATGCCGAGCTCGGGATCCTCGACGGCCCTCAGGGCCTCGAACACATCTTCTTCGGTAACGCTCATGCGTCCATCGTAGCTCTGGATTCCCACAGGCGCGCGAACTCCTGCTCGTGCACCAGCAGATCGTCGTGGCCGCTGAGCAGCCGCTTGGTGACCGCCAGCGCCTCGCGATCGCTCCGCTGCACCCTGGATGCGAGCGACTCCACCCGCGACATCAGCTTCTGCTGGGCCACCACCTCGTCCACCAGCCCGATGGTGCGGGCCTCCTCGACCGGGAGCACCTCACACGTCGCGAAGAGGCGCAGCGCCACGTGCCGGCCCACCAGATCGCCCACCCGGGCGGCGGCGCCCCACGGCGGCGAGTAGCCCAGCTCGTTGTGGATGAACCGCAGCTTCGCGCCCTGCGCGGCGATCCGCCAATCGCACGCCAGCGCCAGGTCGATGCCGCCGCCCACCGCATGCCCGTTGATGAGCGCGAGCGTCGGCAGCGGGAGCACCGCGATGCGCCGGCACGCGTCGGTGCCGCGGGCGGTCACCTCCGAGCCGCTGAGACCCTTCATCGACGCGAGGTCGGCGCCGGCGGAGAAGATCCGGGTGCCGGCGCCCGTGATGGCCACCAGCCGCACGTCCTCGTCGGCTGCGAGCTCCTCGCACACCGAGGCGAGCCGCTCGAGGGTGTCGAGCCCGAGCACGTTGTCGTGGCCGCGCAGCGTGACGACGGCAAAGCCGTTGCGGCGCGCGACATCCACCTCGGTGGGGCCGGAAGGCGCTGCGGGCGCTGCAGCCGGAGGGGCAGCGCGGTCGGGGAGCGGCGGCGGAGCCGCGGCATCGCCCAGGTCGATCTCGAGCGCCTCGGCAAGCGCTGCCTTGGACATGCGCCGATAGCCTTTGATGCCCGCTTCGCGAGCACGGTCGTGCAGTTGATAGAGCAGCACTAAAGCCCGCCTTTTGGGGGTTACAACCTGATCTCTTCGTGCCGGGTCGACGAGAAGAGATGGATCGAGTCCACAAACCGTACCCGGTTACACCGCGAGCAGAGGACGATTGAATGGGTGCGCGCGCCCTCCGCCATGTAGCGGACGCCGCGCAGCAAGTCGCCGTTGGAGATGCCCGACGCCACGACGATGACGTCGCCCTTGACGAGGTCGTCGATGCCGAAGATCTGGTTGATGTCGGTGATCCCGTACTCGGCGGCGTCGTTGATCTCGGTGCGGCTCATCGGCCAGAGCTGGCCCTGGATCTCGCCGCCCAGGCACCGCAGCGCCGCGGCCGAGATGATGCCGCCGAGCGCGCCTCCGATGCCGATCGCAAGGTGGTCGTTGGTCCCGCGCACGGCCGCGTCGATGGTGGCCGTGATGTCGCCGTCGGCGATGAGCTTGATCCGCGCGCCGGCCTCGCGGATCTCGTCGATCAGGTCGTCGTGCCGCGGCCTGTCGAGCACGATGGCCGTGACGTCGGCGACGTTTCGGCCGAAGGCATCGGCGATGGCCTCAAGGTTCTCGGTGACGCCCTTTCGCAGGTCGATGCGGCCCTTTGCCACGGGGCCGACCGCCATCTTCTTCATGTACATCCGCGGGGCGCGGGTCATGCCGCCGGGAAGCGCCGCAGCCAGGATCGAGAGCGCGCCGGACTGGCCGCGCGCGAGCACCGATCCGCCCTCGACCGGATCGCACGCGAGCTCGAGCTTGATGCCGCCGCCCTGCCCCAGCAGCCGGCCCTCCGAGAGCGGGTGGTCGGCCTCGGCGCGGCCGATCACGATGTTGCCGTCAACGTGCAGGCGGCCCATCGCATCGACCATCGCGGCGCTCGCGGCCTCATCGGCGCCGCGCGCATCCCCGCGGCCGAGATAGCGGCCGGCGGCGAGGGAGCACCGCTCCGTGACCGACGCGAGCTCCGTGCAGGGGCACGGAAACGCGTCCCCGGCAGACGGGTCGAATTCCACGTCCGGTCTCGCTGAAGGTAGCGCCACGCGAACTAGCCTAGCGCGACGCTACGGCCCCCGGCGCGCTCCAGAATGAGGTCGATCACCTCGACGAGCGCAGTGTTCACGTCGCCCGCCTCGATCACCGGCACCCCCGTTCGCTCGGCCCTGCCCACCAGATAGTCCTGGATGCGCCGGATCTCACCGAACCGCTGGAGATAGCGGTCCATGGCCCGCGTCCCGCCGGTCTCGTAGTCGCGCAGCAGGAAGTGCGCCTGGTGGGCGTCCTCGTCGGTGATGGCGAGGACCACCTGCACCACCACCGCGGCGTGATGGCGCTCGGGCGCGACGAGCCCGGGGACGAGATGGACGCCCTCGACCACGGTGGAGAGCCCCTCCATGACGGCGCGCTCGATGATGGCGTTGGCACCCACCGCGACCTGCTCGGCCTGCTGGATGAATCCGTAGAGCGCCCTGTCCTCGGCGTCGGGGTCGGGCATCGGGATGCGCAGCCCCTCCCCCGCCTCGAACGACGAGTAGTGCAGCGCCGGCATGAGCTCCTCGGCAAAGAACGCGCGCATGACCTGGCGCACGGCGTCAGTGGACGTGATGCGGCTGATGCCGAGCCGGAAGGCGATGTCGGTGGCCAGCGAGCTCTTGCCGGTACCGGTCGCTCCGCCGAGCACCAGCACGAGCGGACGGTCGAGGTGCATCACCTGCTGCCACCCGTGGTAGCGAGCGAGCATCGCCGGCGTGTCCTCGCGCCCCAGCACCCCCTCCACCAGCCTGTGGAGCTGATCGATGGAGATCTCGTCGGCACCGGACTCCGCCACCTCGCGCTCGATCACCTGGGCGAGCTGATAGGCCCGCTCGGCCTCGAACCCCGAGAGCATGAGCGTCTGAGCCATCCGGCCCTTGGAGTACGGCAGGCCCGGGCCACGCCCGCGGATGCGCGGCTCGCCCCGCCGGGCCACCGCGGGCTCGGGCATCGGGCAGCCGGCGGCGCCAGAAGCGGGGGTCAGGCATACGCGGCCACCGCCTCGCCGGCCAGCTCCACGAGCGCCGCGTCGAGGTCGGCCTCGCCCGCGAGCGACCGCGGCCGATTGTCGCAGAAGACCAGGCGCTTGCCCCGGTCCTCGGCGGCAGCCGCCACCACGTCGATCGCCGCCGCCTTGATCTCGACGAGATAGGTGTCGGCGCCCGCGACCTCGGGCCGGTCGAGCGCAGCCCGGAGCTCTGCCCGGTTGGAGAGCGAGCCGACCACCGCTGCGACCTCGGCGCCGCGATCAGCCGCGAGCGATGCCGCCAGCCGCGCGTGGATGGCCGCAGGGGCCGTGGTGAAGTAGGCCAGGCGCTGACCCGAGACGTCGTCGGCCGGCACCGGCTCGAGCACTGTCGCGATCACCGGGATGCCCGGCTTCAGCTTGTTCACGGCAGCCCGAAGCTGCTCAACCTGTTGCGCCGAGGCCAACGGCGGCTCGCACATCGTCAACACCACCATGTCGGACACCAGTACCCGGAAAGGACCCATCCCCGCCAGCAGATCGCTTGACGGTCGAACCGCCGAGGTTACCAGCAACGTGCGCTGCGCCGCAACCGGCGGAATGGCTGCGCCCGACCCCTCCAGCAGGATCAATCCGGGGGACATCGCGGCAGCCAGGGTCGCCGCCGCCGCAACGTTCGAGTCGTACACCGTGCCGGCGAGGCCGCCGCCGCAGCGCCGCGCCCCCACGGTGGGCACGCCGGCCAGCACCGCGTCCTCGAGATAGTCGGATGCAGCGTGCTCGCCCGCCCGCGCCCTCAGCAGCAGCTCGCGCACCCCGAGCGCCGACTCCGTGGGATCCACCGGCGTGGGCTGGGCCGGGCCGCCGCGTCCCATCGCGACCACGACCACCCGCGTGCCTGCGGCCGAGAGCACTCTGGCCGCATGGGCCGAGACGGCGGTCTTCCCGATGCGCTTGCCCGTGCCGATCACCGCGAGCGCGGGTGCTCCCGCAGGCGTGCGCGCCGGCGGGCGTAAGTCGAAGTCCGAGCCGTGGTAGGAGAGCCCCGCCGCGAGCGCATGGCTGATCAGCCAGAAGCGGCCGGCCTCGGTCAGCACCGGCTCGTCGGACAGGTCGAGGATGCGCGCTGCCCCATGCTTTCGGGCTGCGGCGACCATCGCCTCGGCCACATCGCCGGAGACGCGCTCGAGCGGCACGCCGTACTCGAGCGCGCCGTCGAGCTTCTCGCCGCCGCCGATCAGGAGTGCCGCGGCAACCGGGCCGTCCTGCGCTGCCCGCTCGAGCGCGGCGCGCACGACCGGCGGGTGGTGCTCACCGTCGATCAGCGCAAGCGTCGGGGCGGCGGTCAGCTCAGCGCCCCGGAGCGGGAGAGAACTTCTCGTAGGCGAGGGTGACAGGCGAGAACCTGACGATGCTCTCACGGCCGTGGAACGGGAACCGGCGGTACACGTGCACCTCGTCGGGCGAGATCTCGACCACGTTGTAACAGGGCCGGGTATTGCCCCGCAGGCGAAGCGAGGACACGGTGCCTGCGTTCACGACGAACAGGTCTTCCAGCCGCCATGCATACGGCACGTGCTTGTGGCCCGAGAGCACCAGGTTCACGCCGGCGCGCTGCAGCACCTCGAGCGTGTCGCCGGCGTCGTAGACCACGTTTCGCTCGCGGCCTGTGCCGGGGATCGGCAGCAGGTGGTGGTGCAGCACGAACACCTTGAAGTCGGCCGGCGGCGCGAACTGCTCGGCGATCCACTCGTAGCGGCCGCGGCCGATGGTGCCGTGGTCGAGGTCAGGCTCCGACGAGTCCACGGCGACGAACGTGATGCCGTTCTTTCGCAGCACCCCCGACCGCGGCCCGATCAGCTGCTCGAAGTGGGTGTAGCCCACGTTCCGCGAGTCGTGGTTTCCCGGGATGGTGATCACGTCGGGGCAGTCGAGCTTGTCGAGATACTCGCGGGCATCGCGGTACTCCTGCCGGTAGCCGAACGTGGTGAGGTCGCCGGAGCAGACCACCACGTCGGGCTCGAGCTTGTTGATCTCCTTGATGGCGCGCTCCAGCAGGTTCGCGACGAAGTACGGCGAGCCGCAGTGGAGGTCGGAGAGGTGCGCAATGGTGAATGCCTTGGCGGCCATCCTCCGATCATAGGCGCGGACGGGCGCCATCCGCACCCCCCGATACCATTTTTCAGCGGATGCAGGAAACCCGCAGCTTTCACGCGTTTGTCGGATCGAGCCCCCCGCGGTTCGCCGGCCCCGCCGAGCGCGAGTGCGCCATGCTCTTCGACTATCACGGCATCGCGTGGGAGTACGAGCCGCGCACGTTCCCGCTCGAGGTCGCCGAGGACGGGACGGTGCTGGTCGCATTCACGCCCGACTTCTACCTGCCCGAGCAGGATCTCTACCTCGAGATCACCACCATGAAGCAGTCGCTCGTGACGAAGAAGAACCGCAAGCTCCGCCGCCTGCGCGAGCTGCATCCCGAGATCAGGGTGAAGCTCTTCTACCGCCGCGACATCGAGGCGCTGTCCCAGAAGTACGAGCTCGGCGCCGCGTGAGCTCTGCAGCGGCATCGCTCGCGGAGCCCCGCCCCGGCGAGGTCTACCTGCGCCGCGACGTCATCGCCGAGCGCGTGGCGGAGCTGGGCGCCGCGATCAGCCGCGACCACCGCGGGTGCGATCTGGTGCTCATCACGGTGCTGAAGGGCGCCGCCGTCTTCCTGGCCGACCTCTCGCGCGCGATCACCGTGCCGCACCGGCTCGAGTTCATGGCCATCTCCGCATACAGCGGCGCCAGCGCCGGCTCGATGGGCCGCATCCGCCTGCTGAAGGATCTCGACCAGCCGATCCGCGGCGCCCACGTCGTCATCGTCGAGGACGTCATCGACACCGGGCTCACCCTGCACTCCCTGCTGAAGGCGCTGCGATTCCGCGGCCCCTGCGTCGATCGAGGTCTGCACGCTGCTCGACCGCCCGTACCGGCGGCTGGTGGAGACGCCCGTGCGGTACTCGGGGTTCACTGCCCGCGACGAGTTCGTGGTGGGATACGGCTTCGACTACCGGCAGCGCTTCAGGGAGCTTTCCGACATCCACGTGCTGGATACCTGAACCGGCGTGAATCAGCCTGGTTCAACGGTGCCGCGCACCATTGAATCACCGTGAGGGAACGGATTTCGCCCGGGTACCATTCGGATATGGCACGACGACGAAACCCCCTCGGACGCGACCGCAAGCTCGCCTCGCGGATGCTCCTCACCACCTTCCTGCTGGGCCTCGTCTACGTGGTCGGATTCGGGGTGATCGCGTCGGTCTTCAGCATCGGCCTGATCCCGATCCTGATCATCGCCGGCATCTTCCTGGGCGTCCAGTACTGGACCAGCGACAAGATCGCCCTGGCGACCGCGGGGGCGAAGATCGTCACCGCCGAGCAGCAGCCGGAGCTGCACGCGGCCATCCAGCGGCTGTGCATCACCGCCGATCTCCCGATGCCGCGGGTCGCGGTGATCGACGCCGACATGCCCAACGCATTCGCCACCGGCCGCAGCCCGAACAAGGCCGCCGTGGCCGTGACGACCGGGCTGATGGCCCGGCTCGAGCCCCACGAGCTGGAGGGCGTGCTCGCCCACGAGCTGAGCCACGTCAAGAACCGGGACGTGGCCATCATGACCATCGCGAGCTTCTTTGCCATGATCGCCGGCATCATCGTGCGCTACGGGTTCTACTTCCAGATGTTCGGCGGCGGCGGGTTCGGCGGCGGAAACGACCGTGACGGCGACAACAGCGGCGCGTCGGTGATGGTCGTGATCCTGGTGTCGGTCGTGGTGTATGCCATCTCGTTCGTCCTCATCCGGACGCTCTCGCGCTACCGCGAGTTCGCCGCCGACCGCGGCGCCGCGGTGCTCACGAAATCACCGTCGAGCCTGGCCTCGGCGCTGGTCAAGATCTCGGGCACGATGAGCCGCATCCCGCAGAAGGATCTCCGCGCCACGGAGGGCCTGAACCAGTTCTTCATCATCCCCGGCAGCGTCAAGGACGGCATCTCGAACCTGTTCTCGACGCACCCCACGCTCGAGGCCCGGCTCGAGGCCCTTCGCAAGCTCGAGCGCGACATCGAAGCAATCTAGCTTCGACGCATGTAGGATCATCCCTGCAAATGGGCTTGCTGGATTCTCTGCTGGGCCGCACGAAGACTCGAGAAGCCGTCTCTTGACCGGCTGTTTGCGATGTCGACTGCGCAAGTGACTCTCTCGACCGGCCTCGGCCTCGAGCCGTCGGACCGCGCCGCAATCTGCTTCAAGCCCATGTCCTCGGCGCGCTTTCGCGAGAGCGGCAAGGACATCGAGGAGATGACGCGGCTGGCCTTCAAGGACGAGGGCATGAAGATCGACCGCTCGGTGGACGACTTCGGCTACGAGTGGCTGACGCTCACCAGCAGCGACTTCGAGGATCTGGTCACGACCATCCACGTGACCGCCCAGTCGATGATCGATGAGGGTTTTGGGGAACAGTTGCTGTGCGCCATGTTCGGCTTCTCCGAAAACGTCCACTTCATCTTCAACTTCCGACGCGGCAAGTTCTACCCGTTCGTGCCCAGCGGCCCGCAGACGCCGCGACTCCGATCGCGAGCTCGAGCTGCAGGCAAAGCTCGAGGAGGAGCTGCCCATCGAGCCCGAGCTGGAGCGCTGGTTCCCGCTCTGGGGAGCGCCGGTCTAGCCATGCTCGAGTACAACCGCGAAGCAGCCAGGGAGGCCCGCCGGCGCCGCATCCGCCGCGAGCGGATGATCGGTGCGGGCACGCTTGCCGCCATCGTCCTCGGCGGGATCTTCGTGATCTCACAGCTCACGGGCGGCGGCACGCACCCTACTGCGGCCGTGAAGAAGGAGCAGCACAAGCCCAAGCCGCCCCCGACGCTTCCGCGCGGCGGGCGCGAGGTGCTGCCGGACTTTCGCGTGGTGGCCTATGACGGCGCGCCGCAGACACCGGTGCTCGGACCGCTGGGAGACGGCACGCCCGCCGCCGCGGCCGCCAAGCTCGAGCTCCAGGCCCAGGCATACAGCA
Organism: uncultured Actinomycetes bacterium; assembly: GCA_963794415.1. Classification (GTDB taxonomy): domain Bacteria; phylum Actinomycetota; class Thermoleophilia; order Gaiellales; family JAICJC01; genus CAVPTL01. Next base: position 1,392,795 of record CAWCDI010000001.1, read on the forward strand.
CGCCCCAGCGGCCCGCCCTGCCCGCGTTCGAGCTGCTGGCCACCATCGCCCAGCGCGATCCCGGCGACGACGGCAACTACAGCGCTCCGCAGTCGGCTGCGACCATCGACAAGTACCTGGCGGCGGCCCGCAAGGCCAAGGCGCTTCTGATACTCGACATCCAGCCGGGCCAGGCGAGCTTCATGAGCCAGGTCAAGTACTTCTCGAAGTGGCTGAAGGAGCCCGACGTGGGCGTGGCGCTCGACTCCGAGTGGAGCATGCGCCCCGGCCAGGTGCCGGGCACCGTGATCGGCTCGACCACCGCGCAGGTCGTGAACCAGGTGTCGGCGTACCTCGCGGCCATCGTCAAGCAGTACAACCTTCCGCAGAAGCTGCTGATGGTGCATCAGTTCACGAGCGACATGATCCATGAGCGCGGGGCGCTCCAGACGCAGCAGGGCGTCGCCGAGGCGGTCATCGTGGACGGCTTCGGCTCACGCGCCGCCAAGCTCTCGAAGTACCACCTGCTGGCCCGCACGAAGCCCGGCCGCTTCAACGGGATCAAGCTGTTCTACACGCAGGACGAGAACCTGATGAAGCCGAAGGAGGTGATGCACTTGCATCCCTCCCCCGACGTCATCGTCTACCAGTAGGTCACGCCCGGGATCACGCCTTCGGGCGTGAACGCGTCGCGGGCCTCGTCGAGCGTCGTGCCGCGGATACGGGAGCACGTGGTCGGAGGTCACGAGCTCGGTGTCGCCCACGGGCTCGCCGGAGCTCTCGACGAACGCGATGAGCTCGTCGAACGTCCGGCGAAACTCGGCCTCGTCGCCGGCCGCGGTGGCCGCGGCTACGGCGTTGTCGAGCTCGTTCAGCCGGCCGATGAGGCCGTCGTCGAGCCGGAACTGCCCCTCCTCGAGGATGCGGACGATCACGGCTGCGCTCCTTCCTGCGCGGGCTCGGCAGGCGCTGCCGGTGCTTGCTCACCCGCCCCGAGCTCTGCGGCGGGGGCGGAGCTGCCCTGGCCCAGCTCGGCCTTCATCCTGGCGAGCTCGTCATCGACCTGGCTGCCGGTGGTGAGCGCGGCGATCTGGCGGTCGAGGTCGGAGCCGGCAGGAGCGGTGAGGTCGTCGATCGCGCCGGTCTCGACCAGCTCGTTGACAGCCGCTGCGCGCGCCTGCATCTGCTCGGTCTTGTCCTGCGCCCGGGTGAGCGCCATGCCGACGTCGGACATCTCCTCGCTGAGGCCGGTGGTGGCCTCGCCGATGCGCACGGATGCCTCGGCCGCGGAGTACTGGGCCTTGACGACTTCCTTCTGCGTGCGGAACGACTCGACCTTTGTCGAGAGCCGCTGCTCCTGGGCGATGAGGCTCTGCTGCTGATCCTCGAGCGCCGCGATCTGCTGGTCGAGGCCCTGGAGCTGGCCCTGGATGAGGGCCTTGCGCTCGAGCGCGGTGCGGGCGAGATCCTCGCGGTTTGCCGCGAGCGCCGTCTTGGCCTGGCCGTCGAGCTTGACGACGCTCTCCTCGAGCTTTGCCGTCTGGAGCTGCAGGCGCTTCTTGGCAGTCACGACGTCGGCCACGCCGCGCTTGACCTGCTGCAGGCTCTCGAGCTGCTTCTGATAGCTGTAGTCGAGCGTCTCGCCCGGATTCTCGGCCTTGTCGAGCGCCTTGTTGGCCTTGACCTTGAAGAGCGTGGTAAATCGTGACATCAAACCTGCCATCTAATCCTCCTCGGACCCGCCTCGTTGATCTGGCAATTCTAACGCGTCGAGCTCCGCCAGAGCCTCCGCCGCCTCGGCGCGGAGCCGCGATCGCTCGATTGCTTCGTCCTCGGCAGTGACCTTACCCGCCGCTCGATCCATGTCCAACTCCTGCAGCCCGGTGTAGGCCGCGTCGCGGCGCTCCAGGGCTCCCAGGCGCCGCCGCTCATCGTCGCTCAGCGAGGGCTCCCGCGGCTCGCGCTCGGCCACGACGAACGGCCACGCGACGAAGACGAGCACGACGATCACCAGTACCGCAGCGGCGAGCGCCGCGACCGCAGTGCTCACGCGCGACGAGCCGCCTCCGGCCCAGCGGCGCGCGCGTAGCGCCGCGCCAGCTGCCGGGCCTCGCGCGGATCCGGCCACATGGTGATGATCGATCCCAGCAGGAAGACGGCGCCGGCGAGCCAGATCAGGCCGACCATGGGATTGACGAGCACCTTCACGGTGACGGTGCCGCCACGGGGCGCGATGCCCTGCAGGATGGCGTAGACGTCGGTGAGCTGCGGGTAGACGGTGCGGATGTCGACGTCGGCCGTCTCGCGCTGGTCGGCGTCGGTGAACTGGCGGATGCCCGGCGAGATGGAGCCGGCCGGCGTGCCGTGGTGGCTCACTGCGAGCCGGACCCGCTCGGTGATGGAGTTCTGCTCCTTCGTCTCGTAGAGCCCGGTGTTGGTGAGCGTGTAGCCGTCGAGCGCGACCGACTCGCCGCGGTGCAGCACCTTCTGCGTGGAGCTCCCGTACTCGCCGGAGGCGACGATGCCGACGACGAGCAGCACGACCGCCAGGTGGACGACGTAGCCGCCGTAGCGGCGCCGGTTGCGGCCGATGAGCTGGCTGAATGCGCCGGGGCTAGGAGTCGCCGGAGAGCGCCCGTCGGGCAACGGTGCCGCGCGCGAACTCGAGGCCGATGCAGACCGTCACGAAGACGCACAGCGAGAGCGCCGTGAGCCCGGCCCAGCTCGATGCGAGGCCGAGGAACGAGAGCACGATGGTGGCGGCGATCGTCGAGGCGATGGGCCAGCGGAACGTCTTCATCAGGCTGCGCGGTGGACGCCCGTCTCCACGCGATCATCGGCCCGATCCCGATCAGGAAGAGCAGGGGCAGCCCGAACAGCACCAGGAAGAAGTTGTAGTACGGCGAGGAGACCGTGGACTGGACGCCCCGGGCGGCGTTGCTCAGCACCGGGAAGATCACGCCCCAGACGATCGCGAACACGAGCGCCAGCAGCAGCAGGTTGTTGAAGAGGAACGTTGCCTCGCGCGACACGATGGATTCGAGCTTGTGGTCTGCCCGAAGCAGCGGCAGCCGCCAGATGATCATGGCAACCGAGAAGGCGATCACGACCGCGATGAACCCAGGAGGAACGGGCCCACGGCGGACTGCACGAACGAGTGGATCGAGTTGACGATGCCGCTGCGCGTGAGGAAGGTGCCGAAGAGCGCCAGCGTGAACGTCGCCGAGACCAGCACCATGTTCCAGACCTTCAGCATGCCCTTCTTCTCCTGCACCATCACGGAGTGCAGGAACGCCGTGGCCGCGAGCCACGGCATGAGCGCCGCGTTCTCCACGGGATCCCATGCCCAGTAGCCGCCCCACCCGATCTCGGTGTAGGCCCAGTGGGCGCCGAGCAGCATGCCGATGCCAAGCGCAGTCCACGAGATGAGCGTCCAGCGCCGAACCGAGAGCAGCCAGCGGGCGTCGGTGCGCCCGGTGGCGAGCGCCGCCATGGCGAAGGCGAACGGCACGATGCACGAGACGTAGCCCAGGTAGAGCATCGGCGGGTGGATCGCCATGTACGGGTTCTGGAGCGACGGATCGAGGCCGGCGCCGATGCTCGGCACGGCTCCGGCGACCTTCTCGAACGGCGAGGCGACGATGGCCACCATCGTCGAGAAGAAGATCATCGCGGCGCCGATGATGGAGATCACCCACGGCATCAGCTCGCGGTTCTTCGAGCGGTTCTGGTACGTGACGACCGCGCCGCAGCCGCAGAGCACCGTGAGCCACAGGAGCATCGACCCCGGCTCGCTCGCCCAGAGCGATGTGAAGGTGTAGACGCAGCGGCAGCCCGCGGCTGGTGTGGTCGACGACCTGCACCAGCGAGAAGTCGTGCGTGAACAGCGCGTACTCGAACGCCACCACAGCGATGAGCGCGCATCCGAACGCCGCGTACATCGCGTTGCCGGCGCTGCGGGGAGCCGCCGGTCGTGGCGTTTCCCGCCAAGGAACCCCGGCAACCGCCGTGTACACGGCGAGCACCACGAGCACGTAGAGCGCGGCCGATTCCGAGAATCGTCACGAGCGGCCTTCGGAGGGGGCGACCAACATGAGCGAACGGTACTGGCTCCCGCGTGCAATGCGCCTCACACCAGTGGCCAAGCTTCCGCGATCCGAATCGTGTTCGTGTACCGTTTGCCCGGGGTTACACCGGGCCAAGGGGGATACATGCGACGTTTCGCCGTTCTTGGACTTGCCATTGCCGCGAGGCTCACAGTTTTGATCTCGAGTTCGTCTGCCGCGATCTCGACAACCGCTTCGAAAGCTGGCGGGACAACGACGACGACCGGCGTCAACGGCCGCGTCTACGCCATCATCAAGCTGGGCAACACCATCTACATCGGCGGGAATTTCACCACCGTCACAGACGTCAACGGCACCACCGCGACCCGCAACAACCTTGCGGCGTTCACCACGGCCGGAGTGCTCACCTCGTGGAACCCCAACGCCAACGCTGACGTCCGCGCGCTGGCCTCCAACGGCAAGCGCATGTTCGCCGGCGGCTCCTTCACCACCATCGGCGGCAGCGGCGCCAAGCACATCGCAGCCATCGCGCTCACCGGCGGCCGCATCTGGGGCGGCGGCGCCGACAACATCGTGCGCACCTCAAGCTCGACCGCTCGCGCCTGCTCATCGGCGGCACGTTCCAGAACGTCCAGGGCAAGAAGCGCCTGCGCCTCGCAGCGCTCAGCCCGGTGAACGGCGCCATCGGCAAGTGGAACCCCGGTGCCAACTTCCCCGTCGACGCGCTGGTCGTCGGCCCGTCGCGCCTCTTCATCGGCGGCGAGTTCACCACCGTCGGCGGCAAGAACGAGCAGCACCTGGCCGCGATCAACAAGTTCACCAACGCGTTCGTGCCCTTCCCCCACCCGCGCTTCCCGGTCTTCGCGCTCGGGCTCGCCGGGCGGCTCTACGTCGGCGGCAGCGGTGCAGGCGGATGGCTCACGGCGTTCGAGACCACCGGCCACCTCAACTGGCAGGTGCACATCGACGGCGGGGTCGCGGCGATCGCCACCACGCCCGATGCGATCGTCGTCGGCGGCCACTTCAACAACTGGTGCCAGGGCATCGAGGCCAGCGGCTCGCCGGTGAAGTGCACCACCCCCGTGGTGCGCCGTCACCTGCTCGCGGCCAATCCTGCCACCGGAGCGGTCCTGCCGTGGGCGCCCAGCGTCAACTCGGATCTCGGCGTGTTCGCCGCCCGCGCAGTCAGCGGGACGATGTGGGTCGGCGGGGACTTCACGTCGATCGGCACGGCCAACGGGCTGAATCACCTGGCCAGGTTCACGTACTAGGCGGCTCCAGCTTGGGCCAGCAACACGACAGGTTATGAGTCGGCGTAAGATGTCGCAGATGCGCCGGCTTGCACTGATCGGTATCGCCGTGCTGGGGTTGGGCTCGATCGCCTCCGCAGCCGGCGCGGCCGTGTCCGTCGGCACCACGCCGATGCCGACCTGGCAGACCAACGGGCGCATCGAGGCGATGGCCACCGTCTCGGGCGTCACCTACGCCGGCGGCACCTTCACCAGGGTGACCGACCACAGCGGCAATTCGATCACGGTCTCGAACCTCGCGGCGTTCGATGCGGCCGGCAACGCCATCCCGGCGTTCCACCCCGCCGTCCAGGGCGAGATCAAGGCGCTGGTGGCCAACCACTCGATGGTGATCGTCGGCGGCGACTTCACGAGCGTTGCCGGCACGACGCGAAACCGGATCGCAGCGTTCTCGCGGAAGGGCGCGCTGCTGCCGCTCACGGCGAACACCAACGGCGAGGTCAGCGCGCTTGCGATGGGCGGCGGCCGCCTCTATGCCGGCGGCACGTTCACGCGCGCCAACGGCGTGCTGCGTTCGAACGCGGCCGCATTCAACCTCACGACCGGGGTGCTCTCGCGGTGGACGGCAAACGCCGACGGGCGCGTGACGTCGATCCTCGCCCAGTCCAGGCGCGTGTTCCTGGGCGGGTACTTCAACTTCGTGAACGGGCAGCGCGCCCGCCACCTGGCTCCGGTCAGCCCGGTGTACGGCGCCGTGCTCCCATGGCTGGGACATCCCACCGGCCAGGTGCTCACGCTCGGCCAGGGCACGACCAGCACCGACGTCTTCGCCGGAGTGGCCGGGATGGGCGGCGCCGTCAACGACTACACCGCCACGGGCAACCGGCGATGGGTGCGGATGGTGGACGGGAACGTGAAGACCATCATCGTCGTCGGAAACCAGGTCTACATCGGCGGCCACTTCAGCAACACGTGCACCCAGACTGGCCCGAAGTGCCCCGGGCTGATCCGGCGCCAGCACCTCATCTCGCTCTACACCGCCAACGGCGGGCTCACGCCGTGGAATCCCGAGGCCAACAGCATCCTCGGCGTCTACGCGTTCTCACGCGCGGCGGGCTGGCTCTCGGTGGGAGGCGACTTCACGGTGCTCGGTGGCGCCAAGCAGTCGCACTACGGCCGCTTCCCGATTGGCTGACGGCCGCCGGGCGGGAAGCTAGGCGCCCGACGAGCTGTCGCTCGCCGAGTACTTGCTGGGGCACTTCGTGAGCAGCGAATCGGGCTTGCCCTCGAACACGCCGCCTGAGGAGAGCTTCCCGGTGACGATCACGCTGCGGCCGACCTTGAAGGCGTCAGGCACCGAGCCGGTGTAGTCCACGGTGACCGTCTTGGGCGAGCTGAAGTCGCGCAGCACGAACTTGACGGGGCTCTGATCCGCCGTCGCCGACACCACGGTGCCCGTGAGCTGCACGGTCTTCTGCTGCGCGCCGTCCTTGTCGGCCGAGAGCTGGCTTACGCTCACCAGCAGCTGGCTGCCGCTCGCAAAGACGAAGTAGCCCATGAAGGCCACCAGCATCATCGAGACGCCAAGTGCGATGAACAACCGTGGACGCGCGCTCATAGCGCCAGAGTAGCGCGATTCACCGGATCAGAGTGTCGGGTCGGGTACAGCGAATCCGAGATCGAGACAAAGCTGACCGCGCTGCGTCTCGCGCAGGGCATCGGTATAGCCCTGGCCGTAGGCTGCCCGCAGGAACCAGCCCAGCAGCTCGGCATCGACCTTGTCGGGATCGACCTCGAAAACCTCTGCCCAGAGATCGGCCAAGCGCAGGTCGATGGCCATCGCGAGATTGTCCCGTTTCGAGTCCATGAAGGAATGGTAGGAAGGGGGTCGGACGACAATGGACTACGCTCCGGCAATGGGCGATGACACGCAGCAGGAGCAGTGGCTCGCATGGGAGCGTGAGCTGACCGCGGCCATCGCCGGCCTCAAGGCAGCCGGCGGCCACGAGCGGGTCGTTCACATGCTCGAGCACCAGGTCACCGTGGCGATGCACAACGCCTACTGCCACCAGCAGATCGACTTCCCGCGCTCCGGCGTCCCCACCGGCTAACGGAACCCCGCGGCCGCCGCAGCGGTCTGTACCGGCATCTGATCCCATCGCAGGAGGTTCGAGATGTCGGTGTCACCCCAGCGGCTGGTCGTTCTGGCCGCCGCCCTCGTGGTCGCGATCTTCGCCTACCACGCCGTGTCCGGCTCGCATCCGCAGGCGCAGGCGGCCACCTCCCCCACGTCGTCGGGCATGCCGGGCTTCCTGCGGTTCCAGGGCACGGCCGGCGTTGCGATCCGGCCCGACCGGGCGGTGATCCACTTCACCACCACCGGCCGCGGCACCACGCTGCTGGGCGCCACCCACAAGGCGAGCGACCGCATGCACCGGGTGATGACCGCGATGCAGGCCGGCGGCGTTGCGCGCATCAACATGTCCACCGACGGCGCCGGCGGCTCGAAGGATGACGCGACGGGCATCTTCACTGCCACGCAGAGCCTCACGGTGACCGTGATGAAGGTCGGCGACACGGGCAAGCTGATCGTCGCGGGCATCAGATCAGGCGCGAGCGCGAACTATGGCCCGGAGTTCTCGGCCGCGTCCCGCAACACGGCCCAGACCCGGTCGATCAGGTCCGCGGTGGCCAACGCCCGCCGCAAGGCTGATGCGGCCGCGGCTGCGGCGGGGCTGCACGTGACGGGCGTGGTCTCGGTCTCGGAGTCCCCGCAGGCGTCCTATGCCTACGGGAACGCCATCTTCGGCGCGCTCAGCGACGCGAAGTCACCGGCCGGGTATCAGGTGCCGATCCGGCGCGGCTCCCAGCAGGTGACTGCGAACGTCACCGTGGTGTTCGCCTACGCCGGCGGCAGCTGACGCTAGCTCTTGTTCTTGTCGAGCTCGAGCGCGGCGGAGTTGATGCAGTAGCGCAGCCCGCCGGCCTCGCGGGGGCCGTCCTCGAACACGTGGCCGAGGTGGCCTCCGCAGTTGGAGCACAGCACCTCGGTGCGGCGCATGAAGAAGCTGCGATCCTCGTGGGTCTCCACTCCGTCGGCAGTCACGGGCTGGGTGAAGCTCGGCCAGCCGCTGCCCGAGTCGAACTTGTCGTCGGACGTGAAGAGCTCGGCGTTACAGCCGGCGCACCGGTACACGCCGTCGTCGTGGCAGTCGAAGTAGGCGCCGGTGAACGCGGGCTCCGTGCCGGCCTCGCGCAGCACCTTGTACTGGGCGGGGGTCAGCTCGGCGCGCCACTGCTCGTCGGTCTTGGTGATCTTGGTGTCCATGCACGCTCCCAATCTCGTCGGTACATCTGAAGAATACGCTTGTGATGATGTAGTCCCGTTCGGCGCGAAATCGTTACGCCTCTGCGAGCATGCCGGGCGTGACTGGCCTGTGATCCGAACGCTCGTGCGGCGATGGTGCCCAACGCCCCCGCTGCAGGACGCCTCCGCCCTGGTCGTGTTCGCCGTCATCGGCATGCTCTCCCACGACGGCGCCATCTTCGCCACCGGGTTTGCCCGCGATGCGCTGCCCCTCCTCGCAGGATGGTTCGCGGTCGCCCTGGCGATCGGCACCTACCGCCGTCCGGCCCGGCGGAAGCTTCTGGCGACGTGGGCGGTCGGCATCCCGCTGGGCGTGCTGATCCGCGGGGTGGTCCTCGGCCGCCACCTGGACGGCATGCAGCTCGCGTTCCTCACCACGACGCTGATCTTCACCGGCCTGCTCGTGCTGGCCTTCCGCTGGCTCGCTTCGCGTCAGCAGTGATCGCGCGGGAACTCGTGCGTCCAGGTGCGCGCGAAGATGCGACGGTCGCGCTCGCGCACCTCGAGCTCGGAGGTCACGAGGAAGTGCGTGGCCGTGCACGTCATGACGCCCTTCGAGCGGATGTCCACACGGCTCCCGGGCCGTCCGCCAACCGACGTGTTCTCGACCACGACCTCGGCCGAGAGCGGGTCGCCGTCGGTGATGGCGTAGGTGGCCACCGACGTGTCCTGGTAGAGCAGGCCGTTGGGGAGCAGCTCGAGGCCGCCCATGTCCCAGTCGAACGAGAGCTCCGCGCGGCCCGAGCCAAGATCGCGGGTGACGGTGCGCGAGCCGCCCGGACGGCCCTCGAGCTGCTCGCTGGGAAGCGCCGGGGGCTCTGCAGGCACGTCGGGCTCGCGGGTGAGCCCGTCGGGCGTGCCGGCGGCGCGCACCGGCAGCTCGAGCGCGCTGGACGCGCCCGTGCGCACCGTGAGCGTGACGGGCTCCGGCGAGGGCCACGCAAGCGGCCAGTAGCACGGTGACACCGAGACGCGAAGGCGGCTACCGGCGTCGAAGCGGTGGGCGATCGAGTCGAGCGTGAGCGTCACCGTGTACTCGGCGCCCGGCTCGAGCAGCGCGGGCTCGGAGCGTGAGTCGCGGTGGCAGAGGTTGAGCTGCGCGCGGGTGACCAGGAGCGACGAGCCGTCGGCGCGCACCTCGCAGAGCCGCGCCGACACCATCGCGACGGGCCGGTCGGCGGAGAGCGTCAGCCGAAGCTGCGGGAATCCCAGGATCTCGAGCGGCTCGGCCAGCGGCGCGCCCGTGAAGGTGAGCGAGCGCGCGTCGTCGGCGACCTGATCGACCGGCAGATCGGCCGAGCGGCCGTCGGCGCACCAGGCGCCGCCGTCGAGTCCCACCGTCTGGACGCTCCCGATCGAGCGCATGACCTCCGCAGGCGCATCGGCACCCAGGTCGCCGTCGCCCAGCGTGAGCGTGAGCGGCGCGATGTTCGGCGAGGGCCAGCGCGGCTCGGCCACCCAGCGGCCGGGCCGCTCCTCGAGGTTGGCGCTCGGCGGCACGGAGCTCTGCATCCAGGCGACGACGTGGGGCTCGTCCTCGACGCCGTTCTCGATGCCCTTGAGCCACCTGTCCCACCAGCGCACGAGCTCGCTCAGGATCCCGGCTGCAGGGCCGGGGTTGCCATGCACCGGGTCGTTGTGGCCCCACGGCCCGATCAGCGCCCGGCGCGGCCCGGTGACGCCCTGCATCAGCCGAAGCGCGGCGTCGTTGTAGCCGTCCGTCCAGCCGGCGACGCACATCACGGCGCACTCGATCTGATCGTGGCGGTCCACCACCGACCCGTTCTCCCAGTAGGCGTCGCGGCGCTGGTGCGAGAGCCAGTGCGTCACCCACGGAGGCAGCTCGAGCCGCTCCATCCACATCGCGCGCCACCTGTCCCCCACGACCTCGCGATCCGGCGGCCGCGCCTGCCAGCCGTGCATGCACGTGGACCAGTGCACCATGTCCATCGGCTCGATCAGCCCGCCGCGGTAGTGGACGTCGTCGGCGAAGCGGTCGTCCGAGGCATAGCACGACGCGATCGCCTTCAGGGCCGGCGGCCGCAGCGCCGCGACCTGGAGCGAGTTGAAGCCGCTCCACGAGTAGCCCATCATCCCCACTGCCCCCGTGCACCACGGCTGGGCGGCGATCCATGCGATCACCTCGGCGCAGTCGGCCTGCTCCTGCGGGGTGTACTCATCGGTCAGGAGGCCGTCGGACTCTCCGCTCCCGCGGATGTCGATGCGCACGCCGGCGTAGCCGTGGCCCGCAAACCACGTCATGTCCTGGTGGTCGCCGGCGACCGTGCCGTCGTTCAGCCGGTACGGCACCGCCTCGAGCACCGCGGGCACGGGGTGGTCGTCGGCGTCGTCGGGCAGCCAGATCCGCGCGGCCAGCCTGGTGCCGTCGCTGAGCGGGATGAAGATGCCGGCGCGCACGACCGGGGTGCGGGGAAACTCGGTGATGATGCGCACGGAGGCCAAGGCTCCCGTCACGATCTCAGATTTCCGCCTCCCGCGCCGATCGACCGGTGGGGGGCTAGTAATCGACCGGCGAGACCCCTACGATGGTTGTCGAGGCAGACCGCCGGGCGGAACTTTGCGCAATTGCCCGGCGTCGAAGTCCAACCAGTGGGTGACCGTCGATGACACCGCGCGACTCCGGCTACAGGCCAGATCGAAGCTACGACGACGCCATCGGCGTGGTCAGCGCACGCCGCCGGAAGCGCCGCGCCACCATGCGAAAGCGCCAGAACCGCCGGCTGATCGCCGCCGGCTGCGTCGCGCTGGGTGTGGTGTTCCTGGCGATCATCGCCGCCGGCACCGCGGGCGCCGGGCTGGCCGCCTACCACGTGGTCGACGGGCTCCACCTCGCCACGATGAAGGCTGACTACCCCGGCGTGAACTCGAGGATCTACTGGGGCAACGGCAAGCTCATGTACAAGGTGCCGTCGGCCGAGAACCGGCTCCCCGTCACCAGCCGGCACATCTCCCCGTGGCTCAAGAAGGCGACCGTTGACATCGAGGACAAGCGGTTCTACGAGCACGGCGGCGTGGACTACGAGGCCATCGCGCGCGCCGCGGTGGACGACTTCAACGCAGGGCACGTGGTGCAGGGCGCGTCCACCATCGAGCAGCAGGTGGTGCGAAACCTCTATCTCGACCGGGACGTGTCGGCCACGCGCAAGCTGAAGGAGGCGTGGCTCGCCATGCAGATGGCGAACACGTGGTCGAAGGATCACATCCTCACCACCTACCTCAACATCGCGCCCTACGGCGGCGTGACGTTCGGCTGCGAGGCCGCCGCGGAGACCTACTTCTCGAAGCACTGCCACGACCTGGGCGTCACCCAGTCCGCGCTGCTCGCCGGCCTGCCGCAGGCGCCCACGACCTACAACCCCGTGCTGCACCCGCGCGCGGCGCGGGCGCGGCGAAACGCCGTGCTGCGGGCGATGTGGCAGAACCACGACCTCACCCGCTCCCAGTTCGTGCGGGCGGCCAACACGGGGCTCAGGCTGCGGCGCCGCCACCAGGCAGCCGGCAAGCTCTCGTACTTCGCCGAGAACGTCCTCGCCCAGATCAAGACCGAGTACGGCGCCTCGGCGCTCGATCAGGGGCTCGAGATCCACACCACGCTCGACCCCCGCCTCCAGGCCGACGCCGAGGCGGCCATGCACGGAATCCTCAACGCGCCGGGCGATCCGTCGGCGGCGATGGTCTCGATCGATCCGCGCACCGGCGCGATCCTGGCCTACGGGTCGACCACCAACCCGGCCGCGAGCAAGTACGACATCGCCGGCACCGGACGCCGCCAGGCGGGCTCGAGCTTCAAGCCGTTCGGCCTGATGGCGGCGATGATCTACAACCACATGGATCCCGAGACGCAGCGCTACTCGGCCGACCAGCCGTTCGTGGCGCCGCTCTGCAGCGAGAGCCTGCCGACCTGCACGTGGACGGTGTACAACGCCGAGCCGAGCGCCGGGGGTAACTACAACCTGCACGTGGCCATGGACGGATCGATCAACGCGGTGTTCGCGCGGCTCTCGACCGACATCGGCGCCGGGGAGATCGTCCGCATGGCGCACCGCCTGGGGATCCCGAAGACCACGGCCCTGCCGGTCGTCCCCTCGATCGTGCTGGGCACCGGCGGCGTCTCCCCGCTGGACATGGCCGGCGCGTATGCGACGTTCGCGTCGGGCGGGATCCGGCACGCGCCGATCGCCATCACCGATGTGCACTCCTCCTACGCGCCCCGCTACGACCATCGCACGCCGGCGAGCAAGAACCCCGGCCGGCGCGTGATCCCGGCGTGGGCGGCCTCGGAGATGAACAAGATCCTCTACGACAACATCTACACGTGCCCGGACCACGAGTGCACGGGTGGGGGCGGACAGCTCCCCGACGGCCGGGCGGCGGCGGGCAAGACCGGAACGGTCGAGGAGCATCAGGACGCATGGTTCTGCGGGTACACGCCGGTGCTTGCCACGTGCGTGTGGATGGGCTTCCCCAAGGGCGACTCCGATGCGTATTCGATGAACAGCTCGGTGGGCCCGGAGAACTCGTTCGGCGGCGGCTATCCCACCACTATCTGGAACCGCTACATGTCACGGGCCTTCACGCTCGAGCCCGGGCGCTTCCCGGCGACCTCGTTCGCCGTCGTCTCCGCTCCTGCGGGCTTCTACCAGCACTTCCACTCCAAGTGGCCGCTGGACACGCCGCCGAAGCCGAAGAAGACGCCCAAGAAGGCCGGGCAGGACGCGGGCGGAAAGGACGCGAAGAAGACCTCGAAGAACTCTCACTAGCCCATTGCGCATAGGCGTCGCGTAGGTACATTCAATTACTGGACTTTTGTGAAGGAATCACCGAAGATTGTCCGCTCAAGGAAGCTATCCTTGAGCGCAGAATCCTGCGGGAGAAACTTCGAGCGACGAAGCAAGGAGTGGCGGATGCAGATCGGTGAAGCGGCGTGATCACACTGATGTCCACGGCGGCCCAGTGGCAACTCGGCATCGCACTCGGGATCGTCGTCATCCTCGTGGCCGCGGCAATCGTGGTCACCATCATCATGCTGGCCATGCGCATCGGACGCCAGGCAGAGACTTCGGTCGGAGCGGTCGGCGTCGTGCGCGACCAGACCTCCGAGCTGGGCGGCGTCGGGCAGATCAACGACTCCGGCGTGCGGATCCTCCACTCCGCGCGCGCCCTTCGCAAGGTGGCGGTGGGCAAATGACGATCCTCACCGTCTCGTCCCATGCGTACTGGGAGATCGCGCTCGGCATCGGCCTCGTGGCCGCGCTGATCGTCGCGTTCCTGCTGGCGATCCTCGTCCAGACCGTCCGCGGCATCGAGAAGTCGGTTGACGGGCTCCTGGTCGCGGCCACCGCCGTGGCCGGCAACACCGCCAACATCCCCCAGCTCGAGGCCACGGCCCCCGTGCTGGGCCTGATCATCCAGGAAGCGGTGGTCCAGGACGGCTACATGAACGCCCTGACCGACGGGTTTGGTGGCGCATGAGCACCACCGAGGTACTCGCAACGCTCAGCGTGATCCTCGCGGTCGTCGTGGTCGTGGTGCTCGCGCTCGCGCTGATCGTGATCCGCGGAAGCCTGCGGCGCTCGTCCGAGGGGCTCGCAACGCTCGGATCGGCGCTCGAGATGGTCGAGGCAGAGCATCTGCGCCCGCTCGAGCCGGCCGTCAAGGCCATCAACGCCCAGTTCGAGGTCATCCTCGGCGCAATGCCGGGCATCGCGAGCAAGGCCGCGACCGTGGCCGAGAGGAGGCCGAGATGACGCTCTGGTGGATTGGAGACGCGCTCCTGCTCATCGTGGTGCTGCCGGTTGTGATCTACCTGCTGCACGGCGTGCTCACGGCCGCAAGCAGCATCGTTCCGAGCATCGACAAGATCGCCGTCGCCGCCGCCGCCGGATCGAAGGATCTGGACGCGGGCGCGCTGCTGCTCACCACGCAGGATCAGGTGCAGAAGACCGTCGCGGTGGTCGCCGACTACGGCGGCTCGCTGGACGTCATCCTCGACGACGCTGAGGGAGCCGCATCATGACCGTCTTCGCAGTCGGGCCCGGCACGGGCATGATCGTCGTGATGCTCCTCATCATCCTGGCCCTGGTCGGGTACCTGCTCCTCACCATCGTCCAGCTGAAGAAGATCACCGACGGCCTCGACGGTGTCATCGTGAGCGTCACCGAGATCATCGAGAAGAGCGCCCCGGTAAACGGCATCGTCACCGACATCAACCAGAACCTGGACGCGGGCGTGGATCTGCTCGAGGGCCTGCTGGTGAAGAAGGCCGGCATGACGGACGCCGTCGGCCTCGTGGACGGGCTCTACCCCGGCGCTGCCGAGGCGGGCTTCCGGCAGTTCCCCGAGAGCACCCAGATCGAGGCTCCGCGCATCTCGGAGGTCTACACGAAGGGCACGCTCACGCTGGCGCGCCTCGGCCGCGAGGCGCCGATCGCCATGGCCAACCCGGCCGGCCCGGTGCTGCGGAACATCGAGGGTGGGAGCCTCGCTGCCCGCGAGCTCTATCCCGACGTGCGCCACACCGCACCCGAGAAGCTCCCCCGCTCGCCGGTGATCGGCTCGGATGCGCCGGTGCAGTACGAGCAGCGCGAGGACATCGGCCTGCCGCGCAAGCGGCTTCCCGCCAAGGCGCCCGACAATGGGTAGCGCCACCACCCTGAAAGGAGCGGGATTTGCAGGTTCCTGCGGCATTTGAGTACGAGCGCGCGAAGACCGTCGAGGGGGCGCTCGCGTCCCTGCAGGAGCATGGCGGCGAGGCCCGCGTGATCGCAGGCGGCCACAGCCTTCTGCCCATGATGAAGCTGCGGCTGGCAAACCCCGAGCGGCTGATCGACATCAACGATCTGACGGAGCTCTCCTACATCCGCGAGGAGCAGGGCGAGATCCGCATCGGCGCGCTCACGCGGCACAGGGAGCTGCTGAGCTCCGAGCTCCTGGCGGCGCGCTATCCGCTGTTCCGCGACGCCGAGGAGGTCATCGCCGACCCCGTCGTGCGAAACCGCGGCACCATCGGCGGATCGCTCTGCCAGGCGGATGCCGCTGAGGATCTCTCGGCGGTCTGCACCGCCGCCAAGGCCCAGGTCGTGATCCGAAGCGCCGACGCGGAGCGCGTCGTCACCATGGACGGCTTCCACATCGGCCCCTACATGACCGCGGTGAAGGATGGCGAGATGCTCACCGAGGTGCGGTTCCCGCTCCGCCCCGGCGGCGGCAGCGCCCACGAGAAGGTGGAGCGCCGCGCCGGCGACTGGGCCATCGCCGCCGCATCGGCCGCGATCTGGATCAACGACGGCCGGATCACCGACGTCGGCATCGCGCTCAGCGCGGTCGGCCTGGTGACCGTGCACCTCACCCGGGCCGAGGAGCTCCTGAAGGGCCAGGCGCCCAGCGAGGAGCTCTTCACCCAGGCAGGCGCCATCGCGTCGGAGGACTGCTCCCCCGGCGCCGACGGCCGCGGCCCAATCGACTACAAGCGACATCTCGCCGGCGTGCTCACGACGCGTGCGCTCCGCCGGGCCACATCCCGCGCGCTTCAGGAGGTCTGATCATCAACGTCTCGATGACCGTCAACGGCGAACAGGTGACTCGCGACATCGAGCCTCGCCTGCTCCTCGTCCACTTCCTGCGCGAGACGCTCGACCTGACCGGCACCCACTGGGGCTGCGACACGTCCAACTGCGGCGCCTGCGTCGTCCGCATCGACGGCGAGGCGGTCAAGTCGTGCACCACCCTGGCAGTCATGTGCGACGGCCACGACGTGCGCACCGTCGAGTCGCTCGAGGTGAACGGCGAGCTCGACCCCATCCAGCAGGGCTTCCACGAGCGCCACGCGCTGCAGTGCGGCTTCTGCACCCCCGGGATGCTCATGACAACGCGCGCGCTGCTGGACGAGAACCCCGATCCCACCGATCATGAGATCCGGGTCGCGATCTCCGGCAACATCTGCCGGTGCACGGGCTACAAGAACATCGTGAGCGCGGTCCGCTGGGCCGCCGAGCACGAAGCGGCGACGAAACGAGAGGCATAAGGCATGGCCACGATCGAGACCGAGAACCTTCCCAGCCCTTCCGAGGAGCGGCCGATCGGGTTCGGCCGGCTCAAGCGCAAGGAGGACGCGCGCTTCATCCGCGGCCAGGGCACCTACCTGGACGACATCAAGCTGCCCGGGATGGTGCATGGCGCGATTTTGCGTAGCCCGTATGCCCACGCGAAGATCGTCTCGATCGACACCTCCGCTGCGCTCGCGGCGCCCAACGTCGCCGCGGTCGTCACCGCGAAGGATCTGGAGACGCTCGGCCTGGCATGGATGCCCACCATCTCCTACGACACCCAGGCGGTGCTCGCGGGCGACAAGGTGCGGTTCCAGGGCCAGGAGGTGGCATTCGTGATCGCCACCGACGAGTACTCCGCAATTGATGCGCTCTCGCTGATCGACGTCGAGTACGAGCCGCTCCCGACCGTCAGCAACGCCCGAAAGGCCCTGGACGAGGACGCGCCGCTCATCCGCGACGACAAGGCAGGCCAGCGCGACAACGTCGCGAGCCCGACGTGGGAGGCCGGTGACGAGGAGGCCACCGACCGCGCCTTCGCCGAGGCCGACACCATCGTCAGCCGCGACATGATCTACCCGCGCTGCCACCCGGCTCCGCTCGAGACCTGCGGCATCATCGCCGACTTCAATCCCGCCACCGGGCAGCTCGACATCTACAACGGCAACCAGGCCCCGCACGCCCACCGCACGGTCTACGCGCACGTGGCGGGCCTTGCCGAGCACATGATCCGCATCAAGTGCTCGGACATCGGCGGCGGCTTTGGCAACAAGGTGCCGATCTACCCCGGCTACGTGTGCGCCATCGCCGGCTCGATCGTGGCCGGCGTGCCGGTCAAGTGGGTCGAGAACCGCTCCGAGAACCTCATGTCCACGGGCTTTGCGCGCGACTACATCATGCGCAGCGAGATGTGCTCCAAGGACGGCAAGATCACCGGCCTGCGGGTCGATGTGATCGCCGACCACGGCGCATTCGACTCGACTGCGCAGCCCACCAAGTTCCCGGCCGGCTTCTTCCACATCTGCTGCGGCTCCTACGACCTGCAGGCCTCGCACGTGAAGGTGAAGGCCGTCTACACCAACAAGGCGCCGGGAGGCGTGGCCTACCGGTGCTCGTTCCGCATCACCGAGGCCGTGTACCTGGTCGAGCGGATGGTGGACGCGCTCGCGCTCGAGATGAAGGTCGATCCCATCGAGCTTCGGATGCGCAGCTTCATCGGGCCCGAGCAGTTCCCGTACGAGACCACCACCGGCTGGACGTACGACTCCGGCAACTACGCCGAGACGATGAAGGTCGCGATGGACATCGCCGGCTACGAGGATCTGCGCCGCGAGCAGGCCGAGAAGCGCGCCCGCGGCGAGCTGATGGGCATCGGCGTCTCGTTCTTCACCGAAGGCGTCGGCGCCGGCCCGCGCAAGCACATGGACATCCTGGGCCTCGCCATGAACGACGGCGCCGACCTGCGCGTGCACCCCTCCGGCAAGGCCGTGGTGAGCATCAGCGCGCAGACCCAGGGACAGGGCCACGAGACCACGTTTGCCCAGATCGTGGCCGAGGAGCTCGGCATCCCGCCCGAGAACATCGAGGTGCGCCACGGCGACACCGACAAGACGCCGTACGGCCTGGGCACCTACGGGAGCCGCTCCACCCCGGTCTCCGGCGCCGCGGTCGCGGTGGTCTCGCGGAAGGTGCGCGACAAGGCCCGTCTGATCGCGGCCACGATGCTCGAGACCCGGCCGGAGGATCTGGCCTGGGAGAAGGGCCGCTGGTACGTGAAGGGCGACCCCGAGCAGGGCGCCATGATCGAGGACATCGCGATTCGCGCCTACAGCGGCGAGCCGATGCCCGAGGGGCTCGAGGGCGGCCTCGATGCGCAGGTCATCTACGACCCGCCGAACCTGACGTACCCCTACGGCGCCTACATCGCCGTGGTGGACGTCGATCCCGACACGTCGCAGGTCACCGTGCGGCGGTTCATCGCGGTGGACGACTGCGGCGTGCGGATCAACCCGATGATCGTCGACGGGCAGATCCACGGCGGCCTCGCTGAGGGCGTGGGCATCGCGCTGATGGAGCTCATCTCGTTCGACGAGGAGGGCAACTGCCTCAACTCCTCGTTCATGGACTACCTCATCCCCACCGCGCTCGAGTGCCCCGACTTCGAGCTGGGCGAGACCGTCACCCCGTGCCCGCACCATCCGCTGGGCGCCAAGGGCGTCGGCGAGTCCCCCAACGTCGGCTCGCCGCCGGCCATCGTGAACGCCGTCATCGACGCGCTGCACGAGACCCACGGCGTGGATCACATCGACATGCCCTGCACCCCGGCCCGCGTGTGGGCGGCGATGCAGGGACGGCCGGAGCCGCCGCAGTGATCACCCCGGCCATGTCACGGAGGGCCCAGGAGCTCGCGGGCGAGGGCACGTCGTTCGTGACGGCCACCGTCGTGCGGGCCCAGAAGCCCACCAGCGTGACGGCCGGAAGCGTTGCGCTGGTGCTCGAGGACGGCACCATCGACGGGTTCGTCGGCGGGGTCTGCACCGAGCACAGCGTGCGGGCCTACTCCCTGATCGCGATGCAGAGCGGCGAGGCGATCCTCCTGCGGATCCTGCCGTTCAGCGAGGAGACCGGCGGCCCGGGATCGGGTGAGCCCGATCCCGACGGCGCGGTCACCGTCCAGAACCCGTGCCTCTCGGGCGGCGCGATCGAGGTGTTCCTCGAGCCGGTGCTGCCCTCGCCGCGCGTGCTCGTGGTGGGCTCCACGCCCATCGCCGGCGCGGTGCTGCGGCTGGGCGGCGAGATCGGCTTCGACATGGTCGCGGTGGAGGGCGGCGAGCTGGAGGTGCGGCCGCGCGACCTCGGCCTGGTCGTGGCCGCCCACGGCCGCGACGAGCTGCACACGCTGCGCGCCGGGCTCGACGCCGGAGTGCCGTACGTCGGCCTGGTAGCAAGCCCCAAGCGCGGCACCGGCGTGCTCGCCGAGCTCCGTGGCGACGGCGTGTCCGACGAGCATCTCGCCCGCATCGACGTGCCCGCAGGGCTCGATATCGGCGCCCGCGGCCCCGCAGAGATCGCGCTCTCGATCCTCGGCAGCATCATCGCGACGCGCGACGGCCGCGAGGTTGGGCACTCTGCACCCGTGCCGTTCGTGGCGCCGCAGGACGCGCCGCCGACCGCGGTCGACCCGATCTGCCACATGACCGTCGCGGCGCTTCCGACCACGCCGTCGGTGGAGCACAACGGCGAGACGGTGTACTTCTGCTGCGAGGGCTGCAAGAGCACGTTCGAGGCCCAGAACGGGTATGCCCGAGCCGCTGGCTGACCCGCTGAGGGTCACGGGAGCGGCCGCCGACGAGGTGCGGGCGCTCGTGCCCGACATCGAGATGCTCGCGATCCGGCTCGGTGACGTCGGCTATCTCGTGGACGAGAGCCTGGCGACATCGATGTTCCTGGGCGTGCGCCTCCCCCAGCCCCTGCTGCTCGAGGGCGAGGCGGGCGTGGGCAAGACCACCGCCGCCAAGGCGCTCGCGGCCGTTCTCGACACCCCGTTCATCAGGCTGCAGTGCTACGAGGGCATCGACAGCGCAGAGGCGCTCTACGAGTGGAACTACCCGCGCCAGCTCCTGAGCATCCGCATGGCCGACACCTCCGGCGGCACGATCACCGAGGACGACCTCTTCGGCCCCGACTACCTCATCCGGCGGCCGCTCCTGCGCGCGCTCGAGCACCCCGGCCCGCGGCCGGCCGTGCTCCTGATCGACGAGATCGACCGCGCCGACGACGACTTCGAGGCGTTCCTGCTCGAGCTGCTCGCCGAGGCGAGCGTGACGATCCCCGAGATCGGCACGATCACCGCCACGCACCCGCCGATCATCGTGCTCACGTCCAACCGCACGCGCGACCTGCACGATGCAGTCAAGCGCCGCTGCCTCTACCACTGGATCGGCTACCCGAGCCTGCAGCGGGCGGTCGACATCGTGCGCCGGCGGGTGCCCGGCGCGTCGCAGTCGCTCGCCGTGCAGGTGGCGACCGCGGTTGGGCGCATGCGCGAGAGCGACGTGCAGAAGCCGCCCGGCATCGCCGAGGCCATCGACTGGCTCTCCGCGCTCGACCTGCTCGGCGTCGCGACGCTCGATAGCGCAGTGATCGACCGCACGCTCGGCTCGGTGCTGAAGTACGAGGAAGATCAGGACGCGGTGCGCGCCGAAGGCCTCGAGGAGCTCCTTCGACGTGCCGACTGACTCCGGCTTCACCGTCCAGACCATCGAGCTCGACCTGCCGGCGCTCGCCGGCGCGCTCTCCCAGCGGCTGCATGCCGCGGGCGTGCCGGTCACGCCCGCCCGAAGCGCCGAGTTTGCCCGTGCGCTCACGCTGGTCCGCCCCGAGAGCCGCCGCCGGCTCTACTGGACGGCGCGCGCGGTGTACGTCACCGACCCACACCAGGGCGCGGCGTTCGACACCGTGTTCACCGAGGTGTTCGGCGGGCTGGAGCCGGATGGCTTCGAGCCCGACGAGCAGCACACCACGTCCGAGCGCACCGACGAGCACTCGCCGCCGACCGGGGCACCCACCACCATCAACGAGGTGGGCGACGGCTCATGGTCGTCGCGGCAGTCCGGTGCGAACGACGATGACGACGCCCACGAGACCGACGTGCCGCTGGCGATCGCAAGCGACGAGGAGCGGCTGGCATCCAAGCGGTTCGACGGGCTCGACCGGTACGAGCTGGCCCGGCTCTACGAGCTGATGACCGGACTCCGGCTGGCGACCCCCACCCGGCGTGCGCGCCGCTACCGGCGCGGCCGCCGCGGCCAGCGCATCGACATGCGCCGCACGCTTCGCACAAGCCTTCGCACCGGCGGCGACCCGATCCGGCTGGCACGCCGGAGGCGGCGCGACGAGCCGCGCCGGCTGGTGATGCTGTGCGACATCTCGGGCTCGATGGAGCCGTACGCCCGCGCCTACCTTCAGTTCCTCACCTGCGCGGCCGGCGCCGGGCCCGACGCCGAGGCGTTCGTCTTTGCCACGCGGCTCACCAGGCTCACGCGTGCGCTCTCCTCACGGCACCCCGAGCGGGCGATCCAGCGGGCTGCCGCCGCGGCGCCCGACTGGTCGAGCGGCACGCGCATCGGTGACGCGCTCAGGGACTTCAACGACCACCACGGCCGGCGCGGCATGGCGCGCGGCGCGGTCGTCGTGATCCTCTCCGACGGCTGGGAGCGCGGCGATCCCGCCCTGGTGGGACGCGAGATGGAGCGGCTCTCGCGGCTCGCCCACCGCATCGTCTGGGTGAACCCCCGCGTGTCGGCCGCCAACTTCACGGTGAGCGCCGGCGGCATGGTCGCAGCCCTCCCCTACTGCGACGCGCTGGTAAGCGGCCACAGCTTCGAGGCGCTGGGCGAGGTGGTCGATGCGATCGGCGCCGACACCGTCTCCGTCGCTTTGGAACCCGAAGCCGGCGTTCCCGCGGCCGACGAGCCCGAGCCGTGGGCGAGCGCGACCCCGGTCGCCGGCAGCTCGGTCGCGATGCCCAGCGGGTACGGTCCCAGTAAAGGCAACACCACCCCAGGATGGGTAGACGAGTGAGCACCAACATCTGCATCTATCCGGGCTGCGAGCGCCCGGCAGTCCCGGCCCACGCGCAGGGCGGCCCTCCATCGGCGTTCTGCGATCTGGAAGAGCACAATGCGCTGACCGCCCACCAGGAGCGTCAGCGACGCGCCGCGGGCGCGACCCCCGACCCCAAGGAGACCACCAGTGGCTAACGAGGCCTACCGAGCAGTGTTCCTGCGCGTCCACCCCACCGGCAAGATGGTGCTCAGCCTGACCACGGAGGCCGATGGCAACGAGCCACAGTACGCGCGGCAGGTGGCCGACGACCTCGGCGTGCCGGCCCTCGACGTGAAGGTCGTCCCCGCCGACACCGACCGGTTCGGCACCGGACACGGCTACAACACGAGCCCGTCCACCGGCGCGCCGGCGGCGATCAGCCGCGCCACCGAGAAGATCCGGGCGAAGGCCCGGCTGCTTGCGGGGATGCAGCTCGAGGCGCCGGCCGACACCCTCGCGTGGTCAAACGGGGCGTGGAGCAGCAACGGCGACGACGACGCCAGGGCCGCCACCATCGCCGACATCGCGCTCTATGCCCACGGCACCGGCGCGCTGCCGCCCGGCGTCGAGGGCGGCCTCGACGCACAGGCGGTGTACACGGATTGACCTACGCGGCCGGCAGCTTCGCCGCGAGGCTGACCTCGACCTCGTCAACCACCTTCAGCGCGCCGAACAGCGTCGAGTACGGCTTCATGCCGAAGTCGCTCTGCTTGATGACGGTGGAGGCGCTCAGCAGGCCGTCGTCCGAGGGCGTCGCCTCGAACTCGATCGGGCGCGTCTTTCCGTTCAGCGTGAGATCGCCGCGAATCGTCACACCGTTGCCGTCGGCGGCGGGTGCGGCGCCCGTCGAGCGAAACATAACAGTCTGCTTCTTGAGCACCTCGTCGTCGATGGTTTTTTTGATATCAAGCTTGTCGTCCTCACCCAGCGCCTGCATGCCGCCGACGCCCTCGCGCACGCTGATGGATCCCGAGTCGGCATTCAGCTCGATGCGGGTCTGGGAGAGGTCTTCGGCCACCTCAACGAGAGCGTCCCACGAGGTGACGTGCATGGTCAGATTGTGTCCCGCCTTGGCGGCGGCGCCGGTGCGCCCGGTCTTCACGGTGAGATCGCCGTGACCCGGCCCCAGCCTGTAGGTACCTGCGTTAATTTTCATACCCCGAACCCTATAATGCGGCACTCCGCGATGGTCCACTAGAACCCCGAAAAGGATGACGTTCACATGGCAGTAGAGCTCGACCATTCCTTCACCACCGAGCGCACGCTCGACGACAGCTACGCGACCATCCTCGACCTCGAGCGCGTCGTGCCGTGCGTCGAGGGCGCAAGCGTGCTCGAGATGACCGGGCCGGAGTCGTGCAAGGGCCAGATCAAGGTCAAGATGGGCGCCATGTCGATGACCTTCACCGGCACGCTCGAGATCACCGAGCAGGATCCCGCCGCGCATACCGCCACGCTCACCGTGAAGTCGCGCGAGGCGCAGGGCCAGGGCCATGCGAACGCGACCATCGGCTTCGCGCTGGTCGAGGGCGGCGGCAACATCCACACCAACGCGCAGATCACGGGCAAGGCCGCGTCGATGGGCGAGGGCGTCGTCTCGGGCGTGCTGGACGCGCTGGTGGCCGACTTCGCCGGGAAGCTCGGAAAGCTCTAGAGGCGGCGGCCGTGGCGACGCTCACGATGCGCGAGATCCGTCCCGGCGAGGTGCCGAAGGACGGGGCGACCGCGCTGCAGGAGGATGCCGGCCGCCCGGTGTTCCACGGCAACGGCCCGGACGACTACGTGTGCGTCACGTGCGGCAACCTGCTCGCCGAGAGCATGGAGGCGACGTACATGACGCGGCGCGTGCGGGTGAAGTGCGCGCGCTGCAAGACCATCAACGTGGCGGCGGTGGATCAGGGCGATCCGCGGCTCAAGAAGCCGCAGCAGTAAGCCCGGCGAGCAGCTCGCGGTTGCCGGCGTAAGCGGCTTCGCCATCGCCATCCAGTGCCGCGATGCGGACGACCGGCGGATGGCCCATCGCCGGCGTCGCGAGGTCGCTCAGGGCGTCGTGGTAGGCGCGCTCCCGGCCGACGCCGCCGAAGCCGAAGCCCTTGGCCGGGAGGCCGCCCGAGAGCCGGTCGGCGGTGGGCGCGCAGGTGCGGCAGAGCTCCCGCTGCTCCTCGATGTCGAAGCCCAGCGGGATCTCGGGCGGGTAGCGCCCGAGCGTGAGCAGCCGCGCCGAGGTGAAGTGCGCGGGGCCGCACACCTCCACCACCGTGCCGGTCGGGGTGTGCACGAGCTCGACGGGCAGGAGCAGGTTCTCGCGTGAGGCCTGAAGCACGGTGGGATCGCCCTTGAGCCGCGCGTAGATCACCGCGAGCGCCGCGATGGCCGCTTTGGCCCGCGGGACGATGGCGGGATCACGCCGGGCCTTGGCCACGCGCTCGAGTCCGACGTGGCCCTGCTCGCAGAGCCAGTCGAAGGTCTGGGGCTCGAGCACGACGCCGTCGCGCGCAGCGGCGGCGGCGAAGGCCGGGCGAAGGGCTGCGTCGCTCACCTCCGCGACGCGGCTAGGAGGCCGGGCCGGCCGGCGGATCCGCAGGAGCCGGCGGCGCGATCGCCGCGACGGGCGTTCGCTCGGCGGGCGGCTCGGGCTCCTTCACCGAGATCCCGTCCTTCATCTCGCGGATGTTGCGGGCAAGCGAGCGGGCGGCGCCGGGGAACTTCTTGGGGCCGAGGACGACCATCGCGACGATGACGAGGAGCAGCAGCTTTTCGGGTGAGGGTGTGAACATGAAGCGGACGACGGGGGTCGAACCCGCGACCTTTGGCTTGGGAAGCCAACGCTCTACCAGCTGAGCTACGTCCGCGTGAGCTTGAGGGATCCATCCTACCGCCAGGCGTGAATATTAAGTGCCTGGCACCGTCTATTCACGCGCTACGGTTCTGGCGATGCAGATCGGCGTGCACTACCTCGACTTCACGATGCCCGGCGAGCCCGCCTCCACGGCGCGCCTGCTCGCCGAGACGGCACGGGCGGCCGAGGACGGCGGCTGCGCCTGGTTCACGGTGATGGATCACTGGTTCCAGATGGAGCAGTTTCGCACCGCCCACGACCCGATGCTCGAGTGCTACACCAACCTCGGCTTCGTCGCCGGCATCACCAGCAAGATGACGCTCGGCGCCCTCGTGACCGGCGTGACCTACCGGCATCCCGGCCTGCTCGCAAAGACCGTCACCACCCTCGACGTGCTCTCGGAGGGCCGCGGGATGCTCGGCATCGGCGCCGGCTGGTACGAGCGCGAGCACCTCGCCCTGGGTGTGCCGTTCCCCAGCATGAGCGAGCGGTTCGAGCGGCTCGAGGAGACGCTGCAGATCTGCCAGCAGATGTGGAGCGACGACGAGGGGCCCTACGAGGGCACGCACTACCAGCTGGCCGAGACCATCTGCCGCCCGCAGCCCCTCACCAGGCCGCGGCCGCCCATCATGATCGGCGGCTCGGGCGAGCGAAAGACGCTTCGGATGGTCGCCCAGTACGGCGATGCCTGCAACCTCTTCGCCACCGAGCGCGACGTCGTCGCGCACAAGCTCGAGGTGCTGCAGGGCCACTGCGAGCGGCTCGGCCGCGACCCGTCCGAGATCTACAAGACCATCATCGGCGGCGGTGACCCGTTCGGCGATCCGGACGGCTTCCTCCGCGAGATGGAGGCCTACGCAGCGCTCGGGATCGACCACGTCCAGGTGCGGGCGCCGGCGCCTGATCCGGTCGGAAGCATCGCGGGACTCGCGGATCACGTGATCCCGCGGCTGCACGAGCTGGGCTGACTCCGCCGCGCCGATGAGCGAAGCCACCGACCAGCCCGTCTCCGTGACGAGCCTGGAGCTCTTCTTCGATCTGGTCTTCGTCTTCACGGTCACGCAGCTCACCGGCGTGCTCGCCCACGAGCCGACGTGGACGGGGCTCTACCAGGTGGTGCTGATGCTCGGCATCATCTTCTGGATGTACGGGGGCTACGTGTGGCTGACCAACTCGGTCGCGCCCGACCGGCTCATCCGCCGGCTGACGCTCCTCGGCGGCATGGCGAGCTTCTTCCTGGTGGCGCTGGCGATTCCCTCCGCGTTCTCGGGCAAGGGGGCCACGTTCGGCCTCGCCTACGCCGTGGTGGTGGTCGTCCACACCGTGATGTTCGCGCGCTCCGCGCAGGTCTCGGCACAGCAGGCGATCCTCCGCCTCGCGCCGTTCAATCTGGGAAACGCCGCGCTGATCGTGGCCGGCGGGCTCATCGGCGGAAACGCGCAGTACGTCATCTGGACGATCGCGGTGGCCGGGGAGTGGCTGTCGCCGCTCTTCTTCGACGACTCGGGCCTGGTGATCGCGCCGGGGCACTTCGTCGAGCGCCACGGCCTGGTGGTGCTGATCGCGATCGGCGAGTCGGTGGTCGCGGTGGGCCTGGCCGCCTCGCGGCTGGACGTCGGCGCCAGGCTGATCGCAGTCGCCGGGCTGGGCCTCGCGCTGAGCGGGTGTCTCTGGTGGACGCACTTCGGCCAGGACGAGGACGGGCCGAAGCAGGCGATGGACGCCACCCCGGTCGAGCGGCGGCCATGGCTTGCCATCGAGGCGTTCGGCTACTGGCACATGCTCATTCTCCTCGGCATCATCGCGATCGCGACGGGCCTGAAGACGGCCACCGGGGATGCAACCGACCCGCTCTCCGACGCGATGGCGCTCGCGCTCGGCGGGGGCGCGGCGGTGTTCCTGGTGGGCGAGGCGCTCTTTCGCCGCACCCTCTCGATCGGCTTCGTCTCGACCCGGCTCGGGGGCGCAGCGGCGGCGCTCGTCACCATCCCGATGGGCACGCGGGTGGATGCGTGGCTGCAGATCGCCGCGCTGGTCGCCATCTTCGTGATCATGCTGATCGCCGAGGGCGAGCACGCAGAGCACGCGGCGGCCGCATGAGCGAGATCCAGCGGCTCGCACCGGCGATGTGGACGTGCCGGCGCTGCCCCGCCGCCGGCATCGCGGTCGAGTCGATGCCGGTGTTCTCGGTGTCGGACGAGGCCGTGGCGATCCTCGTCGGCCAGGCGCCCGGCGTGCACGAGCCGGTGATCCGGCAGCCCTTCGCCTGGACGGCCGGCCGCACGCTGCGGCAGTGGCTCGAGCCCGCCGGCCTGGGCGACGAGGCATCGTTCTACACGCGGCTCCACATCACCGCAGTGGCGAAGTGCTTCCCCGGGAAGCGGCCGGGCGGCTCGGACGTGCCGCCGTCGCGGGCGATGCGCGAGACGTGCCGGCCGTGGCTCGACGCCGAGCTCGCAGCGCTGCCCGGCCTGCCCGTGATCAGCGTCGGTGCGATGGCCCTCACTGTCCTGGCGCCGGGCGTGAAGCTGGATGACGCCGTCGGAGCCGAGCTCACCACCGCCGGCGGCCGGCCGCTCTTCGCGCTGCCGCACCCCAGCGGCGCGAGCCCGTGGCCGCATCTGCCGGGCAACCGCGAGCGGCTGGACGGCGCCATCGCGCGGATCGCCGCCGCGCTCAGTGTACGATCGCCCAATGATCTCCATTGACCCTTCCGCACCCGTCGTGGTGCTCTCACCCCATCTCGACGACGCCGTCTGGAGCACGTTCTCGGTGCTCTCGAGCGACGCCGACGTCATCGTCGCAAACGTCTTTGCCGGCATCCCCGACGGCCCTCCCGGCTGGTGGGACGTGAAGTGCGGCATCACCGACTCGGCCGCCCACGTGCGTGCCCGCCGGGCCGAGGACGCCGCCGTGCTGAACTCGCTGGGCCGCCAGACGGCCGACCTCGACCTGCTCGACGACCAGTACCGCGACGGCCCCACCCCGCCCGAGGAGATCGCCGCCGAGCTCGAGCGGCACATCCCCGCGGTCAGCCACGTGTACGCGCCTGCCGGCATCGGCCACCCCGATCACGCGCTCGTCCGCGACGCGGGCGTGTACCTGCAGGAGCACGGCGTGCCCGTCTCGATCTACACCGACTACTGCTACTGCACCCGCGAGGGCTGGCCGACCTGGATCGCGCGCCGACGGCCGCCCCGAGGCCGACGAGCAGTGGCGCGCGTCCATCGGCGACATCGTCGGCGACCAGCTGTCGCACCCGCGCGTGGTGCGGATCAGCGAGGAGCTCTCGGCGCGGAAGCTCCACTCGATGAAGGGCTACGTGTCGCAGTTCGACGCAACCGAGGCCGAGGAGCCAAACTGGAACGTGCACGGGAAGCCCGCGAGCGACCCCGAGATGCGCGTGATCGAGGTCTTCTACGACCTGCCCGTGCTCGCGCCGGTCGCGTGACACCGGGCGGCCCGCGCGTGCTCGTCTGGAACGAGCACGTGCACGAGCGTGAGCAGCCGGAGGTGGCCGGGATCTATCCCGACGGCATCCACGGCGCGCTCGCGGACGCGGTGCGCGAGCGGCTGCCGGGCGCCTCTGTACGGGTCGCGACGTTAGCCGATCCCGAGCAAGGCCTCGCCACCGACGTGCTGGATCAGACCGACGTGCTGGTCTGGTGGGGTCACATGGCGCAGGAGCAGGTCACCGATGAGCGGGCCGAGCGCGTGCGCGCCCGGGTGCTCGCCGGGATGGGCCTCGTCGTGCTGCACTCGGGTCACATCTCCAAGCCGTTCACGCTGCTGATGGGCACCTCGTGCTTTCTCCGCTGGCGCGAGGGCGACGACCGCCACCTCGTGTGGACTGCGGCGCCCGGCCACCCGATCACCGCCGGCGTGCCGGTGCCGCTCGACGCCGGCCGCGACGAGATGTACTGCGAGCCGTTCGACGTGCCGCAGCCCGACGAGGTGGTGTTCATCAGCTCGTTCACGGGCGGCGAGGTGCTGCGAAGCGGCTGCTGCTTCCGCCGCGGCGCCGGCAGGATCTTCTACTTCAGCCCCGGCCACGAGACGTATCCCGTCTACCACAACCCCGGGGTGCGCCGGGTGATCGGAAACGCCGTGGACTGGGCCACGCCGCCGGCCGGCGTGAGCCCGCCGCTGGACGACTGCATCTGGTCGCCGCCCGGGTGGTTCGAGGCCGGGTGAGGACGCCGGTGATCCTCGTCGGGGCGGGCAACGTGTGCCGGCTCTGGCTGCCGGTGGTCGCGCAGCTGCCGGGGTTCGAGCTCTGCGCCCTGGTGGACATCGACAGGGCGAAGGCTGAGGCGATCCTGCGCGAGTTCGGGGTCGAGGCTCCGGCCGAGACCGACGTCGCGGCGGCGATCGGCCGCTTCCGGCCCCGGATCGTGGTGGATCTGACGCCGCCGTCCAACCGCCGCGTGGTGGCAGAGGCCGCGTTCGCCGGCGGCTGCGACGTGATCTGCGAGAAGCCGCTGGCCGGGTCGGTTGCCGCTGGCCGCGATCTGATCGCGCTCGCCGCCGCCCACGGACGGCGGCTGGCGATGATGCAAAACCACCGCTTCCACCCCGCGCTGAGGGAGCTGCGCGCGGCCGTGGCGAGCGGCGAGCTCGGCGCCGTGTTTGCGATCGACTGCGAGCTCCAGAGATCGGTGGAGGCCTTCGACCGCGTCGCGGAGATGCAGAGCCCGCTGCTGGCCGACATGGCGATCCACGCCTTCGACGGCGCCCGCGCGCTCTCCGGCGCCGAGCCGCAGCGCGTGCTCGCACACGAGCTGCGCCCTGCGGGGTCGGGGTTTGCGGGCGGGACCGTGGCGAGCTGCATCTTCCAGTTCTCGGGCGGCCTGCGGTTCACCTACCGCGGGTCGTGGAGCGCTTCGGGGCTCGAGACGCCGTGGTTCGGCGACTGGCGGATCGATGGCACCCTGGCCGCCGCGCGCTGGCGCGACGACGGCTCGCCGGTGATCGAGCCGGGCGGCCACGTGATCGACGCCGGCGGCCCGAACGATCACCCCGCAGCGGTTCCCGCGCTGCTCACGCAGATGGCCGGCGGAGGGCCGCTCGAGACGCCTGCGGCGGACAACATCCGCAGCCTCGCCATGGTGCCGGCCGCGATCGAGAGCGCCCGTACGGGCCGCTGGGTCGGGCTCTAGCCGAGCCGCGCAATGCGCTCGGAGAGCCACTCCCCGAAGCCGGGGACGATCCCCGTTGCGACCTTCGCCGTGGGCGGGAGCCCGCTGTAGCCGTTGAGGTCGCACATGGTGCGCCCCCGCCCCACCGGGCCGCAATCGACGTCGACGTGGCACTCGACCAGCGTGAGGAGGGTGGGGTCCACCACGTGAGCCACCGCGACGGCGTCGTGGATGGGCGTGCCCGTCCAGCCGACGTGCGAGCGGGCGTAGAAGTCGACGAGCTCGGCGACGAGCCGGCCGGCCTCGCCGGTGGTGCGGAGCCGGTCGCACTGCGCGAAGGTGAGGAGCGCGTCGTGGGTGGCGTCGAGGCCGACCATGGTCACGTCGAGGCCGCTCATGAAGACGCGCCGGGCGGCGTCCGGATCGGCCCAGATGTTGAACTCCGCGTTGGGCGTGAGGTTGCCGAAGCCGGTGGTGCCGCCCATCAGGACGACGCGCCCCACGCGCTGTGCGACCTCGGGGTAGCGGGCGAGGAAGAGCGCGATGTTGGTGAGCGGACCGACGGGCACGAGCGTCACCGGCTCGGCCGAGGCCTCGACCAGCTCGGCGATGAGATCGATCGCGTGGGCCGGTGACGGCGCACGGCTGGGCGGCGGCAGATCGGGCCCATCCATGCCGGTCGGCCCGTGGGCGTCGCCCGGGGTGAACGGATCCTGGACGAGCGGCCGGTCCGCTCCGGCGGCGACGGGGATGTCGGGCCGGCCGGCGTGGTCGAGCACGCGGATCGCGTTTGCGACCGTGTGGTGCAGGGGCGCGTTGCCCGAGACCGCGGTCAGGGCGAGGAGCTCCACCTCGGGGCTCGCGAGGGCGAGCAGGATGGCGATGGCGTCGTCGTGGCCGGGGTCGCAGTCGATGATGATCGGGACGGGCATCGCATGAGTATGCCGGATTGAGTAGCGTGCGACCGATGCAGGTCACCATCATCGGCGCGGGCGGGTTTCGCACGCCGCTCCTCTACCGCTCGCTGCTGGATGCGCGCGAGCGGCTCGGCATCTCCGAAGTGGTGCTGCACGACAGCGACGCCGGCCGGATGGGCGTCATCCAGCCGGTGCTCGCGGGCATCGCGCAGGAGCGCGGCGAGACAGTCCCGCTGCGCCTCGAGACCGATCTGGACGACGCGGTACGCGGTGCCGCGTTCGTGCTCTGCGCGATCCGCGTGGGCGGCCTCGAGGGCCGGATCATCGACGAGACGGTGCCGCTGGAGCACGGCGTGCTCGGCCAGGAGACCGTCGGCCCGGGCGGCATCTCGTTCGCGCTTCGTACGCTCCCGGCGATGAACGAGATCGCGCTCTCCATCGCGCGGAATGCGCCCGATGCCTGGCTGATCAACTTCACGAATCCCGCCGGGATGATCACCGAGTCGCTGCAGCGGGTGCTCGGCGAGCGCGCGGTGGGGATCTGCGATTCGCCCGAGCACATCGGCCACGAGATCGCGGCGACGCTCGGCGTGCCCGAAGGGGAGCTTGTGATCGACTACGCCGGCCTGAACCACCTCGGCTGGGTGTATGCGGCCCGCCGCGCAGGGCACGATCTGCTGCCGGGGCTTCTGGCCGACGACGAGCTGATCGCGCGGATGCCCACTGCCGATCTCTTCGGCCGCGAGCGCCTGCGCGAGCTCGGGATGGTGCCCAACGAGTATCTCTTCTACTTCGAGCACCCCGAGCAGGCGGTCGAGGGGTTCCAGCGCGCGGGCCAGACGCGGGCGCAGGTGCTCGCCGAGAACCAGCTCGGATTCTACGAAGCCCTCCCCGGGAGCCCGCGCGAGGCCGCCCGCGCCTGGCGGCGCACCACCCACGCGCGGAACCGCAGCTACATGGCCGAGGTGCGCGAGTCGGATGCGGACGAGCCGCTGGAGGGCGACGACGAGCAGCCCGTCGGCGGCTACGACGCAGCGGCGCTCCAGGTGATGGACGCGCTGAGCGGCACCGAGCCGACCGTGCTGATCCTGAACGTCGCCAACCGCGGGGCGCTGACGTTCCTCGATCGCGACGCCGTGGTCGAGGTGCCCTCGGTGGTGGATCGCGGCGGCATCACGCCGCTCGCGCGCGGCGACCTGCCGGAGCAGGCGCATCCGCTGATCACGCAGATCAAGCAGGTCGAGCGCCTGACGATCGAGGCGGCGGCCTCGGGCTCCCGGTCGCTGGCGGTGGCCGCTCTGGCGCTGCATCCGCTGGTGCCGTCGCCCGCGGTGGCGCAGCAGATCTTCGCCGGCTACATGGAGCGCCAGCCGCTGCTGGCCGCGGTGCTGACGAAGGACTGAGGTATCAGCGGGCCTCGCTATGCGCGCAGGCGGGCGTCCACCTCGGCGCGGGTCGGCATCGCCGGCTGGCAGCCGTAGCGCTCCACGCAGAGCGATGCCGTCGCGAGGCCCATGCGGAGCGCCTGCTCCAGCGAGTCGCCTGCCGCCAGACCTGCCGCAAGCGCCCCCGCCAGCGAGTCGCCCGCCCCGGTGGTGTCGACCACCTCGGCCGGGAGCGCGGGAAGCACCGGGCCGTCCGGGAGGATCCGCGCGCCGGCGGCGCCCATGGTGAGCACGACCGTGGGCGGGCGATCCTCACCCAGCGCGGCGAGCTCGGTCTCGTTCACGATCGCGATGTCGAACTGGTGCACCAGATCCACGGGCAGGTGGCCCGACGGCGACGGGTTGACGATCGCGAGCGCTCCGGTCGCCCGCGCGGCAGCCAGGGTGCCCGCCACGGCATCCGCCGGCACCTCTGCCTGCGCCAGCCACACGTCCACCCCGGGGTCGGGTGCAGGCGCCTCGACGTACCCGTTGGCGCCGGGCAGCACCACGATCTGGTTCTCGCCGTTCTCGGCCACGATGATCAGCGCGACCCCTGTGGGCTGCTTCAGCCGGCAAAGACCGGTGAGATCGATGCCGTCGGCCGCGAGCGCCTTCCACACCGAGTCGCCGAATCCGTCCTCACCGCACGCTCCCACGAACTTGACGTCGGCCCCCACGCGCCGGGCCGCGACCGCCTGGTTCGCGCCCTTGCCGCCGGCCGCGTAGGCCAGCCGGTCGCCCAGCACCGTCTCGCCCGGCGCGGGCGGCCGCGCGACGTAGCCGAACACGTCCATGTTGACCGATCCGCACACCCCGACGGTGCCCATCAGGCCGACTCCAGCAGCTTGATCGCAGGATACGAGGCCCGGAAGCGCGCGTACCCCTGCTCGTAGAGCTCCTGCCAGATCGGGTCGGGCTCCACCCGGCCGGCCGTCCTGACGCACGCGGCCACCGCCTCGGGCACCGAGCCGAACACGCCGCC
The DNA here is from genome assembly GCA_963794415.1 of uncultured Actinomycetes bacterium. GTDB lineage: Bacteria > Actinomycetota > Thermoleophilia > Gaiellales > JAICJC01 > CAVPTL01. Next base: position 1,426,434 of record CAWCDI010000001.1, read on the forward strand.
GGCGACGCCGCCGAGGAGCGCGGCCCCGAACGCCGACCCCTCCTCCACCTCGATCCGCTCGAGCGGCAGCTGCAGCACCGACGCCGTGATGCGCAGCCAGAGGTCGCTGCGCGCTCCGCCGCCCGACGCGCGGCCCACCGACGGCCGGTTGCCGGTGGCGTGCAGCAGCTCGAGCGAATCGCGCAGGCCATAGGAGACGCCCTCCATCGCCGCGCGCACCAGCGCGCCGCGGTCGTGCTCGAGGCCGAGGCCGATGAACGCCCCGCGCACGTCGGGATCGGCATGGGGCGTGCGCTCGCCGCTGAGGTACGGCAGGAACTGGAGGCCGCCCGTGCCGGCGGGCCACGGCTCGGCCTGCGCCACGAGTGCTGCGAACTCCGCGCCGGGATCGACCGCGTCTCGCAGCCACTGGAGCGACCCGGCCGCCGAGAGCATGACCCCCATCGCGTGCCACGTCCCCGGCACGGCGTGGCAGAAGGTGTGCACCCGCGCCTGGGGGTCGGGCCGGTAGTCGGCGAGCGCCGCGAAGACGACGCCGGAGGTGCCGAGCACCACCGAGGCCGGGCCGGGGCTATCGACTCCCACGCCGATCGCGGCGGCCGCCTGGTCGCCGGCACCGGCCGCCACCGGCACACCGGATGCGGAGCGGCCGGCGAGGTCGGCCGACTCGAGCGCCTCGGGAAACCACTCGGCGGGCAGCTCGAGCGCGTCCAGCACCTCGCTGCTCCACCGCCGGTTTCGGACATCGAAGAGAAGCGTGCCGGAGGCGTCGGTCACCTCGGTGGCAAGCTCGCCGGTGAGCCGCAGCCGCACGTAGTCCTTGGGCAGGATCACGTGGCGCACCCGCGCGAAGATCTGCGGCTCGTGCTCGCGCACCCAGAGAAGCTTCGGCGCCGTGAAGCCGGTCAGCGCGCGGTTACCGGTAAGGCTCACGAGCTGATCCAGGCCGATCAGCTGCTCGATGCGCTCGCACTCGGCGCCGGTACGGCCGTCGTTCCAGAGGATCGCGGGCCGCAGCGGCCGCAGATCGGCGCCGAGCAGCACCATGCCGTGCATCTGCCCCGAGAAGCCGATCGCGTCGGCCTCGCCGAGCTCTGCCAGCACCCGCTCACACGCCTCCCACCACACGTCGGGATCCTGCTCCGACCAGCCCGGCTGCGGGCGCTGGAACGGGTAGGCCACCTCGGCTCGCTGCAGCACGACGCCCGTGCCGGACACGGCGACGCCCTTGAGGCTGGTCGTCCCCACATCGAGTCCAATCAGTCGCGACACAGCGTTAGGCTAACGCCATGCATCCACACCGTGTGACCCCAACCCGCGTCTACCGCTTCTACCGGGGCGGCCTGCTGATCGACCGGCTGCGCGACGAGCCCGAATCCGACACCGAGTTTCCCGAGGACTGGGTCGCCTCGGTCACCCAGGCTTCCAACCCGGGCCGCGACGAGCCGGAGGCCGGTCTCTCCCGCCTCGCCGACGGTCAGCTGCTGCGCGACGTGATCGCGGCCGATCCGGAGGGCTGGCTCGGGGCCGCCGCCGGCGCCGGAAGCCCTGGCGTGCTCGTGAAGCTGCTGGACGCGGCCGAGCGGCTGCCCGTGCACTTCCACCCCGACAAGGCGTTTGCAAAGGAGCACTTCGGGTCGGACTTCGGCAAGACCGAGGCCTGGATCGTGCTGGCCACGCGTGAGGAGTCGAGCGCCGTGTGGATCGGCATGCGCGAGACTGTTGACCGCGAGACCTACCGGGGCTGGATCGAGCGGCAGGATCGCGAGGCGCTCCTGAGCTCCCTGAACCACGTGCCGGTGCGCGCCGGCGACGTGATCTTCGTCCCGGCCGGGACGCCGCATGCGATCGGGGCCGGTGCGCTGATCGCCGAGCTGCAGGAGCCGACCGACTTCTCGATCGTGTGCGAGTGGGAGGGCTTCCCCATCTCGCCCGCAGACAGCCACCTGGGGCTCGGCTGGGACGTGGCCATCGAGGCCCTGCGGCTGGAGGCCGAGCAGCCCATCGTGGGCCTGCCGGACGAGGCCAGGGCGTTCTTCTGGGCCGACGAGGCAGCCGAGCCGGCCGGGCAGTTTGCCGTCTGGATCGTGCTGGAGGGCGCGGGCACCATCGACGGCGCGCCCGCCCGGCGGGGCGACTGCTTCGCAGTGCCCGCCGGCGCGGATCAGATCGAGGTGGCCGGCGACATGCGCATCCTGCGCTGCCTCGGCCCCGCGGTCAGCTGATGGTGAGGCCCGTGTCGGGGTCGAACATGTGCAGGCTGCGCATGTCCACCCAGAGGGTGAGCGGCTCGCCCTCGGCCGCCGGCGCGTGGGAGTTCAGGCGCGCGACGAACGGCGTCTTCGGCGTTCCGTCCGACGCCGCGAGCTCCTCGTGCACGTGGCCCTCGTCGTCGGCCAGGTCGCGGATGTGCTCCGACTCGAGCGGCGGCTCGTCCACGCGGAAGTGGGCATAGATCTCGGCGCCCATCGCCTCGCGCACGTCCACCGTCACGTGGATCAGCGAGCCGGGGGTGGGATCCGGCACGTAGTCGGGGTGCTCGATGTCCTCAGGCCGGATGCCGATCACCACGCGCTTGCCGAAGTAGTCCCGGAGGCCGGGCCGCGCCTCGAGCGCGCTGGGCGGAAGCGGCAGCGTCATGCCGCCGAACTTCACGTGCACGCCGTCGGGGTCGTTCACGAGCTCGCCGCCGACGAGGTTCATCGCCGGGCTGCCGATGAAGCCGGCCACGAACAGGTTGGCCGGGTGGTCGTACATCTCCTGCGGCGGATCCACCTGCTGCAGCACGCCGCGGTTCATCACCGCGACCTGATCGCCCATGGTCATCGCCTCGGTCTGATCGTGGGTGACGTAGATCATCGTCACGCCGAGATCGCGCTGGATGCGTGAGATCTCCGTGCGCATCTGCACGCGCAGCTTCGCGTCGAGGTTCGACAGCGGCTCGTCCATGAGGAATGCCTTCGGCTCGCGGACGATCGCGCGGCCCATCGCGACGCGCTGGCGCTGGCCGCCCGAGAGCGCGCGCGGCTTCTTCTTGAGCTGATCCTCGAGGCCCAGGGCCTTGGCCGTCTCGTTCACGCGCCGCTTGATCTCGGACTTCGGCACCTTGCGGAGCTTCAGCCCGAACGCCATGTTGTCGTAGCACGTCATGTGCGGGTAGAGGGCGTAGTTCTGGAACACCATCGCAAGGTCGCGGTTCTTCGGATCGACGTCGTTGATGACGCGCTCGCCCACCTTGATCTCGCCGTCGGTGATGTCCTCGAGGCCCGCAACCATGCGAAGGAGCGTGGTCTTGCCGCACCCCGAAGGGCCGACCAGCACCATCAGGCTGCCGTCGGCGATGTCGAGGTCGACGCTCGAGACAGCCTCGGTGCCGTCGGGATAGATCTTCGTGACTTCTGCAAATTTGATCTCAGCCATTCAGGCCCACCACATCTCCGTCTTGTCGCGATCAGTGAATATCAGTGCGTTCAGAAACTCAACAGCTTTTGTCAGGCCCTCGTCAAGCGAGAGCAAGCCGTCCTCGTGCTCAATGCTCAATGCGTAATCGTAACCAACCGTGCGAAGCATGCTGATGATGTCGCGCCACATCTTCTCACCCTGTCCGTAGCCGACCGTGCGAAACGTCCATGACCGGTCGAGGATGCGTGAATAGTCTTTCGTGTCCAGCACGCCGTTCAGTGCGATGTTCGCGCGGTCGAGGTACGTGTCCTTTGCGTGCACGTGGAAGAGGGCGTCCTCCCGGGCCAGCTGCTTGATGGCCTCGAGCGGGTCGATGCCCTGCCAGAAGAGGTGGCTGGGATCGAAGTTGGCGCCGATCTCCGGGCCAGCGGCCGCGCGCAGGCGAAGGAGCGTCTCGTTGTTGTAGACCACGAACCCGGGGTGCATCTCGAGCGCGACCTTCACTCCCATCTCGCGGGCGAACGCGGCCTCGTCCTGCCAGTACGGGATGACCTTCTCGCTCCACTGCCACTCCAGCACCTCGGTGAAGTCCGACGGCCAGGTGCACGTGACCCAGTTGGGATACCGCGCGCCGTCGTGGTCTCCCGGGCAGCCGGAGAACGCGTTCACGACCGGCACCTCGAGGAGCGACGCGAGCCGGGCGGTCTTCCGCCACACCTCGTGCGACTCGCCGGCCACCTGCGGGTCGGGATGCAGCGGATTTCCGTGGCAGCTGAGCGCGCTGATGATCATCCCGCGGCTCTCGACCGCCTCGAGGAGCCCCCGCGCCTTCGCCTCGTCGGCGAGGAGCACGTCGGGGTCGCAGTGCGCGCTTCCCGGGTAGTTGCCGCAGCCGAGCTCGACGGCAGTCACCCCTGCGCCGGCGAGGTTGTCGAGCACCTGCTCGAGCGGCGTCGCGCTGTAGAGCACCGTGAACACGCCGAGCCTCATAGATCCACCCACCTCCCGGTATCCGCGCTTGCGAGGATCGCCTCCACCACGAGCGTCACGCGGTGGGCTTCGCCGAAGCTTGCCACCGTCAGCGGGTGCGACCTGTCCCGCACCCCGGCATAGAAGTCGGCGATCAGGTTCTTGAGCGCGTCCGGCCAGCCTTCCTGATGCCCCGCGGGGTAGTGCGAGAGCGCGGCGGCGCCTGGTGAGAGGAGGGTCGCGTCACGCACGAGCTCCTCGTTGGGCCGGTCGCGGCGGCCGATCCAGAGGCGATTGGGCTCCTCCTGGTTCCAGACGTAGGAGACGTCGGGCAGGTCGATGTCGAACATCAGCCGGTTTCGCATGCCGGGGCTCACCTGCGAGACGGTCAGCACGCCGCTGCAGCCGCCCTCGAACTGGAGCAGCACGGTGGCGAAGTCCTCGGTCTGCACATCCACCGACTGCGACTCGCCGGCGCTTCGCTCGAAGGTGCTGGTCTGCGCTTCCGGCCGCTCGCGCACGTCGTGCAGCCGCCCGGTGGCGCCGCAGACCCGCGCGATGCGCAGCCCGGTGACGTGCTGGATCAGGTCGATCCAGTGCGACCCGATGTCGCCGAGCGCCCGCGCCGAGCCTCCCCGCGCCGGGTCGAGCCGCCAGTTCCAGTCGCCCGCGTCCAGCAGCCAGTCCTGCAGGTAGGTGCCCTGGATGAGGTGGGGGGCGGCGCCGGAGGCCGCGATGCGCGCCCGCGTCTCGGCCACCAGCGGATAGTGCCGGTAGTTGAAGCAGACGCCGGTGACGGTCATGGCCGCATCGGCGGCCGCGGCCAGGCGGGCCGTCTCGGCGGAGTCCATCCCGAGCGGCTTCTCGGCCAGCACGTGCTTTCCGGCGGCGAGCGCGGCGAGGTTCACCTCGAGGTGCAGGTCGTTGGGAGTGCAGTTGTGGATCACGTCGATGGACGGATCCTCGAGCAGCTCGCGGAAGTCGCCCGCCGACCGGCCGACGCCCAGATCGCGGGCGCTCGCGGCAGCCCGCTCGGCGCTTGACCCGGCGATCGCCACCACCTCGACCCCCGGAATCCGTCTCAGCGCCTCGATGTGCGCGGCGCCCGAGAACCCGGTGCCGATGACGGCGGCGGTAGTGTGGCGGTCTTCGCTCAAAGCGCCGCCATACTACTCGCTTCGGTGCCAAGGGCAAACGTTCGACCAGCGATCGTCACGAGGAGGACATGTGGAGCGCGGAGTCTATTTCGACGGGTGGTTTCCCAGCCAGCACAACTACCACCCGAGCCTCCCGGCGCGGCGGCAGCGGATGGTGGAGCATCTGCGGGAGTACCGCGCCACGTCCCTCGTCTGGGCTGCGCTCGGCGGCGGCTCCATCTCGCTCCCCTACATGGAGGAGGAGGCCTTCGGGCAGGTCGATCCGCGCTACCGCATGTACGGCTTCATGAACGACAGCGAGTTCATCGCCGAGTGCGACAAGGCCGGCATCAAGGTGTTCGGCATCGTCTTCGAGGTGCAGGGCTGGGAGTTCCCGGTCGAGCTGAACGACGACGAGAGCGAGGTGCTCTCGATGAACGAGCTGCGCGGCGTGGGCAAGCGCGAGTGGATGGGCCTGCGCGAGTTCTCGTCCAACCGCTACCCGAAGCTCTGGAAGCCGTTCGAGCACTACTTCCCCGGCGGCCTCACCAACAGCCTCGGCGAGCCCGTGACCGACATCCTGGAGGAGTGCTGCTCGCGCGACATCCACGGCGTGCCCTGCCACTGCCTCTGGGTGGAGGCGCCCGACCGCGAGCACTACTGCTACACGATGGATCGCAACAACCCCGTCTGGCGGGAGTACCTGAAGGCGATCATCCGGGTGCAGATCGACGCCGGCGTGCACGGCGTGCAGCTGGATGAGGCCGAGCTCCCCATCACCAGCATGCAGTACGGCGGCTGCTTCTGCCGCGACTGCATGACCCTCTTTCGCACCTACCTGCAGGGCCTCGACCCGCGACCGGCGAGCTCCAGGGCGTCGATCTGGAGTCCTTCCACTACGGCGAGTGGCTGCTCTCGCAGGGCTACGACTTCAAGCAGGGCCGCGAGCAGTCGCCGCTCTTCCAGGACTACCTCAAGTGCCAGCGCCAGGCGATCACGAAGTACTTCGGCGAGCTCTGCGACTACGTGCACGAGTACGGGCGCAGCAAGGGGCGCGAGGTGCTCGTGTCGGGCAACTTCTTCAACATGTTCGAGCACTACTACGCGCTCGAGCCCAAGGCCGACATGCTGATCACCGAGATGCGGAACACGCGCTACCGCCAGCCGGCCTGGTACCGCTACGTGGCCGGGTTCAGCGGATCGAAGCCCGTGGTGATCGCCGAGAACCCCTACGGCGGCGTCGTGCCCGAGCTGATCGACCTGCTCGGCCGGGGAAGGGCCTACGACCGGTTTCGCATGTCGATCTTCGAGGGCGCAGCGCTGGGCGTCAGCGTCACCCTCCCCTACGGCTCGTGGATGGGCTCCGAGATCGAGGACGCCTTCTACGCGCCGCACGAGCTCTGCGTCGAGATCAACGAGTTCATGGCGGCCAACGAGCACCTCTACTCGACCACGAGCGCAGCCGAGGTCGGCATGGTGTTCAGCATCGAGTCGAGCCTCGCCCAGGAGATCACCGCCCGCGAGGCCCTCGCGAACAACCGCCTGAACCTGATCTCCGACGATCTCGCCCCGTTCTGGGACTGCAGCGAGGCGCTGAGCGATGCCTGCCTGCCCTACGACGTGATCATGTTCCCCGACGGGACGCTTCGGCCCGACACCATCACCGCCGCCGAGCTGGCGCGCTACCCGGTGGTCGTCCTGCCCGACTGCGGCATCCTCACCGAGCATCAGGCCGACGCGCTGCTGGGCTATCTCGATCAGGGCGGCAGGCTGCTGGTGGTGGGGAAGCTCGCCGAGAACCTGGACGAGGCCCGCCGCGAGGGCCTGCGGTCACATGCCGGCACCACCACGTTCGACTCCCCTCGCGGCGTGGTCGCACGAGCTCCCGGACGGGCCGCAGGTGACGGTGCCGGAGGGGTTCGACGCAGCCATCGGGCTCCAGCGCGTCGAGGGCGGCGTCGCGGTGCACATCCTGCGCTACGACTACGACGAGGCCACGGACCAGGTGCCCGTGCTCGACCAGGCCGAGGTGACGATCAGACTGGCCGGCGGGGCGCCGTCATCGGTCTCGGCCGTCCCGGATGGTGTGGGAGCCGACATTGTGACCGAGGACACAGTAACCCGCCTGAAACTGCGGAATCTGCCTCTCTACAGCGTATTTCTGCTCTCGTGACACGGCGATCACAAGCAAACGGTTTCCCAAACCGGCGCAATTTTTTCACCACTCGCTTGTATTTCATTGATTCCCGCGTCAATATGCCGGTTGGCAGGGACGCGATGACGCGCCCGGCTAGGGGCGTTGACGATCCAAAGGGAGAGGTACATGCGTAAAGCATTGATAGGTGGCGCGGCAGCCTTTGCCACAGTCGCGCTCGCCGCCACCGCGTGTGGCAGCTCGAGCTCGGACGGAACTGGCGGGTCGGTCGACAACAGCGTCGCCCAGACCGTCCAGATCTACAAGGAGTACGCGAACGTCAATCTGGCCAAGCTGAGTCCCAGCATCAAGGACCCGAGCAGCCCGACGACGATCACGTTCCAGACGTGGCAGACGCCCAACACCGGCGCGAAGGCGCTCCTGCTGCTGGCAGCCCAGTTCCACCAGATCCACCCGAACATCACGGTCAAGTTCCAGAGCGTCCCGGCCGAGCAGGCCCAGACCAAGCTGACCGCGCAGATCGCAGGCGGCAACCCGCCGGACGTGGCCTACATGGACACCGGCACCGTCGGCGCATTCGCCCCGCGCGGCGCCCTGGTGAACCTCGAGCCGTACATCGCCAAGAGCAAGGGCGCCGTCCGCAAGGACTACGTGCCCGTGTTCCGCAGCATGGTGAGCTACCAGGATCAGATGTACGGCCTCCCGATCGACGGTGAGTCGACCGCCCTCTTCTACAACACCAAGCTCTTCAAGCAGGCCGGCATCACGCATCCGCCGAAGACCTGGGCCGAGGAGCAGGCCGACGCCGCGAAGATCAACGACCCCGCCAAGAAGATCTCGGGATTCGCGCTCTTCGCCACGCAGGGTGAGACCTCGTACTACTGGTACCCGTTCCTGTACCAGGCAGGCGGATCGCAGACCAACGCCGACGGACAACGCCGCGGCGTATGCGAGCCCCGAGGGCATCAAGGCCGCGAACTTCTACACCGGCATGAACAAGTACTCCGATCCCAACCTGTGGGCGTCGAACTCGTGGGATGCCCGCGTGAACTTCGCCAACGGCAAGATCGGCATGTACATGGCCGGAGCGTGGTTCGAGGGCGAGATGATCTCAGAACTTCCCGAAGGCGACCGGCAACGTGGGCCTCCGCCCCGCTGCCGACCGAGACCGCGGGGAGCCCGTGCGCCACCACCATCGCCGGTGACGCGCTGGTGATCCCGTCCGGCAGCCACAACCAGGATGCTGCCTGGAAGTGGATCGAGTTCCTGTCGGCGCCGCGCAACATGGCGCTGCTCGACCTCGGCACCAAGAAGTACCCGGTGTCGCTGCTTCCGACCCGCACCTCGATGCTCAACAACCCGACCACGTTCACGGTGAACCCCGGGCTGAAGGGCTTCGCCGACGGCATGAAGTGCGGCATCCTCAACCTGAGCGAGAACAAGAACTGGGGCGAGGTCGACGCCGGCCCGCTCTCGACAGCTCTGGCCCAGGCCATCTACAGCAAGAAGACTGCACAGCAAGCGCTGCAGCGATTCGCTGCCGCAGGCAAACCAGATGCTCGCGAGCGGGCGCTCCGTAACATTGCCCGGCAGCAGCACCGTACGCACCCGCCGGTGCCGCCCCTCAGCGGGCGGCACCGGCACGTGGCGGCACACGAGGCGGATGCAGCCGTGGCGGTAGCCGCCGAACCTGTCGAGCGGCGCACCCGCAAGCGCAAGAAGAAGCGTCTTCAGGCGCATGCGGCGAGGAGTGGTCGGCATACCTGATGCTGTCCCCGGGCCTGATCCTGTTCGCCGTCTTCGTGGTGTTCTCGATCGGCGTTCTCGTTCTACATCAGCTTCCACCAGTGGGACATCCTGAACCCGAGCGAAGCCGTTCGTCGGCCTCGAGAACTACCGGCGACTGGCAGACGACTCGGACTTCCACAAGTCGCTCTACAACACTTCATCTACACGCTTTTCTCGGTGCCGCTGACGATGGCGTGCGGGCTCGCGGTCGCGCTGCTGCTGAACCAGCCGATCCGCGGCCGCGGCGATCTTCCGCACGGCGTTCTTCCTGCCGGTGATCACGCCGCTGGTGGTCGCCGCGATCATGTGGAAGTGGGTCTACAACGGCGACTACGGCCTGGCCAACTACTACCTGCAGAAGCTGCACATGATCTCACCACGAGGTGCTGTGGCTGTCGAACCCGAACCTGGCGATGCCCTCGGTGATCGTCATGACGATCTGGAAGGGCGTCGGCTTCGCCATGGTGATGTACCTGGCCGGGCCTGCAGGCGATCCCGGAGGAGTACTACGAGGCGGCCAAGGTCGACGGCGCGGGCGCCTGGCACCGGCTGCGCTACATCACCATCCCGCTGGTCGCGCCACGTCGTTCTTCCTGCTCGTGATCGGCGTGATCGGCTGCGTTCCAGGTGTTCACCGAGGTGTACATCATGACCAGCGGCGGGCCCGCTCGGCGCGACCACGACGATCGTCTACTACCTCTGGAACATGGCCTTCTCAAGTTCCAGATGGGATACGCGACGGCGATCGCCTACGCCCTCTTTGCGATCATGTTCATCTTCACCTGCATCCAGATGCGGTTCCTCTACCGCAGAGGCGGAGTACTAAGCGGTGGCAACGATCTCCAGCACGACGCCGAAGCGCGCGGCGCAAGAAGGCCCAGCCGACAAGAAGCGCAAGAAGCCGCATAGCCCGCACGTGCATCGCCGGGCGCATCCTCACCTACGCGATCCTGATCGTCGGCGCCATCGTGTTCATCGGCCCCTGGGCCTGGATGGTCGTGGCCTCGTTCAAGAACATCGGCGAGATCTTCCAGTACCCGCCGCAGCTGGATCACGCACAACCCGACGCTCGAACAGCTACCGCACGTTCCTCGTCGAACAACGACGTGCCGCGATGGTTCCTCAACAGCGCCTTCATCGCCCTCTCGGTGACGTTTCTGCAACATGATCTTCGCCTCGATGGCGGCCTACTGCTTTGCCAAGCGCGACTTCCCGGGCCGCGGCGTTCCTGTTCCTGCTCGGGCTCGGCACGATGGCGATCCCCTACGCCGTGTTCCTGATCCCGAACTACCTCGTGCTGAAGCACATCCCGCTCTTCGGCGGCAACGACATCTTCGGCAACGGCGGCCACGGCTGGCTCGACTCCTACTGGGGACTGATCATCCCGGCGTGCTGTCAGCATGTTCAGCATCTTCCTGCTGCGCCAGTACATGCGCACGATCCCCGACGAGCTGCTCGACGCCGCCAAGATGGACGGCGCGAACGAGTTCCGGATCTGGTGGAAGATCATCATGCCGCTGTGCCGGCCGGCGCTCGCCGCGCGTCGGCATCTTCACGTTCTCCGACGTGTGGGACGACTTCTTCTGCCCGCTGATCGTCATGTCGAGCTCGAGCCAGTTCACGATGCAGCTGGGGCTGGCGCTGTTCGTGGTGCAAGAACCGCACGGCCTGGAACCTACGTGTTCGCCGGCTCGGTGATGGCCACGATCCCGGTGCTGATCGTGTTCATCCTGTTCCAGAAGCAGTTCATCCGCGGCATCGCGGTCACCGGCATGAAGTAGGCAGCTGATGACCGAGCGCCCCGGAACGCCCGCCTGGGTCGAGTCGGCGATGGTCTACGGCGTGATCCCGCCGCTCTTCGGCGATCCCCCGCTCCGGGCGGTGACCGAGCGCCTGCCGTACCTCGCGCGACCTCGGGGTGAACGCGCTCTGGCTCTCCCCGATCATGCGGTGCGCCCGCCGGGCGACTACGGCTACGCGGTGATGGACTACCTCACGCGTGGACCCCGAGGACGGCAGCGATGACGACCTGCGCGAGCTGGTCGCGACCGCGCACGCACACGACATCCGGGTGCTGCTGGACATCGTGCCCAACCACAGCTCCGACCAGCATCCCTTCTTCCTGCGACGCCGCCGGCGCGGTCCCGGTCGCCGTACTACGACTGGTACGACCGTGACGGCAGGGCAACCCGACGCACTACTTCGACTGGACGAACCTGCCCAACTTGAACTTCGAGAACCCGCGGTGCGCGAGCTGCATCACCGAGGCGTTCACGTTCTGGGTGCGGGAGTTCGACATCGACGGCTACCGGGTGGACGCGTGCTGGGGCGTGCGCTGACCGCCGGCCGGCGTTCTGGGCGCCGTGCACGCCGCGCTGCGACGCGGTCAAGCCGGGCCTCCTGATGCTGGCCGAGGCCAGCCGCGCGCGAGCCGTACTGGTACGAGAACGGGTTCGACGCGGCCTACGACTGGACGAGCGAGCTGGGCCACTGGGCGTGGGAGGACGTGTTCGCCGAGCCGCCGGCCAGATCGCTGCGCGGCTGGATCGCGGCCGGACGCCGACCCGAGCCCGGCCGGTGTTCCGGTTCCTGGACAACAACGACACCGGCGCGCGCTTCGTCACCCGCCACGGCGCGCGCGCTGACGCGCGTGGCGGCGGCGCTGCTGCTGACCCTGCCCGGGCTGCCGTGCGTGTACACCGGCGAGCGAGATCGGCGCCGAGTATCGAGCCCTACCGCGATCCCGCCGGCGCATCTCGTTGGGCGACGACCCGGCCGGCCTGCGCGACTGGTACTACCGCGCTCTGCCGGCTGCGCACGAGCGCCTCCCTGCACTCGCGGCACTCACGTGGCTGTCGGTCCAGCCGACGCGAGGCACGGCGACGTCGTACGCCTACCGCCGCCACGGCCCCGCAGGCGAGGCCCCGTCGCTGGTGGTGCTGAACTTCGGCGCCGAGCGACGTGGCGCGGCGTCGCGCGTCGGCGCCTTCGACCGAGCTCGCTGCGCGACCTCCTGGACGCGGCCGACGCTGGCGAGGCTCCTACAGCTCCGATGCCGGCTCTCCGCGCCGCATCCTCGACCCGACGCCTGGAGAGTCCGCCATGCGACTGGCCGTCCTTCGCGGCCCGGCACGCTCGAGCTGATCGACGTGCCGGTGCCCGAGATCGGTGCCGACGAGGTGCTGGTCCGCGTCGGCGCCTGCGGCGTGTGCGCCTCCGAGCTCGACATGTGGCAGGGCCACACCGACAAGCCGTTCCCGATGCTCCCGGGCCACGAGGTGAGCGGCGTCGTCGAGCGCGTCGGCGCGAGGTGCGCCGCCAGCGCAGGGCGACCCCGTGGCCATCTGGGTGACCGGGCGCGGCTTCGCGGACTACGTCAAGGTGCAAGACCGCCATTGCCTGCCCGGCCGGCGACATGCCGCTCGAGCTGGCGCTGGCCGAGCCGGTGGCCTGCGCCGTCAACGCCGTCGAGCTGGCCGATCCGCGGCTGGGCGACGACGTCGTGATCGTCGGCGCCGGCTTCATGGGCGACGCTGGTGCAGAAGCTGGTGCTGCTGCGCGGGCCGCGCGAGCTGATCGTGGCCGACACCCGGCCCGAGGCGCTCGCGCTGGCCCGCGCGATCGGCGCCACCCACACCGTCGACGTGCGCTCGAGTCGCTCGTCGACGTGGTGCGGCGAACAGCGATCGCGTCCGGCCGGCACGTTCGGCGACGTCGAGCGACGGCGAGGTCGGGCGCCGACATCACCTTCGAGGTGACCGGCGTCGCAGGCGCCGCTCTCGCTGATCGGCGACGTGACCCGCATGAGCGGCAAGGTCGCGATCGTCGGCTACCACCAGGGCGGCAACCGCGAGCTGCCGCTGGCAAGTGGAACTGGATGGCCTTCACGTGTGCAACGCCACTTCCGCGAGGTCTCCACGATCATGCGCGGCATGCGCACGGGGCATGCGGCTGCTCAGCTCCGGGCCGGCTCGCAGATGGACGACCTGGTGACGCCACCGCTTCGGGCTCGACGAGGTGGCGAGGCGTTCCAGGTCGCGATCGACAAGCCCGCAGGGCTTCGTGAAATCCACCGTCATCATCGGAGGCAACTAGATGTCCATTCAGCCGCGCTGAAGGCGCTCTGGCCGACGGTGCCCGTCTCGGAGCGGAACTTCGCAGCGCCTCCGCGCGAGTACGGCATCCTGCCCGTTCTGGTTCCTGAACGGCGACCTCGACCCCGACCAGATGCGGATGCAGCTGCGGGAGTTCGCGCGCCAAGGGCATGCCCGCGATCATCCTGCACGGCCGGTTCGGCCTCGAGACAGCGCTACCTCGGCGAGACCTACCTCGACCGGATCCAGCTGGCCGTGGACGAGGCCAAGACAGCTCGAGCATCGAAGACCTGGATCTACGACGAGATGAACTGGCCGAGCGGCACCGCCGACATCGCAGGTGGTCGCAGGCAGCGGCCCGACCTCACCCAGCGCTACATCGAGTGCGTCGACTTCGAGCGTGCGCGGGCCGTGGTTCGCCTACCTGACCGGCGCCGACAGCCGGTACAACGACTTCGAGCGCTCCACCCCGGTGGCGGCCTTCGCGCTCGCGACACGGAGACGGGCGAGGTGCGCGACCTCACGCGGAACCTCTCGTTCACGAACGTGATCCCGTGGGAGGTGCCGGCGGGCAACTGGACGCTGATCTACATCGTCGAGAAGCGGGCCGAGTACTACATCGACGCGCTCGACCCCGAGGCCACGGCCGAGTTCCTGCGGCTCGGCTACGAGCCGTACATGCAGAAGCTCGGCGCCATCGACGCCGAGCAGATGCCAGGGTTCTACACCGACGAGCCGGCGATGCACTACTTCATCACCGGCCAGGACAACCCGATCGTGCCGTGGACGAAGGACATGTTCCGGCCGGTTCTACAAGCACTGCGGCTACGACCTGCGGCCGGCGGCTGCCCGACCTGTTCTTCGACGTCAGCGACGACAGCGCGCGCGTGCGCCACGACTTCTACAACGCGATCACCGACTTCTACTCCGACGCCTACTACCGGCAGATCCACGAGTGGTGCCAGGAGAGCGGCGTGCGCGTTCACCGGCCACCTGCTGTACGAGGAGTGGCTGCGCCAGATGATCCGGGTCGAGGGCAACCTCTTCAAGCACTACCCGCCACCTCGACGTGATCGGCGTCGACCACCTCTACCCGGTGATCGGCACGCGCGACATGCCTGCCGAGCACGTGGCGATGAAGGTCGGCTCGTCGGCTGCGCACCAGAACGGCAGCCCGCGCCTGCTGTGCGAGTCGTTCGGCGGCATCTTCATGGACGCCACGATGCAGCGCATGAAGTGGATCACCGACTGGGAGTACGTCCTCGGCGTGAACCTGCTGAACCCCCACGGGTTCCACTACACGCTGGAGGGGCCGCGAAAGCGCGACTGGCCGCCGTCGATGTTCTACCAGTACCCGTGGTGGCGCTACTACAGGCGCGTTCTCCGGAGTACGTGAGCCGCCTCAGCCACCTGCTCAGCGGCGGCAAGCACGTCGCCAACGTGGCCATGATCTGGCCGATCAACGCGATGTTCGCCGCCTACCGGCCGCAGACGCGAACGCCGCTCGGCGACCGCATCGAGAACGACTTCAACGCCCTCACCGACCTGCTTCCTGCGCATCCACCACGACTACGACTACGTGGACGAGTCGCTGCTCGCGACGACGCGCCGGCCGAGGACGGCGAGCTGGTGATCGGCGACGAGCGCCACGAGCTGGTGGTGGTGCCGCCGATGGCCCACATCCAGCTGCCGACGCTCGAGCGGCTCGAGCAGTTCGCGGCCGAAGGCGGGCGGATGCTGGGAGCGGTGCTGCTGCCCGGCCAGGCGTTCGGCGACGGCGACATGATCGACGTGCGCGAGCGCGTCGGGGCGCTCTTCGGCGTCGATCCCGCAACGGTCGGCACGGTCGACCGGCAGGCGAAGCTCCAGATCGTTGAGCACGCGCACGAGGGCGGCGGGAAGACGGCGTTCATCTCGGCCGCATCGCTCTGGCGCGGCCTGCCCGAGGCCCGTCAGGCAGAGCTCCGCCAGCCCGGCGTGCCCGAGAGCCCCCAGTTCGTGATCGAGCCCCAGGAGACCGGCCCGGCGAAGTACCTCTTCACCGGCGACGACGGCGTGGCAATCGACATCCACGACGAGGTCGAGGCCGAGCGCGAGGCCATCCGCAAGGTGCTCGAGGACGCGGTCGGCCGGCTGATCGAGCCCGACATCCAGATCGACAACCCCGAGCGTGCTCTACCTGCACCGCGTGAACGACGAGCAGGACATCGTGTTTCTCATCAACTCCACCGAGGACTCCCAGACGGCCCGGATCGGGCTGCCCGGCGACGTCCGGCCAGCCTGTGGAACCCGTCCACGGGCATCCAGACGCCCATCGTGCCATGGCGCTTTACCGACGGCCGCACGCAGGTGGAGGTCGACGCTGCGCCCGGTGGGGTCGGCGTTCGTGCGTGTGGGAGGCCGGCGACGGGACCCACGTGCACGCGTCGGACGCCGACGTCGATTCCGTCTCGGGCAGCACCCTCAAGGGCCACGCCGACGGTGGCACGGTGACGCTCAGCGTCGAGCGCGACGGCTCGACGCGCGTGCTGACCACCGATGCCGGCGAGCCGCTTGCCCCAATCGCGCTGGACGGCGACTGGGAGCTGGAGCCCGAGGGCCTCAACTCCCTCGTGATCACCCAGTGGAAGGCGCAGCCCGAGGCAGCCGGCGGCGACGCATCGCAGTACTCGGCCAGGCAGGTCGAGGAGAGCGCGGGCTGGCTCGACATGATCCAGGGAGCGTGGTCGTTCCAGCTCCCCACCGAGCCCGACGACGAGTACCCGATCGCCGTCTGGTACCGCGTGCACTTCGAGGTGCAGGACCGGCCCGGCAAGCTCCAGCTGCTGGTGGACGGGTTCGCGGGCATCGAGTGGGAGCTCTACGTGAACGGCACCCGCAACGAGCGCGCTGCCGAGCCGTCGGGCTTCGACGCGCAGATCGGCGCGATCGACATCGGCGCGCTCGCAGAGGCCGGCGACAACGTGCTGGCGCTGCGGCTGGTGGTCGGCGGCTCGACCGACGGCCTGCTCGACCTGGTGAAGCTCCAGGGCGACTTCACGCTCACCGAGGCCAACGCCATCGCCGCGGCCTCGTCGGCGGCGAAGCCCGCATCGTGGAGCGAGCAGGGCTACCCGTTCTACTCCGGCACGGCGATCTACCGCTGCACCGCTCAGCTTCCCGAGGAGCCTCACCGGCGTGCGGGTGTTCATGGACGCCGATGCGGGCGACGACGTGCTCGAGGTGGTCGTGAACGGCGGCGTCTCGGGCGTGCGGCTCTGGGAGCCCTACACGGTCGAGGTGACCGATCAGGTCACGCCGGGCCGAAACACCATCGAGCTGCGGGTGGCAAACACCGCAGTCAACATGCTGAGCGCGCAGCCGCGGCCGTCGGGCCTGCGGTCGGCGCCGCGGCTGGTGCTGCGCCGCGCGGTCGAGTTCGATCTGGCGGCGGATGAGTAACGAGGTCACCGCGAAGCCGCTCGAGAGCGCGGCCTTCGAGCGCTACGGGACGGTCGTGCAGCAGCCCGGCCGTCCCCGTGACGCCTCCGGTCCCGGCTGGAGCTGGTGGGCGGAGACTGCCGAGCTACCGGTCACCGACCGCGCGTTCGGCGTCGGGTTCCTGGATCTGCAGCCTGCGCCGCTGCAGTTCGACTGGGCCGAGCAGCACCACCTCTCACCCGAGATGATCGTGGCGCTTCGCGGCGACTGCCTCGTGTACTGCGCCGTGGGCGATCCGGCCGGGTTCGAGGTGTTCCGGCTGACCCCGGGCCAGAGCGTGATCCTCGAGCCGGACGTGTGGCACGGAGCGCCCCTGGCGGCCGCGGGGCCGGCGGCGGCGATGGTGCTCCTGCGCACCGGGACAGGGGTCGAGGACACGGCTATCGTGCAGTTTGGCGACCAGCCTGTGACGGTTCATCTGTGAGACGAGTGGGAAAGGAATGACGCATGCCGATCGTTGACCGACGCGAGTTCGGGGGCCGGTTCCCCGTCAAGGAGAACTCCCAGCGCCTCGCCAACTATCGCTACCTGGAAGTGCAGCTGATGGAGATGATCGGCGGCTGGTCGCACACCACCCCGCAGCTCGCCTTCAAGGCAGCATTCGGCACGCAGGTGTACGACCACGCCCAGGCGGCGGACCAGATCGGCGAGCGCCTCTATCAGCTCCGCTCCGGCCGCGAGCGCGAGGAGCCGGCCACCGACGAGTTCGCCCAGCTCTGCGAGCACATCTGGAACCTCGACGCGGTCATCGACCGGCTCGTCGCGGTGTTCCGCGTGCTGGAGCCGCATCTCGTGAGCACCTACGTCTACCACGCCGACGCAACCGACCCGCTGGCCGACGCGCCCACCGCGCGGCTCCTGCGAGGCGTCGCTGCGATGGATCAGTCGCACATCGCCTGGGGCCAGGCGGTGCTCGAGTCGCTCACCCAGGAGCCGGACGACCGGCGCCACGCGCTCGAGGTGCAGTCCGAGCTTGAGCAGCGGCTGGTGGAGTGCGGCGGGGTCACCGGCCACGGCATCGAGTCACACTGGCTGGCCTTCCACAGCGCGCGCGAGTTCGACCGCTCGGCCACCCGCATCAAGCGCGGCAAGGGCGGCTACCGCTTCGAGAAGCACTGCACGCCGCTGCCGCACCCCGTCGTGGAGGCGCCGTTCTGGTTCTCGGACGATCTGGACGACTTCAACGTGTACCAGGCCGAGGACGAGTGGTCGCTCGAGGGGTTCCGCGGGAAGTTCCACCAGCTGCTCTACGGCGAGGTCGAGACCACCGACCGGATGGGCAAGATGATCGCCGAGTTCCCCGACCTGCCGTGGGAGATGCGGATGGAGCTGGCCCACCAGATGTGGGACGAGGCGCGGCACATCGAGATCGTCGCCAAGGCGTGCGAGGAGCTGATGGGCACCGAGCTCGGCTACGGGCCGTGGTCGCTGGTGTGGTGGTGGATGCAGAACGAGGAGGATCCGCTCAAGCGCATCACGGTGACCAACTCCTGGGCGGAGGCCAACCTGATGCAGACGCTTCGCATCTGGCGCGAGCGTGCGAAGGAGCGCGGCTATGACCGCATCTCCGAGCTCTCCGACTACCTGCAGGCCGACGAGCTCACGCACGTGAAGCTGGCCACGCGCTGGATCCGCGAGTTCGTGAAGGACGACCCGGCAGAGCGCGACGAGCTGGTGAGCTGGGGCCAGGGCGCGGTCGAGCGCATCGAGCAGTTCCACAACCCCGGCGGCGAGGTGGGCAGCGTGCACTTCACGTTCCTGCAGAAGGCGCCGGCGGGCAAGGTGCACGAGAGCTCGGTCATCGGGGAGTGAGCGCGACCGGCGAGATCGTGCCGGACGTGTTCGCGACCCAGACGTAGCCGCCGCCGAGCACCACGGCCGAGGTCTGATCGCGCAGCGGCGCGACCCGTGTGAGGCTCCCCTGGCCGGTGTCGCCGTGCAGGAGCTCGCGCGGTGCGGCGACCCACACGCCGGCGTCTCCCCCGGCGATCGCGAGGATGCCCGTCTGCGGCCCGGGGATCGCTCCGCGAAGCGCCCCGGTGGAGCCGTCGAGCGCCACCAGCGTGCGGCCGAAGGCCGTCCAGAGCGACCGCTGCGTCCCGACCACCGGCGTCTCGACCTGCGGCACGCGCGTGAACACGGTGTGCGCTGTGAGCTCCCGGCCGGCGGGATCGATGCGCGCGAGGCCCCCTGCGAGATCGATGCGCGCAAGGCCGCCGTGCGGGCCGTCCACCGCCGCCCACATGTGCCGCGGCGTCCCGAGGAGCGAGTCGTAGCGGACGTCGGCCGGATGGCTCCCGACGACGCTGACCTGCACCGGCGAGAGCCGCTCGCCGAACCCGTCGGGCGAGAACTGCCAGAGCGCCGGGCCGCCGTTGGGGACGCTCACCCAGACCCGCTTCCGCCACACCGCGACCGCGCCGGCAAAGCCGTTGAGGATGACGGCGGAGGAGACGATCCGAAGGCTCGTCGGGTCGATCTGCGTCAGCGTGCCCTGGGCGGCGCACCGGCCGCTGGTCACCCACACCGAGCCGATCCCCACCGCGATCTGGCTGTTGCCGCAGAGCGAGGGGATGATCGCGGTGCGGGTGACGCGCAGGGTCACCGGATCCACCCGGTCGATCCGCTGTCCCGTCACAGCCCACACGGCGCCACTCCCCCACGCGAGCGCGGTTGCGGTGCCGTCGAGGCGCACGACCCGGTGCAGGGCGGCCGCCGCCGGCGCCGGCGGATCGGAACCTGCGCCGAGCAACGTCAGAAGCGCGGCGGCAAACACCGCGGCGCCGATCGCGAGCGACACCACCGAACTGCGATTGCGGCGCATCTTCAGCCTCTCGGTCGGGGGCGCTGGGCCGGGGCGACCTCGCGGTCACCCCGACCAT
The DNA here is from genome assembly GCA_963794415.1 of uncultured Actinomycetes bacterium. Lineage (GTDB taxonomy): Bacteria > Actinomycetota > Thermoleophilia > Gaiellales > JAICJC01 > CAVPTL01. The sequence continues at coordinate 1,446,340 of CAWCDI010000001.1, forward strand.
AGCGCGAACCGCGCCGGATCAGGCGACCGCCGGCGCCACCTGTGATGTGCAGTACGAACAGCGCCGCGCAGCCGACGGGATCGGGCTGAGGCACTCGGGGCACTCGCGCATCGCAGGCTCCTCGGCCGGCTTCGCCGAGCGCGCGGTGATGGCGTTCATCGGCTTCACGACGAAGAAGAAGATCGCCGCAGCCACCGACAGGAACGCGATGAGGGCGTTCAGGAAGTCACCGTAGCGAAACACGCTGCCGTTGATGGTGAACGTCAGCGCGCCGAAGTCGGGCTTGCCGAAGATCGCCGCCACGATGGGCGTGATCAGGTCGGCGACGAACGCCGTCACCAGCAGGCCGAACGCCGTGCCCACGACGATCGCAACGGCCAGGTCGATCAGGTTTCCGCGAAAAATGAACTGCCGGAATTCGCGCAGCATCGAACACCACCTCCTTGGTCAGCCCCCGTACCCGACCGGCGACTCTACTAAACCTTTTTGATGCCGTGCACCGGCCGCCCGAGAGCACGCCACTGGAAGAGCGTGATCGTCGGCCGGGAGTCGTCGTAGCGCACGATCTTCGGGTTCCGCCCGACCTGCGAGGCGCGCGCGGCGTGGTCGATCAGGTCGTCGCGGTCGGGCGCCACCACCACGTGATGGCAGGCCGTGATGTAGTCCTCGGCGACGCCGCAGGTGGGACACGGCCACGGATCGGTGCGGATGGCATACCAATCGCCGTCACCGAGGTCGCCGTCCTCGCGGCCGGCGAGCTCGTCCTCGAGCTCGTCGATCTCATAGATCGCGGGTGCTTGCGGGATGTGCTCATACACGCCAGCGTAGCAAGCCGGCTACATCGAGTCCGGCGCAGCGACGCCGATCAGATCGAGCGACGTCGCGATCACCTGCGCGGTCGCGGCGCACAGCGCGAGCCGGCTGCGCTCGAGCGCAGGCTCGGCGCCAAGCACGCGGCACTGCTTGTAGAACTGGTGGTAGTTCTTGGCGGTGTCCTGGGCGTAGCCCGCGATGCGGTGCGGGCCGCGGCGCTCGGCGGCCTCGGCCACCAGGTCGGGGAACGCCTGCGAGCGCCTTGACCAGCTCGGCCTCGGCCGGCTCGGGCTCCCAGGACGGGTCGGGCACGGCGCCGAGCGCGGCGTCGCCGGCGTTCCGCAGGATCGCGGCGATGCGCGCGTGCGCGTACTGGCAGTAGTAGACCGGGTTCTCGGAGCTCTGCTGGGCCCAGAGCTCGGGGTCGAGCTCGATCACCTGGTCGTGCGAGCGCTGCACCAGCGCGAACCGCACCGCGTCGACGCCGAGCACGTCGAGCAGCTCGTCCAGCATCAGCACCGAGCCGCGCGCGCTTGGACACCTTCACGAGCTCGCCGTCCTCGCTGATCTTCACGAACTGGTAGATCTGGATGTCGATGCGGTCGGGGTCGTAGCCCAGCGCCTGGGCGGCCGCCTTGAGCCGGCCGATGTACCCGTGGTGGTCGGCGCCCAGCACGTAGACGGCGACGTCGAAGCCGCGCTCGAGCTTGTTCACGATGTAGGCGACGTCGCCGGCGATGTAGTCGGGTTGCCGTCGCGAGCGCACCAGCACGCGGTCGCGGTCGTCGCCGAACTCGGTCGAGCGCAGCCACAGCGCGCCCTCGTGCTGGTAGGTGTGGCCGCCCTCCTCCAGCCTGGCGATGCCGCATCGACCGAGCCGTCCTCGTAGAGCGAGCGCTCGAGAAACCACGAGTCGAAGGTGGCCCGGAACGCGCTCGAGCGTGGTCTTGATCTCGTCGATCATGACCTCCACCCCGCGCGCCCGCCACTCGTCGGCCGGCGCGTCCGGGTCGAGCCCGAGCCGGTCGGCGATCTCCTCCACGTACTCGCCCTGGTAGCCGTCCTCGGGCGGCTCCTCGCCGCGGGCGCGGGCCCGCAGCGACGCGCCGAAGAGATCCATCTGGCGGCCGGCATCGTTGAAGTAGTACTCGCGCTCGACCGTGTGGCCCGCGAAGGCGAAGAGCCGCGCGAGCGAGTCGCCGTAGGCGGCGTTGCGGCCGGTCGCCGCGGTCACGGGGCCGGTGGGGTTGCCGCTGACGTACTCGACCTGGATCGCGCTTCGGCTCGGGCGTTGCCCCGGCGCCGAAGCGCGCCCCTGCGTCGAGCACCGTGCTCACGACGCGGCGGTACCACTCGGGCGAGACGCGCAGGTTGATGAACCCGGGCCGGCCACCTCGACCGACTAGATCAGCGGCGAGTCGAGCTGCTCGGCGATCCGCGTGGCGATGTCGCGCGGCGACGCTCGCAGCGTGCGCGCAAGGCCCATCGCCACCGCCGTGGCGTAGTCGCCGTGCGCCGGCGTCGGCGGGCCGCTCGAGCAGTGACTCGGCGCGCGTCGCCGCCGACGGCCGCGACGGCCTCGGAGACTGCGTCGGCGAGGTCGGTCAGCGGCGTTGCGGCATGCGCCGGAGCATGCTACCGGCATCCACCATGTAGGGTGCACAGATGCCCGACGATCAAAGCGAACGCCACCTCAATATCCACTTCCCGCCCGAGATGATGGCGGGTGTCTACTCCAACTTCGCGAACATCAGCCACTCCGATTACGAGTTCACGCTCACCTTCGCGCGCGTCGACCACGAGGTCGAGGACGACGAGGTGCCGGGAGTGGTCGTCTCGCGCGTCAACATCTCGCCGCAGTTCATGGCAGAGCTGATCGACGCGATGACCGACAACTACTCCAAGTGGCGCACGCGCGAGGGCATCAAGAGCCTGCCCGAGTTCGACCGCGGCGACGATGTCGACGACGCGTTCGGCCCGTCATCGACTGAATAACGGTGTCACTCGTGCGCCCGGCCCACCGCGATCCGCTCCATCGTCGGCGGGTGGTCGAACTCGAGCCACACCGCCCACTTCGGCGGCACCGGGTTGGCCAGGTTCGTCAGCGCCAGGTGGCGCTGGAGCGATGCCATCGCGGCCCCGTCGCCCGTCGCCCTGAGCCCCGCCCAGTCGGCCTCCGCCTCGATCGCGCCGTGAGATCAGGTTCTCGACCGGGGTGAGCAGCGCCACCGCGCTCAGCACCCCCGCCAGCACCAGCACCGTCGCGCGGGGATCCAGCAGCCCGTCGGCGTAGCGGCGCCGGGCGTAGGGATCAAGCACGCGCCAGATGATCCAGAGCGACGGCAGCGCGAGCACCCCGAACCACAGCACGCCCTTCAGCGTGTGCTCGCGCTTGATGTGCCCCAGCTCGTGGGCGATCAGCGCCCGCAGCTCGGGCGTGGACATGTGCGCGAGCGACGTGTCGTAGATGACCACCCGCTGGGTTGGCCCCACGCCGTCCACGAAGGCGTTCTCCTCGGTTGTCCGCGATCCCGCATCGGCCACGGTGACCGACCGCGGGTGCACATCCATCGCTCCCTCCAGCTGCTTCACGATCGCCGCCGCGCTCCCGCCGGCCGGCAGGGGGCTCGTCGAGAGCTGCACGGGATCCCACACCAGCGGCTGTAGCGTCGCCGCCACGATCACGGCCGCCCAGGCGGCAAGCCCCACCGCGAACCACGGCACCGGCGCGCGCCGCGCGATGAGCCAGGCGATCACGTAGACCACGGCCACCAGCAGCGCCGTTCCCAGGAGCGTGACCAGCGCCGTGCCGAGCCAGCCGCCGGACGACTGCAGGTCGAGGCCGCGGTTGTGCGCGCGCACGTGGTCGATGTAGCCGATGGGAAGCACCGCCGCCGAGGTGATCACCGCCGTCAGGAACGCGGCCGAACCGGCCTGCATCCACGCCCGCCGCCCCAGCGCCAGCCGCTCGGAGCCGTTCCACACCAGGAGCCATGCCACCACCGGCGGGACGAGGAGCGCCACCAGGGCGAGCAGATACTGCGGATCGCGGTAGGAGCGTGCGCGCTCGATCTGGGCCGCGGTGAACACCTGCGCGGCTGCGACGTGCGGCACGGGGCCCGGCAGCTGCGCCTGCCAGAGCCACACGGCGAGCCCGGCGAGCCCCACCGCGATCACCGGTATGGCGGCTCGGCGCATCCAGGCGTTATAGCGTTAGGGGATGCGCATTGCCGTCGTTTCGGACGTTCACTCGAACCTGGCCGCCCTGACGGCGGTGCTCAACCAGCTCGACGCCCAGAGCGTGGACGAGCTCTGGTGCCTCGGCGATCTCGTGGGCTACGGCCCCGAGCCCGACGCTTGCGTTGACCTGCTGCACGAGCGGACCGCCGTGTGCCTTGCGGGCAACCACGACATGGTCGTCTCGGGCGCGATCGGCATCGACGTGTTCGCCTCCGACGCGGGCACCGCGGCCCGCTGGACGGCCGCGTCGATCTCGGCCCGCACGCTCGGAGTGCTCACCGGCCTCCAGCCGAGCGGGGCGCGCAGCGGCATCGAGCTCTACCACGCCAGCATCCGCGACCCCGTCTGGGAGTACGTGATCGACAACCACACGGCCTCGGTGTGCCTCGAGCTGCAGAGCTCGAAGCTGTCGCTGGTCGGCCACAGCCACGTCCCGCTGGTGTACGGCTACGCCGGCGGTGAGTTCGTGGCCGGCCTCGCGCCGGCCGACAGCGAGGTGAGCTTCGCCGAGGGGCCGTTCCTGTTCAACCCCGGGTCGGTCGGCCAGCCGCGTGACGGCGACCCGCGCGCGGCGTATCTGATCCTCGACATGGAGCAGCAGCTGGCGACGTGGAAGCGGGTGCCCTACGACATCGAGGCCACGCAGAAGGCCATCAACGAGGCGGGCCTGCCCAGGCGGCTGGGGATGCGCCTCTCCGACGGGCGCTAGCCGTCGGCGAGCACGATGCGCTTCGGCGCGCGCGTGCTGAGGCCGAGCTGGACGCCGCCCTGCTCGAGCTCGGCGATCACGCCCTCGCGGGCCTTGAAGATGCGCCACTTGACCGTGGCAAGGGTGGTCTCGAGCGTGTCGGAGATCTCCGAGTAGGAGAGCCCCACGACGTCGCGCAGCACCAGCGCCATGCGCAGGTCGAGCGGGAGGGCGCCGATGGCCCGCCAGAGCGCGTCCATCTCCTCGACCGACTCATCCGGCTGCACCGCGAGCCGCAGCTGCGGCACCGAATCGAGCTGCATGGAGGCGCGCGGCCGGCGCTCTCGAGCGCGGAGCTCATCCACAACGCGATGCTTCGCAATCTGGAACATCCAGGTGGTGAACTGGCTGCGATCGTCGAAGCGCGGCAGCGCCTGGAAGACGCGCATGAACACCTCCTGGCACATGTCCTCGGCCAGCGCCCGGTCTCCTGACAAAACGCGCAGGACATAGTTGAAGAGCGGTGTTTGGTACTGACGGACTATCAGCGCAAACGCGTCTTCGTCACCTCGCCGGGCACGGCGAAGCACGTCGGTATCAGGTTGTGGGAGACCCAAAATGTGTCGGTGTGGTTACGGGAACCACGCTCAGTATAGACCCCATTTGGGGCACACATTTCGAGGAAGTTAATGGGCGAAGAGCGTTTCTTACATCAACGTACGGCCGGTCATCGCGTCCGGCACGCCGATCCCCAGCAGCCCGAGCACCGTCGGGGCGATGTCGGCCAGCCGGCCGCCCTCACGCAGGGTGACCCCGGCCTTCGTCACCACGAGTGGCACCGGATTGGTGGTGTGCGCCGTCTGCGGCGTCCCGTCGGGCAGGAGCATCTGCTCGGCGTTGCCGTGATCGGCAGTGACGAGCGCAACGCCCCCGGCCGCCTCCACTGCCGCGAGCACCCGGCCGAGGCACCGGTCGGCGGTCTCGACGGCCGTGATGACCGCCGGGATCACGCCGGTGTGGCCCACCATGTCGGGGTTGGCGAAGTTGATCAGCACGAAGGCCAGGCCGCCCGCCGCCATGCGGTCCACGAGCACGTCGGTGATGCCCTCGGCGCTCATCTCGGGCTCGAGGTCGTAGGTCGCGACGTCGCGCGGGGAGCTCACGAGGCTCCACTCCTCGCCGGCGCGGCGATGCTCGCTGCCGCCGTCGAAGAAGTACGTGACGTGCGGGTACTTCTCGGTCTCGGCAACGTGCAGCTGCCCCAGCCCGGCCTCAGCCAGCACGTCGGCGAGCACCTCGCTCAGCTGCTCGGGCGGGTAGGCCACGGGCGCGTCGAAGTCCTCGGAGTACTCGGTCATCTGCACGAACCACGGCAGCGGCGGGTGCTCGCCGCGGTCGAAGCCGTCGAATCCGGGCTGGATCAGCGCCCGGGTGAGCTGACGGGTGCGGTCGGGGCGGAAGTTGAAGTAGATGACCGAGTCGCCCGCCCGGATGCGCCCGTGCGCCGGATCGCCGATGATGGTCGGCTCGACGAACTCGTCGGTGACGCCCGCATGGTACGAGCGCTCGATCGCGTCGAACGCGTTCTCGGACTGCGCGCCGATCCCGTGCACCATCGCGTCGTAGGCGCGCTTCGTGCGATCCCACCGCTGGTCGCGATCCATCGCCCAGTACCGGCCGCTGACGGTGACCACGCCGGGCACCTGCGCCACGAAGTCGGCGCCGCTGGTGGGCGAGACGTCGCGGCCGTCCGTGAAGGCGTGCACGTGGACGTGCTCCACCCCGCTCTCACGCGCGGCCGCGATGAGCGCCTGCAGATGGGTGATGTGGCTGTGCACGCCGCCGTCTGAGACCAGCCCGATGAGGTGGAGCGCCCCGCCGCGCGCGTGACCGAAGGCGGTCTGGAACACGGGGTTTCGGCCGAATGCGCCGGACTCGACGTCGTCGTCGATGCGCACCAGATCCTGCCGCACGACTCGTCCCGCGCCCAGGTTGGTGTGGCCCACCTCGGAGTTTCCCATCTGCCCGTCGGGCAGGCCGACCGCCCTACCGGAGGCGCCCAGCGTGGTGTGCGGCCAGGTGGCCCAGAGCGCGTCGAACACCGGCGTCTCTGCCAGATCCACGGCGTTTCCCGGCCCGGGCTCGGCGAGCCCCCAGCCGTCGAGCACCACCAGGCACACCGGCCCGGTGCTCATGCGGCGGCGTCGATGATCGCGAGCAGGCTCTCGACATCGAGGGCGGCGCCCCCGATGAGCCCGCCGTCGATATCGGGCTGGGCGAGCAGGCCGGCGGCGTTGTCGGGCTTCATGCTGCCGCCGTACTGGATCCGCACCGCGGCGCCGGCGTCGCCCAGCACCGAGCGGATGTGAGCGTGCGCGGCCTGGGCCATCTCGGGCGTGGCCGTGAGCCCCGTGCCGATGGCCCACACGGGCTCGTAGGCGATGGTGGTGGCCGCGACCTGCTCGGGCGTCAGCACCTGGAGCACTGCGAGCTGGCGGTCGAGCACCTGCTCGGTGGTGCCGTCGCGCCGCTCTGCCTCGAGCTCGCCCACCGCGAGGATCACGTCGAGCCGGGCCTCGTGGGCTGCCACCAGCTTCTCGGCCAGCGCAGCGTCGGTCTCGTTGAAGTACTGGCGCCGCTCGGAGTGCCCGAGGAGCACGCCGTTCACGCCCAGATCGACGAGCATCGCGGCCGAGATCTCGCCCGTGAAGGCGCCCTGCGGGGCCTGATGCATGTTCTGGGCGTACACGGCCAGCCGGGAGCGGTCAGCGGCGGACACCGCCGCCGCCAGATCGGTGTAGGGCACGCAGAGGCCCGCATCGACGCCGTCGGGAAGCTGCGCGGCGAGCGCCGCGATGAACGGCCCGGTCTCGGTTGCCGTCTTGTGCATCTTCCAGTTGCCTGCCACGAACGGTGTGCGGCTCATCTGCCTGCCTCCAGTGCCGCGACGCCGGGAAGCGTGCGGCCCTCGACCAGCTCCAGCGCGGCCCCGCCGCCCGTGGAGACGTGTGAGATCTGACCGGCGACGCCGGCCACGTTGACTGCAGCGACGGAGTCGCCGCCGCCCACCACCGAGACCGCGCTCGACTCAGCAACCGCGTGGGCGATCGCGAGCGTGCCCTTCGCGAACGGCTCCATCTCGAACACGCCCATCGGCCCGTTCCAGAAGATCGTCCTTGCCGCGCCCAGCCGGCCGCGGTACTTGATGGTGGTGTCGGGGCCGATGTCGAGGCCCATCCAGCCGCCCGGGATCTCCCCCGTCCCGACGGTGCGCACGTCGGCGTCCTCCGCGAACCGGTCGGCCACCACCACGTCGCTGGGAAGCAGCAGCTCGCACCCGCGCGCCTTCGCATCCAACACGGCCCGGCGGGCGATCTGCTGGCCGTCCTCGTCCTCGTGCCGCGATGCGCCGACGTCCACGCCGTCGGCGGCGAGGAACGTGAATGCCATCGCGCCGCCGATCAGGATGCTGTCGGCCAGGTGCGTGAAGCGGTCGATCACCGCGATCTTGTCGGCCACCTTGACGCCGCCGATCACCACCACGAACGGGTGCGCCGGATCGTCCAGCAGTTGGCCGAACGCCTGCAGCTCGGACTCGAGCAGCAGGCCGGCGGCGGACGGCAGCAGGTGGGCGACGCCCTCGGTGGACGCGTGCGCCCGGTGCGCCGCCCCGAACGCGTCGTTCACGTATACGTCGGCCCGGGCGCCCAGCTCGGCTGCGAACGCGGGGTCGTTCTGCTCCTCACGGGGATCGAACCGCAGGTTCTCGAGCAGGCGCAGGCGGCCGGGCTCATCGCCGAACGCCACGGGCTCGCCCACCAGCTCGCTCAGCCTGGCAGCAACGGGGCGCAGCGAGAGCTCTGGCTTCGCCTCGCCGTCGGGCCGTCCGAGGTGCGAGACCACGATCACCTCGGCGGCGCCGCGCTCCAGCAGCAGCTTGATGGTGGGCACCGATGCCCGGATGCGGGCGTCGTCGGCCACCGCGCCGTCGCGCAGCGGCACGTTCAGGTCGGCCCGGACGAGCACGCGCTTGCCCTCGACCGGGATGTCCCTGACGGTCGTCGCGGACTTCAGCACGCTACGCGACCTTGTTGACGAGGTCGACCACGCGGCAGGAGTAGCCCCACTCGTTGTCATACCAGGAGAGCACCTTGACGAGGTTGCCGTTGGTCATCGTGACGCCCGAGTCGAAGATCGAGCTGTGCGAGTCGCCGATCACGTCGTTCGAGACGATGGGATCCTCGACGTAGCTCAGGATCCCCGGCATGGACTCCGCCGCGGCCCGGAACATCTCGTTCACCTCGTCCTTGGACGTCTCGCGGCCGACGACGACCACCAGGTCGGTGGCAGACCCGTCCTTGACCGGCACGCGCATGGAGATGCCGTCCAGCCGGCCCTTCATCTCGGGGATCACCAGGCCGATGGCCTTCGCGGCGCCGGTCGAGGTCGGGATGACGTTGACGGCGGCGGCGCGGGCGCGGCGCAGGTCGGAGTGCGGCAGGTCGAGCACCTGCTGGTCGTTGGTGTAGGCGTGCGTCGTGGTCATGAAGCCACGCTCGATGCCGAGGTTCTCGTGGAGCGTCTTTGCAAGCGGCGCCAGGCAGTTGGTGGTGCATGAGGCGTTCGAGATGATGTGGTGGCTTCCGGCGTCGTAGTCGCCGTAGTTCACGCCCATGCAGATGGTGATGTCGGGGTCGGTCGCGGGAGCGCTGATGATGACCTTGCGCGCGCCGGCAGCGAGGTGCTTCTCGGCGCCCTCGCGCTTGGTGAAGAAGCCGGTGGACTCGACCACGACCTCCACTCCGAGGTCGGCCCACGGCAGGTCTGCCGGGTCGCGCTCGGAGGTGACCTTGAGCGGCGTTCCGTTGACGATCAGGCCGTCATCGCCGACCTCGACGGTGCCGGGAAAGCGGCCGTGCACCGAGTCGTACTTCAGCAGGTAGGCGGCCGTCTTCAGATCCATCAGATCGTTCACTGCCACGATCTCGAATCCCGAGGCCCGGTCCTGCGCGGCCCGGAACACGTTTCGGCCGATCCGGCCGAACCCATTGATCGCCACTTTCACACTCATCGCAAACCCCCGCTGATAGACCGTCCTGGAGCGTCCGAGTCTACCTATGCCGCAAACGCAATCTGCCGGGCGGGGGCCCGGCAGAGAGGAGATTTCAGGTTTCGCGGGTGTCCGGCAGAATCGGGCAGCAACAGATGGGGTCAGGTTCCGTCGCGCAGGGGATGCCGGTCACCCACGAAACTCTGCTCTCAGTGTGCCGTGGCTCACAGTTCCCGGCCTCCCCCGTCGGAGTGATTCGTAAGTGATTTGTAAATCTTCCGCATGCGACAGCTTTACAAAGTCATGCGGACGAGAGCTCGATCAGGGTGCGCATCCGCCGTGCCACAGCCGATTTCGAGAGGGGCGGCCGGGCCCGCCGGCCGAGGTCGGCCAGCGACAGGTCGGCGTGGCGCAGGCGCAGGCGCGCGACCTCCTGGAGCCGCGGATCGAGCGAGTCGAGCTCGAGGCTCTCGATCGCCTGGCGCTGCGCGCGCGACGCGGCGCTCATCCGCTCGAGGTTGGCCTCGTCCCAGTTGGTGTTGCGGTTCGCGCGGCCGCGCGTCGCGCTGATCACCTCGGCCTCCTCGAACGAGAGCGCGGCATCGTGGGCGCCCATGTGCACCAGCATCTCGCGGATCACGGACTTGCTCTTGATGTAGGCCACGGCATGGCTGCGACGCTCGGCGGCCTTCACGGTGAGCTCGTCCTCGGCAGCGATACGGGCGAGCACCTGAGCACCGTCGATGTCGGCCGTGCGCCACTCCAGATGTCCCGCAGCTCGCGGGGCTGACACCGAGCCGGTCGCCACGAACGCCCCGCGCAGGTAGGAGCCGCGGCAGCAGCGGCGGTTCACCAGCCGCTTCGGCGGCTCGTCGAGGGGCGCGAGGCCGGGGCCGAGCACCCCCAGCTCGTGCAGGAGCTGCAGGCTGCGCGGGCCGTACATCCGCACGCTCACCACGTTTCGGCGGGCGAAGCGCGGCTCGCGGTAGGACACGATCTCGATGCCGGTGTCGGACGGGCGAAGCAGCGAGAAGAGCGTGCGCGCGGCCGTGGCATCGATCGGGTCGATGCGCACCGCGAGCTCGCCCCCGGAGCGCATCTGGAGCGTGCCGGCGTTTCGGATCAGCCCGCTCATGAAGGCTGCGCGGCAGCACTGCCGAGACGGCGGCCGCTCGGCCAGCTCGTGCCGGACGATCTCGCCGAAGCTCACAGCTCGCTGGGCGCGGAGGCCGGGTCCCACCGCGCGAGCCGCACCAGCGTGCGCGCGAGCTTGTCCTGATCGTGCTGCCACTCACCCGCGAGGCGGGCGCCGAACACGCGCACGCCCATCCGTCGCAGGCCACCGCGATCGACCGGCACCGGCGTGCCCTGCTCGGCACGGTTTCGGCTCACCAGCACCGCGTCGACCAGGCCGGGGCCGCAGTGCTCGATGATGCGCGCGACGTGATCGGAGGCGCGGTAGCCCTCGGTCTCGCCGGGCTGCTGGAGCAGGTTGCAGACGTAGATCTTGGGCACCCGCACCGCGCGGATCGCCTCGCTGATGCCGGGCACGAGGAGCGGCGGGATGGTGCTCGTGTAGAGGCTGCCGGGGCCCATGACGATCAGCTCGGCGCGCTCGATCGCCTGGAGCGCACGGGGATGGGCCACCGGGTTGGGCGGATCGAGCTCGACCCGCTCGCACTGGGCGCCGTCGGCGGCAAGGGCCGTCTCGCCGCGCACGATGCGGCCGTCGGCGAAGTGCGCGACCAGCTCGACGAGGTCGGTCGTGGACGGCACGACCCGGCCGCGGACTGCGAGCACGCGGGCCGATTCGGAGACCGCCTGGTCGAAGCTCCCCAGCATGTCGGTCATGCCGGCGAGAAAGAGGTTGCCGAAGCTGTGCCCGGCCAGCTCGCCGGTGGTGAAGCGGTGCTGGAAGAGCTGCCCCACCAGCGACTCGTCCTCGGCCAGCGCGGTGAGGCAGCTGCGCAGATCCCCCGGCGCGGGCATGCCGAAGTCGCGCCGCAGCCGGCCCGAGCTACCTCCGTCGTCGGTGGTGGTGACCACCGCGGTGACGCTTGCGACCTGCTTGAGGCCGCGGAGGATCATGCTGAGGCCGGTGCCGCCGCCCAGGCACACCACGCGAGTGCCGCGCCGGCGGCGGTTGGAGACCGGCTCGATCACCGGCCGGCCTTGTGCAGCGAGTCGTGGATCTGGCGCGCGACCCGGGGCGGCAGGCCGGGCACTGCCTCGAGCTCATCGCGGCTCGCGGCGGTGAAGCGCTCGGGCGTGCCGAAATGCTCCATCAGGAGCCGCTTGCGGGCCGGCCCGACGCCAGGGAGGGTGTCGAAGATGGACTCGACCTGCGACTTCGCGCGGCGCTTGCGGTGGCGGCCGAGCGCGAAGCGGTGGGCCTCGTCTCGCACCCGCTGGAGCAGCTGCAGCCCGTTGGACGAGTGATCGAGCAGGATCGGATCGGGCCGCCCGGGCACGAACACCTCCTCGATGCGCTTTGCCAGCGAGATCACCGCGACGCGGGGCAGGTCGTACTCGGCCATGGCCTCGAGGGCTGCGTTCAGCTGGCCCTTGCCGCCGTCGATCACGACCAGGCTCGGCGTCGCGGCGAAGCTCTCGTCGTAGCGCTCGGCCTCGACAGCGCGCATGCGGGCGAAGCGGCGGGAGACGGCCTCGTGCATGCTCGAGAAGTCGTCCTGGCCCTTGCCGTGACGGATCACGAACGAGCGGTAGTGCGAGCGCTTGGAGACGCCGTCCTCGAAGACGACCATCGACGCGACGGTGTTGGTGTCGCCGAGGTTCGAGATGTCGAAGCACTCGATGCGCACCGGGAGCTTCTCCAGGTTGAGCTGCTCTCGGAGCTCCTCGAGCGCCTCCACGCGGCGGGCGCGGGAGCGCTGGGCAAGGAGCGCGTCGTGCTCGAGGGCGAGCGTCGCGTTCTGGTTTGCGAGCTCGGCGATGCGGCGCTTCTCGCCGCGCTGGGCGGCACGCACCTCCACGCCGGCGCCGCGACGCTCCGTGAGGAACGCCTCCAGCAGGTCGGCGTCGGGGAACGTGCGCGGCACGACGACCTGCGCGGGGATCGCAACGTGGCCACCGTAGTACTCCAGCGCGAAGCCCCAGAGCGCCTCGGACTCGTCCTCGCCCTCGGTGTTCTCGAGGTAGAAGCTCTGGCGGTCGGCCAGGCGGCCGTCGCGCAGGTGGAAGAGCTGGACGTTTGCGTTGTCGCCCGAGACCGCGACGGCGAGCACGTCGGCCGAGCCCAGGCTGCGCTTGTCGGTGACCTGCGTCTCGGAGAGGTGCTTCACGGCGTTCAGGCGGTTCCGGTAGCGGGCTGCCTCCTCGTACTCCTTGGCCTCGGCGGCCTGGTTCATGGCCTTCTCGAGGTCGCGCTGGAGCGGGCGGACGCGGCCTGACAGGAACTCGATGACCGAGTCGATCACCCTGCCGTACTCCTCCCTGGTGACGTACCCGACGCAGGGGGCTCCGCAGCGGCCGATGTGGTAGTCGAGGCACGGCACGCCCGAGCGGCGGCCGGGCTGCGGGCCCTCGCACGGGCGGTACGGGAACACGCGGTTCAGCACGTCGAGCGTCTCGCGCACCTTGCGCGCGCTCGAGTACGGGCCGAAGTACTGGACGCCCTTTCGGTGGCGCTCGCGGGTGAACATCACGCGGGGGTACTCATCGCCGGTGGTGACCGCGATGTAGGGGTAGGACTTGTCGTCGCGCAGGCGGATGTTGAACATTGGCCGGTGGCGCTTGATGAGGTTCTGCTCGAGGAGGAGCGCCTCGGTCTCGGAGGTGACGACGAAGACCTCGATGTCCTCGATGCGCTGCACGAGCTCGGCAGTGCGCTGGACGGCGTAGACGCCGCGGAAGTAGGACTGCACGCGCTTTCGCAGCGACTTGGCCTTGCCGACGTAGAGCACCTCGCCGGACGCGCCGTGGAACAGGTACACGCCCGGCGTGTCGGGCAGCGCCTTCAGCTGCAGCTGTACCTGCTCGGAGCGCGCTGATCGGGATGCCGTGGCCACACAGTGAATCCTAGGCGGTGAATAACTGGTGCCAGGCACCAGTTATTCATCAGCCAGGAAGCCGTGAAAGCGCCTTCCCCAGCACCGAGTTCCAGCGGTTGCGAATGACCGTCCCGAGAGCACGAAAGCCGGATTTGATGGTCGCGCGGTTCTGGTACAGGTGCACGCCGGCTGTCAGGGCAATCGCGAAGGCTCCCAGAGGAAGATCGATCGGAAGCGTCGCCAACAGACCGGCCCCCGCCGCAATCGCGAGAAGTCCGTCACAGATCTTCTCGTCAAGCCGACGATCGCGAAAGATGCCGATGAGCGAGAGGACTAACTGCAGCGCCCAGGCACCGCGGACGATTCGTACGCCCCAGGTTCCCAGTTCAGCGATGCCGTCCGTGTGGGAGCTGATCTCTTCCGCCAGCGACCAGACGTCAGCGGCTGTCTGGCTCGTGACCGAGATCGCCCTGTTGGGGATCATGGATCCAATATCCAGCACGACGTTACCTGCGTTGCGCAGGTGTCCTTGCAGCGATAGGCCACCTGGCCGACGAAGATGCTCGACCCACCCAAGCACGTGTAGACCTGTGCTTGCCACCCCACCGAGGAAGCCGCCGAATCCTCCGCCGGACGAGCCGCCGCCGCTCGGCTCATAGTATTTCTCGCCGCGCGGCAGCAGCTTGATCGTGCCCTCCACCGGCAACCCGGCTCCTGCCGCATCGTGCATCACCAGCGCCGCGGCCGAGGCGTCGCCGTCCAGCATGTCGGTGAGCGCCGCCATCATGTCGTCGTGGTGCTTTGCAAGCGCGCTCTTGAGGCTCGCCGCGAGCTCCACCGGATCGGTGGCCGGCTTCACCGCCATCAGTGCCTGCAGCACGTTGGGCGCCACGCCGTAGGTGACAGCCGCACCTGCCGCGCGCGTGGGCAGCGGATCGTTGATGGGCGGCCCGGCCAGCAGCCTGCCGAACCCGTCCCAGGGGTTCTCGGCCAGCGGCTCGAAGCTCACCTGCGCACCGGTATGCGGCGCCACGACGGTCTCGCCGCCGCCCACGTACATGCCCACGTGGTAGGCGTTGGGCGATCCGAGGAAGACCAGATCGCCAGGCGCGAGCTCCGACTCCGTGATGCGCCGCGACATCGAGAAGAGCACCGCTGCCGTCGGCCGGCCGGGCAGCGGCATCCCCGCCGCCCCATAGGCATAGTCGATGAGCCCCGAGCAGTCGAACCCGCCCTCCGCCCGCGACTCCCCTCCCCACACGTACGGCCAGCCGATCTGCGCCTCGGCGGCGGCCACGACTGCCGCGGCACCCGTGGCGCCCTTCAGATCGACCGGCCGAAACGACGCCTGATCCAGCGTCGCGCTGTAGGTCACGCCTGCCCGCGACCAGGAGCGCACCCGGTCGTTGCGCTGACCGACGCCCGGGACTGACCCCGAGACGAGCTCGCTCACCGTGACATCGACGGCGGTGGGTGCGCCCGGCGAGCCCTCGACGTGGAACCGCTCCACGCGTGCCCCGTTGGCGGCCGCCGCACGATCGGCGGCCGTCCGCACCGCGTCGGCAGACGCGCCCGGATTGCCCGAGAGCACCTTCGCGGCAGCCAGCGCCGAGATGTCGGCCGCGCTCTGACCACGCGCGCCGCCCGAGCGGATCGCCGCCAGATGCACCAGGACGAGCATCGCCAGAATCAGCAGGATGGCGATGCCGGCTCCCGCGACCGCGACCTGCCCCTCCTCGCGCCGCCTCACCTGATCCTGCTCACGGCCTGGACGTCGAAGCACCCCACCGACGCGGTGACGGCGCAGACCCGTACGGTGGCCGTCACAGCGCCGTCATGGACGGTGACCGAGCGCTTGAGCCACGCGGGCAGCGGGCGCTGCTCGACGGTGAGCACAGCCGCCTGATCGGCCAGCCGATGCGCCTGATCGCGTGCATGCACGGCGCGAAGCACATCCCAGCCGCCGAACGCGAGGACGACGATGAGCACGCACGTCCCGATGGTCTCGATCGATGCCTGCCCGCCCTCGCTTCGGAGCCTCACGAGCGCACCACGTCGGCCGACGCGCTGATGCGGGGCGCGAAGCCCGGGATCACCGAGGGAACGGTCACCGAGACGGTGAGCTTCTGCGCCCCGATCTGCACCGACATCCCGTCGCGCATCGAGCCGGGGAGCGCGGCCTGCACCGCGGGCCGGGCACGCTCGTGCGAGAGCAGGGCGCGGGCGCCGGTGTGAGCAGCGTCGCCGGCTGCGACCAGGGCCCACGCGACCATCAGCACCTGCCAGGCGCCGAACGCGCAGGCGGCGATGACCGGGATGAGCACCACGGTCTCGACGCTTGCCTGGGCACGGGTTGCACGCATGGGGTGAACGTACGAGCGCGACCCGTCACGGCTCAACGCTCTCCGGGTGCCGAAATGGTCACAAGTCGGGTGCTACGATCGAGGCAATGAGCGAGAACGGCAGCAGCGAGAACGGGCACGCCGAGCCGGCGAACAACTCGTCGGGCGAGGACCGCCAGTTCGTGCACTTCAGCTTCTACAAGCTGGATCCGGCGTGGCGCCGGCTTCCCGCCGAGGAGCAGGAGGCATCGCGCGCTGAGCTCGCCGCCGTGATCGACGAGTTCTCCACGCGGTTCCCGGTCCGCGCCTACACGATGGCGGGCCTTCGGCCCGACGCCGACATCATGCTCTGGAAGGTGTCAGAGCGGCTCGAGGACTTCCACGAGCTCGGCACCGCGATCCTCTCCACCACCATGGGCGGCTACCTGCAGACGCCCTACGCCTACCTCTCGATGACCCGCCGCTCACAGTACGTGAAGGGCCAGGGCAAATCGATGCACAAGCGCGGCCGGGTGATGTGGGACGACGAGTCGAAGTACCTGCTCATCTACCCGATGGTGAAGACCCGCGCCTGGTACCAGCTCTCCAAGCCGGCCCGGCAGGGGATCATGAACGAGCACATCGCCACCGGCAAGCAGTTCCCGACGGTCAAGATCAACACGACCTACTCGTTCGGCATCGACGATCAGGAGTTCGTGGTCGCGTTCGAGACCGACTTCGTGGGCGACTTCCTCGACCTGATGATGACGCTCCGCGAGACCGAGGCGAGCCGCTACACCGAGACCGATACGCCCATCTTCACCTGCATCTCGGTGTCGGTGGACGAGGCGCTGCGCTCCCTCGGCGGCATCGCCGCCCAGGCGATCGCCCCCGCCTAGGCCGTCTGCCAGCGCACGCCGAGCACGGCCGGCTTGCGGAACACGAACCCGGCCGGTCGCTCGACCTGGGTTAGCTCGAGTCCGGGCAGCCGCCCCAGGATCTGCTCGATGGCGATCGCGCCCTGCATCCGCGCCATCGAGAAGCCGAGGCAGTGATGGGTGCCGAAGCTGAACGAGAGGCCGTGGCGTGCGTTCTCGCGGTGGATGTCGAACCGCAGCGGGTCGGCGAACACCTCGGGGTCGCGGTTCGCGCCCATGATGTTCACGCCCACGAACTCGCCGGGCCCGAGCTCGACGTCCCCCAGCGCGACCGGCGCCGACGACCAGCGCTCGACGAACGTGACCGGCGGGATCAGGCGGAGCGACTCCTCGATGGCGTTGGGGATCAGCCCGGGGTCCGCGTGGATCTCGGCGAGCGCCCGCGGATGGTCCAGCAGCAGCATGACGGTGTTCAGCACCATGGACTCGATGGTCTCGATCGCGCCGAAGAGGATCACGCGAAGCTGCGCGATGATCTCGTCGTCGGTGAGCCCCGACCCGGCGTCGGCCGCCACCGCGGAGGTCAGCGATCGCTTGGGTGACTGCCGCACCCGGGCGAGCTCGCCTGCCAGCAGCTCGTTGAACTCGGCGCGGGCGGCGTCGGCGAGGCGCTGCGGCTCGGGGTCGCCGTCGTAGACCATGCCGCCAGCGAAGGCGTCGTAGAAGCCGCGGATGCGCGCGACGTCGTCCAGCGAGAGGCCCAGCATGTCGCCTGCGACGCCGACGGCAAACGGCGCAGCGAAAGCGGTCGCGAGGTCACACCGGCCGGCGGGGTAGACGTCGTCCAGCAGGGCGGCGACCCGCGCCTCGACCGGCGCGCGGAAGCGCTCCTCCACCTCCCGCCGGCGGAACGGCACCTCGAACGGGGTGCGCATGTGCGCCTGCGCAGGCCCGTCGGCGGTGAGCATCATCAGCCCGAGCGACGCGCGCACGAGGTTCGGCTCGGCCTCGACGGTGAACGGCGCCTTCGGCGCGAGCACCTCGCGCGCAAGCGCGTAGGAGGTGACTAGCCAGCCGCCCATCGCCGGCACCCACGAGACCGGCTCCGACGCCCGCAGCCGGTCGAACACGTCCACGCGATCGGCGCGCTCGAGGTCGTCGAACTCGACCGCGGCCCCCACCGGAAACCGCTCGGCGCGCGCCGCTGCCTCGGCCTCGCCGACCTCGGCCTGCGCGAGCATTACAGGTAGTACCTCTTCGACTCCTGCCAGGCCCAGAAGGCGACCAGCCCGCCGACGATGGCGACCAGCGCGAGCAGCGGCGTGAACCCGCCGATGTCGATCAGCCCGAACTTGTCGAGCGACCAGAGCGCGGCGGCCACCGTGAGCGCCCCCGCCCCGGCGTAGAGCGCGTTTCGCTGCCGGTCGGGCATCAGCGAGATGGCGGTGAGGTTGTCGCGGTACCAGGAGTACCCGAAGTACCAGAGCAGGACGATGAAGAGCAGGCCCATCGCGCCGAAGATGATCCCGGCGATCTCCTGGGACTGGCTGAAGAAGACCGTGGCGATCAGCGCCAGGCCGATGATGATCAGCCATCCCCGGACGCGGTCGCGGGTCACAGGTGCGGGCCAGTCATGAACGCCCTGATGGCCAGCGCCGTCACGAGCGCCGACCCGACCGTGAACAAAAGGACGTTCCGACGCCCATCTTCACCTCGTAGTGCATACGGATAGGCTACCGCCAGCAGCGGGAGAAGTCCGTAAACAAAGTGCAGGCGGTCGGCAGGCTCATAGCCCTCCGAGAGCAGGATGAGTCCCAGCGTGGCCTGCGCGATCACCGTGGTGTGCGCGAGGGCCAGGAGCTGCGTGAACGCAGCGCCGGGGGCACGGTCGCGGCGGTAGGCAATGAAGCCCCAGATCGCCACGGCGAGGTTGGTTGCGATCAGGAGCGACCCGACCACCGCATGGACCAAAGGCATCGCCGCAAGAGGCTAGCTAAACTGGCCCGCGATGGTCGAACCCGGACAGCCTGCACCCGACTTCACGCTCGCCACGGACGGCGGCGGGGAGGTCTCGCTCAGCGCGCTTCGCGGCAAGCCCGTGGTGCTCTACTTCTATCCGAAGGACGACACGCCGGGCTGTACCACGCAGGCGTGCGCGATCCGCGACGACTGGGACGCGTTCGAGAGCCAGGGCGCCGTGGTGCTGGGCGTGAGCCCCGACGACGCCGGCTCGCACGACAAGTTCAAGGACAAGTTCAGCCTGCCGTTCCCGCTGCTCTCCGACGAGGATCACGCCGTCGCCGAGGCCTACGGCGCCTGGGGGGAGAAGAAGAACTACGGCAAGACCTACCAGGGCATCATCCGCTCCGGGTTCGTGATCGACGCCGACGGCAACCTCGCCGCCGCCAAGCGCAACGTCAAGGCCGACGCCCACAAGGACTGGGCACTGGCCGAGCTCGCAAAGCTCTCCGGCTGAGCGACCGCCCATGGACGGCCGCCCGCTCCCGCTCGACGGCATCCGCGTCCTCGACCTGAGCCAGATCCTGGCCGGGCCGTACTGCACCATGGTGCTTGGCGACCTCGGGGCCGACATCGTGAAGGTCGAGCGGCCCGGAACCGGTGACGGCAGCCGCCAGTGGGGCCCGCCGTTCGCGGGGGACGAGAGCGTCTACTACCTGCAGGTGAACCGCTCGAAGCGGTCGATCGCGATCGATCTGAAGCAGCCCGAGGGCGTCGCCGTCGCCCAGCGGCTGGCGGAGACAGCCGACGTCGTGATCGAGAACTTCCTGCCCGGCGCCGCCGCGCGCTACGGGCTCGACCACGCGAGCGTCAGCAAGACGAATCCACGGGTGGTCTCGTGCGCCATCCGCGGATATCCGCACGACCATCCCAACGCCAGGAAGCCGGGATACGACTTCCTGGTGCAGGGCGTCGGCGGGATCATGAGCATGCAGGGCGAGCCCGACGGGCAGCCGATGAAGGTCGCGGTCGCGATCGCCGACATCGTGGCCGGCCTCTTTGCCGGCAACGCGATCCTGGCGGCGCTCGTGGAGCGCGGCACCACGGGCACGGGCCGGGAGCTCGAGGTCTCGCTCCTGGACTCACAGGTTGCCTGGCTGGCAAATCGCGCAGGCGACTGGCTGATCGGCGGGGTCGAGCCCGAGCGACTGGGAAATGCGCACCCGTCGATCGTCCCCTACGAGACGTTTCACGCATCTGACGGCTACATCAACCTGGCGATCGGAAACGACGGGCAGTTCACGCGGTTCTGCCGAGAGGCCGGGCGAGCGGATCTGGCAGACGACCCGCGTTTTGCGACCAACCGAGACCGGGTGATGCACCGTGCCGAGCTGGTGCAGGAGCTGGCCGCCACGCTTGCCACCCAGCCGGTGGAGCACTGGATCGCCGTCCTCGACCGCGCGGCGGCGCCAGGCGGGCCGGTGCTGACGCTGCCGCAGGTGTTCGCCGGGCCGGCCGCGCACATGGTCGAGACGGTAGAGCATCCCACCGTCGGGCCGATCGACCTGGTGCGATCGCCGATCGGAATCGACGGCGAGCGGCCGAGTGCCCGCCGCCATCCCCCGCTCCTCGGCGAGCACACCGCCGAGCTGCTGGCCGAGGCTGGCTACACCCCGTCCGAGGTTTCGGCACTGCTCACCGGAGCGTGTGACGCCAAGTAGACTACGGCGCGCTCGCGGATGTGGCGGAATTGGTAGACGCGCACGGTTCAGGTCCGTGTGACCCAAAAGGTCGTGAAGGTTCAAGTCCTTTCATCCGCATGCGGGACAGTCTGAAGAAACGCTTGGACGACCGCCTCCGCTGCTGATCTCGCCGCTCTTTGCGCGAGAGATCACCCCATTCGCGAACACTCTTGCCTCCTTTGCGGTATCGTCGTCGCTTTTTCGGATGCCGAACGCGGTTTGACGGGAGGGTTACAGGATGGGGACAGAGCGAGAGACCAACGAGGCGTCGCCGGAGCATGGCCAGCCTCGAAGCGGCGATGGCGCGGAGCGCGAAGCCGCGATCGAGCAGATCAAGCGGAAGCGCCGCTTCCAGCGCCACGCGGTGACCTACGGCGCCATCGCCATCTTCCTGACGGTGGTCTGGGCGATCACCGAGTACAACAATGCCGGCGGCTTTCCGACGAGCGGATTCAGCCAGAGCTCCAGCATCCCGAACACGTGGAACATCTGGATCATCTACCCCCTGCTCATCATCAGCCTGATCGCCGGCGTCGATGCCTGGAACACGTTCGGCCGAAAGCCGATCTCCGAGAGCGACATCCAGCGAGAGCTCGACCGGGCCCGCGACGGACGCTGAGCATCGCTCCTGAGGTACGCCGGCTGCGCGACGCCCGTTCGTCGGCGTCGCGTCCCCGTGCGATGCTTCGCGTATGACCAGGGCCCCAGGCACGAGCAACCAGGCAGGGCTTCCGGAGCCCAGCGCCCGGGAAGACCGCGAGGCCGAGCTCGAATCGCGCTGGGAGGCAGCGCCCGCGGTCACCGTCATCATCGTCCTGCAGGTCGTCCTGGCCATCGTGAGCCACCGCCGCGGATGGACGCTCTGGACGCTTCCCTGGTGGTGGGCGCTGACCATCGTCGGGCCGGAGATCCTCCTGCTCCTCGCCCTGGGGTGGTCGCGCCCCCGCCACCGGCTGGAGCAGATGGGCCGCCGCCGCGACGTCTCGCTCCTGCTGCTGGGGCTCGTGAGCATCGGGACGGGAAGCGCCCTCGTCGCCCTCATCGGATCGGTCATCACCGGGCACGAGCAGGATGGCGCCGAGCTCCTCTTCAAGGGCATCACGATCTGGGCGACCAACGTCGTCACGTTCGGCCTCTGGTACTGGGCGATGGATCAGGGCGGCCCCATCCGGCGGCGCGAGCCTGACCCCGGCCCGCCGGACTTCCAGTTTCCGCAGCTCGAGAATCCGACCCTCGCCGAGAAGAACTGGGAGCCGCGCCTCTTCGACTACATGTACATCGCGTTCACCAACGCGATCGCGTTCAGCCCCACCGACGCCATGCCGCTGACCCGCCGGGCCAAGGCCGTGATGCTCATCGAGTCGACCGCCTCGGCGATCACGGTGCTCCTGGTGGCGGCGCGGGCCGTGAACATCTTGAGGTAAACGTTCAATAAGGTTTTCGTATGGAACCCTCCTGAACGCCGGAGACGCCGCCGATACCAATCCCCGCCTCGAGCTGTTCGAGAGTCACCGGAGATTGGAGATGAGATGCGCGCTCTGAGCACCCGCGAGTATGAACTTATCGCTGCGATCCATCAGGCAAACGAATCGCCCGTCGAGGTCTGCGAGACCCAGGCTGCCGAGTTCGCGGCCGGCGATCCGGAATTCCAGGCGTCGGAGTTCCTCCGCAAGTGCGGTCACCCGCTCGACGTCGACGTGTACTCGGCGCTGAAGCTGGTCGCCCAGGAGCCGGCGACGGAGCCCCGCTCGCGCATCGGCGCGTTCGTCGGCCGCAAGGCTGCCTAGAAGTCGGCCCGCTAGGCCCGCACGACCCACTCGGCGAACAGCGGATCCACCATCACGTAGCGGCCGTCGGCGGCGCGCTCGATCTCGGCCCTCGCGACCAGCCTGGGGATCGCCTTCTGGACGCTTCCCTTGGCGATGTTCAGGCGGGTGAGCGACTCGGTGCGGTACGGCGATCCGTCGCCGTCCACGATCGCGCGGATGGTCTTCTGCTCGGACGATCCAAGCCCGCGCCACTGGGCGTCGAACTCCGCGTCGAGCTCGTCCAGGGCGGATGCGTGGGCCGTCTCCCAGTCCTCGAACGTCGCGGCCCTCCCCTGCTCCACGCCCTCCCAGAGCCGGTGTGCGAGGAGCATCGCCTGCTTCGGGTGGCCCTTCGCCGCGCGCACGAGCGGGTTGATCGCCTCGCCGGCGTCGCGCCCGGTCTGCTCGAACCGGTCGGCGACGTAGACGGCGATGTCGGCGTCGGCCAGGCGCCCGAGCCGCATCGGCACCGCCGAGCCGTAGAGCGGGCGGTCGCGCGTCTCGAAGAGCTGCTTC
The DNA here is from genome assembly GCA_963794415.1 of uncultured Actinomycetes bacterium. Classification (GTDB taxonomy): domain Bacteria; phylum Actinomycetota; class Thermoleophilia; order Gaiellales; family JAICJC01; genus CAVPTL01. The sequence goes on from CAWCDI010000001.1 coordinate 1,469,365, forward strand.
ATGAGCCCCTGCTCCGACCCGGCGAACACGTAGGAGGCGACCTCGCCGTGGTACTGGATGTGGCTTCGGATGAGGCCGTCGAGCCCGGGGATCTTCTCCACATCCTGGAACTCGTCGAGCACGATCAGCGAGCGGAACACGTCGTTTCGGTCGAACTCGAGCGGCAGATCCAGGAGCGCGTGGAGCGCCGGCACGGGATCGAACCTGCCCGGCTCGGTGTGCACCGAGGCGCTGATGCCGTATGCGCCCAGCGAGAGCCCCACTCCGGTGCGCTTCAGGAACGCCTCGATCTTCTTGGCGATCGAGCCCGAGAGCTGGTCGGCGTATGCGCGCTCGAACCGCACCACCACGTCGGTGAGCGACATCACGCGGTAGAGGTCGACGTGGATGCCGACGAAGTCGTCGTGCGTGGTCGCCTCGCGGATGGTGCGCTTGAGCAGGCTCGTCTTGCCGTACTTCCGCGGTGCGTAGAGGCGCACGTAGTGGCCACCCGCCGCCTTTCGCAGCAGCTCCTCGGTCTCGCTGTCGCGATCGATCACATCCTCGGGCGCGAGCGGATGGGAGTAGATGAAGGGGTTGGTATCGACGATCATGGCTGCTACCCCGAAAGTATACCGAAGACGACCCCATGGGGATACTCACCTGGGTATCCCATGGGGATACTCACTCGTATCCGAATGGAATACCCGGCCGATGGCATCCGCGCCGTTTGGTCTAGTCTCATGGCGAGCGATGAGTTCTCCCGACCCCGAAAACGACTTCGACGCACTCGCGGCCAGCATGCGCGCCGACGCGAGCGACATGCGCGCGTTCGTGCCCGCCCTCGCCGTGCGCCTCGAGGAGGCCTTCCCCGGCCAGTGCGTGGTCAAGCGCAAGCGCAAAGGGCTGTTCGGCGGAGGCGGCGGCGAGGTCGAGGCAGTCTCGGTCACCGTCGGCGAGCACATCTACAAGCTCGCGTCGAACGCAGGGCACGTGACCGCCGACCGGATCAAGTCGGTGCGGGGCATCACGATCAAGACCGAGCAGCTCGCCGTTGACGAGTGGATCGACCAGCTGGCAGCGGAGCTGAACGAGGTCGCCCAGCAGACCGAGGCCGGCCGCATCGCCCTCCAGAGCCTGCTCGAAGGCGACGCCTAACCATCCAACAAGGAGCACCGAGATGAGCTACGACCCCACCAGTTTGGCCGGTGTCCCCGACGACGCTCGCGGCCGCCTGGCCCAGAACAAGGCCGGCCTCTTCACGTCGGATCTCTCGGTCAAGGAGTTCCTGCTGGTGAAGCAGGCCGGGTTCGACCCGCTCGGGATGGTGGTCGGCAGCTCGATCTACCACATCGGATATCAGCAATCCAACTGGAGCCAGAACCAGGAGATGGCCGTCCTGACGCAGGCCATGTACCACGCCCGCGAGCTCGCCATGACCCGCATGGAGGAGGAGGCCGACGCGCTCGGCGCCGACGGGGTGGTCGGCGTGCGGCTGGACATCGGCCGCTACGAGTGGGGCGCCGACCTGGCGGAGTTCATCGCCATCGGCACCGCCGTGAAGCACCAGGGCGGAGAGCTGCACCGGGCGCCGAGCGGCCGCCCGTTCACGTCCGACCTCACCGGCCAGGACTTCTGGACGCTCCTCGCGTCGGGCTACCGGCCCGTGGGGATGACGATGGGCTCATGCGTCTACCACGTGGCCCATCAGGGCCTGCGCGGGTTCCTCAAATCGGCCGGCCGAAACGTCGAGATGACCAACTACACGCAGGCGCTCTACGACGCGCGCGAGCTCGCGATGGAGCGGATGCAGGCCGAGGCCCAGGCGGCCCAGGCCGAGGGCATCGTCGGCGTGCAGCTCACCGAGCGAAGCCACGGCTGGGGATCGCACGTGATCGAGTTCTTCGCCGTCGGCACGGCCGTCATCCCCACCAAGGACGACCACACCATCGCCGCGCCGACGATGGTGATGGGCATGGACGACCTCACCCGGTGACCGACGCCGGCCGTGCCCCGATCGCGCTTCGGCTCGGCGACGAGGTGGTGGCCGTTCAGGTGCGGGAGTCGCGGCGGCGCCGCGGGATGCGCATCGGCGTGGGCCCGAACCGGCCCCTGGAGGTGATCGTCCCCACCGGCACGAGCGACCGCTCCATCCGCAAGGTGCTGGAGCAGAACCGCGCCTGGATCGACGAGCGGCTGCGCTCGGCGCGCGCAGTGGCAGAGCGCCCGTCGCGCCTGGGGCTCGACCGGCGCGGCGTGGTGCACCTGAACGGCCAGACCGTGCCGGTCGCACGCCGGCCGGGCCGTGCGACTGCGCGGCTCTCGGCGGGCGTGCTGACAGTGGGCGGCGAGGATGCGGATGCGGCGGTCGCGATCGAGCGCTGGTACCGGCGCGAGGCGGGCGAGCGGATCGCGGCCAGCGTGCGGCTGTGGCAGCCCGAGATCGGGGTGACAGCCACGCGGCTCTCGATCCGCGATCCGCGCTCGCGCTGGGGATCGTGCTCATCGAGCGGGACGATCTCGTTCTCGTGGCGGCTCTTGCTCGCACCGTCGGAGATCCTCGAGTACGTCGTGGTGCACGAGCTCTGCCACATCCTGCAGCCCAACCACTCACGTGCGTTCTGGAGCCTCGTCGAGCGCCACCAGCCCGGCCGCCGGGAGGCGACTGCCTGGCTGCACGAGTACGGCCACGAGCTGCACGCCTACCGGACGGAGCGCGCGCTTCCGGTTGGCCCTGCGCGACTTGGTCTTTGATCAGTACGCACCAGCGACGATTGTCAACAGGGCTGTCATGCTCCGGACTTTCTCCTGGAAATACCCCAAAATGGGGAGCGCGCGGGGCGTTTTGCCCCGCAAGACTCTTCCCCATGGCAACACCGCACCACAACCTTCGCATGCCCCGCCGCCTCAGCGTTGTCTCCGGCGGCTCCCCCTCCCTCGCCGTCGCCGACATGCCGGCGGGGCTGCGAATGGTCCGGGCTATCGACCGCGCCGTGCTGGACGTGGCGCGAAAGCTGGAGCTCCGCCCGATGGAGCTCTACGCGCTGCTCCTGCTCGAGTCCGGCGAGCGGCTCACCACAGCCGAGCTGGCCGATCACCTCTCGGCGAGCAACAGCCAGGCCAAGCAGCTCGCCCTGCGCCTCACCAGCCGCGGCGTCGCCGTGCGAAGCGGGGCCAGCGGCCACACCAAGCTCACGCCGCTCGGCGAGGCGCTGGCCGAGACCGCAGGACGTCACGTCGAGCATGCCGTGCGCGAGCGAATGCTGAACATCGACGACGACGTGCGCGACACCGGCGGCTCGGTGCTCGCCGACCTGACGCTGCCCGAAGACTGATCGCCGCGCTAGCGTAGGCACTCGATGCCGCGCCGACCCTCGATCGGGATCACCAGCTACTGGGCCCACGCGGCGATGTCGCACTGGGCGACCGACGCCGTGCTGGTGAGCCAGGGCTACGTCGAGGGCGTGCGCCTTGCCGGCGGCCGGCCGCTGGTGCTGCCCGCAGACCCGCTCTGGGCGACCGAGCCGGACGACGTGCTCGATCTGCTCGACGGGCTCGTCGTGATCGGCGGTGACGACATCGCCGCCGAGCGGTTCGGGGCCGAGCACCACCCGGCCAGCGGGCCGCCGCACCAGCGCCGCGACGAGAGCGAGATCGGCCTCCTGACGCGGGCGCTCGAGCGCGATCTCCCGGTGCTCGGGATCTGCCGCGGCATGCAGCTCCTGAACGTGGTGCGCGGCGGGACGCTCGACCAGCACCTGCCCGACTCGATCGAGATCACGCCGCACCGAGCCGACGATCGCACCATGGGCACCCACGACGTGGTGACCGTGCCCGGGACCCTCGCGGCACGGGTGGCGGGCGCCCGGCAGACGGTGCGCTCGCACCACCACCAGGGCGTCGCGCGCGTCGGCGAGGGGCTGATCGTCTCGGCGACTGCCGCCGACGGGATCGTCGAGGCGATCGAGGATCCGGCGCTGCGATTCTGCCTGGGAGTGCTCTGGCACCCCGACGCCGACCCGCGCGGCACGGGCGCCGCGGCGTTCGCTGCGCTCGTGACGGCGGCCACTGCGTTATCGTCTACCCCAGCATGAGCACGCATCTCTGGCATCCGTTCGCGGACATGGCGGTTGTGAAGGACGAGGAGGTCGTCATCGCGCGCGGCCGCGGCGCCCTGGTGTGGGACGAGCAGGGCCGCGAGTACATCGACGCGCGCGCCGGGCTCTGGTACTGCGGGATCGGCCACGGCCGGACGGAGATCGCAGACGCCGTCGCCGCGCAGATGCGCGAGCTGGCCGCGTTCGACACGTTCGAGCGGCTGGCGAACCGCCCCGCGCTCGACCTCGCCGACCGCATCTCGGCGCTCTCGCCCATCCCCGGCGCCGCGGTGTTCTTCACCAGCGGCGGATCGGAGTCGGTTGACACCGCCGCAAAGCTTGCCACCCGCTACTGGCACGCCCTCGGGCAGCCGGGCAAGCAGGTGATCGTGCACCGCGAGCACTCCTACCACGGCATGAACGCCTACGGCACGAGCCTCGCCGGCATCCCCACCAACCGCGAGGGCTTCGGCGGGCTGATCCCCGACGTGGCCATCGTGCCGCACAACGACCCCGAGGCGCTCGACGCGCTGCTGACCGAGCGCGCCGGGGAGATCGCGGCGTTCATCGGCGAGCCCGTGATCGGCGCGGGCGGCATCATCCACCCCGCTCCAGGCTACTGGGAGCGGGTGCAGGAGATCTGCCGCGCCCACGACGTGCTCCTCATCGCCGACGAGGTGATCACGGGATTCGGCCGGCTGGGCACCTGGTTCGGCAGCGAGCGGCTGGGGATCCAGCCCGATCTGATCACGTGCGCGAAGGTGATCACCTCCGGCTATCAGCCGCTGGGTGCCGTCCTTGCCTCGAGGCGCGTGCAGGAGCCCTTCTTCTCGGCCCCGGGCGGGCCGATGTTCCGGCACGGGTTCACGTACTCGGGCCATCCCAGCGCATGCGCTGCGGGCCTCGCGAACCTCGACGTGATCGAGCGCGAGGGCCTGCTCGAGCGGGTGCTCGAGCTCGAGGGAGTGCTGGCCGACGCAGTCGCGCCGCTGGCCGAGCTGGACGAGGTGAGCGAGGTGCGCGCCGGCCTCGGGCTGCTGGCCGCCGTCGAGATCGACGCCGACCTCCGCAAGGCCGACCCCACGCTGCTCGACCGCATCGTGCAGCGCTGCCGCGTGCGCGGCGTGCTCACCCGCGGGCTCGCCGGCCGGGCGCTGCAGATCTCGCCCTCGTACGTGATCAGCGAGGAGCAGCTGGGCCAGGTTGCCGACACGATCGCCGCCTCGGTGGCGGACGTCCGTGCCGGCAAGCCGGCGGCGTCGCTTCAGGCGTGACGGTGCGGGCGGCCGTGGTGCAGCAGGTTATCCACGTGCACGAAGTGCTCGAACCTGCGAACGCCCGAGCCAACTCGCTCCGGGCCGTCGAAGAGCAGGAACGGCACTGCCAAGGTGATGCTCAGCGGGATGAGCGCTGAGGCCGCGAGCGACCACGAGAAGTGGTGGTACGCCGCCGCCATCTCGCCCCAGACGGGCCACGTCATGAACGCGACCACCCCCAGAAGTCCCACCTTGATGCCCCAGGCCTGATCGCCGGAGTGGCGTTTCATTGCGGCTCCTTCCGAGGGTGACTTTGTTACTAGAGTAACTATTCACACCCCACAGTGTACCCCCGGAAGCGACCGGTGTCTGTGACCGCGATCAGCGAAGGCCGCGGGCGTGCAGGTAGGCGAGCACGCCGTTTCGCAGGCCGAGCGCTGCCCGGATCACCGTCGCGGACGTCTTGAGCGCCGGATCCTCGCCGGGTTCGTGAGGAAGCCGACCTCGGTGAGCACCACCGGCCGGTTGGACCAGTTGAACCCCGTGATGTCGGAGCGCGGCACGATGCCGCGGCCGGGCCAGCCGAGCTTTGCCACCAGCTGGCTCTGGATGATCTTTGCCGCCTGCAGGCTCCGGTCGTAGATGTCGCTCGTCCACCCGGGGTGGTTCGCCGGGTAGAGCGTCGAAGTCCCGGCGATCGCGTGGTCGGTGGACCCATCGGTGTGGATCCGCAGGAAGAGGGCCGCATCCGACCCGTTGGCGTACTGGGCGCGCCAGACGTTTCCGTGGCTGACACAGCACGTGGTGGTGCGGGTCATCTTCACCCGGATGTGGCCGGCGGCCTGCAGGAGCGCCCGCAGCCGAAGGGCGATCCGCAGGTTCACGACGGACTCGCGCTGGCCGGTGACCACGCCTGACGTGCCGCCGCCGTCCCTGATCTTGCGGATGCTCGATCCGGGGCCGATCGGCTCGGTGGCGAGGTTCGCGTAGAGGTCGTGGCCCGGGTCGAGCACGACGGTGACCGTGCGCGGCGTGATCGCTGTGCCGGCTCCGGCGGCTGCCGGCACGGCCAGCGAGAGCGCCATGACCACCGCCAGGAGCGCGCCTCTACGCACGCTTTCGCTCGAGGTCGAGGAACGGCAGCTCGACGACGCGCGCCGGCACCTTGCCGCGCTCGCCCTCGACCGTCCACTCGATCTTGAAGCGCGTGCCCACGGCCTCGTGCTCGGGATCGACCGACGCCAGGGCGATCATCTTCTTGAGAGTGGGCGACCAGCCGGTGCTCGTGGCGCGGCCGATCTGCTTGCGGCCTGCGAAGATTGGGATCGGGCTGCGATCGACGACCGCCGAGACGTGCGGCGCCAGCCCGTGGCGCGCGAACTCCGCCTCGATGCCCTCCCACTCGATCTCGATGCCCACCAGCCGCCGGCGCGGGCCGCCGCGGGCGTGCTCGGCCTCGAGCGCCGCGCGGCCCACGTACGGGCCCTTGGTGAAGCTCACGAGGCGGCCGAGGCCCAGCTCGTACGGCGAGTACTCGTGGTCGGGCGCCTCGGCGTGCTTCACGCTGGTGTAGTCGACCTCGATCAGGATGAGCCCTGCCTCGAGCCGCACCACGTCAAGCGCGCGCATGCCCGCCGGGCGGATGCCGTGGGCCTCGCCGGCGGCGAAGAGCGGGTCCCAGACCTTCGCGGCCGACTTCGCGGGAATGAACAGCTCGTAGCCGAGATCGCCCGTGTAGCCGGTGCGGGTCACGTCGATCTCCACCCCGGCGACCTTCGTCGAGCGGCGCCGGAAGTACCGCACGTCATCCCAGCTCTCCGAGGTGAGATCCTCGAGGATGGCGCGTGCCCGGGGGCCCTGGAGCGCGAGCGCGCCCAGCGCCTCGCTCACGTCGGTGATCTCGACGTCCAGCTCGGCCGCGTTCATGTGCAGCCAGCGGTACTGCGGATCGGCCGCCGTCCAGCGGAAGGTGGTGTCGTCGAGGCGCGCGACGGTGCCGTCGTCGATCACCTTGCCGCGCTCGTCGCACCACGGCGTGTACACGACCTGCCCCACCTCGATCCTGGTCGCGTCGCGCGTGATCACGCGGTCGACCAGGCGCTCGGCATCGGGGCCGCTCAGCACGTACTTGTAGAGCGGCGAGACGTCGATCACGCCCGCGCCCTGGCGGATGGCGTTGTACTCGATGTCGTGCGAATCCGCATACGTGGCCGCTGCCAGGTACCCCGACCACTCACCCCACGCGGTCTTCGCGTTTCGCAGCGTCTCGCGCTCGAAGAATGGTGTGCCGATACTCATGGCGTGCAAGTCTACGGCCCCGGGCGGTAGCATGCGCGCGTGCCTGAGCGATATGACGCAATCGTGGTCGGTGGCGGCCACAACGGACTGGTCACCGCTGCCTACCTCGCCCGGGCGGGGATGAAGGTGGTCGTGCTCGAGCGCCGCCATGTGCTGGGCGGCGCTGCGGTGACCGAGGAGATCGTGCCCGGCTACCGGTTCAGCGTCGCGTCGTACGTGGTCTCGCTCCTGCGGCCGGAGATCGTGCGTGACCTGGAGCTGCCCCGCCACGGCCTCGAGATCCTGCCGCTCGACGGCACCCTGACACCGCTCGAGAAGGACTACCTCTGGCGCGTGAACGACCACGGGAAGACGGTGCGCGAGCTGCGCCGCTGGTCGCTCTCCGACGCCGAGGCATACGAGGAGTACGGCCAGCTGATGGTGCAGATGGCACGGTTCATCAAGCCGATCCTCGCCGCCGTGCCGCCCGATGCAGGCCGGATCAACCCGCTCGAGTGGCTCTCGCTTTTGCCGCTGGGCAAGCGCTTTGCCGAGCTCCCGCGAAAGCTGAAGGACACGTTCATCCAGGTGATGACGATGAGCGCCGCCGACTTCCTCGACCAGTGGTTCGAGACCGATCCGCTGAAGGCGACGATGTCTGCCTCGGGCATCATCGGCACCTTCCAGGGCGTGCACTCGCCGGGCACCGCGTACGTGCTGCTGCACCACTACATGGGCGAGATCGACGGCGCGTTCCGGGCCTGGGGCATCCCCCGCGGCGGCACCGGCGGGATCAGCCTGGCGATCGCCTCGGCAGCCGAGGCGCTGGGCGCCGAGATCCGCACCGAGGCGCCGGTGGCGCGTGTGGATGTGTCCGGCGGCCGCGTGACGGGGGTGACGCTCGAGTCGGGCGAGGAGCTCCTCTCCGATGTGGTGCTCTCGAGCGCTGACAGCCGCGTCACCTTCAAGCAGCTGCTCGAGCCGGGAACGCTCGATCCCGAGTTCGAGGCCGAGGTGGACCGCTACAAGTACCGCGGCTCCTCGGGCAAGGTCAACCTGGCGCTCGACGGCCTCCCCGATTTCACGTGCCTGCCCGGCACCGGCGAGCACCTGCGCGGCGCGATCAGCTTCTCCCCCTCGCTCGAGTACATGGAGCGCGCCTACGACGACGCGAAGTACGGCCGGCCGTCCGCGCACCCCTACGTCGACATGATCATCCCGACGCTGGTTGACCCGTCGATGGCGCCGCCGGGCAAGCACGTCATCTCGTGCTTCGTGCAGTACGCGCCGTACCACCTGGCCGACGGCAACCTCTGGGACGATGCGGCCCGCGATGCGTTCGGGGAGTCGGTCATCGCCACCATCGAGGAGCGCGCACCCAACATCCGCGACATCATCGTGGACAAGCAGGTGCTGACGCCGCTCGATATCGAGCAGCGGATCGGCCTGAGCGAGGGCAACATCTTCCAGGGCGAGCTCTCGCTCGAGCAGCTCTTCTTCAACCGCCCCGTGCCGGGCTACGCGCGCTTCCGCACGCCGGTGGACGGGCTCTGGATGTGCGGCTCGGCCACCCATCCCGGCGGCGGCATCATGGGCGCACCAGGCCGCATCGCGGCGCTCGAGCTGCTGAAGTCCCGGCGCTCCGGCCTCGATCGGGTGAAGCGATGACGAGCTACGACGCGGTCGTCGCCGGAGGCGGGCACAACGGCCTGGTCTGCGCCATCCGCCTGGCCCAGAGCGGCCGCCGCGTGGTGGTGCTGGAGCGGCGCGAGAGCGTCGGCGGCATCGCCGAGATCGTGCTGACCGCGGGGCGCATGCGCCGGTCGATGATCGACGAGCTGGGCCTCCGCAGCCATGGCCTCGAGCTGGTGGATCCGCCCGCGCGGCTGCTGGCGCTGCGGCCCGACGCACCGCCGCTCACGTTCTGGCGCGACGTGGATCGCACGGCGCTCGAGCTGGGCGAGCACTCCGCCGCCGACGCCGCGGCCTATCCGAAGTTCGACGCGCACGTGCGGGCGATGGCCGGCTTCCTGGGGACGATGCAGGAGACCACTCCGCCGCGGCTCGATCGCGCGTCGCGCGGCGACGCCGGGGGCGCGCTCGGCCTGGGCCGCGCGTTTCGCGCGCTGGGGCCAAAGCCGGGGCGCGAGCTCACCCGTGCGCTCCCGATGGCGGGCGCCGACCTGGTGGGTGAGTGGTTCGAGTCAGACGCCGTGCGCGCCGCGCTAGTGGCCCGCGGCACGCGCTTCACCGCGATGGGGCCGTGGTCGGCCGGCACGGCGCTCGTGCTGCTGAACGACTCCGCCGGCAACGACGGGGGCGCGGCCGGCGAGAGCGTCCACGCGCGCGGCGGCCCGGTGGCCGTGACCGAGGCGCTCGCGGCCGCAGCGACGGCGGCAGGGGTCGAGATCCGCGTCGGCGCCGAGGTCGAGCGCGTGCTCACGCGCGCCGGCCGGGTCGAGGGCGTGCGGCTCTCGGACGGCACCGAGATCTCTGCGCCGGTGGTCGCATGCGCCGTGGATCCGAAGACGGTGCTCACGCGCTGGGTCGATCCCGTGGTGGTCGGGCCGCAGCTGCGCTGGCGCGCAGGCAACATCCGCACGCCGGGGCGCACCGCGCGGGTGACGCTCCAGCTGAAGTCGCTGCCGGAGTTCACCGGCGTGGACGACTCAGCGCGGCTCTCGGGCCGGATCCTCACCGCGCCCGGCGTGGACGACCTCGAGCGCGCGTTCGACGCGTCGAAGTACGGCGAGCTGAGCGAGCATCCGATGATCGAGGCGACCATCCCGACGCTGGGTGAGGACGGCCCGCAGCGGCTGGAGGCGCTCGTGCAGTGGGTGCCGCCGGGCGTGAAGCCCAAGGCGGTGCTGGACGCGACCGTCAGGGAGCTCGAGCGCTACGCGCCGGGAATCGGCAAGCTGGTGAGCAAGAAGTCGGCGCTGACGCCCGATGATCTCGAGCGCGAGTACGGCCTGGCCGGGGGGCACGTGTACCACGGCGAGCTGGCGCTCGACCAGTTCTTCGCCTGGCGGCCGGTCATCGGCCTCGCGCGGCACCGGCTGGCGATCCCGGGCCTCTACCTGTGCGGCTCGGGCGCCCACCCCGGCGGCGGCCTCACCGGCCTGCCGGGCGATCACGCGGCGAAGGCGATCCTCAGCGACTGACCCCCGCGGCGGCGACGAGCTGGGCGTGGGGCCGCAGGAACCGGTGGTCGAAGCGCCACATCAGCTCGTTGTGCCACTGCACTCCCGCCGCCCAGCCGTTGCCGTCGGTGCGCTCGATCGCCTCGATCACGCCGTCGGGCGTGCGCACCGTGGGTGAGAGCCGCGCGCCGGTGCGCGCCACCGCCTGGTGGTGGAACGAGTTGACGCGGCGGTTGCCGCCCTCGAACCACGACTCGGCGCTCGACCCGGGCTCGACCTCCACCTCGTGCCAGTGGTCGCCGGGCGGCGCGATCGCAAGGTCGGCCCAGGAGTACTCGTGCATGTGCGCGCCGGCGTGGAGCTCCGCGACGTGCTGGGTGAGCTCGCCGCCGTCGGCCACCGCCAGCACCTGGATGCCGCGGCAGATGCCGAGCACCGGGATCCCCCGCTCCAGCGCGCCGCGGGCGAGGGCCAGCTCGAACGCGTCGTGATCGGGGTGGATGGGCCTGGTCATGGGGTGGCGCTCCTGGCGGTAGTGCTCGGGATCGACGTCGGAGCCGCCGCAGAGCTGGACGCCCTGGACGAGGTCGAGCAGCGCATCGACGTCTCCCACCGGCGTCGCGCGCGGCAGGACGACAGCCACCGCGCCGGCCTGCTCCAGCGGCTTTCGCAGCGACGGCTCGACCTCTCCCAGCAGGGGATCCTCGAGCTCGATCGTGTAGCCGATCACCGGTCGCATCGGGCGCGACGCTACACGGTCTCGGGATCGGCCCGCTTCGCCTTCATGCGCTGCTGCAGCGCGAGCGGCGGGAAGATCAGCACCGTGAACATGCCGGCCCCCACCATGGCCGCCGCGGTGGCCGAGCCCATGTCGCCGCGGGCGACCGCCGTGCCGGTGATCGCGACCACCAGCGGCAGCGTCGTGGATGAGAGCAGGGCGAGCGGCAGGCGGTCGTTTCGCGGCAGCGCCCGCACGTAGAAGAGGAACGCGGGCAGCCCGCGCACGAAGAAGAAGAGCGCCACGAAGAGCGGCAGCCGCTCGAGCCCGCCTCTGGTGAGGACGGCGTCGAGATTGAACTGGATCCCGGTGGTGATGAAGAAGATCGGCACGAAGAACCCGAAGCCGATGGACTCGAGCTTCACGTAGAGCTGATCCTTCTCCTCGGGCCCGCCCACCAGGCCGATCACGAAGCCGGCGGCGAACGCACCGAGGATGATGTCGAGCCCCAGGCGGTCGGCCAGGTACACCATCGCGACGAGCACGAAGATCGCGGTGCGAAGCGCGAACTGGCCGCTACGAAACATCGTCCGCTTCATGACCTGCTCCACCCGCGGCTGGCGGACTTTCATCCCCACGAACGCGAGGCCCATGGCAACCGCGAGGAACACGACCAGGAGCAGCGCCGTGGTCGAGTGGTTCGCGCCGGTCGAGAAGAACACCGAGACGGCGATGATCGGGCCGATCTCACCCGCGGTCGCGGCCGCCAGCACGTATGCGCCGAACCTCGTCTCGAGGTCGTCGGCGTCACCGAGGATCGGCACGAGCGTCCCCATCGACGTGCATGCAAGCGCGGTGCCGATGAAGAGCGTGTCGCCGGTCACGCCGGTCGTCTGCAGGATGGCGACGAGACCCAGCGCGAGTGCGAACGAGAGCCCCCAGCCGAGCGCGGCGAGCTCCATCGGACGGCCCTTGACGCGTTCGATCTCGACCTCGTTGCCCGCCAGGAAGAAGAGGAACGCGAGCCCGAACTGCTGCAGCACCGAGAGCGTCGGGCCCATGTGGGCGATGCCCAGCACCTGGGGCCCGATGAGGATGCCGAGCAGCAGCTCGACCACCACGACCGACACCTTCACCCGGCGGGCGAAATCCGCGAGCAGCGGCGCCAGCGCCGCGGCCCCAACGATGATCAGGAGCGAGGTCAGCTCGGTGGTCGTCACCGGGCAAGTCTCTCATGAGCACCGGCGGAAGCGCCTGATAGTGTCGCTCTCTCTGAGCGAGCGAAGCGCCTACGTCGATCTCCCACCGGGCGCACGCGTCCTGCGAAGCGACGGACCCGGGCCGTTCGTCACGCGCGTGCTCTACGAGCTGGAGGACGGCACGCGGGCCGAGTGGACGTCGCGCCGGCACCGCAAGCGCCGCGGGGCCGGGTCGCCGTACTGGGCGCCGCGCGAGATGGGCTGGTGGTGTGCGGCGCTCTTCGTGGTGGGCTCGGCGCTGTTCGCGCTCGGCTCGGTTGCCGGGTACAGCTCGTTGGTGGGTGAGCGGGCGGATGCCGTGACGTACTTCGTGGGGTCGATCTTCTTCACGTCGGCCTCCTACCTGCAGTACGCCGAGGCCATCAGCGCGTCGCCGAGCACCGATCACGGCGACCGGCGGCGGCGCTGGTTCGCCTACCAGCCCGATCGTGTGGACTGGTGGGCGACGTCCGTGCAGCTGGTCGGCACGGTGTTCTTCAACCTGACCACGGGCGATGCGCTGATCACCGGGCTCACGACCCACCAGCAGGATCTGCGGGTGTGGTGGCCCGATGCGCTCGGGTCGATCTGCTTCCTCATCGCGAGCCAGCTGGCCTACGCCGAGGTCGGGCACCGGTGGATCTCGTGGAATCCGCGCAGCCGGGGGTGGCGGATCGCGGCCATCAACATGCTCGGCTCGATCCTCTTCGGAATCTCGGCGATTGCGGGGTACGTGCTGCCCGCGACCGGCGACCTGCTGGATGCCGCACTCGACACCTCGGGGACGTTCTGGGGCGCGATCTGCTTCCTGCTCGGCGCCGTGTGGATGATGCCCGAGGGCCAGGAGACGGAGTGAGCGTGCGGCTGGGGATCCTCGGTACGGGCGCCATCGCCGCGGAGGTCGCAGATGCGGCCGACGTGGCGGCGGTGGCGTCGCGAAACGCCGATCGCGCGGCGGGATTTGCCGCGGCGCACGGCATCCCGCGGGCGTTCGGGTCGTACGGCGAGCTGATGGCGGATCCCCGGCTGGACGCCGTGTACGTGGCGACGCCGCACCGCTCGCATGCGGAGCTGACGATCGCCGCGCTGCGGGCGGGGAAGCATGTGCTGTGCGAGAAGCCGGTCACGGTGAACGCGGCAGAGGCCGAGGAGGTGATTGCGGCGGCGCGCGACGCCGGCAGGCTCGTGATGGAGGCGTTCGCCTACCGATTCCATCCGCAGACGCGCACGCTGCTTCGGATGATCTCCGACGGCGCGATCGGCGACGTGCGGGCCGTTTCTGTGACGTTCAGCTTCGCGGCGGGCCCCGGCGAGATCGGCCGGCTCACCTCCCACGAGCTTGCAGGCGGCGGGATCCTCGATGTGGGCTGCTACTGCGTCTCGATGTCGCAGCTCCTGGCGGGCGGCGGTGAGCCGGCGGTCGTGGCCGGCGCCGCGCGGCTGGATCCGGTGGAGCGCGTCGACCTGCAGGCGGCGGCGCTGCTGACGTATCCGGGCCCGGTGATCGCGCAGGTGGAGTGCGCGGTGACGCTCGGGCAGCGGCACGAGGTGCGCGTCTCGGGGACGGCGGGCGAGATCGTGATCGATCAGCCGTGCTGGATCCCGGAGTGCCGCGACACGCCCACGCGCATCGCTTCTGGATCGGAGGTTCTCGAGATCCCCGCCGAGGGCCACATCTTCGCGCTGGAGCTCGCGGGGTTCGAAGCGCTGATCGCGGCCGGGCCGGCTGCCTGGGAGCGCTCGTGGGCGGAGTCGCTCGCGACGATGCGGACGCTCGACCGCTGGCGGGCGGCGGCCGGCGTGCGCTACGACTGGGAATAGCCGGTGCCGGTGCCAGGCACAGTCCGAACCGCCGCGACGCATCCGTCACGGAGCCGTCACACCAGGTGCCAGGCACAGTTCGAACACCCGCGACACATCCGTCGCGAAGCCGTCACAGCTCGGCACAGACCTGAAACACCAGGTGCCAGGCACAGTTCGAACAATCGCGACGCATTCGTCGCGAAGCCCTCACCGCTCGGCACACTCCTGCGACGCCGCTCAGGCGGAGGCGGTGGCGCCCGTCGTGCCGGGAATCGTGGCCGTGAACGTCGTCTCGCCGGGCTGGGAGCGCACCTGGAGGTTGCCGCGGTGGCTCAGAAGGATCCGGCGCGAGATGTCGAGCCCGAGGCCGGTGCCCTTCCCCACGCCCTTCGTGGTAAAGAACGGCTCGAACACCCGTGACTGCACCTCGGGCGGGATGCCCGGCCCGTCGTCGGAGATCTCGACGATGACGCCGTTCGACGGCCCCGACCGGGTGGTGAGCGTGATCGTGCCCTTGCCGTCGAGCGCGTCCAGGCTGTTCACGAGCAGGTTCGTCCACACCTGGTTCAGCTCGGAGCCGTGCACCATCACCCGCGGCAGCGTCTTGTCGAAGTTCTTGACGATGGTGATGTCGCCGTGCTTGATCCGGTAGCCCAGGATCTTGAGCGTGCTGATGAGCCCCTCGTGGATATCGACCTCCTCCACCGCGGCGCGATCCATGTGGGTGTAGTCCTTCACCGCCGACACCAGATCGGAGATGCGCTCCGTGCTCTCGTGCAGCTCCGCCACCAGGCTGTGAGCCGTGAGCGACGCCGCCACCCACTCGAGCGCAGCACCTGCCGCCCCATCCGACCCGGCCGCAGCCCGCAGATCGGTGAGCCACTCCCCGTCCACCCGCGCGAGCGAGAGCGGCTCAGCCAGCCGCCACCCCTCCTGCCCCATCTCGTCGAGCTCGGCAGCGAGCCTGTCCTCGCGGTCGGCCGCCTCCACCGGGCTCTCGTCCTCGCCCCCGGCGTGGCACTGGGAGACGGCCCGCTGCTGCAGCTCGAGCAGCGTCGCCGCCTGCTCTCGCTCGACGCCCGATGACACGAACTTGCGAAGCGTCCCCTCCAGCGTGTCGAACGCCTTGCCGAGCTCGGTCGCCGTCCGGCTGGCCGCCGCCGCCGGGTTGTTGAGCTCGTGGGCGAGCCCGGCGCTGAGCGTGCCGAGCGCGGCGAGCTTCTCCTGCTGGCGCAGCGCCGACTCGGCCGCCTGCGCGATCGGCGCGATCAGGCGCACCGCCGTCTTCATCGCCGACGGGTTGTCGTGCAGGAACTGCCGGAACACGTCGGCCTGCCACACCAGGATCGTGAGCGGCGTGAGCGCGCGGCCGCTTGCGACCGTCGTATCGCCCGTGAGCAGGTTCGTCGCCCCCGCGTACGTCGGGGCCGCCCGCTCGCCGACGATCACATCAACCCCGTTGATGCACCGCGACCACTCCACCGTGCCCTCGACCAGCACCAGGAAGCGGTTGATCGGCTTGCCCTCGATCCACAGCGGGTCGCCGACGCCGAGCTGCTCCATGGTCGCCTTCGAGGCGAACTCCTCGAGCGTGTCGTCCGGGATGCCCTCGAACAGGTCGAGGCCGCGCAGCAGCTCGATCACCCCGCCACCGCCAGGTACTCGTGCACGAAGCTGACCGCCATCGAGCCCTCCCCCACGGCCGAGGCGACGCGCTTCATCGACTGGCTCCGCACGTCACCGGCGACGAAGACGCCGGGGAAGCTCGTCTCGAGCAGGTGCGGGTTTCGGTCGAGCCGCCAGCGCGGCCGCACGTCCTTCAGCAGGAGCTCCGGCCCGGACAGCACGAATCCGCGCGGGTCGCGGGCGACCGAGTCGGGCAGCCAGTCGGTCTGCGGCCGGGCGCCGATGAACACGAACATCGCCGCGAGCTCGACCTCGTCCAGCTCGCCCGTGACCGTGTTCTTCACCGTGATCGACTCGAGCGACTCATCCCCGTGGGCCTCGGCGACGGCGCCGTTCAGGCGCACATCGATGTTCTCGACGCTGTCGATGTGGTCGATGAGATAGCGCGACATGCTCTTGGAGAGCGTGTCCCCGCGGTAGATCAGGGTCACGCGCTGGGCGTACCCCGAGAAGTAGATCGCCGCCTGGCCGGCCGAGTTGGCCCCGCCGACCACCACCACGTGCTCGTCGCGGCACGACACGCCCTCGCTACGAGATCCGCCGTAGTAGACGCCGCGCCCCGTGAGCTGCTCGATGCCGGGCGCGTCGAGCCGGCGGTAGTCCACGCCGGTCGAGACGATCACCGCAGCCGCGCCGAGCGGGTCGCCATCCGCCAGGTGCACGATCTTCGCCGGGCCGCGCTCGTCGATGCCCGTGACCTCCTGGACGGAGAGCAGCTCGGCGCCGAACCGCGTGGCCTGCGCCGTCGCGCGCCGCGCGAGGTCGCCGCCGCTGAGGCCCGACGGGAAGCCCAGGTAGTTCTCGATGCGCGAGCTCTGGCCCGCCTGGCCGCCCGGCGCCTCACGCTCGATGAGCGCGGTCGAGAGCCCCTCGGACGCGCCGTACACCGCGGCCGCCAGGCCGGCGGGGCCGCCGCCGACGATCACCAGGTCGTAGAACGGCAGCTCGGCGCGGCGCCGCACCCCGGCGCGCTCGGCGAGCTCGGAGATGGTGGGAGCCTGCAGCGATCCGCCGTCGGGAAACAGCACCAGCGGCAGCGCGGCACTGCCGTTGGAGGCTGCGACCAGCCGCTGTCCCTCGTCGTCGCGCTCGATGTCGAGCCAGCTGTACGGCACCTGGTTTCGCGCCAGGAAATCGCGTGCATCGTGCGACTCGCGCGACCAGCGGTGGCCCACCACGCGGATGCGGTCAGACGGCTGGGGCGCGTCGGCCCGCCACTCGTCCAGCAGGTCGTCCACCACCGGGTAGAGCTGCTCCTCCGGCGGATCCCACGGCTTCAGCAGGTAGTGGTCGAGCGCCACGCGGTTGATCGCGTCGATCGCCGCCTGCGTGTCGGCGTAGGCGGTCAGCAGCACGCGCTTGGCCTCCGGGGCGAGCTCGATCGCCTGCTCCAGGAACTCGACGCCCGATCATCACCGGCATGCGCTGATCGGCCACCAGCAGCGCGATCGGACGCGCCGCGCAGCTTGGACTCGCGCACGGCCTCCAGCGCGTCGGCGCCGCTCTCTGCCCGCAGCACGCGGAAGTCGCGGCCGTAGCGGCGGCGCAGGTCGCGCTCGACCGCGCGCGCGACCGACGGCTCGTCGTCGACCGCCAGGATGCACGGCGCGGCGCTGCCTCGTGCGCTTCGCTGTCGAGCTCGCGCTCGATCCCCGACCGTGAACGCGATCTCATCCGCGTAGCACCAGAACCAGTTCTCGCCCGGCTCGGCGGAGCGGATCACCGGGTGGCTGGTCTCGTTCGCGTGCGCGGTCGCGTGGCGGTTGGGCGAGGAGTCGCAGCAGCCGATGTGGCCGCAGGTGGTGCACATGCGCAGGTGCAGCCAGCGCGCGCCGATCTTCAGGCAGTCCTCGCAGCCGGCGATGGGGTCGGGCAGGTCGGTGATACTCGATGGTGATCGAGATGGGTGCAGGTGTCTGCCACGGCTCGTCTCCTTGCGGGAAGTTCAGGGCTGCGAGATGGGAAGCACAAGCATCTCGTCCACGTCAACGTGCGCGGGCTGATCCAGCGCGTACATGACGGCGCGGGCGATGTCGTCTGCCTCGAGCCGGCCGGATGACGGGTTGTCGAAGAACGGCGTCTCGACCCCGCCGGGCTCGATCAGCGTCACCTTGACGGCGGCGTCGGGTGATCCTGGCGGAGCTCGGCGCGCAGGCTCTGGCCCATGCCCGTGACCGCCCACTTGGTGGACGAGTAGAGCGAGCCCGGGAGCGCGCGGCGGCCTGCGACGGAGCTCGTGAGCACGTAGTGGCCCGTGCCTCGCTCGAGGACGTGCGGGAGCGTCGCGCGGATCGTGAGCGCCACGCCGAGCACGTTGGTGAGGATCATCGAGCGCCAGTGCTCGACGCTCTCGTTCAGGAATCCGCGCGAGGCGCCGAAGCCGGCGTTGGCGAAGACCACGTCGATGCGGCCGAAGTGCCCGAGCCCGGCTGCGACGGCGGCCTGCACCTCGTCCCACTCGGTCACATCGCAGCGCACCGCGAGCGCCTTCGAGGCGCCGCCCAGCTCGGCCGCGAGGGCGTCGAGCTCGTCGTGCGGCGCGCCGCGAGCACCACTCGCCGGCCGCTCGCCACGGCCTGGCGGGCGGTCTCGGCGCCGATGCCGCTCGACGCTCCCGTGATGAAGACGACGTCCCCGGATGCCATTGCAGGATCGTAGCGGTGGCAAGATCCACCACATGAACCCGGATTGCCATCCGCGCTCGAAGGGTACGTATGCCGGCGAACGCTGACCTGTGGGGATGGCGTTCGTCCGAGACGCGAACAGAGGACGGCGCGGTCGAATCAACGCAGCAGGTCTGGGCGCACGAGCCGGTGGTCGCCATGAGCGAGCATGGCGCGAAGCAGCTTGGCTCCATCTACTGGCGAGAGGTCAGACGGGCTACCCGCGGCCTCGTGCGGGTGCGCGAGCTGGACTCCGCGGTCGAGATCCGGCTGGTCGGGCGCCCGACGCTTCTTCGCTTCACGCCGGCCCAGCTCTCCGTCGAGCCCGACGCGGTGTCATGCGTCTACTCCATCACCGGCGGCCTTCTGAGCCGCGAGCCGACCGGTACCATCACCTTTACCCAGCGCAAGCTGGACGACCGGGTGCTGCTGTGGTCGGGCATCAAGGGGTTTCACCCGACGCTGGCGGCACGGCCCGGCGCGCCCGACTGGACGGGCGAGCTCTACAAGCGCATCCAGGCGCGACTGCACGTGGCCATCAGCGGTGACTACTTCCGTCGCCTGATCAGAGAGGGACGAGCATGAGAGTCGCAGTCTTCGGAGCAACCGGAACGGTCGGCGGGGCGCTCCTCCCGCGCCTGGCCGAGCACCACGAGGTGACGGGCGTCTCGCGCAGCGAGCGCGACGACGCAGACGGCATCCGCTGGGTCACCGCCGACATCGCAAACCCCACCAGCATGCGCGCGGCGCTCGAGGGGATCGACGTCGCCTACTACCTGGTGCACTCGCTCGGCACGCCGGACTTCGCCGCCCGCGACCGCCGCGGCGCAGCCATCATGGCGCGGGCGGCCGAGAGCGCGGGCGTGCGCCAGATCGTGTTCCTCGGCGGCCTCGGCGACGACTCGGAGGATCTCTCGGAGCACCTCAGGAGCCGGCGCGAGACCGAGCGTGAGCTCGCGAAGGGCGCCACGCCGGTCACCACCATCCGCGCGGCAGTGGTCATCGCCCCCGGCAGCACGGCCTTCGAGACCATCGTCGCGCTGGTCGACCGGCTCCCGGGCATGGTGTGCCCGCGGTGGGTATCGACCCCCACCCAGCCGATCGCCGTCAACGACATCGTGAGCTACCTGGCCGGCGTGTGCGGGCGCGAGGACACCTTCGGCAAGATCTACGAGGCCGGCGGCCCCGAGGTGATGACCTACCGCAACATGATCGAGGTGATCGGCGAGCTCCGCGGCCACCATCCGCTGATCGTGGAGGTGCCCGTGCTCACGCCCTGGCTCTCATCCCACTGGCTGGGGCTCGTGACGCCCGTGAACGCCGGCACTGCGAAGCCGCTGATCGACGGCCTCAAGAACCCCACCGTCGTCACCGACGACGCGCTTCAGGAGCTGATTCCGCTCGAGCTGACGTCGTTCGAGACGGCGGCGCGGGACGCCCTGGCCGACCGCTGAGGAGCCCAGCCGGCCGTGGCTGCGAGCACCGCGAAGCCGGCGATCAGGACGCCCGTGGCGAGCCCGGCGACGCCGTGCCAGCCCCATGACTGCCACGCGAGGCCCGGCACGTAGCCGCCGATGGCGCCGGCGACGTAGTAGGCGCTGAAGTAGACGGCGGTGGCGAACCCGCGGTTGTGCTCGGTGGAGGAGGCCACGCCCAGCTGGCACGCGGTCACGCCCGCGAACATCGCCCCGGCGAACAGCGCGAGCCCGAGGCCGATCACGACGATCGACGACGAGAACGAGAGCAGCACGCCGGCGAGCGCGATCACCATCGCCGCGGCGGCCACCTTGCGCCAGCCGATGCGGCCGCTGAGCGTGCCCGCCGACGGCCCGATGGCGCCGAAGAGCCAGAGCACGAAGATGAGGCTCGCGATCGACGGCGAGTACGAGAACGGCGCCGCCTCCAGCCGGTAGTCCACGAACGAGAACACGCCGACGAACCCGAAGAAGAGGCTCGCACCGGCCGCCGAGGCGCCGATGAGGGTGCGGTTTCGCAGGAGGCCCAGGCGCGATCCGGCATACGTGATCTGCTCGCGGTGCACGACCGGGTCGGGCTCGAGCCCGCGGCGCACGACGACGGCGGCGGCCGCGGGGAGGATCGCGAGCAGGCCCATCGCCCAGCGCCAGCCGATCGCGTCGGTCACGAGGGCCACGCCGAGGCGGCCGACGAGCCCGCCCACCACCAGCGTCGAGATGTAGTAGCCCATCGCGCGCGAGCCGATGCGCGGCTTGTAGACGTCGGCGATGTAGCCCACGCCGACGGTGAGGAGGCCGGGCATGACGAGTCCCTCCGCCGCGCGGGCGACGAGGAGCAGGACGAACGTGGGCGCGAGCGGCACGATGACGGCGGGGATGACGAGGAGCGTGCTTGCAAGCGTCAGCGAGCGGCGCAGGCCGATGCGGTCGGAGAGCGGCCCCCAGATCCACGCGCCGACGGCGAGCGCCACGACGAGCACCGAGATGGTGAGCCCCGCCTGCGACGGCGAGACGCCGAACGACTGGCCGAGCTGCGGCAGGATCGCCTGCGTGGAGTACATCGTCGCGAACATCGCGCCGGCTCCCAGCAGGAACGGGCTCATTCCGCCAAGGGGCCCGGTGCGCGGAGCGGTCTGCATGCCTCTCACTCTAGGCACAGCCGGGTAAGATATCCAAGATCAATCTCGACCATGTTTGAGACGATGGGAGTCTCAATGGAGCTCCGCCACCTTCGCTACTTCACCGCCGTCGCCGAGGAGCTGCACTTCGGCCGCGCTGCCGCGCGCCTGCACATCGCGCAGTCGCCCCTGAGCCAGCAGATCCGCCGGCTGGAGGCCGAGCTCGGCGTGGCGCTCTTCGACCGCAGCCGGCGAAGCGTGCAGCTGACCGCTGCCGGGCGGCTCCTGCAGGAGCAGGCCACGCCGCTGCTGGCCCAGGCAGACAGGCTCGAGCAGACCATGCGCGACGCCGCCGGCGGCCGGGTCGGCGCGCTCACCGTCGGCTTCGTCGGGTCGGCGACCTACAGCACACTGCCCACCATCGTGCGCGCCCACCGGCTGGCTCACCCAAGGGTCGAGGTACGGCTGGTGGAGCTCACCACCGGCCCGCAGATCGAGGCGCTCACGTCGGGCCAGATCGACATCGGCCTGGTGCGGCCGCCGGTGCGAAGCGACGCCGTCGAGGTCACGCCGCTGGTCGAGGAGCAGCTCGTGGCCGCGCTGCCCGACTCCCACCCGCTGGCGTCGCGCGATGTCGTGGACGTGCGCGACCTCGCCGACCAGCCGTTCGTGAGCTTCCCGCGCAGGATCGGCAGCGGGCTCTTCGACGACATCCTCGCGGTGTGCAGCCGAGCCGGCTTCAGCCCCCAGGTGGTGCAGGAGGCCAACGAGATGCAGACCATCGTGAGCCTCGTCTCGGCGGGCCTCGGCGTCGCGCTCGTGCCCGAGTCGATGCAGGCGTTCACCCGCCCGCACCTCGCGCTGCGCCCGCTGCGGGGCTCGGACGTGACGCTGCGGCTGGCGCTCGCCCGCCGCGTGGGCGACCCCTCGCCGCTCGTGCGCCAGTTCGCCGAGAGCGCGCTCGCGGCGTATGACCGGTGACATCCGTGCGATAGTGGCATCGTGATCGAGCAGTTCTCAGCGCCCGTCGAGGGCGGGAGCCTGGGTGGGAGCAGATCGGGCGCGGGGCCGGCGGTGCTCGTGCTGCACGGCGGGCCGGGATCGTCGGACTACACCGAGGGCCTCGAGGCCGAGATCGCGGGCCGGTGCACGCTCGTGCGCTACACGCAGCGCGGCGTGGAGCCCAGCCTGGAGCGCGGGCCCTACACCGTCGAGCAGCACGTCGCAGATGCGATCGCCGTGCTGGACGCCCTCGGGCTCGAGCGCGCCTGGCTCCTTGGCCACTCCTGGGGCGGCCACCTCGCCATGCACGTTGCCGTGACCCACCCGGAGCGGCTGCACGGCCTCATCTCGGTGAGCGCGCTCGGCGCGGTGGGCGACGGCGGCGAGGCCGGGTTCGCGGCCGAGCTGATGGCGCGAACGCCGCCCGCCGATGCCGCCCGCGCCGAGGAGCTGGATCAGCGCGCAATGCGCGGCGAAGGCACCGACGCGGAGGCGATGGAGTCGCTGCGGCTCCTCTGGCCCGCGTACTTCCACACGCGGGAGGCGGCGCCGGAGATGCCGGAATCGCGGCTCTCGGTGGAGTGCTATGCCGACACGTGGGCGTCGATGCACGAGCACCTCGCCGCCGGCACGCTGGAGCGCGGGCTCCCGGGCCTCTCGATGCCGGCGTTGATCGTGCACGGCCGCCAGGATCCCATTCCGCTCCGCACGGCCCGCGAGGCGGCTGAGCTCATACCCGGCGCCCGGCTCGAGGTGATCGACGAGTGCGGCCACTTCCCGTGGCTCGAGCAGCCGGGCGTGCTCGGCGACCTGGTCGCCGGGTTCACCGCAGGCTAGGCGCGCTGCTCGATCTGGCGCATCGAGATGCGCACGCGCGCGAGCACGAACTCCTCGGACTCCTCGGTGAGCCGCCTCTCGAGCGCCGGCAGTGCATCGCTGGTGCCGACGCGGCCCAGCGAGACTGCCGCTGTCTGGCGCACGCGGGCGTCGCGGTCGGCCAGCGCCACCGCCAGAGCGGCGCTCGCGGCGGGATGCACGGGCTGGAATGCCAGGTCGGCCGCGGCCGCACGGCGCTCGTCGATGGAGTTCGACTCGAGCCGGACGATGAGCGCGCCGATGGGCCCGGCGACCTTCGGCTCGCGCGCTCGGGCCCTCGCCGGGCCGCGCGCGGCGCGCCTGCGCGGAGGCGGAGGCGGCGGCAGCTCCACCGGCTTCGGCTTGCCCTCAGCAAGGCCCGCCTCGACCAGGAACCGGCTCGGCTCGTCGGCATAGACGAGGTGCAGCCGGGTCATCGTGCGCGTGAACGCGACGTAGGCGATCCGGCGCTCGTCCTCGATTGCGCCGGCCGTGTCCTCGGCGGTCTCGAGCGACCGGTGGTGCGGCAGCTGCGTGTCGTCGCAGCCGAACAGCACCACCTCCGGCCACTCGCGCCCCTTGGCGCCGTGGATGGTCGAGAGCTCGAGGCCTGCAGGATCCCGATGCTCGAGCAGCAGGTTGGTGTGCCGCTCGATCCCCGCCGCCGCCTCCGCGATGGTCTTTCGCACGGCCCAGGCCTCGATGGACTCGAGCGTCTCGGTGTCGACCTGCTCGGTTGGCGACATCTGCTCGTACTCGCCGTAGTAGTCGTCCAGGCCGCCCTCTGACCGCAGCCGCTGGATCACCGCGGAGGCGTCGCCCTCGCGGGAGAGCTCGTCCAGCAGCCGGGCGCCGTCATCGAGGCGCTGCCGCCGCGGCGCCTGCACGCCCGCCACCGCCTCGGCGAACGAGCCGCCGGCCCGAAGCGCCGCCGTCACCTCGCCGACTGCAGCCGCAGGCAGGTTTCGGTTGGGCACGCGGAACGCCACCTGCACGTCGTCGGCCGACGCGCGCGAGAGGTCGGCCAGCAGCCGCAGGTACGCCTCGAGCGTGCCGAGCGCGCCGGACTGCTTGAAGATCGCATCCGGCCCGTCGAACCTCACGCCCGCCCGCGCGAGGGCGATGCCCGCGCCGCGCAGGAGCCTGGTGCTGCGCGCCAGCACCACCGCGTCACCGCGGCGCCAGCCGCCGTCCCTCGCAAGCTCCGCGACCGCAACAGCGGCGGCCTCCATGTCCTGGTGCCGGCCGACCGCGATGGATCCCACCCCGCCCCGCGCCGGGATGATCGTCTTGGGAAACCTCCGCTGGTTGTGCTCGATCAGCCGCGTCGAGCGCCGCACGACGTCCTCGGGGCACCGGTAGTTCGTCTCGAGCGCCCGCCGCTCGAGGCCCGGGTAGGTCTGGTCGAGGCCGATGATGCGCTCGACGCTGGCCCGCCGCCACGCGTAGAGGCACTGATCCTCGTCGCCCACCGCAAACAGCGAGTCGTGGGGCGCCGCGAGGGTCTGGATCAGGAGCTCCTGGGCGGGCTCGATGTCCTGGTACTCATCGACCAGCACGTGGTGCCACCTGTCCTGCCACGCGCGCCGTTTCTCGGGATCGCTCTGGAGGAGGCGGATGGACTCGCGCAGCTGATCGTCGTGATCCATGGCGTCCTCGCGGTCGAGCATCGCCTGGTAGAGCTCGTAGATGGTGGCGCGCGCGAGGAGCGCCGGCGAGCCGGCGGCACGGGCCTGGGCGACCGCGTCGGCGGGGTCGGCCATCTCCACCAGCTTGAACTGCGAGATGGCCTCGGCGGCGTCGTGCGGCTCCACCCACTCGCCGTCGCCGATCTGCTGGCGGGCCTGCACCGCGATCCGCCGAAGCAGCGCCATGGAGGGCCGCTTGAGCGGCTTGCGAAGGCCCTCCTCGCCGAGGATGTGCCAGCCCAGCGAGTGGAACGTGTGCACGGCGACGTCGGGCTCGTCCAGCCGCCGCGCCAGCTCGCGGCGCGTCGCGGCGTTGAAGGCGGTGCAGAGGATCCGCTGCGGCGGCACGCCGGCGGCGAGAAGCTCCTTGACCCGGGCGATGAGCGCGGTGGTCTTGCCGCTGCCTGCGGGCGCGATGATCTGCACCACTCCGCCCAGCGGGTCGGGCTGAGCCTCGGCCGCGACGAGCCACCTGAGCCGCTCGAGCGTCCACGGGTAGCCGAACCCGGGATCAGCCACGCGGTTGGGGCTGAGATCGGCGAGCTCGGCGTCGGCGCTGATCAGCAGGCGGCAGCCGCGCCGGTAGGCGGGCTCGGCCAGGTAGCCGTAGACCTCGCGGAGGTCGCGGCTCGAGGTGGTCACGCCCATCACCGCGATGCGATCGGAGTTTGCGAGCAGGTCGAGGAGCTCTTGCGCCGGGTTTGCCTGCGACCGGCGGGCCGTGCCGACGCGCTGGGCCGGCTCGATGTAGCGCCGGCGAAGCGCCTCCCACGTGAACACCTCGTACTCGGCCCGGTCGAGCTCGGGCGTGCTGGGGCGCCTGGCTGTCCAGACGATCCGCTGCTCCGTCGTCAGTGGTTCAGGCACGCACGCAGTATGGCCCGTCGCCTGCATCCCGGCGTAGGCCGGGCAGAAGCGCTGCGATTCTCCTTGCGAAACCGGGCGCAGCGACGTATGCTGAGCCCTCGACCACGAAGGATCGAATCTCTATGCCCATGTCGCTCTTCACCAACACGTCACGAAACACCCAGGCGGTTACCGCCCGGGCGAAGCGTGCCGCCGGTTGCGACCCGAAGAAGCTGGCTGCCGGCACACCCACCCTCGACAGGAGCACTCTACGTTAGAACGTTTGCGATACGTAGTTTTGGTTCTGCCGAGGGCGACTCACATGAGTCGCCCTTTTTTGTTGCCCTGTTACCTATCACCACCCACCTCGAAAGGAGGGCACAGTGCATTACGAATCCATCGATGAGCGGCACTTTGGTTCGATCACCAAAGGACGTCGCGCGCACGTGGCAAAGCAGCAGCCGATCGCCGGCACGCGCGCCGCGCACCGTGCCCTCGAGGTGCACGAGCCCATCAAGCGCCCCAGCAGGAGCGCCCGCGAAACCGCCCGTGCATAGAAGGTGCCTGGCACCTTCTCTGCACGGGCACGTCAGTCAGTCCGGTACGTGCGCCGTCCGGTAGGCCGCGAGCACGGCCTCCGCCGCGTCCTCGGCGGTGTCGCGCACCTCGAAGAGCACGCGCTCGCCGCCGCGTAGGAGCTCGGCGCGCCAGAACTCGATCTGCGCCGCCCCGTCGGTCTCGAGCGCGAGCCCCATCACCGTCCACGGGTCGAAGCTCATGAGCCTCAGCTCGAGGCCCAGCTCATGGGCCTGCGACTGGAGCTGTTCGAGGTCGGCGCCGGGCATCGGCCCGTACAGTACCGGCAGGGATGCCACGCTTCGTCGTCCAGCTCCACGACGCCACCACGCTGCACTACGACCTGCGGCTCGAGAGCGGCGGGGTGCTGCGGTCGTGGGCCGTGCCCAGGGGGCCCTCGATGGATCCGGCCGAGCGGCGGCTCGCCGTGCCGGTCGATGACCACTCGCTGGCCGCCGGCGAGTTCGAGGGCGTCCACGAGGGCTCGCGCCGCGGCACGGGCGCGGTCATCATCTGGGACGAGGGCGAGGTGGTGATCGATCGCGACGAGCCCGGGCACGTCTCGTTCACCCTGGCGGGCCAGAAGCTCGCCGGGCGCTTTGGCCTCACGCGGACGAGCGACAGCAGCTGGATCCTGGTGAAGGCCCGCGACGACGCCGCCCGTCCGAATTCGGACGTTGTGAACGACCTCCCGCGGAGCGTCCGCAGCGGCCGGACGTGGCAGGAGACGGCCGGTATGTGAAGGTTCTGAGAGGTTGGGTTCAGGTCCCGGCGGTTCCTGCCGATGGGAACCGCGATGCCAGCACCCAGACAGCGCGCTATCCCAAGCAAAGAGAGCTCCCGCCGGGCCACAGACCCGCCGGTCGAGCTGTTTCCCGACACGTCCACCGTCGTTCGCCCGGTCGCCCGGGCCCAGCGGATCCACGCCTCCAAGCTCGTCGTGCCCGTGATCGTCGGCACCCGGCCGGAGGCCATCAAGCTCGTCCCGATCATCAAGCGCCTCAAGGAGAGCGAGCACTATGAGCCGCTCGTGGTCTCCACCGGCCAGCACCAGCGCATGGTCGCCTACATCTTCGAGCTCGCCGGGATCAAGCCCGACGTCGTGCTCTGGGCAGGGGCGAAGCGCTCGCAGCTGAACGAGCGGGTGGCTTCGGTCATCAGCCGGTTCGAGGACTTCTGCGCCGAGCGGTTCGACGTCACGCCCGACGGCGCCGCGAGCCCGCAGGACATCCTCGACGGTCGCTTCCCCGCCGCGGTGCTCGTCCACGGCGACACCACCTCGGCCATGTCGGCCGCGCTCTCGGCCTTCCACCTGCGCATCCCCGTGATGCACGTCGAGGCAGGCCTCCGCACCGGCGGCAGCAACCTCACGCCGTTTCCCGAGGAGCTCAACCGCCAGCTCATCTCGTGCATCGCGGGCCTCCACTTCGCCCCGACGGCCAAGAACCTCGAGAACCTGATCAAGGAGAACGTGCCGATCGGGCAGGTCTTCGTGACCGGCAACACCGGCATCGACGCCCTCCAGTGGGCGGCGACGATCGACGTCCAGTTCGCCAACCCCAAGCTGCAGGAGCTCTACGAGAGCGACAAGCGCATCGTGGTGGTGACCGCCCACCGGCGCGAGAACTGGGGCACCGGCCTCGGCGGCATCGCCGAGGGCATCCGCCGGCTGGCCGACGCCGATCCCGAGGTGCACTTCGTCCTGCCGCTGCACCCGAACCCCGCAGTGCGCGAGGCCATGACGAGCCAGCTCTCCGACCTCGAGAACGTGCTCCTCACCGAGCCGCTCGGTTACGCCACGTTCGCGCGGCTCCTCGGCCGCTGCCACCTGGTGATCACCGACTCAGGCGGCATCCAGGAGGAGGCCCCGTCGCTCGGCAAGCCAGTGCTGGTGGCGCGCGAGACCACCGAGCGCACCGAGGGCGTCGAGGCCGGCACCCTGCGGCTGGTCGGTAACGACCCCGACCGCATCTACGACAACGGCATGGAGCTCCTGAACGATCCCATCGCCTACGCCGAGATGGCCGAGGCCGCGAACCCCTACGGCGACGGCCACGCCGCCGACCGCATCGTCCGCGCGCTCGAGCACGTGCTGCTCGGCGGCGAGGCGCCCTCACCGTTCGGGCCCGGGTACAGCCGGGCGGAGATCGCCCGGGCGGCAGGCTTCGACCTGCCGGCGCCGGCGCTCAGCAGCGACATCGACGACCTCGAGTCCGTCGGCATCTACGAGGTGGAGTGACCCCAGCAGGTCTGCACTCGCCGTTCGAGGGGCTCCCCCTCGCCATCCAGGTGCTCTTCTACTTCGCGCTGGTCGTGATCATCGCCGTGGATCTCTGGACGGTGCTGCTCTTCATCCGCGGCTGTCGCACTGCGCCGCGCGACGACGGGGCCGAGGACATCGCCAACGAGTTCACCTGGGTGTTCATGGTGCCTGCGCTCAACGAGGAGGTCACCATCGCCGACAGCGTCGAGCGGCTGCTCGCCGTCCCCGTCGCCAGGCGAAACGTGCTGGTGATCGACGACGCCTCCGACGACCGCACGCCCGAGATCCTCGCAAACATCCACCACCCCGACCTGCACGTCCTGCGGCGCGAGCTGCCGGTCGCGCGCATCGGGAAGGCCGCCGGCCTGAACAACGCCTACGCCGAGCTCGACGCGCTGCTCGGCGACGTCGATCGCGACCGCGTGATCGTGGTGATCGTCGATGCCGACGGCCGCCTCGACCCACAGGCGCCGCGCTTCGTGGCCACCCACTTCAACGACCGCCACGTGGGCGGCGTCCAGTCGCTGGTGCGCATCTACAACTCCGACCACGTGCTGACGTGGTGCCAGGACGTCGAGTTCGGCGTCTACGGCCACCTCTACCAGGCCGGCCGGAACGACTGGGGCACGGCAGGCATGGGCGGAAACGGCCAGTTCAACCGCCTGAGCGCGCTCGACGACGTGGCCGACGACGTCGGGCCGTGGCGCGACCGCCTCACCGAGGACCAGGATCTGGGCCTGCGGCTGATCGGCGCCGGCTGGGAGGGCCGCCAGGAGCTCCGCGCGACGGTGAACCAGCAGGGCGTGCCGCGGCTTCGGCCGCTCCTTCGCCAGCGCACCCGCTGGTCGCAGGGAAACCTCCAGGCGATGCGCCTGCTGAGCGTGCTGCGCTACGCGCCGTTCACGTTCTGGGCGCGCACCGAGCTGATGGCCTACCTCCTGATGCCGATCTGGCAGGGGATCATCGGCCTCACCTTCCTCACCGCGATCGCGCTCGCAGTGCTGCACGTCGCACACTTCTGGATGGGCGGCGAGATCTGGCAGTTCGTGTTCTTCTACCTGCTCGCCTTCGGCGGCACGATCCTCGGCTGCATCGCCGCGCGCAGATCGCAGGGGCCATGGGGCTGGATCATGGGCTTTTTGATCGGCAACGTCTACATGTTCTACACGTGGGTGCTCTGGCCGGTGCTGCTGCGCTCGACCATCCGCCAGGTCGCCAAGCGCGACAACTGGGCGAAGACCGAGCGCGAGGCGATCGAGCCCGGCGAGACCGCCGGGGATGCGCCTGCCGAACTGCCGCGCGCCGCGTAGGATTCCGGCCATGAGGGCGTGGATCAAGCGGTGGGCGAAGGTGGCCTTCGAGCCCTTCGGCACGGCCGCCTACAGCGAGGACGAGCGGCGCCGGTTCACGGCCTCCGTCACCCAGACGCGGCTGACGGCGCTCTGGGTGAGCGCCGTGACGGGCGGGGCGTTCGGGGCCATCTCGCTGGCGGTCGCACCCGAGCGGCCGGTGGATCCGCTGCGCGCGCTTCTCACCATCGGCGGATGGGTCGCCGCGATCTTCGCCGTGCTGCAGGTCGCGCGCTACCTGAAGCGCTCGCACGGCTGAGTCAGAGCCGCTCCTCCAGCCGCTTCTTGCCGTAGTGCACGACGATGAAGCCGACGATCAGCACCACCAGCGCGATCACCGCCGCATAGAGGCCGTACCGCGCGATGGTGTCGGCCAGCGCCTGCCCGCCCCAGTAGGACAGGAGCCCCACGAGGGTCGCCCAGGCGATGCCGCCCGCCGCGTTCCAGAGCAGGAACTTGTCCCACTGCATCCGGGTGATGCCCGCGATCCACGCCACCGTGTAGCGCAGCACCGCGACGAACCGGCCGAAGAACACCGCCTTGCCGCCGTGGCGCTGCATCACCTTCTCCGCCCGCGGCAGCACCCGGTCGGCATAGGCGTCGAGCCACGCCCAGCGGGCAAAGAGCGCCCTGCCTCCCCACCGCCCGATCAGCCAGTAGCCGAGGTTGTCGCCGATGATCGCGCCCGCCGCGGCCACCGCGATCACCCAGGCGATGTCGTAGTGCCCCTGCGAGGCGAGCACGCCGAAGGCGATCAGCGTGGTCTCGCCGGGCAGCGGTACCCCGAACGATTCGATCATGACGACCAGGAACAGGATCGGCAGCCCGTACTGGGTCAGATCGTCGGCACTCATCCGGGCGGGGTGCCGGCTCCGCTGAGATCCTCGCCGAGCGTGATGCGGTTGCCTTCAGGATCGGTGATCAGCGACTTGCGGAACTTGCCGGGCACCTGCTCGACCGGCCCGGGCTTGATGCCGCGCTCCACCAGCCCCTCGAGGTCGGCGTCGAGGTCGTCCACCATGAGCATCACGAGGGCGTTTCCCGCGCGTGCCGGGTGCGCGACCAGGTAGATCCAGCCGGTCTCGGTCATCCGCCACATCACCTCTCGCTCGTGCACGACCACGTCGGCGGGCCGGCCGGTGAACTGCTCGTACCACGTCACGGCCTTGCCGAAGTCGGCAGTGGGGATTCCGGAGAAGAGGTGATCGATGGCCAACGCGGCCTCCTTGTGCGGTCAGTCCGCGCGGGTCGCGGCGATGGGCACAGTGATCATGCCATGCTCGCCGTACCACGCCAGCGTCTTTCGCACCATGTCGTCGAAGCTGATGTAGGTGAGCCCGAGCTCGCGCTCGGCCCGGGAGCCGTCGTAGGCGTGGCCGTGGAGGAGCGTCGCGGCCATCTCGCGGCAGAGCCGCGGCTTCGCGCCCCTGATCCGCGCCACGGTCTCGGCGCCGCTCGCAGCGACGAGGGCGGCGGCCGGCGGCAGGTTGACCGTGCGGTGCTCGATGCCCGCGATGCGCGCGACCGTGCGGAGCGCCTCGTCGGTGGAGACGCATGCCCCCGCGAGCAGGTAGCGCTCGCCGGAGACGCCGTGCTCCTCTGCCAGCAGGTGGCCGCGGGCGCAGTCGTCAACGTCCACGAGCGTGAACCGCGACCGCACCAGCGTGTGGAGCTTGCCGTTGACGTAGTCGAGGATGAGCCGGGCGGTGCCGCGGGTGCGCCCGGGGCCCTGCACCGAGCTCGGGTTGACGGAGATCAGCGCGATCCCGTGCACCGCCGCCTCGCGAAACGCCGCCACCTCGGCCTCGAACTTGGAACGCTCGTAGTTTGAGAGAAACGTGCCGCGGTGGGGCGAGTGCTCGTCGGCCACGACGCCCTTCACCTCGCCGATGGTCGCGGCAGACGACGTGTAGACGATCTTCCGAGCGCCCGCGCGCGAGGCCGCGCGCACCACGTTCTCGGTACCCGTGACGTTTGCCCGGAACATCGGCGCGGGATCGCGCACGCACATGCCGTTGACGCCGGCCGCGTGGTAGACCACCTCGCACCCCGCGAGCGCGCGCTCGAGCGAGTCGGTGTCGAGGATGTCGCCGGCGACCAGCTCGGCCCCGCGCTCGGCGAAGCCCTCGGCGGCGCTGGGATCGCGGCTGAGGACGCGCACGTCACGGCCCGCGGCCAGCAGCTGGTCGCACACCGCGCCGCCGACGAATCCCGTTGCCCCCGTGATCAGAACCTTGCTCATTCGCCGGAGTCTCCCGGATTTGCCGTCAGGACGGGCCAGAACCGCGCCAGGTACTCCACCGCCGAGGCCACCGTGATGAGCGCGGCGACGAACATCGCCCACTCGCTGATGCGCCACGGGCCGATCGAGATGTCGGGATAGACGATCGCGATGAGGATCGCGACGAACTGGACGTTGGTCTTGAGCTTTCCCCAGATGGACGGCTTCATCACGACGCCGTCGGCTGCCACCAGCCCGCGCAGGCCCATGATGAGCAGCTCGCGGCCGATGATGATGGTCGCGATCCACGCCGAGGCGTGGTTGACAGAGACCAGCGCCACGAGCACGCCCGAAGCCAGCAGCTTGTCGGCCGTCGTATCCAGGAACGAGCCCATCGTGGTGGTCAGCCGCCACCGCCGGGCGAGGTAGCCGTCCACGAAATCGGTGATGGCGGCAAGCGTGAAGAGCACTGCCGCGACGATGTCCGTCCCCTGCCCGCGATTGGCCAGCACGAGTGCCATCACGACCGGCACGGCAACGATCCGGGCCGTGCTGATGATGGTCAGCGTTCGCTCCGAGCGGCCTCTCATACGGATCGCGTGCGGACTCGACTCGAGGGCGTCAAAGGCACCTGCCTACCATACAGTCCCGGCACAGAATTCCCGCAATCGGGTGGGTGGGGACGGCCGTGTTGACGGAGGAACTTACGTTAGGTAGGCTGGCCGGTAGGACCCGGTTCGGCGATGCCGAACAGTGTTCATGCAATGGGCCGGCGCTGTTGCCGGCCCGACACCCAATGATGGGAGGCGGCATGTTTTATCCTTGCCCTGACGGCCGCGAGCACGAGGGGAACTGACGTGGAACTCAACAGTGGTTCTGTCTTTCTTCCTGAGATGATCGGCACAGCGTTGCTGGTGCTGCTCGGCTGCGGCGTCGTCGCAGGTGTCCTGCTCGCAAAGTCAAAGGCCGAGAACTCCGGCTGGGTCGTCATCACGCTCGCGTGGGGCTTCGCAGTGATGGTCGGCGCAGGTTCTGTCGCCGATTACGGCGGCGGCCAGCTCAACCCGGCGGTGACGCTGGGTGTCTGGGCCAACTCCGGATTCAGCTCCGACTTCGCCGACAAGATCCCGTCATACATCGGCGGGCAGTTCGTCGGCGCGTTCATCGGCGCAACGCTGGTCTATCTGGCATATCTCGCGCACTGGAAGGACACGGAAGACTCCGGCCTGAAGCTGGCCGTGTTCTCGACGGGCCCGGCAATCCGCAACCCCGTCGCCAACCTCCTGACCGAGATCATCGGCACGTTCGTGCTGGTGTTCGGCATCTTCGCGCTGCTCGGCAACTCCGGCATCGCCAAGAGCGGCATCGGCGTCCTGTTCGTGGCCTTCCTGGTCATGGGCATCGGCATGAGCCTCGGCGGCCCGACCGGCTATGCAATCAACCCCGCGCGTGACCTCGGCCCGCGCATCATGCATGCGATCCTGCCCATTCCGGGTAAGGGTGACTCCGACTGGAGCTACGCCTGGATTCCCGTCGTCGGCCCGCTGATCGGCGGTCTGCTCGGCGGCATGTTCCATCACTGGATATTCCCGATCTGACGAGCGAAAGAGAGCCGAACACATGAGCAAGTACGTTGCGGCTATCGACCAGGGCACTACCAGCACCCGCTGCATGGTGTTCGACCACTCCGGGCGAGTGGTGTCGGTCGATCAGAAGGAGCATGAGCAGATCTTCCCCCAGCCCGGCTGGGTGGAGCACGACGCAAACGAGGTGTGGACACGCACCCAGGAAGTGATCGAGGGTGCGCTGAAGAAGGGCGGGCTCAGCTCGGCGGACATCGCCGCGGTGGGCGTCACCAACCAGCGCGAGACAACCGTGCTCTGGGACAAGACCACGGGCAAGCCCGTGCACAACGCCATCGTCTGGCAGGACACGCGCACCGATCGCCTCGTCGATCAGTTCGCAAAGGACGGCGGCCAGGACAGGTTCCGGCAGAAGACGGGCCTTCCTCTCGCCACGTACTTCTCGGGCCCCAAGATCCGGTGGCTGCTCGATAACGTTGACGGACTGCGCGAGAAGGCAGAGTCCGGCGACGTCGTCTTCGGCAACATGGACTCGTGGGTCGTCTGGAACCTCACCGGCGGAGTCAACGGCGGCGTTCACGTCACCGACCCCACCAACGCCTCACGCACGATGCTGATGGATCTCGAGACCCTGAACTGGGACGACGAGCTCTGTGACGCGATCGGCGTTCCCAAGGCGATGCTGCCGGAGATCAAGTCCTCCAGCATGGTCTACGCCAATGCGACGGGAGCCCTCGACGGCATCCCGGTGGCAGGCATCCTCGGCGACCAGCAGGCGGCCGTGTTCGGCCAGACCTGCTTCTCGGTCGGCGAGGCGAAGAACACGTACGGCACGGGCAACTTCCTGCTTCTGAACACGGGCACGGAAGCTGTGCAGTCAAAGAACGGCCTCCTGACCACCGTCGGCTACAAGATCGGCGACCAGGAC
The DNA here is from genome assembly GCA_963794415.1 of uncultured Actinomycetes bacterium. Taxonomy (GTDB): domain Bacteria; phylum Actinomycetota; class Thermoleophilia; order Gaiellales; family JAICJC01; genus CAVPTL01. Next base: position 1,504,129 of record CAWCDI010000001.1, read on the forward strand.
GCGGTGTACTGCCTCGAGGGCGCAATCGCCGTCACCGGCTCGCTGGTGCAGTGGCTGCGCGACAACCTGGGCATGTTCAACAGCGCTCCGGAGATCGAGGCGCTGGCCCGCACCGTGGACGACAACGGCGGCACCTACTTCGTGCCGGCCTTCTCGGGGCTCTTCGCCCCGTACTGGCGCAGTGACGCCCGCGGCGCCATCGTGGGCCTCACGCGGTACGTCAACAAGGGCCACATCGCCCGCGCGGTGCTCGAGGCCACGGCCTTCCAGACCAAGGAAGTCGTGGACGCGATGAATGCCGACTCCGGCGTTGCGCTCAAGTCGCTCAAGGTGGACGGCGGCATGGTGCAGAACAACCTGCTCATGCAGTTCCAGGCAGACATCCTGGACGTGCCGGTGATCCGGCCGGTGGTTGCGGAGACGACCTCGCTGGGAGCTGCCTATGCCGCAGGGCTTGCGGTTGGCTTCTGGGCCGAGATCGAGGATCTGCGCAAGAACTGGGCGAAGGATCACGAGTGGGATCCGCAGATGGACGCGGATCGCCGCACCCGCGAGTACGCGCAGTGGAAGAAGGCGGTGACTCGCACATTCGACTGGGTCGAAGGTGAAGATGCGTAATGGGTGAAAACGACCCCACATCTTCAGAGTCACCCGAGGAGCGAAACGACTTCGCAGAGGGCCAGGAGAAGGAACGGCACGACGACGAGGCCGAGAAGGGGAGCTTCGCGACGGGCCAGGAGAAGGAGCCCGGTAACCCTGCGAACGAGAAGGTCGGCGACTTTGCCGAGGGTCAGGAGCACGATCATGACCACGAGCACGAGGGCAGCTTCGCCGAGGGACAGGAAGACGACCAGCGGTCGTAATCCGCGCATCGGGACGGGGGCCGGCATCAGCCGGCCCCCGCTTGATACGGTGTCCGCATGATTGAGACGCAGGTGCTCATCATCGGCGGCGGCGCCACAGGTACGGCGGTCGCCCGCGATGCTGCTCTGCGCGGAATGGACGTCGTGCTCATCGAGAAGCGCGACCTGGCCGAGGGCACCACCGGCCGCTTCCACGGCCTGCTGCACTCCGGCGGGCGCTACGTGGTGAAGGATCCGCTGGCCGCCAAGGAGTGCATGGACGAGAACGTCATCCTGCGCCGGATCGCGGCCGACGCGGTGGAGGACACCGGCGGCCTCTTCGTCACTCCCCCGGGCGATGACACCGCCTACGGCGACGAGTTCGTCACCGGCTGCAAGGAGGCGGGGATCCCCGTCGAGGAGATCACTCCCGGAGAGGCTCTGCGGCGCGAGCCGCTGCTGCACCCCGGCACGCAGCGCGCTTTCACGGTGCCGGACGCAACCATCGACGGCTGGCGGATGGTGTGGGGCTGTGCTCGCGACGTCGAGCGCCACGGCGGCAAGGTCTTGACCTACCACGAGCTGGACGATTTGGTGCTGGACGGCGAGCGCGTGGTGGGCGCGCGCGTGCGCGATGTGCGCACGGGTGAGATGAAGGAGATCCGCGCCGAGATGACGGTGAGCGCCAGCGGCGCCTGGGCCGGCAAGGTGGCCGACATGGCCGGCTGCGAGGTCACCGTCAAGGGCGGCCGCGGGATCATGATCGCGATGAACCACCGGCTGGTGCAGGCCGTGGTCAACCGCTGCCGGATGCCGGGCGACTCCGACATCCTCGTCCCGATCCGCACCGTGAGCGTGCTGGGCACCACCGACAGCCCCACGGACGATCCCGACGATACGTCCATTCCCGCCGTCGAGATCCAGCAGATGATCGACGACGGCGCCGAGATGATCCCCCACCTCGCCGACGCGCGCGCGCTTCGGGTGTGGGCAGGCATCCGCCCGCTCTACAGCGCGAAGCCCGCGCCGGGCGGCGACACGCGCGACATCAGCCGCAACTTCGCGCTGCTCGACCACCGCGAGCACGACGGCGTCGAGGGCTTCGTCACCATCACGGGCGGCAAGCTCACGACTGCCCGGCTGATGGCCGAGAAGGCCATCGACCTGGTGGCCGAGCGGCTCGGCGTCGAGACGCCGTGCGCCACCGCCACCGAGCCGCTGCCCGGCTCCGAGCACAACCGGCCGATGCAGATCACCGACCGGCTGGAGCACCGCGAGGAGACGCTTCACTCCGATCAGGCCATCTGCGAGTGCGAGCTGGTGACGCGCGGGATGCTGCTCGAGGCCCAGGCGAACCGGCCCACCAACAACCTGGACGATCTGCGCCGCACGCTGCGGCTGGGGATGGGGCCGTGTCAGGGCGGGTTCTGCATCCCCCGCGCGGCGGCCGCACTGGTCGCGGCCGAGCGCATGGATGCGCCCACGGCCAATCGGGCCATCGAAGGGTTTGCGGAGGAGCGCTGGAAGGGCGTGTGGCCGCTTCTGGCCGGCCGCCAGGCCCGTCAGGCACGGCTCGACGAGTGGCTCACCGACGGCGCCCTCGACGTCAGGCACCTGCCGCAGTGAGCCGCACCATCGTGATCGGCGCGGGGCTCGCCGGGCTGGTGTGCGCGCTTCGCATCGCCGACGGCGGCGGCAAGGTCACGGTGGTCTCGACGGGGGCCGGGTCGCTCCAGCTCGGGGGTGCGGCCCTGGACGTGCTGGGCTACGCGCCCGACCGCATCGACCGCCCGCTCGAGGCGCTGGGCGATCTGCCAGAGGGCCATCCGTACCACGCGATCGGCCGCGAGCGCGTCTCGGCGTCGCTCGCCTGGCTGCGCGAGCGGCTGCCCGAGATGCGGATCACCGGCGACGGCGAGCAGAACCTGCTGCTCTCCACCGCCATCGGCGTGGTCCGGCCGACCGCGGCGGCCCAGCACTCGGTGGCCGCCGGTGATCTGCGAAGCGGCGGCTCGGTGGTGTTCGCGGGGCTTCCGTCGCTGAAGGACTTCGTGCCCCAGCTGGTGGCCGCGAACGTCGCCAAGGCGGCCTTCCCCAAGGGCGTGAGCATCGAGACGCGGGCTGTCGATGCGGTGATGCCCGAGGGCAGCGACGCCGACATCTCGCCGCTCAACATGGCGCGGCTCTTCGACGACCCCGCGACGCGCCTCGCGCTGGTGAAGGCGGTGCGAAACGCCGTCGGCACCGCCGATGGGGCGAAGGTCGGCCTGCCGGCCGTGCTCGGCGCGAACTACCACGCAGACGCGCACACGGCCATGTCCGACGCCCTCGGCACCGAGGTGTTCGAGGTGCCGACGATCCCGCCGTCAGTCCCCGGCATCCGGCTCTACCGGGCGCTCACGGGCGAGCTGCGGCTACGCGGCGGCCGCGTGATCCTGGGCGTGACGGTACACGGCGCCGAGACGGACGGCGGACGCATCACCGGGGTGCACGGCGGCGTCGCCGGGCGCACCCGTACGTTCGCGGCCGACTCCGTGGTGCTCGCGACCGGCGGCCTCGCGGTGGGCGGCATCGAGCTCGATCGCATGAGCGGGCCGCGCGAGTCCGTGTTCGGGCTCGACCTGGCCGGAGCGCCCGAAGGCGACCCGTTCGTGGCCGACGTCCACGCCGAGAACCCCATCGACCGCACCGGCGTCGCCATCGACGACAGGCTGCGGCCGCTGAAGGCCGACGGCACCGTCGCCTACCCCAACCTCTACGCCGCGGGCGGGATCCTCGCGGGTGCCGTGCCGTGGCACGAGATGTCGGGCAACGGCCTCGCGCTCGCATCGGGGCTCGCGGCCGCCGAAACGCTACTGTCAGAGGAGTCCAATGCTTGACATCCGAGAGTCACTGGACGGCTGCGTCAAGTGCACGGTGTGTGAGACGTTCTGCCCGGTAGCCGCGGTCACGCCGCTCTTCCCCGGCCCCAAGTACGCCGGGCCCCAGAGCGAGCGGTTCCGAAACCCCGAGGACACGGTCGATGCGTCGCTCGACTACTGCTCGGGCTGCGGCATCTGCACGCAGGTGTGCCCGCAGGACGTGCACATCGCCGAGATCAACGCGCAGGCGCGGGCCGAGATGAAGGCCGAGGCGGGCATGCCGCTGCGCGACCAGGTGATCGCGCGCCCGACGGTGCTCGCGGCGCTCTCGCGGCCCATCGCACCGCTCGCGAACCTGTCGCTCGAGATCAAGCCATTCCGGATCGGGCTCGAGAAGACGCTCGGCATCCACCGCGACGCGGCGCTGCCGGAGTTCGCGTTTCGCACGTTCCAGTCGTGGGCGAAGAAGCACCCCCGGCCGCAGAACACGAAGGGCACGGTCGTCTACTTCCACGGCTGCGCTGCGAACAACAACGATCCGCGGCTGGGCAAGCTCACGGTGCAGGTGCTGGAGCACAACGGCTACCGCGTGGTGGTGCCGCCGCAGGGCTGCTGCGGGCTGCCGCTGCAATCCAACGGCGCGTTCGAGCCCGCGCGCAAGTACCTGCGAAACCTGGTGGCGCGCCTCGCGCCGCACGCGAAGAAGGGCGCCACGATCGTCGCGACGTCCACCAGCTGCGGGCTGATGCTGAAGCGCGAGGGCCACGAGGTGCTGGGCGTGGACGACCCCGATCTGCTGCTGGTGGGCGAGCACACGTTCGACATCATGGAGTTCCTGCTCGACCTGCACGACCGCGACGAGCTGCGCACCGACTTCCAGCCGCTGGCGCTGACGGTGCCCTACCACCAGCCCTGCCAGGGCCGCGGGCACGGGTTCGGCAAGCCGGCGCTGGACGTGCTCGACCTGATCCCCGACCTGAACGTGATCGAGGTGGATCACGTCTGCTGCGGGGTGGCGGGCACGTACGGGCTGAAGAAGGAGAAGTACGACATCGCGATGGACGTGGGCGCGCCGCTCTTCGCCGACATCCTGCAGTCGAATGCCGACGTCTCGGCGTGCGACTCGGAGACATGCCGCTGGCACATTGCAAAGGCGACGGACATCCCGAGCGTCCACCCGATCGAGCTGCTCCACCAGGCTTACGGCCTGCCCGAGCCCGACTGAGACGCTATTTCGCCGGCGCGCGCCGCGCCCAGAAGCGGCGCGAGAAGGTGAACTGGTTCTCCGTGCCGTGCATCAGCCGGCTGATGTTCTTGCGGTGCAGGAAGATCACCACCAGCGCGCTCGCCGTCAGGAAGATCATCACCGCCAAACTCGCCCCCGTGAAGTACGCCACCACGGGCACCACGACGCATCCCGAGAGCGATGCGACGCTCGAGTACCGCGTGATCAGGAGCATCGCGACCCACACGACCACCGCGACCAGCGCGGCGATCGGCGCCACCACGATGGTGACTCCCATGCCCGTCGCAACCGACTTCCCGCCCACCGCGAACTTCAGGAAGATCGGCCGGAAGTGCCCGAACATCGCGGCCGCACCGGCCACCACCGCGCCGAGCGAGCCGGCCACCGCCAGGCCGATGCCCGCCGCCACCGCGCCCTTGGCGATGTCGAGCAGCGCGACCGTGATCCCCAGCCGCTTGCCCGCCACCCGCACGACGTTTGCCGCCCCCATGTTGCCGCTGCCATGCTGGCGGATGTCGATGTGCTTCGTCCAGAGCGGCAGCCAGTACCCCCACGCGGTGCTTCCGAGCAGGTAGCCAACGACGATGAGGACGAGGAGATCCACGGCGGTCAGCCATGTTACCCGCGATGAGGGCCCCGATTCGCGGGGCCCTCATCGCGACGGGGATTAGAAGACGCGGATCGGCACCTCGGCCGGGGCGTCCAGGAGCTCGCGGAGCTCGTCGTCGAGCTTCACCAGCGTGACCGAAGCGCCGGCCATGTCGAGCGACGTGCAGTACTCGCCGACGTAGCTCTTGTCGACGGTGATGCCCTTGTCCGCCAGCTGCTGATGCGCCCGGCGGTAGAGGATGTAGAGCTCGGAGATCGGCGTGCCGCCGAGGCCGTTGATCATCAGCGCGACGTGATCGCCCGACTCGTACGGCAGGTCGGTGACCACCGCGTCGAGCATCTCGTCGATGATCGCATCCGCGTTGGTCAGCTTCTCACGGCGGCGGCCCGGCTCACCATGGATGCCGACGCCCATCTCGATCTCGTCGTCGCCCAGCTCGAACAGCGGCGAGCCCTTGGCCGGCGGCGTGCACGACGTGAGCGCCATGCCCATCGTCCGCGTGACGGAGTTGACCCTGTTGCCGAGCGCGACCAGCGCATCGAGGTCGGCACCCTTCTCCGAGGCGGCCCCGACGGCCTTGATCACGAAGAAGTTGCCCGCCACGCCGCGGCGGCCCACGGTGTAGGTCGAGTCCTTCACCGACACGTCGTCGTCGACCATGATGGTCTCGATGCGGACGCCCTCGGCCTCGGCCATCTCCTTGCCCATGTCGAACGCCATGCGGTCGCCGGTGTAGTTGTTGACGATGTGCAGCACGCCCTTGCCGGAGTTCAGGAGCTTGCTGGTCTCGAGCACGTAGTCCATCGGCGGCGCGGCGAACACGTCGCCCGGACACGCGGCGTCCAGCATGCCCTTGCCCACGATCATCACGTGGGCGGGCTCATGCCCCGAGCCGGAGCCCTGCACGATCGACACCTTGTTGTCGTTGGGGGCATCGGTGCGCATGATGAGGTTGTACTCCGGCACGTACTTGATCGTGTCCGGGTTGGCAAGCGCGATGCCCTCGAGCATCTCAGGAACGAACGCCTGCGGATCGTTGACGAACTTCTTCATCACCCCTCCTGGTCAGTTTGGCCCGGGCCGGAGTTGGCCTAGGCGTCCCACACCTTTGCGATGTTCTCGAACATCACCGCCACGGCAACCGCGCCGGCGTCGAGCGAGCCGATGCTGCGCTCGCCGGAGTACGCCGCCCGTCCGCGCTGGGCGACCATCTCGCGGGTCGCCTCGGCAGATGCCCGCGCGGTCTGCGCGGCCTCGCTGATCGCCGCGGCCACCGACGCGCGCGAGCCGTCCGATGCCGCGAGCGAGGTCTTCAACCGCTCGGTCGCCGGCACGAGCGCATCGAGCAGCGTCTTCTCCCCCAGGTCGGCGCCGCCGCGGGCCTTGATCCCCTCGACTGCGGCGTTCAGGCCGGCGATCACGTCGTCTGCGGTCAGCTCGGTCTTGTCGCCGATCGTGGCGCCCATGCGCAGCATCGCGGTGCCCCAGATGGGGCCGGACGTGCCGCCCACGCGGCTCGTGATGACCACGGCCACGCGCTTCACGAACGTGCCGGGATCGGTGCGGTCGAAGTCGTCCCAGCCCTCGAGCACCTTCTCGAACCCGCGCGCCAGCGAGTAGCCGAAGTCGCCGTCGCCGACGACGGCGTCGAGGTCGGAGAAGTACTTCTCGTTCTCGACGGCGGTGTCGGCCATCGTCTTGATCACGAGCTCGACGTCTGACTGGAGCGGTGCATCAGCCACTGGATACCTCCGGGCGCGGGGCTGCCAGGCACGCACTGAGATCGTCGAGCGTCACGAACGCTCCGGGCGTGGCCGGGCTGCGGTTGGCAAGGACTCGCGTTACCTCTCCGCCGGGATCACCCAGGCTGGAGACCACCAGGACCGCCTCGTGCTGGTCCTCGTTCTCTGTGTAGCCGCTGACGGTGACGACGCAGCGAAGGCCGGCGCCCACGGCGGCCAAAAGGCCGTTGCGCGAGTCCTCCACCACCAGCGCGTCGTCGCGGCCGATGCCGAGCTGCTCGATCGCGAGCTCGTAGATGTCGGGGGCCGGCTTCTTGGCCGGCACGACGTCGCCCGCCAGCACCAGGAAGCCTGCGGCGGACTCGGCGCCGACGACGTGCTCGAGCACCGCGCGCACCGACTCCTCGGCCGAGGTCGATGCCACGGCGAGCTGCCACCCCGCAGCCGCCGCCTCGTCGGTGATGCGCTTGATCCCGGGCCGCCCCGGGAGCGCTCCAGAGCGGACGAGCTCCTTGTAGTGGGCCGTCTTTCGCTTGTGCCAGTCGGCCAGCAGCTCGCGCTGGCCCTCCGGGTCGGCCGGCAGGCCCTCCGCAGCGACGAACTCGGGCGTGAGCAGGCTCGCCATGCGCTCCTTGCCGCCGCCGATGAGGAGCTTCTCGCCGTACTCCTCCGGCGACCAGTGCACGTGGACGCCGACCTCGTCGAAGGTCTGGTTGAACGCGGGGCGGTGGCCGTCGCGCTCCGTGTCGGCCAGCACGCCGTCACAGTCGAAGATCAGCGCGGGCACCGCTGCTAGGCCTTGCCCTGGCTGCCAAACATCTGGATGTGATGCTTTGCCATCTCCACGACCCGTGCGTGGACGTGGCGGAAGAGCGACGGCGGATCGTTCTTATTCGGGTTCTCCTCGAGGAACTCGCGGTTCGCCTGGACGTAGGCGATCTTGAGCGCCGTCGAGATGTTCACCTTGGCGCAGCCCCGCGAGATGAGCTCCTTGAACTGCTCCTCCTGCAGGCCCGTGCCGCCGTGCAGGCAGATCGGGATGGGCTCGGCGGCGACGATCTCCGACACGCGGTCGTAGTTCAGCTCCGGCTCGGCGGCATACATGCCGTGGGCGGTGCCGATGGCCGGCGCGAAGCAGTCGATCCCGGTCGCGCGGATGAAGTCGAGCGCGACGTCGAGCGTCTGCACCAGCCCCTCCTCGTCGGAGCCGACGCCGTCCTCCACTCCGCGGATGCCCTCGATCTCACCCTCCACGTTGGCGCCGTAGCCGCGCGCCTCCTGTACCACCTCGATGGTCTGGCGGCGGGCCTCTGCGACCGGCAGCTCCGAGCCGTCGAAGAGCACCGAGTTCCAGCCCATCTCGAGGCACTCGGTGAGCACCGCGCGATCGGGACAGTGGTCGAGGTGCAGCGTGACGGGCACGGGTGCCTTGTCGGCCATGCTGTGAAACATCGTGTAGAGCACGTCGGCGCCGATCGACTTGACCGTCTTCACCGACGTCTGCAGGATCACGGGCGCCTCGAGCTCGACGGCCGCGGTGAGCACCGCATCGATCGTGAGGTCGTTGACCACGTTGAACGCGGCGACGCCGTAGCGCTCGTCGAACGCGCGATCCAGGATCTGCTTGAACGAAACGACCGGCAATCCCACCCCTCCCCGGGTTCAGCGTTCCGGCAACGGCGCCGGATTCGCAGAGCTTACTCTTTTATAGCGTCCCCGTGGGCAAAATCCGAACAGCGTTCAGAAAAATACGTCAGCCGGTGACTTCGCCCACGACATCTGCCGGGTTGAACGTCGATTTCCGAAGCGCCTGGTGCTCGAGCTCCTGGTTCAACACCGCCCGCACCGCCCAGAAGAGCGCCAGATCGATGAGCAGGCCGATGACCGCGGCGAACTGCGTGTGCACGAACGCGAACACCTGCGTGAGGAAGATCGAGACCAGCAGCGCGCGCTCGAACATGGCAAACCCGCGCTCCCGGTCGCCGCGCAGGACGAGGGCCATCCCGATCACCGCGAGCACCATCGAGAGCACCGTGAAGACGATCACCGCATCGCCCACAAAGTCCTTCTGCGACGTCGAGAACGGGACGTTGGTGATCTTGCTGCCGTAGCGGAACACCTGCTCCGGCCGGCCGTAGGGGCTCGCAAACCACGTCGCGCCCACCAGCTGGAGCAGGCTCCCGATGACCCAGACCCCGAGCAGGCCGACCACCGCGGTCTGGAATCCCGGCAGGTCAACCGCCCCGAGCAGGCGGTCGCGCAGCCGCCGGTAGTACTTGGTGGTGACCAGGATGTGGCGCGGGCGGTGCGCGCGCGGATCGTCCAGCATCTCACGCACGTGCGGCACCAGCGGATCGGACGGGTCGGCGCGGGCGAGCATCGCAAGCGCCCGGTCACGGCGCTCGGAGCCGAGCCGCACCATCGGCACGTCCTTCGTCATCTCGATCGCGTTCAGGAGGTACTCGCGCTGCGTGAACACCCGGCCGCGGTCGAGCTGGCGGACGAGGGCGAAGAACGCGATGAAGACGATGTAGATGATCGATGCCGTGGGCTTGAAGAAGTAGTTGTTGTCGGCGGTGATGAACTTCCCCACCTCGTCGATGAAGAGCCCCAGGCCGATGCCGCCCAGCACCGCGGCGACCTGCCTGGCGGCGGGCACCACGAACGCGAGCAGGATCATCTGCGCGAACACCATCAGCAGGCCGCCCCAGAGCAGGTGGGCGATGTGCAGCCCGTTGCCGCCGATCTGGGGGTAGTTGGTGAGGTAGAGCTCGGTGCGGACGCTGAGGATGGTGACGACCGCGCAGATCAGCATCGTGTCGAGCAGATGGGTCATGTCCGCGCGCCGCGGCGGCCACCGCGACATCGCGGGGCGGTTGATCATGGGATCGTCGGGGAGATCCGACATCGGCTCAGTGCGCTTCGGCCACGATGCTCGCCGCAAGGATCCGCTGGGCGACGCTCGTCCAGCTCCAGTGCTCGATCACGGCCGCGCGGGCAGCGGCGCGCAGGGCTGCCCGCTCGTCGGCCGGCAGGGCCAGGATGGTGGTGAGGCGCTCTGCGAGCTCGGCCGAGTCGCCGCTCGGGAAGCTCGCGAGCCGGCCCATGCCGGCGGGGTACACCGCCTCGAGGCCCTGAGCGATCTCGGCCAGCCCGGAGTGATGGGCCACCACGGGCGGGCAGCCGGTCGCCGCCGCCTCGGCCGCGACCATCCCGAACGCCTCGGGAAAGATCGACGGCACCACAGCCGCGTCGGCGTAGGCGCAGAGGTGCACCAGATGGCGGTGCTCCAGCGGGCCGGTGAACAGCACGTCGAGGCCCTCGGCGTGCTTCTCGAGCTCCTGCCGGTAGGGTCCGAAGCCCACGATCACGGCGCGGGCATCGACCTCGCGGAGGGCGTCGAGCAGCACCTGCACGCCCTTGTTCTCGATCAGCTTGCCGAAGTAGATGACGGTGGGGCGGTCGTCGGCGAGAAACGCGGCGATGCGATCGGCGTTGCCCTCGTCGGGCCGGCGCTCCTCCGCGTTGCCCGGGTTGGGCAGGTCCAGCCGCGACTGGGCGATCAGATCCGCGAGGGCGTCGGGCCGCGACTGCGGCACCCACTCCTCCACGTCAACGCCCGGCGGCACTGCGAAGACGTGCTCGACGGGCCCGCAGACCTCCTCCACCACGCCGCGGATGTGCTCCGAGCCGACGATCGTGGCCGCGGCGCCCACCAGCGACTGCGCACCCCACTGCGAGAGCCCGGGGTTGCCGCGCATGGAGTACTCGAGCTCCGACCCGTGCACCAGCACCGAGTACGGATAGCCTGTCGCCTCGCCCACGGGGCCGCCGAGGATGAGGTGGCCGGCGACGACCAGGTCGGGCGCCGGCTCGGCCCGCATCGCGGCGGCGTTTGCCTCGACCCACCCGTCGAGCTCCGCCCGGCTGGTGTCCTGCACCTTCTGCACGCGGTAGCCGTCGTAGCGATCGATCACGAACACCGGCAGGAGGCCGCCGACGTCGGGCCTGATCGTGGCCGCGCCGCCCAGGTCATAGGCCTCGGGATGCGGCTCCTGCGAGAACACCGTTACGTCATGGCCCGCGTGCATCCACTGGCGGGCGAGCTCGCGCGCGAAGATGTTCGAGCCCGTGCCGTTCAGCAGGTACCCGTGCCAGATGAAGATCCTCACGGTACCTGGTACCCGGTGGCCTCGATCATCTCAGGAATCGTCACGAACTGCATCCCCTCCTGCTCCTTGAACTGCGTCAGGATGAGGTCGGTCGCCGCCACGGAGTGGCTTCGGTCATACCCCATGCGCACGTCACAGCCGTCGTGCAGGAGGATCACGTCGCCGCCCTTGATCTGGCGCTCGGCCTTTCGCATGATCTTCTCGGTCGTCACGTTCTTGCTCCAGTCCCAGAGCGTGACCGACCACGTGATGCCGACGTAGCCCTCCTCCTTCAGCACGCGCATCGTGCCCGGCCGGCGGCGGCCGTACGGCGGGCGCATGAGCTTCTTGCCCTGGGCGGTCGCCATCTCGACCCCGGCCGCCTCGATCGCCGCCGTCGTGGTGCGCAGCTCCTCGCGGATGGTGTCGTCGGTGTGCAGGGCCATGGTGACGTGGTTGAACGTGTGGTTGCCGATCGCATGGCCGGCGTCTGCCACCTGCTTGAGCAGCTCGGGCTGCTGCTCGGCGTACTTGCCGATGGTGAAGAACGTCGCCTTCACGTCGTGCTTCTCGAGCACCTCCATCAGCTGCGGCGTCCAGGCGGTGTTGGGCCCGTCGTCGTAGGTGAGCGCCATCAGGTTGCCCTCGCCGGGCGTGCCGATGAACGTCGATCCAAACCCCTGGGCCTTCGGCGTCTGCCCGTTGTAGAGCGCCCAGCCGGTCGCGCCAACGAGCGCTCCTCCGGCTGCGGCGGCGACTGGCCACTTCTTCACGGTTCCCTCCGTCTGTCGAGTGGGTGGAAGTCGGGTACGCCACCCGACCACACCTCGTCCGGGGCCGGCGGCCCGTACATGTCGGTGATCGTGCGGTCGTTCGTGCCCTCGCGGCGCATGTGCCGGTACCAGCGGTGATAGAACGGGGCGAGCACCACCATCACCGCGATCAGCACCACCTGCACCGCGAGAAACCAGAGGTGCGAGTAGAGCACGTGCACCGTGCCGGCGCTCCAGGCTGCGAGCGCCGCGAGGATGATGGAGAGCCCGAAGCCGTTGTAGTAGTCCAGCGGGAACCGCCAGATCCACGGCCCGGGAAACCACCACACGTTGCCCTTCTGGAAGCGCTGGACGGTGTAGGCGGGGTTCAGCACGAACCACGTGTAGTCCCAGACCACCGCGAGCGCGAAGAACGTCGCGAACACCATGAGCTCGGCCGAGAGGCTCCACGGGTACCCGTAGCCGAACGGCAGGTGCAGGATCACGAGGGGCATGATGAAGACGTAGACGTGGTAGCCGGTGAGCGGCCGGTGGGCCATGAAGAAGCCGTAGACGGCGCCCAGCTTGCCGCGCTTCAGAAACCACGTGGGCATGCGCTCGGCCCAGCCGTGGCCGCCCTCGATCTCGACCTCCACCCCGCCCAGGCCGAACGCCCAGATGAAGAGCAGCACGTCGCGCAGCAGATGCAGGTCGCTCACGCGGTGATCTCGGAGATGACGCGATCGACCGTGTCGAGCGCCACCGTGTTGCCGTCCTGGTGATAGCCGGCGAGCGCCTCGGCGAGCTTCGGCTCCTCGGTCAGGAACCGCTCGAGCGCCGGCTCGTCGAGCGCCGCCGACGCCGTCCCGTAGCCGAGCGACTCGAGGTAGCGCGAGTTCATCGCCTGCTCGAACTGCCCGGCGAGCGGCAGCGCGAGCATCGGCTTTCGCAGGTACACGGACTCGCTCATGAGCGAGTAGCCGGCCGAGGCGACCACGCCGCGCGCGGTGCGCAGGTCGTCGATGAACCCCTCGTTCGAGAACGGGCGGTAGAGCAGGTTGCCGTCGCGCTCGTCCACTGTCACATCCTCGCGGCCACCGTAGACGTGCGCCGGCACGCCGCTTGCCTTGAGCGCCGCCACGGCGGTCTCGGAGATGCGCCCGTACACCAGCAGGTGCTCGCCCTGCTCGGGCACGGCGGCCAGGATCTCGGGGCGCAGGAGCGACGGCACCAGCTCGGTGCGGCCCTTGCGCGTGGGCGGCCAGAAGAAGGTGGTGATGATGTAGTGGTTGGCGTAGGGCAGCTTCGCGGCGACGAACGAGCGCGATGCGAGGTAGTCGCGCCGGTAGCCCTTGAGCACCGCCTTGTCGTGCGCGCAGCGATCGACCATCTGGATGTTCCCGATCGAGATGGAAGGCAGGCGGTGGCTCTTGGCGTAGAGGTAGGCGAAGCCCTCGAAGTCGGTGACCACCATGTCGGGCGAGAACGCCCGCGCCACCTCCACCCCGCGATGCCAGTCGCTGGGGACGCCGCGCACGCCGTTTCGGACGTTCTTGGTGAGCGTCTTCCACATGTCCACCTGGCCGTGCTCGAGCGCGAACTCGAGCCCCCAGATCTCCTCGACGTCGGGCAGGAACTGGCTCAGATACGGAAATGCGCGGCCCGAGGCCGCGATCTTCACCTCGTGGCCCTGCTCGATGAGATGCCGCGCCACCACCCGCGACCGCGTCGCGTGGCCCAGCCCCTCGCCATTCACGCCGTAAAGAATCTTCAATGGAACCCCTTGAACGGGACGAGCATTCTCGATCCCTGCTGCCGGTGCAATCCTACCGGCCTCGGCGAAGCACGCGCTTCCAGAACGACGGCCCCCGCGGCTGGGTGGCCTCCCACTCGCTGCGCGACGGCAGCCGGCCCTGCTCGCGAGCGGCGATGACGCACTCGGTGTGGGCGTGGCGGCGGCGGGAGGTGTCACCGTCCGGTGAGATCAGCATGTGCTCGGTCATCGCGTGCAGCTGGTAGCCGCAGAGCGGGCAGCGGTAGTTCGAGGGCTTGCGGTTCACCGCCCGCCGGATCGCCCACCAGTCGGCGCGCTCGAGCTTTGCCACCGCTAGTCCGACACCTCTGCCATCGAGCGCGGCAGGTGCGTGTGCGAGAAGGCCATCGCGCCCTGCGGGACGAGCCACGGCAGGATCTCGAGGCGAAACAGCCCCGCCTGCACCGCCGGGTCTGCCTCCTTGAGCGCGCGGGCCTCGTCGGGCTCAGCGTTCAGCAGCGAGAGGCCGCGGAACCGCCGCGCGGGGTCCAGCAACGGCCCGGCGGCCAGCAAGCTGCCCTGGTCGTGCAGGTCTGCCAGGTGCGCCATGTGCGCGTCCTGGAGCGCATCGGCCTCGGCCTCGGTCAGCTCCGGCGGGTCGTCACCGGTGACCAGGAGCACCACGGTGAGCTGGTCGAACTCCACCACATCGCACCTCCTCGGGTTACCCCGAGAACGTACTCGATCGCAGGATTCGGCTGACTCGCCGGGGAGCGGAGTGGATCCTCCACCCCGCGACCCCGGCGAGCGCCAGAGCGATGACCATGCCCACCATGGCTACCAGCTTCCTCACGCACGTCAGACGCGCCGAGGCGGGTGAAGGTTCCCGGCTCTGGCTCAGGCCGGTGAAGGCTCGCCGCCGCCTGGCCCCAGCTCGATCTCGGCGGGAAGCGCCGCGGGATCCCGCTGCGGATCCAGCTCGTCGCGCACGCGCGCATCGAAGTAGACGTAGGCGGTCGTCAGGGCCACGAACGGCATCGTGATGGTGTAGACGACGCCCGCCACCAGGTTCAGGAGCGGGAGCGGCAGGCTCGTGAAGACGATCAGAAGCGTGCCGATCAGCGGCCCCGCGATCAGCGCGATCCCGGCCGCGACGATCGTCAGCGAGCCCACCTTGAGCCATCCGCGCCGCACCAGCCGCCCGCTTCGCCGAAGCGCCGCCACCGCGCCGAGCTCCTCGAGCTCGACGACCGGCACGATCAGCGACCAGCGCACCGCCAGCCAGATCGCGATCGGGAGCAGGAACACCGAGGTGAGGAGCAGCGAGACGACGACCACGGCTATCACGAGCGCGCCCAGCAGCGGCCGGATGCTCGGCACCGCCTGCCGGTAGGCGGCCACCGGGCCGATCGGCCGCCCGTTGTCGAGCTCGATCAGTGCGCGCGCCGTCGCCGCCTGCACCAGCGCGAGGCCGAGCAGCGTGAGCGCCGTGGAGAGCGCGAAGACGACGAACACGAAGAACCCGGCGGCACCGCCCTCGGTCTGGATCCCGAAGATCGACGAGGTCTGCAGCACCACGCTCTGAAGGAGCGTGATCACCACCGAGATCGGCAGCAGCACGAGGCCGATGCCGACGAAGAGCCGCAGCCGTGACCTGTACATGCGCGCCGCCGTCGCGAGGATCTGCCCCCAGCCGCGCCGGCGGGCGAGCCGAAGCGGCGCCGCCGGCCGCCACCGCGCCCGTGAGAGCAGCCACAGGATGAGCACCACGAGCGCGACGGCCACGGCGATGGTGGGCGCCGGATTGCTCACGAGCACCCAGAGGAACCGCGACCCGTGGGTCATGGCGCCGCAGAAGAACGTCGTGGTCGCGGTGCCGAGCGCCCCGCCTGCCGGCACGGCGTAGGCGCGGTCGCGCCAGGTGTCGTCGGCCCAGGTGATGGGGTGGCGCCACTGGGTCTTCAGGTTGGGCCCCGTCGGCCCGTTGAAGAACGCCGGCTGCAGCTCGCCCCACCGACCCTGGAACCCGATCCACGGGTAGGCGGCAAGGGCCGCTGCGGGCGAGCCGGGGATGGTGTCGACCACGGTCTGCGGCTGGAAGTCCGCGTTTCGCGTGTCGTCGCAGCCCACGCCCTGCGATCCCGACGCGCCCAGGTAGAGCGCGGAGCTATAGAAGTTCGCGTGCGAGCCGGCGGCCGGATAGACCACGGGGTGGGTGCCGCCCACCTTTTGGAGCTTGGGATCCGTCCAGCTGGAGCGCTCCCCGCCCTCGTGCTGGCTGTAGCCCACCTCGTAGGGCACCGTGCGGAGCGCTCCGGCGGCGTCGGGCGCGTGGAAGTTGAGCTGGATCATCTCCCAGTCGCCCTCGTGGAGGTTGTTCCAGTCGTTGAACACGTAGAACATCCAGTACTGGAGCGCGATGTCGCCCGGGTGGCCGGAGTCGGTGGCCACGTGCGCGTACACCACCGGCGCATGCCCGGCGTTGATGCGCCGCGACCAGTCCACGTACCCGCAGCCGGGGTTCAGGGCGTTTCCGGGGAAGTCCAGGTGGTACTCGTAGAGCCCGTGCGAGAGGTCGGTGGCCGACGGCCCGGCCTTGATCAGATCGCCTCCGCCCCACGGCCCGCGCAGCGCGACGGTGGACGCGTCCATCAGCAGGTTGATGTCGGTGGGGACGTAGGGCTCGCCGGGGCCGCAGCTGTCGGGCGCCACGAGCTTGATCACCGGTGCATACCGCGCGGCCAGCGAGACCTCGAGCGCCGGCGCCGCGGCCAGGGCGGCCGGGGCGACGGCGAATGAGAGAGCCGCCAGCGCGGCGGCAAGCGCCCAGCGCGCTCTGGTGGTGATCATGTCGCGTGAACGATACTGGCGGGCATGGATGCCCGCCGTGCGCACGCCCTCCTCTCCACCGCACGCGTCGCGCGCTTTGCGACGGTCACGCCGGCCGGCGTTCCGCGCCTGGTGCCGGTCTGCTTCGCGGTGTCGGGTGGCGTGATCTACCACGCGGTGGATCACAAGCCGAAGCGCACCCGGCGGCTCGCCCGCGTCTCGGATATCAGCGTCAATCCGCAGGCGGCGTTGCTCGCCGATCACTACGACGACGCCGACTGGAGCGCGCTCTGGTGGGTGCGCGCCGACGGGAGCGCCCGGGTCATCTCGGACGTCGCCGCGCCGGAGGCTGCCCACGCGCTCGACCTGCTGCAGAGCCGCTACGCGCAGTACCGCGCAGAGCGCCCGGCCGGCCCGGTGATCGCGCTCGATATCCACCGCCTCACAGGCTGGGAGGCTACGATCGGCACAGATGTTTGACGTATCCGGCGAGCGCTACGACCGTTTCATGGGCCGATATTCGCGCAGCCTCGCGCCGCAGGTGGCCGCGCTTGCGGGCCTCGCGAAGGGCATGCACGTGCTCGACGTCGGCTGCGGCCCGGGTGCGCTCGCCAGCGAGGTTGCGGTGATCGTCGGCGAGCAGAACGTCGCGGCGATCGACCCCGAGCAGCAGTTCGTGGACGCATGCAGCTCCCGGCTGCCGCGCGCGGACGTGCGCCAGGGCTTCGCCGAGCAGCTTCCCTGGCCGGACGAGAGCTTTGACGCCGCCGTCTCGCAGCTGGTGGTCGCATTCATGAGCAACGCGACGAAGGGGGTGGCGGAGATGCGGCGGGTCGTGAAGCCCGGCGGCACGGTGACGATCGCGACCTGGGACATCCCCCGCCTGCAGCTGAACCAGCACTTCTGGGAGGCGGCGCGCACCGTGGGCGCCGACGTCCCCGAGACGCGCCAGATCTCGCAGCTCTCCAGCGCGGAGCTGCGCGAACTGGCCGACGCCGCGGGCCTCAGCGACATCTGCGAGACCGAGCTGCGGGTGGAATCCACCTACGCCTCGTTCGACGACTACTTCGAGCCCTACACCTTCGGAGTGGGCCCGATCGGCACCACCTACCAGCAGATGGACGACGAGACGAAGACCGCGCTGCGCGAGCGCATCCGCGAGGACATCGGCGACCCTCAGGGTGAGATCACGCTGAGCGGCGTCGCCTTCGCGCTGCGCGGAATCGCCTAGCCGGACTGCCTCTGGCGGTAGGCGCGCACCTTGGTGCGGCTGCCGCAGAGCCCCATGTCGCACCACGTGCCGGAGCGGTTTCGCGAGCTGTCGTAGAACACCCAGCGGCACTCCTCGTCGCGACAGGCCTTGAGCCGCTCCCAGCTGCCGTCGGCCTGAGCCCGCAGGACTGCCTGCCCGATCTCGGCCACGGCCCGGCCGACCCCGCCGCCGCCTTCGAGTCCCGCCTCCTCCTCGGGCCCCAGCCGCAGCGTGAGATCCGTGTGTGCCAGCGCGGCGTTCAGCCGCTTCACGGCCGCGGCCGGTGCAGGGGCGCCGTTGTTGGCCTCGAGCAGCGCGCGGAGCCCCTCGCGGACGTCCACCAGCCGCGCGGTCTCCGCGGCGGTGAGCTTCGCCCCGCGCGCGGCCATCCACCCGCCCAGGTCGTCGGTGCCGGCCTCGATATCCAGCGTGTTGACGAAGTCCTGTACCACCGCGAGAGCCTCGGGAGCCGGTTTCGACGTATGCGCGTCTGACACGAACGTTCATGATACCATCTAAACGGTTTCACTGGTTACCGGAGGTTCACATGTTCACGGGCGAGCACATTCGGGGATTTGGCTACCGGGCGACGGTCTCGGCGCTCACCAATGCGCAGCAGGGACTGCAGCGCGACACGGCGCAGATGGCCGGCCTGGTGTTCGCCGGCGTCGTCGTTGCCGCCGCCGCCTGGATCGGCGCGGTCTCGCTGCTCGGCGCCCTCTCGGCGCTCGCCCTCGCGGGCGCAGCGACGGTCGCTGCGGGCGTCCATGCCGCGCACCTCTCGGCCACCCGCGACGAGGCCGCTGACCGCCTCATCGAGCTCGGCGACTTTGCCTCCGGCGCACAGGATCCGCAGATCGAGGCGGTCGTCAGCCGCCGCCGGCGCTGCCTCACCACGGCGCGAAACCGCCTCACGCTGGCCTCCGCGGTGCGCCGCGACGCGCGCCCCGCCGGGCCGTTCAGCCCTTCCCCGCCCGCGGCCAGGGTGCTGGCGTCGTGCCCGTCGCTCGCCGAGCGGATCGCGGAGGAGCTC
The DNA here is from genome assembly GCA_963794415.1 of uncultured Actinomycetes bacterium. GTDB lineage: Bacteria > Actinomycetota > Thermoleophilia > Gaiellales > JAICJC01 > CAVPTL01. Next base: position 1,523,200 of record CAWCDI010000001.1, read on the forward strand.
GAGTGCGATCAGGCCGACGAGCGGGTGGTCATCGAGGTCAACCGGCTGCTCTCCTCGGGTGCCGCGGAGTGGGATCGGCTCGATCGCATCGAGCGCCTCATCGATCAGTCCGACGCCGCCTAGCTTCCAGGCTGCATCCGGGTGGTGACGCCGATGCGGTTCCAGGCGTTGATGGCGAGGATCAGCGAGATGAGCTGCGCGAGCTCTGCGTCCTCGAACTGCGCCGCCGCCGTGGCGTAGACGTCGTCGGGCACGTGGGTCTGGGCGAGCAGGGTGACGGCGTCAGTCAGCGCCAGCGCTGCTCGCTCACGCTGGGTGAAGTAGGGCGCCTCCTGCCACGCGGGAAGTGCGTAGAGCCGCTGCTCCGTCTCGCCGCCGGTGCGCGCATCGGTGGAGTGCATGTCGATGCAGTAGACGCAGCCGTTCAGCTGCGAGGCGCGCAGCCGGACGAGCTCCTTGAGCGGCGCCTCGAGGCCCTCGCCGCAGGCCGCGTCGAGCGCGACCATCGCCTTGTACACCCGGGGAGCGAGCGCCCCCAGGTCGATCCGCTTTGCTGGTATCTCTGTGATTGGTGTCATGGCCCGAATCCTAGAGCCGCAGAAGCACACGACTAGAGTCCAGATCGATGTCCGAAACGTGGGCCAATTTCAGCGCCGACCTTCTGCTCGATCTGGGGGGATCCCACCGTCGCGAGGCGGTGGAGCGAGCCATCCGCGAGGCCATCCGCACCGGCCGGCTGGCAGGCGGCACGACGCTCCCGTCATCCCGGGTGCTCGCGGCCGAGCTCGGATTGGCCCGAAACACGGTGGCCGGCGCCTATGCCCAGCTGGTCGCAGAGGGCTGGCTCGTGGCGCGCCAGGGATCAGGCACACGCGTGTCGCTGCAGCACGTCCCCGCCGTGGGCCGGCCGGTCACCGCCAAGCGCCAGCGGGCCCGCCCGAGGGTTGACCTCACGTCGGGCAAGCCCGACCTGGCGGAGTTCCCGCGAGCGGCGTGGCTCCGTTCGGCCAGGCGCGCGCTGAACCGGGCGCCGAGCGAGCTTCTGGGCTATCCCGACCCGCGCGGCATCGAGCGCCTCCGGGAGTCGCTGGCGGGCTATCTCGGCCGCGCGCGGGGAGTGCGGGCGACGGCCGACAGGATCGTGATCTGCTCGGGGTTCACGCAGGCGGTCAACCTGCTCTCGACCGCGCTTCGCAGGCGCGGCGCCGGCACGTTGGCGATGGAGTGCTACGGGCTGCCGCCACACCGCGAGATCGTGCTGGCAGCGGGTCTCGAGACGACGCTCATCGACGTTGACCGCGACGGCGCCGTGATCGAGCAGCTCGCAGGGGAGGACGCCGTGCTCCTCACCCCGTCGCACCAGTTTCCGCTGGGCGTGCCGCTTTCGGCCGAGCGGCGGGCCGCCGTGATCGAGTGGGCAGGCTCCGGCGACAGGCTGGTGATCGAGGACGACTACGACGGCGAGTTTCGCTACGACCGGCGGCCCGTCGGTGCCCTCCAGGGTGTCGCTCCAGAGCTCGTGACGTACGTCGGCACCGCCAGCAAGAGCCTCGCCCCCGGGCTGGGGCTGGCGTGGATCGCGGCGCCGCGCCACGTGCTTGCCGATGTGGTCGAGGCCAAGCGGCTGAGCGACGGCCACACCGGCGTGTTCGAGCAGCTCACGCTCGATGACCTGATCCGCTCGGGCGCCTACGACCGTCACGTGCGCCGGTCGCGCCTGCGATACCGGCGGCGGCGCGACCGCCTGCTGGCCGCGCTCGAGTCGGCGCAGACGCCCGTCACCGTCAGCGGCATCGCCGCCGGCCTCCACGCCGTGGTTGAGCTTCCGGGCAGAACAGCCGCGGACGAGCCCGGGATCCGCACGCGGGCGGCCCGCGCCGGTCTGGGCCTCACCAGCCTCGGCGAGTTCCGGCAAAGGCCAGATCCACAGGCACCCGCGGCGCTCGTGGTGGGGTATGCCACGCCGCCCGAACACGCATACGGCGAGGCGCTGGAGCTCCTGATCGACGTGCTCGGCTGAGCTACCAGGCGCCGATGTCGATGCCCAGCCGGGCGGCCGGGTCGATGCACGTGCGCAGGTAGAGGGCCGTCCCCACGTCGCCCGTCCAGAGCGTGTAGCGGCCCCGGCCGTACTGCGACCGAGCCGCCTCGATCTGCTCGATGGCGTGCATGCCGAAACGGCGGGCGCGCTCCAGCCAGATCTCCTCTCCGGTGCGCTCGTGGAGGGCGAGAAACGCCAGACCGTTGCCGGCGGTGCCGTGGCAGAGGCTCGCGCCCTTCGTGAGCGGCCCGGCCGTCCACGTGAGCTCGCCGCCGGCGATCAGAAGCTGGGTGAAGTCGTCGTCATCCGGGGCGATCCCGGCAAGCGTCGCGACCACGCCCGGCGAGCCGTGGCACCACTGAGTGCGGATCTCCTGTTCCGGGCGGGGCCGGAGAGGCATGTTGGCCAGCGGACGCCAGTTGGCGAGGCCGTCCTCGACGATCGCCGTTGCCGTGGCGGTCTTCACCGCGTCGCGTGCGAGCTCCTCCATCCGCGCGTTGCCCAGCAGCTCCGGCCGGCCGGCGAGTGCGCGCACGTTTCCCGCAAAGCCGTGCGCCGGGCTGATGTACTTCGCCACCGAGCCGTAGAGAAGCTGTGTCCAGATGCGAAACCCCAGCTCCCGGTCGTGCTCCCAGCTCCCCCACACCGACTCGGCGAGCCGGAGCCACACCTCGGCCCACCGCTGCTCACCCGTGCGCTCCAGCATGGCCGCGGCGACCAGCATCGAGCCGGGAGCGCCCCACATCACCTCGATCGCGGGATTGGCCGAGTTCTCGGCGAGCACCTGGTGCAGCAGGTCGCGGCGGCCGGCGTCGGGCGCGAGCCGCTCGGCCACGGCCAGCATCCCGGCGCGGCCGCTCCAGAAGCCGACGGGCGGCGGCCCCTCGAACTGGAGCGCCATGAACCGGGCATCCAGATCGGCGGCCACCGACGCGTGGTCGCGCTCGGAGCCCAGCTCGTTCAGCCCCCAGAGCATGCCCGATGCACCGATGTAGAGCGTCATGAACCACTCCGGCGGATCGTCGCCGCTGGATTCGGCATCCATCGGATGCATCGGCCAGAGTCGCTCGGCATCGAACGCCTGCTCGGCGTCCTCGATCACACGGGCGATCGCGGCGCGGGCGCGACCCTCGTCCCACTCCTGGCCGGTCAGCGGCTCGTGTACCTCAGGCGAGTAGAGCATCGTGCGTGATCCTAGGCCCGCGGAGACGGGTACGCCTCAACGATCTCCGCCGGCTCCGAACCGCAGAAGCACCGCGAGATCCATGAAGGCGGTGATGGACGAGATGCGGCCGCCCTCCATCGAGAGCACGTCGATGGCGTGCACGCGAAACATCCCGTCGGCTGCCCGGCGATGGTCGCGAAGGCGACCTGGGCGCTGACGGCGACCGGCTCCAGCCGCCACGCTGCGCCCGGCGTGAGCGGCCACTCGCGCAGGAACGCGGTGATCGCGGGGCGCCCGCGAAACCAGGTCGGCCGGGGTGGCATGGCGAGGACGGCGTCGTCGGTGAGCATGCCGACGATGGCGTCCACGTCCGATCGCGCCCACGCGTCCATGTAGCTCTTGATGAGCCGCGCCAGCCGGGCGTCGCCCAGCGATCGCACCGTGGCCTGCTGGCTCTCGCCGGCCAGCCGCTGATCGACGGTGGCGTGAGCGCGCTGCAGCATGCTGGAGACCGACGCCGGGGTGGTCTCGAGCACGCCTGCCACCTCCGCGCCGCTGAAGCCCAGCACGTCGCGCAGGATCAGCACCGCCCGCTGCCGCGCGGGCAGGTGCTGGAGCGCTGCGATGAAGGCGAGCTCCACCGCCTCGAGCTGCTCGTAGCGAGCGCCGGGCTCGTCCGCGGGGAGCGCCGCCACGGGAAAGGGGTCGATCCAGACCGACTCCACCAGCGGCTCTGCGGGTCGCGTGCCCGAGGTCTGCGCCGGCCCGTACTCCTGCGGCAGCATCCGCCGGCCGCGCCGCTCGATCATCTTGAGGCACGCGTTGGTGGCGATGCTGTAGAGCCACGCGCGCAGCGAGCTTCGCCCCTCGAACCCGGGAAGGCCGCGCCAGGCGCCGAGGAGCGCATCCTGCAGCGCGTCCTCGGCGTCCTGGATGGAGCCGAGCATGCGGTAGCAGTGCACCAGCAAGGCCTGCCGATGCTCTGCCACCGCGAGGTCGAACTCCCGCTCACCCGCGGAGGTCAGCGGAGGCCGTATGACCCGATCTCCTCGAACTCGGCGAACACGGGCTGATCCTCGCACCGCTCCGAAAGCCCTGCCTGGAACTCCCCGAAGGCCTTCGTGCTCTGGAGGGGCGTCCCGTCACCTTCGGTCGCGGCGACGTGGACGAACGTGCGCCCGTCATCGAGCCGAAACGTCGCGTATCGAAACCCCTCGGGCTTGGTGTCATTGAGCTCGGCGTACACATTTCGCACGAGCTCGGCGTTTCGCTCGGACTCGCCGGGCTTCACCGTGTATCGCACCATCATCTGTCGCATGTCAGATCTCCTCATCCGGTTTGTGTAATTGATGAGATCCGGTGCGGGCGCGAAATCCATCGGTCAGGGTTGTAACACGCGTCCGAAGAGCTCGAGCAGACGCGACCAGTGGCGCTCGGTCGCAGCCTCGTCGTAGGCGGGCGTATCGGTGTGCGTCCACCCGTGCTGCGCGCCGGTGTAGAGCTCCGACGTGTGGCGCACGTGCGCCTCGGCGAGCGACCGGGTCAGGAGCGCCATCTGCTCGGGCGGCATCGATCCGTCGTTGTCGGCGTGGCCGATGTAGAGCTCGCCGGCGGCGCGCACCGCGGAGAGGTGCGGGCTGTCGTCATCGCCAGTGGCCATCCGGCCGCCGTGGAAGCTCGCGGCCGCCGCGACGGCGTCGGCAAACTCGCCCGCCATCCGCAGGCTGAGCCGGCCGCCCATGCAGTAGCCAACGGTGCCGATGGGTGCCTCGCGCACGTCGGCGTGGCTCCGCAAGAACTCGAGCCAGGCTTGCGAGTCGGCGATGGTTGCCTCCACCGTGAGGGCAGCCATCATGGGCCGCAGCTCGGCGAAGAGCGGGCCCCGATCCTCTGCCTGCAGCTTCTGCTCGAGGTCCTCCACAACCGGCGATCGGGCATCGCGGTAGAACACGTTTGGGACGAACACGCTGTAGCCGCTGCCGGCGAGCCGGTCGGCGTGGGCCCGAAGCGCCGGCCGCAGGCCGTAGGCGTCCATGTAGATGATCACGCCGGGAAACGGTCCGCCCGTGGCAGGGCGCGTGAGGTAACAGTCGGCGACGCCAGAAGGCGTGGTGATATCGATCGTGTCTGAGGTGAGGTTGGGAGTCATGGCCGAATCCTATGCTTGGTGAGATGCACGCCGACGAGCACCCAATCGATGCCGCTCTGGTGAGACGCCTGGTGCGGGCGCAGTTTCCCGCGTGGGGGCATCTTGCCGTCACGCCGGTCGAATCGTGGGGTACCGACCATGCCATCTTCCGGCTGGGCGACGAGTTGGCGGTGCGCCTTCCGCGCATCGCCGGAGCCACCGGGCAGGCGCGGAAGGAGCTTCGCTGGCTGCCGCGGCTCGCGCCCCAGCTACCGGTGCCTATTCCGCTGACGCTCGCACTGGGCGACTCGGGCGAGGGGTACCCGTGGGAGTGGTCGGTGTGCCAGTGGCTGGAGGGCGAGCCGACGGCGCCGGGCGGCGTGGACGCGGCCTTCGCCGCCGGCCTGGCGCGGTTTCTCACCGCGCTTTGGTCGATCGACACCGCCGACGGGCCGCCTCCTGCCACCGCCATGTCCAACCGCGGCGGGCCGCTGGGGGCGCGCGACCCAGCCGTGCGCGACGCGATCGAGGCCCTGGGTGGCGAGGTCGATGCCGCGGCGGTCACCGCGATCTGGGAGGCAGACGCTGCCGCTCCGGCGTGGGATCGCCCGCCGGTGTGGATCCACGGCGACGTCCTGCCGGGAAACCTCCTGGCTGCGGGCGGCAGGCTGGCGGGGGTCATCGATTTCGGCTGCCTCGGCATCGGCGATCCGGCCTGCGACGTGATGGCCGCCTGGGCGCTTCTCCCCCGCGGCGCACGCGCCACCTTCCGGGAGGCGCTCGGGCTGGACGACGCCACCTGGGCGCGTGGCCGCGGCTGGGCGCTCTCGGTCGCGCTGATCGCGCTGCCCTACTACCTGCAGACCAACCCCGGGATCGTCGCGCAGAGCCGGCGCACCATCGCAGAAGTGCTCGCAGACGCTGCCTGAGCCGGAAATGATTGACCGATTATGGAGTGTCGCCCGACCGGCCAACTACCGTGCATGGCGTGTCCGCTCTCCGGTCGTTTTGCGCACTTTTTTGCGTTCTCGCAGCACTTGTTCTCGTACCCGCTGTGGGCGCCGCGAGCCATCCCCTGGCGCGGCGGGTCTGCGCCCTGCCCGCGCCGGGTCACGTCGCGTGTGCCGCACTCGTCGCGCAGACGCCCGCGGGCGTGGTGCAGGTGGCGGCAGACACGCCGGAGGGGCTCCTCACGCCCGCCCACATCCACTCGGCCTACCTGCTCCCCACGCTGACGCCGCTCTCGGGCGGTAAGCGCAAACAGCAGACCATCGCGATCGTCGATGTGTTCAACGACCCCGACGCCTTCGCCGACCTCACCATCTACGACAAGCAGTTCGGGCTCCCGGTGATGCCCAAGTGCACCACGAAGATCACCACGAGCTGCTTCGAGAAGCGCAGCCAGACGGGGTCGAGCACCGTGTTCCCCGACTTCGATGAGCAGTGGGCGCTCGAGGAGTCGCTCGACGTGCAGGTCGCCCACGCCACCTGCCAGAACTGCAGGATCATCCTGGTCGAGGCAAACTCCACCGCCATCGAGGATCTCAACAAGGCCGAGAACACCGCCATCGCCGTCGGCGCCACCGTGGTCTCGAACTCCTTCCTTGCCGATGAGTACTCCTCCGAGGCGGGCGACGTGGCGAAGTTCTGGACGCACCCGCACGTGCCGCTCGTGGCGGCCTCGGGCGACAACGGCCTGGCCGCGAACTGGCCGGCCGTGCTGCCGCAGGTCGTCGCCGTGGGCGGCACCAGGCTCTCGCTGACCCCGGCCGGGAAGTGGCTCTCCGAGACGGCCTGGGACAGCACCGGAGCCGGCTGCTCCAAGCACATCACGACGCCGGCGTTTCAGAAGGCGCTCGCCGTGTGGCCGTCCACGGGCTGCAAGACGGCGCGGGCCACCAACGACGTGGCCGCAGACGGAGACCCCGCGACCGGCGCCCCCATCTACGACGGCAACGGCTACCTCGGCAAGGTCGGCTGGATCAAGGTCGGCGGCACCTCGCTCGCGACCCCCATCATTGCCGCCACCTACGCGCTGGCGGCAAACGGCGCCAAGTACACGTATCCCACAGCGCGGCTCTACAACCTGATGGGAACGCTCGCCTTCCACGATCCGCAGAGCGGCGGCGTGTTCAATCCGGCCAGCGGCAACGACGGCCAGTGCTCCAAGGTGCTCGAGTGCAACGGGGCTCCGGGCTACGACCTGCCCACCGGCGTCGGCACCCCGCGCGGCATCGACGGCTTCTAAGCCCCGGTAGGCTGGCCCGGCATGTTCGCGGTCATCCTCGCCTTTGCCGCCGCGCTCCTCTTTGCCCTCGGCACGGTGCTGCAGCAGAAGGGGACGCTCGCCGAGCCCGCCGACTCCAACATGCGGGCCGACTTCCTCGCGCGCCTCGCGCTTCAGCCCGTGTGGCTCGCGGGCGTCGTGGTGGTGATCGCCGGGTTCGGGATGCAGGCATGGGCGCTTGGTATCGGCAGGCTGATCGTCGTCCAGCCGATCCAGGTGACGAGCGTCGTCTTCACGCTGCCGCTCGGCATGTGGCTGACCGCCCAGATCGTCACGCGCCGCGAGGTGGCGGGCGCGGTGATGGTGACAGCGGGGCTCATCGCGTTCGTGGCCTTCGCCGACACGACGGGCGGCCGCGACGACGCCCCCGGCGGCGAGTGGCTGATCGCCGGTGCGATCTGCGTGGGCGTCTCGGTCGTCCTGCTCGTCACCACGCTGCGGTCGCGGCCGGCGATTCGCGCTGCGGCGGTCGGCAGCGCCTCGGGGATCCTCTTCGGCCTGAGCGCCGCTCTCACCGTGCCCGCCGTTGACGACTGGGGCGGGAGCGTCACGGCGTTCGTCACCGACTGGCACATCTACGCGCTCCTGCTGGTCTCACTGGCGGCGTTCTGGCTCACGCAGATCGCCCTCCAGAACAGCCTCGAGATCGCGATTGCCACCAACCAGGCGCTCACCTCGGCGGTGGCTGTGGCGCTCGCGATCGGCCTCTTCAACGAGAACTTCCGCGGGTCGGCGCTCGAGGCCGTCGTTGCGATCGCCGCGCTCGGGGTGGCAGCCTACGGCCTCTACGTGCTGCTGCTCTCCCACCCGGCCGCCCCTACTCCGCCGCCGGCCTGAGCTCCTTCTCCCAGGTGGCGAAGCGCGGCTGGGACGCCATCCCGGCGCGGAGGTAGAGCCGGTCGGCACCCGTGTCCGAAGCCGTGTCCACGTACAGGTAGACGCCCGCGCGACCCACGTCGTAGAACCGCTGGAAGCTCGCCCGCAGCACCGCCTCGCCCAGCCCGCGCCCGCGGTAGGCGCGGCGCACGCCGAGCTCGGCCACGTAGCCGAGGGTCGCATCCTCCTCTGCGTTCAGGGTGCCCACCGACACTCCTGCAACCGTCGCCCCCGCCCATGCGACCTGCCACACCGACGGATCAAACCCGCTGTCGGTGGCGATCTGGCGGTGGATCCACTCGTCGAACTCCGGAAACGTCTCGCCGAAGTGATCGGCGAAAGCCTCGGCCAGGCACGCGTACACCGCGGGCTCGTCTCCTTCGCCGAGCGGCCGGATCTGGATTCCGTCCGGTACCACGGGGTCGCGCGGCCGGCCCTCGAAGATGATCCCCATGCGCGAGAACCGTCGCACCTCGGCGTACCCGCGATCGCGCAGGAGCGCTGAGACGTGCGGCTCGTCGGCGAGCGCCCCCGCCCTGAACGCCACGCGCTCGCCGGCCGGAGCAAGCGCGACGAACCTGTCCGCTCGGCGGTAGAGGTCGTCCACCATCGCGCCGCCCACGCCGCGACCATGGTGCTCGAGCGCGACCACCCCGATGCCCATGACCTCGGTGTAGGGCGGGGCGCTCTCGACGTAGTGATACCCGGCGACGTCGCCGCTGTCTGTGATGACCACCGCGCAGTCGTTCTGGAGGTCGGTCACCGGCGACGTCCACACGGAGATGACCCAGTCGAGGCTGGTGAGCGGCACCCCGATGAGTGCCTCCGACTCGGCGTTTGCCATCGCGACGACGGGCTCGGCGTCCTCGGGCCGCGGCGGGCGTACGTGGTATCCCTCCGGAAACGACACGCCCAAAGGCTACCGCCGCTCGCCGCGGTACACTCGCCGCGATGGAGTTTCAGGCAACAGTCGAGCTACACGGAAAGACCGCAACGGGCATCGAGGTGCCTGCCGATGTGGTCGATGCCCTCGGGCAGGGCAAGCGCGCCGCCGTGGTCGTCACCATCGGCGGCTACTCGTATCGCACCACGGTCGCGCCGATGCGCGGCGCCTTCCTGATCCCGCTCTCAGCCGAGCATCGCACCGCTGGGGTCGCGCGGCGACGAGGTCACGGTCCAGCTCGAGCCCGATACGGCGCCCCGTGAGGTCGCGGTGCCCGACGACCTGGCGGCGGCGCTTGCGCCAGACGCCGCCGCGAGAGCCTTCTTCGACGAGCTCTCGTTCACCAACCGCAAGGAGTGGGTGCGCTGGATCGAGGACGCCAAGCGGCCCGAGACCCGCGCCACCCGGCTCGAGAAGACGGTGGAGGCGATGAAGGCTCAGAAGCGCACGCGGTAGCTCAGTACGTCTTCTCGCCGTACGCGGTGCCGATCACCTCATACAGCTTGCCGGTCTTCGAGCGCGAGTAGAACACCACCTGATTCGCGTTGGACTTAGCCGAGTTGACGTACACCACCCCAGGCTTCTTCACCGCGGCGGGTGACGTCACGACCACAACGCGTGAGATGAAGCTCGCGTGCTTGGCGACCTGGTAGGCGAGCGCCGAGGCGGGCGTGGCGAAACACCACTGGCACGTCGTGTCGAGCCGGGCCAGGTGCAGCGCGATGTCATAGGCGACCTCGGCATCCGACCGGGCGTTCTCGTCCCACATCTTCCCGAACTCCGCGACCTTCATGGCGCGAAGCGACGAGAACATCCGCAGCCGCTCCGAGGGCAGATCCAGATCGTCGCCGACGAGCCCCGCGACGTGCCCCGTGGACGAGGTGACGAACCGCATCTGCGGCCAGTTCTTCGACGGCGCCGGGATGTCGTAGACCACGAACGGGTCGCGGGCGTCGGTGAGCCTGCGCACCGGTGACACCGTCACGCCCTTCAGCTTCATCTTCGCGGCGTAGGTCTTCCATACCGGGTACTGGCCCTGGTAGTCCTCGGAGAGCCGCTGCCAGGCGAGCAGCTCGTGCCGGACGGCGGCGTCGGGGTGCCTCGGCGGCGCCGGCGGTGCAGCAGTGGTGGTGCCGGCAACCGGGGGCACCGCGGTCGCCGAGCCGCATCCCGCAGCGACCGCCGCCAGGGCAGCGAGCGTGAGCATCATGAGGAGCCGACGGAAGGACATAGTCGCTTCTATCGGCACATACTCTGGAAGGATGAGCCGAGCGAGGAGGGGCGGCTACGCCTCGCGCTGGGACATCGCAGCATCGACCTTGCTGCGAAAGCCGGCATCGCTCGAGTAGAGCCGCTGAAACTCGTCGGTGGGGATCACGACGAGCTTGACGTCGGTGTCGGCCGAGATCGAGGCGTTGCGCGACATCGCATAGCCCGGGCCGGCAACCAGGGACGCCGACTCGCCGAAGAAGGCCCCGCTTCCCAGCACGTTGACCACCTCATCGCCGCGGGCGACCCGCACGGTTCCCTCGAGGATCACGAAAAACCCGTCGGTCACCTCGCCCAGGCGGAAGATCTCACGCCCCTCGGGAAACGAGCGCTCCTTGGCGGCGGCGGCAAGCGTCTCGAGATCGGCGCCGGAGACGTCTGAGAACACGTCGATCTGCTGGATCTCGGAGGCATTCATGATGAGGCGTGACGATAGCCGAGACCGTCTCGGGGCTGCGGCGCGGTACCAGGGATTGAGCCGCACGTGCTCGTTACGCGCTCGCTGGCTCCACGTTTCAGCCTGCGACGGCTAGCGTATGCGGATGCTCTGGCTCTTCGGCATCCTGTCTGGCGTCTTCCAGGCAGCGTGCTTCGTCCCCTACGCCCGCGACATCTTCAAGGGCGATACGCGGCCGCATCGCGGCACGTGGACGATCTGGTGTGCGCTCTCGCTCATCGTGCTTCTGTCACAGCGCGCGGACGGCGGCACCTGGAGCCTTCTGATGGCCGCCACGCAGTTCTTCGGGACGCTCTTCATCGCCCTGGTCTCCATCCGCCGTGGCGTGGGCGGCACGAGCCGCACCGAGCTGCTTCTGCTCGCCACCGCCGGCGCCGGCATCGTGGGCTGGTACGTGGCAGACGACCCCACCATCGCGACGGTGTTCGTGGTGCTCTCCGACACCATCGCGATCGCGCTGATGCTCCCCAAGACGTATGCAGACCCGTACTCCGAGACGCTCTCGACCTACGTGCTCAGCGGTCTCAGCGGGCTCTTCGCCGTGCTGGCCGTCGGCTCGTTCGACTTCGGGCTGGTGATCTACCCCGCCTACGTCATCTTCGCCGACATCCTCGTAATCGTGGTTGCGAGCGCGCGGCGGTCGCAGCTCGCCGCGCAGCCTGCCCCGGCGTCCGAGTAAGCGCTATCGGTCGATGCCGAAGAGCCGCCGCGCGTTGCCCTCGCTGAACTTCTCCCGATCGGCATCGCTCCCGAACTCGCCAAGGAATCGCTCCAGATCCTGGCGCGTCGGCTCCTGAAACGGATAGTCGGTCGAGAAGAGCAGCCGATCGATGGTAGTCGCCTCGAGGGCGTGGTGAAGGAGCGCGGGGTTGTACATGCCCGAGCTGGTTATGTAGACACTCGACTGGATGCACTCCGAGACCTTCTGCTCGAGCCCGGCGATGCGCGAAAGGCTCTCGGTCCTGTCCTGCCAGAACAGCAGCAGCTCGCCCCAGTGCCCGAGGACGAGCTTGAGTCCAGGGTGGCGGTCGAACGTGCCGCGCGCGATCACGCGCAGGGCCGCGAGGGCAGCTTCCAGATGCCATCCCCACGCGAAGGTCGAGAGCGCCAGATCGACCATCGGATCAATTCCCGAGTATGCGGCCTTCCGCACCGCGTTCGACGGGATCTGCGGGTGGATGAAGATCGGCTGGCCGAGCGCCTCGGCACGCGCGAAGAGCTCCTCGTAGCGGGGATCGTCCAACGGGATGTCGCCGGTCCGGCCGTACACCATCGCACCGACGAACCCGAGGCCGGCTGCTCGCTCGAGCTCATCGGCGACCGCTCCCGGTGCGGACATCGGCAGCGTGGACATCGCGCGAAGCCGCGTCGGGTGCCGCGCCACCGCCTCTGCGGCGAGGTCATTGGTATGCCGGCAGAGCGCCACCGCTTCGGCGGCCGCGAGGGGTCCCGTGCTAGGCGGAGCCAGCGAGATCACGTGCATGTCGATGCCCTGCTCATCCATCGCTTCGATCCGGAGATCGCCGATGTCCTCGAGCCGCGCGAGGTGGTCACCCATGTCGTTGAACGCGAGGCTCTCGTCCCGGCTTGCCTCGGGCAACCGGTTCAAGGCAGCAGTGAGCTCCGGGGTCGTCCAGTGCTCTTCGACTGCGATGAGTGCCAACGCTGCTCTCCGTTCATCGTCGTCTGGGGGTTTTTCCCACCAGATGTCAGGAGTATCCTCGGACGATGAGCCAGACGCCGAAGCAGCAGCCCGTCTACGCGCTCCTCGACGATGCTCAGTCGTTGCAGATCGCGACCGTAGGCGTCCTCGTGGCGGCGTTCTGGGTCTGGAATGCGTCTGCGAACGGCATCGTCGGGGTCGTGAGCTCCCTGGTGGGCGCGGCGGTCTTCGGCGGCCTCATGCTGTTGATCAGGCGAGACCCACCCTTGCTGCAGAAGCTTCCGCCGCTCGAGGCCGCGGCCAGGGTGCCAGTGAGCCCGAACGGCCGCGCGCGCCTTGTGGCCGCGGCGATCGCAAACGTTCTCGTCCTGGCCGCGGTCATGACGGGTCTTGCAGTCCTCATCGGCGGCGTTGTGTCGGTCTGCTCCGTGCTCACCGGAGGTCTGGCTGCCCAGATCGTCTGGGCCGCGCGGACGCGCCGGCTCGAGCAGAAGGCCGGTTCCTCGATCGCGGTGAAGGTACGCACGTTTTCCCCACGTGGATCGGAGTACTGCTGGGCCGATCGCGGCGTTGAGCCCTCCAGAACGACGTAGCCTCCACCCCGGTCGGCGTGGCGTACGCCGACACCAAGCGGATCAGACCTCGACGATGAGGTATGTCCCATCCCCGGAGACCTCCGCCGTAAGCAGCTCAAGCGGAGACTCCGCGGGCTCGAGCAGCACCTCGCCGGTCAGGAGATTGAACTCCGAGCCGTGGCAGTTACATACCAGGATGTGCTCGTCGACGACCTCGCCGTCTCTCACCAGCGAGCACTGAGCATGGGGACAGTCGCGCGCGGTGACTGTCCAGCCCCGGGCGTGCCGGATCACCGCGAGCTCGGCCCCCTCGATCTCTGCGGGCACGATCGTGCCGACCGGCGCCCCGGGATCGACGTCGATGCGAAATCTCTGCGGGGCGTCAGCGCCTGAGTGCTCGCCCATCAGACGTCCCAGACCACAGGCAGCGGCTTTGCTCCACGCACCGCCCACCCGTGCACCTCGGCCTCGCGATCCGGATCCAGCCGCAATCCCGGGAGCCGCGTGAAGAGCTCCTCCACCGAGACCTGGGCGATCTGCCGGGCCACGTGGTGGCCCACGCAGAAGTGCTTGCCGAATCCAAACGCCATGTTGGTCGTGCGCGGCCGGTCGAGGTCGAAGACGTCGGGTCGCTCGAAGTGCGTCTCGTCGCGGTTCGCCGAGCCGATGACGAGCGCGACCTCGGTCTGTGCGGGAACCAGCACTCCGCCGATCACCACGTCGGCCGTCGTCAGCTTCTCCGTCATGCTGAACGGCGGGATCCACCGCAACCCTTCGTGCACCGCCGCCGCCGAGAGCTCCGGAGGGTCCGCAGCGAGCGCTGCGGCCTGCTCGGGCCGGCCGAGGACGCCCAGCAGGGCGTTTGCCACGGCATGGGCCGGCTCCTGAAACCCGCCGACGATCATCGTCCCCATCGTGCCGATGATGTCGTCGACCGATCGGCTCTGCCCGTCTGGCACGCCCAGGTGCACCATGCGATCGATGGTGCTCCCGTCGGGCCGGCCGTCCAGCTCGTCGATCCGCGCGGTCAGGTACTCGCGAAGCTCCGCCTTCACCACCGCCGCGTGCTCGGCGATCGCGGGATCGCCGCGCCCCAGATCCACGAGATAGGCCGCAAGGCCGTGAAACCACCGAAGGAGCGTGTCGTCGGAGACGTCGTCGAGCCCGAGCACGTCGCCCACCGCCCGGGAGCTGATGAGCTCGAGCACGTCGCCGGTGAGCTCCGCACTTCCCCGCTCCCTCACAGCGTCCACGTACCTCGCGGCGGTCGGTCGCAGTAGCGTCTCGACGTAGTCGTTGACGGCACGGGGCCGGAATCGCGCATCGAGCGGCGCGCGGGCCTGGCGGTGCTCCTCCCCTGTCATGGCCATCACGTTCGGGAGGCCGTAGACCAGCTCGTGCACGTCCCGCGTCGGCCCGAACACCTCGTCAGCGGCTCCGGCCTCGGAGCACAGATCCCACGTCGTGATCCAGAGGCGCTCCGTCTCGGGCACCCACGCGATCGGCTGCTCACGCCGCATCCGGGCGTAGAGCGGATACGGATCGTGCTCGATCTCGGCAAGAGAAACGTCGACGACGGAATCGGTGGCGAGGGGGTAGCTGCTGCTCATGGGCGGTTCGCGATCTTAACTGCTGGCGGGCGTCGGGCCCAAACGCGCGGGGCGGCGGAGCTTTGTGCGAATTCAGAGCAGCACCCATGCGACCCATACGGCAATGACCAGCGACACGCCCGCGAATGCAATCCCGATCGCCAGGGCGGCGTGCGAACCCTCAGCTTGCGGGTCGTCGCCTCGACGCTCGGCCGCTAGCACTGCTTCCGCTGCTGCCCTGCGCGTGTTCCTGATCTCGAAACGCACCCGCTTCCCATTCCGAAAGAGGCTCCCAGTCCAGGAGTCCCATTGGGACGGCACTCCTCCCTGCACCCGCGCGCCCCATGCATCGTCATATCGCACCTCGAGTTCCAAGCCGAGCGCCTCCGCTTCAGCGTATAAGGCCGCTACGGCGGCGTCATCCTCATCGTTACTCATACCACGCCGTCAACTCCCGCCAGCCGTGCATCGACGGTCAACGACTCAGCCAGAAAATCGCGGCTGTAAAGCCAACCGGGATCGCCACCCCGATCACGACGCTGACCAGAACTACCCAGTGTGGCGTCGTGGTGGGCTCCCCCTCTTTCGGGCTCCCCGTGGCATCCGGAAATCGCCGGGATGGCATCCCGGGTGCCCCGCTGTGCCCACCGATAGTGCGGCCTACCGATCGGTTGAAGGCCTCGAAGTCGATCTCCGAGTCACGGGCCTTCGCGGGTTCTCGCAGCCAACGACCAAGCCTCGACATGTCCCTTCTACTACCCCAGGGAACCGCGTCGCAGTCGGTAGCCGACAGGCCAAGCGGTGATTGCCGGATGCTGACTTACGTCGTGAAACGCACAAACTTCAAGTTCTGACGACTGCGACCCGATACAACCGCATGCGTGTCGCACTGGCAATCGTCTGCGCCGCGGGATCGCTCGTTGCGGCGAGCGGCTGCGGCCAGGCCGCCTCGTCGAGCGGGGGCTCAGGCTCCGCACCGATCACCGGCTCCGGCGGCGTCCGCGAGCTCCACTTGACGGTCGGTGGGAAGTCGAGCACTGAGTGGTACGTCAAGGACGGCCCGTGGTCAACCTCGCTCGGCAAGGGGTTTGCCATCGTCTATGACGGGAGCGAGTATGTCGAGCGGTTCGACACCACCTACCGCCTCGTCAAGGGCGACACAGGCTACGTGCACGCTTACGCGATCCCGTTCGTCCAGGTGGCTCCCGGCATCGCCATCATGCACGCCTACGACGCCGGTGAGCTGACGAACGCTGCCGGTAACAAGGTGAAGGTCGCCAAGGCCCCGGACGGAACGGTCACGATCAGCCTCCCGGTCGAGTCCGACAGCGACACATCCTCGACCACCACCGAGTACCACATCGTCGCCGACCCACCGATCTCACTCGAGGACGCGCGCTCGCACGGGGCATTCGCGATCCCCCACGGCACGCCCAACGAGACGATCACCGCCAGCGCGCCAGGAAGTGCCTCGTCCATCGGCATACCAGCCTACTGGTTCGGCCCCAAGCTGCAGGATCGCACCGCCCGCGTCTCGGTACAGATCAAGAAGACCACCTCGCAGGAAGACGACATCTCGAACGCCCGCGACTACACCACGATCTACCGGCACGCCGCGATTCCGAGCGCCGGCACGACGCATGGCTATGCGGCGTACCCGGGTCTCGGCGACGACACCACCGGCGACGTCTACGTCAAGAACCTTCTCAACAGCGAGCGCACGGAGATCGACCCAAGCATCATTGTGTCCGGCCGTACGGCTACCCCTGTCACGCTCAGCGACGGCGAGCGCGCGACCCTCTACACCTGGGACAACCCGGCGATCTCGCCCGGCGGCGGAAGCTTCGTCGTCCGGACAGACAAGGTCACGATCGAGGTCAACTACATCGGACAGACGTCGCTCGAAATCGCCAAGCAGCTCGTCGGCCAGATGCGCCCTGTCGGGTAACCGGCAGGCCCCTCAGCCGGCACACGATCGTGCGACGACCTCCAGGGCGCCACTCGCCCTCCCTGGCGGGTAGCTCACGACCTATGAAGACGGCGTCCCCATCTACCTCTTTGCGACCGATCGCCGGCGCTCCTCGCCGAACCGAGCGCGAGGAATGAACTCCGCGATCAGCTGGATCGAGGTGGTCGCACGTTGACACTCTTGTACCTGCGGGTACGTTTGAGCGGTGAAACGCTCCGTGCGTGTCCTGGTGGTCAGCCTGGCGGTGCTCCTCGCATGCGCGGCGAGCGCGCTTGCCGCGCCAGCCTCCTGGTCGCAGCTGGGCCGGACGAACGCCGGCACGGAGTACAACCGCTTTGAGACAGCGATCACTGCGGCAACCGTCCATCGGCTGGCTCCGGCCTGGCGGCTGAGCGCCCAGAAGGACGATCACCTCCTACAGCCGATCGCGACGCCGACCCGGGTGTACGTGCCCGGCCAGACCATCTACGCGCTCGATCCCCGCACCGGCGGCGTGATCTGGAAGCGCCCGAGCAAGACTGCCGTGAGCCCGACCCTGACGCTTGCAAACGGCGTCCTTTACGAGGTTGGCCGCGCCGGGCCGCAGGGCTCCCGGGGCCCGACTCGCGGCGTGCTCTACGCCCGCAGCGCTGCCACCGGCAAGGTGCTTTGGAGCGTGCACAGCGCGCTTGGGCTCAACTCCACCTTCACGCATAGCTTCCAGGGCTCGGCGACGGTGGC
The DNA here is from genome assembly GCA_963794415.1 of uncultured Actinomycetes bacterium. Lineage (GTDB taxonomy): Bacteria > Actinomycetota > Thermoleophilia > Gaiellales > JAICJC01 > CAVPTL01. The sequence continues at coordinate 1,540,882 of CAWCDI010000001.1, forward strand.
CGACGGCATCGTCTACTTCGGCGAGATCAACATCACGGCGTCGGTCACGTACGACTTCCTCAACGCCTACAGCGTCACCACCCACAAGCGGTTGTGGCGCCAGCAGTTCGGCGGCCTGGGCTACAAGCCGGTCGTCTCCGCGGGCATCGTCTATGGCCTTGGCCGAAACGCAAGCAACGGCTGGGACATCTATAGCTGGACGGCAAAGACCGGCATCGAGGTAAACCTGCCGATCGGGGTGGCGAGCGGCGCCACGTACGCCGTCGGCCCGAGCCGGATGTTCATCGCCGAGTACGGAAACGTGCTGGCCGTTCCGTCGGGCAAGTGCAAGAACGGCGATTGCAAGGTGCTTTGGTCACACCCGTTCTCCCCGAGCTTCTTCGGCACGGTGGCGCTCACTCCCGATCGCGTCTTCGCTGTGTCGTTCACAACGGCGATCGACCCGGTCCAGGTCGTCCAGGCGCTTGCGCCGGGTACTGGGCGCGTGATCTGGCAGGGCTCGGCGGCCTCCGTCGGGTTTCCGGCGCATGTATCGGTCGCCGGAAACGTCGGCTACGTGGCAGGCCTCAGCGGCATCGAAGCGTTCCCGGTGAAATGCGCCACCCCTTGCCAGCCGCTCTGGCATCAGACGATCGCCCCCGGCGGCCCCGCGACCGTCGTCAACGGCCGGGTGATCGTGACGAGCGTCGGCGGAAACAGGGTGTTCGACTACAGCCTGAAGTAGCCTCGCGGGCAGTTCTCCCGCCCGGCACCAGCTTCGCCCCACCGTGTACACCGCCAGGTCGTCTGGAAGCACCTGGACGGCACGCGGAGCGTGCGACAATCATGCGATGGCGGTCAAGGACGAGCTGAACCGGGCGGCCGTCACATTCTCGCGGTCGTCGGGCTAGCCGTACAGAGTCCACTTCGAGGGGCTGAACTCAGGATCCCAAGCCGCCTCGCCGACTATGTTCGGGACATGCGCAATCTTCGACCTGAGCAGGCAACCGAGCTTGACCGCCATGCGGGTACGCACGGTCGCCGGGAGCAGCACGGCAGATGCTAGGGCCGCTCCAGGCACGCCAGCCGAAGCCTCGCTCCACTCGTCGGTGCCTCGAGGTCATCGCGAAGGCATGTGCGCTCATCGTCCTCGCACTACTGGCCTTCGTGTACTTCTACGAGAAGGCTCCGAGCGACTCGCAGCTGAAGGTGGCGGTGTGCTTCGTCCTGGCCGCGCTCGTGTCCCTCGGAACCGTCGTCGGCTCCATGCGCTGGCTCAAGGCTCAGGCTAGAGCCGGTCGTCGGCCCTTGCAAAACCAGAACCGGTTCATCATGGGCTTCAGCGCGGTCTTCCTTGTGGTGGTCTTGCTGATCTCAATGATCAGCCCCTACCCCGCGCGAGGAGCTTGCTATGCGGGCATAGTTGTCGGCTTCGGTGGAGCCTGGGGTGGCGCGTACGTGAAGTTCTTCTGGGCTTGGCGCTCGAGTCGCTCCGCCGCAAGCTGAAACGCAGCTCGATCGCCCCGGGTGCAGCCAGATCGAACCAACGGTCCCGCAAGCCGCGATCGCCGTCACTTCACGACGGTGACCCACCGCTTCGGCGATCGCAGCGTGCAGGTGACAACGTCCGTCGAGTGGTTCAGCTCGTTGGGATCCATGCAGGCATACCAGGTGTATGAGCCCGGCGACTTCGTGTTTCCGCGGTAGTGCCCGCACCATTTGAACCAGGACTGGCCAGTCTGGTACCGGGCCGTGATCGTCGCGAACGTTCCCGGGGTCGAAGGTCGCCTGATCACGACGGTGACGATCTCCCACGAGTGATCCATCTTCACCGGCAAGTACGTGCACCTCGGCGCACCGGTGTTCGACAGCGAGATCGTGGACGGGATCGCCGGACTTGTCACGACTGCGAGCGCCGTCGCCGGCACCGCGATGCAGATGAGGCACGCGATTGAAGCGATAGCGGCCCTCACGACTTGCCACCGAAGGCAGCCACGTCGATCCGCAGGGTGTGATGTGGCATTCGAATCTCTCCTGGTCAGCATTCCGACGGCCTGACCCCATTGCCACAAGCGCGTCGCAGACGTCGAGCTTACCGGTTTCGGTGGGTGGCGACCGCTCCGCGCGGCTGGCTACCCGAAAGCCAGCGCCCGCACGCGTGGCGATGCGGAAGCCGCTCGCTCAAGCTGACACCACGTGAAGGTAGAGTGGGCAGATGCCAGATCACCCGCTTCTCGAGTACCCTCGGTGGCGGGGTTACGACGATGCAGCTTCGACGTCACGGCCGATCCGGGAGTCGTCAAAGCGGGTGGCGCGACGTGTGTTCGATCAGTTCATGATCGATCGCGAGGAGCGAGTCGCGGTCGTGTCTGACTATCTGCAACGACTGGGCGGGATCTCGGTGACTCTCGACGGAGCGGGCGTAGGCGCGGTCGAGCAGTGGCTATGGCCGTGGGCGGAAGACCTCGTCGCGAACGGGCTCGTTGAACCCGAACAGTTGTCGGCGTTTCTCCACGACATCGGTACGCTCACCGGTGAAGCGCTGATACGAGAGCGCGCCGGGCTTGAGTGGCGATTGCTCGCAAAAGGGCCGCGCTCATTGTCGGGATACCACACGCCAGTCGTGGCCGGTTTCGCGTGCCCGGGGAAAGGCTGCCCCGAAGACTGGCCGGTCCTGAGTGAGATCGTCTCTGACGGCTACATGCTCGCCAACCACGTGCTCAACCCGAGCCGCCCACCGCTCGACCCCCGACTCTACTTTCGGTTTCGGTTTTTCCGGGATTGCCCGGTTGACCGCGAATGGTTCGCTGCCGTCGGAGCCGGCCGGTAAGACTTCCGACGGGAGCGACCGTAATGCTGGCGCTCTACTCGATGTTGCACTGCTCACGCCCACGTTGGCCATCCAGGAGTTAGCCAAGCGGTGGCTGCCGCTGCTTCTCCAACTCGGCTTCGAGCAGCCGAGGGAACCGCTTCGCAGATAGCCGCGTTCGTCCCCTCCCACGGCATCAGATTCTCGACAAACGAGACCGCGACCACGCCCTCGGCCAGCGGATCACCTCCCGCAAGCACCTGCTCCAGAAACGCGAGGCAGCGATCCACCAGCACCCAATCCTCACCCTCGGCCGCCTGCTCTACGAACCGAGTGAAATCTCCAAACACCACGTGCTGTAGTTCCTCGCCGCGTTGATCTTCCAGATTCTCCCGGTAAATCGGGTCGAACTCTGGTACCGCCACTACCAGGCGACGGCACAACTGCTCGTAGGAGATGACGTCCATCCACCCAATCTAGTCGCTTTGGCCGTCCCGGCCCACGATCGGCGTCCTCGGTCAAGACTAGGATCGCCCCCATGACGACGGCCCAGCGGCACGAGGCGGCCGAGACCCTTAGCCGCCTGCTCGAGCAGATCGACCAGAACGAGGTGACCGCGCCGGACTGGTACCGCGAGCGCCCGGTCGGGGCGGTCGTGACGCTGGCTTCCCCGAATCGAGACCTTTGATGGACTCGCCGTTCCTGATCGATGGGGTGAACCTTGTTGGCTGGGATGTCCTTGAGGTGGGCATCCGCCAAGCCTGGCCGTTCCTCACTCTCGGCTCACCCCTACCCAAGCGCGGTGAACGTCGTCTGTACATCGACACAGCATTTCGTGTGGGAGATTCCGCAGACATGGTTTCGGGCGCCGCGGCCCTCTCCCAACTCGGGCATCTCTGTCTGCTGACGATCACGAACGTCAGCAGCCTCAACGACGGCCTGACCATCACGTTCGACAACGGAATCACGTTGCAGATCTCCGGCGAGCCAAGCGCCTGGACGACCCACGATTGCTGGTGGCTTGGCGGCGAGCTCGGAGAGTAGGCTCGGGCCGCTCACACTGCGGCGAATCACGAAGCGAGAGGCTGCTCGGGACGAGTTACGTGGTCGATGCTCTGAGTGATGCCGCGAGCGCGTCATCGGGACGATCCTGCCGAGGGCGGTGAATGCCGACGACCGGCGGCCAAGGTGAGCAAGCGATAGAGGTGCGCGTCATCCAGCGACCAACCGCGGCTACGACCCCGGCCGAACTGCCGCGCTACATGCGCGAGTCACGTCGGCCAATTTCGCCAGCATGTAGACGAGCGTCGCCGGATCATCCTCGATGGCGGAGTCAAGAAATCCAAGCTCGTCCGAGATCTGCGTCACCAGGACGTCCGGCGGTTCAGACGCAGACACGAACACGTCAGCGACCGGCAGCGACCAGATGTAGTCCCCCTCCCACGCTCGCATGTCAAGCTCGCACCCCTCAAGGACATCCGCAGCACACCGAAGCGCACGCTGGATCCGCTCGATGTCGTTCACCTCGTGCCTCCCACGTGGACAAAATCGACCTCAATGCCTCCACCTTCGACGCCGCCGACCGGAAGCATCCAGCCGACGTGATCGCCTGTGCCGAGGAGTTCTCCGAACCGGCATCGGCGACCCGACCAGTAACCGTCATCGGGGTGCGACGGGCGCGAGTGCTTACGGCCGCGGCGGGCCTCTAGAAACCACCGCTGCTCGCCGTGCAGAACAAGAACGCCCGTGTCCCCAGGTGCGCCGCGCCGTGGATACGAGGACTGTGGGAGGCTGGGTGTCGACCCAGCCGCTACGTCGAAGCCGAGATATCCGCCCGTTGGTTGGGCACGACCGATGGTGTGGGCCACTGTAAGTCTGGGAGGCGAACGGGCATTATGAGGTATGCAGCCAGACCGTCCTGAGGATCGGTTGGAGGTGATCTGCCGCGAGTGTGGCTGGCGTGTGTACGCCTTCGCTCGTCGTCGAAGCGATGCTGCAGCTGCTGAGGAGATCGTGAGCGAGACGTTCCTGATCGCATGGCGGCGGATCTCGGATGTGCCTGCCGATGCGTTGCCGTGGCTCCTGGGCGTAGCCAGAAACGTCTTACGACACCACACCCGGGCCGATGCGCGGCGGACCAAAGCGGCCCTCCAGCACGCCCGCTTGGCGGCAGCGGCCTCAGCGACCGACACAGGGGATCGTCTGGTCGAGCGCGACGACCTACTCGCCGCGCTAGTCGCGATGCGCGAGGCAGACCGCGAGACGCTGCTTCTGATCGCATGGGACGGCCTCACGCCAAGCCAGGCAGCCGGCGTGGTCGGATGCTCGGTCGCGGCATTTCACGTTCGGCTTCACCGCGCCAGGAAGCGATTTGCAAGCGCCCACCGATCAACCACCCGGCCCGAGCAAGCACCGAGCCCACAACCCCACATCGGAGCACCGTGACACACGACCCAATCACCCTTTTGACAGAGTGGAAACCGTCCCAGGACTCCATCGCCGCCGAATGGCCCAAGGACAGCCAACGAGCTCTTCTCAGCCGCATCACAGCCTCAACCAGCAGGCCCCTCCCACGCCCGCCGCAGAGAAGGCGTTTCGGTGGCCGCCGCGCTCTCTCGCTCACCCTCGCCCTGGCCGCTCTGGCGGCGATCACGGTCGTGACCATCACTCTCCACGACGCCACGTCTGCCAGACCTCCTGTCCCCAGCGCACTCGGCTTTTCGCCCAAGCCGATCGGCAGCCAACCGTTCACCGGCGCGAGGGTGGTCACGCTTAGTCAGGCATCACACCTCACGGGATACCCGATTCCTGCGCCGTCCACGAGCCTGGCGAACCCGGCCGGCCTCTCCAAGGTCTGGTACGCCACGCTTCCCACGGACGAAGGCGGGCGCTCAGTCGAGCTTGACTACCTCAGCACCGGAGTCGCGATTGATTACACCTCCCCGCCAGCCGAAGCGCTGACCGACAGCCTCGGCGTCTACACGAAGATGGCCAGAAGCCTTGACACGTCCGTCCGGACAGTGCACGGCGTCCCAGCCCTCGTCGTCGGGGCGACAGGCGCCAACGGCCTCGACTCAGATCACGGTCAACCCGGCTTCGTGGACATGGTGCTCAACGGGACCCATATCGTAGTCATGGGCTCCTATCCAGCCCAAGATCTCGTGACGATCGCTGAATCGATCCCCGGCCCCAACCGCGTCACGGCCTCAAGCTGACCATCGCCACCATCACCCGAGCAACCCCGTCGGATGCAGCCGCACAGTCACCCGACCGTCCCACTCGACTACACGCAACGAGCCGGGACAGCACCAAGAGCGCTGAAGAGCAGCATGACCTCGGCGATGCCAAACACCACCAGGATCAGCAAGAACCATCGACGCAGGCCATTTGCGGCGACGCACCCGAGGATCAAGAACACCAACGCGACGCCGGTGATGTCGTCGGTGATGGAAAAAATGCGGTGATCATGCGCCGAAAACTGACAGCTATCCACTGGGAGTGAGAACGACATTGACCACATCGCCAGCGCCACGGCCACAATGGCCGCCAGCGAGGTGACGACGAGCCACACCTTCGACACGGCAGATATCGGTGGGCGCCGAACAGAAGTTACCATGGTCTCGTTATAGCGTGCATGCGATGATACGTCAATCCCCTCCACGACGACAATCATGGATGGAATGATCCCCAGCGGGCCACCTAACTGCTCGGGAGACCGAGGTCGTGCGGCAGTGCCCGGCCGCGCGCTCCCCAGGCAAGCCTCCCCTTTGAGCCGAGTAGCAGTCGGCAACTCCAGCATCTTGGTAGCCATCCAGCCCGAGAGTCGGCAGGATCCCCGCCTAGGAGAACGGGCCTTGTCCAACCTCGGCGGGAGGGCACTCGACATGGACGCTGCCATCGTTCTGCGTCTCCACGGTTGGGCCAGGCGATGCGGACACGCCATTGCCGGGCTCTGGCACCACTACACCGCCTGCGGTTCCCTTGCATACTACGGTGTCTCCGGGAGCGATCACGCCCTTGGCATAGGTCTCATCGGTGTTGGCCGCGATCTTGACCATCTTCGCAGGCGGCGACGCTCCGCTGGAACCGCAGCCTGCGACCGCTGCGCCGAACAGGCATGCTGACACGATCAACGCGAGTAGCTTGGCGGGAGTCATAACAAGCAGACCGCGCCGTCCGTGAAAAGGTTCCCTCGTCTCTGACATCACCCTCCGAGGCTACACCTGCCACGCGGTTGCGGGGATCGACCTTGGACACGTCGGCCTCTCGCGCCCCGGCGTCGTCCTTGCCGCTCGCTCGAGCGCGACGTATCGTCTCTAAGGGGCAGGTGTCGTCAAGTCGAGGAGGGGGTCATGACCGTGACACGACGGATCGTTCTCGGAGTGCTCATCGGCCTTGCGATGCTCTGCATCCCGGCAGTCGCGTTGAGCGCATCAAGCTCGCACTCCTTCCGCCTGCCAAGAGGCCCGGCGTTCAAGGTCTTCACGGTCCACGTGCAGAGGACGGGAACGTTGAAGGTGCTCGTCGGGCATCCTGACGTGACCCAGGCCAGCGGCTCTGCAGTTCTGGTGGTCAGGCTGAAGAAGGCGGGCTGGCCCAAGGGCCAGGTTCAGATCGACACCGGCAACCCGAACCCGAAGCAATGCAGCGCTGCCCTAGGCACGATTCACTGCTCCGCGTCTCGGCCCGACACGACAGCAGGCTGGTACAACGTGATCGTCACCAAGACAACGCTCGATCCATCACGCGACAGCCTGGTGATCACCACTCCCTAGCGGCCTACCTGAGAGCGGCGTATCCTCGACGCAGGAACCAGCCATCAGGTGCCCGTTCGTGCCAGGGGCCCCGTGCTGAAATCAGAGGAGCGTCTCGTGAACAAGGACAGCGCGCCGCCCATGTCACCATTCTTCTGGCTCGTCGTCGTCATGATCCTCGCGCTCGTCGTCCTCAGCGTGATCCGCATGTGGAGGGCTCGTCGAGGTTAGGGACTAGGACGAAGCTCTAGAAGCCGGCGCCCACCTCGACCTGGCTGACCCTCCTTGGTTGAACCAAAAGATGGAGGCGGCGGGAATCGAACCCGCGTCCACGACCGCACGAAGAAAGCGTCTACAAGCGTAGTCCGGGTTTGAGATTCGCCCTTGAGCTGCCCCCGAACAGGCCACTCTACGGACTAGCCCGTCTTTGAAGTCCCGGTCGGCGGCGCAGGCGCTCCACCTTCCAGCAAGCCCGTTGTCTGACGCCGGCAATCCCTCCCACGGGCCGGAGGGGCCGACGCGCTACCTAGTTAATTAGGCAGCGAGTGCGAGATCATTTTCCGCACTTGCGGTTTTCCAGGGATTTTACGAGGCCACCTGGAACCTCGGCTTGCAACCTTCCCCGAGAAACGACCATGTCGAAACCAGTACGCCCCCAAGGGACTCCGTATTCTACCCCGCCGGGCTACTCGCCCTCGTAGTACTCCACGCCGCTCGAGCGCTTGACGATCACGTCGTCGTCCGGGTTGCCCGTCCAGATGCCGATCTTGTCGCTGTCGGGATACACCGTGGCGGCCGGATGTGTGACGGTCGAGTACATCATGACCCGCACCGTCTCGTCCGTGTCGTTCTGGATGCGGTGGGCACCTTCGGGGCCGGTCGCGAAGAACACCAGATCCCACTGGTCGAGCTGGTCAGTGCCGCCCGGGTGCCGCACGCTCGGCCGGCCTTCGAGCACGAGGAGCCACTCCTCCTCGCCGTACTCGTAGTGGTAGGGGCAGAGCGCCTGTCCGGACGGGATCTGGTACACCGAGGTGCCCGTCTGCTTCGCGCCAAGGGTCTTCCCCACCCGAAACATGCCGCACTTGAATCCGTCCATGTCCTCGGGGTCATACTCGAACTGAGGATTTGCAATCGTGATTTTTTGCATGCGGATACCCTACCCGCCGGTACTCCCATCGAGCACGTGAATCGCCTCCGCGGCCTCGCGAACCTTTCTCTCCTGCCGGGCGTCTGAACCACCATGAGGATGCCGACCCATGCCGTAGCGGCCCTGCTGTGCGTGGCAGCCTGCGTGCTCGCGGCCGGCTGTCTGGGCTCGAGCGGCTCGAGCGCACGCCCGTCCTCATCGGCGGCCTCGCCGGAAACGCTCTCGTCAGGCGCGCCGAAGCCCACGCTGCTTGTGACCTACCCGATCCGCCTGGCGCAGCGATCGGCGGTGAGCGCCGCCCGAGACTGCCTGAAGGGAGCAATCTGCGCTGTGCGCCGGGTGCACGGCGTGACGCCGCCCATGTGGCAGCTGGTCGCGACGCGAACGCTCTCGTGCAGTCCTCCGCAAGGCGACTATGCGAGCCCCGCCGGGGCCTGCCGCGCGCTTCGCAGCTACCGCTCGCTGCTCGCCGAGAAACACGAGGCGTGCTACTGCGCGCCCGTCGTCACCATCGACCCCACCGTCGTGGGCCAGCTCGACGGGCGTCATATCGACCTCATGATGGACGGCTGTACGACCTGCGGCATGAAAGCAGCGGCCTTCCATGACACGAAGACGCTGATGCCGCTCAGATGAGGTATCTCGGAATCATCATCACCGCTGCTGTGCTCTCTGTCGCGGCGACAGGCTGCCTCGGATCGAGCTCTGCGACACCCGCCTCTACCGGGCGGACATCCAGCTCTTCCAGCTTCGTACGAGTCCTGCCCCTGCACGTCGCCTACACCTCGGGCCACATGAGCCGCACCCGGCCCGGCGCTCGCATCACGTGCCCCGTGCACGCCAGATGCAAGGTCGTGAAGCTCGCCGGGACGACACCGGTGGAATACGGCAGCATGGTGAGCCGCTGGCTCTCGTGCAGTCCGCCGCGAGGTGACTACACCCGGCCGGCGGCCGTCTGCCGGGCGCTCGAGGATTTCATCCAGCGGCTGCAAGAGCCGCACGGAGCGTGCTCCTGCCCTGGGGATGTCGGCCGGGCGACCGTCACGGGCACGCTGCAGGGAAAGCGCCTGCACCTGAGCTTCGACAACTGCACCGGCTGCGGGCTCGGAGCCGGAGGCGCGCACGACGTCTCGACCATCGCCCTCGGTCTCACCTAGCTCTGGCGAAACGCGCCGTCGTGCAGGATCGGCGCCGTCTGCGAGACGTCGCGCATCAGCGCGAGCTCCACGTCGCGGCCGAAGCCCAGCGCGAGGAGCTCCTGCGACGACGGGCACTCGGTCAGCTGCCCCTGGGTGACGCCTCGGGAGAGCCCGATCGCCGCGGCGGCGTCCGGCGACGGAATGCCGCCGAGCGCGTCGAGGATCGCCCCGGCGCCGGCAGCGTCCTCGAGCGCCGGACGAAGCGATCCGTCGGGCCACCGCTCGCCCGCCGCCACCACTCCGATCGTCGTTCCCATCTTGGTGGCCGCCGACGCCACAGCCTGGACGTTTCGCAAGCACCCGGCGAGCACGGTGGCGCCGGCGCCCACCGACTCGGCGCTGATCGTGGCGCCGTTCGGCGACGGCAGCACGAGCCTCGTCTGCGGCGGGATGCTCGCAAGCGACGCCGGTGAGAGCGAGTAGGGATGCGCGACATCGGCCGCAGACCGGCCGACGGCAAGCTCCGCGCCGAGGTCACGCGCGAGCTCGGCCGCCCGCTCGTCCTTCCAGCGCGCCGGATACACGGCCGCGCCACGGGCCACCGCCACATCGACGCTGGTCGAGAACGAGAGCACGTCAACCACGATCAGCACGTCCACCACCGGTGCGAGCTGCCGCGCGCCGGTCGGCCCCCACTCGAAGAGCCGGTCAGCCATGCGCCAGCGCCTGCTGGGCACGGGCCACGATCTGCGCCGCGGCCGCGGCATCGGGAGCCCGCGAATCGTCGCCCTCCTGGTAGGCGACAGCATCGCGCAGCACGTCGTCGTACCCGCGGCCCATCGCCCACTGCGCACCCTTCAGCTTCGAGCAGATCACGCCCTCGCTCGCAAATCGCCAGCCGCGCGCGGCGTTCAGCGCCTGATACGCGGTGGGCGCGTGCTCGAGCGCCCAGTCCAGCTCGCTCTGGAACTCGCCGAGGAGCCATTCCCTGGGCACCTCGCCTATCACCTCGCCGGGCGGCGGCCCTGCGAGCGCGAATCCCGCGGCACGAGCCACGGCCAGGTGGAGGATCCCGTCGCCGTACGGGCCGTGATCCTCGCCCAGACTGGTGCCGGACGCCGAGACGTTGAGCTCGAACGGCGCCGGATGCTGGGGGCGCTCCGCCGAGGCGAGCGTGATGACATCCAGCTCGAGGCTGGCGTCTCTGACTGCATCGGCGAGCGCCTCGAGCCGCTCACGGCCGATCTGCGCCCGCACGATCACCAGCACGTCCACGTCGCTGCGACCGGCCTGGAAGCCGCCGAGCACCGCCGAGCCGTGCACGTAGGCCGCGACCAGATCATCGCCGAGCCGCGCCTGCAGGATCTGGGTGAGGCGGCCGAGGTACGAGGACGTGGCTGCGGGGACATCGAGCGGCATCGGCGTTTCCGAAAACTACACTGCGCGGGATGCGGCTCGAAGTCAGATTCCAGGCGATTCCGGTCGAGGGCCTCCGAGCCTTCCTCGAGCCGCTCGGATACCGCTTCGACTGGGGCCCCGAGCTCGACGGGATTGGCTTCCACTGGCTGAAGCAGCCGCTCTCGGGCACCGGGGTGCGGGCCACGTACTTTCCCGACGGCAGCGAGGGGCTGCTGCTGCTCGAGACCGACGGCAAGGCGTCGGTTGCCGACGCCACCATGCAGGACGTGACGGCACGTCTCCTGGCCGAGCGATTCGAGAGCGTATCGGTGTGGTGCGCCACCACGGACCGTCCCGAGTACGCCGGCGGGCAGGCCGCAGAGCCGCCCGCACCGGGCACCGATCCCCCGGCCTGGTACTCGTGAGCTTCCTCAGCCGGTTTCGCAGGAAGCCGCCCGTCACGCTCAGCTCCGAGCACAGCGTGATCACCCATCTGCCGCTCTCCGACGACGACTACGGCACGCCGGCCGAGCGCGAGGCCATCCACGCGTTCGAGGCCCGCATCACCGCGGCGGTGCTCGCAATTGGTGGCGAGCACGACGGCGACGAGTTCGGGGGCGGCGAGGCGATGCTCTTCACCTACGGGCCCGACGCCGACCGCGTGTTCGCAGCGATCACCGGCTCCATCGAGGACTTCGCGATCCCGCCGGGCGCCTACGCGATCAAGCGCTACGGCCCGCCGGCCGACCCGGACACCCGCGAGGTCAGAGCCGAGCTCACGCAGCCGCCCGAGGGCTAGCTGCGCCTGTCGCCCGCGCCGATCGCGGTCGCCACGCCGAGCCCGATGAAGATGCAGCCGGTGACGGTGCGCTGAGCGCGGCCGATCGACGGCCGCGCCCGTACCCAGTTCGCCGCCGAGCCCGAGGCGATCGCCCAGCCTCCGTCGGTGATGGTCCCAAGCGCCAGGAAGGTGAGGCCGAAGACCACCATCTGGAGCGCCACCGGGCCGTGTCCGGGGCGTACGAACTGCGGCAGGAACGCAAGGAAGAAGATCGCCGTCTTCGGGTTGGTCACCTCGACCAGCACCCCGCGGCGGATGATGCGGCCCGGCTCCATCTCACGCGGAGCGGGCGCCTCGATCTGCTCCACGCCGCGAGCGAGGAGCGCGCGCAGGCCGATCACGATGAGGTAGGCGGCGCCGACCAGGCGCACGACGTCGAAGGCCGTCGCCGAGGACACGAGCAGCGCCGAGAGGCCCACGGCGGCGGCGAACACGTGCACGAGCGTGCCGCAGTGCAGCCCGACAACCGACAGAAGGCCAGCGCGCCGGCCATGCTCCACGCTCTGGGACACCACGTAGAGCACCGCGGGGCCGGGAATCACGAGGATCACCAGCGCCGCCGCCGCGAACAGGATGAGGGTGCCGGGATCGGGCATCAGGCGGCCGGCCAGAGCAGGTCGAAGCGCTCCATGACCACCTCGGAGGTCTCGTCCACGGGCGAGCCGATGGCCGCGAAGAACCTGGTGTGGGCCTCGCGCCAGTACTCGAGGCTGCGGTCGCCCTCACCCTCCACGAAGGCAAACTCGGCGTCCACCTCGCCGAACGGGCGGATCTCGACCGCGCTCGTGCGGATCACGCACACCGGCTCGCCGGCGCCGTCCACGATGACCGTGAGGTCACCGGGCTCGGGCAGCGGCTCCTGCTCCTGCTGGTACTCGGCGAGCAGCCCGGCAGTGGCCCGCTTGGGCCCGTCGCGCACCAGGAGCGCGAGCTCGGTCTGCAGCTCGGGGCTGTCGCCGAAGTACGAGGTGGTGTAGCTCCCCTCGATGCCGGTCTCCGCCGTGAACTGCGCCCAGAACTGCTCGACCGTCACCGGCGGAACCGCTCCTTGACCTCGCGCTCGAGCTGGCGCTTGTTGTCGCGGTCGGAGATGGCCCGGCGCTTGTCGACGCCCTCCTTGCCCTTGGCGAGGCCCAGCTCGAGCTTCACCCGCCCGTTCACGAGGTAGAGCGAGAGCGGCACCAGCGTGTTGCCGCGCTCCGCCACCCGGCTTGCGAACTCCTCGATCTCGTGGCGGTGCAGCAGCAGCCTGCGGTCGCGCAGCGGATCGTGGTTCTGGAGGTTTCCCTGCTTGTAGGGCGCGATGTTGGCGCCGACCAGGTAGAGCTCTCCCCCGCGGGCGACCGCGTAGGCCTCGCGGATGTTGCCACCGCCGTCGCGCAGCGACTTCACCTCGGTGCCGGTCAGCTCGATGCCCGCCTCGACGCGCTCGAGGATGTGGAAGTCGTGCCGCGCCTTGCGGTTTTCGGCAATCATCTTGCGAGGTGTGGTGTCGTCGGCCATCCGAAGGATTCTACGCTACGCGGTGGCGACGGCTCCAGCCCGCGTAGCCGCTGCGAGACGATGAAGAGCCCGCCCGCCACCATCAGGAGCACGCGCGCAGAGGCGTGAAGCCGACCGCGTAGCCCTGGTGCTGGATCAGGTAGCCGATGAGCGGGAAGAGCCAGAGCATCTGGATCGAGAAGCCCGCCCTCGGCGATCGACATCGACGTCGCCCGATACTCCGAGCGGGTGTTGTGCTGCAGGTAGGTCGAGAGCGTCACGTAGACCAGCTCGGGCGTGCCGGCGACGAGCATCAGCACGAGCACCGGCAGCACGAGGCCCGGCAGCGTCGGGCCGATGATCAGCGCAGAGCGCGGCCACGGTGGTCGGCGCCGCCGACAGCGAGCGGCATCGGGATCTTCATGCCGATGTGGCCGCCGATCCAGCTGAAGAGCGCGCCCATCAGCATCGCGGTGCCGAGGATGAATCCCAGAGCGGTGTCGGACGCCCCGCGCGATGCGTAGAACGGCGCCGACGTAGAAGTACCACGAGCGTGTTCGCCGCCCAGTAGAGGCTCCAGCGCGAACGTGAGCGTCGCGAGCCGCGGCGAGTGGCGCAGCGCCACGAGCCCGCGCCGGGCCACCGAGCAGCCCGCTCCCCACGTCGCTGCGGTCGTCGCGCGGGAGCTTCGAGCGCGATGGCCGAGGCGATCAGCGCGCACACCGGCGGTCAGGTAGAAGGCCGCCGGGCCGCGACCAGACGCGGCGCGATCAGCCCGCCGAGCATGAACGAGATGGCCGTCGCGAACTGGAACACCGCCCAGAGCCCGCCCAGCATGCGCGGGAACTGCGCCTGGGCGTCGTCGTGGGCCAGCGAGTCGAACAGGTATGCCTCATCGGTGCCGGTGCGAAGCGCGAAGCTCACGCCCGTGGACGGCGCCCGCCAGGCAGATCAGCCCGAACGTCGGCGCAAACACGTAGCCCAGCTCGCCGAGCGCCACGAAGACGCCCGACGAGCATCATCATGCGGCGCCGGCCGAGCGAGTCGGCCAGCGCGCCGGTCGGCACCTGGGCGATGAGCATGCCGACGTGCAGGCTCGCCTCGACCAGCCCGAACTCGGTCAGCGTGAGCCCCCGCGAGAGCAGATAGACCGCCCAGATGGGGCCGGAGAAGGTGACACCGCTGAAGAGCTGGTAGAGCCGGAAGACCGTATTGTGTTCGCGCGTTCACGCACACCTCGAGAGACGACGAAGGAGACAGGGCCTGGAGTGGGCTGTCAGCCGTTTTCGGGCAGGCTGACGCCCAGGGCCCCGCTCAGTGCGAGACGCGCGAAATGGCGTGGCGCAGCACGGCGAGGTGGTGCGTATGGGGGCTGCGGGAATCCATTGCGGCGATCAGGATAGCAGCAGCGCGGCCAGCGCGGCCAGATCGGGCTACGTCGTAGGTGACCTCGCCGGGCGCCGGCGCGAAGCCCGCCGCCCTTGCCGGTGCGCACCAGGCAGGTCTGCATGCCGAGCGCCGCCGCGGGCTGCAGGTCGTTGTGCAGATCGTCGCCCACCATCACGGCTGCCGGCCGCGGCGCCGAGCACGCCGAGCGCGACCTCGAAGATCCCCGGTGAAGGCTTGCCGACCACCCGCGCCTGCACCCCGGCGGCGTACTCGAGCGCGGCGACGATGCCGCCGGCGTCCATCGCCGGGCCGGCGGCCGTCGGCCACCAGCGGTTTCGCTGCATCGCGACGAGCGGAACGCGCCGCCCATCAGCGCCTTGAACGCGGCGTCGAGCTCGGGGTAGGCGGTGTCGGGCGTCGGCCCGGCGACCACGATCACGCCGGCCTGCGACGGCCGCGCCACCAGCTCGAGCCCCGCGAACTCCGGCGCCGAGCCCTGCTCGCCCAGCAGGTAGACGCTCGCGCCGGGGTGCTCGCGCGCCACCCACGCCGCGGTCGCCGACGCCGCAGTCACGACCCGATCGGCCGGCATCGCGATCCCCATGGCGGCGAGCCGCGCCGAGATGTCCTCGCGGGTGCGGCCCGGTGGTGTTGGTGAGCACCGCCGAGCTCGATGCCGGCCGGCGCGCAGATCGCTCACCGCCTGCGGCGAGCCCGGGAGCGGCTCCCAGTCGACGTGCAGCACGCCCTCCATGTCGAGAGGATGGCCGCGGTGGTGCTCACGACAGGGCGTCGGCCAGCACCTGGCCGGCGATCGGCGCGGCGACCTCGCCGCCCACGCCGCCGCCGGCGACCAGCACCGCCACGGCGACCGTGGGGTGGTCGGCCGGCGCGAAGGCGATGAACCAGGCGTCGGTCGGCTTGCTGAGCCCGACCTCGGCCGTGCCGGTCTTGCCGGCCACCGTGTAGCCGGGGACCGCCGCTGAGCCGCGCCGGTGCCCTCGGTGACGACGGCCTCCATCATGGTGCGCACGCCGGCGGCCACCGATGCGGGCATGATCCGCTTGTCGGGCTGGTGGTCGGCGATGCTCGCCGGCGAGTGCACGATGTACGGCGCGCGCAGCACGCCCTGGGTGCCGATCGTGGCGGCCACCGACGCCATCTGCAGCGCCGTCGCGTCCACCCCGCCCTGGCCGATGCCCACCGTGCCCAGCGAGAGATCGGAGTTCATCTGGCCTGATGTAGGGCGTGACGCTCGTCGGCACCGGATAGCGGATGGTGGGCTTGCGGTTGAACCCGAACTTGGTCGCCATCGCGTAGATGCCGCGTCGCGCCCGACCTGGTCGGCCACCGGCGCGAACACCGAGTTACAGCTGACCGCAAACGCGAGCAAGAGCGATGCCGCCGCACGACTCCTTGTGGAAGTTGTGCAGCTTCCAGCCGTTCAGCTCGATGTACCGCGCGTACGGATAGACTCGGTGTTGAGCGTCGCGACCTTCGCGTTCAGCGCCGCCGACGGCGGTGACCGTCTTGAACGACGATCCCGGCGGCTGGAGCGCGTCGCTGCCGATCCCGACCGACGCCTCGACCGCGCCCGACTTGGGATCGAGCACGACCACGCCGCCGTAGCGCGAGCCGAGCGCCTCTGCCGCGTCGTGCTGGGTGTGGACGCGAAGCGTCGTGACCACGTCCTGCGGCTTCTGGCCCGGGTTCAGGGCCAGCGAGCGGTCGACCTTGCCCGGCGGCCGAGACCGCCTCGTAGATCGACCTCGGGCGTGCCCGCGAGGGTCGAGTCGAGCGACTCCTCGAGCCCCGCCTGGCCGTAGGGCCGGGTCGCCGGCCAGCCGGAAGCCACGCGCGCTGCCGACCTGGGTGGGGTCGGGGGTCTTCACGTAGCCGGTGACGTCCGAGAACGCCGCGCCCTGGGGGTACACCCGGTTCGAGGCCGGGCCGCTGGCAAGGATCTCGCCGTCGCGCGCGCGGATCGCGCCGCGGGCGTACGGCGCGTGGAACGCGCGGCGCATGTGCTCGCCTGCGAGCAGCCCGGGGAAGACGATGCCGCGGCTGCCACAGCACCCGGAAGCCGGCGGGCGCGGGCACGAGGCGCAGGTCGAGCGTCTGGTGCACGTGCCCGAACTCTTTCGTGTTGGCGATCACCGGCGTGGTCGCGAGCCCGGCCACGACCTTGTCGGCCCGACGGCCTTCAGCCCCTTCAAGCGTCGCGATCGTGGCCGCCTGCTCGTAGTCCGCCTTGAACGCCGCGAGCGTGATCGGCCTTGCGCGAGCGCGGCGCGAGCAGCTTGTACATCGCGTCGTAGTCGCCGCTGGTGCCAGGCGGCGACGAACGCGCGCGACGTGTCGGCCGGGCTTGCGGTCGCCTCGTCGGCCGCGCTCTTGTCCGACGTTTGTCTTCCAGGCCACGCCGGCGACCGCGATTACCGCGATAACCAGCAGAATTCCGAGTAGCCAGCGCCGCCATCGGCGCCCACGATGAGCCGCTTGCATCGTCCCATTCTGCCTCAGGTTTGCCTTCTCAAGTGCCACACGGCCCCGTATCCGGTCAACCGTACGCACCGACACGGCCATCTCATCGCCGATGCGAAGCCGGTGCCCGCTTCGCAGACCGACCAGCGCGACGCCGTGGTCGTCGAGCTCGAACCTGTCATCTCCCAGAAGCCGCGCCGGCAGCAGGCCCTCGAACACCTCGCCGAACCGGACGAACGCGCCGAACCCCGCAACGCCGATGACGACACCGTCGAACGGCGTCTCCCAGCCCCGCTCGTAGAGCCGGTCGTGCAGCAGGTGGGCCAGGCAGATCGAGGCGCCGCGCCGCTCGAGCGCACGATGCCTCGCGCTCGCGGGCCGAGGTGTGCAGCGGCGAGCTCGGCGAGGCCCGGCGACGTCCTCATCGATGCCCGGCCCGGCGCCCAGCCGGTGCAGGAGCGCGCGGTGGCACACCAGATCGGGGTAGCGCCGGATCGGCGAGGTGAAGTGGCAGTAGGCGCGGCTCGCGAGGCCCGCGTGGCCGAGGTTTCGCGGGTCATAGCGGGCGTGCTGCAGCGAGCGCAGCACGAGCGAGGTGAGCGCCCTCGCGGGCAGCGGCCGGCGCCGCGCCTGGCGGTCGATGGCCGTCGCGAGCGCCGCGGCGTACGCCGCCGCCTCCGCGCCGGTGTGCAGGTCGGGCAGCGGCGGGGTGGCGACTGCCGAGCGCCTCGAGCCGCGCGACCAGCGCCTCGATCGCCTCGGGCTCGGGCGGCTCGTGCACGCGGAAGAGCGCCGGCTCGCGGGCTGCGGTCGAGCAGCTCGGCGACGGCCTCGTTCGCGCGCACCATCAGCTCCTCGATCATCCGATGCGCCGGCGTCGTCGCCTGCTCGGCGTCGGGCGTCGGCGACCTTGCCGCCGGCGAAGCGAAGCACGGTCTCGCCCGTCGTCAGGTCGAGCCCGCCCGCGCGCGATGCGCTGGTCGCGGTAGCGCTCGGCGACCTGCGCGCGCGGCGCGCACGGCCGCGGTCAGCTCGGGCGCCGCCGCGTCGCCGCCGGCGAGGATCGCGTCGGCCTCGTCGTAGGTGAACCGGTGGTCGGAGCGGATCAGCGTGCGGCGAAACGACCGGCGCACCGGCCGGGTCGAGCGTGACCGTGAGCGCCCGCCGGTCGTCGCCCGGCGACGAGGCTGCAGACGCCGTTTGAGAGCTCGGGCGGGAGCATCGGGTCGACCCGGCCGGGCAGGTAGGCCGAGGTCGCGCGATCCTCGGCGTCCAGGTCGAGCGCCGAGCCCGGCGGCACGTAGGCCGCGACGTCGGCGATGTGCACCAGGATGCGCGGCACGGCCGTCGAACTCCACCGTGAGCGCGTCGTCGAAGTCCTTGGCCGTCGGCGGGTCGATCGGTGAAGGTCAGCAGGTCGCGCAGGTCGGCCCGGTCGATCGTCGCCGTCATCGGGCTCGCCCACGCCCGCGCGCCGAACGGCTCCGGGCGTCGGCGACATCGGCGTCGAGCGCCAGCGCGTGCATCACGCGTGGATGTCGTCGGGGCGGCCGATGTGCAGCACAAGCCGGCCGTTGCCGCGGCCCGTCGGCTCGACCAGCACGAGATCGCCCACCTCCAGCTCGGCCATCGCCCGGCGGCCGAGCGTCAGCGGCGTCGCCCGGGCTCGAAGTACGGCTCGGCGACCGCCACCCGGCCCTTGCGGGCCACCGTGCAGGCGATCAGTGGGGCCTAGACGCGCAGGAAGCGGCGCAGCGTCAGCACCGAGCTGAACGCCCCCAGCACGAGACCCGAACCCGATGAGCAGCAACGATCAGGGTGAACACCCCGACCGATCGCACCGGGTCGGTGAGGCCGTGCTGGATGCTGTTGAGCGCGACGTAGACGATCGTCAGCAGCGCCAGCGCGGCCGACGGCGCCCGAGACGCCGGTGATCATGCCCTCGAGCATGAACGGCAGGCGCACGAACGAGTTGGTGGCGCCCACGAGCTTCATCACCTCGATCTCGCGGCGCCGCGAGAAGATCGAGAGCCGGATCGTGTTCTGGATCAGCACGACCGCGGCGACCGCAAGCAGCATCATCAGCCCGGTGAGGAAGTACAGGATGTACTTCGTGGTGTTGAGCACCTTCTTGGTGATCTGCGACGCCGTAGGTGACGCACGGAGGCGCGCCGCAGCTATGCACCGGCGGGATCTTCCCCACCGCCTGGGCGCACGCTGCTTTGCCTGCGACGGGTCGGTCATCTTGAGCCAGAACCCCGGCGGGTACGGGTTGATGCCGAGCGCCTCGACGCTCTCTCGCTCGGTCGGCGCGACCAGCTTGAGCGCGTCGTCAGGCGAGACGTAGGTCACGCGTCTTCACGTACGGGATCGCCTGGATCTGCGTTCATGAGAGCGGCTCGCTGCGCTGCGCCTTGAACCGCCTGCGGCGTGCTCCGCTTGTCGGCGTGTACGAGTGGTCAACGTACGCCTTGACGGTGATCTCGTCTGCGCACGCCGTTGGTGTAGTCGTAGACCCACTTGCCGACGGTCACCGTCACGCCGAGCAGGAAGGTCACGATCAGCACCGTGACGATCGCGGCCATCGTGGTCGCCGCGTTGCCGCGGATCGAGTTGAACGCCTCGGACGAGGAAGAACCGGGCCTTCATGCCTGGTAGCCCCCGCGGCGATCGTCGCGCACGACCTTGCCGTCCTCGAGCTGGATCACGCGCCGGCGCATCTTGTCGACCATCTCGCGGTCGTGGGTGGCCATCACCACGGTCGTGCCGGCGCGGTTGATGCGGTAGAGCAGCTGCATGATGCCGACCGAGGTGTCGGGATCGAGGTTACCCGTGGGCTCGTCGGCGATCAGAAGCGGCGGGTGGTTGACGAACGCGCGCGCCACCGACACGCGCTGCTGCTCGCCGCCGGAGAGCTCGTGCGGCAGCCGGTCGCTCTTGTCGGCGAGGCCGACCAGGCCGACGATGTCGGGCACCTTGCGGCGGATCTCCGAGCGCGGCCGGCCCTGCACCTGAAGCGCGTAGGCGACGTTCTGGTACACCGTGCGGTTGGGCAGGAGCTTGAAGTCCTGGAACACGCAGCCGATGTTTCGGCGCAGCACCGGCACCTTCGAGCGCTTCAGCTTGGGCAGCGACTTGCCGCCCACGATCAGGTTGCCCGACGTCACGTCGAGCTCCTTCAGGAGCAGCTTGATGAACGTCGACTTGCCCGAGCCCGACGGGCCGACCAGGAAGACGAACTCGCCCTTGTCGATCTGCACCGACACGTCGTCGAGGCCGATCACGCCGCCCTGGTAGCGACTTGACCACGCCGTCGAACACGATCATCGCCGACGACGGCAGGGCGAGCCGCAGCCTCGATGGGCGCGGAAAGCGTGGGTACTGGCGTCCGTGGTCAGGAGCGCTCGTGCAGGCTGAGTTCTTCGGTCACTGAGAGACGTTATTCGCGCTCGAGTGCACGAATTCCTGTCGGGTCAGGGTACCTACCGTGCAATCGGGGGCGCAAACGGGTACGTTGGCGTTTTTGGGTTAACCATGCGGTTCGGGCCGATGGTTAGGAGGTTGCGCGCTTGAGCAGGTAGGCGCGGATCAGCTCGTCGAGGTCGCCGTCCAGCACGCCCTGGGCGTTGCCGATCTTCACCTCGGTGCGGTGGTCGTTGACCATCGTGTAGGGGTGCAGCACGTAGGAGCGGATCTGGCTGCCGAACGAGGTGTCCTGCGCTCTCGCCCCGCTCCTTGGCGATCGCCTCGGCGCCGCAGCTCGTGCTCGCGCTCGATCAGCCGCGACTTGAGGATCCGCATCGCCTGGGCCTTGTTCTGCAGCTGCGAGCGCTCGTTCTGGCACTGGACGACGATGCTGGTCGGCAGGTGGGTGATGCCGCACCGCCGAGTCGGTCTTGTTGACGTGCTGGCCGCCGGCGCCCTGCGCGCGGTAGGTGTCGATGCGCAGGTCGGACTCGTCGATCTCCACGTCCACGTCGTCGTCGACCAGCGGCGCGAGCTCCACCTGGGCGAAGCTCGTGTGCCGGCGGTGGGCCGAGTCGAACGGCGACAGCCGCACGAGCCGGTGGACGCCCTTCTCGGCCTGCATCAGGCCGTAGGCGTTCTCGCCCGTGAGCGTGAAGGTCGACGCTCTTGAGGCCCGCCTCCTCGCCCGGGGTCGCCTCGAGGATCTCGGTCTTGAAGCCGCGCTGCTCGGCCCAGCGCAGGTACATGCGCAGCAGCATCTCGGCCCAGTCCTGGCTGTCGGTGCCGCCCGCGCCGGCGTGCACGCCGACCACGGCCGGGCCGGCGTCGAACTCGCCGTTGAAGAGCGCGGCCTCCTGCATCCGGTCGACCTCGGTCGCGAGCTGGCGCAGCGTCGCGTCGAGCTCGGTCGCGCCACTCGGGATCGGCCTCGGCCATCTCGAGCAGCGAGTCGAGCTCCGCCGCCTCGGTGGTCAGCCGCTCGAACGTCTCGAGCCGCCGCTGCACGGCCGCGAGCTCGGCCGAGACCTTGGCGGCCTTGCGCTGGTCGTCCCAGAACCCCTGGGCCAGCGTGGCCTGCTCTAGCTCGGTTTTGCGGGCTTCGAGCTGAGCCGGGTCAAAGGTAATCACGAACCCAGTGAAGCTGGGCTCTGAGCTCCTCGACCGCTGCCCGCAGCTCCTCGAGCGAGCGCGGTTCGTTGTCGACGTTAAGCGCCATGGCAGCGCTTGTATTTCTTCCCTGAGCCGCACCAGCAGGGATCGTTTCGGCCGACGGTCTTCTCGGGGTCGAGCTGGCGCTGCTCGACGATCGGCGGCGAGTACTCCTCGTCGTCCTCGGCGCCGGGGTCGTAGCCGGCCGCCATCGCCTCGAGCGTCTGGGCGTCGGCGTGGAGGTACTCGAGCCCGCGCTCGGGCTGCTGCGGCTGCTCGAACTGGCTGCGCCTGGTCGACCTCGACCTCGGCGTGCATCAGCCCGCGCACCGCCTCCTGCATGATCAGCCCGTTCATCTCCTCGAACATGAGCGTGCCCTCGGTGCGGTACACCACCAGCGGATCCTTCTGGGCGTAGCCCTGGAGGCCGACGCCCTGGCGGAAGTAGTCCATGTTGTCGAGGTGCTCGCGCCAGCGCGTGTCCATCACCTGCAGGACGATCCAGCGCTCGATGTTGCGCGGCAGGTTCTCGTCCATCTCCGCCCACGCGGCCTCGCGCTCCTCGTAGTAGGCGACGGCGTCGTCGAAGACCAGGTCGAGCAGATCCTCGCGTGAGGTGTGCTTGCGGTCGAGCGCGTCCAGGTCGATCCGCACCGGGTAGATCGAGTGCAGGGCGGCGCGCATGCCGTCCCAGTCCGCACTCCTCGGCGAACTCGCCGTCCATGTGGGTATCGACGACCGCCTCGATCACGTCCTCGATCCAGCCAATCACGCTCTCGCGCAGATCCTCGCCCTCGAGGATCTGGCGGCGGCGGGCGTACACCTGGGTGCGCTGATCGTTCAGCACGTCGTCGTACTTGACGACGTTCTTGCGGTTGACGAAGTGGAACTCCTCCACCTTCTTCTGCGCCCGCTCGATCTGGTTGGTGAGCATCTTGGCCTCGATCGGCTCGCCGTCGGTCGGCCCGAGGCGATCGAGGATCTTGTACATGCGGTCGCCGGCGAAGAGCCGCACGACCTCGTCCTGGGCCGAGAGGTAGAACCGGGTCTCGCCCGGGTCGCCCTGGCGGCCCGGAGCGGCCGCGCAGCTGGTTGTCGATCCGGCGCGACTCGTGCCGCTCGGTGCCGAGCACGTAGAGGCCGCCCGACTCGAGCACGCCCGTCGCCGAGCTTGATGTCGACGCCGCGGCCGGCCATGTTGGTGGCGATGGTGACCGCGCCCGAGCTGCGCCGGCCTGCTCGATGATCTGACGGCCTCGCGCTCGTGGTTCTTGGCGTTCAGCACCTCGTGGGCGATGCCGCGCCGCTCGAGCAGCCGCGACAGGTGCTCGGAGACCTCGACCGAGATGGTGCCGACCAGCACCGGCTGGCCGGTCGCGTGGCGCTCGACGATGTCGTCGATCGCGGCCGCGAACTTCTCTTCCTTGGTCTTGTAGATCTGGTCGTTCTGGTCGATGCCGGCATCATCGGCTGGTTGGTGGGCACCGGCACCACCTCGAGGCCGTAGATCTCGTGGAACTCGTTGGCCTCGGTGAGCGCCGTGCCGGTCATCCCGGCGAGCTTCTCGTACATGCGGAAGTAGTTCTGGATCGTGACCGTGGCGACCGTGATGTTCTCGTCCTGGATCTTCAGGTCCTCCTTGGCCTCGACGGCCTGGTGCAGCCCCTCCGACCAGCGCCGGCCCTCCATCTTGCGGCCGGTGAACTCGTCGACGATGTGCACCTCGCCGTCCTCGACCACGTACTCCACGTCGCGGTGGTAGAGCTCCTTGGCCTTGATGGCCTGGATCAGGTGGTTGACGAGCTGGCCGTTCTCGGCGGCGTAGAGGTTCTCGACTCCGCAGCGCCTGCTCGACCTTGGCGACGCCCTCCTCGGTGGGAGCGGCGGTGTGCATCTTCTCGTCGATCTCGTAGTCGTTCTCGGGCTCGAGATCGCCGACGGCGCGGGCGAAGGCGTAGTAGGTCTCGGCGGCGGCCTCGGGCTCGCCCGAGATGATCAGCGGCGTGCGGGCCTCGTCGATCAGGATGGAGTCGACCTCGTCCACGATCGCAAACCAGTGGCCGCTGCTGCACCGTCCACTCCATCGTCGGCGCCATGTTGTCGCGCAGGTAGTCGAAGCCGAACTCGGAGTTGGTGCCGTAGGTGATGTCGCGACTGGTAGGCCGCGCGGCGCTCGTCCTCGGGCATCATCGCCTGGATCACGCCGACCGAGACGCCCAGCGCCTCGTAGATCGGGCTCATCCAGGAGGCGTCGCGGCGGGCCAGGTAGTCGTTGACCGTCACCAGCTGCACGTTCACGCCCGCGAGCGCGTTCAGGTAGAGCGGCAGGGTCGCGACGAGCGTCTTTCCCTCGCCGGTCTTCATCTCGGCGATGCGGCCCTCGTGCAGCACCATGCCGCCGATCAGCTGGACGTCGAAGTGGCGCATGCCCAGGGTGCGCTTGCGCCGCCTCGCGCACGGCGGCGAACGCCTCGGGCAGCAGCTCGTCGAGCTCCTCACCGCCGTCGAACCGCTCGCGGAACTCGGCCGTCTTGGCGGCCAGCTGCTCGTCGCTGAGGGCCTCGATGTCGGGCTCGAAGCGCGTTGATCTCGAGCACGCGCTGCTCGAGCCGCTTGAGGGTCTTGCCCTCGCCGGTCCGCAGAATTTTTCCGAGCACGCTCATCTCAGATGGATGGTACCAACCGAAGGTTGGGCGCTCTCACCCGGCGCGTCACTCCGAGCGCGCGGGCTCGATCAGCCCGTACTGCCCGTCGCGGCGCTTGTAGATGACGTTGATCTCGTCGGAGTCGGCGTTGGTGAAGACGAAGAAGTCGTGCCCGATCAGCTCGAGCTGCAGCGCGGCCTCCTCGGCGCCCATCGGCTTCATGATGAATTGCTTCTGCTTGACGATCACAGCGGACTCCTCGTCTGGTGAATCTGGCAGCTCGATGGCGCGCACGGCGAGCTCGGCGTCGGGACTCGTGGTGGTGCGGCGCTACGGCTGCGGCGGTTGCGGTAGCGCTTGACCTGGCGCTCGAGCCGCTCGGCGACCTGGTCGATCGACACGTACATGTCGCTCGAGGACTCGCGGACCCGCAGCACCGGGCCCTTCGTCCATACCGTGGCCTCGACGACCTGGCTCTCGGCGATCTTGGGGTTGTGCTCGACCGACAGCTCGAGCTCGCAGCTGGCCTCGTCGGCAAGGTGACGCGACACCTTCGCCGAGCTTGCGCTCTGCATGGGCGAACAGCGCGTCGGTGACGTCGACGTTTCGCCCCTTCACCTGCAGGTTCATCGGCATCTCCTCAAACGCTGGACGGGATCGAACACTACCCGAGCGGCCGGGAGCGCGCGAGGCCGGCGATCCGGGCTCGAACGGTCGATAGCCGCGAGACCTGCTCCATCGCGAGCGTGACCGCGTCGCGCGCGGCCGCCGGATCGCCGCGGTCGAGCAGGACCAGCGCCGCGGCAAGCACCTGCAGCGCCTGGTCGTGAAGCTCCGCGGCAACCTCGCCGCGAGCGCGTATTGTCGTCAGCTCGACTGTGACCCTCCCCCGTTTCTGCACCTCGTAGACAGATCTGTCACGCCCCACCCCCGACAGTACCAACGGGCGACACCAGGGAACCTCCCCGGATTGGGGTATTCATGCCCGTGCCAGAGACACCGCCTCCACGCGCGTTGCGCCGGCGCGGCGCAGGGCGTGGGCGCAGGCCTCGAGGGTGGCCCCGGTGGTGTGGACGTCATCCACCAGCAGCACGCTTCGCGGCACCTCGCCCGTGGCACGGAACGAGTCGCGCACGTTGGCCCGGCGCGCACGCAGGTCGAGCCCGCGCTGGGCCGGCCGGCGCCCTCGCTGCTGCAGGAGCGCACGCGCCGGCAGCGACCAGCGCCGCCGAGCTCTGCCGCCAGCAGCCGCGGCGGGTGGTAGCCGCGGCGGATCTGCGCGCCAGCGGTCGGGCGGCACCCACGTGACCACGTCGGCCTCGCGGCCGGTCGAGCACGGTCACCATCAGCCCGGCGCCGTGCCGCGCGAGGCCGCGGATGCCGCCGTCCTTGAACGCGTGCACCAGGGCGCGCGTGTCGCCCTCGTACGCCAGCGCCGACTGCGCGCGCTCGAACCCCAGCCGCCGGTCGCGGCACTCCAGGCAGCTGCGCACACCGTGCCCTCCGGCACGTCGGGCGCGGCCGACCCGCAGCGCTCGCAGACCGCGCCGGTGAGCAGCGGCAGGCGCGCGAGGCACGCCGACGCAGACCGGGCTGCCGGCGCCCCTGCAGACGGCGCACACCGGCGGCACGATCAGGTCGAGCAGGCTCATACCGGCACGATACGGACGAACCGTCGCGCAGGTGTGTACCGCGCCGGTGCCGAAACCTCAGTCCAGAAAGCGTGCCGCGTGCCGCGCGATCTCGGGCCGGCGGCGCTCGAGCTCGGCACGTCCTTCACCGGGCATGAACCGCGAGCGGTCGCCGTCGCGCGGCACCCGCACGAAGCTCGACGGAGCGCCGAGGTGAGCTCGCCGACCAGCCGCTCGAACTGGATCGCCGGACGGCCGTCGACCTTCTTCTCGACCACGAAGTACGTCCAGTCGAAGTCGAGATCGAGCAGCGCCGCCGCATCCACGATGAAGGTGTTGGTGTTGAACACCCGCACCGCTGTCCTCGTCGAAGCCGGGCGGCAGCCGGAAGCTCTCGAGGATCACCGGCCGGCCGTTCCAGCGCACCGGCATGCCGCCGCGGTCGCTTCCGACCTTCTCCACCACCTCGACCGTGACCGGCTCGGCGTGGGCGATGTGCCAGCCGAGCAGCACCGGATCGACCGCCGCGCCGAGGTTGTCGAGGTTCGCGATCCACACGTAGCGGCCGCCGCCCTCGACGAACCGCCGCAGCCGGTCGTGCTCGCGGATGGCGTCGATCAGGTCGCCGTGGCCCGTGGCGTGCGGGCTCGGCCGCCCCTCGGCGTCCAGGAAGAGGTCGCCCTCGGGGGTGAGCCGCAGGCTGACGTACTGGCGAAAGGCGTCGACCGTCTGCGCCGTCGAGCCGATCGCCGAGCGCGTCGCGGATGGGCGCGTCGGTGGCGTGGCTCGTCAGCATCCAGAGCGGCAGCGTCACGCCCGCGCTCGCGGCTCCAGTACTCGCGCTCGGCCAGCCGCAGGTCGAGGAAGGTGCGGCCGTCAACGGCCTCCACCAGCGCCTTCACCACGCCGCCCATGCGCGTCGCCATGCCGCCGGCGAGCACCACCAGGGCCAGCTCGCCCGCCTCGAGCGCCGCCATCCCGCGCGCGGCCAGCTCGCGACTCCTCGCGGCTGCCCGGCTCGGGCAGGCCGCCGCACGTCGCCCGGCGTCGGGCGGCAGGAGCTCGCCCTGCACGCGGTTCTGCTCGGGGCCGCGCCCGATGAGATCGCCGCCCACGCGACCAGCTGCTCGGGATCGAACCCGTGGTCGATCAGCTCGGCGCAGGAGGGCCGGATCGAGCTGCTGGAGCTCGGCCCGCAGGTCAGCCGTCAAGTGCGAAGGGGGGTCGGAGCACGCCGTCCTCGGTCACGATGGCGCTGATGTTCTGGGCCGGGGTGACGTCGAACGCAGGGTTGTACACGCCGAAATCGGCGGGCGAGTGCGCTGCCCAGCACCTCGGCGGGGGCCCGGTGCTCGATGGGGATCTCGGCGCCGGTGGCGATGGAGGCGTCGATCGTCGAGGTCGGCGCCGCGACGTAGAACGGCACGCCGTGGGCGCGCGCAAGCACGCTCAGCGAGTACGTGCCGATCTTGTTGGCGGTGTCGCCGTTTCGCGCGATGCGATCGGCGCCGGTGACGACCGCGTCAACCTTGCCCTGGGACATCAGCCAGCCGGCGGTCGAGTCGGTCACGAGCGTCGCGGCGATGCCCTCCTGCTCGAGCTCCCAGGCGGTCAGCCGCGCGCCCTGCAGGAGCGGCCGCGTCTCGTCGACCCACACGTGCAGCTGCGGATCGCGCCGGTGGGCCGAGCGGATCACGCCCAGCGCGGTGCCGTAGCCGCCGGTGGCGAGCGCGCCCGCGTTGCAGTGCGTCAGCACCTGGGCGCCGCGCGCGCAGGAGCTCGGAGCCGTGGTCGCCGATGCGCACGCAGCGCTCGACCTCCGACGCGGTGGAGCTCGGCCGCAGCCGCCACCAGCGCGTCGCGCAGCGCCTGGGGGTCGGCGTACGTGCTCAGCGGCGACGGCGCGCATGCGGTCGATCGCCCACGCCAGGTTGATCGCGGTCGGCCGCGAGGTCGCAAGGCCCGCGCAGGCCCGCTCGACCGTCGCGCGGAGCTCGGTCGAGCGACTCCGACGGATCGTCGGCGGCGCCGCCAGCGCCACGGCGTAGGCAGCGGTCACCCCGATCGCCGGGGCGCCGCGCACCACCATGCGCGCGGATCGCCGTGATCACGTCCTGCCAGCTGCGTGTAGCGGCGCTCCACCAGCTCGCCCGGGAGCAGCGTCTGGTCGAGCAGCACCAGCGCGTCCGGCTCGAGCCGGACGATCGCCTCCGGGAGTGAGACCGACCGCCGTGGTCATCGCACCGGTCTCAGGTGCCCTCGTCCCACGACGAGAGGTATGCGGCCTGCTCCGGCGTGAGCGTGTCGATCCCGACGCCCATCGACTCGAGCTTCAGCCGCGCGACCTCGGCGTCCAGCTCGGCCGGCACGGTGTAGACCTCCGGCCGCAGGTCGGCGTGGTTCTGCACCACCCACTCGGCGCTGAGCGCCTGGTTGGCGAAGCTCATGTCCATCACCGACGCGGGATGGCCCTCGGCGGCGGCCAGGTTGACCAGCCGGCCCTCGGCCAGCAGGTAGAGCCGCCGGCCGTCGCGCATCTCGATCTGCTCGACGCCCGGCGCGCGCGACCGTGCGGTTGACGGCCTGCTCGTGCAGCGACGGGATGTCGATCTCGACGTCGAAGTGGCCGCAGTTGGCCAGGATCGCGCCGTCCTTCATCACCTCGAAGTGCTCGCCGCGCAGCACGTGCTTGTCGCCGGTGGCGGTGACGAAGATGTCGCCCACCTTCGCGGCCTCGGCCACCGTCATCACGCGGAAGCCGTCCATCACGGCCTGGAGCGCGCGCAGGGGATCGACCTCGAGCACGATCACGTGCGAGCCCATGCCGCGGGCCCGCTCGGCAAGCCCGCGGCCGCACCAGCCGTACCCGCCGACCACGAACGTGCGGCCGGCCAGCAGCACGTTGGTGGCGCGCAGAATGCCGTCCAGCGTCGACTGCCCCGTGCCGTAGCGGTTGTCGAAGTAGTGCTTGGTGTTGGCCTCGTTGATGGCGACGATCGGGAAGCCGAGCACGCCGTCGGCCTCCATCGCGCGCAGCCGGATGACGCCGGTGGTCGTCTCCTCGGTGCCCGCGAGCACCTCGGCGAGCTGCTCGGGGTAGCGCTGGTGCATGGTGGAGACCACGTCGCAGCCGTCGTCCATCGTCAGGTGCGGATGGTGGGCGATGGCGGCGTCGATGTGCTGGTAGTAGGTGTCGTTGTCCTCGCCGTGGATGGCGTAGACGGAGATGCCGTACTCGTCGACCAGCGCTGCGGCGACGTCGTCCTGGGTCGACAGCGGGTTGGACGCGCACAGCAGGACATCGGCGCCGCCGGCCTTCAGCGTGCGCATCAGGTTGGCGGTCTCGGAGGTGACGTGGAGGCAGGCGGCGATGCGCTTGCCGGCGAGCGGCTGCTCGGTCTGGAAGCGCTCGCGGATCGCGGTCAGCACCGGCATCTCCCGGTCTGCCCACTCGATCCGGCGCACTCCCGCCGGTGCCAGCGCAAGATCGCGGACGTGGTTCGGGGTGGATGTCATGGCCCAGACTCTACAGCGGCGAGCGGGCCCGGCGGAGCCATGCCGCCGGCGGCCGAACCGGTTCACCAGCAGCGCCAGGCCGACGAGCCCGGCACCGAGCAGGATGACCGCGAGCGCCCAGCCGGCGCTGTCGCCGACCGCGTCGAGACCGCCAGCAGCCAGACCAGCCCGCCGAGGGCGCCGATCCACACGAGGCCCGTGAGATCGACCAGCACGGCAGCCGTGAAGGTCGCGATCACGGCGAGGGTCAGGAGCGCGTGCCACGGCCCGAGGTGCGACCAGCTGCCGGTCTCCATGCCCGCGATGCACGCGCCGTAGGCGAGCAGCGCGGCGGCGCGCCACGCGCCGGCTGCCGCGTCGCGCGAGCGGCGCAGGAGGGCCACCCCGATCGCCGTCGCGACGACCGCCTGGGCGAGGAACAGCCAGTGGACGTCGCCGTGGATCAGGCCGCCGGGCTCGGCGGCGAAGCCCGTGAACGCCACGAGCGACGCCGAGAGGCCCCAGCTCGTGAGCCGCACGATGCCGAGCAGCCGCTGCATCACGATCACGAGCACGGTCGCGACGATGCCGGCGAGCATGCCGTAAGCCGAGCCGGCATCCGCCACCACGCCGATCGTGAGCACCGCCAGCCCGTATGCCACGAAGCCGACTACACCGGCCAGCTCGACCTCCCAGGAGGGTCGCCGGGCGCGGTGCAGCGCCACGGCCGTGGCGAGGGCTGCCAGAGGGAAGATCAGGGCGTCGTCCGCTGCCCGGCGTCGCCCATCGATGCGAACTGGATGCCGTAGAGGAGCCCCGCGCCGGCGAACATCACGAGCACGCCCAGGGCGCGCAGCACGCCGGCCAGGTCGGGCCGCGCGGAGCCGGCCGGCGACGGAGCAGCCGCTCCACCTCGTCCGGCTTCACCTCGCCGCGCTCGAGCGCTCCCCCAGATCAAGTAACAGTTGTTCGTATCTCATACATGCTATATAGCATGTATGAGATCGGGTGTCAAGCCATGCGGGACTTGAGCTCGGTGATCCGCTCGATCGGGCCGGGGTCGACGCCCCGCTCCAGCCCCGCGAAGTAGCTCACCCAGTCGCCCTGGGCGACCAGCGAGAACGCCCGCTCGAGCGACGTCTCGCCCTGCGCGTCGACGGCAACGGTGAGGTCGGCGTCGCCCGCGATCATGGCCTGGGCCGCGTCGAGCATCGACTGGTTCTCGGGCAGCTGATGGCGGTCGCGCAGGAACACCGCGGCGAAGTCGTGGCCCGCGGCGCCCGCCCAGCCCTCGATCTCGTTGTGGCCGACCTCGGGGAACGCGTGGCTGAAGGCGTGCATCTTGGCGTTCTCGTTGAGCTGCGTCTTCCACCGGTAGGCGACGATCGCGAGCGGCCCCGCGCCGTAGATCAGCGGGATGGTCTGCGACAGCGCACGCCCGAGCTCGCTCGGCTGCGCCGACGTCGGCGAGCTCGGCGCCGGCCGCCGCCTGCTCGGCCAGCCCCTCCGGGGCGAGCCGGTGGCGGCGAGGCGCCTCGGCGATGGCGCCGAACAGGTAGCCGAGCGCGGCCCGTGGGCGCAGTCCGCCCGGCACCTGGGCGAACGGCCCGCCCCACTCCGAGGCGAGCGACCCGAGCGTGCCGCCCGAGCCCACCGCGAGCACGGCAGCGCCCTGGGCGTGGGCCTGGCGGGCGCACGCGAGCGTCTCGGCCGTCTCGCCGGAGTAGCTGACGCACACCACCAGCGTGCCGGGGCCGGCGTAGGACGGCACGCCGAAGCCGCGCACGCGCGTCATCGGCACCGGGCAGGCGCCGGCGATCACGCCGCGCAGGAGCTCGCCGCCCAGGGCGGAGCCGCCCATGCCCGCCAGCACGACCGCGGAGGGCAGCGCGAGCTGCTCGCCGGCGGCGACGCCGATGCGGCCGCCCTCGCGCAGCTGCTCGGGCAGCTGCTCGATCGCTCCTCGGATGTTGTCGCTGTCTACCAAACCGCTCCCTGGTGATTGATCACGCCATTCTCCACGACCGCGCCGTCTGGCACACGGCCATCCGGCAGCACGACCGAGCGCGACACCCGCGCACCGGCGCCGATCACGCGCGCCCGCGCCCACGACCGAGTCGCGCACCTCGGCCCCGGCGCCGACCTGCGCGCCCGGGTCGATCAGGCTCTCGCCGCCCGATCGCGGCCAGGTTGGCCTCGAGGTACGACTCCGGCGTCCCGATGTCGATCCACCTGCACTCCTGGGCCTGGGCGTACAGCCCGCGGCCGACGAGGGCAGGAAACACCTCGCGCTCGATCGACACCTGCCGGCCGGCCGGGATCGTCGCGATCACGGCCGGCTCGAGCACGTAGGTGCCGGCGTTGATGGTGCTCGCGGGCGGGACGCCCGTCGGGCTTCTCGACGAACTGCCGCCACCTCGCCGTCGGCCTGCGGTGACCACCACGCCGTAGCGGCTGGGATCGGCGACGGTCTTGAGCGCGATCGTCGCCTGCGCGCCGCGGTCGCGGTGGGCGGCGACAAGGGCGGTGAGGTCGAGATCGGTGAGCAGGTCGCCGTTACACGCGACGAAGGTCTCGCCGATGCCGCGGGCGGCGTGCGCGATCGCACCGCCGGTGCCGAGCGGCTCGTCCTCGACGACGTACTCGAGCCGGTCACCGAAGTGCGTCGCGAATCTGGTCGGGCTCGTAGCCGCACGCGAGGATCACGCGATCGATGCCATGGCCGGCCAGATGCTCGAGCTGGTGCTCGAGAAACGGCCGGTTGGCGACCGGCAGCATCGCCTTCGGCGTCGTCAGCGTCAGCGGGCGCAGGCGCGTGCCGAGGCCGCCCACCAGGAGGACGGCGATCATGCCGGGCGTGGCGGAACCGGGCGCGGCGATCCGGGCGACGTCGTCGGGGTCGCTGGGCCGGCCCACCGACTCGTAGGCGAAGCCGGCCGCGCGCGCGGCCTCGGGATCGAGCAGGTTTCGGCCGTCGACGATCAGCGGCTGGGCCATCGCCTCGTGGACCGGCGGCGAGGCGAGCTCCCGGAACTCGTCCCACTCGGTCACGATCACCGCGGCGTCGGCGCCGGTCGACCGCCTCGAGCATCGAGTCCGGCGCGCATCGACCTTGGGGTTGAGCACGTGCTCGGCGTTCTCCATCGCGACCGGGTCGTACACCACTACCGTCGCGCCCTCGGCGAGCAGCCGGTCGCACAGCACCAGGCTCGCGGCCTCGCGCATGTCGTCGGTGTTGGCCTTGAACGCGAGCCCCAGCACGGCGACGCGCCGGCCGCGCAGCGGGCCGAGGTGCTTCTCGAGCTTCCCCACCACCCGCCGCTTCTGCAGCTCGTTGACCTCGATCACCGAGGTCAAGCAGCTGGAAGTGGTAGCCGGTGTTGCCGGCGAGCTGCTTGAGCGCGCGCACGTCCTTGGGGAAGCACGAGCCGCCGTAGCCGATGCCCGGGCCGCAGGAAGTGCGGGCCGATGCGGGTGTCGAGGCCCATGCCGTCGGTCACGACCGAGACGTCGGCGCCGACCTCCTCGCACACGTTGGCGATCTCGTTGACGAACGAGATCTTGGCCGCCAGGAAGGCGTTGGACGCGTACTTGATCATCTCGGCCGAGGCCACGTCGGTGCGGATCAGCGGCGCGTCGATGCTCGCGTAGAGCGCGGCGACCGCGTCGCCGTCGGCCTGCTCGTAGGCGCCGATCACGATCCGGTCGGGGTGGCTGAAGTCGTCGACCGCCCGGCCCTCGCGCAGGAACTCGGGGTTCGAGACGTAGGCGATCTCGTCGCGCCCGGCGGCCCGCAGCTCGTCGCGCAGCCGGTCGCCGGTGCCGACGGGCACCGTGCTCTTCATCACCAGGATGAGCCGATCGCTCGGCCCCCGAGAGCTCGTCGATGACGGTGTGCACGCGCGACAGGTCGGCGTCGCCCGAGTGCATCTGCGGAGTGTCCACGCACACGAACACGATCCGGCAGCGCTGCGAGCATCGGCGCCAGGTCGAGCGTGAACTCCAGCCGGTCGCGGTTTCGCGCCAGCACCGGCTCGACCTCGGGCTCGTAGATCGGCACGCGGCCCGCCTGCAGCGCCTCGATCCGGTCCGGGTTGATGTCGCGGCAGATCACGTCGAAGCCGAGATCGGCGAAGCAGACGGCGGTCACGAGGCCGACGTACCCAACCCCGATCACACCGATTGGCTGCCCGCCGGCGGCGGTTTTGGGGTCAATGCTCATCGGTGGAGGCTGAGTATAGGTTTTTCACGGCCCGGCGATCGCCCTGTAGGAAGTCGACGAGCGCCCGCCGGTAGAGGGCGCAGCGACGCGATCTCGACGTACTCGTCGGGGCCGTGGTGACCGGCGCCCACCGGCCCGAACTCGGCGCTCGGCACGCCGCGCGAGAGGAACACGGCCGCGTCGGAGGCGCCGTCGCGGCCGACCGCGCGCGACTCGCGCCCGGCGGCGGCGAGCGCGCCGCGCAGGGCGGCGACGTGGCGCTCGGCCGGGTCGAGGTCGGCGGCGGCGACGTGGTACTCGACCTCTGACCGGCACGCCGAGGCCCCGCACCTGGGCGACGATCTCGTCGGGCTGCTGCTCGGGCAGGTAGCGGATGTCGAGGTGGACGGCGGCGTGGTCGGGCACCCGGTTGACCGCGTCGCCGCCGGTGATCCGGCCCAGGTTGACGGTCGGGCCGACCGCGAACAGCGGCGAGCGCTCGCTCCGTGAACGGCAGCCGCGCGACCTGCCGGGCCAGCTCGACCGCCTTCAGCACCGCGTTCTCGCCCAGCCAGGGGGTCGAGCCGTGCGCCGAGCGGCCGCGCACGTCGAGCCGCAGCACGAGCGCGCCCTTGGCCTGGACGCCGACCTCGAGGTCGGTCGGCTCGCCCACGACCACGAACTCACCGACGTAGCCCGCCTCGGCGAGCCGGGCGGTCGCCTTGTGCTCGTGCGAGCGTGGCGCGCGACTCCTCGTCGGGCACGATCACGAGGCTGGGTGCGCAGCCCCGGCGCGACCGCAGGATCGGCGGCGAGATCGGCGAGCGCCGCGAGCATCGCGGCGAGCGCGCCCTTCATGTCGTAGGCGCCGCGGCCGTACAGCCGGCCGGCGCTCTGCGCGCGGCACGAACTGGGCGGGGTCGCCGGGCACGACGTCGACGTGGCTCGACCACACGATCGTGCGATCGCCGGAGCCCACGGTCGCGATGATCGACGAGCAGGCCGTCGAGCTCGACCTCGTGGTGCTCGATGCCGTGTCGCCTCGAGCCAGCCGCCGATGAACGAAACGGCGTCGCGGATGCCCTCCGGCCGGGAGGTGTCGAAGGCGATCAGGCGCTCGGCCAGAGCCAGCTCGTCGATAGTGGTCACGGGCCGATTCTCGCAGAGGGACTACCCTTCTCGCCCCGATGAGTGCACGCTCCCTGTGGCAGATGCAAGGCGACTGGACGGCCCGGCCGCGGTCGGCCGACGGCATCGGCCTGGACGTCGCGGTCGTGGGCGCCGGAGTCACGGGCTGCGCGTGCGCTCGGCGGCTCGCCGCAGCGGGCCTGCGGGTGGCCGTGCTGGACGGCCGCGAGGTCGCCGCCGGGGCGAGCGGCCGAAACGGCGGCTTCGCCTCGACCGGCACCGCCCTCGACTTCCCGGAGCTGGTCCGATCGGGTCGGCCTGGAGAGCGCCGTGGCGATGCACCGGCTGACCGAGACCGCGATGGACGAGATGGCGGCGATCGCCGGCGGCGAGCTCGTGCGCCGTACCGGCAGCGCCTGGCTCGCCGGCGACGATGAGGCCGACGGGTTGCAGGCGGCCGTCGCGGCGATGCAGGCGGCCGGGATCGCGTGCCGGCTCGACCCGGCGGCGCTGCCGGAGCGGATGCGGCCGTGGTACGAGATCGCCGCGGTCGTTGAGGCCGACGGGATGCTGCTGCCCGCCCGGTGGGTGCGCCGGCTCGCGGAGGCGGCCGTCGCGGCGGGTGCCGACGTCTACGAGCGCAGCGAGGTCACGGCCGTCGACGCCCGACGGGCCGGGCTGGGCGGTCACGCTCGCCGGGGCGAGCGCACGTCACGGCCGGCGCGGTCGTGGTCGCCTGCGACGGCCTCATCCCTAGCGCTGATCCCCGCGCTCGCCGGCGTCGTCTACCCCGTGCGCGGCCAGGTCGTCGCGACCGAGCCGCTGGCCGACACCGTGATCGCGCTGCCGACCCACTCCGACCACGGCTTCTTCTACTACCGGCCGACCGATGACGGCAGGGTGACGCTCGGCGGAGGCCGGCACGCCGACGTCGAGGCCGAGTACACGACGCAGGAGGCGATCTCGGATCGCATCCAGGCGGCGATCGAGGGGTTCCTCAGCGAGCGGCTCGGCATCCCGGCCGAGCGCATCGAGCACCGCTGGGCGGGCATCATGGGCTTCTCGGCCGACATGCTGCCGGTGGTCGGCGAGCTCCCCGGAAGTCCCGGGCTGTGGGTGTGCGGCGGCTACAGCGGCGTCGGCAACGTGCCCGGCTTCGCACTCGGGCAACTCGTCGCCGACCGCATCGCCGGCGGCGCCGGCGACCCCCGTGAGCCAAGCGCTCGACGTGGCCCGCTTCGATGCATAAAAGGTGCCTGGCACCTTTTATGCATTACTCGCTGGCGGTGACCAGGGCTTCGGCGAACGCCAGCTCGCGGCGCGCCGTTCTCGACGTCGTCCTCGCCGGCGGCCTCCACGGCCGCCTCGGCCGCTTCGAGCCGCGTGCGGGCCTCGGCCGCGTCGATCGCGTCCGAGCCCACCGCCTCACCCACGAGCAGCAGGGCGCGGTTCTCGCGCACCTGCAGGAAGCCCGCCGACGTCGCGAAGCGGTGAACCGCCCCGCCGGCGTCGGTGATGCGCACCTCGCCGGCATCGACCAGCGAGACCAGCGGCGCGTGGTTGGCCAGGATGCCGAGCTGTCCGGCGGCGCCGGGCACGATCACCATCTGGGCCTCGTCCGCGTAGGCGGGGCCCTCGGGCGTGATCAGCTCGACCGGATACGGGGTGTACTCAGCCACGTCAGGCCGGGGTCTTCATCTTCTCGGCGGCTTCCTGGGCCTCTTCGATCGTGCCGACGAGGTAGAAGGCCTGCTCGGGAAGCTCGTCGTGCTTGCCCTGGAGGATCTCGTCGAACGAGCGGATCGTGTCCTCGAGCTTCACGTACTTGCCCTCGGTGCCCGTGAACTGCTCGGCCACGAAGAACGGCTGGGACAGGAACCGCTCGACCTTGCGGGCGCGCTGCACCACGACCTTGTCCTCGTCGGACAGCTCGTCCATGCCGAGGATGGCGATGATGTCCTGCAGATCCTTGTAGCGCTGCAGCACCTGCTGCACCTCGGTCGCCACGCGGTAGTGATCGTCGGAGACGACGCCGGGCTGGAGGATGCGCGACGTGGAGTCGAGCGGATCGACGGCCGGGTAGATGCCCTTCTCCGAGATGGAGCGCGAGAGCACCGTGGTGGCGTCGAGGTGGGCGAACGACGCGGCCGGGGCCGGGTCGGTCAGGTCGTCGGCAGGCACGTAGATGGCCTGCACCGAGGTGATCGAGCCCTTGTTGGTCGAGGTGATGCGCTCCTGCAGCTGGCCCATCTCGGTCGCCAGCGTGGGCTGGTAGCCCACGGCGCTCGGCATGCGGCCGAGCAGCGCCGACACCTCGGAGCCGGCCTGCACGAAGCGGAAGATGTTGTCGATGAAGAGCAGCACGTCCTGGCCGCCCTCGTCGCGGAAGTACTCGGCCATGGTGAGCGCCGAGAGGCCGACGCGCAGGCGGGCTCCCGGGCGGCTCGTTCATCTGGCCGTACACCAGCGCGGTCTTGTCGATCACGCCGGACTCGGACATCTCGAGGTAGAGGTCGTTGCCCTCGCGGGTGCGCTCGCCCACGCCGGCGAACACCGAGAGGCCGCCGTGCTGGGAGGCGATGTTGTTGATCAGCTCCTGGATCAGCACCGTCTTGCCCACGCCGGCACCGCCGAAGAGGCCGACCTTGCCGCCCTTCACGTACGGGGCGATGCAGATCGATCACCTTGATGCCGGTCTCGAAGATCTCGACCGTCGGCGAGAGATCCTCGAAGGCGGGCGGATCACGGTGGATCTGCCAGCGCTCGCCGCCCTCGGGCAGCGCCGTCGCCCTTGTCGACGGGCTCGCCGAGCACGTTGAAGATCCGGCCGAGGGTGACCTCGCCGACCGGCACCGTGATGGGGCCACCGGTGTCGACCACGTCGAGGCCGCGGGAGAGGCCGTCGGTCGCGTCCATGGCGATGGCGCGCACGCGGCCGTCGCCGACGTGCTGCTGCACCTCGGCGATCAGCGTGGTGCTCGAGTCCGATCCGTCTGCCGCCGGGAGCTGCGATCGAGAGCGCGTTGTAGATCGAGGGCAGCGCGCCCGGGAACACCGCATCAATGACGACGCCTCGGATCTCGACGATCGTACCGACGTTGCCGGACTGGTCATTCTCACTCGACATGAAACTCCTCCGAAAGGACTGCAGGGCAGCAGGACTCAAGGGCTCTGCAGAGCCAGTCCGTATGCTACCCGACCAGGTTGCTGGGCGAGCGGAGGAAGCTGCTGCGGAAGCATGACGGCGACGCGGTGGTGCTGGTCATCACCGACTGCCTGGCCCACCGGTACGACATGTTGGTCGGCCGGGATCGTCGCGAGCTCCGCCGAGCGAGTCAACGTGTGCGGGCGCCGACGACGAGCATCGCGAAGGCGATGGCCACGACCGCGACGGCGCCCACCGCCCAGCCGGGCGCGAACGCGATCCTGCGCCGCCGGCGCTGCGCGGGCGCTCGCGACCTCGACCAGCGGCGGGACACGCCGAACCGGCGTGCGCGCATCGAGCAGCGAGACGGACTCCATCTTCGCAACGGCTGTTGCGCACTCGGCGCAGGCGCGGCAGTGTGCCGCAGCACCCTCCGCTGGCGGAAAGCGCGACAGCTCTCCATCGAGCGCCGCCGACGCGTCCATCAGGACGTCCCGGCATTCGTGTCCTGGAACCTCGCATACTCACTCTCTTGGACGGCCCCGTAAGCGGCGAATGTTAGATCAGGTTATGTCGTCCATCGACAAGAGTGGCCACGAGGACAACCACAATTCCCACTGAGACCAGAACCCACGAGATCGCCTGGGTCTCACGGCGCTCATCCGGGGTCTTGAACCGGGCCGTCCCTTGCAACGAGACGAACATGCCGCCGAGCCCTCGCGGCGCTCGTCCTCGTCCTCGGTGCGCACCGGCGGCCTTGTCGAGGCGAAGAAGGCGAGGACCACGCAGCGCCGAGCCCGCCAGGTAGAGGCCCACCGAGTCACCGCCCGGCGCGGGCCCGCGCCCAGCACGAGCCCGATCGCGGCGGACGCAAGCGACGTCGCCGGCGATGACGACCACCGTGAGCACCGCAAACCGGCGGAGCCCCCGAAGGAGGGTGCCGAGTCGCTCCGCCACCCGCCGCGGCTACTCGCCGAGGCCGGCTGCGGCGGGCTGCGACGGCAGCTTGAGATCTGCCATCGGCCACGTCTCGAGCGGGAAGTGGCAGGCCGCGTAGTGGCCCGGATCCTTCTCCTCGAGCAGCGGCTCGACCATGTCGCACACGCCCGCCTGCGACCGCGGGCAGCGCGTGTGGAACCGGCACGCCGCGGGCGGGTTGAGCGGGCTCGGCACGTCGCCCTCGAGCACCACCGACTTGCGCTCGCGCGCGACGGCGGGGTTGGGGATCGGCACCGCCGAGAGCAGCGCGCCCGAGTACGGGTGCCGGGGATGGTCGTAGAGCTGCTCGCCCGTGGCGGTCTCGACGATCTTCCCGAGGTACATGACCGCGGCACGATCGGAGATGTGGCGCACCACGTCCAGGTCGTGGGCGATGAACACGTAGGTCAGGTCGAACTCGCGCTGCAGCTGCTTCAGCAGGTTCAGGATCTGGGCCTGCACCGACACGTCGAGCGCCGAGACGGGCTCGTCGCAGACGATCAGCTTGGGCCGGATCGCCAGCGCGCGGGCCACGCCGATGCGCTGTCGCTGGCCGCCGGAGAACTCGTGCGGGAACCGGTTGTAGTGCTCGGGGTTGAGGCCCACGATGTCGAGCAGCTCCTGCACGCGCTTCTTGCGGTCGGCCTTGGTGCCCACCTTGTTCACGTCGAGCGCCTCGCCGACGATCTGGCCCACGCGCATGCGGCCGTTCAGCGACGCCTGCGGATCCTGGAACACCATCATCAGCTCGCGGCGCACCTTGAGCAGATCCTTGCCCTTCATGGTGGTGATGTCCTGGCCGTCGAACATGATCTTGCCGCCGGTCGGATCGAGCAGCCGCATGATGCAGCGCGCCATCGTGGACTTGCCGCAGCCCGACTCGCCCACCACTCCCAGCGTCTCGCCGCGCTTGACGCTGAACGACACGCCGTCCACCGCCTTCACGCGTCGCGACCTCCTTCTGGAAGATGATGCCGCGGGTGACCGGGAAGTGCTTCTCGAGGTTCTCGACGATCAGCAGGTCGTCTGTCTCGGGAGCGCTCATCGGGCCTCCTTGATCCTGGTGACGAGCGGCGCCGACTCGCGATCCTTCGTCTCGGAGTCGAGGAAGCACGCATCGCGGTGGCTGGCGCCCCGGTGCCCGCTCGAGCGGCGGCTGCTCCTTGCGGCAGACGTCCATGACGAAGTCGCAGCGCTGGTTGAAGCGGCAGCCGGCGGGCGGGCGCAGCAGTGACGGCGGGCGGCCGCGGATGGGCGTGAGCTCCTCGTTCGCGGCCGGCGAGGCGCGGCAGCGAGTTCAGAAGGCCCCACGTGTACGGGATGGCGCGGGCGGTAGAAGATGTCCTCATACCCGCCCTCCTCGGCCGGCCGCGCGGCGTACATCACGAGCACGT
Organism: uncultured Actinomycetes bacterium; assembly: GCA_963794415.1. Taxonomy (GTDB): domain Bacteria; phylum Actinomycetota; class Thermoleophilia; order Gaiellales; family JAICJC01; genus CAVPTL01. The sequence continues at coordinate 1,581,541 of CAWCDI010000001.1, forward strand.
CGTCGGCGGTCTCGGCCACCACGCCCAGGTCGTGGGTGACCAGGATGATGGCGCTGCCGAAGTCGGTCTGAAGCCGGTTCATGAGCGAGAGGATCTGGGCCTGGGTGGTCACGTCGAGCGCGGTGGTGGGCTCGTCGGCGATCAGCAGGTCGGGGTTGTTGATCAGGGCCATCGCGATCATCACGCGCTGGCGCATGCCGCCCGAGAACTGGTGCGGGTAGTCGTCCACCCGGGTCTCGCCGCGGGGGATGCCCACCGCCTTCAGCATCTCGGCCGCCTGCGCCTTGGCCCGGGCCTTGGACACCTTGTGGTGCAGCCACACGGCCTCGCTCAGCTGCCGGCCCACGGTGTGCACGGGGTTCAGCGACGTCATCGGATCCTGGAAGATCATCGAGATCTCGTTGCCGCGCACCCGGCGAAGCTCGTCGGGATCCAGCTTCAGCAGGTCGCGGTCCTTGAAGATGGCCTCGCCGGTGATGGTGGCGTTGCGCGACGGGTAGAGGCCCATGATGCTCATGCACGTGACGCTCTTGCCGCAGCCCGACTCGCCCACGATGGCGAGCGTCTTTCCCTTCTCCACCGAGAACGAGACGCCGTCCACCGCGCCCACGACGCCGTCGTCGGTGCGAAACGTGGTCTTCAGATCGCGGACTTCGAGGAGCGGTGCCATCTAGCGCACCCCGATCGGGCCGGGGATCACGTGAGTCTGATCCGCGGGTCGATGAACGCGTACAGGAGATCGATGATGAAGTTCACGATGATCACCACGATGCGTGGCGAACACCACCACCCCGAGCGTCACCGCGTAGTCGAACTGGCCGAGCGATTTGATCGCGACGTAGCCGAGGCCGGGAAGGCTGAACACGAGCTCGATGATGACCGCGCCGCCGAGTGCGAGGGCGACGTCCATGCCGAACATGGTGACGATCGGGAGCACGGCGTTGCGCAGCACGTGCGAGCGCAGCACCACGCGCTCGGGCGCGCCCTTGGCGCGGGCGGTGCGGACGTAGTCCTCGGAGAGCGTCGAGCGCACCGTCGAGCGGATGACGCGCACGTAGAAGGCGGTGTAGCCGAAGGCGAACACGCCCCACGGCAGGAGCATGGCGTGGAACCAGTCCCAGGGCCCGCCGCACGTCTGCCCGGCCGACCCGCCGGTGAAGTTGCAGTAGGTGCCGAACGGGAACAGCGAGAACGCCGGGAAGCTGATGCGGGCCCAGATGCCCTGTGGTGGGCAGGTAGCCGAGCATGTAGATGACGATCAGCCCGAGCCATACCGGGTGCACTGAGATACCGATCAGCACGCCCACCATGGCGAAACGGTCGAGTCTTCGACCGCGGTCTGATGGCCGAGTAGACGCCGATGATGAAGGCGACGATCAGCCACAGGATGGCCCCTCCGATGACCAGGCTCGCAGTGATGGGGATGGCGGCGCCGACGATGGAGTTGACGCTCTGCCGGTTGGCATACGAGTAGCCAAGATTCTGGTGCACGACCAGCTGATCCAGGAAGTGCCAGTACTGCTCGTACAGCGGCCGGTCGAGATACAGCTTGTGCGAGACCATCTTGATGGTCGCGGGCGATCGCCGACTTGCCGGCGATGTTGCGGGCCGGGTTGAACGGGATCACATAGAAGATCACGAACGTCACCAGCGTCACTGCGAGAAACAGCAGGATGGCCCACAGGAGTCGTCTGATGATGTAGCGGATCATTGGTTGCAGGGAGTGCGTGGTACGAGGTGGGTGCGGGGGTGCCGGTTGCCCGGCACCCCCACGGTGGTGCTCAGATCGAGAGTCGCTCCTCGATCACTTCCGCAGACAGAACGTGTTCAGCGCGAATCCGTACGAGGCTGCGTTCACCTGACAGCCAACGGCCGGGCCGAACATGTCGATCGTGGTACCGAACGAGCGCGAGGCCCACGGTGCCGGGTTGGTTGCGATGTCGGTCGCGAGCTTGCCGTACGCGTCAGCACGTGCCTGACCGTCGAGCAGGTTCGCGGCGTCCATCTGCTGGTTGTACTTGGGCTCGTTGAAGTACGAGAAGTTGTCCCCGTTGGTGGCGGGGATGTCCTCGACCCGTTCAGGAGGATGTTGATGAAGTCGTAGGCGTCGTAGTAGTCGGCGACCCAGCCCTCATCGGCGATGTCGAAGGGCTCGCCCTTCACGCCTTCCTTCTGGAACTGCACTCCGCGATCGAACGTCTTGATCTGGAGGTTGATCCCGATCGGCTTGAGCTCCTGCTGGAGGACCGCGGCGCGGTCAGGGCAGGGCTCCTGGTTGCAGGTGTAGAGGACGGCCGTGATGGGCGTCTTCACCCCCTGCTGCTTGGCCTTGGCCATCATTGCCTTGGCCTTGGTCAGGTCAGCCGTGTTCGGGTAGACGTTGTGCTCCTCTGCGCTGCCCGCGATCTGCGGCGGCAGGTACTTGTCCGAGGCCACGCCGGCGCCGTAGCCCGACGGCCGCAGCAGCTCGTCGCGGTCGATCGCCCAGTTCACGGCCTGCCGCACGTACTGGTTGGACATGGCGGGTCGTGAGGTGTTGAGCGCCAGGTAGCTGATGATGGCGCCCGGGGTGATGAAGAAGCGCTGCGCGCCACCAGCGGTGCCGTTGGGCCCGTACTGGTCGTAGAGCGCCTTGTAGTCGGCCGGGACGGTGCCGTCAGGCGAGTAGTCGAGCTGGCCGTTCTTGAGCTGAAGCTCCGACGTCGCGGGGCTGATGGCCAGCGAGGTGTAGTCGATCTCGTTGGCATACGCCGGGCGGTCGCCGGTGTAGTTCGGGTTCTTCTTCAGCACGATCGACTGGTTGGGCGTGTACGACGCGATGTAGTACGGCCCGGCGCCCGGGATGGTGTGGACGCCCTTCGAGTCGATCGGGGTGCTCAGCGGCACGGCGCAGGCAAACGGCGTGCTCAGCTTGGGGACGATACCGGCGTCCTTGTGCACGAGCTTGATCGACAGCTTGTCGCCGGCGACGGTGATGCCGGAGACGTGCGTGCCGGCGGTGCCCTTGTAGGCCGAGGCGCCGACGATGTCGCTGAGGAAGGTCTCGCCGAAGTACGACGCCTGGTTGGGGTTCAGATCCCGCTCGAGCGCGTACTGGAAGTTCTTGACCGTGACCGGCTCGCCGTTGGAGAACTTGAACTTGCCGGCGGGGACGGTGTAGGTGTAGGTGAGGCCGTCGGAAGAGACGGTCGGCATGGCCGACGCGGCCTCGGGCTGGATCACGCGGCCGGCGTCACCGGTCAGCTCGGGATAGTCAGTGAGCTTGATGCACGTCGAGTACTCGATCTGCCACGTGGTCTGGTAGTAGGCCAGGGCCGGATCGAGATAGTCGATGTTGCCAGCAAGCGCGACCTTGATGGTGCCGCCGTTCTGATGCGGCGGGATCGTGGTCGATTGCTGGTTGGTGTCCGTCGCGGCTCCGCTTGACCCGCTGCTCGAGCTGCTGCTTCCGCAGGCGGACACAAGCGCGCCGACGCCCACCACGAGCGCGAGCCCGGTGAGTGCCTTCTGCAATCTCGTGTTCATCTCTCCCTCTCGTTGAACTTCCGTGCGCGGGATCGCAGACGTGCGCTCCCCAGCACTACGACGCTGCCGTTGCGGGCAAAGTTAGTCAGAGTTCGGCTCGCGGGTCAAGTGCATCCTGCAACCCGTCGCCAAGGAGGTTGAACGCGAGCGCAAGGATGAGCAGCATGAGCCCCGGCCACACGATCAGCAGCGGTGCCGCCTGGTAGAGCGACGACGCCTGATCCAGCAGGTTGCCCCAGCTGGGATTCGGGGGCGGCAGGCCCACTCCGAGGAACGAGAGCGTCGACTCCGCCAGGATGTTGACTGCAATGCTCAGCGTCGAGTAGATGATGATCAGCCCGGTGAGGTGCGGCAGCAGGTGCGTGCGCATGATGCGGAAGTTGCTCGCGCCCGTCATGCGGGCGGCCTCGATGAACTCGCGCTCGCGCAGCGACAGGATGACACCGCGGAAGATGCGCGCCGGGTAGAACCACGAGAACAGCGTCAGCACCAGCGTCAGCGTGACCACACCGGGGTAGAACGCGCCGCCGAGCGTGATCGAGTTGATGCGGTCGCCGAGCGTGGCCGAGAGCGCGATCAGGAAGAGCAGCAGCGGGAAGCACATCACGATGTCGATCAGCCGCGAGACCAGCGTGTCGGCGTGGCCGCCGTAGTAGCCGGCGATCATGCCGGTGATGACGCCGAGCGTCATGCCGAAGATCGTGGAGAACACGCCCACCTCGATCGAGACCTGGCCGCCGTAGAGCAGCCGCAGGAACTCGTCGCGGCCCGTGAGGTCGGAGCCGCCGAGGATGAGCAGCGTGGTCTTGCCGCCGCCGGCGCTCAACGCGCGACCATGGCCCCACCGGCTCGAAGCTCTGGAGGCCGACGCCGCCGGGGATGATGGTGTTCGGGCCGTGGCCCAGGAAGTGCTGCGCGATGGGCGCGCCCAGGAAGATGATCGCGAACATCACGATGAGCGTGTAGAGGCTCCACATCGCGACGCGGTCCTTCTTCATCCGGCGCCACGCCTGCTCCCAGTAGCCGCGGGCGACCACCGAGTCCATGTCGTTGCCGGCGTCCTCGGCCACGTCCATTGAGATGGGCGGGGCTAGGGCGGGCTGGTTAGGACGCTCGAAGGTCTCCATCCGGTTAGATCATACCCAACGTGAGAGGTACGTAAAAGGGGGCCAGATTACTGGCCGCCGTTGGCGGGAACCGGCGGGTTCCAGCCCTTTGCGCCCCAGTAGTTCATCGCCCATCCGCCGTTTCTGGGGACGAGCTGCGCAAAGAAGAGGCCACCTGCTCCGTCGGCGGTCTCGTCCTTGGCACTTGTGTGCTGCACGAGCATCTCGAACCACACGCGGTGCTGGCGGGACTCGACGACCTTGCCCTTCGAGAACACCGTGCCGGCCGGAAACGGCGTGACCGGGATGGTGCCCGTGAGCCACTGCTTACGGGTGAGTCCGCCATGCATCTTCGTGGTGGACTCGTCCCAGGACTTGGCCAGGTTCTGGCGCAGGACGGCGTCATGGATGAACGCCTGCGCCGAGGCCACGGCGGCCGGCGGAACCGGGATCACTGCCCCATCCTTCGCGAACGGGCTGGGGTTGGGATCGGCGTTGAAGTGCGTGTCGTTCACGCGGTTGTGCTGGATCAGCACCGCGGCAAGGCCGACGACGAGCACGAGGGCAGCAACGATCTGCGTCACGTGCCGGTAGCGCGGACGCTCCCAGAGATCACCGATTTTCGTGGTCATGCGAAGAGGTTAGACGACTGCTCTAAGAAAAAGTTGGAGCGGGCCTACTCGAGCGCGTCTGCGCCGGCCACCACTTCGAGGATCTCCTGGGTGATCTCGGCCTGGCGGGCGCGGTTCATCTTGAGCGTGAGGTCGTCGATGAGGCTCGACGCGTTGTCCGAGGCGTTGCGCATGGCGGTCATGCGCGCGCCGTGCTCGGACGCGGTCGATTCGAGCAGCGCCCGGAAGATGGTCACCTCGAGGTAGGCAGGCAGCAGCTTCGCCAGGATCTCGCGGCCGTCCGGCTCCTCGACGTAGGCGCCCTCGATGGCAACGACATCCTCGCCGCTCACGGCCTCCTCCGGCACGGGCAGGAGCTCGACCACGTCCAGCCGCTGCGTCAGCGCCGTGATGAAGCTGTGGTACACCATCACGACCAGGTCGACCTCGCCGTCGATGTAGGCATTGGCGACGTCGGTCGCGATCTCCTGGGCGTTGCTGTAGCTGGGCCGGTCGGTAAGCCCGATGTACTCGTTGCCGATGGTCTGGCGCCGGAACCGAAGCGTCGAGCCCGCCCGGCGGCCCACGCTGAACCAGCGCACCTCCCGGCCCTGGGCGCGGTGCTCACGGGCGATCGAGAGCGACTGGCGCACCACGTTCGCATTGAAGGCACCCGCCGAGCCACGATCGCCGGCGACGGCGATGACGGCCACGTTCTGGATCTGGTCGCGCTTGGCCAGAAGCGGCTGATCGTCGGCCCCGTACTTCTGGGCGATCTCTACCGTCAGGCTCTGGAGCCGGTCGGCGTAGGGCCGCAGGGCCACGATCCGGGCCTGGGCCCGGCGCAGCCGCGAGGCCGCCACCAGCTCCATCGCCTTGGTGATCTTCTGGGTGTTCTTGACCGAACGGATTCGGCGCTGGATGTCTTGCTGAGATGCCATCTATATCCCGGTTACGCGGCGGCCGGCTCCTCGACGTGGAAGCCTTCCTTGAAGGATCCCACGGCCTTGCCGAGCGCATCGGTGGTGTCGTCGGAGAGCTCGCCCGAGGTCTTGATGTCGTCGAGCACCGAGGTCGTCCCCCGCAGCTGCTGGATCATCTCGGAGAGGAACCGCGGCACCTCTTCCACCGGCACGTCGTCCAGGTGCCCGTTGGTGGCAGTCCAGATGGCCACGACCTGCTCCTCCACCGGCCACGGCGAGTACTGCGGCTGGTTGAGCGTCGCCACCAGCCGCTCACCGCGGTTCAGCTGCTGCTGGGTGGCGGCGTCGAGGTCGGAGCCGAACTGGGCGAACGCCTGCAGGTCGCGGAAGGCGGCCAGGTCGAGGCGCAGACGGCCGGCGACCTTCTTCATGGCCTTCGTCTGGGCGTTGCCACCCACGCGTGAGACCGAGATGCCGGCGTTGATGGCCGGCCGCACGCCCGAGTAGAACAGGTCGGACTGCAGGAAGATCTGGCCGTCGGTGATGGAGATGACGTTGGTGGGGATGTACGCCGAGACGTCGCCGGCCTGGGTCTCGATCACCGGCAGGGCGGTGAGCGAGCCTGCGCCGAGCTCGTCGCTGAGCTTCACCGCGCGCTCCAGGAGGCGCGAGTGCAGGTAGAAGACGTCGCCCGGGTAGGCCTCGCGACCCGGAGGGCGGCGCACCAGCAGCGACATCTGGCGGTAGGCGTCGGCGTGCTTGGAGAGGTCGTCGTAGACCACCAGCGCAGCCTTGCCGTTGTAGAGGAAGTGCTCGCCCATGGCGCAACCCGCGTACGGGGCCATGAACTTGATCGGCGCAGCCTCGACGGCGGATGCCGACACGATGATGGTGTAGTCCATCGCGCCCTTGGAGCGCAGCACCTCTTCCACCGATCGCACGGTGGAGGCCTTCTGGCCGATGGCGACGTAGATGCAGATCACGTCCTGCCCGGCCTGGTTCAGGATGGTGTCCACGCAGATGGCCGTCTTGCCGGTACCGCGGTCGCCGATGATCAGCTCGCGCTGGCCGCGGCCGACGGGGATCATCGAGTCGATGGCCTTGATGCCGGTCTGGAGCGGCTCCTTCACCGGCTGGCGATCGACCACGCCCGGGGCCTTGAACTCCATGGGCCGGGTCTCGGTGGTCTCGAGCGGGCCGCGCCCGTCCATCGGCTGGCCGAGCGGATCGACCACGCGGCCGATGAGCGCCTCGCCCACCGGGATGGACATGACGTTGCCGGAGCGGCGCACGGTGTCGCCCTCCTTGATCTTGTCCCAATCGCCGAAGAGCACGGCGGCGACGTTGTCCTCTTCCAGGTTCAGTGCCAGGCCGACCACGCCGTGGTCGAACTCGAGCCGCTCCATGGCCATGCAGCGGTCGAGGCCGTAGATACGGGCGATTCCGTCACCGATGGTGATGACCGTCCCGACCTCCTCGACCTCGGCCGAGACGTCGTACCGCTCGATCTCGGTCTTGAGGATTGCAGCAATCTCGTCCGGTCGCAGGTTCACGCTTCACTCCCAACTGGAAGGGTGGTATGTACAAGGGTGCGCCGCAGCTCGGTGAGGCGGCGCCTCACCGATGCGTCCAGGAGGACGCCGCGGGCCCGCAGCACCAGCCCGCCGATGATGTCCGGGTCGACCGACGCGCTCACGCGGGCGGTCTGCCCCACGGCGTCGGAGATGCGCTTCTCGAGGGTGCTCAGCTCGTCGTCGCTGAGGGCGACGGCCGTCGTAACCTCGATGTCGAGGATCTTCTCGTCGACGGCAGCAAGCTGCGAGTAGGCGATCTGAAAGTCGTGCAGGAGCTCGAGCCGGCGCTTGTCCACCAGCACCAGCAGGCCGTTTCGGGCCGTCGCCTCCGCACCCTCCATGATCTGGGAGATGACCCGCTTCTTCGCCTCCGACGGAAGCTCGGGATTCATCAGCGCGTGCAGCACCGCGGGGTTCTCCTCCATGGCCTTGATGAACGAGCGCAGATCTTCGTCCACCTGGGACACGCGATCGGCATCGACCGCCGCTCCGTGCAGGGCACGGGCGTACACGTTCGCCGCCGGATCGATTCGCTCTGCCACCCCTACTCAGCCGCCGTCTCGGGGACGAACGACTCGAAGTCGACGTCCTTGAGGGCCTCGTCGATGAGGCGCCGCTGCTCGGTCTCGTCCAGCTTGGTGCGCACGACCTTCTCGGTGGCCGCCATGGTGAGATCGGCAACCTGCTGCTTGATGGCAGCCAGCGACTGGCGCGTCTCGGCCGCGATCTCCTCGCGGGCCCGCGCCAGCTGGCGGTTCTTGTCGGCCTCGATGGTGGCCATCTCGGACTCGCGCTTCTCCTCGATCGCCTTGCGCGCGTCCTCCACGATGCGGCCGGCCTCCCGGCGCGCCTCGGCGAGCTGCGCGCGGTACTCCTCCAGCGTTGACTGGGCCTCGGCGCGCGCCTCGGTGGCGGCATCGAGGTCGGCAGCGATCGCCAGCCGGCGCTGCTCGAGCAGATCCTGGATAGGGCCGTACGCGTACTTCTTGAGCACGAGCAGGACGACCACGAAGCACACCAGGGTCCACACCATCAACCCGTAGTTGATGTTGATCAGGTTCGGGCTTGCAGCTTCGGCGAGGAACATCCGGTAGGCCCCTAGGAGATGATCGAGTAGGCGACGAAGGACATGCCGAGGGCGTAGAACACGATCGCCTCGGTGAGCGCGAAGCCGAGCCACATCATGCCCTGCAGCTGACCACGCAGCTCAGGCTGACGGCCGACGGCCTCGATGGTCTTGCCGAAGATGAAACCGACACCCACACCGGGGCCGATGGCTCCGATGGCGGTGGCGAGGCCGAGCTCGATGGCCTTTGCTGCTTGGACGGTATCCGATGCCATGTTGGCTGGTACTCCTAGTGGTCGGGGTGGATTGCTCCACCGATGTAGATGGCTGAGAGGGAAGCGAAGATGAATGCCTGGAGAACTGCGATCAGGGTGGCCTCGAGCGCGAAGAGCGCAACGCCCATGAAGAGGCCGATCGGCTGGATGAAGTAGAACGCGACGCCGCCGAGCAGCGCGCCCAGGCTGAGGAACACCGCGATCACGAGGTGGCCCGCCAGCAGGTTGAAGAAGAGCCGGAAGCTGAGCGACACGAGCCGCACGAGCTGCGAGAGCACCTCGATGAACCCGATGAGGCCGATCAGCATGGCGATGGGAACGGCGTTCTTCCAGCTGGTGATCTTGGGCATGCCCGAGGGCATCCAGCTCTTGAAGTACGGGACGACGCCGTTGTACCGGATGCCCTCCACGTGGGTGGCGAAGAACGTGATCAGCGTGAGCGTGAAGGCCACCGAGAAGTTGGCCGTGGCCGCATAGATCTGCAGCTTCGGCACGGTCAGCGAGGTGCCGGGGATGTACACGCGGTCATCGCCGAACGGCAGCGGGATGAACCCGATGAGGTTGTTCATCCAGATGAACACGAAGAGCGTCGCGATGTACGGGAACCAGATCTTCATGCCCTCCTCGGGGAGGCCGGCACGGGCGATCTGGTTCATGCAGACGTCGAAGATCGCCTCGATCGCGGTCTGCGGCTTGTCGGGGCGGTTCTTCAGCCCCTTCCGAGTGACCAGCAGCACGAGGATGATGGAGAGCGCCGACGCCATCCACAGGTAGATGACCGCCTTGTTGATGTCGAGCTGGCCCGGGAGGTTGACGTACGGGTTGTTGACGAACTCCGTGAATTCCTGAGACCGGGTTGAAATCGGTTGCGAGCAGCAGGTGCAGCATTGGTTAGGCGATATCTCCCACGTCGTCGTGGCGGTGATGCGTCGCGATGCGCGTCGCGATGTCAACGGTCATGAGCACGAGCAGCAAAAGCACAGAGGTGATCGCCATGGTCGGGTCGTCCCGCGTGATGAGGAAAAGCGCGAGCATCGCGATCCACGGCCGAGCGAGCATACTCGCACCCATCATCCCCACGCCACGCAGAGCACCCGCCCTGGCGGCCCGCCGCTCGACGACCACGTTCAGATACCGGTTGAGCGCCCAGAAGACGGTCGCCCAGAACCATCCAGCCAGCGGCCACCCGGCGAGGAAGAACACCGGAACCGCCACGAGCGCCACGATGGCGTCGATGTTGTGCGCGAGTAGGCGCGAGGCTGACGTTTGAGTCTCGGTCACAGGTCTCTGTACTGGCGATAGACGAGGTAGAAGCTGAAGGGAATCCCGATCACGGCACCGCACACACCACCCGCCACCGGATACCCCACCGCCCATCCAACTACAAGGCCGGCCCCCACGCACACGACAAGGGCCGTGAGCAAGAAGATACCAGCCGTCGCTCCTGCGCCAACTGGCTTTCCCGCCACGTCAATACGTCCTTTGGACGGACACTCCGCAAACGGGGGAAGTATGCCAGATCCGCGAGTATGTGACAACCTTGTGACTGTGTCTCAAAGCGCGCAATCTCTCTACTATGGCCGAATCTTGTCGCGGACGGGCGATTCATCGGCGACGGTTTGTGGCACGTCGTCTCCGTCACTCTCTTGCCTCGCAAGAGACCCGCGGAAGAGCCCCACGGCCTGCAGATGGCGCAGCTTGAGAATCTCGAGCGTGTAGATCACATAGACCGACGTGCCCAGCGCGAGGAGTCCCAAACCGCCGAGGACGATCACCGAGGCTGGATCCCACCCCCGCTGGTGGTTGGGCACGAACCTGATGGCGAGCGCGAACGCCGAGAGCACGAGGCACCACGCATAGAGCGTGAGGGCCGTGCGGCGCTGGCCGAACCCGATGGACGCGAACCGGTGGTGGAAGTGCGATCTGTCGGCCTGGTAGATGGGCTGGCCGTGCTTCATCCGCTTGAGGATCACGAACGACGTGTCGAGGATCGGCAGGCCGAGGACGACCAGCGGGAAGACGAGGGACACGGCTGCGGCGGTCTTCAGCACGCCCTGGATGGCGATCGTCGCCAGCAGGTAGCCCAGGAGGAGCGCGCCGCAGTCGCCCATGATGATGCTCGCGGGGTGGAAGTTGTACCGCAGAAAGCCCACCGAGGCACCGGCGACGATCGCGCTGATGGCGGCTGCGTCGGGGTGCGAGAGCGAGGCCGAGAGCACTGCGAACGTGAGCGCGGCGATGGCGCAGAAGCCGGCCGCGAGGCCGTCCATGCCGTCGATGAAGTTGATGATGTTGGCGATCGCCACCACCCAGAGCACCGTCACCAGCACCGACCAGAGGCCCAGGTCGAAGGCCCCGATGAACGGGATGGTGACGTGGTCGATGCGGATGCCGAACGACACCGGCACGCAGGCGATCGCGACCAGGCCGAGCATCTTCACGCCCGGATGCAGCGGATGGATATCGTCGAGGAGGCCCAGGGCGAGCATCAGCGTCGCGCCGACCATGATGCCCCAGAATCCGTGATCGTGGCCCAGCGCAAGCGCCGGGATGATGATGCCGGCATAGATCGCGACCCCGCCCAGGCGCGGCACCGGGGCCTGGTGCAGGCGGCGGCTGTCGCGGGGCACGTCGAGCACGCCGAAGTGCCACGCGGCCAGCGAGACCGCCGGGGTGATGAGCACCACGAGGAGCAGCGCGACCACGAAGCCAACGGCAGCTGCCTGATAGTCGACGATGCTGTCCATGTGGCAAGGCTACCCCTCCAGGGGGACTGACCCTGTCAGCCGTGGCGCATTCGGGAGCGGGTGGACGGTGGCCGGGCGGCGCGGTGGCTGGCTCCGTGGATGTCGTGGATAGTGGTCGCGGTGGGTACCGCGGCGACGACGAGGCAGCGTGAGGCGTGGGGGCGGAGCCTCGGCGGCGTAGGTGGTTCGGGGCGGGGTTGTGTGGCTTGGGTGCGTTACGTGGGCTGGTGGGGAGGTCGACGGGGGTCGCGGTCGGGGAGTTGTGGGAATTCCAAATGGCATCGACGCGCACCGCCAAGTGGCGCGCGACGAGGGCATGGCGGGTGGCGGGTCGCTCGGAACCATCACGGAAGCGGATCGTCATCGAGACACACCGCCAACTGGCGTGCACCCCGCGGCCGTCGGCACGCGCCAAGTGGCATCGGTGTGCACCGCCAAGTGGCGCGAACTCGAGAGCGTCACGAAGGCCAAATGGCATCGACACGCACCGCCAAGTGGCGCGACCAGCACCGGCAGGCCGCGGATCGCTCGAGACCGTCACAGAAGCCAACCGTCATCGACACGCATCGCCAACTGGCGTCCACCCTCGCGTCGGCCGGCACGCGCCAAGTGGCGCGACCAGCACCGGCAGGCCGCGGATCGCTCGAGACCGTCACAGAAGCCAACCGTCATCGACACGCATCGCCAACTGGCGTCCACCCCCGCGTCGGCCGGCACGCGCCAAGTGGCGTCGGCGTGCACCGCCAAGTGGCGCGACCAACGCCCGCCAGGCCGCGGATCGCTCGAGGCCGTCACAGACCCAAATGGCATCGACGCGCACCGCCAACTGGCGTCCACCCCCGCGGCCGCCGGCACGCGCCAAGTGGCATCGACGCGCACCGCCAACTGGCGCGAACCCGCTCAAGAGCGTCACCAAAGCCAAATGGCATCCGCACGCGCTGCCAAGTGGCGCGACCGACGACGCCCGGAGCCGATCGAACCGACGAAGCACCCGGCAAGCGCCAGCCGCCGTCCGCACACACCTCAGCCGAGACCTACCGTGCAGGCCTCGGCGAACGAGGCCCGGTCAGCGGGTGCCGTACAGGCGGTCGCCCGCATCGCCCAGGCCGGGCACGATGTAGCCGGCGTCGTTGAGGCCGCGAGTCGACCGAGACCGTGTACACCGTTACCGTCGGGATGGTCGGCGGCGACCCGCGCGACGCCCTCGGGGGCGGCGACGATCGAGAGCAGGCTCACCCGCCGCGCCCCCAGGCGGGCGCACTCCGTGAGCGCCGCCGAGGCGGATCCGCCGGTCGCGAGCATCGGGTCGAGCACCAGCACGTCGCGCTCGCCCAGGTCGCCCGGGAGCTTCGTGTAGTACTCGACCGGCTGGAGCGTGTCCTCGTCGCGGTAGAGGCCGACGAAGCCGACCCGCGCCACGGGGATCAGGTCGATCACGGCGTCGAGCATCCCAAGACCCGCACGCAGCACCACGACGACAGCGACCTTCTTGCCCGAGATGCGCTCCACCGGCGTCGTCTCGATCGGCGTGTCGAGCGGTGGACGGCTCGAGCTCGAGATCGCGCGTGGCCTCGTAGGCGAGAAACGCCGAGAGCTCGCCCATCAGCAGGCGGAAGTCACGCGTGGTCGTCGCGCGGTCGCGCAGCAGCCCGAGCTTGTGCAGCGCAAGCGGATGATCGACGACGACGAGCGGCACTCAGCGCTGGAACTCGGGGTGGCCGTGCGCGAAGGCCGGGTAGAGCGGCCGCGACTCGAGCAGCTCGGCGGTGCGCAGCTTGAGCTTCGGCAGATCGGCGGCGGGATCGAGCGCCTCCAGGATGATGGCGCCCACCTCGCGCATGTCGTCCTCGTCCATGCCGCGCATCGTGACCGCCGGCGTGCCGATGCGTACGCCCGAGGCGATCGTCGGCGGCCGCTCGTCGTAGGGCACGGTGTTGCGGTTGACGGTGATCGACACCTCGTGCAGCCGCTCCTCGGCGTCCTTGCCCGAGAGCTCGGTGCGGCGCAGGTCGAGCTGCAGCAGGTGCACGTCGGTGCCGCCGGTGAGCAGCTCGAGGCCGCCGTCCATGAGCGTGTCGGCAAGCGCCTTGGCGTTCGCGACGATCTGGCGCTGGTAGGCCTTGAACGCGTCGGATGCGGCGAGCTTGAAGCACACCGCCTTGGCGGCAACGACGTGGCACAGCGGCCCGCCCTGGAGGCCCGGGAACACGGCCTTGTCGATGGCAGTGGCATGCTCGGCCTTGCTGAGGATCACGCCCGAGCGCGGGCCGGCGAGGGTCTTGTGCGTGGTGGAGGTGACCACGTCGGCGTGCTCGACCGGGTTGGGGTGAAGGCCGGCGGCCACGAGGCCCGCGAAGTGGGCCATGTCGACCATCAGGAGCGCGCCGACCTCGTCGGCGATCTCGCGGAACCTGGCGGCGTCGATCACGCGCGGATAGGCGGAGGCGCCGGCGACGATCATCTTCGGCCGGTACTCCTTGGCGAGGCGCAGCGACCTCGTCGAAGTCGATGCGCGAGTCCTCGCGCGCGAACGCCGTAGGCGTGGATGTCGTAGAGCCGGCCCGAGAAGTTGACCTTGAGCCCGTGCGTGAGGTGGCCGCCGTGGTCGAGCCGCAGGCCCAGCACCGGATCGCCGGGGTTCACCAGCGCGAAGTAGGCGGCCTGGTTGGCCGGCCCGCCGGCGTGCGGCTGGACGTTTGCGTGCTCGGCGCCGAACAGCTCCTTGGCGCGGTCGATGGCGAGCTGCTCGACCTCGTCGACCCACTCGCAGCCGCCGTAGTAGCGCTTGCCGGGGTAGCCCTCGGCGTACTTGTTGGTGAGCACCGATCCGACGGCCTCGAGCACCGCCGGCCACGTGAAGTTCTCCGACGCGATCAGCTCGATCGTGTCGCGCTGGCGGTTGAGCTCGCGATCGACCAGCGCCGCGATCGCGGGATCGGTCTCGGCCAGGCCGGCGACCTGGAACGACGTCAACATCTGCTCTGCGGTTGCCACGTGCCTGCCTCCTGGAAATCGTCCTTTGACCGACTCTAACGCACGGCCGCGAGCACGGCCTCAACCCCCGGCCCGTCGCGCAGCACGACCGGCTCGGGGCCGGTGACGTCGATCACGCTCGAGGCCGTGCCCGGCAGCTCGCCGCCGTCGATCACGACCGCCGCCGCGGCCAGAAGCAGCGCGGGCACGTCGGCGAGCGTCGCCGGCGCAGGCTCGCCGCGCAGGTTGGCGCTCGTGAGCACGAGCCCGCCCACGGCGTCGGCGAGCGCCGCCACCTCGGCGCGTCAGCGCGGGCACCCGCACGCCGATCCGGTCGGGTGCGTCGCCGCACACGGCGGCGTAGAACGCCGTCGGGGTTGGGAACGATCAGCGTGACCGGGCCGGGAGCACCTGCGACGCGCTCCGGGACGGCCTCGTCGGCTCGCGTAGGCTGCGGCGGCAGCGCCCCGACCGATCCCAGCATCACGGCGGTCGGCTGGGACGCCGGCCGCTCCTTGAGCGCGTAGAGCCGCTCGACCGCCCCGGCAGGCGCGCCGCGCAGCCGACGCCGTACACGGTGTCGGTGGGGACGATCGCAAGCGCCGCCCGCGCGGACGCCGCTCGGCGTCGTTCACGGCCGCCGCCCGATGACGAACCGCTCGATCGCCGGCGAAGTCCAGCGCGGGCCTCGACGTCGGCGAAGCCCGGCTGCGCGAAGCGCGTCCGCCGACCGCCGGCGGCCTGGCCCAGTGCCGCACTCGAGCGCGAGCCATCCCCCGGGGCGAGCGCCGCGGGGCGCCTCTGCGGCCACCCGCGGAGACCTGCCAGGCCGTCGCCTGCGGCGAGCGCCAGCCGCGGCTCCCAGTCGCGCACGTCGGGCTCGAGCGTCTCGAGCTCGGCGTCGGAGATGTAGGGCGGGTTGGACACGATCAGGTCGAACCGGCGCCCGCCGAGCTCCGCCAGCAGGTCGGACTCGAGCCACTCCACCGCGCAGGCCCAGCGGCCTCGCCGTTTGCCGCGGGCCACCTCGAGCGCGTCGGGCGAGACGTCGACCGCCGTGACGCGCGCGCCGGACAGCTCCTGGGCGATGCGCGAGCGCGATCGCGCCCGAGCCGGTGCCGACGTCGAGCACCGCGGGCTCCGGCAGCGGGCGGAGCAGCGCGAGGCACACGTCCGACCAGCTCCTCGGTCTCGGGCCGCGGGATCAGGACGCGCCGGTCGACGGCCAGGTCGAGCCGCCGGAAGCCCCAGTGCCCGAGGATGTAGGCGACCGGCTCGCGCCGCAGCCGCCGGTCGACCAGCGCGGTCGACGGCGCGGCAGCTCGTCGCTCGTTCAGCTCGCGCCGGCCTGCGGCATAGAGCTCGGTGCGCGAGAGCCCGAGCGCGTGGCCGATCGAGCAGCTCGGCATCGAGCCGCGGCGTGGGGCTGCCCGGCGACGGTCGAGGATGCCGAGCGCAGCGTCGATCAGCGTCGCCCAGCCGTGGTCATCCGCCGGCTGCGGCGGCCAGCTTCTGCCGCTTCTCGTCGGCCTGGAGCGCGTCGGTGAACTCGGTCAGATCGCCGGCGAGCACCCGGTCGAGGTTGTGCGTCGTGAGCCCGATGCGGTGGTCGGTGACCCGGTTCTGGGGGAAGTTGTAGGTGCGGATCTTCTCGGAGCGCTCGCCGGTGCCGATCTGCGAGGCGCGCGCCTCGGCCTCCTCGCGGGCGCGCCGCTCGCGCTCCTGCTCGTACAGGCGCGCGCCATCAGGATCTTCATGGCGCGCTCCTTGTTCTGGAGCTGCGAGCGCTCGTCCTGGCAGGTGACGACGGTGCCCGTGGGCAGGTGGGTGATGCGCACCGCCGAGTCGGTGGTGTTGACCGACTGGCCGCCGTGGCCGCCCGCGCGGTACACGTCGATCCGCAGGTCGTTCTGGTCGACGTGGATGTCGACGTCGCCCTCCGGCTCGGGCAGCACCGCGACCGTGGCCGTCGAGGTGTGGATGCGGCCCTGCGACTCGGTCTGCGGCACCCGCTGCACGCGGTGGACGCCGCTCTCGAACTTGAACACCGAGTACGCGCCGTCGCCGCGGATCTCGAACACGAGCTCCTTGAAGCCGCCGGCGTCCCCGCCCGAGGTGGTCACGACGTCGGTCTTGAAGCCGCGCTCGTCGGCGTAGCGGGTGAGCATCTGGTAGCAGGTCGCCGGCGAAGATCGCCGCCTCGTCGCCGCCGGTGCCGGCGCGCAGCTCGACGAGCACGTTGTGGTCGTCGGCGGGATCGCGCTCGAGCATCTCGACGCGGAGCTCCTCCTCGAGGTCGGGCAGCTCGGCGCGCGCCTCCTCGAGCTGCTCCTGGGCGAACGCGCGCATCTCCTCATCGCCGTCGTCGTCGAGATCTCGGCGGCGTCGGCGGCCTGGGCCTGGAGCTCGCGCCAGCGCTGCGGCCATCTGGTGGGCCGCGAGCCAGCTGCTTGTGCTCGCGCGCGACCGCGGCGTAGCGGCTCTGGTCGGCGATCACGTCGGGATCGCCCAGCTGGGACTCCAGCTCGGCGAATCTGCGCTCAATCTCGGCTACCAGGGCTTCCATAACGCCGTAAGCCTACTCAGGCAGCGACGCGCTGCCGAGCCGAAGAAGCCTGCGGCCCACGGGTCGAAGTACTCGGGCGCCTGCCAGTGGGGCATCGACATGCCGGCGATGGTGACCACCGTGCGGCCGTCGGGCTCGGCGCGGTGGCACCGCCGCGGCACAGCGCCGCGCAGGCCGGCACCGTGGCCGGATCCTCGCCGACCGGGCGCCCACTGGACATCCATCACCGAGAGGCCGTGCGACGGGTCGAAGTAGCAGACCCGGCGCTGCTCGGGAGCCTCGGCGCCGTCGACGTGCGCCTGCGCGCACTGCGACGGCGTAGAAGCCCTCGGCGATCGGCGGCCGTGGCGGCCGCGGATGTCCTCGGGCTTGCTTGGCGCTCGCGAGCGCCGTCGTTGGCGCGCTCGCTCGCACTCGCGGGCGTGGGCGAGGTCGGCCGCGGCCTCGGGCGGGGTGCCCGACCCGGCGGATCTGCTCGGTCAGCGCCGTCGACGTCATGCTGGGCGAACCGGCGGACCTGATCGGTCAGCGCGGCGTCATCCGACTCGAGCGGTTCTTCCAGACCGCCTAGGCCACCAGTGCGAGCGCCACGACCACGACGCGATCATAAGCGGACACTGATTGCGAGCATCTACGCCATCACCTCCACGGTCGCGCCTGTCTGAGCGCGACTCCGCCGTGAGCACGTCCTGGAGCGCCCTGATCGAAACCTCGACCTGGTCCAGGGTCGGCTCACGCGTTGTCAGGGATTGAAGCCACAAACCCGGTTTGAGAAGCGTCTGCACAATCCTGCTATCGGGATGTCGGCTGCCAAACCTGATGAACTTCGTACGCAAGCCCGGCAATTACGGGCAAAAGGACGATCCGCGAGATGACCAGCTCGAGCAGGTCGGGCCGGCCCACGAAGGCGAAGACGAAGATCGCGATCACCATCACCCACAGCAGGAATGCGGTGCCGCAGCGCACGTGCACCTTCGAGAACGCCTGCACCTTCTCGGGCGTGAGCTCGGACCCGGCCTCGAAGCGCGTTGATGGCCTTGTGCTCGGCGGCGTGGTACTGGTAGACGCGCCGCAGGTCGGGGATCAACGAGATCACCGCCAGGTACCCGATCAGGAGCGCCGACGCGGATGCAGCCCTCGACCACGACGAAGAGCACGGTGTCGTGGATGGGCAGAAGCGACGTGATGAGCACCGGCGAGACCTTGAAGACCACCAGCGCAAAGCCGATCGCGATGGCGAACGCGACCGCGAGCTGGCCCTTGGTGAGCTCGGTCGACGACCTCCTCGTCGTGCGCCGAGCACCTCTTCCCCGGCCGCGTAGTTGGCCGAGACCGCGAGCGCGCGAAAACCGATCGCCAGCGACTCGCCGAGCGCCATGACGCCGCGGATCAGCGGGCAGGCGCAGCACGCGATGGCGCGCCGCGGCACTTGAGATGGGCACGCAGATGCTGGTGACGCCGCCGTCAGGACGGCGCACGGCGACCGCCCACGAGCCGGGGCTGCGCATCATGACGCCTTCCAGGACGGCCTGGCCGCCGACGTTCGCGCTCATCGTTGACTCCTGGATGGGTTCCATCGCCAGGGACCATCGGCACGAGACCCCTAGGTTGTTGACCGCGCCTGGCGGCGACGGAAGCGCTCGACGCGTCCACCGGTGTCGACCAGCTTCTGCTTGCCGGTGTAGAACGGGTGGCAGTCAGCGCAGATCTCGACGTGGAGTTCAGGCTTGGTTGCGCGCGTGACGAAGTCGTTGCCGCACGAGCAATGCACGTGGGAGACGACGTAATTTGGGTGAATATCAGTCTTCATTTGCTCTCAGCTTAGCACGGGGGTTGCCTGCTCCACGGCGGCCGCAACGGCCTCCGAATCGACGTCGAGATGGGTCACGAAGCGGATCGTGCGGGCGTCCAGCGCGGCGCACAGAATCCCCGCCTGGGCGAGCTCGGCGGCGAGCGCGTCGGCGTCGCTGCCGTCGATGACCTTCGAGATCACGATGTTGGTCTGGACGGCGTCGGGATCGAACTGCAAGGCGGCGCGTCGCCGGCGAGGCCCGAGCGCCAGCGCCCGGGCGTTGCGGTGGTCGTCGGCGAGGCGGTCGACGTGGTGTCGCAGGGCGTGGAGGGCGCCCGCGGCGATGATCCCCGCCTGGCGCATGCCCCCGCCGAACAGCTTGCGGTTGCGGCGCGCGCGCTCGATGAACTCGGCCGAGCCCACCACCGCCGAGCCCACCGGCGCGCCGAGGCCCTTCGAGAAGCACACGCTGAGCGAGTCGGCCGGCGCCGCGACCTCGGCCGGGCTCAGCCCGATGGCGACGGCGGCGTTCCAGATGCGGGCGCCGTCCATGTGCACGCTCGAACCCGTGCGCGTGCGCCCAGTCGGAGAGCGGCCTGCAGCCTGCCCTGCGGGTAGACCAGCCCACCGAGCTCGCCCACGGTGTTCTCGACGCACACCAGGCTCTGGCGGGCGTGGTGGATGTCGTGCGGGATCGCGCAGGTAGCGCTCGAGCAGCTCGGGATCGAGCACGCCGCTCTCGCCCGGGAGCATGCGCGTCTGCGCGCCGGCGAGCGCCGCGACGCCGCCCTGCTCGTGCACCACGATGTGCGCGGCCTCGTGGATGAAGATCTCGTCGCCGGGCCGGGTGTGGCTGCGCACCGAGACGAGGTTGCCCATCGAGCCCGAGGGCACGTAGACCGCCGCCTCCTTGCCGAGCATCGCGCGCGACCTCGGCCTCGAGCGCGATCACGGTGGGGTCGTCGCCCCAGACGTCGTCGCCCACCTCGGCCTCGAACATCGCCTGCGCGCATGGCCGGCGTCGGCCGGGTGACGGTGTCGGAGCGAAAGTCGATGGTGCGCACGGCGCGCAGCGTACTCCGTCGTCCACCTGGCGCTGAACCGGTAGCATCTCCGCGGATGTCCACCCCCCGCCGCCCTTCCGACTACCCGCCGCCGGTGCGAGCCAACGAGTTCGTGGCCGCGCCCGAGGCTGCCGAGGACGAGCGCATCGACGTCGGCGTGCTCTTCGTCGGCGCGGGCCCGGCCGGGCCTCGCCGGCGCCGATCCGCCTGGGCCAGCTGCTGGCCGACGACCCCGCCACGGCCGAGCGGCTGGGCGAGGTGCCCGTCGCGGTGCTGGACAAGGGCCGCGTCGTCGGCGCCCACCTGCTCTCCGGCGCCGTCGTGAACCCCTCGGCGCTGCGCGACCTGCTGCCCGGCACGCCGCTCGAGGATCTGCCCAGCTTCGGCCCGGTGAAGCAAGGAGTCGGTGTTCATGATGCGCAAGAGCTCGGGCATCCACATCCCCACCCCGCCGCCCTTCCACAACAAGGGCAACTGGATCTTCTCGCTCTCGCAGCTCGGCCGCTACCTCGCCGAGCAGGCCGAGGAGCTCGGCGCGATGCTGCTGCCCGAGACCGACGCCCAGACGCTGCTGGTCGTCCGACGGCGCCGTGCGCGGCGTGAAGACCGGCGACAAGGGCCTCGACCGCGACCGCGAGCCCGGGTCGAGCTACGAGCCTGGCGCCGAGATCCACGCGCTCGCCACCGTGCTCGCGGAGGGCACGCAGGGCCACCTCTCGCTGGCGCGCGGCCGAGCACTTCCGGCTTGCCGCGCACGAACCCCCAGATCTACTCGCTCGGCGTCAAGGAGGTGTGGAAGGTGAAGCAGCCGCTCGACCGCGTCGTGCACACGCTCGGCTGGCCGCTTCGCCCCTCGGCGAAGTACGGCGAGAGCGGCGGCTCGTTCATCTACCCGATGGGCGACGACATGGTCGCGATCGGCTTCGTCGTCGGGCTCGACTACCACGACTCCTCGCTCTCGCCGCACGATCTGCTGCAGCAGTTCAAGACCCACAAGCTGATCCGGCCGCTGCTCGAGGGCGGCGAGCGCATCTCCTGGGGCGCGAAGACCATCCCCGAGGGCGGCCTGCTCTCGGTGCCCGACCGGCTGAACGTCCCCGGCGCGCTGCTCACCGGCGACTCCGCCGGGTTCGTGAACGTGCCCAAGCTGAAGGGCGTCCACTACGCGATGCGCTCGGGCATGCTGGCGGCCGAGACCATCTACGAGCAGCTCAAGGCCGGCGCCGACCTGGCCTCGCCGGGCGCGCTCGACGGCTACGACCGGCGCGTGCGCCAGAGCCACATCTGGAGCGACCTCAAGAAGGTGCGGAACATGCGCCAGGCGCTCAACCGCGGCCTCTACCTGGGCGGCGGGCTCGCGAGCACCATGGATCTCACCCGGGGCGCGTTCCCGGGCGGCAGCTTCTAGGTGCAAGCGCGACTCCGAGGCGCCGATGACCAGCGGCGAGCGCGACTATCCCGAGCCCGACGGCAAGCTCACGTTCGACAAGCTCTCGAGCGTCTTCCTCTCGGGCAACCGCACGCGCGACGACCAGCCCAACCACGTGCGCGTCGCCCACCGCGTGCCGCGCGAGGTCGGCGAGGCGTGGGTCGCGATGTGCCCCGCGCAGGTCTACGAGATCTCGGGCGACGCCGGCGACGGCATCGTCGAGGTCGAGCTGACGCCGTCCAACTGCGTCCAGTGCGGCGCGATCACCGCCAAGGGCGGGCGCCTGACGCCGCCCGAGGGCGGGTCAGGGCCCGAGTACTCGAACCTCTAGCGGGCGTTCAGCGCGTCCGTGAGCTTCGGGACGATCGTGAGCGCATCGCCGATCACGCTCACGTCCGCGAACTCGTGGATGGGGGCGTTCGCGTCCTTGTTGATCGCGACGATCGTGCCCGCGTTCGCCATGCCGACCTTGTGCTGGATCGCTCCCGAGATGCCGCAGGCGATGTAGAGCTTGGGCGAGACGGTCTTGCCGGTCTGGCCAACCTGCATCGAGTAGGGCACCCAGCCGGCGTCGACCACTGCGCGGGTGGCGGCAACCTCGCCGCCGACCGCCTTGGCGAGCGCCTCGACCAGCGGCACGTTCTCGGGGCCGCCCATTCCGCGGCCGACCGCGACCAGCACGTCGGCCTCGGTGATGTCCACTCCGCCGGTCTCGGCCTGCTCGCGGCCCACCAGCTTGGCCTGCTGCGACCAGTCCGACACCGTGACCGAGACCGCGCTCGACCGGCGCGCTGGCGCCTGCTCGGCTCCTCCACGGCAAACGCGTTGGCCCGCGCCAGCACCACTCCCGGGCCGCCCGTGAAGCCCGACTCGACCATCACGGTGTCGCCGAGCGCGGGGCGGGTTGCGATCAGCTGATCGCCGTCGACCGCCAGATCGGTGGTCTCGCAGGCGATGCCCGTGCCGAGCCGTGCGGCGAGGCCCGCGGCCACGTCGGCCGACACCACGCCCGCGCCGAAGATGCACGCCGTCGGACTCCTTGGCCGATGCCTCGAGCGCGTCGACCAGCGGCTGTGAGAGCCCCGAGGCGAGCGCCGCGATCGTCGGCCGACGAGCACCTTCGCGCGCGCCGTGGCCGCCGAGCGTGGCCGCCGCAGCCTCGATCGACGCCCGAGCCGGCCACGAACGCCGTGACGTCGGCGCCGAGTGATCGCGGCCTTGGCGAGCATGCCGAGGCTCTGGTCGGAGAACTCACCCTCGTCACTGTGCACGTATACGAGCAGATTCACAGCAGACCCCTCTCGGCCAGAATGGCGACGACCTTGTCGGCCGAATCGCCGCCGGCGTCCTCGATCTTGACTCCCTCGGCCTTGGCGACGGGCGGCGCGACGGAGCGCACCACGCTGCGCGCGCCGTCGGCGCCGACCACGCGAGCCGCGTCGAGGCCCGGCATCGGCCACGGCGAGCCGGTCGGTGCGGCTTCTTCTTGGCGCCCATGATCGCCTTGATCGAGGGCAGCCGCGGCGTGTTGATCGCGTCCGACACCGAGATCACCGCGGGCAGCGGCGCCTCGGCCAGGTCGTAGCCGTGCTCGGTCTGGCGCTTGGCCTTGATCCCGGAGTCGGCTCACCTCGAGGTGGGCGACCTGCGTGACGAGCGGCCGGCGCAGGTGATCGGCGACCGCGGCCGCCATCACGTAGCAGTCGGCGTCGGCCGCCTGCTGGCCGAGCAGCACGAGGTCGGCGTCCTGCGCGGCGACACCGTCGACAGCGCGTAGGCGGTGCCGGAGATGTCGGAGCCGGCGAGCGCCGGGTCGGAGAGCAGCACGGCCCGGTCGGCGCCCAGCGCGAGCGCCTTGGACAGCGCGCGGGCGGCGCTCTCGGGGCCCATGCAGATCGCGACGATCTCGCTCACGTCGACTCCGGCCTCGCGGATGCGGATGGCCTCCTCGAGCGCGTGCACGTCGAACGGGTTCAGCTCGGAGTCGCCCGACCGGTCGAGCCGGTTGGTGCTCGGGTCGAGCCGGCGGGCCGACGTCGCGCTCGGTACCTCCTTGACACAGACTGCGATCTTCACGTGTGGTGAATCCCTTCTACTTTCCGATGAACGTCGGATCGCGCTTCTCGACGAAGGCGTTCAGGCCCTCGCGCGCGTCCTCGGTCGAGAACATGAGTGAGTACAGGTCGACCTCGTGGACAAGATTGCCACCGATGTCGCCGTGGAGGCTCCGGTTGGTGGCCTCCTTGGCGTAGTACAGCGCCACGGGGCTCTTGGCGGCCATCGTCGGCGGCGAGCTCCATCGTCGCTGGCATCAGCTCGGCGGCCGGGTAGACGTGCTGCACGAGGCCGCGCTCGAGCGCCTCGGTCGGCGTCGATCATGCGCCCGGTGAGGATCAGCTCCTTGGCGTAGCCGATGTTGGTGGCGCGGGCCAGCCGCTGGGTCGCGCCCCACCCGGGGATGATGCCCAGGTTGATCTCGGGCTGCCCGAAGTGCGCGTTCTCGGACGCCAGCCGCACGTCGCAGGCAAGCGCCATCTCGCAGCCGCCGCCGAGCGCGTAACCGTTGACGGCCGCGATGGTGGGCTTGCGCATGGTCTCGAGCTTGTGCGCGATCTCCTGGCCGAGCTCGGAGTACGCGCGCGCCTCGAGCGGGGTCTTGCCCGCCATCTCCTTGATGTCGGCGCCCGCGATGAACGAGCGATCGCCGGTTCCGGTGAGCACGACCACGCCCACGCCCGGAGTCGGACCCGAGGTCGGTGAGCGTGTGCATGAGCTCCTCCATCAGCGCCGTGTTGAGCGCGTTCAGCACCTTCGCGCGATCGACGGTGACGACCGCGACCCGGCCGTCGACCGTGATCCGGAGCCCGGTGCGAGCGGCATCAGGCGCGCGCCCAGCCGGGTCTGCAGGAAGTCGACGATGCCGGCGGTCGGCGCGCCCGGGCGTGTACACCTCGGCGACGCCGAGCCGCTTGAGCTCGATCACGTCGTCGCTGGGGATGGTGCCGCCGACGACCACCAGGGTGTCGGAGGCGTCGGTCTCGGCGAGCAGGTCGAGGATGCGCGGCACGAGCGTCATGTGCGCGCCCGACAGGATCGAGAGGCCGATCGCGTCGGCGTCCTCCTGCAGCGCGGTCTCGACGATCTGCTCGGGCGTCTGGTGCAGTCCCGTGTAGATCACCTCCATGCCCGCGTCACGCAGGGTGCGAGCGATGATCTTCGCCCCGCGGTCGTGGCCGTCGAGACCAGGCTTTCGCCACCACAACTCGGATCCGGCCGCTCATCTAGGCAGCGAGTCTACCCGGAGTGCGCCGGGCGCGAACACCACCAGCAGCGTGAGATCTTCGGTGATCGAGTGGAATCGGTGCTCGACTCCGGCCGCGACGAAGACCGTGTCGCCGGGCTCGACGGGGTGGTCGGAGCCGTCCATCTCGATCCGGCCGCGCGCCCGACAGCACGTGGTAGATCTCGTCCTCGGCGTGCGGGGTCTGCATGGTGCTTGCCCGCCCGCGGGCAGCGCGTAGGTGCCCGCGCTCATCGCCGGGATCGCCACGAACTCGTGGTAGATCCTCGCCGGTCGCAGCGCGCTGGGCGTCGATCTCGCTCACGCGTCCAGATGCCGGTCCGGAGGCTCACACCACGCCGTCCCAGCGCCCGGCCGGCGCCTCGGTCACGGGGATGCTGAACGAGACGATGCAGCCCTGGCGCCGGGCTCGCTCGCGACCTCGCAGCTGCCTGCCGGCCAGGCGGATGCCGCTCGGCCATCGCGTCGAGGCCCATGTGCAGCCGCATGTGCGACCGGTCGCGGCCGTGCGGGGATCGAACCCCGCGCCGTCGTCGCGGACGACGCCGTGGATCCGACCCGGCCGCTGGACGTCAGCGCTCACCCACAGGTGGTCGGCGCCCGAGTGCTTGCGCGCGTTGATCACGGCCTCGCGCACCGTGCGGTAGCAGAGATCCTCGATCACGCCGTCGAAGCGGGTGTCCGGGACGTCGACCGACAACCTCGAAGCCCGGCCTCGGCGCCGACCTGCTCGCAGAGCGCGGTGATGGCGTCGTCGCAGCCCGTGGCGATCGAACCGCTGGGGCCGCAGCTCGAACATCAGGTGCCGGGTGCGCTCGAGCGCGTCGGACAGCGCCGAGCGCGTCTCGGCCACCAGCGTCGTCGCGGCCGGCGGGCTCGCCGCCGAGCACCATCTGGATGCGGTCGAGGTTGAGCTGGAGCGCGGCCATGCAGCTGCACCGTGTCGTCGTGCAGCGCCCGCGCGATGCGGCCGCGCTCCTCCTCCTCGGACAGCAGCATCCGCTCGAGCAGCTGGCGGCGCTGCACGTCGAGCTCGCGCAGCCGGTCGGCCGCGCGCCGCTGCATCGTCACGTCGCGCGCGGTGCCGAGCATGCCGATCGCCGTCGGCCAGCCGGTGGCCCTCGATCTCGAGCCAGCGGCGGACGCCGTCGCTGGGCCGGACGATCTCGAAGGTGAACCGGAACTGCGGGATGGTCGGCCATCCGCCGCCGCAGCCGGCGGGCCCGGGCCGCTCGCTGGGCTTCGAGCAGCGACCAGCAGGACTGAGGAAGGTGGGCGTGAACGTCTCCGGATCGACCCCGGCGAGCTCGTACAGCTCGTCCGACCACGTCATCTGCCGCAGGTCGAGATCGACGCGTCCAGGTCGCCATCGCGGCGATCCGCAGCGCCTCCTGCGCTCGTCCTCGGCCCGCAGCTGCGCGGTCAGGTCGTGGCCGATCAGCATGACGTCGCCCGGTGCTGTCTGGCGCGTGCGTCGAGCGGCACCGATCGACCACTGCACCAGCAGCCGCTCGCCCGGCCGCGGTGATCGCGGCGATCACCGTGTCGCTCGAGGTCCGCGCCCCGGATGACCGACGCGAGGCCGGGTGATGCCGACCAGCTCGGGCAGCGGCAGCGCCCAGCGCCTCGGCCTCGGAGTGGCCGAAGAGCTTCTCGGCCGCGGGGTTCCAGCGCTGCACGCCTCACCGGCCGCGAGCGTGATCAGAGCGCACGGGGATGCGCTCGATCTGCAGCTCGAGCCGCCGCAGCAGCTGCTCGTGGTCGCGCATGTCGCGCATCACGGCGGCGCGGAAGAGCGGCGTCGTTGGTGTGCTCGTCTCTGACCACGAAGACCGTCGCATCGACGGCGATCGACTCGCCGGTGACCACGTGGCGGAGGTTGAGCCGCCCGCGCCAGGTGCCGTTGAGCGCGGCCGCGAGCAGCCCCGGCCTGTGCGCCTTCGACTCCTCCGCCAGGTAGCCGCCGGAGTACTCGAGGAGCGCATCGCCGGGGCCGTGCCCGACGAGGGCCCGGCCTGCAGGGTTCAGGTACACCGTGCGCGTGTCGAGCGTCACCACCGCGACGAAATCGCTTGACTGCTCGATGAGCGCCTCGAGGGATTGCATGCGGCCGCGCAGCTGCTCGCGCTCGCCCACCTCCTCCATCACGACGCCCACCGAGGTCACGACGTTCTCCTGCGAGACGATCGGGAAGTACGCGTACTTCCAGACCTCGCTGGCCCCGTCGGCAGTTGTCCACGGGATGTACTGGTCGGTGATGACCTCGCCGGTCCTGGCGACCTGTGCGACGGTGGCCTCCACCAGCATGCCCGTGCCCGGCGCGATGTCGCGGATGCGGCGCCCGTTGATGGACTCGCCGGCCGGCGCGGTGGACGCGGCGGCGGCGCTCATCGTGGCGCCCAGCACCGTGCCGTCCGGGCTGAGAATGCCCATCATGATGGGCAGCCCGGGCAGCAGGCCTTCGAGCGCACTTGCGTCAAACGTTGCAGACACGCGAGAGACCATATACGACGGTCATCGGCGGGCTCAGGTCACTGATGAGCCGGGCTGCCACAGCACGTCGCCGCGGCCGTGGTCATTCGCGGATCGCGCGAGGATGAAGAGCAGGTCGCTGAGGCGGTTGAGGTAGCTCAGGGCATGCGGGTTCACGGGCGCCTGGCGCGCCAGGCCGACCGCGTGTCGCTCGGCGCGCCGGCAGGTGGTGCGCGCGACGTGCAGCGCCGCCGCCGGCGGCGTGCCGCCGGCGAGGACGAAGCTGGTCAGCGGCTCGAGCGAGTCGCTCGAGGCGGTCGCAGGCGGCCTCGAGCGCAGAGACGTGCGCCTCGGTGATGCGAAGGCGGCTCTTGCCATGGCCGCGCTCGGTGTCGATCGGCACGGCGAGGTCGGCGCCGAGATCGAAGAGATCGTTCTGGACGCGGCGGAGGAACTCGGCGATGGCCGGATCGAGCCCGGTCGCGATCGCGGCGCCGATGGCGGCTCCGGTCTCGTCCACCGATCCGTACGCCCACACCCGGGCGTCGTCCTTGGACACGCGCTCGCCGTCGCCGAGCGATGTGAGCCCGTCATCGCCGGCGCGGGTGTAGATGCGGTCGAGGCGTACCATCGTGACGGAGGTTAGTCGGAGGGCCCGACGGAGCTCGGCGAGGAGCGCCGCGACGGCCGGACCGGGCTGCTCGCCGCGCCGCCAGGCCATGACGAAGTCCCACTCGAGCAGCGGCCCGTCGAGGCGGATCTCCCGCAGCCGGCCGGTCTCGCAGCTCGTGCCCGACGGCGATCTCGGGCACGATCGCGATCCCGAGCCCCGCCTCGACGCAGCTCTTCACCGCCTCGAGGCTGAACGCCTCGAGGCGCCCCGCCGGCTCGACGCCGGCGTCGGTGAGCAGGCGGTCGAGCTCCCGCCGGTTGATGGTGCCCTGATCGCGCATGACCAGCACGTGGTGGCGGAGGTCCGTGAGCCGCGCCGGGTCGGGAAGCGTGGCGCCCGGCGCCGCGATGAGCACCGTGCGGCCGTGGCCGAAGCGCGCACACATCGAGGTCGCCCGGATCGGTGCGCGCAGTCAGAAGCGCGGCGTCGACCTCGCCGGAGCGAAGCGCCGAGAGCACGCGCGCCTCATCGCCCACGACGAAGCCGACGTCGAGGCTCGGCAGGCGCTTTCGCAGCTCGGCGATGGCCGGCGGCAGCACGTAGGTGGCAAGCGCCTCGCCGCCGGACACCCACAGCCGCAGCCGGTCGCCGGCGACGGCCCGGTCGAGCGCGGTCTCGGCCTCGGCGGCGAGCACCAGGGCGCGCTCGGCGTGCGGCAGGAGCGCGCGGCCGGCAGCGGTGAGGCGAACCGACCGCGGCGCGCGCACCAGAAGCGGCGTGCCGACGCGCTGCTCGAGCGCGCGAACGGCGCCCGAGACGGTGGGCTGGGAGACGCCGAGGCGCTCGGCGGCACGCGTGAAGCTGCCGGCCGCGGCGACCTCCACGAGCGCGGCGAGCTGGGCGGTGGGATAGATAGGCATAGACCTATCCTAACGTATGGTGGACGCTGCTTCACTATCCACCACCGGGACGATAGTGTGCGGCCAATGTCACGCCAGCGTGCAATTCTCCTCTTCGCGATCGGGTCGCAGGCTGCGCTCTCGGTGATCACATTCGGGCTCCCGGCGATCGGCGACGACATCGAGGCGAAGTACGGGCTGGGAGCGGCGGCGTTCGGCGCGGTGTTCGCCGCCGTTGGCGTGGGATCGGCCATCGCGCTCGTCCCCGCCGGCATGCTGGTGGACCGCTACGGCGCGCGCCACATCCTCATCATCGGCGGCGCCGTAACGGGGCTCGGGCTGGCGGGATCGGCGTTCGCTCCCAACGCCTACATCTATGCGGGGCTGCTCTTCATCGCGGGCATCGGCGGCTCCGGCGTCCCCGTCGCAGGCATGACGTCGCTCCTGCGCGAGTTCGCGCCGGAGGAGCGCGGCATGGCCCTGGGCTGGCGGCAGCTGGCCGTGCCGCTGGGCGGAGCGCTCGGATCGGTGGGGCTGCCGGCGCTCGTGGACATCGGCGGCATCAGGCTCGCGATGCTGGTCTCGGCCGTGCTGGCCGTCGTCGCTTGCGTGGGGGTTCTCGACGGTCGCGGGCGACGATCGCAGCGCCGTGCAGTCGCGGGGCCTCGGCGGCGTGCTCTCGATCCCGCAGATGCGCAAGCTGCTGCTGATCGGGTTCCTCTACGTGTGGGGCCTCGGCGGGGTGCTCACCTACTACATCCCCGCGGCGAAGTCGGGCGGCCTGACGGCCACGCAGGCCGCGATCGGGTTCACCGTGGTCAACATCACCGCGGCGGTCTCGCGCATCGTGTGGGGCCGGCTGGCGGACAAGAGCGCCGGCACGCGGCGCATGCACGTGCTGCGGGCGACCGGCCTCGTGGCGGCGGCGGCGGCAGTGGTGATGCCGATCGCGCTGGCGACGGGAGTCGTCACGTCGTTTGCAGCGACGGTGGTGCTCGCGTTCGGCGTGTTCGGGTTCAACGGCGTGCTCTACCTGACGGCGGGTGAGATCGCCGGCGCAGACCGCGCGGGCAGGGCGGTCGGCCTGGCGTCGATGGTCGTCTTCGGCTGGGGCTCGCTGTGCGCTCCCGTCGCGGGACTCGCGATCGAGGCGACCGGCTACGACGCGGTGTGGGCGATCGCCGCGATCACCGGGCTCGGCGGCGCGCTGGTGGCAACCTCGATGTTGCGCTCGACAACTCGCCCCGGCGAGCGCATACTCGGTGGATGGGACGGGCGCCCCAGAGCACTGATCACCCTCGGCGGCCTGCTCGGCGCCGTGGTGGCGCTGACGATCGGGGTCAACGACATCGCAGTGCTGACGATCGGGCTGTCGGGCGCTGATGAGCGCCGCGCTGGGCTATCGCATGAGCCGGCTGGGCGCAGGAGCGCTGCGCACGGGCTACGCCTGGGCGTGCTGCGTGTTCGGCGCGACGATGGCCGGGCAGGGCTACGTCGCGCTGCAGCCTGGGGCTCAACGGCTAGGGCCGGCTGCAGGCCTGGCTCTGGATCGCAGCGGGCGCGATGGTGCTGGCAGGCGCGACGACCTCGCTCGTGCTGCGTCCCCGTCCCGCCTGAGGCGGACTAGAGCGGGCGCACGCACCTGGTGCAGCCCGTGAGCGCCACCGGGGGCCCGCCCACCGTCGCCCAGCGGCCCACCGAGTAGGCGCTGTTGCCGATCGGTGCGAGGAACACGCGGCTGCGGCCGCTCACGTGCACGCTGAACGTGCCGTCCGCCCCGGTCTTGACCGTCGTGATCGGCGAGGGCGGGTCGGCCATCACCGGGCCCGACGAGATCACGCTCGGATAGACGCCGATCGTCACGCCCGCCACCGGCTTCGACGACGTGTCCGTGTCGGAGCTGTGCTCGGTGTACACGCCCGAGACGAGCGTGGGATCCGACGATGACGACGGGGAGCTGGTCGCCGAGCTCGAGGAGCTCGAGGCGCTGCCGCACGCCGAGAGCGCCAGCACCAGCATCAGTGAAGCGAGAAGCGTTCGCATACCCCTCTGACGGCCGTGAGCCTCCCTCGGTTCAGTCGTAGTCGTAGAACCCGCTGGCCGGACTTCCGCCCGAGCCGCCCCGCCTCGACGTAGCTTCGAAGGAGCGGGCACGGCCGGTACTTGTCGTCGCCGAGGCCCTCGTGCAGCACCTCCATGATGGAGAGCACCGTGTCCAGCCCGATCAGGTCGGCCAGCGTCAGCGGTCCCATCGGGTGGTTCATGCCGAGCTTCATGACCGTGTCGATCGACTCGCGATCCCCCACGCCCTCCATGAGGCAGTACACCGCCTCGTTGATCATCGGCACGAGGATGCGGTTGGAGATGAAGCCCGGGAAGTCGTTGGCCTCCGCCACCGTCTTTCCCATCCGCTCGGCCGCCGACGCGCACGGCCGCGGCCGTCTCATCGCTGGTCTCGAGGCCGCGGATGATCTCGACCAGCGGCATCAGCGGCACGGGGTTCATGAAGTGCATCCCCACCACGCTCTGCGGCCGGGACGTGACCGCCGCGAGCTTCGTGATGGGGATCGAGCTGGTGTTGGACGCGAGCACCGCGCCCTCGCCGGCAGCCTCGTCGATCTGCCGGAAGATCTTCAGCTTGAGATCGACGTTCTCGGTGGCGGCCTCGATGGCGAGGTCGGCGGCCACCGGCTCGCCCGAGCGGGCGATGCGGCCGATCGCCGCCGTCGCCGCATCCTGCTCGACGCGGCCCTTCTCGACGAGCTTTGCCAGCGACCGCTCGATGCCCGTGTGCGCGCGGTCGAGCTGCGCGTCGGAGACGTCCACGAGCGTCACGTCGAAGCCCGCGACAGCCGCCACCTGGGCGATGCCCGAGCCCATCTGCCCCGCGCCCACCACGCAGATGCGCTGGGTCACGGTGCGGGCACCTCGACGACGATGGCGTCGCCCTGCGCACCGCCCGAGCAGATGGCGCCGACGCCGATGCCGCCGCCGCGGCGGCGAAGCTCGTGGATGAGGGTCATCGTGAGCCGGGCGCCCGACGCCCCGACCGGGTGGCCGAGCGCGACGGCGCCGCCGTTCACGTTCACCTTCTCGGGGTCGATCCCGAGCAGCTTGACCGTGTTGAGCGCGACCGAGCTGAACGCCTCGTTCACCTCGAGCAGGTCAACGTCGTCCAGCGTCAGGCCGGCCTTCGCGAGCGCAGCGTGCGTCGCAGCCGCGGGGGTGCGCACCAGGTAGGCGTAATCGTCTGCCGAGTGGCCGCTTGCCAGGATGTAGGCCAGCGGCGCGTGCCCGTGCTCGGCCGCCCAGTCCTCGTCGGCGATGACCATCGCGGCGGCGCCGTCGTTCACGCCGGGGGCGTTGCCGGCCGTGGTGGCGCCGTCCTTCGAGAACACCGGCTTCAGGCTCGCGAGCTTCTCGGCCGACGTGTCGCGCCGCGGCCCCTCGTCGTGCTCGATCACGGTGTCGCCCTTGCGCCCGGAGATGGTGATCGGCTCGATCTCCTCGGCGAACTTGCCGGAGTCGATCGCAGCGATCGCGCGCTGGTGGCTGCGAAGCGCCCAGGCGTCCTGCTCCTCGCGGCCGATGCCGATCTCCTCGCTCACGTCGGAGTTCTGGAGGGCCATGATCTTGCCGTCGAACGTGCAGGTGAGCCCGTCGTAGGTCATCGAGTCGACAAGCACGCCGTCGCCCATCGTGTAGCCAAACCGCGCCTTGGGCACGAGGTACGGCGCGTTGGACATGCTCTCCATGCCGCCCGCGAGCACCACCTTGTACTCGCCTGCGCGGATGTAGATGTCGGCCATGGACGCCGCCCGCATGCCCGACGCGCACACCTTGTTGATGGTCTCCGAGCCCGTCGTCTGGGGCAGGCCGATGCCCGCCGAGACCTGCCGCGAGGGGATCTGGCCGGCGCCGGCCTGCAGCACCTCGCCCATCACGACGTAGTCGATCTGCTCCGGCGAGACGCCCGAGCGGCGCAGCGCAGCGCCGGCGGCATGGATGCCGAGCTGCGGGCCCGGAGAGCGACGAAAGACCCCCGCCGAAGCGGCCAAAGGGAGTGCGGGCCGCACCGATAACGGCGGTTCTTGCCATGCGTGACGCTCCTTGAAACTTGACGATTGGACTCCGATCAAGCATAGTCAAGCGCAGCATGAAGACCGTGAGCAGCAACAACTGGTGGTGGCCATCCGAGCGAGGTGCGGACCGCTAGACGCTGCGGCAGCCCACCTTCGCTCCTCGAGCTCTTCGTCGGAACACCGACGGGGAGCTTTTTTGTTTCCCCGACCACCTCCGACACCGGACACGATGACCCAGCACCTCACCCGCACACTGCCCTCCGACCTGATCACCCCGGTCAGCGCCTACCTGCGCCTGCGCGCCGAGCTCGGCGCGCCGTCGTTCCTGCTCGAGTCGGTCGATCGCGGCCAGGTGGGCCGCTACTCGTTCCTCGGCGCGGGCCTGCTCACCGTCGACTCGCTGGACGAGGCCGCCGCCTACGCCGCGGCCCGCGCCCGGCCCGACGGCGACCTGCCGCCGTTTGCCGGCGGCGCGGTGGGCTTCATCGGCTACGACTGGGTGACCGAGCTCGAGCCGGTCGAGCTGCCGCCGGCCCACCCCGACGACCCGCCGCTTCCCCGCATGCGGTTCATGCTGACCGACGCCGTGGTTGCCTTCGACCACGTGCTGCGGGTCGTGACGGTCACCGGCGAGGCCGCTGCCGTCGAGCGGATCCTCGACCGCGCTCGAGACCACCGCCACCGTCGAGGCCTCCGGCCCGATGGCCCCGGGCGAGCCGGTGGCCGAGATCCCCCACGACCGCTACCTCGAGATCGTGGGCGCCGCCAAGGAGCACATCGCCGCGGGCGACGCCTTCCAGATCCTGCCGAGCCAGCGGGTGCGCCGGCCCACCCAGGCCTCGGCGTTCGCCCTCTACCGCGCGCTGCGGGCGGTCAACCCGTCGCCGTACATGTCGCTGCTCGACTTCGGCGGGTTCCAGCTGATCGGCTCCTCGCCCGAGACCCACGTGCGCCTCGGCGCCGACGGCGAGTGCGAGCTGCGGCCCATCGCCGGCACGCGCCCGCGCGGCCGCGACCGGGCCGAGGATGAGGCGCTCGAGGCCGAGCTGATGGCCTCCGACAAGGAGCGGGCCGAGCACACGATGCTGCTCGACCTGGCCCGCAACGACCTCTCGCGCGTGTGCGCCCCCGGGTCGGTGCGCATCCAGCAGCTGATGGACGTCGAGCGCTTCTCGCACGTCATGCACATCGTCTCGCGGGTGCTCGGCCAGATCGCGCCGCCGCACGACGCGGCCGCGCTCCTTCGGGCCACGTTCCCGGCCGGCACGGTGTCGGGGGCCCCGAAGGTGCGCGCGATGCAGATCATCTCGGAGCTCGAGGGCCGCCGCCGCGGCGCCTACGCCGGCGCGATCGGCTACCTCGGCTACGGCGGCGACATGGACACGTGCATCGCCATCCGCACGCTGGTGCTGGCCGAGGGCATCGCCTACCTCCAGTCCGGCGGCGGCGTCGTGGCAGACTCCGACCCGGAGGGCGAGTATCAGGAGGCCATGAACAAGATCGCCGCTCTGGCGGTGGCCATCGACCAGGCAGAGACGGGGGTGTACGGGCCGTGAAGGTGCTCGTGATCGACAACTACGACTCGTTCACCTACAACCTCGTGGACTACATCGCGACCGCCGGCGCCGAGGTGCACGTGGCCCGCAACGACCGCATCACGATCGCCGAGGCCGAGGCGCTCGAGCCCACCCACGTCGTGGTCTCCCCCGGCCCGGGAACGCCCGCCGAGGCAGGCATCTCGCGCGCGGTGATCGAGCACTTCCAGGGACGGCTGCCGGTGCTCGGCGTGTGCCTGGGCCACCAGGTGATCATGCGAGATGGAGGGCGGCCGGGTCGACCGCGCCGGGGCGATCGTCCACGGCAAGCCCGACATGGTGACCCACGACGGCTCCGCCCTCTACGCGGGCCTTCCCAACCCGTTCGAGGCCGGCCGCTACCACTCGCTGGCGGCGCTCGAGCCCATCCCCGAGGTGCTGATCGTCACGTCCCACACCCCGGACGGCGAGATCATGGGCGTGCGCCACCGCGCGCACCAGACCCACGGCGTGCAGTTCCACCCGGAGTCGGTACTGACGCCGCAGGGACGCACCCTGATTGCAAACTTCCTGGCGATGAAGGGAGACGGACGATGATCACCGAGGCGATCAAGCACGCTCGTCGAGGGCGACGACCTGTCGGGCGAGCAGGCCCACGCGGCCATGATGCAGGTGATGTGCGGCGACGCCAGCCAGGCCCAGATCGCCGGGCTTCCTGGTGGCGCTGCGGATGAAGGGCGAGACGTCCGACGAGATCGCCGGCTGCGCCCGCGCCATGCGCGCCCACGCCACGCCGTCGGTCCCCCACCCGCGAGGGTCTGGTCGATACGTGCGGCACCGGCGGCGACGGCGCCGAGACCTTCAACATCTCGACCTCGGCCGCGCTCGTTCGCCGCCGCTGCGGGCGTGCCCGTCGCCAAGCACGGCAACCGCGCGGTCTCGTCGAAGTGCGGCTCGGCCGACGTGCTCGAGGCCCTCGGGGTGCGGATCGACCTCTCGCCCGAGGACGTGGCCGCGAGCATCGACCAGGTCGGCTTCGGCTTCCTCTTCGCGCAGGCCCACCACCCCGCGATGCGGCACGCCGGCCCGGTGCGGCGCGAGCTGGGGGTGCGCACGGTGTTCAACGTGCTCGGCCCGCTGACCAACCCCGCCGGCGCGCGCCGCCAGGTGATCGGCGTCTACGCGCCGCATCTGGTCGAGCCCATCGCCGAGGTGCTGGCCGCAGCTCGGCGTGCGATCACGCGCTGGTGGTGCACGGCGCCGGCGGCCTCGACGAGCTCACCCCCACCGGCGAGAACATGATGGCCGAGGTGCGCGGCGACGCAGGTCACGCTGTCCAGCTTCGACCCGCGCCCGCTGGCCGACGGGCCCGGCACCCGGCAGCCCCGCCGACCTGCGGGTCGAGGGCGGCCCGGTCGAGAACGCCGCGGTGATCCGCACCGTGTTCGACGGCGAGCGCGGCCCCCGCCGCGACGCGGTGATCCTGAACGCCGCCGCGGCGGTGCTCGTCGGCGGCGCTGTGCGCCGACTTCGAGGCCGGGGATCGAGCTGGCCGTCGAACGACGATCGACTCGGGCGCGGCCCAGCGCAAGCTCGACGAGCTGGTCGAGTTCACCCAGGCCCACGCCCGGCGCGGCCGGATGAGCGGCTACCTGCGAGGACCTCGGGTGCCGAGCTGCGCGCGACGCCGCCCGCCCCGACGCGCGGCTTCGCCGCGGCGCTCACGGCGGGCCCGAACGTGGCCGTGATCGCCGAGATCAAGCGCTCATCGCCGTCGCAGGGCGCGATCGCGCCCGACGCGAGCATCGCCGGGCACCGCCGCGACCTACGCCGCGGGCGGCGCGTCGGCCATGTCGGTGCTGTGCACCGCCGCGCGACTTCGGCGGCAGCCTCGAGTACCTCACCGAGGCCCGCGCGGCCGCCGCCCTCCCGGCGCTCGCCAAGGACTTCACGATCTTCCCCGAGCAGGTGGCCGCCCAGCGGCTGGCCGGAGCGGACGCGATCCTCGTGATCCTGGCCATGGTCAGCGACGCCGAGGCCGCGGCGGCTGATCGAGCTCGCGGCGCTGCTCGGGATGGACGCGCTCGTCGAGGTGCACGATGCGCGGCGAGTGCGAGCGCGCGGTGGCCATCGGCGCCGCGGTGATCGGCGTGAACGCGCGCGACCTGCAGACCATGGAGATCAACACCGACCGCCAGCGCGAGCTGATCGCCTCGCTGCCCGTCGACGACGGTGCGCGTGGCCGAGTCGGGCATCGACAGCCGCGCGGGGGTCGAGGCCGCCCGCGACGCCGGCGCCGACGCGGTGCTGGTCGGGCACCGCGCTGATGCGCGATCCCGGCCCTGCTCGGCGAGCTCGTCGGCGGTGGCGCGGCGATGAGCGTGCTCGTGAAGATCTGCGGACTCACGCGCGAGGAGGACGTCGATGCCGCGGTGGCGGCCGGCGCCGACCTGCGTGGGTTCGTGCTGGAGCCTTCCAGCCCGCGGCACGTCACCCCCGAGCGGGCCGCCGAGCTGGCCGCGCGCGTGCCCGAGGGCGTGCGGACGGTGGCGGTGGTCGCGGCGGGCGACGGCCCCGATCCGGCGATCACCGACCTCGTCCAGACCTACGCGCCGGCCGGGCCACTGCACCGCACCATCGTGGCGACCCGCGGCGCGGTGCCCGAGGGCGTGCCCGCCGACGTGCCGCTGCTGCTCGATCTGGCGTTCGGCTCGCGGCCCGACGCGCGCGGCGCTCGAGGCCCACTGGCAGCGGGCCGCGCGCGACCGGCGGCACGGTGATGCTGGCCGGCAGCCTCGACCCGCAGAACGTCGCCGCGGCGGTTGCGCGCCGCCCGCCCGTGGGCAGTCGACACCGCCCGCGGCGTGGAGAGCGCGCCGGGAATCAAGGATCACGAGCTGATCCGTCAGTTCGTCAACAACGCCAAGGAGGCAGCGTCATGAGCTCGACCATGCCCGACGATCGAGGCCGGTTCGGGGAGTTCGGCGGCCGGTTCGTGCCCGAGACGGTGATGGGAGCGCTGGACGAGCTGACCGCAGGCTACGAGGCCGGCCCGGCTCGACCCCGGCTTCGCCGCCGACATCGAGCAGCTCGGCCGCGACTACGTCGGCCGGCCCTCGCCGCTCTACGAGGCCGAGCGGTTCGCCGAGGGCACCGGCGCGCGGATCCTCCTCAAGCGCGAGGACCTGAACCACACCGGCGCCCACAAGATCAACAACGCCGTCGGCCAGGCGCTGCTGGCCGTGCGGCTGGGCAAGCGCCGGATCGTCGCCGAGACCGGCGCCGGCCAGCACGGCGTGGCCTCGGCCACCGTGTGCGCGCGGTTCGGCCTCGACTGCCACGTCTACATGGGCGAGGAGGACATCCGCCGCCAGCACCCCAACGTCGTTCGCATGCGGCATGCTGGGCGCCGAGGTGATCCCCGTCACCGCCGGCTCGGGCACGCTCAAGGACGCGATGAACGAGGCGATCCGCGACTGGATCTCGAACGTCGAGGACACCCACTACCTGATCGGCTCGGCCGCCGGCCCGCACCCCTACCCGATGCTGGTGCGCGACCTGCAGGCGGTGATCGGCCGCGAGACGCGCGAGCAGGTGCTCGAGCGCGAGGGCCGGCTGCCCGACGCGGTGATCGCGTGCGTCGGCGGCGGCTCGAACGCGATCGGCCTCTTCCACCCGTTCATCGACGACCCCGGCGTGCGGCTGATGGGCGCCGAGGCCGGCGGCGACGAGCACGGCCACGCGGCCAGCCTCAGCCTGGGCCGCGTCTCGGTGCTGCACGGCTCCAAGAGCTACGTGCTGGCAGACGCAGGACGGCCAGGTGGTGGAGTCGCACTCGATCTCGGCCGGCCTCGACTACCCGGGCGTCGGCCCCGAGCACTCGTGGCTCAAGTCGACCGGCCGGGCGAGCTACGAGCCGGTCACCGACGCCGAGGCGCTGGCGGCGTTCCACCGCCTGTGCCGGCTCGAGGGCATCATCCCGGCGCTCGAGTCGTCGCACGCGCTGGCGCTGGCGCTGCGGGTGGCCAAGCCCGGCGAGGTGATCGTGGTGGGCCTCTCGGGCCGCGGCGACAAGGACGTCGACGCGATCGTGGAGCGCGGGCAGTGAAGATCGAGACCCCCGCGCTCGTCATCTACCTGATGGCCGACGTGGACACCGTCGAGCTCGTGCATGCGGCCGTCGAGGGCGGCGCGACTGCGATCGAGATCGGCATCCCCTACTCCGACCCGCTCGCCGACGGGCCCGACCGTGCAGGCCGCCGGCCAGAAGTCGCTGGCGGGCGGCATGACCATGCTGAAGGCGCTCGAGGTGATCCGCCAGATCCGCGCGGACGTCGACGTGCCGATCGTGCCGATGACCTACGCAAGCCCGGTGATGGCGTTCGGCGAGGCCGAGTTCTGCGCTGCCGCCGCCGCCGCCGGTGTGAACGGGCTGATCGTGCCCGACGTGCCGGCTGACGAGAGCGGAGACGCTGCTCCGACGGCGTGCCGCGAGAACGGCATCGACCTGGTGCCGCTGCTCGCGCCCACCAGCACCGATGCGCGCATCGAGCTGGCGTGCAGCAACGCCGGCGGGTTCGTCTATCTGGTGAGCGTCGTTGGCACCACCGGCGCGCGCGAGCACCTCGGCGACCGCGTGAAGGGCCTGATCGAGCGCACGCGCGGCGCACACCGATCTGCCGCTCCTGGTCGGGTTCGGCATCTCGACTCCGGCGCACGCGGAGGCCGCGCTCGCGGCCGGTGCGGACGGCGTGGTGATCGGATCGCGCGCGATCGAGGTGGCCGACGAGGGCGGCGCCGACGGCCTCCGCGAGTTCGTCCGCACCATCTCCGCCGGGCTTGGCTGAACGGAAAACAACCCACCGCCAATGCGAAAGGCGTTACATTTTGCCGATGCATGTGTTGGTGGTCGAGGACGATCAGGCGCTCTCGCGCATCATGGTGAAGTCGATGGAGGCGGCCGGCCACACGGCCGACGTCACCCACGACGGCGAGTCGGGCCTCGAGCTGGCCCGCTCCGGAAAGCACGACGCCGTCATCCTCGACCTGATGCTCCCCAAGCCTCTCGGGCATCGAGGTGTGCCGCCGGCTGCGGGCCGACGGGCGCACCGTCCCGGTGCTGATGCTGACCGCCAGGTCGGCCGTCTCGGAGCGCATCGAGGGGCTCGACGCCGGCGCCGACGACTACCTCGTGAAGCCGTTCTCGCTGGGCGAGCTGCAGGCCCGCCTGCGCGCGCTCGGCCGCCGGGGCAGCGGCGCCCAGCCCGACATGATCGAGTCGGGCGACCTCCACCTCGACGTCAGCGGCCGCGAGGTGAAGGTGGGCGACGACCTGGTGGAGCTGACCGGCACGGAGTTCGCGCTGCTCGAGTACCTGATGCGCAACCAGGGATCGGTGCTGAGCCGCGACCAGCTCCGGCTGGAGGTGTGGGGCGACGGGTTCGAGCCGTCCTCGAACGTCGTTGACATCTACATCCACTACGTGCGCCGAAAGCTCAAGGCAGCCGGGCTCCAGCGCGACCCGATCCGCACCGTGCGCGGCCTCGGGTACGCATTCCGTAAGCCCGAGTAGCCCGTGTTCTCGCGCGCCCGTTTCCGCCTGACGGCCTGGTTCGTCTTGGTCATGACGTTGTTCGTGACGGTGCTCGGGCAGCGGGTGTACTAGGTGGTACAGGAGCAGCTGCGAAACCAGGTCGATCAGGGCGTGCGGTCGGTCGCGAGCGAGCGCGCCGCGAACGAGGTGACGTCGTACTACGTCGACACGGGCCGGGCGCGCACCTCGACTACTTCCGCGATCCCGACCTCGCCTCGCTCGCGCGAGGCGGCGTCTACAAGGTGGTGGTGATCTCACAGCCGTTCGGACGGCTTCATCGGCACCGGAACGCCGGAAAGGCCGGGCTGCCCTACTCCGACGGGGTCACCGCCGCGCTGCAGAACGGCGAGGATCATGACCACGATCAACGCCCCCGGCGGCTACGTGCGGATCTACTCGCTGGCGCTCTTCGACAACGGCCAGGTCGTCGCCGTGGTGCAGGTCGCGCGCTCGACCGTGCCCGAGTCGCAGTCGCTCGACAAGCTCCTGTATCGTGCTGCTCCTGGGCGGCGCCGCGAGCATCCTGGTCGCCGCGATCGGCGGCTGGTTCCTGGCCGGCAAGGCGCTGGTGCCGGTGCGCGAGGCGTTCGACCGCCAGCACGCGTTCGTGGGCGACGCCTCGCACGAGCTGCGCACCCCGCTCGCGGTGATCCGCGCGAACGCCGAGTACCTGCAGCTGAGCGACCCCGACTCGGTGGAGATCGCCGACATCGTGAGCGAGACCGATCGGCTCTCGGCGCTCGTGGACTCGCTGCTCGCGCTGGCGCGCGGCGGCCGCGGTGATCGCGCCCAGCCCGATGTGTTCAACGTGGGCCCGTGGTTGAGCAGTCGGTCGAGGCGATGATGCCGCTGGCGGCAGAGAAGCACGTCGGCCTGCGGTCGACGCGCTCGCGGCCTGCCGATCGAGGGCGACCGCGAGCAGATCCGCCAGCTCGTGGTGATCCTCGTCGATAACGCCCTTCGCTACACGCCCGAGGGCGGGTCGGTGGCGGTCATCGTCGGCAAGGCCGGGAGCGAGGCAGTGCTGGAGGTGCGAGACACCGGCATCGGGATCCCGCGCGACGCCCAGGAGCACGTGTTCGAGCGGTTCTACCGGGCAGACGAGGCGCGCAACCGCGACTCCGGCGGCGCGGGCCTCGGGCTCGCGATCGCCAAGCAGCTGGTGGAGGATCACGAGGGCAAGATCACCGTCGAGTCGGTGGGCAGGGCTCGACGTTCTCGGTGCGCGTCCCGCTGGCCAATGGCACTCCGGCGCTCAGCGCCTGAGTAGGCTGGGCGCATGAGCGCAGTCACCCTCGAGACCGTCGGCCCCGTCACCACGTTGACGCTCAACCGCGCAGAGACGCGAAACACCATGGGGCCGGGGATGATCCTCGAGCTGACCCAGCTCTTCGGCGCGCTCTCGATGGACGAGAGCCGCGTGATCGTGCTCACCGGCTCCGGTGAGGCGTTCAGCGCGGGCGCCGACGTCAACTGGATGCGGAAGAGCCGCGACCTGACCGACGACCAGAACATCGCCGACGCCGGCACCGCGAGGGCGATGTGGGAGGCCATCGACAGCTGCGCCAAGCCGGTGATCGCCCGGGTCAACGGCCATGCGCTGGGCGGCGGATCGGGCCTCGTCGCCTGCTGCGACGTGGCCGTCTCGGTCGAGTCGGCGCTCTTCGGCTTCACCGAGGCCCGGCTCGGGCTGATCCCCGCCACGATCTCGCCCTACGTGCTGCGAAAGATCGGCCCGGGGCATGCCCGCTCGCTCTTCGTCACCGGCCGCCGCTTCGGCGCCGACGAGGCGCTTCGGCTGGGGCTCATCCACCGCGTGACGACCGCGGATGACCTGGACGCGGCCGTGGCCGAGCTCGCAGACGAGCTCCTGCAGTGCAGCCCCGTCGCGATCGCCGAGACCAAGCGGATGCTGCGCGACGCCACGGCGCAGTTCGACCTGCCCGATCTGCCGCTGCGGCTGGCCGCGGTACGGGCCGCGCCGGAGGCGCAGGAGGGGCTCACCGCCTTCCTCGAGAAGACGCAGCCGGGCTGGGTGGTGCGCTCGGGTGAATGACGGTGCCGGGCACCGCCATCCACCCGTGAGCGCAGCCCCTACTCGGCCTCGGTGATGACGACCTTGTCCATCTTCACGTCCTCGAGCGGCTTGTCGCGGCCGTCGCGGTCGACGTTCACGATCGCGAACACCGCGTCCATGCCCGAGGTGACCTGACCGAAGTTGGTGTGCTTGCCGTCGAGCCACGGGGTCGAGTCGGCGGTCACGATGAAGAACTGGCTGCCGTTGGTGCCCGGGCCGGCGTTGGCCATCGCGAGCGAGCCCTTGACGATCTTGTGGTCGTTGAACTCGTCGCCGAACGTGTAGCCGGGGCCGCCGGTGCCGTCGCCCTTCGGGCAGCCGCCCTGCACCATGAAGCCCGGGATCACCCGGTGGAAGATGAGCCCGTCGTAGTAGCCGTCCTTCGCGAGCTTGACGAAGTTGGCGACCGTCTCGGGCGCGTCGTCGGCGAAGAGCTCGACCTCGACGTTGCCGAACTTCGTCTGGATCTCAGCGGTGGGGTTAGCCATGGAGGTGGAACCTTTCGTGGTGAATGAACATCGGGCAGGGTACCGGGTCAGGCGCTCGACGCCGGCCGGCTTGGGCAGGCCCGAGATCGCCCCGAGGGCCCGCTCGATCTCGGCCTCGGGCAGCTCGAAGTCCTCGAGCCGGCCGTGCAGGAACGCGTCGTAGGACGACATGTCGAAGTGGCCGTGGCCCGACAGGTTGAACACGATCACCTGCTCCACGCCCGGCCTCGTCGGCCCGCTTGGCGGCGTCGATCGCGCCCTTGATCGCGTGCGAGCGTCTCGGGCGCCGGGATGATCCCCTCGGACCGCGCGAAGGTGAGCGCCGACTGGAACACGTCGAGCTGGCTGTAGGCCTCGGCCCGCAGCAGCCCGTCGAGCATCAGCTGCGAGATGATGGGTGCGACGCCGTGGTAGCGCAGCCCGCCGGCGTGGATGCCCGGCGGCACGAAGTCGTGGCCGAGCGTGTGCATCGCGACCAGCGGCGTGAGCTGGGCGGTGTCGCCGAAGTCGTAGCTGTACGGGCCGCGGGTGAGCGTCGGGCAGGCCGACGGCTCACAGGCGATCACCTCGATGTCGGCGCCGGCGATCTTGTCGCCGATGAACGGCAGCGCGATGCCCGGCGAAGTTCGAGCCGCCGCCGACGCAGCCGACGACCACGTCGACGCCCTTCTCGCCGGCCAGCGCGAGCTGCTTCTGCGCCTCCTGGCCGATGACCGTCTGGTGCAGCAGCACGTGGTTCAGCACCGAGCCGAGCGCGTAGCTCGTGTCGTCGTGGGTCGCGGCGTCCTCGACGGCCTCGGAGATCGCGAGGCCGAGGCTGCCGGGCGTGTCGGGCGTCGCCTCGAGCGCCGCGCGGCCGGCGTTGGTGTCGGGCGACGGGCTCGGCACGACGCTCCCGCCCCACGCCTCCATCATCATCCGCCGGTACGGCTTCTGGTCGTAGGAGACGCGCACCATGTACACCTTGCACTCGAGGCCGAACATCTGCGCGGCCAGCGCCATCGAGCTGCCCCACTGGCCGGCGCCGGTCTCGGTGGCGATCCGGGTGCGGCCCGCCTTCGCGTTGTAGTAGGCCTGCGGCACGGCGGTGTTGGGCTTGTGCGAGCCGGCCGGCGAGACGCTCTCGTTCTTGTAGTAGATCCGCGAGCGGGTGCCGATCGCCTGCTCGAGCCGGTGCGCGCGATGCAGCGGCGTGGGCCGCCACAGGAGCAGCGCGTCGATGCACCTCCTGCGGGATCGCGATCTCGCGCTCGGTCGAGACCTCCTGCAGGATCAGATCCATCGGGAAGAGCGGCGCCAGATCGTCGGGCCCGATCGGCTGCCCGGTGCCCGGATGAAGCGGCGGCTGGGGCGGGTGCGGCGCGTCGGCCAGCACGTTGTACCAGCTGCGCGGGATCTCGCTCTCGGGCAGCAGAATCTTGGAATCGGGCATCGTCATTGCTCCCTGGTTCGATGACTCACGTTGGCTGGCGCTACTAGGATCCACGGCTGATTGTTCCCGACAGCGAGGCGACATGCGAATTACAGCCACCCGAACCGCGCTCACGTCCACCCCCGGAGACATGCTGGCCGTCGCCGTGACCAAGCCGGTGGAGGTCACGGGCGCGCTCGAGGCGCTCGACCTCGCGCTCGGCGGGCGCATCTCCGCGCTCGTCAAGGCGGGTGAGATCCGCGGCGGGCTCGGCCAGGTGACGGTGCTCCACACCGGCGGCAGCGACGTGCGCGCCGCCCGCATCGCCGTCGTCGGGCTGGGCGCGGCCGACAAGCTCGGCCCCGACAGGCCCGCCAGGCCGCCGGCGCGGCGGCCCGCTCGGCGCTCGGCGTGCGCGCCCGCACGCTCGCGGTCGCCGCCGAGACGCTGCCGTTCGACGCCGCCGAGGCCAGCCGCTACGTCGTCGAGGG
Organism: uncultured Actinomycetes bacterium; assembly: GCA_963794415.1. Classification (GTDB taxonomy): domain Bacteria; phylum Actinomycetota; class Thermoleophilia; order Gaiellales; family JAICJC01; genus CAVPTL01. The sequence continues at coordinate 1,626,154 of CAWCDI010000001.1, forward strand.
CGTCTCGGCAGCCGCCTACCAGGTTCGACCGCTACCGCACCACGGGCGCGAAGGATCGGCCCCAGCCGCTGCGCGCGCTGGCGCGTGGTCGGCGGCGACCGGCCGGCGATCAAGCGCGCGACCGTGGTCACCGAGGCCGTGAGCCGCGCCCGCGACCTGCAGAACACGCCGCCGCAGGACATGACTGCCGGCCGACCTGGCCGACCGCGCCCGCGCGATCGCGTCGCGAGCAGCCGCGCGGTGACGGCCCAGATCCGCGACCAGCGCTGGATCGAGGCCAACGGGATGGGCGCGTTCGCCGCCGTCGCCCAGGCCAACGGCTCGCCCGCGCGGCTGATCACCATGCGCTACCGGCCCGCGCGGCCGAAGCGCCGCGATGTGGTGCTGGGCCTCGTCGGCAAGGGCGTGACGTTCGACTCCGGCGGCCTACTCGATCAAGCCCGCGCGCAGCATGGTGGGCATGAAGTACGACATGTCCGGCGCCGCCGCGGTGATCGAGGCGACCGCCGCCATCGCCGAGCTCGGCCTGCCGGTGCAGGTCGATCACGGTGGCCGGGGCCACCGAGAACATGGTCGATGCCAACGCCTACAAGGTCGGGCGACGTGCTGACCGCCAAGAACGGCAAGACGATCGAGATCAACAACACCGACGCCGAGGGCCGGCTGGTGCTGGCCGACTGCCTCCACCACGCCCGCACGCTGGGCGCGACCCACGTGGTGGATCTGGCGACGCTGACCGGCGCGGTGGTCGTGGCGCTCGGCGACTTCCACGCCGGCATCATGGGCCGCGACCAGGACTGGGTGGACCAGCCTGGTGGACGCCGGCGAGCGATCGGGCGACCACCTGTGGCAGCTGCCGCTGCACGAGACGTTCGCGCGGTTCATCCGCTCGGACATCGCCGACATGACCAACTCCTCGCCGCTGGGCATGGCCGGCGTCGTCGTACGCGGCGCGGTTCCTGCAGGAGTTCGCCGGGCGAGGGCCCGTGGGCGCACCTCGACATCGCCGGCACCGCCGACCTGCCGCGGCCGCGCGGCGACGAGTTCGCAAAGGGCGGCACCGGATTCGGCGTGCGGCTTCTGGTGGAGCTGGCCGAGTCCCTGTGCTGAGCCCCGCTTCGTGAACCACACCGAATGGGCGATCACAGGCGGCGTGGCGCTGGCGGTGGCCGTGATGCTGGGCACGATCGTGAACCGCATGGTGCCGCCCGGCACGCCGCGCCGCACCGTCGAGGACGCGCGCTTCTGCTGGGCTGTGCGGCGCCGGCGCTCGCGGTGTTCGGCCCTACCTGCACCACCGCCTGCTCGCCGGGGTCGGGGTGATCGCGGTTGCCTACGGCGGCTACTTCCTGATCCGCATGCGCCAGCTGCGGCGCGCCGACCGCGACGGCGTGCGGCAGCTGCTCGGGCTCGACCGCGACGCGACGTTCGGCGAGGTGATCCAGCAGGTCGAGAAGATCGAGCCGCAGCCGCTCACCACCACGAGCCGCATCGTGCTGGCCCTGGCGGCCGCGATGGTGGTGGCCGTCGGCTAGGTGCTCGACCGGTTCGACACGGCGCTGATCGGCCTTGCGATCGGCGTCGCCGAGACCACCTCTCGCCCCGCCTTTCGCCGCGCCCTCGCGACGAAGGTGCGGGACATCGGGCACTAGTGCATGCGCGTGACGGGGTAGCCCGCGTCGCGCACGATCTCGACGATCTGCGCTGCGTGGGCCTCGTCGCGGGTCTCGAGCGTGAGCTCGATGCCGGTCTCGGCCACGGCGACGTCAACGCTCTCGCGATGGTGTGAGATCAGGAGGATGTTGACGTGGTTCTGGGCGACCACCTGCAGCAGGTGCATGAGCTCGCCGGGGCGGTCGGTGAGGCGCGTGCGGATCACCAGGTAGCGGCCGGCGACGGTGAGGCCGAAGCGGATCACCTGCATCAGGAGCGGCGTGTCGATGTTGCCGCCCGAGAGCACCGCGACCGACCGCCGGGCGCTGACCTTGCCGTTCACGAGCGCTGCGAGCGCGACTGCGCCGGCACCCTCCACCACGGTCTTCTCGCGCTCGAGCAGCGCCACGATCACGCGGCCGATCTCGGCGTCGGTGACGGTGACGACGTCATCGACCAGGTCGCGGATCATGCCGAAGGTGATCTCGCCGGGCCGCTTGACGGCGATGCCGTCGGCGATCGTCTGGGTCTGCGGCACCGCGGTGATGGCGCCGTTCTCCAGCGAGCTCACGTACGGCGCGCAGCCTGCCGCCTCGACGCCGATCACGCGGATCTCGGGCCGCGTGGCCTTGATCGCCGCGGCGATGCCCGAGAGCAGGCCGCCGCCGCCGAGCGGCACGACGACCGCGTCGATGTCGGGGGCGTCCTCGAGGATCTCGAGGCCGATGGTGCCCTGGCCGGCGATCACGACCTCGTCGTCGAACGGGTGCACGAGCGTGGCGCCGGTGCGCTCGACCTCGGCGCGGGCGGCCTCGACCGACTCGTCGACGTTCACGCCGACCAGGTGCACGGTCGGCGCCGTAGCTCTCGGTGGCGCCGACCTTGGCGAGCGATGCGCCCTCGGGCATGTACACCGTCGCCTTGACGCCGGCCCGCTCGGCGGCCCACGCGACGGCCTGCGCGTGGTTTCCGGCCGACGGCGCGACCACGCCGGCGGCGCGCTCGGCTTCGGACAGGCTCTGGATCTTGGTGTAGGCGCCGCGCACCTTGAAGGCGCCCGTCTTCTGCTGGTTCTCGTGCTTGAGCAGCACCTCGCCGCCGGCGAGCCGCGAGAACGTCTCGGAGCGAAGCAGCGGCGTGCGGTGCACGACGCCGTCGAGCCCGGCGGCCGCGGCCTGGATATGAGCGAGGTCAACCATGAAGTGACCGCGAACCCTAGCCGGTTGCACTAACGTTGGGCGATGCCCGAACCAGCTGCTTGCGTACGTCGAGATTCCCAAGGGGAGCCGCAACAAGTACGAGTACGACCCCGAGATCGGTCACGTCGTGCTCGACCGCACGCTCTGGACGAGCGTGGTCTACCCGGCCGACTACGGATTCCTGATGGAGACGCTCGGCGCCGACGGCGATCCCGGTCGATGCCGTCATCCTCGTCGCAGAGCCCACCTTCCCCGGCTGCGTGATCCCCGTCGAGCCGATCGGCGTCTTCCGGATGACCGACGAGAAGGGCTCCGACGACAAGGTGCTGTGCGTGCCGTTCAAGGATCCCAAGTGGAGCCACATGCACGACATCTCCGACATCCGGGACTCGCTGCTGGACGAGATCGGGCACTTCTTCGACGTCTACAAGGATCTCGAGCACGGCGCCTCGACGGTGGTCGAGGGCTGGCACGGGCCGTGCCTACGCCGACAAGGTGATCGCCGAGGGCCAGGCGTCGCACATCGCCGCCGGCAGCCCTCCCGGCCCGTAGCTACCCGTCGCGGGGCGGCCCAGCAGCCGCTCGCCCATGAGGTGCGCGGCCGAGACCGGGTCGAGCGTGCGCTCGTAGACCTGGTCAGCAGCGCGCGGAGCTCGGAGTCGTGCTCGATCGCCGCGGAGAGGCGCCTGCGCGCGTCGGCGGTCGCGGCGCCCGACCACCTCCTGCTGGATGTTGCGGCGGCGGCGCTCCTCGAGGCCGCCGGCCTCGGCGAGCAGCGCGCGGTGCTCGGCCACGGCATCGGCCAGCTCCGGCACGCCCTTGCCGTTGATCGCCTCGGTATCGATGATCGGCACCTTGCGGCCCGGCACGAGCGAGAGGATCGAGCGGATGTCGGTGCGCATCGATCGCGCCGACGGGTGGTCGCTCTTGTTGATCACGATCACGTCGGGGATCTCCATCACGCCGGCCTTGAGCGCCTGGATCGAGTCGCCGGCGCCCGGCATCAGCACCAGCACGACCGTGTCGGCCACCGCGGCGACCTCGACCTCGCTCTGCCCCACGCCCACCGTCTCGAGCAGCAGCACGTCGGTGCCGGCGGCGTCGAGCACGGCGAGCGCGCGCAGGGTGGCCTCGGCGACGCCGCCAAGGTGGCCGCGGGTGGACATCGAGCGGATGTAGACGCCGGGATCCAGGAAGTGCTCGGTCAGGCGGATGCGGTCGCCCAGGAGCGCGCCCTGCGAGAACGGGCTCGACGGATCGACCGAGACCACGCCCACCGTCTGGTCGCGGCTTCGGTGAAGGCTCGATGAGGGCCGCGATGAGGCTCGATTTGCCGACCCCCGGAGGGCCGGTGAAGCCCACCACCGAGGCGTTGCCGGTGCGCGGATAGATGGCTGCGACCAGCTCGCGCGCATCGGGGCCGCCGTTCTCGACCACCGAGATCGAGCGGGCGACCGAGCGCCGGTTTCCCGCGAGCACTCCCTCCACCAGATCGGCCACGACTACGGGCCTTCGGGCCATCAGCGCGGCTCCATGACCCGGGCGAGCGACTCGGCGAAGATCGCGTTCTCCTCCGGCGTGCCGACGGTGACCCGGATCGAGGCGGCGTCGCCGAACTGATCGAGCGGCCGCACGACGACGCCGTCACGCAGGAGCGCATCGGCCACCGCGCGGCCGTCGCCCACCGCGGCACAGACGAAGTTCGCGGCGGCCGGCAGGACCGGGATGCCGAGGGCGGCGAAGATCGACTCGAGCTGCGCCCTGCCGGCGGCGTTCGCGGCCCGCCTGCGGTCGATCTCGGCGGCATCGTCGAGGCTGACGGCCGCCGCGACGTGGGCGAGCTCGTTCACCTCGAACGGGGGCCGCACGCGCGCCAGATCGAGCCCGATCGCGGGAGGCGCCACCGCGTAGCCCACCCGCAGGCCCGCGAGGCCGAAGATCTTCGAGAACGTGCGCAGGACGACCACGTTCGGGCGGGTGCGGACGTGGTCGGCGATCGTGTCGGGGTAGCCGTCGGCGTCCACGTACTCGTGGTAGGCCTCATCGACGATCACCAGCACGTGCTCGGGCACCGCGTCCAGAAACGCCTTGAGCGCGCCGGCGGTGATGATCCCGCCGGTGGGGTTGTTGGGGTTGCAGACGTAGACGATGCGGGTGCGATCGCCGATGCGCGCGGCGATCGCCTCGAGATCGTACGAGCCGTTCTGCAGCGGCACGTGCACCGGCGCGGCGCGCGCACTTGACGGCGTCCAGGTGGTACGACGGGAACGACGGCCAGCCCATGACGGCCTCGTCTCCCGGGTCGAGGTAGGCGGCGGAGAGGTGCCACACCACGGCATCGGCGCCGTTTCCCAGCGAGATCCACGAGGGATCGACGCCGTGGCGGGCGGCCAGCCGCTGGGTCAGCTCGTAGCCGCGCTCGGGGTAGCGGTTCAGCTCGGGAGCCTGCCTGGCCATCGCCTCGAGCGCGACCGGGAACGGCCCCAGCGGGCCCTCGTTCGAGGCGAGCTTGATCACGCGGTCGAGGCCCAGCTCGCGCCGCACCTCCGACGTGGACTTGCCGGGCTGGTAGGGCTGGAGCGCGGCCAGCGCCGGCCGCAGCTGGGGCGTCATTCCAATCCTCGCATCGCGCCAGCGTAACTGGTCTACAGTTCGGACATGGCTGGTCGAGAGCTGGGACTCTTTCCGCTCGGCATGGTGCTCGTACCCGGTGAGATGATGCCGCTTCACATCTTCGAGCCCCGGTACAAGGATCTGATCGCAGACTGCCTGGAGCACGAGCACCCGTTCGTGATGCTCTACGCCGATGAGGCGGGCGCGCGCGAGCTGGGCTGCACGGCCGAGGTGACGCAGGTGCTCGAGCGGTTCGAGGACGGGCGCATCAACCTGGTGGTGCAGGGGCTCGAGGTGGTGCGGGTGGTCGAGCTGACGCGCGGGCGGTCATACCTGAGCGGGACGGTCGAGGCGGCCGAGGATGACGAGTCTGCCGCAGGCGAGCTCTCGGAGTCGGCCGCGAGCCTCTACAACCAGATCGCGGAGGTCACGGGCGTCGAGCCCGACCCGGCCATCGCCGACGACGAGCACCCGCTCTCCTACGCCATCGCCGCGCGGGTGGAGCTCCCCACCGAGGAGAAGCAGCATCTGCTGGAGCTGCGAAGCGAGCGCGAGCGGCTCACCCTGGTGTCCGACCTGCTCCAGCGCGGACTCGATCGCCTCGCGGAGGCGGCGGCGCTCAACAAGCTGGCCCAGACGAACGGCCACTCGAGCCTGACGCGTGAATAGCCGGTGCCTGGCACCGGTGATTCACAGCACCAGGCCGAAGCAGCTGCGCCGCGGGTCGCCCGCTGCTGAGAGCTCGCCCGAGCCGGAGCTCGCCACCGCGTTGGTGCCGCCGAAGTAGAGGTTCAGGCCGTCGAAGCGGTTGACGTGCTCGCCCGCCGCCTCGAGCGCCTCGACGCCGGCAGGATCGAACCCCGGCTCGAGGTCGATCCGGTCGCCCTCCACGTGCACCCGCGGCGCCGTCACCGCATCGGCCACCTCCATCCCGTGGTCGATCGTGTTCACGATCACCTGGAAGATCGCCGAGCGAAGCCTGTTTGACCCCGACGAGCCCACCACCAGCCGCAGATCCCCGCCCTCGGTCACGATCGTCGGCGCCTGCATGCTCGTCAGCCGGTCGCCCGGGCGAAGCACGCGCCCGGTCATGAGATCCTCCTCGCCCATCATGTTGTTGAGGTGCAGGCCCGTGCCGGGCACGATCACGCCCGAGTGCGAGCCGTTGGAGGCCGTGAACGCCGCCGCGTTTCCGTCGCCGTCGATCACCGAGATGTGCGTGGTGCCGTGGTCGGAGACGAGCGCGGGAGCCGGCCTCACATCGCCCGCCAGCGCCGCCGCCACCGCCTCGCGCCCCCGGGCGATCAGCTCGGGGCCTGCCAGATGCCCGCGCAGGCCGCCGCGGTGCAGGAGCTCCCCGAACCGGCGATCGCGCACACGCGCCGCGGCGCGCATGGACTCGACCGTGAGCCGCAGGCTCATCGCCGACCCCGCGCCGGCCGCCTCGAAGCCGTCCAGCACCGAGAGCATGTAGGCGATGAGCGCGCCGCCCGATGACGGCGGCGCGTTGGTGACCAGCTCGCGATCGCGGAACGCCGCCCGAAGCGGCCTTCGCCACACCGCCCGCTGAGCCGCGAGGTCGTCCATGGTGAGGCGCCCGCCGGTCGCCGTCTGGTGGGCCACCATCGCCCGCGCCAGGCCGCCGGTTGCAAACTCCTGCGGGCCGCGCTCGGCCAAAAGCTGGATCGACCCGGCCAGATCGTGCTGGCGGATGACCTCGCCCGGCTGGACGAACCGGCCGCCGGGCGCGAACACCGCGCGCACCTCGGCCGTCGAGGTGACGATGGCCTCGATCGCCTTGATCACCGCATGCTGCCCGGGATTCACCGGCACGCCCCGGTCGGCGGCCTCGGCGGCGGGCAGCAGCAGGTCGTGCCAGGGCAGCCGCCCGTAGCGCGCGTGGACGGCGTGCAGCCCCGGCACCACGCCGGGCACCGCGCACGATCCGGCCCCGATGTGGAAGATCTGGATCGGTTCGCTCGTCGAACGGGATCTCCGCGGCGATCGGATCCACCAGCGTGCGACCGGGCTCGAGCCCCTGACCGGGGATCGACGTGAACGCGTCCAGGAGCGCCGGCTTCCCGCGCGCAGGGCGCACCAGCGCAAAGCCCCCGCCGCACGGGCCCGTCAGGGCGGGCTCCGCCGCCCACGACATCGCCGCGGCGGCCACCAGCGCATCCACCGCCGACCCACCCCGCTCGAGCGCGTCGGCACCCGCCCGCGCGGTGAGCTCATGTCCGGCGGCGACCGCGCCTCGCATCGTGCCCGTGGTCAGCTGTTGGAGAGGAAGTCGGGCGGCTCGAAGTCCTCGGCCGGAGCCGGGGGCGCGGGCAGCCGCGACCGCTGTGGCTCGGCGTCGGGAAGCGGCGCGAACGACGTGACCCGGCGCGTGGTGTTCCCCTGGCCCGGCAGCGGGAACCCGGTGGCAACCACCGTGACCCAGAGCTGGCCGGCCAGACGCTCGTCCACCGTGGCGCCGAAGATGATGTTGGTGTTGTCGTCGGCGGCGGCACGCACGATCTCGGCCGCCTCGTTCACCTCGTGCAGCGAGAGGTCTGACCCGCCGCTGATGGCGAGCAGGATGCCGGAGGCCGCGTGCACCTCGTGATCGATGAGCGGCGAGGCGATCGCCCGGCCGGCGGCCTCGGCGGCCCGCGTGGGCCCGGTCGCCATGCCGATGCCCATCATCGCGTTGCCGGCGTTGCCCATGATGGTGCGCACGTCGGCGAAGTCGAGGTTGATGAGGCCCGGCAGGGTGATGAGATCGCAGATGCCCTGCACGCCCTGGCGCAGCACGTCGTCTGCCACCTGGAACGCCTCGACCAGCGGCGTGCCCTTCTCGAGCACGTCCAGCAGCCGGTCGTTGGGGATCACGATGACGGTATCGGAGGCGTCGCGCAGCGCCTTCACGCCGCTGGTTGCCTGCGCTGAGCGGCGCGAGCCCTCGAACGTGAACGGCGAGGTGACGATCGCAACGGTGAGCGCACCCACCTCGCGCGCCACCCGGGCCACCACCGGAGCGGCGCCGGAGCCCGTGCCCCCGCCCTCGCCCGCGGTGACGAACACCATGTCGGAGCCGCGGAGCACCGTCTTCAGGCGGTCGTGCGACTCCTCGGCAGCCTGTCGGCCGACGTCGGGATCGGCACCGGAGCCGAGCCCCTTGGTGTCCTCGCGGCCGATCTGGATCTTGGTGGGCGCCTCGGACATCTGCAGCTGCTGGATGTCGGTGTTCACGGCGATGAACTCCACGCCGCCCACGCCGGCCTCGATCATGCGATCGACGGCGTTGCAGCCACCGCCGCCCACGCCGACGACGCGGATGACAGCCAGGTACGGCGAGTCGGCGCCGCGCGGGGGCGCCTCGATCCGGTCCTCGACCGGCTCGACGATCTCGGGCCGCGCGATGGGCTCGGCCATCGCGGCGTGCTCGAGCTCGGCGGGCTTCTCGGCCGCGGCGGTCTCGGTTGTCGCCTTGAACAGCTGGGCCAGCGGCCCGTCTCGCATGCTATTGCGCTTTGCCATCGCGTAGCACCTCCCCGGCCAGGTCGCGATACGCCTTGGCGGCGTTGCCCTTGGAATCGTACTTGAGTATGGAAGTGCCTTTCACGGGCGCTTCTGCGTATCTCACGGTCTTTCGGATGCGCGTCTTGAACACGATGTCGCCGTAGTTCTCCTCGAGGATCTCGACCGCCTCCTTGGCGTGCAGCGTGCGGCCGTCGAACATCGTCGGCAGGATCCCCTGGATGTGCACGTCGGGGTTCAGGTTGTCGCGGATCATGGTGAGCGTGTTCTCGAGCTGGATCAGCCCGCGAAGCGACAGGTACTCACACTGCACCGGCACGATCACGCCGTCGGACGCCGTCAGGGCGTTGATGGTCAGCAGGCCCAGCGACGGAGGCGTGTCGAGCAGGATGTAGTCGTACTGCGACCGCGCCGGCAGAAGCGCCTTCTGCAGCGCCCGCTCGCGGCCGATCATCGACGAGAGCGCGAGCTCGGCGCCGGCGAGATCGATGGACGAGACGGCGAGGTCGATCTCCTGGTGGTGAACCACCTCGGCGATGGGAGTCTTGTGCACCAGCACGTCGAACATCGAGCGCTCGAGGCTGTCGGGGTCGAGCCCCTGGCTCATGGTCAGGTTGCCCTGCGGGTCGAGATCGACCGCCAGGACTCGCTGCCCGCGCTCGGCAAGGGCCACGCCCAGATTGAGCGTGGTTGTCGTCTTGGCAACGCCGCCCTTCTGGTTTGCGAGGGCGATAACCTGACCCAAAACCGCTCCTTTGCTGGTCGTGTGATCTGTCTGCAACGCTGATCGGTGATCAGCCTGTTCGCGCGAATCGGTGTACATCGTGGCGTTGTTCGCTCATAAACAGTCTATTCCTGCCACCCGCGGGCAGCCTCGATGCGCGCGCGGGGAGTCGGGTGCGAGCCGGTCAGCGCGTGGCGGAGCGGCGGCGGGTCGAGCTCCATCAGGTTCTGGGCGACCAGCCGCTCGAACGCCTGGGCGTACACCTCGCCCTCGTGGGTGAGGCCCACTGCGTAGCGATCGGCTGCCCACTCACGCCGCCGGGAGTACCAGGCTCCGAGCGGTGAGATCAGCGTGGCTGCGACCGAAAAGCCCAGCACGAGCGATGGGAGCGCGGTGAGGTGGCCGCCTCCGTCAGGCGCCAGGAGCGCGACGCCGGCCCACGCGCCGAGCACGCCTGCAGCGGTGGTGACGACCGACATCGAGAGCAGCCGCCAGATGTCTCGGTGCACGCGGTGGCCCAGCTCGTGGGCGAGCACCACTCGGGTGTGGCCGAGCGCCTCAGAATCGGTGGAGTAGGCGCCGCTCTCGGCAAGCGTGTCGCCCACGTAGATGCGCACGGTGGGGCCGAGCCCGGCCACCATGGCGTTGGCGGCGGAGGTCTTCTCGCCCATGAGCAGGAGCCGCAGCTCGCGCACCGCCACCCCCGCCTGGTCGGCCGTGCGGCGCAGGGTGTCTGCCAGCGGCCCGTCCTCCAGCGGCCGGCTCTTCATGAAGATCGGCAGCAGGATCACCGGCCATGCGACGGCGAGCACCAGCTGGAGCGCGACCGCGAGGATCCATACCGGCAGCGGCCACCAGTCCGGCCACTGCCGCTGGCAGCCGAGCACCGCCAGGGCGGCAGCGGCGCCGAGCACGTCGCCGAGGGCGATGCCCTTGGCCCAGTCCGAGAGCCACGCCCGGGCGCTCTGGCGCGAGAGCCCGTAGCCTCGCGAGAGGCGGTTGCCGGCGAGCCCGAACGGCAGCGAGATGAGCGGGAGCAGAACTCCCAGAGCGACCACGCAGCCCCAGCCGCCGAGCGCGCCGGCGGCCGCGACGATCACGATCAGGCCTGCCAGCGAGACCACGCTTCCCGCGGTGCCGAGCCGGCGGCGGCGGCGGTTGTACTCACGGGCCTCGCCCTGTCGCAGATCGCCGGTCAGACCTCGATCAGCTCCTCGGGAGCGGTGGTGATGGTCTCGAAGCCGTCGCCGGTCACGGCGTACTGGTTCTCGATGCCGACCGCGCCGCGGCCGGCGAACACGAGCTTCGGCTCGATGGCGAGCACGTTTCCCTCCACCAGCGGCCGGTCGAATCCCGGCGCGAGCACCGGTGTCTCGTCCACCTCCATGCCCACGCCGTGGCCGAGGAACCGCACCCGGTCGGCGCCGGCGCCCATGAAGTGGTCGCCGAAGCCCTCGTCGATGGCGATCTGCTCGGCCAGCTCGAAGAGCTGCGCGGGGATCGCGCCCGGGCGGAGCTCGGCCTCGACGGCGCGGAGGATCTGCACGGTCACCTCGTAGGCGCGGCGCAGATCGGCCGGGGCCTTGCCGAGGAAGAACGTGCGGGTCTGGTCGGCCAGCCAGCCGTTGTGGGCGCCGACGAGATCGACGATGACCGGATCGCCGGCGCGCAGCGGCTCGCGCCCAGTGCCCTTGCCGATCACGGGGTTCGGCCCCGGGCCGACCAGCGGCGAGTCCGAGTACCCGGGCACCGCGCCGCTCGGCCCGCTCAGCACCTGTCCGTAGTGCAGCTCCTGGTTGAAGCCGCGGTAGCGCATGAGCCCCTGGTGGCCGGCTCTGCGAAGCACACCCTCAATCTCTACTTGAAGCTGAGATTCGGTCATCCCCGCCCGCATCAGCCCGGGCGCTGCCCGCGCCGCCAGATCGACCTGCACCGCAGCCGCGCGCATGTCCGCGATGTCCGCCGCGGCTCTTCACTGCCCGCACCGCGGCGATCGCAGCCGAGGCGTCCACCACCTCGTAGCCCTCCAGCCGCCGCACGTAGCCGAGGTACGAGCGCGCCGAGACGACGTCGAGCTCGAATCCCACCCGCGCGCCGGGCCCGGCGCCCGCCTCGGCCAGCGCCGGCGCGAGCCCCGAGAGCGAGCGAAACGACTGGATGTGCTCGATCGGCGACTCCTCCCGGGCCCGCTCGAGCGTGCGCCGCACCAGGAGCCGCGGGGCACCCTCGGCGGGCACGATGAGGTGCGCCTGCTGGTTGGTGCCAGTGAAGTACGCAAGGTCGGTGTTCTGGACGATCACTGCCGCGTCGATGCCGGCCGTGCGCAGCTGCGCCCGAAGCGCGGACAGCCGCCGATCGATCTGCTCGACGCGCCCCCATGCCGGTTAAGATACCCGGCCATGACAGCTGATCTGATTCTTCAAAACGGCGTGGTGCACACCGGAAGCGTTACCCGCCAGCTCGCCTCGGCGGTCGCAGTCACCGACGGCCGCATCGTCGCCGTCGGCGGCCCGAACGACGTCGCCTCACACCGCGGCCCCGCGACGCGCGAGATCGACATGCAGGGCGGGATGCTCCTCCCGGGCTTCTTCGACGCCCACTGCCACCCCGCCATGGGCGGCTACGGCATGACCCAGTGCGATCTGCACAGCATCGCCGGCCGCGAGCAGACGTGGAAGGCCATCGAGTCGTACGCCAACGGGCATCCCAACCGCGACTGGATCCTGGGCGGCGGCTGGTCGATGAGCGACTTCCCGGGCGGGCTGCCCACCCGCGAGGAGCTCGACGCAGTTGTCTCTGACCGGCCCGCGGCGCTCACCAACCGCGACTACCACGGGATGTGGGTCAACTCGAAGGCGCTCGAGGTGGCAGGCATCACCGACTCGACGCCCGATCCCGAGGGCGGCCGCATCGAGCGCGACGCCTCCGGGCGCGCGACCGGCATGCTCCAGGAGCAGGCCATGCAGCTGATGTTCGCGCTCACCCCCGACCCCTCGCCGGAGGATCGGATGGCCGGCATCCTGGCGGCCCAGGCCTACTACCACAGCCTCGGCATCACCTCGCTCTCAGACGCGCTGGTGGACCAGCACACGCAGGCGGCCTACACGGCGCTCGCACACAGCGGCAAGCTCTCGATGCGGGTGCGCGCGATGCTCGGCTGGGATCCCACGGGGAACCTCGATCAGCTGGACGAGCTGCGCGAGCGACGGACGGCCGGGAACACGGGCCGGCTCAACTGCGACGAGGTGAAGTTCTTCCACGACGGCGTGTTCGAGAACTTCACCGCCGCGATGATCGAGCCGTACCTGGGCGACGACGGCACGCCGACTGGAACCGCGGGCTCGACCAGTACGACCTGGACGACCTCACGCGCTACGTGCTGGCCTGCGACGCCGCCGGCTTCCAGGTGCACATCCACGCCCTGGGGAACCGCGCCGTGCGCGAGTGCCTCGACGTGTTCGAGCATGCGCTCGAGGTGAACGGCCGGCGCGACGCGCGACACCACCTGGCGCACCTGCAGTTCGTGGATCCCGTGGACGTGCCGCGGCTGCGCGCGCTCAACGTGACGGCCAACGTCACGCCCCTCTGGGCGCGCCGCGAGGACAGCGTCGAGGTGCTGACGCTGCCGTTCGTGAGCGACGCGGTGGCGCGCACCATCTACCCGTTCCAGTCGATCCACGCCGCCGGCGGCCGCATCGCCTTCGGCAGCGACTGGTCGGTGTCCCCGCCCGACCCGCTCGAGCAGATCGCAACGGCGGTCAACCGCATCGATCCGCACGGCACGGCCGAGGAGCCGCTCTTCGCCGAGGAGTGCATGGATCTGGACTCCGCCATCGCGGCGCACACCATCAACGGCGCCTACGTCGCGTTCACCGACGACCGCGTCGGCACGATCGAGGCCGGCAAGCTGGCCGACCTGGTGCTGCTCGACCGCGATCTGTTCGCCGCCGGCAACGACGAGATCGCCAGCACGAAGACGCTCATGACCATCTCCGAAGGTGACGTGGTGCACGCCGCCGACGGCTGGTCGTGATCCTCGAGAACGGCCCGGTCTACACCCTCGATCCGCGGCTGCCGCGCATCCGCGCGCTCTCGGTGGCCGGCGACACCATCGTGGGCGGGGTCGACGTGCGCGAGGGCGACGACGACACCGTCGGGCACGAGCGCATCGACCTCGACGGGCGGTGCGTGCTGCCGGGGTTCTGCGATAGCCACGTGCACTTCCGCAGCTGGGCGATCGCCCGCGGCGAGCTGGATCTGATCGGTGCGGGGTCGCTGGCAGAGGCGCTGGCGCTGGTGGCCGGCGAGGCCGGCGACGGCTGGATCCGCGGCCGTGGCTGGCGCTCGGCGCGCTGGCCCGACGGGCCGCCCACGGCAGCCGCGCTGGACGAGGTCACCGGCGAGCGGCCGGCGGCGCTGAGCGCCCACGACGGGCACACGCTCTGGGTCAACTCCGCAGCGCTCCGGGCCGCCGGGATGGAGCATCCCGACGGCGTCCTGCACGAGCGCGAGGCGTGGTCGTTTCCCGTGCCCGAGCCCGGGCGGGTGGAGGTCTCGAAGGCGGTGCGAAGCGCAATGGCCGACGCAAACGGCCGCGGCGTGGTGGCGATCCACGACCTCGAGTTCGACGGCGGCCGCGAGCTGTGGCAGCGGCTCGACGGCGACCGGCGGATGACGCTTCGCGTGCACATGGGCGTGCCGGCCGAGCGGCTGGCCGCGGCGCGCGCGCTCGAGCTGCGGTCGGGGTTTGGCAGCGAGATGCTGCGCGTCGGGCCGGTGAAGGTGTTCATGGACGGCACGCTCGGCTCGGAGACCGCCTGGATGCTGGACGGCTCGGGCGAGGTGCTGACGACCGCCGCGGAGCTGCGCGAGATCGTGCTCGAGGCGGCGGCCGGCGGGCTCGACGTCGCCGTCCACGCCATCGGCGACGGGGCCAACCGCGCCGCGCTGGACGCGTTCGCGGACACCCGCGAGGTGTGGGAGGAGGCGCTGGTGCGGCCCCGGATCGAGCACGTGCAGTGCCTGGACGATGCGGATCTCCCCCGCTTTGCCGGGCTGGGCGTGATCGCATCCATGCAGCCGAGCCACGCGACGTCGGATCGCGACGTCGCCGACCGGCTGTGGGGCGAGCGCGCCGCGAAGGCCTACCGCACGCGCGATCTGCTGGACTCCGGCGCCCACGTGGTGTTCGGCTCGGACGCGCCGATCGAGCCGCTCGACCCGCTGGCCGGCATCCACGCCGCCGTTCACCGCACCAGCGACGGGCGCGCGGCGTGGTACCCGCAGCAGCGGATCCCGGTGGCCGACGCGGTGCTGGGCTTCACCGCCGCCGGCGCCTATGCGGTGGGCGACGAGCGCCGCCGCGGGCTGCTCCTGCCCGGCTACGCGGCCGATCTGGTGGTGCTCGACACCGACATCATCGCCGAGCCCGAGCGCATCGCCGAGCGCGCGCGTCGTGGCGACGATGGTGGCAGGGCGCTGGGTGCACGGCGCACCGCCCTGGTGAGCACCTAGCTCTGCAGGTTCTTGCAGGCGCTCCCCGACGGTGACGTCAGGCAGGTGATGAACACCTTCGCGGCCGCGCTGTACGGGCCGGTGGGGTCGGCCGCCACGGCCTGGCGCATGAGCGCAGTGGCCGAGTCCCCGTTCTTGATCCAGAACTCGAGCAAGCCGAGGTGGAAGAAGATCTCGGCGTTCTTGGGGTAGCTCTCCCCCAGCTTGTTGAGCGTCCCGATCGCGTCCATCGGGTTGTCCTTGTTGAATGCCAGGACGTTCTCGGCCACGATCGGCGAGATCGCCCCGGGCGAGAGGTTCTCGGCCCTCTGGGCGGCGAGGATCGCCGCGCCGCGGTCGGTGTTCTGCAGCTTCCACGCCAGGTTGAGCCACGCGTCGGAGTCCGACGGGTGATCCTTCGCCGCCTTGCGGATCTCCGCCAGGCTCCCCTTCGGCGAGGGGTGCGGAAGGGTGTACGGCGGGTAGCCGGGGAAGTACCGGAAGTTGAGGATGTTGTCGGCCCGCGTGCCGTAGAACCCGTACATGTCGGCCGACTTCACGCCCTCGAGCGTGTGCGCGGCGGCCTTCACCTGCCCCGCCCAGAGCTGTGCCACGCCCAGGCCGAGCATCACCGGCAGCGAGCGCTGCGGGAGCCTCTGCAGCCCCGCGATGGTGGACTCGCGGCGATCCATCGTGTCGGCCGCCAGCAGGTCGGCCACCTTGATCCGCACGTCGCCCGCGGGAAGCAGCCTTCGCGCAGCCGCGGCCACCGCAACGGGGTCGGAGGCCAGCGGCACCTTCGCGCCCGGCAGGTCGATCACCGAGAGCGGCAGCCCCTTCAGCGGCCTGGTGGTGTCGGCCGCCTTGCTGCCCGAGCCGGAGGTGAGCAGCACCACGGCCACCACCGCGATCCCCACCACCAGCGCCGCCCCTGCGAGGATCAGCAACCGGCCTCGTGAAAGACCGGGAATACCGCCACTGGGAGGCCCGTTTAACTCTTCAGTGGCGGAGGGGTTTGGATCCATTCGCTGGCTATACTCGATTCAACAAACGCGATAATTTCTGCCCGCGCGTGAGCGTCCGGGCATTTGCAGACGAAGGGTAGGTGAAACAGGTGATCTCAGCACGCGATTACCTGGCGAAGGCACGGGAGCAGATCCGGGAGGAGTCTGTGCAGGAGACCGCGGAGCGGCTCGAGCACACGCCGCCCCCCGCACTCATCGACGTGCGTGAACGCCAAGAGTACGAGCAGGGATACATCCCCGGCGCGATCCACATCCCGCGAGGGTTCCTGGAGTCGCGCATCGAGCGAAACGTGCTCGAGCGCTCCACCCCCGTCGTCGTCTACTGCGCCAGCGGCGAGCGCTCGGTCTATGCCGCGAAGACGCTGCAGGATCTGGGCTACACCAACGTCGTCTCCATGAAGGGCGGGTTCTCCGGCTGGAAGGACAACGGCCGCGAGTGGAAGGTGCCCCACGCCCTCACCCCGGAGCAGTACGAGCGCTACAGCCGCCACGTGCTCATCCCCGAGGTCGGCGAGGAGGGGCAGCTGAAGCTGCTCGACTCCAAGGTGCTCCTGATCGGCGCGGGCGGGCTCGGCTCACCGGCCGCCGTCTACCTGGCAGCCGCCGGCGTCGGCACGCTCGGCATCATCGACGCCGACACCGTGGACGTGTCCAACCTCCAGCGCCAGATCGTCCACACGGTCGATCGCGTCGGCATGAACAAGGTTGACTCGGCCGAGATCGCCATCAACGGGATCAACCCCGAGGTCAAGGTCGTCA
The DNA here is from genome assembly GCA_963794415.1 of uncultured Actinomycetes bacterium. Taxonomy (GTDB): domain Bacteria; phylum Actinomycetota; class Thermoleophilia; order Gaiellales; family JAICJC01; genus CAVPTL01. Next base: position 1,643,142 of record CAWCDI010000001.1, read on the forward strand.
AGTACACCGACCGGCTCACCTCCGAGAACGTGATGGAGGTCATCTCCGGCTACGACGTGATCCTGGATGGCACCGACAACTTCCCCACGCGGTACCTGCTGAACGACGCGAGCCTGGTCGCGAACATCCCGGTCGTCCACGGCTCCATCTACCAGTTCGAGGGCTCGGTCACGGTCTACAAGCCGTTCGAGGGCCCCTGCTACCGGTGCCAGTACCCCGAGCCTCCGCCGCCGGAGCTCGCCCCGTCGTGCGCCGAAGGCGGCGTGCTGGGCATCCTCCCCGGCGTGATCGGATCGCTCCAGGCCACCGAGGTCGTGAAGCTCCTGCTGGGCATCGGCACCCCGCTGGTGGGCCGGCAGCTGCGCTACGACGCGCTCGAGATGGAGTTCATCGAGCTCCGCATGCAGCGCGATCCCCACTGCCCCGTCTGCAGCAAGGATCCGTCCGAGATCCAGTTCATCGATTACGAGCAGTTCTGCGCCATGCCCTCCCGGGCTGTCAATCCCGTCAAGGAGGCCGTCGCGTGAGCACGGTTCGCATGCCCCCAATCCTGCGCCAGGCCGTCGGCGGCGCGCGCGAGGTCGACGCTTCCGGCGCGACCGTGCGTGAGCTGCTCGGCGACCTGACCACCAGGTACCCGGCCATCAAGGGCCATCTGCTGGACGACAACGGCGACCTCAACAGGTTCGTCAACGTCTACGTCAACAACGAGGACGTGCGCCTCGGCGACGGCCTCGAGACGGCCCTCACGCCCGAGTCCACCATCATCGTGCTGCCGGCGATGGCCGGAGGGGCGGCGTGAGCCAGAGCTGCCTGAAGGCCGAACGCACGGCTGCGCTCTCGGCCGTGGGCAACACGCCCCTCATCGATCTGCCCAAGATGTCGCCCCACGAGGGCGTGAAGATCTTCGCCAAGCTCGAGGAGTTCAACCCCACCGGGTCGGTCAAGGACCGGGTGGCGCTGCAGATGATCGAGGTGGCCGAGGAGCGGGGCGAGATCGAGCCCGGCCAGCAGATCCTCGAGCCCACGTCGGGCAACACCGGCATCGCCCTGGCGATGATCGGCAAGGTCAAGGGCTACCCGGTGAGCGTGGTCATGCCCGAGTCGGCCACGCCCGAGCGGGTGGAGCTGCTGCGCATGTACGGCGCCAACATCATCTTCTCGCCCGGCAACCTGGGCTCCAACGGCGCGGTGGCCAAGGCGCGGCAGATCGCCGAGGCCGATCCCACCGTGTACATGCCGTTCCAGTACGCCAACGAGGCCAATCCGCTGGCCCACTACTGCGGGACGGCGCTCGAGATCCTCGACCAGGTGCCCAACGGCCGCGTCGATGCGTTCGTCGCGGGGCTCGGCACCGGCGGCACCCTGATGGGCTGCGCCAGGCGGCTCCGCGAGGCCAATCCCACGGTGCAGATCGTGGCGGCAGAGCCGCTGCAGGGCGACCCGGTGATGGGGCTTCGAAGCCTCGAGGACGGCTACGTGCCGCCCATCCTCGACATCAACCAGCTCGACCGCAAGGTGCTGGTCTCCAACGGCGAGGCCGTGCTGACGCTGCGCAAGCTGCTGGAGCTGGAGGGCGTCTTTGCCGGCGTCTCGGCCGGCGCAGCGCTCGCAGTCGCCCGCAAGGTCGGCAGCGAGATGGTCGAGGGCAACGTCGTAGTGCTCTTCGCCGACGGCGGCTCCAAGTACATGAGCGCTGGCCTCTACACCAAGGACTCCGAGCAGCTCGAGCGCGAGATGGAAGAGCGCGTCTGGTGGTGATCCCCGCCGCGGTGCGCGACGAGGTGATCGCCCATGCCCGTGCAGGCCTCCCCAACGAGGCGTGCGGGATCCTGGCCGGGACAGACGGCCGCGTCGAGCGGTTCTTCCCTGCCGAGTCGGACGAGCCCAGCCCCTACTACTACCGCATCGAGTCGCGCGACCAGATCCGCATCATGAACGAGATCGACGATGCCGGCCTCGACCTGGTGGGCATCTACCACTCGCACGTCTCCTCGCCGGCCTACCCCAGCCGCACAGACGCCGAGCAGGCGTTCTGGCCCGACGCGGTCTACGTCATCGTCTCGCTGGCCGGCGGCGACGCGGTGATGAAGGGCTACAAGATCGCCGACATGGTGCCGGCCGAGGAACCGCTCGAGATCGCCTGAGTCAGGCCTGCGCTTCCCTGACCTCGGCGTCGGGCGTGACGGGGGTGACCGGACGGCCCTCGAACTCGGTGCCCAGCACGATCACCGTCTTGGTGCGCTCGACCGACTCGAGCGCGCGGATCTCCCAGATGAAGTGCTCGAGCGCGCGCATCGACTCGCCGCGCACCTTGAGCATGATGCTCTCCTCACCGGCGATGTGATGGCACTCCTCCACCCACGGCATGCTCTCGAACTCGCCCTCGAGCGACTCGCGTGAGCTGGCGGTCTGGGTGACCAGGATGAAGGCGGTCACGCCGGAGCCGACCATCTCGGGGTTCACGACTGCGCGGTAGCCGGTGATGACGCCCCGCGACTCGAGCTTCTTCACCCGCTCGTGCACGGCGGCAGGCGAGAGGCCCACCTGCTGGGCAATCGCAGCGAACGTTGCCCTCCCGTCACGCTGGAGCTGGGCGATGATGGCTCGGTCGGTGTCGTTGAGATCCTTCAACCTCCCGAAAGATACCCCCGCGGGCCGAAGGCGAGTACAGTTCGCGACATGGCAGTTCTGAGCTCATCCGAGCTTGCGTCCGCCCTCGGCGGGCTGCCCGGCTGGGAAGTCCGCGACGGCGCGCTGCGAAAGAGCTTCGAGTTCGCGGACTTCGCCGGTGCGCTGGGCTACGCCAACCAGGTTGGCGCCGCGGCCGAGCAGGCCGATCACCATCCCGATCTGCTCGTGACCTGGGGCAAGGTCGAGGTCACGTGGGTGAGCCACTCCGACGGCGGCATCACCGAGAAGGACGTCGCGATGGCCCGCCGCAGCGACGAGCTCGCGAGCTAGCTCTCCGAGCCCTCCACCGGCTCGGCCGGCTGATCCGACCGGCTGACATCCACATCGACCTGGGTCACGCGCGGGCCGTCAACGCCGGTGACCTCGAAGCGCGTGCCCTCGTGCACCACGGTGTCGCCCACGCTCGGCGCCCGGCCGAGCTCGCCGAAGACGAAGCCGCCCAGCGTGTGGTAGTCGTCGTCCGAGATCTTGGTGCCGAAGCGCTCGTTGAACTCCTCGATGGGAAACGAGCCGCCCACCCGCACCCGCCCGCGGCCGATCCGCAGGATGCCGGCGTCGGGCACGTCGAACTCGTCGCCGATGTCGCCGATGATCTCCTCGATGAGATCCTCGAGCGTCGCGAGGCCCGCGAGCGAGCCGTACTCGTCCACCACGATGGCCATGTGGTTGGACGTGCGGCGAAACTCGGCCAGGAGCTCGTCGATGGGCTTGGTCTCGGGCACCACGATCGCCGGGCGCAGGATGCTCTGCACGTCCACGCGCTCGAGCCCGCGCTCGTTGATGGCGCTGAACAGGTCGCGCACGTGCAGCACCCCGGCGATGTCGTCGATGTCGTCCCCGTACACCGGATAGCGCGTGTAGGGGTTTCGCAGCACGATCGTGAGCAGGTCGGCGACCGGCGTATCGAGCGGCAGCGCCACCACGTCGGGGCGCGGCACCATCACGTCGTCGGCGTTCTTGTCGGCGAACTCGAAGACGTTGTGGAGCATCTCCTGCTCCTCCTCCTCCAGCACGCCCTTCTGGCGGCTCGCCGTGACGAGCATCTTCAGCTCCTCCTCGGAGTGCACCAGCGAGACGCCGCTCGGCGGCGGCAGCCCGAACCAGTGCAGCACGGTTGCGCTCGACGCCACCAGCACCCAGATGAACGGCCGGAAGATGGTGCGAAAGAGCGTGATGGGGCCGGCGACCGCGAGCGCGACGCGCTCGGTGTTCTGCAGGGTGTAGGACTTCGGCACGATCTCGCCCATGACCACGTGGAAGTAGGTGAGGATCGTGAACGCGAGGATCACCGAGATGGTGGTCGCCACGCTCGTGTGGAGGTCTCGCGGCAGCAGGTCGATCGGCTTTTTCAGGAGCTCGGAGACGACCGGCTCGCCGATGGCGCCCAGCGCGAGGCTCGAGAGCGTGACGCCCAGCTGGATGGCCGAGATGAACCCCGAGGGGTTGTCCAGCAGCACGAGCACGCGGCGTGCGCGCTTGACACCCTGGGCCTCGAGCTCCTGCAGGCGGGTGCGCCGGACGGTGACCAGTGCGTACTCGGCGGAAACGAAGAACGCGTTTGCCGCGACGATAACCAGTACCGCGAGAAGCTCAACGGCGATCAGCATGGACTGGGAACGTCGTCGCTCAAGCTGCGTCCAGTATAGAGCGAGGGGAAGCCGGCACCGCGGGCGGGCTCCGACGCCCGCCCGGGAACCACGGATCCAGGGCGACTGGACAGGTTCCGTTGCAGCTGCCACACATGGGTCCAGGATGGCCGGTGCCGTCTCTGCATGAGCTGGAAGGACCATCCAGATCGCGTGGTTGACCTAAAGTCGCCTCCCCCCGATGCCGACTGTTTCCGCAGGGTTAATCAGAAGAGTGCCGAAACCCGAGACCAGGTTGGTCACACCCGAATTTGGATGGGGCTAACGACCGCACGAGGTTCTGCCGATACCACCCTTCGGTTGGCAAGCCTTGCGACGAGTGGAGCACATGTGGGCGATTCCATAAGCTGTCTGATTGTTGATGACCACGAGGTCGTTCGTGAGGGCCTGCGCCTGGCGCTCTCCCGCGCGGACAACATCCGCGTGATCGGTGAAGCCGCCGACGGAAACGCCGCGGTTGCGCTGGCTCGCCGGCGGAAGCCGAACGTCGTCATCCTGGACGTGCGCATGCCCGGCGCGGACGGACTTCAGGCGGCTCGTGAGATCACCGAGGACGTGCCCGAGACGGCCGTCCTGATGTTCACCGCCTACGGTGAACGAAGCCTCCTCACTCGTGGCCTGGAAGCCGGCGCCAAGGGGTACATCCTGAAGGAGGCTCCGCAGCAGACGCTGGTGCGGGCGATCCAGAAGGTGGCAGGTGGCGACGGGTACGTCGATCCGGCGCTGATGCCCGCGTTCCTCTCGAAGGATCGCGAGAACATGCTGACCGCACGAGAGCGCGAGATCCTCCAGCTGCTGGCTGACGGGATGTCGAACGCCGACGTGGCCGGGAAGCTCTTCATCAGCCAGGAAACCGTCAAGAGCCACGTGCGGCACATTCTCTCCAAGCTGGAGGCTGACACCCGCACGCATGCTGTTGCAATCGCCCTCAGGCAAGCAATCATCGACTGACTCCCCGTCGGGGCTGAGATCGGTTCTGCAGATGGCGGCTCTGGCCGGCCTGACCGTGCTGCTGACCACGATCGTCTTCCTCGTCGCCGAGTTCTTCATCGATTCCACCCTCGCCCCGCTCCTGGCGGGCCTCGTCGTCATCGCCGTGCTTGGCGTCCTCGCCGTGCGCGCCGTGCGGCGCGACACGCTGCGGCTGCGCGCATCCGAGCAGTGGAGCCGGAAGCTCCGCGGTGAGCTGGTGTCGCAGGCGGCGTTCCTCGACGCGCTCGTCGAGAGCCTCGGCGCCGTCTCGAGCCTGCATGCATCGCGGGTGCTCGAGCGCACCGCCGAGCAGGCCCAGGCGCTGTTCGCACCCGATGCGGTCGTGATGCTCACGCTGGATGCCGACGGCGTGCGCCTGCGCCCGGCGGCCGCCCGCGGCGTGGCGCTCGGCCCGATGTCCGACCTCGCCGTGCACATGGACGCCGCCGAGTCGCTGGTGGCCGAGGCCGCCCGCAGCCACGCCCTGGCAGCAGGCCCGGGCGACGGCCAGACCGATGCGCTCAGCCGCCACCTGCGCCCCACCTCGATCGTCGCCGCACCGCTGGTGGCGATGGGCGAGCTGCAGTCGGTGCTGGTGCTGACCCGGACAGGCGAGGGCCAGGCCTTCGGGCCTGCCGACGTGACCAAGGTGGCGGTGTTTGCCGACTTCGCCGCGCGCGCCGCCGAGAACGCCCTGCTCTTCGAGCGCATCGAGGCGCTCCTGGCCCAGGCCCAGATCCGTGAGTCAGAGCGCGCCGACCTCTCCCGCAGGCTGGTCTACGCCGAGCAGGACGAGCGCCGCAAGCTCTCGCTGCACCTGCACGACGGCCCCCTGCAGACGCTCTCGGGCGTCGCCATGATGCTCGACGCCGTGGCCGAGGATCTCACCGTCCAGGCCGATCCCGAGCCCACGGTGCGCGTGCTTGAGACCGCCCGCACCCGCCAGCGCCAGGTGATCCGCACGCTGCGCGAGCTGTGCTTCGCCCTCGAGCCGTGGGTGCTCCGCGACCAGGGCTTCGTGAGCGCCATGGAGGCGCTGGCCGACGAGTTCGAAAGCGGCCACTCGATCACCATCTCGCTCGACATCGATCCTGCCGAGGCGCTCGAGCCCGACGACCAGGTGTGCCTCTACCAGATCGTCCGCGAGGCGGTCACCAACGCGGTGAAGCACGCCCGGGCGAGCACCATCGACGTCGTCGTCCAGGGTGCGCCGGGCGCCGGGTACGTCGTGCGCGTCACCGACGACGGCTCCGGATTCACCGACGGGCCCGACGACGGCCTGCCCCACCACGGCCTCTCGTCCATGAAGGAGCGCGCGGCGATCCTCTCGGGCGTGCTCGTGATCGACTCGACCCCGGGAGCCGGGACGACCGTCACCGTGCGGATCGCCGGTGAGGCCGCCGATGCCGCGTAGGTTCGGCGACCAGGCATCGCCGGGCCTCGCGCAGCTGGTGCAGGCGTGCGAGGCCGGGCTCGACCTGCCGTCGATCCTCGCCACGGCGTCCCGCGCAGTCGCCGACGCCATGAACGCCCCGGCCGCGACCGCCTACACCCTCTCCGAGGACGGCGCCGTGTTCGCGCGGATCTGCGGCGAGGGCCCCGAGCAGCTTCCCGCAGACGAGCACACCGAGCCGTCGGTCACCCCCGAGGGCACGCGCCTGCCGATGGTGAGCGCCCGGCGGGTGCTTGGCTGCATCGTCGTCTCGCCCGGGCGCCGGCCCGACCTCGCCGCTGCCCGCCTGGCGGCGGGCGTCGCCGCCCAGGCAGTGGAGGCCGCGCGGATGTGGGAGTCCGGCGCTGCCGGCTCGGGCACCGTCGATCTGCTCACCGGCCTGCCCAACCACCGCGGCTTCTGGCGAGCGAGCGGCCGCGGGAGCTCGCGCGCGCCAAGCGCACCGGCTCGGTGGTGGCCCTCGGGATCGTGGATATCGACGGCTTCGGATCGCTCAACGAGGTGCAGGGCCACGCCAGCGGCGACGCGCTCCTTCGCACCGCCGCGCGCTGCTTCGCCGACGGCGTGCGCTCCTACGACAGCGTGTGCCGCCTGGGGCGCGACGAGTTCGGGCTGGTGCTGCCCGGCATGACCTCATCCGCCGCTGCGACGCTCATGTCGCGCCTCGCTCAGGCATTTGCGACCTCCACCGACGGCGTCACCGTCTCGGGCGGCGTGGCCGGGTTCCCCGGCGACGGCGCCACCCACGGCGAGCTCCAGCGGCTCGCGACCGGGGCGCTCTACTGGGCCCAGCGCGGCGGCGGCGGGCGGATCGTCTCCTACGACGCACGCGTCGTGGAGGCGCTCTCGGCCCGTGAGCGCGCCGACCAGCTCGAGCGCGACACCTACGAGCGCACCATCCGCGCGCTCGAGGCCACCCACGGCCACTCGTCCACCTCGCGCGCGGTGAGCGAGTACTCGGGCTGGATCGCCTCGGAGATGGGGCTCACACCCGACCGCGCCGACCGGCTGCGGCTGGCCGCATTCGTCTACGACTCCACCACTCCCGGCGGTGAGCCGGCCGAGCGAGCGCGGCTCGCGGCCAAGGTTGCCGTGAACGCGCTCGACGCCGAGGCGGCCGGCTGGCTCCTGGCGGCGCGCCGGGACCGCGACGCGCCCATCGAATCGCGCATCGTGGAGGTCGCTGCAGCCTTCGTCGAGGCCGGCGGCCACACGGGGTCGGCCGGCGCCGGCCGCGCCCTGGCCGAGCTCTGGGGCGAGGAGAGCTACGACGTGGACGTCGTGCGCGCGCTCGAGAGCCTCCTCGCCGACCGCGTAGCCGAGTCGGTGCTGGTGGACGACCCCGTCTAGCTCTTGGGCTTGCGCCGCTGCGTGCGGTGGCGCGCGGCGATCGCGGCCTCGGGCCGCGGCGTGGGCACATGCCCGGTCGCCTCGATCGGCGATGCCTTGCGCGGCGGTGGCGGCGCCTTCGAGAGGCGCCGGCTGAACAGGAACAGGAACGACGCGGCGCCGACGATGATGCACACCAGCGCGACCCACACGTTCAGGCGCTGGCCGAAGAAGATGTCTGCGGTGTCGGTTCGCAGCGTCTCGATGTAGAGCCGGCCGAACGCGTAGAGCACCACGTAGAGCGCGAAGATGGTGCCGTAGGGGACGCGGTTCCAGTAACGCCTGATGAAGCGCCAAAGGATGAAGAACACCAGCAGGTCCCAGACCGACTCGTAGAGGAACGTGGGCACGAACGTGTGCGCGCCGCCGGTGATGTTGTACGGGAACGCCGGGTTGTCGATCTTCACTGCCCACGGCTTGCTGCTGGGCCCGCCGTAGAGCTCCTGGTTGAAGTAGTTGCCCCAGCGGCCCAGCGCCTGGGCGAGGATCAGCCCCGGCGCGACGCAGTCGGCGACCCGCCAGAACGGCATGTGGGCCCGCCGGCACGCCGATGATCATGCCGGCCATGCCGCCGAGCACGGCGCCCCAGATGCCCAGGCCGCCCTGCCAGATCTGCGGGATCTGCTGAGTAGTGGCCGGGCGAGAAGGCGCCCCAGTCCGTGACGACGTGGTAGAGCCGGGCGCCGATCAGGCCCGAACGGGCACCGTCCACACCGCGATGGTGTAGACCTGCTCGGGATCCATGCCGCGGCGGCGGAACTCGCGCCGCGCGATCCATCCGGCAAGCAGCACGCGCGAGCGCCAGGATGAGCCCGTACCAGCGGGGCTGGAGGCCGCCGAGGCGAAAGAGGTAGGGGTCGCCGGGGCTGGGGATGGTGAGCAGCAATTTCACGCGCACCCAGGTTATCGGCATCGACGGCCGTCGGCGCCAGCGCGCCGTTTCGGTGTCAGGCCTGTCACACGCCCGTTGCCGATCAAGGTCGTGCCGAAACCGGCCGATACATCCCTGGATTTTCCAATTTCTCCCGGAAGGCGGCTCGGCCCTGGCAGGTAGCAAGCCCGCACATGTGTTCACCGTGTTCTCGACCAAGGGCGGCTCGGGCCGCACCGTGGTCGCCACCAACCTGGCGGTCAGCTTCGCCCTCGCCGGGAAGCGCACGCTGCTCATCGACCTCGACCTGCACTCCGGGGACGATGCCCTCATGCTGGGGCTGACGCCGAGCTGGACGGTGCTCGACCTGCTGCAGTCACCCGGCGAGATGGACGCCGAGCAGCTGGCCGGGTTCGTGATGCACCACAGCTCGGGCCTCGACCTGCTGCCCGCTCCGCGGCGGCCCGACGAGGAGGAGCTCGTCCGCATCGAGCGGCTCGCCGACGTGCTCGCGATCGCGCGCCGGTCATACGACGCCGTGGTGATCGACACGTCGTCGCAGTTCTCCCCGGCGACGCTCCTTGCGATCGACCACACCGACACGCTGCTCCTGGTGTGCGCATCGGACGTGGCCACGCTGAAGAGCCTCAAGCTCGCCCTCGAGACGCTCGAGCAGCTCGAGCTGAGCCACATCGCCGTGCGCATCGTCATGAACCGGTCGGGCGCGAAGGTGGGCCTCGAGAACCGCGAGGTGGAGGAGATCCTGCGGCGCGAGATCGACTTCACCCTGCCCTCCGACCGTGCCGTGCCGGTCTCGGTCAACCGCTTCTCGCCGGTTGTGCTCGACAGCCCGCGGTCGCGCGCCGCGCGATCGCTGCACGAGATCGCGCGCTCGCTGCAGGCGGCCACCTGGTCACAGCGCTAGCGGCGTGTCACCCGAACGGGCGATGCCCGTATCCCCCAAAAGAGGGATACGCGTTCCCCGGGGCGAATCTTCACTCGCATGTCACCAAGCTCTGATCTCGACCCGGCGGGAGCGCGTCCGGTCGCCTCAATCGATGCCGGCCATCTCGAGTCCGCCCTGGAAGTGGTCGAGGTGGTGCAGTCGCTCTCACTGCTCGAGGACATCCCCGAGATGCTCGCGTCGCTCGCGCGCAACCTGACCGAGATCCTGGACGCCGACGCGTGCCTCGTCTCGGTCTACGACGCAGGGCGCCGCACCATCAGAAACACCGCAGGCTACGCCCGCCCGCCCCACTCCTGGCAGACGACCCCCACCGAGCACGCGCTGGACGACTACCCGCGGACAGCCGAGGTGCTGGACGCCGGCCGGCCCTACACCTGCCGGCTCGGCTCCGACCCGGATCCGAGCGAGGCCCGGTGGCTGGTGGAGCGCGGCTACCGCGTCGCTCCTGATGCTGCCGCTGCCGGTCGAGGACGAGGCCTTCGCGCTGGTCGAGGTGTTCGACCACGCCGCGCGCGAGTTCGGCGACTCGGAGATTCGCCTGAGCGAGGCCCTCGCCCTGGAGGCCGGCAAGATGGTGGTGCGGGCGCGGATGCAGGAGCACCTCGAGGAGGCCTACATCGCCACCCTCGGAACGCTCGCCGCCGCGCTCGAGGCCAAGGACGCCTACACCAACGACCATGCGAGCCAGATCGCCGAGCTCGCCGCGTCGGTCTGCGCGCAGCTTCGGATCCCCGCCGCGAAGACGCGCATGATCCGGCTGGGAGCGCTCCTGCACGACATCGGCAAGATCGGCGTGCCCGAGGCGATCCTGCACAAGGACGGCCCGCTGGACGCCGACGAGTGGATCGTGATGCAGGAGCATCCGCGCATCGGCGCGCGCATCCTGGAGCCCGTCCCGTACTTCGCCGACCTCGTGCCCCTCGTCGCCTCGAGCCACGAGCGCTACGACGGCGAGGGCTACCCCGACCGCCTGGCCGGCGACGCCATCCCGCTGGGCTCGCGCGTGATCGCCGTGTGCGACGCGTTTCACGCCATGACCGAGGACCGGGTGTACCGCAAGGCCATGCCTGTGGAGGAGGCGCTGCGCGAGATCGTGCGCTGCTCGGGTACCCAGTTCGACCCCGCCTGCGTCGATGCTATGGTGGCCGTCGTGCGCGCCAAGGGACTCCCCCGCTTCTCCCGCGACCGCCTGGTGCGGATCGCCAACCACCCGGCAGGCTTCTAGATGAACCGGGCCGGCGAGAACCCCCTCGAGTTCAGCCGCGGCTACGACTACGCCCAGACCATCGTGGCCGAGGGCGCCATGGTGTACGTGTCGGGCCAGGGCGGGTTCGGCGCCGACGGCAGCGTCGTCGATCACGAGAGCTTCGAGGCCCAGCTGCGCCAGGCCTACGCCAACATCGAGACGCTGCTCTCGGCCAACGGCGCATCGCTCGCCACGATCGTGAAGATGACGGTCTACCTGGCGCGCGCCTCCGACTACGACGCGTTCAAGCGCGTGCGCGCCGAGGTGTTCACCGCCCCCTACCCCGCCTCGACCGCGGTGGTTGCCGGCGGGTTCCTGTTCGAGGGCATGCTGGTCGAGATGGACGCGGTGGCGCGCGTCGGCGAGCCCCGCTCCTAGCGCCTCAACCGGCGTTTCCCAGGGTCGATCACGTGGGCTGTGACCCGATGTCCCGCCAGGCTGCGCTGCGAGCGCGGCCAGACCCTCCCGCTGGTTGCGGTCTTCATGATGGTCATCATCGGCCTGGCCGGCATGGTGATCGACATCGGCAACGTCGAGCGGGTGCGGGAGTCGATGCAAAACGCCGCGGACGCGGCCGCCACGGGCGGTGCCAGCACGCTCCTCGACTCGCTCCCCTCGAGCTCATCCACCGCCTTCGCAACGGCCGTGCGGTACGGCATGGGCCCCGACGGCCTGAACCGGGTTGACGGGGTGGATACAGACACCGTGCAGCAGTCGGTCGATGTGCACTGTGACACCCAGTACTCGGCCTGCAGCACGAGCACCGGCCCGAACACCGTGACGGTGCACGAGACCGCCAGCGTGCCGACGTTCTTCATGGGCATGTTCGGGATCGACAACATCGGCGTGAGCGTGGACTCGGAGGCGTGCGCGCCGTGCAGCGAGTCCAAGCACGACATCATGCTGGTGCTCGACCGCACCGGATCGATGAACGGCGACGCGCGGGCCGCCAACCACCTGCCGAAGATCCAGAACCTGAAGACCGCGCTTCTCAACGGCCTTCTGACGACGCTCGATCCTGACGAGGACCGCGTCGGGATGGTGGTGTTCCCGCCGAACACCGCGACGGCCAGCACCTGCGACCCAGGGCCTGACGGAGAGTGGTACCACGATCCGACGCTCACCTACCTCGCCGAGCCGATGGACGGCGGGTTCGTGGACCGCAACGGCACGCCCAACGAGCAGTCGCCGCTGGTCCGGTCGATCGAGTGCCTGGCACCGTTCGGCACCACCGACTACGCAGACCCGCTCGCGGCCGCGCAGCGCGAGCTCGACGCCTACGCCCGCCCCGGCGTGCAGAAGGTGATCGTCATGATCTCCGACGGCGGGGCGAACCAGCTGGATCGCACCTGGAAGTGCGATACGCCGTTCAAGGGCATCCCGAACTGCAACCTGCCCTGCCAGCTCGGCATCACTGCCGCGGCAACAGCCCGAAACGACGGCATCGACGTGTACGCCATCGCCTACGGCGACCTCGCCGACGACGAGTGGTGCCAGGGATCGGCCGACTACCAGTACCAGGACACCAGTCACACGATGACCGGCTACGACGCGATGCAGCAGATCGCAAGCCCCGATGACTACTACGCAGACCCGGATCCCTCGGACCTCAAGTACCTGCTGCGCCAGGTGTCGGGCGCGATCACCGGCGGAACCGGCTCGCGGCTTACGAAGTGACGGGCTTGAGCGACCGCGCGATCGCGATCATCTCGGGGTTCGTCAGCCCGTCGAGCAGGGTGTTCTGCACCCAGTAGGCGATGCCGGCGTTCACGAAGCCGATCGTCTGGATGTGGGCGCCGTTGAAGAAGAACAGGTAGTGGCGGCCGTCCAGGTCGCGCGTGGCGTTGGGGTTCTGCAGGATGGGCGCGTCAACGAAGCGTGTCTCCTCCACCCCCCAGTACTCGCCGAACGTGTTCGAGAACTTGAACATCGCATACATCGAGTTGTCGCCCTTGCCCGCGGCCGGCAGGTTGTAGGTGCGGATCGGGTCGGGTAGGAGCGGCGAGCACTCGCCCGCCACGGCGTCGGTGGCGTTGTACGGGCAGAACTCGGAGTTGGCCTGTGACACCGTCGGGTAGAGCGTGCGGAAGTGGACGTGGTGCGCGGCCTGCTGGAAGTAGTCGCGGTACTCCGTGGTGGGCGTGAGCGTCGCCGGCAGCGTGTCGGTGGTGGTCTTCGTCGTGGTCGCCGGAGGCTGCACGGCGATCGCGCCCTTGTACGACTTGCCGAGCACCAGGGCAACCGGCTTCGACACCTTGCTCATGGTCGCGGGCAGCGGCATCACGGTGGCCGACCCGACGATGTGCGCGATGTCGGTCGCGGCCGCCTTGCCGCCGGCCTTGTAGTACACGACCGACTGCGGGAAGCTGTAGTTGGGGGCATTGCCGCCGGCGTGGGCGAGGTAGCCCCAGCCCTTCAGCTGCTTGGTGGCCTTCCTGCATCGCCGGTGACGCCGTTTCCGTTCAGGACCGTACACCGTGACGGCAGACGGCGTGACGGCCGGCGTCCACTTCGGCTTCGCGGGCTTCTTTGGCTTGCCGCCCGGGATGGAGCTCTTCGCGGTGGCGACCAGCCACGGGTGCTTCCAGATGTAGATGGAGTGCTGCAGCGCGGCGGGATCGACCGTCTCGGCCGCCGCGCCGTCGGTGCCGGTGTACGGCTGCCACGCCGGCGGCTTGATGCTCGCGACGTGCGAGCGCACCCCGTAGACCGTTGCCACGAAGGACTGGAGCGTCGAGAGGCCGACCTTCGTCCCGCCGGGGCCGACGATGGTGAGGTTGCCCTTGATGGCGTTGATCAGGTCGTTGATGGCCGGCAGGTCGGTGATGCTGATGCCGTTGAACCGGGTGGAGGCGCGGTTCTCGAAGGCCTTCAGGAACGTCTGCTGGCGGGCCTCGCGATGGAAGTCCTCGTCGGTGTGGCGGTAGCGGGAGAAGGCCAGGGCGTCCTTGCCGCTCAGCTGCTGGTAGCCGGGGTTGATGTCGATCTCCGACCAGCCCGAGCTGGGCGCCACGGACGGCGGGTTGTAGTAGTGCTGGTCCACGTTGATGTAGACGCCGCCGAGGGCGTTCACCAGGTCGCGGAAGCCCTGGAAGTCGACGTTCAGCAGGTAGTTGGGATGAACGCCCGTCACCTCCTTCACCGCGGCGAGCGCCAGCTTGTCGCCGCCGGTGGAGTACGCGCCGTTGATCTTCCCGGTGCCGTACCCAGGGACCGTCACCCAGAGGTCGCGGGGGATCGAGAAGAGCGACGCCATGTGGTGCTTGGGATCGATCCGCACCAGCATCAGGGTGTCGGAGAGGCCGTACTGGCCGTCAACCGTCTTCCCCCGGTGGTCGGAGCCCACCAGCAGCGCCGTGATCGGGGAGCCGGCTTCGGGGATGGTCGGCGCGAGCAACTTGCTGGCGGCCTTGTCGTTCTTCGAGAGCTTGGTGACCGAGTTGTAGACGTTGTCGAGCTTCCAGGCCGCGTAGCCGCCCACCGCCACCGCGACCAGGAGCACCGCCCCGATCACGCCCGCGGTGATCTTCAGCCAGCGCGGCCGGCGCTTCCACCAGCCGCCCCGGCTCCTGGTCTTTTTGGGACCGCGCGGCGGCCCGGGTGGCGTGCCGCCGTAGACCACCATCTTGGGTTTGGGCGGCACCTCGCTCGCCACTAGAGCTCCTTGATCAGCCGGTACGACCCGCCAAAACGGGCTCGGATGAGTATACGACGCGGCCCTTTACGGCACCTTTGAACCCGCACCGCGGCACATCTGGCTCCAATCAGCGGGCGTGCTACAACTCCCTCCCCATGAGTGACCTGCCCCGCCTCGAGATCGTGATCGTCAGCACCCGCCCCGGGCGCGTCGGCGAGCCGGTGGCGCGGTGGTTCGAGCAGATCGCGGTGGAGCACGCCGGCTTCGACGTGCACGTGGCCGACCTGGCCGAGATCGACCTGCCGTTCATGGACGAGCCCAACCACCCGCGCCTGCGCGAGTACACCAAGCCGCACACCATCGCGTGGAGCCGGCGCGTGGACGCCGCCGATGCCTTCGTCTTCGTCACCCCCGAGTACAACTACGGCATGGCGGCGACGCTCAAGAACGCCATCGACTTCCTGCACGACGAGTGGCGCTACAAGCCCGTGGGGTTCGTGAGCTATGGCGGCGTCTCGGCCGGCACCCGCGGCGTGCAGATGGCCAAGCAGGTGGTCACCACGCTCGCGATGATGCCCACGCAGAGCGCCGTCTCGATCCCGTTCGTCCGCGGGTTCCTGGACGACGAGGAGCGGATCGCCGGCAACGAGATCATGAACGCGGCAGCCGGGGCGCTGCTGGACGAGCTCGTGCAGCTCGAGGGCGCGCTTCGCCCGCTCCGCAGCCGCTGAACGAGCGTTCATTCCTGACGCGTGCGGCCGATTACGGGTGAGTCCATCCCGCGATTTTCCTGGAGCTCCACATGATCCGCCGCCTGTACACCGATCTGAAGCGCGAAACCGGTCAGACGATGGCCGAGTACGCGGTCGTTCTGGCCGTCATCACGATCGCCGTCGTCGTCACCCTCGGATCGCTCAGCGGAGCGATCAGCGGCAAGCTCGGCAGCGTCGTCGCCAAGCTCTAGCTGCGCGGCATCTTCTAGCGTGCGATCTCGAGCGCGGTGCGGCCGTTGCTGCCGTTGTTCGGCCGGCTGAGCGCGCCGAGGAGGTCGCCCACCTTCGCCCGATCACGCAGCGCAGCGTGGCGGAGCTCGGTGTCGATGCGCACGTCGTAGCGGTTTCGCCGCCCGATCCGCTCGCGGGTGATGTAGCCGGCCTCTTCGAGGTCGCGCACGATCATCTGCACCGCCCGGCGGCTGATTCCCGCCATCTCCGCGATCCGCGCCGTGGTCGCATCACGCTGCTCCGAGATCAGGAGCAGCACGACCGCGTGGTTCGTGAAGAACGTCCACCGGTGGCTCCGTGCGATTCTGCCAAGGTCATCAGTCATCGAGCGATACCGTACCCCGGGGTATCAAGAAGTATTCGGAAATCGACCATACCGGGAGAACGCGATGAGCTCATACGCCGTGAAGAACCTCATGGACGCCGACGACTCGGCCGCCGGGCGGGGCGCCGACATGGAGATGCGGTTCACCCGCAAGCACCTCGATTCCCAGGAGCTGGGAGTCACCTACGTCCGCTACGGCCCCGGTTTCAAGAACAGCGCGGGCCACAGCCACAAGGTGCAGGAGGAGGCCTACGTCGTGGTGTCGGGCTCGGGGCAGGTGCGGGTGGGCGATGACGTCGTGGACATCGCGCAGTGGGACGTGGTCCGCGTCGCCCCCGAGACCGTGCGCGCGTTCGCGGCCGGCCCGGACGGGCTCGAGCTGATCGCCGTCGGCGGCCACAAGCCGGCCGAGGGCGACGGCGTGCTCCACGAGGACTGGTGGACCGACTGACCATGCGCCCGCGCGTCCTCGTCGCCGACGACGATCCTGCCATCGTGCGGATGCTCGTGCGGACGCTGGACGCCGCGGGGTACGAGGTGAGCGAGGCTCGCGACGGTGCCGGCGCCCTGGTTCGCGCGGAGGCGTCGGCACCCGATGCGATCGTGCTCGACGTGGTCATGCCCGGCATGGACGGCCTGGCGGTGGCGCGGCGGCTACGGGAGAAGGGCGATCGCGTGCCGATCCTCTTCCTCACCGCGCGCGACGCCGTGGCCGACCGCGTGAGCGGCCTCGATGCGGGTGGTGACGACTACCTCGCGAAGCCGTTTGCCCCCGACGAGCTGGAGGCGCGGCTACGCGCCCTCCTGCGCCGCACGGTCACCGGCGAGCGCGTCTCCTACGGCGACATCACGGTGGATCCGGCCGCCCTCCGCGCCAGCCGCGGCGGCCGCGACCTGCAGCTCACCGGCCGCGAGTCGGCACTCCTCGCGCTGCTCGTGCGCCACGCCGGCCGGGTGGTGAGCCGCGAGCGGGCGCTGGCCGAGGTCTGGGGCGACGGCCGCATGCCCACGGCCAACACGCGTTGACCGCTACATCGCCTACCTGCGGCGCAAGCTGGGCGACCCCGTGGTGATCCGCACGGTTCGCGGCGTGGGATTCCAGCTGCGGCAATGAGACGCTGGAAGCTCCGCACCCGGGTGGCGGTGGCCGCGGCGCTCGCGATGCTCATCGGCGTCGTCGGGCTCGAGATCGGCGTGCAGGTGATCCTGGGGCACGTGCTGAACCAGCAGCTCGACCATACGCTGCGCCAGCGCGCTGCCGACGTCGATGAGCTGGCCGAGACCCACCCCGGCGCGCTTGCCAGCGGGAGCCTCGAGGGCGACCCGGCGGCGATCGGCACCGACGTGCTGGTGGTGAGCCGCGGCGGCAGCCCGATCGCGAGCTCGCGGCCCAACTCGTCGCTCCTGCCCGCAGCGGGAGCGACCGTGAACGAGGTGCTTCGCAGCGGCAAGGCACGGTTTGCCACGCTGCAGATCGACGGCCGCGACCTGCGCGTGTACTCCCAGCCGCTGGAGGGCGGATCCGGGCAGCAGGCGCCCGGGGCTGTGGTGGTGGCGGCCTCGACCGATGTGATCGAGGACGGCCTGGCCACCGCCCGCTGGCTCACGCTGGTGGCCGGGGTGATCGCGGCTGCGATCGCCGCCGCGGTGTGCCTGCTGGTCACCAACCGGGCGCTTCGGCCGCTCAGCACGCTGAACGACGAGGTGATGGAGGTGCAGCGCACCGCCGACCCGTCGCGCCGCATCGCGACCGCGCGGACCGGCGATGAGCTCGATCAGCTGGCCACCGCGCTCAACGCCATGCTCGAGGCCCTCCAGCGTGCGCGCGAGGTCGAGCGGCGGTTCCTGGCCGACGCCTCACACGAGATGCGAACGCCGCTCACCGCCCTTCGGGGAAACGCCGCATATCTCGCCCGCCACGGCGCCGACGCCGACGCGTTCCACGATCTGGAGAACGACATGGCCCGCCTGGCCCAGCTGCTCGACCGGCTGCTGGCAGTCGCGCGCGAGGACGCCGCCGCGCCACCGTCGGAGACCGTCTCGGTCACGGACATGCTCGAGCGGTTCGCCGCCGATCCGCGGGTGCGGATGACGGCCGACCCTGAGCTGCTCGTGCTGGCCGACGCCGACGCGCTCGAGCGGGCGGTCGTGAACCTCATCGAGAACGCGAAGCTCTACGGGCCGCCCTCGGGGGCGATCGCGCTGACCGCCGTGCGCGACGGCGGCGAGGTGGCCATCACCGTCACCGACGAGGGAGACGGCATCCCGGAGGCCAGCGTGGACGAGGCCACCACACGGTTCTGGCGCGGAGCCAACAGCGTCGGGCTCGAAGGTGCCGGCCTCGGCCTGGGCCTCGTGCGGGCCACTGCCGAGCGCCACGGCGGCTCGCTCACCATCGCCGGCGCGGCGTTCACCATCCGCCTGCCGGCGCTCGCGCCGGTGGCTCTCGGTCCCGGTCAGCTACGGTAGAACCATGGCGACGAACCCCAATCAGACCGTCCGTGTCACGTTCTCCGACGGCTACAAGCAGGAGTGGGTGGTTCCCGAGCACGACACGGCCGAGAACACCCTCGAGCAGATCCGCCAGACGATCGCAAACGCCGTCTGGTTCCAGGTGCCCGGCACCGGCAAGTACTACTCCCCCTACGCCATCATCTCGATCGAGGTCAGCGAGGGCTGAGCGGTGGCGGCGATTCGCATCCAGGGCCCCGATCTGGTGGTGCGGCTCTCGCGCAAGGAGAAGCTGGGCGCGTTTCACGGTGACGTGCGCGTGCCCGTCGCGGCCGTGCGCAGCGTGCGCGTGGCCGACGACGCGTGGAGCGAGCTTCGCGGGATGCGCGCGCCGGGCACGGGCTGGCCGGGCCGCATCGCGCTGGGCACCCGCCGGGGCGGATCCGGCGGTAAGCAGTTCGCGGCGGTCTACGGCAAGCGGCGCGCAGTGGTGATCGATCTCGAGGGCGCCGCATACTCACGGCTCATCATCAGCCTGCGCGATCCCGACGGGGTCGCGGCCCAGATCCGCACCGTGATCCCCCACGCCGCGTGAGTCAGGCGACGAGGTGCGAGGGCCGCCACATCCAGGGCGGCGTGCGGAAGCTCGCCTCGGCGTAGAGCGCCGGCGCGAGCACCCGGCTCGCGCCGTCCTGCACCTGCAGCACGAGGTGCGCCTGCCCCAGCGACGGGTCGCTGGTGGTGTCGGGGTAGGAGAGCGCGCAGTGCGAGTCGCCGCCGAGGTAGTAGACGCCGTTCACCCCGCGGTAGGGCACGCGGCCGAGCTCGCTTGCGACCTCCGCGAACCGGCGTGGATTGCCCACGCGCGCCCACGCGCCCGCGAGCAGCTGGATCTCGTCGTAGGCGATGCCGGCGTGTGACCGCCCGGGCGGCCGGCCGAACGCCCGCTCGAACCGCGCGCTGAACTCGCGGCCGATGGTGTCGCCGTAGGAGCCCGTCACCGTTGACCAGAGCACGCCCTCGGCGGCGGCGCCGGCCTGATCGATGTAGGCGGGCACCGACGGCGCGTAGACGCCGTAGACCAGCGCATCGGTGGGATTGGCGACGAACTCGCGCTGGAACCGCGCCGTGTCCTCCGGCAGCCAGTGGGCAAGCATGATGGCGGCGGGGTTGGTGGCGCGGATGCGCGCCAGCACGCGATCCCAGCTGAGGACGGGGCTCGGGATGACCTCGATGTCGTCGATCTGCCAGCCCGACCGCTCAGCGCGGGCGATGGTCTGCTCTGTCGCCATGTGGCCGGACTGCACCGGCGCCTCGATGAAGAGCAGGCGGCGGCTGGCGGGCCTCCACGCACCGGCTGCGGCCAGCGTGTCGAGCGAGCGGATGAAGCCCAGCCCGTACATGGCCTCGGTGGCGCAGACCTGGAAGATCGACCGGTACTCGCTCTGCTGCTCGCGCACCTGCTCGGCCACGAACTCCGACGTGAACGCGTTCAGGTACGGGCAGCCGTACGGGGACACGGCGTCCAGGGCGGCCTGCTCGGCGTAGAGCCAGCCGCTGGTGATCGCGTCCACCTCCTGGGCGATGAGCGACTCGATGGCGTGGGTGACGCTGTCGGGATCCGACGGATCGACGTCCACGACGATCTGCTCGACCTGGCGCCCGGCCACGCCGCCGCGCTCGTTGATCTCGGCGACCGCCAGCGCCGAGCCCAGGAGCATCTCGGCACCGTCGGCGGCCACGTAGCCGCTGCGGGGGTAGGCCGAGCCGACCAGGAACGGGCGGCGGGGCATCGGCCGGCGGTGGATGGGCCGCACGGCACGGCCGTTGACCAGCGCCTGGACGCGGCCAACCGCGAGGGACACGAGCGCGCGGCCGCCCGCCGGCAGCGGAAGGCGGATGAGCCCCTCCTCGATCGCGAGCGCCGCGGCGCCGGCGCGGCTGGACTGGCCGAGCTTCTCGAGGATCCGCTCGACGTGCTTGCCCACGGTGCGGCCGCCCGAGCCGAGGAGCGCGCCGATGTCGTTGTTGGAGAGCCCGCCGGTCATCAGCGTGACGACGTCGAGCTCGCGCGACGGTGAGGCCGTAGGGCAGCTCCGTCTCGGCGATCTCGACCTCAGCAGCCGGCTCGCCCTGCTCGGTCACGGCCTGGAGGCGCAGGTGGTAGAACGTTTCCCCGCTCTGCCAGAGCCCGGTGACGCGCGGCTCGCCGCTCTCCACGAATGCCAGCACGAAGCGCTCGAGATCGGGCAGCGACCTGAGCAGGCGCACGCCGCCGCCACCGTCGAGCTCGACCGGCTCACGCGAAGCGACCACCACTGCGGCACCGTAGATCAACGTATTGCGCCTCCCTGGAGAAGACGCTTATGTTAGTCCTCTTGTGAGCCAGGGATATCGAGAGGAGCTGGTCGATGACTGAGTGGCCCGGTGGAGCGCGCGGAGCAGTGGCGTTCACGTTCGACTTCGACGCCGAGGAGGTCTGGATCGGCGACGACCCGGCCAACGCCGACCGCCCGGGGGTGCTCTCGCAGGGCACCTACGGCGCGAAGGTCGCAGTGCCCCTGATCCTCGAGCTGCTGGAGCGCCACGGCCTCGAGCAGACGTTCTTCGTCCCCGGCCGCGTGGCCGAGCGCTATCCCGACCGCGTGCGCGAGATCCTCGCCGCCGGGCACGAGATCGGCGCCCACGGCTACACCCACACCTCCCCGGCGAACCTCTCGCCCGAGGACGAGGAGGCCGAGCTGGTGCGCGCCCTCGAGATCCTGCGCGGGCTCGGCGCCGATCCCGTCGGCTACCGGTCGCCCTCGTGGGAGTTCTCGCCGGCCACCATCGGCCTGCTGCAGAAGCACGGCTTCGCCTACTCGTCGAACTACATGGACGACCTGCGGCCCTACCTCCACCCCGGCTCGTCACTGGTCGAGCTGCCCATCCAGTGGCTCCTGGACGATGCGCCGTACTTCTGGTTCTCGGGCGCCGAGTGGCTGCGCAAGATCTCGACGCCCGCGGAGGTGCGCGACATCTGGACGGCCGAGCTCGACGGGATCGTGAAGCTCGGCGGCTGCTGCATCATCACGATGCACCCGCAGATCATCGGGCGGCCCCACCGGCTCGCGATGCTGGACCAGTTCATCGCCGACGTGCGCGCCCGCGACGACGTGTGGATCGCAAGCTGCGCCGAGATCGCGGCGAAGGCCCGCTGAGTGGCGGCCGGGGCAGAGCTCGCCGGGCGGCGCGCCATCGTCACCGGCGGCGCGTCGGGCATCGGCCGGGCGACCGCGGCGCTCCTCGCCGAGCGCGGGGCGCGGGTCGTGACGATCGATCGCGAAGGCGGGGACGTTGCCGCCGATGTTCGCGACCAGACGTCCGTGCAGGCGGCCGTGAACGCCTGCACGGACACTCTGGAAGGCCCGCCCGACCTGCTCGTGGCGAGCGCCGGGATCTACCGCATCGAGCCGTTCCTCTCGCTCGAGGCCGACGCCTGGAACGAGACCCTCGACACCAACCTGCGCGGCGTCTACCTCACCGGCCGGGCGGTCGCGCGGGTCATGGCCTCATCGGGAAACGGCGGCGCCATCGTGAACCTGGCATCGACGGCGGCGCTCGTGGGCGACCGTACCGAGCCCGCGGCCCACTACAACGCGAGCAAGGCGGGCGTGGTCGCCCTCACCAGGCAGATGGCGATCGAGCTCGCGGTACACGGGATCCGCGTCAACTGCGTGTGCCCCGGGCTGATCGACACGCCGATGCTGCGCGTGATGGACGATCCCGAGGCCGGCGGGCAGTTCGTGCGCGAGGAGGTGCCGCTGGCGCGGCTCGGCACCGCCGCCGACGTCGCGCGGGTCATCGCGTTCCTGCTCTCTCCCGACGCCGGCTACGTGACCGGCGCCGCTCTGCCCATCGACGGAGGATTGACGCTGCAATGAAGCTTGGATACGGCCTGATCAACGCCCAGCGGCTGCCGGACGACCCGCGCAGCGACACCGACCTCTATCGGGAGGCGGTCGAGCTGGCCGAGCGGGCCGAGGAGCTTGGATTCGACTCGGTCTGGCTCAGCGAGCACCACTTCGTCGATGACGGCTACATGCCGTCGGTGATGCCCGTGGCGGCTGCGATCGCGGCGCGGACGAGCCGGGTTCAGATCGGCACGGCGCTCCTGCTCGCGCCGCTCTATGACCCCGTGCGGCTCGCCGAGGACGCCGCCACCGTCGATCTGCTGAGCGCCGGGCGGTTCGTGCTCGGCCTCGGCCTCGGCTGGCGCGAGGAGGAGTTCGACGGCCTCCACATCTCCACCCGCCACCGCCGCCGGCGGCTGATCGACTCGATCGCGGTGCTGCGCCAGTCGTGGGGCGACGGCGTGGTCACCGGCACCGCCACGGCGCAGTACCCGGGCATGTCGGTCACCCCCAAGCCGCATCGGCCGGGCGGGCCGCCCATCTGGATCGGCGGCTTCGCCGAGGCCGCGGTGCGGCGCGCGGGAGAGCTGGCCGACGGCTTCATGGCGACCGAGGTGACGCCCGAGGCGTTCGCGGAGATGGCCGGCTGGGTGCGAGAAGCCCTGGCCGAGGCCGGGCGCGACGCGTCGGAGTTCGAGTGGAGCGTGCACCTGCCGACGTTCCCGTGGCACGGCGACGACGCGTGGGAGCGCGTGCGCGACAGCCAGTGGTACGTGACGTGGAAGTACGAGGACATGGAGGAGGCACGCGGGCGCACCGGCCCGGCGGCGGCTCCCCCGCCGTTTCCGCAGGATCGCGACGAGGAGCTGCGCGCCGGCATGGTGATGGGCTCGCCCGAGCAGGTTGCGGCCCGGATCCGCGCGCTCCAGGACGCGATCGGCGCCCCGCTGCACTACATCGCGCGGCTCTACTGGCCCGGCATGGATCCCGCGGTGCGCGACGAGGCGACGCGGATCTTCGCCGAGGAAGTGCGCCCGCTCCTGGCGTGAGGCTACTCGGCCGCGGCCTCTGCCGGCGCCTCGTCCTCGGAGACCCAGGTGCTCACGCGCCGGGAGATGCGTGAGATGAGGCCCACGATGCCGCCCGGGACGAAGATCACGATGATCAGAAGCGCGACGCCCAGCACCGTCAGCTGCCAGCCGGGATAGTCGATCAGGATCGTCTGGATCACCGTCACGATGGCCGTGCCGATGATCGGGCCCGTCACCGTGCCCATGCCGCCGATCACCAGCATCGTCACGTCGATCGACATCGGCGTGAGCCCCATCTGGGACGTCGTGAACGACTGCTCGAAGCAGAGGTAGAGGGCCCCGGCGACGCCCGCCAGGAACCCGGAGAGGCCGAAGGCGGCCACGCGTACCATCCGCGGGTTCACGCCGCGCGCTGCCGCGTAGCCCGGCGAGTCGCGCACCGACCGCAGCGCGAGGCCCAGATGCGACTGGCGAAGCCACGCAACAGCCAGGCACGACACCACGATCACCGCCGCGCACACCCAGTAGTACGAGCGCAGGAAGGTCGTCTGATCGGCCGAGGAGAAGAGCCCCGGCACCGTCGGGAAGCCGTACGAGCCGCCCGTGAGCCCGCGCGGATCGTTCAGCGCGACGTACTGCACCACCTCGGCGAAGGCGAACGTCAGAAGCGACGTGTAGATGCCGAACAGCCGTAGCGTCGGGAACGCCAGCAGCACCGAGACGAACGCCGAGAAGAGGCCGCCCGCGATGATCGCAAGCCAGCGCCGGCAGCCACGTCTGGTGCAGCATCAGCCAGCCGGAGCTGTAGGCGCCCAGCGCGTAGATCGCGAGCTGGCCGAAGTTCCACACGCCGGCCATGCCCAGGATGAAGTTCCACGAGATGTTCAGGATCAGCACGATCTCGGCGGTGACGATGATCGTCATGTAGTACGGATCGGTGTAGACCAGCGGGAAGAGCGCCGCCAGCACGATCAGCACGCCGATGGCCATCCACCGGCCCGGCGAGAGCGCAGAGAATGTACCGGTCACAGGCGCGCCTCCGACGGGCTGCCCTTGAGCCCGTACGGGCGGATCACGAGGATGATGAGGATCGCGGCGTAGAGGATGGGAAGCGTCCACGTCGTGCCGATCTCGACCTCGCAGAAGGCCTGCATGAAGCCCACCAGGTACGCCGCGTAGAGCGTGCCCGAGAGGCTGCCGAGCCCGCCGAGCACCACCACGATCAGCGCCTGCAGGAGCGGCAGGTCACCCGCGGTGGGAGACGCGAAGTAGAGCGCCCCCAGGAACACGCCGCCGACGCCTGCAAGCGACGATGCGAGGCCCATCGTGAGCGGGTAGAGCTTGTTCACCGGCACGCCGAGGGTGCGGGCTGCGTCCAGATCCTGCGCGACCGCCCGGATGGCAAACCCCCAGCGCGTGCGCGCCAGGAAGAGCCCCAGCCCTCCCATCAGGAGGATCGAGATCGCCGCCATCGTGAGCTCGTGGTAGCTGATGGAGACGCCGTGGTACAGGTCGAGGTTGCCGCTCACGATGGACGGCACGTTCTTCTGCTCGGGGCCGAAGTGCTGCAGCGCGAGGTTGGTGAGGATGATCGCGACCGCAAACGTGGTGATGAAGGTGACCATCTCGAAGTCCACCTGTTTGCTTCGGCTGATCAGCGGCTGGACCGAGATGAGCTCGGTGAGCGTCCCCATGATGAAGGTGGCGATGAACGCCAGCACCAGCGCGATCACCGGGTTCACGCCGTGGGTCGCAAGCGCCCACCAGCCCACGTAGCTGCCGATCATCACCATGGAGCCCTGCGACATGTCGAGGATCCGCAGCGTGCCGTAGATCAGCGTCATGCCGATGGCGACCAGGCCGTAGATGGAGCCGTAGATCACGGCGTTGGCGAGGATGGCGACGATATCGGTCATGTGTTCACATCCGTGATCGATCCCAGGTAGGTCTCCACAACAGTGCGGTCCTGCGACAGCTCCTCGAAGCTGCCGTTCCGCACGATCCGCCCCGCCTCGAGCACGTGCACCTCGTCGGCCACGCCCCCGATGTGGGTGAAGTTCTCCTCGACCAGCACGAGGGTCGCCTCCGACTCCTTGCGGAGCTTGGCGATCGCTGCGTACACGGCCTCGATGGCCACCGGCGCGAGCCCCAGCGACGGCTCGTCGATGAGCATCAGCTCGGCCGGGCGCATCATCCCCCGCCCCAGCCCCACCAGCCGGCGCTCGCCGCCCGAGAGCGTTCGGGCCTTCTGATCTTTCTTCTCCTCCACCACCGGCAGGTCGTCGTAGACGCGCCGAAGGGTTGCGCGGCGCCCGCGCCACGACCCGCTCATGAAGGCGCCCATCATCAGGTTCTCCTCCACGGTCATCTCGGGGAAGAGCCCGTCGCCCTGCATCATGTGCACGACGCCGGCGGAGGCAACCGACTCGGCCGACTTGCCCACCATGTCGGCGCCGTCCATGGCGATCTCGCCGGCCATGGGCTTGATCAGCGCGCTGATGGAGAGCAGAAGCGTCGTCTTGCCGTGGCCGTTGGGCCCGATCACCACGGCGGTCTTCCCCGCGGCGACCGAGAGGTTGAGGTCGCGCAGCACCACGGTGCGGTCGTATCCCGCCCAGAGGCCGGTGACCTCGAGGGAGGCGCTCACGGCCCGGGGACGCCCCCGGCGCCCAGGTAGACCTCGATCACGCGCTGGTCGCGCAGCATGTCCTGCGGCGTGCCGATGAAGAGCTCCGAGCCGTGGTGCATGACGAGCACCCGGTCGGCCAGCGCCACCAGCGCGCGCATCACGTGCTCGATGCAGACGATCGCCACGCCGGTCTCGCTCACGCTTCGCAGAAGCGCCAGCGTGTCGTTGATCTCGTTGGGGTTCAGCCCGCCGAACGGCTCGTCCAGCAGCAGCACGAGCGGATCGGTGGCAAGCGCGGTTGCGATCATCAGCCGCTTCTTGTCGTACACCGGCAGAAGCGACGCCGGCACCGACGCGCGGTGCTCGAGCCCCACCCGCGCGAGCGCGGCCTCGCCGGCAGCGACATCGGCCGCTCGCGACCTGCGGCCGGTGCGGCCGCGCCGGAAGCTGGCCGCGAGGTAGGTGTTCTCGAGCGCGGTCAGCGTGTCTGCCGCGATGGGCTGCTGGAACGTCCGCGCAAGGCCGAGCCGGCAGCGGTGGTGGATCTGGGTACCCCGCAGGGGCTCACCCTCGAGGAACATCTCCCCGGAGGTGGCGATCGTATGCCCCGTGATGGTGTCGAACAGCGTCGTCTTCCCGGCCCCGTTGGGCCCGGCGATGCCCAGGACCTCGCCCTGGGCGACCGTGAACGACACGCCGGCGACGGCGCGCAGACCGCCATAGTGCTTCTCGATCCCCCGTACCTCGAGGACCGTGTCGCGCGCCGCCGCCGGGGTTTCGCTTACAGCCAAGGCGGCGCCTGGTACGTGCCGGTGGTGTACGGATCCGGCGAGATCAGGACCTGCTTGCCGTCCTGGATCTGGAACGTGAGGTGCGGCATGCCGATCGATGGGTCGAGCGTGTCGTCGGGGTACGGGGTACACGTCAGGCCGGTGCGGTTGAACGAGTACGCGCCGCAGACGCCGCGGTATGGGGTGGCCTTGACGTAGTTGGTGACCTTCTGGAAGTCGTACGGGTCGCCGGCCACGCCGACGGCCTGCGCCCAGATCTTCACGAGGTCGTACTGGTCGCCGGCGTTCGAGAAGCCCGGGCCGGAGCCGAACTTCTGGGTGAACTTGTCGATGAACGGCTGCGCCACCGGGTCGTTCTGGAGGATGCCGACCGTCGTTGACCAGATCACGCCGTTCGCCGAGCTGCCGGCGAGCTGCAGGTACTGCGGGATCGACGGCGCGTACTGCTGGTAGACCAGCGACTTGGTGGGGTTCTGGGCGAACTGCTTGATGAACGCCGCCTCGTCGCCTGCCGCGTAGTCCGAGAAGACGATCACGTCGGGGTTGGAGTCGCGGATCTTCACCAGCACGCCGCCCCAGTTGGCCTGCGGAGCGGTGAACTGCTCGAAGCCCTGACACGTTCCAGCCGAGCTTCTTGATGGCCGTCTGGTAGCTGTTTGCGATGTTCAGGCTGTACGGGTCGTTCGACGTGACGATGAACGTGGTCTTGTCACGCGGGGTGTACTTGCCCTCGGCGATCAGCTTCTCGATGAGGGTGACGATGCCGGTGCCGTACGAGAGCTCGGTCGGGTCGCCCTCGAAGATGTTGGTGATGTTGTGCTGGGCGACGTAGTCGGTGTTGCCGTGCCACGTGTTGACGTGGAACATCGGCATGCCGGCCTGCGCGACGATCGGGAACTCGACCGACGTGTAGGAGCAGAACGGCGCGAAGATGGCTGCGACCTTCTGCGACACGAGGTTCTGCATCACGGTCTTCATGACGTCGGGGGTCTGGGCCTGCGTGTCGAGCTTCACCAGCTCGAGCTGGTAGCCGGCAACCCCGCCTGCGGCGTTGATCTCGTCCACCGCCATGGTCTGGCCGCGGAACATCTGCTGGCCGTCACCGGCGTACGGGCCGGTCACGGGGACTGCGGCGCCAACCTTGATGCGTGCCCTTCGACGCGCCCCGGCGAGCTCGCCGCCGGCGTCGAGGAGCTCGACGAGCCAGAGTTGCCGACGGCATACCCGACGCCGCCGCCGATCACCAGACCGCCGACGCCTGCGCCGACGGCTCCCTGCAGGAAGTTCTTGCGGCTTACGCCCCGCCGGAGCCACTGCTCTTCGGTTTGGCGGGTGGCCCGTCGTTTGGGGGTAGCTCACTCATGTGTCCTCCTTGGCGGTTTGCCCTGCCAAATCCTCCGCCACCCGCTCCCACCAGGACAAGAGGTCGCCGCGGTAGAGGTGGATGTATCCCTTGCCAGGTACGCGCTCGGGGGTGTCTGTTCCTGCACGGGTCACGGTTGCGCTCCCCGGCTGCCCGGGCTCGCCGCCCTCGCGGCCGCGCGGCGCGAACCGCGGATCGGTCTGCTCGACGTAGTACATGCCGTCGCACACCTCGCCGAGCAGGCGGTAGTCGCGCCGGATGCCCAGGCCGCCGCGCGTGGCGCCCGGCGCCGCCGGAGCCGTCGACCAGCTCGGTGCGCTCGATCCGGAACGGATACTCGAGCTCGGCGATCTCGGCAGGCAGGATCGCGCAGTTCGAGCAGTACGGGTCGATGCCGTCGTCGCCGTCGGCGTCGCGGCGCGCCCCGGCGCCGCCGCCGAGGATGTCGGCAAGCAGCGTGAGCCGGCCCGATGCGCGGGTCGACGGCCTGGAAGACGAGCGCGGGAAACGACACCTGGCTCGCCGCCACCGACCGCTCGGGGAGCAGGTCGCAGAGCGCCTCGATGAGCACGTCGGTGAGCCGCTGCACGGCGAGGTGCCGGGCGCTCAGCGCCGCCGGGAACGTCGGGTTGAACATGCTGCCGCCGGGCGCGATCACGCGCACCTTGCTGGTGAGCCCGGCGTTCTGGGCCACCTCGGGGCCGAGGAACGCGCGGACGGCGAAGAAGGTGGCGGCGTGCGAGCTCGAGATGGGCACGTTCATGGCCGAGGCGCACCTGCCGGCTCGATCCGGAGAGATCGACCACCAGCGTGCCGTCCTCGACGTGCACCGTGCGCGTGCACCCGCACGGGCTGCGGTGTCGTCGAAGCCGCTCGTCGTCGAGGAAGCCCTCGGCCTCGACGGTGCGCTCGGGCCACGAGCGAAACGCGGCCTCGGCGCGGCGGGCGGTCGAGCTGAGGAGCGCCTCCATCCCGGCGATCACCGTCTCGGTGCCGTGGGCCGTCGGCCAGCTCGTCCACGCGGGTCATGCCGCGCCGGCACGCGGCGAGCTGCGCATCGAGGTCGCCGAGCGTCGACGCGGGGTCGCGCACGTTGGCGGCGATCATGTCGTAGAGCGCGCGCACGCGCTGTGCCGGCCTCGACCAGCTTCACGGCCGGGAAGATCAGGCCCTCCTGGAAGAGCTCGGTGCACTGGGCGCTCTCGGTGCCGGGGAACCGGCCGCCGATGTCGATGTGGTGGGCGATCGAGCCCGGCCCAGGCGATGATGCGCGCCGTCGCGGAAGAGCGGGTGTGAACACCTGCAGGTCGGGCGTGTGGGTGCCGCCCATGTACGGGTGGTTGGTGAGGAAGGCGTCGCCCTCGGCGATGTCCTCGCCCCACTTCTGCGATCACCGCCTCGCAGCGCGAACTGCATCAGGCCGAGCTGCGCGGGGATCTGCTCGGAGTTCGCGATCATGCGGCCGTCGGCGGTGAAGAGGCCGCAGTTGAAGTCGAGCATCTCGCGGATGATGGGCGAGTACGACGAGCGGTACTCGACCACCGCCATCTCCTCGGCGATGTGGTGGAAGCCGCTCGCGAGGATCTCCTGCGTGATCGGGTCGATCGCCGTCGCCGCCATCACGACGCCTCCCGCTCGAGCACGAGCGTGCCGGCGGCGCCGACGCGAGCCGCTCCAGCCGGCGGGCACCACGACCGTCGTGTCCTCCTGCTCGATGATGGTCTCCGGCTCGACCCGGGTCGCCGGCGGCGAGCGCCGACGCGCGGTGGTGGTCTTCCACTCGCCGCCAGCCGTCGTTCCAGATCTGCCGGCCCGCGCCGTCCGCGGAGCCCGCAGCGGCTCGCCGGCCTCCCAGTCGAGGTCGGGGATCTGCGCGAGCGCGCGCAGCCGCAGGGTCACGATGTCGGTGTCGGTCACCGTCGGGCGTGTAGTCGTAGAGGCGGCGGTGCTGCTCCTCGAATGCGGCGGTCGGCTGCGGCGATGGTGTCCGAGGTTACCGGACGGGCGGCCAGCGGCACGGTGAGGTTGTACGCCTGCCCGCGGTAGCGCATGTCCAGCTCGTAGGAGAGCTCGAAGCGCTCGCTCACCGAGGCCGAGCGATCGAGCAGCTCGCTGGCCTCCGCATCGAGCTGCGCGAGCTCGGCGTCGAGCTGCGTCCGGCGTGATCGTCGGCCGTGGGCCGAAACCAGCTGCGGCGCAGGTCGTGGCGGATGTCGGTGGCGAGCAGGCCCGAGGGCGGCGGCGACGCCGGGGTAGCGCGGGATCACGACGCGCGGGATGCTCGAGCTCGTCTGCCAGCGCGCAGGCGTGCATCGGGCCCGGCGCCGCCGATCGCGACCAGCGCGAACCGGCGCGGGTCGTGGCCGCGGGCGATCGACATCACGCGCAGCGCGTTTGCCATGTTGGCGTTGGCGATGCGCAGGATCGGCTGCGGCGGCCTGCCTCGGCGCCGAGGCCGAGCGGCGCTCCGACCGCGACGAACACGGCGCGCTGGGCCAGCCTCGCAGGTCGAGCGGCACGCCGCCGGCGAGGGCGCTCTCGGCCGAGAGGGTGCCGAGCACGACGTGGGCGTCGGTGACGGTGGCGTCGGCGCCGCCGCGCCCGTAGGCGGCCGGGCCGGGCTCGGCGCCGGCGCTCGCCGGGCCCACGCTGAGCGATCCGAACTCGTCGACCCGGGCGATCGAGCCGCCGCCTGCACCGATGCAGAGCACGTCGATCTGGGGCAGGTTCACGGGCATGCCGGCGGCCTCGCCCGAGAACCGCAGCTGCGGGCTCGCGCCGATCACCAGGCCGATGTCGGCGGTGGTGCCGCCCATGTCGAAGGTGAGCACGTCGCGCTCGCCGACCAGCTCGGCCAGCCGGGCACCGCCGATCACGCCGGCTGCGGGGCCGGAGGCGGCCAGGGCGATGGGAAGCTCGCGGGCGCGGTCGGCCGGGGCCACGCCGCCGTTGGTCTGCATCAGGTGCAGCGGCACGGTCACGCCCCGCCGAGTCGACCTCCGAGCTGACCGCCTCGATGTAGTCGCCCATCAGGGGCAGGAGCGAGGCGTTGAGCGCAGTGGTGGAGGCGCGCACGTACTCCCGGAACTCGGGCACGACCGCCGAGGAGAGGGAGATCGACGACGCCGGGCAGCTCCTCGGCCAGGATCTCCCCCGCCCGCAGCTCGTGGGCGTCGTTCAGGAACGAGAAGAGGAGCATCACTGCGATCGCCTCGACGTCCAGGTCGCGGAGCCTTGCGGCGGCGGCGCGCACGCTCTGCTCGTCGAGCGGCTCCAGCTCGTCGCCCTGGGCGTCGATCCGCCCGCGGACGCTGACGCACAGCTCCCGCGGGACGATCGGGCTCGGGCTCGGGCGTCCACAGGTCGTAGACGTGGGTGCGCATCTGGGTGCCGATCGCGAGCACGTCGCGGAAGCCCTCGTTGGTGATCAGCGCGGTGCGCGCCAGGCGGCGCTGGACGATGGCGTTGGTCGCGACGGTCGAGCCGTGAGCGAGGTAGCCGACGTCGGCGGCGGTGCTCCCGGCGCGCTCCAGGAGCTGCTCCAGGCCGTCCATGAAGCCGGCCTCGATGCGCTCCGGAGTTGATCGCACCTTGGCGATGCGCACGCTGCCGTCATCGACCACGATCACCGCATCGGTGAACGTGCCGCCAACATCTATTCCGATACGGCCCGGCGTCTGCAAGACCGCGATGGTACGGAACATGCCCGCCGAGGCCAATGCGTCGATCGACGTACTGGTTGGATACCAGCAACCGGTCAGGAATCGAGAAGCGCCCCCTCGGAGCCCTCCCTAGCATGGGTCCCGTACCGATCAACCAGTCCGAGGAGACACCCATGACAGACCAGACCAGCGGCATCAAGACCATCCTGCATCCCGTGAGCGACGTCGCGGCGGCAAAGCCGGTGTACACCGCGCTGCTCGGCGTCGAGCCGGCCGCCGACGAGTCGTACTACGTGGGCTATGAGACCGGCGCACAGCACGTCGGCCTGCTGCCCGGCGGCGGCCCGCAGGGTCTCACCTCGCCGGTCGCCTACTGGGAGGTGGACGACATCGAGGCCAGGGTGGCCGAGGTGGTCGCCGCCGGCGGCACGCTGAAGGACGCCGTCCAGGAGGTCGGCGGGGGCCGCCGCGTCGCCACCGTCACCGATCCCGACGGCAACGTCCTCGGCCTGCTGCAGGACAGCTAGGCCGGATCGGGCCGATCGCGTGTGGCAGGCTTTGATGCGTGACCACGAGATCCGACGCGGCGCAGCACCTGGACGACCTCGCCCGGCTGCGCCGCGTCCGCGACCGGATCGACCGCGACTACGCACGGCCGCTCGACGTCGAGGCGCTCGCCCGCGGCGCCCACATGTCGTCGGGGCACCTCAGCCGCGAGTTCAAGGAGACCTACGGCGAGTCGCCCTACGGCTACCTCATGACCCGCCGGATCGAGCGGGCGATGGCCCTGCTGCGGCGCGGCGACCTGAGCGTGACGGAGGTGTGCTTCGAGGTGGGCTACCAGTCGCTCGGGACGTTCTCGACCCGCTTCACCGAGCTGGTGGGGATGCCGCCCAGCACCTACCGCGACGAGGCGCGCCGCGGCGGCGAGCTGCCGTCATGCGTGACCAAGCACGTGACACGACCAATCAGGAAGCGAGACTGATCCCATGGACATCACCATCCACTCGACGTTTCTGCCGCACAACGACCCCGAGGAGTCGCTCGCGTTCTACCGCGACGCGCTGGGCTTCGAGGTGCGAAATGACGTTGACTACAACGGCCTTCACTGGATCACGATCGGCCCCGCCGACCAGCCCGAGACCTCCATCGTCCTCACGCCGCCCGCCATCGACCCGGGGCTGAACGACGACGAGCGCCGCGCCATCGCCGAGATGATGGCCAAGGGGAGCTACGCCATGATCATCCTGGCAACCGAGGATCTCGACGCCACGTTCGAGCGGCTCGAGGCAAGCGGCGCCGAGGTGATCCAGGAGCCCACCGATCAGCCCTACGGCGTGCGCGACTGCGCGTTTCGCGATCCCGCGGGCAACCACGTGCGCATCAACCAGCTGGGCTGACCCGCCGCGTCAGCTCGTGATGCGGAAGTACGACCACGGCGCCGACGAGCCGTTGTTCCCCGGCTGGTTGCCATAGACCGCGTGGATGCGGGTGTTCACGCCCTCGATCGACGTGGTGCTGTAGAACGGCGTGAACGTGAACTTCGAGGTCGACCCGAGCCGCACGCGGTCGTCGAATGCCTGATGCCACGCGCCCCCGCTCTGCACCTGCAGGATCACGTTGACGTAGCGCCCTGCCTCGAGCGGCTTCACCGCGACGTGGTAGACGGGGCACTTGAGGTGCGGGCTCTTCGCGCACTGCGCTGAGTAGTGGTAGAGCCGGTAGCTGCCGGAGGACTTGGAGAAGCCCGTGAGCGTGCCCGTGGTCTGGGTCGTCACGGTGACGGCCACCTTCGGGCTCGTGGCCGCCTTGTAGACGGTCGTCGCCTGCGAGCTTGCCCTGTAGGTGGTGTTGAACGTCGGCGAGACGACGAAGGTGGCGTTGCCGCCGGTGCCCACGGTCGCAGTCGCGGTGGACACCGTCCCGTTGTACTGCGTCTTTGTGAGGGTCACGGTGGTGGGCGCCGTATGGGCCGAGAGGTGCACGGTGAGGGTGGCGCTCGTGCCGATGGTGATCGTCTTCTTGCTGGACGTGAGCGTCAGCGTCGGCGCGATCTGGGCCGTGGTGATCGGCGCCGTGGACTGCGAGCCCGCCGTGTGCGTGCCGTCGGCCGCGTAGGCGAACCGCACGGTGTAGGTGCCGGGGGACGCCGGCATGTTCACGGTGTCGGTGAACGCGCCGCCGGCCGTGGTGGTGACGTCGCCGAGCGCCACCACCGACTGGTCGGCGGAGTTCACGAGCGTGGCGGTGAGCGTCTTTCCGTCGGCGGCGGCGCCGTCGGTGAACGTGAGCGTGCCCGTGACCGTCACCGGCTGGCCGGGCGCGAGGCTGGTTGCCGAGGGCGTCGGCGAGATCACCGGCTGGGGCGTGAGCGGGGCATCGACCAGGGTGAGCGTGTAGGCCCGCGGAGACGTCCCCGTGTGCGACACGAGATATGCGGTCTGGCCGTCGCTGCTCAGGGCGACGCCGTCGCCGTGGTCGGCGCTCGTCATCACGGCGTACCGGCCGATCGCGGCGCCCGCGCCGCTGAGGTAGGCGACCAGATTCTGGGACGTGGCGGGAGCGCCCTGCGGATCGGATGCCGAAACCATGTCGCCGGCGGCGTCCTGGGCAAGGTAGAGCGGCACGTTGTCCGGCCCGATCGTGCGCTGGAGCGACAGGTCGGATGCATCCAGCTGGACGATCCCGTTACCGCAGGCGATCGACACCGTCGCGCCGTCAGGGCTCACCACGATGCCGCCCGACAGCAGGTAGCCGCAGCCCACCGGCACGCCGGGGATCACCTCCATCGTCGAGGTCATCGCGTTGGGATCGGTCACGTCGAGGCCGAAGATCCGCGCCGGAAAGCCATTTCCGCCTGCGTAGTAGAGCCGCGTCGGATCGACGGGGTTGGCTGCGATCATCGGCACGCTATTGCCCGAGTCGAAGATCGTCTGCGGCGCCGTCCACGTGCTGTTTGCCGGGTCGAGCCGGACGACCCCGATCGTGAGCCCCGGGTAGCTCGACGTGCAGCTGTAGATGTTGTAGGCCACCCAGACCTTCGATCCCGACATCGACATCGACGCCGGGTCGCAGGCCGGCGCCGGCAGCGTGAAGGTCTGCGTGACCGCGAGCGTGTCCAGATCGATCTGCGCGATGCTGGTGGTCGCTCGTTCGCCCACGTAGGCAACGCGGCCGGTGCTATCGATCGCAAGCGACGTCGCGCCGGGCACGGGGATGGTCGTGTCGGCCGAGCCGTCGGCATCTCGCACCACCACGTCGCCTGCCACCGGATCGGTGATCAGCAGGTGCCCGGTCGTGCTGTCGACCCCCATGTCACCGAAGTACTGCATCGAGGAGAGCGCAGTGGTGCCGGCCGGCGGCTGCGCAGGATCCGCGCCGGCGCTGGCCACGCCGGTCGCAAGGAGCGAGGCGGCGGCCGTTGCAAGCACCAGCCTGCGGAGCCAGGATGAGAGGGCCGGGGCCGGGGCAGGCGTGCGGATCATGGAGTTCGTCCTCGTCGGTCAGGGGTCAAGTCGCGCGCGTGCGCGCCATGTGTCTATCGGCGCGTTTGCCCGGGGACGTGAGCAGGGCGCCTCAATCCGCCTCGCGCCGGGCCGACTACGGGCACGTGATGTTCACGCGGCTTTCCCAGCTCTCGGTACGCGCGCGGCTGATCTCGCTCGGGATCGCCGCCGTCGGCGCCGTGCTGGTCTCGACCGGCGTCGCCGCCTACACCATGCAGGGCATGCGCGACCAGAGCTCGGACGCCGCCCACACCGAGCAGGCTGCGAAGGTCCTGAGCCACGCCTACGAGTCGTGGATCCTCGACGACGACCAGGCCAACATGTACGCCGCCCTCGCCGCGCTTCGCGACCCGTCGCAGCGTGCCCTGGCCGAGACCACCTGGCGCCAGGCCGTGGCCGCCCGCACCGAGTCCCAGGCGCAGCTTCGCGCCCTCGCCGCTCTCCCCATCGGCGCCGCCGACGTGCGGGCCGTGCAGCGGATCCTCGCGACGCTCCGCGCCTACAACGTGTTCACGCTCGAGATGCGCCGCGACATCCTCGCCGGGAACATCCACGACGCCGTCTACGTCAACACGGTCGCCAACCTGAAGCCGTCGAACGCCCTCCCGAAGCAGTTCGAGACCCTGCGCGACTCGCTCGAGAGCAGCTCCGCCGCGGCGCAGTCAGACCTCCAGTCGAGCGCCGCGCACGGGCTGATCGTCCTCATCTGCCTCGCGCTCCTCACCGCGCCGCTCGTCCTGATCCTGGTCGTGGTGATCGCGCGGTCGATCACCGCCGGACTCGGCCGCATGCTGAGCGCCGTCGATCGCATCGCCGACGGCAACCTCGATTCCGGCGCCACCGCCCGCGGCGACGAGATCGCCCGCGCCACCGCGCAGCTCCAGCAGCGCATCGTCGGCTACCTGCGGCCCATCGCCGATGCTGCCGACGCCGTGGCGAAGGGCAACCTCGCTGTGAGCATCTCGCCCCGCTCGGGGTCGGACACCCTCGGCATCGCGATGGCGTCGATGCTCGAGAGCCTCCGCGGGCTGATCGGCGAGCTCGCCGGTGCCGGCAGCGAGGTCGCTTCGGCCACCCAGAGCCTCGCCGCGGCGGGCCGCGATGCCGAGCACGCCGTCGCCGAGATCGCGACCGCCATCGGCCAGGTCGCCGAGGGCGCCACCCGCCAGGTCGGCATGGTCGAGGGAGCCCAGAGCGCCGCGAAGGACACGTCAGATGCCGCGATCGCCGCGCGCGACGGCGCCGAGGCCGGCGTCCAGTCGGTGGAGGAGGCGTCGCGGGCGATGGAGCTCGTGCGCGAGTCGAGCGCGCAGGTGGCGCAGACCATCGACTCGCTCGCGACCAAGTCGAGCCAGATCGGCGGCATCGTCCAGACCATCACCCAGATCGCCGACCAGACCAATCTCCTTGCATTGAACGCGGCCATCGAGGCCGCCCGGGCGGGTGAGCAGGGGCGCGGCTTCGCAGTCGTCGCCGAGGAGGTGCGAAAGCTCGCCGAGGAGTCTCAGACCGCCGCAGCGACCATCGCCGACCTCATCGGCGAGATCCAGGCGGAGACGTCCCGCACCGTCGAGGTGGTCGCCGCGGGCGAGCGGCGAAGCCAGGACGGCGTCGAGATCGTCGATCGCGCCCGCGAGGCGTTCCTGAGCATCCGCGGCCAGGTGGACGGCATCGCCGGCCAGATCCAGCAGATCGCCCGGTCGGCCGCCGAGATCGCGGCCGTGGCCGAGGAGTCGTCGGCCACCTCGGAGGAGGTCTCGGCATCAACCCAGCAGACCACCGCCTCGGCCCACCTCATCGCGAGCGGCTCAGAAGAGCTGGCCGGCACCGCCGAGCACCTCGGCCAACTGGTGGCGCGCTTCAAGCTCTGAATAGACGGTGCCAGGCACTTAATATTCACTCCAGGACGGTGTCCGGCAGGCCCTCCACCGCGCCGTGCTCGGCCACGTAGGGGTCGATCACCGTCGGCCGCTTCTGGAAGAACTTCGGCAGGAACGCCTGGGTGATCAGCATGATCACGACGCCGGCAAGCAGCCAGCCGATGCCGATCACGAAGATCTCGCCGATGCCCAGCCACTTGGGCGCCTGGCTGAAGAAGCCCTGCGCCGAGTAGATGAACGCCCACGCAAGGATCAGCGCCCCGAGCACCGGCGCGAGGCCGATGAAGAGGAAGCTCTTCGCGCTCGTGAACAGGTGATGGCGGTAGTAGATGGGGCATGCGATCCCGGTCAGGCCGTAGTAGAAGGCGATCATCAGGCCCAGCGAGAGGATCGATGCGTTCAGGATGTTGGTGCTGAGGATGGTGAGCCCGACGTACCAGATGATCGACGCGGCGCCCATCCAGATCGTTGACGTGCTGGGCGTGAGGTGCTTCGGGTGCACCTTTGCGAACATCCTGGGGATCGCGCCGTGCGACGCCATCGAGAGCGATGTGCGAGCGGTCGGCAGGATCGTGGTCTGCGTCGAGGCAGACGCCGAGGTGAGCACAGCGATCACCAGCAGCTTGTCCCACGGCGATCCCATCACCCCGTGGGCCAGCGCGCCGAGCACGTCGTCGGGGTTGTTGTTGAGAAACGACGTGCCGTGGAAGGCCTGCGCGGCGATCGACACCACGACGTAGATCGAGAGCAGGATCACCGTGGAGAGGAGCGCCGCCCTGCCGGGCGTGGTGGTCGAGTCCTCGGTCTCCTCGTTCACCGACACGGTGGTGTCCCAGCCCCAGTAGATGAAGATCGCGCCGATCAGCCCCACGGCCAGCGCGTGCACGCTGGTGATGTCGAGCGGGTTGATCCATGAGAGCGACGGCTTCACCGAGCCCGCCACGTTTCCGCCGTAGACCTTGATCAGCGCGACGATCGCGAAGATCGCGAGGATCACGATCTCGGCACCGAGGAGGCCCCACTGCGTCATCGCCGAGGCCTCGATGCCGACATAGCAGATGTAGGTCATGACCGCGATCCAGATGATCCCGATCGCCATCGTCCACCACTTGCTGGCCGCGTAGCTGTCGGCGCCGATCAGGTAGAAGGTGTAGGCGCCCGCGATCTGGGCGAGGTTGGCCATCACGATCACGTCGGCGGCGATGATCCCCCACCCGCCCATCCAGCCGGCGTGCGGGCCCATCGCGCGCGTCACCCACGAGAAGGTGGTGCCGCAGTCGGGGTCGGCCCGGTTGAGGTAGTAGTAGGACGACGCGATGAAGAGCATCGGGACGAACGCCAGGAGCATCACCGCGGGGGCCTGGAAGCCGACGGCGGCGGTGACCACGGCGAGCGACGCTGCCAGGCTGTAGGCGGGCGCGGTCGAGGCGACGCCGATGACCACGCTCGACATGAGCCCGAGCGCTCCGCCCTTGAGGCCCTTCTCCAGCCGGTCGCTCTCGGGTTTCTGGGCCACTGCCATGCGCGGATCATTATGCCCTTCCGTGCGGCTGTCGACACAAATCACCCCGGATCCGGCTCTATCCTTCGGCCCCATGGAACAGATCATCACCACCACGCTCGAGCGGAGCCCCGACCTCGCCGAGCGCCTGCCGTTCGGCCCCGGCTGGCCCGAGTTCATCTTTCACGACCCGGTCGCCAGAGCGCTGATGCCCACCGTCAACCGGGTGTTCAGCAGCTACAGCGTCGTGCTCCTCACCGACGATGACGAGCCCATCGCCGGCGGCTGGGGCGTCCCGCTCCACTGGGACGGGACGGTCGATGGGCTGCCCGCTGGATGGGACGGCGCCCTCGAGCAGGCGGTCGCGCAGCACGAGCAGGGCGTCCAGCCCAACACGCTCTGCGCGATGGCCACCGAGGTGGTTGCCGCGCGGCAGGGTGAGGGGATCGGGGCCGACGTGCTCGAGACCCTGCGGATGGAGGCCGCCATGAAGGGCATCATGCGCATGATCGCCCCGGCCCGCCCCACGCTGAAGCACCGCTACCCGCTCACACCCATCGCGGACTACATGACCTGGCGCCGCGCCGACCAGACCGCGTTTGACCCGTGGCTTCGCTCCCACGAGCGCGCCGGCGCGACGTTCCTCGCGCCCGAGCCCGCCGCGATGCGCATCACCGGGACGGCAGACGAGTGGGAGCAGTGGACCGGCATGCCGCTGCCCGCGTCGGGCAGCTACATCGTCCCGCAGGCGCTGGCCCCTGTCCAGATCGATCGCGAGCGAAACCACGGCGAGTACGTCGAGCCCGGAGTCTGGATGGCCTACCGGTACCGCGAGCAGTGATGGAGCTCTACTACCGCCCCGGCTCTGCCGCGTTTGCGCCGCGGGTGATGCTCGAGGAGGTCGGCGCGCCCTACCGGCTGATCCAGGTCGCCCGCGACCACGCCGCCCAGCCGGCGGGCTACGAGCAGCTGAACCCGCACCGGCGCGTGCCGACCCTCGTCGACGGCGATCTCGTGGTGTCGGAGTCGGCCGCGGT
This sequence comes from uncultured Actinomycetes bacterium, assembly GCA_963794415.1. GTDB lineage: Bacteria > Actinomycetota > Thermoleophilia > Gaiellales > JAICJC01 > CAVPTL01. Next base: position 1,683,090 of record CAWCDI010000001.1, read on the forward strand.
GCTGATGCACCTGGCCGACAGCTTCCCCGAGGCCGGCCTCGCCCCCGCCGTCGGGACGCCCGAACGGGCATCGTGGTATCGCTGGATGACCTACCTGACCAACACCGTGCAGGCGACCATGATGATCTGGTTCTACCCGGAGCGGTTCACGACCGACCCCGAAGGCATCGATGCCGTGCAGCAGCAGGCAGCGCGCGATCTGGCCGCCATGCTGGAGATCGTCGAGGCGGCGATCGAGGGCCGGGAGTATCTGCTCGACGCCTTCTCGACCGCCGACATCTACCTCTTCATGCTCACCGACTGGGGCACCGACATGCAGCCGTCGTGGCCCGGCCGGCCCGGCCTCGGCCGCCACTACCGCCTGGTGGGCGCGCGCCCCGCCGTACAGCGCGCACTGGCCGACGAGGGCTAATCCTCGACGCGGATGCCGGCCGACTGGGCCAGCGGGGCGGCCAGGTCGATCAGCTGGAGCGGGCTCACGATCGCGCCGCGCAGCGCGAAGGCATCGCTCACCCCCAGCTCGGATCCGCGCATGTCCACGTCGGTCAGCTCGACGCCCGAGAGCTCGACGCGGTGAAGCCGGCAGTCCACGAACCGCACGCGGTCGAGCCGCGCCCCGCCGAAGTCGGTCTCGGTCAGCACGCAGCCCTCGAACGTCACGTTTCGCAGGTCGGCGATGCGGAAGTTGACGTAGTCCAGCTTGCATGCGCGAAACACCGTGTCGCGCAGCTCCGACTCGCGTAGCTGGAGGCCGGTGAGGCTCGAGCCCTCGAGCACCACCCTGTTCAGGCGCGCTGCGGTCCAGTCGGCGTTGGCGGCGTTCACGCCGCGCCCGACCACGTCGCGCAGGCTCACTCCGCGAAGCCGCGTGCTCGCGAGCTCGGCATGGTCGAGCAGCACGCCGCTGATCACCACCGAGCCTGCGATGGCGCCCTCGAGGGGCGTCGATGCATCCACCACGACGTGCTCGATCGCGGCTCCCGGCTGCACCCAATCGCCGGCGAACCGATCCAGGTCGTCGATATCGACGTCCGGCGCGGTCGTCGCCCCGATCACCGTCTTTCTGCCGGCTGCCACGCCTCAGACCCTACCGGCTGCTCAGCGCTCGGCGAGCACGAGGCCGGACGGCCCGAGCTCGGCCTCCTCCTCGGCGAGCTCGGCCTCGATGCGCCTGGCGCTCGCCCCGCGGGCGGGCAGGAACCATGCGAGCGCCGCGGCCACGACGCACACCCCGGCAGCGATCCAGAGCACCAGCGTGTACCCGTTCTCGGTGGGCAGGTGCTGCCCCGACGGCGTGTGCCCTGCGAGGATCGAGGCCGTCAGCGCGCTTCCCAGCGAGAAGCCGATGTAGCGCACGACCTGGTAGAAGCCCATGGCGCTCCCCGTCTCGCTCTCGGGCACCGCCCGCACGATGAGGCCGGGGATCGCCGCCGACGTCGAGCCGATGCCCACTCCGAGGATCGCCATCATCACGAACGCCTGCCACAGGGAGGTGTGGAAGAGCGCGAAGTAGACGCCGGAGAGCGCCACCACGAGAGAGCCGGCCGGCAGGAGCGCGCGCTCGCCGAACCGCCCGGTGAACCACGGCAGCGCCCGGCTGGCCAGGAGGCTGGTGATGGAGAGCGGCACGAGGCACAGCCCGGCGACCACCACCGACGCCGAGAACCCGTATCCGCCGGCCGTTGGGGCCTGCACGTACTCGGTCACGCCCGACATGTACATGTACATCGCCACGCCCAGCACGATCGCGCAGCCGTCGCCGGTGAGCACGGCGGGATGGCGCAGCAGCCGTAGCTCCACGAGCGGCGCGGACGCGCGCAGCTGCTGGAACACCCAGCCGACGAGGATCAGCGCCGCGGCGGCCAGGAGGCCGATCACCTCCGGCGAGCTCCAGCCCCACGAGTTGCCCTCGGCGATCGGCAGGAGCAGCGCCACGAGGCCGGCGGTGAGGAGTGCGGCGCCGGGCACGTCGAGCTCGGCCGATGCACGACCGGCGCTCGAGGGCACGACGGCGACCACGCAGAGCAGTGCAAGGCCGCTCACGAACGCCCCGAACCAGAACGCCGCCGAGAGGCCCAGCGCGTCGGCGATGAGGCCGCTCACCGGGTAGCCGATCCCCACTCCGGCGGCCACGCACACCGAGAGGAGCGCGATGGTCGAGTGGATCTTCTCGCGCGGCAGGTCGTCGCGGGCAGCCGCCATCGTGAGCGGCACCAGGCCGAGGCCCACGCCCTGAAGCGCCCGGCCGGCTACGAGCAGCGCGAGGCTGGGGGCAAGCGCTGCCAGCACGCCGCCGAGCGTGACCAGGCCGAGGCCGCCGATCATTGCCTCGCGGCGGTGCGGCCCGTCGCCCAGCCGGCCCATGATCGGTGCGCTGACCGCTCCCACCAGGAGCGTCGCGGTGAGCGACCACTGAGCGGTCGAGAGCGGCACGTGCAGGTCGTTCGAGATGCTCGGCAGAAGCGGTGCGCCGAGCGAGCTGATGATCGCCACCACCATCGTGGTGAACGTGAGCACGGGGATGAGGGCTGACCGGCGGCGCGACTCGGTCATGCGCCCGCCCTCCGCGCCTGGAGCGTCTCGATGAGGCGGCCGAGCGTCTCGGTCGCTGCGACGAGCTCTGCAAGCTGTGCGTCGCTCAGCTCCTCCACCGTCTCGCGCATCAGCCCACGGACCTGCGTGCGAAGCGCGTCGATCTTCTCGCGGCCCTGCGGCGAGATTGCCACCAGCACCACGCGGCCATCCTCCGCCGACCGGGCTCGCTCGACCAGCCCGCGCTCCTCCAGCCGATCCACCAGCCTTGTGACCGACGGCTGGGCGAGCGCCTCGGTCTCGGCGAGCTCGGTGACGCGCCGCGGCCCGTCGAGGAGCGTGATCAGGAGGCCAGACTCCGTGCGCGAGAGCTCGCGGGAGCCGAAGCTCGCCAGAAGCCGCGTGAGGCGCGATGAGCGGTGGACGAACGCGTTTGCCACCAGATCGATGGCCTGCGCCCGGGAGATGTCGAGATCGTTCATATGTCCTAACTATATATCAAAGGCATAGATATTTCCACGTGTCCCTCGAAAGACATATCCTCCCCGCGTGCGCGCGGGCAGGGTACGATTCCCGGACCACTCGCGGAAGGGAGAAGTCATGGCAGAACTCGCGAAGCTCGGTCAGACCTCGAAGAAGCCAACCCCTCTGGTCAGCAAGCACTCGGAGGTGATCTTCGCCAAGGACGGCGCGGTGAAGCCCCGGCTCAGCCACGGGCTGTTCCGGTATCCGATCGGCGACCATCGTACGACGAGCGCCAAGGCGCGTTGGTGACAGAGACACCGTGAGCGATCGGGGGCCGCGGCTCGAAGGAGTCGCTGCGATCGTCACGGGAGCCTCCCGCGGCATCGGCCGGGCAATCGCCGAACGGCTGCGAGACGACGGGGCGGCGGTGGTCGGGACGTGTAGCGGAACGACAGCCGATCCGCCCCAGGGTGTGGAGCTGATGCGCGCCGACGTGCGTGATGCCGCCCGCGCCGAGGAGATCTTCGCCGCCGTGAAGGCGCGGCACGGAGCGGTCGGCGTGCTCGTGAACAACGCCGGCGTCCAGCTCGAGAAGAGCGTCGGCGACACATCGCTCGACGAGTGGCGCGAGGTGATGGACGTGAACCTCGCCGGCCCGTTCGTGTACGCGAAGGCCGCTCTGCCGCACATGCTGGAGCGCGGCGGCGGCGTGATCGTCAACATCGGCTCGATCGACTCGATGGTGGCCGAGGGCGGCCTCGCTGCCTACTGCGCGTCGAAGGCCGGCGTGCTCGGCCTCACGCGGTCGATCGCCGTCGATTACGGCAGCCGCAACGTCCGCTGCGTCTGCGTCTGCCCCACCTACGTGCAGACCGAGATGGCCGACGCCTACTACGCCGCCCAGCCCGACCCGGCCGCCGCGCTCGCCGCGACCGTGGCACGACACCCCCAGGGGCGCATCGCGCAGCCCGCGGACATCGCCGACGTGGTCGCGTGGGCCGCCAGCGACGAGGCCCGCTACGTCAACGGACAGTCGATCGTTGTGGACGGCGGCGCGCTCGCCGCGTTCGGGATCTGAGTTCCGCTACGGGGAGGTCGCGCCGGCGTGCGCATCCGCGGATGCACCGCGCTCGCGTGCCCGCCGGGCCGAGAGCGATACCGACGGCACCACGAACACCGGCCTGTTGGCGAGCTGCACCACGTCGCCTGCAACGTCGCCCAGCAGGATCGAGCCGAGGTTCGACCGGCCCCGCGAGCCCAGCACGATGGCGAGCGCATCCAGCTCGTCGGCGTGGCCCAGGATCGCCGAGTCGATGGGCACGGTGACCTTCATGGCGACAGCCTCGACCGCGGCCCCCGCGGCCTCGGCGATTGCCGCCCCCTCGTTGGCAACGCCCTGCGCGAGCGCCTCCTCGCGCTCGTTCACGCTCGCCTTGTCCTGGATCACCTCGAGCAGGCTCAGCGAGAACGGCTTGGGCGACTCCCCGAACGGCTGCCAGTACGACGCGACCACCAACGGAGCGCTGAACATCTGCAGTGCCGCGTCGAGGGCCGTGCGCGAGCCCTCGGAGCCGTCGTAACAGACCAGGACCGGTGACACCGCTTCGGCGCTCACTTCGACACCAGCGCGTAGAGGCCGATGGCGAGCAGGATGAGCAGCCCGCCGACCCCGATTGCCAGCATGGTGTTGCCCGAGCCGACCTCGCCGTGATCCCGCCGGTCGAGGCCCACGATCGCGAGCGAGACGGCTGACGGGGCGAGGAACGCCACTGCGATCACGGCCACGAAGATCTGGGCCAGGTCGTCGAGCGGGAGATAGTCGTGCAGCGAGAGGAGCATCATGCGGACACCGGAATCGGTCGCACCGGGGCAGGGCCGTCATCGGGCGGGGCGTCGTCGAGGACGCTATCTGCGGTGACTGCGGTGCGGCGGCTGAGGATGAAGAGATAGCCGAGCACGATGGCGGCGATGATGCCCACCACGACCACGCCGACCGTGTCGCTCGGGAAGATCGAGGTGCCCTCCTCGGCGATGGCGCCCATGGCTGCGGCGGCCGGCATCGTGAGGCACCAGGCGACCACCATGCGGCCGACGACGTTCCAGTGCACCTTGCCGCCTGCCTTGCCGAGCCCCGTGCCCATGACGCCGCCGGCGACCACCTGCGTGGTGGAGAGCGAGAAGCCGAAGTACGTGGACGCGAGGATCGTGGTGGAGCTCGAGGTCTCGGCCGAGAACCCCTGCGGCGGGGCGATGTCGGTCACCTTGGTGCCGAGCGTCTTGATGACGCGCCAGCCGCCCGAGAACGTGCCGAGCGCGACCGCGGTTGCGCAGACCACCTTGACCCACACCGGCACGCCGGAGCCCGCGTCGGCGTAGCCGCCGGCGATCAGCGTCAGCACGATGACGCCCATCGTCTTCTGCGCGTCGTTGGTGCCGTGGGCGAGCGCGACGAGGGAGCTCGAGAGGATCTGGCTCATCCGGAAGCCCTTCGCCGTGGGATCCTGGTTCACGCTCCGCGTGAGGCGGTACGACATCCTGGTCGCGATGTAGGCGCCCAGTCCGCAGACGAACGGGGCGAGGATCGCGGGGATCAGCACCTTGGAGGCGACTCCGCTCCAGATGACGCCGACGGAGCCCTCTGCGGCGAGCACCGAGCCGATGACGCCGCCGATCAGCGCGTGTGAGGACGACGACGGGATACCGAAGTACCAGGTGATCACGTTCCAGAGGATCGCGCCGACGAGCCCGGCGAAGATGATCGGGACGGTGATGGTGGTCTGATCGACGATTCCGCTCGCGATGGTCGCGGCGACCGCAACCGAGAGGAACGCGCCGACAAGGTTCAGGATGGCCGCAAGACCGACCGCGACGCGCGGCGGGAGCGCCCGCGTGGCGATGGTCGTCGCCATCGCATTGGCGGTGTCGTGGAACCCGTTGGTGAAGTCGAAGATCACCGCCGTGGCCACTGTGATGATGACGAGAGCAAGCACTGACCGGAGGTGTACCAGCGGCAGGATCGATGGCGCAACGACTACACCAATCGGTCACAAAAGCTTCTCCGAACGTCAAGATTTTCGACGAACGAGCGTGCGTTCTCAGGCCACTTCGGCGCTCGCCGACACCGACGAGATGGTGCGCAGCTTGTTGGTCGCGTCCAGGGCGGCGACCTTGTAGCTCTCGGCGAGCGTCGGGTAGTTGAAGACCGTCTCGACCAGGTGATCGACGGTGCCGCCGAAGGCCATTAGCGTCTGGCCGATGTGCACCAACTCGGTGGCGTTGGTGCCGAACACGTGCACGCCCAGCACCCGCCGGTCGTCCGCCGACACCAGCAGCTTCAGGATCCCGTGCGCGTCGCCCATGATCGCGCCGCGGGCGAGCTCGCGATAGCGCGATATGCCCACCTCATACGGGATCTGCTCGTCCGAGAGCTCCTCCTCGGTCTTCCCGACGAAGCTGATCTCCGGGATCGTGTAGATCCCGATCGGCAGGAGCTGGGAGATCTGGCCCGGCTCCAGCCCGCACGCGTGCGCCGAGGCCAGCCGGCCCTGCTCCATCGACGTCGCAGCGAGGCTCGGGAAGCCGATCACGTCGCCAACCGCGTAGACGTTGGGCGCAGCAGTCCGGTAGAACTCGTCCACCGAGATGCGCCCGCGATCGTCGGCGTGGATCCCGGCGGCCCCAAGATCGAGCTTGTCCACCGCTCCCTGCCGCCCCGCCGAGTACATGACCGCGTCCGCCGCGATGCGCTTGCCGCTCTGGAGGTGGGTGATGGTGCCGTTGTCGTGGGTATCGACGCCCACGACGGCATCGCCGAAGCGGAATGTCACCCCCAGGTCGCGCAGGTGGTACTGAAGCGCCTCGGTCACCTGCCGGTCGCAGAAGTCCAGCAGCCGCTCGCGCTGCTCGACCACGGTCACCCGGGTGCCGAGGGCGGCGAACATGGACGCGTACTCGATGCCGATCACCCCTGCACCGACCACCACGAGCGCATCGGGGATCGACTGCATGTCGAGGATGCCGTCGGAGTCCAGCACGGAGCGCTCGTCGAAGCGCACCGACGCCGGGCGGGCCGGCCGGGTGCCGGTTGCGATCACGACGTTGTCGGAGCTCACGATGCGCTCGCCGGTTGGCTGTGCGATCACCATCGTGTGGGCATCCACGAACCGCGCCATGCCCGTGAGCACCTGCACGTGGTTTCGGGCAAGCTGGTTTCGCACGACATCGACCTCGCGGCCGATCACAGTCTGGGTGCGCCACAGCAGATCGCCGATCTTCAGGTCGTCCTTCACGCGGTAGCTCTCGCCGTACATCGAGCGCTGGGCCATGCCGGTGAGGTAGACCACGGCCTCGCGCAGGGTCTTCGACGGAATGGTGCCCGTGTTGGTGCAGACGCCGCCCACGACGCTGACGGCCTCCACCACGGCGACACGGCGCCCGAGCTTGGCGGCCTGGATCGCAGCCTTCTGGCCCGCCGGCCCCGACCCGATCACCAGCATGTCGAAGTCGTAGTCCATGGTTGACCCTACTCTCCCGTCGAGTTCACCGTCAATTTCGTCCATCATGGCGGCACCGTACAGCGGCTGTCACGCCCGGTCGAGGCGTTTCACCACTCCGCAACATCGCGATAACCCACGGGCAGCCACATCCTCTACGGGCTGGCGTGGCCGATCGCGATGAGCCCGTGCTTGGCGGCAAAGAGGCTCGCCAGCGCCCGGTTGCTCACGCCCAGCTTGTCGTAGATGTGCTCCACGTGCGTGCCGGCCGTCTTCGGCGAGATCACGAGCGCCCCGGCAATCTGCTTGTTCGACATGCCGCGGGCCAGCAGCTGCAGCACATCGACCTCACGGGCGGTGAGCCCGGCCGGCCACTCGCGGCGCTTGACGGCGCGGTGCCCCGCTGCCTGCAGCACGGCCTCCGCGGCGTCGCCGTCGATGAGGCCGGCGCGCACGTCGGCCCTGACCTCGGCGGCGGCCTGATCGGCCGGCATGGCGGGTCGGTGCGGGCGCGGCTCGCGCCGCGCGTGGTAGCTGTCGGCGGCCGCGAGGATCCGCCCCGGCGGCGAGATGTCTGCGCCCGCGAGCCCGCGCGGGTAGCCCGATCCGTCGAGCCGCTCGTGGTGCTCCACCGCGACCGCCGCGAGCGGCGCGAGCGGCTCGCAGGACGCCAGCATGCGCTCGGTGAGGTAGGCGTGCATCCGCACGCGCTCGCGCTCGGCGGGAGTGAGCGGGCCGGGCTTGTCCCAGATGGTGTTGGGGATGCCGAGCTTGCCGAGGTCGTGCACCAGCGCCGCGCGCCGAAGGACATCCACCTGCGCCGCGTCCAGCCCGTAGCTGCGGCCCGCGGCATCGGCAAGGGCCGCCACTCCGCGCGAGTGGCCGATGGCGTACGGCGACTTCACGTCCACGAAGTCGGCCACGGCCTCCAGGGCGCGGTCGAGGCTCTCGCCCTCCACCCAGTGCTGGGATGCATACGGGGTGGAGAGCATCGCCGGCCAGGCATCGGTGCCGCTCAGCTCCGAGAAGATCTGCGGCGCCTCGGCTGCGAAGAGGCTGACGAGCGCGGGATCGAACTGGGTGCCCGCGCGGTCGCGCGCCACGCCCACGGCGGCGTCCACCCCGCCCCCGCGCTCGTACACCTCCACCACGTCGGCGAAGTTCACCAGCCGCGCCGTCATCAGGATCCGCTCCCCGGCGATCCCCCGCGGCGCGCCCCGGCCGTCCCAGCGCTCGAAGCTCTGCTCGACGGTGTCGCGCACCAGCTGCTCGAAGCCGAACCGCACCATGAGGTCGTCTGCGGCCAGCCAGTGGTTCTCGAGCAGCGCCTCGGCGTCGTGGCGGCCCTCGGCCATGAACCCGGGCATCAGCCCCACGCGGTGCCGCACCGAGCCGCCGTTGCCCAGGTGCCGGGCCATGAAGAGCGGCGCGGACATGGCGCTCGCGAAGTCCGTGCGGCGAAAATCGCCCTTCAGCACCGTCTCGTCGCCGAACCATTTGGCCTGCTCGTAGGCGTCCACGTGGCACCCCACCCACGCCACCAGCGAGGCGTAGAACACTGCCCCGCACTCCCGATCGTCCAGCTCGAGGCGGCGCGCCAGCGCGAGCGCGATGAGGGACTGGCGCAGGACGTGCTCCATCGGCTGCCCCATTCCCAGATCGGTGCCGAACGAGAGCACCCCGAGGATCTCCGAGAGAGTGACCCGCGCCTGAGGAGCGGCGCTGGACATCCGGCCACTGTACAAGAAGATCGGGCGAATGCCCGATGCCGTGCGGCGGGCCGGCCCATACCGTTGGTGGAGAAGCTCACACTCCAGAAACGAAGGACGGCCAACGATGTCTGCAACCTCTGTCAATCCAAACAAAGAGCTCTGGGAGAAGGGCGATTTCACGCGGATCGCCGCCGGCATGCGCGAGAGCGGCGAGGCGCTGGTCGCCTCGCTGGGTATCACGCCCGGCCTCGAGGTGCTCGACCTCGGCTGCGGGGACGGCACCACGGCGATTCCCGCCGCCCGCCTGGGCGCGCGGGTGCTCGGCGTGGATATCGCCCAGAACCTGGTGGCCGCCGGCAACGCCCGGGCCCAGAGCCTGGGCCTCACCGGCTGCCGGTTCGAGGAGGGCGACGCGTCGCACCTCGACGACATCGCGGACGCAAGCTTCGACCTGGTGGTGAGCATCTTCGGTGCGATGTTCGCCCCGCGGCCCGACGACGTGGCGCGCGAGATGGTGCGCGTGACGCGGCCCGGCGGCCGCATCGTGATGGGAAACTGGATCCCCGGCGATCCCACGCTGGTGGCCCAGATCCTGCGGATCAGCGGCGCGTACGCGCCTGCGCCCCCGGCCGGGTTCGTGAGCCCGATGACGTGGGGCGTCGAGCAGACGGTGGCCGAGCGGTTCGCCGGCGCGGGGATCCCGGCCGCCCAGGTCACCTGCGAGCGCGACACCTACACGTTTGCCTACCCCGGCACGCCGTCACAGCTGCTCGCGGCGTTCAGGGAGTACTACGGGCCCACCATGAATGCCTATGCCGCTGCGGCCGCGGCCGGCAAGGAGGACGAGCTCCACGCCGAGCTGGAGGCGCTCTTCACCGCGCAGAACACCGGCGGGCCGGACTCGACGTCGATCCCCGCGACGTTCCTGCGGGTGACGGTCGCGGTCTGACGAATCAGCCGAGCTCCTCCTTCCGCGGCATCCGCGGAAGGAGGAGCGCCAGCAGGATCGCGGCGATCGTCAGGCCCACGACCAGGAGCAGCACGTGCTCGAGCCCGGACACGAAGCCGGGTGAAGGGAGCGCCGCGAAGAAGACGGTGCCGGCCAGCGCGACGCCAATTGCCGAGGCCAGCTGCTGCAGCGCGTTGAGGACGCCCGACGCGGAGCCGACCTCCGCGTCCTCGACGGCCGCGAGGATGAACCCGAAGAGCGGGGCGACGACGAGGCCGACGCCGACGCCCGCCACGAGGAACGGCCCGGCGAGCTGCCAGCTCGTCACGGCCATCTCGTGCGCGTCGATCATCGCGTACGTCCAGGCGACGCCGGCCAGCAGGACCGCGAACCCCGAGTGGAGCACCCGCCGGCCGAACCGCTCGGTGAGGAAGCCGCCGCTGAGCGTCGCGCCGACGGCGAGGCCCAGGCAGATCGGGCCGAGGCTCAGACCTGCGTGGATCGCGCTATAGCCCATGCCGAGCTGCATGTAGAGCGTGAGCGTGAGCATCAGCCCGGTGAAGCCGCCGAAGAAGAGGACGATCACGCCGAGACCGCTGGTGTAGGCGCGCTTGGTGAAGAGGCTCATGGTGATGAGCGGGTCGCGGCCCGTCTGCTCGCGGCGTCGCTGGTACCAGGCGAAGACGCCCGCCACCACGAAGCTCGACGCCATCATCGCAAACGTCCAGAGCGGCCAGCCGGCCTCGCGGCCCTGGATCATCGGGTAGACGAGGAGTCCCGCTGCCGCGGCGACCAGCAACGCCCCGCGCCAGTCGAGCTGGGTCGCGCCGCTCGTCTTCGACTCCGGCATGATGCGAAGCGCGCCGACGAACGCGAGGATCCCCAGCGGCAGGTTGATGAGAAAGACCAGGCGCCAGCCGGTGCCGAAGAGGTCTGCGCCCACCAGCGCGCCGCCGATGATCGGGCCGAACACGGCGCTCAGCCCGATCACGGGGCCGAAGACGCCGAACGCCTTGGGCAGGTCCTCGGTCGAGAAGGCGGAGTAGATGATGCCGAAGCCCTGCGGGATCATGAGCGCCGCTGCCAGACCCTGGGTCAGCCGAAACACGATCAGCAGGTCGGTGTTGGGCGCGATGCCGCTGAGCAGCGAGCTCACCGTGAAGAGGACGATGCCGATCATGAAGAGGCGGCGGCGCCCGTAGAGGTCGCCGAGGCGCCCGCCGACGACGAGGCCGACGGCCAGCGCGAGGGCGTAGCCGCCGACGATCCACTCAAGCGCGGTGGTGCTCGCTCCGAGATCGGTGCGGATGGTCGGCGCGGCGACGTTCACGACGGTGCCGTCGAGCAGGTCCATGCACTCGACGATCAGGACGATCGCGAGGATCAGCCAGCGGCGCGGATGACCGTGGCTCGCGGCTTCGTCAGCCGCGGGTGCGACGGCGAGATCGGTCACTGCGCGCGCTCATCTGTTCGAACACTGTTTTTGGACACGAACAGTGTTCTAGCGTACAATCACTGTTCGTGTCAAGTCGTGACCCACTTCCGATCCCGCCGTGGTCTGCCGCTCGCGAGCGGACGGTCAGCACGCCGGCGAAGGCGCCGCTCACGCGCGAGGCGATCGTCGAGACCGCACTGGCAGTGCTCGACGCCGACGGCCTCGAGGGCGTGTCGATGCGCCGAGTCGCCCAGCGCCTGGACACCGGCCCGGCGTCGTTGTACCAGCACGTCGGCGGCAAGGAGGAGCTGCTCGAGCTGCTGCTCGACCGCGTGTGCGCCGACGTTGAGATCCCCGCGCCCGGCGAGGGCCCCGACGGCTGGCAGGAGCCGCTGAAGGAGCTGCTTCGCTCCGTGCGAAGCGTGCTGGGCGCCCACCAGGACATCGCCTACGTGATGCTCGGGCGCGTCCCCACCGGGCCGAACCTCCTCACGGGCGCCGAGGGGATGCTGCGGATCATGCGGGCCAGCGACGTCCCTCCGCCGGTGGCGGCGTACGCGTGCGATTCGCTCGCGCTCTTCGTCGCCTCGGTGGCCTACGAGGACTCGATCCGGCGCCAGATCATCGGGACGATGGAGAAGACCCGCGAGCACGTCGCGGGCGTGCGCGACTACTTCGCCTCGCTGCCGGTGGATCGCTTCCCGACGCTCGTTGAGATGGCCGACCAGCTCACGGCGTTCAACGAGGACGAGGACGACCGCTTCGAGTTTGCCCTCGATGTGCAGATCCGCGGGATCGCCGCGCTGGCCGCCGAGCAACGGCCGTAGAAGCGCGTCCAGACCTGCTGGAGACGATGACGACCTTCACCCCGATGCCGCGCGAGGTGTTCACCGATCGGCTCCGCCTACGGCCATGGCGCGCGTCCGACGCCGAGCCGCATCGCGGGCTGTGGAAAGAACGAGATCCCCGTGCGCGTCACCTGATCGTCGATGGGCGGCCGACGGTCGCCGACCTCCGCGAGCGTCTGGCCGAGTACTCCAGGAACGCCGACCCGAGCCTTCGCCTGTACGCCGTCGAACGGCTGGCACACGCGGACTTCATCGGCTACTGCGGACTCATCGTCGGCGAAGGCAGCGCGGAGGAGCCAGAGATCGCCTACGAGTTCGCGCGGCGAGTGCACGGCAACGGCTATGCAACCGAAGCCGCAACGGCCGTCGTCACGGAAGCTGCAGCGACCGGCCGCGGTCGGCTGTGGGCCACCGTGCGCGACTGGAATGCCCCGTCGTTTCGGGTGCTCGAGAAGGTGGGGTTCACCGACAGCGGTCGCGTCACCCCCGATCCAGCTCGCGGCAACTCCGTCTGGATGACCATCGATCTCACGACGATCGACACGAAGCGCTCCGAGCCTCCCCGGGCCCCGTAGCTGCCTTCGTGAGCTCGACCACTCACGATCGCGGGAGCCTTTAAACGCGGAAACCGCCTCGTTCGGCGGTTTCTGCTGATAGCGGGGGCAGGATTCGAACCTGCGACCTTCGGGTTATGAGCCCGACGAGCTACCGGACTGCTCCACCCCGCGCCGGAACACCGGATTCTACCACAGTGTTAGCCGGTTGATAGCATCCCCGGCTGTGATCTGGTGGCTGGTGGTGATATGGCTGGTGGTGGTCGGGGTGCCCACGGTGTACGTCGGCATCAAGGCCTTCGGCACCATGAAAAAAGCCAACGCGCTCCAGGGCCAGATCCAGTCGCACATGGGCAGCCTGCAGGTGGGCGGGCTCGCAACGCTGAGCGCCCGCCAGGTCGAGCTGCAGCAGAATCTGGAGCGGCTCACCGCGGCCATGGAGCGCCTGAACGTCTCGCTCACCAACCTCCGCATGCTGATCGATCGCTGGAAGACTGCCATCGCTCCGCTACGCCTCGCGCTTCGGCTGTTTCGCCGGTGACCCGCCGGGTCGGCGCGGTCGATATCGGCACCAACTCCATCCGGCTCCTGGTGGCCGACGTGGACGGCAATGAGATCGCCGAGGTCGAGCGGCTGCTGACCATCACCCGGCTCGGCGACGGCGTCGATGCGAGCGGCACCATCAACGACGCGGCGCTCGAGCGGGCACATGAGGCCCTGGCGCGGTACGCCGAGCGCGCGTCAGAGCTCGGCACCGAGCGGGTGCTCGCGGTCGCCACCAGCGCGGTGCGCGACGCATCCAACGGCAAGGAGCTGCTCGCCGAGATCGAGCGCCGGTACGGGTTCGAGGCGCGGCTCCTGAGCGGTGTCGAGGAGGCGCGCACGACGTTTCGCGGCGTCACCTCCCGCCGCCCCGCCGGCGACGGCACCGTCATCTGCGACATCGGCGGCGGCTCCACCGAGTTCGTGCTGGGCTCGAGCGAGGGCGTCGTCGACCAGGTGAGCCTCGACATCGGCTGCGTCCGGCTCTCCGAGCGGTTCCTGCCCTCTGCCCCGCCCCCGGCCGAATCGGTCGCCGAGCTGCGCGCGGCCGTCGCGAAGGTCATCCCGCGTGACCTCACCGACGCCGCTCACGAGCTGATCGGCGTGGCCGGCACGGTGACGACGCTCGCCACGATCGACCTCGGACTCACGTCGGAGGATCCATCCGTGATCGACGGCCACACGCTCTCGGCCGAAACGGTCGAGCGCCTCCTGGCCTACCTCTCGGGCCTTCGACTCGAGGAGCTCCACCAGGTGCAGGGCCTCATGCCGGCGCGGGCGCCCACGATCGTGGCGGGAGCCGCGATCCTCGCCGAGGTCATTGCGGCATGCGGGACGGGCGAGGCGACGGTGTCGGAGCGCGACATCCTGCACGGAGCGGTGCTCGCCGCAGCCGGCTGACGTAGCCTACGAGCCGACGCCCGGGTGGCGGAGTTGGTAGACGCGGTCGACTTAAAATCGACTTCCCCGCTTGGGGAGCGCGAGTTCGAGTCTCGCCCCGGGCACTCCACGAACACACGCTCGCGTCCGAGTCCCGTGCAGGAATGAACCTTCAGCCGATGCTCAACTCGCCTCGCGAACCGTTGGGTCGAATCCGGCGTACAGGAGATCTGCGAACTCCTGCTCGAACTCCGCCAGCGCGACCTCGGGGGTTATCGGGGCAACAAACCGCGGTTGCGACTCGCCACGCTCATGAACGTGGGATGGCATCTCAGGACGATGGCCGTGATAGTCGAACCGGGTTCGGTCGAGATCCCCGGCCCCGGCCTGGAAGTGATACGAGTAGGCACCCAGGGTGAACCCTCGCTCGTGGTACGGCCCGGGTGCGGTTCGGGGAATCCAGTACTCGGTAACCGCTGCGAAGACATTTTCCGCCAGGCGCCCTTCAGGGAGTCCGTGGCTCGCAGTGATGTGGATGTAGCCCGCGAGAGGTTCGATCGACGTGTCCCATCCGCTGATGTCGCGACCATTTCGAATCTGGTAGCCCCAAACCGTCAGATTGAGTTCGATGAACTGGTATCGCTCGTAGACGAACGCCTCGAACGTCGATGGAATGGTCATCGGGTGAGTTTCGCCAGGTTGAACGCAGAATTAATCCAGTGTCCCAGAAATGCCGAAGACTGCATAGACTCCACTTGGTGGATTGTTCGGAATGAGTGGACTAGGGTGTACTCGCGCCGTAAGGTGGGAGCTGACACTGAGGCTGGAGGAGGCTCGGCACGATGCTGGATCTGGAAAAGATGTACCTGCGACCCAAGGATGTGGCGGCGGAGCTGGGTATCAGCGACTCAGCGGTCTACAAGATGCTTGATCGGGGAGTCCTCCCTAGCGTCCGGCTCGAGGGTAGCCGGCGGATCCCCTCTCCCGCGTTTCAAGCCTGGCTTCGCGCGAGGGACTCCGGCGTCTGGACGGTCGCATCGGAGCGTGACACTCCATCGGCTGCGACCCCGTTCGCAGAGCGGGTAGGCCGCACGCCGGAAGAGTTCATCGCTCGCTGGAAGTCCGGCGAGATCCCAGACACTGGGGAGACAACCGCGCTGCTCATCGAGGCGCTGTCGGAGCGCGATGTTGACTCCTCGCCGCAGGTCTACAAGTCAGCAAGCTCCGACAACCTGGCTTCGGCGCGCTAGCCACGAGATCAACGCGGACGATCCGCGTGCGGCAAGGGCGCCACGGTCGGATGGCTAGAGGTCACCCAGCCACGTACGTGAGCAGCACCACTCCGGACTCGAACCGCTTCACGTCCTCCAGCTGCAGCCGCACCGTTCCGCGGTCGCCCAGCACGTGCAGGTTCCCGCCGCCCCAGACGATCGGGTTCACGTACACCTCGAACTCGTCAACGAGGCCCTTCTCAGCCAGCGCGTAGGCGAACTCGCCGCTGCCGTGCACGAAGAGGTCGCCGTCGGTGCCGGCCTTCAGCTTCGGGATCGAGTCCCCGAGATCACCCGCGAGCAGCGTCCCGTTCCAGGGCAGCTCCCCCGAGAGGGTCGTCGAGGCCACGTACTTCGGCATCGCATTAACCATGTCGGCCCACCGGCCCGTCTTGTCCGGCCAGTACCCGGCGAGTCCCTCGAACGTCTTTCGTCCGAGCACGAGCCCGCTCGACCGCTCCTGGCGCTCGAACGAGTAGTCGCCGTGGCCGCCGTCGGCGTTCACCCAGGCCCCGACCGGATCGATGACGCCGTCGAGGGTGGCCTGCGTGGTTGCGATCAGCTTTCCCATGTCGATCTCCTTTGCGTGCGGGAGCTCCCCGTGAGCTCCCTCTACCCCATGCGTCGAACGGGCACGCCGAGATTCGACATCGGGCGGCCCGGCCCCCTCGGATCGGGAGCCGGGCCGCGCCTTCCGTGTGCTACGGCAGCTTGTAGGCCACGATCTCGGCCTTCTGGCTCTTGGCCAGCGGGAAGGAGCCTGCCGTGATCACGTAGCCGCTGCCAACTGCGACCGGCGTGTTGGTGCCGGCCGGGAGCTTGGAGCTCCAGAGCACCGCGCCGGTGTCGGCGTTCAGTCCCCAGACCGTGCCGTCAAACGTCGTCGTGAAGACCACGTTGTTCGAGAGCGTTGCCGCTCCGTACGGCGAGCTGGTGAACTTGTGCTGCCACTTGACCTTGCCGGTGTTCTGGTCGAGCGCCACCATCTCACCCGTGCCCTTGGTGAAGGGCTGGAGGGTGGAGCTGGCCTTGGCGTCGTCGTAGGTGACACCCAGATCGTTCATTGCCGCGAACGTCGTGGTGCCGTTGGTGGCGAGCTGCGACTCGATGCCGCCGAGCGGGCCCGGATACACCAGGCGAGGCGACTTGACCTGCTTGGAGGGGCCGTTGATGGTGAGCATCCCGTCGTCGTCATGGCCGTTGTGCTTGCCGATCGGGGTCTTCCACAGAAGCTTGCCCGTCGACTCGTCAACTGCCACGACGATGCCGCCCTTGCCGCCGTCCACCACGGCCGGCTGGCCGTTGATGGTCGTGAGCATGGGGGAGTTCTCCATGTCCCAGTCGGCGATGTCATGCGGCGTCAGCTGGTAGTACCAGTCCAGCTTACCGGTCGTGTGGTCGAGCTTCACGATGGAGTCCGTATAGAGGTTCTTGCCGAGGCGGCTGGAACCCTGCGGGAACTCCTTGGTGCCCGGGAACGGTGCCGGGTTGGAGACGCCGATGTAGACGTCGCCGTTGGCATCGAACGACGGCGGATCCCACTGGCCGCCACCCGAGTTGATGTTCGTGTTCTTGTTCGACCAGAGGTTGGTCGGCACCTCGTCCCACTTCCACTTCACGTCACCGGTCTTGGCATCCATCGCCCAGAGAATTGCCTGGCCGTTGCCCTTGTAGAAGCCGGCATTGTTGCCCGGCACCGTTGACACGTAGAGCGTGCCGTCATTGATGCCCGGCGCCATGTCGATGCCCTCGTTGGCATTGCGCGTGAGCTTCTTGATCCAGAGCTGCTCACCCGTGCTCGCCTGGATGGCGAACGTCGAATCCGCGGTATTGCCGTAGACCACGCCGTTATCGACGGTGACACCGTTCGGCCCCACGGAGGGGCTGTTGTAGCTCTTGTACCACTTGAGCTTGCCGGTGGCGAGGTCGATCGCATAGACGTTCGAATCGATGTCCTGCGTGTAGACCACGCCGCCCGTGATGATCGGCGTCGTCGCATACGTGCCGAACGAGCCCTTGGCCTTGATCGGCACCGTCCACGCCTGCTTCAGCGAGCCGACGTTGGATGCGTTGATCGGGCCGCCGACGTACCGCGTGTTCTGGAGGTTCGCCCCCGGAAGCGCGTAGTCGGTCGCGAGCGTGCCCGTGCTCGACGTCGAGCCGGTCGAGCCGCTGCTGCTCGAGCTACTGCTGCTGCTCGAGTTGCTGCTGCTCCCTCCGCACCCTGCCAGTCCCAGCAGGGCGACGACGGAAAGCGCTGCGGCAAACCGCGTGGAACGCCGCTTCAATAGGCGGCCTGATTCCCTCACTAAACTCACCTCCACGTAATCTTGATCCTGTGCGTACCCCTGAGCAATCTGCATCGATTACCCGTCGGAATCCATTTTCCAGGGCCAACTAAGGACGATATCACCGCACGTGGCCAGGCTGCATCTTCGGAGGCGTTCAGGCGCAAAATACTTCCGTTTGCGTCAAGTGCAAAGCGTACTCGCCTGTGGCAAAATGAACCCGGTCTGGGCACGCCGACGACGGCCCGGGCCACTCACCTCCCCGGGCGGCCGTGGGTTGACAGTCGCGGCCGTCCGGGCCTTCGCGCTGTCGCTCTAGAAGTGGACGCCGACCAGCACGAGGCCCCACAGCACGACTGCGATGATCACGAGCCACACGGTGATCGCCCAGAGGCCCGCAAACGCGAGGCCGCGAGCGGCGTGCAACGGATCGACGGCGTCGTCGCTGGTGCCTGCGAGGGTCTCGCGAATTTCGAGCAGTTGCAGGGACTTCTCCATCGGCAGCGCCTCGGCGGCGGCGTCGAGCACTGCAACGGCGTTCTCGACCTTGGCCTCGAGCTCGACGGCCTCGTGCGGCGACGGGTTCTCGCCCGACGTCTCGGTCGCGGCCATCGTCTCCTCGCCCACGGCGAGTGCAGTTTCGAAGATCTGATCGAGTTCCTGATCTGTCATTTCAATCCAGTATTCAACATACCCTTTCGGACACTGTAGAGGTTACGCCGTTGCGGCCGCCGCCTGCAGGGACCGGTCAGATCCGGCGGCACGGCGCACTAGCCTGCCCTTCGCAGCGGACGTATCGAGCAGTGGGAGGTGGTCGGGCAGTGGGCAGCGTTGATCCAGAGGACTATCCGCTCTGGCCAACCGTTCGCCGGCTGTTTCGCCTGTGGCGGGAGGAGTCGCGGCTGGTGACGATCGGCCTCGTGTGCGCGTTCTTCTACACCGTGCTCTCGCTCGCGATCCCGGTGATCCTGCAGCAGGTGATCGACGAGGTCGATTCGCCCGGTCCGCCACCGCGGATCTGGCCCTACATCGCGGCGATCCTCGTGCTGGCCGTCATCCGGTTCTGGGTGAACTACTCGCGCCGCTATGCCACCTCGCGCGTGGGCGTACGCCTCGAGGCCCGCATGCGCGAGCTGCTCTACGAGGCCTACCTCGAGTTCCCGCGAGCGTTCTTCGACCGCCACGCGACCGGCCAGGTGGTCTCGCGCGCGACCAACGACCTCTATCCCGTGCGGTACTTCATCGGCTGGGGCATGGTGCAGGCCGTGCAGAGCGCCATGATGATCGTCGGCGGCGGCCTTCTGCTGGGCTACGTAAACCTGCGCCTGGCGCTCTACGCCATCGTCACCACACCGCTGATCGGCATCCTCGCGTGGCACTTCGCCCACCGCGTGATGCCCATCTCGCGCGAGGTGCAGGAGCGCAAGGGCGACCTGACCGAGGCTGCCGACGAGTCGGTGGTAGGCATCGAGATGGTGCAGGCGTTCGGCCGCGAGGACGACGTGCGCGACCGGTTCGGCGCGAAGGCCGAGTCCATCCGCGGGGTCGTCATCCGCCAGGCCGGCGTCGAGGCCCGGCACCTCCCCGGCCTCTACTTCCTGCCCGGCCTCTCGATCGCCGTGGTGCTGCTGCTCGGCGGCATCGACGTGATCAACGGCAACCTCACCATCGGCCAGTTCGTGCTCTTCAACTCCGTGCTGCTGCAGCTCGCCTGGCCGCTCGAGTCGCTCGGCTGGATCCTCAACCTGGCCCAGCGCGCGGTGGCGTCGGCCGGCCGCACGTTCGCGTGGCTCGAGCAGGTGCCGCGGCCGCCCGAGCCGGCCGAACCGCGGCCGCTTCCGGCCGGTCCGCTCGATGTGCGCTTCGACGACGTGCACTTTGGCTACGAGCCCACCAGCGAGGTGCTCACGGGCGTCAACCTGGCGGCCGGCGCGGGCGAGCTGGTGGCAGTCTGCGGGGGCACCGGGGCCGGGAAGTCGACGCTTCTCTCGCTGCTCTCGCGGTTCTATGACCCGGCGGAGGGCAGGATCCTGCTCAGCGGCTGCAACGTGCGAGACGTGCAGCTGGCCGAGCTGCGCAGCGCGGTGGCCGTGGTCACCCAGCGGGCCGTGCTGTTCTCGGTGTCGCTGCGCGAGAACCTGGTGGCAGGCCGGCCCGATGCATCCTGGGAGCAGGTGCTCGCCGCGAGCGAAGCCGCCGGCGTGGCGTCGTTCGTCGACGATCTTCCCGACGGCTACGACACGCTCATCGGCGAGCGCGGCGTGAACCTCTCGGGCGGCCAGCGCCAGCGCGTCGCGCTGGCGCGCGCGCTCCTCACCGACGCCCGGGTGGTGGTGCTGGACGACCCGCTCTCCGCCGTCGATACGCACACCGAGCGCGACCTGCTCGCGCGACTGCGGCCTGCCCTCGGCACGCGCACGGCGATCATCGCGACCCAGCGGCTCTCGACGGCGCTCCTCGCCGATCGCGCAGTGGTGCTGGTGGGCGGGAAGGTGAGCGAGGAGGGCCCGCCGGCCGAGCTCCTCGAATCGGATGGGGCGTTCTCTGCCCTCTTCGGAGATGAGATCGTTGCGTTTGCCGGCTAGGTCAGACAGCGGGCTCGCCCGCCTTGCGCCCTATCTGAAGGGGAGGTGGGGCTACGTCGCGTGGATGGTGCTGATCGCAACCGGCGGCGCGGCGGCGCAGACGGGCGGCTGGATCCTGGTGAAGCTCGCCATCGACAACGGCATCTCGAACTCCGACGAGCAGTACCTGATCGTGGTGGTCATCCTCTACCTGGTGCTGGGCGCCGTCGGCTGGGTGCTGAGCGCGATGCTCATCCGCGGCGTCGCGGGCATCGGCCAGGAGATCGTGCTGGGGCTGCGCCAGGATCTGTTCGACCACCTCACCTCGCTCTCGCTGCGCTACTTCTCCGAGCAGCGGGCGGGGTGGATCATCGCCCGGCTCACGAGCGACGTGGACGCGGTGTCCGAGGTGCTCTCGCAAGACCTCCCCACGC
Source organism: uncultured Actinomycetes bacterium (assembly GCA_963794415.1). GTDB lineage: Bacteria > Actinomycetota > Thermoleophilia > Gaiellales > JAICJC01 > CAVPTL01. The sequence goes on from CAWCDI010000001.1 coordinate 1,704,057, forward strand.
TCGTCTCGAACATCGTCCTTCTGCCCACCGCGACCATCGGGCTCTTCGTCATCGACTGGCGGCTGGGAGCAACGGCGATGATCGCCCTGCCGCCGGCGCTGATCCTCACGCGCTGGTTCCAGCGGCGCTCCTCGGTGGCCCAGCTCAAGGTGCGAAACACCATCAGCGGGGTGACGGCGCAGATGGCCGAATCGGTCTCGGGCATGACGGTGATCCAGGCGTTCAACCGCGAGCGGGCGTTCCAGGCGCAGTTCGATGAGCTGAACGATGCCAACCGCACGTCCAACGTCGTGGCCCAGCGGCTGTTCTCGGTGTTCTTCCCGTCGATCGAGCTGCTGGGCGTGATCTCGACCTGCGCGGTGCTGCTGGTGGGGGCGCAGCTCCTGGCCGACGGCGAGCTCACCATCGGCGCGCTGATCACCGAGACCTACCTGCTGCAGCTGGTGTTCCAGCCGCTGCAGGAGCTCTCCGACGTCTACGCCGACGTGCAGTCGGCCTCTGCGGCGATGGTGAAGATCACCTCGGTCCTGGATACCGAGGCCGACATCACCGACCGGCCGGGCGCGGCACCGGCGCCGCACCTCGAGGGCCGCATCGACCTGGATGACGTCTCGTTCGCCTACGGCAAGACCACCGTGCTGCGAAACATCGAGATCCACGCGGCCGCCGGCGAGTGCATCGCGCTGGTGGGCCAGTCGGGCGGCGGCAAGTCCACGCTCGCAAAGCTCATCGCACGCTTCTACGACCCGCTGCACGGCACCGTCCGGGCAGACGGCGTCGATCTGCGCGACCTCCAGCTGCGAAGCTACCGCCGCCAGCTGGGCGTCGTCCTGCAGGATCCGTTTCTCTTTGCCGGCACCATCGCCGACAACATCCGGTTCGCGCGGCCGGACGCCACCGACGAGGAGGTGCGGGCTGCCGCCGAGGCGATCGGCGTGCACCACGTCGCCGCGCGGTTCCCGAAGGGCCTCGATCACCGCGTGCGCGAGGGCGGCGCGAGCCTCTCGGCCGGCGAGCGCCAGCTCATCTCCATCGCCCGCGCGCTCCTGGCCGATCCCCGGATCCTGATCCTCGACGAGGCGACGTCCAACATCGACCGGCCCACCGAGCTCCTCATCGAGCGCGCGCTCGACCGGCTGCTGCACGGCCGCACGTCGGTCATCATCGCCCACCGCCTTGCGACCGTCCGCCGCGCCACCCAGATCCTGGTGGTGCGCCACGGCGAGATCATCGAGCGCGGCACCGAGCGCGAGCTGCTGGAGAGCCGCGGGACGTTCTACGAGCTGGCGACCCGGTGAGCGAGTCGCTCGCCGAGCTGCGCCGGCTCGCCCAGCACCTCAACGGCATCGCCCGATCGGTGATCGAGGAGGACGGCGATCACGCGGCGATGTTCTTCCTGCGGATGCCGGACGGGACGGTCGAGGCCGATCTCTTCAGCGACTCGCACGAGCACGATCTGGCCCACGCGCTGGATGAGAGCGACGCCGACGCCGTGGTGGTGGTCTTCGAGACCATGACCGAGGCCGATGCCGGATCGCTCGTCGTCGCCGGCGTCGATCGCGACGCGAACACCGTGGTGCTCGTGACGCCCAGGGTGGATGGCGGCGGCCTGGGCGAGACCGCCGATCGCAGCGACGGCTACCGCGTGCCGCTGCTGGACGCAGCCCGCGACGCCTGGGACGACGCGGGCTAAGCCGGGAGCCGCCTGCCGGCGCCTACTTGCCGGGCGGCAGCTTGCCGAACGGGGCCTCGAGCACCCGCTCCAGAAGGCTTGCGACCTTCTCGTTGATGCGATCGTCGAAGGTCTTCTCGACGCGCTTCAACCGCTGCTGGGGAGTCTCGGGCCGCCCCATCGCGTCGAGCGGCGCGGACACTCCGTGCCGCAGCGGCGGAAAGCTGGTCTGCAGTCCGGGCCCGGCCAGCTGGTAGACCTTCTCCTGCTCGTCCATGTCGGGCAGCTTGATGGGTCCGAGGTCGGTCGTCTCGGCCCGCGAGATGAGCCGCGCCGTCTGCGTCAGCAGCACCTGGCCGCCGTGGCCCGCCGCGCAGAGCCGCGCCGCGTGGACGACGTCGATGCCGGTATAGCCGTCGGCGGTGCAGTGGGGCTCGCCGGTGTGGATGGCCATCCGCACCCGCACGTCGCCGTTCGCCGGCCACTCGGCAGCGGCGATCCGCGCCTGGCCGACCGCCGCCGCGTTCGTCGCCGCCTGCGCGGAGCGAAACGCCGCGAACATGGCATCGCCCTGACAGTCCACCACCTTGCCCGCCTCCGACTCGACGGCCTCGCGCAGGAGCACCCGATGGCGGTCGAGCACCCCCGGCCACTCGTTCCCGAGCCGCTTCATGAGCGAGCTCGATCCCTCGATGTCGGAGAAGAGCAGCGTCATCGTGTCGGACATGTCCGGGAATCTACCCGCGAATGGACTGCGGATACCAGACCGGGATCCAACCATCTGTATCCACGGATGCATTCAAAGTGCATCCGTCGATGCAGACTGGCGTGTGGCCCGCTCGTAGTCTTCGCATCAGTTGCCCGCCTCCCGGGGTGTTTGGGAGACCCCCCGGGAGGCGGGAGTCGGTGTCTCGGTCAGGCCGCGAAGTACACGGTGAGGAGAATTCCCTCAACGGCGCAGAAGACAGCGAACGGCGTGAGCCGGTTGGTCTCGAAGTAGCGCATGAGAAACCTGATCGAGACGGCCGCAGCACCTGCAGCGCAGAGCGAGGCGACCAGCGCCTGGCCGCGCACCCCGTCTCCCGCCGAGCCGAAGAGATCGGGCAGCTTGAGCAGCGCAGCCGCGCCGATGATGGGGGTGGCGAGCAGGAAGGCAAACCGCGCCGCGTCCTCGTTCGAGAGCCCCACCCGCAGGCCGCCGGCCATCGACGCGCCGGAGCGCGAGAAGCCGGGGATCAGCGCCACGGCCTGGGCAGCGCCGATCACGAGCGCCTGCTTCCAGCTCACCGTGCGGGCGACGCGGGCGTCTCCCTCCGGCCCGTCATCGGGCTGGTTCACGGGTGCGCGCCGGCGCAGCCGCTCGGCCCCGTAGAGCAGCACGCCGTTCAGGATCAGGAAGATCGCAGCCGACTGAGCCGATGCGAACAGGTCGCGCAGCGGGTGTTCGAGCGCGAGCCCGAGGATGCCGGCCGGGATGGTGCCCAGGATCAGGAGCCAGCCGAGCATCCCGTCGCTGTTGTCCTCGGCGATGCCGCGGTCCCGCGCGATGCGGGCGAGCCCCTTGAAGATCCGCACCCAGTCGCGCCAGAAGAACGCCAGCAGCACAAGCGATGTCGCGAGGTGGGTCGCCACCAGGAACGAGAGGAAGTACGGCTGGTTCTGATGGATGTTCCAGCCGAAGAGGTGCGGCAGCACCACGCTCTGGCCGAGGCTCGAGATGGGAAAGAGCTCGGCCACGCCCTGGATGAGTCCCAGGATGATGGCCTGCGCGTAGGAGATGGGGGCAGCGAGCAGCGTGAGGTGCATGACGCCCAACTCTGCCCTAAACATCTGAGAGGACTCTGAGACTCAGGTGATGTACGGCGCGTCGTCGGTGCGCTTGAGGATCTTGTTGACCACCGCGTAGGTCGCGGCGTTGGCGTGCAGGAAGGTGCAGCCGATGATCCGCTGGCCGGAGTCGAACGACGTGGTGCGCTCGACCCGCACGTGCTGGTCGATCACGCCGTTGATGAACCGGCAGTGAAGCGCGAAGACGTCGCCGGGGCGCACGCGGGCGTCCAGGCACGAGATTCCGATGCCCGAGGGCGAGAGATCCACCGCGACGGTCTCCATCTCGGTGTCGTCCATCAGCCGGTCGCAGTCGCGAGCCACCAGCGAGACCTGGGTGGCAACCGGCGTGCGCGGCTCGAAGCGGCGCGACTCGGTGGGAGCGACACCGGTGACCCGAAGCTCGAGCGATGCCCGGGTCGGCGAGCGGTAGCCGGCCTCGACGACCTCGGTGGTGACGGTGTAGGGCAGGCCGTTCAGCTGCATCTGGGCTTCCAGCTCGATGCCGCCGCGCACCTCGAGCCGGGGCGCCGTGGCATGGACGGTGTCGCCGTCGGCGCTGATCGTCCACACCTCGACCGTGCCGCCGTCGGAGCTCCGCATGTCCACCGAGGACTCGAGCACCAGCTGCAGTGCCGCAAGCCGCTCGAGCGAGGGTGCCGTGTTCTCGTGTCCGGGAGTGTGCATCGTTTCCAAAGCCCTGCAAGTGTCCCGCCCATCGGCCGTGGGTTCCATCCCCCAAACGGGTGCTCGCGGGGGAGCGCCGGCGTCAAGCGGGCAGGCGGCCGGGAGCATGCTAGATTCACGCCATGGAAACGGTCGGCCTGATCTCGTTCGACGTGGCCCTGACGGTGCTCGTGGTGGTGGCGATCGTCCAGATCGGCAGGATGCTCGGGTACCTGTGGCGTGGCGGATCCGACGGCGACGGCGGCCAGAAGGTCACGTGGAACCGGCCGCCCCAGCCGCCCAGAAACGGCCCGCACTCACGCCCCAGCCGCAGTCCGCTCGCACCTGCGCCGGTGCGTCCGCGCAGCCGCCGCTAGGAGGCGGTGGCCGGCAGCGGCTCGAGCTCGCCGGGGTAGCTGTAGTACGTGCGCGTGCCCACGCCGTTCAGGTCGTAGGCCTCGTCCAGCTCGAGGACGACGCTGCGGCCCTGGGTGCGTACGACGGTTGCGGTGAGGCCCGTGGGGATGATGCGGACGCGCTCACCCGGCTCGACATGGTCGGTGCGCGGCGGGTGCACGATGACGGGGGACTTCTTCGGGCTCCGGGCCATGCCTACTCGCCGCTTGGGAACGTGAAGGACTTGTCGGGCTTGAAGCCCGCGGGCGGATCGCCGACGACCATCGTGACCGCGTCGTGCTCCTGCAGCGGTGTGGTGAGCCAGTTCGACTCGGGCTTGCCGTTGACCCAGACCTGGATGGGCTTCTGGTAGCCGCCGAGCTGTCCCGCGGCCGCGTAGACGCCCCAGACATCGAAGAACTGCTGGAGGTTGGCGCGGAATCCCTGGGTGGGCGACTCGATGTGGATGATGCCCGGCACCGGGTCGGTCTCGCGGCCGTGAGTGTGGATCTCCGACGTGGTGGTCGACGTCATGCCGCCCGCCTGCGGAAGCCCGATGTAGTCGGGAACCTGCACCTTGCTGCCGTTCACGTAGAGCGTCAGATGAGCGTGGTAGTGGACGCCGTTGCCCTGGCCCTCCGTGCTCGGCTGCAGGTTGAGCGCATCGAGCGCGCACTGGAGGTCGTCGTAGTTGGCCGGCCAGGTCGGCAGCGACAACGGATCGAGCGTGGCCTTGGAGAGGCGGTTCTGCACGCACGAGGCGCTCTGGCCGCTCGAGGAGCTCTTGTGGAGCATGAACGCGGTGGCGCCGCCGACGATGGCGACGATCGCGACCACACCCACGATCCAGCCCCAGAGCGGGAATCCGCCGCCCTTCCTGGAGCCGGTGGGAGCGATCCCGGCACCGGTGCCCAGGCGCTCGCGCTTCTCGTTGGTGATCCGCTTCTTGGACTTGCTCATCGCGGCAATGGTAGCGAGGGAGTCGGGTGGTCAGGCTGCATCGCCCAATACATCGGCAATCATCCGCAGACGATTACACTGAATATGGTTCAAGCCTGTGGACACCGAGCCCGAAACCGAGCCCGCCGTGGCGTTCTGCCCCTACTGCGGTGGCGCGCTGGGATCGTTCTTCGGAAACCGGATCGTGAGCGGCGCGCGCGTGTGCGATCGCTGCCAGGAATGTTTTCAGGTCGTCCGCGTTAAAGATGACGAGGCGTTTTAACCCCGTAACGAACAGGCCTCGAAGAGGACTGGAGTAAAATGACTGACACTGACAACGTGCGAGAGCTGATCATCATCGGCGGCGGCCCCGCCGGCTACACCGCGGCGCTCTACGCCGCCCGTGGCAACCTGAATCCCCTGGTATTCGAGGGGTTCCGGTTCGGCGGACAGCTCATGATCACCTCCGACGTCGAGAACTACCCGGGCTTCGAGGAGGGCATCATGGGCCCCGTGCTCATGGGCACGATGCGCGCCCAGGCCGAGCGCTTCGGCGCCGAGCTGGTGTCCGACGACGTCACGCGCGTCGATTTCTCGGAGCGCCCCTTCAAGGTCTACGTCGGTGATCAGGAGCATCTCGCAGAGTCGGTCATCATCGCCACCGGCGCGACGGCACGCACCCTCGGGCTCGAGTCGGAGATCGCGCTCCAGGGCAAGGGCGTGAGCTACTGCGCCACCTGCGACGCGGCGTTCTTCCGGCAGCGGCGCGTGGTTGTGGTGGGCGGCGGCGACTCGGCGTTCGAGGAGGCCACCTTCCTCGCGAAGTTCGCGAGCCAGGTGACGCTCGTGCACCGGCGCGACGAGTTCCGCGCCTCGGCCATCATGATCGATCACGCCCGCGCCAAGGACAACGTCGACCTGGTGACCAACGCCCACGTGGTGGAGGTGCTGCACGCCGACACCGGCAAGGTGACGGGCGTGCTTCTCGAGGACACGGTCACCGGCGAGCGGCGCGAGCTGGACACCGACGGCGTGTTCGTGGCGATCGGCCACGATCCGGCAACCACGCTCTTCAAGGGCATCCTCGACATGGATGACGCCGGCTACCTGCTGGTGCGGCCGGGCTCGACCATGACCAACATCGACGGCGTCTTCGCCGGCGGTGACGTGGTGGATCACATCTACCGGCAGGCCGTGACCGCGGCCGGCCAGGGATGCGCCGCCGCCCTCGACGCAGAGCGCTGGCTCACCCACGAGGCCCACGCAGCCAAGACGCCGGAATCGGCGGCGGTCTAGCAAGATTGGAGCGTGAATAACCGGTGCCCGGCACCGGTCATTCACGCGGCTAGAGTCAGGACGATGCGCTACTTCATCTGCCCCCAGTGCTCCACCCGCGCGGCCGACGACGATGGCCTGGCAGGCCTCACCACGCAGCCGGTTGGCTGCGAGAAGTGCGGCTTCGGGTTTCTCTTCGAGACCCTCGAGGACTACTACCCGCCCGCCGGCGCGGGCCTGGTCGCGTGCGATCGCGACACCCGCATCCTGGTGTGCGGCGAGGGCGTCTTCGAGATCACCGGCTACTCCGAGCGCGACGTCATGGGGAAGCCTCTGCGTGAGGCGTTCGGCCTCGCGCCGGCTGATGGCGATCCCGACCCCGTCGCGGTGGTGCTCGAATGGGGCGTCCGTAAGCTCGACCAGGACATGACCATCCGCCACCGCTCGGGCATCGTCAAGCACATCCGCGTGGATCTGTTCCCTGCCTACGACGAGGACGGCGGCCTGCTGGCCTCGCTCGCCTGGGACAGGGCCCGCTCCACCAGCACCTGATACCGCTCGACCGACGCGAGCTGACGCACGCGGCGATCCAGCAGGCGGCGCTCTGCGGGCTCATCGGCGCCGGCGAACACCCCTAACGCATCGAGTACGGCGCCGTCGCGCTGGCCGAGCTCTGCTCGCGCCGAGTGCTCGAAGCGAGCCCAGGCGATACGGGTACGGGCACCGTCGATCTCGTCGCGCAGACGCTCAGCGTGGCGGGAGATGCGGTCGGCATAGAGTTCGAGTTCGATTCTTCGCATGGCGGGGATGATGCCCCGGCGGCACGTCACCGATCAACGCGGTTTGCGTCGCGAAACCGTGCCGAGCTTGAACGCCGACGGGCACAGATCATTGACGGCGCACTCCGCGCAGCTGGGATTCTGCGACTTGCAGACCCGCCGGCCGTGGAAGATGAGCACGTCGGACACCTGCAGCCACCGCTCGCGCGGGTAGAGGCCCATCAGCACCCGCTCGACCTTCACCGGATCGTGCAGGCGCGTGAGCCGAAGCCGGCGCGAGAGGCGCCCGACGTGCGTGTCCACCGCGATCCCCTCGCGCACGCCGAACGCATTGCCCGACACCACCGCAGCGGTCTTCCGGCCGACCCCGGGCAGGGTCACGAGCTCGGCGGTGGTACGCGGCACCTCGCCGCCGAAGCGCTCCACGAGGGCCAGGCAGCACCCGCGGATGGACCGCGCCTTCTGGTTGAAGAACCCGGTCGGCCGGATGAGCGCCTCGAGCTCGCCCTCACCCAGGTTCAGGTAGTCCTCCGCGGTGCGGCACCGGCGGAAGAGCTCGACCGTGACCTCGTTCACGCGCACGTCGGTGCACTGCGCCGAGAGGATCGTCGCCACCAGCAGGTCGAGCGGCGAGGAGAAGGTCAGCGCGATGTGGGCGTCGGGATGCTCGGCGGCAAGCCGGTCGAGGATCTCGACCGCCCGCGCCCTGCGCTCGTCGCGCGCGCTCACTCGCCCCACTCCAGCCGCTCGCCGGCACAGAGCAGGTCGAGCGCCGGGCAGTCGCGGCACTGGTAGCCCGGCCGTGCCGGGAACTGGCCCGCGCGGATGGCATCGATGTCGGCCCGCAGCTCGGCCTCGAGCGCCGGTGCGTCGGCGGCGGTGAACGTCCTGACCGGCGTGACCTCCATGTTCTCGAGAAAGGCGTAGGCGATCTCGACCTCCTCCACGCCGGCCCGCAGCGCGGCGAGCGCGTAGGTCGCGACCTGCACGCCATAGCTGGTATCGACGACCTCCTCGATGGGCGTCTCCCCCAGCCGGTTGGTCTTGAAGTCGATCACGAGCGCCGTCTCGGGCCGGGGGCGCGCGAAGATGTCGATGCGGCCGTGGAAGAGCACGCCGTCCACGTCGAAGACGAAGGCGAGCTCGCGCGTGATGTCGTCGATGCCCGCCACCCTGCCGGCGAGCTCCGACCCGCTCCAGTTCCCCACCAGGCGCGTGATCAGCTCGACGTTCTCGGCCGACGCCGAGGGGTAGCGCACCCTCCAGCGGCCGTCGGGCCGCTCCAGCTCGAGATGGACGGCGTCGCCGAGCTCCAGCGGGTCGAGCCCGCCCTCCGCGCCGCGCTCACGCTCGGGCTCGGGCAGCCCCAGCACGCGCTGGGCGAAGTAGCGGTAGCCGCAGCGGCGGTAGAGCGCCAGGGCGCTGTAGGAGAGCCGCGGGAGCGCGACGGCGGCAGGTGCCGGTGCCGGCTCGAGCGCGGGCAGCGCGATGATGTTGCGCCCGCCCTGGGAGAACAGCTCGAGCTGCGCGCCGATCTCCGCCTCGGGGGCCTGCTGGGAGACGTCCTGGATCTGGTCCGACGGCGTCCCGACGTGCACGCGCAGGCGCGCCGTGCCGACCTCGATGTCGCCGGCCGCGTCCAGGCCGACGCCCAGGGTGGTGCAAATCTGCGAGATGGTGGTGTCCTCGCCCGGGTCGAGCGCCCCCGAGACGATCAGGTGGCGCCGCGCGCGGGTGAGCGCCACGTACTGCAGGCGCCGCCCCTCCTCGGTCTGGGCAGCCGTCTCGGCCTTCGCGACGTCGCCCCAGCCGAGGGCGCGGTTCATCGACCCGTCGAGCGGATGCGGCGCGCGGAGGGCCACCCGGCCCGCCGCGTCGACCAGGATGTCGCCGGCCTGGCGGGCGAACCGCTCCCGGCCGGTGTCGACGAGCACCACCACGTCGAACTCGAGCCCCTTGGCGGCGTGCGTGGTCATGAGCACCACTGCCTGATCGTCCTCCTCGGCCGTCGCCGCCTCACCCTCGCGTGTTGCCACCGCGGCCTGCTCGTCGCAGAACCCGATGAACCCCTCGAGATCGGGGCCGCGCAGGTTCTCGTAGCTCCCGGCCATCCGCGCGAGCTTCACGACGTTTGCCAGCCGCCGGTCGCCGTCGGGCTGGGCCAGGCAGGCCAGGTCGTAGTCGTGCTCGGACACGACCAGATCGATGAGCCGCTCGAGCCCCACCTCGCCCAGGCGGGTCGAGAGGCGCGCCAGGCGCTGCAGGAACGCGGCCACCAGCCGCTGCTCGTCGGGCGTGAGGCCCTCGGGCAGCTCGTCGCGCTCGAGCGCGGTGAAGATCGGCCGGCGGATGGCGCCGCGGCGAAGCGCGAGCAGCGCGTCGTTCGAGATGCCCACCAGCGGCGAGGCGAGCACGCCGAGCAGCGCGAAGTCGTCGTAGCGGTTTCGCAGCAGGCGCAGGTAGCAGAGGATGTCGGCCACCTGCTGCTGGGCGTAGTAGCCGCCGCCCGTGGTGCGCACGGTGCGAAGGCCGCGGCGGCGAAGCGCCGTCTCGTACATCACCGCGTCGGTGCCGGCCTCGAAGAGCAGCACCACCTGGCCCGGGACGCACTCGCCGGCCGCCACGAGCTCGGCGATGCGGTCGGCCACCATCCGCACCTCGCCGGCCCGCCAGTGCTCGTCGGCGTCGTCGAAGCTGCGCTTGTCGGCGAGGATCAGCTCGACGCGGCCGCCGGCGGGCGGCTCGGGATCAACCGCCCCGGCCGCGTCCAGCGGCGAGTAGCGATCGCCGAACGCGCGCGTGAAGAGCTCGTTGACCGTCCCCAGGACGTGCTCGGATGACCGGTAGTTGCGGATCAGCGAGATCACCTCGTCACCGGCGTTGGCGCGCCGCTCGCGGTAGACGGCGACGTCGGCGTGGCGGAACCGGTAGATGCTCTGGAACTCGTCGCCCACCAGGAACAGGCGGTCGCCGGCGATGCGGTCGATCAGCGCCACCTGCAGCCGGTTGGTGTCCTGGAACTCGTCCACCATCACCTCGGCGAAGCGCTCGCGGTACTCGGTGGCGAGCTCGGGCGAGCGCTCGAGCAGCTCAGCGGCGCGCAGCTCGAGGTCGTTGAAGTCCACCAGTGACCGGCGGTCCTTCAGCTCCTGGTAGGAGCGCGCGAACTCCTTCAGCAGCACGTCGAGCTGGGCCAGATCTGCGATGGCGGCGGTATCGCGGGCGGCCTCCTCCAGATCGCGGCGGGCCTGCTCGAACTCGGCACACGCCCCGGCCTTCGTCACCTTGAAGCGGCTCAGGTCGAGCAGGCCGGACGCATCCGGGCGCGTGTCGAGAAACGCCACCAGCTCGGCCGACTGATCCTTGGTGCACTGCACCGCAGCCACGCGCACGGCGTCGGCCGCCGCGTCCGTGCCGGCCTCTGCGTGGGGCACCAGCTCGAGCGGCCGGCCGGCGCTTCGCAGGCGCTCGTAGGCCTCCAGCAGCAGCTCGCGCAGGCGACGGCGCGAGTAGGCGGCGAGCAGGTCGAGCCGCCGTGATCCGACGGGGCCGTCGAGTGAGAGGAACCGCTCGAGCGCGCTGTCGAACGCCTCGGACTGGAGGATCCGCGCCCCGACGTCGTCGGTCACGCTGAACTGCGGGTCGAGCCCCGCGGCGATGGCGTGCGCGCGCAGGATGCGCGTGCAGAAGCGGTGGATGGTCGAGATCCAGGCCGAGTCAACCGCCCGCGCGTGATCGAAGTCGCCGCGCAGCTCCAGCGCCTCGCGGATGCGGGCCTTCAGCTCGGACGCGGCGCGGTCGGTAAAGGTGATCACGAGGATCGCATCGAGCGACGTGCCGGCGTCGATGCGGCGCAGCACGCGCTCCACCAGCACCGCGGTCTTGCCCGTGCCGGCACCGGCGGAGACGAACACGTGGCCGTCGCGCGTGATGGCTGCCGCCTGCTCGGGGTTCCAGTCGCGGCTCACGGCTTCACCACCCGGCAGACCGTGAAGTAGGTGCACCACGACGGGCAGCGGCCGCCGCGCGGATCGTGCCGCACGTCGCCCGCCCGCACCCGCCGCACCACCTCGATGGCCATCTCCGACGCGTCCTCGACGTGCTGCCAGAATGCCTCGGAGTCGAGCCGGTCGTTCTTGTTGAGGCGCGCCTCGCCGATCTCGGCGTCGAGCACCATGCCACGCGCGTCGCGCTTGCCCGCGAGCGCCCGGTAGAGGCCGCCGATGGGCTCGATCCCGAGCAGATCGCGGAGCGCCATGATGTAGAGCGGCAGCTGGAGCTTTCCCTGCCGGGCGAGCTGGGCGGCCGGGTGCACCGTGGCGCCCGACTTGTAGTCCCAGAGCACGCCGCGCGGTGACATGCCGGGATCCATGTCGATGCGGTCGATGGTGCCGGTGACGGCGAAGTCGCCGATCTTCAGCCCCTCCTTGAGGCCGGGCGGCGACGATGCGCCGCCGAAGCGCACCTCGAACCGGCGGGGGACGAACTCCATGTTGAGCGTCGCCTCGGTGCGCAGGAACGCCTCGAGGTCGCGCTCGAGCGATCGCGCGAGCTCCCTCCCGCCCACCGTGTCGCCCACCCGCTGGCCGCCCAGCGCATCGTGCAGGCAGCGGAGCATCACGGGCCAGGCGTCCTCGACGTTCTCGGGCGTGAGCCGCTCCATCCCGAGCTCGGCGGGCAGCTGGGCGAAGAACCGCGCGAGCGTCGCGTGGGCCACCGATCCGCGCAGCTTCGCGTCGAGCTCGAAGTCGATCTCGCCGGGCCGCAACATGCGCTCGACGAACCAGATGGACGAGCAGTCGCCGAAGCGCTCGAGGTCGGTCACCGAGAACCGCTCGGTGGCCGCGAGGCTCGCCAGCACCTGGGGGTTGCGAAGCGCCGTCGAGCGCTTGAACGAGCCCTGGGCACGCCGGAGCTTCCGCTCCCAGCCGAGCGAGCCGGCCATCGCGATGGCCCAGTCGGGCGCGTCGCGCAGGTCGCGGGCAAGGGCGCGCTGGCGGTTTCGGTCGTCGGGCGCCGCCTCGAGCGGCCACGCGCTGTCGGAGAGGTTTCGCCGGCGCGTGGGGGTCGCGGGGTCGAGCAGGCGCTTGACCTCGGTGAGAAACGGCGAGGGCTGCAGCGGCTTTCCGTCCTCGCTGGAGGCCTGCCGCACCAGGTGCAGGCGCTTCCACGGCCGGGTGCATGCGGTCGCGAAGAGGTGGCGGTCGATCTCTGCGGGATCGGTGCGCTGGAGGCCGATCTGGCCGGCGGCCTCGGAGCCCAGCAGGCGCCGGTCGTTGCCGGCGCCGGGCAGGCTCCCCTCCTCGAGGCCAAGCACGAAGGCGGCCTGGAAGCGGCGGGTGCGGGCGCGGCGCAGGCCGAGGATCGCCACGCGGCCGGGCTCGGCGTCGTCGCCGATCCGCACAGGGATGCGCGCGATGAGATCGATGAGCGCGCCGCGCTCGAGGTCGTCCAGCCCCAGCGCGCGGATCTCGTCCACCGCGCGCAGCACCGCGCGGCACCCGCGCACCGCCACGCGCCCGTGCGAGGGCACGAACCGCGCGCCCAGCGTGTTTGCGGCGCGCACCATCTGCCGGGCAAGGAGCGCCGCACCGGCCAGCGGATCGGGCTCGGAGATGAGCCGGTCGATGGCGGGGCTGAACGCCTCGCCCACGAGCTCCGACATGGAGGCGCGCGTCTCGTCGTGGCCGAACACGCCGCGGCCGCGCAGCCTGCCCTCGGCGAAGTCGACCCGGCGCCGGGCGATGCCCGAGAACGGGCTTCGCAGGTAGGCGAAGAGCTCGGGCCGCTCGCCGCCCATCCAGCCGAACCGCAGCGCGCCGAGCAGGGCGACGCCAAAGCCGGTCTGGGCGAGCGGCACGCGGGCGTCCACCGAGAACGGGATGCCGAGCGACGCAAACGCGTTCTCCAGCGGCAGCCGGTGATCCTTCAGCGAGGGCACGATCACCCCGATCTCGTCGGGGGTGATCCCCTCGCGGATGAGCGCCAGCACCTCGGCGGCGACCAGCTCGGCAACGCGCCTGCGGCCGGCTCCCTCGAGGTACACCACCGACCCGTCCTCGGCGGGCGGCGGCGGGGCGGGCGCGTCGGTGAAGATGGTGCGCTCGAGGTGCGCGAGCACCGGGGAGTCGAAGTGAGCTGCGGGCGGCAGCTCGATCACCTCGGGCGACGCCTTGCCGAGCGCCTCCACCAGCGGCGACACGGCAGCGTAGGCGGGCCGGCCCACCTCGTAGGGCAGCGACACGGTGACCGGCACGCGGGCCGAGAGCGCCAGGAGCGCGCGTACCTGGGCCGTGGTCATGTCCTCGAACCCGTAGGCCAGCACGGGCCGGTCGTCCCAGGCCTCCAGCCGCTGCTCCAGGAGCTCTGCCGCGCGGGCCCGGGTGCCCAGCCGGTCGCGGCCGAGCCCCAGCCGCCCGCACTCCTCCCGGTAGGCGCGAACCAGGCCGAAGAGCTCGCCCTCGCTGCCCGCGCCGGGCTCGGGATCGACCATGCCGGCGGCGAGCTCGTCGGCCATGCCCGCAAGCGCGTCTGCAAAGCCCGAGAAGCGGGCCGAGACAGCCACGGCGTCGAGCTCGGTGCGGGCCGCGAGGCGCATGAGGATCAGCCGGCGCTGGACGTCTGTGAGGGCGCGGGTGGACTCGCCGCAGCGCTCGAGGACGTCCTCGAACAGCGTGTCGAACGTGCCCACGCGGCCGCCCAGGAGGCCGCCGCGGCGGCGCAGCGCGTCGTGCTCGAATGCTTCGACGTCGGGACGGTTGGGGACGACCAGAAACGGATCAGATCCAGCGTCCACGAAAGCCAGGAATCGCTCCTGGAGCAACCCGATCTTTCCGCAGTTCGCTGGCCCGAGCACAAGGGCGAGCGGCATCAGGTCATTGTAGGGTTCGGGGATGGATACCGATGCGTTTCTGAAGGATCTGCCGGCCCTCTTCGAGGACTTCCCGGCATCGCCCGTGCCGATCGACCGCTCGAACGCCCCGATCCACTCCGCCATCGAGGGCCTCTCGGAGGAGAACAACCTGGCGCTCGCGGCGCTGGCCGCGCGCCACCTCGGCCCGGGCGAGGTCTACGCCGAGGCCGGCACGTTCCACGGCCGCAGCGTGATCGCGGCCGTCTCGGGGAGCGATGCCGACGCGATCGCCATCGACAACTTCTCGTTCGAGGGTGGTGAGCGCACGCACATCGAGGGCCATCTGGCGGAGTTCGGCGTGGCCAGCCGCGTGCAGATCCTGGAGGGCGACACGCTCGAGGTGCTGCGCTCGGCCGAGCTGCCGCCGATCGGGGTGTTCTTCTACGACGCCGACCACTCCACCGAGGCCACGGTCGCAGCGCTCCAAGCGGTCATTCCGCACCTTGCGCCGGAGGCGCTGATCGTGGTGGACGACGCCGACTGGCCCAAGGTGCGCGCGGGGCGCGATCAGTTCCTGGCGGCCAACCCCAGCGCGGCGCTGGCGCTGGCGATCGGCGGCCGCGACGAAGAGCAGCCCTGGTGGTGGGCCGGCATGGACATCATCGTCTGGCGTGAATCGACGGTGCCTGGCACCGGCTATTCATCAGGCTGGGGCCTTGGCCTCGTCCACGAGCTTGTTGATGAGGTCGGCGTCCGGGAAGGCGTAGTTGATCTTCACGAACGGCTCCCACTTGTCGGGAAGCGCGTCCTCGGGATAGATCGCCTCGACCGGGCACTCGGGCTCGCAGGCACCGCAGTCGATGCACTCCTCGGGATCGATGACCAGCATGCGCCCGAACTCGTGAATGCAGTCAACAGGGCACACGTCGATGCAGGATTTGTCTTTTTCGTCGATGCAGGGCTCGGCGATGATATATGTCACTGGAAGGTCCTCCGGGAAGCGATCTGACCGGCCGATTGTAGCGGTGCGCGCGGTCAGGCCGCCTGCACCACCTGATCCACGAGCGAGTTCACGACCCACATCCGGTCGAAGAACATGGCGAGCCCGACCAGCACCAGGAGCACGCCGGAGACGGCCCGGATCACGGTGTAGTGGTCGCGCATGGTGCGCGCGGCCGACATCACCTTGCCGAACGCCACGGCCGCCAGCAGGAACGGGATCGCCAGGCCCAGCGAGTAGAAGCCCAGGAGCGCGGCGCCCGACCCGACCGTGCGGCTCGAGCCTGCCAGCAGCAGGAGCGATGCCAGCACCGGCCCGACGCACGGCGTCCAGCAGAGGCCGAAGGCGCCGCCGAGCAGCAGCGACGAGCCCGAGAGCCGCGCAGGCTGCACGGCCGGCTGCAGCGAGCGCTCGAGCACCGGGATGTTCAGGACGCCCATCATCACGAAGCCCATGGCGACGATCAGGATGCCGCCAAGGTGGATCAGGCTCGTCCGGTAGTCGGCGAACCGGCCGCCAAGCAGGGCCGCCCCCACGCCCAGGGCGATGAACACCGCCGAGAACCCCAGCACGAACGGGATCCCCGCCCGGATCGCCGCTCTCGGCTCGGCTCCGCGCGCGCCGATGGCCGAGAGGTAGGCCGGGACCAGCGGGAGCACGCACGGGGTGATGAACGAGACCATCCCGGCGAAGAAGGCTGCCGGAGCCAGGTTCATTCGAATGCAGCCATGTCGGCGTCGATCCGCTTCTCGACTGCGGGATCGAGCTTCGTCCCGCCACCACCGCCGGGCGGCCCGCGACGCGATCGCGACCACATCATCGCCAGCCACACTGCGACGGCTGCGCCGCCGGCCAGCACCGCCGCCGGCACGAGCCACGCCAGCAGGTCGAAGCCGTGCTTCGGCGGTGAGGAGAGGATCTCGGGCCCGAACTGCGCGACGAGGGTCGACCGCACGCGGTCGGCGCTCCAGCCCGCGCCGCACCACGTGGTGAGATGCGCGCGCACCTGATCTGCGAACGGCGAGTTGGACTGGTCGAGCCGCTCATGGCAGACGATGCACATGAGCTGCGTCTGCATGTTGGGCTGCGTCCAGCCGTTGCAGGCAAGCGCGGCGCTCGGGAAGATCAGCGCGGCTGCGGCGACGACGGCGACGACGAGCGCGCGGAGCCTCATGACCTGGCCGCCACCAGCGGGTTGAGCACCGCGGCGAGCGACTCGCTGGTGATCTCGCCGTCGAAGAGCTTGTGCACCGCGCCGTGCCGGTCGATCACGTAGGTGACCGGCAGGCCCGTGCCGAAGCCCCACTTCTTCACGATCCCGCCGTCGTCGTGCACCAGCGTGTACTGCTGGTCGTAGGTCTTTGCGAAGTGGCGGCCGGCGTCGGCAAAGTCGTTGGTATCGACGCCGATGAAGTCCACGCCCTTCTTGCCGTACTGGTGCAGCGCCTGGTTCAGGATGGGCGCCTCATCCTTGCAGCCGCCGCACCACGACGCCCAGAAGTTGAGCACCACCACCTTGCCCCTGGTGCTTGCAAGCGTGGTGTCGCCGCTGCCGTCGAGATTGGGCGCGGTGAAGTTGGGCGCGGATGGATGCTTGCCGTCGAGCATCTGCGCATACACGGTGGTCTGGTTCGAGATCAGGCCGCGCGCAAAGAGGCCGACCATTCCGACCAGAATGAGCACGGCCACTATCTGCAGGGTCAGTCGTACGGGCCTCGGCACGTAAGGACTGTAGATGGTTTGCGGCAATTCACGGCGCCCATGGGGCCCTCATTTCAATGCCGCCCAAATCCGGGGCCGGGGGCTCAGCCCCCGGCGCGCGTCACGCGCAGGCCGCGGCTGTACGGCCGCCACGGCACGCGCTCCCACTCTGTGTGGTGGCACATCGGACATGGCGGCAGCGCGCGATACACGGTGACGCCGTAGCCGCACTCGCGGCAGCGGAACTCACCCTTGGCGCGGACGCCCGCCTGCCACTCGGACGCTGCGGAGCCGTCCGTCGTGTTGAAAGCCACTCCCATTGCGTACCCTCTTTTCCCCGACTGGGCGGGTATGGGCCCAGCCAACGGAGGTTAGCGGCAACCTCGTGGAAAACACAAGAACTTAACACTCCGGGCAGGGTCGGCGTCCCTGTCCACCGGCACCTGTACGCTATGACCCGCAATGGCCGTCGAAAAAGCAACGCTCAAGCCGTACCTCGAGGAGATCCGCCAGTGGGTCGCCCAGGGCCGCACCGACATCTGGATCGCCCACGCGCTCAACTCCACGCCGGCCTCCATCTCCAGCTTTCGCTCCGCCAACGGCATCCTTCGCCGGGAGCTTGCCGCCGAGCGAAACGGCCCCGCCGTGCCGCCTCCCATCGCACCGCCCGACGCGCCGCCCGAAGAGGTGCAGGTCAAACCGCGCCGGCGATCACGCGCCAAGAAGACTCCCGACATCACGCCCCTGGCCGCAGCCGCGACCGCCGCGGCCGGCCCGCAGACTCCCATCCCGCCCGAGGACCGGCCCGCGCCCTACGTCGCACCGTCGGCCCAGGCCGCCGAGTCGCCCGACGGCTCTGCATCGGGCACCAAGCGCCGCCGCCGGGGCGGCCGCGGGCGCAACAAGCGCACCGTGCAGCAGGGCTTCGAGGCCACGCTCGACACGGGCGACGAGGGCTACGGGTTCTGGATGGACGCCGCGGTCAAGGACGATCCGGTGTTCATCGAGCACTGGGCCAAGCGCCGGGGGCTCATCGTGCGCATCGAGGCCGATCAGATCGTGATCCGCCCCGACGAGCGCGCCTGACCTAGGGGTGGTAGTCCAGCGCGCCGCGCGCGTAGCGGTCGAACGCCGCCGCCTGGACGAGCGAGAGATCGTACGCCCACGGCTGGTTGGTGGTGCGCATCGCGACCTCCAGTGACCACGATCCCGAGTCGCGGTAGAGGTCAACCAGCTCGTCGAGCATGAACGACGCGCCGATCCGGCGGCGGATCTCGGCGATCAGCTCGGCGACGACCGTGTCGATCACGTGGCGCCGCGCGGCGGTGAGCTCCAGGTTTCGCACGCGC
The DNA here is from genome assembly GCA_963794415.1 of uncultured Actinomycetes bacterium. Classification (GTDB taxonomy): domain Bacteria; phylum Actinomycetota; class Thermoleophilia; order Gaiellales; family JAICJC01; genus CAVPTL01. The sequence goes on from CAWCDI010000001.1 coordinate 1,722,514, forward strand.
CGGGCGCCCTCCGCCCACTCGATGAGCGCCACCTGGCCTTCGGGGCTCACGCGCAACAGCACGCCTCCTGCGGGAAGAGCGGCGCGGCCTCGGCGGCCATCTGATCGCCCAGCTCGTATCCCGGCCGTGCCAGCGCGAAGGCGACGTGGGCGTGGAGGCACTTGACCGCACCGTCACGGCTGGTGCCGCCGATGCCGAGCCGGAGCGAGGCCCCGTCGTCGGCCATGACCGCGGCGGGACGGCGCAGCGCGCGCTGCTCCTCGAGCGCCGCCTGCCACGAGGCGCGCGCCGCAGAGTCACCGGCGACGAGCTGCTCGTACCGGTCCACCCCGCCGGTGTCCTCGACCTGCCCCACGCGGGCGACCGCGGCCGGGCACGTCAGGTAGAAGCTGGTGGGAAACGGCGCGCCGTCAGGCAGGTAGGACGCCTGCTCGATCACCGCCGGACGGCCGAACGGGCAGCGCGCCACCACGCCGATCAGGCCTCGCGGCGCGCGTCCGAGCTGTCGGTTGAGGGTCTCGAGGTCGTCGATCCCGGCAGGGTAGCGAAGGGCCTACCGGCAGCTGGAGGGGATGCCCTTGATCGCGAGCACGTGCTCGCTGGGAAGGCTCCACCCGCACTCGCGCGCCAGCGTCATGATCCCGGCCTTGGTGTTCAGGAGCGCCTTCTGCGCCGCCAGCACGTCGTGGCGGTGCTGCAGCTGGGTAAGCGCCGCGCGCTGGGCGTGCAGCTCACGCGAGACGCGCAGGTACTTCTGCACGGGCCCGACGTAGAGGCCGATCATCACGATCGCGACGACGAGCATCGCGATGCGGCCGGCACGGAGGCCGCCCTTGGGGCGAGAGCTTCTTGCTGACACCCGTCGGTGTTCAAGCCCGGCACGCTGTTCCCTTCACATTGTTCCCTTCACATTGCACATGTGGCGTGGGTAAGGGACGATCACGAGATGAGCATCGACCCGTCCTCTTCGGCCCAGAAGATCCGCACCTTCCTGATCGCGGACATCCGTGGATACACCGCGTTCACGCAGCAGCGTGGTGACGAGGCCGCTGCCGTGCTGGCGGCCCGCTTTGCGGCGATCGTCCGTGAGGTGGTGACCCGCGGCGACGGCGAGGTGGTGGAGCTTCGCGGGGACGAGGCGCTCTGCGTGTTCGACTCCCCGCGGGCGTCGATCCGGTGCGCGGTGTCGATGCAGCAGCGGTTCGCGGACGAGATCCGCGCGAACCCCGACCTGCCGCTCCGGGTGGGGATCGGGATCGATGCCGGCGAGGCGGTCGCGGTGGAGGGTGGGTTTCGCGGCGGCGCCCTGAACCTCGCGGCGCGGCTGTGCTCTCTGGCAAAGCCCGGCGAGGTGCTCGTCTCTCAGGGCGTCGTGCTCTTTGCCCGTCAGGTTGACGACATCGAGTACGTCGATCAGGGACGGGTGACGCTGAAGGGGCTGCGCGAGCCGGTGCAGTACTACCGTGCGCGGTTCGATCTGGACATGCCTCCGCCGCCCGGTGAGGAGGCTGGGCGAAGTCGCAGCCAGGTCGCCGCGATCGCGCTGGTGATCGTCGTCCTGGCCGCCGTGGCTGGGCTCGCGGCGGTGCTCCATCATGGCGGCGCATCAGCCGCCGTTCCCGAGGTTGGTGATAATGGCGTCGCGCAGTTCGATGCCGGCGGTCGAGTGGTCGGGCAGGCCTCATTTGCCGATCCGCCGGGTGGAGTCGCGATCGGCCTCGGCCGCGTATGGGCGACCGACCCCGCCGGCGATGCTCTGAGAGAGATCGACCCCACGACCTCGCGGGCTGCGGGCTCGCCCATCCAGATTGGCTCGTCTCCGACGGGCGTAGCGATCTCGGGCGGCCGGGTGTGGGTGGTGGACGGCGGCGAGCGGCGCGTTGCCGAGTACGACCCGCGGTCGGGCAAGATCATCCGCAGCGTTGCGGTGGGTAACGGGGCAGGGCCGATCGTCGCAGTCACCGACGGTGTCTGGGTGGTCAACTCCGCCGACGGGACAGCCCAGCGGATCGCCGCGGGCTCGGGCCAGGTGTCCGCTCCGATCCCGGTCGGATCGGCGCCGTCGGCGATCGCGGTCGGACAGGGTGCGGTGTGGGTGACCGACGAGGCCGACGGCTCGCTGGTGCGCATCGACCAGCGGACGCTGCAGGTGACCCGGCTCGCGGTGGGCCAGACGCCGGCGTCGGTGGCCGTCGGCGCCGGGGCTGTATGGGTCGCCAACACGATCGACAACACCGTCACGCAGGTCCGGCTGCCGAGCCTCCAGATCGAGAAGATCCCCGTCACCGCACCCACCACGATCGCCTTCGGCGGCGACACCGTGTGGGTGGCGAGCCGGCAGACCTCGACGCTCACCAGGATCGACCCTTCGACCGCCACCGTCGCCGCCACGGCGCGCACCGGCGCACCGACGAGCTCACTCGTCACCGCCGACGACCGGCTGTGGGCGACCACGTCATCCGCCCCGTCGAGCCACCGCGGAGGCACCCTGCGAATCGGCCTGAACCAGGGGCTCGATTCGATCGACCCGGCCGTCAGCTTCTACGCTCCGGCGTGGCAGGTGATCGCTAATACCAACGACGGCCTGGTCGGATTTCGCCGGGTCGGCGGAGGCGCCGGGGCAGTCGTCGTGCCAGACCTCGCAATCGCCATACCGGTGCCCACTGACAACGGCCGCACCTATACGTTCCAGGTCCGGCGGGGGATCCGGTACTCAACCGGCGGCACGGTCAAGCCATCCGATTTCCGCTCCTCGCTCGAGCGCGCGCTCGAGGTGCCGGGCGGGCCGGCCGGCTACTTCCTCACCAGCATCGTCGGGGCGGCCCACTGCATCTCCGCGCCCAGCACGTGCAGCCTGAAAGGCGGCGTCGTCGCAGATGACGCCGCGGGAACGGTGACCATCCATCTCACCCGGCCCGACTGGAGCCTGCTCGACGAGCTCTCGCTCCCATTCGCAGACGCGGTTCCCGCCGGGACTCCGGCGCCCGCGAACAACCGCCCCGTCCCGGCCACCGGCCCCTACCAGGTCACCGCCTACACGCCCGATCATCAGCTCACGCTGACGCGAAACCCCCACTACAGACCATGGTCAGAGCAGGCGCAGCCGGAAGGCTTCCCCGACCGGATGACGTGGTATCTCAGCCTCCCCACCGCCCGCCAGGCCGCGATGGTCGCCCACGGCTCCCTGGACGTCGCGCTCGGAGATCCGCAGAATCCGGGCCTCGACCCCGTCATCGCGCGGCTAGCTACCCAGTTCCCCGACCAGGCCCACATCTACACGCGCGTCCAGATCTATGCGTTCCTCCTCGACACCCGAAAGCCACCGTTCAACAACGTGCTCGCGCGGCGCGCGATCAACTTCGCCATCGACCGGCGCAAAGCCCGGCTCGCACTTGGCGGGCCCAGCGCGGGCCAGATCACATGCCAGATGCTTCCGCCAAACATCCCTGGATACCAGCCCTACTGCCCGTACACGAAGGCCGGCTCCGACAGCGGCGTCTGGACGCAGCCCGACCTCGCCCGCGCCCGGCGACTCGTCGCCCGATCAGGAACTGCCGGCGAGCACGTCACGGTCAGCGCCCAGGCCGCGGACAGCTCGCTCGCCGGCATCCTGGTGTCCGCTCTGCGCGCACTCGGCTACGACGTCCGCCTCGACGCCCGCGGCACCGTCCGCGACTACAACCAGCAGGTCGGAAGCGCGCAAGGTGTCCAGGCCGGCCCCTACCCCTACGTCGATGACTACCCGGCCCCGTCAGACTTCCTCACGCTCCAGTTCGCCTGTGACTCCGCCGTCAACGTGAGCCATTACTGCAACCCAGCGCTCGACAGGGAGATGGAACGCGCCGGGCGACTGGAGTCCTCCGCACCTTCTCAGGCCGCCCTGCTGTGGCAGCACATCGATCAGCAAGTGACCGATCAGGCCCCGTGGATCCCGCTCGTCAACGACCGCCGGATCGACTACCTCTCCGCCCACGTCAGCAACTACCAGCACCACCCGCAATGGGGCATGCTCACCGACCAGCTCTGGCTTCGCTGACGTTGCCGGGGATCAGTCGCCGGCGGAACGGACGACGTGCACCAGGATGTGGTTGGTCGCACCGGGCGTGTTCAGGTGCGTCCCTCCGGTGAGCACCACGGTCTCGCCCGGGCCGATCAGCCCGCTGGCGACGGCCGCGTCCACCGTGCGCTTCCAGAGCTCCTCGAGGGTCTCGGACTCCTCCATGAGGAGCGGCACCACGGCCCAGTCGAGGGCGAGCTGCTGCAGCACCCGGGGCTCGGAGGAGACCGCGAGGACGGGCCGGCGGGGCCGGTAGCGCGACACCTGGCGGGCGGTGGAGCCCGACTGGGTGGGCACGGCGATGGCCGACGCCTGCAGATCCTCGGCGATGTCACAGGCCGCGTGCGAGAGGATCGGGCCCATGGTGCCCGCCTGCTCGCGCCCGACCTGGTGGTAGGTGAGCGAGGGCTCCACGGCGCGCACGATGCGGTTCATCATCGCCACCGCCTCGAGCGGATAGCGGCCGGCGGCGGTCTCGCCCGAGAGCATGACGGCCGACGTCCCATCGAGCACGGCGTTTGCCACGTCCGACGCCTCCGCGCGGGTCGGCTCGGGCTGGTGCACCATCGACTCGAGCATCTGGGTCGCGGTGATCACGGTGCAGCCGGCGTCACGGGCCGTGCGGATGATGAGCTTCTGCAGGAGGGGCACGTCCGGCGCGCCGATCTCGACCCCGAGGTCGCCGCGGGCCACCATCACCGCGTGTGAGACCTTGATGATCTCCTCGAGGTCGTCGATCGCCTCGGCCTTCTCGACCTTTGCGATCGCCCGCGCCGACGAGCCGGCGGCATCGATACGCTCGCGCAGGTCGGCGACGTCGGCGGCGCGGCGCACGAACGAGAGGGCGACGTAGTCCACCCCGTGCGCCAGCGCGAAGTCGAGGTCGGCCAGATCCTTGGGCGTGAGCGACGGGATGGGCAGGTAGGTGCCCGGCAGGTTGACGCCCTTGCTCGAGGAGACGAGCCCGCCCACCTCGACCCGGCACTCGACGCGGCCCTCCGAGACGGCAGCCACGCGGATGCGCACCAGGCCGTCGTTGATGAGGATCTCCGAGCCGGGTGACACCACGTCGGGCAGCTCCGGGAACGTCACCTCGAAGTCTCCGGGCCGGCCGCCTCCCGCCGGGGCGAGGCACATGGTCTCGCCGGGCTGCATCATGATGGGCGCATCGAGCTTGCCGATGCGGATCTTGGGGCCCTGCAGGTCGGCGATGATCGCGAGCGGGCGGCCGATGAGCTCCTGGGTGCGGCGCACCGCCTGGATCACCCGCAGGTGGGTGTCGTGGTCACCGTGGGAGAAGTTGAGCCGGGCAGCGTCCATCCCGGCCCAGGCGAGCGCCTCGATCATCTCCGGCGTGTCCGTGGACGGGCCGATCGTGCAGACGATCTTTGTCCGCCGTGCGGTGGGCCGGTTCAACTCCAGGTCGCCGCGACGAACGCCGCCCGGCCGGGGTAGTGGGCCGCCTCGCCCAGCTCCTGCTCGATGCGCAGGAGCTGGTTGTACTTCGCCACCCGGTCGCTGCGCGAGAGGCTGCCAGTCTTGATCTGGCCGCAGCCGGTCGCCACGGCGAGGTCGGCGATGGTGACGTCCTCCGTCTCGCCGGAGCGGTGCGACATGACGGCGCTATAGCCCGCGTCGTGCGCCATCGAGATGGCGTCGAACGTCTCGGAGAGCGAGCCGATCTGGTTGACCTTGATCAGGATCGAGTTGGCCGCGCCGATCTCGATACCGCGGCCGAGCCGCTTCACGTTGGTCACGAAGAGGTCGTCGCCCACCAGCTGCACGCGGTCGCCCAGCCGCTGGGTGAGGAGCTTCCAGCCGTCCCAGTCCTCCTCGGCAAGACCGTCCTCGATGGAGACGATGGGATAGGCGTCGATCAGTCCGGCGTAGAAGTCGACCATGCCCGCGGTATCGACGGTGCGCCCCTCGAACGTGTAGCTGCCGTCCTCGAAGAACTCGGTGGACGCCGGGTCGAGCGCGATGGCGACGTTGTCGCCGTGGCCCGCGCGACCTGCTGCCTCGAGGATCGCCTCGATGGCCTGCTCGGTCGACTCCAGGTCGGGCGCGAACCCGCCCTCGTCGCCGACGGCGGTCGAGAGGCCGCGCTCGTGCAGCAGCGCCTTCAGCGCGTGAAAGGTCTCGGCCCCGATCCGAAGCGCCTCCGAGAAGGTCTCGGCTCCGGCCGGCACCAGCATGAACTCCTGCAGGTCGATGGTGTTGTCGGCATGGGCGCCGCCGTTGATGACGTTCATCATCGGCACGGGCAGCGTGGTCGCGCCGGAGCCGCCGAGGTACCGAAACAGCGAGAGGCCGGCGTCAGCAGCCGCCGCGTGCGCCACGGCCATCGATGCGCCCAGGATGGCGTTTGCGCCCAGGTTGCCCTTGTTGTCGGTGCCGTCGAGCTCGATCAGGGCGCTATCGAGGGCGCGCTGGTCGTCGGCGTCCATGCCGGTGACCACCGTCGCGATCGACGAGTTGACGTGCGACACGGCCTGCAGCACGCCCTTGCCGCCGTAGCGCTGCTTGTCGCCGTCGCGCAGCTCCACCGCCTCGAACGCGCCGGTGGAGGCGCCGCTCGGCACTGCCGCCCGGCCGCGGGCGCCCGACGCGAGGCCGACATCCACCTCGACCGTGGGGTTGCCGCGCGAATCCAGGATCTCGCGCGCGCTGATGGAGGTGATCTCGCTCATGAGTGCGGCATGATAACCCGCCGCGCGGAGCACCTAGCCGCCGAGAGCCACCTTCGCCCGCCGGTACCAGGCATCCTGGGCGTCCAGATCCAGCTCGATCCACGCCTCGCCGGCGTCGGCGGCGAGCTGCGCGGCCAGCTCGATTCGATCGCGAAAGCGCGCCGCGGCGCCGCGCAGGGCCAGCTCGGGATCGACGTTGGCATGCCGGGCGACGTTCACCGTGGCGAAGATGAGATCGCCCAGCTCGTGGGCCACGTGCGGATCGGGCTCGTGCTCGCCGCTTGCCGGGCGCACCAGGTCGAGCGCCTCGCGAAGCTCCACCACCTCGTCGGCGAGGTCGCCCCAGGCGCCGTCCCACGCGTGGTAGTCAAAGCCCACCGCCGCCGCCCGCCGCTGGAGCTTGCGGGCAAGCAGCAGCCCGGGGAGCACGCCCGGCACGTCGTGAAAGACGCCCTCCCGGCCCTCGTCGTCGCGCTTGATCTGCTCCCAGTTTCGCCGCACGTCCCCCGCCGTCTCTGCCTCGCGCTCGCCGAACACGTGCGGGTGGCGGCGGATGAGCTTGGCCGTGATCCCCTCGGCGACGTCTGCGAGCGTGCCGGCGCCGGCCTCGGCGCAGAGGAGCGCCAGGAAGTAGCTCTGGAAGAGGAGGTCGCCCAGCTCGTCGATCAGCTTCGGGCCCGGCCCCGAAGCTGCCGCGTCGGCGGTCTCGTAGGCCTCCTCGATGGTGTGCGGCACGATGGTCGCGACCGTCTGCTCCCTGTCCCAGGGACAGTCGCTTCGCAGCCGCTCGGTGAGCGCCTGCAGCCCGAGGAGCGCGTCGGAGAGCATCACCGTGGCAAAACCGCCGCCGGCCGGCACGGTCTCGTCCCACTCCCGCTCGGCGTAGAGCCGGCGGAGGCGGGGGCCCGATGCAGCCACAACCGGGGCGTCGTCGGCGAGCGCGATGCCCTTGCTACCGAGCCACTGCCGTAGCGGCTCGTCGGGCGCGGTCGCCACCGGGCCGGCGGCCTCGAGGACGCGCCACGATCCCAGCGGGATCAGGTCGGGGTCACCAGGCCCCAGGGCAACGAGCGTGCTCATCGCCGGATGGTAGAGCTACGAGGTGGCGCTGCTCGACGACGTGGTCGTCGGTGCGGTGCTCGCGGCGGGCGGCGCGTAGCCGTCGGCGTAGGAGATCTTCTTCTTGATCGGCGCCAGCAGCGACTGGATCTTTGCCTGCACCTTCGCCTGCGACTGGGTGCTGGGGTTCAGCTTGGCGTCGATCTGCGCCTTGAGCAGCTTGTAGGCCGCGGGAGAGCCGGCCTTCGCGACCGGCCCCATGGGGTTGATCAGGAAGTAGCAGGTGGGCTTGCACTTGCCGGCGAGGCTCGACTTGGCGTAGTTGGCGTCAACCGGGACGGGTGTGCCCCAGGCGCCGCTCGGCAGCTTGAACGCGGCCTTCTGGAAGTTCACGTCCATGAGCCCCGGGCCAGAGGCGGCGGCGAAGCCCGTGGTGCCGTGCGCCGTATCGGAGTCGATGGAACCCGTGGAGGCGTTCTTCTCGGCGGTGCCGGAGTTCATCTTGCTGAGCGCGGCCTGTGCGGACTCCTTGGAGGGCCACAACATGTAGTGCACATTGCGGGCATCACCAAACGTCGATGCCTGCTTCGTATACGCAGCCTGCACCTGGGCCGGCGTCATCGTTACCTCTTTGGTGACAGCGGCGGTGATCTTTTGCTCGAGCAGCCCCAGGCGATACACAGCATTCAGCGTCTCGGGCGTATAGCCATACTTCTTCACGGCCTTCTGGAACTTCGCCTGATCGCCGCCGTACTGTTTGGTCACAAGCGCGTCGAGCGCGGTCTTTACGTCAGCGTCGGTGACCGTGAGGTTCATGTTCTGGGCGATCTGCTCGACCTCGGCGTTCTGCACCAGCTGCTGCACGGAGACGTCGATGACCTGCTTCTTGTAGTTGGTCGTCCCGGCTGCGGGAAGCGACTGCCCCTGCGCCTTGGCGCTGGCAGTCATCAGCGCGATCTGCTGATCGAGCTGATCCTTGGTGATGTGGGTGCCGTTCACGACGGCCACATCGTCGCCCGAGACGCTCGACGAGCTGGACGAACCGCCGCACGCAACAGCGGCGACGATAAGCACGGCAAGGAGGGGAATTGTCTTGAGAAGGCGGGTCATAGAACGAGTTACGCCGCGAGGTCGCGGCGGATTTCCACTATAGCATCGAGAATTTCCAACCCCTCCATCATCGGCACTTGAGATGTGGAGTTAATTGGAGCGAGTCTGCAGGACACCTCATGTTTGGCAACTGTGTAGAGCGCCTGAGGTTGCGCTTCCCTCAACGCACGCACCTCGGAGGATGACAGACGCACCGGACCGACCGAGAACTTGCCGCCGCGAAGCGCCACCGAGTCGGCCCCCAGATCGGCCGCCACCAGCCGTGCCTCCTGGATCGCGATGAGGTTGAGGACCGGAGGCGGCACGGGGCCGAACCGGTCGGCGAGCTCGGCGGTGAGCTCGCGCAGCACGGTGCGATCGGCTGCCAGCGCCACGCGCCGGTGCAGATCCACCTTGACCGCCTCGAGCGAGACGTAGTCCGGCGGCACGTAGGCGTCCACCTGCGCATCGACGCGCACCGGCCGGCGCTGCGCCTGGACATCGCCCTGGAGCTCGGCCACCGCGTCGGCCAGCAGCTCGCAGTAGAGCTCGAACCCGATCGCCGCGACGTGCCCGGACTGCTCGTCGCCCAGCAGGTTGCCGGCCCCGCGCAGCTCGAGGTCGCGCATCGCGATGCGGTAGCCCGAGCCGAGCTCGGTGTAGTCGGCGAGCGTGGAGAGCCGGTGGCGCGCCTCCTCGCTCAGCTCGCGCTGGTCGGGATAGAACAGGTAGGCGTGCGCGACGGCGTCGGAGCGCCCGACGCGGCCGCGGATCTGGTAGAGCTGGGCCAGCCCGAGCATGTCGGCGCGCTCGACGATGAGCGTGTTTGCCTGCGGGATGTCGAGGCCCGACTCGATGATGGTGGTCGAGACCAGCACGTCGAAGTCGCCGCGCAGGAACTGCATCATGACACTCTCGAGCGCGCGCTCGGCCATCTGCCCGTGGGCCACGCCGACGCGCAGCTCGGGTACCCAGCTGCGCACCCGCTCGGCCGCCTCGTCGATGGTCTCCACGCGGTTGTGGAGGTAGAACGACTGCCCCTCGCGGGCGTGCTCGCGGCGAAGCGCCGAGGCGATCTGCTCGGGGTCGAACTCGCCCACGTGGGTCTTGATGGGGTGGCGGCCCCGCGGCGGCGTGGTGATCACCGTGATGTCGCGCAGCCCCGCGAGGCTCATGTGAAGCGTGCGCGGGATCGGCGTGGCCGACATCGAGAGCACGTCCACCTCGAGGCGCAGCTGCCGCAGAAGCTCCTTCTGGGCGACGCCGAAGCGCTGCTCCTCATCGACCACCACGAGGCCCAGGTTCTGGGGCACGACGTCGCGCGAGAGCACGCGGTGGGTGCCGACCAGCACGTCCACCTTGCCCTCGTTGTACTCGGCCAGCACCTTCTTGACCTCGCCGGCGGCGCGGAAGCGCGACACCATCTCGACCCGGATCGGGAAGTCGCGGAAGCGGTCCCGGAACGTGGCCGCGTGCTGCTGGGCGAGGATGGTGGTGGGCACAAGCATCATCACCTGGCGTCCCGCCGAGGCCACCTTGAAGGCGGCGCGCAGCGCGACCTCGGTCTTGCCGAAGCCCACGTCGCCGCACACCAGGCGATCCATCGGCTGATCGGACTCGAGCTCCTCGAACACCATGTCGATGGCGGTGCGCTGGTCGTCCGTCTCCTCGAAGGGGAAGCCCTCCTCGAGCCGCGCCATCCAGTCGGGATCGGACACCACCGGCGCGCGGGTCACGTGCTGGCGCCGGGCGTAGAGCGCGAGCAGCTCGCCCGCCAGCTCGTGCACCGCCACGCGCGCGCGGGTCTTCAGCGTCTGCCACGCCTTGCCGCCGAGCTTCGAGAGCGCCGGAGAGTGCCCGTCGGAGCCGACGTAGCGGCTCACCTTGGCCAGCTGGTCGTGCGGCACGTAGAGCCTGTCCTCACCCTTGAACTCCAGGTAGAGGTAGTCGCGGACGACGCCGGCAACCTCCTTGGTGTCGAACCGGACGAAGCGGCCGACGCCGTGATCCTCGTGCACCACGTAGTCGCCGGCGCGGAGATCCGAGACCGTCGCGAGGGTGCGGCCGACGCCGATCGGCCCGCGCGGGCCGCGGCGGCGGAAGAGCTGGTGGGCGGGCAGCACCGCGATCTGGAGCGCCGGCGAGACGAAGCCGTGGCGCAGGCTCGAGATGGCAAACCGGATCCCGGGCTCCTTGAACGGGCCGCCCTCACCCGGTGCCTCGGCTTCGACCCGCCGCAACGCCAGGCGGGTGCGCTCGGACTCGCCGGGGTGCGGGAAGCAGACGATCACGCGGTAGCCGGCGCGCAGGAGCGCGCGCAGCTCGTTCTCGGCCTCGGCGATGCCCACGGATGCGAGCGCCGGGCGCTGGGCATCGAACGAGTTCGGCTGGCCCAGGGGCATCTCCTCGAGCGCAGCGGCGCCCTCCACGAGCGCAGCCACCCGATCGGCGCGCACGTAGGCCTGGCCGCGCAGGTCGGGATCGCGCAGCCGCTCGGCCACCTCCTCCTCGGCCTCGGCGAGCCCGGCAGTGATCGCGTCGGGGTTCCACGCGATCAGGCCCGCGCGCGAGGAGAGCTCGTCGATGAGCGGGACGAGGCCCTCGGGCACGTCGGGCCGCTCGCCCTGGCCCCACCCCGCAGGCCGGTTTCGCTCCTCGGCCGCGGGATAGAGGTCGATCCGCTCGAGGTCGCGCATCGAGCGCTGGGTGAAGAGCGAGAACGCCGAGACGCGCTCCACCTCGTCGCCGAAGAGCTCGACGCGGATGGGCTCGCGGCCCGTCGAGGCAAAGACGTCGATCACGCCGCCGCGCACCGCGAACTCGCCGCGCTCCTCCACGCTCTGCTTCCGCTCGTAGCCGGCCGCCGAGAGCGCGGCGACCAGGCCGTCGAAGTCGACCTCCTCGCCGGCGGCGACCGAGATCGGCGCTGGGCGCACCGCGGTGCCGGCGATGCGCTCGAGGAGCGCGTCGGCCGAGACCGCCACCACGCCGCCGCGGTCGAGCACGTGGAGCGCGCGGTTTCGCTCACCCACCAGGTGGGCGGCGGGCTCGAGGCCGCTCCCGTAGATGGCCCCGCGCGACGGCAGATAGCCGACCGGCGTGTCCGGCAGGTACTGGGTGACGTCCTCCGCCAGCAGCCGGGCGGCATCGTCGTCGGAGACGAGCACCGCCAGCGCGCGCAGGCTCTGGCCCTCGCGGAGGTGCCAGAGGCCGGCGATCAGCGCCGGGAGCAGCGCCTCGGAGACGCGGGCGCGGGTGACCTCGGATGCGGTGCGGCGGGCGAACGCCTCAACGCCGGCATCTGCAAGCAGCAGGTCGATCGCAAGGTCGGCTCCCACCGGCGCGGGTGTGCGTGCGGTGATATCCATCCTTCACCGCAGTCTAGTGAGGCGTCAGCCGGCGCCGAGCACGAGCCTGCCGCCGCGGTAGTCGAACACCACCGACCCGAACCTGCTCATCTGATCCGCGCCGAGGAGCCCGCTGTTCCCGGTGAGGAGCAAGAGCTTCACCGTCACGAGCGTCTGGGGCGTGAGCGGCTTCCCGGCCAGCGACCAGGGGCCGCTCTTCACCTCGTGCGCGTTCAGGGTGGTGCAGACGGTGCTCTGCTGCGAGGTGGACGAGAGCCGGGCGAGGCCGTTCTTCGCCGCCACGCCGCCGTCGATGGCCGAGACCGACGCGCCGGTATCGGGTGTGAAGTCGCCGCCGGCCTTCGCCAGCTTCACCCGGATGAGGATGCCGACACCCTGCCTGGAGTCGTCCACGTGCATGGGCGCGACGATCTGCGGCGTGCCCTTGACGAGGGCCGCCGGGAGGGGCGTGGTGGCCGGCTTGTTGACCAGGATCTCCTTCGGGGGCGGGCCCTGCTCGGGGCCGGGCACGATCAGCTGGCTCCGCTTGAAGTCGAGCCGCATGCCGCCGAAGCCCGCCCACACCTCCGATCCGATCACGCCGTCGGGCTCGCCCTTGCCGCCCATCTCGGGCAGGTCGGTGGCGGTGATGGTCTGGCCCTTGAGCGGCAGGCCGGCCACGCTCCAGGCGTTCACCTGGCGCTCCTGGGCGGTCGCAGTGCAGCCTGCGCCGGCGATCTTCTCGGCCTTCCCCACCTTCGGCAGGTGGAGCTTCTCGGCCAGGCTGGTGACCATGGTGCTCGTCTGCGCGCCGGTGTCCACGATGAACGGGTAGGGGCCCTTGCCGTTGAAGCAGACGTTCACGATCGCGGCCACCCCGCCGTCGGACGCGGTGCTCACCGCGGCGGGGATCTGCATGGCCGCGCCGCCGGCCGAGGTGGCTCCGCCGCACCCATCGCTGGTGCTCGGGAGCTTGAACCCGCCGGAGCTCGAACCACCGCACGCGGCGAGCCCGCACGCCAGGATGGCGAACAGCACTCCCACCATCCCAAAGCGCGGCACCGAAGGCACCGCCCGAGTGTACCGAAGGGGCGCAGCACCGACGGGCTTCGGTGGTAGTCTCCGTGCCGTCATCGACGGAGGTTCTGCCCGTGCGCCGCGTACTCACTGTTGTGTATGTCGTCTTCCTTTCGCTCGCCCTGCCGGTGGCGGCCTTTGCCGCTGACGCGGCACCTGCATCGAGCTCGACCGGCGAGGCGCCCACGGGCCACGACGGCACGCTCACCACGATCTTCCTGATCGCGCTGGGAATCCCGCTGGTGCTCACCGTGCTCACGCTGATCGACATCGCTCGTGGCAAGCACACCCAGGCCAACGTCGATCACTGACGCCCAGCTGCAGCAGCTCAGAGAGCTGCTGCGGATCGAGTCGATCTCGAGCGACGGGGCGCACCCTGACGAGCTGAGGGCGGCCGCCGACTGGGTGGCAGATCTCATCGGCGACGCTCGGGTGTTCCCGGAGTACTTCAACCCGATCGTGGACGGGCTCATCCCGGCGTCCGTGGCGGATGCGCCCACCGTGCTGATCTACGGCCACTACGACGTCCAGGCCGCCGGCGATCTGTCGCTCTGGACGAGCCCGCCGTTCGAGCCCACCGTGCGCGACGGGTGGCTGTATGCCCGCGGCGTATCCGACGACAAGGGCAACTTCTGGGCGCTCGTGCGCGCGGCGCTCGACCTGGCCGAGGCCGGCGAGCTGCCCGTGAACGTGCGGGTGCTGGCCGACGGCGAGGAGGAGGTCGGCGGCGGCTCCGTCGTGGACCATCTCGCGACCGTCGAGGGCGAGTTCGCAGCAGCGATCGTGTTCGACGGGCACATGGTGGACGCACACCGGCCGGCGATCACCACAGGGCTGCGCGGGCTGGTGGGCTTCCAGCTGCGCGTCGTGAGCGGCGATCGCGAGCTCCACTCGGGGCTCTACGGCGGCGCTGCGGCCAACGCGGTGGATGACCTGCAGACGATCCTGGCATCCGTGATCGGCAAGGAGGCCGAGTTTGCCGACGGCGCCGCGCCGGTCAGCGACATCGAGCGATCGGGCTGGGCCGAGCTGCCCACAGGGGCCGAGCTGCTGGCCGAGGCCGGCGCGCGGCCCAGGGACGCAACCGCGGCCGCCGAGGCCTACGACCGCATCTGGGCACAGCCGTCGTTCACTGTGCACTCGGTCGGTGCCGGCGATCCCACGCTGCACAAGACATCGATCTCGGTCGAGGCGCGGGCGTCGCTCTCGCTGCGGCTGGCGCCGGGCCAGGATCCCGGGCCGCTCGCCGCGCGGCTGGAGCAGCGGCTGCGTGACGCCTGCCCGGCCCATGCAACCCTCGAGCTGGAAGCCTGGCCGATGGCGCACCCGGCGTTCGTCGATCCCGGCCAGCCGGCGCTCCAGGCGGCGTTCGCCGGCATCGAGCGGGCGACGGGGGTGCGACCGCTCGCGATCCGAAGCGGCGGCTCGATCCCCATCGGCGCCGCGCTGGTGGCGCGGGGCATCCCGACCATCCTGAGCGGGTTCGGCGCGGCCGAGGACAACATCCACTCTCCCAACGAGGGCATGGAGCTGCGGCGGCTGGAGTGGGCGCTTCGCTCGGCGCGCGAGATCTATCTTTCACTTGCCGGTTGAGTCCAGCCGCGGATGGGTTTAGGCTTCACCCTTCGTGAAGCAACGTCCCAGAGGCATGAGCGAGTACCAGGTTCGTACACGGTTGTACGACCCGCCCGAGGCCGTGCGCCGGATCGACTCGATGATGGCGTGCTGGAAGCTCACCGCCGGGCCGACGGTCAAGGGCGAGGACATGCGGAAGCTCTTCGAGAAGCGCCTCGACAACCGCACGCCCGATGTCGTTGAGGCACCGGTGCAGACGGCGAAGGCCAGCGCGAAGCCCAAGGGCAAGGCCAAGCTCCGCCTGATCGCCTGACGTCGTGAGTCGCCGGTGCCTGGCACCGGTCATTCACGGATGAACTGCAGCGTGGCCGCAGCGCCGCGCGACACCAGATCGTCGGTGTCGACGTCGGGCGCGAACGGCGTCAGCACCCAGTCGACCACGGGCCGCGGATCGCCCCGCTCCGGCCGCCCCACGCCGATTCGCACGCGCCGGAACTCCTGCGTGCCCAGGTGGTCGGCGATCGATCGCAGGCCGTTGTGGCCCGCCAGGCCGCCGCCGGTCTTCGTCCGGATGTCGCCGAGCTCCAGATCGATCTCGTCGTGCACCACGATCAGGTCGATCGGCTCGAGCTTGTAGAAGCTCATCGCCGCGCCCACCGAACGGCCGGAGTCGTTCATCATCGTCTCGGGCTCGAGCAGCGCCAGCCGCTGATCGCCGTCACGCACCTCGGCCAGCCGGCCGCTGAACTTCCCGCGCCACGATCCGCCGAGCTCCGCCGCCAGGCGATCGGCCACGCGAAAGCCGATGTTGTGGCGCGTGAGCTCGTACTTGCGGCCCGGGTTGCCCAATCCGGCAACCAGGAGCATCAGTGCTACTCCGAGTCGGCGGAGTCCTCTGCGGACTCCTCGCCGCCGCCCTCGCCCTCGGCTGTGCCCTCTTCGCCCTCGGCGCCCTCTTCGCCCTCGGCCGGCTCGCCCTCGAGCTCCTCCTCGGAGATGGGTGCGCTGACGGTGGCGAGGATCGTGCCCTCGAGGTCGTCGAGGAACTCGACGCCCTCGGGCGGGGTCACGTCGGCAAGCCGCAGCGAGCCTCCGACATCCAGCTCGGAGACATCGACGCTGATCGACTCGGGAATCTCGGTGGGCAGCACGAAGACGTTGATCTCATGCGACGGCTGCGACAGGACGCCGCCCATGCCGACGCCGTGCGGCGTGCCCTCGAGGTGCACCGCGACCACGGTCTGGATCTTCTGGTCGAGCGGGATCTCGTGGAAATCGATGTGCACGATGCGGTCGCGCACCGGATCGAGCTGCATGTCCTTGATGATGGCGGTGTGCGGCTTGCCCTTGCCGTCAACGGTCACATCGAGCAGCGCGTAGAGGCCGCCGGGACCGGTCACCGCAGTGCGCAGCTCGCGCGCATTCACGGTCACGGAGGTGGATTCGGAGCCCTTCGCGTAGATCACGCCAGGGATATCGCCGGCCGCTCGCAGCGCCCTCACATCTTTGCCACGCTCCGCGCGTGAGCGCACTTCGAGTTTTACGCGATCCATCTTTGAGCTCCTGTGAAGAGAATCCGGCCTAGAAGAGCTGGTTGCCACCGTGGAACAGCTCGGACACGGAATCATCGTTGAAAACGTTGGAGATGGTATCAGCCAGGATGGGCGCGACCGAGAGGACCCGCACGTTGGAGGGTCGCAGGATGGGGTCCACCGGGATGGTGTCGGTCACCATGACCTGCTTGAACACGCTGGATTCGAGCCGCTCGTTCGCCGGCCCCGAGAACACCGCATGGGTGGCGCAGGCGTACACCTCGGTGGCACCGCGCTCGACCAACGACTCGCCGCCGGCGCAGAGCGTGCCGGCCGTATCGATCATGTCGTCGATGACGATGCAGATCTTGCCCTCGACCCGGCCGATGACGTCGGTCACGACGGCAACCTGCTGCTCGGGCCGGTCCTTGGAGATGATCGCAAGCCCCGCGCCGAGCATCTCGGAGAACTTCTTGGCGAGCTTCGTGCGGCCCGCATCGCCGGCCACGACCACGACGTCGTCGGGGTCGGCCGTGATGAGATCCTTGAAGTAGTCGGCGAGCATCGGGACGGCCGTCATGTGATCGACCGGGTTGGTGAAGAACCCCTGCACCTGGCCGGCATGCAGATCCATCGTGAGCACCCGGTCAACGCCCGCGGCCTCGAGCATGTCGGCCACCAGCTTGGCGGTGATGGGCTCGCGCGGCATGCCCTTCTTGTCCTGCCGCACGTACGGGTACCACGGCATCACGGCGGTGACGCGCTTGGCCGACGCGAGGCGCGCCGCCTGAACCATGATGAGCAGCTCGAGCAGCGAGTCGTTGGGGCTCGGCGTGGAGCACGACTGCACGATGAAGACGTCGGCGCCGCGGATGGACTCCTCGTAGCGGGCGTAGACCTCGCCGTTGGTGAAGGTCTTGAGCGTCACCTCGGCCAGGCTGACGCCCAGCTGCTCGGCGATGCGCTCGCCCAGCTCCAGGTTCGAGCGGCCGGAGAAGAGCATGAGCCGCTTGTTGGGCATGCGCTCGACCCAGGTGGCCGGCGACTCCCTGTTCACGGGGCGGGCGTTCATGCCGCTCGACGCAAACAGGGGAATCGTCGTCTCGACGCTAACGACGCTTTCGCTTTCCATATCCCTCGATGTTCTTCTGACGGGCACGAGCAACTCCCAGAGCGTCGGGTGGAATGTCGTCTGTGATCACCGAACCAGCAGCTACCCACGCACCATCTCCGATCTCGACCGGCGCGACGAAGACATTGTCGCAGGCCGTGTGGACATCCTGCCCGATGACCGTGCGCTGCTTCGTCGTGCCGTCGTAGTTGGCGGTGAGCGCGCCTGCCGCGATGTTGGAGCGCGCCCCGATGTCGGCATCGCCGATGTAGGAGAGGTGCGGCACCTTGGCCCCCTCACCGATGTGCGAGTTCTTGATCTCGACGTAGGTGCCGGCCTTGGATCCGGCCTCCAGCACGGTGCCCGGCCGCAGCGAGCAGAACGGCCCCACCGAGACGTCGCGGCCGATGACCGTGTCCACTGCGACCACGTGTGGGCCCACCTCCGCCCCGGTCGCGATGGTCGTCGCGCCGCGAAGGACGGTGAAGGGATGCAGGGTGACGTCGGCCTCGATCTGCACGTCGGCGTCGATGTACGTGGTCGCGGGGTCGATCATGGTCACCCCGGCGACCATGTGGGCGTGGTTGATGCGCTCGCGCAGGAGCCGCCCCGCGACTGCCAGATCGGCCCGGTTGTTGATCCCGAGCGCGATGGTGGGGTCGGGATGGACGTGGGCGATCACCCGCCCGCCGTCGCCGCGCAGGATGCCGATCACGTCGGTGATGTAGAGCTCGCCCTGGGCGTTGTTGGTGTCGAGCCGCTCGAGCGCCGGCCAGAGCACGGCCGAGTCGAAGGCGAAGATGCCGGTCGAGACCTCGGTGATCGCGCGCTGCTCGTCGTCGGCGTCGCGCACCTCCACGATGCGCTCGAACTCGCCGTCGGGCCCGCGCACGATGCGCCCGAACTCGCCCCCGACCTCCTCGGTGCGGATGAGGCTGATCACGCTCGCCCTGGCGCCCGCCTCGGTGTGCGCGGCGACGAGGTTTCGCAGCGACTGCGGGTCCGTCAGGGGGTGGTCGCCGTTCACGACCACCACGACGCCCTCGAACCCCGCGAGCGCCTCACGCCCGGAGGCGATGGCATCGCCCGTGCCGCGCGCAACCGGCTGCACCGCCGCGACCGCGGACTCGGGGATGCCGGCGACCAACTGCGGATCGTCGGGCGGCACGATCACGACCATCCGCTCGGGCTCGAGCTCGCTCACGGCGCCCACCGTCCACTCGATCAGCGGCCGGCCGCAGGCCTCGTGGAGGAGCTTGGGCAGCGCCGACTTCATCCGGGTGCCCTTGCCTCCGGCGAGAATCACGCATGCGATCGGTGGTTGGTTCAAAAGTGTTTCTGCGATCGTGAAGTCGAAGCTGGGGCGCCTGGATTCGAACCAGGGATCACGGGACCAAAACCCGTTGCCTTACCACTTGGCCACGCCCCATCGAGGGGCCGGTCGAGTATATGCGTGTCAGCGTCGCCTGTCGCCCAGCATGACGAGCGCCAGCACGATCAGCAAGCCGACGGCAAGGATGGTCGCGATGAAGATCCCGACCGTGATCGCAGGCAGCAGGAGGCCTGCGATCGCCTGGGCCATCACAACGACCCAGAGCGGCCGGCGGACGCTCACCGGGATGCGGTGGCGGACGTTGAGGTAGATGATCACCGAGACGACCCCGACGACGGTCATCAGCAGCGCGTGGCCGCTGAAGTACGCCCACACCGCCTCGACCAGACCGAGCACGACCGCGATCTTCAGGCTGTTCTGGCGCAGCCACGTCGACGGGGAGCGGCGGCCCGGCGCCTGCTCAACCGTGAGCGCGTCGGATGAGATGTTCCACTTGGCCATACTCGGAATCATAGAGGCGAAACGGCGATTCCCCCATCCAGCTTCAATGCTGCCTCCTCCGCGGCCCCGCGATCGGCGAACACCCCGAACGTCGTTGGCCCGCTGCCGCTGACCGCGACCCCCAGCGCGCCGGCCGCGCGCAGGCGCTCGAGGTTCGCCTCGAGCTCGGGCCGAAGGCCCAGCGCTGCGCTCTGCAGGTCGTTCGCCAGGAGCGCCCCCACCTGAGCCGGGGTGCGCGTGATGTGCACCGCGCGGATGAGGTCGCCGCGCACTGCGGGGAACACGGGGTTCGGCTCGCTGCGGCCAAAGACCTCGGCCGTCGAGAGCCCGGGCGAGGCCGGCAGGAGCACGAATGCGTGGGTTCGCGGGAAGTCGGTCACCGGCTCGATGCGGTCGCCGCGGCCGGTACCGATGGCGACCTCGCAGCCGCTCAGGAAGAACGGCACGTCGGCGCCCAGCGAGCGCGCGATGCCGTAGAGCTCGTTCACGTCGCGCTCGCCCCGCAGCGCCCGCAGCACGGCCGCGGCATCTGACGATCCGCCGCCCAGGCCGGCCGCCACGGGGATGCGCTTGGTGAGCTGCACGTGGCGCGTCTCCCCCAGGGCCCCCAGCGCCGCGGTCACCAGCGTGTCGCCCGGGAAGCCCTCCACGGTGATCTCGCCGGCCGGCTCCAGCTCGAGCTCGTCGTAGAGATCGACCGCCTGGAAGAGCGTCGCCAGCCGGTGGTAGCCGTCCTCGCGGACCGGCCCCACCCGCAGCACGAGGTTCACCTTGGCGGGCGCCCTGACGATCACCGCATCGCCTCGGCCAGCTCGGCAAACCGTTGGGGCGTGAGCTGCTGGGCCCGCAGGCCGGCGACATCGGCCGGCGGCGGCGGCAGCTCGGCGAGCGCAAACGCGTTGGCGATGGTCTTTCGCCGGTAGGCGAACGCGGCGTGCACCACGCGCGAGATCCACGGCCAGTCGTCGCCGAAGCCGAACCCGTCGCGGCGGGCGAAGGCCACCAGCGCCGAGTCCACGTTGGGCTCGGGGGCGAACACCTTGCGCGAGACCTTCCGCAGGCCCCGCTTCTCGCAGGCGAGCTGGATGAGCGCCGACGACGCGCCGTAGGCCTTCGTGCCCGGCTCGGCGAAGAACCGGTCGGCCACCTCGCGCTGCACCATCACGCAGAACCGGGGCACCAGCGGAAGCGCGGTCATGACCACCGGCGTGGCCACCGAGTACGGCAGGTTTGCCACCATCGCCGTGGGCGCGGGATCGAGTGCCCCGAGATCGACGTCGAGCGCGTCGGCCCACAGCACGCGCACGTTGGCGCGCCCGCCGACGGTCTCGTCGAGGGCCGGCTGCAGGCGCCGGTCGATCTCGATGGCGTGCACGCAGGCCACCCGCTCGGCCAGCCAGTCGGTGAGCACCCCCACCCCCGCGCCGACCTCCACCACCACGTCGCTGGGCTGGAGGTCGATGAGCCGCCCGGCCACGTCCAGCACGTTGGAGTCGATGAGGAAGTGCTGCCCCAGATCACGATCGGGCGTGATGCCGAACTCGCGCAGCCGCGCCAGCGAGATCTGGGCCGTCACAGCCCGAAGACGCGCTCGGCGTTTCGCTCGATCTGCTCCTCGAGCTCGGCCGGCGGCACGCCGCGCACCTCGGCGAGGAGCGCCAGGGTGTCCATCACGCGGGCGGGCCGGTTGGGCTTGCCGCGCTGCGGCACCGGCGAGAGGTACGGGCAGTCGGTCTCGGCCAGGATGCGGTCGGCGGGAATCCGCGCGGCGGCGTCACGCAGCTCCTGCGCCGACCTGTAGGTGACGTTGCCGGCAAACGAGAAGAAGTAGCCGCGATCGATCGCCTCATCGGTGAGCCCGACGGAGGAGAAGCAGTGGAGCACCACGGGCACCTCGGCGGCCGTGAGCACCTCGAACGTGTCGTCGTCTGCGGCGCGGGTGTGGATCACCAGCGGCTTGCCAACCCTGTTTGCGATCTCCACCTGGGCGCGGAACACGCGCAGCTGGTCGTCGCGCGGGGCGTAATCGCGGAAGTAGTCGAGGCCGCACTCACCGACGGCGACCACCCGGGGATGCCGGAGCAGCGGCTCGATGCGCGACGGGTCGGCCACCACCTCGGCCTCGTGCGGGTGCCAGCCGACGACGGCGTAGACACCCGGGAACCGCTCGGCCAGGGCGACCGCCTGCTCGCGGCCGATGGTCAGGATGCGGCTCACGCCGGCCTCGGCGGCCTCGGCGACGAGCTCCTCGTCCGGCTCCTTGCACGAGTCGAGATGCGCGTGGGTGTCGATCATTCAGCGGCGACGCGCGGGAACAGCGGCTCGGGCTGGCTCACCTTCGTGCCGGCCTCGAGCAGGTTGAGCCCTGCCCTGTCCCACCCGGTTGCACCCGGATCGCCGACCGATGCGAGGATCGCCCCGGCCGCGCGCGGGATGTACGGCGTGAGCAGCACGCCCAGGCTCCGCAGCGTGTCGGCCAGCGTGTAGAGGGTCTCGTCGAGGCGCTCGGCCGCGGCCGGGTCGTCGGACTTCGCGAGCGTCCACGGGGCGCGCTCCTCCACGAACCGGTTGGCGTTTCGCACCAGCGCCCAGATCTGCTCGAGGGCGCCGGTGAGGTCAACCGCGTCCAGCCGCGCAGTCACGTCGGCGTCCACCGGCTCGAGGGCGTTGCGGCCGGCCGGGACGACGCCGTCGCGGTAGCGCACGATCATATTGGTAGCCCGGGAGAGCAGGTTTCCCAGGTCGTTTGCGAGCTCGCCCTCGTAGCGGCGGTGCAGGCCCTCCCACGTGACGTCGCCGTCCTGCCCCCACTGCACCTCGCGCATGAGATAGAAGCGCAGGGCGTCGGGGCCGAGCTTCTCGACCACCTCGAACGGATCGATCACGTTGCCGAGCGTCTTCGACATCTTCTGGCCGTCGGAGGTGAAGTAGCCGTGCACGAACTCCGCCTTCGGCACCTCGTAGCCCGCTGCCATCAGCATCGCGGGCCAGACGATGCCGTGCAGGCGCAGGATGTCCTTGGCCATGGTGTGCAGCGACGTGGGCCAGAACTCGGCCGACACATCGCGGCCCAGCCCGTACTCGAGCGCGGTGCGGTAGTTGAGCAGCGCATCGACCCACACGTAGATGGTCTGCGCGGGATCCCAGGGCAGCGGGATGCCCCAGCTCACCGTGGCGCGGCTGAACGAGACGTCCTCGAGCCCGCCGGCGATCAGCGAGCGGGCCTCGTTGTACCGCGGGCGCGGGCGGATGAACTCGGGGTTGCCGTCGTAGAGCTCGAGCAGCTTCGGCTGCCACTTCTTGAGCGGGAAGAACCAGTTGATCTCCTCGAGCCACTCGATGGGGCGGTTGTGGATCGGGCAGAGGTTGCCGGGCTGGACGAGATCTCCCTCGGGGTAGAACATCTCGCAGCTCGAGCAGTAGAAGCCCGCGTAGGTGCCCTCGTAGAGCTCGCCCTTGTCGCGCAGGAGCTGCACGAAGTCCTGCACGCGCCGCTCGTGCTCGGGGTCGGTGGTGCGGATGAAGAAGTCGGGGGTCGAGTCCATCGCCTCGGTGAGCGCGCGGAAGCGGGCGGAGACCATGTCGCAGAAGGCCTTGGGCTCCATCCCGGCGGCCTCGGCGGCGCGGGCGACGTTGCCGCCGTGCTCGTCGGTGCCGGTCAGGAAGAACACCGGCTCACCCTGCGACCGCTTGTACCGCGCCAGGATGTCGGCCGCGACGGTGGTGTACGCGTGGCCCAGGTGCGGGTCTGAGTTCACGTAGTAAATCGGAGTTGTGACAGAGAAAGACATGTTTTTAGTCAAACCTTGTGGAAATTTCTGGAGCGGCGGGGTATGGTCGCTCGGTGGGTTCATCGTAACGGGCGAAAGGGTTGGCCATGGCCAGCGGCAGGCAGGTGGGGCAGCCCAGGGCGCGAGCGGGAATTGGCAGCGGGGGCGTGGTGCGTCGGATCGACGAGCTGGGCCGGATCGTGATCCCTGTCGAGATTCGCCGGCGGCTGGGCATCGAGGTGCACGATCCCCTCGAGATTGGCGTGCGCGGAGACATCATCACGTTGTCGCCACCGCACGATCTCTGCGTGTTCTGCGGTAGCCGGTCAGGCCTGTCCGAGCATCATGGGCGGCACATCTGCGCCGCCTGCAGGATCGAGCTGGCCGGCGGCGTCATCTCCCGGTGAGCGCGCGATAGAGCTGATTGCGGGGCGTGCCGGTGAGGCGTGCCCCCAGCTCCGCCGCTCGCCGCACCCCGATCGCCCCGGCCAGCTCGCTCAGCGCCTCGATGTCGGCGTCCGCCGTCTCCACGCGGGAGGCGGCGAGCACCAGCGTCACCTCACCCCGTGGCGCTTCGGCGTAGCGCCCCGCGAGCTCCTCCGCGGTTCCGCGTACCACCTCCTGGTGCAGCTTGGTGAGCTCGCGGCACACCGCGACCTGCCGTCCGGGCTCCGCGGCGGCCACCGCCTTCAGCGTGGCCTGCAGCCGGCGGGGCGACTCGAACAGCACCACCGGCAGGCCGGCGGAGCCCAGCCGCACGAGCGCGGCATCGCGGGCGCCGGCGGCCCGTGGCAGGAATCCGCCGAACACGAACCCGCCGGCCGAGAGCCCCGAGGCGGCCACCGCGGTGGTCACCGCCGACGGGCCGGGCAGCACGTCCAGCTCGAGCCCCGCGGCAACCACTGCCGACACCAGCCGCGCACCGGGATCCGACACCAGCGGCATGCCGGCATCCGAGACCAGCGCCACGGTGGCCCCGCCTGCGATGCGCTCGACCAGGTCGGGCGTGCGCGCGTCCTCGTTGTGCTCGTGCAGCGAGATCATGCGCGTCGAGATGCCGAGCGCCGCGCAGAGCGTGCCGGTGCGGCGCGTGTCCTCACACGCGATCAGGTCGGCGCCGCGCAGCTCGTCGAGCACGCGCTGGGTGATGTCGCCGAGGTTGCCGATCGGGGTCGCGCAGACCACCAGCCGGCCGCTCACGAAAGGATCAGCGCCGCCGCTCCGAGCACGCCCGCGCCGTTGCCGAGCTTGGCCGGGGCGATCGTGACCTCGTGAAACGGCGCCGGAAGCGCGCGCGAGGCGGCCTCATCGCGGGCAGGCCCCAGCACGAGCTCGCCGGCGTTCGAGATGCCGCCGCCGATCACGACGGCCTGCGGGTTGAAGATGTTCACGTAGTTGGCGATGCCCACGCCCAGGTGGCGGCCGACCACCGCGAGCGCCTCGACGCACTCCGGATCGCCCGCGAGGGCCTGGTCGATCACCAGGTGCGGCGTGAGCTTCTGGCCGGCCCGCGCGGCGGCGAGCGTCCCGTCCGGCTCGCGGTCGGCGATCGCCTCGGCGGCGTGGATCACGCCGATCGCGGAGGCCATCACCTCGAGGCAGCCGTGGTTGGGGCAGGTGCCCTGGCAGCGCGGCCCGTTCTCGGCCACCACCATGTGCCCGAGCTCGCCGCCGTAGCCGGTCGCGCCGCGGTAGATCTGGCCGTCGATCACGATGCCGCCCCCCACGCCCGTGCCCAGCGTCAGCATGATCACGTGGCTGAGGCCGTGTGCCACGCCGGCGCGCACCTCCGCGAGCGCCGCGACGTTGGCGTCGTTATCGATCTCGACCGGCACCCCCAGCCGCTGCGCCATCACGTCCTTGAACGCGACGTCGGCGATCGGCACGTTGACCGATGCGGCCACCCGGCCGGTGAGCTGGTTGACCTGTGACGGCAGGCCGAACCCGACGCCCGCGATGGGGACCGAGCCGCGCACCTTCTGCACCAGATCGACGATGGACGAGAGGAGCGCCTCCTGGCTCGAGAGGTCGGTCGGGACGGCCTCGTGAGCCAGCACTTCGAGCTGCGGCGACACCAGCGCAGCCTTGATCGAGGTTCCGCCGAGGTCAATGCCCACGGCCGAAATCTTGGAGGAGTTCAACACGTCGGTGGCTAACATAGCTGGCGTGCGGGATTCGAAACAAGGAAAAGAGTTCCGGACGTACCGGGGCGGTCGAGCGGGGAATGATCCCGAGGCTGCGCGGTTCGATTTTCGTGGTGCGGCCGGCGCCACGGCGGCACCTCCGCGACCCACTCCGGAGGGCATGCCGGCCCCCGACATGCGCCCGCCGGGGCCGCCCCCCGTCGATCCCGTGGTGGCCGCTCCCGGACGGCCCAGGCAGCCGCGCAAGAAGACCGGCCGGCGGATCGGCTGGAAGCGCGGCATCCTGCTCGGCGTGGTCGCCGTCCTCGCGATCCTGACCGTCTGGGTCTACCTCGGCTACCGGTCGTTCTCGAACGAGGTGGCCAAGGCCAACGCGCGGATGGACAAGAAGACGCTCGCGGCGCTCGCCCCCAGCGGCAGCATGCTCTTCAACAGCCAGGACACGCTGGTGATGGGCTCTGACAGCCGCACCAAGAACGCGACGGCCGACGCGCGCGCCGACTCGATCCTGATCTTCCACACCGATCCCGGCAAGCACCTCATCTCGATGCTCTCGATCCCGCGCGACCTGAACGTGCCGATCCCCGGCCACGGCGTGAACAAGATCAACGCCGCCTTCGCCTACGGCGGGCCGCCGCTGCTGATCAAGACCATCAACCGGCTGACCGGCCTCAAGATCAACCACGTGGTGCTGGTGGACTTCTCGGGCTTCAAGGATCTGATCAACACCGTCGGCGGCGTGACGGTGGACAACCCGTACAAGGTGATCTCATCGCAGCCGTTCGACGGCGTGATGTGGCACTTCGAGAAGGGGAACATCCACCTGGACGGCCGGCGCGCGCTGGCGTACTCGCGCATCCGCCACACCACCAACCCGCGCGACTCCGACATCACGCGCACCCAGCGGCAGCAGCGCGTCATGACGGCGCTGGGCCACCAGATGACGAGCCCCTGGAACATCTTCAGCCTGCCGACCATCGGCAAGGCGATCGCCGAGCCGCTGACCACCGACATCACGGCGCACGAGTTCCTCGAGCTGGGCTGGATCAAGTTCCGGTCGAGCCGCACGCTCCAGTGCCACCTGGGCGGCGAGCCGCAGACCATCGGCGGCCAGGACGTGCTGGTCTCGAGCCCGCAGAACGCCTCGATCATCGGGATGTTCCTGGGCAAGCAGGCACCGCAGAACACGGCCAAGGGCTCGCTGTACGGCCCGGGCTGCTCCGTGCACTGACCGCGGGGTCGGGCCTGGGCGCACCAGGTGAACTACGGTGGCAGGCACGATTGTTCACGTCTCCGTGCACAATCGGGGTCCGGGCGGATTCGTAATGGTGTCGGGAGATCGGCGTTTAACCGGTGATGACCCAGACCTCAGAGCCAGACGCACTGCTGATGGCGAGATCAGCGAATGACCCTGGTTCGTTCGACCCGATCTTCGAGCGGCACTTCCCGGGCGTCTGGGAGTACCTCCGCCAGAGGGTCGGCCCGGCTCTGGCCGATGATCTCACCGCAGCGACGTTCGCCAACGGCTTTGCGGCACGGCGAAGCTTCACAGGCGACGGCTCGGCCCGGCCCTGGCTCCTGCGGATCGCCTCCAACCTCGCCGCCGACCACTGGCGCGCCCAGGAGCGCCAGCTGCGGGCGTACGCCAGGACCGGCGTGGCGTCCCCGGAGGGCCTCGACGAGGACGGGCTCCTCAGCCGCATCCACGCGTCGAACCAGGCGCCCCTGATCGCCGAGGCGATCGCCGAACTCTCGGACACCGATCGCGACATGCTGCTGCTCTCCGCGCTCGCCGGCCTCAGCAACATCGAGATAGCTGAAGCGTTCGGCCTCACTCCGAACGCCGCCGGCGTCCGCCTCCACCGAATCCGCGTGGGCATGGCCGGCCGTCTCAACGAACCCAACGCTGCGGAGTGCCGATGCACGACGACGTAGGTCACACTGACATTTTCACTCTTGGTACCTCCAGCGGCCCTTCGACACGCGCTGAGGATCACGCTCGCCGGGCGCTCGAGGCTGCAAAGGCGCATGAGCTGACTGCTCACCCGCCACAGCGGCGCCGATTCCGGCTGCGGTCACACAAGCGAGCAACGTTCGTGACAGTGGCCGTGCTCGCTCTGGGCGGCAGTGGTGCGTACGCCGCATCGCACTCCTCCAGCACGTCTGCGGTGCTGACGAGAGAGCCGTTCCCGGCGAGGGTCCAGGCGCTCGCCTGCATCCAGCGGTTCAACGGCCCGTCCGGGGCGAGGTTGCGGGCGCTGATCACGGGCATCGCTCCACCGTCCTCCCCGTTCTTCGAACCGGGGTCTCGCATTCAGTCCGAAGTCCGCAGGGCGGGCACGCCGATCACGGCCGCATTCCAGCTCTCGGCGCCGGCCTCCGGCTGCGTCGATCCCGGAGTGACGATCGTGTTCCGGCACCACCAGAGGCTCACGGCAATCGCCTTCCCGGACGTGTCCCACCCCTACCTCAACTCGACCCCTCGGCCGATCGTCGTTGACGCCGCGCTGCACAACGGAGACACCTCCGGCGACGCAACCACCAGCGTGGAGGCCGGCGGACTGCTCTCGATGGATGTTCATCCACCGGCGTCGGTGAAGCACTGGGGCGGCGCGTTCGGCTCCTCGGTGCACGTGATCGCCGCCGCCACCCCCATCACGAATCAGGTCAAGACGTGTGTTGAGTACGCCGTGAGGATGGACCACCCCGGCCAGGTGTCGTCCTACGGCAACAGGATCGAGAGCCCCCTGATCAGGACAGGTGACCGGCTCCCTCCGCCCGTCTCAAGCGGTTCGGCCTATCCGGTCACGCCCGGAGCCCCGCTGCAGGGACGCACGTGCTTCTTCTGGAACGGCCACGCGGCCAACCCGCCGGCCGAGCCTCGCTTCTGGCGGCATCCGCACACCCACCTTCTGGGCGCCGGCCGTTCGATCGTGCTGCAGATCCAGGATGCCGGCATCGCGTCGAGCCCACGTGCGGTGACCCTCGAGTTCAAGGTGGAGCCGGTGAACCCCGTCGGCGCACAGCACGCAACGTGGCAGCTCGTCTATGAAGGCGCGACCACAGCCCGAGCCAGCCCGCCTGGCAGATCCCTCAGTGAATAACCGGTGCCTGGCACCGTTTATTCACCCCGCGCCTCAGCCGTCTGCGGCTTTTTTCTTCGAGTCCGACGAGCTGCTGGAGCTCGAGGAGCTGTCGGACTTCTTCGAGTCGCCGCTCGAGCTGGAGCTGGAGCTCGAGTCCGATTTGGACTCCGACTTCGACTCGGACTTGGAGCCCGAGTCGGATCCCGACGTGCCCTTCCCCTTGTTGCCCTTGCCGTAGTCGGTGTTGTAGAAGCCCGAGCCCTTGAAGTGGATCGCGACCGGGTGCAGCACGCGCACCGCCGGCGCGCCGCACACCTCGCAGACCTCGATGGGGTCATCGGCGAACTTCTGCAGCACCTCGAAGCGGTGTCCGTTGGTGCAGCGATAGTCGTAAAGAGGCATAGCACCTGAAGTATACCGGGGCGGGCCTTGCGGCCCGAGGGGTACCAAAACCCCGTCGGATACCATCTTCGCCCATGCGGATCGCGATCGTCACGGACTTCTACTACCCCGCCCTCGGCGGCATCTCGGAGCACGTCGACGGCCAGGCCAGAGCGCTCACGGCGCTCGGCCACGAGGTCACGGTGATCACCGGAAACCACGTCGTCGCGCCGAAGACCGAGGACGACGAGCTCGAGCCCCCGGAACCCACCTTCGAGCTGCTGCGGATGGGCACCATCGTCCCGCTCTACGTGCCCGGCTGGGGCAACAGCGCCCAGACCCAGCACGTCGTCGGCCCGTGGCTCGGCCAGCGCCTGGGCCGGCTCTTCCGCGAGCGCGGCTTCGACGTGGTGCACGTGCACTCGCCCTACAACCCGCCAATGCCGGCCTGGGCGATCGAGCACACCCCCTACGACGCGCTCTCGGTCGCGACGTTCCACAGCGTCTTCCCGCCGACCACCGGCATGGACATCCTCGCCGCCTGGACGCGGCCGCTGATCGAGCGGCTCGACGGGCGCATCTGCGTCTCCGAGGCGTGCATCGGCTCGCTCACGCCCTACTACCCCTTCGCCTACCACGTGATCCCCAACGGCATCGACGCCGAGCTCTTCTCGCCCGACGCCGAGCCCGTGGCAGAGCTCATGGGCCCCGATCACCAGAACATCGTCTTCGTCGGCAGATTCGACCCCAGAAACGGCCTCGACACCATGATCGACGCCTACAAGCTGCTCTACCGTGAGCGCGGCGGAAGCGTACGGCTGGTGATCGTCGGTGACGGGCCGCTGCGCGGCAAGTACGAGCGCCAGCTGGGCGACCTGCGAAAGCACGCGCACTTCGCAGGGCGGCTGAACCGGAGCCGGCCGAACCACCTCGTGAGCGGCGACGTCTTCTGCACGCCGTGCAACCGGGCGTCGTTCGGCATGGTGCTGCTCGAGGCCATGAGCTGCGGCCGCCCGGTGGTCGCCAGCCGCATCTCGGGCTTCCAGCTGGTGATGCGCGACGACGTGCACGGCCTGATGATCGACCCGGCCAACTCGGCAGAGCGATTCGCCTACGCGCTCGGCACGCTGCTCGACAACCCCGAGGAGCGCGCGCGCATGGGCGCAGCCGGGCGCCGCGAGGCCGTGGAGCGCTACTCGTGGCCGCGCATCGGGGCACAGCTCGAGACCTACTACACCGACCTAATCGCCGGCCGGCAGCCGACATGGGCAAACGCCAGGCACTAACCACCTACATCGCCGCGGCGGTGGTCGTCATCGTCATCGCGGCGATCCTCGGCGAGCAGCTGCGAAAGAGCCACGGCCGCACGCTGGTCGCGGTCATCTTCCTGGCGCTCCTGCTCTACACGTGGGGGACCTTCACGCCCAACTCGCGCGTGTTCGGCAAGGTGATCGGCCGCGGGTACACCACCAACCCGGTCGTCTCGATCACCTTCGACGACGGCCCCACCGCGGAGTTCACGCCAGGCGTGCTGGATGCCCTCCGCGAGGCCGGCGTGAAAGCGACCTTCTTCTGCCTGGGCAAGAACCTCCACGCGCATCCCGAGTTAGCCCAGCGCATCGTGGCCGAGGGCCACGAGCTGGCGAGCCACGGCTACGACCACTCCATCATGACCTTCGCCCGGCCGAAGGAGATCGCCCGGCAGCTGCGCACCACCGAGGCCGAGATGCAGGCCGCGGTGGGCGACAAGGGCACGCACCTCTTCCGCACGCCGCACGGGTTCCGCAGCCCGTTCGTGGTGCGCGTCGCCCGCGAGCTGGGCTACCGCGTGGTCGGGTGGACGGGCAGCGTGTTCGACACCGCCAAGCCCGGGACCGAGGTGATCGTCGAGCGCTGCGCCAAGCACCTCGAGCCCGGCACCATCCTCCTGCTGCACGACGGCGACGGCAGCGGCGCGGGCGACGACCGCTCCCAGACGGTGGCTGCGCTGCCCGGGATCTTCGCCGCCGCGAAGGAGCGAGGGCTGCACTTCGTCACGGTCACCGAGCTCTCGAACGAGCTGCGCCCGCACCGGCGCATGCTGCTGAAGACCCTCGCCGTCGCCATCGCGCTGATCGCCGTGGTGGCCATCGTGTCGCAGAAGTTCAGCTTCGGCGTGGTGGCCGACGTCTTCACCGAGGCCAAGTTCGGGTTCGTCGCGCTCGCGCTGCTGGCCAACCTCGGCTCGGTCGGCGCCAAGGCGCTCACCTGGCAGGCGGCGCTCCTTGCGGTGGACAAGGGCGAGGAGGGCGAGGAGCCGGTGAACGCCCGCCTCAGCGAGATCGTGCCGGCCATCTTCATCGGCTTTCTCATGAACACCATCCTCATCGCCCGGCTGGGTGAGGTGGCGCGCGTCTCGGTGCTGCGGCGAAAGATCCACGCGCGTGGCGGACACCTGCCGCTCTCCACCGCCGTCGGCACGCTGGTGACCGAGCAGATCCTCTCGGGCATGACGCTCATCGCGGTGCTCATCGGCGTGGTGATCTGGGTGCCCGTCCCGCGCCAGGCGATCAACCTGCTGGCGGTGCTCACCGCCGTGGTGCTCTCCATCGCCATCGCGGCAGCCATCATCGAGATCTGGGCGCGGTTCAAGCGCCGCCGGCAGCCGGAGGACGACAGCGCCTACGTCGAGCACTGGTGGCACCTGCTGGGGATCAGCTTCACGGCCACCATCGTCTCGATGCGCCAGGGGCAGGCCATCTTCCGCCAGCCGAAGCTCCTCGTCTGGGGCGTGCTTGCATCCACGCTCTCGTGGCTCGCCCAGCTCCTGGGCATCTTCTGGACGCTCAAGGCGTACTCCCTGCCGGTGGGGGTTGGGGCCGCGGGCGTGGTGTTCCTGGCCTCGAACCTGGTGCAGCTCTTCCCCATCACCCCGGGCAACCTGGGGGTGTTCCAGGCCGCGACCGCGACGCTCCTGACACGTCTCTACCCGGTGCCTGCCCGCGCCGCGGTAACGTTTTCCATCGGGCTCCAGCTGATCGAGGCGTTGCTCGGGGTCGGAGTGGGATTCGTGTTCCTGTCGCTGGAAGGACTGTCCGTGGGAGCCCTCAGAACCGAGGCAGAAGAAGAAGGAGAAGCGGTATCCGCCGCCGTGCCCTAGCCGCGCTAGCGACGGCGCTCGTGCTCCTCACCGCGGCCTGCTCCGGAGGCTCGGGCGGCAGCTCGTCGGCTGCACCCACCACTGCCACGAGCACGGGGCCGGTGACGGCCACTTACGTCGTGGCCAGGGCCGGAACGGCGCTGACGGTCGGCGACATCCGCGTGAAGGTCATCTCCGTCACCTGGCCGAAAGGCGTCACGGTCGAGCCGGCCATCCCCGGCCTCACCCACAACGCCGTGGCGAAGCTCGCGGTCACCAACCTGGGCACGACCGCCGGGAAGATCGGGCTCACGCAGTTCTGGCTGCTGGACGCGGCCAAGCGGGAGTACCTCGCGGCGCGGCGCAACAACGTCTCGAACCCGCTGATCACCAGCTCGGGCGGCCGCACCGTGGGAGCAGGCAAGACGACGACCGGCACCCTGGTCTTCCCCACGCCGATCAAGTTCACGAGCGGCTACGTGATGGCCTACCAGTTCAAGGACGCAAAGGCGATCGCGAAGGCCACCGAGATCGGCCTGGCGGGCTTCAAGTAACGTCGCGGGCGAGCAGGTCTGCGACGGTCTCTCGCCGCACGATCAGCCTCGCCTCGCCGTTCTCCACCATGACCGCGGCCGGGCGGGGCAGCGCGTTGTAGTTGGACGCCATGCTCGCCGTGTAGGCCCCGGTTGCCGGGATCACCAGCACGTCGCCGGCGGAGAGCTCGGGCAGGAGCGCCGACTCGATGAGCACGTCGCCGGTCTCACAGTGCTTGCCGGCGATGGTGTAGGTCACCTCGCCGGGGGCGTCGGCCCGGTCGGCCACCAGCGCCTGGTACTTCGCCGCGTAGAGCGTCGGCCGCGGGTTGTCCGACATGCCGCCGTCCACCGCGGCGTACACCGTCCCGGTGGCAACCGTCTTGATCGCGCCCACCGAGTAGAGCGTCACGCCTGCAGGCCCCACGATCGAGCGGCCCGGCTCGAGCAGGAGCTCCGGCAGCGGCAGGCCGCGCGCGGCGATCGCCTCGGCCACGGAGCCCGCGATGTGCTCGACGCCCGTGGCGATGTCGGGCGCCTCGTCGCCGTCGGTGTGGGCGACTGCCAGGCCGCCGCCCAGATCCAGCACCGAGAGCTCGCCCAGGCCGTTCTCGTCGATGAGGCTCGCGAGCCAGCCGACGGCCTCGACGTAGGTGCGCAGATCGCGGATCTGCGAGCCGAGGTGCACGTGCAGGCCCGCCGGCTCGAGGTTGGGCAGCTCTGCCGCCCGGTCGAGCGCATCCAGGGCATCGGCCGGCGCGAACCCGAACTTCGAGTCGCTGTGGCCCGTCACGATCTTCTTGTGCGTATCGGCCTCGATCCCGGGCGTGACGCGCACCAGCACCCGCTGCACCACGCCGGCCTCGCCCGCGATGCGATCGAGCTGATCGAGCTCGCCGGGATGATCCACCACCACCAGCCCGCAGCCCGCCGCGACGGCCGCGCGCAGGTCGGCGTCGGACTTGTTGTTGCCGTGCAGCACCACCTGAGCGGGATCGGCGCCTGCGGCGAGCGCAGCGGCCAGCTCGCCCTCGGACGCGGCGTCGGCGCCCAGCCCCTGGGCCAGCACCTCGCGCAGCACCCCCACCGTGACGTTCGCCTTGCAGGCAAAGACTGCCCGGGCGCTGCCCGGATACGAGCCGAGCGCCTCCACGTAGGCAGCGGCGCGCGAGCGCAGCGCCACGGCGTCGTACACGTGCAGCG
The DNA here is from genome assembly GCA_963794415.1 of uncultured Actinomycetes bacterium. Lineage (GTDB taxonomy): Bacteria > Actinomycetota > Thermoleophilia > Gaiellales > JAICJC01 > CAVPTL01. Next base: position 1,756,120 of record CAWCDI010000001.1, read on the forward strand.
GCGTGCCGTAGTCGGCGGCGAGCCCGGCCACGTCCACGTCGCCGATCCGCAGCCGCCCGGCCACCACCTCACTCGTCTCGGGCAGGATGTCCATCGCCAGCGATGCTATCGGCCGCCGGGTATTCTCCGCGCCGTGTCCAACCGCGTTCTGATCGTCGGCTGGGATGGTGCCGACTGGGAGATCCTCGACCCGCTGCTGCAGGCCGGGGCGCTGCCGAACCTGGCCGCGCTCATCGCCCGCGGGCATCGCGGCGTGTCGCGCTCCATCATCCCGTCGCACTCCTGGGCGGCGTGGCCCACGTTCCTCACAGGCCTCGATCCCGCCGGTCACGGCGTGTTCGACATCCTCGAGCACAAGCCCGGCGCCAGCCGCCGGATGCCGGTCTCGTCGCACTCCATCCTCGCGCCCACGTGGCCCCAGCGGATGACCGAGGCCGAGAAGACCACGCTGCTCGTCAACGTGCCGCTCACCTACCCCGCGCCGCCCATCAAGGGCGTGGCGATCGCCGGCGGCGTGATCCCCGCCGGCTCCGTCTACAGCCACCCCGCAAGCGCCGGCCCCGACGTCGGCTGGCCCATCAACGGCGGGTCGTGGACGACGTTCCGCGGCCGCCCCGTGGAGCTCGTGGACGACGTCGAGAAGGTCACCCGGGCCCGTGCGGCGGCCATGCGGAAGCTGATGGACGACACCGACTGGGACGTCGCCTGCATGGTGTTCGTCTCACCCGACCGCATCCAGCACTGCCTGCTGGAGTACGTCCACCCGGGCCACCCAGATTTCCCCCGCGCCTCGAAGACCGCCACCGCCGACCGGGTGCGCGGCGTCTACCGGCTGCTGGACGAGGAGCTCGGCACGCTGGTCGCGCGCACCGGCCCCGACGACGTGATCATGCTCATGTCCGACCACGGCCACCAGCCCATCACGCGCGCCCTCAACATGAACCGGGTGCTGCAGGAGCTGGGCTACCTGAAGCTGGCCCGCGGATCCGGGCTCGTGAGCCTGCTGGCATGGGGCCGGCTGCGGTCGATCGCCCGCGTCGTCTACGACAAGCTGCACCTGCACGGCAAGGTCGCGGTGCCCACGCCCGCACCGGACTGGGCCCACACCCGCGCCTACACGAGCGTCGTCTCCACGGGCGAGGGCGTGTCGATCGCCCTCCAGGGGCGTGAGCCGGGCGGCATCGTGCCCCCCGAGCAGTACGAGCAGGTGCGCGACGAGCTGGCCGAGGCGCTGCTCGCGTTCACCGATCCCGACACCGGGGCGCACCCCATCAAGTCGGTGCGCCGGCGTGAGGAGGTGCTGAGCGGCGCGTACCTCGACCGCGCGCCCGACCTCCTGCTCGAGGCGGCGCCGCTCTACTCGCTGACCCACGCGCGCGGCCTGGTCGAGCCCGCCGACTGGCTCTCGGGCGACCACCGGCCCGAGGGCGTCTACGTCGCCACCAGCTCGAGCCTCACCAACGCGCGCGGCGAGGAGATCTCGCTGCAGGACTTCGCCGGCATGATCATGACGCTCACCGGGGTGGGCGCTGAGCATGCGGGCGACGAGGTCGCCGACTCCGCCACCGTCTACTCCGATGACGAGCAGGCCGAGGTGGAGCAGCGGCTGCGCGAGCTCGGATACCTGGAGTGACCGAGCCCCGTCCCGGGGGCGACCATCGCACGATCCTGACGGGAACGGCGGCCAACGTGATCGGGCTGCTCGCCGGCGTGCTGGCAGCCTTCGGGGTGCAGGCGCTGCTGGGCCGCGGGCTGCCGTCGGGCGGCCTCGGCGTGGTGACGCTCGCGGTGCAGGTCGCCTTCGTGGCATCGGCCGGCGGGCGCTTCGGCATGGACATGACGGCCATCCGGCGGGTCGCGATCGATGCCGGCGACGACGACCGTGCCCGCCTCCGCAGCCTGGTTGATCGCTCGACGCTGATCGCGGTGGCCGCCTCGGCGCTCCTCGCGGTCGTCGTCGCCGCGGCGGCCCTCGCAAGCGACCAGTACCACACGGTTGCGGTGGCGGCGACGTCGATCCCGTTCATCGCCGCCGCCAACGTGTACCTCGGCGCGAGCCGCGGCCTGCGGCTGATGAAGCCGACGCTCTGGCTCTTCTGGATCGGCCAGCCGGTGCTCTGGATCGCCTCGGCCGGAGCCGGCATCGCGCTGGGCGGCGGGGTGAACACCGCGGCGCTCGGCTACACCTTCTCGTGGGTGGTCGTGGCGGTGGGCGCCCGGATCTGGTGGAGGCGGCTCTCGGCCGGGATGGGCGACCAGCGCGCGACCCGCGAGCAGGTGCGCGAGGCCATCCGCTACGGGATGCCCCGTGCGCCGTCTGCGCTCTTCGCCCAGGCGCTCTTCTGGGCCGACCTCTTCGTGCTGGGCCACTACATCCGCGGCCAGCAGCTCTCGGCCTACGCCGCCGCGGGGCGCGTGTCGCAGGTGCTCCTGCTCTTCGTCACCTCGATCAGCCTGATCTTCTCGCCGTTTGCCGCCGAGCTGCACGCAAAGGGCGAGACCCACCGGCTGGACCACCTCTTCAAGGACGCCACCCGCTGGGCCGTGGCCGCGACGCTCCCCATCCTCATCATCCTGTTCGTGGCCGCAGACGACGTGCTGCGCGTGTTCGGCTCGGGCCTCCAGGTGGGCTCCACCCCGCTTCGCATCATGCTCGCCGGGCAGGCGGTGAACGTGGCCACGGGGGCCGTCGCCGCCGTGCTGGTGCTGGTGGGCCGCACAGGCCTCGACCTGATCGACAACCTGCTTGCAAACGTCGTCCTGGTGGGGGTCGCGCTGCTCCTGGTGGGCCGGTACGGGCCCACGGGCACGGCCATCGCCTCGGCGCTCGCGATCGCCGGTGTCAACCTGGTGCGCGTCGCGCAGGTCTCACACCACGTGAGCATCCAGCCGTTTCACCGCTCCCAGCTGCGCCTCATCTTCCCGGCCGGGGCCTGCCTCGGCGTGGCGCTGCTCGTGCACTGGCTGTGCGGCGACCTGAAGTGGTGGGTGTCGCTCCTGGCCACCGGCGGCGCCGGCATGATCGCCTACGCGCTTCTCATCGTGCCGGCCCTGCCCGCCAACGAGCGCTCAATAATCCGGCAGCGACTGCGCACCGCCGGCCGCGCCGCCCCGTAGTATCTGCCACTACTCCGATTTCCCGATCCTGGTTGGTTTGCACATGCGCGTACTCATCCTCGGTGGCGACGGCTATCTCGGCTGGCCCACCGCCATGCGATTCTCCGGCAAGGGCCACGAGGTCGCAGTCGTCGACAACTTCAACCGCCGACGGTGGGTCGAGGGCCAGGGCGGCGACTCCCTCACCCCCATCGTGTCGCTCACCGAGCGGGTGAACGCGTGGCACGAGGTCTCGGGCAGGACCATCGAGGTGCACGTCGGCGACATCGCCGAGGGCACGTTCGTCTCCGACGTGGTGCGCGACTTCGCCCCCGACACGATCATCCACTACGGCGAGCAGCCGTCGGCGCCATGGTCGATGCAGTCCATCGACAACGCCGTCGAGACGCAGCAGGGCAACGTGATCGGCTCGCTCAAGCTGCTCTGGGCGATGCGCGAGTACACCCCCGACGCGCACCTCATCAAGCTGGGCACCATGGGTGAGTACGGCACGCCCAACATCGACATCGAAGAGGGCTTCATCGAGATCGAGCACAACGGCCGCCGCGACGTGCTGCCGTTCCCGAAGGTGCCGGGCTCGCTCTACCACCTCTCGAAGGTGCACGACTCGCACAACCTGCACTTCGCCTGCCGGGTCTGGGGCCTTCGCGCCACCGACCTCAACCAGGGCGTGGTGTACGGCATCGAGACGCCCGAGACGAAGCTCGACGATCGCCTGGCGACCCGGTTCGACTACGACGAGTCGTTCGGCACGGCGCTCAACCGCTTCTGCGTGCAGGCCGTCATCGGCCACCCGCTGACGGTGTACGGCAAGGGCGGCCAGACCCGCGGCACCCTGAACATCATCGACACCTTGCAGTGCGTCGAGCTGACCGCCGCCAACCCGGCAAACGCCGGCGAGATGCGCGTGTTCAACCAGTTCACCGAGGTGTTCAGCGTGGCCCAGCTGGCCGAGAAGGTGCGCCACGCAGGCGGCGAGCTCGGCATCGACGTGACGGTGAACAACCTCACCAACCCGCGCTTCGAGGCCGAGGAGCACTACTACAACCCGGTGCACACGGCCCTGCCCTCGCTCGGCCTGAAGCCCACGCTCCTCAGCGAGAACCTGATCGAGTCCACCCTCGGCGTGATCGAGCGCCACAAGGGCCGCGTCATCGCCTCGGTGATCGATCCCAGCACGCAGTGGCGGGCACCGCTCGCGGGACAGCCCGCGCGCTAGCGCATGGGACTGACCCCCCTTCGCTGGGTAGGGCTCATCGCGGCGATCGTGTTCGCCGTGCTGTCCATCCGTTCCTACAGGCAGGGCAAGATCGGAAACGGCGACCTGCTGGTGCGGATGGTCGTGTTCGTGGTGCCGCTGCTGGTGCTCTCGCTGGTGCCCGGTGCCCTGAGCTGGGTGTTCGACGAGCTCTCGTTCCGCCGTGGCGGCGGCCGCCAGATCATCGGCGCGACGGTCATCGCCGTCGGCATCCTCTACCTCTTCGCCTTCACCCTGGCGGGCCGCAACGAGCGGGTGCGCCGCGACCTCACCCGGCTGATCGAGAACCTGGCGCTCGAGCAGTTCCGCGCCACCGGCCACCCCGACCAGTTCGCAAACGGCGTCGCGGTGGTGGTGCCGGCCTACAACGAGGCCGACAACATCGGGCACGTGCTCGCAGCGTTACCGGACGAGGTGTGCGGCAAGGCGCTGCACGTGATCGTGATCGATGACGGCTCGTCCGACAACACCACCGACCGGGCCCGCTCGGCGGGCGCGGCTGCGGTGCGCCTGCCGCTCAACCGCGGCCAGGGAGCGGCCCTTCGCACCGGCTACCGGCTGGCGCTCATCACCGGCGCCGAGATCGTCGTGACGATGGATGCCGACGGCCAGCACCAGCCCTCGGAGCTCTCGCGGCTGGTGGCGCCCATCGTGGCCGACGAGGCCGACGTGGTCAACGGCTCGCGCGTGCTGGGCGACGCCGACCCGTCCCACGCGGCGCGCGAGATGGGCATCAAGCTCTTCGCCCAGCTCCTCTCGCTGCTCACGTGGAGCAAGATCACCGACCCAGCCTGCGGCTACCGGGCGGTGCGCACCGACTCGCTGCGCGGCCTCGAGTTCCGCCAGGATCAGTTCCACAACTCGGAGTTCATCGTCGAGGCCTCCAAGAAGAAGCTGCGCATGATCGAGGCTCCGGTCACCGTCGCAAGCCGCCTCTCCGGCACGTCCAAGAAGCCCGCCCACTTCCGCTACGGCATGGGCTTTGCCAACGCCCTGGTGCGAGCGTGGCTTCGGTAAAAGGCCCTGTCGCTCACTGGGATGCACCTCGTGAGCACCTGGTCGAGAAGGGGTATGTGCGCGGCCGCTGGCGCAACCTCGGCAAGGCATGCGGCAGCGTCACCGTGGGCGTCGCGCGCATCACGCTGGAGCCCGGCGGGATGCCGACCCCGCCTCACGTCCACGGGGCCGAGGAGGAGATCTTCTACGTGCTGGCAGGCTCGGGCCTCTCGTGGCAGGACGGTGAGACCTTCGAGGTGCGCGCCGGGGACTGCATCGTGCACGAGGCCAACACCCGCGCCCACACGCTGCGCGCCGGTGAGGAGGGCCTCGAGGTGCTGGCGTTCGGCCAGCGCGTGCCGGTTGAGCTCTGCAACCTGCCTCGCGGCGAGGTCGGCTTTCTCGGGCCGCGCTGGGTCTCGACGGCGGGGCCGGGGCCGTGGGATGCGGACACCGCGAACGGCCCGCCCGAGTTTCCCGCGCCCAGCCCCCGCCCGGCGACGATCGTGAACCTGGCCGACGTCGAGGCACGGGACGACGTGCACGCGACGGTCGAGCGGAAGGTGCGGTTTCTGAGCTCCGCAGCCGGGTCGGTCGCGACCGGCCTGCGCTACGCCGAGGTCTCTCCGGGGATGCTGAACGCCCCGCCCCACTGCCACTCCGCCGAGGAGGAGCTGATCGTGGTGCTCGGCGGAACCGGCGTGGTGATCCTGGGTGACCAGGAGACGCCCGTGCGGCGCGGCAGCCTGGTCTCGCGTCCGGCCGGCACCGGCGTGGCCCACGCATTCCGCGCCGGCGAGGACGGCCTCGAGCTGCTGCTCTACGGCACGCGGGACTCCCGCGACATGACGTACTTCCCGCGGTCGGGCAAGATCGCGTTTCGCGGCCTCGGCGTGGTCGGGCGCATCCAGCAGACCGGCTACTGGGACGACGAGGAGTAGCGGTGCCCGAGACGCCGGCCTGGTTCTACGACGAGATGCGCCAGACCGGCATCGATTTCACCGATCCGGCCGAGGTCGAGCGCTACGACGACCGCCAGGGAGTGATGGACGAGGAGTACCGCAAGATCCTCGACGAGCTGCTGGTGAGGCGCGGCACGGCGCTGACCGAGATCGGCACCGGCACCGGCTGGCTGGCCATCGCGGCGGCACGGCGCGGCGCCCACGTGGACGCGGCCGACATCTCGGAGACCATGCTCGCCCAGGCGCGGAAGAACGCCGCCAGGGCACACGCGGGCGACATCCGCTTCCACCACGCCGGCTTCCTGACGTTCGAGCCGATGGCGCCCGGCGACGTGGTGGTGTCGAGCTTCGCGCTGCACCACCTGAGCGACTTCTGGAAGCAGGCGGCGCTCCTGCGCGTCTTCAAGATGCTGCGGCCCGGCGGGCAGCTCTTCGTGCGAGACGTGGTGTTCTCGTTCGCGCCTGCCAACACCGAGTACGCCGTGGAGCGCTGGATCGACGAGATGATGGCGCAGGGCTCGGGCTGGTCACGCGAGGACTTCGAGACCCACGTGCGCGAGGAGCACTCGACCTACTCGTGGGTGATGCGCGGCCTGCTCGAGCGGGCGGGCTTCAAGGTGCGGGAGCGGTGCTGGGCGCCGACCTACGCCGACTACTTCTGCCACCGCCCCGAGTAGCGTGCACGACGGGTGCACGCACCGTGTTCTCACGCCGTGAAGTCGTCCCAGGTTGCCTGGAGGCCGTCCGTGAGGTTCACCTTCGGCGAGTAGCCGAGCCGGTCGAACGCCTTGTCCACCAGCGAGTAGTTCCGCTGGATCTCGCCGGGCCGCTCCGGCTCGCGGCGCACCTCGAGCTCGCGGCCCGACACCTCGCCGAGCTTTGCCAGGAGCTCGTTGAGGCTCGTCTCGACGCCGCTTGCGAGCTGGAACACCTCGCCGCCGATGCCCGGCGTCTCGGCCGCCCGCACCAGGCCGTCGGCCAGGTCGGTGACGAACACGAAGTCGCGCGTCTGGGTGCCGTCGCCGTAGACCACCAGATCGTCCCCCGCCAGGATGCGCCGGATGAAGAGCGGGATCACGTTGCCCTTGTGCGCCGAGCGCGGCCCGAACGCGTTTGAGAACCGCACGGCGACCGCGTCCAGCCCGTAGGCGCCGTGGAACGCCGAGCAGTACGCCTCGCCGACCGCCTTGGAGGCGCCGTACGGCGAGAGCGGCGCCGTGGGCTTCTCCTCGCTCGCCGGGTACGCCCCCGCCCCGAGCGGTGCGTTGGACGACGAGAACACGAACCGCGGCACCCCCGCCTGACGCGCTGCCCAGAGCGCGGTGACGGTGCCCCGCGCGTTCACGTCGAAGTTCCCGAGCGGATCCTCGACCGACTCGATCACGCCCGCGCCCGCTGCCAGGTGGAACATCGCGTCGCAGCCGCGGGCCGCGGCCGTGAGCGACTCGAGGTCGCGCACGTCGCCGGTGACGATCTCGGCGCCGGTGCCGTCGAGCAGCGCCGATCCGGCGCTCGAGAGGTCGTCGTACACCCGCACCTGGTAGCCGCGTTCCGCCAGCAGCCGCACCAGCGTCGATCCGATGAATCCGGCGCCGCCGGTGACCAGGGCCTGGCTCACGATTGCTCTCCTTGGTGGTGATGGTCGTGCTCCCAGCAGGGCGCACCTTCGAACGCGCGGAGGCCGGCGGTGCTCTGCGGCAGGCCCGGGCGCAGCCTTCGCCGCCGAAGCCGCGGCGCGGCGACGGCGATCACGCCACCCACCACGGTACCAACCACGAACGTGCGGGCGGCGCCGTGCTTCTTGGCGGGCGCCGGGCTCACGTCGTCTCGTGCCAGGCCACGAAGGCCGCGATCAGAAGGCCCAGCACCTGGATGTAGAGCCGCGGGTTCCCACCGGTGTGGGCGGCGATGACGATCGCTGCGCAGACATAGGCCCAGGCAGCGCCCGCGGCGGCGATCCAGCCGGTGGACGACGCACGGTAGTAGGCCGCGAACCGCAGCGTCACGCGGCCCACCGCGAGCCCCACCAGCCATGCGGCGATGAAGAGGAAGAACCCGAGGCCCGCGTACCCCGCGTAGGCGAGCACGATGCCGGCGGCCGAGCCGGTGAGAAACGAGGCGGCCACGGCCTTGATCGCCCTGTCGGGGCGAAGCGTCACGCGCGCCGAGCGCGGCTGCCGGGCGCAGTCCTTGCACTTGATTCCCACCGGCGCCATCACCATGCAGTCGGGGCAGATCGGCTTGCCGCAGCTGGAACATGAAACGGCTGTCTCGACCTTCGGATGGTTGGCGCAGTAGACCGGTGGCGCAGTCGTCGACATCGCGGCGAGTGTAGCATCGGCCCGTGACCCGCCAACCCTCGGGACTTCTGGTGATTTCGCCCGAGGTTCAGCGAGCGCTCACGCGCTCCGAACCGGTCGTCGGGCTGGAGTCATCGCTGATCGCCCACAGCCTCCCCGGCCCGGTCGGGCCCGAGGTCGCGCTCGAGTGCGAGCAGCGCGTGCGCGACGCCGGGGCCACTCCGGCGACCGTCGCGGTGATCGACGGCCAGATCCACGTCGGCATCGATGCGGAGCAGATCGAGCGGCTCGCGACCGAGCCGCTCGTGCGGAAGGTGGGCCCCCGTGACCTGGCCGCCGCGATCGTCTCGCGCATGTGCGGCGCGACGACCGTTGCCGGCACCATGGCGGTCTGCCGCGTGGCCGGCATCCACTTCATGTCAACCGCCGGCATCGGCGGCGCGCACCGCGGCTGGGCGACGTCGGGCGACATCTCGGCCGACATCCTCGAGCTGGGCACCTCGCCGGTGTGCGTGGTGTGCTCGGGGGCGCGGTCGTTCCTCGACACGACCGCGACGCTCGAGCTGCTCGAGACCTACGGCGTGCCCGTGATCGGCTACGGCATCGACACCTTCCCCCTCTACTACGCCCGGTCGAGCGATCGCGAGCTGGTGGATCGCGCCGACGACCCGCTCACGGTGGCGACGGTGACCGCGGCGCACTGGGGGCTCTCGCGATCGTCGGCCATCCTCGTGGCAAACGCGATCGCGCCGGAGGCCGCGCTCGACCCCGACGAGCTGGAGCCCCTGATCGAGGAGGCCATGCTGGCCGCAAGCGAGGCGCACGTGGACGGCATCGACCTGACGCCGTTCGTGCTGCACCGGCTGCACCTGGCCACCGACGGCCGCACGCTCACCGCCCACCGGCGGCTGGTCGGCGACAACGCCGAGCTCGCGGCGAGCATCGCGGTGGCCTACTACATGCGCTGACGCCGCGAAGAACGGTGCCAGGCGCGGCTCTCCCCCTACGACCTCGGCTTCAGCACGTACAGGCGGCCGAAGCCGACCACCACCAGCCGGCCGGCTGCCGCGATCGCCGGTGAGTACTTGCCGTCGTGGAACTGCCACACCAGCTTGCCCGTGCCGGGGTTATAGGCATACACGTGGCCGGAAACGGCGCCGCTCGCACCGCGGTCGGCCACGTACACGAGCGGGCCGATCACCACCGGCGAGGAGAGCGTCCCGTACGGCAGCTGGTGGCTCCAGAGCGTCACGCCGGTGCGCGCGTTCAGCGCCACGAAGCTGCCCAGCGACGAGGTCGCGAACACGCGTCCGTTCGACACCGCCGGCGATCCGTACGCCCAGCCGGGCAGCGTCGTCGACCACGCCTCCTCGCCGTTGCTCGCGTCGAACGAGTACACCTTGCCGTCGGTGTTCCCGACGTAGACGCGGCCGTAGGCCACTGCCGGCGTCGAGTAGAAGCCGCCCGACCGGAAGCCGCTGGAGAGGCCGTTGGTCTGGTGCTTCCAGATCTGCCTGCCCGTGACGGCGTTCAGGCAGTACATCGCCCCGGCGTAGTCACCGAAGTAGAGCCGGCCGCCGACGATCGCCGGGCCGTGCTTGACGGCGCCCGAGGTCGAGTAGCTCCAGAGCTGCTTGCCCGTCTTCGCCGAGACCGCCACCATGGCACCGGAGAGCTTGCCGATGTAGACGGTGCCGTTCCAGACCGCCGGTGAGCCCTCGAGGGCGCTCGTGGTGCGAAACGTCCACAGCCGCTTGCCGTCCGAGCGGCGCAGCGCGTCCAGCCCCGATCCGGCCGGCATGTACACCGCATTTCCGCCGATTGCGGGCGAGCCGAGGGCGGGCAGGCTGGATCCCGCCCGGAGGTGCTTTCGCCAGATGACGTTGCCGTTGAACACGTTGAACGCCGTCGCCGTGCCCGCGTCGGACAGCTCGTAGAGCACGCCGTTCACGTACGTCGGCGGGTACTCGAGCAGGCCGCCGCCCGACCTTCGACCAGCTCGTCTTGTACGGCGGGTGGATGGACGAGAGGTCGATCGCGTCGCGCGTGCGCGCCAGCGTCCGGCCGTAGAACGGCCACGGCAGCCCGAACGCGGGGCCGCTGTGCTTCTTCGGCTTCGTGCCCGTGGTCACCGGCACCGGCGGCGGCGCGGGATCCGACGTGCTGGTGAACGGCACCTGGTCGCCGTTTCGCACGTCGCCCACCCGCTGCTTGGCAAAGTGGTAGGCCACGCCCGCCCCCACGATGCACAGGGCGAGCACAGCGCCGATCGCAATCAGCCATTTCCGTCGTCGACTCATCGGCGGGAGACTACTCGGCGCTAATTGGTGCGGTCTTCAGCCGCGAGCACGCGACGGCCGGTGAGGTCGCCGTAGAGCGCGCGGGAGAAGAGCGCCGAGAACGGCCACACCACCGGCACGGAGCAGGCCAGCGCGAGCACCTGGGCCACCGGCCCCGACGAGAACGCGGTCACCACCAGGAACATCGAGACCATCACCGGGGCCGAGAACACCATGATGATGAGCCACACCGCCCAGCTTCGGCCGAAGCTCCTGACCGACATCGCCACCGACCTCCAGAGCGACCCCAGCGGCGAGACGTCGCCGGCCGCGACCGCCGGCACGGCCATCAGGAAGAGCGGGATGACGATCACGACGAACGGCTGCAGGATGAGCAGCAGGAGCCCCGTGATGATGCCGATCGGCACCGCGGTCGCGTATGTCGCCACCACGCGGCGGCGCGGAGCGCCGCCCGGCAGCCCGCGCAGCACGACGAACCCGACGAATGCGAAGTACGCCACCCCGTAGCAGAGCGCAGAGGCGACGAAGATGGTGGAGCCGCGGTGGTGCGTGTGATGCAGCGCCACGGGCACGACCGACGCGATCCCCGCGGCGATCAGCGACACCACCAGCAGGTCGGCCCAGACCTGGCCGAACCGGTGCACGGCTGATGCGAACAGGTCGCTCAGCCGTGCCGGTTCGGTCTGCGCGCTCACGCCGCGGCTACCGCCTCGGCGGCGTGGGTCACGACGATCTGGATGGCGCCGTCCTCGGCGTCGGCCCGCGCCGTGTCACCGTCGGCGATGCTGCCCGACAGCACCATCAGCGCAAGCGGGTTCTCCAGCTCGCGCTGGATGGTGCGCTTCAGCGGCCTCGCCCCGTAGACCGGGTCGTAGCCCTTCTCGATCACGACCTCGGCGGCCGCATCGGTCAGCTCGAGCGAGATCCCGCGCTCGCTGAGCCGCTTGCGCAGGCCGTCCACCTGCAGGCGCACGATCTGTGCGAGCTGCTCGCGCTCGAGCGACTTGAACCGCACGATGTCGTCGATCCGGTTGAGGAACTCGGGCCGGAACACCGCCTCGAGGCTGGTCGCGTTAGACGTCATGATCACGATGGTATTGCGAAAGTCCACCGTGCGGCCCTGCCCATCGGTCAGGCGCCCGTCGTCGAGCAGCTGCAGGAGCACGTTGAACACGTCGGGATGGGCCTTCTCGATCTCGTCCAGCAGCAGCACCGAGTACGGCCTTCGCCGCACGGCCTCGGTCAGCTGGCCGCCCTCGTCGTAGCCCACGTAGCCCGGGGGCGCACCCACGAGCCGCGAGACGGAGTGCTTCTCCATGTACTCCGACATGTCGATCCGCACCATCGCCTTCTCGGTGTCGAACAGGAACTCCGCCAGCGCCTTGGCCAGCTCGGTCTTGCCCACGCCCGTCGGGCCCAGGAAGATGAACGAGCCGATCGGCCGGTCGGGGTCGCCCAGTCCGGCGCGCGAGCGCCGGATGGCGTTGGAGACGGCCTCGACGGCCTCGGTCTGGCCGATCACCCGCTCGTGCAGGCGCGACTCCATGTGCACCAGCTTCTCCATCTCGCCCTCGAGGAGCCGGCTGACGGGGATGCCCGTCCACGCGGCCACGACCTCGGCGATGTCCTCGGCGCCGACCTCCTCCTTCAGAAGCGGCGTGCCCGACTGGAGCTCGCTCAGCTTGACGCTTGCCTCCTCCAGCTCGCGCTCGAGCTTCGGCAGCTCGCCGTACGTGAGCTCGGCGGCCCGCTGCAGGTCGGACTCACGCTGCGCGCGCTCGGCCTCCGCCCGGGTGTCCTCGATGCTCGCCTTGGCGTTCTGGACCGCCTGGATGGCCTCCTTCTCGGAGTCCCACTCGGCCTTCATGCCCTCGAGCTGCTCGCGCAGGTTGGCGAGCTCCTCGGCCAGCGCCTCGCGCCGGTCAACGGCCGACTGCGCAGTCTCCTGCTCCATCGCCGCCTGCTCGATCTCGAGCTGGATCACGCGCCGCTGCACCTCGTCGATCTCCTGCGGCATCGAGTCGATCTCGATCTTGAGCCGCGACGCGGCCTCGTCGATGAGGTCGATCGCCTTGTCGGGCAGGAACCGGTCGGCGATGTATCGATCCGACAGCATGCCGGCCGCCACGATCGCGTCGTCGGAGATGCGCACGCCGTGGTGCACCTCGTAGCGCTCCTTGAGCCCGCGCAGGATCGCGATCGTGTCGGTCACCGTTGGCTCGCCCACCAGCACCGGCTGGAAGCGCCGCTCGAGCGCCGCGTCCTTCTCGATGTACTTGCGGTACTCGTCCAGCGTGGTGGCGCCGATCGCGCGGAGCTCGCCGCGCGCCAGCATGGGCTTCAGCAGGTTGGCGGCGTCCACCGCGCCCTCTGCAGCGCCCGCGCCGACGATGGTGTGGAGCTCGTCGATGAAGACGATCACCTGGCCCTCGGCAGCCGCGATCTCGGCGAGCACGGCCTTCAGCCGCTCCTCGAACTCACCGCGGTACTTGGTGCCGGCGACCAGGCCGCCGACGTCGAGCGCCCACACGCGCTTGCCCTCGAGGCTCGTGGGCACGTCACCGGAGGTGATGCGCTGGGCGAGGCCCTCGACGATGGCGGTCTTGCCGACCCCCGGCTCGCCGATGAGGACAGGGTTGTTCTTGGTGCGCCGCGACAGCACCTGGATGACGCGCCGCACCTCCTGGTCGCGGCCGATGACCGGATCCAGCTTGCCGCGCTCTGCGGCCTCGGTCAGGTCGCGCCCGAACTTGCTGAGCGCCTCGTAGGTGCCCTCGGCCTCGGGTGATGTCACCCGCTGGCCGCCGCGCACCTCGACGAGGGCCTTCATGATGGCCGCGCGATCGAGCTCGGCCCGCTTGGCGAGCGCCAGCAGGAGATGCTCGACGGCGACGTACTCGTCCTTCAGCGCCTCGGCCTCGTTGAACGCGGTGTCGAGGGTCTCGCGCAGTGCCAGCGACGGCGGCGGGGCGGAGTTGCCGCCCTCCACCCGCGGAAGCCGCGAGAGGCGCTCGTCAGCGGCGGCGCGCACGGCAGCCGGCGGGTGACCGGCCTTCTCGAGCACGCGCCCGGCGACGCTCGACTCCTGGTCGAGCAGCGCCACCAGCAGATGGTCAGGAGTGATCTCGGGGTTGCCGCGGCTCAGGGCCAGGCCCTGTGCGGCGGAGAATGCCTCCTGTGATTTGATTGTCAGCTTTTGAAAGTCCATAGCTCCGGGTGTTTTGGGTGTTGGTAGGGGACCAGGTCGCGCCGGTATGACCGGTGCACCTGAGCCATCTCGCTCTGCAGCTGCCGGGCCGACTCATACATCTGAGCCTCCATCCTGGCGAGCTGCCTGGTGAGCTCGGTGACGGTGTCCTCGAGCTCCAGCACGCGGGCGACGCCCGCGAGGTTCATGCCCCACTCGGCGGTGAGCGCCGTGATCTTGGCCAGACGCTCGATATCGGCGTCGGAGTAGCGGCGGGTGCCGCCGGACGTGCGCCGCGGCCGTACCAGCCCGCGGGCCTCGTACATCCGCAGCGTCTGCGGATGCAGCCCCGAGAGCTCCGCTGCCACCGAGATCGAGTAGCGGGGCGCCTGGCTCACGCCGTGCGCTCCTCGAACAGCTGCTCACGCGGGTCGCCGTGGCTGGCCCGCTGGATCTCCTGCAGCTTCTCGAGCGCCTCGCGCTCCTGCTTGGAGAGCTTGGACGGCACGGCGATGCGGATCCGCGCGAGGAGGTCGCCGTTGCCCGAGCCCTTGAGCTTGGGCGCGCCGCGGCCCTTCACGCGCAGGAGCTTGCCGTCGGTCGAGCCGGCCGGCACCTTCACCTTGACGGTCTTGCCGTCGGGCGTCGGCAGCTCGACCTGCGAGCCCATCGAGGCCTCGCTGAACGTGACCGGCACCTCGATCACCAGATCGTCCCCGCGCCGCGTGAAGAGCTGGCTGGGACCGACCTTGGTCACCACGTAGAGATCGCCGGGCTGCCCGCCGCGCGGGGCGGCCTCGCCCTTGCCGGCGACCTTGATCCTGGTGCCGTCGCGAACGCCGGCCGGGATCCGCACCTGGTAGGTCTTGGTGGAGCGAACCCGTCCTGCGCCGTGGCAGTTGGGGCACGGATGCTCGATCACGGTGCCGCCTCCGCCGCAACGCGGGCAGGGGTGGCTGAGGGCGAAGAAGCCCTGGCTCTCGGCGATCACGCCGCGCCCCTTGCAGTCGGGGCAGATCGTCGGAGACGTGCCGGGCGCCGCCCCCGATCCATGACAGTCCGGGCACGTGTTGGCCTTGTCGACCGGCACGCGTACCGTGGCGCCCTCGAGCGCATCGGCGAACGACAGCGCAACCTGCACCTCGACGTCGCTGCCGCGGGCCTGCGCCTGCGACTGGCCGGCCCGGCCGTTGCCCGCGCCGCCGCGGTTGAAGAGCCCGCCAAAGAGGTCGCCCAGGTCGAAGTTGGGCGCGCCGCCCGAGAAGTCGAAGCCGCCGGGAGGCGGACCAGCGCCGGGCCGGAACGACTGGCCGAACTGGTCGTACTGCTTGCGCTTCTCGGGATCCGACAGCGTGTCGTGCGCCTCGCCGATCTGCTTGAACTTCTCCTCCGCCGACGCGTCGCCCGGATTCGCATCCGGGTGGTACTGACGGGCCAGCTTGCGGTAGGCCTTCTTGATCTCGTCCTGGCTCGCGCCCTTGGGCACGCCAAGCGTCTCGTAGTAGTTCGCTGCCATGTGGAGGCTCAGCCGCCCTCGACGTTGACGCCGGGGCCGCTCGAGACGACCACGCGGGCAGGCCGCACCACGCGTGCGCCCAGCTTGTAGCCCGGCTGCCAGACAGCCGCGATGGAGCCCTCGGGGAACTCCGACGGCTGGTTGGAGAGGCCCTCGTGCACGTGCGGGTCGAATGCATCGCCCGGCGCGGCCGCGATGGGCTCGAGCCCCCGGCGGTGCAGGAGGTCGGCGAGCTGCTGGCGGACCAGCCCCACGCCCTCGGCCACCTTGGCCTCCTCGTGGTGCTCGGATGCATCGAGTGCGCGGTCGAGGTTGTCGAGCACCGGCAGGAGCTCGCCGACGACGCCCTCGATGGCGCGCCGCGACTGATCCTCGGCGTCGCGGGCAACGCGCTTGCGGTAGTTGTCGAAGTCGGCGCTGGTGCGCCGCCAGCTGTCGAGATACTCGGCAGCCTGCTGCCGGGCCTCCTCCAGCTCGGTCACCTCGGGGCCGGACTCGGCCGCCGGCTGATCGCCGGCGGCCTCGTCCACGACCTCGATCTCGACCTCTTCGACGCGCTCATCGGGCTGCTGGCTCACGCGCGATCACCGGTCTCAGCCTCGGCCTCGTCGACCACCTCGGCATCGACGATCTCCTCCTCGGAGTCGTCCTGCGCCGCGTTGCCGTTGGGGGCCGACTGGCCGTTGCCGCCGGCCTCCGACTGCGCCTGCTGGTACACCAGCTCACCCAGCTTGAACGAGGCCTCGCGGAGCGCCTCCAGCTTGGTGCGGATGTCGTCGGCGTCGTCGCCCTCGAGCGACGTGCGCACGGCCTCGATCTTGCCCTTGATGTCTGCCTTCGTGTCGTCGTCGAGCTTTGCCTCGTGCTCGTTCAGCGACTTCTCGGTGGCGTACACCATCTGCTCGGCAGAGTTCCGGGCCTCGGCCAGATCGCGCAGCCGCTTGTCCTCGTCGGCATGCGACTCGGCGTCGGACACCATCGACTGCACCTCGGCGTCGGACAGACCCGATCCGCCCTGGATCTGGATCTTCTGCTCGTTGCCCGAGCCGTTGTCCTTGGCCGACACGTGCATGATGCCGTTGGCGTCGATGTCGAACGTGACCTCGATCTGCGGCACGCCGCGCGGGGCCGGCGGGATGCCCACCAGCTGGAACTTGCCCAGCGTCTTGTTGTAGCTGGCCATCTCGCGCTCGCCCTGCAGCACGTGGATCTCGACCGACGGCTGCCCGTCCTCGGCAGTGGAGAAGATCTCCGACTTGCGCGTGGGGATGGTGGTGTTGCGCTCGATCAGCTTGGTGAAGACGCCGCCCTTGGTCTCGATGCCCAGCGAGAGCGGGGTCACGTCGAGCAGGAGCACGTCCTTGACCTCGCCCTTGAGCACGCCGGCCTGGATCGCGGCACCGATCGCCACGACCTCGTCGGGGTTCACTCCGCGGTGCGGGTCCTTGCCCACGAGCTCCTTGACCTTCTCCTGCACCGCCGGCATGCGCGTCATGCCGCCGACCAGGATGACCTGGTCGATCTGCGAGGCCGAGAGATCGGCGTCCGACAGGGCCTGCTTCACAGGCGCCACCGTGCGCTCGATCAGGTCGTGGGTGAGCTCGGTGAGCTTCGCCCGCGACAGGGTCGCGTCGAGGTGCTTGGGGCCGTCGGCGCCGGCCGTGATGAACGGCAGGTTGATGTTGGTCGACTGGGTGGTCGAGAGCTCGATCTTGGCCTTCTCGGCGGCCTCGTAGAGCCGCTGCAGCGCCATCGGATCGACGCCCAGGTCGATGCCCTGGTCGCGCTTGAACTCCGCGATGAGCCAGTCCACGACGGTCTTGTCGAAGTTGTCGCCGCCGAGGTGGTTGTCACCGGAGGTGGACTTGACCTCGAAGACGCCCTCGCCGAGCTCCAGCACCGACACGTCGAACGTGCCGCCGCCGAGGTCGAAGACGAGGATGGTCTGGTCGCCTTCCTTGTCGAGGCCGTAGGCCAGCGACGCAGCGGTCGGCTCGTTGATGATGCGCAGCACGTTGAGGCCGGCGATCTTGCCGGCGTCCTTGGTGGCGTTGCGCTGGGCGTCGTTGAAGTACGCGGGGACGGTGATGACGGCCTCGGAGACCGTCTCGCCCAGGTAGGACTCGGCGTCGGTCTTCAGCTTCTGGAGGATCATCGCCGAGATCTCCGGGGGCGGGAAGGTCTTGCCCTCGGCCTGCACGCGCGCGTCGCCGTTGGGGCCGGAGACGACCTCGTACGGGACGATCTTCTGCTCCTCGGACACCTCGTTGGCCTTGCGGCCCATGAAGCGCTTGATCGAGAAGATGGTGTTGGTCGGGTTGGTGACCGCCTGGCGCTTGGCGGGGGTGCCCACCAGCCGCTGCCCGTCCTTGGCGAACGCCACGACGGACGGCGTGGTGCGACCGCCCTCGGCGTTGGGGATGACGGTGGGCTCTCCGCCCTCCATCACCGCCATGCACGAGTTGGTCGTGCCGAGGTCGATTCCGATCACTTTGCTCATTCAATTTCTCCTTGAGTTGCGTCGCAGTAGAAAATCTCAGTCGCTTTATAGCAGATTTGTGACAGGTTGGCCACAGGGTTCGCAACGCTGTTCGAGGGGGTACGCTTCGAGGGTGAGCCACGTGCGCGACAGCTTCGACCGGCCCCTGCGCGATCTGCGCATCTCGGTCACCGACCGGTGCGACTTCCGGTGCGTCTACTGCATGCCCAAGCAGGTGTTCGGCCCCAACTTCGAGTTTCTGCGCCGCTCCCAGCTCCTCACCTTCGAGGAGATCGAGCGCGTCGCGCGGGTCTTCGCCGGGCTGGGCGTGCGCAAGCTCCGGCTCACGGGCGGCGAGCCGCTGCTGCGCCGCGAGGTGGAGCGCCTCGTCGCGATGCTCCGCACCATCGACGGCATCGAGGACATCGCCCTCACCACCAACGGCTCGCTCCTGGGCCGCAAGGCGCAGTCCCTGGCCGATGCCGGGCTCGACCGCGTCACCGTGAGCCTCGACTCCATCGACGACGACGTGTTCCGGTCGATGAACGACGTGGACTTTCCCGTGGAGCGGGTGCTCGAGTCCATCGAGACCGCCGCAGCGGCCGGCCTCGGGCCCATCAAGGTCAACTCGGTGATCAAGCGCGGCGTGAACGACGACGGCCTGCTCGACCTGGCCGAGCACTTCCGCGGCACCGGCCACATCCTGCGGCTGATCGAGTTCATGGACGTGGGCAACCACAACGGCTGGCGGCTGGACGACGTCGTCGGCGCCCAGGAGATGGTCGAGCGCATCGGCGAGCGCTGGGAGCTCGAGCCCCTCGATCCGCTCTACCCGGGCGAGGTCGCGCGCCGCTACCGCTACGCCGACGGCGCCGGCGAGATCGGCGTGATCGCATCGGTCACCCAGCCCTTCTGCGGCGGCTGCAGCCGCGCGCGCATCTCTGCCGAGGGCCGGCTCTACACCTGCCTCTTCGGCGCTCTGGGCCACGATCTGCGAAAGATCGTGCGCTCCGAGGCCTCCGACGCCGAGCTGGCCGAGAAGGTCGGCGGCATCTGGACGCGCCGCGCCGACCGGTACTCCGAGGTACGCAGCAAGAACACCGTGCAGCGTCCCAAGGTGGAGATGTCGCACATCGGCGGGTGAGGTTTCGCGGCCACCCCGGTTGCTAGGATCCGCCGATTATGGGTGAGGTAGCAGCCGGCAGCCGGACGACCTCCTCGCAGCTGAAGGCGCCGCTGCGATGGGCCGAGCGGTTCTTACCAAAGGGGTGGGGAGATTTCATCCGCCAGCTCCTGCTGTTCCTCGTGGTGGACATCGGCTACGAGCTGACCCGCGGGGTCTCGCTGGGAAACGTGCAGGTGGCCTTCGCCCACGGCCGGTCGGTGATCTCGACCGAGCGCTCGCTGGGCATCTTCACCGAGCTGAACGTCCAGCACTTCGCGCTGCGCCACACCGTGGCGCTCGACGTCGCCGACTTCACGTACTTCCACGCGCACTTCGTGATCACGGTGTGCTTCATGTTCTGGCTCTACCTGCGGCGAAACCACCACTACTACTTCGTGCGAAACGCCGTGTTCGTGGCCGACGGCATCGCGCTGCTCGGCTTCACGTTCTACCCGGTCGCGCCGCCGCGCTTCTTCACCAACCTCGGCTTCACCGACACGCTCGACCGCTACGCGTCCATCAACACGTACTCGGACGGGCTGAAGCAGCTCACCAACCCCTACGCCGCCGTGCCGAGCATCCACACCTGCTACTCGATCATCACGGGGCTCACGTGCTTCTTCCTGGTGCGGCGCGCCGTACCGCTACATCTGGCTGTTCTACCCGGCGCTCATCATCTTCTCGATCGTGGCGACCGCCAACCACTTCTGGATGGATGCGATCCTCGGCGCGTGCACTGCCGCCATCGCGCTCTCCACGGCGTGGGTCATCGAGCGGTACCACCCGAGCCTCCCCGACAGCGCGCGCATGCGCATGCATCTGAGACCCGTGGGCGATGCGGCGCTACCACCGCCGGTGCCCGCAGTAACCCCAGCAAATCCCGGGAAAATCAAACTCTCATAGCTCCCGTGGTATAGTGCGCTTGATGAGCGCAAAGCTTGCCCGCCTCAAGAACGGGTACACCACAGGCGGCCGCGGAGTGGGAATGCGGCTGATGGGACGGTTCCAGTCGGTACCGGTCACCCCCAACCAGCTGACCGTTGCAGGGCTCTCCCTGAACGGCGTCGCCGCCGTCCTGATCTACAAGGAGCACTTCGTCTGGGCGTTCGTGGCGTTCCTGCTCGGCTCGGTGTTCGACATCCTCGACGGCGCCCTCGCCCGCTCGCACGGCAAGCTCACGCCGTTCGGCGGCTTCCTCGACTCCACCACCGATCGCATCAGCGAGGGCCTCATCCTCGGCTCGATCGCGCTCGTGCTGGCCGCCGAGGGCAAGACGTGGGCGCTCGCCAGCGTCTTCGTCGCGCTGGTCGGCTCGTTCCTGGTCAGCTACACGCGGGCCAAGGCCGAGGCCATCGGCATCAAGTGCGAGGTCGGCCTGATGACGCGCACCGAGCGGATCGTGCTGGTCGCGATCGCGCTGCCGTTCGCCGGCCACGGATCGCTTCCCTACGCCATGTATCTCCTCGCTGCGCTGACCGCATTCACCGTGTGGCAGCGCGTCGACTTCGTCCGCAAATCGCTCGCCAAAAACCCACCGGAGGTTTAGCCATGGCCGAATCGGCCTCACAGAACGGGCATAGACAGTCCAACGGCAAGGTCCGCGTCGCCATCGTCGGCGTCGGCAACTGCGCCTCGTCGCTGATCCAGGGCGTCCAGTACTACAAGGACGCCGATCCCAAGGCCACCGTGCCCGGGCTGATGCACGTCGATCTCGGCGGATACCACATCTCCGACATCGAGTTCTCCGCCGCGTTCGACGTCGATGTCGAGAAGGTCGGCCAGGATCTGAGCAGCGCCATCTGGCGCGGCCAGAACAACACCGTCAAGTTCTCCGAGGTGCCCGAGCTGGGCGTCAAGGTGCAGCGCGGCATGACCCATGACGGCATCGGCAAGTACCTGAGCAAGGTCATCACCAAGGCCCCGGGCGAGACCGCCGACGTGGCCGAGATCCTGCGCGCCACCAAGACCGACGTCGTGGTCTCGTACCTGCCCGTGGGCTCCGAGGAGGCCACCAAGTGGTACGTCGAGCAGGTGCTGGCCGCCGGCTGCGCGTTCGTGAACTGCGTCCCGGTGTTCATCGCCCGCGAGCCCTACTGGCGCCGCCGCTTCGAGACCGCCGGCCTGCCGATCATCGGCGACGACATCAAGTCCCAGGTCGGCGCCACGATCGTGCACCGCAAGCTCGCCCGCCTCTTCCAGGATCGCGGCGTGCTGCTGGAGCGCACCCACCAGCTGAACGTGGGCGGCAACACCGACTTCCTGAACATGCTCGAGCGCGAGCGGCTCGAGTCCAAGAAGATCTCCAAGACCAACGCGGTCACCTCGCAGCTCGACTACGACATCGGAGCCGACAACGTCCACATCGGCCCGTCCGACCACGTCGCCTGGCTGCAGGATCGCAAGTGGGCCTACATCCGGCTCGAGGGACGCTCGTTCGGCGACGTGCCCCTGAACATCGAGCTGAAGCTCGAGGTCGTCGATTCGCCCAACTCTGCGGGCATCGTGATCGACGCCGTGCGCTGCGCCAAGCTCGGCCTGGACAACGGCCTCTCCGGCGCGCTCGAGTGGCCGGCCGCGTACTTCATGAAGTCGCCGCCGTTCCAGCATCCCGACGACCAGTGCCGCGACGAGACCGACAAGTTCATCGCGAAGTACTCCGGCGCCAAGAAGGAGAAGAAGAAGGCAGCCAAGGAGCAGGCCGAGGCCTGACGGCCGCTGCACCCATGGCTCTGAAACTCTGCCTCGTCTGCCCGTACACGCTCACCGGATCCCATCCGGTGGCCGAGCACGTCCGCGGCGTGGCAACCGGACTGGCCGAGCGCGGCCATCTGGTGACGGTGCTCGCGCCCAGCTCCTCCAGCCACGCGCTGAGGGCTGGGCGCCGGCGCCTGCGGTCGCTCTCGGCGGGTGATGCCGACGCCGTGACCGCACTCGATCACGAGCCGCTCGTCGTGGCGGTGGCCCCGGCGGTGCCGCTGCGACAGCACGGCCGCCGGCGCGGCGCCGGCCTGCCCGTGGCGGCCAGCGCCAACGTCGCAACCGCAGTGCGCGACGGGCAGTTCGACATCGTCCACGTGCACGATCCGCTGCGGCTCGGCGTCGCCACCGCAGCGCTCAAGCACTCCCCCGGCCTCACGGCCGCCACGTTTCACTCCACGGTGGAGCCGACCCTCACCTACCCCGTGCGGACGTCGGCGCGCGAGCGCTACCTCTCGCGCATCGACGCGCTGCTGGCCACCAGCCCCGAGGCGGCGGCGCTGGCCGCCGAGTTCTATCCCGGGGACTACTCGCTGATCCCCGCCGGGATCTTCGACCAGTTCCAGCCGGGTACCAAGCGCGGACGCCATATCGTCGCCGAGTGGACGCCCGAGAGCCGCCCCGTGGTGAAGGCGCTCGTGAAGCTCGTGGCCGCCACCCCGGATGTGACGCTGACGCTCCTCTGGGTGCGCCGCGCGCGCCGGCCCATCCGGCCCTACATCCCGCCGGCAGCCCGCGGCCGGGTGCACACCGCCGGCCCCGAGACCGCCGCAGAGCGCGCAGCGGTGCTGGCCGCCGCCGACGTCTTCGTCTCCGCGCCCGATCCCCACGGCCCGCTCACCTGGGAGGCGCTTGCCAGCGGCTGCTCGGTGGTCTCCAGCGACGAGCGGATGGGAGAGCTCACGCTGGGCTATGCGATCGAGCAGCCCCCGCTGGCCGCGGCAGCAGCCGCGCGCCTGCTGGAGGATGCCGGCCTGCGCGCATCGCTTTCGGCCAGGGGCACGGCCGCCACGGCGGATCACCGCTTCAGCCGGGTTGCCGAGACGCTCGAGCAGCACTACAACGAGCTTCGCTCGCACCGCCGCGCCACCCGCAAGGCCGCCGGTGCCGCCCACCGAGATCATGGCCGACCTGCACATGCACACCAGCCACTCACACGACTGCGCCACCGGGCGTGCGCGAGCTGGTGGATCACTGCATCGCCGAGGGCATGGGCGCGATCGCCGTGACCGACCACAACGAGGTGTCCGGCGCCCTCGAAGCGGCCGAGCTGGTGGCGAGCGAGGGCAAGCCGCTGACCGTGATCGTCGGCGAGGAGGTCATGACGTCGCAGGGCGAGGTGATCGGCCTCTTCCTCACCGAGAAGATCGAGCGCGGCATGAGCATGGCCGAGACCATCGCCGCCATCCAGGAGCAGAACGGCCTGGTGTACATGCCCCACCCGTTCGACCGGATGCACACGATCCCCGATCCCGCGACGCTCCTGCGAAACCTCGACCAGATCGACATCTTCGAGGTCTACAACTCGCGGCTCCTCTTCGAGTCGTTCAACGAGGATGCCCTGCGCTTCGCCGGCAAGTACAACCTGGTGCAGGCCGCTGGATCCGACGCCCACGTGCTGCCCGGAATTGGCACCGCCATCAATCGTCTTCCGAGCTTCAGCGGCTCGGAAGAGTTCTTGATGGCGATGCGTCACAACCGGATCGAGCGCCGCCCGAAGAGCCTGCTCTACCTGCAGGGTCTCAAGTGGGCCCATCAGATGGGCCGCTAGCTCACCGCCTGGCCGCCCGTGCGATGTGGCGGGATGCGAGCGAGGCATCCTTGCGGCCCGATGCGCGCACGGCGCTCGCGATGACCGACTCAACCACGCGGCGGCGCTTCACGTCGCGTGCCGTCACCCGGTGGGTGGCGGTGCAGACCGTGTGCTTGCCCGAGGCAAGCGACGTCGCGTTGCAGTGCAGCCCGCCCAGCTGGAACGCGCCGTGGCGGATGCGCAGCGAGTGCACCGCGTCGGCGCCGTTGTTCAGCACCGTGAACCGGTAGTGGATCTTCTGGCCCGCCTTCCGGAAAGCGGCCGGCGTATGCCGCGTGGTCACCCCGAGTGTGGGCGCGTAGGAGGCCTGGATGTTCCAGAGCTCGTGCAGGTCGGTCACGCGCCCGGAGGCGGTGCCGAAGCCGATCCGGAACTTGCTCACGCTGGAGAGCGTCGCGCCGGAGTACCCGCTGGGGCTGAGCCGCTTGAGCGGGATGTTGATGCGGGTGCGGCCGTCGAGCTTCACGATGAGGCGCGGGTTGTACGACGGGCGCGGGGAGATCTGGATCACCACCGCGTGGTCGGCGTTCTTCCGCGTCCAGCCACGGAGGTGGCTGATGTGCCGGGTGTGGACGATCGGGCAGTAGCCGACGTTGCTGTGCCCCGGGCCGCGCACGGCCAGGGTGTGCGGCGCGCGCCAGCTGTAGACGTGGCAGCCCGAGCCTGCCTGGCTCGCGTCGGAGAAGTAGCCGTAGTTGTCGATCGCGACGGCGCCGAGGGCGTTGGGGAGACCCACGCTGGTGGAGCCGTTTCGCGGCATGTAGCCGAGATACCCGGCCTCGTGGCCGTTGAACGAGGTGCCGAGGTCGATCGGCAGGTCGCCGTTCTGGAAGAAGATCGCGATGCCGTCGCCGCCGTCACCGCCGTACTGCGACTCGCTGAACGAGAGGCGAATCCCGCGGGTGACCGAGAACGCGGTCTTCCCGACCAGCGCCGCGGCCATGTAGTGGCCCGTGGAGCCCAGCCGGATGACACCCTTGCCGTTCCTGTCGCGCAGGTTCTGGCGCCGCACCTTGCCCTTTGCCCCGCAGCCGCCGAACGGCACTGCTGCGGACTTCGGGCCTGCGCTCAGGCAGACCTTGCCCGACCTGAGCCAGAGGCCCGGGTGTGCAAGGGTGCGCCCGTGGCCACCCTCCTTGAAGATGGCTGCGCTGGCCACTCCGCCGCCCATCCCCACCGCCATCGCCGCCGTCGCGCCTGCGATCAGCGCTAGCCGCGAGCGCCTTGCCTTGCCGTTGCTGCTGCCCATGCTCTCCTACTTTTTGGAGTCGATAGTTACGCTCCCTGTAATCGACGAGGGTTATGCCTAGTTGAAAACACTAATGGCAAAGAAGTCAAACTAAAGTGCAAGGACAACTGTTACATCTGCAGGCATCCAACCGGCGCCGCCGAATACTGGGGCGGTGAGCGTGGCTGACGACCAGATATACGAGCGGTACCAGGCGAAGGCCATCTCGGAGATCAACCGCCTCGGGCACGAGGTGACCGAGGCCCTGGCCGAATCGCACCCAAGCGCTGCCCCCGTGATGGGCACCGGCCACCCCCTGGCCGACATCATGCTGGTCAAGTACGCGCCCCAGCCGGCCGAGGTGCAGGAGGGCGTCGCCTTCTTCGGCCGCGCGGGCCAGGCGGTGCTGAAGAGCCTCCAGCGGCTGCGCATCGACCCGCTCCTCATCTACGGCACCGACTGCCTCAAGGCCGCCATCGATGCAGACGACTCCGACCTCGCCCAGGCCCGCGACTGGCTCACCCGCGAGGTGCACATCGTCCAGCCGCGCATCATGGTCACGCTCGGTGAGGACGCCCGCGAGTTCCTCAACTCGGTGCGCTTCCCGCTCTCCGTGCAGGCCACCGCCGCCATCGGCACCATCGAGCAGTGGACGCCCACCATCGAGATCCTCGCCGTCCCCGACATCGATGCATCGCTGAACGAGGAGAAGGCCAAGCAGCAGTTCTGGATGGCCTTCAAGACGCTCGGCGACTGGTACGAGCAGCTCCCGCCCTACTGACGTGAGCGCGACCCAGCAGCGCCTGCTGGCCGCCGCGGCCCTGGCCGCGCTCTTCGCCGTCGAGACGCTGGCGCCGCACCTCCCCGACCCCGGCACCGCGCTCCAGGTGACGTGGATCGCCGTGATCGCCCTGCCGCTGGCAACCGTTGCGATCGCGCTGGTCGCGACGCCGCCCGTGCCGCGCACCTGGCTCGGTGGCCGGCGGCGATCGCGGCCATCGCGCTCTCGGCCCTCCTCATCCACATCGGCTACTCCACCACGCCGGCCACCATCACCAAGCTGATCGGCTCGGCCGCCATCGGGTTGCTCCTGGGCTCCTACGTGACTGCGCCGATCGAGGCCGTGTTCGTGGCGGTGATCATCGCGGTGGTGGACATCTTCAGCGTCGCCGCCGGGCCGACGCACGAGATCGTC
This sequence comes from uncultured Actinomycetes bacterium, assembly GCA_963794415.1. Classification (GTDB taxonomy): domain Bacteria; phylum Actinomycetota; class Thermoleophilia; order Gaiellales; family JAICJC01; genus CAVPTL01. The sequence continues at coordinate 1,782,393 of CAWCDI010000001.1, forward strand.
GCCCACCACCCGAAGACGCTCGATGCCCTCACGCTGAACCTCCACCCCATCGGAAGCTACGGCGTGGCCCAGATCGGCTGCAGCGACCTCGTGTTCTTCGCGTTCTTCACCGCGGCGGTCGCCTCGCTTCGGCTGCGGCGGTGGACGTCGTGGGTTCTCATGACCGCGTCGTTCGGGGTCACGCTGGCGCTGGCGTACGGGTTCGACCTGGCGCTGCCGGCCCTGCCGCTGCTCTCCGCCGGCTTCGTGCTGGCAAACGCCGACCGCCTGATGCCGCAGCGGCTGCGCGAACCCCCCAAAGGGGAGTGAGCACTCACCCCGCCACGGCCGATACATCCGTATGGGCTCCATGCGCACGTCCCGGCTGCTGTTGCTCGCCGCGCTCTGTGCGCTCGCGGCGACGGCCGCGCCTGGATCCGCCCAGGCGAGGAACCGCTGGAGGGTGCCCGACACCGCGCCCGACTGGGCCGCGCCGTCTGCCCGCGCGGCCGATGCCTCGAACGCCGGCAAGATGGTGTTCTCCGTGTGGCTGGGCTGGCGCAACCAGGCAGCGCTCCAGAGCTCGCTCCAGAGCCTCTATGACCCGTCGAGCGCGACCTACCAGCACTGGCTCACCCCGCAGCAGTTCCGCGCCGCCTACTCGCCCAGCGATGCGCAGGTCGCGACCGTCCGAAGCTGGCTGGCAGAGCAGGGCTTCAGCGTGATCGACGCACCGCGCAACAACCTGTTCGTGACCGCGTCGGGCTCGACAGCCCAGGTCGAGCAGGCGTTCAGCGTGAACATCGACCTCTACCACCTGGACGGCCACCTGGTGCGCGCCCCCGACCAGGATCCCAGCGTCCCCGCGGGCCTCGCCCCGGACGTGCGCGCGATCACCGGCCTCGACGGCGCGATGGCGCTCACCGCGCCGTCGCACACGCCGGCCGCCACCCAGCCTCCGCCGCCGCCGGCCGGGCACTCGGTGGGGCCGTGCTCGCGGTACTGGGGCCAGCAGACCTCCACGGCGTACACCAACCCCTACAGGCCGGGCGCGCCGCTGCCGTGGATCCCCTGCGGCTACACGCCGAGCCAGATCACGTCGGCCTACCACGTGGACGCGCTGCACCGCCTGGGCATCACCGGCCGCGGCCAGACGATCGCGATCACCGGGGCGTTCTTCTCACCCACCCTCCGCGATGACGCCAACCGGTTCTCGCGCGAGTTCCGGCTGCCGAAGCTCACCCGCCGAAACTACAGCGAGGTGGTCGCGCCGGGGACGCTCAGGTACCCGCGCGACGACGACGAGACCCAGAGCTGGTACATCGAGCAGGCGCTCGACGTCGAGTGGGCCCACGCCGTCGCCCCCGACGCCCGGCTGGTGTACGTGGGCGCCGCCAACGACGCGGCCGGGCTCGACCATGCGCTCAACACCACCATCGACAACCATCTGGCGAACATCATCTCCAACAGCTGGGGGCTGCCCGAGGCATACGCGTCGAAGTCCGAGATCACCACCGAGAACGACATGTTCAAGCAGGCCGCGGCGGAGGGCATCGGCGTCTACGTCGCCTCGGGCGACTACGGCGATCTGAAGGACGCGATCGGCAGGAAGTCGGTGGGCTTCCCCGACTCGAGCCCCTGGGTGACCTCGGTGGGCGGCACGGCCATCGGCATCGGCGACCGCGGCCAGTCGCTGTGGGAGACCGGCTGGGGCTCCACCTCGAGCGACTGGAACGGCAAGGCGTGGAAGCCCGATGCCCTCGGCGACTTCCTCGGCGGCTCGGGCGGGGGCGTGAGCCACGTCTTCGGCCAGCCGTGGTACCAGCAGGGCGTGGTGCCGCCGGCGGCCGCCACGTGGAACGGCCAGCTTCGGCGGTCGGAGCCCGACATCGCGATGGACGCCGATCCCGATACGCCGGTGATCTTCACCCAGAGCTACTCAAAGCCTGACGGCAAGCTGACCCAGATCGACTCGTGGATCGGCGGCACGAGCGTCTCTGCACCCATGACCGCCGCGCTGATGGCGCTCGCCGATCAGGGCGACCGGCACCCCCACGGGTTCGCGAACCCCGGGCTCTACCGGCTGGCCGGAACCGCGGCGTTCAACGACATCGTGCCGAGCGACGGCACGCTCGCGGTGCTGCGAAACTCAGCCGGCGAGAACGGCGGCGTGCTGACCCACCTGCGCTCCATCGACCATGACAGCTCGCTCACCACCGCGCGCGGCTGGGACGACGTGACGGGGCTGGGATCGCCCGACGCGTGGTGGCTCAGCTGGCTGCTGCGGTGACCTGAGCCTCGGCGAGCTCGCCGAACTTCGGGCCCTTCACGAACCGCGCCACGCACTCGATGTGCGGGGTGTGCGGGAACATGTCAACCGGCGTGACCCGCTCGAGCACGTAGCCCGCGTCCACCAGCTGGCGGGCGTTGGGCGCAAGCGTCGTGGGATTGCACGACACGTACACGAGCCGCTCGGGAGCCAGCTCGATCACCCGGCGGACGGCGCGCGCGCTGAGCCCCGCACGCGGCGGATCGACGAAGGCGAGCGTCGGGGCGGGGACGCGCTCGAGCAGCGGCCGCACCTGCTTGGCCACATCGCCCTCCACGAACTCGGCGGTCGCGATGCCGTTTCGCTCGGCGTTCTCGCGCGCCTGGACGATGGAGTCGGCCGAGATGTCGATGCCGTACATCGACGTCGCGCCGGCAGCCGCCGCCTGCAGCCCGATGGCGCCGGCGCCGCAGTAGAGATCCCACACGATGTCGTCGGGCGTGATCTGGGCGTAGTCGATCGCGATGCCGTAGAGCCGCTCGCACATCACGGTGTTGGTCTGCATGAAGGCGTTGATGGTCACGTGGAAGGTGAGGCTGCCGATGCGCTCCTCGAACCAGTCACGGCCGTGGACGAGCTCGCCCTCCAGCCCGTAGGTGGTCTCGCCGACCGACTCCTGCTGGGCGTGCAGCACCCCGACGACGCCGGCGGGGAGCAGCTCGACGAGGCGGTCCCTGGCCGGGAGCGCGCCCTTGCTGGTGACGATCATGGCCAGGAACTCGCCGCTTCGCACGCCCTCGCGCACGATCAGGTGGCGGAGGTAGCCGTCATGCGTGCGGCGGTTGAAGGCGGTGCCGGCGGTCTCGCGCGCCCACTGCTCGAACGCGCGGCGCACGTCGTTGGCGCCGTCCGAGGCGATGTGGCACTGCTCGATGGCCAGCAGCTCGTCCCAGCGGCCCAGCCGGTGGAAGCCCAGCGCCGGGCCGTCGTCGGTCATCAGCCACGAGAACTCGACCTTGTTGCGGTACCCGAACTGCTGCTCGGCACCGACGATGGGCTCCAGCACGAAGTCGTCGAGCTTGCCGAGGCGGCGCAGCGACTCGTCCACCTGGGCCTGCTTGTGCTTCAGCTGCTCGGAGTACTCGAGGTCCTGCCACGCGCAGCCGCCGCAGACGCCGAAGTGCTGGCACCGCGCGGTGATGCGGCCGGGGCCGGGCTCGATCAGCTCGACCATGCGCGCCTCGGCGTGGCGGCGCTTCAGCTTGGTGACGCGGGCGCGGACGTGATCGCCGGGAAGGGCGCGGGAGACGAAGATCACCAGGGGGCCGTAGCGGGCGACGCCGCGGCCGCCGTAGGCGAGGCTATCGACGGTGAGCTCGATCTCCTCATCGCGTGCAAGTTTTGGGCGCATTCGGTTTAGTGTACGGATCGTGCCGCTTTCCGTCTCCACCTTCCGCGAGCAGCTCGAGGACATGAACGCCGATGCCCTCGACGAGTACTACCGGCATTCGGCCGGGCTGAAGCCGACGCTCGAGATCGCGGCGGTCTACGAGCGGTACCCCGAGCTCTCGACGCTCGAGCAGGTGAAGGCGCTCGAGTCCGAGGGCGCGCCGGCGGATCTGCAGCAGTTCGCGGCCGAGGCGTACATCGGCAACGGCGCGAAGCACCTCACCGAGGACGCCGCCAACACCGAGGCCGATCTCACCGTGAGGGCCGGCGACGAGGAGATCCCCTACCGGGCCGTGCGGCCGCGGCTGATGAACGAGCCCGACATGGCCCGCCGGCGCGACCTCTACGACCGCCGCTGCGCCGTGACCGAGCAGCACCTCAACCCCATCCTGGCCGAGATCACCGAGACCGAGCGGCGGCTCACCCGCGAGGTGGGATCCGAGAGCGTGCTGGCGCTCTACACGCGGTACGGGTTCGATCCGGTGGGGCTGCACGCGCAGACCACGCAGTTCCTGGAGGAGACCGAGGATCTCTACCGCGAGCGGATGGACGAGCGGCTCCGCTCGACGCTCGGGCTCTCGCTGGACGACGCCTCGCCGGCGGATCTGGCGCGCGTGTGGCGGGCGCCGGAGTTCGATCGCGGCTTCCCGTCCGACCGCGCGCTGCCCGCGCTTCGCGCGACGCTCGAGGGCCTGGGAGTGGATCTGGACTCACAGCCCAACGTCGAGCTCGACATCGAGGATCGGCCCAACAAGCGGCCGCGGGCGTTCTGCGCGCCGGTGCGGGTGCCCGGCCGGGTGGTGCTCGTGATCCTGCCGCAGGGCGGCCAGGAGGACTACCAGGCGCTCTTCCACGAGGCAGGGCACACCGAGCACTTCGCCCACACGTCGCGCGACCTGCCGGCCGAGCAGCGGCTGCTGGGCGATAACGCCGTGACCGAGGGGTTTGCGTTTCTGATGGAGCACCTGCTGTCGGACCGGCAGTGGCTCAGCTCGCGGCTCGACTTCGGGCCCATCGACGAGTACGTGCGCTTCTCGGCGCTCACCAAGCTCTTCTTCGCGCGCCGGTACTCGGCCAAGCTCGCCTACGAGATCGAGCTGCACGCCGGCGCGCCGCTCGACTCGCTGCCCGCGCGGTACGCAGCGCTCCTCACCGACGCGGTGGGCGTGCCGTATCCCACCAGCGACTTCCTGGAGGACGTCGACGGCGGATTCTACTGCACGTCATATTTGCGCGCGTGGGCGTTCGAGACGCAGCTGCGCGAGCACCTGCGAGCCGAGTTCGGCAGCCGCTGGTTTCAGAGCTCGGCGGCCGGCAGCCTGGTGCGCGAGATGTGGAACCTGGGCCAGTCGCTTCGGGCCGACGACCTGCTGCAGGAGGTCACAGGCTCGCGCATCGACTTCGGCGTGCTCACCGCCGAGGCCCACGAGGCCCTGGGCTGAGTCAGGCCGACATCCAGCGTCCCCGCCGCAGCGGGCGGATGACGAGGAACCAGATGATCGGGATGAGGAAGAACGGCGGCCCGCCCCTGCCGATGGAGATCGAGAGCAGGACGCCGACCAGCGCGACGACCGCAATGATGGGTACCAGCGGCCAGGCGTGGGCGACGTGGGAACGGCCGGAGCGGCGCTGCCGGCCGGGCAGGTCGCGCATGAGCGCATCGATCTGGCCGCGGGTCTTCGCGCGGTTGGCGAGCTCCAGGCGCGACTCGAACTCGTCGCTGTCCAGGCGACCCGCCGCGTAGTGCTCGGAGAGCTCGCGGGCAGCCGCGTCGCGCTCGGCATCTCCGATCCGGATGGACAGATCGTTACTCATCGAAACGATTCTACCAGGTAACGGATAGCATGCAGTTGATGGCGACCAACGATCCCGACCGCCGCGGCGCGGCATTCCTCCTGGTGCAGCTGGGATTCCTCGCCGCGCGGCGGTTTGCCGCGCGCCTGGAGCCGACGGGCCTCGACCCGCGCCGGTTCGGCCTGCTCCGCTCGATCGAGTCGGGCGACGGCCGGTCGCAGCAGGAGCTCGCCGGTGCCGTGGGCATGCACGCGTCGAAGATGGTGGGCCTCGTGGACGAGCTGGAGCACGACGGGCTGGTCGAGCGCCACCGCAGCGCCGGCGACCGGCGCGCCTACGAGCTGAGCCTCACGCCGAAGGGCCGCGCTGCCCTGGCGGAGGCGCGCACGGCCGCGGAGGCCCACGGCGACAACCTGCTGTCAGCCCTGGACGCCGATGAGCGCGAGGAGCTGACCCGGCTGCTGCGCAAGGTGGCCGACGCAAACGGCGTGGACGCCTCGTCCCTGCCCGGCCGCCCGCCGTGGCAGCCGCGCTAGCCGGCGCAGCGGCCCAGCCGCGCGAGGTTGAACGCGTGGCGGTAGACCTGTGACATGTGCCCGAAGTCGTGCACGTCGGGCGCGGCCTTCACCGCCGCGCGCCACAGCAGGTCGCCCTCGAAGAGCGCTCCGCGCGGCGTCTGCACGCCCACAGGCGTCTTGATCAGCACAAACGGCGAGAACACCTGCACCGTCGTGCCGTCCTTCAGCGAATCCTGCATCTTCTGGGCGAAGTCCTCCGCGTCGGACGGCTTCACGAGCGCCCACACGTACTGCGGCTGCTTGCGCTGCTGGATCTGGTGCACCAGCGCGCAGCCCTGCGGGTGGTCCAGCAGCCGCCACATGCCCAGCGGCGAGTCACCGGCCGCGTCCAGCGCGGCGTAGGCCGTGTAGAGCCGCGGATCCTCGGCCGGGCCGCCCGACTTGCCTGCGCTCGAGAGCAGCGTGTCATCGTTGGTGAACTGCTCGCCCAGCGCCAGGCTCGCATTCCGCAGCCCGCTGTTGAAGTTGGTGAGGTCGTTGTAGTCGGCCACGAGGCCCGCGGCCAGCAGGCCGGCGGCGACCACCGCGGCGATCGGCGCCGCACGGCGCGGCACCCGCTGGGCGATCTCGATGAAGAGCGCCGCGAGCGCCACCGCATAGCCCGGCATCAGGAAGCTCAGATGCCGCTCGGGCGCGAACGCCTGCGAGCCCGCGGTGAACACCGAGAGGAGCGCCACCGGCAGCCCGATCCACACGCCCACCACGATCGCCGCCCGGTGGTTTCGCAGGCACAGCACCGCGAACCCCGCCACCACCGCGATGCCCAGGAGGATCGCGGCGACCGGGTCGTTCGATCCCGAGACGTGGTCTCCCAGCCGGCTCCAGAACCCGCTCGAGCCGAGGTGGATCACCGGCCCGCCGTGACCCACCTGGTACTTGTTCTGCAGCGGCGAGTAGACGGCATGCAGGAGCACCAGTGCGACCAGGCCGAGGACTGCCGCCACGACCACGGCAACGTAGGAGCGCCACTCCTGCCGCCACGCCCGCGGGTGCCGGAGCTTCGGCCCCAGGCCCAGCACCACCAGCAGCACGAGCTCGGACGCGAGCGCGAAGAGCCCAAAAGGGTGCGACGCAACCAGCATGAGCGCAAAGAGCGCGTAGGGCGCCACCCACCGCAGCCGGCGCGTGCGCACCAGGAGCAGCAGCAGCCAGAGGCTTGCAAACGCCGCCGTCATCATCGCCGTGTAGCCGCGCGCGAACTGTCCCAGATGGATGGTGATGGGCGAGCTCGCCACCACCACCGAGACGATCGCACCGCCTGCGCGGCCCAGCAGCTCGCGGCCCGCGAGGTAGCTGAACGCGACCGCCGTGATGCCGAGCAGCGCCGAGGGCAGCCGCAGGCCCAGGATGTCGTCGCGCCACGCCAGCGAGGCATGCACCAGCAGGTAGTGCAGCGGGGGCCCGTGCCGCACGTGGATCGCGGTGTGCAGCACGTCGCGGACCGACATCTTCGACGCGACCATGAGCGTGACGCCCTCGTCGTTTTGCAGCGGCCGGAAGTCGAGGCCGAATCCGAGGATCGCCACGGCATAGGCCAGCGTCGCCCCTGCAGCCACCAGCGGCGGCCACCACCGCGTCAGAAATCTGAGGGTCGTCGCCCACATGAGCGGAGTATCCGCCACTCGGCGTCAGGGCACCGGAGTAACCTTGTTGCCATGGCCACGGAGCCCGTACCGGCTGCTCTCCCGGATGCCGCCGAGATACCGGCGGTGAGCGTCGTCGTCCCCGTGCTGAACGAGGAGGCCACCGTCGAGCGGCTCTACGACGGCATCACCTCCACGCTCGACGACGCCGGCATCACCCACGAGATCATCTTCGTGGACGACGGCTCCCGCGACGGCACCTACGCCGCCCTCGCGGCACTGCACGAGGCCGACGCGCGCGTGCGCGTGATCTCGTTCAAGAAGAACGCCGGCCAGCACCCCGCGATGGCCGCCGGCATGTCGCGCAGCCGCGGGGAGATCATCGTGACGATGGACGGCGACCTGCAGAACAACCCTGCCGACATCCCCCGTCTCATGGCCGCGATCGATGACGGCGCCGACCTCGTCTCCGGCAAGCGGGCCACCCGCGAGGACGGGTTCATCCTGCGGCGCCTGCCGTCGGCCATCGTCAACAAGATGCTGCGCCGCCTCACGCGAGCGCCGATCACCGACTTCGGCTGTGCGTTCAACGCCTACCGGCGCTCGGCGCTGATGCCGGTGCTGCCGCGCATCGGCCGCCAGAAGTTCACCAAGGCGCTGGTCTCGACCACCACGTCGCGGGTGACCGAGGTGGAGGTCTCGCACGCCGCCCGGGCCGACAAGAGCCGCTACAGCGTGATGGCCCTGACCAAGATGACGCTGCACGTCCTGACCGGCTTCTGGCCGGGCCTTCTGCAGTGGGTGGGCACGGCGATGGGAATCCTCGGTATCCTTGCGTCGGTTGTTGTCGCAATCCGGGGCATCGACATCTGGATCGGTGACGGCAACTTCCCGGGGCTCGTGTTCCTGGGTGGACTGGTGCTGTTCATGCTCGGCATGCTGGCGCTCTTGCTGGCGGCGGTGGGCGAGTATCTGCAGAGGATCCAGCGCGACGTCGACGGACGGCCGCTGTACTACATCGATCGCGAACTCGGGTAACGGAGCGTCTTCCTTGAAAAAACGGATACTTGTCACCGGCGGCGCGGGATTCATCTCGTCCAACATGATTCGCTACCTGCTCGATGAGACCGACCACGACGTGGTCACCATGGATGCCCTCACGTACGCCGGCAACATGGCCAACCTGGCAGACGTGATCGACAACAAGCGGCTGGAGTTCATCCGCGGCGACATCCGCAACGTCGGCGAGGTCACCCGCGCGCTCGAGGGCATCGACGTGATCGTGAACGCCGCGGCCGAGTCGCACGTCTCCAAGTCCATCGAGTTCGGGGGCGGCGAGTTCGTCACCACCAACGTCGAGGGCACTCAGGTGCTGCTCGACGCGATGCGCGACCACCCCATCGAGCGGTTCATCCTCATCTCGTCCTCCGAGGTGTACGGCACCGCCGAGACCGAGCCGATGGACGAGAGCCACCCGCTCAACCCGCGCTCGCCGTACGCCGGCACCAAGGCCGGCGGTGACCGCCTCGCCTACTCGTACTGGTGCACGTACGACCTGCCGATCACCATCATCCGGCCGTTCAACAACTACGGGCCGTACCAGCACCCCGAGAAGGTCATCCCCCGCTTCATCATCCAGGCCCTCACCGACCAGCCGCTGACCATCCACGGCAACGGCGAGGCCAGCCGCGACTGGCTCCACGTGTTCGACACCGCCGAGGCCATCACCGCGGCCTGCGAGGTGCCGGTGGATCAGGTGATCGGCCAGACCATCAACGTCGCCACGGGCGTGGACGAGTCGGTCGAGTTCATCGCAGACGCCGTGCTCGAACTGCTCGGCAAGCCGGGGAGCCTCAAGAACTACGTCCCCGACCGGCCCGGCCAGGTCGATCGGCACATCGGCTCGACGGAGCTCGCGGCAGAGCGGCTCGGCTGGCACTCCAAGATTCCGTTCTCCACCGGACTCGAGAAGACGATCGCGTGGTATCGCGACAATCCTGAGTGGTGGCAGGCGGTGCTCGCACAAGAGCAGACTGCCCAGCCGGCGTGAGCGCGAGCCGCTCGCCCACCCTTGTGGTGCTGGGCGGAGGGCCGGCACAGCGTCACGCCATCGATGCCGCCCGCGCCATGGGCCTGCACACGATCATCTGTGACGGCGACGCGCGGGTGGGCGACGTGCACGTCTCGACCGAGGATCTGGACGGTGTGCGCGAGGTGGCGCGGAGCGCCGGCGCCGCGGGGATCATCGCGCCCGGCACCGACTGGCCCGTGCGCATCGCCGCAGAGGCGGCGCACGACCTCGGCCTCCCTCACCCCATCTCGGTCGCAACGGGGCGCATCTGCACCGACAAGCTCGCCCAGCGTGAGCGGCTGCAGGAGCACGGGGTGCGCCAGCCCGCATGGTCGCCCGAGACCGCGCCCTCGTACCCGTGCGTGGTGAAGGCGCCCGACCGGCAGGGCCAGCGCGCGATGGCGATCGTCGCCGACGAGACGGGCCTCGCCGCCGCTGCCGACGCGGCGCGGGCGGCGGCGCGCAGCCACCAGGTGCTGTTCGAGGCGTTCGTGCCCGGCCCCGAGGTCACCGTTGACGGCTTCATGAAGGACGGCAAGAACCACATCGTCGCGGTCACCGACCGCGTGCACTTCCACGACGCCCCCGGCATCGCGAAGGAGCACGTGTACCCCTCGGCGTACCCCGAGAGCACGCAGGCGGCCGCAGAGACCGCCACCGCGGCGCTCCACGCGCTTGGGGTCGAGTCGGGCCCGACCTACGTGCAGCTCATCCTCGGCCCCGACGGCCCGTGCGTGATCGAGGTGGCCGCGCGGCTGGGCGGCGGGCACGACTCGAGCTTCTGAAGCGCACGGTCGGAGTGGATCTGGCCGCGGCGGCGGTGCGCGCAGCGCTCGGCTGGGAGGTCGCCGACGCCGACCTCTATGCCCCACCCCAACGGCGCCGGCGTGATCGAGTTCCTGCGCGCGCCCGAGGGCGAGCTCGTCGCGGCGGACGGGCCCGCCAACGCGCACTTCTACCATCGCAGGGTCACAGCTACGGGCCGCTCGTGGCCGCCGCGGTGCGGGCCGGGTACGTGCTGGAGACCGGTACGAGCCGCAGGGATGCGGTCGAGCGGGCCGAAGCGGCAGTCGAGACCATCACGTTCGAGGTGAAATGACGAGGGATATCGACCCACAGCTCGCGATCGACGGGGGCCGGCCCGTGCGCGACCGACGCCGCTCGACTTCTCGCCGCCGCAAGATCGGCCAGGCCGAGATCGACTCGGTGGTCTCGACCCTGCGCTCGGGCTGGCTCACGTCGGGCCCGCGGCGTGGCCGAGCTCGAGGAGCGGTTCGCGCAGTACGCGGAGGCGCCGTATGCGATCGCGACGTCGTCGTGCACCACCGCGCTTCATCTGGCGATGATCGCCGCCGACGTCGGCGCGGGAGACGAGGTGGTGACCACCTCGTTCACGTGGCCGGCCACCATCAACGCGATCCTGCACGCCGGCGCGCGGCCCGTGTTCGCCGACGTCGATCCGTCCACGCTCAACATCGATCCCGCCGCGCTGGAGCGCGCCATCACGCCCAACACGAGCGCGCTCCTGCCGGTGCACTTCGCGGGCGGCGCCGTGCGACATGGACGAGATCACGGCGATCGCGCGCGACCACGGCCTGAAGGTGATCGAGGACGCCGCCCACGCGGTGGAGGCCACGGTCGGCGGGCGCAAGATCGGCTCGATCTGCGACTTCACCTGCTTCTCGCTCTACGCCACCAAGAGCCTCGCCGGCGGCGAGGGCGGCCTCATCACCACGGCGTCGGAGCCGGCGGCCAGGCGGCTTCGGCTGCTGCGCTCGCAGGGCATCTCGCGCGATCCCTGGCGGCGCCGCGAGAGCCAGACGCTGGGCTACTACGACGTCGAGGAGCCGGGCTTCAAGGCCAACCTCGGCGACCTGCACGCCGCCGCCGCGCTGCCCGGGCTCGGCGGCATCGGCGCCCGGCGCACCCGCCGGCTCGAGATCGTCGCGCGCTACGACGAGGCGCTCGCCGGGCTCGAGGGCATCAGCCGATCGGCCGGCCCGACTACGGCCAGCCACGCCCACCACCTCTACGTGCGTGCGCGTCGATGCCGGCCGCGCCGGCGCCAACCGCGACCGCTACGCCGAGGCGCTGATGGCCGAGCACATCTCCACGGGCCTGCACTTCCTGCCCGTGCACACGCTCACCTGGTATCGCCAGCACCTGCCGAGGTCGACCTGCCCGTGGCCCAGCGCGCGGGGTCCAGGTGATGTCGCTGCCGCTGGCTGCCGGTCACACGGACGCCGACGTCGACGACGTGATCGCCGCCCTGCGCAAGGTGCACGCGGCGCTCAGCCGACCGTGAGCCGTCGCACCAGGGTCGTGCTCGAGGGGGTCATCTCGGTGGCCTTCCTCATCGTGATGCTGAAGTACGCCGGCGTTGACCAGGTCTGGGACACCCTCAAGCACACCGACCTCGAGTGGTTCATCCCCGCCGTCGCGGTGAACATGGCGACCGTGCTGCGTGATGGCCTTCCGCTGGAAGCTGCTGCTGGCGGCCAAGAACGCGTGGAGGTGTCGCTCGGCTGGCTCACGCGCACCTACTTCGTCGCCCTCTTCGCCGGCCAGTTCCTGCCGGCGGCGATCGGCGGCGACGCGGTGCGGGCAGTCGAGCTCGGGCGAAAGACCGGCGACGGCGCCGAGGCCGTTGCGTCGGTGCTCATCGACCGGCTGGTGGGCGTCGTCTCGCTCGTGGTGCTCGCCCTCTTTGCGATCGCGATCGGCGACAACTCGGGCTACCGGCCCGAGGTGATCGCCGCCGAGGCGCTCTTCGGCCTGGCCGCCGCGCTCATCCTCGACGCTGCTCTTCTCGAGCCGGCTGCGCGGCGTCGTGGCCCGTACGCTCGAGCCGCGCGTCGCAGGGCAAGCGCCTGGCGGTGGGCCAGCGGTTCTACGAGGCCCTCCACTCCTACCGCGAGCACCGCGGCACGCTCGTGGTGGTGTGCGTGCTCGCGATGGTGGTGCAGATCGCCCGCATCGGCGTGATCTGGATGCTGGTGCAGGCCCTCGACCTGCCGGTCGACGTCGGCACGGTGCTCATCACCGGGCCGGTGGTGTTCGCAGCCCTCGTGCTGCCGGTCTCGCTCAACGGCATCGGCGTGCGCGAGGCGGTGTTCGTCTACTTCCTGCGCGACCAGGCCACCACCTCCGAGGCCGTCGCGCTGGGGTTTGCGTTCTTCGCGGTGGGCACGGCGACGGCGCTGGTCGGCGCGCTCGTTCTGGTGGTGCGGTTCGTCCGCTACGGCGTGCGCGGCGTGCGGCCGCACACGAAGATCGACGAGCCGTCCGACGGCCCCGAGCTGGGCAACCGCGACACTGCGCTGCCCTAGCTCACTAGAGTCGGGCGATGGTCTGGCCACGACCTCACGGGACGCGACTTTCTGCGAAGCGACGATCTGTCTGCTGCGGAGATGCTGCACCTGCTCGACCTCGCCGACCGGCTCAAGCAGCTGGTGCACGAGCGCGTCGAGCACAAGCTGCTTCCCGGGGCGGTCGCTGGCGATGATCTTCGAGCGCTCCTCGACCCGCACCCGGGTCTCGTTCGAGGTCGGCATGCAGCAGCTCGGCGGGATCGCCGTGCCGCTGACGGCCGCCGACACGCAGATCGGCCGCGGCGAGACCATCACCGACACGGGGCTCGTCCTGGCGCGGTACGTGGATGCCATCGTGATCCGCACCGGGTCGCACGCCGCGGGTCGAGGATCTCGCGGCCGCCGCCGAGCGTCCCGGTCATCAACGCCCTCACCGACCTCGAGCACCCGTGCCAGGCGCTTGCCGAGATGCAGACGCTGCGTGAGCGGCTCGGCGGGCTCGAGGGCCGCACGGTGGCGTGGGTCGGCGACGGCAACAACGTGTGCCTCTCGCTGGTGGTGACCGCCGCCAAGCTGGGGATGCAGGTGCGCGTGGCCTCGCCCGAGGGCTTCGAGCCCGATGCCGCCACCATCGCGCCGTTCGGCGACGCGCGTCACCCTCACGCACGATCCGCGGGAGGCCGTGGCCGGCGCCGACGCGGTGGTGACCGACGTGTGGGCGAGCATGGGCCAGGAGGACGAGCGCGACGCAGCGCATCCAGAAGTTCGCCGGCTTCCAGGTGAACGCCGAGCTGCTCGAGGCGGCTGCGCCCGGCTACGTCGTGCTGCACTGCCTCCCGGCGCACGTCGGCGAGGAGATCACCGACGACGTGCTGCACGGCCCCCACTCCGCGGCGTGGGACGAGGCCGAGAACCGGCTGCACGTGCAGAAGGCGCTGCTCGCCCTCGTCGTGGCGTGAGCCGCCGCCCGCTCCTGGTCGTCGACGGCGACTCCTACGCCCACCGCGCCTACCACGCGCTGCCGCCATCCCCGGCGCCGGCGGCCGGCCCGTGAACGCGCTGGTGGGCGTGACCAACCTGATCGTGAACCTCTGGGCGGCCGAGCAGCCGCGGGCGGTGATGGTGTGCTGGGACACGGTCGGCGTGCCGACCTACCGCAACGAGCTCTGGCCCGCATACCAGTCGGGGCGCGAGTTCGACGCCGAGATCATCGACCAGCTCGGCCGGATGCCCGGCCTGACCGAGGCGCTGGGGTTCGCCGCCGCCAAGCTGCCCGGCTACGAGGCCGACGACCTGCTGGCATCAGCCGCGATGGCCGAGGTGATGGACGGCGGCACGGTGCTCGTCGCCACCTCCGATCGCGACGCCTACCAGCTGGTGTCGGAGTCGGTCACCGTGCTCGCGCCGCAGACGGGCGGCCGGCCGCCGGCCAGGATCGGCCCCGCCGAGGTGGCCGAGCGCTACCACGTCGCGCCCGAGCAGGTGGTCGACTTCATCGCGCTTCGCGGCGACCCGTCCGACAAGCTCCCCGGCGCCGTAGGGATCGGCGCGAAGACCGCGGCCGCCCTGCTGCTGCGCTACGGCACGCTCGACAACATGATCGCCCACGCCGACGAGCTGCGCCCGCGCCAGGCCGATGCGATCCGCGACCCGCAGGTGAAGGTGTTCCGCCAGATCGCCCAGATGGATGTGACAGCGCCGGTGAAGCTGCCGCCCGACGGCGGGCTCGACAGGGTGCGGGGAGCGGCGTTCGCGCAGGAGATCGGCGCCGAGGCGCTCGCGCGGAGGCTCGCCGCCGCTACGTCCTGACGACGACCAGGCCGTCCTTGTCGGAGAAGAGCACGCGCCAGCCGGGAAGGTGGCGGAGGTGCGCGGTGAGCGCAGGCGTCTTCTGCGCCGTGATCACGATCTCCTGATAGCCCCGGGTGATCGCGGCCCATGACGGCGTGTCGAGCGCGACGAAGTGCATCCAGGGCAGGATCTTCGCGTCGGGGAAGATCTCGAAGCGCGAGTCGAACCCGACGCGGCCGGCGAGCCCCGGGTACTTCCAGAGGAGCTGCGGGCTGGTGAGATCGTCACCGAGCACCTTCACCCCCGGGTGCGCGACGGCGTAGGAGTCGGCGGCCGCCAGCGCTGGGCCGGGCAGCTGGGCCTCGAAATGGCTCGTGGACGTCGTCACCATCACCCCGAGGCAGGCCGCGACCGCCACTGCGACCGCGCCGCAGATGAGGGTGCGCACGTGCGTGAACCGGGCGTCTCCGCCGCTCATCGAGAGCGCGACGAGACCGGCGATGAACCCGCCCAGAAGGAGCAGCATCTCGGCCCGGAAGCCGGAGGGCGGCGCGAACGTGAGCGCGGCCGCCGCGAGCAGCATGCCCGCGGCAACGAAGCCCAGCCTGCGGGCACGGGCGACGTCGGCGGCCTCCCGCGGCCTGGTGGGGGCAACCTTCTGCATCAGATCGGCCAGGAGCACCGCGGCGGGGAACGCAAACCACGCCTGGTAGCGGGCCGCGTGGATGCCGGCGAGGGCCATCACCACGGTGAGCACGGCGAGGGGCCAGGAGGGGCGCTTGTTCCGCCCGACGGCGACCCCTGCGACCACCAGCAGCATCGCCAGCATGCAGAGAAAGACGAGGCTCACGCCCGAGAACGAGGCGGGCGCCCACTCCGGCACGTACTGGGCCAGGTTCGGGTTCTGCAGCACGGAGCGGTAGTACTCCACCAGCTGCTGGGGCGAGTAGGTCGAGACGACCATGCTCGACGCGCCGAAGGCAAACGCGGTGGCCAGGTAGCGGTCGGACGAGCGATGATCGCCGCGAAGGCGGGTGACGGCCATCCGGTAGAGCGCCCAGATCACCGCGATGCCGGCGCCCATCAAGGCCGATCCGTGCAGGTTGGCCCAGAAGATCAGCACCGGGATGCCGAGCAGCACGGGCCAGCGGAACCGCTCGCGGCGCTCGTCCTCGAGGAGGATCCAGAGCAGCGCGGCAAAGAGCGGGTAGGCGAAGCTCTGGGCGCGGATGATGGTGTTGGGCTGGCAGACGAAGTAGGCGAGCGACGCCCAGAGCACCGCGCGGATCGGGTCGATCCCCCGGCGCATGATCATCATCGCGAGCATGCCGAACGCCGAGGCGACGAGCAGGGCCGAGAGCATCCCCACGGCGACGTCTCCGCCGGCGCGCCAGGCGCTGTAGAAGAGCCAGTGGGCCAGCCACTGCTGATCGATCCACCGCTGGCCGTGAGCGGCGACGGTGAACGGGTCGGTGGTGGGCACGCCGTGGGTTGCGATGAACCGGCCGGCGTAGAGGCTCAGGTAGCCGTCGGGGAGGAGCACGCGGGAGTTGGTGAGGGCTCCCACGATGAACGTGACACCCGCGAACCCGGTCGCCACGAGCCAGTGCGGGACCGTCGCCGCAGCAACGGGTTCGGAAGGCTCGAGCGGGATCTCGATCAGCCGCACCGACTCGTTCGGCTCGGCGATGCGTGCGGTGGGCATCTCACCCGTGGAGTCAGGCATCGTGGCGAGTACATCGGCAGACCGGCCGTGTCCTTTAGGACGGGCTACAGCAGCGCGAAGGCCACGGCCGCCACCAGCACCACCAGGCTGCCGAGCAGGCCCACCACCGCGGTGCCCAGCCGCGGCGCTCCGAGCCGTGCCACCGTGAGCCCTGAGAACCCGGCTGCGACGCCGAGCAGCGCGACCACGATGGCGATGATCTCGAGGCCCTGGCGCAGCGACCCGCTCGCGGCGAGCGCGAGCGTGTCCAGCACGAGCGCCGAGACGAAGGCGGCGACGCTCACCACGGCCGAGCTGTTGGTCTCGCGCCGGATGGTGTCGGGAGTCTGCGTCATGGCTGGTCGGGAGGGGGGCTAGAGTCCCGGCGGTGCAACTGTTCGGAGAGCACGAGCAGGTGATGATCTGCCATGACCCGGCGGCGGGACTGCGCGCGATCATAGCCGTTCACAACACGGTGCTCGGCCCCGGGCTCGGCGGGATCCGCATGTGGCCGTTCGCCTCCGACGAGCAGGCCCTCACCGACGTGCTTCGGCTCTCGCGCGGCATGACGTACAAGAACTCGCTCGCCGGCCTCCCGCTGGGCGGCGGCAAGACTGTGGTGCTGGGCGACTCCCGCACGCAGAAGACGCCCCAGCTCTTCCGCGCGCTCGGCAGGTTCATCGACTCGCTCGGCGGCCGCTACCTCGCCGCGGAGGACGTCGGCACCGACACCACGGATGCCGCGGAGGTCGCCCGCGAGACCACCTACATCACCGGGCTGCCCGAGCAGATGGGCGGCTCGGGCGATCCCTCGCCGATGACTGCCTGGGGCGTGGTGGTCGGGATGCGCGCGGCACTCCGCGAGGCCGGGCTGAACCCGGGGTTCGAGGGCGTCTCGGTGGTCGTGCAGGGCGCCGGGCACGTGGGCGCCGCGGTGGCGCGCCATCTGCTCGACGGCAGGGGCGCATGTCACCGTGTCGGACATCCACGCCGACCGGGTCGAGCCGCTGCGCGCGGCCGGCGCCCGGGTGGCCGACCCGGCCGATGCGCACGCCGTCGAGTGCGACGTGCTGTCCCCCTGTGCCCTCGGGGCGATCGTGCGGCCCGAGACCATCGGCCAGCTCCGCTGCCGGGTGATTGCCGGCGCCGCGAACAACCAGCTCCTCGACAGCCCGATGGGCGACGCCCTGGCCGAGCGCGGCATCGTCTACGCACCCGACTTCGCGATCAACGCGGGCGGTGTCATCAACATCGGCGAGGAGCTGGGCCGGCCCTACGACGCCGCGCGGGCGCGGGAGGCCGTCGGGCGGATCGAGCGCACGCTCGAGCTGGTGTTCGCACAGGCCCGCGAGGCCGGCATCGCCCCGCACCGTGCCGCCGAGCGCCTCGCCGAGCAGCGCATCGCAGACGCGCTCGAGCAGCGTCAGGCCGAGGCGGACGCTCCGACGCCGTAGGCCTGCATGGTGAGGACGATGCGGTCGCTGCGCAGGACGGCGTTGGGCTGGAGGCGCGAGTTGGGCAGGTCGCGCGGCTCGTCTCCCCGGCGCGCCTCCTCGACGGTCACAGAGCGCTCGAGCAGGTCGAGGCGCACCACGTACTCGTACCAGGAGATGTCCCAGGAGACGGTGATCAGCACCGGCCGGGGAAGCTCGATGCCGCCGACGACGACGTTGACGATGGGGTCGCCGAGGCTGCGCGAGATGGCGACGACGCGGTCGGCGTGCTGCGAGCGGTTGAAGGCCTCGAGCGCGTGCAGCCTGACGTGGCGCGGATCGGACTCGCGCCGGCGGGCGTCGGCAAGCTCGTTGTAGCGCTCGCGCTCGGCCTGAAGCTCCTGCTCGAGCGCCGAGGTGCGCGACGCGGCGCGGCCAACCTCGGCCGCCTGCTCGTCGAGCTGGGCCGCCACGGCGTGATGGCGGGCGATCTCGGCCTTGTGACCGGCCTCGGCCTGGGCGGCGCGCTCGTCTGACCGGCGCTTGTCCGCCTGCACCGACTTGAGCTCGCGCTCGCGCTTTCGCAGCTCGCCGGTGAGCTCCTTGACCTCGCGCTTGACGTTTCGCAGCTCGCCCGACTGCTGCTCGGCCTTCGCAAGCGCGTTTCGCACCTGATCCAGGTCGAGCTCGACCGACTGCAGCTGGCCCCGGAGGCGGTCGATGAGCGACTCGCGCTCGCGCAGCGCCTGATCGGCGGGCGGATTGGCATGCACCGCGACGATGGGGCGGCCGTCGGCGCGCCAGCCGCGGCGATCGGCCCGCTCGTAGCAGAGCGGGCACACCTTCGCGAAGCGCTTGGAGCCCGGATCCTGGTAGAGCCGCGCGGGCTCGCCCACCAGCAGGTGCCGGCGGCAGAGGGCGCAACTAGCGGTGTCTTCAGTGATGCTGGGCATGGGAGTCAGACGCGCGGGGAGGTGAGTCTACCCGCTGGACGAAGGATATGCCTGCTCAGCGTCGAAAAAGGCGGGTTTCGTGACTGTTCGGTTACGAAAGCGGCGGATCGACGTGCAGCCGCACCCGGCCGGGGCGGGTCACCGTCACGAGGGTCATCTTGTCGGAGGACTCCGCCGTGGTCACGAACGTGCCCGCCGACCAGCCCGACGTGTACCGCACGCGCACGTGGTAGGTGCCGGCCTCGGTGGTGGTGAACGTCACGGCGCCAGCGGCCAGGCTGATCAGCCGCGGGCTCCCCGGCCCCGTCACGATCGGGGTGGCGTTGGGAAGCCGGTAGATATCCACGTTGCCGACGCCCGAGACGCGCTTGAGCCCCGATGCACCGCTTCGCAGGAGCCGGGCCTCGGCGCGGGCGCTGTTGTCGAGCGGGCCGCGAGGCAGCAGCACGTAGCGCACGCCCACCGACCGCAGCCACTGGCGGTACTGGCGCCCGGTCATGGAGCTGTCGTAGAGCACCTCGTTGGTGGGCAGGTCGTCCTGCCTGTACCAGCCGCGCGCGATGTAGAAGCCAGCCTCCGGGACGTAGAGCGCCTCCCAGTGCCCCCAGTTGGCGACCACCTCGACGCGGTACTGGTGGTTGGACGGGTGGTCGCGCAGGTAGTCGAGCGACGGCTCCCAGAAGCTCTTGGTGGATCCGGGGTTGCCCCAGGCAGTGCTCATGTCGCGCACGTACGGCCCCACCTGGATCACGAGCGCGATGGCCGCCACGCCCAGGAAGAGCGGCGAGCGGCGCTTGGCGACGTTGGCCGTGAGCAGGAGGAGCGGCGTGCCGGCCTCGACGAAGAGCCGGCCGGCGTTCGACCCGATCGGGGCGCTGACCAGGAACGCGCCGGCGTTCACGGCCAGGTAGATGGCGAACATCGCGCGCAGGGAGCGGGTGTCGGGCCCCGTCCCGGCAAGCAGGAAGCCCACCACGCAGAAGGCTCCGATCACGAGCAGATCCACCAGCCCGTACGGATAGGAGGCGCCAGACGAGAACAGATGCTCCACCGTGACCGCCACTGCCAGCACCAGCACGAACGCGCCGAGCTCCACGCGGTGGCGCGCGAGCACGGCGGTGACTCCGCCGCCGAACACCACGCTCGCCATCACCACGGCCAGGAGCGCGAGGGCAAGCGGCGAGAACCCCAGCGTCACCACCGCTGCGAGGCAGAAGCCGAAGCGCCAGCCGCGCTGGGCGCACGCGACGGCGACCGCCATCGCGGCGGCGCCGCAGAGAAACGGATAGGCGCCGCTCACCATCATGTTGTACGGCGCGACCACGGCCAGGAGCGCCGCGGGCGCGAGGGCTGCACGCGCCCCGTACCGCGCGACCATCACCCAGGCGGTGGCAGCCGACATGACCGCGGCTGCGATGACCGACAGGAGGCCGATCCCGATCTTCGCCGCGAGCGGATAGAAGAGCACGCTGTAGGCCACGAACACGTAGCGCCCCGAGTACCAGTCGTTGTTCCACCACACGAAGCCCTGATGCCGGTAGAGCCAGGTCTGGAAGAGGTGCGCCGGCGTGTCCACGCCAGGCGGCCCCAGCCAGTAGACGCACGCCGCGATCACCGCCGCGATCCCGGCCGCTGCGAGCGGGATGACCTCACGCCTCACGGGTGTCCTGGCAAGGCTGAACACGCCGCCAGAGGATAGCGACCCCGGGTCGTCGGGCGCGCGGCGCAAGCGGGCTAGCTGAGCCGTCCCGCCTGCCGGAGAAGTGCTCACAGCTTTCGTGTGCTCCCTGGTCGATCCTCGGAGCCCGGTGATTACCGCGCGCCGGGCCGGGCCAAACACTTCACGCGCGGGTGGTAAGGGCAGATGGAGCGGACCGGGATCGAACCGGCGACCTCCTGGTTGCAAACCAGGTGCTCTCCCAGCTGAGCTACCGCCCCTCGGGCGCCATCAGCCCGAGTGTAGATCACCTCCCGGCGGGACAGGGCCGGACACCAGCCGGGCCCCGGGAGGTGCGAGCCGAATGTAAACGAGGAATAAAACTCTTGTGAGTTCTGCCGCTGTGGTCTTGAAAATCCCTCGCTGGAGCCGATCATGACCAGATGCTCCGATCAAAGAACCACCTCGCCGCGATTGTCTCACTCTCGCTTCTGGGCACCGCCCTGGTCGCCTCACAGGCTTCCGGCAGCGCCTACACCTCCACGCAGGCCTCGAAGGCGAACGTCGTCTCCGTCGCCTCGGACGCCGCGAACTTCACGCACCGCGTGCAGGCCTCGCTGTTCAGCTCGCCGCTGAAGAAGGGCACGTGGACGCTCTACAACGGCGTCCCGACCTGCTGCAAGCAGTCACGCTGGGCCCCCACCCACGTGGTCGCCGAGCACGGCGCGCTTCGCATCCGCTCCTACAAGGATCCCGCATTCGGGAACAAGTGGGTCTCGGGCGGCGTCTCGATGGCCCGCATGGTCAATCAGACGTACGGCCGCTGGAACATCCGGTTCAGGATGAACAAGGGCGCCGGCGTCGGCATGGATGTCGCGCTGCGCCCGAGCGGCAACGGCACCGTCGTCGACTGGGCCGAGGAGTCGTCCGACCACGGCGCCGCGCGCAACTGGGAGTCCGCCACGCTGCACTACGGCAGCACCCGGGTGCACGCAAACGTCACGGCCAACTTCACGAAGTGGCACACGATGTCCATCCTCTGGCTGCCCAACAGCATCGATGTGCTGCTCGACGGCAAGCGCTGGGCCCACTACACCAGCCACATCCCGTCGTCGCCGATGCACCTCGTGATGCAGACCAACACCGGGACGAACGGCTTCACCGGCGTCCTTCCGACCGCATCGACCCCCTCGCGGGTGACGCTGCAGGTCGACTACGTGACGGTCTTCCGGTACCACTGACCACCCACCGGTGGGCGGCCCCCCGGGGCTGCCCACCACCCCTGGTCTCAGACGCTCCCCGCCGCCTGGAGCACGCGGATCCGCTGTGACAGCGTCCCCAGGATCGCGATCGTGATGCTCGGCTCGGACTCGAGCAGCTTCACGAATCCCGGCCGGGGGATCACCATGAGCAGCGAGTCCGAGTCGGCCGCCACGCTCGCCGACCGCGGCGCTCCGTCGAGGAGCGCCATCTCGCCGAAGAACTCCCCCGTGCTCAGCAGGATCTTCCGGCCGCCGGTGCGAACCGCCACGGTGCCCTCGAGGATCACGTAGAAGGCGTCGCCGGGGTCGCCGGCCTGCACGACGGTGGCGCCGCGCGGAAAGTGGCGCGTGCGGGCGAGCTGCTCGATGCGCTTCAGATGGCGCTTGCTCAGACCCTTGAACAGCGGGAGCCGTGCGAGCACCGGCGTCCACTCGGACGACATCTTGCCGGGAGCGGCCATCCCGCGACTCTACCAACCGCGAGAAGGCGGCGTGGCTCGCCGGTGCCGGGCACCGGCGAGCCACGCCCCAGGCGCCCTAGTTGTCGCCGGGCTCGTGGTGCTTGCCGCCGTTGCCGCGATCGTCACCGGGCTCCGGGTGCTTGCCGCCGCGTCCGCGGTCGTCACCGGGCTCTGCGTGGTTGGCGCCGCGCCCGCGATCGTCACCAGGCTCGGGGTGGTTGCCGCCGCGCCCGCGATCGTCACCAGGCTCCGGGTGGTTGCCGCCGCGCCCGCGATCGTCACCAGGCTCCGAGTGCTTGCCGCCACGGTTGTCACCGCGCTCGATGTGGTGTGCGGCCACGGCGCGGACGCTCGGGCCGCTCTGCCCGCTCTGGCCGCCCGTGCTGGCGGCGGCGGTGCCCGCGGCGGTCGCGAGCACGACGGCTGCGAGGCTGGCTGTCAGGGTCTTCTTCATGGTGCTCTCCCTCGTTCGTGGTGTGCGTACAGAGGGTGAGACACGCGGCCTGCGAAAACTGTGCGGTCGGATCTCGGCGAGATCCAATTCGCCCCGGGCGGCGTATCGCAGGGCAATGGCTGTTTCCGCAATTGCATCGCCGCACGCCTCGGGCGAGCTCCTCACCGACCTCTACAACGAGCACGCAGGGCCGCTCTACGGCTACGCGCGGTACCTCACCACGAGCGTCCACGACGCCGAGGATCTGGTGCAGATCACGTTCATGCAGGCCTACCGCACCCTCGAGCGCGGTGAGGAGATCGAGCATCCGCGCGCGTGGCTCATGACCACCATGCGCCGCCGGGCGTTCAACCTCACGCGCGACCGCCACGACGTCGCGACCGAGAGCTTCGCGGCCGAGGCGGCCCTCACCGACGTCACGGCAAGCGCCTCCGCCAACGAGCAGGTCGCGGCCGTCCGCGTCGCGCTCGAGCAGCTCCCAGAGTCACAGCGCCATGCCTTCGTGCTGCGCCACTGGAGCGGGCTCTCGGCCGGCGAGATCGCCGACGTCATGGACACCACCGAGCCGTCGGTGCAGTCGCTCCTCAGCCGCGCGCGGGCCGCCCTTCGATCCGACCGCAAGCTGGCCCGCGCCACCGAGGCCGTCTCGGCTGCGCTCTTCGTGCCCAGCGCGCGGCTGCGCCACAACCTGAGCGAGCTGATTCCCGGGTTCGGAGGCGGCGACAGCGCCGCGGCCACCACCGGCGCGGCGTTGGCGACCTCCATCGGGGCCGGCAAGGCCGCGCTCGCGATCAAGGGCGCACTTGCAGTGGTCGCCGCCACCGGAGTGCTGGCGGTGGGCCACGAGCGCCACGTCGACTCCCGCGCGCTGCAGGCCGTGGGCATCGAGCACGCACATCACGCAAACGAGGTGCACCACCGAGGCTCCGGCGGGGGCAGCGGGCGAAGCGGCGAGCCCGAGCCGGGCGACGATCACGGCGGAGTGCGCGCCGGGAGCAGCCGCGGCGGAGGAGCAGACGGGGTGCGCGGCGGCGACGATGGGGGCGTGTCCTCCGGCCGCGACCGCACCTCCTCCGGGGGCGGGAGCGGCGGCCAGAGCAGCGGCAAGAGCAGTGGCGGGAGCGGCAGCACCAGTAGCAGGCACGGTGGCAGCAGCGGCGGGAGCGACAGCGGTGGTGGTGGGAGCGGTGGCGGTGGCGGCGGGGGCTCCGGCCGCGGCGGCGGTGATGACTAGGGAGCGCGCATGGTGAGGCTCACCGGGCGGCCGTCGATCGTCCCGGTGTAGACCGCCCGTGCATGCGCCACGTTGGTGGGCCACGTGATGGTGAGCGATCCGCCGGCAGCCCCGGTCAGCGTGAGGTGGGCCGTCACGGTGAGGGTGGCCCGGTTCCAGGAGGCCGTGCCCGTCACCGCCACGTCCGACACGAACTTGGCGGCGGTGAACGTGATCCGCACGGGCCTTCGGCTGAGGTAGCCGCCGGCGGTGGTGAAGGTGCCGCCGCGCAGCCCGTGGCCGTCGAAGCCGTACATCAGGTTCCAGCGGGCGTACGCGTCGGCAACCACCTCGCCCGCCGCCCACGCCGCCCTGGCCTGCGCCGTCGGCCCGGGTGCGGCCGCGAGCGTGACCGGGAACGCCGGCACCACGTGGATCTCCTCGATCCGCGCCGCGCACGAGGTGTCGCCGGCGCTCAGCGTCGTGATGAACCGCTGGACGATGCCCGAGGTGCACCCGTCGAAGTCGGCCAGCGCCGTCACGTGGCCGGCGTTTCGCACGTGCACCAGGGTGGAGCCGGAAAGAGCCTCGCCGCCTTCTCGGCATCGGTCGTGGGCGTGATCGTGTCGAGGTCGCCGTTCAGGATCAGCACCGGCACGTCGGGGATGTGCGCGCCGGCCGGCAGCGCGGGATCGGCCACCGGCGGCTTTGGCCAGCGCAGGCAGCCGTACACCAGCTCGTGCTGGTACTCCGACCGCATCCAGTCGGCCAGCGTGAACGGCGCGAACACGTTGGGCGAAAGCCTGGCGACTGCGGCGGCGATCTGGTCCTTGCGCTCGGCGACGCTCGCCGCGGGATCCCAGACGGTGGGATAGTCGTGGCAGCTCACCGCCTGCAGATCGCCGACGGAGTACCAGCGCGGCGCGCCGTTGGAGAGCTGGGCGAGATCCTCGCCCGCCAGCCGCAGGAGCGGGCCGGGATGGCCGCCGAGGTACGCCCGGCCGGCCGCGGGCAGGTCGCGGTAGATGGTGTAGCTCTCGCTGGCATCCACGGCCAGCTGCCCGAGCGCCGCGCCGTCGACCCGCACGGCGTGCGACGCGCCGTCGGCGTCCCTCGCCACGCCCACGAGCGGCGTGCGGTCGAGCTGCGCCGCCAGGCGGGAGAGCTCGCTCAGGATCCCGCGGCAGCTGCCCGAGCGCGCGCAGACCCGCTGCCACGCCTTGCGCAGATCCACCGACTCGTTTCGCTCGAGCGGATCGAAGCCGCCCAGCGAGAACGTCCCGTCGAGCACGATGGCGCGGGTCTTGTGCGGGTGCCGCACGGCGAAGGCCTGTGCGAAGTACGTCCCGTACGAGTCGCCGTAGACGTCCACCTTGCCGACGTGGAGCGCGTTCAGGATCGCGTTCAGGTCGTCGGTGGCGGCGCCCGTGCCGTAGGCGTTCGCGGCGACTCCCAGCTTCCGGGCACACGCCGCGGTCGCAGCCGTGTAGTCGCCGGTGTTCTGCTGCAGCGCCCGGCAGTGGATGGCCCCGGAGAGGCCCGTCCCGCGGCTGTCCATGACGATCAGGTCATGCCGCTCGTGCAGCGCGCCCAGCATGAAGAGGTAGGTGGATGCCGAGCCCGTCGAGCTCAGCCCGGGGCCGCCCTCGGCGCCCACGATCGGCTCGAGCGCAGGCTGTGACCGGTCGAGCCGGCGGTAGACGCGAAACCGCACCGTGAGCGGCGCGCCGAGGTCTGGTGCCTTGCGGTAGAGCGGCACCCTGATCCAGCCGCAGAGCACCTGCGCGTTCCACGTGCAGGGCGCCACTGCCGATCGCGGCGAAGCTGCGGCCGAGCCCGCGTGCGCGCCTGCGCCGGCAACCGCCGTGAGGCCGAGCAGAACCACCAGGAGCCAGGGTCGCCACCGCATTCGAGCCGAGACACTACAGCGACCGCGCTACATCGTGACGAATCCATCGACGTCGAGGCGCTTCGCCGTAAGCGCGGTCACCCGCAGCGTGTGGTTTCCGGCGGCTGTCCACCGATGCGTGAAGAGCACGCGCCCGGCCTTGCCCGCGCAGCTCTCGGCGAAGGTACCGGCGGAGGTGCCGTCCAGCGCCACCCGGGCGCTCCCGCGGCTCGCAGCGCACGAGCCCACCAGCGCGACGGCGCGCACGTGGCTGAGCGTCACGGTGACGGTGGCGCTCTTTCGCGCGATGTAGCGGTCGCTCCCGCCCAGGTCGGCGGCAGCCTTCGCGGTGCGCCAGCCCGCCGAGTACCTGATGGCCGAGGCCGCAGGCTGCACCGGCGTGAACGCGGGCGTCGGCTGCCACCCGCTCGCCCCGCCGCTGCAGGTGGTGACCTGCACCCGTACCTGGTGGGCGGCCCTGTAGCCAGCGTTCCAGGTGTACCCGGTCGCCGAGGCCGATGCGAGGGTCTGCGAGTCCCAGGCCGAGCCGGCCGTCGATCGCCCGACGACGGCCGAGCAGCGCGTGTCGGCCGAGGTGGTCACCCACGAGATGCGGACGGGGACGGCGGCGTTGGTGGCAGTCGATCCCAGCACGAACCCGGCCCACGGGACCACCGAGAACTGCGGCACGACCGGCGGCGCGCCGACGGTGGCGGTCACGGGCACCTCAATGGATCCCGCCTGATCGTGCTCATCCATGTAGGGGATGGTGAGCGTGTCGGAGTAGTGGCCGTGGGCGAGGGTGCTGCCGGCGACCTGGATCGTCACCGTGCAGACGTTCCCCGGATCCCAGCTGAAGAGGTAGATGCACGACGAGCTCGAGACGGTGAACCCCGAATCGGGTGCGAACGAGGGCGTGCCCACGCTCCAGCCGAGGCCGGAGTCGTTGGTGACGGTGATGTCGGTGGACTGGTCGGCCGACACGATGCCGAAGTCGTAGCTCCCGGGCGCCACCGCGGCCTGTGCGGCCGCGGGGCAGAACGCGAGCGCGGCGATCGCCAGCGTGGGCAGCAGTCGAAATCGCAAGGGCCATCCTCCTGATCCGTGTGACCGCCGTACGCCGGGTAATCGGCGGCCCCGCACCGGGGATGAGCACAAAAAACGGGCCGCCCGCGATCTTCTGCGGGCGGCCCTTCGGCGACTACTCCGAGTCGGAGGTCTCGTCGTCGGCGAGGATGCGGTAGAGCCGCTTCCGGGCGTCCTTCAGGACGTCCTTGGCCTGCTCGATCTGCGCAGCCTCCCCGGCACCGACCACCGAGCGGGCGGCCACGATGACCTGGCCGACCAGATCGCGCAGCTCGACTGCCTCGGCATCGCCTTCACCGGCGACGGCGTCCCACGGAGCGGGCTGGGATGCGGCCTTCTCGGCTGCCTCCGTCCCGGTCTCGGTGAGCTGAAACACTCGCCGGCCGTCCTGATCGGCGCTCTTCACGAGGCCCTCGTCCTGCAGCATCTCGAGTGCCGGGTAGATCGATCCCGGGCTCGGGCGCCACACACCACCGGTGCGCTCGCTGAGCTCGTTCATGATCTGGTACCCGTGCATCGGCTGCTCGGTGAGGAGCCTGAGGATGGCGGCGCGAATGTCACCGCGCCGAGCCCGCGGGCCGCGGCCGCCGAAGAATCCGGACATGCCGGGCCCTCCGCGTCCATGCCGTCCCCGGCCTCGCCCGCGCCGTCCGTGCTCGTGCCCCGCCATCCGGTGGCACCTGGTGTCGTGTATGAGATATGCACTCATGTTGTAGATCCTTTCGTGATCTTGTTCATATGCATCACGATATATCGCGATAGTGGATCTGTCAAATCCTCCGGCCGAGCGCCGCGGGACTAGACGGTTGCCGTGCGCGCTGCCTGGGCGTGCAGGAACGCCGCGAACTTCCGCACCGACGGCCGTGGGGCCGGAGCGCGTGCCATGAGCACATGGAAGGGCCGGTGAAGCGGCGTGCCGGGCGCAGCGAGCACGCTCAGCGCGCCCTCGGCGAGCTCGCGCTCCACTGCGTGCCGCGAGATGAGCGTGATCCCCATACCGACGGCGAGCGCCTGCTTCAGCGCGCCGTTTGACCCCAGCGTGAGCCGCTCGGGCGGATCGATGCCGTGCGCTGCGAGGTAGGTCTCGAGCGTCGCGCGCGTGCCCGAGCCCGGCTCGCGCATGAGCCAGGCGGTGCCGGCGAGGTCTGCGCCGGCGTCGCGGCCCACCACGATCAGCTCGTTGTGGGCGAACGGCCGGCCCTGGAGCTCGCTGGTGGGCGAGCGGCCGGCCACGCCGATGTCTGCGGTGTGCATGCGCAGCCGGTCGACCACGTCGCGGCGGTTTCCCACCTCGAGCAGCACCTGCACCGCGGGCTCCTCCTGGCGGTAGGCCTGGATCAGCCCGGGCAGCAGGTACTCGCCCGCGGTGTTCACCGAGATCACGTGGATCCGCGCGTCGTCGGCGCCGACCGCGTCGCGTGCCGCCGCCCGCCCCTGATCGAGCAGCCCGAGCACCGCTTCGGCGTGCGGCAGGTAGGCCACACCCGCGGCGGTGAGACGGCTGCCGCGGCCGTCTCGCTCGAGCAGCGGCACCCCCAGCTCGCGGCTGAGCGCACCCAGCGCGGCCGAGACGGAGGGCTGCGAGACGCTCAGGTGGTCGGCGGCGCGCTGGACGGTGCCGCCGTCGGCGACAGCGACCAGCGCGCGGAGCTGCGTGATGGTGACCGACATAGACGAATGACTATAGATCACACGGTTATTCAGTGGCATAGCACTCTGGGTTTCAGGTACAACCTTCTGATGCAAACCTTCGATCCACTCAGCCCGCCCACGCGCCTGCTCTGCGGCCCGGGGCCCTCCAACGTCCACCCCAAGGTGCTCGAGGCGATGCAGCAGCCGATGCTGGGCCACCTCGACCCCGTGTTCCACGCCGAGCTCGAGGAGCTCGTCGCGATGCTGAAGCTCGCCTACCGGCGCGACGACGGCCTGACGCTCTCGCTCTCCGCCAGCGGCACCTCCGGCATGGAGGCGGGCATCGCCTCGCTGACCGAGCCGGGTGACACGGTCATCATCGGGGTCGCCGGCTTCTTCGGCGCGCGCATCGTCGAGATCGCCAAGCGCCACGGTGCGAACGTCGTCGAGGTCGCCGTCGAGCTGGGCCAGGTCGTGCCCAACGAGCGCATCATGGAGGAGCTCGAGCGCCACCCCGAGACCACCCTGGTCGCGGTCGTGCACGCCGAGACGTCCACCGGCGCGCGCCATCCCGTGGCCGAGCTGGCCGATCTCATGCGCGGCTCCAGAGCGCTCCTGATGGTGGACTGCGTCACCTCGCTCGGCGGGATCGAGCTGGAGGCCGGCAAGTGGGGCCTCGACTACTGCTACTCGTGCAGCCAGAAGTGCCTCGGCGCGCCTCCCGGCCTCTCTCCCGTCTCGCTCTCCGAGCGCGCGCTCGAGCGCATCGCGGCACGGAAGACCCCGGTCAACTACAGCTTCGACTTCACGCTGCTTCGCAAGTACTGGATCGATCGCCCGGCCGTGTACCACCACACCATGCCGATCCTGCAGTACTACGCCCTCTACGAGGCGGTGCGGCTCACGCTCGAGGAGGGCCTCGAGGCCCGCTGGGCGCGGCACGCCGCCGCCGGCGAGCACTTCCAGGCGGGCATGCGCGAGCGCGGCTTCGACCTGCTCGCAGACCCGGCCCACCAGCTGCCGCAGCTCACCGCCGTGCGCGTGCCGGAGGGCATCGACGGCAAGGCCGTGCAGGCGCGCCTCCTGAACGAGCAGAACATCGAGGTGGGCGGCGGGCTCGGGCCCACGGCACCGCCGATCTGGCGCGTCGGGCTGATGGGCACCAATGCGAACATCGAGACCGCCGACCGGCTGCTCGAGGCGTTCGACAGCGTGGTCTCGCCCGACTCGATCGCCATGACGGCGGGAGGCAACTGATGGCTGTCCGCACGCGACTCCACCGCAGCGAGCTGGCCGTCCCCGGCTCCAGCACGCGCATGCTCGAGAAGGCTCCCGGAGCGGGCGCCGACGTCGTCTTCCTCGACCTCGAGGACGCCGTCGCCCCCGACGACAAGGAGCAGGCGCGCGAGAACGTCATCGCCGCGCTGAACGACCACGACTGGTCGCAGTGCTCGGTGTCCGTGCGCATCAACGGCCTCGACACCCACTGGTGCTACCGCGACATCGTCGAGGTGATGGAGCGGGCGGGCGACAAGCTCGACACCATCCTCATCCCCAAGGTGGGCACGCCGTCGGACGTCGAGTTCGTGGCCACGCTCATGTCGCAGATCGAGGCCGCCCACGGCCTGAAGGCGGTCAACATCCACATCCTGATCGAGACCGCGCTCGGCATGGCAAACGTCGAGGCCATCGCGCAGTCGTGCCCCGACCGGCTCGAGGCGATGGTGTTCGGCGTGGCCGACTACGCCGCGTCCACCCAGGCGCGCACCACCAACATCGGCGGGGCGAACCCCGACTACGCAGTGCTGACCGACGCCAACGAGGCCGGGGTGCGCGAGCGGCACTGGGGCGATCAGTGGCACTTCGCGCTCTCGCGCATGGTGGTCGCGTGCCGCGCCTACGGCCTGCGGCCGATCGACGGGCCGTTCGGCGACTTCTCGGATCCCGACGGCTACACGGCCGCCGCCCGGCGCGGCGCGCAGCTCGGCTGTGAGGGCAAGTGGGCCATCCACCCCTCCCAGGTGCCGCTGGCAAACGCGGTGTTCACGCCGTCGGACGAGGAGGGCATCTACGCCCGCCGCATCCTCGCCGCGATGGAGCAGGCTGCGAGCGAGGGCAAGGGCGCGGTGTCGCTCGACGGCAAGCTGATCGATGCGGCGTCCATCAAGATGGCCGAGAACCTGGTGGCCAAGATCGAGCAGATGGGGGCACCCGCATGACCGCCGGCGCCAGAGGCCCGCTGGCCGGGATCACGGTGCTCGATCTGGCGACCATCTTCGCCGGGCCGAGCGCATGCCGGCACCTCGGCGACTTCGGTGCCGACGTGATCAAGGTCGAGAAGCCCGGCATGCCCGACGGCGCCCGCAACCTGGGCGAGACCGACGGCGAGGACTCGTTCTACTGGCGCATCGTGGGCCGCAACAAGCGGCCGATCGAGCTCGACCTGAAGGCCCCCAGCGGCCGTGAGGTGCTGCTCGACCTGGTGCGCCGCGCCGACGTGCTGGTCGAGAACTTCCGGCCCGGCACGCTCGAGCGGCTCGGCCTCGGCCCCGAGGACGTGCTCCTCGTCGAGAACCCGGGGCTCATCGTGCTGCGCGTGACCGGCTACGGCCAGGAGGGCCCCTACGCCAACCGCGCCGGCTTCGGCACCATGGCCGAGGCCATGTCAACGCTCGCCCACACCACGGGTGCACCGGACGGCCCGCCGACGCTGCCGCCGGTCGCGCTCGCCGACGAGGTCACGGGCCTCCAGGGCGCGTTTGCCATCCTCACGGCGCTGCGCCACCGCGACCAGACCGGCGAGGGCCAGGTGATCGATCTCAGCCTGCTCGAGTCGCTGGTGGACGTCGTCGGCCCCGGCCCGGCCATCCATCACCGCACCGGCCACATCGACGGTCGCTACGGCTCGCGGCTGGTGTTCTCGGCACCGCGCAACGTGTATGCCTGCGCCGACGGGCACATCGTGCTCTCGGGCTCGGCGAACGAGGCCGCGCTTCGGATCTTCGACGCCATCGGCCGCTCGGAGCTGCGCACCGACGAGCGCTTCACCACCACGCCCAAACGCGTCGAGAACGTCGATGTGCTGGACGACATCATCAACGCCTGGACGACCCAGCGCACGGTGGCGGAGTGCGTGGACACCTTCAGCGCCGCCGGCGCCGCCTGCGGGCCGGTGTACGACGTCTCGGATCTGGTGAACGACCCCCACATCCAGCATCGCGAGTCGTTCGCCGAGGTCGAGAGCCCCGCCGGCGAGGGCCCCGTGCTGCAGCTGCGCCCGGCACCGCGGCTCTCCCGAAGCCCCGGCGAGGTGCGCCACAGCGGCCTTGCCGCAGGTGCCTGCACCGACGACGTGCTGGCCGAGCTGGGCTACGACGCCGAGACCATCGCCCGGCTGCGGGCAGACGGCGTGATCGGCCAGAGCCTGCCGCTGGCGGCGACCGGGAGCTAGAGCTTCCGGCCGATCGCCTCGGCCACGATCAGATCCTGCCAGGCGGCCCCGACCGACTTGAACACGGTGATGTCGGCGGCCGTCTCGCGCGGGCTCCCGCCGGCCGTGGCCGACTGCAGATCGGCAGGCACGAAGCCCGCGTCGAGCGCGCCCTCGGCGATGGGGATGAGCACGTCGCCTGCCTCGGCCAGCACCGCCGCGGCGTCGTCAACGACCAGCTTCGCGCGCGTGACCGTCGCAGTATCGATCTCGCGCGTCTCGGGCTGGTAGGAGCCGATCGCATTCACGTGCGTGCCCTCGGTGAGGAGCATGCCGCTGAAGAGCGGCTCGGCAGCGGTGGTGCAGCAGCAGATGATGTCGGCCTCGGCGACCGCTGCGGGATCGCCGCGGGTGGCGTCGATGTCGGCCGCGCGGAGCTCGGCCACCAGGTCGTCGGCCGAGCCGGGCAGCCGCCCGACGATGGTCACCCGCTGGATGGGGCGCTCGGCCCGCATGGCCTCGATGTGGCTGCGGGCCTGCACGCCGGCGCCGAACACCAGCAGGTGCCCGGCGTTGCGGTTGGAGAGGATCCGCGTGGCGAGCCCCGAGACGGCGGCCGTGCGAAGCGCCGTGAGCGCAGCGCCGTCGATGGCGGCCAGCGGCTCGAGCGTGCCCGCCCGAAACAGCACGTAGACGCCCTGGATCAACGGCCGGCCGTGCTCCGGGTTGGGCGGGTTGACCGTGAGGAGCTTCACCCCGGCCGCGCCGGAGGAGCCGGCGGCCGGCATCACCAGCAGCGTGCCCTCACCGGCCTCCATCGCGGTGCGCAGCGGGCCGCCCGGCGCAGGCCCGCGGCGAAGCGCATCCTCGAGCGCATCGATCGCGGCCGTCATGCTCAGCCGCTCGCGGAGCTCGTCTGCGCCGATCCACCGCGAGATGGCTAGACCACGTTCCTCTCGGGCCGCACCGCGCGTCCGTCGAACCGGTCGGCCGAGAGCGGTGTCACGTCCACGAACGGCTCGCGGCCCAGGTAGAGGTCGCGCACGATCTCGCCGACGGCCGGGCCCTGCAGGAAACCATGGCCCGAGAAGCCGGTGGCGTAGAGGAACCGGCCCGGCGCCGACGCCTCGCCGACCAGCGCGTTGTGGTCGGGCGAGACCTCGTAGAGGCCCGCCCACCCGCCCCCGATGCCGGCCTCGGTGACGGCCGGCGCCCGCCGCTCGGCGACGTCGAGCAGCCCGGGGATCCAGTCGTCGGTTGCCTCGAGCTTGAACCCGGGCGTCTCGTTGGGGTCGGCCATGCCCATGAGCAGGCCGTTCCCCTCGCGGTGGAAGTAGAACCCGGTCGCGAAGTCGATGGTCATCGGGATGTGCTCGGGGAGGTTCTCGATCGGCTCGGTGTAGAGGATCTGGCGGCGCATCGGGGTGACCGGCAGCTCGACGCCCGCCATCTGGCCGACGGCGGCCGACCACGCACCCGCGGCGCAGATCACGGTGCCCGTCCGGATCTCGCCCTGCTCGGTGGCCACGGCCGTGATCTGCCCGTCCTCCACGGCGATCGCCGTCACGCCGCAGCCCGTCAGCACCTGGGCTCCGTGGGCGCGCGCGCCGGCCGCGTAGCCCTGCACGACGGCCTCGGGCGTCGCATGGCCGTCGTCGGGTGAGTACGCCGCGGCGAGCACGTCGTCCACGTTGATGAGCGGCGAGAGCTCCTTCGCCTCCTCGGGCGTGATCATCCGGCTGGGGACGCCCAGGCGGTTCTGCATCTCGACGTTTCGGGTGAACGCCTGGACGTCGTCCTCGGTGGTGAGCAGGAAGAGGTAGCCCACGCGGCGCAGATCGATCTCCCACCCCGGCCGCGTGCCGAACCCGGCGAAGGCCTCGAGGCTGCGGGCGCCGATCTGCACGTTCAGCGGATCGGAGAACTGCGCGCGCACGCCGCCGGCGGCGCGGCTGGTGGATCCCTCGGCCAGCTGCCCGCGCTCGACCAGGATGACGTCGCTCACGCCGGCCTCCGCGAGGTGGAACGCGATGCTGGTGCCCATCACCCCGCCGCCGATCACGACGGCG
The DNA here is from genome assembly GCA_963794415.1 of uncultured Actinomycetes bacterium. Taxonomy (GTDB): domain Bacteria; phylum Actinomycetota; class Thermoleophilia; order Gaiellales; family JAICJC01; genus CAVPTL01. The sequence goes on from CAWCDI010000001.1 coordinate 1,816,461, forward strand.
CTCGCCTCACGCATGGCGGTGGGCCGGATGCGGGGCCTCGGCGCAGTCGGGCCGGTGGATCTGCAGCAGCCGGTCGTGGTCGCGGTCGATCTGGATCGTCGCGTGGTCGATGCCGTGCTCGGAGAGGAGCTCCTGTGCCGCGTGCAGCACCCGGTCGTGGTCGGCTCCGTCCAGCGCCACGATGTGCACCGCCACCGCCACCATGCCGCTCGTGATGGTCCAGACGTGCAGGTCGTGCACCTGCTTCACGCCCTCGAGCCGGGCGAGGCCCATGCCGATGTCCTCGACCTCCACTCCCTCGGGCGCCACCTCCATCAGCACCCGCACCGAGTCGCGGATGAGCGAGAAGGACGTGAGCGCGACCAGGATGCCGATGCCCGCGGCGATGAGCGGGTCGGCCTTGGGATAGCCCGAGAGCACCAGGATGCCCGCGACCACGGCGCCGGCGGATCCCAGCAGGTCGGCCGCGGCGTGGATGAGCGCGCCGCGCAGGTTGAGGTTCTCGCGGTCGCCGTCTCGCAGCAGCACCAGCACCGGGATGCCGTTGGCCAGGATCCCGATCGCGCCCACGATCACCACCGCCCAGCCCGTGACCGCCGGCTGGGAGCCGAACAGCCGCTCGCAGGCCTGCCAGACGATCACGATGCTGAGCGCCACGAGCGTGACGCCGTTCACCAGCGCGGCGAGCACCTCGGCCCGGCGCCAGCCGAACGTGCGCGCGCCGCGCGCCGGCAGGCCCGCCGCCCAGGCCGCCGCCAGCGCGAGCGCGATGGCAAACCCGTCGGACACGTTGTGCACGGCATCGGAGATGAGCGCGAGGCTGCCGAACCAGTAGCCTGCCACCGCCTCGACGAGGCCGAAGACCACGGTGAAGATGAGGGCGATCCGCAGCGCCCGCTGGCTTCCGGCAGCATGAGCGTGGCCGTGGCCTGCGTGCGAGTGTCCCACGAGCCCACGGTAGCACGGTCTCCGGCCGCTTTCGGAGCCCAACTAGACTGGTGCGCGGCATGACCCTGATCGCACTCAAGGACGGCGTCAAATCGTTCGGCGCCCGCCGCGTGCTCGACCAGCTCGACCTGGAGGTGGCAGACGATGCCCGCATCGGCGTGGTCGGCGCCAACGGCTCGGGCAAGTCAACCCTGCTCCGCATCCTCGCGGGCCTCGAGGAGCCCGACTCGGATCTGCCCGTGCGGCGGCGCGACATGACCGCGAGCTACCTCCCGCAGCTAGTGGGTGCCGACACGCGCACGCCGCTGCAGATCGTCACGGCTGCGCGCCCCGAGCTGGCCCAGATCGAGGCCGATCTCGACCGCGCCGCGGCGGAGCTGGCCGATCCCGAGGTGTTCGGCGACATGAACCGCATGGCGCGGGTGCTGCGCCGCCAGGAGCGGCTGCTGGGCGAGTTCGAGGAGCAGGGCGGCCACGCCTTCGAGGGCCGCGTGCGCGCGCAGCTGGAGGCGCTCGGCATCGGCGAGGACGAGTCCGGCCGGCCCACCGCCGAGCTCTCGGGCGGCAAGCGCAAGCTCACGGCCCTGGCCGCATGCCTCGTGGCCGACCCGGATCTGCTTTTGCTCGACGAGCCCGAGACCCACCTCGATGCCGTCCGGCGAAGCCGGCTGGAGCACGTGATCCGCTCCTACCAGGGCGCCGTGGTGATGGTCTCGCACGACCGCTACATGCTGGACGAGACCGTGACCTCCATCGCCGAGCTCGACGGCGGCACGATCAGGATGTGGCCCGGCAACTACTCGAGCTACGTCACCGAGCGCGAGCTCGCGCTCATCCGCCAGCAGGAGCAGTGGAAGGCAAAGCAGAAGGAGATCGACCGCCTGAACGACGCCATCCGCCGCTACAAGCAGTGGCGCGTCGTCTCCGAGGATCCGCGCCTCACCACGCGCATCAAGAACGCCGAGCGGCGCATCGAGAAGCTCGACTCCGCCGTCGAGCGGCCGGTGCTGGAGCGGCGGAAGATCGGCTTGCAGCTGCGAAGCGGCGAGCGCGGCGGCAAGCGCGTGGTGGACCTGCGCGACGTGACCGCGGCGTTCGGCGACGACGATCCCGTGCTGGTGGACGTCGATCTCACCATCTTCCGCGGCGAGCGGCTCGCGGTGATCGGGCCCAACGGCGCCGGCAAGAGCGTGCTCCTGAGCCTCATCACCGGTGCGCTCGAGCCGGTCATGGGCGAGCGCTGGGTGGGGCCATCGATCCGGATCGGCGTGCTCGCCCAGGAGCACGCCCCGGCGGCGCGCGGCGACACGCCCGTGGATGTGATCCGGCGGCAGCGGCCGTGCCCCGAGGAGCAGGCGGTCACCGCGCTCATGCGGTTCCTCTTCACCTACGAGCAGGTGCGCCAGCCCATCTCGTCGCTCTCCGGCGGCGAGCGAACGCGGCTCGAGCTGCTGCTCCTCATGCAGAGCGGCGCCAACTTCCTGGTGCTGGACGAGCCCACCAACCACCTCGACATCGACTCGGTCGAGATGCTCGAGGACGCGATCGAGCGCTACGACGGCACGGTGGTGTTCTCGTCGCACGACCGGTACTTCCTCGACCGCATCGCCGACCGGACGCTCGAGATCAGGCACGGGACGGCCCGCGCCTACGAGGGCGGCTACTCGAGCTGGTATGCCCGCACCGGGGGCATCTCCGCCTGAGCGCGATCCCGCCGGCGGCGACGTGCTCGTACCCGCTGCGGGCGGGAAACCGCGTGACGCCGCTGATCGACGGCGAGCCGGCCTTCGAGCGCATCTGCCAGGCGGTGGCCGACGCCCGCCGAAGCGTGTGGGTCACCGTCCCGTTCCTGCACCGCGAGTTCGTGCTGCCGCGCGGCATGGGCTCGTTCCTCTCGCTGCTCGACCGGGCGGCGGGCCGCGGGCTGGACGCGCGGGTCATCTTCTGGCGGCCGTCGCCGGACATCGAGCCGTTCGTGCACGACACCTTCGGCGGGACGGTGTTCGACCACGCGCTGCTGCGCCAGGGGGGCATGCGGTTCTCGGCCCGCTGGGACGGCGCCCCCGGGTTCGGCGTCCAGCACCAGAAGAGCTGGGTGGTGGATGCCGGCACGCCCACCGAGCTCGCGTTCGTCGGCGGCATCAACCTGAAGCCCGAGGCCGTGGGCCGGCCCGGCCACGCCGCCGGCGGCATGAGCCACGACGTGTATGCCGAGATCGCCGGGCCGGCCGCGGCCGACGTGCACGCGAACTTCGTGCAGCGCTGGAACGGCGCGACGGAGCGGCTGCGCGCCGACGGCCGCTGGGGCGATCGCTCGGCCGACGAGCTCGCCGCCCCCACCGGCGCCGCCCCTGAGCGCGGCGAGGCGCAGGTGCAGATCCAGCGCACCATCCCCGCCGGGATGTACGGGATCGCGGGCGGTGAGCGCTCGATCCTGGAGCAGTACCTGGCGGCGATCGACGCGGCCGGGCAGACGATCTACATCGAGAACCAGTCGCTGGTGGCGCCGTCGGTGCTGGCGCGCCTCCGGGCCGCGGCCGGGCGCGGCGTGGAGATCACCATGGTGGTGCCGGGGACGCCCGAGCGCGCCGTGCGGCATGCGCGCCGCTCGCCGGCCTACGACGGGATGTTCGCCGACCTCGCAGCTCTCGGGGACGCGGACGGCTTCAGCCTGAGCGGCCTGGCGGTGGAGGGCCGGCCGGTGCGCGTGCACTCCAAGGTGATGGTGGTGGACGACGAGTGGGCCACGATCGGCTCGTGCAACCTGCGCGAGAACTCGCTCGCAACGCAGACCGAGATGAACGCCTCGGTGTGGGATCCGGCGATGGCAGCGGCGCTTCGGCGCGACCTGCTGGCCGAGCACGAGCCGCTGCGGTTCCGGCTCGATCCCGCGGCGTACGGCCGCTAGGCGGTCATCCGGCCCGCGTCGATGATGCGCTGCAGGAACTGCTGCGTGCGCGCCTCCTGCGGGTGGCGGAAGATCTGGTCGGGCGGCCCCTGCTCGAGGATCACCCCGGCATCCAGGAAGCACACCCGGTGGGCGACGTCGCGGGCAAAGCCCATCTCGTGCGTCGCGATGACCATCGTCATGCCCTCGCTCGCAAGGTCGCGCACCACCTGCAGCACCTCGGCGACGAGCTCGGGATCCAGGGCGCTCGTGATCTCGTCGAGCAGCATGAGCTGCGGCTTCATCGCGAGCGCGCGGACGATGGCGACGCGCTGCTGCTGGCCGCCGGAGAGCGAGTCGGGGTACGCGCCGGCCTTGTCGGCCAGGCCGAACTGGAGCAGCAGCTCGCTCGCGTGCTCGTGCGCCGCTGCCTTCGACTGGCCCAGCGCCTTGCGCGGCGCGAGCGAGACGTTCTCGAGCACCGTCATGTGCGGGAACAGGTTGAACGACTGGTAGACGATGCCGATCTCGCGCCGCAGCCTGTTGAGATCGACGCCGGGGGCAGTGACCTCCCGGTCGCCCACCACGATGCGCCCCGAGTCGATCTGCTCGATGAGGTTGACGCACCGAAGGAGCGTCGACTTGCCCGAGCCGGAGGCGCCGATGAGGCACACCACCTCGTGGTCGGCCACGCTCAGGTCGATGCCCTTCAGCACCTCGGTCTGCCCGAAGCTCTTGTGCACGTCCTCGAGCACGAGCGTGCTCATCAGGTCATGCCCGCCTGGCGGCTGCGCTGGCGGGCGGTGAGCCAGTCGGTGAACCGCGCCATCGGGACGGTCAGCGCGACGAAGAGCAGCGCGGCCACGAGATACGGCGTGAAGTTGAAGTCGGCGTCCACGGCGATCGTGGACGCCGTCAGCGCCTCGACCGGCCCCAGCAGACCGACAAGTGCGGTGTCCTTCTGGAGCCCGATGAAGTCGTTGAGCAGGGGCGGCACCACCCGCCGGACGGCCTGCGGCAGGATCACGTAGCGCAGCGACTGCCAGCGGGTGAGGCCCAGCGAGCGCGCCGCCGCCTCCTGGCTGGGATGCACCGACTCGATGCCCGCGCGGTACACCTCCGCGACGTAGGCCGAGTACACCAGCACCAGCGCCACCGTGCCCCAGAACACGTTGCTGGTCGGCACGCCGGAGAGCGCGAGCGTCGGCACGCCGAAGCCGAGGAGGTAGATCACGATGATCGTCGGCACTCCGCGGAACAGATCGGTGTAGATCACCGCGACGGCCCGGAAGGGGAAGAACACCGGCCCGGGCAGGCCGCGGATCACGGCGATCAGGAGGGCGAAGATGAGGATCGCGATCTCGGCGCTCACGAAGATCTTCACGTTCAGCCAGAACGCGTCGAGGATCGGCCGGAAGCTCGTGCGGAAGTAGTAGCCGCTGAAGAACGACGCCTTCACCTCCGGCCACCCGGAGGAGGTGACGATGATCGCCCCGAGCACCGTGACGACCACAAGCGTGCTCACGATCGCGATCAGCACATAGCCAAGCCCGCTCGCACCGCTCCCGAACAGCTTGGAGCGCCGGCTCTCGCTTCGAGGCTCATCCATCGGGGGGTGAGCCTACTTCAGGACCGGTGCGTCGACATCCTCCGAGAGCCACTTCTTCTGGATTGCGGCCAGCGTCCCGTTGCCGCGAAGCGTCGAGAGCGCGGCATTCACGCACGAGGTGAGCGGGCTGCCCTTCGCGAGCACCAGGCTGAAGTGCTCGGCGTTGTTGGCCGGCGGCGGGAACTGCCCCACGAGGTGGCCGTTCGACATCTGCACGTTGGCCATGTAGTACGCGGTGGGGAAGTCAACGACGATGCCGTCGACCTGACCCGCCTTGAGGGCCGCGAGCGCGTTGTTGGTGGAGGTGTACGCCTGCGGATCGGAGCTCGGCTGGATCGTGTCCTTGATGTAGTCGTACCCCGTGGTGCCGATCTGGGCGCCCAGCTTGTACTGCTTGAGGTCGGCGACCGAGGTGGCGCTGTCGATCGGCTTGCCGGCGAGCGCGACGACCGCCTGGTTCACGTCGTAGTAGGAGCTCGACAGGTCGGAGGCCTGCGCCCGGTGGGCCGAGTACGACACCTGGGCGAGGTAGAAGTCGAAGTTCTTGGGCCCCGGCGCGAACGACTTCTCAAACGGGGTGACGACCCACGTGACCTTGGCCTTGGGATATCCCAGCTGCTGGGCGACCGCATATGCCGTCGCGCCCTCGAGGCCCTGGCCGTTGTACGGGTTGTGGTTGTACTGGCCCTTCCACACATCGCCGGCGGGCCCCTGGAAGTACGGGTCGTAGGCGGGGTTGTCGGTGCCGATCGTGAGCATGCCGGCGCTCTTCGTGGGCAGCGCGCCCTTGGCGCAGGCAGCGGTCGTGGCCGATGAGCCTGAGGTGCTGGTGGACGTGCTGGAGCCGCACGCCGCCGTGACGATGGCGAGCGTGAGCGCAGCGAGTATGGCGAGAGGCTTTTTGATGGAGATCACCCGGGGGTTGGCGACAGAGCAGAGGCCAAGGAGCATATACCGTCGAAAAGTAGAATCAGACCGATGGGCACCCGATCCGATCGCGAGCGCAAACTGGCGGCAGACGCCGGGTTCACCATGCCCGAGTTCGCCGGCGAGCCACTGGCGGAGCGCACGTTCACCTCCACCTACCACGACACCGAGGACATGCGCCTGGCGCGCGCCGGCATCGTGCTGCGCCGGCGGGTCGAGGACGGCACGCAGGCCTGGCAGCTGAAGCTCCCGCGCGGCCGGCGGCGGCTCGAGGTGGATCTGCCCGGCGACGCGGAGGAGTCGCCCGCAGAGCTGGTCGAGCTGCTCTTCGCCCACACCCGCGGCATGGACGTGACCGCCGTTGCCGCCCTTCGCGTGATCCGCAGCGGTGTACAGGTGCACGAGGGCGAGCGGCGCGTGGCAGACGTCATCTCCGACCGCCTCGCGGTGGTCGAGGGCGATGTGGTCACGGAGCGCCCCGGCGACCTCGAGATCGCGCTCGTGGACGGTGACGACGACGAGCTCGGCCAGATCGAGGCGCGGCTACGCGACGCCGGAGCGCGCGACGCCGACCGGCGCTCCAAGCTCGAGCGCGCGCTCGGCCTCACCAGAAGCGAACCGCCGGCGCCCACCGACGAGGCCCCCACGCCCGCCGACCGGCTGCTTGCGGTCGTGGGCACCCAGTACCGCGTGATCCTCGCTAACGATCCCGGCACGCGCCGCGGCGACGATCCCGAGTACCTGCACCAGCACCGCGTCGCCGTCCGCCGCCTGCGCTCCGTGCTCCGGGCCGCCGCCCCGATGCTGGACGCGAAGTGGACGCGAAAGCTCCGCGACGAGCTGAAGTGGGCAGGCTACGCCCTCGGCCCGGTGCGCGACCTGGACGTGATGATCGAGCACCTCGAGGGCGAGATCGGCGAGCTGCCCGAGCAGTCGGGCGCCGAGCCGCTCATCGCCTCGCTTCGCGAGGAGCACGACGAGGCCCGCGCGCAGATGCTCGAGGCGCTTCGCTCGAAGCGCTACGTGAAGCTCCTCGACCGCCTGGAGCGGGCGTCGGCCGCCCTCCCCATCGTCAACACCGGCGTGTCGCTCACCGCGCTTGCCGCGAAGGAGTTTCGCAAGGTGCAGAAGGCCATGGCCGCGCTCGGGCCGCTCCCGCCCGACGACCAGCTCCACGAGGCGAGGATCAAGGTGAAGCGGCTGCGCTACACCGCCGAGCTCGCCGCCCCGTTCGGCGGCCCGGCGCTCGACGCCGTGGTCACCGAGACGCGCCACGTGCAGGATCTGCTGGGCGAGCATCAGGACGCCCACGTCGCGGAGGAGCGCGTGCGCACCCTCCTCTCCCCCGAGCTCTCGGCCGCGTCGCACCTCGCGGCACGCCGGCTGATGGAGCGCGAGCACAACCGCCGCCGCGCGATCAGGCGGCAGGTCCCCGATGCGTGGGCGGCACTCGAGGCCGCCGGCGCGGCGGCCTTCTAGATGGCCGAGCCGCCGATCCTCCTCATCCGCCACTCCCGCGCCGGCGACCGCGCGGCCTGGACGCAGCCCGATCACCTGCGCCCGCTCGACGACCGCGGCGTGGTGCAGGCAGCCACGCTCCCCGCAGAGCTCGCCGGATACGAGATCACCCGCATCCTCTCGAGCCCGTTTCTGCGCTGCGTCCAGACCGTCGAGCCGCTGGCGACCGGCCTGGGGCTCGAGCTGGAGCACACGGATTCGCTGGCCGAGGGCTCGCACGGCGGGGAGCTCACCGCCTTTCTCGCCTCGCTCCGGGGCACGGCGGCAGCTCTCTGCAGCCACGGCGACGTGATCGGCCACATCGTCGGGCACGACCGGAAGTGCAAGAAGGGCTCGGTCTGGGTCCTCGAGTGGGACGACGACCGGCTCGAGCCGGTGCGCTACATCAAGCCACTCGGGTGAGCGCGCGGGAGAAGAGCTCTCCCGCAAGGCCCTCGCGAAGGCCGCCGCGGGCAACCTCGAGGGGCATGCCCATCAGCTCCTGCACCTCGGCCAGGATGATGGCCCCGGCCGTGACGGTGCGGGCGCGCTCGGGGTCGATGCCCGTGCGCTTGGCGAGCTTCGAGGACGACATGCTCGTGGTGATCTCGATCGCCGCGGCCAGCTCGTCGGGGCCGAGCATCCGCCCCACCACGCGGCGCAGCGCGCGCGCCGCGCCGCCGGTTGCGAGGCCCAGCGTGGCAGCGGGCGGGTCGGCGTAGGCCAGGATGTCGTGCACCGTGGCGCGGGCCTTGCGGACGTCGCGGCGGCTGGGCGGGTCGGCGTCCAGGTGGCGCGAGGTGAGCCGCAGCGAGCCGATGTCGAACGAGCGGATCCACTGGGGCTGGTTTCGGCTGTGGCCGATCGCGAGCTCGGTGGAGCCGCCGCCGACGTCGCACACCGCGACTCCGACGTAGAGAGGCGCGGCCATGCCGCGAAGCGCCCCGGCGTAGGCCAGGCGGCCCTCCTGCTCGACCGAGAGCACCCGTGCCTGCATGCCGGAGGCCCGCTCGAGCTCGTTCACCAGCCGGGCGCCGTTGCGGCTCTGGCGGCCGGGGGCGGTCACGACGAGGTCGATGATCTCGCAGCCCTCCGCCTCGGCATCACGGGCGTAGCGCGCGACCTTCCGCGCGGTGGCCTTCATGCGCGTCGGCGAGAGCCGCCCGAGGCGCTCGATCTGCTCACCGAGGCCCATCTGGGCCCGCTCGGCCCGGACGGTGTCGAGATCGCCCGATGCCAGCTGCTGGGCGACCAGCAGCCGTACGGTGTTGGATCCCACGTCGATGATGCCCACTTTCATGCACAGGGAAGTGTGCCCGGGAGGTCGGTCGGCAATGGGCGCGGTTTGGAGAAGAGACGGTGAACAGTGGGAGCCGTGTAATGTGCCGCCTGTGAGCACTCGCGGGGGCATCGATCTTGGCGGGACCAAGATCCAGACAGTGATCGTGGACGACCAGAACCAGGTCATCGGCGAGGCGCGTCACCCCACCCCCAAGGACGCAGGCACGGCTGGCGTCGTGGCCGCGATGGGCGCGGCGCTTCAGGAGGCCGCGAAGGCCGCAGAGGTCGAGACCTCCGCGCTCGAGGGCGTGGGCATCGGATCGCCCGGCGCGGTCGATCCCGCCGCCGGCACCGTCGAGCAGGCCATCAACGTGGTGCCCGAGTGGAAGGACGCCGTGCCGGTCGCCGGCGACCTCGGCAAGGTGCTCGGCACGAAGGTGTTCGTCGGCAACGACGTGAACGTCGCCACCGAGGCCGAGTTCGTGCTCGGCGCCGGACGCGAGTTCCAGTCGATGCTGGGCGTGTTCTGGGGCACGGGCGTGGGCGGCGGCATCATCCTCGACGGCAAGATGTGGGAGGGCCGCGGCGCGGGCGGCGAGATCGGCCACATGGTGGTCAAGATGGGCGGCGCGCTCTGCGGCTGCGGCCGGCACGGCTGCATGGAGGCCTACGCCGGGCGCGGCTCGATGGAGCTCGAGGCCCGCAAGCGCCACGACGACGGCGACCACACCGAGCTCTTCAAGATCATGAAGCACAAGAACCGCGAGCGGCTCTCGAGCGGGGTCTGGGCCAAGGCGCTCGAGGACGACGACCACATGGCGAAGAAGCTCATCGAGCGCGCGGTCGAGGCGCTGGGGGCCGGGGTCGCGTCGGCGGTGAACCTGCTCGACATCGAGGCGGTCATCATCGGCGGCGGCATGGGCACCCGCCTCGGCGAGGAGTACGCGGAGAAGATCAAGCAGGCGATGATGCCGCACCTCTTCAAGGACAACGATCCGCCGACGGTGCGCGTCGCGTCGCTCGGCGACCTCGGCGGCGCGATCGGCGCCGCCCTCCTCGCAGGCAAGTAGCCCCGGGCTAGCTGGGCCGGCCCGAGCGGCGGGCCCTCACGCGGGCGCGGCGCATCAAAACGTCGTGGGTGGGACGCGGCCGGTCGCCGTCGGGCGACTTGCGTGTCCAGTCGCCCTCGGGCGAGAGATCCCAGGCCTGGGCGTTGTCGGACTCGAGCACGTCGAACACCGACTGCACCTCGTCCTTCAAGCGGCGCTCCTCCACGGGCACGACCACCTCGATGCGGTGATCCAGGTTTCGCGGCATCATGTCGGCCGAGCCGAGATAGACCCGCGTGTCGGCCCCTGCCTCGAACACGAACACGCGGCTGTGCTCGAGGAACCGCCCGACGACGCTGCGCACCTGGATGTTGTCCGAAAGTCCCGGCACCCCGGGCCGGAGCGTGCAGATCGACCGGGCGACGATCTCGATCTTCGCGCCCGCCTTCGACGCCTTGTAGAGCGCCTCGATCATCGCGACGTCGGTGAGCGAGTTGACCTTGATGCGGATGCGCGCCGGCCGGCCCTCCTCGGCGGCCTCGGATACCCGCCGGATCTGCTCGATCAGGCCGCTTCGCAGGTTGAACGGCGCCACCAGGATCTTGCGGAAGCGCTGCGGCCGGCCGAAGCCGGTGAGGTGGTTGAAGAGATCGGCGACGTCCGAGGTGATGGCCTCGTCGTCGGTGAACACGCCGAAATCCTCGTAGAGCCGGGCCGTCACGGCGTTGTAGTTGCCGGTGCCGATGTGGGCGTAGCGGCGCAGGACGCCGCCCTCGCGGCGCACCACGAGCGTCGTCTTGGCGTGGATCTTCAGGTTGGCGAAGCCGTGCACCACGTGGACGCCCGACTGCTCCATCTGCCGCGCCCACTCGATGTTGCGCCGCTCGTCGAAGCGGGCCTTGAGCTCGACCAGGCACACCGTCTGCTTCGAGAGCTCGGCGGCGTCGATGAGCGCCGGCATCAGCGCCGAGTCGTCGGAGGTGCGGTACACGGTGGTCTTGATCGCCACCACGTTGGGATCCTTGGCGCCGGCCCGCACGAACGCCTCGACGCTCGAGTTGAACGAGTCGTAGGGCAGCTGCACCAGCAGGTCGCCGTTTCGGATCTGCTCGAACAGGTCAACGCGCTCGCCCGGAGACGCCGCGAGCCGCGAGCGGGTGAGCGGGATCCACGGCTCGAACTTGAGGTCGGGCCGGTTGGAGTCGGCCAGCTGGGCGACGTCGGCCATGTCCACCGGGCCGCTGGTGGGGTACACCTGCAGGTCGGTGACGGCGAGGCCGTGCTTGAGCCAGTCCAGCATGGTGTCGGACACGCCGGAGGACACCTCGAGCCGCACGACGTCGCCGAACCGCCGCCGGCGGAGCTCGGTCTCGACCGCCTCGAGCAGATCGTCGGCCTCGTCGGAGAGCTCGAAGTCGGCGTCGCGGGTAACGCGGAAGTAGGCGTGCTCGAGCACCTCCATCCCGGGGAAGAGCCACGGCAGGAAGTGCGCGATGACCTGCTCCTGCGGAACCAGGCGCCCCTCGGGGCCAACCGCGACGAAGCGCGCGAGGCCCTCGGGCACCTTCACCCGGGCGGAGCGATCCTCACCGGTGTCGGAGTCGCGCACGCGCACCGCGAGGCTCTGCGAGAGCCCGGAGATGTACGGGAACGGCTGTCCCGGCCCGACGGCGAGCGGCGTGAGCACCGGGAAGATGGTGGCGTCGAAGAGCGCCTCCAGATCGGCCAGCTCCTGCGGCGTGCACTCGGCGACCGAGGAGACGACGATGCCCTCCTCAGCGAGCGCCGGCACCAGCACCTCGCTCCAGAGCGCGGCCTGGCGCTGGGTGAGGTCGATGACCAGATCGCGGATCTCGGCAAGCGTCGCGCCGGGCGTCCGCCCGTCGGGCGAGCGGGTGGCGAGCCCTGCGGCGACCTGCCGCTCAAGCCCGGCGACGCGCACCATGAAGAACTCGTCGAGGTTGGACGAGACGATCGAGCAGAAGCGGACGCGCTCGAGGATGGGCAGGTCGTCGTCGCAGGCCTGCTCGAGCACGCGCATGTTGAACGCGAGCCAGCTCAGCTCCCGGTTCAGGAACCGGCTGTCGACCGGTTCGACCGATCTCGGAGTGGTGGCTGGGGCGCTCATCGGCCGAAGGGTACCGGTGAAGGCCCCTTCGCCGGTCCTACTCCCAGCTGAAATCACCCGCGGTGGTGGTCTCCATCCAGCCCTTGGGCTCGCCGCGCGGCGCTTCGATGGTCTCCATCGCGACGGTGTCCTCGGACATCTCGAGGCGGACGGCGGGATGCTCGCCGGTCTCTTCCTCTTCGCGCTGGGCCTGAGCCTCGGTCTTGAAGAGCGGGTGGTTCTGGAACGGGTCGTCGCCGACGAACGTATCGAGGGGCAGTTCACGATCGAGCCCCTGATTGCGGCGCTTCAGTTCAAGGTGCTCTTCGATGACAGAGGCGAATGAGGATGTGCCAAGTGACATCTTCCCTCCTAAGGGTTAGCAGACGAGCCAGACAGCCGCAGAAGTATACCAAGCGGTCTCAACCCAGACCAGGGTCAGGCAACCGTATTCTTACCGTTCCGTTTGGCCGCGTAGAGCGCGCCGTCGGCCTGCGCGATCAGATCGAGCCCGCCGCCGGCGGCGCCCGCGGAGGTCGCGATCCCGAAGCTGGCGCTGCCGTTGGCGATGGTCTGGCCGTCGAACTCCACCTCGATCCGGTTGATCCCCACGCGCAGCCGCTCGGCCAGGTTCACGGCGCCCTCGCGCCCCGTCTGCGGCAGCAGCACCGCGAACTCCTCGCCGCCGTATCTGGCCGCGACATCGATCTCGCGCACCGTCTCGCGGAGCTTCTCGGCGACCGCATGCAGCACCGCGTCGCCGGCCAGGTGGCCCATCGTGTCGTTCACCAGCTTGAAGTCGTCGAGGTCAAAGAGGATGAGCGACGTCTCCTGGCCGAACCGCTGGGCGCGCTCGAGCTCGGTGGTGAGCGCCGCCAGGAGCTGCCTGCGGTTGGCGAGCCCCGTCAGGGCGTCGGTCACCGCCTGGCGCTCGACCAGCCTCTGCAGCCGGGCGTTCTCGAGATCGGCGGCCGACGGCGCGCCGACGTAGCGCACCGCGAGCACCGTCAGCAGGGCGACGCCGAGCAGCACGATCCACACCTGGCGCTGCGCGCGGTGCACGCTCTCCGAGAGGGCGGACGTGGGATAGATCGCGACCAGCTGCACCGGGCCGCCCTGCGTGACCGAGACCGTCACCGCGGCGGCACGCACCCCCTCACCCCCCACGCTCGCGTCCTGCGCCCCGTCGCCGCCGACGCCCACCGACCCGGCGCCGACCACCACCAGCCCGGTCTGCCGCCCGGCCCGGATTCGGCGGCGCAGGAAGCCGGCGAAGCGGCGGTCGAGCGGCTGCCAGACCATGACGCAGTCATGGTTTCGGGCAGGGCCGACGTCCACGACCGCACGCCACGCCGGCCCCGGCGGAGCCGTGCCCGCGACGATCGCGCCGCCCGACTGGAGCTGCACGTAGAGGCCCGGCGCGGCCGCCCGCACGCGCTGGAGGTCGCCCCGGCCCGAGAGCGCGTAGCGCACATCGGGCCGCAGGGCGAGCCCGCGGGCCTCGTTCTGCACGCTCTGGAGCGCGGCGCCGTAGGCGATGGCGGCTGCCGAGACGGTCATCGAGAGGCGGTGGTCGATGCGCGCCGTCTGCCGGTCGCGGATGAGCGATACCGCCAGCAGCCCTGATGCCAGCAGGGGCACCAGCGCAAGTACCACCAGGTTGAAAGTGAGCTTCTGCCGGAATCGCATAAAAGCCCGGGCGGATTCCAGGCCGAGCGATTATATGATGCAGTTCGCAAACATGGTGGGAGCACGTTTGCAAATGAGACGGGGTGCTCAGTACGAGCTGAGGTCGAGCGCCGCCGCGAGGAGGTCGTCCTCGGTAGGCAGATACTCCTGCTCGAGCACGGGAGCGAACGGGATGGGCGTATCGAGCGCGGCCAGCCGGCGCACCGGCGCGTCCAGGTACTCGAACGCGTGCTCGCCGATGATGGCTGCGACCTCGGCCCCGAAGCCGCCCGTGAGGTTATCCTCGTGCACGACCAGCGCCTTGCCGGTCTTCTTCACCGACTCGAGCACCGTCTCGGAGTCGAACGGGATGAGCGTCCGCAGATCGATGACCTCGACCGAGATGCCCTGTGCGGCCAGCTGGTCGGCGACGGTCATCGAGCTTCGCACGGTGGAGGCGTAGGCAATGATGGTGAGGTCGGTGCCCTCGCGCCGCACCGCGGCCTGCCCCAGCGGCACCAGCACGCCGTGGGCGCCGGTCGAGACCTGGGCCTTCTCGCGCCGGTAGAGGAACTTGTGCTCGCAGAACACCACCGGATTGGGGTCGCGGATGGCCGAGCGAAGCAGGCCGTAGGCGTCCTCGGCAGTGGCCGGGCAGACGATCTTGAGACCCGCGTGGTGGTGGAACCAGGCCTCGACGTTCTCCGAGTGGTAGGGGCCGCCGCCCACGCCGCCGCCGTTGGGGCAGCGCATCACCATGGGCACGGCCCAGCCGATGCGGTAGTGCATCTTGGCCGCGCACGTCACGAGCTGGTCGAAGGCGATCGAGACGAAGTCGCCGAACTGCATCTCGGCCACCGGCCGCTGGCCCGCCATGGCGGCGCCGATGGCGACCCCCGCGATGCCGGCCTCGGCCACCGGGGTGTCGATCGAGCGGGCCACGCCGAACCGCTGCTGCAGGCCCTTCGTGGCGCCGAACGCCCCGCCCTGCTTGCCGACGTCCTCGCCCATGCAGAACACGCGGTCGTCCAGCTCCATCTCATCGTGCAGCGCGGCGTTGATCGCCTCGAGGTAGGTCAGCTCCGGCACGGCGTCACTTCCATCCTGCGGGCGCGAAGACGCCCTCGAGCACCTGTGCGGGGTTGGGCGGCGAGTCGGCATCGGCCTTCGCGACAGCCTCGGCGACCTCGGACTTGACCTGCGCCCGGACGTCCTCCAGATCGGAGGAGGCGATGCCGCGCTCGGCCACGAGGTTGGACTCCAGCCGCTTGAGCGGATCCTTGTCCGACCACTCGGCGAGCGTCTCCATGGGCATGTAGGCCTCGTACTTGTCGTGCGCCGCGTGGCCGCCCATGCGGTAGGTACGGCACTCGATGAACTGGGGGCCGCCACCTGCGCGGGCGGCATCGACCGCCGCCGTCATGGCCGCGTACACCGCGAACACGTCGTTGCCGTCAACCGCGACCGCGGGGATGCCGTAGCCGGCCGCCTTCTTGTAGAGCTCGGTGACCTTGGTCTGCTTGGAGATGGGCGTGGAGTAGCCCCAGCCGTTGTTCTCGGCCACGAACACGGCGGGCGCCTCGAGCACCGCGGCCATGTTGAGCCCCTCGTGGAAGTCCCCGCGCGAGGTGGCCGCGTCGCCGAAGCTCGTGACCGCGACCCTGTCCTGGCCGCGCTGCTTGTAGGCGAGCGCCGCACCGACGGTGAGCGGGATCATGTCGGCCATGTGCGAGACCTGGCAGGGGATGTTCCACTCGCGCCCGCCGATGTGCAGGTTGCCGTCGCGGCCACGGGTGGTGGAGCCTTCCTTGCCCATGAACTGGGCGTAGATGCGCCAGATGGGCACGCCGTGGACGAGGTAGGAGCCGAGGTCGCGGATCCACGGGGAGAGCCAGTCGCCGTCCTGCCCCTTGCGAAGCGGCGCCGCCATGCCGACGGCGATCGCCTCCTGCCCACGGCCGGTGTAGTAGCTCCCCGGGAGCTTTCCCTGGCGGTAGAGGTTGAGCGCGCGCTCCTCGACGGCGCGCGTGAGCGTCATCCAGTAGAAGAGCCGCATCGCCCGTTTGTCCGAGACCTTCTCGGGAGAAGGGTCGGCTTCGGCGACAGAGAGGACGGGGCGGGCAGGAGAGCTCACAGGCACATCACGTGCGCGTCATCGGCCAATCTCGCGTCGTTCATGAGCACATACACGACAACGGTTACTCTAGATCAGCCGTTCCGGATTCGCGCCAACCCGCTGAATTGCTCCTGTGAGCGTCCGATCACCCGGCGGTGAACGCTGGCAGATCGCAGGTGGCAGAGACCGTGCAGCAGGCCGAGGCCGCGCTCCGCGACGGAGACGTCGTCGGGCTCGCGGCAGCCTACGCCGCGCTCGCGACCTGGGACGACCAGCACCGCGCACACCAGGCCCGCTGCCTCTGCACCGAGCTCGTGCTGGCCCACGGAGCGCGCGATGCACGGGTGTGGGTGCCGGTGTTCACCACGGCCCTTCGCATGCTGCTCGACTCGCTCGAGCGCGACCCGGCCCAGCCGGTGATCCTCAACTTTGCGATGTCGCTCGAGAGCGCATCGATCCACGTCTGCGACGCGTACATGCCCGCGGCGGCTGAGTACAGCCCATTCACCATCTGCCCGGTCCTTCCCTGGTATGCAAACCGGGTGAGCCTCTGCAGTGCAGTCCAGCCCTCGCCCGGATATCGGTCCGGGTCATCGGCCGGCGGCGGCCGCGATTGAGCCGGCGTCAGCCGGTGGCGCTGCCCACCGACGTGGTGGCCTTGCCGAGGGCCTCGTCGATGGCGTGGATCACGCGCTGGGTGGACTCGTAGGAGCGAAGCGAGGCGATCATGCCGACCATCGCGCGGGCGGCATCGACGCCGGATCCCTCGAGGTAGCCCTGCTCCACCGTGGTGGCCGCGGGGCGGGCCCCGGGAGTGCCGGTGTAGAGCGTGTCACCCTGCTTGCGGGCGCCGGCGAGCGAGACGACCGCGATGGTGCCTGCCAGCTTCCCCGCTGCGCGCACCTGGCCGCCGGGGGAGATCGCGATCTGGTCGGGCGCAGCGTTCCCGACCACGATCGGTTTGCCGTTGGTGCCGAGCACCGGCAGGCCGGTGGAGGTCAGGAGCCGGCCGCTCGCGTCGGCCAGCACCTGGCCGTTTCGCGTGTAGCGCGTGCCGGCGGGGGTGCCCACGGCGAAGAACCCGTCGCCGGCGAGCGCCAGGTCGAGCGGGTTTCCGGTGTTGCGGAGCGGGCCTTGCGTGAAATCGATGGCCAGGCGCGTGATCTCGGGGCCCTGGCTGAGCGACCCGATCCGCTGCCCGGTCGCGTCGTTCTTCAGGAGCATGTCCTCGAAGCTCGCCTGCTCGGCGACGTCGGGCTTGTAGCCCGAGGTCGAGGCGTTGGCGAGATCATTGGAGATCTGGTCTTGCCGGATCTGCTCGGCGATCATGCCGGCCGCGGCGATGTAGAGGCCTCGTTCCATCGGCCCGGGTAATCGACCCGAACGGCCTGAATACAAGGTGCCTGGCACCGGTGATTCACGCTATACCTTGCACATGCCTCCCGACCACATCTCCGACGTGGTGATCGTGGGCGGTGGCGTGGTCGGCTGCGCGATCGCGCGGCGGCTCTCGTTCACCACGGCGTCGGTCGCCCTGATCGAGGCCGCCCACGACGTGGGCGAGGGCGCATCCAAGGGCAACACCGGCATCACCACCTGCGGCGCCGACTGCACGCCGGGCACGCTCGAGGCCGAGCTGGTCACCAGGTCGGCGCCAGGCTGGGAGCGGCTCTGCGCCTCGCTCGACACGCCGTTCGAGCGCCTGGGCACCCTCAACGTCGCGCTCTCCGACGACGACGCGGCGCGGCTCGAAGGCCTGCGCCGCGAGGCGCTCGCCAACGGCGCCGAGGCCGAGGTGGTGAGCGCCGAGCGCGCCCGCGAGCTCGAGCCGCTGATCACCGAGCACGCCGTCGCCGCGCTGCACATCCCCGGCGACGGCATCGTCGACTCGCTTCGCCTCACGATCGGCTACGCCGAGCTGGCCGCCCGAAACGGCGTCGACGTCCTGCTCTCGACGCCCGTCGAGCGGGTTCGAGGTCGAGGGCGACCGCATCACCGGCGTCCGCACCCACCGCGGCACGTTCCGCGCGCGCTTCGTCGTCAACGCCGCCGGCGTCGAGGCCGACGCGGTCTCGGCGCTGGCCGGCGGCGAGGAGTTCCGCTGCTGGCCGCGGCAGGGCCAGTACTGGCTGCTCGACCGCGAGCTCGGCGGCCGCTTCCGCGAAGGTGGTCGGCGGCGTCCCCAACGAGGTCACCCGCGGCATCTACTGCGTCCCGACGACCAACCGCTCGCTGCTGCTCGGCCCGACGGCGGACGACCGCGAGGACCGGCGCGACCGGGCGGTCGACGCCGAGACGCTCGAGCACGTGTTCGCGGCCGCCCAGGCCGACTCGTCCCGGGCGTGCGCCGCGAGTACGCGATCAAGACGTTCGCGGCCAATCGCCCCGCCTCCGACTCCACCTACCGCCTCGAGCGCGACCGCAACCGCGCCGAACCTGATCCACGCCGCCGGCATCCGCTCGACCGGCGTCTCGTCTCGCCGGCGGTCGCCGAGCTCGTGCACGAGCTGCTCGCGCAGGCGGGTGCGCCGGTGCGAGACGAGCGGCCTCGGCCCGCACCGCGCTCGAGCCGCATGCCCCGGCTGCTGCACCACCCCGGCCGGAGGATCTGTTCGCGCGCGATCCTCGCTACGGCCAGGTGGTCTGCGCCTGCGAGCAGGTGACCGCGGCCGAGATCGCCGCGGCCTTCGAGTGGCGCTGCCGCCGCGCTCGATCGACGCCCTGCGCAAGCGCACGCGCGCGACCGGCGGCCGCTGCCAGGGGGCGGTCTGCCTGGCCGGCGTCTCGTTCCTGTACTCGCTCCACGGCGGCGACGGCCATGGCAGGTGGCACAGGCGACCCGCGCGCCACCCTCGGAGTGGGTGCGGCCGTGACTGACGTGGTCGCCATCGTGGGCGCCGGCATCACCGGCCTCGCGTGTGCCGCGTCCTCGCGCCGGGCGCGCGGGCGGTCGTGGTCGACCGCATCCCCGTCGCGGGCGGCGTGCTTGGCTGGGACCACCCGACCACCCGCTTCGCTGAGCGCGGACGCCCAGCTCGCCGGCGTCGCGCTGCATCTGGGCGAGACCGCCATTCGCTGGGACGGCCAGACGCTGCTGGTCGATCGGCCCGGACGGCGTGCGGCGCATCGCGCCGGCGCGCTCGTGGTCGCCGCCGGCGCCCGGCCGCGCAGCCGGGCCGAGCTGGGCCTCACGGGGCCGCGCCCGGCCGGTATCCTCGCCGCCACCGTGGCCTGCCACCTCTCCGAGACGGGACTGCTCCTCGGCCGCCGGCCCGCCGTGGTCGGCGGCGGTGACTGGGCGGCGCGCGCGGTCGAGCGAGCTGCTGCACGCCGGCGCCGAGCCATCGAGCTGGTCGCGCCTGCGGGGCTCCTGCGGCCGATGCCCGAGTCGGACGCATCAAGCTGCGGACCGGCCCGCGCCCCGTGGCCGTCGCGGGCCTGCAGCGCGTGGCGCGCTCGAGCTGACGGGCGGCGAGGCCGGTCGAGTGCGACGCGGTGGTGCTCGCCCACGGGCTGGTCGCCGCTGCGAAACGTCGACGGCGCCGTCTGGAACGGCGCGCGCACCGTGTACGCGCAGCCGCTGGAGGATCCGCCGACCGATGACGGCGCGATCGCCGCGGGCAAGCGGCGGCCCACGAGGCGCTGGAGCTGATCGGATGAGGGTGCGATCGCCCATCGGCGACCTGCCGTTCACGGTGACCGCGGTGCGCGTCGAGAACCGCGAGCTGGTGGTCGACGGCGAGCTCGGCGCCTGGCGCTCGCAGATTCGATGTCGGCGTCCGACGTGCCGATGCTGGCCCGCGCGCTTCGCACCCCGCTCATCGCCGCGGCGTCGGTCGGCATCGCGATCGTCGTGCTCCGCCGGCGATGAGCATGCTTCGGCTCGGCATCGACCAGGGCACCACCGGCACGCGCGTGGTGGCCTTCGACGAGGCGTGGAGCCCGGTGGCCGACGAGTACCGGCCGGTGCCGTCCGAGCATCCCCAGCCCGGCTGGGTGCGAGAAGGACGCCGCGGCCGTGGTCGAGTCGGTGCGCGACGCGGTCGCCGCGGTGACCCGGGCGATGGGGGCGGGCGCGATCGCTGCCATCGGGCTCGACAACGAGGGCGAGACGGTGGTGGCGTGGGACGCGGAGACGCTCGAGCCGCTTGCGCCGGCGGTGGTGTGGTCGTGCCGGCGCTAGCGAGCAGATCGTCGAGCGGCTGCGGGCGCACGGCGCCGAGGATCGCGTGCGCGAGCTGGCCGGGACGCCGCTCGACGCGTACTTCTCGTCGACCAAGATCACCTGGCTGCTCGAGAACGACGACGCCGTGAAGGCCGCGGCGGCCGCCGGACGGGCGCGGTTCGGCACGCTCGACGCCTACGTGCTGGCGCGCCTCGGCGACGGTGCCCGTACCGAGCCCTCGACGGCCGCGCGCACGCAGCTGCAGGCGCATCGCCGCGGCCGGGCGTGTGGGATCCGGAGCTGTGCGAGATCTTCGGCGTCGATCCCGCGACGCTCCCGCCCATCGGCGAGTCCACCGGCGACCTGGGAACGCTTGCGGCCTCCCGCTGCACGGCCATGCTGGTGGATCAGACCGCGGCCCTCGCCGGCCACGGGTGCATCACCCAGGGCGCGGCGAAGGCCACCTACGGCACGGGCGTGTTCGTGCTCGCACATGCCGGCAGCACCCCGCCGCGCGACCCCGGCGGGCTCTTTCCCGCCGTCGCCTGGACCACTGCCGGGGCCACCTCCTACGCGCTGGAGGGCGGGGTGTTCTCGGCCGGGTCTGCCGTCAACTGGCTGCGCGACTCGCTCGCGATGATCTCCGGCCCCGCCGAGACCGAGCAGCTCGCACGGTCGGTGCCCGACGCCGGCGGCGTGCGGTTCCTGCCCGCGCTGACCGGCCTGGCGGCCCCGTGGTGGCGGTCGGCCGAGCGCGCGACGTGGGCCGGCATGACCGCCCACACCACCCGCGCCCATCTGGTGCGGGCGGTGCTCGAGTCGATCACCCTGCGCGTGCGCGACATCGTCGAGGCGCTCGCCGCCGCCGGCACCCGCCCCGAGGTGCTGCGCGTGGACGGCGGCATGACCCGGAACGCGTGGATGATGCAGCACCAGGCCGACCTGCTGGGCATCCCGCTTCGGATCTCGCCCACGGCCGAGGCGACGGCGCTCGGCGCCGCGGCGTTTGCGGGGATCGGCGACGGGTCAGTCGCGCTCGGCGAGCTCGCGGCCCTCAGCGAGGCCGGCGCCACCGTCGAGCCGGCGGCCGGATCCGGGGCGTGGCGGGACGAGGAGTACGGCGCCTGGCTGGAATTCGTCAACCGTCACCGCTGAGCGCTACGATTCGCCAATGGTCACCTTGACAGAGCACGCAGCCGAGAAAGTCCGCCTCCTCTCCGCCGAGGATCCCGAGGCGCAGGTGCTGCGCGTCGCGGTCGAGGGCGGCGGGTGCTCGGGCTTCCAGTATGCGATCGGATTCGACTCCGAGCCCGAAGAGGGCGACGTCATCGTGGAGCAGGACGGCGTGAAGGTCGTCATCGACCCGATCAGCCTCCCCTACCTCGACGGCTCCACCATCGACTACATCGACGGATTGATGGGCGCCGGATTCAGGTTCGAGAACCCCAACGTGGCCTCGACCTGCGGCTGCAACTCGTCGTTCCAGGCCAAGCCGGAGATCGAGGGCCCGTACTCGCCCAAGACTGGCTCCAGCTGCGGCTGATCGGCTAGCCGCAGGCCGGAGGGTCTGGCACGCCGCACGCCGGCGCGTCTGCCTGCTCGTGCAGCCGGATGCGACCCAGTAGCTGGGCGAGCGTCGCTGCCTCCTCCTCGCTGAACCGGTCGCCGAACGCCCGCTGGACGCCCTCGAGGTGCGTCTTTCGCGCCTCGGCGAACGTCTCGTGGCCCAGCTCGGTGAGCACGGCGTAGGTCACGCGGGCATCCGTGGGACAGAACGCCTTGTCCACGTAGCCGGCCACCTGCATGCGATCGAGGAGCCGCGTTATGCCCGACGCCGTCAGGAGCACGCTCTCGGCCAGATCGATGCGCCGCATCTGATGATCCGGGGCATACCAGAGCCGCAGCATCACCTCGTAGTCGTTCAGCGAGAGGCCGTGGGCCTCGACCAATTCAGCGTTCAAACGCCGTACCAGAGCGGCATGACCGGACAGGTACGACACCCACGCTTCCATCACCTGATCTGTAAGTACTTGACTGCTCAACTTTTCTCCGATACGATGCTTGACGACACAAGTATATCTCACGAAGGGAACGCGTCAATGAGCACTACCGAGACTACTCTGATCCCCGCCGGCACGTGGCAGGCCGACAAGTCCCATTCTCGCATCGATGCGAGCGTCAAGCACATGGGCATCGCCACCGTCAGCGGCCAGTTCACCGAGTTCGCGGTCACCCTCGAGGGCGGCGACGACCCGAGCCTCAAGGGCACGCTGCAGCTCGACAGCATCGACACCACCGATGAGGCCCGCGACGCCCACATCAAGGGCCCGGACTTCTTCGACACCGAGAACCACACCGTCGCCGAGTTCACCGTCCCGCACGTGGCCGAGGGCAAGGTGCAGGGCGAGCTCACCGTCAAGGGCGTGACCAAGCCGGTTGACGTCACCATCGAGCTGAGCGGCGCGGGCACCGATCCGTGGGGCAACGAGCGCGTCGGCCTCGACCTGGTCGCCGTCATCAACCGCCACGACTTCAACATCAGCTGGAACGCCCCCATCCCGGGCGGCGGATTCCTCGTCGGCGACGACGTCAAGCTGAGCGGCAGCTTCTCGTTCACGAAGGCCGCTTGAGATGAAGGTGCTGGGTATCTCAGGAAGCCTGCGCAGCGAGTCGCACAACTCGCGGCTGCTGAACGCGGCCGCTGAGATGCTCCCCGAAGGCGTGGAGCTGGTGCGGTACGGCCAGCTCCGCGACCTTCCGCACTTCGACGAGGATCAGGAGAACGATCCGCCGCAGGTCGTGAAGGATCTCCACGAGGCGATCGCCGGGGCCGACGCGGTGCTGATCGTCACCCCGGAGTACAACTCGTCGATCCCGGGCGTCCTCAAGAACGCCCTTGACTGGGCGTCGCGGCCGTTCGTCACCAACCCGCTGCGAAACAAGCCGGTGGGCGTGATGGGCGCGAGCATCAATGACTACGCCGCCATGTGGGCACGCGCCGATCTGAAGCGCGTGCTGGGCCGCATCGGGGCGCGCGTGATCGAGCCCGAGGCCGGCATCCCCAAGGCGGCGACGTCGCTCGGCAGCGACGGCCGGCCAACCGACGCCGACCAGCTCGAGGCGCTCCACCAGGTGCTCGGCGCCCTGGTCGAGGCCGCCGAGAAGCGCGCCGCCGCCGCCTGAGCCAGACCGGGTGCGCTCGTCGTAGACTCCCTGGCATGACGATTGCACAGGAAGTCTCAGCGGAGGTCGTGCGGCGGGCCAAGACCGATCTGGCAGCGGCACTCAGAGCGGCCGCCCTCTACGGCTACAACGAGGGCATCGACAACCACTTCAGCTACGCGGTTCCCGGCAGTGACGAGCTCTTCCTGCTGAACCCGTACGGGCCCGACTGGTCGGAGCTGACCGCGTCGGACATCCTCACCGTCGACGGCAGCGGAAACGTGGTCGACGGCACCGGCGAGTGGGAGGTGACCGCCTTCATGATCCATCACGGCGCTCATCGGGCCCGGCCGTCGGCCCGCTGCGTGTTTCACACCCACATGCCGTGGGCGACCGCCGTCTCGATGACCGAGGGTGGCTTCGACACGCGGCTGAGCCAGGCGGCGATGGGCTTCCACGGACGGGTCGCGAGCCTCGAGTACGGCGGCCTCGCGCACGCCTCGGATGAGGGCGACCGCATCGGGGCAGCGGTGGACGACGACACGAGCGTCGTGATGCTGCAAAACCACGGCGTGCTGGTGATCGGCCGCGACGTGGCCGAGGCGTGGCAGAACCTCTACTTCCTCGAGCGCGCGTGCGAGGTGCAGGTGCTGGCGCAGTCCACCGGGCAGCCGCTCGTCGAGGTGCCGGAGGAGATCGTGCGCCGCACGGCGTCGCAGTTTGCCGGCGACCGGATCGGCGGCGAGAAGCTGTTCGCGTCGATCAAGCGGAAGCTCGACCGGGAGAATCCGGGCTACGAGCGCTGAAGTGCGAGGCCGAGGTTGCCGGCAGCGGCAGCCACGGCCTCCCGCTCGTGCTGGTGCAACGGGCGCTCCCACGGCTTGCCGTCGCCGGCTTCCTCGTAGGGGACGTTCATCTGCTGCCCAGTGAGGCCCTCGAGCACGGCGAGCCCGCAGTAGGGCACCGCGAGGGTCGAGTAGCCGCCCTCGTGCAGCAGCACGAGCTTCCCGCCGCAGAGGCGATCGGCGGCGTCCATCATGATCTCGGTGAGCCGGGTGTAGCAGCGGGGCGTGAGGTTCTGGCGGCCGCCGGGATCCATCCAGCTCGCATCGAGGCCCGACGTGACGATGATGAGGTCGGGCTTGAAGGCCTCGAGCGCCGGCACCACCACCTCCTCGAAGGCGTGCACGTAGGCGGCACGGCCCGAGCCGGCAGGCAGCGGGATGTTGAGGTTGTAGCCCTCCCCCGCGCCCTCGCCTGCATCCCCCACACGCCCGCGGCCGGCGGGGTAGTGCTCCTCCTGGTGGAGCGAGATGGTGAGGACCGACGGATCGTCGTAGAAGGCGCTCTCGCTGCCGTTTCCGTGGTGCACGTCCCAGTCCACGATGGCGACCCGCTCGAGGCCGCGCGCACGCTGCGCGTGGCGGCTGGCGATGGCGGCGTTGGCGAAGATGCAGTAGCCGCGGCCGCGATCGGCCTCGGCGTGGTGTCCGGGCGGCCGCACCAGGGCGTAGATGTTGTCGACCGTGCCATCGAGCACCGCATCGACAGCCGCGATGCAGCCGCCGGCTGCCAGCGCGGCGATCTCGTAGCTCCCCTTGCCGAACGGCGTGCCCTCTCCGGCCTCGCCGCCGTGCTGGTCGGAGCGCTCGTGGATGGAGTCGATGTAGCCCGGAGTGTGGATGTAGGCGAGCTCGTCGTCGGTGGCGAGACGCGCGTCCACCGGCGTGAGATGGGCGGCCATGCCGCTGACGTCCACGAGGTTCTTGAAGCGGCGCTTGGTGGCAGGGCTCTCGAGCGACGGCTCGGGCTCATACAACGCCTCGAGGGGCATCCAGTCGGCGAAGGAGCCGCTCTGATGCCACATGTATCGCTCGTCCCAGACCCAGCCAGTGCTCACGGGCCAAGCCTATACCACCCGTGAATGCGCGGTGCCAGGCACCGCGCATTCCCGGGCGGGAGGTGATCAGCGGCGCCAGATGCCGGCCGTGTACGCCTGGCCGGCGGGGACGGCGACCGCAGTGAGATCGACCGAGCACGAGTTGGGCGGGGCGATGCCGATCTTGACCGGCACCTTGCTGCCGAGGCCGTGCGCGACGAAGCTCCCCTGGGTGATCTTCACGGTGGAGCCACGAACGCAACTCACGCGCCAGGGCAGCTTGATGTTGATGCGGGCCTGGGACGTCACGCTGATCGCGATGCCGTTGACGTTCTTCAGGCTGGCTGAGCGAACCGCGCCATGGCCGTGGGCGACCTGGGTCCAGTGGTAGGTCGCAGCACCAGCGAGGGGCACGGCGACGGCCGCGAAGACCGCGACGGCGAGGATGATGCGCCGCACGCTCAGCGCTTCCAGACGGTGAGGTAGAACGAGCCCGCGGCACTCGGGGCCGCGTTGGCCATGACGAAGCATGAGTCAGGGTTCGAGACGCTCAGCTTGATCGGCGTCTTCGTGCCAATGCCGTGACTCGTGAACGAGCCCGAGATCTCCTTTCGGAGCGGTCCGCGGGAGCAGCTTTCAGTCCAGGACACCTTGAAGGTCTCCTTCGACACTGTCTTCGCGCTGATCGCAAGGCCATTCACATTGTTCAGGTTGGTGGCGTTGACCGAAGCGCCGTTCGTAACACCGCTCGTGTGCACGCGCTTTGCGAGCTTCCACTGATAGGTCGTGGCGCCGGCCACGGAGACGGCCAGGGTCGCAAAGACCGCAGCCGCGCAGAGGAGAATCTTCAAAGGAGGGAGCCTTTCTCGGAAAACCAGGGGACGTACCCAAGGTATCGCCCGTTACGACCTCCGGTAATCCGCACAAAGGGTGATCCACTCCGTCAGATTGGGATGCGTCTCCCCCAGCTGCTGATACCGGTCGAGGATCACGTGGAACTCCTCGTCATCGGCGGGATCCCGGTGCAGCGCGAACTTCAGGAACGGGTAGGCGGCACAGTCGGCGGCCGAGAACGTCTCGCCCAGCATGTACGGGCGACCGGTCAGCAGCCCCTCGAACAGCTCGAGCGCCCCGGCCATCTCCGCCGCATGCCGATCGACGTCCGTGCCGGCCTCGATCGCGTTCGGCGCGACCTTCCACACCCGGTTGAACCAGTCGATGAACACCAGCATCTGAGCAAGCGCGGCGGGGTCAGCCGGGTAGAGCGCAGGCTCGGGGAAGCGCTCCTCCAGGTGGCGGACGATGCGCATCGAGTCGGCCACCACCGTGCCGTCGTCGTCAACCAGCACCGGCACCAGCGGCTGGCCGCTCACGCGCTGCACGGGGCTTCGGTCGGCATAGTCGATGACGACCCGCTCGACGGCAACGCCCTTGTGCCCGAGCGCCATGTGCACGCGCTCGCAGTTGGTGGAGAACGGCGCCTCGTAGAGGATCACGGGGCGAGCATGGTGAGGCGAAGCGGCCGGCCGCCGGACGTGCCGGTGATGCTCGCCCTGCCGAGCCGGTCGTTGAGCGACCAGGTCATGCGAAGCGGCAGCGCCGTGCCTCCAGCCCGCACCGTGACGTTCACGGTTACTGCGCCGGTCGAGTACACCCACCTGGTGGTGCCGGTGACCGAGACGCCTGGGACGAGCACCGTCTTCGTGAACCGAAACGTGGTCGTGTTGCTGCCCGAGTACGACCAGCGCCCGCCCCGAAGGCCCTTGCCCACGCCCGAGAAGTTGGCCCACCAGTCGGCCAGGCTATCGGCCACCGTGGCAGCGCCGGCGGCGGCCATGCGCCGCTCGCCCAGCGTCGAGCGGTCGCCCGCGACCGGCCTGGCCTGCGCGACCTGCGCGAGCTTTAGCGGGTAGCGGCCCACCGTGTGCAGCTCGGGAACGCGCGCGGCGCACGACGTGTTCCCGGGCGATCTCGTGCTGACGAACCGCTCGTAGATGACCGACGCGCAGTGGTTCTGATCGCCGATCGCCGTCACGTGCACCACGTTTCGCACCACCACGAGCGTGCTTCGGGGGAAGCGCGCCGCCACCTCGCGCGCGTCCATCAGCGGCGTGATGTTGTCGAGATCGCCGTTCAGCACCAGCGTCGGCACGTCGGGGTACTTCGCGCCCGGCGGGTTGGGCGGATCCGGGAACGCCGGCGACGGCCAGTCGAGGCACGCGAACGCGCCCTCGTAGTCGATGCCCGTCCAGACCCGGCCGGTGAACGGCGCGAAGAGGCTCTGCGGCCGCGAGTCCACGCCTGCGAGCGCCACGGCGAGCCGGTCGGCCATCGGCGTCTGCGGCGACCACGGCTGCGGATAGTCGTGGCAGATCACCGAGAGGTAGAGCGCCTCGGACGACTCCCGCGCGGGGCCGTTGCCGAAGTCGGTGGTGATGTTCTCGGCCACGATGCGCAGGATCGCGGCGTTGTCACCGTGGTTTGCCGAGGCGATGGCGCCCAGCAGGTCGCGCCAGATGCTGGGGTTGTCGCCGCCAAAGGTGATGGCCTCGGCCAGGTGGCTGGGCGTGACAGTGGCCTCGACCGGCGCGCCGTCGGCGTCGGTGGTCATGCCCGAGATCGGGCTGGCCGTGATGCGATCGACGAACCGCTGCACGAACACCACCGGATCCTCGCCGCGCACCGGGCAGAGCGGCCCGCGGCGGCACGCCAGGCGGATGGCGCTTCGGCTGGCTGCAGCGAGATCGGTGAAGTCGGGATCGGTGCCCGGCAGCGGATAGGTGCCGTCGAGCGTCAGCGTCCGCAGGCGGTGGGGATAGCGCAGGGCGAATGCCTGCGACGCGTACGAGCCGTAGGAGTCGCCGTAGAGATCGATCTTGCCCACATGGAGGGCCACGAGCACGGCCTGGATGTCCTGCACCGACTGCGACGTGTCGTAGAAGTCGCGCGCCGGCCCCAGCTGCTGCGCGCAGCGCCCCGCCCGCGCGGCGTAGCCGGTGTTGTGCCGCTGGAACGCCTGGCAGGCGAGCGCGCCGCTCTTGCCCGTGCCGCGAAGGTCGATCAGGATCAGGTCGCGCCGCTTGTTGACCGGCTTCCAGAGCGGGATGCGCGACGATCGGTCGGCGGTGGTCGAGTAGCCCGGGCCGCCCTCGATGGAGACCACCGTGGAGGTGGCGGGCTTCGCGGTCTCGCGCCGCAGGTACTGCTCGAAGTAGATCTGGATCTGCCGGCCGCCGGGATCGCGGCGGTCGAGCGGCACCGAGATGTAGCCGCAACGCTCGTTCACGTGCGCGGGCGCGCACACTGTGTGGCTCACCACCGGGGTCGTGACCAGCATCATTCGAGTGTACGGGTTATGCGCCCAGGGGAGCAAGTCGCGAATGCCACGGCAACGCCGCCTCGAGCTGCGCCGAGACCTGCAGGAGCACGTCCTCGCGCCCGAAGCGCGCCGTCAGCATCGTGCCGATCGGCAGCCCGTCAGAGCTCATGTGCAGCGGCAGCGACGCGGCCGGCTGGCCGGTGAGGTTGGCGACCACGTTGAACGGGTTGAACGCGAGATCCATCTTCCACCAGTCCGCCGCGTCACCCACCGACGCGTTCAGCTCACCGAGCCGAAGCGGCGGCTGTGCCAGCGTGGGGCTGAGGAAGAGGTCGTGCTGCTCGTAGAAGCGCGCGACGCGGCGCGCCTCGAGCTGGGTCGCGTCGATCGCCGAGGCGAGCTCCACCGCCGAGACCGCGCGGGCGTACTCCACCATCTCCCAGGTGGTCTGCTCCAGCTCGTCGCGCTCGAGGGGCCGGCCGAGCTCGCGCACCAGCGCATCGTGGCCCTGCAGGTTCCCGATCGACCACATCGTCACCAGATCCTCGACGATGACGGAGCGCTCGATCTGCGGCGCGCCCTCCACCACCTCGTGGCCGAGGTCTGCGAGCAGGCGCGCCACCTCCTCGACTGCCGCCACGCACTCGGGGTGGATGTCGGCCCCGACGGGCGACTCGGCCGACCAGCCGATGCGAAGCTTGCCGGGATCGGCGCCCACCGAGTCAATAAACGGCCGCGCGGGCTGCGGCGCGACGACTGGGATCGCCCGGCACCGGCTGCCCTGCGATGTCCAGCAGAAGCGCGCTATCCCTCACCGAGCGCGTCACGGCATGCTGCACCGCGAGCCCGAACAGCGGATCGCCCGCCGTGGGCGCGAACGAGATGCGCCCGCGCGTGGGCTTCAGCCCGTAGACCCCGCAGCACGACGCGGGAATGCGGATGGAGCCTGCACCGTCGCTCGCGCCGCCGATGGCCACCAGGCCGGCCGCGACCGCCGATGCCGACCCGCCGCTCGAGCCGCCGGCGGTGCGCTCCAGATCCCAGGGGTTGCGGCACGGGCCGTGGGCCTCGGGCTCGGACGTCGAGTGGTTGCCGAACTCGGGCGAGCTGGTCTTCCCCACGAACACCGCTCCGGCAGCGCGATAGGTCGCCGTCATGTGGCTGTCGTGGTCGGCCACGTTCTGGAGGAGCGCCCGCGATCCGTCGGTCTGGCGCACGCCGGCGATCTCCTGGCCCAGATCCTTCATCAGCACGGGCACGCCCCGCAGCGGGCCGTCGGGCAGCGGGCCCGAAGCGGCCGCGAGCGCCTCGTCGGCGATGGTGGTGACCACGCAGTTGAGCTCGGGGTTGAGCCGCTCGATGCGCTCGAGCGAGGCGCTCGACCAGCTCGAGCGCGGTGACGTGGCCGCTTCGCACCAGGTCGGCCTGGGCGACGGCGTCGAGCTCGGCGATGTTGTCGGCGAGGCTCAAACCTGGGGCTCGTTCTCGATGCCCATGCTCGTCGCGAAGCCCGCGCGTGGGCTTCCAGCCGGGCCCCGGAACGCTCGCGCGAAGCACCTTCGTGTACTGCTGCTGCGGGTTGTCGAGCACCTCGGCGGTGGATCCGCGCTCGACGATCTTGCCCTGCCGCATCACGACGATGCGGTCGGTCAGCTGGCGCACCACCGCGAGGTCGTGGCTGATCAGGACGTAGGAGATGCCTGTCGCATCGCGGATATCGGCCAGCAGGTTCAGCACCTGGGCCTGGATCGAGACGTCGAGCGCCGCGACCGACTCGTCGAGGATCAGCACCCGCGGCTCGGCGGCGAGCGCGCGGGCGATGGCCACCCGCTGGCGCTGCCCGCCGGAGAGCGCGCGCGGCAGGGCGTGCATCTGGCGGTCGTCCAGGCCGACCACCTCGCCCAGCTCCTGCACGCGCTTCGAGCGATCCATGTCCGAGCCGGAGTGATGCAGCTTCAGCACCTCGTCGATGGCCGAGGCGCCCGACTGGCGCGGATCGAGGCTGGAGTACGGATCCTGGAAGACGATCTGCACCTCGCGGCCGCGATCGCGCCTGCTCCTTCACCTTGCGCGCGGGGGTGGAGCGGTCGCTCCCGCCCACCGAGATCGTGCCGGCGGTGACCCGCTCGAGGCCCACGATCATGCGCGCCACGGTGGTCTTGCCCGAGCCGGACTCGCCCACGACGGCCAGCGACTGGCCCGGCTCGATGGCAAACGACACGTCGTCCACGGCCGTGAAGTCGCCGAACTTCTTGGTGAGGCCCTCCACCGCGAGCACCGCATCAGCCATGCGTCACCGCCTTCATCGAGCCGCGCAGCTCCTCGGCCCGCACGCAGCGCACCTTGCCCTCGGCGAAGTCGCGGATCGGAGGCCGGGCCTCGCGGCAGCGATCCTCGGCGAACGGGCAGCGGGGCGCAAACGCACAGCCGGCCGGAGCCTCGTAGGCCGACACCGGCCGGCCGGGAATGGCCGTGAGCCGCGCCGCGGTGTTCCCCACGCTGGGCCGGGCGCCCGAGAGCGCCGCCGTGTACGGGTGGTACGGATCGTCGTGCAGCGACTCGGCGGACTGCAGCTCCACCAGCTGCCCGGCGTACATCACCGCGGTGCGGTCGCACACCGCCGCAGCCAGGTCGAGGTCGTGGGTGATGAAGAGCAGCGACACGCCGAACTCCTTGCGAAGCTCGTCGATGATGGCCATCACCTCGGCCTGGATGGTCACGTCGAGCGCGGTGGTGGGCTCGTCGGCCAGGATCAGCCGCGGCTTGGTGAGCAGCGCCGTGGCGATCATCACGCGCTGCAGCATGCCGCCCGAGAGCTCGTGCGGGTACTGCTTCAGCCGCCGCTCGCCGTCGTCGATGCCGACCTGCGTCAGCATGTCAACGGCCTGGACGTTGGCCTCCTTGCGCGAGATCGACTCGCGCAGCGTCTCGGTCATGAAGTCGCCGATGCGCCGCACCGGGTTGGTGTGCGCGCGCGGGTCCTGGAACACCACCGAAACCTCGTGCCGGTATGACCGCAGCTGCCCGCCGCGCAGGCTGTAGACGTCGCGCTCGTCGAACGTCACGGTGCCGTCAACCTCCGCCCCCGGCGGGAGCAGCCGCGCGATCGAGCGCACCGTCATCGACTTGCCCGAGCCCGACTCACCCACCAGCCCCAGCGCCTCGCCAGGCGCGATCGAGAAGCTCACGGTGTCGAGCACCGTGCGCATCTCGCCCGAGACCGGCAGCCGCACCGAGAGGCCGTCCACCGTGAGCAGCGCGTCTGTCACAGGGTGGGCCGCCGCTCTGCGGTGTCGAACCAGGGCCGCTCACGCTCGAGCGCGGCACCCACCCGGAAGGCGGTGACGTCGTCGTAGGGCCGCGCGACGATCTGCAGGCCTGTCGGCACGCTGTTGTCGGCGTAGCCGGAGGGGACGGCGAGCACCGGGCAGCGGCTCGCGATGTTGAAGAGCGGCGTCATGATCGACTGGAAGTAGAACTCCAGCTGCTTTCCGCCTACCTCGATGCCGTGCTCGACGTAGTCGTTGCCCGCCTCCAGGCCGCGGGTGGCGACCGTGGGCGTGATGATCACGTCGAACCGCTGGAAGGCCTCGGCGAGCACCCGCCAGATCTGCGACTCGAGCTCCATC
The DNA here is from genome assembly GCA_963794415.1 of uncultured Actinomycetes bacterium. GTDB lineage: Bacteria > Actinomycetota > Thermoleophilia > Gaiellales > JAICJC01 > CAVPTL01. The sequence goes on from CAWCDI010000001.1 coordinate 1,848,704, forward strand.
CCGCCGATCATCGGGATGTCGCCGGCGCTGACCTTCATGTAGCGGGCGAACTCGGCGGCGTAGGCAGTCACGTCCTCGGGCGCCGCGGCGGCCTCCATGCCGATCCAGTCGCCGAAGATCTTGTCGAAGTGCACGGCGGAGGCGCGGTTGATCTCCTCCTCGGTGACCGCCAGGTCGAACTGCTCGACGGTGGCGCCGGCGGCCTCGAGCGCGGCAGCGGCGTCGAGCGTGTTTCGCTCGACCTCGGGATCGAGCACGTAGTCGCCCTGGGTGAGGCAGAGGCCGATCTTCAGCCCCTCGATGCCGTCGAACACGTCGGGCAGCACCAGCTTGGGGCTGAGCGAGACGATGTCGGACGGGTGCGGCCCCGCGAGCACGTTTTCGAAGAGCGCGACGTCGGCGATGGTGCGCGCGAGCGGGCCGCAGTGGCAGAACTGGTCGAGGTTGAACGGCGGCTCGACCGGCACGCGGCCGAACGGCGGCTTGAACCCGACCACGCCGTTGAACGACGCCGGGATGCGGATGGATCCGCCGATGTCCGACCCGCTGGCGAGCATCGACGTGCCGGCGGCGAGCGACGCGCCCGATCCGCCCGACGATCCTCCCACGCCGAACTCGGGGTTCCAGGCGTTTCGGGTCACGCCGTTGAGCGTGGTGTGGGTGAACCCGGCGCACGAGAACTCCGGGGTGGTGGTGCGAGCGTGGATGATGCCGCCCGCCTCGAGGATGCGCTCGGCCACGGCCGTGGTGTGCTCGCCGATGTCGTCCTTGTGCATCACCGATCCCAGCGTGAGCGGCTCGCCCTCCACCGACTCCTCGTCCTTCAGCCCCACCGGCAGGCCCTCGAGCGGCCGCGGCGCGTCGCCCTTGCCGGCGTAGCGGGCCTCCGACTCCCTGGCCGCCGCGCGGGCGCGGTCGTAGTAGGTGAACGCGAAGGCGTTGACCGTGGGCTCCACCGCCTCGGCCCGCGCGATGACTGCGTCGAGCAGCTCGACCGGCGAGAGCTCGCGCGAGACGAACATCTCGCGTGCGCGGGTGGCAGAGAGGTAATGCAACTCGGTCATCTATCGCTCCTTTGCGAACGTTCGATCAAGCGCTCACCAAGGATGTTGAACGCCACCACCACGAGCACGATGCAGAGACCCGCCGCCAGCGACTCGGCCGGGTAGCCCTGCAGAACGCCGGTCTGGCCCTCCGACACCATCACGCCCCAGTCAGCCTGCGGCGTCTGCACGCCCAGGCCGATGAACGAGATGGCCGCGAGATCCACCATCGCGTAGCCGAAGAGGATGGTGCCCTGGGCGACGATGAGCCCGGCCACGTTGGGCACCAGGTGCCGCAGGCAGATGAAGAAGCCCGAGAAGCCCTGCACCTCGAGCGCGGCGATGTACGGCTGGTTTCGCTCCCGCAGGGCGCCCCGAGCGCACGACCCGCGCGACGTACGGCATGTAGGCCACGCCCAGCGCGAGCGCCGCGGCCGTGAGGCCCGCGCCGAACACCGCGGCGGCGAGCACCGCGAGCAGGATGCCGGGGAAGGCGAAGAGGATGTCGAGCCCCGTCGAGGAGATGGTGTCGAACCGGCCGCCCTTCCACGCCGTGGCGATCGCGATGCCGACGCCGGCGACGATCGAGAACGCCACCACCGCGAGCGGGCCGATCAGCGACGTGCGGGCGCCCACGAGCAGGCGCGAGAAGAGGTCGCGGCCGTTACCGTCGAAGCCCAGCAGGTGGGAGCCCGTGGAGCCGACGTAGGCGCTCGAGAGATTCACCTGGTTGGGATCGAACGGGGCGAGGATCGAGCCGAAGATCGCGATCAGCGCGGCCACCACGATGATCACCAGCGACAGGTACCCGAGGAAGCCGATGCCGGCAAGCGGGTTACGCCGCGAGCGGGCCGGCGCCGCCGCGGGAGCGGGCTGCGGTGCCGCGGCAGGCGGCTGTGCGACGACGCTCACTCGGCCCTCGATCCCAGCTTCACGCGCGGGTCGAGCAGCGCGTAGAGCAGATCGACGATGGTGTTCACGATCACGAACGCCGCGACCAGCACGAACGAGATGCCCTGGACGACGGCGAAGTCCTTCGACTGGGCAGCCTGCACCAGGTAGAAGCCCAGGCCGTTCAGGCTGAACGCGAGCTCGACGACGGCGTCGAGCGCGATGAGCGACGCGATGGTGAGGCCGGCCACGGTGGTGATCGGGATCGCCGCGTTTCGCAGCACGTGGCGCCGCACGATGGTGCGGTAGTTGATGCCGCGGCTGACGGCGGTCTGGACGTGCTCCTTCTGCATCTCCTCACGCACGGCAGTACGGGTCACGCGCGCGACCAGCGCCATCGAGGAGATCGCGAGCGCGATGGCCGGCAGGGTCAGGTGCTTGAACTGGTCGAACGCCCCGCACGCCGTTTCCCTGGGCCGGGAACCACCCCAGGTTCACCGCGAAGATGCTGACCAGGAGGATCGCCGCAACGAACGACGGGATGGCGGCCGAGATGGTCGAGACCACGACCACGCCCGTGTCGGCGGCGCCCTTGCGAAGGCCGCCGATGAGGCCCAGCCCGACGCCCACGACGATGATCAGGATGGAGGCGTAGAGCACCAGCTCGAGCGTGGTGCCCACGCGGGCCCGCACCAGGGTCGAGACGTTCTCCTGGTGGATGATGGAGTAGCCCAGGTCGCCGTGCAGCACGCCCTTGATGTACTCGAAGTACCGCACGAAGAACGGCTGGTCGAGGTGGTAGCGGTGCTCGAGCACCTTGATGGCGGATGGCGGCAGGGAACGCCCGCCCGACAACACCGCAATGGGGTTGCCGGGCGCGACGTAGAGGGCGCTGAAGATGATGAAGCTCGAAACCAGGAGCGCCACAATCAGCATCAACAGCCGGCGCAGCAGGAACGACAGCATCCTTACTTAGCAGCGCCGATCTGGGTGGCGAACCACGGGGCGAACATGTAGGTGAACGTCGCCGGCGGGCCGGTCACGTCCTTGTTCATCACGAGGATGCGTGTCCGGATCGACGATGGGAATCCACGGCAGCTGCTGCATGATGATCTTCTGCGCGGCCGAGACCAGCTGCGCGCGCTTGTCGAGGTTCGGCTCGCTGCGCGCCTGCTCCATCAGCTTCGTGACCTGCGGGTTGTTGTAGTCGTTGTAGTTCTGCGAGCCACCGGGGATCACGTAGGTGGCGTACAGGCCCGCCGGGTCGGCGTAGTCGGGGTAGTTGACGGTGAAGAACCCGTCGATGCCCTTGCGCGCGGCCGGGTCGATGAAGAAGTTGATGTAGTTGGCGGCCGAGACCGAGTGCAGCGTGACCTTGAGGCCGATCGCCTCGCCGGCCGACTGCACCGCGACTGCCTCGGTGTTGTTGGTGGGGATCTCGCTGGACATGCCGAGCGTGATGCTCTGCCCGGTCGCACCGGCCTGCTGCACCATCTGCTTGGCCTTGGCGATGTTCACCTTCGGGTCGGGCAGCTGATCCCAGGCGGCCTGGAAGATCGACTTGCCGTACCCCCACGTGCCAGGGTTGGCGGTGGTGCGGGGCAGGATGCCGGCACCGTGGTAGTTGGTCTGGATCAGGCCCTGGCGGTCGATGGCCAGCGAGAGCGCCTGGCGCACCTTGATGTTCGCGAGCGGGCCGGTGGTGCTCGAGAGGATGAGCGCGTCGGACGAGTACGACGGGCCGAGGTAGACGTTCAGGTTGCTCTGCGTCTTCAGCTGGTCGAGGGTCGAGATGGCCAGCGGATAGTCACCCGTGATCTCGCCGGTCTCGAGGCCGGTGGTCACCGCGGAGTCGGACGGGACGCCCTTGAAGTCGATCTCGGAGGCCAGCGGCTTGTGCGCCGTATCCCAGTAGTCCGGGTTGGCGAGCGCCTGCAGCTCGTTGCCGACCTGCCACTTGCCCAGCTTGAACGGGCCAGAGCACATGATGCCGCCCGACGGAGTGCCGAACGCCTTGCCCTTCGAGACGGCGTAGGCCTTCTCGAAGATGAAGCCCGGCGTGGAGGCGAGCTCGCCCTCGAGCCAGAAATCCGGCTGCTTCAGCGCGATGGTCACCTGCGAGCTGCTGTCGGCGGTGATCGACTTCACGCGGTTGAAGACCTGCGCGTAGAAGCTGCCGTCGGTTGGGCTGGCGGCCTGCTCGAGGCTGTAGACGACGTCGGCCGACGTCACCGGATGGCCGTCCCAGAACTTGGCCCCGGGATGGATCTTGAACACCATCGTCGTGGGGTTGGGGAGGGTGATGGCTGCCAGGCCGTTCTGGACGACGCCGGTTGCCGACTGGCGGATGAGGGTGTCGCAGAGCGTCGAGATGATCGTGTTCTCGGGGTAGTCGAACGCGATCTTCGGATCGAGCGAGCTGACCTCGCGGTAGGTGACCCACGTGATCGGCTTGGTGTATGGGCCGGTCGCGGCCGGGGTGGCCGAGACGAGGCCGGCGGTGGCGGACGCCTCGGACTGGGTGGATCCGCCGGTCGAGGTGGTGGATGCGGACTTGCCGCAGCCCGCAGCGAGTGCGAGCGCACCCACGAGAGCGGTGATCGTGAACAGTCGACGCTTTGTAACGGTGGTCATTCGTGGCCCTCCATTCGCCGGCGCGCCGACGGTCGCTTCACCTGACAGGGGGCGGACTTTATTCCCCAACGATTCATAAGTCAACACAAAATCGTTTTGGTAGGGTGGGGCTGTGACGCAAGCTCCGCGCTCCAGACACGTTCGCCGCCCCACCATCCGAGACGTCGCGGAGGCGGCGGGGGTGTCGCCGAGCACTGTGTCCAACGCGCTCAACGGCCGCTCCGGAGTCGATCCTCTCACACGCGACCGCGTGAAGCGAGTTGCCCACGAGCTGGGATACCACGCCAACGCCTCGGCGAGCCGGCTGCGCACCGGCCGCACCGGGACGATGGGCCTCGTGCTGCCCACCATCGCCGATCCCGGCTACGCCGCCGGCATCTACTACTACTCGCGCATGACCGCAGCAGCCGCCGAGGCGGCGTTCAAGCGCGGCTACATGCTGAGCGTGGTGCCGGGGCTCCAGAGCGACGATGCCGTGCGGAAGCTGCCGCTCGACGGCGCGGTGATCGCCGACCCGCCCGGCGGCGACCCCACCCTCGCCGCTTTCCGCGCCTCCGGCCTGCCCGTGGTCACCATCGAGCGCGATCCCAACGAGCCCGAGAACCCCTGGTGGGTCGGCGCCGAGACGGTCACCAACACCCGCACGGTGCTCGACCACCTCGCGGCGCTCGGGAGCCGGAAGGTCGCGCTGGTCGGGCGGAGCGACCACACCTGGACGAACGAGACCGACCAGGCCTACGTGGCCTGGTGTCGCGAGCGCGGCCAGGAGCCGCTCAAGTGCGACCTCCCGATCACCCACAGCGATGAGCAGGCCACCGGCGCCATCCGCGAGCTGCTCTCGCCGCCCGACCGGCCCGACGCGATCTTCGCCGCCCCCGAGTGGTTTGCCACAGCCGCGGTGCGCGCCGCGCGGTCGATGGGCATCACCGTGCCCGGCGAGCTGCGCATCGCCACCGGCTCTGACGGCGACCGCGCCTACGACTGCGATCCGCCCGTGACCGCGCTCGACCTGCACCCCGGCGAGGTGGCCACCGCAGCCGTCGAGCTGCTGCTCGCCCAGATCGAGCAGGTCGAGGTCATGCACCCGCGCGTGGTGCACGCGACGCTCAACGTGCGCGCCTCCACCAACCCCGCCGCCGGACGAGGCCCAGTTCCCTCATAAGGGTGAGTGAACCGCTTTTCGCCTCCGGGCGAATGAGGGCCGTCATGCGGGGGTGCACTCACCGCCGCGGGGTCATTTCGAACTTGGAGGACGAAATGTTGGAGCAGGTCTCAAGCGGCACCAGCAGGCGCGGGTTCCTGCAGAAGGCCGCGATCGCGGGAGCCGGCGCCGCCGGAATCGCCGCGGTGTTGCCCACGAGCGCATTTGCCTCGGGTGCAACGGCAAACGACGTCGCCATCCTCGGCGCCGCAGAGATCGCCGAAGCCCTGGCGGTCACGACGTACTCGAACATCATCTGGAAGGCACCGTTCTTCCGCCACCTGGAGGCCGACGATCAGGAGTATCTGAAGGCGGCGCGCCAGGAGGAGATGTCGCACTACTCGCTGGAGCAGGGAGCGCTCGGCGGCAAGGCCTCGCCGTACACCGCGTTCTACTACCCCAAGCACATGTTCACCAACGCGCAGGTGACCCTGAACACGCTGGTCAGCCTGGAGGACGCGTTCATCGCTGCATACCTCATCGGCGTGCGGCAGTTCTCGACGGGCGACCTGCGGGTCACCGCGGCCCGCATCATGGGCATCGAGTCCGACCACCGCACGCTCGCGCGCGTGGTGGGCCCCGGCGTCGCCAAGCGCGACGGCGGCCCGATCGAGAAGATCACCGGGATCCAGGGCGTCGCCGAGAGCGTCGATCCTCCCAACAACAACGGCTACGAGCGCACGCTCGGGCTCAAGAACATCGGCGACGCGGTCAACGCGCTGCTGCCGTTCATCGACAAGGCCTCGGCTGCGAAGGCCGGGTTCGACACGAGCAAGGTGTACAAGTTCCATCCGTTCACCGCGAAGCTCCCGAACCCGCTGGGCGAGTTCCACTCGTTCGCAGGCTGAGCTGAAGTCCCGGGGCGGATCGATGGTGCCTGGCACCGTCGATCCACCCCGTAGACTGCGCCGGTGACCAGGCGCAAGGTGCTTGTATCGGCCCACCGCGGAGCCAGCGCACGGCTCGACGACAACTCGCTCGAGGCGTTCGAGCGGGCGATCGCGCTGGGGGCCGACATGATCGAGACCGACGTGCGGGCAGACGACCAGGGAACGCTGATCCTCGCGCACGATCCGGTCGGCCCCAACGACCCGACGCCGGTCATGCTCGACCAGCTGGTGGAGCTCGCGGCCGGCCGCATCGGGCTCAATCTGGAGCTGAAGGAGCGCGGCCTCGCAGAGCGGCTGGTGGAGGCGCTCCAGCCAATGCCGCCGCCGGGGCTCCTCGTGACCTCGTTTCAGCCGGAGGCGCTGCGCGAGGTGCACGCGCTGCACGCCGGGATCGCGACCGGCCTGGTCGTCCAGATCGGCCACGAGCCGTTCGCGATCGCCGCCGAGTGCGGCGCCGAGGCCCTCATGGCCACCGTGCAGATGATCGACGACGAGCTGCTCGAGATTGCCGCCACCTCGGGCCGGCCACTCTGGGTGTGGACGGTGAACGAGCCCGACGATCTGACGCGGCTCCTGAGCGAGCCGCGCATCACCGGCGTGATCACCGACGAGCCCGAGCTCGCGCTGCGCCTCCGCGACGTGTAACGGAGTCCGCGGCGATCCGGTGCGAGCGTTCGGACTGTGCCTGGCACCTGGTGTAACGAGTCCGTACCAATCCGGTGCGAGTGTTCGTTCGGATCATGCCTGGCACCCTGTGGAACGGAGTCCGCCGCGATTCCGTGCGAGTGTTCGGACTGTGCCTGGCACCGTCCGAACGGTGCCTACTCGGGCGGCTGGGCCAGGTGCTCGCGCGTCAGCGGAAGCGATGGGCGCGGGCGGTCGGCCGCCTCGCCGCGCACGTACTGGCGCGACGCGTCCACGGCCGGCTGGAAGTCCCACGGCGTGTAGGCGCCCTTCGCCAGCGCTCCCCCCACCAGCCGGCGCCGCTCCTGCCCGGCCCGCACCTCGCGGTCGAGCGCTGCCAGATCCCAGCCGGCGTCGAGCTCTGCCCGAAACGCCGCAAGCGTGGCGGCGTGCTCGCGCTCGGCCGCCAGGTTTCGCAGCTCGCGGGGATCGGCCTCCAGGTCGAAGAGCTGCTCGGGGTCATCCCCGCAGTGCGTGAACTTGAACCGGCCCCGCCGCAGCATCACCGCGGGCGCCGAGACGCCCTCGGCCAGGTACTCGCACACCGCCCGCCCCGGCGGCGGCCCTGTGAGCGACACGCCCTCGAACCCCGCTGCCGATGCGTCGGCGCCGGCGAGCTGGGCGAGGGTCGGCGCCAGGTCGAGCAGCGAGACCGCCTCGGCGACCCTCCCGGACGTGAATCCGGGCCCTGACACGATCAGCGGCACCCGCGCGGAGTCCTCGAAGAAGCTCATCTTGTAGTAGAGGCCGTGCTCGCCCAGCATCTCACCGTGGTCGGCGGTGAAGATCACCACGGTGTTCTCGCCCAGCGCCGCGAGCAGCTCGCCCACCAGCCGGTCGATGTAGGAGACGCATGCGTAGTAGGCGCGCCGGGCGGTGCGGGCCGCCTCGGCATCGACCTGCGCCTCGTCGCTCAGGAACATCGCGCGCAGCCGCTGGGAGTGCGGGTCGCCGGCCACCTCGGGCGCGGCGGGCGTATCGATCTCGGCGCCGGCGTAGAGATCCCAGTCCTCCTGCCGCGGCTGCCACGGATCGTGCGGGTTGGTGAACGAGACCGTGAGGAAGAACGGCGCCGTGTCACCGGTCCGCTCGCGCTCGCGCAGCCACTGGAGCGACCGGGCGCACACCTCGTCGTCGTAGGCCGTCTGCACCGCCGCGTCCCACGGGCCCGGGTCAAGCACGCTCGACATGTTGTGGTACCAGTAGAGCCGCTCGGCCGGGCTCATCCGCCAGTCCGGCGTCCAGTCGAAATCAGCGGGATAGATGTCTGTGGTGAGCCGCTGCTCGAACCCGTGCAGCTGATCGGGGCCGACGAAGTGCATCTTGCCGGCAAGCGCCGTGCGGTACCCCGCAGCGCGCAGGACGTGGGCGATGGTCGGCGTCGAGGCCGGCAGCTCGCAGGCGTTGTCGTGCACGCCGTTCACCGACGGCCGCTGCCCCGAGAAGAGGGCGCTGCGCGACGGGGCGCAGAGCGGCGAGACGCAGTAGGCCGATTCGAACACCGTCCCCGACGACGCAAGCGCGCTCAGGCTGGGCGCGTGAACCACCTGGTTGCCATACGCCGGTAGCGCCGAGGCGGCGAGCTGGTCGGCCATCACCAGCACGATATTCGGCCGGTCGCTCACCGCCCGGCCACCGCGGCGTGCAGCGAGTCGAGCAGCTCGGCCGAGCGGCCGTCCTCGGCCTCCAGCCGGAGATCCACGGTGACGTACGAGAACCCCGTGCGAAGCGCCGGCCAGCCGCCGTGGCTGGAGCCCCCGGCGCCGGTGTGCCCGAACGCGTCGGCCGGCGGCCCGAGCGAACTGGGAGTGCCGCCCAGCTCGTAGCCGGTGGGCCCGAACCGCAGCGGGCGCGCGGTGAGCGGGTCGTCGCCCTCGGCGGCCGCCGCGGTGCAGCGCTCGAGCGTTGCGCGGTGCACCGGGCCGGGCTCCCCCACCAGCCGGCCGTACATGCCCGCCATCCCGCGGGCCGTGGCCACCCCGCCCCACGACGGATGCTCGACCTCGAGCTGCGAGTAGCGGTCAGGGCTCCCGGCGGGATAGACGTAGGCAAACCGCGGATCGTCCGAGGGATAGCTCCCCACCTTGAACGTCTCGGCCGGATTGAGCCGCGCGAGGTTGGACGCCATCGGATCGTCGTTCGGAAGGCCGATCCGGATCTCGAGGTCTCCCATGGGCTGGGCGATCTCCTCGGCCACGAACCGGCCTGGACTGCGGCCGTCGATGCGCCGGATGAGCTCGCCGGCCAGCAGGCCGAACGTCGCGGCGTGATAGCACGGCACGCCGACCTCCGTGAACGGCTCGAGCGCCGCCATCTGCGCCGCCAGCGCCGAGGGATCGCTCTCGTCGGTGAGGTCGATCGGCGGCGGCGCGCCCGGCAGCCCGGCGGCATGTGATCCGAGCTGGCGCACGGTGATGTGCTCCTTGCCGGCCGCCGCGAACTGCGGCCAGTAGCTCGCCACGGTGGCGTCGAGATCGAGCTCGCCGCGATCGACCATCAGCATCAGGGCGGTCGCGACCATCCCCTTCGTGCCGGAGAAGATCACCGCGGCGGTGTGCGGCTGCCACGGAGCGCCGGCGCCGGCATCGGCCAGGCCGCCCCAGAGATCCACCACCAGATCGCCATCCACCATGGCCGCGAACGCCGCGCCGCTGTCGCCCCGCTCGTTGAGATCGCGGGCGAATGCCTCGCGCACTCGCTCGTAGCCCGGGGCGACGATGCCCCGCACCGCGGTCACCCCGCGACGGCCTCGAGCGACGGCGTATCGGCCAGCAGCCGCTTCGTGTAGTCGGCGGTGGGCGAACGCAGCACGTCCTCCACGCCGCCGAGCTCGACGATGCGGCCCTCGCTCATCACCGCGACGCGGCTCGAGATGGAGCGAACGAGCGGCAGGTTGTGGGTGACGAAGAGCATCGCCAGGCCAAGCTCCTTCTGGAGCGCTGCGAGCAGCTCGACGATCGCCGCCTGCACGCTCACATCGAGCGCCGAGGTGATCTCGTCGCAGACCAGGAGCTCGGGGTCGCACACGAGCGCCCGGGCGATGGCCACGCGCTGGCGCTCGCCGCCGGAGAGCTGATCGGGATACCTGTTGGCATACGAGGCGCTGAGCGAGACGCGGTCGAGCATCTCGTTCACCCGCCGGTCGGACTCCGGCCCGTCGGCGCCGAAGAGCTGCAGCGGCTGCTTCACTGCCTGGCCCACCGTGCGCCGTGGGTTGAGCGACCCGTACGGGTTCTGGAAGATGTACTGGATCGACCGGCGCGCCTCACGCGAGCGCGACCTGGCCGAGGCCTCGAGCGGCTCGCCCTTCAAGAGGATCTCGCCGTCGCGCTGCTTGTGGAGCCCCGAGATGGACCGCGCCAGAGTGGTCTTGCCCGATCCCGACTCGCCCACCAGCGCGAGGCACTCGCCCGGCGCGATCTGCAGGTTGATGTCGTGCACCGCGACGATGGGGCCGTAGCTCGCGTTCACGCCCACCAGCTTGAGCACGGCCGAATCCTGCTCCTCGGCCACGGCCCGCGGCTCGGCGTCGCCGGCCAGCACCACCCTCTGGGCCAGCACCTCGTCGGCCTTGATGCAGCGCGCGCCGTGGTTTGCCTCGACCATCCGCAGGTCGGGCATCTCTGCCTCGCAGGCCGGCTCGACCAGCAAGCACCTGGGGGCGAAGGCGCATCCGGTGGGCCGCTTGCCCGGGGAGGGCGCCCGCCCGGGGATGCCGATCAGCGCGCGCCGGCCCGAGAGGTGCGGGATGGCCGCGATGAGCCTGCGGGTGTAGGGGTGCGCGGCGCCGTGGAACAGCGACTCGGTCTCGCCCAGCTCCACGATGCGGCCGGCGTACATCACGGCCACGCGCGAGGCGAGCGTCGCGACCACCGCGAGGTCGTGGCTCACGTAGAGCGCGGCGGTGCCGTGGGCCGATGCGAGATCACGCACCGTCGCGAGCACGTGCGCCTGCGTGGTGACGTCGAGGCCGGTGGTGGGCTCGTCCAGGACGATCACCCGCGGGCGGCAGGCAAACGCCATCGCGAGGCCCACGCGCTGCTGCTGGCCGCCGGAGAGCTCGTGCGGGTAGCGCCGCAGGTACTTGGAGTCGTCGGGGAGGGCGACTTCACGCATCATCTCGGCGACCCGGTCGCGGCGCTCGTCGCCGCTGGATCCGTAGCTGTGGGCCTCGAGCGTCTCGCGCAGCTGGGTGCCGATGCGAAGCGCCGGGTTGAGCGCCGCCGCCGGATCCTGCGGGACGTACGAGACCACCCGCCCGCGCACGTCGCGGCGCTTGCCCTCGTCCATGCCGAGGATGTCGAAGTCGCCGATCTGCACCCTGCCGGCCGTGATGGTGGCGCCGCGCCGGGTGTGACCGAGCAGCGCGAGGCCCGCCGTCGTCTTGCCCGAGCCGGACTCGCCGACCAGGCCGAGCACCTCGCCCGGGGCGATCGCGAACGTGATGTGATCGACGATGTCGTCGCCGGTGGCATCGACCTCGATGCGCAGGTCGTCAACCACCACCGCAGGTGCCTGGATGTCGCTCACTCTCCTCCTCGCCCACGGTCGATGCCGGCAGCCGCCCGGGCGATCCCGTCGCCGACGAGCCCTGTGCCGATGGTCAGAAGCGCGATGGCCAGCACCGGCAGCAGCACGCCCCACGGCTGCACGGCGAGCGCGATCTCGTTCTCCTGGATCATCGTGCCCCAGTTGGCGCCGTTGGGGTTGGTTGAGAATCCGAGGAAGGCGAGGGAGGCGATGAGCGCGATGGAGTAGGTGAGCCGCAGGTTGACCTCGACGGTCAACGGGCTGAGGATGTTGGGCAGCACCTCGCGCCAGAGGATCTTCCAGCGCGGCAGGCCGAGCGCCTCGGCGGCCCCCACGAAGTCACGCTCGACGATGGGCTGGGAGGCGCCGCGCACCACCCGGGCCACGCGCGGGATGGTGGTCACCCCCACTGCCAGCACCACAATCCAGGTCTTGGCCCCGACCGTCGCGATCGCGACCAGCGCGAGCATGATCTGGGGGAACGCCAGGATGACGTCCATGCCGCGCATCAGCACGTCGTCGAGCCAGCCGCGGGAGTACGCCGCCACGAGCCCGATCGCTGCGCCGAAGATGAGCCCGATCGCCGTGGCGGCGATGGCCGTGATGAGAATCTCGCGGCCGCCCCAGAGGAACCGGCTCCACACGTCCTGGCCGATGTGGTCGGTGCCGAAGATCGCATCGCCCGACGGGCCCGTGTTGGGAATGCCGACGAACGCGGTGGGGCTGTGCGGCGCGATGAACGGCCCGAACAGCGCGACGATCACCAGCAGGCCGACCAGCACCAGGCCGATCCGCGTGCGCCAGAGCCGAAGCGCATTTCGCAGCAGCGACGAGTTGCGCTGGCCGACAGCCTCGATGACCTCGGGCTCGGGCGTGAGCGCGATGGTGCTCACAGCCGGCTCCGGAGCCTGGGCGTGACCAGGATGGTGGCGATGTCAGCCAGCGTGTTGACCACCACGTAGACCGCGGCGATCAGCATCGCGAGCGCCTGCACCACCGGCAGGTCGCGGTTGGACACCCCGTCGCGGAGCGCCCCTCCGATGCCGGCGTAGTTGAAGACGTACTCCACGACGATGATGCCGCCGGCCAGGTAGGCGAGGTTGATCGCGATCACCTGGAAGGTGGGGCCGAGGGCGTTGGGCAGCGCGTGGCGCCAGATCACCGTGCGCTCCGAGAGGCCCTTCAGCCGCGCCATCTCGATGTAGTCGGACTCGAGCACCTCGATCATCGACGCGCGCATGATGCGAACGACGTACGGGGTGACCGCGAGCACGAGCGTGAGCGTCGGCAGGATGATCGCCTTCATGTCGCCCCACGGCCGCGCGCCCGGCGGGATGTAGGTGATGGCCGGCAGCACCTTCACCACCGTGGTTGCGAGCAGCACCACGAGGAGGATGCCGACGACGAACTCGGGCACCGCGGCGAAGATCAGGGTGACGACCGAGGTGCTCGAGTCGAACGCCTTGTCGCGCTTGACCGCCGACATCGCGCCGAGCGCGACGGCCAGGGGGATCGAGATGATGCCGGCGCAGAACACCAGGAACGCCGAGTTGACCACGCGGTCGGAGAGCAGCGACGTGACCGACGTGCGCGACGCGAGCGACGTGCCCGCATCACCCTGGAGCAGGCCCGAGAGCCAGTTCCAGTACTGCGTGAGCACCGGCTGATCGAGATGCAGCTGGGCCCTCAGCGCCGCCAGGCTGGCGGGCGTCGCGGTCCGGCCCAGGATCGCCTGGGCCGGATCGCCCGGCAATGCCTGGGTAGCCGCGAACACCAGCACCGAGACCAGGAACAGCACCAGGATGCCCTGCAGGATCCGCCGCAGGATGAACCCCCAGATGCCGCCGCCGGTCATGTTGCCCGCTCCTCCGCCGGCCTACCCGAACCAGATGGTCCGGTAGCCGTGGCCAAACGTATCCAGGTTCAGGGTTGCCTTGGACGGCTCGAAGCCCTTCACCTTGGTGCTGTAGGAGTCGACCAGGTTGTTGAAGAACGGGATGATGTACCCGCCGTTGTCGTACTCGAGCTTCTGCATCTCCTGGATGATCGAGCACTTCTTGGTCTGGTCAACCGTCGAGAGGGCCTGCTTGTACAGGTCGATGTAGTTCGAGCCCGGGCCGCTCTTCGGCGGCCAGTGGGTCTCGTTGTACGGCGCCGTCGGCAGCATGCCGTTGGCGACCTGCGGCAGGTAGTTACGCGTGCCCCAGAAGTCGACCGAGAAGGCCAGCTTGAGGTACTGGGTGCCGTAGTAGTTGGGGTCGTTGTGCACGTTGATGGTGACGCCCGCAGCCTTGGCCTGGGAGGCAAAGACGTTCGCGGAGTCCACCATGCCGCCTGCGCCGTCGGTCGTGTGCAGGTCAACCGTGAGGTCGGACATGCCCGCGCTCTTCAGCAGCGACTTGGCCTGGTCGATGTCCTGCTCGCGCTGCGGCAGCGACGTGTTGAAGCACGGATCGAACGGCGAGAACAGGTCGTTCGCGACGCGGCCGTAGCCGGAGAGCACCTGCTCGAGCATCGCCTTGCGATCGACGATCAGGCGCATGGCCTGGCGCACCTTGTTGTCGTTGAACGGCGGCATGTCGATGGCCATGCAGAGCGGCAGCCAGCCGGCGCCGTCGGAGATCAGGATCGCGAGCTCCGGGTGGGCCTTGGCGGTTGAGATCTGCGCGAACGGGATGTCGGTCATCGCGTCGATCTGGCCCGACAGCAGCGCGTTGACCTGCGCCGAGGAGTCGGCAAAGTCGATGATGGTGACCTGATCGAAGTACGGCTGCCCGGAGCGCCAGTAGTTGGGGTTCTTGGTGTGGACGCTCTGCTGGCCCGGGTTGAAGCTCTTGGTGACGAACGGCCCCGTGCCGACCCACTTCAGCGGGTTGTTGGTGGACTGATAGCCCGTGGGCACCATGCCGTTGTAGTACTGGGCGAACTGATCGGCGATGCCGGAGTCCGGCGTCTTCAGCTTGATCCGCACCGTGTTCGCGTCCATCTTGGTCATCCCGTTGGGATCGATCGACGCGAGGCCGGCCGACCCGAACAGCCCCGACTTGGGGTTCAGGATGCGCTGGATGGAATAGATGACGTCGTCGGCGTCGAGCGTCTTTCCGTTGTTGAACTCGATGCCCGGCTTGAGCGTGACGGTCCACTGCGTGGGGTTGTCCTGGGTGACTTCCTTCGCGAGCCCGTCGGTGGTCAGCTTGTAGTTCTCGTCGTAGGTCATCAGCGTTTCCCAGCCGGACATGAGCCGCGCCTGGTCGGGCTTGGTGATGATCGACTGGCCGTCGATGATGTCCTTCGAGCCGCCGCCCGTGACGCCCAGGCGGAAGTTGCCGCCGGCCTTGGGGGTGCCGGTGATGGCGGTCGAGCTCTGCGGCGCCTCGGTGGAGCTGGAGCTGCTCGATCCGCAGGCAGCAAGGCCTCCGGCCATCATGACGCCGCCGGCGCCCATCAGGACATCGCGGCGCGAGAGCGCGTTGACGTCGAGATCCTTCAGGCGCTCTAGGGGATTGCCAGCCATCTCCGACTCCTTGGTCGCTTGAAAAGTCCACGCCACCAGCCACGCGGGGGTCGCATGATCCGCCGTCGGTGGTGGGCTGTCAACTGAACGCTGTTCACCATCCGAACACGATGTTCAAAATGCGTGAACGCGAGGCGATGCTAGATCAGCGCCCGGACGGCGTCAAGGGCGCCGGACACCTTCCCCGATGGACGAAAATCTGCACGTGTATAGTCTGGCCGCCGGCAGGCCTCCTCGCCGCCGGCCGTTCGCATCGTGAGCTCATGACACCGGATAGCGCACATACGATGGCCGGAGAACCCGGCCCGCGACGGTCGAGCGTCCAGTCCGTCGATCGCGCCGTGCTGCTCGTGAAGGCGATCGCCGAGAGCTCTCGCCCGCCCAGCGTGTGGGAGCTGGCACAGCGTTGTGACATCAACCGCAGCACGGCATGGCGGCTGCTCACCACGCTCGAGTACCACGGCATGGTCGAGCGCGACCCCCTCACATCGCGCTACCACGTGGGCCACGCCGCGCTGCAGATCGCCGCGGCCGCCGACTACGACGGCGTCGCGCGGCGCATGCGCCCGGTGCTGAGCCGGGTCGCCGAGCAGGTCGGCGAGAGCGTGACGCTCGCCGCCGCACGGCGGTTCACCCTGGCCTACATCGACCAGGTCGATCCCCACGGCGTGCCGAGCCCCGACTGGAACGGCCGCTCGCTGCCGCTCCACGCCACGTCGTCGGGCAAGGTGTTTCTCGCGTGGCTTCCCGAGGATGAGCGCGAGGCGCTCCTGCCACCGCATCTCGAGGCCTACACCAGCCATACAATCACGGCGCGCGCGGAGCTGGATGCCGCGTTTGCCGAGATCCGCCGGCTCGGCTACGGCACGTGCATCGGCGAGCTCGAGGAGTTTCAAAACGGCGTATCCGCCGCAGTGCTCGACAGTCAAGGGAGGCCGCTCGTGATCGTGAACATCTGGGGACCGAGTCCCCGCGTCACCCGCCAGGTGCTGCCCGGCCTCGGCCGGATCGCCCTGGCAACCGCCCACGAGATCGCGCCGGCGCTGCGATGAACACCGAGGCCTTCATCACGTGCGCGATCACCGGCGCAGGCGCCACCACCGGCAAGTCCGACAAGGTGCCCGTCACGCCCGAGCAGATCGCCGACTCGGCGCTGGAAGCCGCCTCCGCCGGCGCCGCCATCGTGCACATCCACGTGCGCGATCCCCAGACCGGCAAGGGGTCGCGCGACCCGGAGCTCTACCGCCAGGTGGTCGAGCGCATCCGCGCGTCCGACACCGATGCGGTCATCAACCTCACCGCGGGCATGGGCGGCGACCTGGCGCTCGGCGGCACGGAGCATCCCCTGCCCGTCAACGAGGAGGGCACCGACATGGCCGGCGCCATCGAGCGGCTGGCGCACGTCTCGCTGCTGAAGCCCGAGATCTGCACGCTCGACTGCGGCAGCATGAACTTCGCGGCGGGCGGCGACTACGTGATGATGAACACCCCCGAGATGCTCATGGCGATGGCCCGCCACGTGCAGGAGCTGGGCGTGAAGCCCGAGCTCGAGGTGTTCGACACCGGCCACCTCGTGATGGTGCACGACATGCTCGCCGCCGGCGTGCTCGACCCGCCCGCGCTGATCCAGCTCTGCATGGGCATCAAGTACGGCGCGCCGGACGACATCTCGACGCTGATGGCGATGGTGAACAGGCTGCCCGCCGACGCAAACTTCTCGGCGTTTGCGATCGGCCGGATGCAGCTGCCGTTCGTGGCCATGGCAGTGCTCGCGGGCGGCAACGTGCGCGTCGGGCTCGAGGACAACCTCATGCTCTCGCGCGGCGTGCTCGCGTCAAACGGCGACCTGGTCGAGCGCGCGGCGACCATCCTCGGCGCCATGAACGTGAAGCTGCTGACGCCCGCCGAGGTGCGGACGAAGCTCGGGCTCGTGCGGCGTGACTAGAGTCGCGCTGCTGGGCGGCGGAGTGATCGGAGGCGGGTGGGCGGCGCGGTTTCTGCTGCGCGGCCACGACGTGTCGCTCTACGACCCCAACCCCGACGCCGGCCGCGCGCTGGAGGTGATGGTCGCAAACGCCCGCCGGGCCTACGGCCGGCTCTCGATGGTGCCGCCCGGCGCCGAGGGCACCCTGACCCTGGCGGCGACCGTCGAGGAGGCGGTCGCGGGCGCCGACCTGGTGCAGGAGAGCGCACCCGAGCGCGAGGAGATGAAGCAGAAGCTCCTGGCAGCCGCCGACCGGGCTGCGCCTGCCCACGCCATCATCACGTCGTCCACGTCGGGCCTTCTGCCGTCGCGCATCTCGGCCGGGATGCCGCAACCCCGATCGCTTCTGCGTCGGGCACCCGTTCAACCCGGTGTACCTGATGCCGCTGGTGGAGCTCTGCGGGTCGGAGCACACCTCGGCGGCCACCATCGAGCGGGCGCGCGAGCTCTACTCGGACGTGGGCATGTCGCCGCTTCACGTGCGCACCGAGATCGATGGGTTCATCGCCGACCGGCTGATGGAGGCGATGTGGCGCGAGGCGCTCTGGCTGATCGAGGACGACGTGGCCACCGCGACCGAGATCGACGCCGCCGTGCGGCTCGGGCCCGGCCTTCGCTGGGCCTTCATGGGGCCGTTTCTGACGTACCGCATCGCCGGCGGCGAGGCGGGGATGCGCCACTTCATGGCCCAGTTCGGGCCGGTCGCTCAAGTGGCCGTGGACGAAGCTGATGGACGTGCCGGAGCTGGACGACGAGCTGCTCGAGAAGATCGTCGCGCAGACCGGACGAGGAGTCGCCCGGCGCCTCCGACCACCGAGCTCGAGCGGATGCGCGACGACTGCCTGGTGGACATCCTGCTGGCGCTTCGCCGAAACGAGGTGGGCGCCGGCGCGGTGGTGGCCCGGGCCGAGCGCGAGGCCCTGGCGGCCGCCCATCCGCGGGTGATCAGCGACGACGACGATCTGTCCCAGCCGCTCGCGCTGCACTCGGCGACCGTGTCGCCCGAGTGGGTGGACTACAACGGCCACGCCCACGAGAGCCGCTACCTGCAGATGTTCGGCGACTCGAGCGACGCGCTGCTGGGCTACCTCGGCATCGACGAGGCCTACCGCGCGGACACCGGCAGCTACTTCACCGCCGAGACCCACCTGAGCCATCTGCGCGAGCTGAAGGCCGGCGACACGGTCGACTGTGACGACGCAGATCCTCGGCGCCGACCCCAAGCGGCTGCACATCTACCACCGCATGACCGACACGGCGACGGGGGACGAGGTGGCCACCGCCGAGCACATGTACCTGCACGTGGACGCCGCGACCGGCCGCGCCGGGCCGGCGGGCGATGAGGTGCTCGGGCGCGTGACGCGGATCGCCGATGCCCACGCGGCGCTTCCGCAGCCGGAGCCGGGCCGGGCGCAGCATCGGCCTGTGGGCATGCCGTCCGCTGGCATTCACGTTCGACTTCAACGGCACGCTCTCGGACGACGAGCAGATCATGTTCGAGGTGGTGGCAGGCTCTTCGCCGGCCTCGGCCGGCCGCATCACCCAGGACGAGTACACCGATCACCTGGCGGGGCTCAGCGACGAGGCCATCATCGAGGAGTGGTTCGGCGCGCGCGACGACCTGGCCGAGCTGGTCGAGCGGCGCGTGAACGGCTACCGGGCGCGGGTCTCCGACGGATCGACCGTGTCGGACGAGGTGCGCGCGGCCGTGCGCTACGCGGGGTCGCAGGTGCCGATCGCCGTGGTCTCGGGCGCTGCGGCGGCCGAGATCCTGCCGGTGCTGGACGCCACCGGGCTGACCGCGGAGTTCGCCGCGGGTGATCTCCTCCGACGACGTCGGCGCGCGCGGCAAGCCCGATCCGCTGGGCTACCTGCTGGCGCTCGAGCTGTTCGGCGTGGACGACCCGGCGCGGGTGATCGCGTTCGAGGACACCGAGGCCGGCGTGAGCGCAGCGGCAGCGGCCGGCCTCACCGTGATCGCGGTCTCGGGCACCCACCCGCACGAGCGGCTGGGCGCGGCAGCGCGGATCGTCCCGGGGATCACGCTCGGCCTGATCCAGGAGTTGATAGCGTGCGGCGATGCTTAGCGAAGGCGCACAGATCCCCGCGGTGACCGTGTTCGACGATACGCCGGCCGAGGTGAGCATGGCGGAGCTCGCGGGCGACGGGCTGGTGCTGCTCGCCTTCTACCTGTACGACTGGACCGATACCTGCCGAAACCAGCTGCGCGGCCTGCGAAACCTGCATGACGAGTTCAGCGAGGCCGGCGTGCGGATCTTCGGGATCTCGCGCGACAGCCCCTACTCACACCGCAAGTACAGCGAGCAGCAGTGGCTCAACTTCCCGCTCCTGTCCGACTGGACGGGGGTGGCTGTGCGGGCGTTCGATGTCTCCCAGACGCTGGACGGCCTCGGTCGATACGCCGGTGCGCGCGTGCTACCTGCTGCGCGACGGCGAGGTCATCGGGGCGTGGCGCTACGGCGATGACGAGATGCCGGACGCAGACGTGCTGCTGGCCGCGGCGCGCGCCGCCGCGGCTGCATAAACCGCGCTCGTAACGAGACGATTACCCGAGACGTCCGCTGTCCGTCTCTGGGGGTTCAATGTCGCGCGTCCGTGATCTCTCGATCGCTCGGAAGCTCTACGCAGGCTTCGGCGTGATCGTGCTGCTGCTCGCCGTGACCGGCGGCATCGCGCTCTGGGGATCGTCCGCCCAGCAGACCTCCACCGCGGCCGTCATCCAGCTCGAAGGGGCAAGCCAGGCGCTCGCCCAGGCGCGGTACGACATCGCCGACATGAACGGGTGGCAGACCGCCTACGCCTTCGATATCCAGCGCACCCGCCGGCAGGGCACGATGCCCGTGATCGCCACCCTCGCCTCGCGCAAGGCCTTCGTCGCCTCGGTCGCGCACGTGCGCCGCGACCTCGCCACTCTGGCGCGGAGCGCGCCCACCCCGGCCGGCCGCCAGGCCGTTGCCGCCGCCGGCGCCGGGCTGGTCCGGTTCATGGCGCTCGACCGCCGGATCGTGGCGCTCTACACCCAGAACACCCCAACGTCGAACGCCGAGGCGACCACGCTCGTGCTCGACCAGGAGATCACGATCTATGACCAGATCGCGACCCAGGCCGGGCGTCTGCGCGAGTCGCTCGACGCGACCTCCGACACCGTCGATCACCGCGCCCGGTCGGCCGCCGCGCTCACCCGGGCGCTGGTGATCGCAGCCGTGCTTCTGGCACTCATCGCCGCCGCGGCCATCGCGATTGCCATCTCCCGCTCGCTCACGCGATCGGTGACGCCCGTGCTCGAGCGGCTGCGGATGCTGCGCGACCACTGCGTCCCCGAGCTTCGCTCCGGCCTCCAGGCGATGGCCCAGGGCGACCTGACCCGCACCGCCACGCTCGTCACGCCGGCCATTCCCCGGCCGGGGCGCGACGAGATCGGCCAGATCGCCATAGAGGTCAACGCCATCCGCGACGCGACGGTCGCCTCGATCGAGGCCTACAACCAGTCGTGCGCCGCGCTCTCGCGGATGGTGACCGACGTCGCCGGCCAGGCCTCCACGATCAGCGCGGCGTCCCAGGAGATGGCCTCGACGTCGGAGGAGACCGGCCGCACGGTGACCGAGATCGCCGCCGCCATCGGCGAGGTGGCCTCCGGCGCCGAGCGCCAGGCCCGGATGGTCGAGGAGGCCCGCACCAGCACCGACGCCACCCGCGCCTCGGCCCAGGAGGCCCGCGGCGTCGCCGAGCAGGGCGCCACCGCCGCCTACGAGGCGGCCGAGGCGATGGTCTCCGTGAACGAGTCGGCCGGCCGCGTGACCGAGGCGATCCGCGCTCTGGCAGCCAAATCCGAGCAGATTGGCGGTATCGTCGGCACCATCACAGGGCTCGCCGATCAGACCAATCTGCTGGCGCTGAACGCCGCCATCGAGGCCGCCCGCGCAGGCGAGCAGGGCCGCGGCTTTGCCGTGGTCGCGGAGGAGGTGCGGAAGCTGGCCGAGCAGTCGCAGGACGCCTCCACCACCATCGCGGGGCTCATCACCGAGATCCAGAACGACACCGAGCAGGTGGTCTCTGTCGTGGAGGAGGCCGCGGAGCGCACCGAGCGCGGCACCGACGTGGTGGAGCGCACCCGCCAGGCGTTCACCGCGATCGACGGCGCCGTCCAGAGCTTCGACCGGCAGATCACCGAGATCGCGCACGTGACCGGCGAGGTCGCCACCGTGGCGGAGGAGGCGAGCGCATCGACCGAGCAGATCTACGCCTCCACCCAGCAGACCTCCGTCGGATCCGAGCAGCTCTCGCGGGCGGCTGAGGATCTCGCCACCACGGCCGGCCGGCTGGAGGAGCTGGTCATGGGCTTCAGGACGAGGTAACCGGCGAGACGACCTTCCACACGGCCATCTGCGCAACCTGCGTGGATGACTGCGGATCGTCCGTGAACACGCGCTCGAGGCCGGGATCGGCATCCAGCTGGCGCACGATCTCGGGCGATGCCCGCTTGAGGTCGAGCGCCACGTAGTCCACCTGCCAGCGCTCGATGATCTGGTGCCGCTCGGCCTGCGACGTGCCCTTCCGCAGGTAGCGCGCGACGTCGCGGCGCCGCTCTGCGGGCTGATCCTTGCGCTCGGCCTGCGAGTGGAAGCTCGAGATCGCCGCCGCATACACCGGCGCCCCGCCCACCAGCTCGTATGCGAGCCCCGAGTAGTAGTTGGACGGCCGGGCGACGAACGGCGCCAGCACCACCGGCAGCGGCTGCCCCAGCGACCGCAGATACGTCAGCACCTGCGGCGTGGGCTGATCGCCCACAAACGGCTGCGGCCGGCCGTGGGTGATGGACTGCTTGATGGTGTGCCCGTGCACCGAGATCGAGCCCGCCAGCACCGCGAGTCCCAGCACGAGCGCCAGGATCGGCGCCGCCATGTTGCCCTCGTGGTACTCGTGCGAGGGCCGCCGCCGCCGCCGTGAGCGGGCGATCGCCTCCACCGCCGAGGCGATCACCACCAGCGCGCCGGCGCTCGAGATGACCGTCGCCGGGTTGCCGTAGAGCAGGTGGGTGCGTTGCAGGAAGAGCGACGCGATCGCCGCCACCGCGATCGCCAGCACGGCGTTTCGCGAGCGCGCGACCAGCACGATCGCCGGGCCTGCCACGTACGCCCACGGGATCATCTCCGCATAGCGCTGCGACTGGCCCTCGCCCACCAGCACGCCGATCGCAGGCGTCACCCCGGGGATGGTGCAGATCAGGAAGATCGTCGCGCTCAGGATCGCCAGGATGCCGAGCGGCGTGCGCGGCCTGCGGATGCCCCACACCACCGCCACGAGCGCGAGCACCGACTCGGCGCGGTGGTTCCACACCTGGTAGCCGGAGAGGGCCACGCGGTGGCCGCCGAGCGCCCAGAAGTTGCCCGGCGGGATCAGCACCGGCGTGCTGTGGCCCGAGCCGTGCACCGAGGCCAGGTAGATCAGCGCCACGAACACCATGCTCGACCCGATGGCGGCGATCGTGGCGCGCCAGAGCTGCGGGTTGAAGCACGAGACCACCACCAGCGCGATCCAGAGCGGCGGGTCGTAGGTGAGGTGGCAGAACGTCATCACCAGCACGCCGGCCACAAGCAGCACCTCGATCACCGCCGAGCGCCGGCGGACCTGCTCGAGGACGAGGAGCAGGATCGCGGGCAGCACCACGAGCGTCACGTAGTACCGCGGCTGCTGGCCCGTGCTGATGATCTGCCCGCCGGTGCACGTCACCCAGAGCGCGAGGATGGCGGTGATGAGCCCCGAGAGCCGCCCGGCCACCCGGTGGCCCACCGCGTAGGCCACCACCGGCAGCATGAGGGCAAAGAGCGGTGCGAGGTCGGCGTAGCCGATGGAGACGTCCACCCCCGCGATGCGGATCGCCGCCGCCTCGGGCAGGTGCAGCAGCGGAAACGCGTAGCCGGCATGCGGATACCCGTCCTTGAACTGCCAGATGTTTCGCTCGTCGGGCCGCGAGAGCGCCAGCAGCTTTCGGATCACGCCGGCGTGGAAGAGGGCATCGCCGATGAGGATGGACTGCCACTGCCAGCCGATGATGGCGGCGAGCCCCGAGAGCGTGACGATGGCGGCGCTATCCACCAGCGGCGGCGGCTGAAGCGGCGGCACGGCAGCCAGGCAGAGCGCCGCGATCACCCCGACGACCACCGCGATGGCCACCAGCGGCACGCCGATCAGAAGCCCCGCGCCGCCGGGCACGATCCACACCGCCACGCCCAGCAGCGGCACGAGCCCCCATGCGGTCACGGGGCCGCGATCCTCGTCCAGCGCCAGCGCCCCTGCAAGCGCCCACCCCGGCACCAGGATCGCGAGCGCTCCCGCGAGGATCATCTCGAGCTGGCCGGGCACCACCCCGTTCAGCAGCCGCACGCCCGCAGCCGCCGCTGAGAGCACGAGCAGGGCGAGCGCGAACCGCAGGACGAAGCCGCGCCAGGGGGTGGCAAGGGTGGTGGGCATCCGCCGTAGCCTATGGTCGCGGGTTGACGGCGGCTCCAGATCTCAACTCGCGACGCCACGAGCCGATCAATCGGGCCGTCGGCCGGCTATCCGGGCCGTGTCCCCGTAGAAGGAGCTCGTCGCCCGTGTCCCAGCTCGCCTCGACCTATCGCATGAACGAGACCAACCTGGCGCTGCGCCGCGAGTTCATGGGGCTCACCCAGGACGACGTGGCGGTGCTCGCGAAGCTGCAGCCGTGGGCCGACAAGATCGCCGACCAGCTGGCCAGGGAGTTCTACGACATCCAGTTCAACTTCGAGCCGACGGTGCGCTTCTTCCGCGCCTACGGCGAGAAGAACGGCCGCTCGCTCGACCAGCTGCGCTCGGGGCTCGAGAAGGCCCAGGCCGGCTACTTCCGCCAGATCTTCGGGGAGGCCGCCGGCCGCGGCACCTTCGGCGTGGACTACTTCGAGCAGCGGCTGCAGGTCGGCCGCCTCCACAACGCCATCGACCTGCCGCTCAAGTGGTACATCGGGAGCTACCCGCGCTACTTCGACCTCACCCGCAAGCACCTGCGCAAGTCCTATCCCCACCGCCCGCGCATGCGCGCCCAGGCCGAGCGCGCCGTCCTGACGGTGATGAACGCCGACATGCAGGCCATCGTCGAGGCCTTCTACTTCGACACCTTCGCGACCATGGGCGTGCAGCTCGAGACCATCCCGGTTGACACCTCGAGCGAGGACCTGTCGGATCGCGGCCAGCACCTGAAGGCCATGGTGCGGGTGCCGCTGGAGGGCGTCACGAAGGCGCTCGTCACGCTCAAGGCGACCGCCGAGCGGATGGAGGGCGCCTCGAGCGAGGCCGGCCGCGCAGTGGCCGAGATCGCCCAGGCGGTGACCGATGTGGCCGAGGGCGCCGAGCGCCAGGTGCGCATGGTGACCAAGGCGCGCGACAGCGCCACCGAGACCGCCACCGAGGCCGCCGCAGCCCAGCAGATGTCCGAGGAGGGCGTGAGCTCGGCCGGACGCGCCGCCGACGCGATGCAGGCCGTGCGCGACTCGTCGGAGACCGTCTCGAGCGTCATGGGCGAGCTCTCGGGCATGTCCGAGGAGATCGGCACCATCGTCGAGACCATCACCAACATCGCGGGCCAGACCAACCTGCTGGCGCTGAACGCCGCCATCGAGGCCGCCCGCGCAGGCGAGCAGGGCCGCGGATTCGCCGTGGTCGCCGAGGAGGTGCGAAAGCTCGCCGAGGAGAGCCAGCTGGCCGCCGAGCGCATCGCAACCCTCATCGCCCGCATCCAGCGCGAGACCACCTCCGCCGTCGCCGCGGTCGCATCGAGCGCCGAGCAGACCGATGCCGGCGTGGCCGTGGTCGAGCAGACCCGCGAGGCCTTCGCCGCCATCACCCAGCGCGTGGCCGGCATCGCCGACCGCGTCGATTCGATCGTCTCGGCCGCCACCGAGGTGGCCGCGGTCGCCGAGCAGTCGTCGGCGTCGGTCGAGCAGGTCTCGGCATCCACCCAGGAGACAAGCGCGACGACCGATGCGGTGGCCGCCTCGGCCGCCGAGCTCGCGCGGACGGCCGCCGACCTCGAGACGATCGTGGCCGGGTTCAACCTCGAGGCGTGATCGTGGCGCGACGCCTGCTCGGGCCGCTGGTGATCGTGCTGGTTGCGATCGCCGCGGCCGTTGCCGGCGGCGGGGTCTACGCGACCTGGACGGGCACGGCCTCGCAGTCGCAGGCGATCGGCTCGGGCACCCTCACAGCCACCTTCGGCGCCGCCGGCACGTCCGCCAACCGCATCTCGCTCGCGATCACCGACATGACCGCGGGCGTGCCGGTGTTCCGCCCGCTCGACGTGATCAACGGGGCCGACCTCACCGCTTTGCAGATGTCGACGGGCTCGGCGAGCCCGTCCTCCACGCTCAACAGCGACACCACCAACGGCATCCAGATGACCGTCACCCGCTGCTCGGTGCCGTGGACGGAGTCGGGGACATCGCCCAGCTTCAGCTACGCCTGCTCGGGCACGACCACGACCGCGATCGCAGCGGGCTCCCTCCAGACGTCGACCCAAACCCTTACCGGCAGTCCCGACCTCACTAACGGCGGGACCAACCATCTGCTCTACCGTTTCATGATCCCGTCGGCGACCTCCACGTCGTTCGAGGGGCTCACGACCGGCGTCACGTTCCGGTTCTTCAGCCAGCAGCGCACCGCCGGCAGCCGCTAGCTCAAGAAGCCCGCGCCGCCTCCGACTACGTGGGCATGAATCTGCCAGACCGCATCCGCCGTCCCCACGTCATCGCCGTCGGCGCGCTCACGCTCGCGGTCGCCGCCGCCATCGCCGGCGTGGGCACGTTCGCGAGCTTCACGTCGAGCGCCTCCCAGGCGATCTCCATCACGTCGGGCACCGTCACCATTGCGCTCGGCGCAACCGGCGCGTCCACCAACCGCCTGAACGTGAACGCCTCGGCCATCGTCCCCGGCGACACGATGCAGCGAAGCGCCGACATCTCGGTCTCGGGCACGAGCGACATCGGCTCGATCAAGCTCACCACCACCGCGAGCCCCAGCACGCTTCTCGACACCGACACCACCGACGGCCTGCACATCGCCATCGACAAGTGCTCGTCGGCGTGGACAGAGGCCGGCACCTCGCCCGCATTCACCTACACGTGCGGCGGCACCACCACCACCGTGCTCTCGTCTCAGGCCGTGATCGGCGCAAACATCTCGCTCCCCGGCGTCTCCACCACCGCCGGCTCGACCACCCACCTGCGCGTGACCCTCACGCTCCCGGCCACGGCGGGGAACACCTTCGAGGGCCTCTCGTCCACCATCACGTGCGCCTTCACCGGCAGCCAGCGCGCCGCCACCAACGAGTAGCCCGCGGGTGCGACTCGCGGGTCGACACCACCGATGCCCCCCACACAGACCGATATCCCCCTCATCGCCTTCACGGCCGCCATCGCCGGGCTGCGGCTCGTGCAGCTCGGCAGGTCGTGGCTGCCGCGGGCAAACGGCCGCAGGGCCGGCTCGGTCGCCGTTGCGGGCATCGCCCTGGCGGCCGCGCTAGCCGGAGCAGGGGCCTATGCCACGTTCACCAGCGTGGCCTCGCAGTCGCAGTCGGTGTCGTCGGGCACGGTGGCCATCAACCTCGGCGCCACCGGCGCGGCGACCAACCGCCTGAACATCAGCGCAAGCGGCATCGTCGCCGGCGACACCATGCAGCGAAGCGTCGATGTGAACACCGGCTCGGCCGACCTCAGCGGCATCACGCTCACCACCAGCGCCAGCCCGAGCTCGCTGCTCGACACCGACACCACCAACGGCCTGCAGGTCGCCATCGACAAGTGCTCCTCCGCGTGGACGGAGGCGGGCACGTCGCCGGCCTACACCTACACGTGCGGCGGCACCACCAGCACGGTGCTCGCCTCGCGGGCGGTGATCGGCACCAACATCACGCTCTCGAACATGACGTTCACCGCGAGCGCCACCAACCACCTGCGGGTGACCCTGACCCTGCCGTCGGCCTCCGCCAACACCACGCAGGGCCTCAGCTCGACCATCCAGTACGACTTCATCGGCTCCCAGCGGGCGGCGACCAACAAGTGAGCGACGCGCTCAACACTGGTTCGCCGCATCCGACTACCTGGGGGTCATCCATCCGACCTCAACCGGCAACGGAGCTTCCCTCATGCGCTCTCTGAGCAGACGAACACGGCTTTTCATCCTCCCCACGGTGATCCTCATCGCGGCGATCGTCGCGGCGTTCGGCGCCTGGGCGAGCTTCACCAGCTCGACCACTGCAGTGACCCAGAACTTCTCGACGGGCACGTTCACGGTCGATGTCGGCGCGACCGGCGGCCAGGCCAACCGGCTGAACGTGAACGCGACCGACGTGAACCCCGGCGACACCATCCAGCGAAGCGTCGATCTCATCAACTCGGGCACGCTCGACTTCGGCGCCATCACGCTCACGACCGACGCGACCACCAGCTCGGTGCTTGACACCGACACCACCGACGGCCTGCAGATGTCCATCGACCACTGCTCCAACAGCTGGACGGAGAGCGGCACCTCGCCCAACTACACCTACATCTGCGGGGGCTCGACGAGCACCGTGCTCGCGTCGCGGCCGGTGGTGGGCAACAACCTCTCGCTGAGCAACCTGGACGCTGTCAACGGTGGCAACACCGACCACCTCCGGGTGACGTTCACGCTGCCCTCGACCGCCGACAACACGTTCGAGGGCAAGAGCTCGTCCATCCGGTTCGTCTTCACCGCGAACTAGCCCGCACGTGGGCCGGTTCGCAGGCTTCTGCGCCACCGGGCTCGCGGGCCTGGTCGCGCTGGTGACGATCGTGATGGTGGCGGGCACGCTCACGGGGAAGATGCGCGTGCTGCCCGTGCTCTCGGGCAGCATGACGCCCGCATTCGACACGGGCTCGGCCGCGATCGTGACGCCGCAGGCAGCATCCGCGCTCCGCGTCGGCGAGGTGGTCGTCTACCACATCCCCGTGATGGATCACCACCTCGTGATGCACCGCGTCGTGAAGGTGCTGCACCACCACGCGGGCACGATCATCACCACGCGCGGCGACGCCAACCCGGTGGACGATCCGTGGACGGCGCGGCTGAAGGGCGGCGTGGTGTGGGTTGCCCACGGCGACGTGCCGCTGGCCGGCTACGCCATCGTGGCCCTGCGCTCGCCGTTCACCATCGCGGGCATCGTCCTGATGGTCGCCGCGTGGGTCGCCGGGACGATGGCCGTGCGCGAGTGGCGAAAGCGCGACGACGACATCTGGTGGCAGCTGTGAGGGTGAGGCGCCTCCACGTGATGGTCGCCGCGATGGCGATCTTCTGCGCGACCGCAGGAGCCGGCACCGCTGCATGGTCGGTGGGGCTCACCATCACGCCGGGCCAGCCGTTCACGAGCGCGACCTTCACCACCCCGGCGAGCCCGGCGGTGGTCAACTACGACTGCTCGTCGTCGCTGGGCGCCCGCGTGCAGCTCAGCTGGACGGGGGCGGGCGGCTCGGGCGACGGGATCGACCTGCTGCGCGCCACCTCCTCGGGCGGGCCGTACACCGACCAGGGGGTGCAGACGTCGTCGATCGGCACCGGCAGCTTCATCTCGCCGTACATGACGCGAAACACGCACTACTGGTTCGAGCTGCGAACCACGGTGAACGGCGGCACGTGGTTCAGCACGGCGACGTCCTCGGTGAACGTCGTGACGCTCAACTGCTGACCCGCTAGGGTCCGGCGGCATGCGCATCACCTATGTCGGGCACGCCACCCTGCTCGTCGAGATCGACGGCGTCAGGATCCTCACCGATCCGATCCTGCGCTCGCGCGTGGCCCATCTGCGCCGGCTCGGATCGGTCGCCGACGCCGACATCCGAAACATCGATGCCGTGCTCATCTCCCACGCCCACGGCGACCACCTCGACCCGCCGTCGCTTCGGCGCATCCCCGGCGACCCGCTCTACATCGCCCCCACCGGGCTCGGGAAGCTCCTGCGAAAGCGCGCCGGCGCCCGCGTGCGCGAGATCGCCGTCGGTGAGACCACCGCCGTGGGCGACGTCGGCGTGACCGCCTTCGAGGCCGACCACGACCACCGCCGGACACCCGTCACCACCACCAGCGCGCCGGCCGTCGGCTACCTCATGCGCGGCTCGCAATCGGCCTACTTCGCCGGCGACACCGGCCTGCACGACCAGATGTCGGCGCTCGCCGCCGAGGAGGTCGACGTCGCCCTGATCCCCGTCGCCGGCTGGGGACCGACCCTCGGCCCCGGGCACATGGATCCCCGCCAGGCGGCCGCGTCGCTCGCCCTCATCAAGCCGCGGGTCGCCATCCCCATCCACTGGGGCACGCTCGGCCCGATCGGCTCGAAGCCGCCCACCGCGGCCCCGGCGCGCGAGTTCGCAGAGGCCGCCGCCGAGCTCGCTCCCGGCGTGCGCATCGTGGTGCTCCAGCCCGGGGAGAGCTCAGCTCTCGAGTGAGCTCAGGTGCAGGCTCTTGTCCTCGTGGCGCCAGATGAGGGCGCACACCGAGCCGACCACGATCGTGGGCACGAAGGTCAGCACGCGGTAGAGCAGCACCGCCGTCACCACGCCGGTGCGCCCGCCGCCGAAGCCCACGAGCGCGGCGGTCATCCCCAGCTCGGTCACGCCCAGGCCGCCCGGCGTGATCGGCACCGACGCGAGCAGCCGGGTGAACGACCAGGCGGCGAGCGCCTCGAGCGTGGAGACGTTGTTCACGCCGATGCTGCGAAGCACGATCAGGAGCACCCCGAAGAGCGTCAGCTGGTTCACGAGCGAGGCGATGGTGAGGATGTGCCAGCGCGACGAGACCACCTCGATGGTCTCGTGCCGCAGCCGCACCAGCCGCGGGCCCCAGTCCTTCACCGGACCGCGGCGCACCAGCCCGAGCACCGCCGACACCATCCGGCCTGCGAACTCCCCCACCCTGTGGGCAGCCGTGTCGCGGCGCATCGTCAGCACGAGCACCACGACGATCACGATCAGGAGGATCGATGCCCCGATGCTCACCAGGATCAGCGAGTGGCTGCCGTCGGTGGGCCCGAGCGCCGCGACCGCAGCGATCGGCAGGATCACGTTGATCGCCTGGTTCCAGAGGGTGACCAGCACGAGGCCCGCGGTGATCGCCTGGCCGCGGAACTTCCAGCCCGAGAGCATCTTCACCTGGGTCGCGATGCCCACGGCCTCGCCGAGGGGCAGCACCGTGGTGAAGAGCGTGGTGGTCTGCGTCATCAGCATGGCGCGCTTGTACGAGAGCCCCGGCACGGCCGCCATCCACGGCGGCCCCGACGTCGCCACGTTGGCGGCGACCGAGAGGAAGATGATGCCCCAGTCGGTGAGGCCCAGGCCGACGGCGGCGTCCCACACCGCCTCGTAGCTGGTGATCTGCGGCAGGATGGCGACAAAGATCGCCAGCACCACGATGATGCCGAATGCCGGCCCGACGAGCTTTCGCAGCCGCCGCTTCAGCTGGTCGGGCGGGGGCGCCTCAGCGATCGGCGGTTCGACGGCCAACGCCGACCACCAGCTGCATGATCATGTTGACGATCCAGACGACAATCGTGATCTCGGCGACGTTGATGAACCCGCCGACGTCCACGCCGCTCAGGAGCCAGGCGGTGAGCGCCACCATCGCCATGTTGATCAGAAACGTGACGAGGCCGAGCGTGATGATGCGAAACGGCAGGCCGATCAGCATCAGGATCGGCTTCAGGAAGATGTTCAGCAGGCTGAACACCACTGCGGCGAGCACCAGCTCGCCCGTACCGCTCACCGAGACGTCGCCGACGACCTTGAACGCCACCCAGAGGGCGATGAAGTTCAGGATCCACGAGATCAGGAGCTGTCGGATGAGACGCATACGTGGGTGAGAGTACCAGTGCGCCCCCGGGGCAAGGCCGCCGGGGGCGCGTGGAACGTGCGACTAGGCGGAGAGCGCCTTGGTCTTGATCGTGTTGAACTCGTCCTGCGTGATGGCGCCGGAGTCGAGCAGGCCCTTGGCCTTCTCGATCTCGTGGGCGGCGCCGCCGCCGCTACCACCGGCGGTCTGGCGGACGTAGCTGTCGAACTGCTCCTGCTGCTGCTTGGCAGCGCTGATGTTGCGCTGCGCAATGCCGTCGGAGTTGGTGATCATGTAGGCCAGCAGCCCGATCAGCGGGAAGATCAGCAGGAAGAGCAGCCAGAGGGCCTTCTTGCCACCTGATGCGTCGTGTCGCCGGAAGATGTCGACGATCACGTAGAACAGCATCATGAAATAGATGACCATGAAGAAGATAACGAGCAAACTCCACAGGAATTCGCCCAGACTCAGGAGCGCCATCTAGTGGTCCTTTCGGTTGAGGAGGATCTTTGAGAGTACCGCAGACAACGAAGATGAATGCCTGGATGGATTCGCCACGGGCTGCCCGCGTCCTTCTTGCCGCATGACCCGTGCTACCTTGGCCGCATGAGCACCCGCGTCGTGCGAAAGAACATGGTCGATGTCCCGGGCGGCGAGTTCGAGATGGGCTGCGATCGCTACTACCCGGAGGAGGCGCCCGTGCGGCGGGTGCACGTTGACGGCTTCCGCATGGACGAGCACCCCGTCACGGTGGCCGAGTTCCGCCGCTTCGTGAAGGACACCGGCTACGTCACGCTGGCCGAGAAGGCGCCCGATCCCGCCCAGTACCCCGGCGCCGATCCCGCGCTGATGGTGCCGGGCTCGCTCACCTTCCAGCGCACCCCCGGCCCCGTTGACCTGTCGGTGTGGGCCAACTGGTGGGCGTGGACGCCCGGTGCAGACTGGCGCCATCCCGATGGGCCCGACTCCGGCATCGGCGGGCGCGAGCGCCATCCGGTCACCCACGTCGCCTACGAGGACGCCCAGGCCTTCGCGGAGTGGGCCGGCGGCGAGCTGCCCACCGAGGCCGAGTGGGAGCGCGCGGCCCGCGGCGGGCTCGAGGGCGCGACGTACACCTGGGGCGAGGAGTGCGCCCCCAGGGGGCGGATGATGGCAAACACCTGGCAGGGCGAGTTCCCGTGGCAGAACCTCCTCACCGACCGCTTCGAGGGCACCTCACCCGTGAAGAGCTTCCCCGCCAACGGCTACGGCCTCTACGACATGGCCGGGAACGTGTGGGAGTGGACGTCTGACTACTTCTCGCAGCCGGCGACCGAGAGCCCGTGCTGCGTGCCGTCCAACCCGCGGGTGACCGAGCCCGCGCCGGGCGATCCTGGCGAGCCCGACGCACAGATTCCCCGCCGCGTGATCAAGGGCGGGTCGCACCTCTGCGCACCCAACTACTGCCTGCGCTACCGGCCCGCAGCCCGGCAGGGCGAGGCGGTCGATACCTCGACCCGGCACATCGGCTTTCGCCTGATCGTCAGGGGGTAGCCTCGGCGCGCAGCGGCCGTCGGATGCGCTCGTCCAGGTAGAGGAGCGCGCCGATCAGGCCGAACACCGGCGTGAGCACCAGCCCGGCGAGCGTGGTCACCACGACGTTTGCCCCCACGCTCGTGTCAGTCACGGGTGAGCACGCGTTCTGCACCACCCCCGAGGAGATGCTCTCGATCACGAGCGCCAGCAGCAGGATCCCGAACACGCGCCACCACGAGCCGCGCACGGTGTCGCGGCTGATGGCCATCGAGTGCATCACGCGGTGATCCTCGAGCACCGCGATCGGCACGGCAAACGCGAACCACGTGTAGAAGAGGACGCCCGGCAGGAGCAGCGTGAACGTGCCGAGCAGCACCACGGCGCCCACCATGAGCGAGGTCACGGCCAGCCGCCCGGCCCGCGGCCGAAGCGCGGCAAATGCGCCGCGCACGGTGACGGGCTCGTGGGCGAGCGCCGCCACCACGATCTGGATGACCAGGCCGATCGAGACGAGGTAGGCGAACGCCTGCAGCGCGCCCGCCGCCACCTCGGCCGGGCGATGGCCCTGGGCCACGGCGCGCACCACCGATGCGGGCACCGAGACGGTCGCCACCACCGCGATGATCGCGGGTGCATGGCGCCAGTAGATGTGGACCCCGCGGGCGAGCATCTCGCGCAGGTCGATGGGCTCGGGCGCCTCGACGTCGGCTGACTGCGGCTGGTGGTCGATCACTGCATATGAGGGTAGTGATCGCGGCGCGCAGGGTCGACAGCCAGCCGCCCGATCGGCGAGACTCCCGCTGCACGATGCTCTTCCCGCACCTACGGCACCCTCCCGGAAAACCTGCGCTGCGAGTTGGCGAGCGCGTCCTCAGCCACGCCGAGCTGCGCGCGGCGGCCGCGGCGCTGACGGCCCGCATCGAGGGCTGCGAGCGGGTCGCGGTGTTTGCCGAGAACACGCTCGAGACCGGCGTGGCGGTGGTCGCGGCGCTCGCCGCGGGCATCCCCGCGATCCCGGTCAACCCCAAGTCCGGCCGGCTCGAGCTGGCCCACGTGCTGGGCGATTCGCAGCCGTCTGCCGTGCTCTGCGGCCCGCGGTCAGAGCTACCCGAGGGCTTCGCCGGGTTACGCCGCATCGACGTCGATCCGGATGCGCGCAGCGACCGGGAGCTGCCGCCCGGGGCCGGCCCCGAGACGCCGGCGCTCATCGTCTACACCTCGGGCACCACCGGGCCGCCCAAGGGCGCGGTGCTGCCGCGCCGCGCGATCTCCTCAAACCTCAACGCGCTCGCCGCCGCCTGGGAGTGGACGGCCGCCGACGTGGTGTGCCACGCCCTGCCGCTCTTCCACGTGCACGGCCTGGTGCTGGGGACGCTCGGTCCGGTGCACCGCGGCGGCACCTCCTGGCACCTCGGTGGCTTCAGCCCCGATGCCGTCGGCACCGCGCTCGCGGGCGACGGCACCATGCTCTTCGCCGTCCCCACCATGTACCACCGCCTCGCCGATGCCGCGGAGACCGATGCCGGGCTGGCCCGCGGGCTCGCCTGCGCGCGCCTCCTGGTCTCGGGATCGGCGGCGCTCCCCGCGGCCGAGCACCACCGCCTGACCCGTCTCACCGGCCAGCACGTGGTGGAGCGCTACGGGATGTCCGAGACGCTCATGATCGCGTCCACCACCGTCACCGGAGACCGCCGCGCAGGCTCGGTCGGCACGCCGCTCGCGGGCGTCGAGGTGAGTGTCCGCGACGACGACGGTAGCGAGATCCCGCCGGGCGAGGAGACCATCGGGGAGGTGCACGTGCGCGGCCCAAACGTGATGCTCGGCTACCTCAACCGGCCCGACGCGACTGCCGAGGCGATGACCGCCGACGGCTTCTTCCGCACCGGCGACCTGGCGGTGCGAAGCGGCGACGGGTTCATCCGCATCGTCGGCCGGCGGGCCACCGACCTCATCAAGAGCGGCGGCTTCAAGATCGGCGCGGGCGAGATCGAGGCGGCGCTCCTCGAGCACGATGCGGTGGCCGAGGCCGCCGTGGCCGGGCTGCCCGACGCCGACCTCGGCGAGCGGGTGTGCGCGTGGGTGGTGCTGCGGCCGGGGGCCGCGGTGAGCGAGAAGGAGCTCGAGAACCACGTCGCCGTCGCGCTCACGCCGCACAAGCGGCCGCGCACGGTGCTCGTGGTGGAGTCGCTGCCCCGAAACGCGATGGGCAAGGTGCTGAAGACCCAGCTCCGGGCCGGGGCGACGGCGGCCGCGCAGTGAGCATCGACCGGTTCGAGCTGGGTGCCGTGGGCGACTGCATCGTCACGCGGCCGCTCACCCCCGGCCGCAGGTTTGCCCCGATGCTCGAGGCGCTCGGCGGCTGCGACGCGCTCTTCGGCAACCTCGAGACGGTGATCTTCGACATCCGCGAGTTCGCCGGGGCGGCGTACCCGTGGCGCAGCGACTGGCCGCTCTCCTCCCCGCCCGCGGTCGCCGTGGACATGGCCGCGATGGGCTTCGACATGGTCGGCCGCGCCAACAACCATGCACTGGACTGGGGCCTCGAGGCGATGCGCGAGTCGAGCGCATGGCTGGACGAGGCCGGCATCGTGCACGCGGGCACCGGCGAGAACGCCGGCCTGGCGCGGGCGCCGGCCTACCTCGAGACCGCCGCTGGGCGCGTGGGCCTGGTGTCGTGCACCACCACGTTTCGCGAGACCAGCGAGGCCTCCCCCGCCCGCGGCGCCGCTCCCGCCCGGCCCGGCGTGGCGGGCATCCACCTCACGCGCACGGTCGCGCTCGACCCCGAGCAGCTGCGCCTCGCACGCGAGCTCGCGCGGGCGCTCGGCCCCGAGCTGGCCGGCGAGGGCGAGGACGGCGAGCGGCTGCTGGATCAGCTCATCGGTGAGGCCGCGAGCGAGCCGGGCTACCGCTACGAGATGGATGCCGCTGATCTGGCCGAAACGCTTCGCGCGGTGCTGCTGGGAAAGCAGCACTCCGACCTGCTGGTCGCCGCGCTCCACGCCCACGAGCCGCTGCACGACGAGTTCCCCCAGCCGCCGGGGGCGTTCGTGGGCGAGTTCGGGCGCGCGGCGATCGATGCCGGCGCCGACGTGGTGGTGACCAGCGGCATCCACCACCTCGCCGGGATCGAGCTCTACGGCGGCGGGGCGATCTTCCACGGCCTGGGCAACTTCGTGTTCTCCGACCTGGTCGAGCCCCTCCCGCACGAGCTCTACGCCTACGGCCGCGAGCACCTGCGGCGCGCCTTCGACGATCCCGGCGCGGCGACCGACGCCGACCTCACGCGCGTCCTCAACGACGCGTGGTTTGCCCACGCCGAGACGTTCCAGGGAGTGCTCGCGCGCTGTCAGTGGCGCGACGGGCGGCTGGCCCGGATCGCGCTTCACCCGCTGGATCTGGGCTACGGGCTGCCGCTCACCTCGAGCGGCGTGCCGCTCCCGGCCTCACCCGACGTGGCCGCGGCGATCATCCGGCGGCTGGCCGAGCTCTCGGCGCCGATGGGGACGGTCATCACCGCAGAGCCGCACGGCGATACCGTGCTCGGCATGATCGACGCCGCAGGATCGAGCGCATGACCGCCGACGGGTACAACACCGCCGACGTCTTTCTCATCATCCTGATCGGCGTCGGGCCGCTGAAGGCGGTCATCGCATTCGCCGACCTCACGCGCGGCATGACCATCCGCCAGAAGCGGATCGTGTCGCTGAAGACGTCGTTCTACGCGGCCGTGATCGCCGGCGTGCTCCTGATCTTCGGCGACATCGCCCAGCACGTGTTCCACTTCAGCCACGCGGCGCTCGCGATCGCCGGCGGCATCGTGATGTTCATCCTGGGCCTCGACATGGCGCTCGGGAAGCGCGAGAACAGCGACTCCGAGCAGGTGAACGATCCCAACAAGATCGCGCTCACGCCGCTCGCCGTCCCGCTCACCCTGAACCCCGTGGGCGTGGTCGCCCTCATCACGTACTCGTCCAACTTCTCGTGGTCGCAGGAGGCGCGCACCGAGGTGATGATCGCGATCGTCGCGGTGATCAACGTGGTGGTGTTCCTCGTGATCGCGCGCTTCAAGGACGCGCCCGAGGGCGTGATCACGGTGGTCGAGATCCTGTTCGGCATCCTGCTCTGCGCGGTGGCGGTGCAGCTCACCCTGGTCGGGCTGCACGATCTGGCGCTGGTGAAGAACCTCGCATGAGCCTGCGGATCTGGTCGCCGAGCGCCGCGGGAGCCGAGATCGTTGAGGCCCTCGGTCGCGGTGACCAGCTGGTGGCCGCCGATGCGCGGCCGCAGGTGGTGATCCGCGACGGCGATTCCGAGCCGGTAAAGGCCCCCGGCGCACGCATCATCACCATCGCGCCGGCGCGGGTGGCAGAGATCGAGGCGACCATCGTCGAGCTGGCCGCCGCGATCGGCGCCTCGCCGCAGGCGCCCGAGGTGATCGAGTCCATCCAGAAGCCCATCGAGTCGGTGCTGGCCGCGGTCGTCAACAGGCCGCGGCCCGCGGTCTTCATCGACATGCCGGCGGCGTGGATCCCCGACATGGCGGGGATGGCCGGCGGACAGTGGGTGGGCGCGCCGCAGGAGGCCGATCTGGTGGTGGTGGCCGACGGCGCTTCGGCGCCCCAGCCGATCACCGCGCGGGTGGTGGCGGTCGATCCGGCCTACTACGCCGTGGCCGGCCCGCGCGTGGCGTACGGGATCGTCCAGCTGGGGTTCCTGCTGCACCCCGACCGGCTGAACGATCCGCAGCTGCCGCTGCGTAACATCGAGGCGGGTGCGGGTGACTGAAGAGGATGACGACAGACGATTGGTGGCCGCCCTGCGGGCCGGCGACGAGGAGGCGTTCCGCGAGTTGATCGACCGCTACCAGGCGCCGTTCGTGCGCACCGCGCGCACCTACGTGCGCGATCAGGCGGTGGCCGAGGAGGTCGCGCAGGAGACGTGGCTGGCGGTGCTGAACGGCCTCGACCGGTTCGAGGGCCGCTCGTCGCTGAAGACCTGGCTCTACCGCATCCTCACCAACCGCGCGATCACGCGGGCCAAGCGCGAGCGCCGCTCGGTGCCGTTCTCGGCCGCGGTGGATCCCGACCGGTTCGGCGCCGACGGCGGCTGGATCGACGGCCCCATGCCGTGGAGCGACCTGCCGCAGGATGTGCTGCTGGCAGCCGAGACGCGGGCGAAGATCCTGGAGGCCATCGAGCAGCTCCCGCCCGCCCAGGCGCGCGTGATCACGCTGCGCGACATCGAGGGCTTCACGGCGGACGAGGTGCGCGACCTGCTCTACCTCTCGGACGTGAACCAGCGCGTGCTGCTCCATCGGGCGCGCTCGCGGGTGCGGGCGATCCTCGAGCCCTACTTCGCGGAGACCGTCGCATGAGCGCCACCGCACTTCGCTGCCGCGAGCTGGTCGAGCTGGTGACCGACTACCTGGAGGGCGCGCTCTCCCCGGCGGACACGGCGCGCTTCGAGCAGCACCTCACCGGCTGCGACGGCTGCGTCGCCTACCTGGACGAGATCCGCACGACCATCGAGCTGGCCGGCCGCATCACCGAGGACACGATCACCCCCGAAGCCCGAGCCGAGCTGCTGCACGCGTTCCGCCTCTGGCGTGAATAAACGGTGCCAGGCACTTAATATTCAGCGAGCTACTCGCCCTTGCTCGAGAGCATGGCCAGCGCCAGCACGATGTTGGCGGCGGCGAGCGGGACTGCGCACCACTCCTCCTTCACGCCAAACCAGATGGCGAGCGGGAACGCGATGATGACGGCCGCCACGTAGAGGATGGCGGAGAGCGCTGTGAGCATCGCAGCGGTGCTGCTGCGGCGAGATTGCATGATGGTCATGGCTCGGCAGGATACAACGTGGGATCGACGATGGCATCGCTCAGGCGCAGGCCCGTCGCGGGGCTCGACCACACCTCGCTCACCCACGGCCGCGTGAGCAGCGTCGAGCGCATGTAGCCGATCGGCACCAGCACCGCCGCGCGCTGCACCAGGTGGCGGTCGAGCTCCTGGTAGATGGCCAGGCGCCGGTCGTGATCGCGCTCGGCCGAGGCCGCCGCGCGAAGCCGCTCGGTGGTCTCGTCGGAGTAGATCCCGTACGACGGATGCACCAGCCCGCGGAAGAAGCCCTCCGGATCGGGATAGTCGGCGCCCCAGCTCGAGATGAACATGTCGGCGTCGGCGATCGCGGGCTCGATCCCGCCGAAGTCGCGCGCCGGCGTGGTCACCTTCACCCGCAGGCCGATCTCGGCGAGCTGCTCCACCATCAGCTCGGCCACGGGATGCAGCCAGCCGTGGGCGCCCAGCACGATCTCGGGCAGCATGCGCCCCTCCGGGTGCCCGGCGTCGCGCAGGAGCTCGGCGGCGC
Organism: uncultured Actinomycetes bacterium; assembly: GCA_963794415.1. Taxonomy (GTDB): domain Bacteria; phylum Actinomycetota; class Thermoleophilia; order Gaiellales; family JAICJC01; genus CAVPTL01. The sequence goes on from CAWCDI010000001.1 coordinate 1,887,828, forward strand.
GGTCCAGATCGCGCACCACCCCGCTCTTGGGCGAGTGCCCGGGAAGCGTCGGCGGCAGGAGCCCCGCACCGCTCGCCTGCCGCGGCTCCGACTCGACGGCCGCGGCCAGCGCCTTCACATCGAGCGCGGCGGCAATTGCCTGGCGGATGAGCGGATCCGACACGTTGGACTCCTCGGGCACGAACCACAGCATGAGGGTCGCGATCCCGGGAACGGAGGTGACGGTCGTGCCCGGCTGCTGCCGGCCGCGGATGCCGAGCGACATCACGTCGGCGGCGTGGTTCTCCCACGTTGCGAGCCCCCGGCCCTTGACGTCGTCAAAATGCAGGAAGCCGATGTCGAGCTCGCCCACGTTGCCGGTCGGGCCAAGGAAGTACGGGTCGGCGACCGCCAGCAGGTGCGTGTCGTCGAGCTCTGCCACCTTGAACGGCCCGTTGGTGACCACCTCCTGCGTGCGCCAGTCCTGGCCGACGCGCTCCACGACGTGCCTCGGCCACGGCCGCAGCGCGCCGTGTGCGAGCTCGTAGAGAAACGCGTTTCGCGGCTGGTGCAGCACCACCTCGAGCGTGCGGTCGTCGTGGGCCACCACGTCGGCAACGTCCTCCAGCAGGAACGCCGTGGGCAGCTCCCACTCGATGATCTTCTGCCACGTGTACACGAAATCGTGGGCGGTGACGGGCTCGCCGTCGCTCCAGCGAAGGCCGTCGTGGAGCTGGAAGAGGTAGCTCAACCCGTCGCCCGACACGCGCATGTTCTCGGCCAGCGACGGCACCACGTTCATGTCGCGATCCAGCGTGAGGAGCCCGCGGAAGAGCACGTCGGTGACGGTGTTTGCCTCCATCACGTACACGTAGCCGGGCACGAACTCGAACGGCCGCGGCATGATCATCGAGAGCCGCTGGTCGCGAGTCACCTTCTCGGGCAGCGGCGCCTTGCACGCAAACGCCTCGTCGTAGGCGCGCTCGGCGCCGCGATAGTCGAAGTCCACGTGGTGGACGAGGGCGATCTTGAAGAGCGTCTCGCGCGACCGCCGCTCGTCCCCGAGCCGCGCCAGGAACGCGCGGGCGCGGCGGTAGTCCTCCACGGCCTCGTCGGTGGCCCAGAGCGCGCGGGCGTTGTCGCCGGCCTGGATGAGCGCGTCGGCCGCCTCGCTGGGCATGTCGGCCTCGGCCAGGTGGCGCGCGAGCACCGGGGTCGGCGGCGTCATGCCCGACTCGGCGGCCAGCTCCCGGAGCGCCAGGGCGATGCGCCGGTGGGCGTCGCGGCGGTCGTGCTCGAGCATGCCGGTGTAGGCCACCTCCTGCACCAGCCCGTGCCGGAACCGGTACTCCGGCGCCGGCCGGCGCCGCTCCTCGGTGATCAGGTCGAGCCGCTGCAGCTCGAGCAGCGCCGAGTGCGCCACGTCGGGATCCACCAGCTTCTCGACCAGCTCCACCCCGAACGTCCTGCCCACCGCCGCGCAGAGCGTCGCCACCTCGCGCGTCTGCGGGCTGAGGCGGCCGAGCCGGGCCTGGAGCGCAGTCTGCACCGCCACGGGCACCGCGACGTCGGCCAGATCCACCTGCAGCGCCATGCCGTCGCCGTTGGGCGTGATCACGCCGCGCTCGGCCAGATCGCGGATGGCCTCCTCGATGAAGAACGGGTTGCCGCCGGCGCGCTCCGAGACGAGCGCCCCCACGTCGGACGGGAGCTTCCCGCCCGCCACGGTCTCTGCCAGCCGCATGCCGGCATCGGCGGGCAGCGCGCGCAGCTCGACCTCGCGGTAGCGGTGCGGCAGCCGCTCGCGGGCCCGCTGCCCCAGCTTCCAGGCGCTCGACTCGCGCTCGCTGCGGTACACCAGCGCAAAGCCGATGGAGGCGCGCTCGGTGAGGTCGAGCAGATGATCGACCACGGCGATGGTGGCGGCATCGGCCCAGTGCAGGTCGTCCATGACCACCAGCACGGGCTGGTCCTCGGCCAGGCGGCAGAGCACGTCGGAGAGCGCGCCGCCCGCCCGGTCGCGCACGTTCTCGCGCGAGAGCTCGTTCAGGATGCCGGCCGCATCGGGGCCCTCCGGGGCCAGGCCGAGCGCCGCAGAGAGCAGCACGTAGCGGTCGCCCAGCTCGCCGAAGAGCTCGGTGAGCTTCGCCTTCAGCTCGAGCCGCATGCGCGAGTCGGTCGCCGCCACCGGCAGATCCATCCAGCCCCGCAGCAGGTCGCGGATGGGCCAGAGCGGGAACCCGGTCGCATACGACGAGCTACGGCCCTCGAGCAGGCACGGCGGGTGCTCGGCCGCCCCCACCACGTCGCGGATGAGCCGCGTCTTCCCGATGCCCGCCTCGCCGGTGACCACCATCACCACGCCCAGCCCGTCGCAGAGCTCGGTGACCGCCCGCTCGAGCAGCGTGCGCTCGAAGTCGCGGCCGACCAGCGGCGGATCGGGGCGCGGGTCGCACGCCGGCACGGCGCCGTCCACCCGCATAAGCCTGATCGGCGAGCTGAAGCCGCGGAGCTCCACCTCGCCCAGGTCGTCCAGCTCGAAGAGGCCGCTCACCGCGCGGGCCAGCTCGGGGCCGACCACCACGGTGCCCGGCTCGGCGTGCTGCTGCAGCCGCGCCGCGAGGTTCACGGGGTCGCCGAGCGCGTTGAACCGCTCGCCGTCGCTCCCCGCCTCCCAGTCCACCACCACCCGGCCGGCCTCGACCGCCACCCGCGCGGCCACCGTCACGCCGTAGTCGGCCCGCACCTGCTCGGCAAACCGCGCCAGCTCGCGCTGCAGCTCGATGCCCGCGAGCACCGCGCGCTCGGCGTCGTCGTCGTGGGCCTCGGGCGCGCCGAACACCGCGAGCACGCCGTCGCCGGAGAGCTGTGCCACCGTGCCGCCGAACCGCCGCACGTGCACCGACACGAGGTCGGTGATCTCGTCGAAGAGCAGCTTCGAGCGCTCGGGGCCGAGCCGCTCGGCGATGGCCGTCGAGCCTTGCACGTCGGCCATCAGCACCGACACCAACCGCATCTCGCCTCGGGTCACGGACATGGGTGCAGTGTGGCACACCGCGAAGCCGTCCTAAAGGTGCCGCCGCTTGCTGCCGATGGCACCGGACTCGTCCGGGGAAGCCGTATGCCTTCAGGGGGCCATCGGTGGAGCTCGGGTGGCGCCGCTTCGGGAGGCTCCCGCAGTGGCCGGCGGATGCCGGGAGCGACGGCCCTTCGGGGTCGCTCTACCCCGGTGGAAACCGGTCACCGCCGCCTTCTGGAGCGGAACCCGTCATCCGGGCATGCATCCGCCGGTGGCTCTCTGGGTGTGCGGCTCCCCGGGACGAGCACTCGATCTCTCATGGCCACGATCTCTCGCAAACACCTGCTCGTCTCCGCCTCGGCGCTCATCGGCGGCGCAACCGCGTTCGGCGCGGTCGATAGCCCGCGGGTGCTGGGCCAGACGCTGCCGGTCTATCGCCTCGACAACAGCGCCACGCCGCACTCGGCCGGCTGCGTGAGCTGCAACGCCTGCGCCGCGCACGCCGCCAACAAGTACTTCGCGACCGCGACCGACGCCGACCTCGACCGCGCCCACGTCCACTGCAAGTGCGTGGTGGTCGAGGGCGAGCAGCTGCCCTATCCGCAGTGGGTGCTGCTCTTCGGCGGCATGCCCGGATCCACCACGCGCGCGAGCGTGGATCTGCGCTCGCCGGGCGTCGCCGAGGTGCTCGCCCCCAGGGAGATCCACGTGCGCACCTTGCGAGTGCGGCTGCACCGGCGGCTGCTGGCAGTCGATCTGAAGCTCACGCAGGCCGCGCGGATCGAGGTGCACATGGCGGCCTCGCCGGGCGCCGTCTACGCCAGCAAGTGGCTGTCCGCGCCGCAGGGGATGAGCCGGAAGGGCGTGAGCATCCCGCCCGGCGCGCCCGCCGGCCCGTGCCTCCTCACGTTCGTGGTGCACCCCGCCTCGGGGAAGGGCCCGTCACGCACGCTCACGCGCCACGTGACGATCAGCCGAACGTGAACGAGTAGAGCGTGGTGCCCTGCGGCACCGAGATGTTGATCACGTGCGGTCCGGCCGACTGCTTCGCCGAGAGCAGGTAGAGGTCGTGGGCGTTCACGCGCACCGGCGGCTCCTTCTTGCCGTCCACGGTGATCCCCAGCACCGCGCTGGATCCGGCCGGCGGGCCGGCGACCAGATAGATGCGCGGCGCGGTGTACTTGAAGAGCAGGTGCGCGTTCTTGCCCGCAACGATCTGGTGTGACTGCACCAGCCACGTCCCGGTGAGCACCACGTTGCCCGGCTGGAATGTCCGGGGCGCGGAGTAGGTGGCCGAGCGGCCCTCGTGCATCTGCTGCACGTACCCCGCCGCGCGGTAGGTGCCGAGGTAGGTCTCGGGCGTGCGCACCTGCGGCGATGCGGTGAGCGCTCCGGCCGGGGTCACCGGGGCCGCCGCCTTCTCGCCGAGGAGCGTGCGGATGTCGGCCTCGGTCTGCGAGTAGGCGCCCTCGCCGAAGTGGGCGTCGCGGACGTTGCCGTTTCGGTCGATCAGGTAGTCCGCCGGCCAGTACTGGTTGCCGTAGGCATTCCAGGTGCCGTAGGCGTCGTCGATGGCGACGGGATAGCGGATGTCGTGCTCGGAGACCGCCATGCGCACGTTGGAGGGGACGTGCTCGAACGCGAACTCCGGCGTGTGCACCCCGACGATCTCGAGGCCTGCCTTGTGGTAGCGGGAGTACCACGCCTCGAGGTAGGGGAGCGTGCGGATGCAGTTCACGCACGAGTACGTCCAGAAGTCCACCAGCACCACCTTGCCGCGCAGCTTCGCCATGGTGAGCGGTGCGCCGCCGGGGGTGTTGATCCAGTCCGAGATGCGCGTGAAGTCCGGCGCCTTGCCGTAGTTCTTCAGCTGGTCGGCGGAGTTGCCGGCGGCCAGGGCCGCTTTCGAGCTCGAGTCGGAGTGCTCCAGCTTCTGCAGGTCGTTGCGGACGAGGGTGGACTTCTCGGCGCCCTGCAGGCTCTCGAGATAGCCGGGAGCGCTGGCCGCAAGCTGGGTCGGGATGTTGGTGTGGAAGAGAAACGCGGCGGCGATCAGCACGACTCCCGCGGCCTGGCGCAGGTGCACCCCGCCATGGCGGATCGCGGTGAGCTTCCCCGCACCGCGGTTTCCGAGCAGCGCGATGCCGAAGATCGGGATGGTCGCCCCGGCCGCGTAGGCGATGGTGATGAGCACCAGCTCGAGCGAGACCCGGTACTGCGAGCTGAGCGAGGTGACCGCCGCGAGGATCGGCCCGGCGCAGGGCGTCCACACCAGCGCGAGGCCGGCGCCCAGGCCAACGCCCGACCAGAACCCGTCGCCCTTTGCCAGCCTGCCGCCGGCCCTCGCCGAGAGCGGCACGAAGAGGCGGCCGACCCACTCACCCAGCGGCGGGATCAGCAGCGTGATGCCCACCAGCGCCAGCATCACGATTGCGAGCGTGTGCAGGAGGTCCTGCGGCAGGCCGAGCGCCGAGAGCAGGCGCGACGCGGTGAGCGTGAACACGACGAACGCCACGGCGAGCCCGGTGGCGATGCCCAGCGGCCGGCGCCGGCCGCCGGTCGCGGATGCGGCCGCGACGACAGGCAGCACAGGGAGGACACACGGCGAGAGGAACGTTGCGAGCCCTGCAACGACGCCGACGACGATCAGGGTGAAGTCCACACCTCATGATACGAAGCCGAGGGTTGGACGGTTCTCAACACTCGATTAAACGAACAAGGCTCGGGCTGGGCCTGCCGCTCCGCAGACCCCGCCCGAGCCGGACGCCGCGGAGACCGCGGCAAACCTGACTGCTGCTAGCGCTTGTGGTGGTGCAGCTCGAAGTCGGGGCCTTCCTCGTCGCTCTCGGGAGAGACCTCGTCAACGGCCTTCTTGTGCACGTGCGCCTCGACGTCGGGAGCGTCGTCGCGCTTGGCGTGCGCCCCTGCCTCGTTGCCATGCTTGAAACGATCGATCTCGCTCATCGTGATCCTCCTGCGGTGGTGGAATGACCCAATCCTTACTCACCCAGACGGGGGATGCGCGCGAAATCTTCCCGACCGTTGAAATTCGTTTCGCGAGCCGCACCGGTAAGGTTGGCGGATGGCCACATCTCAGGCGCTTGTCGATCGCTGCCGCACGGGCGATCCAGACGCCTGGCGCGATCTGGTGGACGGCTACGCCGCATACGTGAACGCGATCATCGTGCGCGCCTACCGGGTGGGCCCCGAGGACGCCGAGGACATCTTCCAGGACGTGTTCAGCCGCGTGTTCGAGCGGCTCGAGACGCTGCGCGACGACGAGGCGCTGCGCGCGTGGATCGCCCAGGTGACCCGGAACCTCTGCCTCGACCACCTGCGGCGCGCCCGGCCGGCGGAGGAGCTGCCCGAGACCCTCATCTCCGACGGCGAGCAGGAGCTGGCCGACCTCACCGAGGCGCTCTGGCTGCGCCAGGCGATGGCCGATCTGCCCGAGAGCTGCAGCGACATCCTCGACCGGTTCTTCCAGCGCGACCAGTCCTACCGCACCATCGCGAGCCAGACCGGGATCGCCGAGGGCACCATCGCGAGCCGCATCAGCCGGTGCCTCGGGAGGCTTCGCGAACTGGTCGAGGGAAGAAATGTGCACCCGCCTGCGTCTGGAAAGACATGAGCATCGACGACTACGAGATCCAGCGGCGCCTGCGGCTGCTGCCGCCACCGCCCGTGAGCTGGGTGCAGACGGCCAAGGAGCTGCCGTTCGTGCAGGACGAGATCTCGCAGATCCTCTCGCGCGCTGCCGCGGACGAGCGGTTCCAGCAGGCGCTTCGCGACGATCCCGAGGGCGCGCTCGAGGCCGGCGGCTACGAGCTCTCGGGGGACGTCGTCGCGCACATGCTGCGGCGGCTGCCGCCCCCCGCTCGCTGATCCGGCGCCGCCTGTAGCATCTGCGGCTCGATGAGCTCCATCCTGAGTGCCTTTCGAGGCGTCTTTGCAAACCGGGACCTCCGGCGGGTCGAGCTCGCCGCGATTGGCTCGGAGCTGGCCGCATTCTCGTTCCTGGTGGTGCTGGCGGTGGTCGCCTACCATGCGAGCGGAACCGGCGGCGTGGGCGTGCTCATGCTGGTGCGGATGATGGCCGCAGCGCTGACCACGCCGTTCACGTCGGCGTTCGCCGACCGGTATCCGCGAAAGCGCGTGATGATCGTCTCCAACCTGGCGTGCGCCGCGCTGATCATGGTGATCGCGCTGGCGGTCTCGCGCGACGTCGGCCTGCCCGGCCTCTGCGCGCTCGCGGCCGTGACCGCCATCTTCTCGAGCATCTTCCGGCCGGCCCAGGCGGCGCTTCTGCCGTCGCTTGCACGCACGCCGGAGGAGCTCACCGCGGCAAACGCCGTCGCGACCACCATCGAGGGCGTGGCGATCTTCTGCGGCCCCGGCATCGGCGGCATCCTGCTGGGCCTGAGCGGGCCCACCGCGACCTTCGCGTTCGCCTCGGCCGGCCTGATCTGGTCGGCGGCGCTCGTCACCCGGGTGCACGAGCCCGCGCGGGAGGCCGAGGAGGCCGCCGAGGACGCGCCGCCCACCTCACGGTTCCAGGAGGCGACCGCGGGCATCCGGACGCTCTGGCACCAGCCGTCGCTGATCGCCGTCGTCGGCGTCTACGCGGCGCAGACGGTGGTGGCGGGGGCGCTCGGCGTGTTCAACGTCGTGCTCGCGCTGCAGGTGTTCGACCTGGGAAACGCCGGCGTCGGCTACCTCGACTCGGCGTTCGGCGTGGGCGGCATCATCGGCGGCGTGCTGGCCGCGGGGCTTGCCGGGAGCCGGCGGCTGGGCGCGTGGTTCGCGCTGGGCGCGCTCACCTGGGGCATCGGCATCTCGCTGGTGGGCCTCGCGCCCACCACGCTGGTGGTGTTCGCGCTGCTGGCCGGGGTCGGCGTGGGCAACACCGTGATCGACGTGGCGGCGATCACGCTCATCCAGCGCTCTGCGCCGCCCGCGGTGCTCGCGCGCGTGTTCGGCATCATCGAGAGCGTGCTCCTCACCGGCCTCGGCGTGGGCTCCATCCTGGCGCCGGTCCTCATCTCGGTGCTCGGCGCCCGCACGGCGATCGTCGTCACCGGCCTGATCATCCCCGTGTCGGTCATCTTCCTCGGCCGCCGCGTCCTGAGCCTCGACGAGGTGGGCAAGGAGCTGGTGCCGCTGGTGGAGCTGCTGCGCGGCACGTCGATCTTCGCGCCGCTTCCCCAGGCCACCCTCGAGCAGGTGGCCGGCCGCCTCGAGGCGCTGAAGGTGACCGCGGGCGAGACCGTGATCACCGAGGGCGATGCGGGCGACCGGTTCTACCTGGTCGCCTCGGGCGACGCGGCCATCCTGGCCCACGGCGAGCGGGTCGCGACCACCGGCGCCGGCGGGTTCTTCGGCGAGATCGCCCTCCTCCGCGACACGCCGCGCACGGCGACGGTCATCGCCGACACCGACCTCGAGCTCTACACGCTCGAGCGCGAGGAGTTCCTGGCGGCGGTCACGGGCCACACGGAGAGCTCGGCCGAGGCCGACCTGGTCACGTCCCAGCGGCTGGCCGACCTACGCGGCACCGTCGCGGCCATCTAGGCCATCTAGCGGAGCGCCGCCCCCACCTCGCGGGTGACGTCCACCAGCGCCCGCACGTCGTCGTCCGAGGTGCGGTAGTTGACCAGGCACGGGCGCAGGTAGACCTTGCCGTCGATCATGGCCGGCGCCACGTACACGCGCCCGTCGTGCTGGAGCGCCGTGGTGAGCCGCGAGTTGTGCGCGTTCAGGTCGGCGACGCCCGCGGGCACGTGGCGAAACGGCACGATCGAGAGCGGCGGGTGCGTGTCCAGCAGCTCCAGGTCGGAGTACGCCGAGACCTCGCGCACCAGGAGGCGCGCCTGGTGCAGGTTGTGCGCGATCGCCTCGCGAAACGCCTCCGCGCCGTGGGCGCGAAACGCGAGCCACAGCTTGAGCGCGCGAAACGGGCGCGAGTACTCGAGCGTGGCATCCACCGCGTGGCGGCGCTGCTCCTGGTGGGGAAGGTAGTCCTCGTCATGCCCGAACGTCGTCTCGAGCGCCGTTGGGTGCCGCACCATCACCACGCCGCACGCCTTCGGCAGGTAGAGCCACTTGTGCGCGTCCAGGCTGGCCGAGTCGGCCCGCTCCAGCCCCGCGAACCGCTCGCGCATGTCGGGCACCGCGGCGGCGGCGAGCCCGTAGGCGCCGTCGATGTGCAGCCACACCCCGCGCGCGGCGCAGACGTCGGCGATGGCCGAGATGGGATCGATCGCGCCGGTGAGCGTGGTGCCGGCGGTGGCCACCACGGCGACCGGGATCACCCCGGCGGCGAGGTCGGCGTCGATCGCCGCGGCCAGGTCGCCGGCCCGCATGCGGCGGCGCTCGTCGATGGGCACCACCCGCACGCCGCGCGAGCCCATCCCGAGGATCTCCACCGCGCGCTCGATGGAGTAGTGCGCCTCGGCCGAGCAGTAGACGGCTGCGCGGCGGCCGAACAGCCCGTCGCGCCGCACGTCCGCAATCGCACGTTCGCGAGCGGCCGCAAGCGCGGTGAGATTCGAGATGGTGCCGCCGCTCGTGAAGGCGCCTGCAGCGACCGGATAGCCGATGAGCTCGCCCACCCAGCGCACGGCCTGCTCCTCGATCTCGGTTGCCGCACCGGCGTACACCGCCAGGTTGGGATCGAAGCACGAGGCGAGCGCGTCGCCGATCACGCCGATCTCGAGCCCCGAGGAGCCGACGAAGGCGAAGTACCGCGGCCGCGGCTGGGCGATGCTCTCGTCCAGGATGCGGGCGGCGTCCTCGAGCACCTGCTCGGCGGCAGTCGGCGCCTCGGGAAGCGGCGAGGCCAGGAGCGCGCGCACGTCCGCATCGACGTCCGGCTGTCCCGGCCGGGCATGGTCGAAACCCCTCCACGCCTCGGCGATGAGCGCCACCGCCCGCTCGAGCACCTGCTCGCGCGGGGCATCGAGCCGCAAGGACGGCTGGCTGCTCACGTCACTGCTTGACGCGTGCGAACCGCAACGCGCCGGTGAACGACTGCCCGACCACTCTGGCAGCTCGTTTGCGACGGCTCACCTGAGGCCGCCACGGGGCAAGCGGAAGCTCCGCCAGCTCAGTGATGACCTGGCGGCGCAGACGCGACACCTCGTCGTGCAATTCATGCATACGGTCTCCCGACACCTGCCTGTCGATAACCGATCGCTGGGAGTGTGACATATGGAGCGGATGTCTGTCCCCAGCATCGTCACTAAAAGGACGCATCACCGACAGTTCGTCCTGCGCGATCGGACTCCTGCCTGTAAGGTGCGAAGTCGCAATGGGAGTCCTCAGCATCGATCACGTCAACCACTATCCGGCACTGCTGGAGGCACGGCGAGACGGCTCGGGCGAGGTGAGCAAGGTGCTCGCAAGCTGCGATCCGCGCACCCCGAGCGCCCTCAGCGTGCAGCTCGCCACGCTCTGGACGACGGTCACGCTGTCGCTCCCCGAGCTCGAGCGGCTGCTGCGCGTGCCCTCGCGCCAGGTGATCCTCACGGGCGACCCCGGACGCGGCGCCATCTACCTGCCCACCGAGCAGGCCGGCGGGCTTCTGAAGTGGATGCACCAGCTCGATCAGGAGCGCACGCAGCCGCCCGCCAACCGCGCGGTGCCGCCGGGCGCGCAGCCCGGCACCAGCCACTCCTAGCCGGGCGCCTGCCGGTCAGTCCTGGTGGCGCTCGCCGGCTTCGACGGCGGTCGGGAGCCGGCTGGAAGCGGGCGCGAGCGGGCACGTCCAGTCCGGGTTGTACGAGCACGATGGGTTGTAGGCGAAGTTGAAGTCGAGCACCATGCGCCCGTCCGCCTCACCCAGGTCTGCGCCCTTCACGGTGTCCAGCAGGTAGCGGCCGCCGCCGTAGGTCGCCCGTCCGCTGGTGGCGTCGGAGAACGGCAGCAGGATCCCGCCCGCATAGCCGGTGAGCCAGTAGAGCGGCAGGGCGCACTCGTCGTCGCCGAGCGTGAACCGGGCGTCGGCGAAGTGCACCGCGGCGACGCGCGAGCCGGTGGACGTGTCGATCTGGGTCTCCTGCTCGTCCACCGCCACGACGTCGGCGAGCACCCGCAGCTCGGGGTCGTACGGGAAGTAGTCGAGGCCGGTGAAGCCGTCGAGGCCCTCTGCGTCGAGCGCCGTCTGCGGGTGCTCGGCAAACAGGCGGTCGCGCACCCGCCGCCACTCGTGCCACGCCTCGTCGGGATCGTCGCTCGCGCGGATCAGGGCATAGAGCTCGAAGATCTGGCGCCGCCAATCGGCCAGCTCGAGCTGCATCGTCTGGGTGGGAGTCGCGGGCATCTGCATACAAGAACGCCACGTACCCCCTATCGGATTCCCTGAACCCCCAGCACGAGCACGGCAGAGTCGTCCTGCGGCACCTCATCGGCGAAGTCCTGCGACGCCGTGCCGAGCGTGGCGGCCATCTCGGGAGCGCTCTCGCCGGCGTGCTGCAGCACCAGCGCCTCGAGCCGCTCGTCGCCAAACCGCTGCCGCGCCCCGCGCCGGTCGGGAATGCCGTCCGTCCAGAGCACCAGGGCGTCGCCGGGGCGCATCAGCGCGACCTGCTCGGACACCGAGATCTGCTCCCAGATGCCGAGGAGCGTCCCGGGCCGGCCGACCTCCTCCCCGGTGCCGTCGGCCCGTACCAGGAGCGGCGGCGGATGGCCGCCGCACGCCACGGTCACCTCATACCCCTCGGGATGCACGCGGCCGCGCACCACCAGCGCCGTGCAGAACTGCCCGGTGCCGATGCGCCGGCGGATGGCGTCGTTCACGATCTGGAGCACCTCGGCCGGCGGCTGCTCGAGCATCGAGGCTGTGCGGATGGTGTGGCGCGCGAGCGCGGTGACCGCCGCGGCCGTGGGGCCCTTGCCGCAGACGTCGCCGATGGTCGCGCCGAACGTCTCGGGCGTCACCTGCCACACGTCGTAGAAGTCCCCGCCCAGCACGGTGCCCTCGCCGGCGGGCCGAAACCACGCGCCGATGTCCACCCTGGGGATCTCCGGAAGCCGCTCGGGCAGCAGGCTCTGCTGCAGCGAGGAGGCCACGAACTGGGCTGACTCGTTGGCGCGGCTCAGATCGCCGAAGGCCCGGTCGAGCCGACCGCGCAAATAGTCCACCGCCGCGCCCGTGCCGAACCCGATCACGAACCAGAGGAGGATCGACGGCAGCCCGTAGGCCGACACGTCGTTGCCCGACGACGCCGCGAGGACGTCGAACATCGCGGCGTTCACCACGCCCACGATGCCGCCGGAGTAGCGGCCGCCGAAGAGGCCGCAGGCGATCGCCGCCGTGATCCCGAGCGCGCTCGGCACGCCGGCCAGGTTGTGGATGCTGTCGGTCTGCCACACCACGAGCAGGACGATCGCCTCGGCGACGATGCCGGCGACCGTGACCATCACCTGCCTGCGGCGGTCGGGCGGCTCGGCCAGCATCGCCAGGGGGATGGCGCGGCGGGAGGAGGGAACCGTCATCCCGGCAAATTATCGCATCGAGCTTGCGCGCCGCGCCGTGGCCGATCAGCGCGCTTGCCGCGAGCATCGCGCCCGTGACCGCTGCGCCGAGCACGCGCCGGCTGCGCGGCGGCGCCGGCGGCTCGCTCTTGATCTCGTTCAGGCGGTGCGCCGCCCCGCTCAGGGCGAGCCCGGCGATGATCACGTTCTGGCGCACCTCGGGGTCGCGCACCAGGCTGTTGGCGGTACGCGCTGTGCGCACGCTGCGGATGACCGTGCGGGGCCGGCGGGCCAGCTTGAAGCCGGTGCGCACCACCAGGCGCGGGTGGTTCCGGGCGAATTTGAGGCCGTGTGAGTACATCCAGGAGTCCATGTCGAGTGGCAGGATCGCACATCCGGCGCACATCTGGGCTACGGAAACCGGCTCGACACGTCGAATACCGCCTTAGACTCCTTTGCAGGACTTCATGCAGACCAGCTCACGACAGACATCCGACCTCGCTCCCCGCCTCTGGGTGGCTCCGGCGTCGGCCCTGATCGCAGCGGTCACCGCGCTCGCGTCGCTGGTCTCGGCGCTCTCGCCCACCATGGCGTGGCGCGGCCACGTGATCGCCGACTACGGCCTGGTGCAGGTGGCGGCGGTCTTCCACGCCGCCGTCGTGCCGCTGGCAACCGCGCTGCTGCTCGCGTCGTACTACCTCTGGCGCAGGCGCCGCCGGGCGTTTGCCGCCGCCTTCGTGATGCTCATCGCGATCGGCTTCTTCAACATCTTCAAGGGCCTCGACGTGGGCGAGGCGCTCCTCGCGTGGTCGGGCGCCGGCGTGATGTGGTGGGGCCGCAGGGCGTTCACCGTCGAGCCCGGCCCCGTGAGGCTCAGCGCGTCCATCGCCACTGCGGCGGCCGCGCTCGGGGTGACCGTGGGCGTGACGTTCGTGTCGGCCTGGTCGGCCGCCAGCGGACCGCCCGGAGCTGGGCGTGGTGGCCCGGGCATCGCTCGACATGTTCCTGTGGCAGGACCCGCCCATGCGGAATTGCCGACAACCTGCGGTTCGTGCCCCAGGCCCTCGGCGTGGTCTCGCTCCTCGGCGTGATCCTGGCCGCGCGGGCGCTCTTCCGGCCGCTGCCCTCGCTCGTGCCGCTGCCCGATCTGGCCGAGCGGGCCCGCGCCGCCGACGTCATCCGCCGCCACGGCCACGACACCCTCTCGTTCTTCAAGCTGCGCCAGGACAAGCACTACCTCTGGAGCGAGGATCACCGCGCATTCGTCGGCTACCGCTCCGAGAGCGGCGTGATGCTCATCTCCGGCGACGCCGTCGGGCCGCCCGAGTCGGTGCGCCCGCTGATGCAGGACGCCGCCGAGCACGCAGCGCGCCGCGGGCTTCGCCTCGCGGTCGTGGGTGCCAGCCGCCAGATGCGCGACACGTGCGCCGAGGTGGGCATGAAGTCGCTCTACATCGGCGACGAGGCGCTGGTCGATACCAGGAGCTTCTCGCTGGAGGGCAGGCCCATCCGCAAGGTGCGCCAGTCGGTCAACCGGCTCGCATCGGCCGGCTACACCACCGAGGCGCTCTCCCCCGCCGACGCATCTCCGCAGCTCCTCGAGGAGCTGAACGAGGTCTCCGCCGAGTGGCGCAAGGGCGCGCCCGAGCGGGGCTTCTCGATGGCGCTCGACTGCGTCTCGAGCCACGGCCAGCCCGACACGCTGCTCGTCATCACGCGCGCGCCCGACGGGCACCTCGCCGGGTTCATCCACCTGGTGCCGTCGTTCGGGCCGGCGGCGATGTCGCTCGAGCGGATGCGGCGGCTGCCGGACGAGCCCAACGGCCTCATGGAGTTCCTCGTGGTGCGCACGATCCAGCTCCTGCGCGACCGCGGCGTGGATGAGCTCTCGCTCAACTTCGCCGCCTTCGGCCAGTTCCTGCGCGCGCCGGGCAACCGCTTCCAGGCGCTCCTGGCGGCGGGTCTTCGGTTCTTCGACCGCTGGTTCCAGATCCAGCGGCTGCAGCGGTTCAACGCCAAGTTCTTCCCGCGCTGGCAGCCCCGCTACCTGATCTACCCCTCCACCGCGGCCCTGCCGCGCTGCGCGCTTGCAGTGCTCTGGGCCGAGGGCCAGGCGCCCAAGCCGGCGCTGCCCGCCCCCGTCACGGCGCGGCTGCGCGTGACGTCTGGTCACTGAGCAGGTCGCGCCACTCGCGCGCCTTCTCGACGTTCCAGGCGATCCAGAAGCAGAGTGCGGCCAGCGGCAGCTCGGCGAAGGCCGCCGAGACCACGGCCACGGTGGCCTGGCTGCCGGTGTCGGACGTCAGCACGTCGAACCACGCGTCGCAGATCAGCATCGTGCCGGTGATGGTGGCGGCGATCGCGATCCAGCGCGCGCGCCGGAACGCGCCGATGGCCGTCGCCAGGATCGCAAGCGCGAGCACGATGTCGAAGCCCACCCAGACCGCCGACCAGTGCGCTGCGTGGTGGCGGTCGGGCAACGTCACGGCGAGGTAGAGCGTCCAGGGAACGAGGCCCAGCGCGACCACCACGAGCATCGTCCCCAGGATCATCCGCAGACGCCGGCGCCGCTCGGTAGTGCGGGCCAGCTGTTCGGTGGCTACCGGAGTGGGATCCTCGACCTCCACGACATCTCTCAGAGTAGCGTCAGCGTCCTCGGGATCCTCGACATGATCTCGATGCCAGTCTCGGTCATCAAAAGCGTTTCCATGTAGGAGGCCGTGATGCCGGTCTCCGAGTCGAACACGATGTTCTCGTAGTTGGTCGTGTAGCCAGGTTCCCATGTGAACTTCTGGTAGGCGTTGTTGTCGAGATACGTGTGGCCTACCCATGACGGCGGGAAGGCAATCCCGAGCGCGTAGCCGCCGACCCACCACACCTGATCGCGCGAGAACCGCGAGAACACGTGCTCCTCGGCGATCTTCTGGGCCACGTCGAGCGGGTCGCCGGGCTTCACCGCCGCCTTCACCTTCTCGACGCTCTGCGACGTGTACTCGAGGATCTCGCGCGCCTGCGGGTTGTCCTCGCCGATGGCAAACGTGCGGCAGACATCCACGTGGTAGCGGTTGTAGACACCGGCGGCATCGACGTACATGACGTCGCCCACCTCAACGGGCCGGCGGGTGGGCGCGAAGTGCGTCTGGCACCAGACCAGCGGCCCGGCCGACACCATCGTGCGCACGCCGGAGTGCTCGCCGCCCTGCTCGGCCATCGCGAACTCGAGCCGGCCGGCGATCTCGATCTCGGTCATCCCCGGGCGCACGAAGCCGGGCAGCTGTGCGAAGGCGTTATCGACGATCTCGGACGCCTTTCGCACGCACTCGAGCTCTGCGGGCGACTTGGTGAGCCGCACGCGATCGACCACCCAGTCGCCGTCCACCACCTCGGCGCCGCGCTCGGCGAGGCCCTCGGCGACGGCGGTCACCAGCGGCCCGGCGGGAGCGACGGTGTGCCACTCGATGCCGACCGTGCCCTTTGTCCAGCCCCTGTCAACGAACACGCCGAAGACCGTCTCGAGCGCACCGGCGTAGTCGATGAACACCGTCTCGTCCCAGTGCGCGGCGTTCAGCGCGTGGTTCTGGTGACGCTCGTAGTCGATGAAGACGAGGCCCGGCTCGGCGACGCGCAGCACGGCTCCGAGAGGGGCTCGCGGCGGGTACCAGATCGACTCGAAGCCGGTGAGGTAGTTGAGGTTCGCGGGGCTCATGACGTAGAGGACGTCGATGCCGCGGCGCGACATCTCGTCGCGCACGCGCTGCTCGCGGTCGCGGTACTCGGCGAGCTCGAACGGAAGGCGGGAGTAACGGGTTTCTGGCATGCCGGTGATCGTACTGTCTAGACTCGGGCGGTCGCCATGGCAAGACTGCTCTACCGTCTGGGACGGCTGGTCGCTGCCCACCCGTGGACCGTGCTCCTGGTCTGGATCGTCGTCGCGGGCGGCGTGACGCTGCTCGTCAAGCAGGTCGGCGCCGACACGAACAACTCGGTGTCGCTGCCCGGCACCGGCAGCCAGGCTGCCACCGACCTGCTCACCGCAGGCTTCCCGCCGCAGCAGAACGGGTCGAACCCGATCATCTTCCACACCACCACGGGGAAGGTGACCGACAAGGCCAACAAGCAGGCGATCATCGACTCGTACAACGCGATCAAGAAGATGTCGATCGTCTCGAGCGCGACCAACCCGTTTGCCCAGGGCGCGAGCGCGCAGATCTCCAAGGACAAGCACACCGCCTTCATCGGGGCGCTCCTCAAGGTGAGCTCGAGCGACCTCACCGAGGGCCAGGCCCAGAAGGTCATGGACAACGCGAAGCCGGGCGTGAAGGCCGGGATGGAGGTGGAGGGCGGCGGCTCGATCGGCTCGGTGCTCTCGCCCAACGACACCTCCACGAGCGACCTGATCGGCATCCTCGCCGCGATGCTGATCCTGACGTTCACGTTCGGCACGGTGGTCGCGATGGGGATGCCCATCGGAAACGCCGTCCTCGGCCTCTTGACCGCGCTCGGCGTGATCGGCCTGCTGGGCCACATCATCGCCGTGCCCGACATCGCCGACACGGTGGCCACGATGATCGGCCTGGCGGTGGGCATCGACTACGCGCTCTTCCTGGTCACCCGCCACCGCACGCAGCTCCGCGAGGGCGTCGAGATGCACGAGTCCATCGCCCGGGCCGTCGGCACGGCGGGCACGGCAGTGGTGTTCGCCGGCTGCACGGTGGTGGTCGCGCTCGTCTCGCTGGTGGTCGCGGGCATCCCGCTGGTCTCGTCGCTCGGCTACACGGCCGCCGTGGCGGTGGCGACCGCGGTGCTCGCAGCCATCACCCTCCTGCCGGCGTTCATGTCGCTCGCGGGCCGCCACATCAACTCGATCGCCCTGCCGAAGCGGCTGCACCCGTCCGACGACCCCGAGAAGGTTGGCCTCTGGGGCCACTGGTCGAACCTGGTGACGGGCACGCCGTGGGCCCTGGTGGGCCTCGCGGCGCTCATCCTCGTGCCGCTGATGATCCCGGTGCTCGACCTGCGCCTGGGCCAGGAGGACATCGGCCAGACCGATCCGAGCACGATGGAGCGGCGGGCCTACGACCTGATGGAGCAGGGCTTCGGGCCGGGCTTCAACGGGCCGCTCCTCATCGCGATGGCGCTCCAGCCGGCGGCGCAGACCGACCCTGCGGTGGCGGCGCAGAAGAAGCAGGCCGAGTCGCTCCAAAGTCGAGCTCGAGCAGGAGCAGAAGCAGGGTAACGCGATGGCGGCCGACCTGCAGTCCGGCCAGAAGTCGCTCGAGGCCCAGCAGCAGCAGCTCGAGCAGAAGCAGGCCTCGCTCACCCAGCAGTCAAACCAGCTGAAGGCGCAGCAGGCCTCGCTCGAGCAGCAGCAGGCATCGCTCGAGACACAGGCGGCGGCGCTCCAGTCGCAGGCCGACTCGCTGCACGCCCAGGCGGCGTCGCTCGAGTCGCAGGCCCGCGCGCTGGCCGCCCATGCGCGCGACCTGGGCCGCCACCTCGTCGGCGTGCGGGCCGAGATCCGGCGCACCGAGTTCGCGATCGCCCACACCACCGATCCCGTGAAGCTCGCGGCGCTCAACAAGCGGCTCGTCGAGCTCCAGGCCAACGAGGCCCGCACCATCGCCGGGCTCGAGGAGGCCAGGCGCGAGGCAAAGAGGCTCGAGGCCGAGGCGAAGTCGCTCAAGCGCCAGGCCGTCGCGCTCGAGGCCCAGAAGGCCGAGCTCACCAAGGCAGGGGGCCCAGCTCCAGGCGCAGGCGGCGAGCCTCCAGCAGCAGGGTGACGCGCTGCAGCAGCAGGCCGATCAGCTGCAGGCCCAGGCAGACGCGCTGCAGCAGCAGGCCGACGAGCTGAAGCAGGAGAAGTCTGACCTCGACGCCCTCCAGGCCAAGGCGGCCAAGCAGCAGAAGCAGGCCGAGCAGCTGCAGGACGAGCTCACGAAGGAGCTCACCAAGGCCGGCGGCGACGACAAGGCAACCGACCCGCGCATCGTCGAGCTCCAGGACGCCCTCATCAACACGAAGGGCGACGAGCTGGTGACCCCGCCGCAGGTCTCCAAGCACGGAAACGATGCGGTCATGAGCGTCATCGCCACCACCGCGCCCTCGGCGGTGGCCACGGCCGATCTGGTGAAGCTCCTGCGCGACAAGGTGATCCCCAACAACAGCAAGAAGGGCATTGACGCCTTCGTGGGCGGCTCGACCGCCGGCAACGTCGACCTCGCCGCCGAGATCTCGAACCGGCTGCCGCTGGTGATCGGCACCATCCTCCTGCTGAGCATGCTGGTGCTGCTGGTGGCGTTTCGGTCAGTCCTCATCCCGCTGCAGGCAGCGGTCACCAACTTCCTCACCGCGATGGCGGCGTTCGGCATCCTCACGGCGGTGTTCCAGTGGGGCTGGGGCATCGACATCGTCAGCGTGAGCACCGACGCTTCGACCGTGCCCATCGCGAGCTTCGTGCCGCTCATGATGTTCGCGATCCTCTTTGGCCTGAGCATGGACTACCAGGTGTTCCTGCTCTCATCGGTGGATCACTTCCGGGCCGAGGGCGAGAACGACCACGAGTCGGTGCGGCTCGGGCTGAAGGCGTCCGCGCGGGTGATCGCAGCGGCCGCGCTGATCATGATGTCGGTGTTCTCGAGCTTCATCCTGAACGGCGACCCGGTGGTGAAGCAGTTCGGCGTGGGCCTTGCGAGCGCGGTGTTCCTGGCGGCGGCGATGGTGCTGATGCTGGCGCCGGCGGTGCTGACGATCATGGGCAGATGGGCCTGGTGGATGCCGTCGCTCCTCGGCAAGGTCATCCCCGTGATCGACATCGAGGGGACGAACCTCGGCAAGCCGAAGATGGCCCGCGACGCAGAGCCCTCACCGACCCCAGCCGAGGGAGACTGACGACCGCTGCCGCCGGCGCGGGTCTCAGGCGGGGACGGCGCTGAGGTAGGCGCTCGCCGCCGCGGCCGCCGCGCGGCCCTCGGCGATGGCCGTCACGATCAGGTCGGCGCCGCGCACGCAGTCGCCCGCCGCGAACACGCCGTCCACCGGTGTCTGGAACGCGCCGTCCACCGGCACCGTCAGCCGCGCGCTCAGCTCGATCCCCAGCCCGTCCAGAAGCGGCGAGCTCTCGGCGCCGCTGAACCCCACCGCGATCAGCACCAGATCGGCGGGCAGCACCACCTCCTCGCCGGTCGGCTCCGGCCGCGGCCGGCGGCCCACGCCGTCGAACCCGGGGAACTCCATCCGCTCGAGCCGCACGCCCGAGAGCTTGCCGCCGGTCTCCATGAACTCCACCGGCTCGAGCTGGAACTCGCGCTCGCCGCCCTCCGCATGCGCGGCGTAGGAGCGCAGCACGAACGGCCACTCGGGCCACACGCGAAGCGGCGACCGCGACGTGGGCGGCGTCGGCCCGTGCGCGACCTCGACCACCGACGCGGCCTCCTCGCGCAGCGCGAATCCGAGGCAGTCGGCGCTCGTATCGCCGCCGCCCAGCACCACCACGTTCAGGCCGGCTGCCGAGATCGCCGGGCCGGCGGGCTCGAATCCGCCCAGCGCCCGGTTTCGCCCGGTCAGGTACGGCATCGCAAACTCCACGCCGGGCAGCTCGCGGCCGGGCAGCGCCACGTCGCGCGGCGCGCTGGGCGCCGGTCGCGAGCACCACGGCGTCGAACCGCTCGCCGCAGCTCCTCCCCGCCGATAGGCCGTGCCGACGTCAACGCCGCACTCGAACACGGTGCCCTCGGCCTCGATCTGCGCGATCCGCAGGTCGATCACGCCCTTCTCGAGCTTGTAGTCGGGGATCCCGAACCGCAGCAGGCCGCCCGGCGCCGGGTCGCGCTCGAACACCGTCACGCGTGGCCCGCGCGCGTCAGCTGCTGCGCGGCGGCCAGCCCCGCAGGCCCGCTGCCGACCACCGCCACCCGCCGCCCGGTCGACGCCTCGGCGGCTCCGGCACCCAGCCGCCGCCGACGCGCGCGGTCGGCGATCGCAAGCTCGATCTCGCGGATCGTGACCGGATCGTCGTTCAGCGTGAGCACGCACGCCTCCTCGCACGGCGCCGGGCAGAGCCGGCCGGTGAACTCGGGGAAGTTGTTGGTCGAGTGGAGCTCGGCCGCCGCCTCGCCCACAGCGCCGCGCCGGGCAAGATCGTTCCAGTCGGGGATCGTGTTGGTGAGCGGGCAGCCCGGTGTGGCAGAACGGCACGCCGCAGCCCATGCAGCGCGCCGCCTGCTCGCTCACCTGCGCGTCGGCCGGCGGAATCGCCTGGTGGCGGTGGTCGGCCAGCCGCTCGGTCACCGGCCGGTAGGCCGACGTGCGCCGCTCGATCGTCGAGGAATCCGCGCGGATCAGGCACCGACGGCCTCCGATGCGCCCGCCGCTTCCAGCGCCGCCAGCTCGGCCTGCACCCGGCGCAGGTCGCGCGGCATCACCTTGCACGAACGCCGCGTCCGCGCCCGCCGGCCAGTTCGCGAGGATCTTGGTCGCAGCCGGGCTGCCGGTGGCCTCGACGTGGCGGTGCAGCAGGTCGATCACCGTCTCCAGATCGTGCGTCGTCGAGCCGCTCGAGATCGACGCGTCTCGGTGTTGCACGGCGGCTCGGCAGGTCGGCGCCCGGGATCGAACACGTAGGCCACGCCGCCGGTCATGCCCGGCCGCGAAGTTCCGGCCCACCGTGCCCAGGATCAGCACCGTGCCGCCGGTCATGTACTCGCAGCCGTGGTCGCCGACGCCCTCGATCACCGCGGTCGCGCCGGAGTTCCGCACCGCGAAGCGCTCGCCGGCGCGGCCGCGGAAGAACGCCGCGCCGGCCGTCGCGCCGTAGAGCACGGTGTTTCCCACCAGCACGCTGCGCTCGGCCACGTAGCCGGCGTGCTCGAACGGGCGGATGGTGAGCGTGCCGCCGCAGAGGCCCTTGCCGGCGTAGTCGTTGCACGCGCCCTCGAGCTCGATGCGAAGGCCCGCCGGCGCCCATGCGCCCAGGCTCTGGCCGGCGTGGCCGGTGAGCCGCAGCGTGATGTGGTCGCGCCGGCAGCTCGCGGCCGGCGCGGCGCACGATCTCGCCCGCCAGGAACGCGCCCACGCTGCGATCGGTGTTCGAGACCGGCGACTCCACCACCACGGCGCGAGTCTCCGGCGAAGGCGTGCTCCAGCTCCGGCAGGAGCTCGGCGTCGAGCGAGGCCAGGGCGGACTGCTCGTGCGCCGCGCTGCGGCCCGGCGCGGGATAGATCAGCGCGGCGAGGTCGAGCGCGCTCTCGCGCTCGTGCAGCAGGTCGGCCCGGCCGACCAGCTCGTCCAGGCTCCGCGCGCCCAGCGCGGCGAGCTCGGCCCGCACCGCCTCGGCCAGGTGCATGAAGTAGGTGACCACGTGATCGGGCGTGCCGGTGAAGCGGCGGCGCAGCTCGGGATCCTGGGTCGCGATGCCCACCGGGCAGGTGTTGAGGTGGCAGACGCGCATCATCACGCAGCCCGCGGCGACGAGCGGCGCGGTCGAGAACGCGAACTCCTCGGCGCCCAGCAGCGCCGCGACGATCACGTCGCGCGGCGGTGCGCAGGCCGCCGTCCACCTGCAGCCGCACCCGCCCGCGCAGGTCGTTTGCCGCCAGCACCTGCTGCGTCTCGGCCAGGCCCAGCTCCCACGGCGACGCCGGCGTGCTTCAGCGACGAGAGCGGCGTGGCGCCGGTGCCGCCGTCGTGGCCGGCGATCACGATGTGATCGGCGCCGGCCTTGGCGACGCCGGCCGCGATCGTGCCCACGCCCGCGCCCGAGACGAGCTTCACCGAGACCGACGCCTTGGGGTTCACCATGCGCAGGTCGTGGATCAGCTGGGCGAGATCCTCGATGGAGTAGATGTCGTGGTGCGGCGGCGGCGAGATCAGGCCCACGCCCGGCGTCGAGTGCCGCAGGCGGGCGATGGTGACGTCGACCTTGTGCCCGGGCAGCTGGCCGCCCTCGCCCGGCTTCGCGCCCTGCGCGATCTTGATCTGCAGCTGGTCGGCGTCGACCAGGTACTCGGCGGTGACCCCGAACCGCGCCGAGGCCACCTGCTTGATCGCCGAGCGGCGCAGGTCGCCGTTCTCGTCGGGCATCGAGCGCGCCGGATCCTCGCCGCCCTCGCCCGTGTTCGAGCGCCCGCCCATGCGGTTCATGGCGATCGCGAGCGTCTCGTGCGCCTCGCTCGAGAGCGAGCCGAGGCTCATCGCCCCGGTCGCGAAGCGGCGCACGATCTCGGTCGCAGGCTCGACCTCCTCGAGCGGCACCGGCGGGCGCAGGCCGCCGGGATCGAGCAGGCTGCGCAGCGTCGCGCCGTCGCCGTCGGAGAGCTGGGAGAAGCGCGCGAACGCGCGCGGATCGTCGTCGCGGGCGGCGCGCTGGAGCGAGACGATGGTCTCGGGATTCCAGCGGTGGTGCACCCCGCCGACGCGGAACCGGTACTCGCCGCCGCGATCGATGGGCTCCGCGTGGGGGCCGTGGGCGGCGGCATGGCGGCGCACCTGCGCGCGTGCACGTCGGCGAGCTCGATGCCGCCGACGCGCGACACGGTGCCGGGGAAGTAGCGCTCGATCAGCCCCGGCGCCGAGGCCGACGGCCTCGAAGATCTGCGCGCCGCGGTAGCTCTGGATGGTCGAGATGCCCATCTTGGAGCAGATCTTCAGCAGCCCGTCGCCGATGCGCCTTCACGTAGCTCGGCTGCGCGCTCGGGCGCGAGCGCCTCGAGCGCGAGGTACGGGCACACCGCCGCCGCGCCGTAGCCCAGCAGGAGCGCCACGTGCATGGTCTCGCGCGGCTCGCCCGACTCGACCACGAGGCCGCACATCGTGCGGGCGCCCTCGCGCACCAGGTGGGAGTGCACGGCGGCGGTCGCCAGGAGCGACGGGATCGGCGCGTGGTCCGTCATCCACCTCGCGGTCGGAGAGCACCACGATCGCATAGCCGTCCCACGCCGCCCGCGAGGCGGCGCGGCACAGCGCGTCGACCGCCCGCTCGAGCCCGTCGGCGCCCTCGGCGACCGGGTAGGTGGCGGGCAGCGTGATCGAGGCAAACCCGACGCGCTCGATGCTTCGCAGCTGCTCGAGCGCGTCGCGGGTCGAGCACCGGCGTGGGCAGCACCACCCGGCGGCAGTACTCGGGCCGCTCGTCGAGCAGGTTCCCGATCGCGCCGATCGAGGTCTGCAGGCTCATCACGAGCGCCTCGCGGCGCGGGATCGATGGGCGGGTTGGTGACCTGCGCGAACTGCTGGCGGAAGTGGTCGGAGAGCAGGCCGCGTCTGCCTCGCGAGCGCGGCCACGGGCGTGTCGTCGCCCATCGAGCCCACCGGCTCGGCGCCGTCCGCGAGCGGCTCGAGCACCAGCTCGATCTGCTCGGCCGTGTAGCCGAAGGTGCGGCAGCAGCCGCTCGCGCTCGCCGGGCTCGATCGGCGCCACGTCGCGCATCGGCAGGTCGTCGACGTGCATCTGGTGGCGGGCGAGCCACGCGCCGTACGGGCGGCTGCGGGCAAGCGCGCGGCGCGACCTCGCGCGAGCCGATGAGCCGGCCCGAGACGGTGTCTGCGACCAGCAGCCGGCCGGGCTCGACGCGGTCGCACTCCACGATCTCGGACGGGTCGGCGTCGAGCACGCCGATCTCCGACGCGATCGCGACCAGGCCGTCGGCGGTGCGCACGTAGCGGGCGGGCCGAAGGCCGTTTCGGTCGAGCGCTGCCACCACCTTGATGCCGTCGCGAGGCGACGATGCGCGGCGGGGCCGTCCCACGGCTCCATCACCGAGGCGTGGTACTCGCACATGGCGCGCACGTCCTCGGCGAGATCGGTGCGACGGGTCGGTCCAGGCCGGCGGGACGAGCATCGTGACGCGCGTGCTCCAGCGACCGGCCCGACATCACCAGCAGCTCGAGCGCCGCGTCGAGCTTGGCCGAGTCCGACCAGCGCTCCTCGGCGATCGGGATAGAGCTTCTGCAGGTCGGCGCCGAGCAGCCTCGGAGCGAAGCTGCGGCTGCCGCGCCGCAAGCCAGCTCGCGTTGCCGCGCACCGTGTTGATCTCGCCGTTGTGGGCCAGCAGGTTGAACGGGTGGGCGAGATCCCAGGTGCCCAGCGTGTTGGTGGAGAACCGGCTGTGCACTACCGCGAGGGCCGACTCGAAGCGGGGATCCACCAGGTCGGGGTAGTAGCGCTCGAGCTGGGTTGCCTTGAGCAGGCCCTTGTAGACCAGCCGCCGGGCGGAGAGGCTCACGATCATGAAGTCGGCCTCGCCCACTCCCTGCGGCCTGGGCGAGCCGCTCGATGCGCCGGCGGATCACGTAGAGCTTGCGCTCGAACTCGCCCTCGTCGCCCGAGCGGCGCTCGACGAAGAGCTGGCGCATCACCGGCTCGCGACGAGCGGGCGAGCGGGCCGATCGCGCTCGAGTCGACGGGCACGTCGCGGAATCCCAGCGCGCGATGGCCCTCCTCGGCGCAGACGCGCACGCAGAGCTCCTCGCAGCGCAGCCGAAGCGCCGGGTCGCGCGGCAGGAAGACGAGGCCCGCCGCCGTAGCCGCCGGGCTCCGGCAGCCCGTGGCCGAAGCGCGCCTCGAACTCGCGCCGCAGAAACCTGTCGGGGAGCTGCACCATGATGCCGGCGCCGTCGCCCGTGTCGGGGTCTGCGCCGGTCGCGCCGCGATGCTCCAGGCCGCGGAGGGCGCGGGTGGCGCGCTCCACCAGCTCATGCGTCTGGCGGCCGTCGAGCCGGATCAGCGCGCCCAGACCGCAGGCGGCATGTTCGAATCGCTCATCGTAGAGCGGTGGCAGAGGAGAACGCTCGGAGCGCATCAGACCACCATAGCAAAATCCAAACCGTTTGGATTGTGACGGTTAGGTTACTGAAACTTTTGTTTCAGTCTCAGTTACCGAAGGTGTCGCTCAGCACGTAGCCCTCGGGAAACGGGTCACTGGGATCCACGAACACGTGGCTGATGCCCGTGATCCACGCTTTCCCGCGGATTGCAGGCACAATACCGGGCCGATCGCCCACCGTCACCTCTGCGTCGATGCGCCCGTCGAAGGTGCTGCCGAGCGCCGAGGCGTGCGTCATCGTCTCGCCGGCCGCCATCAGCCCGCGGGCGTAGAGCGCCGCGATGCGAGCGCTCAGCCCCGTGCCGCAGGCCGACCGGTCGATGCGCCCGGGCGAGATCACCACTGCGTTTCGCGTGACCCGGCCCACTCCCTCCCACGGCGCGGCGATCTGGACGATGCTGACGCCGGCGATCGCGGGGTTTTCGGGGTGGACGCACTCCACCTGCTCGGCGGCCGCGGCGCGGATGCGCTCGCCCACACGGGTGAGGTCGCGCGCCTCGTCCGGCGTGATCGCAAATCCCAGCGCCGAGGCGTCGGCGATGGCGTACCACATGCCGCCGTAGGCGATGTCGGCCGTGACCGTGCCGAGCCCCTCCACCTCGAGCGCCACGTCCAGGCTGTGGGCAAAGCACGGCACGTTTCGGAACTCGACCGACTCCACCTTGCCGTCGCGGCAGGCCGCGTGCACCTCGATCACGCCGCCCGGCGCCTCCAGCCGCAGCACGGTCTCGGGCTCGTGCATCTCGACCATGCCGGTCTCGAGCAGCACGGTTGCCGTGCACATCGCGTTTGAGCCCGACATCGCGGGATACTCGGTGGGCTCCATGATGATGAAGCCGGCGTCGCACTCGGGGCGGTTGGAGGGCACGATCAGGTTGGCGTGGACGGCGACGCTTCCGCGCGGCTCGCGCAGCAGCAGATTGCGAAGGCGATTGCCGTCGTGCTCCAGAGCCTGCATCCGATCGAATACGGTGTCGCCTTCCGGCGCGAGCACGCCGCCCGTGATGACGTTTCCCACCTCGCCACCTGCATGACAGCCAACCACCGTGATCGCCGTTTGAGTCCGCATGAGTCCCAGCGAGGATACCGGCCGTGAACCTGCGGCTGCGCGACCGCGTGCGCTCGGTCGAGCCCGACCGGGCGACCATCAAGGGCGATGTCGTGGCCGGCGTCCCCGTCGCCATCAGCGGCGTCCCCGACGGTATGGCCGCATCGGTGCTCGCCGGCGTGAGCCCCGTGTTCGGGCTCTACTCGAGCTTCGCCGGGCCCATCATCGGCGGCCTCTCGTCCAGCACGCAGCTGATGGTGATCACCACGACGAGCGCCGCTGCGCTGACGGCCGGCGGCACGCTGAACGACGTCTCGTTCGCCCAGCGGCCCGAGGCGCTGATGATCCTCACGGGCATGGCGGGCGTGCTGATGGTGTTAGCGGGCATCCTGAAGCTCGGCCGGTACACGCGGTTCGTCTCGATCTCGGTGATGATCGGCTTCCTCACCGGCGTGGCGGCAAACATCGTGCTGGGCCAGCTCGGGAACCTCACGGGCGCCGAGGTGTCGGGATCGGTGGCGATCCGAAAGGCCGTCGATCTGCTGCAGCATCCGGGGCGCATCGAGCTGGCATCCACGCTCGTGGGCGTCTCGGCGCTCGTCATCGTGGCGCTCGTCGCGCGCACGCGCCTGCGGCCGTACGCCGCCGTGTTCGGGCTGGTGATTCCCACGCTCGCGTCGCTGCGGATCGACAGCATCACGCGCGTGAACGACGAGGGAGCCATCCCCACGGGCTTTCCGGTGCCGCACTTCCTGCCCGATCTCTCGGTGTTCAGCCCCAACCTGCTGGCGGGCGCGGCGGCGATCGCGGTGCTCGTGCTGGTGCAGGGCGCGGGCGTGGCCGAGTCGGCACCCAACCCCGACGGCTCGCACACCGAGATGAACCGCGACTTCATGGCCGCAGGATTCGGCAACGTGGCGGCGTCCATCTTCCGTGGCCTGCCGGTGGGCGGCAGCGTCGGGCAGACGGCGCTCGATCTGGCGGCGGGGGCGCGGTCGCGCTGGGCGCCGATCTTCGCGGGCGTCTGGATGCTCGCGATCCTCGTGCTCTTCTCGGGAGCGGTCGGCCGCGTGCCGATCCCCGCGCTCGCGGGTCTCCTGATCTACGCGGCTGTCCGGTCGGTGCGGGTGGACGAGATCAGGGCGATCATGCGGGCGGGCTCGACGTCGCAGGTCGCCATCATCACCACGTTTCTCGCGACCCTCTTCCTGCCGATCGCGGCGGCGGTCGGCATCGGGGTGGCGCTCTCGCTGCTCCTGCAGCTCAACCAGGACGCGCTCGATCTGCAGGTGGTCGAGCTCGTGCCCGAGGGCGACACCTTCGAGGAGCGCCCGGCGCCTGCGGTGCTGCCGAGCCACGAGGTCACGATGCTGCACGTCTACGGCAGCCTCTTCTACGCGGGCGCGCGCACGCTGCAGGCGCACCTGCCGGATCCGAGCGGGTCGCACGAGCCCGTGGTGGTGCTGCGGCTGCGCGGCCGCGTCACGCTCGGGGCCACCGCCTTCCTGGTGCTGGGCTCCTACGCCGAGGCGCTGCGCGACGTTGGCGGCCGGCTCTATCTCAGCGGCGTCGCGCCCGAGCTGATCGAGCAGATGCGCCGGTCACGCCGCGTCGAGGCCGCCGGCCGCGTGGAGATCTATGAGGCGACGCCGAAGCTGGGTGAGTCCAGCCTCGAGGCCTACGAGGACGCCGAGCATTGGCTGATCACAGCCGACGCTCACCCTCCTCGATCCGGTAGTCATTGATGCTCGCATCGCGGCGGCGCATGTAGCCGAGATCGTCGAACTCCCAGTGCTCGTTGCCGTGGCTTCGCCACCACTGCCCGGACGGGTCGCGGCTCTCGTACTCGAAGCGCACCGAGATGCGGTTGCCGTCGTGGCACCAGAGCTCCTTCTTGAGCTTGTAGTCGAGCTCGCGCTCCCACTTCCGCGTGAGGAACTCGACGATCGCGTCGCGGCCCTCGAAGAACTCGTCGCGGTTTCGCCACTTCGAGTCGATGGTGTAGGCCTTCGAGACGCGGTCGGGGTCGCAGGTGTTCCATGCGTCCTCGGCAGCCTGCACCTTCTGCCTGGCGGTCTCGAGCGTGAACGGCGGGACGGGTGGGCGGGGATCCATTCGAGGTCAGCCTCCTGGTCGGTACGAGCGCGAGCTTGGTGACGATCTCAAGGTACCTCGGCTAGGGCCCGCCGGGCGTGAACACCTGCGTGCTTGCGCCCGTGCCGCCGGGTGCGATGACCGCGACATGACCGGCCACGGCGCCCGCCGGTACCCGGAATGTGATCTGGTAGTCCGAATCGACGTGGAACGCCGCCGTGGTGCCGTTGAAGAGCACCGACGTGACGCCGGCGAGGCCGGTGCCGGTGATCACGACGCTCGCGCCCGCAGATCCCAAGGCCGGCGCGAACGACGTCAGCTCCGGTTTCGCCAGGGGTGCTGCCTGCACGTTGCCCGCGAGGCCGAGAAGGCCCGCCAGGACGACGGCAAGGAGGCCCAGTGCCGCCCTGCTTCCAGATGATGCTCGCATGGTGTTCCCCTCGTGCCGATCGGTGTCCAGGCGAGGAACACTACGATCTCAAAGCACGATCTGCAAGCTGATCATGTCAAAAAACTCACTCTACAATGCGCCAATCTGTGTGCACGTCGGCGGTGGTCGAGGCCGAGATGAAGCAGTCGCGCTCGGCCTTGGCGGTGAGCCCGCGGGCCGCAGCAGCGTGACCTCCTGCCATGCGCGTGTGCACGGTGAGATTCACGCTGGTGAACGCGTAGCGGCGGTCGCTCTCGCGCCGCTCGAGCATGCCCTCCGCGCGCGACTCGTAGCTCACGATCTCGAGCCCGTGGTGGGCGCAGTGCGCGATGTAGGAGAGCATCGTGCACGACTGGAGCGACGCCAGGAAGAGGTGCTCCGGGCTCCAGTTGGCGCCGTCGCCCGACGGAAACTCGCTTGGCGGCACCACGATGAGCTCCGGCCGGTCGCCGGCATGCACCGAAGCGCGCCGCGAGCCGTCCCAGCGGAGGTCTGCCGAGTACGTGAAGACCTTGCTCTCCATCACCCCACCCTAGCCGCCGAGCACCCCGAGCACGGCTGCAGGCGTCACGTCCTTCCACGGCCCGGCATGCCACTCGCGATCGCGGTAGCGCGTGCGTAGCAGGTGGGACTCGAGCCCGGCCACGTGCGGATCGACGCGCTCGGTGAGCACGGGCGCCGCGTCCGGGAACGCATCGACGATGGCCGCCTCG
Organism: uncultured Actinomycetes bacterium; assembly: GCA_963794415.1. Lineage (GTDB taxonomy): Bacteria > Actinomycetota > Thermoleophilia > Gaiellales > JAICJC01 > CAVPTL01. Next base: position 1,917,404 of record CAWCDI010000001.1, read on the forward strand.
GCCGCCACCGGGCTGCCGCCGATGTTCTGGACGTGATCGGGCCGGCTCGGGGTCGGCCGCGGCGCACCGTCGAGCGCTCCCTCGCGTGCGCCCGCGATGCAGCTGCGAAGCGCGTCGAGGTCGGCGTCCACCAGGAGCGTGCCGTGCACCAGGGTGGCCGCGCGGTTGCGGTGTGCGGCGATGCCGGTCACCTTGCGGCCGGCGACGCGCACCGTGCGCTCGTCGCGCTCGGCGTCGACCCCCAGGGCCCGGCAGGCGGCCACCATGCCGTCCAGAAACGGCGAGTACATGTCGGGCACGCCGGCGAGCGCAGCGGGATGCGTGGCAGGGACGATGAGCGCCGCGCACACCACGCCGGGATCGAGGTAGACGGTGCCGCCCCCGGTGAACCTGCGCCAAACCCGCACGCCGCGGGCCTCACACGCGGCGGCGTCCACCTCCCAGTCGGCCCGCTGGAACCGCCCGACGATGACCGCCGGCCGCGACCGCCACACCGCGATCACGGGATCGGGCAGCCCCGCCCGCGCGAGCGCCTCATCCAGCGCCAGCCCGCGCTCGGGGGCGATCACGCCCGCCGGCGCGCTCACTCGCGGGCGCCGGTTGCGACCTCGATGCCGGCGCGCCGCAGCCGCTGCTCGAGCGACGGCGGGGTGTTGGCGGGGAGCTCCACCGCGGCCGGGAGGCGGTCGTTGAGGCTGCCGAGCTCGGCCTCGAGCTCGGCCTCGGCCGGGAGCGCCGCCAGCGCGCCGCGGGCCTCGGTGAGGCGATCGCGGGCGAGCTCGTGCTCCTCTGCCAGCGCCCGCTTGGCCTCGTCGATGGTCTCGATGAGGGCGAGCGTGTCGCGGCGAAGCGCCTCGGGCCGGGAGTCGTCGCGAAGCTCGACGGGAGGCTCGACCTCGACGGGCAGGTCGCCGAGGGTCACGATCAGGCTGTCGCGCTCGGCCTCGAGCAGGTCGCGCTGGTCGCGGGTCTGCAGGCGGGCAGACTCCACCCGCCGCGCGCAGGCCTGCACCTCGTCGCGGTAGATCTCGGTATCGACGCCCGCCGATTCGGCCAGCTGCAGCTGCTCGGCTGCGCGCGTCCAGAGCGCGACGAGCGGGCCCTGCGCGCTCCACTGCCGCTCGAGCTCACGGGCGATGGGCGTGATGGCGACCGCCCTCGCCTCGAGCGATGCGTGCAGCTCGGGCACCGATCGCTCGATCGCCTGGTCGCGCTCGACCTCGGACCCGAGCCGGCGCACGCGCTCGAGCTGCTCGTGCACCGCGGCGCGGCGGTCGGCCAGCTCCAGCAGCTGCTCGAGCTCAGACCGATTCATCCAGCACCGGCTGTGGCGCAGGCCGGACGAAGATGCCGCGCGGCATCCTCTCCCAGGCGATGAGGAGCATGGGCGCGAAGATCAGCCCCGCGGCGTCGAGGAAGCAGTAGCCCCCGGCCATGCCGCTGGGCGGATTGCCCTGGGGGATGATCCCGCTGGGGCCGTGGTGCGCCCACGCCCAGGCGCCGAGGTTGGTGCCGACCAGCTCGAGGTAGCTCGTGACCAGGAACGCACCGGCGTAGACCAGCGGCTGGCGGCCGCGCAGCAGGAATCGCAACAGAAAGAGATACATGATCGCGCCAAGAACGTCACGCCTTGGCGCGAGCGCGAGTCCCCAGAAGGCCCACGCCCCGCACACCACGATCACGCCGACGATGAACTCGCGGCGGTAGCGCTCGGCGAGCACGGAGCGGCCGATGCAGAGCGCCGCGAGATACACGAGCCCGTGGCCGGGCGGCACGTACATCGGCACGTTGTGGAGGCGGTAGGTGTAGACGCCGAGGCCGGTGGACGCCGTGTACTCGAGCAGCGTCGCCGCGATGATCACGACGACGACCTGCGCGCGATGGTGTCGCTTCTCGCCCCAGAGCAGGCCGATGAGGAGGATCCAGGTGGCGACGCCAATCGAGCGCTGGAGCCAGATTCCGGCATTGTGGTCGGCTGTCGCGGCCACCGCGATCCAGGCGAACACGGTGACAGCAACCCAGAGGTCTCGAGGCGGCCGGCGCATCCGCCGAATGGTAGTAGAAGATGGGCTACCCTCCTGCGATGGACGAGCGGGTGATCCAGGTGAACACACAGTCGGTGCGCCATGCGCTGGCCAACGCGTTCGTCGCCTCGGAGCCGGGCGATCACGCCTGGCGCGGAGAGATCGGCATCGTCGGGCCGTCGGTGACGGTGGACGTGCGCGACGACGGCGGAGTGCCCTACGTGCACGCCCGCGCCGACGTGCTGGCGCTGCCCGAGCTGACGGCGGCCGCGGCGCGGATGCTCCTCATCGAGAACGGCGAGCTGGTGCTCGGCAGGTTTGCCTACGCCGACGGCCACGTGCGCATCGAGCACGCCATCATGGCGGGTTCGACGATGTCGCGGGTCGAGGTGCAGGCCTCCGTGTGGGCCGTGGGCTGGGGCGCCTCGGCATTCGGCGCGAGGCTCCATGCGCTCCTGGCCGAGGGCACGCCGCCGCCGGCGCCGCTCACGCCGGCCGCACGCAGGCGTGACGCGGCCTACGCGCTCGAGTCCACCACCAAGCGCGTGCAGCGGTTTCTGGAGGAGAACTACGGCGGGTTCGAGCACCATCCCGAGTGGGGCTTCCACGGCCCGTTCGGGAGTGCGCGGGTGTTCGTCGATGTGCTGCCGGTGCTCGACGACTCGACCGCGGTGCGGGCGTCGTCTCCGGTGCTCTCGGACATCGACCTGACCGACGACCTGGCGCTCTACCTCGCAACGCTCGAGACCTCCACCCCGTTCGGATCGTTCCTCTACGTGCCCGCGCGGCGCGAGGTGTGGTTCCAGCACGTGGTGCTCGGGGACGATCTGGATCTGACCGAATTCAGGGCCGCGATCGACGTCGTTGCCTCGTCGGCAGACGAGCACGACGACGAGCTGCAAGCCAGATTCGGCGGCAAACGGTATGCGGATCTCACGGCCTGACAGAGTGGTATCGTGAGCGCCCAGTGAACGCCGACCGAACAGCAATGTGGATCATCGCCGGCGGCATCCTGGCCGGCATGCTGGTCGTGATCGCCGTGAACGGCATCAGCGGCCTGCCGTTCGAGTGGTGGGGCGTGGCGGCCGGCTGCGTCCTGGCCGGCGTCGCGTTTTCGCTGGGCTACACGGACTAGCCGCCGCCGTGAATATTAAGTGCCTGGCACCGTTTATTCAGGGCTGGGTGACGGCTTCGGCGACCAGCTCGGCTGGGTGGACGATCGGGATGTCGCCGCGGCCGAGGTCGCGCAGTGAGGCTGCCAGCTGGAGTGCGCAGCCGGGGTTGGCCGTCGCGATCACGTCGGGCTCGGCCTCCAGGATGGTGCGTGCCTTTCGCAGTCCCAGCTCCTTCGCCGCCGCCGGCTGCGTCAGGTTGTAGACGCCCGCCGAGCCGCAGCACATGCCCGGGTTGCTGATCTCGACCAGCTCGATGCCGGGGATGCCCTCGAGGAGCGCGCGCGGCTGCGCCGAGATGCCCTGGCCATGGTTCAGGTGGCAGGCGTCCTGATACACCACCCGCGTCGCCGGCCGCGGCGCCCGCTCGGCGCGCGGCCCCAGCTCGGCCAGGAGCTCGGTCACGTCGCGCACCGACTCCGAGAACCGCCGCGCCTCCTCCGTTCCCAGCAGCTCGCCGTAGCCCTTCATCGCCGAGCCGCAGCCCGCCGCCGTCACCACCACGCGCTCATACCCCGCGAACGTCTCGACCGTCGCCTGGGCCATCTCGCGCGCCTGGTGGTCACGCCCGTTGTGGAGGGCCAGCGCGCCGCAGCAGCCCTGCCCGCCCGGCACCGAGCATGCGCACCCGTCGGCCGCGAGCGCCGTCACGGCGGCCTCGTTCACCTTGCCGAAGTAGACGCTCTGCACGCAGCCCTCGAGGAGCGCCGCCGACTGCTTCTGCTGCCCGCGGGCAGGCGTGTACCGCGGTGGCCCGGCGCGGAGATCGCCCAGCGACACCCGCGGAGCCAGCGGCAGCGGCCGGATCCCCAGCGCGAGCGGCAGCGAGAGCGCCCGCAGCAGCTTCGGCCGCGTGAAGAGATTGGAGACGAGCGTGTCCACGCTTCGGTGCCGCGGCGTCATCGGCGCCTCGACCCGGCGCTTTGCGCGCGTGCGCTCGATGAGCAGGTCGTAGCGCACACCGCTGGGACAGGCCGGCACGCACGCCAGGCAGCCGAGGCAGCGATCGACGTGCAGCGCCACCGACTCGTCCATCGGCAGCTCACCGCGCTCGACCAGATCCATCAGCATGATCCGCCCCCGCGGCGAGTCCTGCTCCTGCCCCCACAGGTCGTACGTCGGGCACGCCGGCAGGCAGAAGCCGCAGTGCACGCAGGCATCCAGCAGCTCGCGGGTGCTCGCCTCAGCCACGGTATGCCTCCACCACGCGCCGCTCGAGCGGCGTCAGCTCGACGTCGGGATCGACCGGCACCGCATCGCTGAAGAGCCGGCCGCGGGCGATGCGGCCCACCACCCTGGTCGCGCCCTCCAGCCGCAGCCGCTGGATCTCGCCGGGCGCCTCGGCGGGCAGCACGCGCGTGGATCCCAGTCCCGCGGCCGCCTCGCGATGCTCTGCCCAGAGACCCTCGTCATCGGTCACGAGCTCGCCGGCTGCGAGCACCCACGCGCGATCGGCCAGCGCCTGGGCGACGGGGCTCTCGAACCGCACCAGCATCTGCCCGGGCGGCCACGCGTACTCCACGCAGGCCGGCGCGAGCGGCTCGAAGATGAGCGGATCCACCTCGTCGCACACGAGCGTCGCGGTGGCCGCGGGCAGCGGATGCAGGCGTACCGTGAGCTCGCGAATGGAGCCGAGCCGGCCGTGAGCGCCGGTGAAGAGCTTGGGCAGGTCGTAGCCCGCCACGCTCTTCACCACCTTGCCTCCCGAGCGTGCGACCGTGCCGTCGGCCAGCTCGGCCTCCATGCCCAGGATCAGGTCGCGCGGCTCGCCGTAGCGGTGGCTGCGCGGGCCGCTGAGCGCCCCGTCGAACACCTCTCCCACCGTCAGCGTGGCGGCACCGGGGGGATCGACGGCCAGCATCTGGCCCGCCTTCCCGAGCTCGGCGTTCAGCTCGGCGAGGCCCGTGCCGGCCGAGACCGTGCAGATGAGATCGCCCGGGCTGTGCTCGATCACAGGCGCTCCACCCCCGCCCGCTCGGCCGGGTGCACGCGATGGATGCCCGGCGCCTCGCCGCACAGCCGCGGTGTGGGGAACGCCTTGCCAGGGTTGCAGAGCCCTTCGGGATCGAACGCCGTGCGCAGGCGCAGCATCACCGCCATGTCGGTGTCCGAGTACATCCGCGGCATCTGGCACGCCTTGTCCACCCCCACCCCGTGCTCGCCGGTGAGCGATCCGCCCGCTGCGATGCAGGCCTCGAGGATTTTGGTGGCCAGCTCCTCGGCCTGCCCCGACTGGCCGCTCACCGCCGAGTCGAACAGCACCAGCGGATGGAGGTTGCCGTCGCCCGCGTGAAAGACGTTTGCCACCTTGAGACCGTACTCCTGCGAGAGCTCGTCGATGCGGTGAAGCGTCCGCGGAAGCGCGGTGCGCGGCACCACGCCGTCCTGCACGTAGTAGTCGGGACTCACCCGGCCCATCGCGGCAAACGCAGCTTTCCGCCCGTACCAGAGCGCCGCGCGCTCGGCCAGGTCGGCGGCGATCCGCACCTCGCTGGCGCCGTGCTCCCGGCAGATCTCCTGCACCTGCCCCTCGAGCAGCTCGACCTCGATGTCGGGGCCGTCGAGCTCCACCAGGAGCACCGCGCCCGCACCCACCGGAAGGCCCGCGTGCACGGCCTCCTCGACGGCGCCGATGGCAACGGCATCCATCATCTCGATGGCAGCCGGCACGATCCCGCCGGCGATGATCTGCGAGACGACCTCTCCGGCGGCGTCGGTGGACGGGAACGCCGCCAGCATCGTGGTGATGCGCTGAGGGATCGGCGTCAGCCGGATGACCGCGGAGGTCACGATCCCGAGCGTCCCCTCGGAGCCGACGAATCCGGCCACCAGATCCACCGGCCGGTCGCGCCGGAGCGTCACCACCTCACCGCCGGCCAGCACCACCTCGAGCTCGATCATGTGGTTGGTCGTGAAGCCGTGCTTCAGGCAGTGCGCGCCGCCGGAGTTCTCGGCCACGTTGCCGCCGATGGTGCACACCTGCTGGCTCGAGGGGTCGGGCGCGTAGAAGAGGCCATGCCGCGCCACCGCCTTCGACACCTCCAGGTTGGGCACGCCCGGCTGCACCCGCGCGCGGCGGTTGGGCACGTCGATGTCGAGGATGCGGTTCATGCGCGAGAGGCCGATCACGATGCCCTCGGCCACCGGCATCGCACCGCCGGAGAGGCCCGTGCCCGCCCCCCGGGCCACGAACGGGACGCGGTGCGCGGAGGCGATGCGCACGGCCGCAGCCACCTCCTCCGTGGTGCGCGGCAGCACCACTACCAGCGGAATCGCCCGCCAGCCGGTGAGCCCGTCGCACTCATAGGTGCGCAGCTCCGCCGGATCGGTCAGCACGGCGTCGCTGGGGAGCGCCGCCCGGAGCTCCGCGACCAGCGTCATGCCAGCAGCTGTCCCATCACCATCTGCAGCAGGCCGCCCTCGCGGTAGACCTTCACGTCGGCGGGCGAGTCGAGCCGCGCGAGCGCCTCGAACGACCGCTCGCCGCCGTTCAGCTCGACGGTCACGTGCGAGCCGGTCTCGAGGCTCTGGAGGCCCTTGATGGTGAACGTCTCGCGGCCCGTGAGCCCGAGGCTCTCGTGCGTGTCGCCCGGCAGGAGCTGCACCGGCAGCACCCCGAGCGCCACCAGGTTGGAGCGATGGATGCGCTCGAAGCTCTCGGCGATCACCGCGCGGACACCCATCAGGTAGCTGCCCTTGGCCGCCCAGTCGCGCGAGCTGCCCGAGCCGTACTCGCGGCCAGCGAGGATCACGAGCGGCGTGCCCTCGTCGCGGTACCGGTTGGCCGCGTCGTAGATGGTCATCTGCTCGCCGTCGGGCAGGTGCGCCGTGAACCCGCCCTCGACGCCGTCGAGCAGCTTGTTGCGCAGGCGGATGTTGGCGAAGGTGCCGCGCACCATCACCTCGTGGTTACCGCGCCGCGCGCCGTAGCTGTTGAACTCGCGCGGCTCGACGCCGTGCTCGAGCAGGTACTTCCCCGCCGGCGTGGTCGAGGCAAAGGCGCCTGCGGGCGAGATGTGGTCGGTCGTGACCGAGTCGCCGAGGTAGGCGAGCACGCGCGCATCGACGATGTCCGAGAGGTCGGCATCGTGGGCGAAGAAGGTCGCCTCGCGCACGTAGGTGGAGTCGGGATCCCACTCGAACAGCTCGCCCTCGGGCACCGGGAGGCCCTGCCAGCGCTCGTCGCCCTCGAAGATCTTGCCGTACTCGCGGTTGTACATCCCGGCGTCGATCGACTCGAGCAGCACGCGCTCGACCTCGTCGGAGCTCGGCCAGATGTCGGCCAGGTAGACCGGGCCGTCGGTGCCCTCGCCCAGCGGCTCGGTATCGAAGTTCTTGCCCACGGTGCCGGCCAGCGCGTAGGCGACCACGAGCGGCGGCGAGGCCAGGTAGTTGGCCTTGATCTGGGGATGGATGCGGGCCTCGAAGTTGCGGTTGCCCGAGAGCACCGCGGCGACTGCAAGGCCGTCGCGATCGATCTCGGCCGAGACGTCCTCGGGCAGCGGCCCGGAGTTCCCGATGCAGGTGGTGCAGCCGAAGCCGACCAGGTCGAAGCCCACCTTCTGCAGCGGCTCGACGAGGTCTGCCTGGGCGAGGTAGTCCATCACCACGCGCGAGCCCGGCGCGAGGCTGGTCTTCACCCACGGCCGCGAGCCCAGGCCGCGATCCACGGCGTTTCGCGCGAGCAGCCCGGCCGCGACCATCAGGGCCGGGTTGGAGGTGTTGGTGCACGACGTGATGGCCGCGATCGCCACCGATCCGTTGCCGAGCTTGTCGCCGTTCTGGGAGGCGCCGAACGCGTCCTCGAAGCTGCCGCGCACGCCCGCGAGCGACACCCTGTCCTGCGGCCGGCGCGGGCCGGCGAGGCTGGGCTCGACCGAGCCGAGGTCGAAGGTGAGCGTGTCGGAGTACGTGGGATCGGGCTCGTCGCCCGTGCGGAAGAGGCCCTGCTCCTTGGTGTAGCGCTCCACCAGCTCGACCTGCTCGGCCGGGCGGCCGGTGTCGCGCAGGTAGCGCAGCGTCTCGTCATCGACCGGGAACGTGGACGACGTCGCCCCGAACTCCGGCGACATGTTGCTGAGCGTGGCGCGGTCGGCCAGCGTCAGCTGCCCCACCCCGGGCCCGTAGAACTCCACGAACGAGCCCACCACGCCGCGGGCGCGCAGGAGCTCGGTGAGCGTCAGCACCAGGTCGGTTGCGGTGACGCCGGGAAGCAGCGAGCCGGCGAGCTTGATGCCGAGCACGATGGGCGCGGTCATGTCGAGCGGCTGGCCGAGCATCACGGCCTCGGCCTCGATGCCGCCGACGCCCCAGCCCAGCACGCCCAGGGCGTTTGCCATGGTGGTGTGCGAGTCGGTGCCCACTAGCGTGTCGGGCAGCGCCACGCCGTCGCGCACCTGGACGACCGCGGCGAGGTACTCGAGGTTCACCTGGTGGACGATGCCCATGCCCGGCGGCACCACCTGGAAGTTTCCGAAGGCTCCCTGAGCCCAGCGCAGCAGGGCGTAGCGCTCGAAGTTGCGCTCGTACTCGCGCTCGATGTTCTGCTCGTAGGCGACGCCCGAGCCGAAGGCATCGACCTGCACCGAATGGTCGATCACCAGATCGACCGGCACGCGGGGATCGACCCGGCTGGGATCGCCGCCGCGGCGTGCCACCGCGGCCCGCAGCGCAGCGAGGTCAACCACCGCCGGAACGCCGGTGAGATCCTGCATGATCACCCGCGCGGGCATGAAGGCCAGGCGTGCTCCAGAGGTCGCCTCCGGCCACTTCGCAAGCGCGCGCACATCGTCTTCGGAGACGTGCTCGGTGCCGGCGCGGCGGAGCAGGTTCTCGAGCAGCACGCAGAGCGTGTAGGGGAGCGTCAGAGGGTCGACGACACGGTCGAGCCGGAAGAAGTCCTGGCCGGAGCTGAGCGTGTCGCGCGCGGAGAACGGATCGGGTGCGGTCATCCTCCGAAACCTACCAGTGATGTGGGTACGCTAGGGGTATGGCACCATCGGGATCACGCGTGCATTTGCCCCCTTCCGCGACGCCGCCGCTGGAGGTCTACATCAACGGCGTGCAGCAGGAACCGGGCCGTGACTACGCGCTCGAGGGCCGCACGCTGGTGTTCCCGCAGGTGCTGATCCAGCCGCGTAAGGACACGGCGAAGAGCCTCTTTCGCTCGCTCTTCTTCGGCCGGTACAAGCCCGAGCACGTGGTGGACGTGGTGTACCGCGTAAACGGGGTACGCACGGTCGAGAGCGGGCTCGACATCGACAACTCGTAGGAGGTGCCATGGCACGGCTGATCTACTCCGTCATCTGCTCGCTGGACGGCTACATCGAGGATGCGGCCGGCAAGTTCGACTGGGCCGCGCCGAGCGACGAGGTGCACGCCTACGTGAACGATCAGGAGCGGCCGGTCGGGACGTACCTCTACGGCCGCCGGATGTACGAGACCATGGTCTACTGGGAGCATCCGCCCGCGGGGACGGAGACGCACGCCGTCGCGCGCGACTACGCGAGCATCTGGCAGGCGGCCGACAAGGTGGTCTACTCGAGCTCGCTGACCGAGGTCGGAAGCGCACGCACGCGCCTCGAGCGCGAGTTCGATCCGGCGGCCGTGCGGCAGATGAAGGCGGATGCGGCGACCGACATCAGCATCGGCGGGCCGGGACTCGCCGCCCATGCGATCCGCGCAGGCCTGGTGGACGAGATCCACCTGCTCGTGAACCCCATCATCGTGGGCGGTGGCAAGGCCGCGCTGCCCGACGACGTGCGCCTACGGCTGGAGCTGCTCGACGAGCACCGCTTCGCCAACGGCGTCGTCCACCTGCACTACGGCGCTCAGACCAGCGAGTAGCCCTGAAGGGCGGTGGCGAGGAGCGCGATCATGCCGATGACGAACACCGCCAGGATGCTGCCGCCCTTGCTGCGCGGGTTCAGGAAGTAGCCGATCACAGCCACCACGAGGCCGATGATCACCATGAAGACGGGGCGCGTCCAGAAGGCCATCACCGTTACGGCAACTGCCGACCCGTTGATGACGGCGACGGCATCGTCGCGGAAGGATTCGAACTCACCTGTGGTCTGCTGCTGGGTCAAGGCTTGGCTCCTGGAGGACGGTCGTCGGCGAAAGCATACCGCCGGGTCGCGACGTTAGGCGGAAGACTCACCCAGAATCTCTGCAAGCTTGTCGATGGAGTGGTTGGCCGACACGCGCCGCACAGTGCCCGAGCGCGAGCGCATCACCAGCGACTGGGTGCGCGCGCCGCCGGAGCGGTACCGGACGCCCTGCAGCAGGTCGCCGTCGGTCACGCCGGAGGCGGCGAAGAACACGTTGTCGCCCTTCACGAGATCGTCGGTCTTCAGCACCTTCTCGAGGTCGTAGCCGGCGTCGATCGCGGCCTTTCGCTCGTCATCGTTCCGCGGCCAGAGCCGTCCCTGGAACTGGCCGCCGAGGCACTTGAACGCCGACGCCGAGAGCACGGCCTCGGGCGTGCCGCCGATGCCCCACAGCAGGTCGATGCCGGTGTCGGGAGTGGCGGCCATCAGGGAGCCGGCGACGTCGCCGTGGGAGATGAAGCGGATGCGGGCGCCGGCCGCGCGCACGCGCTTGACCATCTCGTCGTGACGCGGGCGGTCGAGCATCACGACCATGAGGTCGCGCACCTTGCTGCGCTTGGCGGCGGCGATCTGCGCGAGCGTGGTCTCGATGGGCGCGGTGATGTCGATCTCCTCGTCCACGTCGGCTCCGCACGCGAGCTTCTCCATGTAGAACACCGGCCCGGGATCGAACATCGCGCCCTTCTCGGCGGCGGCGATCACGGCGAGCGCGTTTGGCTGGCCGCGGGCGACCAGCTCGGTGCCCTCGAGCGGATCGACGGCCACATCCAGCTCGGCACCCGTGCCGGAGCCGACGTGCTCGCCGTTGTAGAGCATCGGGGCCTCGTCCTTCTCGCCCTCGCCGATGACGATCACGCCGTCCATGTCAACGGTCGCGAGCATGATGCGCATCGCATCGACCGCGGCCTGATCGGCGGCGATCTTCTCGCCGAAGCCGACCCAGCGGGCACAGGCGATTGCTGCCACCTCGGTTACCCGCACCAGCTCGAGAGCCAGGTTTCGGTCAGGTTTCACGGTCACGTGCCGAGACCATACCCGACTACGAGCGCAAAAGGCGAGTGGCGAGCCCCGAGATGGAGGCCCGGTCGAGCAGGGGCTCGAGCCAGCGCTCGGGAATTCCGCCGGCACCGAAACGGGCGCCGGCGAGCGCACCGGCGACTGCTGCGTTGGTGTCGGCGTCCCCGCCGAGGTTGGCCGCGAATACCACCGCCTGCTCGAACGTCTCGTGGCCGAACGCTGCGGCGTAGCCGATGCGAAGCGCGGTGAGCACGAACCCCACCTGCTCCTGCGCCTCGGTCTCGAGCTCGTCGGGGCTCGCCGTGAGCGCCGAGGCCGCGGCGGTGCCGGCCGCTGACGACGATCCTGGCAGCCGCTTCTGGCGCAGGAGCGCGGCCACGGTCTGGTTGAAGAACACGCAGGCGTCGGCGGCCAGGGGATCGTGGTGGGTGAGCGTCGAGTCGAGCCGTGAGACCCGCTCGAGCTCCTTGCCGTCGCGGCTGTAGCGAAGCGCGATGGGCGCCGTGCGCATGAGCGATCCGTTGCCGGCGCTCTTGCCGCCCGAGTCCTCGTGGTGGCGCAGGGCGGCGGCGCGCGACTCGTCCGCGCTTCGCGCGCGCATCACGGCGGCCGAGACGGTACCGCCGATGTCCTTCGGGCCCGAGCGCGCCCAGAGCGCGTAGCGGGCGAAGACGTCGTCCTCGTCGTACTCGCCGCACTCCACGATGCTCCGCGCGAGCTCGAGCGCCATGGCGGTGTCGTCGGTCCACTCACCCCGCGCCCAGAGCGTCGATTGCACGAGGTCGCGGAGCTCGCCGCCGTAGCGCTGGCGGATCTGGTTGGGGTGAAGCCACTCCAGCGCGGCGCCGAGCGCGTCGCCGACCGCCAGCCCGAGGAGGGCCCCTCGAGCCCGGTCGAACTCCTCGTCGGAGTACCGGCCCCTCACCGGTTCACCTGGCAGCCCGGGCACCAGTAGAGGCGCCGGCGCTGCTCTCCCACCGGCCGCGAGGCGATGGGGGTGCGGCAGCGCGGGCACGGCCGGCCGGCCTGGCGGTAGATGGTGCGGCCGAGCTGGCCCCGATCGGTGACGCCCGCGCGAAGGAGCCTGCGCGAGACCGCTGCGAGCCGAAGGAGGGTGCGGTCGGAGAGCTCCTTCGCCGGCGCGAATGGATCGATCGCCTCGCGAAAGAGCGCCTCGCAGCGCACGATGTTGCCGATGCCGGCGAGCACTCGCTGGTCGAGCAGCGTCTCGGCGATGGGCCTCTCGATGAGCCGCGCGCGGCGCAGGTACTCACGCGCGTCGAAGCGGCCGTGGAGCAGGTCGGGGCCTAGCGCGAGCCTGGGCTGTGAGCGCCCCACGCGCATGCGGCCGACCAGCACGGCGTCGCCCTTGGAGGTGCGCATGACGGCCTGGTTGAGCGCCGCGCGCGAGGGCCCGGCGCCTGACGGCAGCAGCCGTGCGCGGCCGTGCATGCCCAGGTGCAGATCGACGCTTCGGCCGTCGGCGGCGTGGATCAACAGGTGCTTCCCGCGGGCCTCCACGCCGGTCACCGTGCTGCCTGCGAGCGGACCTTCGAGCACGTCGGAGCCCACGATCGGCGCGAGGCGGCGGGCCGCCAGCTCGAGCGAATGGCCCTCAGGCATGGGCGACGTCGAATGGGGGAGATAGCATCATGGTCAGTTTATGGACCCCGCACCCCGCATCGATCCGCTGGCACAGGCCTTTGCAGGCATCGCAAATGAGTACGAGCTGGGCCGTCCAGAGTACCCGTCCGAGCCGGTCGATTGGGCGTGGGAGCGGCTCGGGCTGAGCGACTCGGCCACCGTGCTCGACCTGGCGGCGGGCACCGGCAAGCTCTCGCGGCTCCTGGCTCCGCGGGCCGGGCGGCTGATCATCGTGGAGCCGCTGGCCGAGATGCGGCGCGTGCTCACCGAGCAGATGCCGGAGGCCGAGCCCATCTCGGGCACCGCCGAGCAGCTCCCGCTGGACGACGCGTCGGTGGAGGCCGTGTTCGTGGCCGAGGCGTTTCACTGGTTCGACGGCGACCGGGCGCTTCGCGAGATCCACCGCGTGCTTCGGCCGGGCGGCGGCCTCGCGGTGATCTACGGGCACAGCGGCTGGGACGTGCTGCCCGGCGATGCCGAGCTCACCGAGCGGCTCAATCAGGTGAACCGGCGCGACGTGCGGCCCGAGAACCGGCCGTGGACGGGGCTCTGGCGCGACGCGTTCGAGCGCTCGGAGCAGTTCGAGCCCCTGGTGAAGACCAGCTTCCCGTTCGTGCAGTCGCTGACCATCGACCAGCTGGTGGCGCTGGTGGCGTCGTGGAGCTTCGTGGGGGCGCTGCCTGCGGACGAGCGCGACGATCTGCTGGCCGACGTGCGCGACATCCTGCGGTCGCACGGCGACGGCCCCTTCGACCTGCCGTCGTCGATCGACGTCTACGTCACCACCCGGCGCCGTTGATCAGGCCTGGAGCACCAGCCGCCTGTGTGTCTGGAGAAAGCCGTGGGCCAGCAGCACGCTCTCTGCCGGGTCGCCCGTCAGCGGACGGCCGTCGATTCGCTCGGGCGTGATCCGCTTGATCCTGCCCTTCGCCACCGCCTCCGCGAGCGCCCCGATGCCCGCGTCGAACAGCTCCGGATCGAACGTCACCAGGCCGCGCCCGCCCTTCTCCACGTAGACCGCCGCCGCGCCGCCCACAAGCGCCAACCACGCCCCTGCGGCCCGCGACGGCTTTCGCGCCGCATCCGGCCACGGCGCCGTCACGCCGAACGGGTTGGCGGGATCCGTCGCTGCCAGCACCACTGCCTCGGCCCGCGGATCGCGCTCGCGCAGGTCGCGCAGCCGCTCGACGGCCGCCGGCAGCGCAAACTGCGCCCCGCCCAGCCCCTCCACGAAGTAGCCGCGCTGGCAGAGCCCCGCCTCCTCCATCGCGCGGAGCTCGCCGTACACCGACGAGAAGCCGCCCGGCACGCCCTCGGCCAGCACCGCCGCCCGCGTGACCACGCCGTGGCGCTCGAGCATGACCTCGGCCAGGGTCCGCGCGCGCTCCTTCTGCGTCGCGACCGGCTGGAGGAGCGGCGCCACCAGCGACCACCGGCCGCGTGCCGCCGGAAGCGATGAGGTCGCCCGCGACCGGCGCGTGCGCCGCACCGGCGCAGAGGCCGGCAGCGCACGCAGCTTGACCCCGCCGCGCAGCGGCTCCCACGCGTCGTTGGTCACCAGCCCTGCCCACACCAGCTCCCACAGGTCGGCCAGCACCGCGCGATCTGCGCCGCCGACGTCGGTCACGAGGTCGGCGAAGAAGCTCGCTCCGCGCCGGTCGAGCACCTCCAGGAGCTGATGCTCGCGCTCGTCGAGCGCGGGATGAAGCAGCGGCACGTTCTCGCGCAGGTACAGGCGCACCTTCCCGGGCCCCGCGCCGATCCATACCAGCTCGCCGCCTGCACACGCCGTATCGAGCCAGTCCGAGCGGTAGCCGGGAATGCGCGCCGGCAGGATGTCCGACTCGATGGCCGCGACCGGCAGCGCGAGCCCCTCGAGCTGCGAGACCACCTCCCGCAGCCGCGTCTGGCCCCGGCCGAGGTCGCGCCCGATGCCGTGCCACGCGGGCAAAAACCGCCCCAGCACCGCGGGCTCAACCGGCTCCACCTCGCGCCGCAGCCGCGCCAGCGTGCGCCGGCGCAGCCGCCGCAGCACCTCGGGCGCCACGAACTCGTTCCCGCTCCCGGCGGGCAGGAAGCCGCCCTCCAGCAGCTCCCCCTCCTTCACCAGCCGAGCGAGCGACCCGGTCGCGTCCACGCCCAGCCGCGCGGCGACCTCGGACGCCGAGAACGGCACGTGCGTGCGCGCGTGGCGCAGCACCAGCCGATCGAGCGCGTCGGGCACGTGGTCGAGAAACGCCACCGGCACGCCGGGCGGCGGAACCGCTCCCAGGCCGTCGCGGTAGAGGCCCGCGTCCTCGCCGGCGATCACCCGCTGCTCGCCGGCGATCCCCACCTCGAACGCGCGGCGATCCTTCAGGAGGCGGGCAACCGCGGCGTCGTCGGCGCCGCGCCGCTCGAGCTCGGCCCGCGTGAGCGCGCCGAGCCGGCGCAGCAGGTCGTGCGCCGTGTCGGCGGTGAGGCTCCCTCCGATGCCCTGCAGCTCGGCCGAGACCTCGGCGATGGCCTCGGGATCGAGCAGCTCGCGCAGGTCGTCTGCGGCCAGCAGCTCGGCCAGCAGCGCTCTGTCGAGCGTGAGGGTCTGCATCCTCCGCTCGGCGGCCGGGGCATCGCCCTCGTACATGTAGCTCGCGATGTAGTCGAACAGCAGCGAGCTCGCGAAGGGCGACGGCTGGGCCGACTCGACCTCCACCAGCCGCACCTGCCCGCTTGCGATCGACTGCAGGAGCTGCTTCAGCCGGGGCACCTCGAACACGTCGGAGAGCACCTCGCGGTAGGTCTCGAGCATGATCGGGAACGAGCCGAACCGCTTGGCCACCTGCTGCAGGTCGTGGGCCTTCAGCCGCTGCTGCCAGAGCGGCGTGCGCATGTTGGGCCGCCGGCGCGGCAGCAGGAGCGCGCGGGCGGCGTTCTCGCGAAACCGTGCCGCGAACATCGGGCTCTGCGCCACGCGGTCGAGCAGCAGGTCGTCGAGCTCACCGGGCGGCACCGCGATGAGATCGGTGGGCGGCAGGGCATCGGAATCGGGCAGCCGGATGGCGATGCCGTCGTCCGACCACATCGCCTCCACGTCGATGCCGAGCTGCTCGGACATGCGCGCCTCCACAACGAGCGCCCAGGGGGCGTGCACCCGCGCCCCGAACGGCGAGAGCACGCAGATGCGCCAGTCGCCCAACTCGTCGCGGAAGCGCTCGATCACGATGGTGCGATCCGACGGCACAACGCCCGTGGCCTGCTCCTGGTCGTCGAGGTAGTTCGCGAGGTTGGACGCCGCGAGCGGGTCGAGCGGCCCGAACGATCGCGTACGGGCGGCGGCGCCGACGGCCTGCCCCAGCTCGTAGGGCCGGCCGATGCCGTCGCCCTTCCAGAACGGGAGCTTCCCGGGCACGCCCGGCGCGGGCGACACCAGCACGCGGTCGCGCGTGATCTGCTCGATCCGCCACGAGCTGGCCCCGAGCTGGAACACCTCGCCCTGGCGCGCCTCGTACACCATCTCCTCGTCGAGCTCGCCCACCCGCGCGCCGCCGTCTGCCATGAACACGCCGTAGAGGCCGCGGTCGGGGATGGTGCCGCCGCTGATGACCGCCAGCCGCTTCGAGCCGTCGCGCGCGGTGACCGTGCCCGCGGTGCGATCCCAGATGACGCGCGGCCGCAGCTCGGCAAACTCATCCGACGGGTAGCGCCCGGCGAGCATGTCGAGCACGCCCTCGAGCTGTGCCCGCGAGAGGTCGCGGTACGGGTAGGCGCGGCACACCACGCGGTGGAGCTCGTCAACCACCCACTCGTCCATGGCCGTCATCGCCACGATCTGCTGGGCGAGCACGTCCAGCGGCCGCCGCGGCACCCGCGTGTGCTCGATCTCGCCCTCCTGCATGCGGCGGGTGACCACGGCTGTCTCGAGCAGGTCGCCGCGAAACTTGGGGAAGAACCGGCCCGATGAGGCCTCGCCCACGTTGTGGCCCGCCCGGCCCACGCGCTGCAGCCCCGCTGCGACCGACTTCGGCGACTCGATCTGCACCACCAGGTCGACCGCGCCCATGTCGATCCCGAGCTCCAGTGACGATGTCGCCACCAGGGCCGGCAGCTTGCCGGTCTTCAGCAGATCCTCGATCTGCAGCCGCTGCTCGCGGGCGAGCGACCCGTGGTGGGCGCGTGCGATGTCCTCCTCGCCCAGCTCGTTCAGGCGGTTGGCGACGCGCTCGGCGGCACGGCGGCTGTTGACGAAGATGATGGTGGAGCGGTGCTCGCGCACCAGCTCGAGCAGCCGCGGGTAGATGGCCGGCCAGATGGAGACGCGCGGCTCGCCCTCCACCTCGGGGGCGCCTCCCAGCTCGCGCATGTCGGGCACCGGCACGATCACCTCGATGTCGAGCTCCTTGCCGCCGCCGGCGTCAACGATGGTGACCTCGCGGCCCTCGCCGCCCAGGAAGCTTGCGATCTCCTCGAGCGGGCGCTGGGTGGCCGAGAGGCCGATCCGCTGCACGTCGCGGCCCACGAGGTGGTCGAGCCGCTCCAGCGAGAGCATGAGGTGCGTGCCGCGCTTGGTGGCGGCGACCGAGTGGATCTCGTCGATGATGACGGTCTCGACGTTTGCGAGCGTCTCGCGCGCCGCCGAGGTGAGCATCAGGTAGAGCGACTCCGGCGTGGTGATGAGGATGTCGGGCGGGTGGCGGCGCATCGCGGCGCGGTCGCGCTGGGAGGTGTCCCCCGTGCGCACGGCCACGCTGATCTCGCGCTCGGAGCCGATGCCGGCGAGCGGCGCGCGGAGGTTTTTCTCGACGTCGTGGTTGAGCGCCTTCAGCGGTGAGACGTAGAGCACGCGGGTGCCCTCGCTCGCGCGCTTGGTGAGCCCGTCGATGGCCGAGAGGAACGCGGCGAGCGTCTTGCCCGAGCCGGTCGGTGCCAGGATGAGCGTGTGCTTGCCCGCCGAGATGGCGGGCCAGCCCAGCTTCTGCGCGCGCGTGGGCTCCGGGAACGAGCGCCTGAACCAGCCGGCGACCGGGGCCGAGAAGCTCGCGAGCGGGTCTGTTCGATCAGTAGCCACGAACCCTGCATCCTACCGGCTCCAAACAGGTGTTCGACTAGGCTCCCCGGATGCTTGTGGAATTCCTTGGAACCGCCGCAGCCTGGCCAATTCCACGGCTGGGGTGCTCGTGCCCGATGTGCACGTCGGACGATCCCCGCGACGCGCGCCTGCGCTCATCCATCCTGGTCGAAAACCGCATCATGGTGGACGCCGGCCCCGATGCCTACGCGCAGCTGCGACGCGCGGGCGTGGTGCCCGAGGCGATCGTCCTCACCCACATCCACCACGACCACATCCTGGGCCTGCACGAGCTCGCCAAGCTCCGGCGCCTACCGCTCTACATGGCAAAGACCCAGGAGCGACTGCTGCGAAAGATCTTCCCGCGGCTCGACTTCCGCATCTCCTACATCAACCCGGGGATCGCGATCGACCTGGGGGAGGAGCTCGGCATGAAGGCGTTCGACGTTGACCACGGCGGCATCCCCACGTTCGGGCTGCGGTTCCAGCAGGGCGGCTCGGGATCCTTCGTGTACATGCCCGACCTCGGCGCGCCGCCGGCCTCGAAGCTCGCCAACGGCGCCGACGTGGCGGTGGTTGACGGCTCCAGCCGCGAGCGCACCGTGGGCGGCCACCTCTCGATGGAGGCGATGCTCCCCGTCGCTGCGAAGATGAAGTCGGGCCGCACGCTCTTCACGCACATCGGCCACCGCACCGGCACCCAGGCAGAGCTCGAGGAGTGGCTGCCCGACGGGGTCGGGGTGGCCTACGACGGACTGAAGCTGGAGGTCTAGGTGCCCGCGCCGTTTCGCATCGTGACCGACCGCCTCGTGATCCGCTGCTGGGAGCCCGAGGACGCCGGCGAGCTGAAGCGCGTCATCGACATGAACATCGAGCACCTGCTGCCGTGGATGCCGTGGGCGCAGTACGAGCCAGAGACGCTCGCCGAGAAGACGCTTCGGCTGCGCAACTTCCAGCGCATGTTCCAGAACGACGAGGACAACGTCTACGGGATCTTCGACCCCACCGACACCGAGGTGCTCGGCGGCACCGGCCTGCACCCCCGCAGCGGCCCCGAGTCGCGCGAGATCGGCTACTGGATCAGCTCGCAGTACGAGGGGCAGGGGCTCATCACCGAGAGCTCGGCAGCGCTCACCCGCGTGTGCTTCGAGGTGATGGGGCTCGACCGGGTCGAGATCCACTGCGACCCGCGCAACGTGCGCAGCGCCGCGGTGCCCGAGCGCCTGGGCTTCGAGCACGAGGCGACGCTTCGGCGGCGCATCGCCGACGCCGACGGCACCCTGCACGACGCGATGATCTGGAGCCTCTTTGCCGAGGACTACGAGGACTCGCCCGCGGCCGAGGTGCCCATTCAGGCCTACGACGAGCTGGGCGAGCGGCTGCTCTAGCTGCCGAACCCGCTTCGCTCCAGGCCCAGCAGCCAGCGCTTGGTCTCGGGCCCGCCGCCGTAGCCACCCAGCGCGCCGCCCGACCGCAGCACCCGGTGGCAGGGCACGATGATGGGGACGGGGTTCCTGGCCATGGCGTTGCCGGCGGCGCGGACCGCCTTCGGGCTCCCGGCGGCCTCGGCCAGCTCGGCGTAGGTGCGCACCTCGCCGAACGGGATGGCGTAGCAGGCCTCGCGGGCCTTCAGCAGGAATCCGTGCGAGAGCCGCCAGTCAACCGGCGTCTCGAACTCCCGGCGCGTGCCGCTGAAGTACTCGTCCAGCTCGCGGCGCACGCCGTCCAGCCGCGCGGGCGACTCGATCACGCGCGGTGAGATGGTGTCGGAAAGCTCCTGCAGCACCTCGTCGAGCCGCTCCGACCCGAACGCCACCCGCACCACTCCCTGCGGCGTCGCTGCCACCTCCAGCACCCCGAACGGGGCGTCAACCGACGTGTACACCACGTCCAGCAGCCCTTCCTGCTGGGCCCGGAGCGCCAGCGCGTCAGCTCGTGACTGCGTCATGTGCCCACTCCTTCCTGACTGCCTTGAGACCGGCCCGCACGTTCTGGCGGGCGGCCTCCTCGCTGCAGTCGATGAGCGCCGCGATGGCGCCGTAGTCGAGGTCTGCGGCAAACCTGAGCGTGACCGCCGCCCGTTGCTTTTGCGGCAGCTTTCGAACCGCCACCCAGAGCCCGGGATCGGGCTCGGCGGGCGGATCTACCAGCTGCTCGGGCACGTCGGCCACGGCGATTGGCCGCCGCCTTCGCGCGCGATGGCTGTCGAGCGCCTTTCGGTGGGCGATCGTGAACATCCAGCCCCGCAGGTTGCCGTCGTCGCGAAGCGCCGGGTAGGCCCGAAGCGCCGCGATCATGGTGTCCTGCCATGCGTCCTCGGCCTCCTGGGCGCCCACGGCTGCACGCAGATAGCGCAGCACGTCGTCGCCGTAGGCATCCAGCAGCCGCTGAAACGGAGGCAGGCTCATGCCAGAAGAACGCCGCAGACCCCCGGCGCGTGAGATTCCGCGTTAGCCGGCTGCGACGGGAGCGTGCTCGCGCTCCCACTCCTCGGCGTCGGGGCTGAAGTAGACCAACCGCGTCTTCTTCCACTCCTTGGTCGAGTAGAGCACCACCCGCTCGTCCATGCCGGTCTCGGCCGCGATCGCGTCGAGCACGTCCTCGCACTCCTTCTTGGTGCGGCCGTGCGTCATGGAGAACAGGTTGTAGGGCCAGTCCGGATAGGTCGGGCGCTGGTAGCAGTGCGAGACGCCGCGAAACGATGCCATGAGCGAGCCGAGCTCGTCCATGCGATCCTCGGGCGCCCGCCAGACGCCCATGCCGTTGTAGACGAAGCCCGCCGAGCGGTGGTAGAGGACGGCGGCGAAGCGGCGCATCTGCCCCGTCTCGAGGAACCGGTGGGCGTGGGTGAGGAGCTCCTCGACCGTGAAGCCGTGGCGCTCGGCCGGGCCCTTGAACGGCTCGGACACCGTCCGCAGGTCGCCCTGCAGCGCGCGGATGGCGTCGATGTCGCGCTGCGGGATGCTGTCGGGCGCGGGCGCCGGGGCGGTGGGCTTGGCCCGCACCTTCTTGGCGGCGGGATCGCGTCCGCCGGCCATGTCGAGATCAACGCCGATCTTGAAGAACTTGAGCGCGGGCAGCGGGCGGATGGAGTCCACCTCGGCCATCTCGCCGAGCAGCTCCACCGACGCGTCGAGGCCCAGCTTCGAGTTGGGCGGCACCCCCAGCGTGAACCAGATGTTGAACTCGTTGTCGCGCTGGTAGTTGTGCGTGACGCCGGGGTGCGAGTTGATGACCGCAGCGGCAGCGTCTGCCCGCTCGGGCGACGTGCGCGCGGCCACCAGCATCGAGCGGTAGCCCAGCTTTCGCGTGTCGAAGATGGCCGACACCTGGCGGATGATCCTGTCCGACCGCAGGCGCGAAACGCGCTCGAGCACCTCGGACTCGGGCATCCCGAGCTTCTCACCCAGCGCCGCGTAGGGCTTCTCGACGAGCGGGAGCTCGTTCTGGATCAGGTCGCACAGGCGAGTGTCTTGCGCATCCATCTGGTCATGAAGGATACGCTCGATGCGATGCGCGCCGCCCCGATCACGGCACTGCTGGTCTTTCTGCTGGTGGTGACGGCCTGCGGCACCAGCCGCCTGCACAAGGATCGAGTGCTGTTCCAGCAGCAGTGCGGCTCGTGTCACGCGCTGACCCAGGGCGGCCTCTCACCCGTTGAGGCCGCACCCAACCTGTACGACCTCAACCCCACGCGAGACCAGATCGTCAACGCCATCCAGCACGGCGCGCCCGGCATGCCGCGCGACCTGGTGAAGGGCGACGACCTCGAGCACATCGTCAACTACATCCTCCAGGAGACCGCCCGGTGAGCCAGCAGATCCTCCCGCCCGACCTCGACCCGAGCACCGTCCAGGGGGTGGCGATGGACATGGATCGCACGATCCTGCCCGAGAGCCTGGAGCTCTCCCCCGCGCTCATCAGGGCCGTGGAGGAGGCTGCCGAGGTGGGCATCACGCCGATCATCGCGACCGGGCGGATGTTTGCCTCAGCGCGACCCTACGCGCTGCAGCTGGGCATCACCGCGCCGGTGATCTGTTACCAGGGCGCGCTGATCGCCGACCCGGTCACGGGTGAGTGGCTGCGCCACCAGCCGATCGAGACCGCGATCGCGCGCAAGGTGGTCGAGGCGATCAAGGCCGACGGCTTCCACATGAACGTCTACCGCGACGATCAGCTCTACGTCGAGGAGATGAACGAGGAGGCGCGCACCTACGCACACCACGCGCGCCTCGAGGCCCACGTGGTGGGCGACATGCTCGGGTGGCTCACCGAGCCGACCACCAAGATCGTGGTGGTGGGCGAGTCCGGGGCGCTCGACCGGCTCGAGGTGGACCTGCGGCACCGGTTCGACCACACGCTCTTCATCGCCAAGTCGCTGCCGTACTTCCTGGAGATCGCACAGCCGGGAGTGTCGAAGGGCGCCGCGCTCGAGTTCGTGTGCGACCGGGTGGGCATCCCCACCTCGGCGCTGGTGGGGTTCGGCGACGGCGCAAACGATGTGGAGCTGCTGCAGACCGCCGGCCTGGGCGTCGCGGTGGCCGACGCCGACCCGGTGCTGGTCGAGCACGCGGACTGGCGCGTGCCGAGCGTGGGCGACGACGGTGTGGCCAAGTTCATCCAGGCGTTAGTAGACTCGCGGAGATGATCGACCAGCGAGCCATCCGAGCTGATCCCGATGCCGTCCGCGAGGCGCTGAGCCGCCGCGGTGCCGGCGACCGGGTGGACGCGTTCCTCGCGCTCGACGCGCGGCGGCGCGAGGTGCTGGGCCGGGTCGAGGCCACCAGGGCCGAGCGAAACGCCGCGGCGAAGGCCATCGCGGAGGCGCGCCAGCGCGGCGAAGACGCCACCGCCGAGATCGTCGCCCAGACCACGCTGAAGGCCGCCCAGACTGCCGGCGAGGCTGATCTTGCAGCCGTCGAAGCCGAGATCGCCGAGCTGATGCTCACCATCCCCAACCTGCCCCACCCCTCCGCGCCGCTCGGCACCAGCGATGAGGACGCGGCCGAGCTGCGGGTCGTCGGCGCCAAGCCGGAGTTCAGCTTCCCGGTGCGCGACCACCTCGACATCGCCGGCCCCGACGGCCTCGGCCTGATCGACTCCGAGGACGGCTCGCGCGTGTCGGGCAGCCGCTTCCACTACCTGCTGGGCGACCTCGTGCGCCTCGAGTTCGCGATGGTGCAGTGGGCGCTTGCAAAGATCGCCGCCAGGGGGTTCATCCCGGTCACGCCGCCGGTGCTGGTGAAGGAGGAGGCGATGGTGGGCACCGGGTTCTTCCCGGAGGCCCGCAGCCAGGTGTACGGCCTCGATACCGATCCGCTGTTTCTGGTGGGCACCGCCGAGGTGCCGCTGGCGTCGCTCATCGGCGACCGCATCCTGGACGCCTCGGAGCTGCCGAAGCGCTACGTGGGCTACTCGACGTGCTTCCGGCGAGAGGCGGGTGCGGCGGGCAAGGACACGCGCGGCATCTTCCGCGTGCACCAGTTCAACAAGCTCGAGATGTTCAGCTACTGCCTGCCCGAGACGTCGTGGGACGAGCAGGAGATGATCACCTCCATCGAGGAGGAGATCGCCCAGGAGCTGGGCTTCCACTACCGCGTGGTGAACATCGCCGCGGGCGATCTGGGCGACTCTGCGGCGCGCAAGTTCGACATCGAGGTGTGGCTGCCGGGGCAGGGCCGCTACCGCGAGCTCACCTCCTGCTCGAACTGCACCGACTACCAGGCGCGGCGCCTGGGCACGCGCTATCGCGACGAGAACGGGAAGACGCAGTTCGTGCACATGCTGAACGGCACGGCGGTCACGTCGAGCCGCACCCTGCTCGCGCTGATCGAGTACGGCCAGCAGGCTGACGGCTCGATCGAGACGCCGGCAGTGCTGCACCCGTTCGGCGCGCCGCCGGTGATCGGCCGTGAATGAACGGTGCCAGGCACCGGTTATTCACTGATCCGGCAGTAGCATGAGCTCCTGATCGGCACGGTCGCGAGGGCCAGCGCCTGGTCGAGCCGGGGCCTGAGCTCCGCCGCCTGACCCAGCTCGCCGTTTCGCACCAGGCACTCATGCAGGCCGTGCAGGCTCCACACCGTGTTGGGATGCCGGCTCGGCCGTGGCGCCGAATCATCCAGCCCCAGGTCGGCGCGGTACACCGCCTCGGCCTCCACCGTGCGCCCCTGCTCGAGGAGCAGTGCCCCCAGCGCGTGGCGGGTCGGCTGCATCCAGCCCCACGGCTCGTCGTAGGGCAGCGTGTCGTCGAGCTCCACGGCGCGCCGCAGGTGCGTGAACGCGCGCTCGATGTCGCCGGCCCGGTAGGCGACCTCACCGGCCATCATCTGCTCGGCGATCTCGAGCAGGTCGAGCCCCGTGTTGTTGAAGATCGCGCGCGACTCGGGCACTCGGTCGCGGGCCTCGGCGAAGAGCGCCCGCTGACGCTCGGCCGAGGCGATGTCCCCGAGCGTCGCGTATGCGATCGCCTTGGCGTAGTGCAGAAGCGCGGTGGTCATGCAGTAGAGGGCGGGGTTTCCGGGCAGCGGCTCGCCGATGATGGTCTCCCACTGCCCGAAGCGCACCAGCACGTGCAGACGCATGGGGATAAACCCCTCGGCCCAGTCGGCCATGGGCATGGTCTCGACGCGCAGCAGATCCTCGGTGATGATCGACGTGATCTCCTCTGCCGCCTCGAGAGCTGCCTCGAACTGCCCCAGAAACATCGCGCCGTACACCTTGAAGTGCAGGTCGTGACAGCAGTAGAGCGCGTAGAAGTTGAGGGCGCCCTCGCGCTCGAGAAACATCCGGTCGGCGACGATGGCCTTGTCGTTTTCGACCACCACGCTCAGGTAGTCGCCCGTCAGCAGGTCGATGTGGGTGGGCATGTGCCGGAGGTGCCCTGAGTCGGGCACGAGCGGCCGCAGCTGGTCGGCGGCCTTCAGCGTGCGCTCGGGGTACGGCGACATCTCCATCGTGTGGATGTACATGTGCAGCAGCCCGGGGTGCGGGGCGGCGCCGGCCGCATCGATCGCGGCGATCGCCCGCTCGAGCACCCCGACCGCCTCGAGGGTGTCGGCTCCCTCGGCCGGCTCGCCGGTGACCAGATCCCAGAGCTGCCACGGCGTGCGGTTGATGAGCGCTTCGCCGAACAGGCACGCCACATCAGGGTTCTGGCCGAAGCGCTCGTACACCGGGCGAAGCGCAGCCGCGTAGTCGTCGTTCCACACCGTGCAGTCGCCGATCGGCTCCGGCGCCGGGTAGCGCGCCGTCATCGCCTGGATCAGCGCCTGCTCCAGCGGCCGCTCGGGATCGGCCAGCCGAAGCGCCTCGGCCGCCGCGCGGTGCCCGCGGGCAACGGCGCCCACACGCTCCTCCTCGCCAAACGACGGCCAGTCCTTGTTGAAGTTGGGCCCAACTGCGTAGGCGATCCCCCAGTGAGCCATCGCGCAGTCCGGGTCTGCGGCGACTGCGTGGGCGAAGCAGCGCTCCGCCTCCTCGTGGTTGAAGCCGTAGCACCAGATCAGGCCGCGATCGAACCACGTCTGCGCCTCGGGGGACGACGTTGCGATCGGCAGCGAGTGCGGGCCCAGGTCGTAATACGGATCAGTCATTCCGCAACTCTATTCCGGTGCTTTACACTCTCGCGATGGCGAGCAGGCTTCAGCCCCTCGCGAAACTCGCGCGCAACTCCTCGCTACGCCGGTGCGGGGTCGGTTTCGCCCTTTTCAATGCCGGTGAGTATGGCGAATGGATCGCCATACTGGTGTACGCCTACGATCATGGCGGCGCGACGGCGAGCGGCGTGCTCGCCTTCGCGATGCTGCTGCCCTGCGTGGTGCTCTCACCGGTGCTCTCGACGTTCACCGACCGCTACCAGCCCGGCAAGGTGCTGGTCGCGGGATTCCTCGCGCAAGCGCTCTCCATGGGCCTCCTGGCGGCGGCGCTGATCCTCCACGCCCCATCGGAGGTGGTCTACGCCTTCGCGATCCTGGCCGCGCCGACCTACAACCTCACACGCCCGACCATGAACGTCGTCTTACCGCTGGCGGTGCACACCCCCGACGAGCTCACCGCCGCAAACGCAGCCATGGGCTGGATCGAGAACGTCGGCGTGGTGGCCGGGCCGCTGACCGCCTCCGCCGTGCTCGTGGCGGGCGGGCCGGGCCTCGCGATCGGCGTGTTCGCGGCGCTGATGCTGCTCTCATCCTGGATCGCGTGGCCGCTCGCGAAGTCGCTGCCGCCTGCCGAGGTGCAGCCCGAAGGCGCCTCTCCGCTCAGAGACACTGCTGATGCGCTTCGCCTGCTCGCGCGCGAGCCGGGCACCGCGGCGCTCGTGGTGGTGCTCGCCTCCCAGAACCTGTTCTACGGCGCCATGGACGTGCTGTTCGTGGTGCTCGCCATCAGCTGGCTGGGGATCGGCAACTCCTTCGTGGGCGTCCTGACTGCCGCCTTCGGCGTCGGCGGCCTGATCGCAGTGGTGGTGACGCTGGGGCTGGTCGGGCGCCGCAGGATCGCTCCCGCGCTGATCGCCGCCACCGCCGTCATGGGCGTCTCGATCGCGCTGATCGCCGTGTGGCCGAACGCCGCGCTCACCGTGGTGATGCTCGTGATCGCCAACATCGGCCGAAGCCTCTTCGACGTGTCGGGCCGCACGCTCCTGCAGCGCACCGGCTCGCCCGAGGTGCTCGGCCGCGTGTTCGGCATGCTCGAGGGCCTCGACATGCTTGCGCTGGCGCTCGGCTCGATCCTCGTCTCGGGGCTCGTGCGGCTCGGCGGCAACGAGGCCGCGATCCTCGGCGTCGCCGCGATCATGCCGATCGTGACCTTCCTGCTGCTCCCGCTGATCCTCGGCGCCGATGCGCGGGCCACCGTGCCGGTGGTGCAGATCGGCCTGCTGCGCGCCATGCCGCTCTTCCGGCCGCTGCCCCCGCCCGAGCTCGAGGATGTCGCACGCGCGATGGAGCCGCTGACAGCCGACGCCGGCGACGTCCTCATCCGCGAGGGCGACCCGGGCGACCTCTTCTACCTGGTGGCCGACGGCGAGGTGACGGTGAGCACCGAGGCCGGGTTCACCACCGACCTCACGCGCGGCGAGGGCTTCGGCGAGATCGCGCTTCTCAACGACACGCCACGCACCGCGACGGTGGCCGCAAAGACCGACGTCAGCCTCTACTCGCTCTCGGCCGACGACTTCCTGGCAGCGGTCACCGGCATGCCCGACGTGCACCGCGCAGCGCGTGGTCTTGCCGCCGAACGGCTGGCCGAGCAAGTGGCCAGAGCCGACTGAGCACCGGGTATTCTCAGGCCGTCCGGCGGGGTGGCGGAGCGGTTGAACGCACCGGTCTTGAAAACCGGCAATGGGCGTCAAGCTCATTCGTGGGTTCGAATCCCACCCCCGCCGTTCGTAGACTCAAATCCCGCATGGTTACGCGCTTTCCGCGTACCGTCAGGGCACCCTCTCCGCCGATGCCGAGATTCCACGGAAGCCCACGGAAACACATAGAATCGGGCGTTTTGGCGCGCACATGGCGCGCACGTAGCCGCTACGGATCCGGGCGCCTCGGGTAGCGTCCACCCTGCCGGCCGCCACGGGGCGCTCCGCCATCTATCCACCGATGCGCGGATGCAACATGGTCTCCGTGGCCGCCGGCGTCCCCCAAAACCTGGAGGCCGGCGGTGTGGTGCCCGCCGGCCATCGGTGTCCCCGGCGCCGTTTACTCGGTCGCCTGTTCGACGCGAGCTAGCGCCAATCGTTCGGCCGGTGAGAACGTGCCAGCACCGGCGGCAACCTCCCCGGCCACGTGGTGGATCACGTCCAGGTCGGAGAGTCGGCCACGATCATCGGCGGAGAGTCCGAACGCGCCGGCCTCCGCCTCATCGAGCGCGCGCACCAGCGGCGCAAGCTCGGCAGGTGTTAGTGCGAGTGTCGTCATGCCAGACACGATACCCGCGTCCTTGCAGTTCTCGCAATAATACTTACAAGTGGTAGATACAACAACGTGTTGTAATCGCGGGCAAAGAAAAGGGCCGGTGCTGGCCGGGTAGGAGGCTCCAGTTCCTACCAGCCGCACCGGCCCATCCTCGCGCGCCCTACGGCTCGGCGCGATCCACGACGTTCGGATACCTGACCGCTGGCGTGTGGAGCACCAGTCGCGGACTCACACGCGTGTACGCGTGCACCACGAGGCTCGGCGTCGCCCGGTTCACCTGGAGCGGCGACAGGTCATCGAGCGCGACACACGAGTATTTCGACCAGTGACCGCTCGCGTACTGACCGTGACCGACCAGAATGGCATCCTCCGAACACGCGGGGAGGCTCGGCGAAGATCCCGCCAGCACGACGCGAGGCGCCGCAAGAGCCACCAGCGCGGCCACGGCTAGGGTGAGAGCCACCCGCCTCATCGCAACGACTCCAGCGGCACTCCCGCCGCGTCCGCGATCAGCACGAGGTCGGCGAACCGGATGCTCCGCTGGTCGGCGAGCATGATGCCAGCGGCGCGCGAATCGCGTTCCTGTTGGAGGCTTGCCCGGACGAACCCGAGCACGCCCGAGCGGTCGAGTCGAACAGCGGCCGGGTCATCGGCGAGTAGGCGCACGACGGCGGCGGCCAGCTCGCACCGCGCTACCACCTCGGCATCGGCCGCATCCACGGCGGCGCGGGCAGGGTCGGAAATAGCCATGTAGGCTCCTCTGGTCTGACCCGGTGCCGTCCTCTTTGCGGAACGATGGCGCCGGGTCGGGCGTCCACCCTGACTCACCGGGTGGTACTCGGGATGCTACGCCGTGGTACCGATTCACGCAAGATCCGTGCGAACGTGCGCGCACTCCGACACTCACGCCACCCGCGACACGGCTACCAGTACGGGAACGGCCGGGTGTCAGTAGCCGGTACGTGGCGCGCAGTAATGAGCGCACCCGCCTGCAACGCCCCATAGTGAACCTGGCTGGCGCGCGAGCGGTTCCCCCGAATCCGGCTCGCGCGCCACGCCATCCTCAAACAGCCGCTACGCGCCTCGCGCCACCCTGGACGGCCGCGGCATCACCCGAGGCGCCCGAACCGCTCTCCGACGTGATGAGCGGCGCCGCGTGGTACGCGTCCATCACATCTCGCGCCCGATCCGTCGTGGACTTCAAGACTTTGGCATAGAGGTTCATGGTGATAGCGATACTGCTATGCCCCATCCAGACAGACAACGCCTTCATCAACGATCCATCCGTGTCCATGTCGATCACCCACGACGCGTACGAATGACGCATCTCGTGCATTTTCGCTCGCGGCAACCCTGCGCCGTCCCACGCCTTGTGCGCCCGAGTGAGCGCCGCGCTATGACTGAACGGCCGACCCGCCGACGATCCAAACACGTAGCCGTGATCCCACGTCGCCTCCCGATGCGCCGAGAGCAACGCCACCAGCTCGCTCGGCATCGGCACCGCGCGCACCCCGGCCGCGCTCTTAGGCGCAATCGTCGCGCCGGTCGCGTCCATCGCCCACACCACGTGAAGCTCCCGCTCCGCGAGATCCACGTACTCCCACTTCAACGCCCGCAACTCTCCGAGCCGCAACCCCGTGAAGTAGGCGCATCCCCACAACGCCCTATCCGCCGGCGAGAGCGCCGCCAGCATCGCGAGCACCTCTCCACGCTCAAACGCGCGCCGGTCGCTCGCCTCCGCCTCGGGCAACTCCAGGTCGCCGAACCACTGGCCCACCGGGAGCTTCCTCCGCTTCGCGCGGCGATGGATCAACCGGAGCGGCATCAACGCGTTTCGGATCGTTGACGGGTGCAACCCCTCCAACCCGGCCGCCTTGCGCTTCGCCGGCGCGTCGCATTCCTGGAGGTGATCCACGAACGCCTGCATGTCCAGGTCGGTGATCTCCACCAGTCGCTTCCCATCGCCGAAGTACGGGAGCACGTGGGTGCGCATCGACAGGTCATAGCCCCGGCAGACGCTCGGCTTGTACGCGCGGCCACCGCGGGTCTTGATCTTGCCGGACTCCATCCCGTCGCGGATGAGGTCGGCGAACTCCCCGAGCGTCGCGGTGCTCTCCGGCGCGTCTGGCACGTCGAGCATCCGGAGCACGTCGGCGCCCCATGAGAGCGCGGCCGCCTCGGTCGGCCACGACTTGCGCATCGGCTTGTGAGTGCGCGGGTTCTGGACTCGTGCCTCAAACGACGGCTGGCACTCACACTCGGCACGTGGCCGCTTCGCCGTTGGGCATGAGCGAGCATGGCGCCGGCGGATGGACACATTCGACTTACGCATGGCGTAGCCTTTCTCTGTCTGACCGGTCGCCGCGCCCTTGCACGGAATGTGGCGGCCGGTCGGGCCTGTAGATCGCCTCCGAGTCTACCGCGCCCGTGTCGGTTCGCACAACCAGTCCCGATTCGCTCATCACGCGGCGCCCACGCGTTCCGCGCGCGCCGATAGCCAGCGCTCCAACTCGCCCACCTGAATGATCCGCTTGCGCCCGAGGCGAACCACCTTCAACTCGGGGAGCACGTCGCGGTAGAACAGGCTCTCGCTCACGCCGATGGCATCGGCCGCCTCATCAACCGTCAGGGCCAGCCTCGGGGGTAGTGGTCGCTCATGCGTTCCAGGCATGAGAGACACGGTAACGACGGTGCCGAACCCTCAACCGGCCAGCCACGAACCGGCTATCAGAACCCGCACGCAACAGCCACGCTGCCCACGTAACGCTGGCCGTGCGCGCCATCTCGGAGATCGGAACCCAGGACGCCCGCGGCATCGGGAGCATGAGAGCCGTTATCCCGGCCGCACCAGTCCGGCAACGTCGTTACCTTCGCGGGGTGCCGGATTCCAGGGACGCGCTCACACGTGAAGCCACGCGGACGATTCGACGCGCCTAGGCGGCTGTCATCCCCGCGCGCTCCAGCACCGCGGCCACATGCGCCGCCGGGTACATCGCCTCCAACACCTCGGCGCCCGCCACCACGAGCGGCTCATCTAGACCAGCCATCTCGGCCGCCAGCTCGCTCGGCGTCATCGCCGCGAACCGATCACAAGTCTCCCGCAAGATCCGCTCGCGCCACAACGCGCGCACCCCTGCCAACTCGCCGGCACGATCACGCATTCCCCATCGCCTCCCACTGCGCTTGCTCTTCCTCCAACCGGCGCATGATCGCGGCCAGCTCACCCGTCGATACGGGGCCGTGGCCAACACTGCCCGAGTGCTCCACCTTCGTCGGCGCCTCCGCACCGACCAGCCGAGCGCGCTTATCCACCGCGGCGAGTAGCACGTGGGCCGACTTCGGATCCATCCGGCGCGGGTAGTGCGCCAAAATCACGGCGTTGTAGGTCGCGAGACTCTGCGCCCTCACCTCGGCCACCAGCGGCGCGAGGTCGGCCTGGTGCCGAGTCATTGCCTCGCGGAACAGTCGATGAGCGTACTGGCGGCTCACACCGATGTGATCGCCAATCTCGGCGAAGCTCATCCCGGCGGCCTTCGCCTCGATGACCTGGCGCATGGCGATCTCTTTCCGAGCGCCACCCTGGCGACGGCTCCGCTTCCCGCCTTTCGGCTGGGTCGCGATCACGGGTAGGTAGCTCGGCTCGGTGTCTGTTTCGCTCATGCCTCGATTATCGGACGCGAAAACGTAAACCGTTCATCGTCACCAATCGGGGGGGCGAAACGAAAACCAACCATGTGAACCTCAACCCAGGGGCAGGATCGGAGCCGGCGGCTGGCCGCTAACCCCTCGATGGGAGCTAGCGGCCGTTCCTGGAGCGTGCGGGGCGCGACGTGCCCGCTCACACCCCGGAGCCGCGCTACTCGGTATGGGTCTGGCTAGCCGGTTCGCCGTGGTGGCCTCGTGGGATGCCGAGTTCCTTCGCGAACTCGTCGGCCATCCACTCGGCGTCCTCCGGGTCGCTGTAGTACCCGTCGATCACCAGCGCCACGCCGTAGTCGCCGTGTGAGCCCTTCACCGTGACCACGCGTAGCCAACGCTCGCGCTCCTCCACGAACTCGGCGAGCTTCTCCCGGCGCTCTAGCCGCTCGCGCGCCGCCACCAGTTCCCGGAATCCCTCCGGGTCTGCCAACAGCTTCTTTGGGCGCGGTGGCCCGATCCAGATTCTCCCCACGCGTAGCTCCATCATTCTCCCCCTCGTGTTGTGTAGTTGACTCCCTCGACTCGCATCGGCAGGTCGAACTCGGCGTACAGCTCGGCGATGCAGTCATCGCACGCGTTGCCGATCAACACCAGCGCGCCGAAGAACTTGTACTCGTGCACGTCGGCCGAGTCGCCTCCGCAGAGGTGACACCCCGGCGCCGGCGATGCGTGCTCGCGGAGATCCGCGCTGCATGTGGGGCATGCGAGGAACTCGTGGCCCATGAGCGCGTGATGCGTTGGCGCTCCCTCGCGGCCTGTCCGCGTCCAGTCGAACGCGTAGTGGGGGCATCGTTGCCAGTCCTTCGCTCCCCGCGCGTTGAGGAGGTAGGTGAGGGCCAGCTCGCATTGGATCGCCTGTAGCGGCCGGTTCTGCCGGTTCGCGTCGAACTGGTCGATCTCGGCGACCAGACCGGCGGGGAGTTCGCGCATCGGCACGTCGCGGCGCGCGGCGAGTCGAGCCTTCTCGATATACGGCTCCAACAGGCTCACGGCGCCACCCCCTGATTCCGCCATTGCCAGCACGCATCGCACCGGCATCGCCAGCGCCTCGCCGGCTCCCACCGTAGGCACCACTGGTGGTGAAGCTCCCACGCTCTCCGCGCGAACATCGCGGCCGCTTCAGCCTCCAACTCCTCCAGCGCCTGGTCGCCACCATGAGGCACGTACCAATCGCGCTGGTAGCTACCATCTGCCTCCTCCAATCGCTTCCAGACATACTCCCGCCCGTACGGATCGAACACCAGCGGCGCGTCGGGATCTGTCGGGCCATCCCACGGCCCATCGAAACCGCCGGCCAGCGCGTCGTCCTGGTCGCCGAGTTGTTCCTTCACTAGCCGCGCCATCGCGATGATGGCCTCGGGCAACTCCTCCGACGTGGAGAGTTGGGGCACGATCCGAGCGAGGGTCACGATGCACTCTGGGTATTCACCGGCAGGGACGCGCCATGCGCCGACGTAGCCCTCGGCGTGCATCGCCGGCCACGCGAGTTTGAACGCTCCGATGAGGCGGGCGTAATGCGGCTCGCACCACGCGCGGGTATCGGCATCGAGGCGTTCCATCTCCGCCGCCCACGCCGCGACGGTTTTAGGGCTCACCCGCAACACGTCGCCCTCTCCATGCACGTAACGGGGCACCGAGGCTTCCAGGATCGCGGCTCCCATGATCCGAAGCATGCGCTCCGACCAGCCGCCCCAAGTGCCCGGCATCTCGTCTACACCGAACGGGAGCATCCCGTTACCCGTCACGATGCCCTCCCCGGCGTGATCGTCTGCGCCGCCGGCGTGGGTTCGGCCGCCGGCCACTTCGCGCCGGCGGCGACCCACTTGAGGTTATCCAGGCGACGAACCCACAACTCGATAGCGCGGGTGCCCTTCGTGTCGATGATGTGGTGCACCATCGAGTACGCCCGGCGTGGGTCGCGGAAGTCTGCCGGCCCCGTCCACATGCTCTCGATATCGCAGAAGTACCCGTCCGCGTCGTGGCGTGGACACGCGAACTCGACGCGCTCCACGTCGTCCGTCGCCCACGGCAGGAAGTGCACGGTGTCCGCCCGTTCTCCGCAGCACCCGCACCGAAGTAGCCCCCGGTCAATCGTGAGCGCATCCGGGTTCTCATCGCACCACTCGCGCACGGCGGCGCTCACCGCCATTCGCAGCTTCACGTCCGGGTCGGTCACCATCTCGGAGATCTTGTAGAACCGCAACGGCGGCCGCGGCTGGTTGGACTCCACCAGCTCGTTCGTGCTCACGTCGCGCCACTTGGTTTCGATCATCGTTCCCCCCTCGATTCCGGCGGCTCGGTGTAGTGAGCCGCCACGTTTGCGTTGCTACTGCCGTTCACGCGAGCCGCGCG
Organism: uncultured Actinomycetes bacterium; assembly: GCA_963794415.1. Lineage (GTDB taxonomy): Bacteria > Actinomycetota > Thermoleophilia > Gaiellales > JAICJC01 > CAVPTL01. Next base: position 1,951,379 of record CAWCDI010000001.1, read on the forward strand.
CGCTAGATCCGGGGCGCGCGGCCCACGATTTCGTCATTTCGTTGATTTCGTACGAGGCCACGGAATCTCCACTCCAGGGCGATTTCGTGATTTCGTCTATTTCGTAGGTGGTAGGGAATACCGGCGCTTCGGTGTTACCGATCGCCACACGTCAGCGCGCCCGCCGTTCGCGGTCTGCTCCTTGCTGTAGACCGCCATGCCACCCTCCCGCAACCGGCGGAGTATCGTGTCGATCTGAACCTTGGTCAGGTTCCGACTGAACAGCTCGCTGATCTCCGTCCGGTTCATCCCCTTATCGCCGGCGAGAATCAGGGCGTCGCGGAGCTTGTCCACGTTCCCGTTCCCGATGCGATCACCAAACAGGTAGACCACCGAGTCCTCGTTGTACGTCCACACCGCCAGCGCGGCCTCCAGGTGGCGGGTGCCGATGGAGCTGGCCCCGTCCAGGACGGCGTACACCATCGCGATACGCAACACGTACGGCCGCGCTCGCTTGGTCGCCTCACCGGCCAGCCCATCCCGCCCCTTGCTCAACTCGCGAGAGAGAGTCTCCCACCACGCGGCTCCATCGGCATCCAGCCGCATCTCACCACCGTTCCGGAACTGGTGGATAGACCGCTTGATCTCATCGAGTTGGGATTGGATGATGGAGCTATCCCAGTTACGAGTAACCGAGACTTCCCCGCTAGTCCTCACCATCGCCCACAGGAACCGGTTGGTGAACCCGTTCACCTTGTCACTCCGGCCGAGCGTATCGTGAAGCTCATCCGGAGTGATCTCTCCTACGATAGTGATGTGTGGATGAGTGGCTTTGCGCTTTGCTTCAACCGTTTTGGCGATAGTCTCCAGCTTGCCACCTGCCCATGCTTCACGGATGACGGGTGAGAGAGTGTTGCCCACCCGCTTCATCACTCCGAGAGCTTGGTAGAACTCTCCTTCTACGATCAGTGATCGCTTGTCGTCGTATCCCTCGGTGACCACTTCCGGCACCCACTTGTCGCCCTTCTTGCGATTCACCACCAGCCGGTCGTGCACGAGGTCTACGATGGCCTCGCCGCTTGACATGCCTCCCTTGTGGACGCAGCGCGCGTACCAGTCCGGGTCGAGCGCCTCGGCGACACCGAGGCACATCTCTTCCACGGTGCCCTTCTTGCCGTCACCGGATGCACCCACGAGGTTCAGGTAGAGAAGTGCGGGGTGTCGCGTCCTGCCCACCCGCCAGTACACGGCGTTGCCGAGAATGTTCCCGACAATCGCGAGGCACATCATCAGTAGCCCGTTCGGATCTCCCTCGGTGTATCCGGCCATCACGTCCACCAGCTCGCCGAGTGGCCCGATGTAGGCATCTCGGCCTATCGGCGCCGGCCAGTGATCCACGAGTCCATCCTCATCCTCGGCGAGTGGCTCGGGTTCAGTCGGCGACGAAATAGACGAACTTACGAAATCGCGGTGGGTGATCGTCGCCCCTCGCACCTCGGCTGTATTCGCCACCGGCGCCACCTTGATCGTTAGGGCGTGGATCCCCTCGGCAATCGGCTCCCACGTCAGGAACTCGCCATCCCCTCCCAGCGCGCTCATACAGTCACCTGCGACGAAATAGACGAAATCACGAAATCGTCATCGACTGGAGATTCCGTGGCCTCGTACGAAATAGACGAAATCACGAAATCGTCATCGACCCGTGAGAACCTGCGAACGGCGGCGATGGCGTTCTCGATGATGAACAGCTCCACGCCACTCCGCGCCGACAGCACCATGAGTTCCTCCTCGGGCACCTCGACTCGTGGTCGGAGGCTCACCCGCAATGGCGGCCCGGTGTGCAACACCCCGAGGTCGTCATAGCGACACGGCGTCAACGTCGCGGATCGCCACTCGGGGTCTGTCACGACGCGCACCTCGGCATCGGGACGGCCGACACGGAAGTCCCTGCGGCGCGCCTCTAGCGCCGGCGTGACGTGCGCACCGCGTATCCGCGTCCGATCTGGAGTATGTCCAGGATTGAGTTGGGCGAGAGGCGTCGGTTCGCACCCGGCGCCTTTTGCATCAGGTGGTGCCATCGCTCACACCTACCCCGCGCTCGGCCGCGACTCGCTCAATGTCGGCGACGTAGTACACCGTCTGGCCGCCGAACAGCTTGAGACTTCGGATGATGCCAGCCTTGCCCCATCGCGTGATCGTCATTGGCGTTACGCCTCCGACTCGCGCTCCGGCGCCCTGTAGGCACAGCTCGTTATCGTTCACCGTTCCCCCTCCTCATGTATAGGGATCAACACCTAACGCCTACCCTGTCGGACGATCAACCTTTCGGCGTGAAGCGAACGATAAGAACGGTGCCGAACGTGCAAACTGCCTCGCGTGTCGCGGATGGGTCGATCAAACCCGGCCGCTTCGCCCACCAGAGAGCTATCACCCCACCTGCGCGCGCCACCACGACGCCGAAACGTCACCACGCCACGCCAGCGAGCCGCTCCCCGCCGTCCAGCACCGCACCCACCCCGTAGCCCTCCCGCGGCCCTCGCAACGCGAGAGCGGCTCCTACGCGGCCGCCTGGGCGCCGTTCAACGCCTCGGCGAGCGCCGGCTTCACGTGGTCGCGGAGAATCTGACTTATCCGCGACTCGTGCACCCCGAACCGATCACCGATCTCTCGGCGACTACGATCCGCCAGCACCATCTCCACGATGATCCGTTCCCGCTCGGGCAACGACGCGACCGCTTCCGCCACCTCCAGCTCGGAGAAGTCCTCCACCACCTCGACGGTATCGAGGATCGTCACGCCCGGTTCGGCGCCCGTCACCTGAACGTCGAGCGAGATCGGAGCGGCGCTCGGGTCGTGATGCCACCGCCTACCCCAGCGCACCTGGCGCATGAGATCCAGCATCGCGCCCTCACCACGGCGCTTCGCGTACGTGTACCAGCCGCCCTCACCCATCGCCGGATCCCGCTTGTCCCAAAGCTTGACGACGGCGAGCATGGCCTCTTGATACAAGTCATCGGTGTCCAGCGGGTACGGCGGGTTGTGCTGGCTCGCCGCATATCGCAACGGCGAGGCGAGGCGCTGGATCGCCGCTTCCCGGTTCAAGCGGCCACCACTGGCAGGGACGGCCGCGCCATCCGGCGGGCGAATCGTTTGAGTCGGCGTTTCACTTCCTGCGAGTCGGATGCCCCACGCCGCGAACTGAGCCGCGTACCGGTGCATCGAACCCGCACGACGCGGCGCAACCGCGCCCGGCGGCGTCGTGGTGCGCGTCAGTCCAGGAACGCGAAGGGCCGGCGCGATGGCCGGCCCTCCACATCGTTTGCCGGCGCTCCGGCCCGCCTGGAACAGGCTCGGGAGCGCCAACGGCTTACGAACTCGCGGTGACGTTCAGCTTCGCGAAGCTCTTCCCGCGGATCACGTCGCCACCGATCCGGCGATGGGCTTTGAAGCCCACGAGGCCGTCCTCGGCGTACAGCTCGTTGATGCGCTGGACGAACACCTGTGACCGCTCCAGGAGGACGTAGCCCGCCTTGAAGTCGCCGAAGATCGCCACCTTCGCGGCCGCGTTGCTCGCCGGGATGGCGGGAACGTCGTCCTGAACCACGACGGGGTATCCGGCGAAGCTCGACGGCGAACCAGCCACGAGACTCTGCTGCCAGAGATAGACCCCATTGTCGTCCTTGAGGAGGCGCATGGCCTTCTCGGTGGTGCCAGCGACCACGTACCGGCCGTTGGTGCGGTACTGCGAACCGACCCCATACTGGAGAGAGATCATGTCGTCCGCGGTGATCGCGCCGTGGCCGGCGGCGGTAACCGTGGTGATGCCGCCGTCCGTGCTGTTGAGAACGCCCATCGGCTGGTTGCTCGCGTGCCCGAGGCCCGCGATGACAGCGGTATCCACGGCGGCCGCCTCGGCACGTGCAAAAGTGTCGGTGACGATCTCTTCGAGGTGGATATCGTTGTCGGCCAGCTCGTTCTCTCCGATCTTCGTAATCCCCAGAAGGTCTTCTACGTGGATGAACGATTCGACGGGAAGGAAGTCCGAGAACGACGGGTCGGCCTCGGCGTTCTCCCACGATCCCCACTGCATCGACAGCTCGTTCAGGTTGCGCTTCCGCACGCGGTCGCTCGCGGTCGGCCGCACCGTGACCAGCTCGCGCATGACGGTGAACTTCGGGATGTCACGGATGACGCCCTCCCAAAGGTCCTCGGGCACGAGGATGTCGCCCGCGGTCGTGTCACCGACCAGCGTCGTCTTCTGCTCCACGTCCAGCCCCTGGATGCCCTTCCGCATCCACTGGAGGAACGCGGCCTTGTGCTCGGACTTGCGGTGCTCATCCTCGCTCTGACCAGCGCCGGCGCCGGCGGGACGCTTCATCTGCGCCTCGATGCCGTCCATGCGCGTCTGGATCTTCTCGATGGCGGCCGCCTTCTCGGCGTCGCCTCGGGTGCGATCCTCGTTGACGCGCCGCAGTTCGGTAAGCGCGTTCTGAAACTCTTTTACGAGGTGTTCCATGTGATAGTGCCTTTCCTGACGTGTTGAATCCAGGGCACGCGGGATGCGTGTCTGGCTCTGCGCGTCAGTGGCTCCTCACCGGCTGGCCGTGCTAGTCGAGCGGCTCTGGGCGGCGGTGGAGTGGCTCCTCACCGGCTCCATGCGTTCCAGAGTGCTGTTCGCTCATAGGGTCGGACGGGGCGTCGAGAAAGGGGAGGTGGCCGGCCCCTGCGGTCGTTTGTGGAACTAGGCGGGGCCGGCGACCGTTTGGAAAGGTCTAGAGGCCGGAGCGCATCTCGGCGATGAGAGCGCGAACCGCGGCCTCATCCGGCGCGGCCGTGTCCTCCGAAGCGAACGCGCGGGTATCCACGGCGCTCGGCTCCGACACCACGGCGCGAAACTCGGAGATCAACGACTTCATCTGTTCGACCAGCGCCGCCAGCTCGCCGGACTTCACCGCGTCAACGTTCGACGCCGGGTTCGCCGGGAACGTCACGACGCTACCCTCGTACAGCTTGATTTCCTGGAGGTGACGAGCCTGGCCCACCATCTCCCACTTCACCGGCACGTAGCCGATGCTCAATCCCTTGATCGCGCCTTGCTTGAGGAGCGCGTACGCCTCGTTCGCGCGAGCCACGGCGAGGTTGAGAACCCCGGTCACCTTGAGGCCGTAGTCGTCCTCGGCACCCTGCATGATGCCGATCGGCTCGGCGGTGTCGTGCTGCCACAACATCGGGAACTGGCCGCGCTGGTCGGCGAGCGTCTTGACGAACGCGCCCTTCTCCACCACGTCGCCGTAGCTGTCGGTGTTGTTGAACACGGACAGGTAGCCGGTGAAGGTGCCGTCCTCGGTGAGGGTCTTGAGGTCGAGCTTGAGTTCCAGGTTCTCCATGCCACGAGAATCGGACACGACGGATCGGCGTCTGAGATACCCGCGGTTCCGCGCGCACTCCAGGCGCGCACATCGCGCTAACCCGCTCGGGGACTCAACGCGGGTTAGTCTTGAAAACCGGCATCGGGGGTCAACCTCGATCGTGGGTTCGAATCCCACCCCCGCCGCTCCACGCAAGCAATCCCGCATGGTTGAGCCAGAATCGCGACGTGCTCGCCAGGCGTGAGGATCCCGAGCAACCCTCGCCGGAATCGCGATCCGCCCAACCAGGCCGCACAAATACAGTCACCAAACCATCACCACAGCCCCGGACGTAGGCCGTCTCATGCAGCCGACGCTGAGGTGCAACTCGCGCCAGAAAGACCCCTCACCGGCCTTCCAGTACGAGACGGCGTGCTCGGCGCGAAGCGCCTGACGCGGGTCGAAGCTGCCGGGGCCGCCGCGAGGCGAGCCCCGGTAGGCATACCCTGCCAAGGCACGCCGAGCTAGTCGTAGCGCGGTTTGCAGAAATAGGCGAATAGAGCTGTGATGATGAACACCACCACCGCTGAAACAGCGAGCCCTAGAGCCAATCCCGTGTGATTATGCACCCCGGGGCCAGGGTCGCACGCGAACCCTTTAGTCGGAGTCGACTTGGGGCAGTGATCGCTTTTCGTTCGCAGACCTTCGTATGCCGCCGCTACCAGAAGTAGCACGCCCATGATGGAGCCTGCACGGATCGCGTACGCCCGCCGAGCATCGAAACTCATCCGGCACCGGCCTCTAGGCTACGCCGCCCAGTGGGTGATGACCGCAAGCCTCTTGCCGCTCGCCGGTCTGCTGGTGCTTGGTGGCCGCCTTGGAGACGCCTACGGGCGGCGGCGGATCTTCATGATCGGCGCGATCCTGTTCGGTGGAGCATCGGCAGTGGCCGGGTTTGCCCCCGACTTCTCGCTGCTGATCGTCGCTCGAGTCATCCAGGGAGCCGGCGGTGCGCTGATGCTGCCCGCGACCGTGGCGATCGTCAGCGCTTCGGTATCGCCGCAGGATCAAGGCAGCGCGCTTGGGACGATGGGCGGGGTGGCAGCCGTGGCCGGCGCGCTTGGCCCGACGATCGGCGGCGTGCTCACCTCGGTGTTCAGTTGGCGAGCGGTGCTGCTCGTAAACGTTCCGCTTCTGATCATCACGCTGTTTTTGACGCTCCGCTCCGTCCAGCCCGATCGCGCCCCGTCGGAGGAGTCGCCGCACATCGACATCGAAGGTGCGGTGCTGCTGTGTGCGACGCTCGTTGGACTGGTACTCGGGCTGTCAGCGAGCCAGAACGACAGCTTCCACTCAACCGCCGTGCTCGGGCCAGTGGTCGCCGGCGTCATCGCAGGCATCCTCTTCGTCTGGCGCGAGAACCGTGCGACCAACCCGCTGATGAGCTTCGGCCTCTTGCGCCGCCACCCCAACTATCTGGCCGCGAGCGTGAGCCAGGGCCTGGCGGGGATGGCTGAGATGGGCCTCGGAGTGATCTTTCCGCTGATCCTGATCCTCAACCTCGACATGCCCCCTGCCAAAGCCGGCCTATTTTTGATCCCAACCACGATCCCGATGGTGATCCTCGCGCCGATGGTCGGGCGCTGGTATGACCGATCCGGCGGAAGACCGCCGATGATCACCGGCTTCATCTGCCTTGGGATCTCAGGCCTCGTGCTCGCCCTCGGCGTGGGCCACCACAGCTATCTCGCGCTCCTCCCCGGACTGCTCCTCTACGGGATCGGCCTCTCGATCGTGCTGACCGTGAACGATCCAGTCACACTTGACTCGATTCCCGAGGCTGACCACGGCCAGGCCGCCGGCGTCGCAGCAACCGCCGAGCAAGGCGGCGGAGCACTCGGCATTGCCATCCTCTACGCGATCTTCCACTACGTCTACGTCGACCAACTCCATTCGAAGATCAACGCCAGCAACATTCCCGACCTTCACGACAGCGGCTATGCCCACCTGAAAGACCTGATCATCGCCGCCGAAAACACGGGCCTTGACCCCAGCCGCTACCCGCAAGAAGTCGTCGAGTATCTCAACATCGCGCTCGTAGCCGCAGAACGCGGCTACGCCGTCGCATTCATTGCCGTGGCAATCCTCGCAGCCGTCGGCGCGTGGGTTGCAAGGCGTGTTACCAAACCAGGGCATGGAACCATGACACGCCCACCCGAGCCGATCCCAGAAGCCCCGCTCTAACCACCCCGCTGAGCGAGCGCACGGCGTGACGCGCGGTCGGCGCCACCGCGACCGCTGCACCTGGCGGAGCACGACCCCCGATACCTGACAGACTCCAACCGGGTATCTCAGTTGGCATCGGAGATCCCGGTCAACAAGACCAGCACACCAGTCTTGAAAACCGGCATCGGGGGTTAACCTCGATCGTGGGTTCGAATCCCACCCCCGCCGCTCAGCGCCCCCAGTTCCGTATGGTTGAGCCAAAGGCGCGACGTGACCGCCGGGCCGGAGGATCCAGAACAACCCTCGCCATAGTCGCGATCCGCCCAACCAGGCCGCACAAACACAGTCACCAAACCGTCACCCGAGCGCTCCGCGGCGACCAGAACTTCGTGCATGACGCCGCCATATCCGATGGCGCGCGGGACTCATGGTCATCTACTCCTCAACCGATTCGAGAGGAGACCCCGCCTCCAACTCTTGCCCTACTCTCCGTCGCAACAGGAAGCTCAGGGGTGTTGGGCCCGGCTCTTCATCTGCTTTGACCCTAAGCGTCGACTTCCCGAATGTCTTCCGCGTCATGATTACCCGCTCCTCCTCTTGTTGTTCGCGGATGAGGGGCTCAATAAAGGGCGCAAATGCCGCGAGCTCGAGTTGGAGCGCTCGTGCATTGGCCTCTCTGTGACGGTGATAGGCAGATTGTCTCGCCGCATACGCTGCGAGGCCCGCAAGAATCGCTGTCAAAGCGGCCTTCCCCGCGACACCCTCGGCAGTTCTCTCTGGATGTCGCGCCCAATATCCAGCAACTAGGACGGCGAAAACAGCGAAACCGACCGTGAACCACCGCCACTGATTCGCGGAGGCACGCTGCTCAATCACCTCTTCTCCATAGCGTTCGGCTGTTCCTGCAAGTCCAATTGCGCCAACGAGGTCCCTGGTTTCTCGCTCCATCCGCTGAATCTCCGCGATAAAGGTGCCGGCCAGCTCTTTCGCATCTGACTCAATGGGATCGAGAATCTCGCCAAACGCCTCGGCCCGCTCTTCCTGCGCGGCGGCGAACGTCTCGGATTGAAGGTTCGCCAGGGCGTCAAGTCGCGTTTTCTCTGCAGTAATCGCGGCACGCAGCTCGCCGAGATCGCTCGTCGCTGCGGCGTCCGCATCATTAATCTCTGACTCTAACGCGGCAAGGCGAGCTCTCTGCGCGTCGATCTCGGACTTGACCGAGCGCAGGCGCTGGGCGGCCGAACGCCGAAATTTGGTCGCAGCTGCGAGCACCTCTTGCTCCAAATCGCGGCCAGCGGCAACCGGCAGGCGCTGCAAGGCATCCAGAATTGTGTCTGCATTATCGTCAGCATTAGTCGCAGTCCATACCACATCCTCGTCCATCAGTTCCAGGCCATCCTTCAGGCCGGAGTAGGCAGACTGAGAAATCAGTTGAGGGTCGGTCCGGGAGAGCGCCAAGTCAGCGTACGCGAGCGAAGCCTCTAATCGCGCCAACGCAGGGGCGTCGTACGGTGATCGGTCATCGATCGATTCGATTGAAGCCGTCACACTGTGTATCCACTTGCCCAAATCCTTGGCGCGTTCTTCGTAAACGGACACGCTGCAAGTTTACAGGAGTAAACCACTCTCGTGTTATTCGCTGCAAAGGGATCGTCGCGCCAAATCACAATCCGCCCAAATAGGCCGCACAAACACAGTCACCCAACCATCACCACAGCCCCCCGGTCCGGGGGCCGCCTGGTAGCAGCCAACGCGGAGGTGCAGCTCGCGCGAGGTGGCCCCCCACCGACCTCCCAGTACAAGACGACGCGCTCGGCACGCCATGGGGATCGATTCGAAGAGCGTGCTGGTGCAGGCGACCCTGCCGCGAGATCTGCCGCGCTCCCCGTTGCGCCTGCGCTCCTCGGATTCGCGCTCGTCCGGGTTGCATCGTTCGCTCGGCGATCAGCCGGATCTGATCTGGGAGTGACGGCGGCCTAGGCTTCGGTTGCCATCCTGCTCCAATCCCAGGCCCTCGCTCGCCTGCTCAGTCGGCGTCGTGACGACGCAGGCGGAGTTGCTCGGCGAGATACAGTCGTCGCGCAGTCGACGGACTGACGACCATCTCAGAGAGATTCATGGTTCGGTACGCAGTCGCGAACCCGTGGAACCGAGCCGCCGCAGTGGATGGCTGGAGCAGACGCCACTTGGCTGATGGTGATGTTAATACGAGGGTGCCGTCCTCGACCTCGTGCCAGACAGCCAGAAGTACGGCCGACGTCTTTTCGACAAGCTCGCAAACCAAGTCGATGAGTCCACTGACTGTTACGAGCGCGGTCTCGTCGAGCCAGTTCTCATATGCCGACTTCGAGTCGGCGAGGTGTTCCATCTCCGGAAGCCATGGCTTCGCATGGAAATGGAAGTCAGATTTGACGATGTGCGGCGACAGAGCCATCGGGTTGTCCGAGACAAGCACTATGTCTCGAGGCTGCGATCGGGGGATCAGCATGCTCATGTGCCTACCGCGGTGAACCAGGGCGTTGCGCATTTCGAGGAGCCACTCGATCCACCCCGGGAACCTGCCGTCATCGCTGGCCTCGGCGGTCTGGAAGACGCGGAGCCATACGGCTCGTTGCTCGTCGGTACCGAGGTTGCGGTTCAGGGCCCAATCGGCGAGGCTCGTGAAATCGCGATAACTCGCTTTTTGGATCGAAGCCGGCGCTCGCGTGACCCCAACCGCGGTCGCCGCGAGGCAGTCAAGTGCTGAACCGAGTGCGCGGAAGACGCCACCAAGGTGCATCTCGACTCGAACCTGATGGCGGAAGTCCTCATCCCAGTTGCCGACCCGTGGGAGAGTGAGCCCCGACGCGGAGAGCTCCGAAGCGTCAGCGAGGTGTAGTCGAGCTTCGATCAGCGTCGTACGGAGCGTCCACGCTGACGTGACGATCTGATCGGATACGACCGCGCGCTGCTCCACATCGATCAGATCGTTGAACTGAGCGAAACCCCACCGATCGGGATCAAGATCGTTTATCAGTCGCTCGCACAGTGCTTTCAGCGCCGCGTACGACGTGCCCGGCGACGCCAACTGTCGCCAAGCCATGTCTTCGGGAAGCTGCGGTCTAGAGGACGCCACTGCCCAGCATCCACGCGGCTTCCCATTTAGTTCGATCTGGGTTGATCGGGAAGGCGGTGTGGTCACCAGCTCCAGTTCCCGCGAGCAGGTACGCGAGCTGGTCGAGCGACGTTCGAAGGTGGTATGGCGCCTCGCCAGCGTCAAGCGTCCGGCCATCAAGCGGAAGATCGGCCACCCGGCGCATTCGTGATTCCCACCTGTTGGTGCTTGGGTTCAACTTGATCTCGGATTTGAAGGCAGAAGGAAGTACGGCGACGCCCTGTTCGATCGCGGCGATCTTCTGATCAGCGCGACGCAGCTTTTGGTCAATCAGCGACAGCGAGTGCTTGGACAAGGGAGGCCGACGGGGCGGCGTCAGCCGCCACGGTTGCGGTTTCCGATGCCGCTCACCAGCCGCGAACGATTTGCGATTACATCCATCGGCTCGTCACGCTCGCGTGAAGTCAACGGACAGACGCGGAGAACCGAGCGCTTGAGGCTTGACAGTTTCGTCGCTCTCCCATGGCCGACAATCATACCCCCATCCGCCCCAACCTCGCAGAGAGTTTGGCGCCCTGCAGGCGTTGCAGGCGGGGCGAGAGCGCGGGCGGAGGGCCAGCCACCGACGCCCGCTTTGATACGGGAAACGCACCACAGGTGGATGGCCCCGACCGAATTTCGGCGGCTACGTCCGTGTGGCGCATCCCCTTCGCCGCCGGGAACCGCCGATCAGCTCGGCGGTCTCGTCGCGGGCCTGCCCCCGGGCGGAGACATTCCAGGCACAGTCATCCGTGCGCCGACGCCGTGGTTGTCCGGAGGACTGGGGCGGTCCCGCGCGCTCCCGCTCGCTGCGCCGGCTGTCAGGTGATTCGCGTTCGCGAAGCTTGCGCGGAAGACTCAAGGATGTATCGACCGGCAGGCGGGGGCGACGTTGATCATTCGGGAATGCTCCGAGCCGCCGACGCGAGCGCGACCCACGGGCCGGTCAAGGGTACGATGGTGAGATGCCGTCATTTGGAGAACGCGAGGCGCCGTGCAACCGGCACAGACACTGACTGTATGTCGCCGCCCTCGACCATGACCCGACCGTAGCATGCCCACTCCCGTTAACGAGCCCCCCACTCTGCATACCGTTTCGGCTTGGATTGCCATCCCGATATTGGCCTTCGCCGCAGCGGCCTTTGCCGGCGGAGTCATCCTCTTGGTCGTCGTTGCACGGTATCCGCTCCACGCTGGAGACTGTCCGATTGACCTTTCGGCCTCAGTCCCGTCGGATGCGGCGCATGCAGCGGGCTGGCGGTGGACGTGGACGGGAGTCGGCGTGTTCTTTTGTGCGACGCTGATCTCATTCTTTGGATTTATGCAGACACCCGGGTGGCGAAGGTGGTTTGGATGGATAATGGCCGCGTCAATCGCTGGCGGTGCCGCCATTCTCGGCGTCGCACTCCACCACCTCGGGCTCCTCGCTCCTTGCGCGCGGCCGTTCTCGTGATGGCCGCGACGGTGAATCATGAGCGTCGCGCTCCCGACCATCCCACCATTACCTGTCGGTGACCACGGGGTTGGTAGTCGAATAGGTCGCTCGACCCAGTCTTGGATGTTGCCGGACTCTCGTCACGGTGCGTCGGCCGACCAGATACGAGTGACGAGCGCCGCCAGCATCGCGAGAGTGGCCACTCCGAAGATTCCGTCGCGAAACGTTTCTGCTGCTTCCGCCACAGCGCCCCTGATACCTGGCCCAGATCCGCTGCCTACAGTGCGCCAGCACAGTATGATCCACGTGAGCGACAGCCCGAAGCAGCATGCTGCAACTACTCTGCCTCCCAACCTCACCTTTGCCAACGACCTGTTCGAGCATGATTCCCAGCGCGCCGAACGTCAGCACCCCCACCGCGATGTATTGCACCAAAATTTCAGCCTCTATCACGCCAAGTCGGATATCTCGCATGGTTGAGCTCAACGACGATATGGCATGCCACCTGGGCCGTCGCGGTCTCCAGCGCGGACGGGCCGAACGTGACCGTCGCCGAAAGGCTACCGGCCCCGTCCACCCGAAGGTCAGGGCGAGCAGAAAATCCGCAGACGCGCTCCCATTTGGGAGGCGGCGCCCCACGCGGTCTGTAAGAGCGAAAAGATGTGCAGCACTTGGGGCGCGGGATCGGTTTTTTCGAGTTGAGCTTCGAGAGCCGTGACCGAAAGGCCTTGGCCCATCACGATCCAGACTTCGCGACTTGACTGCGGGTCTGCGATTACGGCGCGGATCTGTTCCCAGGCCTCTGTCGGGGTTGAATACACTCCGGCTCGGCATCGGTTGATTGTCCCGCCATCTAGCGCCTTCCAGGGGCTCATCCAGAGGTTTCTATACGGTTTAACCTCCTCAAACGGCTGGAGATATGGGAGGTTCTTGATCGCCTGCGACACGACGTCATGGAGCGCGCTTGCCGAGGTGGGCGACGGAACTTTGGCCGCTTTGGCGTGAATAAGCGCGACTCTGTCGTCTTTCACGCCGATGAAATCGCATAGTTCCGTCCCGCGGTCGGTACAGATCAGGAGACCCGGATCTCCCAGGAGGCGCTCAAGTCCCGGATCTGGCTTGCGCGAGCTGCCGGTCGTCGCCGTTCATTCCTTGCGTCGGTGGCGCGTCGACGATAGCGGTGCGGTCAGACTCACCCACGGCGACTTTCCGTTGAGCGAGCGGTTGAAGATGCCGACGGTTTCTGCGAAATGCTGGCCGAGCGCGTTTGCGACTTCGACCCGGTTTCCGAAGTGTAGCGGCTGCCTGGCGCTGATTCGAGCTTTTATTTCCATTGGGACGCCTCATCAACCTCCGGAGCGTCTAGTCGTTTAGGTGCCAGATCGCCGGGTGTGCTAGCGGCGCTCTGGCTCCTCTACTGAAGGCACATCCTGAGCGGTAGCCCTCGGCCTGCGTCCGGTACATCTCGGCGTATGGGCCCTCGACCGATACCAGCTCGTCGTGGCTGCCCCACTGGGCGAGCCTGCCCTCGTGCATCACCGCCACCAGGTCGGCGGCGCGCACCGACGAGAACCGGTGCGAGACGATCACCGTGACGGTGCCGCTCGCGTCGTCGGCGGCCACGCGCGAGAACCACTCGTACACGCGTCGCTCGGACTCGACGTCCAGCGAGTAGGTGGGCTCGTCCAGCACCAGCACCAGCGGCTCCTCGCGCATCATCGAGCGGGCCAGCGCCACCTTCTGCCACTGCCCGCCCGAGAGGTCGATCCCGTCCAGGAACGCCCGGCCGAACGGCGTCTCGAGGCCTTCGGGCAGCTCGGCCTCCAGGTCGAGCACGTCTGCCCGCCCGAGGGCGGCGCGCACCTTGGCGGCGTCCTCGACGTCTGCGATGCGGCCCAGGCCGATGCTCTCGCGCGCGAGCACCTCGAACCGCACGAACTCCTGAAACGCGCCGGAGAGCCGCCCGCGCCAGGACGGCGCGTGGAGCTCGGCGAGATCCGTGCCGTCCACCGTGATCCGCCCGTTCGTGGGCCGGTGGAGGCCGCAGAGGAGCGATACCAGCGTGCTCTTGCCGGCGCCGTTCTCACCCACGATCGCGACCACCGCCCCCGCGGGGAGGGTGAGCGAGACGTCGTCGATGGCGTCGCGGCCGGCGCCGGCGTAGCGAAACGAGACGTGCTCCAGCGCGATCCCGCTCGTGACGCGATCGCCCGGCGCGATCGTCCCGCGCTCCTCCTGCTCGTCGGCGTACCGCACGATCCACGCGTAGTGGCGCATGGTCTCGACGATCCGAAAGAGATCGCCCGAGCTCGCCAGCACGCCGCCGATCTGGTTGTGCAGCTGCTGCCCGGCCGTGAGCACCAGGATCACCGAGCCGATGCTCGTGTCGCCGTGCAGCGCCTGCACCGTGACCAGCAGGAGGGCGCCGCCGAAGCCCAGCGTGAAGACGATGAGCGCAAGCGTCGAGACCACTGCGCCCTGCGTCTCGGCCTTCCACTGGCGGCCCATCGCCCGCTCCCACGCTGCCTGGTGGCGGCCGATCACCATGTCGCGCAGCCGCAGCACGCGCAGCTCGCCCGCCGACGGCGCATCCACCGAGAGCAGCGCGAAGCGCACCAGCGTCAGGTGTTCCATGTAGCGGGCCGCTCGACCCGGTCAAGCCGCGACGGACCTCGTCACTAATGACTCATCGACGGTTATCGTTACCCGTTCCCGATATTCCAGCCGTAGACCGAGGAGTAGCTCACGCAGACCCGTGCTGGGGCTCGAGATGAACGCGATTCGGGTGGCCGGTTCGGTCATTACTGCTGCGTCGCCCGACATCGCGTTGCCGATCAGAACCTTGGAGAGAACCGGATAGAGCGGTGAAGCAAGTGCTGCGAGAAATCCGGGACCGAGACTCGCGTAAAAGCATTGACATCGGTGTGGCGTGCCTCCCACAACACACCTAGAGGCGTCTGTCATAACCCTTGGTCGGCATCACCCCCGGCCATCGGGTAGACCACGGCCTGCATCAGGGGCATCGCGGGGTAGGCACCGCTCGGTGCGAGCAGATTGCTCTGGGCCGTGCTCGACTACCGTACTGTAATCGACTACAAAGGTGTGATCGCACCGTCGCGCGACCGCAAGCGGCCGAGGCTGGCAGTGTAGCCGCGGAGCAGCGCAATCCTGCCAGTTGCGCCAACCCCAGGCGTCGGCGACCGCATCAGGCGCCGAGCGCTCGATCCATCGCTGCCGCGAACTTCTCGCTGTGAAGACGGGTTATGTCGATAGCCAGCATCCATCCAGGATCACTCCAAGCCGCGCTGCGCCGTCGACTCTTCTCGTTACCAGTCACCTCAGGCGACGCTCGGCCAGCAAGATTACCTCCATTGACCTGAACGTCGCCGTCAGGGGAGCGACGCACAGTATGCCGGTCGAAGGCTCACAGTTTCTGTCGCCCACGCGACATAGTTGACGCGTTCACTTAGTAACTCTCCTGTCAGTATTAGCCCGACCGGTAGCAACCAGCTAGACCGCTAGCGCCACCCATTCTTGTTGAAGCTGCTGCAAGCATGCTACCGAATGCAACGCAGAGCTGTCGGGTGCGTCGGCGATTGGCAACACACCGGTCGAATGTCTCTAGAGTCACGCAAGTACGCTCGGCGGCGTGTAGCGCGACGGGGCGAATACACCGTCAAATGCGTGTCGCTCTATTATCTAGCTTGCCGACGTACGCATAGGAACGTCCGAGGAGATATATGTGCCTCGGTTCTCGCCGTTGCAGATTGCGGAGATGGCGCCCGCTTCGTCGAAGTCGAAAACGTGCAACGGAATGTTGTGGTCGCGGGCTAGGAGGATCGCGCCTTGATCCATCACCCGCAGATCCTGGCGGATGATGTCCTGGTAGCCGAGGGAGATGTACTTCTGAGCGGCTGGGTTCAAACGGGGATCTGAGTCGTACACACCAGCCGCCCCGTGTTTAGCCAGCAGGATGGCGTCGGCGCCGAGTTCGATTGCACGCTGAACAGCCGGATAGTCGGTTGTCACAAACGGTTGCCCAATTCCGCAAGCGAGAATCACCATTCGGTCACGAGCCAAATGAGTCAGCGCCCGAAGTCGGATGAACGGCTCGGCCATGCTCGGCATCGGAAGAGCGGTCATGAGTCTCACGTCTTCCAGGCCACCTTGCTTGAGAATGTCGCGAAGCAAAATTCCGTTCATGACCGTACCGAGCATTCCGATGCTGTCGGCCTCGGCGCGATCGATGCCCCAATCGTCGGCGAGGTTGCCTCGAAAGAAGTTTCCGCCTCCGACTACAACAGCTAGTTCGACCCCAATGTCGCGAGTCGCTTGAAGCTCGTCGGCGACATAGCGCAGGGCCCTTGAATCCAGGCCAACGGGGTCGGGGCCGGCAAACGCGCGGCCGCTTAGTTTGACGACGACTCTGCGGTATCGGAGTGGCATTTCAACATCCTTTGTATTGGCGGCTCCGTCAGTCTGGAGAGCGGAGCCCGACTCGCCGCGGAGTCGTGTCCGCGTCGGAGGTTAGCCGATGTCGGGCGTCGGTCGCCACGCGCCCACAGACGCGACATCAGGAGACTCCGCCGGTTCGCCGGCCAGAGGATGACGTCGGGTTGTGGTTCACCGATCTTCTACGCGAGCGAATTTGCGCGCTGCTCGTGACGCTCAATCCGTAGGGGTCACTGGGCTTGCCCCGGTAGCGTTGACACTCTGAGATTGGGCGTTTTGGCGTCTGGAGAGGAGTGTTTTTGTGCCGAGGTATACGCGGGAGTTTCGGGTTGAGGCGGTGCGGTTGTTTCGGTCGGAGGGTCGGTCGTTTGAGCTGCTCGCGAAGGAGCTTGGGATCGCGCCGGAGTCGTTGCGGCGGTGGGTGCGTCAGGCGGATATCGATGCTGGGCTGCGGGAGGGCTCCTCGAGTGAGGAGTTGGATGAGTTGCGTCGGTTGCGCCGTGAGAATCGGGTGTTGCGAGAGGAGAGGGAGATTCTCCGTAAGGCAGCGGTTTTCTTCGCCAGGGAGAGCGAGGCACCGAGATGAAGTTTCGGTTTGTCGCGGCGCAGAGAGCACAGCACAAGGTCTCCCGGCTGTGTGAGGTGGTGGGCGTGGCGCGTCAGGGCTTTTACGCGTGGCAGAAGCGCGCTGTGAGCCCGCGTCGGGTCGAGGACGAGCGGCTGAAGGCGTTGATCACCAGTTCGTATGAGGCCAGCCGTGAGTCGTATGGGGCGCCGCGTATCTGGGAGGACCTGTTTGAGGCCGGTGAGCGCGTGGGACGAAAGCGGGTGGCGCGGTTGATGCAAGAGCTTGGCATCCAGGGCGTCTCTCGCCGGCGTCGCTTGACGCGAACAACTGTCAAGGCGGAAGAGGCCAAGGCGGCGCCCGACCTGGTGAAGCGGCGTTTCCGCGCTGATCGGCCCGACCAGGTTTGGGCGGCTGACATCACCTATATCCCCACGCACGAGGGGTGGCTCTTCCTGGCGGTCGTGATCGATGTCTGCTCGCGCAAGGTGGTGGGCTGGTCGATGCGCCAAGACCTCGACGCGGCGATCGTGGTCGATGCCGTGTCGATGGCCGTGACCCGCCGAAGGCCGCCGGCAGGCGTGGTGCACCACTCCGATCGCGGCAGCCAGTACACCAGCCTGGCACTGGGAAAAACGCTCAGAGACTCCGGCATCGTGGCGAGCATGGGAAGTCGCGGCGACGCCTACGACAACGCGCTTGCCGAGAGCTTCATGTCCACCATCAAGCTCGAGCTGATCAATCGCCAAACCTGGACCAGCCGAGACCAAGCCAGGCTCCAGGTCTTCAGCTACATCGAGAGCTTCTACAACCCCCTGCGCCGCCACTCCAGCCTCGGAATGCGCAGCCCAGACGAATACGAGAAACTACAAAAAACCAACCCCACGGCGGCCACAGCCGCCTAAACCAAAAGTGTCAACCAAAACGGGGCAAGCCCACAAGCCCACGACCCCCCACCCTGGCGCCACTAACCCCCGCCCGCAAGCCCAGCGGGCGTGAGATCGACACACCGATTCGCGCCGCGCCAGCCAGCCGCGCGACCACCGCTTGATCACACCCGCCTGGCAGAGCTATGACACCGCTGCAACGATCACCCGAACCCTGGAGGAGGCGTCGCATGGCCAGAGGCTCAGAACCATCCGCCCGCGCCAACGAGCGCTGCGCAACCGGTGTCCTTCGCCGCCACCAAACCGGCTGCAGCTACCCCACCACCGGCCGCTGCTCGTGCACGCCCAGATATCAAGCCCAAGTCTGGTCACGAAAAGACCAGCGCCCCGTACGCCGCTCCTTCACCACCCTCAAAGCCGCCAAGACGTGGCGCGACCAAGCCCGCGCCGAGCGCGGCCAGCTTCGCGCACCAAGCGAACACACCCTCAACCAAGCCGCCGACCAGTGGCTCACCGCAGCCCGCAAGGGGGTGGTGCGAACGCGAAGCGGCTACCCCTACAAGCCCTCAGCGATCCGCAGCTACCGCCAAGCCCTCGACGCACACATCCTGCCCCAGCTGGGCCACATGCGCCTCACAGCCGTCACCCGACACCACATCCAAGACATCGCGGACACGCTCGTCGCCGGCGGCGCCGCACCCAGCACCGTCCGAAACGCCGTCCTGCCCTTGCGCGCGATCTACCGCCACGAACACCACCGAGAAACCGTCTCCCAAAACCCCACCAAACACCTCCTCCTCCCAGCCTCACGCCACAAAGCGCGCCGCATCGCCCGCCCCGACGAAGCCGCCACCCTCATCGCAGCCCTCCCCCTCAAAGACCAAGCCCTCTGGGCCACCGCCTTCTACGCCGGCCTTCGCCGCGGCGAACTCCAAGCACTCCGCTGGCAGGACATCGACCTCGACCAAAACCTCGTCCACGTGACCCGAAGCTGGGACCGCGTTGAAGGCCCCGTCGCCCCCAAGAGCAGCGCCGGTACCCGTCGTATTCCCCTTACCCACACCCTGCGCCACCACCTCGTCGCTCACCGCCTCAAACACCCCCACACCCAACCCGCTGACCTCGCCCTCGGTCACACCGCGACCCAACCGTTCACGCCCGTCCCCACGCTCAACCGCGCCCGAGGCGCGTGGCGCCAAGCCAAGCTGGGGCCGATCCTCCTGCACGAATGCCGACACACCTACGCAAGCTTCATGATCGCAGCCGGCATCAACCCCAAAGCCCTCCAAACCTACATGGGCCACGCCTCCATCACCATCACCCTCGACCGCTACGGCCACCTCCTCCCCGGAAACGAACACCAAGCAGCAAGCCTGCTCGAAACCCTGCTCAAGGGCTCGATCGGCTAGCGGGCTTGAGTTCGGGAACCCGTCGTGGCCGGAGAACTCCCGTGATTGGCAATGGCATAGGAGTGGCGCGACCTCTTTGGCCAGGGGCACCCGGAGCTCTCGTAGCTACTTGACGTTTACCCTTCTATGACGGAGCGTTGGTCGGTTTGATCGGTTCCGTCGCCGAGTTGTTGGGCCGTTGGGGCTAGATATCACTGCTCGTAGAGTTGGCATTAATGCAGACTTGGAGTCGAGTGATGACAGTATCAAGATGATTTACAACGAAGATCTCTTCGCGTCCGTCGCGAAGCGCGACACGTAAGCGGATTCTCATTCCACCTTCGAAAACCTTCCAGCTTCGCGGCTTCTTTCCGACACTCCGAATCTCTGCGAGTGGTACATGCCACGGCGCGTGGCCGTTCTTGGTCTCTCGTTCTGTCGGATCGAACCACAACCCGTCGCTGCCAATCCGGAGATGACCGCCGATGGCTTCACCATCGGCGACCCGATTCGCGCCGACCCTGAATCCGTCGCCGAAGTTCATCGGCACCCAAATTCGCCGGGGGAAGGGAGGCTCGGACTTACCCGGGCCATCAATTTGAGCCGTGCCGCGTTCGGCCCAAGATACTGTCGAAGCAGTCGACGACAAATCCGGGTTCCTCGCGGAAGCGCGGAGGAACCAGAAAGCTCGGCTTGTTGAACAGAAACTCGACAACGGCGAGCACGATCAATGCGGCGAGAGTCGCCGTGAGAACACTGCTTATTGTCGAGGTGCCTGTAGTGAGAGATCCCGCTCCTATAAGCAGGGATACGTTGCATGCGATAAGGGCTATGACATGAAGCTCTCGACGTGTCGCGCGGTTGACAATGCGAGGTGCAAAACGGTTCAACTCATCACTATCCAATGCCGCGATTTGGCCGGTCCAGAAAACCTTGGCGACGAAGACCAGGGTTAACATAATGCCAAGGCAACCCGTGGCAATCCAGATTAGTCCAGACATATCTCGCCTTCCCACCTCAACCGAGAAATCCAATCGCAGCATTGATAGTTGAATCGATTCCGTTGTGGTATTTATCGTAGATTCTCTCTCCGGCTGCGGCGCCGAGGACACTTCCGGAGAAGCCGCCAATCGCCGCGCCCCCGGCACCGCCGGCCGCGGTACCGATGACAGGTAACTCCGATCCCGCGATTCCGCCGACGACGGCACCACCCGCAGCACTTAGCCCTCCTACCACAGCCGCGCCTCCTGCAGCGAAGAGACCCCGTTCGACAGATGACCGGACAGAGGCTCCGTCCAAAAGGCTTTGACCCGCGATGAGGACGCCGGTTAGAGGCAGGCTCAGTTTTTCCAACCCGGCAAGTGCATCGGCGCTGGCGGCGAGCGAACGTCCATCTGACATGAGCCGAGCGCCGCCTGATCGATCGAACGCGGTGGCCCCCCACGCCATCATCCTCCCGCCTGAGCGCATTTGCCACCGCCCGTACGCACCGGTCATACCTCGTAGAAACCCGAGTCCACCAATCGCGGAATCCACAGCTGCAAGGACAGCCGGTCGGGGGGCGGGGTGCGGCGGCGGCGGCGTCCATATCGGTCCTGCCATTGCCTGAGCTTCGAAGCTGTGCGTATATTCCGAGGCTTCGTAGGCCGAAGATTGTTCAGACCAGGCGTTGTGTGTTTGAGCAGCGCGGGTATTGCCGGGCAGAAGTGTGTGTCGGCAACTCGCGTCGAAGCAAGCCGCTTGCCCTGTGGGGTCTGTTCCTTGCACAGGGGCGTCCTGCGCATATGAGTACTGGTTTTGGCTTAGTGGGTCCTGCGGCGTGCCGGCGACAGTGTCTTGGGTCATGAATCTGCCTTGCGATGGGTCGTACAGGCGAGTGCCCATGTCGGTGAGCCCCGTGATGGGGTCGAGTGGCTGGGATTGGTAGGCGAGCAGGCTGGAGGTGGCGTCTGTGCCGACGGCGGTCTGGTTTCCCCATGGGTCGTAGCTGATCGTGCCCTTGGCCACGTGTGAGGCGTCGGTTAGCAGGGCGAGGTTTCCGTGTGGATCTTGCTGGTAGTAGCGTTTGGTGAGCGAGACGCGTTGTCCGAGGACTCCCATGAGGCTTTGAGCATAGTCGGTGGGGGTGCCGGAGCCGATCGTCTGGGTGACGGGATTCTGTGAGGTGCCGTCGTAGATGAAGCTGGTGGTGGTGCCGGCGGTGGTGGAGGACATGGTGCGGTTGAGCGCGTCGTAGGCGTATGTGACGGCGGTGCCGCTAATGGTGGCGCTCGTGACTCGTCCCCAGGCGTCGTAGAGGAAGGTTTTGCTGGATCCCACGGTCCACAACTGGTTTTGTGGGGTCCAGGTGTAGCTGGTCGAGCCGACCGTCGCGAGCCGGTCTGCTTGGTCGTAGGTGGACGTGACTGGTGTTCCCGCTCCGATCTGGACGCTGGTTCGGTTTCCGGCGCCGTCGTAGCCGTAGGTGGTGGTGGGCTGTGCGGAGCCGCCGCTGGGCGTGTAGGCGCTGGTCTTGAGCTCGCCGGCGGGGGTGTAGGTGTAGGCCCAGGCGCCGGTCGCATTGCCACCGCTGCCTGAGACGGTTGGGTAGGTCTGTGAGAGTGCGGATTCCTGGCCGAGGTTGTTGTAGGAGACGCCGAAGTTGAGCACGCTTGCTCCGCCTCCGGTAGGGGCGGCTGAGAGGCTGACCAGACGGTTATCCGTGTCGTAGGTGTATCCGGTGGTGAGGCCGGAGGGGTCTGAGCGCGCGGTGACCTGGCCGCCGGCGTTGTAGGAGTAGGTGGTGGCGCTGGTGGAGAACGGGTCGCCGACGGAGTTGATGCGCCCGGTGGTGGAGTCGTAGCCGTAGTTGATGGTGGTTGCGGTTCCGGTGCCGCGCGAGTGGGTGGTCGAGGCGAGCTTCTCGGTCGCCGCGGTGTAGGTGTATGAGGTGGAGATGCCGGTGCCTTCGGTGACGGAGTCAACCAGGGTCGGGTCGCCGGTGTTGTAGGCGATCGACACAGTCGGGCCGCTCGAGCCTTCTGCCGCCGAGGTCATACCGGAGATGGGGCTTGAGGTGAACGTCTCGACGTCTGACTGGGTGCCGGTCGAGCACAGCGACGCGCTGGGCACGGTGTAGCGGCTGGTCTGGGCGCCGAAGTCGTCGTAGGTGTAGCAGCGAATGGCTGCACCGCTTCCCGGCGGCGCCGCCGACGCGAGTTCGCCGTCGTCGTCGTAGGAGTACTGCGTCTCGTTGGGCGCGCTTCCGGTGCCGTTGGGGTACTGGTAGGTCGCGGTCTGCTGGCCGAGGCCGTTGAAGACCGAGTCGTGGATGTTTCCGTTGGGCTCGGTCATCCGTACCATCTGGCCGGCGGCGTCGTAGACGTACTGCCAGTCGACGTTTGTGCCGCTGGGTCCGGGCGCGTCCACTTGGGTGACGCGGTTTTCACCGTCGATTGAGTAGGTGGTGACGTTGCTGGCCGGGTCTGTCACGGTATCGAGCGCGCCGGTGCGGTAGTAGGTCATGGTGCTGGTCTCGCTGGCGCCGGTCAGGCT
The DNA here is from genome assembly GCA_963794415.1 of uncultured Actinomycetes bacterium. Taxonomy (GTDB): domain Bacteria; phylum Actinomycetota; class Thermoleophilia; order Gaiellales; family JAICJC01; genus CAVPTL01. The sequence goes on from CAWCDI010000001.1 coordinate 1,974,326, forward strand.
GGTGGGCGACGTGGCTCCGCTTGGTGTGGTGACGGTTGCCTGCTCGCCCCACGCGTCGTAGGTAGTGCTGGTGGTCGACCCGTTGGGATCGGTGGTGGACGTGAGCCGGTCGCTGGTGTCGTAGACGTTTGTGGTGGGCGTGAGGGGGGTGGCGCCGCTTTGGGTGCCGACCTGGGTGTACAAGACCTGGCCGCGGAGGCTGTTGGTGGTGGTGGTCTGGACGCCGTCGGGTGTCTTTACCGAGCTGGTCAGGAACCCATTGTCGGTGATCTGGGTGGCTGGCTGGTCGTAGGTGTAGATGGTCGAAGTTCGCCCAGATCCGGGCGCGGTGGTGGACGCGACGCGGTTTTCGGCGTCGTAGCTGGTTGTCCATGTCCAGTTGGAGCCGTTCCAGGCCTTGTTCACGCTGGTCTTGTTCCCGTTGGCGTCATAGCCGTAGGTGATCGTCTCTGGCAGTGATCCGGTGGAGTCGATCTTGGTGGTCGTGATGGCGCCTGCCGGGGTGTAGTCGTTGTCGGTGACCCGGCCGAGCGGGTCAGTGTCGGTGTCTACTGCGCCGATGTTGGTGTAAGTGGTGGTGGTCGGGCTTGATTGACCGACGCGCTGGCTGGTCAGGACCTGGCCGAGCTGGTTATACGTCTCGTCGGTCTCCTGATCCTCGGAGCTGGTCTGCTTGCCGACCGATAGCGCGGGGACGGAGGCGATGGTCTTTGTGATGTCGCCGAACCAGTCGCAGGTGTAGCTGGTCTCGTCTCCGTCTTGATTGGTGACGGTGGAGGTGCATGGCGTGCAGTCTGTGCCGAAGGTGCATGACCCGCCGCTGGCGGTGGTGGCGTTGTAGGTGGTGGTGGTCGTCTCGGCGTGGGCGGTTCCGGCGGCGATGGTGTCGGTGAGAACGCGGCCCAGTCGTCGTAGGTTCGGTCTTCCTCGCGTGAGGTGGATCCGTCGCTGGTGGTGATCGTGGCCGGGAGGCCGCGCGGTGCGAGCGTTCCGTAGTCGTTTGTGGTGGTGAGCCCGGCCGGGTTGGTTTCTGAGGTGAGCAGGTTGAGGTCGGGGTCAAAGCGGGTGCCGGCGATGTCGCCCCAGCTTCCGGTGCCGCCGTCCCATTGCGTGTCGATCTGGCCGTTGTGGCCGGCGGTGTGCTCGTACTCCAAGACGATGCGCGGCGTGTCGGGCCACATCGCGATCGTACGATCGGTGTTTGACCCGCAGTTGTAGGTGGACATGTCGTAGTTCGCGTTGGGGCAGTTGAGGAGCACCTTGCCCGCCACGATCAGGCGCACGCCGCCGCTTGCATAGACGCGGAAGTGGTAGGTGTGCTGGGTGGTGATCGAGATGCGGCCGGTCCAGCGGATACCCCAGTTTCCGCTTACCCCTGCGGGATTTCCTGCGCCCCAGTACTCGGTCAGCGGGTAGCTGGTGGGGATGGAGCGGTTATCGGCAACACCGCCGAAGCTTTGGTCGTCGAAGTTCTCCTGAAGCGCTCCGGTCATGCCCTCGTCGTAGTTGTAGGTGGTGGTCGGCCCAGAGCCGGTACCGGTCGGCTTCTGCGCCGGCAGCATCTTCTGCTCAAGCAGGAACGGCGACTCCGTCTCGAAGGTGTAGTTGGTCTGCAGGCTGTCGGGATTCTGGTGGCCGATGACACAGCCCAGGTATCCGTGCGCTGCCTTGAGGTAGGCGTTCGCAGCAGGACCGCGCTTGCAGATCAGGTTCCCGTTCTGATCCCACATCATGGTCGTCTGGGGCGTGGTCGCCACCGTATTGATCGATTCCTGCGGCGCGTCGATCAGGATCGGGAAGCCCTGCGTGTCAAACTGGGTAGTGGTGATGTTGCCGTTGGGATCCGTGACGTCGGTCGAGTTGACGATATAGCCAGTCTGCTCGCCATGATAGGTGAAGGTGGTGGCAGGGATCGCTGCGGTACCGCCGCCCGTCGTGTTATACGTGCCGGGGTCGGTGACGGTGCTTGCCTGCATCATCGGCGCCGACACCGAGGTGTAGTTGGGGTCAACGTAGCTCATCGTCCACGTGTTTGACCCGCCGTCCTCGGCCGATACCAGGTAGGTCTTGCCGTCACCCGTCGATCCGGAGGTGTAGGTGTGGTAGCCGAAGGTGACCACGTTTCCCATCGGGTCGGTGACCGAGTTGATCTCGTTGTTGAGACCAGTCGGGTCGATCGTCCACGTCCTTGTGACGGGCGATGATCCCGGTGAGGAGATCTGGATCTGGGTCAGGTAGCCACCGACGTTGTAGGTCATCTCGACCGTTCGGCCCAGCGGCTCGGTGATCTTGGTCAAAAGCCCGCTGGTGTAGGTGTACTTGAAACCGGCCTTGCCATCGTCGCTGGTTGCGGGGTTGGCGTCGGTCAGGTGGCCCTGGTAGTCAAACACGTAGCGGCCGCCATCATTTGGCTCGTAGGTGTACTGCGCGTTTCCGCCGCCGGGAGGGTCATCCTCGGTGATCGTGCCCGCATCCGCACCGCTTGCCACATACGAGTGAAGCGTGGAGGAGCCGGGCGCCTGGTTTGTAAACGCGACGCGGCCGCCGTCTCGCTGCTTGATGATCAGCGCGTCGTTTGAGCTACCCAGACTAACCGGCTGGCGAAACGCGTCGGCAGCCTCGCCGGCTGAGAGCACCCAGCCACGACCCTCACCGATATCGGCGTTGTCCAAGGAGTTGTAGGTCAGGCCGAGGTCGATACTCCCTGCCGGAGAGTCGATCGAGTCAAGCGGGTAGTTCAGGTAAAGGTTTCCGGTGGCCTGGTTGACCTTCATCTCCATCCCGTTTCCCAGCGTGTCTGACCACATCGCCCACCGCGAGTCATCGCCATAGTGGGGGATCGTGACCGAGAATGAGCGAGTCCCCGAATACGTGCCGGCGTTGTACTGGTCGACCGCCTCGGCGCGCCAGTAGTACGTCTGGCCGTCCTGGAGGACGCCGGAGGGGACAGTCCACGAGTCGCCGTTTCCAACCGAGCCGCTGGTGACGATGTTCGAGAAGGCGGAGTCGGAGGCGATCTGGTAGAGCGTGGTCATGTCGTCGCCCTCAGGATCCGTCGAGGGGCCGTTCACCGCCAGCGTCGGCGAGCCGTAACTCAGGGTCGGGCCGCCCGTTCCTGGCGAGTCGAGTGTGGGGGCGCTCGGTGGCTGATCATAGATCACTGTGAGGGCTGGCAACGCGCCGTCACTCGTTTCGCGGGAGGCGAACTGCACCTGATTGTTGGACGATGACGATGGAGTTACCAACGCAACACCATCATTGGTCCCAACATCGAAGATCTTCTGATAGAGACTGGTAGCCGTAAACGTCGCCCAATGGCTGGGGTTCGTGGTTACGGTGTCATACACAGTGCTGTCCATAGAAGGGGCACTCGTCCACGTGGTCGAGTTCGACCAGCCGCCAGTCACTCGGCGTAGGTTGACCGCGATCGAACTCGCGCTCGCCGGCTCGGAGTACACCTGGACATTGGCTTGGAGGATCTTCACGCCGGTGCCGAAATAGGTTCCGACCGGGAAGTTCAAAAAGGCGTGCTGTGCATTACTGCTCGTCTGGGCTTTTACGTTGAGCGTGGCGGAGCCGCCATAGCTGCTGCTGGTGTGCGCATCATCGACGTAGGTGTCCATCGAGTCTGACGGGGTCACCGTGGTCGGATCGATCGTCACCGGAAACTTCGCGCCGGCAAGCCATGACGGGTCAACCACGATCAAAAGCTGATAGCTGCCATCCCCACCGGAGAGCTGGTAGCTGACCGGGCCCTCGTTCGGATCACCCGTCAGCGGGTCGGTGCCGGAGTCAGACACGCTCGGCGCGGGAATCGAGCCGACGTTCGCTCCCTTCGCGTCGACAAGGGAGATCGAGCCGTCCTGCTGGAGCTCGAGCTGCATACCGCCGGTGGTGGTGATGTCCTCGGTCACCGTCGATCCCGCCGAGGCGTCGGTGAGCGTGATCACCTGGCGCGACCCTGAGTTGGTCGAGTCAAACTCGACATCCGTCGCCGTCGCAGCGCCGGTGTAGGTCACCGACTGGGCGCCGCTCTGCTTCACCGCGGAGGGCTGGGAGCCGTCGATCCACTCGCTGAAGGTCATCCCATCCTGGCTGAACGTGACCGGCGAGTCCTTGCTCCACTGGGCGGGGAAGCCAAGCGAGAAGCCGGCCGCCGCGTTCGTGTAGCCGCCGTTTCCATCCTGCTTCAGCGTCGCGTCGATCGGCAGCCACTCGCCGGCGTCGTCTTGGTAGTTGAGCGGCGCCATCGAGAACTGGGCGACGTGCGGCTCGCCGTCCACGTCATACACGTTCACGTACTCGCCACTCGCCTTGCGATCAGGCTGCAGGCCCTTCACCATCGCGCTTGGGGTGTCGCCCTGGAGCTTCGGCAAGTCCTGCGGCGTCACGGTCAGGCCGGTCGGCCCCATCACCGCCGGCACGAAACCCTGATCCTCAGCCGGAAGAAGCGGCGGCTGATACTGCTTTGAAGCGCCAAACGCGCTGGCTCCGCCACACACGCACAGCAACGCCACCAACACCACGGCCGGAATCCACCGTCGCGAACTCGGACTGGCTGCGGAATCTTGGCTGCGTGACATGGCACGTCCCCCCGGGCGTGAGTCCCGCCGAAATAGGGGAAGCGATCTGCTCCCCAGACCCGCACGGCGAGAATGGAATCATCAATCATTCAAGGAATCTTCAATGTCAAGCCTCTTTGCGACCGAGTAGACCCGAACCCCGCTTTAGAGGCACGCGCCACTACCGAGGGCGGGTGCCCCGCGAATGGCGAAGAAGGGTGCCTTCATGCTCGCGGCCCATCGACGCTCGTCTGGACGCGCCGAGGTCGCGACAAGACGCTCTGGGGTGCGAAAGGTGTCGCGGTATGATCGTGGCGTCCTGGCAGTCCCTCGGGCTGTGCCTTCTTTGACCTCTTGGTGGTATGGGCGAGACCCGTGAAGATCGAGCGGCGCGGACTGTCCGGAGACTGGCTTTGCTGTCGGATGTCGCGAGTCCTGGTCGCGGTGCCAACCGGCCGGGACTGAGCGCGGCCGAGGAGGAGGCTATCGAGCTCGCTGCCGGGTGGATGCGCGACGATGGCCTCGACGTGAGCCGGGATGCCATGGGCAACTTGTATGGGCGGGTGGCCGGTTCCGATCTCGAGCTTCCGGAGGTATGGGCTGGATCCCACCTTGACACGGTGCCCAATGGCGGTGACTTCGATGGGGCCTTGGGGGTGCTAGCTGCGCTTGAGGCGGTGTCGGCGCTGCGCGAGCGGCGGCCGGATGCGGGCCTGTGTGTGGTCTCGTTTCGCGACGAGGAGGGGTGGCGGTTTGGGCCGAGCTTTCTCGGTAGCCGCGCGGTCACGGGATCGTTCCCGGCAAGGCAGCTCGGCGCGGCTGACGCTTCTGGCGTGACGATCGCCGCGGCGCTGGCCGAGCTGGGACTGTCTGGGCCGCCGGTCGATGTGGTGCTGCCGGGCTCCTACCTCGAGGTGCATATCGAGCAGGGGCCGATTCTTTTGGAGAAGGGTGCGCCGGTAGGGGTTGTGAGCGCGATAGCCGGCATGGCGGGATATACGGTGACGATCGAGGGAGCGGCGGGACACGCGGGTACAACGCCGATGCCTGGCCGTCGTGACGCGTTCATGGCGGCCGCCGAGTTCGCGCTTTTGCTTCGCGACGGCGCGCTTGAGATCGATGGCGCGGTCGCGACGATCGGTGAGGCGCGCATCCACGACCAGGCCTACAACGTGATCCCTGGCCGGGTGAGCTTGGTCGTCGACGCCCGCGCGCCGACGGCAGACAGCCTCGAAGCGCTGGTGGTCGTAGTCGAGCGTGCCGCAGCCAACACCGAGTCGAGCTCAGGCTGCCGCGTGGTCTTGGATGGAGCGTGGAAGAATCCCCAGCCGATGTCGGCGCGGGCAAGCGACGCCATACGTGGCGCCGTAATCGCGGCTGGCGAGCCGCTGATTGAGTTTGCCTCCGGCGCCGGCCATGACGCGGGTATCCTTGCCGCGGTGGGTGTCGATACCGGCATGCTGTTCGTGCGAAGCCTCAACGGCGGCGTCAGCCACAACCCCGACGAACTCTCAACCGAAGCCGACATCGCAGTGGCAATCACCGTACTGACAGACGCGTTAGCGCGCCTCTCCGGCGCTCACTAGCTCATCCACAACAATTCTGTCGCCTATCGGATCCGCCCCCAAGGCTACGGCACCCGGTGAGCCCGCCGGCGTGACGGAGCCAAACCATCCGCTCGCCAGGAGTGCCGCCATTCAGGGTTCGGTGACTGCTACGAACCGTGGTGGCCGTCGCGGTGGCGAGCGCCGAGTCGGACGCGATACGCCGCCACGCCTTGGGCGACGAGCCGGCTTGTTCGTGACGGGCATCGTGAGTGGATCGCCGGGCCGGGGTCGTGGAGTTCGCGGCCTGGTTCTCGGCGGGTGAGTCTGCCTCGTCGGGGTTTTGGTTAGGCTCTGGGTTTCAGACGATCGGGTCGGGAATCAACGTTGGGAGTGGGCATGCCTCGAACTGGTGTGATTGGAAATGAGATTTATGCGCGGGTGTCGGAGTTGGTGGCTGATGGTGGGGTGACGAGAACGGCCGCGTTTCAGACCATCGCTGAGGAGCGGCAGATGCAGGCGGGGACGGTTGCTGCGAACTATTACCGGGTGGCTCGCCAGCATGGCGAGGGTAGAGGGCCGCGCTCGGGGAAGCCGGCGGCGAAAGCGGGCTCTTCGTCAAAGCGTGCTCCGGCCGCGAAGTCTGGGGCTGCGAAGCGCCCTCGACGGGCCCCGACCGCACCGGCGACTGCAGCCGCTGCGTCGTCGGAGGATTTGAAGGTGTTGGCGCGCGAGGTGCGCGAGGCGTCGGATCGGCTGATCGCGGCGATCGAGCGTCGCGATGAGCATCTGCGAAAGGCACTCGGCTAGCGGCCTCCCGGTGGCTTTGGTGCCGGTTAGGAGGGTTTGCAGGCTTGCTGGGTGGCGATGAGGGAGGGGTAGTACTTTTTGAGTGCGATGCGGTAGACGGCGACGTCGGTTTTGAAGGCGTTGACTTCGAGGTTTGCGCCGGCATCGTGGACGAGTTTGGTGAAGGTGGCGAGCGCGTCGAGTCGGACGCGGTAGCGGCGTAGGTGGGTGAGGCAGGCTTTGGCGACGTTTCCTTCCAGGTCTTCGACTTGGCTGTCGGCGAAGACGGCTTTGTCGTTGAAGCCGCTGTAGGCGTCGTCCATGCAGGAGGAGAATTCGCCCAGGTCGCCGGTGGTTGCGATCACGCTGCACTTGTGGGCTCCGGTGGTGAACTGCTCGGTCTCGTGCTGGACGCCGTCGACTGCGGTGGTGAACTGGTCGTACTCGCCGCTACTCATCCGCCCGGTGTCGCCCGAGGAGGTCGATGTCGAGGTCGGCGCCGGGGATTGGCTTGAGGATGGCGTGGACGTCGAGGAGGCGGTCCCCTGCGTGGTGTTGGAGGTGGACTTGTTGCCGCTTCCGGTGGCGGAGCCGATGACGATTAGGACGACGAAGACGGCGATGATCCAGGCGACGACTTGGATCCAGGTCGGGCGGCGGCGAAACGCGCGCCACCACCGCTTCACCGCCGCCTCCGAGGCGGGGGTGAGGGAGCCTTCCTGAGGGGCTTGTGTGGGTTGGAACCAGCCATTGGACGTGACTTATAGTCTGTAGACCGATAGGAGTCAAGGCCATACCTTGCAGCCACGGCCAACGACCCCACAGACCCGCTCGATCCCGCTGCCATCACCCGCGAGTTCGGGCTACGCCTGAAAGACCGACGAACGGCTCGAGGAATCTCGCAGGAGGAGCTCGCGTTTCAGTGCGGCCTTCACCGCACCTACGTGAGCAGCGTCGAGCGTGGCCAGCGGAATATCAGCTTGGTGAACATCCACCGCATCGCCCGCGCGCTTCGGATCGACCCGGCCGAACTCGTCACGACAAGCCATGCACCCCTCTGATGCTCGCTTGAGATTGTGGGAAGAGCAGTGACCGAAACGGAACCGCCATCTGTCGATCTCGTCGGTTGTCAGCCAGCTAGCCACGGACATCGGCAAAGTCACGCACGCCGCAAGGATTGGGACGCTTCCGGATCCTCCTCCGATGGACCGTCACGAGCCTAAGCCCCTTGTTCGCGACCCAATCGCCTGGCACCTCGGTTAACAAAACCGGGCAATATTTGCGTGAGTACTGCAGTTGCGCCTGCCGAATCATATGCGTAGCTCGTCGGATGCTTCGGTCAGTACTGGTAGAGGGAATTCGCGACCAGTGCCGGAATGGAAGCGGCGGCAGATTCGAGTGCGAATTCGATTGAGACCGCCCATTCGTTCCTGTCGACGGCGAGCAATTCCGCCCAGGTCGCGGGTTGGTATCGGGCGAGCATGGATAACCCGAACAGCAGCGCCCACCAGGTCATGAGCGGGGAGGGCGGGGCGTCGGTCTGGGCCGCGTCGATCGCCGGACGCAACATACGATACCCGCCGACTGGGTCGATCGGCGCCAACGCGTCGAGGATTCCTGCGGACTGCGCCCACTCCGACTGCTCGATCTGTCGGCTCAGGGTCGCTGGCACCCACCAAGGCTCGGTCGTGTGCCCGCCGATCGACGAGGTTACCAGCGGCGAAGCCTTCGCTCGCCAGCCAAGCGCGGTAGGGTAGGCGGAGAGCTTCGTCGCCAGCCATTCCTCGGCTGTCGTATCGGAGTGCATGAGAACGCTCCTGGGGACCGTGACAGCTAGGTCGAGCGGCACCTGCCAGTTGGTGACTCCTGCCGAGAGCATCGGAAAGGTCTGAGGTTGTTGAGCAGCGCGCAGTGCGGGGAGCCAGCGATCGGGCTCGGCTGTTGGCGCCTCACCTGCTTCTGGCAATGCGAGCCACAGCGCGCCGATTTCGGCAGGTGAGGTCAACGCGGGTGACCCGATAGTCGCGGACACGACCTGAAAACTCGCCTTTTGACCCGACGTCGGACGTACTAGCGCCTCCAGACCACGGGACAGATCAGGGCTGGTCAGCCCATGGCCATGATGATCCCAATCGTCCTCGTCGCGGTGGGCAGCCGTGATCGCGCGTCCGGCCTGGCTAAGCCCATAGAACAGCGGCAGCGGGCGAGATGCTGGGCCCGCCACTTCTGCGGCACGCCATAGCTCCTCAAACTGTTGGAGCGCGGCGTTGTAGACCATTCGCCGCTCGGCATTACGTAGGGTCATCCCTGGCTGGCGAGCACGCGACGCGCGAATCAAACTCCACCACCTCGCTGAATTCGAAAAACCATGGCGACCTCCTGATCGACGGTGGAGCCTTCGGGCATGACGAGGATAATCGACGGCGGGACGGGCTCGGAGAATTGAGGGCAAAATGGTATCCGGGCGCCAGATACGTGGCTGAAGCTGGTGTCACTGAGCGGGACTGGTACAGACGGTGCCGCCGTTCCGGCTGGTGAGCTGAGCTGTTGGTATGTATGCGAGAGCGTGGGCCTGCAGCGGGCAGGCTGACGCTGCCGCCCGATAATCCACCTGCGTGTTGGGCTCCGGAATCACGAGGCGAGTCTGTTCTGGCGGAAGCGACTGTTTCCAACCGTCCGGCGGCCATGTCTGAACCCGGCGCTGACGCCGCAATCGATCGCTACGGAAGTCGCGGGGTTGCGGGCCTGCCGGAACGCCGACCCGCCTCGCTCGAGCCCCGGCTCAGCCGGTCCTCGGCCTCTCGGATCAGCGATCGAGCTCGCTGCCCCAGCGTCCATAGAGAGCAATACCTAGGGGCCCCCTCCGGCGGAGTATCCCGGAGCGCAGCGGCGATCCCCATTGGCCAACGCCCGGCTCCAGTGGATCATTGAGCGTTGACGTTAGGCGCATCGGCCGTCGCCCTACGGCCCGGGATATGTTCCACCAAAGATGATCAGTGGCTGGCCGTTCTGGCTCGCGGCGGGTTCATTGGCAATCCACTCGACGATCCTGTCCTCGATTTCGAGTCCTCCGGGCATTGTCAGGCGGATACCGTACGGAGCGGTTCGCAGGGCGATGAGTGCGTTTCCCGGTGCGCCCGGGGGAGTCGGGAGAGACGTTAACGCGGTTCGTCCTCGGTCGGCTCCGCCGCCCGGCCATCGGGGATTGATCTCAGCGAATCGAGACATGGTTAGCGTGTCCTTCCTTCAGTGGTGGGGATATTTCCGGATGGATCGTTGGGTACGCGAAGCGCGCCCGCGCAGCGTGGACGTGTCGCGACCTGTCACAGCGGTCGGGGTCGCGCCAGCGCTGCGGTGCCGGTGCTAGCGGCGCCGCAGGCGGCAGATAAGCTGGTCGGCGCACTATCGGTACCTGGGCAGGTGTAGCAGGTTGTCGGTGGGGCGACCGTCGGCGTAGGTGCGGATGTATGCCGGCTGCCCCGTTGGATGCACGCTTCGGACTTGAACGGAGCCGTGTGCGTCTTGAACGCGAGCGTCACCGTTATTGTCAATCCAAGCCGCCATCTCCGCTCGGGTGTTCTCCCCGGTCTGGCGTGTACCAGGATCTATCCATCGAACGTCGCTGATGTGCTCGTGACCCGATCCGCCGAGTGACATTCGCACTGCCGTGATGTAGATCATGTGATCCTCCTTTGGTCTCACTGGTCCGCTTGGAAGGGCCGACGGAAAGACGAGGCAAGTCGATTGTTGTGAGCAGATCGTTTAGTTGGCTGGGCTGTCGTCGCTCCCGTCGGCGTTCTGAGGGGCTGTCGACGTGCGCTGCCTCATCCTTCAGGCTGGGCCTGACGCGCGGCGTTCTTGTCACCCATGCACCGCCACGCTCGGTGTTCCGGGGCGAGTCCATCCCGTGCCGGAAGCGGCACGACTGGCATACGCGCTCACCTCGATCAGAGCTCCGGCGGCGTTTTCAACTTGGAGGTACGTGCCTTCATACGCGTTCAGGTTGCCAAAAACGGCGCTTGCCGAGTTCTCGCTACGAGCCGCAAACGCCGCGGGATCGACGATTTTCGCCACGACGATCGGAGCAACGCCAGAGGCAGGGTGCAGGTAGGTGATCGAGATGGGCTTGAGGCCAATCTTGGCCAGGTTGCGGGTGATGGCTGGCGTATCAGGCTCCATGGCGGTAATTTTGGGATGGTCGGCAATACCGACGACACGGGCCCCGCCGGTGCTGAGGATCAGCCCGCCGATCCTCGGAAGGCGGGACGACGCGGAGATGTCACTGAGCGAGCCTGCTAGTAGCTCCGCCTGCCACTGGCCCGCTACCGCGTCTCGTTTGATGCCCGACACGGTCACCGCAACCCAATCGCCGCTAGCACCAGCGAACCCGTGTGGGCCGTGGGTGGCGATGGCCACTCGAGAGATGATGTTCTCGGATCCCAGTCCGGCCAGGATGCGCTTCACTGCGACTCGCTGGCGTTCGGTGCCGCCGGTGATAGGGACAGCGTTCGTGGGCTGGTGGACGCTGCTCGACAGCACCGTTCCACTGCTTTTACCCGCGGAAGTGGCGGATCCTCCGGTGACCGCTCCCGCCTGCCCGCAGCCGCTGGCGACCACTACCATCAGCAATATCCCGATTGAGCGCTTGCCCATTTTCGAAGACCTCAGTTCTGTTTTTATGGCAGACGCTTGATCGCATCCGACATCTATACGAGCGGGTAGCGAGGAGAAATGGTTACAGCGACGCAGGGCAGGTGACGGCGGGCGACCCGCTATCCGCGAACCGCGGCTGCCAAGCATGCCGAAGGCTGCGGGCGGCCGATCTGCCGCCCTAGTCGGCTGCCCAGCAGTCCCGCGTCTGCACTAGCGCTGTCGTACCCTCAGGTGCAGCATCGGTTTGGCGTGCCCGAAGCGTCACCGAGTGGCCGACCAAATGGCATGGGTGGCCGCGAATCGAATTTGTAACCTTCTTGGCGGTTACGCCCTCTAGCAGCTAGAAACGGTATTGAGACTGGATGACGAGCAAGGAAATCGAGGAGATGTTTCGCACGGACGGTAACCGCATTTGGCGGGCAGTTCTGGGCTACGCCGACGGCGAGCGGGCCATCGCCGACGACGCCGTTTCCGAGGCTTTCGCCAAGGCGCTGGTCAGCTGCACCTCGATTCGCAACCTGCGCCCCTGGCTGTACACGGTCGCATTTCGCCACGCTACCGCTGAGCTCGCGGCCAGGCGGAAGTCCGGCGCACTCGACATGGACACGTCGCCAACGCTGAGCGATTCAGATGAACCAGAGCTGTTGCTGGTCGAGTACCTACGAGTCGTGTCGCCGCGACAGAAGGTGATCTTGCTCCTCCACTATCAAGGTGATCTGTCGGTGCGGGAGATCGCGGAAACCACTGGAGCCTCGGAGGCGTCCGTCAAGGTTGAACTGCACCGAGGTCGACAAACGATCAAAGCCTTCCTGGAATCGACCGGACATCCGCGGGGCCGGGCGTGAACGCCGCCTGGTATGACGCTGTGGCTCAGCTGGATCGGCTGACTCCGGCGAGGGATCTTTGGGCAGAGGCCGTCCAACGTAGTGGTTCCCAGCGTATGGCAGAGCAGAACGTGCAAGCGGTCGCCCATCGCAACGGCGATGCAACATCTACAACATCTGCGACGCAAGCCGTGGGCGGCGACTCGAGGCGAATGCGGGGCGTGGGTTGGGATTGGCGGGTTCGGCCTGCAGTCCTTCGGCCAGCGCTGGGGTTCGTCGTGGTTGCCGTAGCGGTGGCGGTGCTGGTCATATCCGGATCCTGGGGATCTGGAGCGGGCCGTCCAAGGCAACCAGCAAGCAGAGTTTCAGGAGCGTCTAAGCCGCTTTCAGCGCGGATCTTGGCAAACCACGTGATTGGAGCCGACACTCGGGCCACCACATGGGAGGCGCTACCCTCCGCCCTTGGCTATCATCCCACGCTGCCGCGAGTGGACGGGTTGGGCGCGTCGTACATCACCGGGATTTGGGTTAGCGCGGCGGCGGGGCGAGCGGCAGTGTATTACGCGGATAGAGGGCTGATCGTTTTCTATTCCGCCGGCGCGCCGTTTCGTCTTCCACCGAGCGCTCACGCCTACCGGGTCGATGGGCTCAGGCTCAGCGGAGTCAATTGGGACGGGAGCGGCCGCTGGCGGAGGCCGACGAGGCTGGTTTTCCGCGCCGACGGTCAGAGCGTCGAGTTGATCGGTTTGAGCCCGATCAGGCGACTTTTGAGCGTGGCGAAGTCCATTGGCTGAGCGTCAACCAGCCATGTCCGCCGCGCCCGCTGGTCGGATGGAATGCCTGCAGCGCCGCTCGGTCGCGCCCGTTTCGTGGGGCGCCAGCTTTTAGCGGAAACATTCCCTCCCGTGGTTTGCGGGCGGCCCCTGTCCGGCCGCTGGCGCGAAGATGGCGAGAGTGGTATGGTGCCTTTTGTCAACACACGAACCATAGGGGTCAACATGAGGCAATTCGCGCGTTGGTCGTGGCTCGTACTCGCTTTGGCAGTCGGCGTGTTCGGCGCGTCGTCCTCCGCGTTCGCGACGCCGAACTTTGGCGATCACGGACGAGACAATTCCGATCACGTGCTGCGGGGCACTCGTTCGGAGATCAAGACTCCGCCGGACGAAATAAGTTGGGGCTCACGCACGGGACTCATATTCGTTGCTCGGGTGGACGCAGAAAACGTCGTCGCCGGGGACTTCCTAGCGCAGATAGGATTTGGGGAGACGTCTGATGCTTCCACGTCGCTTGATGCGTGCGGAGCGCGTTCGACGTATCACCGTTTCAATGAGTTCTCCAACGATGGCGTGCACTATACGTGTAACTGGTTCGGGCCGCCGGGTACGAGTCAGAATGATCTCTATACGGTGGCGCGAGTAGACGCTCAAACTGGATGCCTCACAAACTGCTGGAACTTCGTTGTTAGCGGCACCTCGGTTGACAACGAGGCTTTGAGTCACGACGCCGTCGGCATTGTGTACGCCGGCGAGGAGTTTGATAACTGCGTTGGCTGCGGGCTCGCTGCGGCCCTGCACGCCCCGGCCGTCTATGGCACCACGGGTACCACTGATTGGCAACGCACGTCGAATGTGGGTGGAACTGGGTGGACAGTTATCAACACCGGGAGTGGGGGAACGAATAGCGACGGCAACTGGTCACTCGGGACGACGCCGACCCCATTCACTATTTCTCACCCATAGAATGGGAGATTTCATGAAACGACCCATCGTTGCAGTGATTCTGCTGGCCGCCACCATTGCGGCCGGTTGTGGCCAGGCAGTTACTACCCATTCGGTCGGAACAGCTGGCGCCTCCGGCGCAGCAGCGCCGTCGGACACGTCAGTTACCGGCGGCACAAAAAGAGCAGCAGGCTGCTCTGGAATCGATCGTCCAGGGGCTCGGCCCGACGAACTTCGTCTCCAATATCGCGATCACCCCGGCTGGGCCGGCGGGGCTTGGCGACTCCGATATGACGTGGCTCACTGCCACCACGCCGGCCGGAGATGGACCGGCAGCAATGGAGGGGGAATGGCAGGCGTACCTCGCGGCGGGTGCCTTCCGCGATATCTCCGATGCGTCATCGAGTTTGCCCCAAGTCGGCGGCATCATGCTGCCCGCGCTTCAGCGAGCCCAGATCATCGGGGCGCCGGACCATCCCGCCGTCACGATGACCCAACCAGTCGACGCCGCTCTTCGCGGAGCACTGTCGCAGATCGGCCTGGCGCCGGTGTCCATCACCTACCTGCATCCAGACAGCGGGATCGCACCGGTGGTCGTGGCGAAAATCTCAGATGCCAACGCGTTCGCGGCCGAGGAATCTGCACCTTGGAATCAGGTGTTTGGCGATCTGAACAGCTACGAAGGCGTCTATCTCGAGATCGATGACGCTCAGGGGCCGATCGAGATCATGACCTACGCAAGTCGCGCCGGTCATGGAACGAGCTGGTTCCGACCTGGCTCCGGGACGGCTCCGGCGCCCGGCCTTCACACTCAATAGATACCGCGTCGTCGCTGCCGTCCGACCATGAGCGGGCGGTGGCGACGACGTCAACCTCGGCGCATGCGAACGGGCGGGGTGGCACGGTTCGGTTTTTGCGGACGAGTGGGCCCGTGGGCTATGCAACGCCGTTGGGCGTTGCGGCACTCTGGGCTAGCTTCAGCGCGTCGATCGCTTCCTCGAGGTTTCCGTCGGCCTGCTCGACTTCGGCGAGTGTTTCATAGGCGCGGCGGAGGTAAAGTGGCGCCCCGACGTCGCTCAATCGTTGGACGGCTTCCTGGCTGAGAAACCG
This sequence comes from uncultured Actinomycetes bacterium, assembly GCA_963794415.1. GTDB lineage: Bacteria > Actinomycetota > Thermoleophilia > Gaiellales > JAICJC01 > CAVPTL01. The sequence continues at coordinate 1,989,526 of CAWCDI010000001.1, forward strand.
CGCATCGTTGAGGTCTCCGCGTCGCAGCATGACTTGGGCCAACAGCCAGTAGGCGGTGCCGGCGTGCCCGGGTTCGGTGGCTTCGGTGCGCTCGAGTGCTTCGCGGGCGCGGCGCGCGGCTTCCTCCAGGTCACCTTGGGCGAGTGCCACCTGAGCGCGGCCAAGCGAGAGTCGAGCGAGTTCCACTGGCGGCATCCGCGTGAGCAGGGCCTCGCTTTGGTCGAGGTGGGTGACGGCCTCGGCGATCCGCTCCTGGTCGAGTAGGACTCGGGCTAAGAGCATGTGGGCGGAGCCGACCAGCTGTGTTTCCTCGAGGGTTTCGAGGCGGTTGAGGATGCGGCGGGTGTAGCTCTCAGCGATCGCTAGCTTGCCCTCTTCCAGGTAGGTGCGCGCCAGTGCCCACTCGAGGCGGAGCGTGTTTCCGGGTGCCAGCTCGTTTTCGTGCTGTAACACGCGGGCCAAGACTCGTTCGGCGTTTGCGAGTTGGCCGGAGTCGGTGTGGGCGTTTGCCAGGTACGTCCCGAAGCTAGCCATGAGTGCTGGGTCGCAAGGGTCGTTGGCGGCATCTTCGAACGCTGTTGAAAGGATGGCCACTGAGCGAGCCAGATCGCCGGCCCCTGCGTAGGCTCGTCCCAGGGCGCGGTGTAACTGCGGCCGCGCCCGAGGCCCAGCCGGAACATCCAGGGCCAGTACCTGCTCGAAGAGTTCGATTGCTTTGCCGTCGTGTCGGTGTTCGAGTTCGATCAGGCCGAGCAGTTCGAAGAAGGCGGCTCTCGGCGGTTCGGTCGTCGAGTATCCGGGCTTGATCCAGGAGGGCGGCGATTGTCTGCGTCGCGTCGCTATCTCCGAGCCGGGCGGCGATTTCGACGCTGCTCAGTTCGGTTTCGCTGACGCGCATGTCGAGGGGCTTTCCGAGCAGCTCGCTGGGATCCATCCGGAGCGTTTGCGCGAGCTTCAGGGCGACGGCTGGGGAGGGCACGCGATCGCCGGTCTCGATTCGGGACAAGAACGAGGCTGAGCAGCCGGGGAAGGCCATGTCTCGCAGCGACAGGCCCAAGGCTGTTCGGGCGGCGTGCACTCGGCGGCCTACGGCTTTGGCGTCGTCGATGTGCTGCGGCTTGATTCGGCCCACGGCCCGGATTCTAGCGGGCGTTGTCTTTTGGCATGTAACGCTTGACTCGCACTCTCCTCTTCCGTACTGTTGCCATTTGGCAACGAACAGGAAGGGGGTACCTGATGCGCCTTTGGAATCGACGCTCCGCGTGGTCGGCCACGCTGATCTCAGCTGCGGCACTGATCGCCGCGATCGCTGGAGTGGGATCAAACTGGGGTCCATAACGCGACGATCCGTGAAACTCCGAGCCGCCGGCGTCGTGGAGGGCGCCGGCGGCCGCGCTGAGCGCGGCGGCGTCGCGGCAGGCGATCGGTGGGGTGGGCGAGGTGACGGACGTCGTTGACTTATGGCGTCAACGTGGCTATAGTTGCAAGTCCGGTTCTCCATCTGGATTTTGAGGAGATCGGCGTACGGTGGCGCGAGCCGGTTGCCACGGGTCGCGACCTTGAGGCCAGAAAGGGGGAGGCGCAGATGGCCATTCAAACCACCACTCCGGAGTTGAACCTCGACCAAATCCAAGGAAATATCCTGGCCGGCTTCAACAAGGACCATCAGACTCTGATCTTCATCCGACTTTCCGACGACTCTGCAACGGCTCGGACATGGCTTGGTGAGATCGCCCCGGACGTCGCGTCGACAACAGAAGTTCAGGCGTTCAACCGGTTGTTCAAGCTGGTGAACGGCCGACGGAACAGTAGGCATCGAGGGGAGCGTGGGACGGTTGAGGCGACGTGGGTCAACGTCGCGTTCACATCCACGGGGCTGTCCAGACTCGGAGCGGACGGAATGGGCGCGTTCCCCGAGGAGTTTGTCCAAGGAATGGCGGCTCGAGCGGCGCAGATCGGCGACGTGGGCGCCAACGATCCCTCGACGTGGCGCTTTGGTCAGACCCAAACGATCGACGGTGTGATCATCGTCGCGGCCGATAGCGCCTATGACCTGAATCGCGAGGTGGCCCGAGAGCATCGCCTGCTCGCGCGATTCGAAGGGGTAGTGATCTTCGAACAGGAGGGCCGCACACGAACCGACCTGCCGGGACACGAGCATTTCGGCTTCAAGGACGGGATCTCACAGCCCGGAATTCGCGGATTCACCGACTCGGTCGGCGCAGATCCCAATCAGGGCCAACCTGGTCAAGATCTACTGTGGCCCGGGGAGTTCGTGCTCGGCTATCAATCCCAAAAGCCTCCTAGCCAGCCCGGATATGATCAGGGCGCGGTACCACGTACTGAGGATCCTGATCCGAACCCGGGCGACCTGTCGCCGACAACGCCTGAGTGGACAAAGGACGGCTCCTACCTGGTCGTCCGGCGACTGGCACAGGACGTGCCGGGGTTCAGTGCGGCCGTTGCTGAAATGGCCCAACACCAGACGGTCGATCCGGCGATGAGCGTCGAGCAGGCCGGCGCCAAGTTAGTCGGCCGCTACGAAAGTGGGGCCCCACGAGAGCCAGTCGAGGGCGTCGCCACGCCGCCTGACTACGCAGCCGGCGACCCCTCCAAGCAGTTTCCGCAGATACTCGACGAGAGTCACATCAACAACTTCGAGTATCAGGAAACCGACGCGACCGGGGACAACGTGCCACTCGCCGCCCACATCCGCAAGACCTATCCTCGTGACGAAGCGACCATCGGCGGCGGCGAGGCCGACACCCAGACCCACCGCATCTTGCGGCGCGGAATCCCGTTCGGCAAACCATTTCGCTCTGCTGCTCCTACCGATAACCCCTACGGACAGGCGGACTTCCCGCACGACCGAGGCCTGATCTTCGCCTGCTATCAGGCAAGCATCGCGCGCCAGTTCGAGACAGTGCAGCAGGCCTGGGCCAACGCGCCCGGATTTCCGGCCGAAGGGGCCGGCCAGGATCCGATCATCAGCCAGAGCACGCCAACGCGACAGTTCAACCTACCCGGAGGAGATCCGGTTCAGGTCGATCCGTTTCAGCAGTGGGTGACCATGACCGGCGGCGAGTACTTCTTTCAGCCGTCGATTGGCGCCCTGCAACAACTCGCGAGCCCTCCAACTCCGCCAACTCCCGGTGCAGCGAGCGCTGAGTCTTGATGGCTTACCGACAGAGGCGAACCCAAACGTGCCAGGGACATCGACATACCGACTGCCTCGATCCGTCGTAACGAGTCGAAAACGCTCAGCTGCCGCGAGAGCGACCGCCAGTCACGGGAGCGACTGGCCGACCGAAGGGAGCGAATAGTCAGATGGCAGATGCTCAAAACCAAGCATGATTCCGGCCAAGTGTTGCGGTGATCGAGTCTGGCCTGACGGCGGCGTCGAGGTGGTGGGCAGCCGGCGGTGCCGCCGTGGTAGTCGCGGTGTGGCCGAAGGTCTACTTCTGGTGGGGCGGTCAGAAAATCAAACGTCCAAATCACCGTCGTGGGTGGTGCGGCGCTGGTATCGGCCGCTCTCGTGATCTCGATCGGATACCCGATCGCATCTGACGTGTGTGGTCGAGCGGCGGCAGCGGTCGCAGCGATCCACCTTTACTCCCCCGCCGTTCAGGCGAGCGCATCCAAGGCTCGGGTGGCCGACAGCGCCGTCAAGCCCAAACCCGCGCCGGTGGACCCGGGCGTCGCGGGATCTCATCGCCCAAGTAAAGACAGCTCTGCGGCCCGTGCCGCGGCGACTAAATGGTCGGAGAGGCAGATGCCCCCGACTACCCGTGGTGGCGCCGAAATTCGTCGGCCGCCGGAGCGCTGGAGCGATGAAGGCGGCAAGGCAGATCGGTAAGGGTGGTGGGAACAAATCTCGCGGTGTAAGCCGCAACGGCAGGTAGGATCTAAACGTGCCGCTAGCTGAGACACTCACAGTTCACGTCGGAGGAGCCGTGGCCCGAGCGGTCCTGAAGTACTGGTTCGGGGAGCCGGCGCTCGGCAGAGGCGAGTACCGCACGATCAAGGAGTTAGTCGATGCCTCGGAGACAGGAGATTTTCTCCAAAGGCGGAAGCTCTCAAGACAATTTGAAGCAGCTGCGGAGCGTATCGGCGCGCAGCTCATCCCATACTTCGAATCTGAGTACGGCGGATTGCCCGAAGGAGAGCGTGAAGCTGCCGCGTTCGCGGTGGCAATGACGCTGGATACCACGCCTCTGTCCCAGGAAATGCTGCTAGCGGGGGACTTGAATCCGGTCAGCTTGGAGGAATACCTCCGTAGTAGGAATCCCACTGCGGACAACCTCTTGAGCGCTGCAGGGAGTGCTCTTTATAATTTCACGTTGCGTGAAAGTTGTAACTACATTATCGAACTGGCGACCACGCTTCCGCGCTTCTCGGGGCAGGCGCTGGCGGAAGTCCTGGAGCGCGAAACTGAGATCATCGAGCTGGTAAAGTCGGTTCTGGATCAGCTGCCGCGTGCACTGGCTGGTGATGCGGGAGAGTCAGAGACCGCAATGGCATTCGAGACGCAATATCGGCGCGAGATCGCCCGAACCCTCGACCAATTGGAACTCTTCGGACTCACCGTCTCTGCTTTGAGTCGGCGCTATCAGCTGAGCGTCGCGTACATGACACTGTCGGCGACGGGAAATAGCAGTCACGACGTTGCCTCTCAGTCCGATCTACCTCGGCTCGGTGGCCGTAAGGGGAAGACCCAGCGTAAATCCCGACACCAAGAGGAAGAGACCGAGGGATACCTGACTGTGGACGAAGCGCTGTCGGGGTCTCAACGTGTCCTCATCCGTGGGGAAGCCGGATCAGGCAAAACGACCTTGCTGCAATGGATAGCGGTGGCCGTCGCGCGAGAAGCGTGCCCGGAACCATTATCCGCCCTGGCGCAGCAGGTGCCCTTCCTGATCTCTCTACGGAGATACTTTGGGAGCGAACTTCCGCGTCCCGAGGAGTTCCTTGCACACACTGCGCCGCAGCTTATTGGACTTATGCCCCAGCGGTGGGTTCACGAGAAGCTGAGCAGCGGGCAGGCGCTGATTCTCATCGACGGAGTTGACGAGGTTCCGGAACGTCAACGCCGACGGGTTAAGGAGTGGCTCGATCAGTTGACCCACACGTTCCCAGAATCCACATACTGGATCACATCTCGGCCGCCCGCGGTGTCTGACTCCTGGCTGGAGGAGAGCGGGTTCGAAGTGACAGACTTGCTGCCGATGACGGTTGCCGATGTCTTTGCGTTCGTCGATCATTGGTACGCAGCCGCTGCCTCTGGGTTGTCCGACGAAGACGTTGATCGTTTAGATCATCAGCGTGACGAGCTTAAAACCACGTTGCGCGATGCGCCGCAGCTCAGAAACCTCGCGACCACACCGCTACTCTGCGCGATGCTCTGCGCGCTGAATCGCGATCGAAAGGCTCAGCTCCCTCGAGACCGCCTTCAGCTCTATAAGATTGCCCTCGATATGTTGCTTGAGCGAAGAGACGTCGAACGCGACGTTCGATCGCATGAGCTACAACTCACACTTTCGGAGAAGGAAATACTGCTGATGGACCTCGCCCATTGGTTGATGGTGAACGGGCGGTCATCGGCATCTGACCAGGAAGTGCTAGACGGTTTTGCTCGCCGAGTTCGGCTCATGCCCCACGTAACTGCTTCTCCCTCTCTAGTGTTCGACTACATGCTCGTGAGATCCGGAGTTCTCAGAAGTCCTGTGCCGGGCAACATCGACTTTATCCACCGCACGTTCCAAGAGTATTTCGCCGCAAGCGAGGCGGTGGAGCAGAACAATGTCGGACTGCTCGTCAAGCAGGCGCACCTCGATCAATGGGCCGAGACGGTGGTTCTAGCGGCCGGTCTAGCGCCGAGACAACAACGCGAGGTGTTGATCTCCGATTTGCTCGCTCGCGGTGACCGTGAAATTCGGTACCGACACCGTCTGCACCTATTGGCAGTGGCGTGTCTTGAGACGTCTCCCGAACTCAGCCCGCGATTAACGCGGGAGTTGGCGACGCGACTCGAACAACTTGTGCCTCCTCGCAATCTTACGGAGGCGAAAGCGCTCGCATCCGCGGGCTCTCTAGCGGCGCCGCTTCTTGATCGTGGACCCAAACCGCGACGCGTCGCACGAGACGCTGCCAGCGTACGGGCGCTTTCGCTGATCGGAGGCGATCGTGCGCTCGATGCGATATCCACCTACGCCGCCGATCAGAGGGTCACTGTGGTACGCGAACTGATCCGTGCATGGTCGAATTTCCGCCCGGATGAATATGCCGAGCGCGTGCTCGCAGCATCTATGCTCCTGGATGGAAGCCTCGAGCTGAGGGACCCAAGTCTCTTATACGCCCTCCGTCATCTCCGGAATCTGCGCAGGCTCGTCGTTGCTCGGGGTGGACGCGTCGAGGATCTCAAGTTCCTTAACGGCTGTGAATCGCTCGAAACCGTTCAGCTCCGAAACTTCCCTAGTGTGACCGGGGTTGACATCCCCAACGACGTAGCACAGACGCTGACGGCGTTGTCGCTGGAAGGATTCCCAGCCTTAGAGTCAGCAGAGGGACTAGCGACGTTGCGACGGCTTCGAGGCCTTCGCGTATCCCGCGCACCCCACTTATGGGATTTTTCGGCCCTTACCGACCTCTCGGATCTAAGGGATCTTTGGATCATCGGCAGCGGGGGCAGCGGCCTCGACTTACCGTTGGCGAGTCTGCGGAAGCTCCGACAACTGCACGTAGCAACTTCGTTCGACGATATCGAGGGAAAGCTGGCTGCCCTCGACGAGCTAAGGCGCGTCTGGCTGGGGCGCTCCGTAGATGTTCGTAGCTTGGAGTGGATGCCGTCGAGTTCAGGACTATCGGAGGTCACCCTATGGTCGCTTGAGGACGTTACTGATTTGGATTTGCTGATGTACTCCACCAAGTTACGCCAGCTCAGCCTGCGAGCCCCCGCGGTCGCCGACATCACAGGTCTTTCGAGTCTCTCTCTCACCCACCTCGCGCTTCGCGAGTCATCGCGCGTTGAGGACTTCTCACCGATCTCTCGTCTCGTGTCGTGTACGTGGTTGGATTTGAGCGGATGTTCTCGTGTGTCGGATCTTGGCTTTTTACGGCCCCTTCAACAGATCAGGTATCTCTATCTCCGAGATTGTTTAGAGATTGAGACCTTGGCTGCGTTGGCGGAGCTACCGCGACTTGAGTACGTCGATGTGACCGGATGTAGGGAGGACCTCGACCTAGGCGGTTTGCAGACAAGAGTCGTCCGCCGGCGCGTTCCGAGATTCGTCACCTCGGCGTAATCCTCGCTCACGGACGGCAGCGTTCGTTCAGACTGTTTTGTGACCGGGTTGCGTGGGTCATCCACCTGCTCAGAGCTTTCCGTTGGCCCAAGGTTCTTTGGGGTGGCAGGTGCTTCGGGGGTTGGCCGGTTGAGGCCGAGCGCGCCGGTTAGCCGCTCACGATCGAGGGACCGCTCTGCCGCCAGCTTGCGGCAGGGGTCGGGCTGGTGCGCGTGGTGTGGGGCTTCCGTAGCCGCTTTAGCGGCCCTTGGGAAGGTGTTGCGGCACGGGACCGTCCGAATCGACGGTGAGCTGCTGGCCGGCCCGAGGTTTGACCGCTGCTCGTAGGTTTCCCGCGGGTCGCAAAGGAATGAGATCGGTGATCAGCAACATCTTTTTGGCTTTTGTTCGCGTCCAGCCGCGCCGGTCTCGCTCGCGGCTCGGCTAGCCGCCCTGATGAAGCAAGCCTTTGGGATCGTAACGTTAAGGCTCACGCGCATGTCCGTTCCGAGCGTCTTCGACTACCCATCCGGCGCCGTGCTGATCGGTGGCGCCGCCGACCTTTCTCTCAGGAACGCCTCGGCAGCGGCCCGGTCGGAAAACCTTGCGTCCTCCCCAGAGGACTTCAGAAACCGACCGTGGTGAAAATGGACGACGTATTACATGCCCGAAAAGCGTAGCCGAGGGCTGGGACGGGCTCTGGCGGGTGGGGTTTCACCCAGCTCAACGATCTGATCGATGTGGAGCAGCGCGCGGTCGTCTCCGACCAAATCGTCACGTCCGCGCGGACGCTCCGTACTGCACCTCGCTGACGGTTCACGCCTCGGGCACGCGGCGGCACAACCGGCCGCAAGTACCCACGCACTCACCGCCGCGTCCCAGCCCAGCTCCTCCTTCAGCGTCGCCAGATCGGCCCCCGACGTCTGAACCTCGGGGTGCGGCCTACCCGGTTTTCGTCGCGCCTATCTGCAGCACTACTGACGCGGCTGCGAGTTCGGAGCGTGAGGGGAGTGCTTTGGGGCCGACGCTTCCCAAAGTGCGGATCAGATCGTCGTGGATGATCCGCCGAGCCTTGTCCGTCGCGGTGAGGGTCACGCTTCGGCCGTCGTTCGGAGTCGGCTGTTTGATGACCTGGCCCTCGTCCTGGAGCCGTACGATCAGCCTGGTGACGCTTCCGGTGCTCAGGCCCAGTGCGTCTCCGAGTTCGCCTGCGGTGAGGCCGTTAGGGTAGAACGTGAGGAGCTGGATGGCTGCGTAGTCGAACACGGCAAGCTTCGAGTGTCGACGTTGGCTGGCTGCCATCTGCTGGGCGGCGACCAGCAGGTGGTGAAGGGCTTGAATCAGTTCGGGATGCATCTGCAGGAGCGCGTGGCGTACTGTGTGGCGCACGAGCCGATGGATCCATCGGCAGTCCAGGCAGCCGAGTAAAGAGGGATCTTGGATTCCCTAGACCGGGTGATCACGCGGGAGCGTCAGCCACGCGGGATTTCATCGATCACGAAAGCTGCGGAGCGCACTCGAAGGATAGGCCGCGCACCCCTGGTCTGAGCCCATCAGTCGCAACCCAGACCGCCTGCACAGGCGCGTCCAGCTCGGCCGTGCCTGCATCGGGGGATCTTCGTACCGGTCCGGTGCGAGTTGCTGGCGTTCTTCTGGTCACCACTGGTAGAAAGACTGGTTGGACGCCCAGGAAAGACACTGGGCGAGAAGTCTGCTACCAACGGACACGGGTCCTGCGCCCGTTCTAGATACCGCACGTCTCCAATGCCGGAGGGCCGCCTCATGTTTGTTGCCGCTCGGACCAGGTTTGTTCGACTGATGAACCACGCTGCCGCGCGAGTCGCGGTGATCGCGATCGTCTGCGGCTCAGTGGGCGTCGCCGCGTCCTCGGCAGCAGTCGGTTCGTCCGTCGCCGGGACGGTCGGCGGTGTGGTGTCGAGCTCGACCTCCGGATCGACCACACAACCGTCCACTTCGACGCAAACGACGGCCCCGGGCGCCCCGACGTCGGGGGCGACCACAGCTCCGGTCTCAACCGGCGGAACCGATCCGAATGGTCCGCTTACCGCTCAGACCGACGCTGAGGCGTTGGCTCTAGCTGCCCAGTCGGGTCGCGACGTGATCGTACTTGCCCACCTGTCCGAGGGCCAAATGGTCACTGCCCATCCCGATGGGACGCTGTCCGACGCTGTGAACCCGGCTCCGGTGCGGATACCCGACGCGTCGTCTCCGACCGGGTTCACGCCGGTCGACACCAAGCTTGCGAACAACGGGGAGGCTGTGAAGCCGGCAGCAGTGGTGACCCCGATCAGCTTCTCGGATGGTGGCAGCGGCCCGCTAGCGACGATCACCTTGCCCGGTGACCACCAGGTTGCTTTGGACTGGACGGGCGAGCTTCCGAACCCGAAACTCGACGGAAACACCGCGACCTATGAGAACGCGTTGCCAGGCGGCATTGACGTTCACCTGCAGGCTGGCGTCGATGGCTTCGAGCAGAGCTGGATCATCACCTCGGCCCCGCAGCAAGCCTTGTCCCTGCGGATCCCGCTTGATCTGAACGGACTAACCGCCAAGCGCGACGACTCTGGAGACATCGACCTGGTCGATACGAACGGGAAGCTAGTCGGCACGATCGGACAGGTGCAGATGTGGGGCGCCGGCGGGGAGACGTCCGATGATCGCCCGTTCAGCACTGTGGTCGATTCTAAGATTGTGGCGGATGACAGCGGCGCGGCGACGCTGGTGGTCACGCCGGACCCTCAGTTCTTCTCACAGCCGGGCCTGGAATACCCGGTGACCATCGACCCGACCGTCACGACGGCGTCGACCGACATCATCTCTGACTACCTGGTCAATAGTGGAAGCCCCACCCATATTTACCGCACTGACTCGAGCGCTAAGGACTTGCAGACCGGCAGCGGCAATGGCACGGCAAAGAACCGATCGTACTTCAAGTTCACCGCGCCAACCGCCGTCTCCAGCCCGTCATATCCGATCTACGTGACCGGAGCGACCCTGAACCTGTGGGAGAACGACGCCGCCACTACCTGCGGAACGAAGACGGCGATGGAGGTCCACAACGTCGCCGCCGCTGTCACCGGAAGCGGCAGTGACACATGGAATACACAGCCCGGAGTCGGCACAAACGAGTGGGGCTACCTGAAGACCGACACCGGCGCCAACGCCACCACCTGCGCGGCCGGCACAGTCTCTCCCAAGAACACCGACAGCGACACCAGTGGCAGCGGCACCGGAAACATGGGTCAGTTCGTCAGAAACTGGCTCGACGGATCCGCCGACTACCCATGGCAGCTTGTCATCACCGCAACAACCGAAACCTCCACCGCCCAGTGGAAGCACTTCAACTCCGACAAGTACGGATCCAACCCTCCCACCCTGACCATCGACTACGTGTACCGCCCCAACGTTCCGACCAGCCTCAGCGCCGATCCAATCTTCGACCCGGTGCCTACCCTTACAGCCACGTACTCGGATCCGACCACGCCGACCGCAGACGCCGGATACCTCAAATTCCAGGTAGCTCGCAACAGCGGCACCCTGACAGACACCCTGATGCCCACGAGCGGAACGGTCGCCAGCGGAACGGCGGAAACAACGCCGTCGTTCGCCAGTGCATGGTCAGCCAACGACAGCATCAACTGGGACGTCCGAGGCTGCAAGCCCGTGTCCGACACGTCCTCAACCGGAGTAACGCTGCAGGACTGCTCAGCAGCGGCACCGACCACCAGTGGCGAGACGTTCACCTGGACACCGGACACCACCGACCCGAACCCGCCCACCAGTCTGTCCGGCACGGACGGGGCTTGGCACACCGACGCCTCAAAGACCGTCACAGCTTCGGGAGGAAGCGACACCTCCGGTGGCTCAGGGTTCAGCCACTACGAGCACCGTGACGCCACCAACGGAGGCAGCTGGTCATCGTGGTCATCGGGCGCAACCGACACGATCAGCGCTGAGGGCACCACGATTGTCCAGTTTCGCTCGGTCGACAACGTTGGCCGATCCTCGAACCCGTATCCGTCTTCCCCAACTTCCACGAGTACCGTCAAACTCGACCGCACGGCGCCAGCCACCCCCACGATCGGAACCGGGATGGGCGGTACTGGCTCATGGGTGACGAGCGCAAGCGTCGATTTTACGCCTTCCTCATCTGACACGACCTCGGGCATCGCCTATTACAACTACCGGACATCGACCGATGGCACCACGTGGTCAGCATCTACCGCGCTTCCGTCGAGCCCGCTCAGCATCACAGCTGCCGGCACGACCTACGTCCAGTTCCAGGCCGTCGATAACGCTGGTAACCAATCGTCATGGGGCCCGAGCAACGGTGCGTCGAACACCGCGATGATCGACCGCATCGCTCCGGCTGCGCCAACGGTCGGCGGAAGCGACTCATCATGGCACAACAGCACCGTGACCATCTCAGCGTCAGCCGGTAGCGACACCGGCGGCTCCGGTCTCACCGGCTACGAGTACCAGAAGTCCGGTGACGGCGGATCCACCTGGCTGCCCACCACCCCAACCGCCGGCTCGAGTGTGGGGATTACCGCCGAGGGGACAACGCTCGTTCGATTCCGCTCGGTCGATGGAGCAGGCAACCGATCTGGCTGGGCGCCGACGACCAACGGGCCGGACAACACCGCGAAAATCGACCTGACCTCGCCATCCGATCCGACCTCATTCTCTGGCGGTTCGCTGTCGTGGCAGGATGTCGCCTCCGTCGACGTGACGGTCTCCGGCAGCACCGACACCGGTGGTTCGGGAGTCGGCCACTACGAATACCGCACACAAACCAATGGTGGCTCGTGGTCAACCGCCTCCACCGCCGCCTCAGACGAGGCGACAGTTTCCGCTGAAGGCGAAACGCTGATCCAGTTTCGCGCGGTAGATGTCGCCGGGAACACCTCAGCGTGGGCGCCAACCACCAGCGTTGCGGGCAACACCGTACGGATCGACCGAACCGCACCGACCGCGCCGACGACGGTCAGCGGCGGCTCGTACACTTGGACACCTGGGGAAGTCGACATCACCGCCAGTGGATCAACCGACACCGGTGGATCCGGAGTGGCCCACTACGAGTACGAGACGTCCAACGATGGCGGGTCCACCTGGTCATCGACTCCGACAAGCGGAGCCACCGCCGCGATCACGGCCACTGGTGAGACGCTGGTGCGGTTCCGAGCCGTCGACAATGCCGGCAACAGCTCGTCAGGCTGGGTGCCCGCCTCAAACAGCGCGGCGAACACAGCCCGCATAGGCACCTACGCCCCGACGATCAGCAGCTCGACCCATGACGACGACACGGAGGGCTCCATCGCAACGACATTCGACGCCTCTTGGGCGGATCCGGTCGGGATGACCGGAGTCACCGGCTACGCAGTGGTTCTCGATCAAGCCCCGTCTACGACGCCGGCCGCAACCGTCACGCAGACCGAGAGCACCTTCGAAGCCGCCGATCTGGATCCTGGCACCTATTACCTACACGTCCGGGCGACCGACGGCACCGCCTGGAGCAACTCCGGGACGTTCGAGTTCACCGTACTCGGATTGATGGAGCCGACCGACGCCGGGACAAGCGACGGCACGGTGCTCCTCGAAACACCCATGCCGCACGGGGCGACAGCAGTCAGGTTCCAGTTTCGCACCTCAGACGACAACGACTGGAATACGATCCCGGACAACCGCCTGGCCACGATGGACGACAACTCAACGACGCAGCCGGTCGACCGTGACCCGAGCACCGGGGCTTCGTACGAGCTCAAATGGGATGCCGCAGCTACGAGCTCAGATGACTCCGGAGTGGACGCCGACAACTCCATCGCCGGTGCCAACGAGTACGTCTCGGTTCGGGCTGTGATGACCAGTACGAGCGACGACGAAATCATCGTCCCCACCAATGTCGTCTTGCTCGACATGACCAAGCCTCGCGCACTGGCAATCACCCCCGACGCCCCGACGGACGGTGGGTACATCACGGGAACTTCACCGGCCGTGTCTTGGAGCCCAGACCCGGCCGACACCGACATCGCGGGCTACTCGGTAGTGGTGGACGGCACAAGTGACACCGTCCCAGCCGCAACGATCTCGACCACCGACACCTCCACGACCGCAACCAGCTCCGTAGCGGCGACGAAGTATGTCCATGTCCGACCAGTAGACGAAGCCGGAAACTGGGGCACAACCCAGACAGTGAAGATGGAATTCGAGCCGATGCTCGTCACGTCGCCCCTCCCGGAATCAAGTGCCGACGGATCAGCCCCTCTGGATCTTGGAATCACCACCTCGGAGACGAGCTACATCTGTTGGGCCTACCAAACACCCGCACAGGACGACACTGGCGGCTGGACGGACGTGCCCGCAGCCGACGTGTCCGAGGACGAAACCGCGATCGACTCCTGGCCGGTAACCGCGCCCGCCGGCACCCATGACCTCAGCTGGAGTAATTTCGCTGACGCAACAGGCATCGACGACTACCCCGGACTCATCCGCCTGAGCGCATGGTCAGTGCCGACGGCCACGAGCGACTGCGACGGCGACGACACCGAACAGATCGGTGAAACGACCGTCGAGTTCTCGCCGTCAGACACCGAGAGCGAATCCGAGGCAATGGCGCCTCTACACAGCCACGCGTTCGCTCTTGATGAGGAGACCGAGACCGACCCGATCGCGACGGGAGACGGCAGAATCTTCTTCTCCGCGTACAACCTCTCGAGCGGACACACCCTCTATCATGCAGCTATGGCTGACGGCACCGAGCCGACCAGTCTCGGTGAGGGTGACGCATCCCAGGGCGTAAGCGCCTCCGCCGACGGGGCAGTCGTCGCACAAGAGGAACCCGGCGATGGTCGGTGCGATAGTTCCATCCTGCTTACCACCCTCGACGGTACCACGAGCGTCACGGTCGACGGCAGCGTCCGCTACGTCGCAGTGTCTCCCGATGGCACCAGCCTCGCGTTCACCGCTGAGATGTGCGATCCGATAACCGGCGACTATCTCGATCGCACCGCTCTCTTCGTGGTGAGCACCTCGACACCGCCGTCAACCACGGTGGAGTTTGGCGACAACCGGATCGCCGGCGGCACAGACTTGGCGACCGTGCCCGAGGGCCCGGTGTTCACTGCCGACAGCAAGGAGCTCATCTGGCGCGATCGCGTCGACGGCGGGCCAGACACAATCGAACTCACGCCTATCGATCCGGAGAACCCGGATGACTTGTCGGAAGGCACTCTCTTCACGAGTTCCGAGTCCGAACCGCTGAACGAGACAGGACTCGCCGCAACCGCGAGTACGACCGACACGACCCTAGTCCTCGCGATTCCTGTCGGAAACAACGACATCAAGCTGATCTATTCCGACTCCCTCCAATCGGTGCTCGATAGCGATCCCGCGAACTCGACCGACACGGTCTCGGTGCCGCAGCTAGAGGACGCCGATCCCATCCAGCTTGGCCCGTGGTCTCCCAGCGGGGCATATCTGCTCGTCGGCCGACGGGATCCGGACGGAGGATACGACCTCGACGCGCTCAACTCGATAACTGAGGTGTATCACCACTTGCGGCACGTCGAAGATGTCGAGTACGCGCCGACGAGCTGGACAGGGCTCTCAACCGACCCTACCGTCCTTGGTTTGCAATATCGTCCCCACATGTTCTTTGACTCACTCGAAAAATGGTACCCTATTAGTCCGGAAGACCTCCTCTCGGAAAACGCGATCGCGGCGGGATTTCACAAAATCTGCAGCTTTTACCACAAGACGATCACGAATACTGGCCGATATCCAGTCTCAAATTACGAAAAAACGGTTATTCCAATGTGATAGCAACGTCTACGAGGGCGCCGGAGCGACCGAGGCGGATCAAGTCAGAGCGGCACTGAACGGAGACAGCCCTCCTGAGACCCTGCCGGGCGGCTGGATCTCTGACGATCTGAACGCCTTGGACATCGATGGCACGATGAGTCCGGACGATTCCGACTACCCCTCGGTATTCGGCTCCGATCCCTGCTGCGACCCAGACTCCGCGGCCGGCAGCAAACAGTTCGTTTACGAGACGTCCAACGAGGACTCGACCGTCCTCTACTTGGAATACTGGTTCTACTACCGTTTTAACTCGACCTCGGACATCCCAGTGCCCGTGGTCAGCGACTTCGACCATCACCAAAGCGACTGGGAGAACGTGACCGTCGCGGTGGATACGGATACGCATGCTGGCAAGATATTGTGGGTAAGCTACTCACAACATCGGAACAACTTCAAGTACACGCCTGACGAGCTCGCCACGCTGGGTGCTCTGGACGATACCCATGCACGAGCCTACGTTGCCGCCGGAACCCACGCAAACTATCCAGAGACCTGCACCAGTGAATTCTGCGACAACTATGACGTCGGCGCTCCCGGCGCTGAGGCAAACCATACCGGTGCTAATGAGTGGATGAACGACGACGACGCAGTTTGCGCTCGGCTCTGCGTGGACAACGTCACTGACTACCCCGACATCTTCGAAAACTGGACATACCGTTGGGGACTTCATGATATAGACTCGGACCCCTCTTCAGAGGTTCCGTTTGGCACGGCGCCGAACTCACCAGGGCATGGTGACAATCTTATACCGTTCTACGACCCTGCCGACCCGGGCCATCTCGTGGAAGGGTCGGACCATGATCCCCACGTCGCGCCGCCGATCGTCTACGGGCCGCGACACTAAGGCCAGCCAGCCAAGATGCCGATAACTCCTCCAATGAGGGATACCCGCTCCGAGACCAGCCCTGGTCGCCGTTTCAGCCGAGTCCTAGTCGTGGGCCTGGCATTAGCCGCTATACTCGCGGTCGGCGTGCTCGCGTTGGGCGACTACGCGACGCGGCATTTCGGCGAGAACCAAGGCGGTGGCGGCGCGCCTTCCGGAAGTGAGCAGGTTCACGCATTCGCAGACGGCGCCGGTTACCGGGTCTATTGGCTGGGCGAGCCCGCCGCGTCACCGTCGACGATCACCGCAGAGCCAGAGCATCGGTTTGTAACCGTCAGGCAGCTCGTGTCTCTCGGGGGTGCACTTCACGCGGTGCGGACAGTAACGTTCTACGCGCAAGGCTTTAGAATTCCGGCGCCTAAGTACTTCCTGCCGACATCACCCGGACCCGTCGTCCTGGCTCGAGCAACGTTCGCAAACGGGGAGAGGGCGTGGGTCATATGTGATCACGCGGCGTCAGGCTCTACGCTCACGCGCCTGCGTCTACTTGCGAAGCGCCAACTCCAAGCTGTTCACGCGACCCAGTCGTAGCTTTTCAAGGGCTTGGAGTTGATCCGGTCTGGTTGTTGTGAGCAAAGGCCCCATTGCGGTGGCGGCCGTCGCCCACGAGCCGCGTTCGGCCGTACCTGCCGCTGCCCCCGGGCAGCGCTGGCTCAATAGGTCGAGTGCGGCCGCTGCCCCGGGCCAGGTGGTCATTCAGCGCTCGATCTTTCGGTAGCTGACGCACGGGTGGAGATATCTCAGAGCGGGACAGTCCACGCGTAGTCTTAGCGCCCAAACCGTGTCTGGGACACCGAACACGTCCCGCTCGGCCTATCACGCCAGCTCGTGCCACGACACCCGATCAGGCGATCGGTCGCCGCGCGTGCGTGAGCGCGGCAGTCAAAGCCGAGGCTGTCATCACCGGGGCCGAGGAGATCCAGCCGACGGTGCCTATCCCTAGCAGGGACGGCGTGGTCATCGAGGTGTCTGCCTGCGTCCTTCGCAACGCAGCCATCGCCCTCTACACCTGGGGCTGCGAGCAGGGACTCATCCGGCGCGCTTAGTCTCGATCGGCGGGTTCCCGCGCTCTTGCCAGTCCGCCAAGCCGGGATCCGGCTCGCTCGGAAAGCTGTCAGGAGGAGGATCAGACACGATTGGATCTGATTGCGCCGGGTCAGTCTCAGCCATCATTTACTCACGATCTCCTCCCATCAGCCCGCTCCTGGACCGCGCACTCCGCTCGGTGATCTGCACGGCATCGGGGCAGAACGAATGACGAAGCTGGGGCGACGCGTGGTCGGCACACTGCGCGCAAAGTAGCGCTTGGGCCCGGATAGATCCTCCTCGAGCTGGTGTGTGGGTGAGGTCGCGGCTGATTAAACCATCCTCCGCCTCCGACGATACTGTTCCGCAGCTTCGGATCAGGTTCACCCGGGAACCGATTCCGCGGTATCTTGGGTTCGTTCTTAGGGGCGGTGTTCACCGGTTTGGGCTTGGGCTGTCGCTTTTTATCGCTCATCGGACGTGTGGGATTAAGACGGATACGAGTACCAAGCATGCTACCTCCACCACCAGCCACCACTGGGCCCGGCGCAGATTCCTCGCCTTGTTCTCCACGGCCTCCGTGTTCGTGTTGTAGCTCTCGATCAGGTTCTCGATTAGCTGCGCGCGAACGTGCTCCGGAGTTCGGAGCTTGTACCGTTTCCAGAGCGGCTCCGGAGCTGGATCACGGCGCCACGGCTTAATCTCCCAGGCACGGTGGCCGTACCAAACGAGAAGCCCGAACGGGGCTAGGTCGGCCACGAATAGAGCACCCGACGACCACGACTCCACCGGCGGGCGGAGGGACACGACGAGCGCGAGCAACCCGGCGCCGATGCCGAGGATCTGCTGGGCGCGGCTATTGAGCGTATCGACCTGCGCGAACTGTCCAAGTAGTTGATCCCTGACTTCTTCGTGGATAATCCGGATCGTCTCCGGCGGTGGGTCATCATTGGGGCTGGCTATCGCTGATCCCTCGGCTCGCGGGATTGCCTCCTGCTGCGTGCTGAGCCCGCGAGATCGTTCGCAACGACGAAGAACGTCCCACTACTCCAAGACGCGCGGAGACGCGTCACCTTCCACCCCCATCGGCATTAGGAACGACATCTCTGCTATTCGCTGGCATTGCTAGCCTCCCTTGGACGAACGTGCGTACGTTGCAGAGAATACCAGGTGCGCTGGCGACGCTCAGTGCAACACCCGTTGGGACACCTCGTCCGACCCCTTCGCCGTTCAAACAGTTGGCCGGCGGGAGGTTCGGGCCCACGATCGATCGCAGCCAGCCTGACCCACTTCAGCTCCGTCCCAGGTCGGCAACACGCTGGTCGTGCACGATGGCCCAGCACAGTCGCGTCACACTCGCGGTCCGCCAACCGGGCGGTTCAAACGTCGGTGGCGAGCGGAGCTGCTTCAAGGCCCGCGGTGTTTAAGGATACGGATGTGCTGGCGGCTCGCGGCTGATCCGGATATCGCGGCGTCATGCACGAAGTTCTGGTCGCCTCGGAGCGTTCGGGTGATGGTTTGGTGACTGTGTTTGTGCGGCCTGGTTGGGCGGATCGCGATTGTGGCGAGGGTTGTTCTGGATCCTCAGGCCCGGCGGTCACGTCGCGGTTGCGGCTCAACCATGCGGATCGGAGGCGTGGAGCGGCGGGGGTGGGATTCGAACCCACGATCGAGGTTGACCCCCGATGCCGGTTTCAAGACAGGTGTGCTGGTCTTCATGACCAGAACCGGGCCGACTGACCACAGTCGCTCATCGCTAACTGTCTAGATCCGTGTCGTCGTCGACCTCGAGTTCGACTGTGAGGCCCGGGGCGAGATACGCCTCGAAGCACGATTGATGCATGCCAAACGTTTGTCGAGTTAGCACGTCAGGCTTCCTAAACTGACCCTCGAGATAGTCGTCGCGGCCCACTGGCCGACCACAAAAGCAGCACAACAGCATCCGAGATGGATCGAAGACCATAGATACTCTCCTTTACACAATTGATGTACGTTACCGCGCTATCGGTAGTCACGCCATCTACCGCTCTTGATCCTAGCGTCTACCTGCCGCTGGGGCACGTCCTTTATCGTCGTAATGACGCCATTGTCCTTCGGGTTTGATGGATCTCGAATTACCACGTCACTGGTTCCGTCGCCGTTGTCGCGGACGTAGACGAGTCTGTTCCCCTGATGATAGACCTCGCCATCGCGAATTACTTCTTCCTCGTCGACGTCGTCTCCCAGTTTCCCGTGGATGTCGCGGGGAGTAAGTGACTCACCGGAGTCTTCGTCCGAGTTCTTGGCGTTGAGGTTATCGCTGGGTGGCCGGACGGCAGTACCGTTCGTGCTTTTTATGTGGTTGAGGTATTGGGAGAGTTCGCCGCCGAGGTAGTAGGCGCCGTACACGACGAGTACTCCGGTGCCGGCAAGGACGGAGGCCGCGATGCACGTCGGCACGTCTACGCATAATGCCAGCGCGGCCACTTCCGGCCCGTTCCCACTTGGGTC
Organism: uncultured Actinomycetes bacterium; assembly: GCA_963794415.1. GTDB lineage: Bacteria > Actinomycetota > Thermoleophilia > Gaiellales > JAICJC01 > CAVPTL01. The sequence goes on from CAWCDI010000001.1 coordinate 2,009,086, forward strand.
GAGGTAGTTGATGGGGTCGTCGCCGCTGTAGGCGTAGAGGTTGGCGTTGGGGTCGCCGGAGAGTCCGGCGGGGTCTTGGCTGATGAAGCGGTTGGTGGTGGGTGAGTAGTAGCGGGCGCCGTCGTAGACGAGGCTGGTTGGGTCGAGTTCGCGGTTGATGTATTGGTGGGTGTTTGCCGAGGCGGTGCCGGTCGTGGTGGGGTTTCCGAATGGGTCGTAGGTGTAGCTGGTGGCGACGGTGCCGGACGAGCTGGCCAGCGCGATGGTTGAGCCTCGGATGTCGGTGAGCAGGTCTTGGACGTTTGAGCCGTCGTCGCGGGTGTAGGTGGCGCCGCTGCTGGGGTTGGCGAGGTAGTTGACGGTTGGGGTGGAGGACCCGTCCTGTTCTTGGACGACGGTGTCGCTGTCGTAGAGGTATTGGGTGGTGGTGGCGGCGAATGTGGCTGAGCTGCGGCGGCCGAGTGGGTCGTAGGTGAAGCTTGCCGTGGGTGATCCGCCGGTGATCGCGGTGAGTTCTTGGCGGTCGTTCCAGGTGTAGGTGTTGGTGCCGTCGCCTGTGAGTTGGCCGTTGTTGTCGTAGCTGAGGCTGGTTGGGGAGCCGCCGTTTTGGGTGTAGCTGGTGAGTTGGTTGGCGCTGTTGTAGCTGCCGGTGAATGTCTGGGGCAGCGTGATTCGGGCGTAGCTGCCGTCTTCGGCGATTTGGCGGCCGTCGGGGCCGTTGGTGTAGTTGATGGCGCCGAGTGTGGTGGCGCTGTGGGTGTAGGTGATGGCGGTGGTGGCGCCTGCTGGATCGAGGGTGTAGGCCTCTTGGATGCCGTCGGGCAGGCTGGTGCTGGTCTGTTGGCCGGCGGCGTTGTAGCCGAGTTGGACGCTGGCGGTGTCTTGGTCGATCTCGGTGAGCTGGTTGTCGGGGTTGTAGGTGTAGTCGATCTCGTCCTGGCCGGAGACGGTGGTGGTTTCGGGGTTTCCGGCTGGGTCGTAGGTGTAGGTGATGGTGCCGCGTGGTGAGCCGGCGCCTGCTTTGGTGGTGGTTTCGGTCAGGACTTGGTCGAGGCCGTCGTAGGTGTAGTCGATGGTGGCGCTGGGTGCGCTTGTGGTGGAGTCGGTGATCTCGGTGATCCGGTTTCCGTCATCCCAGGTCTGGTCGACTTTGAACTGGTAGCTTGCGCCGGATTTACCGTAGGTGATCTCGGTCGGCCGGTCGAGGTCGTCGTAGGTGTAGGCGGTCTCGTGGCCGTCGCGGTCGGTGTCTGTGAGCAGGTTTCCGTTGCCGTCCCAGGTGGTGGTCTCGGTGTGTGGCGTGGGTGCTGAGTCGGTGTATGTGGCGACCCGGTTCATGGGGTCGTAGGTGTAGGTTGAGACGTTTGAGTCTGGGTCGGTGACGGTGAGCACGTTGCCGTTTCCGTCGTAGGTGTAGCTGGTCTGGTTTCCGGCCGGATCGGTGCTTGTGAGTAGGTCGTTTGCCGCGTCGTAGGTGGCTGAGGTGGTGAGACCGTCGGCGTCGGTTGTGGCGACGGTTGCCCCGGCGTTATCGACGAACTGGCTGGTGGTGTCGCCGTTGGGGTTGGTGAACGAGGTTGGGTCTCCGAGCGTGTAGCCGAAGGTGCTTGTGTGGTTGAGCGGGTCGGTGACGGTCGCGATGTGATCGCCGTCCCAGGTGTAGGCCCAGGTGTGGCTTCGTGCGTCGGTGATGGTGTCGAGCTCGCCCTTGTCGTTGTAGGCGTAGGAGGTGGTCTGGGTGAGTGGATCGGTTTGTGAGGAGAGCTGGTGGAACGGCCCGTCGTAGGTGTAGTCGGTGGAGACGGCGTCGCCAGTGCCGGCGAGTTGGGTGATCTCGGTCGGCTGGCCGTAGCTGTTGTAGGTGTAGTCGGTTTCTCGGCCGCGTTGGTCGGTGGTGCTGGTGACTGCGCCGGTGGTGGGGTCGCGGTCATAGCTCGTTGTTCGAGCGTCGGCGGTGCCGTAGGCGGCGGTTTGGGAGCTGACGTTTCCGTCGCTGTCAAAGACGTATCGGGTGGTGTTTCCGTTGGGGTCTTCGACGTCGGTGTGGACAACTGCGCCCATCGACTCGGTGTAGGTGAACTGGTATTCGCCGCTGTCTCCGAGCGTTTGGGTGTGGATGCGGTCAGACGAGTCGTAGGTGTTGGTCAGGAAGGTTGTCGAGTTTGGGTCCTCGACGGTGAGGATCTGATCAGTTTTTCCGCTGGCGTTGTTCCAGCCGTAGGCGGTGGTGCCGCCGTTTACGTCTTCGACGCTGGTCAGGCGCTGGTCGGTGTCGTAGGTGTAGGAGACTGAGCGGCCGGCCTGATCGGTTGCCTGGCTGATGCAGGTGGGGCAGTTGGCCGAATCGTGGGCGAACTCGATCATGCGACCGCCGGTGGCGGTGATCTTTGAGATCAGACCGTCGTCGTGGTCGATGGTCACGCGGTCGCCGAGTCGGTTGGTGATTGAAAGCAGCGGCCCGTTGTCGCCGAACACGTAGGTGGTGCCGTTGCTGAGCACGAGATCCCACTGCAGCGTGGTGTCGTTGTAGCTGATGCTGGATTTGAGGAACTCGGTGTCGGTCGAGTCTGCCTCAAATACTGCGTGCAGGTAGTCGCTGCAGGGATGCTGTCCGAGGGTTGGGCACGGCGATGTGCGCACGTAGTGGATCTTGGTGCCCGCGAGCGCACTGATCATCCCGAAAATCGAGTTCGCATCCCAATCGCCTCCTTGGGATCCTGCGCCTTTCTCACTCGCAGTTCCGGCGAGCGCGGGCACAGGGGTGAGGATTGAAAGAATCTCAGCAGCGGCTTTTAGGCCGCGGGGCACAAAGAATTCGCGATGTGAGTAGACGATTCCCGGCTGAGCAGGTACCACTCGGAGAAGCTGGTCTTCGTTGATCGCATGGACGATTTCGCGACCGTCTTCCACGTTTTCTAGGTAGCGCTGGTGCTCGAGCGTGGAGCTAAGCTCGTACGACTTCCCTGTCCATGTAAGCGTCGACGGGTAACCAACCTCGCCGACCTGGATTTCGAATGCCCCTGACACGACATTGTACGCGGTGTCTTCAACGTTTAAACTCACTTTTTTGGCGCCTTTTTTCTTCGCATAGTCGGTTGGGTCGATGTCGAGGAGGACGTGTACTGGGGTGGGATCCGTGGGAACCGTTGCGTGGGTCGCGTACCGCGAGAACGTTGGAGTAGTGCTGCCTGCTCCCCGAACCTGCTGCTCGACATTGTCGAGCCACTCGCGGTATGTCGCGAAGTCCTCCTCGGTGGAGCGGTAATCCGTGACTCGGGCGCGACTGAGACCGACGTATCGACGAGCACCGTGCACAATCCCTTCGGCAGTCGTGCACACATATCCGTAGTCAGATAGATCGGGGGCGAGATCATCGACGGCCGCCGCGCGGAGTCGACGTGACCGAGCTGCTTGTTTGCCAATGTCGGTGTTGCGCAGCGAGACCGCGGTCAAGCCGGCATCCTTTGGAAATAACCGCTTTAGCTCGGATGCTGGCAGTGGTACGAACGACTCCGCGACAGCGGGGGGAATCCGGCCGCGCGCATCGTAGATGAAGAGCAGATCGCCGGATACGCGAAGGCAGGTGTAGCCAAACTGCGGCTCGATGAACGTTCCGGTACGCAGCAGCCGCGAGTTGTCGGCGCTGACGTAGGGGACTATCGTCGTCTTGTCATCGGGTCGCTGGATCGCGTAGATGGTGCGGTCGAGAGCGTCCCAAGCTCGTACGGTTGCGTCCGTGAGCGCCTGGATGGTCGGAATAGTCGCCTCTATCGATCGAAAGACACGAACCCGAAGCGGGAATGCGAACAGCTCCCACGCCGACGGGGAGGTGAGGTCGACCCGAACGCGGTAGTCACCGTCGAGATAGAAGGCGACAGGTTGGGCCTCGATCAATCGCTCGACGAGATCCGATTTCGTGGCGGCAGACTCAGCGTCCGGTGATGAGTCGAACCGCATGTAGGCTCTCCAGACCGCCTCGAGGTCTCGATCACCGGTACCGACCACTAGCGCCTTCATGTCGCCCTTGGAGCGACTCGGATTCCTCAGTACGCGGCCGATCTGCTGGACGATCGCCCTCCCGTTCCGGAGCGAGTCGTAAAGGGCGACCACTTTGAACTCGGGGTTGTCGATTCCTTCGATCAACTTGAACTGGTGCACCCAGTATCTCGCGGCTCCAGGAGAGTCTCGATGCGGGACGTCGGCGGTGAGGTCACCGGTCTCTCCGCGAAAATTCTCGTGGATTCCGACCGCACTTTCTCCGAGCGCCTTTAGGGCGGCGACGACGCTCCGGATCGTGGCGGCGTCTCCGCATCGGACGATTACCTTCACGGTGTCTTCCGCACGGAACTCGGCGGCGACGAGATCACGCAATTGGCGTGCGAAAGACGTTTCGTTGGATGCGCCGATGACCCTGAACTCCGGTTTGCGGAGAAACCGGGCTTTTTCGGCCTCGTGGTGTGGGAATCGATCGCGCTGATCGCCGACCTCGAAGTACTTCAGATCGTTCCGGTATGGAGTCGCGGTCAGCAGAACGGTTGGAAGCTCGAGTGCCCGGATGGCTTGCGACCACCTCTCGGCCGGCTCGTAGTGACCCTCGTCAACCACGACACAGTCGAAGCCTTTGAAAACGTCCGCGATTGCGGTGCCCGCCTCGTTGCAGATGCCGTACAGCTTCGAGATCGCCGCGATCGTTGCCACAAAAATGGTCGGTTCTCTGACGGTGGCTAGCTTGCCGATTCGGGTGGATGAGGGGAGTCGCTGAATCGGTGGCGTTTTTGTGGGGCGTGCGCTCGGCTTGAGTCTCGTCCAGAATCGCTCGCCGATGTCCTCGACTAACTGGTTCGTGAGCGCCGTCCACGGCGCGAGAACCAGCCGGTGTCCCTTGAGCTCAGGCAGCATGACTAGCGACCAGGCGATGACCCCAGACTTCCCGGTACCGGTCGGCATCGTGATCAACGAAGCCACTCCAGGCGGAGGATCCTCTAAGAACGAATGAATGGTTTCGATGCCCTTACGCTGATGCGGCCAGAGCGAGCTGGGAAGTTCGAGCGTCATTGCACCGCCTATTCAACCCCAGGTACAGGACGGAACACCCACTTCACGGGATGATGCTTGGGCGCTGAGGAGCCGTCGTGACTGTCGTCGAAGCCCAGGTCTGCCACGCGGAGCTGCGCTCTGCGCAATGACGCGCGGTGGGTTCCCCAGCCGCCTGCCCGGTCACCCTGACCAGGATGTGCATCCGCCGGCCAGCGTAGACTCGCACCATGACCGTCGTCTCAAACTCGATTCAGGTTCGGGACGCCCTAGCGCGAGAGCGGAAACAGGTTGTTGCACGGCTGCAAGAGCTGCAAGCTCAGGCTCGACGGCTGCATGCGCTAGTGGAGCAGATCGATCGAGACGTTGATGCGGCGACGCTGCTGATCCGCCAAATGGACGAAATACTAGGCATCGCTCCGCAGCTGGCCCTCGAGGTGGACGACCCGCTCAGGGGGTACGAACTTCAACGGGTCGCGATCGACCTGCTTCGGCGAAATCCTGACGCTGCCGCCGGCGCTCCGGTGCACTACCGAAACTGGTACGAGCTGCTCCTCCAAGCGGGCGGTAGAGTCGCGGGAAAAGACCCGCTGGCGACATTCCTCACGCAAATTTCGCGCGCCAACGAGGTTGAGTCGGTCAGACCTCGATCAGGGCTGTACCGACTGCGCACCGCATAGCTGCGCGAGATTGATCGCTCCGTCCGGCACGTGTGGTACACCCCAGTAATGCGCTGTAGCTGCCGTATATACGAGATGGCGACCTTCCCGCGCCTCCCTCACGAACGCCCTCGTGGGGCGGTCGCGTGACCGCGCCTACCACACAAGAGATGCGCTTGGTCGCCCGCGCGATGCTGCGGGCACAGTGGGGGGCGGAGGACGTCACCTACGTCGGGCTCTTCACGCCTTTCGTCATCGCTGCCGCCGCCAAGAACGGGCGCCGGGTCGCGACGTTTGAGGAGATCAAGGCCACATTGGCCGACGAGTTTGCGTTCGATATGCCAGATAGTGTGATTCGAACCGTCTTGAAGCAGGCGATCAGACAGGAGTACGGCGCGTGGGAAAAGGTCTCGACAGCGAGACGTCCTGACGCATTTCGGCTCAACCCGTCGAAATCGTTGCCAGACCTCGATCGACGACGCGCCGACGCCGAGCGGGAGCAGAGCGCTTTGGTAGCGAGCCTTTGCACCTTCGCGAACACTGAGATCGACGTTGCACTCGACGCCGCGCAGGCCGTCTCGATGCTGGCCGACTTTATAGTGGGCTTGGGCTTGGGCTTGCCCCGTTTTGGTTGACACTTTTGGTTTAGGCGGCTGTGGCCGCCGTGGGGTTGGTTTTTTGTAGTTTCTCGTATTCGTCTGGGCTGCGCATTCCGAGGCTGGAGTGGCGGCGCAGGGGGTTGTAGAAGCTCTCGATGTAGCTGAAGACCTGGAGCCTGGCTTGGTCTCGGCTGGTCCAGGTTTGGCGATTGATCAGCTCGAGCTTGATGGTGGACATGAAGCTCTCGGCAAGCGCGTTGTCGTAGGCGTCGCCGCGACTTCCCATGCTCGCCACGATGCCGGAGTCTCTGAGCGTTTTTCCCAGTGCCAGGCTGGTGTACTGGCTGCCGCGATCGGAGTGGTGCACCACGCCTGCCGGCGGCCTTCGGCGGGTCACGGCCATCGACACGGCATCGACCACGATCGCCGCGTCGAGGTCTTGGCGCATCGACCAGCCCACCACCTTGCGCGAGCAGACATCGATCACGACCGCCAGGAAGAGCCACCCCTCGTGCGTGGGGATATAGGTGATGTCAGCCGCCCAAACCTGGTCGGGCCGATCAGCGCGGAAACGCCGCTTCACCAGGTCGGGCGCCGCCTTGGCCTCTTCCGCCTTGACAGTTGTTCGCGTCAAGCGACGCCGGCGAGAGACGCCCTGGATGCCAAGCTCTTGCATCAACCGCGCCACCCGCTTTCGTCCCACGCGCTCACCGGCCTCAAACAGGTCCTCCCAGATACGCGGCGCCCCATACGACTCACGGCTGGCCTCATACGAACTGGTGATCAACGCCTTCAGCCGCTCGTCCTCGACCCGACGCGGGCTCACAGCGCGCTTCTGCCACGCGTAAAAGCCCTGACGCGCCACGCCCACCACCTCACACAGCCGGGAGACCTTGTGCTGTGCTCTCTGCGCCGCGACAAACCGAAACTTCATCTCGGTGCCTCGCTCTCCCTGGCGAAGAAAACCGCTGCCTTACGGAGAATCTCCCTCTCCTCTCGCAACACCCGATTCTCACGGCGCAACCGACGCAACTCATCCAACTCCTCACTCGAGGAGCCCTCCCGCAGCCCAGCATCGATATCCGCCTGACGCACCCACCGCCGCAACGACTCCGGCGCGATCCCAAGCTCCTTCGCGAGCAGCTCAAACGACCGACCCTCCGACCGAAACAACCGCACCGCCTCAACCCGAAACTCCCGCGTATACCTCGGCACAAAAACACTCCTCTCCAGACGCCAAAACGCCCAATCTCAGAGTGTCAACGCTACCGGGGCAAGCCCACCCCATGCGCGTTAAGCGCCTCTCAAAACTCCCAAAACCTCGAACATACAGTCACCAAACAGTCACCCATCGACCTCTCCTACACTCGAAATCCCCGCATAAACCCAATATGCGGCTCTCAAAACACCTGGTCTTGAAAACCGGCATCGGGGGTCAACCTCGATCGTGGGTTCGAATCCCACCCCCGCCGCTCAGCCCCTGCAGTTCCGCATGGTTGAGCGACAACCGCGGCACGCTCGCTGGACACGAGGATCCTGAGCAATCCTCACCAAGACAGCGATCCGCCCAACCAGGCCGCACAAACACAGTCACCAAACCATCACCAGAGCCGCCCGCACCTGGGCCGTCTGGAAGCCCACCTTCCCCTCCTCGCGGAGGGGCCGTCCTGCCCGCGCGGGACGTGGTGCCGCTGCCCGACGGGCCGGGGTTGGGTGTCACGGTCGACTTCCAACCTGCAACTGGCCGTCGCCTCGGGAGAGGCGAGAGACCGCAGCGAACCCGGCAAATACCCGTCCTCGCCAGCAGGCGTCCTCAATCGAGCTCGAGGGCCGCGCACCGGTCGATCGAGCATGCGCGGGACGACGTCGACGCCACCCCTCATGGGTTCGAATCCGACCCAGCCGCCCGGAGGTTTCGGCTCGCGATCGTACTTGTGATGGTTTACACTCTGGTAACTATCGTCACTCGACGGTCGGCGTGTGTGGGTAGCGTTCGGCGCGGGTTCGCATTGGAGGGGTCATCATGAGGCGTAGGGGCATGTCGGGTGGCAGTTTTCGGTCGCTCACTTGCCGACGTGGCGGTTGTAGACGATCGGAAGCAGGTCGATCCGGCCAGAGTCCACCTGGTGGGCATGGTCACGGCACAGGTCGATCGACCACTCACTCAGTTTGGGCCACTTCAACGGATCAAGCGCGCGGCGGGTGGCCACCTGGTTCTCGCATCCCGGGATCTCACAGTAAGCCATCGTCATCGTTTTCATCGCGAAGCGTTCCAGTTCGCCGACATCGCCGACGAACTGGTGCGTGTCCGCCACCTGCCCGACGGCCGCAGCCTAGTCGCGGCGATGTCGAGGTTGACGGGTCGACCTAGCCGCCCGAAGTAGGGCCAACCCGCCACGCGCCCGGGTCTGCGAGCGCCGAGGTGGTGCGAACCAACCGAGGCCCGCGGTATTGGTTGACAACCGCACCAGGTCGGCCATGTGGAGATGCGCCAGCGAGCGAAATCTGGGGCTGGCAGGGTGTGTCCTGACAGACACCGGGCCGCCGGAGGGGAGTCTGAGCGGTTCCTCAAACGCTCGGACAGCATGATTGGCAGGTGGCCGGTTGGTCGTCTGCCACTGTCTAGACGAGTTCGGCGCTGTCGCGTGGTGGGCTGGGGTTGCCGCGTTCGGAGGGGTCTGCAGTCGACAACTGGTCGGTGGTCGGTGTGAAGAAGTGTTGGGCGATCGCGGTGGGGATGATGGCTGAGAGGACGACTACGGTCACCAAGAGCGAGAACTGGGTTTTGGTGATGATCCCGGCTTGGAGGCCGTAGAGGGACGTGATGGTGCCGAAGGTGAGGCCGGTTGACATCAGGAGCGTCGTGAAGGTGGCGTGGGGGCTGGTGTAGCGGCGGGCGAGTGGGTAGACGCCCGCGAACTTCGGCGCGACCTTCGCAACACAAAGCAGGGCGAGCACGCCGAGGTTTGCCCACACCGCCGAAAGGGACACGTTGAGTCCGCCCTTGATGAAGAAGAAGGGCGTGAGAAACGCGAACGCGACCACGCGAATGCGTTCCTGTTCCGTGCGGTGGTCGACGTAGTGGCCGCTCATGGCGAGGCCGAGCACGAATGCGGGTAGCACGGGCTGGCTGTCTGCCTTGGTGCCGAGGTAGATGAGCACGAATAGGACGGCGAACACCAGCTTGATCTCAGGCTCAATCACGCGATCGCCATAGCGGGCAAAAAACCACGGCGCGATCTTCGGCAGCCCCACAATGAGCGCGATCGAAACCACCGCGAACGGGATCACCCACACGTTCGGCGTGATGAACAATACCGACAGGCCGATGACCGTGAGGATGTCGGTCACAAATGTCGCCGACATGATCCGTTTGCCGATGATCGAACGGTTGAGGCCGGTCTCGACCAGCACGGCGTAGACGACCGCCAGACTCGTGGTCGAGAGTGCGAGCCCTCCGATCTCGGCCTGATCGCGACTCCAGCCGGCAACCCAATAGCAGGCCGCTAGAGCCACGATGAACGGCGCGACAAACGACACCGCGCCGATCGAGATGCTCGCCTGCCACTCGCGTCGGAACTGGGGCACGTCGACCTCGGCACCCGCCAGGAACGTGAGTAGCACGCCCGCGAACGTGCCGATGAACGAAAGCCAGTCCGGCACAGTGACGGTGAACAGGTTTCCGACCACGACACCGGCGGCCAACTCGATCAGCGCGACCGACAGGCCAACCTCGATCGACACCATGCTGGCCAAGAGGATCGTGATCGCAAGAAGGGCTGCAAGGGCTAGTTCACTCACCGCGTGCCTCCAAAGGCGTGGCTCTACAAGGATGTAGAAGCCATCAGCCCTGGGGGCGGTTAGACGCGAGCCTCATCGCGTATCGTCGATGTATACCCCATCTTCCACGTCGCGGCACCCGAGACTCAGGCGATGTGGAGGAGTGGTATGGTGAGTGAGCACGGGATGGAGCTCCCGGTCAACCGCCCGCCTCTGGGCTAATAGCTCCTACCTCATCCACAACAGGAGGTAGGAACCATGGTTGGCCTAGCCACGAATCCACCCAGCGCGCTCCCACAATCCGCTCCGCAGCCCACATCAACGGGCCGCTACTGTCGCGGACAAGAGCACCGCGACTTCGCCCCCCGCACCGGCTCATTCGCAACCGGCCAAACACAGCAGTCCCTCCTCGGGGCCAGCTCTGGCCGGTTCAGCACGGGCCAAGAGACACGACCCGCAACACACCGCATGGGCAGCTTCGCTGACACGACACCCGCAAGCATCCACCCATGACAAAGATCTGCCCGGCCCGCCGTTTGCAGGGCAAGGGTCGGCGAGCCGGGCAGAACCACACCGTACGAACCCACGCGCCAACCGCTGGAACGGCTCAGGCGCTCACAATCACAACCCACAAACCGCTGACGGTTCAGCCGCACACCGCCACCGCAGTTTTCCGCAGCCACCCGGCGTGGCCCGCAGGTGAGTCGCTCGGTCACGGCGTGTGTTCGGGCAGCAGCAACTCGGTTCGGTATCGCGGGGCGACCGCCGTGGCTTTGGCTATGAACACCGCGGTGGCAGCGTGGTCGAGTACGGGCCGGCGCTCAGCTCTGTTCGCGACGGGGACACCGACTGCTCGAAAGAAATCGTCCTGACCAGCCGGAGTACAGAGGCAGAGCAGTCGCGCGGCCCGGTCGGCGTTGTTGCGAAAAACGTGTAACGAGTCCCAGGGATCACCACCGCGAAGATCGAAGGTGCGCTTCGCGGGTTCTCAGACTGGGAAAGCCGGAGTGAGTATTCGGCGAGCCGTGTTACCCAGGGTGGGCTCAGGCTTTGCTCCTGGATCGGCACGCTGACTCACAGCCGCCCGAGGAGCCCGCGCGAGTCCCTGAGGATCGCCCTGCGCTGGTCTATAAGACCAGCACACCAGTCTTGAAAACCGGCATCGGGGGTTAACCTCGATCGTGGGTTCGAATCCCACCCCCGCCGTTCCATCACCGCTGTTCCGCATGGTTGAGCCATAAACGCGACACCGTTGCCCGGGGTGGGGATGCAGGGCAATCGTCCCCGTAATCGCGATCCGCCCAACCAGGCCGCACAAACACAGTCACCCAACCATCACCCGAGCAGGACGCCTCGGTTCGGCGTCAGCACGCCGGTTGCGCCCTAGGGGGGCTGTACGGGCGCCCTGCTTCCTGATCGGTGAGGCATTCCGTGCACCGACCATCGCTTCGAGTGATACCTCGACGACGCAGGCGAAGAACGCAAGCGGCCCGAGGCGCTCCGCACTCGGTTAATGGTCGGCGGATCTCGACTTCCCACGACGGCCAGCGCGAATCTCGCCAAGATCGCAACAGCACGGCTGTGGCACAACCGACCGAGGCGGAAACCCGAAGTGCGGCCTGAAACAGACAACGTTCGCGCCAAATCGCGGATGAACTCCGCTCCCGACCACCACCGGGTATGTGCACGTCCCTAGGTTCGATCCTCACGACGTGTTCCCATATGATCGCGCCATGACGGACGGGCGGAACGCTGGGTCTAGCCGCGCGGGACTGGTGTTGGTCTCGATGACGCTGGCCAACGCGATGATCTTGGTCGATCAGACGGCCGTCCCGCTGGCGCTTCCCGATGTCATCCATGGTCTGCACGTGTCGGCGACCGCCGCCCAGTGGGTGATGACCGCAAGCCTCTTGCCGCTCGCCGGTCTGCTGGTGCTTGGTGGCCGCCTTGGAGACGCCTACGGGCGGCGGCGGATCTTCATGATCGGCGCGATCCTGTTCGGTGGAGCATCGGCAGTGGCCGGGTTTGCCCCCGACTTCTCGCTGCTGATCGTCGCTCGAGTCATCCAGGGAGCCGGCGGTGCGCTGATGCTGCCCGCGACCGTGGCGATCGTCAGCGCTTCGGTATCGCCGCAGGATCAAGGCAGCGCGCTTGGGACGATGGGCGGGGTGGCAGCCGTGGCCGGCGCGCTTGGCCCGACGATCGGCGGCGTGCTCACCTCGGTGTTCAGTTGGCGAGCGGTGCTGCTCGTAAACGTTCCGCTTCTGATCATCACGCTGTTTTTGACGCTCCGCTCCGTCCAGCCCGATCGCGCCCCGTCGGAGGAGTCGCCGCACATCGACATCGAAGGTGCGGTGCTGCTGTGTGCGACGCTCGTTGGACTGGTACTCGGGCTGTCAGCGAGCCAGAACGACAGCTTCCACTCAACCGCCGTGCTCGGGCCAGTGGTCGCCGGCGTCATCGCAGGCATCCTCTTCGTCTGGCGCGAGAACCGTGCGACCAACCCGCTGATGAGCTTCGGCCTCTTGCGCCGCCACCCCAACTATCTGGCCGCGAGCGTGAGCCAGGGCCTGGCGGGGATGGCTGAGATGGGCCTCGGAGTGATCTTTCCGCTGATCCTGATCCTCAACCTCGACATGCCCCCTGCCAAAGCCGGCCTATTTTTGATCCCAACCACGATCCCGATGGTGATCCTCGCGCCGATGGTCGGGCGCTGGTATGACCGATCCGGCGGAAGACCGCCGATGATCACCGGCTTCATCTGCCTTGGGATCTCAGGCCTCGTGCTCGCCCTCGGCGTGGGCCACCACAGCTATCTCGCGCTCCTCCCCGGACTGCTCCTCTACGGGATCGGCCTCTCGATCGTGCTGACCGTGAACGATCCAGTCACACTTGACTCGATTCCCGAGGCTGACCACGGCCAGGCCGCCGGCGTCGCAGCAACCGCCGAGCAAGGCGGCGGAGCACTCGGCATTGCCATCCTCTACGCGATCTTCCACTACGTCTACGTCGACCAACTCCATTCGAAGATCAACGCCAGCAACATTCCCGACCTTCACGACAGCGGCTATGCCCACCTGAAAGACCTGATCATCGCCGCCGAAAACACGGGCCTTGACCCCAGCCGCTACCCGCAAGAAGTCGTCGAGTATCTCAACATCGCGCTCGTAGCCGCAGAACGCGGCTACGCCGTCGCATTCATTGCCGTGGCAATCCTCGCAGCCGTCGGCGCGTGGGTTGCAAGGCGTGTTACCAAACCAGGGCATGGAACCATGACACGCCCACCCGAGCCGATCCCAGAAGCCCCGCTCTAACCACCCCGCTGAGCGAGCGCACGGCGTGACGCGCGGTCGGCGCCACCGCGACCGCTGCACCTGGCGGAGCACGACCCCCGATACCTGACAGACTCCAACCGGGTATCTCAGTTGGCATCGGAGATCCCGGTCAACAAGACCAGCACACCAGTCTTGAAAACCGGCAATGGGCGTCAAGGTCATTCGTGGGTTCGAATCCCACCCCCGCCGCTCGAAGCCGTGGATTCCGCATGGTTGAGCCAAAGTTACGGGTTGCCGCCCGACCGCGCGACTACCCCGCGCCTCAGGCCGTAATCACGATCCGCGCAACCAGGCCGCACAAACACAGTCACCCAACCATCACCCGAGCGGCCGGCTTCTCAATCCAGGTAGCCGCGCGGCGCGGCCGGGTCGAAGCTGCCGTCGGGGACGAACTGCGGGATCGAGATGCCGTACTTCCGGAGGCATCCTCTGACGTGATCCCCTTTCTCGGTGATGGCCGCGCGGGTGGCCAATGGCACATAGTGAGAGGAGCGTCCCACTCCCGAAGGCTCCCTGATGCATCGTCTCCTGCTGCTCGCTCCCGCGCTCGCCGTGCTGACATTCGCCGGCGTCACCTCCCCCGCCGCCGCGGCGACCACCAAGAGGTGCACGATCATCGCGAAGCCAGCGCAGCGCATCGTGCACGGCACCGCGAAGGCCGACGTGATCTGCGCCCGAAGCGGCGCGAGCAAGCAGATCTGGGGCTCTGGCGGCAATGACACCATCTACACCGGCGCCGCAGGCGGGAGGGTGCACGGCGGCACCGGCAACGACACGATCATCTCGGGATCGGGCCCGGACATCATCAACGGCGGGCCGGGCAACGACACGCTCATCGCTCAGAACAACGACGACATCATCGCGGGAAACGCCGGGAACGACCTGTTGGAGGGTGGGGCCGGGAACGACACGCTCAACGGTGGCCCCGGCAACGATGTGCTCGAGCCCGGCACCGGCGACAACACGTGCGAGGGCGGCGGCGGGGACGATACGTTGGGGCCGTGGTGCGACACAGCGCCGCCACAGCTCCAGGAGCTCACCGTCAGCACCCCCTCCGTCGACACTTCGCAGGGCCCCCAGATCGTCACATTCACCCTGCGCGTAACCGACGACATGACCGGATTCTGGGAAGGCTGGGCGCAGATCGGCTACCAGGATGGCGCACCGTCGACACACTTCGATGCCGCCGACAGAATCTCTGGTGACGACCACGACGGCGTTTACCACGTCAGCGTCACGATGCCTCAGAACCTCCCTGCACGGACGTACAACCTGCTCTTCCAGCTCTACGACAACCAGCGAAACCACAACTCCTATGCAGCCTGGAAGCTGCAGCCGCTGGGGCTGCCCTCGACCATCGTGCAGACCGGGCAGGGCGACACCACCGCCCCAGCGCTCGTGTCCATGTCGCTTCCGGGATCGGCAACGGTCGACACGTCCTCCTCGCCGCAAAGCGTGGAGATCGACCTCCACGCCACTGACGATTCCAGCGGCGTCGCTCACGGCACGATCGAGTACGAGATCGACCAGCCGTGGACTCCAAACACGTCCCTAAACGCTGTGATGAACCTCGGATTCTCATCAACGAACCTCGTGAGCGGCAACGCAACTGACGGCAACTACACGCTGCAGATGCGGCTTCCGGCGCACTCTGGACAGGGGACCTGGGTGCTGCAAGGCGTGTGGCTTTGGGATGCGATGGGCAACGTGACAGTGTTCACCCCGCCCACCGCCCCGCTTGCCGGCCACGACTATGACATCCATCAGATCGGCGCGGGCGACCTCATCCCACCGGTGCTCCAATCGGTGACGTTCACACCGAGGAGCGTCGACGAGAGCGGCAACGTCCAGGTACAGATGACCGCCTACGGTAGTGACGAGGGCGGAGCGGGGCTTTTCAGCGCAACCTGCTACCTGGAATCGCCGAATCACCTCCGCGAGCTGAGGTTCTTTGCCGGCAGCCCGAAGCCGGACGGGGAAATGACAGGGATCACAACGATCCCCGCAAAATCGGTTCAGCCGGGGGTGTGGACCGGCACGTGCGGGGCGATCGATGGAATCCAGAACGTGTCTGACCCGCTCTCGGCGCCGCCGCTCACGATCACGCTCCCGTAGGCGCAAGGTATCCCAGCCACGGGAGTGACGCGCTGTCCCCCATCGGGGGTGTTGTCGCCATACCGGTTGAAGCAGCTGCTCGTGACCTCCAGCCGCAGGCGATGGCCGGCCGGCACCACGTAGCTGGTCGCGAACATGTCGATGGCGTAGGTGTAGATGCGGCCCGGCTCGATCAGCGACGGCTCCGCGTCGATGTCACACCTGAAAGCCACGCCGCGCTCTAGGTCGAAGCTGGCATAGCTCGAACTACGGCGTGCTTGGAACCGAGGGTGTGGGATCGACCTGTGGTTCGGGCGGCATAGGCGGTTCCCCGGGCCGACCAGGATCCTTATCGCCGGGCCGGCCCGGGTCATCCTGACCAGGCTTCGGCTGTTCCCGAGCTGGATCGTTCACCTTGGCGCGAGCCACTCGCGGCCTCCGCAACGTGAACACCTGCAGTTGTGTCATAACCACTCTCAATCGGTCGGTGTGATCGTCCTACCAAAGATGTGCCCCTCCCAACGCACTCGATAAACCCCTCGGCACGAACCGGCGCTACCCGCGCAGCCGCCGATGCGCCACCCCGCATGGACGCTTCGTGAGATGAGCGCGGCCGCAGGCTCCATGCCGACCAGCCGCGCTCCGCGCTGATCCCGACGCGACTCGCGAAACCGTCAGGCTCCGGCTCAATCCGCAAATCGAGATCGTCACCGGCGCCACAATAAGCGAGAGAACTGGTCATCATGACCAGCACACCAGTCTTGAAAACCGGCAATCGGGCGCCAAGCTCGTTCGTGGGTTCGAATCCCACCCCCGCCGCTCGGAGAGCTGTATCCAGCATGGTTGAGACATTCAGAGGCCTACTCTCACCCACAGCCGACGTCGTTCCAGTCCGCCACAGTCCGCCGAAGTCCGCTGGTTTCGCACTCGGAGGACGCACCGGGGGCGCCGACCGCGCACACACACGAGTGCACCGGGGGCATCCATCGGAAGCCGGAGATCCGTCGGAGACTCCCGCAACCGCTGCGGCGGCCGCAGGTGCCCGAGATCCCGGAGCCGGTCGGTAGCCCGGCTCCACGACCGCTGGGATTACGTATGAGTGGTTACTCACGATAGGATCAGGGCGTCTCGGATGGATGCCCCCCGACCACCACGATCGTCGCGAGCGGACGGAACCAATCTTCGCCGGCCGATCGGCATGTCGGATCCCTCACTGCCGTGCCATGGCGATACGGAGCCGCTCCTCCAGGGTGAGGTAGTGGTCGGCGTCTTTGGCGTCGTCTCCGAGGTCGATCTGTACCCAGTTGATGGTGCCGGTGAAGAGGCTTCCTCGGCTGGTGTAGTCCTCGCTGACGGGTGAGGCGGTGTCGCAACCGACATCGGCTGTCTCGTCGGCGGAGAACACCATCGGCACGGTCGCTGTGACGCGGCCCTCGCCGACTTCTTGTCCGTCGGTGTAGAGCTTGACTGAGCCGCCTTTGCCGAGGCCGCCGCCGTCGTAGTCGAACTCCATGCGGACTTGGTGGGTGCCTGGTGCCACCGGCAGCTCCGAACCTACCGTGAAGCGTTGAATGCCGAGCAGGTTGTAGCAGTACGTGAGGCAGCCGTCCTTGAGGTAGAGGCTCCATCCGGCGAACGCCCCGCCTTGGGCGACGATGACCCCTTCCGCGCCGTCCTCGGCCACGATGATCTCGGCGGTGACGGCGTGTGACTTGTTTTTGATGTTCACCACCGACCCCTCGCTGAGTCGGTTCATGCCGCCGTAGAGCGTTTGGGTAGTGCCCTTGACGAGCACCGGCCGGCCGGCGAGGTCGGAGTTGAACCGTTCCAATCTGCGGTCGTCGAGCGGCAGCACATTGTTTTTCTTGGCCTCTTCGAGCCACAGCTGTTGCAGCTCGGCGAGCTTTTCTGGGAGCTCGGCGGAGAGGTCGCGGGTCTGGCTCCAATCAACGTTTGTGTCGTAGAGCTCCCACACGTCATCGCTGAACGCCGGCATCTGACCGAACGTCCATGGGGTGGAGTGGCGAGTCACTGCCGTCCAGCCTTGGTGGTAGATGCCTCGGTTGCAGAACATCTCGAAGTACTGGGTCTCGCGCCGCTCGGCTGCGGTGCTGTCGTCAAATGAGTAGTGCATGCTGACGCCGTCCATCGGCCGCTGTGTGACCCCGTCGACGACGGTCGGCTCGGGCAGCCTGGCGGCGGCAAGGATGGTCGGGGCGACGTCGATCACGTGGTGAAACTGGGAGCGCACCTCGCCCTTTGCGTCGAACCCGTTCGGCCAATGGACGATCGCGCCGTTTCGGGTGCCGCCCCAGTGCGATGCGACCTGCTTTGTCCACTGATATGGAGTGTTTAGGGCGTGGGCCCAACCGACTGCGTAGTGGTTGTAGGCGCTGGGCGTGCCCAGCAGGTCGATGTGGGCTTCCAGATACTCTGGCGTCTCGAGGGCTCCGGCGGCGTTGAAGATGAAGTACTCGTTGAACGTGCCGTTCAACGAGCCTTCGGCGGAGGCCCCGTTGTCGCCGATGATGTAGTAGATCAGCGTGTCGTCGAGTACGCCCAGCGCGTCGATGCTGTCGATCAGCCGGCCGATGTGGTGATCGGTGTGCTCCAGGAATCCGGCGTAGACCTCCATCTGCCGGGCCAAAACCGGTTTCAGCTGCTCAGGCATGTCATCCCAGGCGGGAATCTCGTCGTGCCGGGCTGACAGTTCGGTGTCGGCGGGAACGACTCCAAGCTCTTTCTGGCGAGCCAGCGTCTCTTCGCGCAGCTTGTCCCAGCCGTCGTCGAACCGGCCCTTGTACTTGTCGGCCCATTCCGCCGGGGCTTGGTGCGGCGCGTGGGTCGCACCGGGCGCGTAGTACATGAAGAACGGCTTTTCGGGAGCGAGCGACTTCTGGGTGCGCATCCAGTTGATCGCGCGGTCGGTCATGTCCTCTGTGAAGTGGTAGCCCTCCTCGGGCGTCTTCTCGGGCTCAACCGCCATCGTCCCTTCGTAGGTAGCGGGGAAGTACTGGTTTGTTTCCCCTCCAATGAAGCCGAAGAAGTGCTCGAATCCGCCACCGCCGGTCGGCCAAGCGTCAAATGGGCCGACCGGACTGGACTGCCATACTGGCACCTCGTGACACTTGCCGAACTGGGCAGTCGAGTATCCGTTTAGGCGCAGCGTCTGGGCCAGCGGCGCGCAGGTGTTTGGGCGAACCGACGTGTACCCCGGCGCCGACGTCGCAAGTTCCGTGACCACGCCCATACCGACCACGTGATGGTTCCGCCCACTGAGTAGCGCAGCCCGGGTCGGGGCACAAAGCGCCGTGGTATGAAAACGGTTGTACTTCAGCCCACCCGCCGCAAGACGGTCTGCCACCGGTGTGGCACACGGCCCGCCAAACGCACTCGCAGCGCCAAATCCGACATCGTCAAGCAACACGACAAGGACGTTCGGAGCGCCCGCAGGCGGGACGAGCGGCTCGATCGGAGGAAACGACGAATCCGGATCTTTCGCGTCGAACTTGACCTCCCCGGCGAACGGAGACGTCGGCAATCGGCAGCTTCCTACGATCGACTTGTGAATCACCCACGAGACGCTCCCCCTCTCGATGCCCAGGACTAGGATCCTAAGGGATCTCACCGACAACCCGCGCGACAGGCATCCGAGTGCGGCGTTACGCCTTACACCTCGTTAGGGGCTGCCAACAGCTTTCCCGTCAACTGGATGGCCGACCATTCGCCGGCTGGGATCCTTCTGCCGAACAGACGTTTGCACGTCATCGATCTGTGAATCACGCGATGGTGCTGGTCATCCTGACCACGAGCACGGCGGAGGCGGTCAGCGGCCCCGCGAAGCTCCCCAGAACGGCGATCCGCCCAACTAGGGCGCACAAACACAGTCACCCAACCATCCCCCGAAGCCCTCAACGCCAGCACGCGTCTGCGCGTCAACCGCATCGCGGCGCGTCGGTCGCCCATCGCTCGCACCCGGGATGCAGATTTCGTTCGTGCGTCGATCGAGATCGTCACGGTAGGCGCGTATGCAACGCGATCGCGGATGCCGGAACGACAGCCAGACCGATCACGGACAGACCCAGTGCAACAAAGACCCTCACACATCCAAGACCACGAGCATCCTGGAGTTCGTCTAGACCAATTGGGGGCTAATCGCCGTGCGGCTGATAATCGGGAGCGTCACGTACGAAGGGCGCTCGGCAGAGTGGTGAATCTTCTGGCGTGCAACTACCGTCTCGCGCGCGTGCGCGAAGTCATCCCCGGTGTTGGGATTACGGTCGTAGCGATTGAAGCAGCTGCTCGTCACCTCGAGTCGTACCCGGTGACCGGCCGGCACCACGTAGCTGGTCGCGAACATGTCGATGGCGTAGGTGTAGATTCGGCCCGGCTCGATCAGCGACGGCTCTGCGTCGATGTCACGGCGGCGCGCCCGCACGATCCCGTCGGCGATCAGGTTCACGCGATCGTCGGCCAGCACCTCGCAGAGCGACACGACGAAGTCGGTGTCCACCGCGCTCGAGGCGGCGTTGAGCGTGGCCGAGATCCGGCCGGTGATCTCGAGGGCCTCCTCGAGCACGGCGGTGGTGTACACCAGGACGTCCGGCCGATCCTCGACCTCCCCGCGGTCGCCCATGTCGTTGCAGATGGCCCAGCAGTTCATCGCCAGCGTGTCGGCCACGGGATCCTGCGGGTCGTAGTCATAGACGTCGGCCGGCTCATCCCCTGGGACGGCTGCCGACAGCGTGCCATCGCCTGCGCGGGTCGCCGCAGCGCCAGCCGAGTGCAGGTAGAGGCGCGTGTCGATCGCATAGCACGGAGGCCACTCGTGGAGCGTGCGCCAGCGGTTGTCACCGATGGTGAAGATCTCGATCTGGCCATCGGCGCCGTAGCCGTTCTCGATCTCCATCAGGTAGCGGTCGAAGAACGCCTGGTAGGTGTCCCAGCGCTTCAAAGCCGTCTCGCCCACGTAGACGATGCCAACCTTGTCGGTGGAGTCGCCCGACCCGTAGTGATCCCACGGGCCCATGAGCAGATGGGTGTGTCGCGCCGGCAGGTTCCGCGCGTTGATCATCTGCCACTCGTCCACCGACGGGCCCGAGAACACGTCGTACCAGCCGCCCCACACGAGGGTCGGGACGCGTACCTTGTCGAGGGCGATCTCGCGCATCGATCGGTACTTCCAGAACTCGTCGCGCAGCGGGTGCTCGAGCAGCTCGCGCAGGTAGGGCACGTCCAGGCCGGCAGACTCGGCGATCTCGATCAGCGGTAGGTGCCAGGGATCCACTACCGACGCATCGACCCAGCCCTGCTCGGTCATCGAGATCGCCCAGTTGCCCACCGTGTTGAACGCAAAGGCGCCGCCGCGGTAGGAGTGGCTGTAGCGGTCGAGCGCGATGTCGCCGGGGGCGATCGCACGAAGCGCCGGATGCCCGCCCACCGCACCGCAGTAGGACGTCCAACCGTAGTAGGACTCGCCCCACATGCCCACGCGGCCGTCCGACCACTCCTGCTTAGCCAGCCAGTCGATGGCGTCGTAGGTGTCGTCGATCTCGTTGACGAGCGGCTCGAACTCGCCCTCGGACGAGAACTTGCCGCGCACGTCCTGCACCACGCACGCATAGCCCTTGCGCGCAAACCACGCCGCCGTCACGCCCATGCCGGCGTAGTCCTCGGTCTTGCCGTACGGCAGCCGGATCATCACCGCGGGCGCCGGGGTGAGGCCGCGCGGCAGGTAGACGTCGGTGCCGAGCCGTACGCCGTCGCGCATGAGCACCATCACGTCGGAGATGAGCTCGAACCCGTCACAGCGGTCGGGCGTGCTGGAGGCAGGCGCCCAGTCGGCCGGCGCGACCAGCTCGACCGGGTGCGGGCCGTGGCCGCCGTGGCGGTCGGATGTGCTCATGCCGATCCTTTCAGATGCAGCTCGACGGCAATCGCTTCGTGCACCAGATCACAGCACTGGGCCCTGGTGGCCATCCCGCTGAGGAGCCGCGGGCCGAGCCCGTCCACCAGCGCGGTGAGCCGCCAGGCGACCCGGTCGGCGTCGATGCCAGCGCCGATGGCACCGGCCGCCTGGCCCTCGCGCACCACGCCGGCCATCGTGGCGATCCACGACAGATAGATCTCCTCGTGCGAGTCGCGAAGGCCCGGCTCGAGGATCGCCCGCGTGGTCAT
This sequence comes from uncultured Actinomycetes bacterium, assembly GCA_963794415.1. Lineage (GTDB taxonomy): Bacteria > Actinomycetota > Thermoleophilia > Gaiellales > JAICJC01 > CAVPTL01. Next base: position 2,030,764 of record CAWCDI010000001.1, read on the forward strand.
CTCGCGCCAGAGCATCCAGCTCTCGTAGACGCCCGGGTCGCGGCTGAGGTAGATCACCAGCATGCGCTCGAGCTTCTCGACGGGCGGGTGCCCCTCCCCGGCGATCTGCTCAAGCTCGATGAGCGCATCGTCGGCGTAGACGAACGCCTCGCGCAACAGCTCGGAGAGCGTGTTGAAGTAGTAGTGAGGCAGCGTGGCAGAGACGCCGGCGGCGGCGGCGACATCGCTCATCCGGACGCGGTCGATGCCGCGCTCGGCGATGGCCTGGCAGGCGGCGCGCAGGATCGCCTCGCGCTTTGCCTCGCGCCTTGACGTGGGTGGTTGAGGATCTTTGAGTCTCGACACAAATCTGCTCCGTGCCCGAGTATAGTGGCTCATCCCGTCAGCGACAGCATTGTTTGATCCACGAATGAAAAAGGATGCGATGAGCGACTCTCACTCCCCCACGACGACCATCTCGCTCGGCACGGTGAAGGGCGAGCAGAGCGGTGCGGTCATGCGCTTCCTCGGCCTTCCCTACGGCAAGCTGGCAGGCCGTTTCCTGCCGGTCGCCCCGCCAGACCCGTGGCAGGGCGTACGCGACGCCACAGCCTTCGGGCCCGCATGTCCGCAGGCCCAGGACGAGGTGATCGCAGACGGCCTCCCGGCCGGCTTCGACGAGGACTGCTTCTCGCTGAACGTCTGGACCCCGGCGGCCGACGACGGCGCGCGGCCGGTGATGGTGTGGGTGCACGGCGGCGGGCTCTCGAGCGGGTCGGGCGCCGAGAGCTGGTACCCCGGTGAGACGCTCGCAAAGCGCGGCGACATGGTGATCGTGACCATCAACTACCGCGTGGGCTGCCTCGGCTGGCTGCACCTGGCAGAGCTCGGCGGCCCAGAGCTCGCCGAGAGCGGCAACCTGGGCCTGCTCGACACCATCGCCGCGCTTCGGTGGGTGCGCGAGCACATCGCGGCATTCGGCGGCGACCCCGGCCGGGTCACGGTGGCCGGGGAGTCGGCCGGCGGCCTCATGGGCGGGCTCCTGCTGGCGGCCCCCTCTGCGCGCGGGCTCTTCCACGGGGTGGTGCTGCAAAGCGGCACGGCGGTGTCGTCGTTCACGCCCGAGCGGGCGACCGAGCTCGCGACGCGATTTCTTGAGCGCGCCGGCGGGGCCACTCCCGCTCAGCTCCAGGCGCTGCCCATCGAGCAGCTCCTGGCCGCCCAGGAGGAGCACATCGCCGAGTTCTTCATCCACGACGCGTGGCGGCCGGTGGGGGACGGTGCGGTGCTGCCGGCCCAGCCATTCCAGGCGGTGCTCGACGGCGAGGGCGCCGAGGTGCCCGTGATGGTCGGCCACACGCTCGATGAGCTGCGCTACTGGATCGACTACGGGTTTCCCGGCCTCGAGACCGTCGATGTCGCGGATATCGGTGAGTTCCTGGCAGGGGTCGTCGGCACCGAGCGGGCAGCTGCCATCGCTGCCGCCTACTCGAGGCTTCGCCCCACCGGCAACCGCGCCGCCACGGCGATCCTCGGCGACTACGCGTTCCGGCTGCCCGCAACGCTCCTGGCCTCGGCGCTGGCCGCGCGCCAGCCGGTGTTCGCCTACCTGTACGAGTGGCAGTCGCCGGTGCACGACGAGGCCATCGGCGCGCCGCATGCCATCGAGCTGCCGTTCCTGTTCAACTACTTCGACGACCCGCTGGTGGAAGCGTTCGTGGGCGAGCACGCCCCGCATGATCTGGCCGTTCAGACGCAGGACGCGTGGATCGCGTTTTGCCGCAACGGCGACCCCGCGACGGCCAGCCTGCCGAAGTGGCCGCGCTACGACACAGCCGACCGGCCCGTGATGGTCTTCAACCGACCGCCCCGGCTCGAGCTGGATCCGTACGGCGCCGAGCGCATCGCCTGGGGCGAGAATCTGCCCGTGATCAGGCGCGCGACCATCGTCGAGCTCCTGCAAGTGGCCTCACATGGGAAACACGGTGTAGGTGGCGGCGTCCTCGCCGGCTGAGATCTGCCGAATCGCGGTGCCGAGCGCGTGCACCAGGCCATCCGAGAGTGCAGCGGCGCGCATCGGCTGGGAGGTCGTGCAGGGCGCAATGAACGACCTTAGCCGCGGTAGCGCCCGCGACCCCAAGCGCGTAGCCGCTCGGGGTCCCGATACTTGGGTTCTCATGATGGTCGGCGGGAACACGGTGAACGGTGGTGTCCTCGCGCTCACGGCCTGGCACAGTGGGGCAACGTTTGGGTGAGCTATCGATCGATGAAGAGGCAGCGCGCCGATCGGGGCTACTGATGAACGCCGCTCTCAAAGTCCTGGCGCTGGTGCTGATCATGGCCACGGAGGTCGTAGTGATGTACGGGTTGGCGTGCCGGTCGGGCGATCGATCTGGGCGCTTTTGATGGCTACGGCGACCACAAACAGCTCCTCGCTGACCTGCCGGAACCGCAAGCGCGGTTCCAGGTCGTTCCACGGCGTTATTCCGCCGATCCACCTCCCGTCTACGCGCTCTGTCAGCGCGATGACCAGCTCGTCGAAGCCCAACCGCCAACGCTCGCCTCAGGATCCCGCTGGGGGTCCCCAAACCTCGAACTTTGTCGGTTGGATCTCTACCTCGTCGCCGTGCCACCACGTCAGATTCTCGCTACGAGCGATTGTTGCAGAGCCAATCCGTCACGACTCCTGCCCACGGCTCCGGCCGCTCGGCATGCAGCCGGTGGCCACCGTCCATCTCACGCAGCACCCACGCAGGATGACGCTGCGCGGCGGCGCGCGCAAACGCGATCGGGACGACGTGGTCGCCGGTGCCGTGCACGACCAGCACCGGACACTCGACGGACGCCGCGAGGCGATGGAACGCTTCGGGGCGAAGCCCGAGGCGCGCCGCCGTGCCGAGCTGTCGCAGGCCGTGGCGGGTCGGTCGCGGGGGTCGGTCGCGCGCGCCGACCTGGCGGGCATAGGCCAGACGGTGGCTGCCGTAGTCACGGACGGCGCCGGCCGGCGACCGGCCTGCGCGCGAGGGCGGGAAGAAGCTGGAGGTGAGCACCACGGCGGTGACGCGGCCGGGCATGCGGGCGGCGATGTCGAGCGCGCGCAGGCCGCCGCGGGAGTGGCCGATCAGGACGACCTCGCCGGACGGCGGCACCCGCGTCGTAACGGTGCCGACGGCAGCGAGCATCGGCGCGGCGGAATCCCACTCTGCGTCCGAACCGCCGATGCCACTCAGGCAGACCACGGTGCGTTCAGCGCGCATGCCACCAACGGTAGCGGGTGACTGAACGGTGCCAGGCACTTAATATTCGCTGCCCAAACTCCGACGGAGAACATCCCCGGCATTAGCCAGTTAGGCTTGGACGTCGAGCGGCGTTTGCGAGTCAACCCCGTCGCCCCGAGACGCCTCGTACAGCGCCCATGCCTGCCAAATCGCAAGGTCACGAGTCACGGCACTACCAATCAACGGGGCCACGACATCGATCGGCGTCGCGGTCACCACGTATTTCCCCTGCCCGTTCGGCCCCTCGAGGATCACGTCGCAATGGGCTGCGCTGAACAACTCCGCGGCCTTTGCGTACGTCAGCTCCGAGTCGCCTTTGGCAAGGCTCATGACTTCGGTGATAGGTTGGTTTTCCGCTCCGCCGGCTGGCGTTCGGAACTCACAACAGCGTTAGTCACCACGGTAAGCGTCGAGATTTGCCCCTGCGGTGAGTCGGCAGGGATTTCGGGGGGTGCTTCGGCAGCGATCATTGGTGACCTCCGGGGGGACGATCCGAGTGGATTCGTCGATGGAGAGTCAGCGAGCTGCCTATGTCCTCGATCGAGGCGGCGGGCGTTCTCTAGGCCCCGAAGGCTAGCCGCTCACCGACGCGACAGATGTTATGGTTTTGCATGGACTGGACTGGTTCTACAGCGAAGCCGGCCCAGTCCGCGGCCAGCTAGGCCTCGTGGTGCGTGCAAAACGGAACCCGTCGCCAGCCAGCGCCATCTGGGCGGTACGTCCCGATGGCAGCAACCTGAATCGAACGGGAGCGACCAGCATCGCATGGCTTTCTCGCGGATCACACTCTCACGCTTGAGCTGATCGCCGAACGGTTGCTGGATCGTTTATGCCGACGGATCGCCGACCACGTCGAGCATCCTAATCATCCACCCCGATGGGTCCGGCCGCCGGCAGCTCACCCACCAAGGCCCGCTCGCCAACCAGGATGAGTCGCCCAGCTGGAGTCCCGACGGGACCCGGATCACGTTCACGCGAACGGCATGCGTGACCCCGAGCTGCCTCGCCACCACGATGACAGTCGTCGTAATGCGCGCCGATGGTAGCCGCCAGCACTCGCTACGCCACCGCCACCTCGGGTCATTCCTCGACCCCGTGTGGGGGTCAGCCTGAGCCCCACCAGGTAAACCACGCCACGGTTCATCGATGGATCCGCCGAGCTCCGTCGCGTCCTGGAACCGCAAGCAGATCACGGTGGTGCCATGGCACCCACAACTTCCTGTGCTCGCCGAGCCAAAGCGGTCTCACGTAGTGATGATCTAGGGTGCCCGACATGACTACGCAGCCGAACGTGACTCCCGTTCCCGAACCGGTGGCCCGGCAACCCGAAGCCGATATCCGCGCGGACATCAGACACCGAGACGTCGCACCACTGCGATCGTGGGCAGAGATGCGCGCCGAAGCCCAAGCCACGACACTAGAACTCCCCCAACGACCCGGGTGAGACACCCCTAAGGCGCTGAATGTCGGGCTAGCTGGATCCACCACCACTCTCCGACCGCCGGCGGCCCCCTTCGGCCGGCCGGCCCCATGGAGCGGCTGGGACACTTCGTAGCCTGAGGAGCAGATTTGCTAGGGGACATGTTTGTGCCTGACGATAGGGTGGGAGGATGGCTGAGATTGTCTACGTCGCCCACCGAGGCACCCCCGAAGCGGTGTTCCATGCGGTCGGTGAGCCTCCGTTTGGGAAGCCCAGGATCACCCGGTGCGGGCAGTGGGTCTCGCTGCAGATGCCAGAGACGCAGCGACGGTGGGCGGAGAAGACCGCATCTCCCTGCCCCATCTGCTACCCACCTACAACATGGCAACCGTCGCTGTGAACGCGAACGAGCTGAGCCCCGCCAACATCGCCGACGGACGGACATGATCGAGCCCGAAGCGGGCTGATCGGCCTTCAACCCCCAGAGGCCGCGTGGTGCTGGTCTGCACGACCAGCACACCAGTCTTGAAAACCGGCATCGGGGGTCAACCTCGATCGTGGGTTCGATCCCACCCCCCGCCGCTCCAAGCCCACGATTCCGCATGGTTGAGCCAAAATCACGGGTTGCCGCCCGACCGCGAGAATACCCCGCGCCCCAGGCCGGAATCGCGATCCGCGCAACCAGGCCGCACAAACACAGTCACCCAACCATCACCCGAACGCCCCCGCCGGACCGGTCGTTGATCTATGGGAGTTCGGGCGCCCCGATGAGCTCGTGTTCCACGAGGTACATCCGGCGGGTATCGTCCTCCTCGTAGGCAGCGCCCCGGGTCATCTCGGCCTACGCCTCAGTGGCGAACACACCGATCAGCTCAACGGTGTCGTCGCTGGTCTCTTCCCACAACAGATAGACGCGCATGGCGTGATCATCTCACGGCCGACGCCCGAATACCCTGACAAGCTGCCCAAGTGGCCTCTCCCATCCGTCCAAAGAAGGAACGGCCGCCGGCAGTCGTCCACCGCATACCAAAAGGCAGTAAGCGGCAGCACCAGACCTTCTCACCTTGGCCTAAAGCCGTCAGGCGACACCCCATCACCCGCGGTGGGCGCCATTCCAGGGGAGACGAACGGTGTCGGGCGGCCGTTGGAGCGCCAGTGACGGCACCGACCACCAAACACGGAAGATCATCTCACCGCACAGCCCCCGAGCAGCGGTCCCCTCCGGTCGGAGCCGGCAATCTCCTGGCGCTTGCTAGAAGCTGCGAATCGAGAGCGTGGCGCCTTCGATTGGTGCGTTGTGGCTATCCGGACGAGGGTGGTTCGATAGCTCGATCCTGCCCACGCCGTGGACGCTGGCGTGAACGTGGGGTCATAGCCTCGCTGGCAATCCCCTTCCGCATCAGCAGGCGCCTTGCCGCGCGCGCAAATATTGTGCAACACTCCGGCCAGTGTTTACGTCGTGGAATCCACCTGTCCGCGCCGACGGTGCGCCTCGTTCGGACGGCGGCCGGTTTCTAGTTTCTGAGGTCAAGTTGGCCCAACCTCGACTGCATCCAGGGTTGGTCAATCGGCCAAGGATCCGCGCACGCTTGGACGCGGGATCATCTGCCCCGCTGAGTCTTGTCGCAGCGCCGGCCGGCTATGGCAAGACATCCGCGGTTTGCGACTGGGCGGGGGGCCGTGAGATGCCGGTGGCCTGGGTGACCCTCGACTCACGCGACAACGACGCTGCCCGGCTTTGGCACTACGTGGCTCTGGCGGTTGATCGGATCCGCGAAGGCATCGGGCGCTCAGCGTTGCAACGTCTGACCATCCCGGGGATACCAATGGAGTCGCCCCTCGACGACCTAGTGGACGGCCTTGCCTCATTCGGTAGGGAGATCGTCTTGGTGCTCGACGACTTCCATCACGTGAGTGACCCCGCCTGCCTGGCGACAGTTGATTACTTTCTAGCCCGCCTTCCGGCGAATGCGCGGATGATCATGGTCACCCGCAACGACCCGCCGCTTGAAATGCTTAGACGTCGTCGGGCCTATTCGGCGGTCGCTGAGGTTCGCGCCGCCGAGTTGGCATTCACGCCGGTAGAAGTGCGGGAGTTCCTCGGTTCTCGCGGCATAGTGCTGCTTGAGGCAGAAGAGCGCGAGCTCCTTTTCGACCGCACCGAGGGTTGGCCAGCGGCGCTGGTGCTGGCCGCGCTCTGGCTGGTGAACGTCGACGATGTGCCGCAGGCAGTGCGTGAGTTCGGCGCAAGCCAGCGGTTCGTAGCCGACTTCCTCAGCAACGAGGTGCTCACGGCGATGGACGAGGAGGCCCAAGCGCTGCTACTGCACGCAGCAGTGCTCGGCCGGTTCACGTCGCGCCTCTGTGATGCGCTTCTTAATCGAACAGACTCCGCCGAGCGGCTATCCGAGCTGACACGGTCAAACCTCCTCATGACACGGGTGGACGAGCGCGACTGGTTTCGGCTGCATCCGCTGTTCGCTGAGTTCGTCACGCTGCAGCTCCGCAATGGGGATCCTGAGGCTCCCCGCACCATTCATCGGCTAGCGGCGACATGGCTTCGATCGGAGGGCCTGCCGGTCGAAGCAGTAGAGCATGCAGCGGCTGCCGAGGACGAGGTCACGGTTGCCGAGATTCTTCACGAGTATTACCTGCAACTGATCAGAACTGGAGGCTCGGAGACCTTGCTGCACTGGGCCACGGAGATCTCGGATGACACACTGGTGCGTTATCCGCAGGTCGCAGCCGCAGCGGCGACCGCAGCGTCGATCCTCGGGGGGCGGGCGGTCGAGCGTCGTCGGCTGCTGCATCTGGTTGATCGCTCAGCCGCCCTCGATCCCGAACGGTTCGACCGCTACGCCGAGGCGACAGCGACGATGGTACGGGCCGCAGCGGTGGATACGGACGTTTCCGAGGCCGTGCGTAACGGCGAGCGATCAGTTGAGCTTGCCCGCGACGGGCTCGACCAGACGCTGGTAGCTGCACTCGCCGGCTACGCTCGCGCGCAGTATCTCGCCGGAGACCTCGATTCCGCCTGGAGCGCTGGCGTGGCAGCTGTGGAGCATCCCGATGCCGAGCATCGACCGCCGGGTCACATCTTTGCCCGCTCCACGCTGGCGCTGATCGCTGCCGAGCAAGGACGGGTGGACGCGGCGCGAATCCACGCCGAGAAGGCGAAATCGATCGTCCGGCACACCTACGCCAGCCGAAGCTGGCTCGGCGCGAACGCTGGCATCGCCATCGGAGCGGTGCTGCTGGCCGAGGGAAAGCCGGCCCAGGCCGAGCGCGAGTTCGTCAGCGCCGAACACTTCTTTCGCGACGAGCTGGCCACTGTTCACCACGCCTGGCTTCTGGTGCGGATCGCCGGCATTCGGGTGCGGCGCGGCCGTCTCGCCGAAGCCGAAACGATGCTGCGGCGGGCGCACGACGCAATGGCTGAACTCGGCGACGTTGGGCGGGTCGCGGTGCTCGCTTCCCAGGTATCCAGCGAGCTTGATCGCGAACAGGTACGAGCCTTAGCCGGACAGCTGATTGAGACGCCGTCCGGAGCCGAGCTAGCGGTGCTGCGCTTGCTGCCATCCGACAAGTCGGCTCGCGAGATCGGCGCTGAGCTCTACCTCTCTGGGAACACGGTGCGTACGCATATCCGCATGATCTACCGCAAGCTGGGCGTGAACTCACGGTCCGAAGCCGTCGCTCGAGCCGGCGCCCTCGGATTGCTCGACAACTAACTCTACTCACCCAGGTGATCTGGGCCTCGCGGCGCACGGAACTGTCCGCGACGTGCGACAATGCGAGCCATGTCCACACGGCGGTATCAGTTCACGGTGCAAAGCGAGCTGAGCGACCAGAGCCTCACGGCCTTCGGACACATGAGCGCGACCCGACTCGCAGGCACAACGATCATGGTCGGCCCGGTGCGCGATCAGTCCGAGCTTCAAGGAGTGCTGACTCGGATCGGCGACCTCGGACTGACGCTCTTGAACGTCGCGGTCGTGGACGACCCACGCTGAATCACGAAACGGAGGAACACATGGCTGAGCTAATTGCGATTGGCTACGACGACGAGACCACCGCGATCGAAGCGATGAGAGAAGCCCAACGGCTTCAAGGCGAACTGATCATCCAAGCCGACGCCGTCGCCGCCATCGTCCGCGACACCGACGGCAGCTACCACACGCACACATCCCACACGCCATCGACGGGTGGCGGCGCAACCTGGGGCATGTTCTGGGGCTTCCTGTTCGGGCTGCTGTTCTTCATCCCCGTGTTCGGCATGGCCGTCGGCGCCGGATTCGGCGCCCTGTTCGGCCACATGGGCAAGAAGGCGATCGACAAGCAGTTCCAAGATCAGGTACGCGAGATGCTGAAGCCCGGCACCTCGTGCCTTTTCATGATCGTCGAGAAGGTCACACCCGACAAAGCGACCGCCGCTCTCAGCCGATACGGCGGCACCATCCTGAAGACCTCGCTCTCCGAGGAAGACACCCAGAAGCTCCAAGAGGCGCTACACGGCCCAGCCGAGACGGCGACCGCCTAAGTAGCGCTGCCAAAGCGATCGGCAAGCACCGGCAACCACGACGACCAAGGAGCCCAAAAATGACTGCTGGAAGGCAACCAGGGGATGGGAGAGGGACGGTGAGGCTCGCCGGGTGGACGGCGTTTGCGGCCGTGATCCTGATCGTGGCTGGCCTGTTCAACCTGATCAACGGCGTCAATGCGATCCACAACGCGAACTACTTCGTGAGCGACCGGGTGTATGCCAGCCTCAAGCTCTGGGGATGGCTCTTCCTCATCTGGGGCATCCTCGAGATCGTCGCCGGCGGGCTGGTGGTGACCAGGCACCCACGGGGAAGAGCACTCGGCGTGAGCCTCGCCGCGACCGCAGGAGTACTGTGGTTCTTCATGATCTTCTCAGAACCATGGGCTGCGCTGGTGGGGATCTCGATGAGCGTGCTGGTGATCTACGGCCTCACCGTCGGCATGGCCGACGAGTACGAGTGAGCACGCCAGATTGACCGTCCCCGGCGCCCGGGCACTCGCCACGTACAAATCCTCGTGGCTCCCGAAAGACGTTGTTGCGGGACTGGTGCTGACGACGCTTCTGGTGCCGCAGGGCATGGCGTATGCCGAGCTGGCCGGGCTGCCGGCGATCACCGGCCTCTACACCTCGATCCTCTGCCTCGTCGGCTACGCGGTGTTCGGGCCCTCACGGATCCTCGTGCTCGGGCCCGACTCCTCGCTCGGGCCGATGATCGCCGCGACGATTCTCCCGCTGATCGGCGCAAACGGCGACCCGGAGCGAGCAGTCGCACTGGCCTCTGCCCTGGCGCTCCTGGTCGGCGCGATGATGGTGCTCGGGGGCGTCGCGCGGCTCGGCTTCGTCGCCGACCTCCTCTCCAAGCCCACCATGATCGGCTACATGAACGGCCTCGCGGTCACCATCCTGGTGGGCCAGATGCCGAAGCTGTTCGGCTTCTCGATCGACGCCAACGGCCTGATCGACGAGATCCGGGGGTTCGCCGAGGGGGTCGCCGACGGGGACACGGTGGGCGCCGCCCTGGCGATCGGGGTGACCGGCCTGGTGGTGATGTTCGGGCTGCGGCGCGTGCTGCCCAGGGTGCCGAACGTCCTGGTGGCCGTGGTTATCTCGATCATCATCGCCAACGTTGCGGGCCTCGAGGGGCGCGGAGTGGACGTCGTGGGGACATTGCCGCAGGGGTTCCCGCCGCTCACGGTGCCCGATTTCCACCTCTCCGATCTGCCGCTGCTCATCGGCGGTGCGCTCGGCATCGCCCTGGTCTCGCTGGCCGACACGATTGCCACCTCATCGGCGTTCGCCGGGCGAAGCGGCGAGGAGGTCGACGGCAATGGCGAGATGATCGGGATCGGGGTCGCCAACCTCGCGGCCGGCATGTTCCAGGGCTTCCCGGTGAGCACCAGCGGATCGCGCACCGCCGTGGCCGAGCAGGTGGGCGCGAAGTCCCAGATCACCGGCATCGTCGGGGCGATCACCATCGTCATGATGCTGGTGCTCTTCCCCGGGCTCCTGCGCGACCTGCCCCAGCCGACGCTCGCAGCAGTGGTGATCGCCGCATCGCTGTCACTCGCCGACATCCCCGGCACGCTGCGGCTGTGGCGCCAGCGCCGCACCGAGTTCGCCGTCTCGATCGCGGCGTTCCTGGGCGTCGCCCTGCTCGGGGTGCTGGCTGGAATCGCCGTCGCCGTGGCGCTCTCGGTGCTGGACGTCTTTCGCCGATCGTGGTGGCCTTATCGAGCGGTGCTGGGCCGGGTCGACGGCACGCCGGGCCTGCACGATGTGACCAGCTACCCGGACGCCGAGACGCTGCCCGGGCTCGTGGTGTTCCGCTTCGACGCGCCGCTCTTCTTCGCCAACACGCGCACGTTCAAGCAGGCGATCACCGAGCTCGCCACCGCCGAGCCGGCGCCGAGGTGGATCGTGATTGCAGCAGAGCCGATCACCGATGTCGACACCACGGCCAGCGACATGCTCGAGGAGCTGGACGAGGCGCTCAACGCCCGCGGCATCTCGCTCGTGTTCGCCGAGCTGAAAGACCCCGTGCGGGAGAAGATCGAGCGCTACGAGCTGACCCGCACCATCGACCCACACCACTTCTACCCCACGCTCGACGCAGCGATCGATGCTTACAAAGCGACCACCGGAATCAACTGGGAACGGTGACCGTGCCGCGCTCGCCAGGCATCACTGGCGAGCGCGGCAGACAACTCGGCCTAAGCCGTCGAGCCCTCACCATCGTGCCAACGAACGATCAACGCGTAAAGCACGACACCGGTCAGGATCAACGCTGTCAGGGCCCATAGCGGATACTGGGCGTTGCCGACAAACCCCAGCTGCTCGATCAAGCTCACGCTGCCAACGGCGATGGCAAACCAACGCGCCCAGCCCTGACCAGCGATCGACGCCAACCCCGCCATCAACAGGGCCACGCCCCAGAGCAGCGTGATCCAGCCCCAGGTGCGTACGTCGAACACGATGACCTGATTCGGCCCAAGCGCGTAGTACGTATGCCTGATGACGGCGACGAGACCCTCGAGGATATCGATCGTACCCACGATCACCAAAAGCCAGCCGGCGAAACGCGACCCACCCTCCCCATTGCACTACTCAATTTCGTTCTCCATCTGGTTTGCCCTCCCTTATCCGTACGTCGATTTGGCCCGCTGGCATGTCATCGAACGTCAACGTAAATGACTTCGATGGCGTTGTTCCCGTATCCGAGCCTGTTCCAGACCGGCACTTCGGGTTGAACGTTTCCGGCCGCGTCGGTAGCCCGAGCGCGCAGGCTCTTCCGGCCAGGTTCGGTCGGCTTCCACTCGAATGACCAGTTCTGCCACTGGTACGGGCCTTTCGGGGTCTCGAGGTGCGCCGGGAGCCACTCCGAATCGCCAGTGAGGCTGATGTCGACGTTGGTAACCGGCCCGACGCCCGACCATGCCTTCCCGCGTACAACATGTGTCTCGTCGCCGCTCATGACCTCTCCCTGGCGCGGCCCGGTGATCCGGGCTCGGGGGCGCATCACGGTGACGCGCTCGGCCGCGACGATCGGCCCACTCATACATGTAGTGCCCGGTCTCAAACTCGCCGATGAACGGTTGGGTCAGCACCTCGATCCGTTTCAGCCATTTCACCGAGGCCACGCCGTACCAGTGGGGCACGATCAGCCGAAACGGCGCGCCGTGGTCGGGGTTGAGCGGCTCGCCGTTCATCTCGTAGGCAATCATGATCTCGGCCGAAGGATCGGCGGCATGCACCAGCGTCAGCGAGCGCTCGAACGAGAGGTCGGAGGCGTCGATGTCCTTCAGTACCGGGTTGAGGATGTACGACCCGTGATCGACGCCGGCGAATAGCACCTCAACGCCGGTATCGAGCGGCGCGGCCTGTTCGAGCACGTCGTGGAGCAGTGCCCCTTTCCAGGAGGCGGTCGAGACGGCGTAGTCGCCCCAAGGCTCGCCGGCCGGTAGCGGTCGCATCGCCAGTCGCCCATTCCCGGCGCATTCGAGGGTTACCACCCGCTCGATCGAACGCATCTCCGCAAGTCCTCGAGGTTGAGCGTGAACGGGTTCTGCACCGCGCCGCCGATTTCGAGCCGCCCGTCATGTTCGGGTACTGGAAAGTTGCTGCGGATGTAGTGCAGCTCGGTTGGGGTGACATCGGTTTCGAGCGCCTCGGGCGGCGCCTCGGCGTTGAACGGCTGACCATGGATCATGGTCAGCGCGGCGCGTTCCCGGGCCAGATCGTCTGCAAGTGCCATCTACTTCTCCTCGAATCGGTGGGCGTCACCCGGCTCCACGGCGCGGGCTGAACCCGTTCAGTAGTCGGGGTCTTGGAATGTCGGGTCTCTGTCCTCGTTGAACGCGCCGATGCCCTCGATCCGGTCGGGGTGGACGGCAGAGCGCCAGTGGGCTTCCATCATGATCGAGATCGCCTGCTCGGTCGGCTGCCCTTGGCCGAGGTGTACGGCTCGCTTCACTGCCTGGGCGGCGGTGGGCGAATTGCTGGCGATCCTTCGGGCGATGCTCAGCGCCGCTGCGGCGAGATCGGCTTGCGGATGAAGCTCATTCACCATGCCCAGACGATGAGCCTCCTGCGCGGTGATCGGGTCGCCAGTCAGAAGCATCTGCATCGCCTTTCCGGGCGGCAGCACGCGCGGCAGGAACACCGGCGAACCGCCGCCGGCCGATAAGCCGATCATCGCCTCGGGCTGTCCGAATGTCGCCGTTTCCGAGGCGATGATGAAGTCGGTGCTCTGGGCGATCTCCGACCCGCCGCCATAGGCGATGCCGTTCACAGAGGCGAAGATCGGGGTTCGCAGCTCGCGCAGCGTGTACAGCGTGCGGTCAAAGGCCTGGCGTTGCCGTAGCCAGTCCTCCTTGGTCATGCTATGACGCTCACGCAGATCGCTGCCGACGGAGAACGCGTGATCACCGGCGCCGGTGATCACCGCTACCCGCACCGCCGTCTGCACCCCGATCGTTTCAAGTACCTCCGTCAGCCGAGCGCCCATCGCGGTGGTGATCGCATTGTCGAACGGGCGGTTCAGGGTGACTACCGCGATCGCGCCGTCGTCGAAGTACTCAAGCAGGACGGGATCGTCGGGCTCGTCACCGTCGGCGAGTGGCGGTGAAAAGTCAAGGGCGTTCCAGCGGTCGGTAGGTGTCATGGCGTCTCCTAGGTGTCGAGCTCTCCGAGCCAGCGCAGGGCGCGCAAGCCCGGTGCAAAGCAGTACTCTCCGCCGCGCGTAACGACGAACGGCGGGACATCGTCCAGCCGAAGGCGGATCGGCCGCTTCGGGATCGTGAACTCGCCCGAGTCGGTCGAACGGCCAACCAGCGGATCGGTCTCTTTGGGAGCGCCGATGAAGATCCCGTCGTTCAGCCACTGGGTCTTCACAAACTCGAACTGGCGTTTCAGATGCGACCCAGCGAACACGAAGATGATCCCCCGATCGTGGCCATCGTCTTCGAGCACCCCGTCCGGCAACATCGGGCCGTAGCTCGTGCCCCGTCGGATCATGTGATGCAGCCGAACATCAACGCCCCCGTCGTCATCGAACGCGTCTCGCGGGTTCGCCCGGCGAGCGTGCGATCCCGCTGGGCACTTGAACCCGCGCGGATCATCGCGCGTAGAGAAAGGCGTTATTTCGAGCTTCGTCGGCGCCAAGTTCGGGAGCGTCGCGATCAGGCGCAAGCGCCAGCGGCGCGCCGCTTTGCCAGCGCCCGACCATTTTCGCCCCTAGCAGCGCCTCGTCCTCACGCGACGAGGCCTTATCGCGCAGGTAGCGACGATACGCAGCGACTCGAGTGTGGAGCTTTCGAAAGACGATGTACGTGCCGTTCTGCCCGAGCACCGCAGGCGTCGGCATCGGCGGCGAGCGATCCAGTCTCGTCCGGGTAGCCGAGGATGAACTCGCCGGGCTTGATAGGCCTGGCCTTCGGGTTCGTCGGAGGGATCCCACTACCCTCGATCGCCGGCTGGCCGATCCCGTCCTTGAAGCCGAACGACGTTCGCTCAGTTGGGAGCTGGTAGCAGTCCTGGCGCCAGACCAACTCGACCCCCGTGATCTCCGCCTGCGCGCGGCGCGCCCGCTCGGCGACGACCTCGAGTCGCCCCGAATTCGACGCTAACACCGCGACCGCCACATGCACATCCGGGGTTCCCAACGGTTTCTCCCAATGCTCCGGCGCACTCTCTCCAACGTCTCCTAGCTCCGCCGCTCGAGCCGCCATGCCCTGGCGAAACTCAGGCGCGAAGCTGTCCAGCGATTCCTGCGGTACGCCCAGTGCCTCCAAGCCCGCGTAGGTGAACGCGACGGTAATCCAGGCCTCGGCGGCAGGATCGGGAGCTGTCCGGGCAGATCCGATGAGCGGAACCAGCCGCCGCACCAGCTCGCGCCCAGCTGCCCGGTCGTCGATTCGAAGCAGCAGGTAGGTGCCGACGTACGGCGAGGGACGAGGATGCAGCGCACCGCCCTGGATATCGTCCAGCTCTAAACGTGTCGCGCCGGCGGTACTCACCTGGACTCGCTCGCAGGGGCTGCTCCTCTGGACTTCTCGCGACTCACACCTGGCTCCGGATCGAGGTCGCCCATGTCAGTGATGCTCCGGCTTGTCCGGCGGGTTCGGGATTCGGCGGCGCGACATACGGAAACGCCTCAGTCGCCGGCTGGGAGGCCTCATCGACGCCATCGCTGATCACCGGTCCCTTCCCGGCGTTGATCAGCAGCGTGAAGATCGTGTCCATCACGTCATCGTTCAAGGCTCGCCCGCCGCACGTCCGATGCGGACGACCAGCAATCAACGCCTGCTCGATCTCAAGATACGAGCCGTGGGCGGCATACGGCTTCGTCAGATCGGTGACCAGATAGTCGGCCAGGCTGAGCTCGGTCAGCGGGTGGGTGTCGTCGTGATACGTCCAGTCCGCCTTACCGTCGAGGCCGTCCCAGAAGCGCAAGTTCGCGTTCAGCCGAGCCCGATACGCACCGACGTACCCATCAGCCAGATGGAAACCGTCTTCCATGTTGTAGATATCGCGAATCTCGAGATCGCGGTTAACCTGATCGAACTGCTTCGGCGCGAGCAACAGGTTCTTGACCTCGGGCCGGCCAACCCGCTCGATCCGGACGTTGAACTTGCCGCGCGTCAACGTCTCGGAGACATGCCCGACGAGCTCGACCCCCGGCAGGTACTTGGCGCAGTCGATCTCAAGCACGATACTCAGCACGTTCTTGCCGTCCATGTAGATCGAGCCCGGATCGGTGAACGCTATTTTGCCGGTGGCAATCGTCTTCAGCGCCGCCGGAGCGTCCATGATGAACGGATCCCACCGTACCCCGGCGAACGCGCGCACCCCATGCACCGTTTCGCCCTGTTCATCGCCGACCGAGAACTCGACGGTGTCCCCGCTCGGCGTATAACACGTCCCCCTCTGCGGCTCAGTGCCATCTGGGTCGGAGAACACGCAATCGAAGACGACCTCAGGCGAATCGTGCACGTCGTAGGGCGACTGACCGTCCGCAGCCTCGACCAGGTGCACCTCTCGAAGCCGGAAACGGTAGAGAAGCCCATCGGACAGTTTCGCCGTCGCCGAGCGCGAACGGCAGTGTGTTTTGCACCAGCACGAGGTGCCCGGGCCGCTCCGGGCTCGGAAACGCGTATACGTCGGTGATGTCCGCGATCGGATCGGCGAGTGCGCGCGGCCCTGAAATATGATCAGACATAGCTGGTGTTCCTCCGGCCGACGGCTAGTCGGCGGCCTCTTCCAAGAGGGGTGCAAGCGCCGGGTGCTGAAGCGCCGCCTCGGCGCCGGGCTCGTCCAACACCTGCTGGAACGCTCCGCTAACGCGCTGAGACTTGCGAATCTCCTTGACCGTGCCACCGTAGTTCCGGGCATAGGCGGCAGCGGTCACCTGAGCGCTGAGCACGAAGTCCTTCACCGCCTGGACATCAGGGAGTCCTCCATAACCCTCAACATGCTGGAAGACCTCGACGAACAGCTTGAGCGTCGGGCCGGACGTGAAGAAGTCGTCCATATACGAGTCCCAGGCGCCATCAAAGCTCGTCGCGAACAACAATCGCGTGTCGTCGTCGAACAATACGAACCGAGCCTCATGGATCGTCGCCACCGCCATGTTGATGCTCACCCGGTCGATATCCGGGCTCGTTCTGAAGCGACGTCAACGCGTCTCGGATCTGTCCTCCGTGCCCCGGCTTGACCACAAAAAACAAGCTGAACTCGCTGGTCGGGCCAGAAGCTCAGCCCTGGTCGCGAATGCCCCGGTTCTGTTTCGACTTCTCCTGAATTCGCCATCCCTACCTCCCCGATCGGTTCGACACCAAGAGTGGCACCCCCCATCGCCGGCTAGGACGAACGGCGTGGATATCACCTGGGTGAATACGGCTGCATCGGGCGAGCTATGGAGAAGATGTGAACAATCGGACGTCGTTCGCAGGCGTTTCATCCGCCCAGACCCTGGCGTTCGCGGTCCACGCAGGCTGCTCGAACCACCGCTTGGCCGGCTGATCCGAACCGCCATCCCGGCCCAGATGACGCAGCGAGGGATCGAGTCGGATGACCCGAAGCGCGATCGAGTCCGACGACGCAGTGAGGGATCGCCGTGCCCGAAGTTGGTGGCAGCCGAACGGTGTTCTGAAGGCTCGACAGGTTCGGAAGAGTCCACAGGGCCGAACGCGCCGTTCTGAGCAGCCTGGAATGGGCTGCACCGGCTCACACCAGGCATCCGATGCCCACCGGTGCGAACTAGACCTCGTGATGACGGCGAAAGGCAGCGAATGACCCCGCCGCTCCCACGCTCAGACTTATCCAACACCAAACTACGCCAGCCCGACCACGGATGTCGCATGCGTTTCTGAACTTGCAGCGACCGTGTCCAACGAGCTCGTCCGAGGGCAGCTTCGGGCCGATGCCGGAGAGCTCTTCGCGGCGCCGTCGGAGGCTGAAATGACGATGCGGCGGCTGCTTCCATCCGAGAAGTCGGCCCGCGAGATTGGCGAGAGCTCTCCTCTCCGGCGACACATTGCGAACCAGCATCCGGGTGATCTACGCAGGCCGGGTGACGACTCGAGATCTGACGCGGTGGCTCCGGCCAGCACGCTGGGACCGTTGGAGTCGAGCAACCACGCTCACCCAGGTGATCTGAGCGTGCGGCCTTCCGGTTGAGAGGTTGCCGTGCGACTCTTGGGTCATGCCGACTCGGCGATATCAGTTCACGATTGAAGGCGGGTTGAATGATCGGAGCCTTGCAGCCTTTGGGGGTTTGGACGCTCGGCGGCGTGATCGAGCGACTGTTCTTTCCGGCCCGACTCGTGATCAGGCTCAGATCCAAGGCGTGCCCACGCAAATCGCTAACCTGGGCCGGACACTGCTCGAGGCGCTCGGTCATCACCGACACTGCTGAACCGAAAACCCAAAGAGCGCTTACCGCGCTGACTCTGATCTGGAGGCTTGATGCCACTGTTGGCTGATTATCCGTTCCTTGACGTGATGTGGACGATGCTCGTCTTCTTTTGCTGGATCGCGTGGTTTTCCATCCTGTTTCGAGTGTTCGCCGATATCTTTCGCCGCCGTGACCTGTCAGGTTGGGGGAAAACCGGGTGGATCGTGTTTACGATCGTTCTGCCGTTTCTCGGGGTGTTCGTCTATCTGATCAGCCAAAACGACGGGATGAACCAGCGAAACCTCGAGCAGGCGCGAAATCAGCGAGCAGACATGGACGAGTACATCCGCTCCACCGCTAGCAGCAACGATGGCGGCGCCGCCGGCGCCATCGAGCGAGCCAAGGGACTGCTCGACAGCGGCGCCATCACTCAGGACGAGTTCCAAACGCTCAAGCAGCGAGCGCTGGCCGCCGCGTGATCCACGGCGGGGTCTCTGTCGAGACCGCCAGCGACTGATCCAGGCGAGAAATCACAAAGGAGAACACAGATGCGAAGACGACGACGCCCACTAATGCGGGCAGCAATGGTCGGAGGTGGCGCCTACATCGCCGGCAAAAAGCACGCCGAAGGGCAAGCAGCAGACGCACAGGCCGAAGGCGATCAGGAAGCGCGGCTCCAGGCGCTCGAGCAACAGCAAGCGGCGCCCGCCCCGCCCCCAGCGGCTCCGGCGGCTCCGACCGGAGGCGTCAGCGACGCCATGGTCGAGCAGCTCACCAAGCTCAAGGGACTCTTGGACTCAGGGGTGCTCACCCAGGAAGAATTCGACGCCCAGAAGGCAAAGGTGCTCGCGGGTTAGCCCGTCAGCCTGACAAGGAGAAACGATGGAGCTAGGTCCAGTTCAGATGATGGTCGTGGGCTTCGAACATGGGAAGTTCACGGGTGAGATCCTTCCGGAACTCAGACGGCTCGCCGACGCAGACGTCGTCCGGCTGGTCGACCTGATGTTCGTCGATAAGGACGACGCCGGAAACATCACGGCGGTGCAGCTGAGCGATCTCAGCACCGCGGAGGCGATGGAGTGGGGAGCCATCGCCGGAGCGCTCGTCGGGTTGGGCATGGCCGGTGAGGAGGGGGCCGAGGTCGGTGCGCTCGCCGGTGCGGAGGCGGGCCAGGACGGCCACATCTTCGATGAGTCCGAGGTGTGGTACCTGGCCGACGCGATTCCGGCCGGTACATCTGCCGCGATCGCGTTGATCGAACATCGCTGGGCGATCCCGCTACGCCAAAAGATTCAGGCAGCCGACGGCGTTTCGCTCGCCGACGAGTGGGTTCACCCCCAGGATCTCCTGGCCGTAGGCCTGGCAGCCAGGGGAGAGGTGGCGAGCTAGCCGTAGTCCTGCGCCACGTTGGGGGTCGACCCGGCGAGCTTCGACGCGCTGTCGCGCTCGGGTGACGTGATCGGCGATGCCGATAGCTGCTGGGAGTTGAGTGGCCTCTGAGTCAAAGCTCCCCCGCAACCCATCGTGCCGCGAAAGAAGGGAACCATGACCCACCCACTTGACCGCAAGCTGATTGTCGAATTCATCGGAATGTTCATCTTCGTCTTCACCGTGGGCATGGCCACGAACACGGCCGGAGCAGGGGCCCTTGCCCCCCTCGCCATCGGCGCCGTGCTGATGGTCATGGTGTTCGCCGGAGGCCACATCTCGGGCGGCCACTTCAACCCGGCCGTGAGCACCGCTGTGTTCGTACGCGGGCGGATGACCTCGACGGAATACGGCGCGTACATCGTCACTCAATGGGCGGCGGCGATCCTCGCTGGACTGGCAGTTCGAGTGGTGGGAGGCCGGGAAGCGCACGCCGTGGTGGCCAGCGACGGCAAGATGTTGGTCGCCGAGTTTCTCTTCACGTTCGCCCTCGCCTGGGTGGTGTTGAACGTCGCGACAGCTGAAGGCACCTTGGGAAACTCGTTCTACGGCTTGGCGATCGGATTCACAGTGGTCGGCGGGGCGTTCGCGGTCGGTGGCATCTCCGGAGGCGTATTCAACCCGGCGATTGCCGTTGGAGGCATGGTGACCGGCCTCTTTGCGTGGAGCAACATCTGGGTGTACTTCATCGCCGAGTTCGTCGGCGCAGGTTGCGCCGGGTTGGCCTTCCTCTACGTACTCCCGTCGGAGAAGACCGCCGGAGACGCCGAAGCTGCCAGCACGAAATAGCTCCAGTTCGCGCCTCACGAACAGCCAGCCAAGGAGCAGATCGCGGCACCCGCGAGCGTCACTCGTGGGCGCCACCTAGTGAGAAAAAACAAAACGGGTGCGTCGTCATTCGTTCGGGGTCGCGTCGCCCATTGGCCGCACGTCAATCACGGCGTCGGTGACCGGTTCGCCGCCGACGGGTTCAAGGAGGTCGCGACGTTCACGGCCTTGCGGATCACGACGGTCAGGATCCGGGGCGCGATTACGATCGGCTAGAGCTTGCTCAAGACCCAGTCAAACATCGCCACCTCCTGGCGGCAGCAGATGCCCATGTGCCCCAACCCGTCGCCCAGGCAGGGCTCGGCGTTGAGGATCGCAGACACCAGTCGACGGCCAGCTCGGTGAAGGCACCCGACGGCGTCCAGACCACCAACACCAACAGCCTTCGCGGCCAGGTCTTGTACACCCAGGTCGGCACCCAGAGCGGCGCCACCCCGCTCACGCCCACCACAAACGTCTACGACACCAGCGACCGGCTCACGTCCACCACCGATCCCAACGGGTCGACCACCAGCACCACCTACGACGCATGGGGCGAGCAGGCAACCGTCACCACCCCAAGCGGAGCCACGTCACCCACCAGCCTGACCGGCGCCAGCGAGACCAGCACCATGACCTACTACCGCACCGGCGCGCTCGATACCGTGACAGACCCGGCCAGCAACGTCACCACCTACTCAATCGACGGTGAAAACCGCGTCACCCAGGTCGATGCTCCCGGGCCCAGCGGCACAAACGTCGACTGGCAGTACGTCTACGACGCCGCCGGCCAGATGGTACGGATGACCGAGCCCAACGGAAACATCCACGACTCGGTCTTCAACGGCCTCGGCCAGCAGACCGCGACCTACCAGTACCCCTTCGGCACCGGAAGCGCGCCAAACGAGACGCAGTACTCCTACGACGACGACGACGGCGAGCTCGCCTCGCTCACGCCGCCAGGATCAGGCGCCGCGATCCAGTGCTACACCTACGACGACTTCGGCGCCCAGACCAGCCGCTACACCGTGCCCAGCGCCTCGCTGTGCTCGACCGGCACCCAGTCAGACGTCGAGACGTTCACCTCAAGCCCCATCTCCGGCATGACCTCGGCGGCAGAAGGCTCGAGCGGCCCGACCGTCTCGATCGCCTACAACACCGGCGACCCGACTCTGGTCGACTCCGTCACCGAAGGCACCGGCATCTCCACCTCCTACACCTACACCGCCGCGACCGAGAAGCTCGCCTCAACCACCCACTCGCGCGGCACCGGAACCGCAACCACCATCAACTACGGCTACGACTCCACCACCGGGCGCATCAACTCCGTCGGCGACCCGTTCTCCACCAGCGCCACCACCTACTCCTACAACGCCGGCGGCCAGGTCACCGCCCGCTCAGACCCCTCCGGCCTCACCACCGGATACACCTACGACACGGCAAACCGCCTCGTAAGCCTCTCAGCCGCACCCACCGGAGGCGGAGCAAGCGTGCTCAACTTCGGCGTCTCCTACAACAACCTCGGCCAGGAATCCGCACTCTCACAGACCTACCCGACCGTCTCAGGCAGCGGCGGAAACGCGACGGGCGCCTGGGCCTACACCTACACCCCCGCCGGCGAGCTCAAGACCAGCGCCTACACGCCCAGCGGCGGCTCGGCACAGCCCACCACCACCTACGGCTACGACGGCGCCGGAAACCGAACCAGCGTCCAGATCGGATCGGGAACACCCGTCACCTCCACCTACGACCAAGCAGACCGGCTCGCCACGGTCGGCTCGACCAGCTACACCTGGACCCCACAAAACCAGTTGTGGACCGTGGGATCCAGTAAAACCTTCCTCTACGACGCTTGGGGGCGAGTCACGAGCGCCACCATCAGCGGCACCGCCGTCACATACGCCTACGACGCGCTCAACCGCACCATGTCGTCAACCACCGCCGGCACCACCACCAGCTTCATCTACGACGGCACCTCGCAGAATCCCGTCACCCAGACGATCGGCTCCGGCACCCCCACCGACTATGCTCAAGGCCTGATGGGAGTCCTCGGACAACGCGTCTCGCTCACCAAGCGCTACTACCAGCAGGACCCACACGGAAACCTCGCCCTGATCGACGACGCCTCCGCGACCGCCAAGGGCACCATCAGCTACGACCCATGGGGAAACCAGACCGCCGTCGGCGCAGACGCCCACCTCGAGCCTGCTCGCCTACCAGTCCCAACCACTCGACCCAGTCACCGGCCTCACCGACATGGGAACCCGCCTCTACGACCCCTCCCAAGGCCGGTTCACGACCCAGGACACGGTCACCGGCACGCCACAGGATCCGCTCTCCCAAAATCAATACACCTACGCTCAGGACTCACCGGTGTTGGGAACCGATCCAACGGGCCGAAGCGCTTGCCTCGACGCGTCGTGCCACCATAACATTCTTCCAGGCAATACGCGCGCAGCGCAGAACCACAACGAAGTTTCTGATTCACAGTCAAACGACTACAACGCTGGCATCTACGCCGCGGAAGCCGCTGAAAGCGATTTTACCTACTTCCACGGGGGGCCACCACCGCCGCCATCCCGCCCGGCCGCCAAGACTTCATCGAGTGGATTTCTTAGCTCGGTAATGTCCGTTGCAGTAGCATCTTGGGACAAGAAGCGAATGCCGGATTACGGAACATTCGACATCAGCCCTTCGTTCAGTACGCCGTTTGGAAACATTGCGTTCACTCTCAATCTCACCGTCACCGAGCACGGTCACGTATTCTTTGGAGGCGGCGCTGGGGGATCCAGCAGCCCGGGCCTGACGTCCTCATATAGGGCCGGCTGGATTAATCGAGTCGTCAAGGCCCAGTTCCCGTGATATCGACTCGTTTGTTGGTCAAGCTAGTGCTAACGGCACCCTCTTTGCGCCAATCGCCGGTTCATTCGGGCCGACGGTCGGAACAACAGACGGGCATCCACATCTGAGCACGTCAGTGCCGAGACTTCGGGACACCTCGACTGAACTTGGCGTCGGATTTGGAGACGGAAACAATGCGTCTGTAACAGGATCGTACAACTGGCGATTGGGAAATCCCTTCGGATGAACAGCGGCGCCGTAATCCTACTCACGATCGGGGTGGTCGGCACGCTGGTGTTTGCCTGGCTGCTACAAAATCCCAAATGTCTTGATTTGTTTTACTCCCCTCGAGTTTTGCGGCTAGGCCGCACTGGGCTGCATCGGACGCCG
The DNA here is from genome assembly GCA_963794415.1 of uncultured Actinomycetes bacterium. Lineage (GTDB taxonomy): Bacteria > Actinomycetota > Thermoleophilia > Gaiellales > JAICJC01 > CAVPTL01. The sequence goes on from CAWCDI010000001.1 coordinate 2,054,343, forward strand.
ATCACCCGAGAAACCAGTAGAGCCCATATCCGTGTGGCGGTCATCGTCGCGCTCGGGTCCTTCATCTCATTGATCGTCATAAGTCTGGCTGCGATCGTTAGTAACATATGACGTCACCTACCCTTTAATCATTATGGGCCTCCCTCGACATGTGGTCTTCGACAATTGCCCGTTCTCGGCCGGCCGTTTGGAAACTGCCACGAGATCTGGACGGCGGCCCCACCGTTACGGAACGGCTATTAAGGCACTTCGTCTTCCCAAATCCATATTTCAGACCGCCGATGGATGATGCCGCCCCAATCCGGGCAGCCGAGCACGAGCAGGATTCGCTGTTGCCGGATGCACTCCTACGATAATTCGACGGCGGACGTCCGCGTCTCGCCGTCAGTCCAGGATTGCTCAGAGGGCGTTTAGACGCGGTTAGCGGCGTGGTCGTTGAGCAGGGTTTCGAGCAGGTTTGCTGCTTGGTGTTCGTTTCCTGGGAGGAGGTGGCCGTAGCGGTCGAGGGTGATGGTGATGGATGCGTGGCCCATGTAGGTTTGGAGGGCTTTGGGGTTGATGCCGGCTGCGATCATGAAGCTTGCGTAGGTGTGGCGGCATTCGTGCAGGAGGATGGGGGCGAGGTTGGCGTGTTGCCAGGCGTTTCGGGCGCGTTGGAGGGTGGGGACGGGTTTGAACGGTTGGGTAGCGGTGTGTCCGAGGGCGAGGTCGGTGGGCTGGGTGTGGGGGTGTCTGAGGCGGTGGGTGACGAGGTGGTGGCGGAGGGTTTGGGTGAGTGGGATCGGTCGGTGGCCGGCGCTGCTTTTTGGCGTCATGGGCCTTCGATGCGGTCCCAGCTTCGGTGGACGTGGAGGAGGTTTTGGTCGAGGTCGATGTCTTTCCAGCGGAGTGCTTGGAGTTCGCCGCGGCGTAGGCCGGCGTAGAGGGCGGTTGCCCAGAGGGCGTGGTCTTTGAGGGGGAGGGCGGCGATGAGGGTGGCGGCCTCGTCGGGGCGTGCGATGCGCGTGCTTTGTGGCGTGAGGCGGGAGGAGGAGGTCGTTTGGTGGGGTTTTGGGAGACGGTTTCGCGGTGGTGTTCGTGGCGGTAGATCGCGCGCAAGGGGAGGATCGCGTTTCGGACGGTGCTGGGTGCGGCGCCGCGGGCGACGAGCGTGTCTGCGATGTCTTGGACGTGGTGTCGGGTGACGGCTGTGAGGCGCATGTGGCCCAGCTGGGGCAGGATGTGGGCGTCGAGGGCTTGGCGGTAGCTGCGGATCGCGCTGGGTTTGTAGGGGTAGCCGCTTCGCGTTCGCACCACCCCCTGACGGGCTGCGGTGAGCCACTGGTCGGCTGCTTGGTTGAGGGTGTGCTCGCTTGGTGCGCGAAGCTGGCCGCGCTCGGCGTGGGCTTGGTCGCGCCATGCTTTGGCGTCTTTGAGGGTGGTGAAGGAGCGGCGGACGGGGCGCTGGTCGTTTCGCGACCAGACTTGAGCCTGATATGTCGGCGTGCACGAGCAGCGCCCATTGGTGGGGTAGCGCAGCCGGTTTGGTGGCGGCGAAGGACGCCGGTCGCGCAGCGCTCGTTTGCGCGGGCGGATGGTTCTGAGCCTGTGGCCATGCGGCGCTCCTCCAGGGTTCGGGTGATGGTTGGAGCGGTGTCATAGCTCTGCCAGGCGGGTGTGATCAAGCGGTGGTCGCGCGGCTGGCTGGAGCAGCGCGGACCGGTGCGTCGGTCTCAGGGCCGCTGGGCTTGGGGGCGCTGGTTTAGCTGCGCCAGGGTGGGGGGTCGCGGCGGTTGGCGTTGTGGTTGTGGGGGTTGTAGACCTGGGAGGCGGGTGGGGTGTGCATGTTGGCGCCGAGTTTGAGGATGCGCGCGGGGCGGGTGTGGGTGCCGGCGCGGTTGAGGGCTTGGGTGAGCGCGTCGACTTGGTCGTCGTGCTTGGCCTGGGGAAACGCCGCGGCCTCCTCGACGAGGTCTTGCACCCAGCTGGGGGTGTGGCTGCGGTCATAGTTGGTGTGGTCGTGGTTGGGTGCGCCGGGGAGGTAGACGTTTCCGGATTCGATCTGGGGGGTGACGGCGTGGGCGCGGTTGATCTTGTCGCCCTCGGGCCGAACGGCGACGATGCCGCGGATCTCGCGCTTGAGCGTATTGATCACGGCGTGCGCCGTTTGCGGCCTGTTCAATCAGGCTCGGTGTGGCTCGAGAAACCTGGGCAGGTGCTGCTCACCCACTGGGTTTGGTCGCGGATGGCTTGGATGGTGTGGGTGAAGTCGATCCGCGCGCGGAACTGGTGGAGCAGGTAGCGTCGGCGCCGTGGATGCCCCAGACCTGGCCGACGACGTAGTCTGCGCCGGGCGTGTCGGTGAACGCGAGATCCCACGATTGGAACACGCGCTCGAAACCGCGGCAGCGGCTTGGCTGGGTCGTAGTACCGCCACCACTCGCGCTGGAAGATGCCGCCCGTGGTCGGCGCCGGCAGCTGCTGCAGCATGCTCGCCGAGCCGTAACTCCCCAGATCCGCCGAGCGACCCGCGCGATCTCCTCGCCGGCCACCGACCCGGCCAAAGCGGCTCCCCCGGCACGCGACGCGGGTCCTCGGGGCAGAGGTAGGGATGGTCGGGTCATAGGAGGCGGGCAGGCACAGGTGCGTCCAGCCGCCCTGGTCGAGCAGGTGGCCGAACAGGTCGTCCTCATGCAAGCGCTGGCCGATGACGATGATCGCCCCCGCGCGGGATCGTTCAGCCGCGGTGCGAGACGTCTGGTCAAACCAGTCGATCACCGCCTGCTGCACCAGCGGAGAGTCTGCCTGCTCGATCTTTTGCGGGTCATCGATCACGATCACATCACCACCCTCGCCCGTCGCTGCGCCACCAACGCTGACCGCAACCGCGCGATCCGCCGCGCAGGTTTTCGAAGCGGTGCTTCGTCGTTTTGATCATCTACCAGCGCGCACGGTCTGGCCCCAGCGCTTCTGGTATTCGGGGGATTCGACGAGTTGGCGCATGCGACGGTTATCGCGCACCGCCAAGTCGATGCCATAGCTTCCCGCCAAAAACCGCGCCTCAGGATGCGATGCCCAACCCAGGCCGGGAAGATCACCGAGGAAAGGATCGTCTTTCCATACCGCGGAGGGATATTGATCAAAAGCCGCGTCACCTCTCCCCGCGCCACGCGCTCCAAGTAGCGGCAGATCAGGTCGACATGCACTCCGCCCACAAATGGGCTTCCGGGCTCGAGGATCGGCCATGCCCACTCACAAAACGCTGCCAGACTGCGCCTGGCGCGCTCGGCAGCGAGGTCATCGGGGGAGGGTCGCACGAAGCGTCAACTCCTCCAACCGGGCCAGCTCCTCATCCGAAAGCCGAGAAAGGTCAAGCTGGGTATGGCTGGTCTGAATCGGACCACCGTCTCGCCCGACCAGCTCGGTTTGGGATCGGGCCCGCCACCGCGCCGGGTGACGCCGCTCAAGATACGACACCGCGGCGCGCCAATCCTCAGTCATGGCGCGGCGAAGGATCGCAACCGCATGCACCTCAGCCTCCGCCTCCGCCCTCAACACCACCTCGCGAAACGCGGCATAGGCTGTGTCGGGCTCGGCCTCACCGCGACTCATCCACCGGTAATACGTACTGGAAGCGATCCCCGACGCGCGACACGCCACCTCGACGTGGTTTCCCGCCCGCACCGCCTGGGCGATCCGATCACTCACCTCTCGAGAAAGCTTCGAAGGCCTGCGCCACGCTACACCGCCTCCCGCTCTGCTCTTTGCCCGGTGGCCGCTTCCCACCGAGCCACGATGACGTCGCAATAGCGTGGGTCGATCTCAACCAGCCGCGCCCGCCGGCCCAGCGCCTCACACGCCACAAGCGTCGACCCCGACCCCGCAAACGGATCCACCACCACGTCGCCCCGCCCAGACGAGTTCCGCAGAAACCGCGCCAAAAGCTCGACCGGCTTGGCCGTCGGATGATCACGAGACGCACGCGGTCGCGGCACCTCAAACACTGAGACCTGACGGTTATCGCCATGCCACCCCTCCCCGCCACGCCCCAACCGGCCCCCACCCCGCCGCGCCTTGAACCCATAGAGGATCGGTTCGTGCTGGTAGTGGTAGTCCGAATGGCCCAAGCACCATCGCGTCCTTCACCCAGACAAGTTGCTGGCGCACCTCCCACCGCCCCGAAAACGCCGCCAAAAACTCGGCCGCAAGCCCGCCCGCCGGATGAAACACATACACCGCCGCGCCATCCTCAAGACACGCGTCAACCACCCCAAACGCCGCCACCAAAAGCGCCGACAGCCCCGCGTCGTCATCGTTTTGCAGCCTGAGGCGAGCCTGGGTGCGGCCCTCATAGGAGACGCCGTAGGGCGGGTCGGTCAAAAGCACCCCCGCCCGCTCCCCCACCATCACCGCCTCCACCACCCCCGCGTCACGACAATCCCCACACACCAAACGATGCTCCCCCAACCTCACGACATCACCCAGGCGCGACACCGGCTCCACAGCCAACTCAGGGATCGCGTCATCGGCCACCGGCATCGCAGCCGACGCCTCATCCAAAAGCGCATCGAGATCGGCCTGCACGTACCCGGTGCCGACGAAGCCGCCGTCAAGCTCCTCCAACAGGTCGATCAGGGCCTGCGAGTCATAGCCGGCCAGGTCGGAGGTGCGGTTATCGGCAAGCAGGATCCGCCGCGCCTGGTCGTCGTCCACATCGATAAAGCACACCGCGATCTCGCGCCACCCAAGTTCGCGCGCCGCCAACAAGCGGTGATTTCCCACCAACACCTCGCCCGTTGAGCGGCGCGCGATGATCGGCTGGTACTGCTTGTTTGCCTCCAAGCTCTGCTTGATCGCCGCCACATCACCACGCCGCGGATTCTGGCCGCTCAACCGAAGCGAGCCCACCGCCACCAGCTCCACCCGAAAATCAAGGATCCCACCACTCACACAGACCACTCCCCTCTCAGAGGCATCGTCACGACCACAACGCCCCTAGTGGAACAGGCCGCCCTCAGACTCGCCACCCAAATCCGCTTACATCCACTTACACGCCCGAAAATCTCCCGGCCTCGGGGCCATGCCGTGTCGACGGCCGCGGGGCGTGGATGCGCGCTCCATCCGATCGTGTGCGTAGATTGAGCCGATATCCGCTTACCCGCCGATGACCCTCACGCCGCCCACCTACCCCACGCTCGACCTGCTCGCCCAACCCCAAACCTGGGTCCGCGGCCACGCCCACACCGACGGCACCCACATCGAGCTCGACCCCGCCACGCTCCAGCGCTACCACCCCCACCAACCCGGCGTCGCCGGCGCGCTCATGTTCCAACTCGCAGCAGTAGAAACGCCCCAGGACGCCGCCACGTTCGCCAGCCGCTACGGCCTGCTCTACCACGGCCCCGACGCCACCACCCACCGCGAACCATTCACCCGCTGGCAACCCGTCTCACAAGGCCTGCGAAACGCACTCCAACTCGCACAACTCCTCCACCAAGCCAACACCGACCCAGCCACAGCCCTCACCACACTCGAACCACTCCTCCAGAACTACCGCGAAGCCCAATCCACCGAAGGACAGCGCGTCCTCGAGGGCTACGACCTGCTCAGCCAAGCAAGCATCCTGCTCGCCGCAACCGTCTCCGACGGACTCACCAGCGTCTGCGAAGGAATCATCGCCGCCGTATCGATCGAACAACACCTCGACGGCCACACCCTCCGCGGCCAACCCGGCCACTTCCTCCTCCACCCCCAAACCACCGACCTCGCCGCCCTCACCTACCACACCCTCGCACTCACAATCACCCACGCCACCCCCATCGCCCAATGCCCCGGCTGCCACACCCACTTCACCCCCAACCGCGACAACCAGGCCTACTGCACCAGCACCTGCCGAAACCGAACCAACACCCGGCGACATCGCGAACGAGAGAACACTCGGTTGTAATATGCCCGCCCGCGAGCCAACCAACGCATCGACGGCCGGCGAGTCGTGGCGGATGGCGTAGGTGGAGCATTGACGGGGCACCCTCAGCAACGTCCAGGCGCGCGTGTGGAAAGAGGGGAGCAACTAGAGTAGAGTGTCAAAATCAATGCCCACGTCCTATAGGATTTGTGTGTTTCACGTCGATGCGACCGACTGGCGGGACACCCTCGCCGCGGCGCTCGACGCCGAGTTGCGTTCCATTGGCATGCATCGCACGATCGACCTACTTGTGCGAGATGGCGAGCCGCCGCCACACCGCGCACCGGCTGTCGGGGTGTACCTCGGGTCGCGAGCCGGCGCGACGGACACAACGGTGACCAAGCAGGTGACTCACGCTCTGTGCAACGGGATGAGTATCGTTCCCGTCGTCGATAACCTCGATCACTTTTCCGACTCGGTGCCGTTGGTGCTCCGGCCGATCAACGGATTCGAGTGGCGGGACGACTCGTCGGCTCGACGTCTCGCCCGTCTACTTCTCGAGGAGCTGGGGATCCAGGAAGTCAAGCGTCGGGTGTTTATTAGTCACAAGCGTGAAGACGGGCTCGCTGCTGCCGAACAGATGCACGATAAGCTCAGCCACGCCGGCTTCACGCCATTCATCGACCGGTTCGCTATCCGCGCCGGATGCCCCGTACAACAGACCATCGCTGACTCCCTCGAAGAGTACGCGTTTCTGCTTGTACTCGAGACGCCGCTTGCACATACCTCCGATTGGGTGTTCGACGAGGTCGACTATGCGTTAAGCCACACGATGGGGTCGCTCATTGTCTCGTGGCCTGGCGAGCCGACCCCAGTCCCCGGCAGCGACGGTCTTCCTCGCGTTCACCTCACAGAGCGAGACCTCAAGAGAGACGCTCACGACTACGAGGTGCTAACCGAGGACGCGCTCGACCGTGTCATCAACGAGATCGAAGCCGCCCACGCATATGGGCTGGTTCGCCGCCGTCGCATGCTCGTGAGGAGCACTGAGGAAGCCGCAATTGCTGCTGGCTGTGTTTCCTGCGTGGCCCTCCCCGGCTGGCGACTGAGAATCGATGATGGAGCCACGATCACGGTGGTCGGAACTGCACCCCGTCTGCCCACGGCCGAAGATCTTAACTTGCTTGACGACGCGGCGTTGGAGTATGCACCAGCGACCGCAGTTCTCGTACACAGTGCCCGAATCCTACGCGATGACCTTCGCCGCCACCTCGAATGGGTCGTAGGCTCTCGGAACCTGACACTTACGCCAGAGAACGCGATTGGGGCACGCTGGCGATGCCCCTGACCTTCGAGCAGAGCGAGCCCGACCCCATCATTGCGGACGTGTCAATCTTTGTGTCGGCCAGCATTCCGGACGCAACACGATGGGACGGGCCGTTCGACGCCCTCGAAATCACTGACGCCATCGTGGCACTTGCCCGATGTTTTTTGACTGCCGGCGCTCGACTAGTGACCGCGGCGCACCCCACCATCGCGCCGCTCCTCCTCTATGTTGCGGCGGAACTACCCGACGCCGCGCGCGGGCGGATAGTGGTCTATCAATCAGAGATCTTCGAGAGTGTCTTGCCACCCGCCACACGCCGCTTCGAAGAGGAAGGGTTCGGCGAACTTGTGTGGACACCCGCGGTGTCGAACGAAACGTCCGATCCGGGGAATCGAGCAGAAAGCCTGTCCGTGATGCGGCGCCAAATGCTCGTCGACACCCAGCCACAGGCTGCCGTGTTCGTAGGCGGTATGACCGGAATTCTCGAGGAATGGCAGATGTTCGCTGCTGAGCGTCCCGGTGACCCACGGTACCCAATCGGGTATCCGGGTGGGGAGGCGCGCTACCTCGCCGAGCAGTCGCCTCGTGGCACGGGCCCGGAAAGCCGCCCGAGCAGCCCGCTCGGCGAGCTGCTCCAAAACGGCGCGGTTTATCCCATGACATGGAATGCAGTGCTCGACGATCTTCGTTCCCACCTGTCGCCGGGATAAATCGGGGGCGTGCGTCGAGTACCCGATACGGTCTGGCAAGTCGGTAACTAGGACTACTTTCCAGCCGCGATCGCCGCGTCCTCGATCCACGTCCCCATCTTGCTATACCCATCGTCTTTGTTCCACAAGTAGAACTCGTAGCCGCTAGGGATCTCGCCACAACGCGCCGTGGTGTTGCCGCTCAAGTCTTTTATCTTGCTCACGTCGATCCCGAGCAAACCGTTGCCACGTGCAATACTCTGCGCGATCTCGTATTTGACCCACTTACTACTGCATGTGCCCTCCCCTACTAGAACTACGGTGACCGAAGTCCCCTTCAACTGATCGTCGATCCACTCTTTGACGGCAGTGTCACCCTCCTCCTCAAGCGCCTCGAACTCAGCTGCGTCTACGAAACCAGCAGCCTCTCTCCCGCGAATGACCCAGCTATTCCGGACAATCATCGCCCTTGAAACGTCCTCATACTTGAAAGCTAAAAAATACTCGTCGCGACATCGGAACTCCTTCGACAATTGAAACCTCGCATGAAGAGCACCTGCTACTCGGCTTGTGCCGGCGCGAGAGGGCCAGCCCCTACACGTTGAGTTTGGGACCTACCGTTTCTTCCTCGGCCGCTGGGCGAGATCCGATGCGGCCGCGCGCTTCGCCGTCTTTGAGGCTGTTTTGGACGCCAGAGTCTTGCCGGCGGCCGACGCTGCTGCAGGACCCGTAACCTTGGACGATCTGCGCTGGGCCAGATCCGACGCAGCAGCCCTCTTGGCGGTCGAGGACGACGATTTCGAGCTCAGGGTCTTCCCCGCTGCGGAGGCGGCTTTCGCCGATGTCTTTTTTGACTTCGCCATTGATCGCTTCCTCCATGTCCGACACTTAGAGCTGTATGGTACATGACGGCCGCAACTGAGTTCGCCTCCGCCGACCCAGCGCCTTCCAGAGCGCGCCGCCCCAACCTGGCCGGCTCCCCCACTGAGCCGGTGCAGCGAGTCAGCCGCGCGGGTTGGGGGGCCGAACCGGTCTCGATTTTGCCCGTCGCGGGGAGCCGCGTACGGATGAGGTTACGATTGCCGGTTGGATGTGTGCGAGGAGTCGATCGAACACGTCAGGCGTGACAACTCGTACCCCGAGCTTGGCTGCGGCGGTGGCTTTGGTGCCGATGACGGTTCCGTCGGACACAAGCACGACAGTACGGCGCGACACGCTGCCGGAGACCGTGATCCCTCGCTCCGTGGCTCGTCGCTCGAGCGCGTGTCGCCCGTAGGCAGCGCACCCGGTGATGACCGCGCGATCCCCCACACGCAGAGGTTCTCCCAGCGTCCAATCATCCGGCAGCGGTGGCAGATCACCACCAAGGCTGACGACGCGGTCTTCACGGGCGTTGCCCAGTACACGTGGTACCAGCTCGCTGGGAAGGTCAAGGATCCTGGCGACCGCACGCAACTCGTCACGCTCGCGACGGGTGACGTGGTCGTCCTCGACTGCCTTTCGCGCGAGCGCCGTTAGAAACCCGCGATGGGCTGCGGCGACCTGGTCTGGATTGAGGCCGTACTCACCGGCGAGCTCAGCCAAAGCGGATCCTTCATCGATCGTGAGCACACCATCCTCCAGTACTTCCACCAGTAGGTGTAGATATGCAGCCGACCCACGTGGCGCCCCTTCGACGACCGCCTGCTCGAGCGAGTACTCGCTCAGCGTCGACACCAACGCGGGACCGAGCGTGAGCGATGGGCTCCGTCGCGGCATGGCAACAATCACCGGCCCCGACCCACTCGTAGGCGGCGTAGACGACGGCCCTGCCGGCCACTGCACCTGGATTGCCTGCTCGGGAAGCTGTAGATGCTCATCCAACGGCGGAGGCGGACTGCCGACGTCAAGGTACCAGCGAAGCAGATCAGTTGCCGCTCGAGCGTCATCGAGCGCGACATGAGCCGAGCGTGTCGGAAGGCCCGCGGCTCGACAGCACTGCGGAAGCCGCCGGCCATCTATGTCAGGCAGGTAGTACCAGCTGGCCTTCAGCGTACAAAACGCCGGAACGCCGGAAGCGCCCACCCAGCCCGTTCGAACTCCGCTCGAAGAAACGCGATATCGAACACCGCGTTGTGCGCAACCAAGACCCGGCCGCGCAAGAGCGCGGCGATCTCATCGACACGATCCCGAAACCGCGGCGCGCCAGCGACCTGCTCGGCGGTGATTCCGTGTACGTGCGTGGCCCCCATGCGCCCCTCCGGGTTGAACTGCGACGTCCATTCGGCTACCGAACCACCGATCCGATCCGTACAGACGATCCCGATCTCCAGAATCCGCTCCTGGCTCGGAGCAAACCCCGTAGTCTCGAGATCCACCACAGCGAACCCGGAGCAGCCCGCTCTCGAGACTCTGCCTCCCGCGTGACCGCGCTCGCGCGGCCAACCGAGCCGCCACCACCCGACACGCGTTTCAGTCTCGAAAACAGACTCACGCGCAGATTATGTCACCTAAGCAACTATCTTGCTGGCCAAAAGCCGCCGCGAAGAACGGCATACCGCGTTCCTCGATACCCAACACCGCCACGGAGCGCTGCACGGTCACGGTTGATCGGGCTCTCCCGCGGCCGACGAGCAAAATGGCGGGGTGGTAGCACCCTGAAGCGGCGCGGGGGGCTAGCCCCTCGCGCGCATAAAGCGCCTCCCAAAACTCCCAAAACCCCCCAAACCTCTAAAACCCAGTCACCCAACAGTCACCCACCCCGCATCCACCCACCCAAAAGCCCCGCACACCCCCACATCCGGCTCCCAAAACTGGGCTTGGGCTTGCCCCGGTAGCGTTGACACTCTGAGATTGGGCGTTTTGGCGTCTGGAGAGGAGTGTTTTTGTGCCGAGGTATACGCGGGAGTTTCGGGTTGAGGCGGTGCGGTTGTTTCGGTCGGAGGGTCGGTCGTTTGAGCTGCTCGCGAAGGAGCTTGGGATCGCGCCGGAGTCGTTGCGGCGGTGGGTGCGTCAGGCGGATATCGATGCTGGGCTGCGGGAGGGCTCCTCGAGTGAGGAGCTGGATGAGTTGCGTCGGTTGCGCCGTGAGAATCGGGTGTTGCGAGAGGAGAGGGAGATTCTCCGTAAGGCAGCGGTTTTCTTCGCCAGGGAGAGCGAGGCACCGAGATGAAGTTTCGGTTTGTCGCGGCGCAGAGAGCACAGCACAAGGTCTCCCGGCTGTGTGAGGTGGTGGGCGTGGCGCGTCAGGGCTTTTACGCGTGGCAGAAGCGCGCTGTGAGCCCGCGTCGGGTCGAGGACGAGCGGCTGAAGGCGTTGATCACCAGTTCGTATGAGGCCAGCCGTGAGTCGTATGGGGCGCCGCGTATCGGGGAGACCGTTTGAGCAACACCAACCGAACCAGTAAGTAGGGGAAAA